>NZ_AP043828.1:0-2676578 GCF_055379665.1 Halomonas cibimaris
CTTTGCTGATCCAACCGCAGCAGCTCAAGCCGGGCCTGCAGGCTTGCATTCTGCCGCTGTAGCTGCTCACAGCGCTGGCGGCACGCATCGGCGGATCTGTGCTCTGTGCTCTTTCGCTTATCGTCGTGGCTCATTCAAAGCCTCAATCGGCACTGCCGTCATCCCCGAAGGCCGCATCGTCAACGTCAAAGTCATCCGCTGCGAAGGGATCTTCACCCAGCTTGCCGTCGTTGATTTCAAAGGTCCGGTTTTGCAGATACGCATCGCGCACGAAGCGATAGCGGTCGCCCTGGATCAGCTCTTCCTGATCCAGAAGGTTTGCCCGCTGATCGATCAGGTTAAGCGCGCCCAGAGACAGCCGCGCTGCGTCATCTTCTACGTAGGTCACCGGATACGCCGCTATGTTGGCCGGCAGGCCGGTGGCATCGCGCAGCGTGCTCGGGCCGAACAGCGGCAGCACCAGATAGCGCGAGTCTTCCCAGCCCCAGACGGCCAGCGTCTGGCCGAAGTCTTCTTCCTGGCGGCGAATGTCCATTCTGGTGGCCACGTCAAACAGCCCGCCCACGCCCGCCGTGGTGTTGATCATCAGGCGCGAGGTGGAGCGGCTGGCGTTTTCTACGTCGCCCTGCAGCAGGCTGTTGAGCACGGTACGCAGCTCGCCCAGGTTGGCAAAAAAGTTGCCCACGCTGTCTTCCACCGGCTCCGGGGTGACGGTGCGATAGCCTTTGGCAACCGGGCGCAGCGCATAGCGATCCAGCACGTCGTTGAAGGCAAACACCTTGCGGTTAAAACCTTCCCAGGGATCCTCCTGATGCGGCTCACCCTGCAGGGCGCCGCTGGCGCAGCCGCCAAGCGTCAGTGCAACTACCGTTGCCGGTAGCAAAGCGGCGACGCGCTTGGTGCCCGGCGCAAATTCCGGGCGACAGTTGTCTAGCATGAGAGTCTCGCATCTTTTTGGTGGCAGTTCATGAAAGCGAAGCGGCGGCGCTACAGCCGCTGCAGCACGACGCTGCCGGCGCTGTAGCCGGCGCCGAACGAGCAAAGAATCCCGATATCACCGCGCTCCAGCGCATCGCGATGCAGATGAAAAGCGATAACCGAGCCGGCTGAGCTGGTATTGGCGTAGCGGTCAAGAATCACCGGCGCCTGCCCCGGCGCCGGGTCGGCCCCCAGTACCTTGCGCGCAATCAAATCGTTCATGTGCTGGTTGGCCTGGTGCAGCCACAGCCGCTTAACGTCGCTGCCGGCAAGCTCAAGGGAAGCCAGATGCGCGTTGATCAGCCTGGCCACCAGCGGGCAGACTTCCTTGAACACCCGCCGCCCTTCCTGGACAAACAGCTTGTCCAGCGCGTTCGGGTCGGCATCGGTCACGCGGTTCAAAAAGCCGGCGTTGTTGCGAATGGCGTTGGAAAACTGCGTCACCAGCCGGGTACCCAGAATCGCGTAGCGCTCTTCGGCCACGGCCACGGCGTTGTTTTCCAGCACCATGGCGGTGCAGGCATCGCCGAAAATAAAGTGGCTGTCGCGGTCGCGAAAATTCAGGTGCGCCGAGCAGATCTCCGGGTTGACGATCAGCGCGCGCTGAATGCTGCCCGAGGCAATGGCGTTGGCCGCCGTTTCCAGCGCAAAGGTCGCCGAGCTGCACGCCACGTTCATGTCAAAGCCGTAGCCGCCGGTGCCCAGCGCCTGCTGCAGCTCCACGGCGATCGCCGGATAGGCGCGCTCCAGATTGGAGCAGGCCACAATCACAAGCTCGACATTTTGTGCTTCTACCCGGGCGTTGGCAAGCGCCTCGCGCGCCGCACTTACGGCCATTTCACACTGGATTGACGGCTCGTCGTTGCCGCGTTCGGGCAGGCGCGGGCGCATGCGTTCGGGGTCGAGAATGCCCTCGGCGTCCAGCACGTAGCGGCTTTTAATGCCCGACGCCTTTTCGATAAAGGCACTGCTGGAATACGCAAGCGCCGTGCGCGTGCCGGCGGCAATGGCGTCCGCGTGGCGGGCGTTTTCCGCGTCGACCCAGGCGTTGAACGCGCCTACCAGCGCGTCGTTATCCACCGCGTGCGCCGGGGTGTAAAGCCCGGTGCCGGTGATCACTACCTCTGTCATGGCCATTCTCCTGTCGGCGGTGCGCCGCCCTGTTATCGTGAGCGGCGGCCTACGCCTGAGTAATTTCCTGCCAGCGTTTCTCCAGCCGCTTGACCGAGACCGGCATGGCGGTGCCCAGCTGCTGGGCAAACAGCGAAACCCTAAGCTCCTGAAGCCACCAGCCGAATGCCACCAGCTCCGGCGCTTCGACCCGGCCGCGCCGTTCGCTTTCCCGGCGCGCGTCAAAGCGCGCTTCCAGCTTTTGCACTTCATTCATCAGCATCTGGTCGCGGCCGCGCTCACGCGGGGCTTTTTCCAGCCGAATCAGCGCCGCCTGCATATAGCGCGGGTAGTGGATCAGCCAGTCGCCTGCGTCACACACAAACCCCGGGTAAATCAGCCGCTGCATCTGGGCGTTGATGTCACTGTAGACCAGCGCCAGAGCAAAGTTGA
The DNA here is from genome assembly GCF_055379665.1 of Halomonas cibimaris. Lineage (NCBI taxonomy): Bacteria > Pseudomonadati > Pseudomonadota > Gammaproteobacteria > Oceanospirillales > Halomonadaceae > Halomonas > Halomonas cibimaris. Next base: position 2,542 of record NZ_AP043828.1, read on the forward strand.
GCTTGCCCTTGAGCACCTTGCTGACTTCCAGATGCTCCTTGAGCGCCGCGTGCGCCTGCTCCAGCAGCGCCTCGGCCTGAGGGACGACCTGCTCGTCGACTTCCTGCAGCCGCGCATCCAGCTCGCCGGACGAGCGCGGCAGCGGGTCCACGGCCACGACCCGGGTAAAGGCCGCCTCTACCAGATCATCGATAAACGCCTGCTTGCTGCCCACCTTGGCAAACAGCAGCGCGCAGGTTTCCACGCCCTTGAGCCGGCGGATCTCTTTGACCCACTCCGGCCGGCTAGCCATGGCAAGCCTTGCCACGCCTTCGCGGTGGGCCGCTTCGGCCTTGGCCGGGTGGTCATAAAGCGTCACGTTGAACGCCTTGCCGTCCTTGACCAGCGCCGGGTAGGCCTCCACGCGAATGCCTGCCTGCTCGGTCACCCGCGACGCCGGCAGCGGCTTTTCCGGCAGGCCGTCTACCGCCGGCGTATCGCTTGCCTTGGCGGCAAGCGCCTGGGCGCCCTGACGGGCAGCGTCTTCAAAACGCTTTTCCAGCGCGCGCACGTCGCGGCCCTGGCCCAGGGTTTGGCCGTCGTGGCCCACCACGCGCACGTTCATGATCAGGTGCGGCTCAAGCTGCTCCAGTCGCCAGTCGTCGGAGCTTACCCGGGTGCCGGTACGCCGGCGGATAAACTCGCCCAGCGCTTCGGTGAGCGGGCGGTTGTCAGGCACCAGGGTTTGAAGCGCGGCGTCCACCCAGTCGGGAATCGGCACGATCTGGCGACGCAGGCTTTTGGGCAGCGACTTCAGCAGCGCAATGCATTTATCGCGCAAAAGCCCCGGTACCAGCCACTCAAGGGCGTGCACCGGCAGCTGGGGCAGCATGGCGGCGGGTACGGTCAGCGTTACGCCGTCGTCTTCCGCGCCCGGGGCAAAATGGTAGCTCACCGGGTAGCTCACCCCGCCCAGCGTCAGGTGATCGGGGTACTGGCCTCGGGTAACTTCCTCGGCGTCCCGGGCCTTCAGCGCGTCCAGATCAAACTTGAGCAGATCGGGATTGTCCTGCTCGGCCTTTTTGCGCCAGCTTTCAAAGCCCTTGCCGTTGACGATATCCGCCGGAATCAGCGCGTCGTAAAACGCAAACAGCGTGTCTTCGTCCACCAGAATGTCCCGGCGCCGGGCGCGGTCTTCAAGGGCTTCAACTTCGTCCATCAGGGCACGGTTGTGGGCAAAAAACTCGCCCTGGGTGCGAAATTCACCTTCCACCAGCGCCCGGCGGATAAACAGCTCCCGGGACTCTTCCGGGGCGATGGCACCGTAGTTGACCTTACGGCCGCTGACGATGGGCAGGCCGAACAGCGTGACCTGTTCCTTGGCCACCACCTGGGCGCGCTTCATCTCCCAGTGCGGGTCGCTGTAGCTGCGCTTGACCAGATGCTCGGCCTGGGGCTCGATCCACGCCGGATCGATTTTGGCCACGGTGCGGGCAAACAGCCGCGAGGTTTCGATCAGCTCAAAGGCCATCACCCACTTGGGCGTCTTTTTGGCCAGCCCCGAGCTCGGGTGAATCACAAACTTGCGGTTGCGCGCGCCGAGGTAGTCGCGATCTTCGGTGAGCATCCCCAAGTTGGACAAAAGCCCCGAAAGCAGCGCCTGGTGCAGCTTGCCCGACGTTTTGCGCCGGGCCTGGCGGGCCTCTTCTTCGCTCTGCTCGGGGTCGCCCGGCGGCGCCGGCGGCACGTCGATGTCCATATCCCGCAGCAGCTGACGCAGCTGGCGGAAGGTGTCGTGCCATTCGCGCACGCGCAGGTAGTTGATAAAGCGCTCGCGGCACCAGCGCCTGAGCTGGTTGCCGGACAGCGCCTCCCGGGCGTTTTCGATGCCGTGCCAGAGGTTTACCAGCGCGACGAAGTCGGACTCCGGCGAGTGCCAGCGGTGGTGGGCGTCGTCCGCCGCCTGGCGCTTATCCGCCGGGCGGTCGCGTGGGTCCTGAATGGAAAGCGCCGATACCACAATCAGCACCTCGCGCAGGCTGCCGCGATCGGCGCCGGCCAGCACCATCCGCGCCAGGCGCGGGTCAATGGGCAGCCGTGAAATCTGCCGGCCCAGCTTGGTCAGGGCGTTTTTGTCACCGACCGCGCCCAGCTCGTACAGCAGCCGGAAGCCGTCTTTTACAAAGCGCGGGTCCGGCGGGTCGACAAACGGAAACGCCTCGATGCTGCCCAGCTTCAACGACAGCATGGACAGAATCACCGAGGCCAGATTGGTGCGGCGGATCTCGGGGTCGGTAAACTCGGGCCGGGCGAGAAAATCCTCCTCGTCGTACAGGCGAATGCACACCCCTTCGGCGATCCGCCCGCAGCGGCCCTTGCGCTGGTTGGCGCTGGCCTGGCTGACCGGCTCCACCGGCAGGCGCTGGATCTTGGCGCGGTAGCTGTAGCGGCTCAGGCGCACCAGCCCCGGGTCGATCACGTAGCGGATGCCGGGCACGGTGAGCGAGGTTTCCGCGACGTTGGTGGCCAGCACGATGCGCCGCCCGCGGTGGGAGGTAAACACGCGGTTCTGCTCGGCGTTGGACAGCCGGGCGTACAGCGGCAATATCTCGGTGCCGCGCAGATCGGCGCGGCGCAGGGTATCGGCGGCCTCGCGGATTTCGCGCTCGCCGGGGAGAAATACCAGCACGTCCCGAGGGCCGTTTTGCCAGCCCTTTTCGCGCTCGATGCGTTCGATTTCTTCCACCGCCTGGACGATGCCTTCCTGCAGGGAAAGGTCGTCCTCGTCGTCGGCCTCGCGGACCAGCGGGCGGTAGCGCACCTCCACCGGGTAGGTGCGCCCGGTGACTTCCACCACCGGCGCCGGCGCCTTTTCCGTGCCGAAGTGCGCGGCAAAGCGCTCCACGTCAATGGTGGCTGAGGTGATAATCACCTTGAGATCCGGGCGCTTGGGCAGCAGCCGCTTGAGATAGCCCAAAAGAAAGTCGATGTTGAGGCTGCGCTCGTGGGCTTCGTCAATAATGATGGTGTCGTAGCGCAGCAGCAGCGGGTCGTTGCGGGTTTCGGCCAGCAGAATACCGTCGGTCATCAGCTTGACCAGGGTGGTATCGCGGCTCTGGTCGGTGAAGCGCACCTGATAGCCCACCTGCTCGCCCAGCGGGGTATCAAGCTCCTCGGCCAGCCGGGTGGCCACGCTTCTCGCCGCCAGCCGCCGGGGCTGGGTATGGCCGACAAGCCCGCGCCGGCCACGGCCCAGTTCCAGGCACAGCTTGGGCAGCTGGGTGGTCTTGCCCGAGCCGGTTTCCCCGGCGACGATGACCACCTGATGCTCGTCCAGCGCCTTGAGAATATCCTCCCGGCGCTCCACCACCGGCAGCTCCGGCGGGTAGTCAAGGCTCACCTGCTGCCCGCGGCGGGCGTTGATGATCCGGCCCGCGCGTTCGACTTCCCGGCGGATCTCGTTAAGCCCCCGGTCCACGGGCTTGCCTTCGCGCAGGCGACGCTCAAGGCCGGCCAGCCGGCGCTCCAAGCGCTGGCTGTCCTTGAGCACCAGCGTACCGGCGGCCTGTTTCAGGGCGCGCAGCTGCTCGGCGGGGCTTTGGCCGGCATCAGCCTGTGTGGCAGGCGGCGTCATGGCAGAAGCATCGGGGGTATCAGCAGTCACGGGCGACTCAACTTCATCGGCGGTTGCGGGGATGGCGAAAAGCGGACCGGCGAGTATAACGCTTTCAGGCAGGCGCCACCTACCCCGGGGTATCAATCCCGCTTCGGGCAGCCTCTTGCCCGCCTGCTATCTTTCCACGCCGGTGCTGACAAGGCCCGTCCCGAAGGCTAGCTGCCCTGGTCATCACGCAGCTCCCGGCGCAGCACTTTACCCACGTTGGTTTTGGGCAGCTCATCGCGAAACTCAATGTGTTTGGGCACCTTGTAGCCGGCAAGCTGCTTTTTGCACCAGCGGCGCAGGGTGTCGGCATCAAGCTCGGCGCTGTCGGTGACGACAAACAGCTTGATCGCCTCGCCGCTGTCGTCGTCGGGCGCGCCCACGGCGGCGGCTTCGCGCACGTCGGGGTGGGCGGTGACCACGTCTTCGATTTCGTTGGGGTAGACGTTGAAGCCCGACACCAGAATCATGTCTTTCTTGCGGTCGACGATGCGCACGTAGCCGTCTTGCTGCAGCACGGCGATGTCTCCGGTAGCAAACCAGCCGTCGTTAAACGTTTGGTGCGTTATGCTTTCCATGCCCCAGTAGCCTTTCATCACCTGGGGGCCTTTCACCCACAGCTCTCCCGGCTCGCCCAGGGGCACGGCGTTGCCTTCTGCATCCACCGCCTTCACCGCCGTACCCGCGACCGGCTTACCGATGGTGCCCAGCTGAATGGCATCGCTGGGGTTGAAGGTCACAATCGGCGAGGTTTCGGTGAGCCCGTAGCCTTCGGCCACTGGGCAGCCGGTCACGGCTTCCCAGCGCTCGGCCGCCGCATGGGTCAGCGCCATGCCGCCGGATATGGTCAGATGCAGGCGAGAAAAATCCAGCCGCTTGAAGTCGTCGCGGCGGCACAGCGCGTTGAACAGCGTATTCAGCCCGATAAAGCCGGTGAACGGCGCCTGTGCCAGGGTTTTGACAAAGGCATCCAGGTCCCGCGGGTTGGGGATCAGCACCGAATGGTTGCCGGTATCCACTAAAAACAGGCAGTTCACGGTAAAGGTATAGATGTGATAGACCGGCAGCGGTGCCATCACCCGCTCGGTGCCTTCTCCGATACCCTCACCGATCGCCATGCGCGCCTGCACCATGTTGGCCACCAGGTTGCGGTGGGTCAGCATTGCGCCCTTGGGCTTGCCGGTAGTGCCGCCGGTGTACTGCAGTGCGGCGACGTCGTCGAGCTCCCGAGTCGCGTCCTTTTGCTCAAGGCGTTTGCCCCGGCTCAGCGCCTGGCGCAGCGGCGTGGCGCCGGGCAGAGAATACGCCGGCACCATTTTCTTGACGTACTTGACCGCGGCGTTGATCACCCAGCGCTTGGGTGCGACGTGCAGGTCGGCAAGCTCGGTCACCACTACATGGCGTATGACGGTTTTATCCAGCACCTGCTCGAGCTTGCCGGCCATGTTGGCCAGAATAACGATAGCCTTGGCACCGGCGTCCTTGAACTGATAGGCCATTTCACGCTCGGTGTACAGCGGGTTGGTGTTGACCACCACCATGCCGGCGCGCAGCGCGCCAAAAACGGCAACGGGAAACTGCAGCACGTTGGGCAGCTGAATGGCGACGGCATCGCCGGGCTCAAGGTCGGTTTCGCAGGTGAGCCAGGCGGCAAAAGCAGCCGAAAGGCGATCCAGCGCCTGAAAGCTAATCGTCTGCCCCATACAGGTAAAGGCCGGTTTATCGCCAAAGCGCTCAACCGCTCTGTACAGCACATCGGTAATCGAGCCGTACTGTTCAAGCCCTTCCAGTGCCGGCCCGTGAAGCATCGGGTCGCGCCCCGGCGCCGAGGCATCAGCGTTGTCGCTCATCGGCAGTCTCCGCTATCCGTGTCGGCCTATCACCGACGTTATTGTTGTGGCGTCGCTGGTCCTTTGGGTGAAGCGCCTCAGGCGCTGCTGACGATCGGCGCATCGGTCGTATAGCGCGCCTGTATCTCACCGTCTTTCCACACTAGCAGCTCTCCGGGCACCATGCGCTGCCACTTTTCGTTATGGGTCAAAGGCTCGGTGGCAATTACAGAGACCACATCGTCGGATGTCGTATGCTCAGCGAAGTTGACCGTCATGTCAGCATCGGCAAGTTCAGCCTCGCCAAAGGGCGCACGCCGGGTAATGTGGGCAAGCTTTGTGGAGCAGTAGGTGTATAGATAGTCGCCGTCGGAAAGCAGTAGATTGAACACGCCAAGCCCGCGCAGCCGCTCGCACAGCGTATGCAGGTACTGCCACAGCCGCTCGGGGGCGTCCGGCGGGCGGGGAAACGCCCGGCGAATCTCGCCGAGCAAAAAGCAGCAGGCGTGCTCGCTGTCGGTGCGGCCCACCGGCGTGTAGGTGCCCAGCGGCAAATCCTGCCAGCCGGCCAGCTGGCCGTTGTGCGCATAGCACCAGGGCCGGCCCCACATCTCCCGGGTGAAGGGGTGGGTGTTGGCCAGCGTCACCTCCCCCACGTTGGCCTGGCGGATATGGCTGATGACCACGTGGGACTTGATCGGGTAGTCGCAGATCAGCCGGGCGATGGGCGAATCCACCGAGGGGTGCGGGTCGCGAAATTCGCGGTAGCCGCCCTGCTCGTAAAACGCAATACCCCAGCCGTCGCGGTGCGGGCCGGTGCCGCCGCCGCGGTGCAAAAATCCGGCAAAACTGAAACAGATATCGGTGGGCACATTGGCACTCATGCCCAGCAGCTCGCACATCACAAACTCCTTGTCGTCAACGGCGCGGCCTTAGCCGATCACCGGCTCACGGCGCCGGGTATCCGATTCAGCGGCTTTGGGGGTCGCCGCCGGCCGGCCGGCGTCAGGCGGGGTGCGCCTGTCCTCGCGTCCGCCTTCAGGGCGCCGCCGCCACCACAGTGCAATACCTACAAACGCGCCCAGCACGACCCCGCTCAGCAGCCACGCAAGCCCCGCGCCGAACGCCGCTGAATCCTGCTCCAGAAAGCCCACCGCGGCCACCATGGCCGACGGGGCCCAGCCGGCGTACGCTTCGCCTTTTTCGACAAGCGGCAGCGTAAAACTTGCCGGCATCCACATGGCACCGCCAATCGCCCAGGTCAACGGCAGCCGCACCAGGCGCGGCAAAAAGGCAAAGGCCAGATACACCGCCCCCAGCACCAGAATGGAAATGCCATAGTACGTCAGCCAAAGCTGTGACATTGATTCGGCAAACAGCATAATACCCCTCTTCTTTTGTGGATCTCGGTATCCGCACGACATTTTTCGTTATGGTACTCGTCCATTGAATAAAGCACAGCCAGAACCTACCGATGCCTCCCCGGCAGCGCGCTATTTTCGCCCCGATGCCCCTGACTGGCACTGGCTCGAAGACAGCGCCAGCCCCGCGACCCGTGACTTTCTCGAAGCGGCCAACGCGGAACATGCCGCCTGGTTTGCCCCGCTCGCACCGCTGGCAGAATCGCTCTATCAGGGCCATCTGGCCCGGCGTGAGCTGGCCTCGACCGGCATTGAGACCGCGCTGGACCACTTTACGTTCTACACCACCGTCGAGGCCGACGCCGACTACCCCCGTTTCTGGCGCTACCCCAACGGCAAACCCGACGCCCGGGAGTGCTTTTTTGACCTGCCGGCTCGCGCTGCCGGCCGTGACTTTTTCGATATCGGCGACATGGCGCTGACCCCGGACGAGCGCTGGCTTGCCTGGACCGAAGACACCCGGGGCGATGAGCGCTATGCGCTGTGGCTCAAGCGCCTGCCCGACGGCAAGCCCCGGGCGCTGCTGGATGACATCGGCCCGGCGCTTTGCTGGGCCGAAGATCAGACCGCGCAGAGCGCCACCCTGCTGTTTACCCGCTTTGACGCCACCCAGCGCCCGGACAGCGTCTGGCATCTGCCGGTGGCACTGGGCGAAGGGGCAAAGGACGGCGCAGCGCGGCTTGTCTGGCAGGAAAGCGACCCCGAATTCTGGATCGGCATGGACAAGACCCGCTCCCGGCGCTGGCTTATGCTGGAAAGCGCCTCCAAAGACACCAGCGAAACCTGGCTCGTCCCTGCCGGCGACCCTGCCACAAGCCCTATCTGCCTACACCGCCGCAAGGCCGGCGTAGAGGCCAGCCTCGATCACCGCCCGGGCTTTTTCTACTGCCTACACAACCGCGCCGGCGCGCACTTTCAGCTCGATGTGATCGACGAAGGCTGCGCGCTGGCCGCCGCTAGAAGCAGTGCGCCGGCCGACTGGCGGCCGCTCGTATCCCACCGGGAGAACGCGACGCTTGAAGGCGTGGACGCCTTTGCCTGGGGGCTGATGCTTGCCGAGCGCGACCACGACCGGGCCCAGGTGACCCTGCGCCGGCTGGTGCTTGACCGCGCCCACGCCGCGATCCTCGATGAAACCCTGGCGCTGCCGGAAACGCCCTGCTCCCAGCTTCTGGAAGACGCCCCGCACTTTGACGCCAAAACGCTGACCCTGCGCGAGGAGTCGTTTATCCGCCCGCCGCGCTGGGTGGAACTGGATCTTGCCAGCGGCACGCGCCGGGTGATCAAGACGCTGCCGCTTTACGGCGACCTGCAGCCCGCGCAGCTTGCAAGCCGGCGTATCTGGGCGCAAAGCGCCGACGGTGAAAGCGTGCCGGTATCGGTGGTCATGCGCGCCGATCTGGCCGACCGGCCGCTGCCGACTCTGCTCTACGGCTACGGCGCCTACGGCGATCCGCAGGACCCGTGGTTTTCCATCACCCGGCTAGAGCTTTTACAGCGCGGCGTGGCCTTTGCCGTGGCCCACGTGCGCGGCGGCGGCGAGCGCGGCGAGCCGTGGTATTTGCACGGCAAGATGGCACACAAGGAAAACAGCTTTGCCGACTTTCTCGCCGCACGTGACGCATTGGTGGCGCAAGGCCTCAGCCGGCCCAAAAACATCGTTGCCTACGGCGCCAGCGCCGGCGGCATGCTGGTAGGCACCTGCGTCAATCGCGCCCCCGAGGCCTTCTGTGCCGCGGTGCTGGACGTACCCTTTGTCGACGTGCTGCGCACCATGCAAAACCCCGAGCTTCCGCTGACCACCGCCGAGTACAGCGAGTGGGGCAACCCCGACGAGCCCGAGGTCGCCGCGCGCATCGGCGGCTACTCGCCGGTGGATACCGTCACATCTCAGGTCTACCCGGCGCTGTGGATCGAGGGCAGCTGGTTTGATACCCGCGTGGCCTACTGGGAGCCGGCAAAATACTATGCCAAGGTCAAGCAGCACCAGCAGGGCGACGCGCCGGTGCTACTGTATACCGACATGCAAAGCGGCCACGGCGGCGCCTCGGGCCGGTTCAAGGCCTGGCGCGACGCCGCCCGCCAGGATGCGTTTATTCTCTGGGCGCTGGGGCTTGCCGAAGGCCCCGAAGTACAAAGCGCGGGCAAAAGCGCGCCGCCTACATCGGCAGCACGGCAATAATATGCTCTTCCAGGCGATCTTCGGGCACATCGTCCTGGGAGACGGCGAAGCCGCGCACGCTGACCCCCTTGCGGTGGACGCGCTCGGCGTCGTTGCTCAGCAGCGGGTGCCAGCCGGCCAGCTTGCGGCCTTCGGCTACGCGCCGGTAGCCGCAGGTGTGCGGCAGCCAGGTAAATTCGCGCACCCGCGCGGGGGTCAGCTGGGTGCAGTCCGGCACGCTGTCAAAGCGGTTGAGGTAGTCGCTGCACTGGCAGCTGTGGGTGTCCAAAAGCCGGCAGGCCACGTTGAGCACCGCGACTTCTGCGGTGTCTTCATCGTGGAGCTTGAGCAGGCAGCACTGCCCGCAGCCGTCGCACAGGGCTTCCCACTCGGCGTCGTTGAGCGCTTCCAGGGCAAAACGCTCCCAAAAGCGTTCGCGCATCGCCGCACCCATATCAGTAAACCGCCCGGGTAGGGGCTCGATACAGATCCAGCAGGTACTCATCCTTTGCCGGCGGCATCTGAAAATAGTAGCCCTGCTCGGCAATGGCGGCGAGAACCTCGGCGGCGTTGGCCCGGGCCAGCGGCTTGTCGGCGCTCAGCAGCAGGGTCAACGCCGGCACCGGCTTGCCGAAGTGTTCCAGCAGCGCCTCGGGCACATCAGCCAGCCCCTGGCGCTTGTCCACGTAGAGGTAGGTTTCTTCCTTGCGCGAGCTTTTGAAAACTTCGCACACGATGCGATCTGCAGCGGTAGATGGCACAGCGGTCATAGCGCCTCCTTGAGCGCTTGCGTCAACGATTCGTTCAAACACTCGCCGCGCCAGCCGCCGGGCAGCCGGGGCGTTTCACCGGCCAGCGCCTGCATGGCAACGGCTTCGATATCGCGGCGGCGCATCAGCATTTCAGGGGCCATGCCCAGCGCTTCGGCGCGCTGGCTGACGGCTTTTTTCAGCGCCTTGAACAAAGGCTTGAACGGCGGGCGTGCTGGGTCCGGCCAGGCGGCAGGCAGCGCCTCGACGCTGCGCTGCTGCGCGGTTTTGACCATAGCCAGCAAGGTGTCGCCCTCTTTTTTCACCAGCGACGGTTTGACGTCTTCCACCTCGGCCAGCTCGAAGCGATTTTTGGGCATCGCGCAGGCCACGGCAAACAGCATCTTGTCGCTTGCCAGCCAGTTGCGCGGCAGGTCGCGCCGGCGAATTTCGCCTTCGCGCCAAGCGGTCATCAGCCGATAAGCCTCAATCTGGCGCGGGGTTAGCCGCCACAGCTGACGCTGGCGGGTAAACCACCTCGCGTCCTGGGCACTGCTGCGCCCGGCCTGGTCCACCAGGGTTTGACACTGGGCCAGCGCCCAGCCCATGCGCCCGCGCTGCGCCAGGGCGCGCGCCTGGTGCTTCCAGACCGCCAGCAGACAGATCACATCAAGGGCGGCGTAGTCGCACTGCGCCTGGCTTAACGGGCGCTTGAGCCAGTCAGACCGGGTTTCCTCCTTGGGCAGGGCCTCATTAAGCCAGTGCGCTACCAGCTTTTGAAACCCCATGCCGGGCACATCGCCCAGAAACCCTTGAGCGACTTGGGTATCCATCAGCGGCGCGGGCAGCGTGCCGGCCCAGCGCTGGAACACTTCCAGGTCTTCGCTGCAGGCATGAATCAGTTTCAGCGCATCGCCTTGCAAAAGCGTCTGACATGCCGCCGTGCATGCTACCCGCAGCGGGTCTACCAGATAGGTTGCGCCGTCAACGGCGAACTGAAACAGCGCGGGAACAGGGTAGAAGGTTTTTTCGCGGAAAAATTCGGTATCCAGCGCGATGACATCGGCACCGGCCATACGGGCACAGGCGGCATCCAGCGCCTCGGGCGTGGCAATCCACTGATACGTTGGTGAGTCAATCAAGGACAAAAGCACAGTTCTCGAAAAGGCGCACACGAAAGGCGTGCGGCAAAGTGGGGCCACGGGCAGAAAGCCGGTTTACGGGCAAAAGGGCTTATTCGCTGGAAAACGGCAGGCGGCCGTTGAACGCCCGGCTGAGCGTGCCGCCGTCAACGTACTCCAGTTCGCCGCCCATGGGCACGCCGTAGGCCAGGCGCGAAAACGTCACGCCGTATGCGCCAAGCTGCGTGGCAATGTAGTGCGCGGTGGCCTCGCCTTCGACCGTTGGGTTGGTGGCCAGGACTATTTCGCGCACGGCCCCTTCCGCCACCCGCTGCTCCAGCTGATCCAGGCCGATGGCGTCCGGGCCGATGCCGTCAATCGGCGACAGGTGCCCGTGAAGCACAAAGTAGCGCCCGCCAAAGCCGCCGGCCTCTTCGATGGCCAGCTGATCGGCCGGAGATTCCACCACGCACAGCAGGGCATCGTCGCGGCGCGAGCTTTGGCACAGCGCGCACAGCTCGGCCTCGGTGAGCGTGCGGCAGCGCCGGCAGTAGCCCACAGCGTCCACCGCCTCGGCGAGCGTGGCCGACAGGCGCTTGCCGCCTTCACGCTCGCGCTCCAGCACGTGCATGGCCATGCGCTGGGCGGTTTTCGGCCCCACGCCCGGCAGCACCCGGAACGCCTCCATCAGCTGTTCAACAAGCGGGGAAAAGCGCATCGCTTAAAACGGCATTTTGAAGCCGGGCGGCAGGTTCAGACCGGCAGTGGCTTCTTCCATCATTTCCTTGGAGCGGGCTTCCACCTTGCGCACGGCGTCGTTGACCGCCGCGGCCAGCAGGTCTTCCAAAAGCTCTTTATCTTCATCCATGACGCTTGGGTCGATGTCGACCTTGCTCACGTCGTGGCGGCCGTTCATGGTGATCTTGACCATGCCGGCACCGGCCTCGCCGTGCACTTCTGCCTTGGCCACTTCTTCCTGGGCCTTCTGCATCTTTTCCTGCATTTCCTGGGCCTGCTTCATCATGTTGCCCATTCCGCCTTTCATCATGGTCTCTCTCCGGGTAGGTCAATTACGTGTCGCTGTCGGTGCGCTGAACGGGCGTTACGCCGTTTTTCATAAAGGTGGCGCCGAGGGTCTCTTTCAGCCGTTGAACATGGGGGTCACGATTGAGCGTATCAAGCGCCTGAGCGTGGCGCGCCTGGACGCGCCGGGTTTCACGCTGCTGCGGGGTTTCCAGCGTCGGGTCCAGCGGCTCCGGGATAAAAACGACCCGGCGCTGCGTACCCTGGGCGGCAAGCGCCTTGGCAATCCGGGTTTGGTGTATTTCTGCCTGCATGGCGGCCTGATCCGGATCCAGCCTGAGCTCAAGGGTCGTGCCGTCGTCGTGCTTTAGCTGGCAGTGCGCGGCCAGATTGCGCGTCAGTCCGCCAAGCCCCAGCGAGGCGAAGCCGTCCAGCCAGCCGGCATGGTCCAGCCGCCCGGGCGGGGCGTGTTCTCGCGGTGTCTCATCGTCCGGCGGCGATGCCGGTTGCCAGCCCGGCTCGGTTTCCGGCTTTGGGTCGACGGCAGACGCGGGATCCAAAACCGGCTCAACCTTTGGGTCAGGCGGTCGCACTTCCGGCGCCGATGACGGTGTGGCATCAACGCCCCAGGGCGGCAAACTCGGCGTCGTTTCCGGCTCGGCCGGCGCCGTCTCCGGCTTTGAGCGTTCGGGTGCAAGCGGCAGCGCGTGAGTCGGCGGCTTGGGCACGCCCTGGGGGCGAAACGCCAGCATACGCATCAGCGTCATTTCCAGCGCGCCGCGCAGATCCGGGGCATACGCCATATCGCCGCGCCCCTGAATACCGATCTGGTAATAAAGCTGCACGTCTTCTGCGGTAAAGCGCGCCGCCAACGCCAGCACTTCCTGGCGGTCGCCGTGGCTGTTATCTACCGCGTCGGGCACCATCTGCGCTATCGCCAGGCGGTGCAACACGTTGGCAACGTCATCAAGCACCGCGGCAAAATCCGGCCCCTGCTCGGCCAGACGGGCTACTTCATCAAGCAGGCCTGCCACGTCAATGTCGGCCAGCGCCTCGACCAGCGCCAAAACGTGGCGATGATCCAGCGTGCCCAGCATGGCGGCCACGTCGGCGTGATGTACCGCGCCCTGCCCGAAGGCGATGGCCTGATCGGTGAGGCTCATGGCATCGCGCATGGAGCCTTCGGCCGCCTTGCCCAGCAGCCACAGCGCGCTTTGTTCAAACGCCACGCCTTCTTCTGTCAGCACGTGCGTTAGATATTCGACCACGCGCTCCGGCGGCAAGTGCTTGAGGGTAAACTGCAAACAGCGCGACAGTACCGTGGGCGGCAGCTTATGCGGATCGGTGGTGGCCAGCAGGAACTTGACGTGGGGCGGCGGCTCTTCAAGAGTTTTCAGCAGCGCGTTGAAGCTGCTGGTCGAGAGCATGTGCACCTCGTCAATGAGATACACCTTGTAGCGCCCCTGAGTGGGCGCGTACTGGACGTTGTCCAAAAGCTCGCGGGTGTCTTCCACCTTGGTGCGCGAGGCGGCGTCCACCTCGATCAGGTCGACAAAGCGGCCTTCATCAATGCTGCGGCAGCTATCGCACTGCCCGCAGGGCGTGGAGGTAACGCCTTCTTCGCCCCGGCCGCCCGCCGTGCAGTTAAGACATTTGGCCAGAATGCGCGCCAGCGTGGTTTTACCCACGCCGCGGGTGCCGGTAAACAGATAGGCGTGGTGCAGCCGACCCTGATCGAGGGCGTTGATGAGCGCGCGCTGCACGTGCGTCTGCCCCACGAGTTCGTGGAATGTGCGCGGCCGCCATTTGCGGGCCAGAACCTGATAGCTCATGGGGCAGTATATCCTTCGGCGGGCAAAGAAACAGAGAAAGGCGCCATTCTAGCGGCTGCCTTGGTGCCCGCCAACCGCCGCCGCCATACGGCGGCAACGATGCGTCAGGCGTTATCGCCCTGTTCAGCCGCGCCGGCACGCTGCGCCGCGGCCTTGACCAGCTTTTCCAGCTCGCCGCTTTGGTGCATGTCCATGACGATATCACAGCCGCCGACCAGCTCGCCTTCTACCCACAGCTGGGGGAACGTCGGCCAGTCGGCAACCTTGGGCAGCTCGGCACGGATATCGGGATTATCCAATATGTTCACGAAAGCAAAGCGTTCGCCGCAGCTCATCAGCGCCTGCACGGTCTGCGCCGAAAAACCGCACTGAGGCAGCTGCGGCGTGCCTTTCATGTACAGAAGGATCTGGTTTTCGCTGATCTGCTGCTGAATGTTTTCTACAGTTGTGCTCATGGGGGACTCCTGGAGATGAGCGGTAAAGGCCTTATCCCCTTCACCGACGTTACAACAATGCATGGCCAAACCAGCGCTCACTGCTGGCAATGCTTGACCCTGCCAATACCTGACCATGCTACTAGGCCTTGTCGCCTGGCGCCATCCTACCCAATGCCGACCGCGTTGCGCATCCCCCGCCGCGGGGCTAGGATGGTCTTTTTGTACGGAGAGCCTCATGGCGCGCCATTTTCTCACCCTGTTGGATCTGTCCGCAGACGAGCTGCACTATCTCATTCAGCGGGCCATCACGATCAAGAGCAATCTCAAGGCTCAGGGCCCGAACTACACGCCGCTGCCCAACCGTACGCTGGCGATGATTTTCGAAAAATCGTCCACGCGCACCCGCGTGTCGTTTGAAACCGCCATGGCACACTTTGGCGGCCACGCCCTGTTTCTTTCCCCGCGCGATACCCAGCTGGGCCGCGGCGAGCCCGTTGGCGATACCGCCCGGGTACTGGCCGAAATGGTCGATGCGGTAATGATTCGTACCTTTTCCCACGAGGGGCTGGCCGAGTACGCAGCGGCAAGCAACGTGCCAGTGATCAATGCGCTCACCGACGACTACCACCCCTGCCAGCTGCTCGCCGACGTGATGACCTGGATAGAGCTTCGCGGCAGCGTAAAAGGCCGCACGGCGGTGTGGATCGGCGACGGCAACAACATGTGCCACTCCTGGATCAACGCCGCCCGTCAGTTCGACTTCAATCTGCGCGTCTGCTGCCCCAAAGGCTATGAACCCCGGGCCGATATCGTCGCCGCGGCGGGAGATCGCGTCAGCATCGTTTACGACCCGCAACAAGCGGTCGACAGCGTGGACCTGGTGACGACCGATGTCTGGACCTCCATGGGTCAGGAGGAAGAGCAGGCCAGACGCGAAGCCGACTTCGCCGGCTTTCAGGTCACCGAAGCGCTGCTTGATCGCGCCAAGCACGACGCTCTGTTTCTCCACTGCCTGCCCGCCCACCGGGGCGAAGAAATCAGCACTACGCTGCTCGACGACCCGCGCGCCGCCGTCTGGCAGGAAGCCGGCAACCGCCTCCACGCGCAGAAGGCGCTCATCGAATTTTTGCTGCTGGGACAGATCCGCTAGGCGCCTACGCCATTCTCTTCGCCATCGCCACGGCCACACCGGGGATGGCGCACCCTTGCAAAAAAAACTGTCTTGTAAAAGAGCTGTCTTGCAAAACAGTTTTTTGCAAGACAGTCCTTTGCGCCTGGGCCTGGCTAAAAATGTAAGGCGGCTTGCGCACAGAAGGTCGCTCGCATGCACAACCGCCCGACGGCTTAGGCCATCGGGCGGTTTTTTTATCTGGTGGAGCCTAGCGGGATCGAACCGCTGACCTCAACACTGCCAGTGTTGCGCTCTCCCAGCTGAGCTAAGGCCCCAGTGCTGCCTGCAGCAGCGGGGCGAATCTTAACGGCAGAATTGAGCCAAGTCAAGGCGTGATAAGAAATAGACGTAATGCTAATTCGACTTAATAAATTAGTATGGCAACATTAAACCACTGGCCGGCTGACAGGCTTAGCCAACCCTTCCCCTTCAGGAGGCTGCCGTGTGATCAAACTACTGATAGCCGACGACCACCATCTCGTCAGAACCAGCATCGCTCACCTGATCAATCAGGAGTGCGATATGACCATTATCGGTGAAGCCGCCGACGGCGAAAGCGCAGTCGCCCAATGCCGCGGGCAACGCCCCGATATCGTACTGATGGATACGCACATGCCCGGCATTGGCGGGCTGGAAGCCATCCGGCGAATCTGTCGCGGCATGTCCGATATCAAAGTGCTGGTATTGACCGCCCATATTGAAGGCAGCCTGGCCCGGCACATCATCGAAGCGGGAGCCGCCGGCTTTTTAAGCAAAAGCGCCTATCACCACGAAATGCTGGATGCCATTCGCCATGTTTTCCACGGCCGACGCTATATCGGACACAGCGTAGCGCAGCGTCTGGCGCTGACCCACGTAGCCGGAGAGGCCAACCGCTTCAACCAACTTTCCCGGCGCGAGCTGCAGATAGCGCTGATGGTGGTCAACGGCCAGCGCGTTTGTGACATTGCCGAGCACCTTCACCTGAGCAGCAAAACGATCAACGCCTACCGCTACCGCGTGTTTGCAAAGCTCGATATCGACTCCGACGTCAAGCTGACGCACCTGGCCTTGCACCACGGCCTGGTAGACGGCTTTGACGCCATCAACGCTTGATGCCCGGCTTTGCGGCTGTGCGACGCCAGCCCGCTAACAGACCGGTCTGATCATCGTGCTAAACTCGGCGCATGAGCTTTGATCACAAGCAGTTTCTCAGCACCGTCGGCGCCTCGCCGGGCGTATATCGCATGCTCGACGCTCAGGGCAACACCCTGTACGTGGGCAAGGCCAAACGGCTCAATGCCCGCCTGTCCAGCTATTTTCGCGGCCGCCTGAACGCCAAGACCCAGGCGATGGTCGGGCGCATTGCCGATATCCAGGTCACCGTTACCCGCAGCGAGATCGAAGCCTTGCTGCTGGAGCAAAACCTGATCAAATCGCTGCGCCCGCCCTATAATATTCTGCTGCGCGACGACAAGTCCTACCCGTTTATTTTCGTCACCGACCGCCACCCGTTTCCAGCGCTGGAGTACAAACGCGTGCGCCAGCGTCGCGGCGACGGCCGCTACCTGGGCCCGTATCCCAGCAGCAGTGCGGTGCGCGAAAGCCTCGCGCTGATGCAGAAAATTTTCCGCATCCGCAGCTGCGAAGACAGCGTTTTCGCCCACCGCTCGCGCCCGTGCCTGCAGTATCAGATAGAGCGCTGCAGCGCCCCTTGCGTGGACTACATCAGCGAAGCCGACTACCGCCAGGATCTGGAACACGCCGTCATGTGCCTGGAGGGCAAAAGCGAACACGTCACCCAGACGCTGACCGACGCCATGGAGCAGGCCAGCCAGGCACTGGACTTTGAGCAAGCCGCACGGCTGCGTGACCAGATCCAGCAGCTCAGAGCACTGCAGCAGCGCCAGTTCGTCGACACCCAAAACGGCGATGCCGACGTCTTTGCCCTGGCCCAGCGCCCCGGGGGCCTGAGCGTGGCAATACTCAGCGTGCGCGACGGCCGCCTGCTCGGCGCGCGCCACCATACCCCGCCCAACGATCTGGATCTGGACCCCGCCGCACTGCTGGCCAACGTCGTCGGCCAGTACTATTTGGCCCAGCCGCACGACGTGCCCGCCGAGATCATTACCTCCCACGGGCTGGACGACGCTGCGCTGTTGCAAAGCGCACTCTCCCAGCACGCCGGCAAACGCGTTCGCTTGGCGCATCACGTGCGCGGCCACCGCGCCCAGTGGCAGGATCTAGCCGTCGCCAACGCCGAACAGCACCTGGCCACCGCCCTTGCCGACCAGCAGCAAATGACCGCGCGCCTGGCCGCGCTGCAAAACGCCCTGGGGCTTACCGGCATGCCCGAACGGCTGGAGTGTTTTGACATCAGCCACAGCCACGGCGAGGCTACCGTCGCCTCCTGCGTGGTGTTTGATACCGGCGGGCCGCGCAAAAGCGACTACCGCCGCTTCAACATCAAAGGCATTGCCGCCGGCGACGACTATGCCGCCATGCAGCAGGCCCTGACCCGGCGGCTCAAGCGTGTGACTGACAGCACCGGTGTCGCCCCTGACGTGCTGATCGTAGACGGCGGCAAAGGCCAGCTCAACATGGCCCGCGAGGTGCTGAAAACGCTCGGCATCGACCACATTATTCTGCTCGGCGTAGCCAAGGGCAGCACCCGCAAGGCCGGACTGGAAACGCTGTTTCTTGAAACCCCCGAGCAGCCGCTGGACCTGGAGGCCACCTCGCCGGCACTGCACCTGATCCAGCACATCCGCGACGAGTCCCACCGCTTTGCCATTGCCGGCCACCGCGCCGCCCGAGACAAGACCCGGCGCACCTCCACGCTGCAGGATATTCCCGGCATCGGCCCCAAACGCCGCCGGGAACTTTTGCGCTTTTTCGGCGGCCTGCAAGGCGTGCGCAAGGCCGGACGTGCCGAGCTTGCCCGGGTGCCCGGCATCAGCGAAGCGCTGGCCGATGTGATTTATCAAGCACTCCACGGATAAAGCACAGCGAGCATGGATGCCGCCCGACAAGAGGGATAGAATAGGCCGGGCATTTACAATGCTTAACCGCTTTCTCTCGTTTTTCCGGCAAGGATCGCACTCCGCGATGAACATACCCAACATTCTTACGCTCGCCCGCATCGTTTTCATTCCGCTACTGGTTGTGCTGTTCTATCTGCCGTTTGAGTGGAGCATGCCCGCCGCTGCGGCCTTCTTTGCGCTGGCCGCCGTTACCGACTGGCTGGACGGCTACCTGGCTCGCCGCTGGAACCAGTCGACCCCTTTCGGCGCTTTTCTTGATCCGGTCGCTGACAAACTGATGGTGGCGGTTGCACTGGCGCTGCTGATCGAACGCTTTGATACCTGGGCGCTTACCCTGCCCGCGCTGGTCATTATCGGCCGCGAAATCGTGATATCCGCTCTGCGCGAATGGATGGCAGAAATGGGCAAACGCGGCGCGGTGGCCGTGTCCTGGGTCGGCAAGCTGAAAACCACGCTGCAGATGATCGCCATTCTCATACTGCTGGGCTTTCCCACCGGCCACCTGATGGCAACGCTGGGCATTCTCACGCTGTATAGCGCCGCCTTGCTGACGCTGTGGTCCATGATGCAGTACCTCAAGGCCGCCTGGCCGCACCTGCGCCGGTCCATGTAAAACACAAGATAGCAACGCTAGTCGTTGACACGGCTAAAATCCTGCGTATAATTCGCCAGCGAGTCGAGCGGGAATAGCTCAGCGGTAGAGCATCGCCTTGCCAAGGCGAGGGTCGGGAGTTCGAATCTCCTTTCCCGCTCCAACGACTTGAGGCTGGATGGCAGAGTGGTGATGCAGCGGACTGCAACTCCGTTAACGCCGGTTCGATTCCGACTCCAGCCTCCACTCCTTTGTAATCTCCCCCGTATTTGCTATATCACGCCCGGATGGTGGAATGGGTAGACACTAGCGACTTAAAATCGCTTGCCTAATGGCGTGCCGGTTCAAGTCCGGCTCCGGGCACCAGTTCACAGCGTATTCCCTCTTCCGCGGCATCCCGACGCCGGCATAGACGTTGCCTTTTGCGTCACAGCCCTGACAACGGCCGGTTGTTGAAGAAGGAACCGCCCATGAACGCACCCCATTCAACGACCGCATCCACCGACGCGCTGATTATTGGCGGCGGCGTCGCCGGGCTGACGCTGGCCCTGCAGCTGGCGGATCACTGCGACGTTACGCTGATCAAACCCGCTGCCGGCGCCAGCCGCTGGGCCCAGGGAGGCATCGCCGCCGTTTTGGCACCGGATGACGATTTTGCCGCCCACATCAACGACACCCTGGCCGCAGGGGACGGTCTGTGCGACCCCGCGGCCGTGCGCTTTACCGTGGAAAACGGCCCGCGCGCCATCGACTGGCTATTGGAATGCGGCGTAGCGTTCACCCCGGACAGCAGCCCCGGCGCGCGCTACCCCTACCACCTTACCCGGGAAGGCGGGCACAGCGCTCGCCGCATCATTCATGCCGACGACGCCACCGGGCGTGCCGTTGTTGAGGCCCTCAACGGCCGCATCGCCCGGCACACCGGCATTCGAGTGCTGACCGACGTTCGCGTCACGGATCTGATTCAAAGCCGTGACGGCGCCTGCCAGGGAGCCTGGGGCATCGACGATGCGGGCCGCGTACAGCGCATCATGGCCCCGCATACGGTTCTGGCGACCGGCGGCGCCAGCGGACTCTACGCCCATACTACCGCGCCCGATCCGGCCAGCGGTCACGGCATGATGATGGCCGCTACGCTGGGCGCACGCCTGTCCAATCTGGAATTCCAGCAGTTTCACCCGACCGGCCTTTACGATCCCGACGGCCCGGCGTTTCTGATCAGCGAAGCCGTACGCGGCGAAGGCGGCCGGCTGTTAAACGAGGCCGGCGAGCGCTTCATGCCCGCCGTGGATTCGCGCGCAGAGCTTGCTCCCCGAGACGTGGTTGCCCGTGCCATCGACGCCGAAATACAGCGCGGCACAAGCGGCCATGTCTGGCTGGACGTTGGCCACCTCGGCGCCGATGCCGTTCGCCGGCATTTCCCCACTATCGTGGCCCACTGCCGCCAGCGAGGCATTGACGTCATTCGCCGGCCAATTCCCGTGGTGCCGGCAGCCCATTACAGCTGCGGCGGCGTTGCCACTGACCTGGCCGGCGCGACCGGCGTTACCGGCCTGTACGCCGTGGGGGAGACGGCCTGCACCGGCCTTCACGGCGCCAACCGTATGGCCAGCAACTCTCTGCTGGAATGCCTGGTATTTGCCCGCAGCTGCGCCCGACGCATTGTATCAACGCCGCTGCCTCCACCTGCCACAATGAGCGATTTCTCAGCGCTCAACCCGAAGGCCGACGTTGACCTACCGGCACTGAATCGGCTGCGCAACACCATGCGCCGGGCCATGAGCCAAGACGTATCAATTGTGCGCAGCCAAGCCGGGCTCAGCCGCGCGGCTGCGACCCTTGGCGAAGCGCAGGCCGAGCTGCAAAAGCACAGCCCTGCCCTTGATCACCCTGCAAGCCGACGGCTGTGGCAGGCGCTGAGCCTGGCACAGCTGACCGTCCATGCTGCCGGGCAACGCCGCGAATCGCGCGGCCTGCATTTCAGCACCGACTGGCCCGAACACGCCTCAACCGCGACGCCTTCAACGCTCACTTTGGCCGATCTGAGCGCCGGCCAGCCTCGCCGCTAACCGGCCTAGCGGCCCGGCCGGTGAAACGTGCAGCGCAGCCGGCGCCGCGCCTCGGCAGGCGCGCTGTCCGGCCATAGCCAAAGCCTTTTGCCACCCAGCCAAAGGCCGGCAAGCCACGGCCCCAGATAGTCACAGTGAAGCGGCACCCAGGCGTCAGACAGACCGGCCGAGGCGGCCTCGCTGCTGCCGGGTTCGGGCAGAAAGCGCCCCATAATTCCCGCCTCGTCAACGCTGACTTCCAGCGCTCCCCGAGGCGCTTGCCGGCGCGCGCGCCACAGCCAGATGCCGCTAAGCGCGCACCAAAGCCCTGCCGCTGCCAGCCCCACGCTCACACCGAAAAGCCAGCCCGCCACGCCCGCCAGCAGCGCATGCGCAACGCAGCCCGCATTAGAGGCCGCGATAGGCAGCGTTATCGAGGCTTTCTGCATGCGCTACAATCATTTTGACAATACGCCGACGCGCGGCATCTTCCGGCCACTCCCGGCGCATCAGCCAACCAAACAGATCCTGATCCTCTTCGGTGATCAGCTGCCGGTAAGCGGCCTGATCGTCGGGGCTCAGCGTGTCGTAGCACCGCTCCAGAAACGGAATCAGCAGCAGGTCCAGCTCCCACATGCCGCGGCGAGAGTGCCAATACAGGCGTTTGCGCTGGATAGCCTCGGGGGAAGTATCGTCGTTCAACGTTAGCCTCTTTGCGTCGATGAAAGGAAACCGCAGTATAGCGCACACACAGGTTCGCGATAGTGTTGCGTCCCGGCTATGCTGCAGCCGTTGACGCTACAGGCTAGTCGCTTGTTTTCGCTGAATTGTTTTCTCCACAGTGTCGCAGTATGCTGAACCCTGCCCTACACCAAGGCGCCGCGGCGGCCGGCTTCTGCGTTTATCGCCGGCGCTTTGTTCGTCGCTGCATGGAGCCCATCAATGACAAAATCAGAGCTGATCGAACAGATTGCAATGCGCAAGCCAGAGCTGTCGCTCAAGGAGGCAGAAACGGCCGTGCGTTTGATAATGGACGATATTACCGACACCCTGGCCAGCGGCAGCCGCGTGGAAATACGCGGCTTTGGCAGCTTCTCGCTGCACTATCGTGAGCCGCGCACCGGCCGCAATCCCAAAACCGGCGATCCGGTAGAGCTCAACGGCAAGTACGTACCGCACTTCAAGCCCGGCAAGGAGCTGCGCGAACAGGTCGACGCAAGCCGCACCCAAGGCTATTGACCCCCGACAACGCGGACACATAACAGCCGTTTGCGGGGTGACGCAGCGCCCAGACTCATACACAATAGGGCACTGGATACGCTACCAATCAGGACACTCATCATGCGCTGGATCAAAGGGCTTTTGCTTGCTGCCATTCTGCTGGTGGTATTGCTGGTCGGCATTCTTTTCGCCGTCAACAACCAACAAACCGTAGCACTCAACCTTATCTGGCTAGAGCTGCCGCCCGTGTCGCTTTCGGTCTGGCTGCTGGCAACGCTTACCGCCGGCGTGGTCATCGGCATGCTGGCCATGCTTGGCGTCTACGTGCGGCTCAAGGCTCGGCTGGCCGGCGCCCAGCGCCACAATAAACAGCAGCGCAAGGAGCTCGACCGCCTGCGCACCGGGGAGATGAAGGAACTCGCCTGAATGACGGATGCGACCTGAATGCTGGATGCCGTGCTGCTGGGCGTGCTGGTAGCCGCCATTGCCATCGGCTTCGGGCTGGGGTATCGCCAGGCGTCACGCCGCATTACCCCTTCCCCGGCGCCTCCTTCAAGATCGCTTTCGCGTGACTATTTCGTCGGGCTCAACTATCTACTGGATGAAAAGCCCGACAAAGCCATCAACACCTTCATTCACGCCCTGGAGGTCAACAGCGATACCGTTGACACCCACATCACCCTGGGCAAGCTCTTTCGCACCCGCGGCGAAGCCGATAAAGCCGTTAATATTCATCAAAACCTGCTCGCCCGCCCGTCGCTTTCGGCATGGCAGAACGAACAGGTGCAGCTGGAGCTGGCACAGGATTTCATGGCGCTGGGCCTGCACGACCGCGCTCAGCGGCTATTGCAGCAAACCGATGCCGATAGCCAGCACCAGACGCACCGAATGGCGGCCAGGCGCCTGCTGATTGACCTGTTCGAGCGCGAAAAAGACTGGCAAAGCGCGCTGGATATCATCCAGCCGCTGCTGGAGCAGCAAGCCGATATTCAGGTCGCCGCCGCTCACTGGCAGTGCGAACTGGCCGCTGACGATATGACTCAGGCCAGCCGTTCGCTGGCCAAGCGCCGGCTCAAAAAAGCCCTGCAGCTGGACCCGCAGTGCGTGCGCGCCAATTTGATGCTTGCCGAGCTGGCAATGGACAACGGCCGCTATGCCAACGCTATTGCCCGGCTGGGTCGGATCGCCGAGCAGGACCAGGCCCACATTCCCACCATGCTACCGGCGCTGCAGCGGGCCTACCGCTACGCCGGCGACGACGCCGGCTTTACCCGCCACCTCCTTGAGCTCTTGCCGGATGCACCCTACACCAGCGTAATTGTCCGCCTGGGCGAAATGACCCACCGGCATGACGGGGTAGAGCGCGCCATCGAACAGACCGGCGAGCGCCTGGAGGCATCTCCAAGCCTTGGCGGGCTGGATTATCTGCTGGATCTTTACATGGAAAGCCAGCGCCAAAGCCAACGGCAAACGCCGGATTCGCGGCTGTTTCTACTCAAGCGACACACCCGCGCACTGCTGGAAAACCGCCCGCGCTATCGCTGCCAGCGCTGCGGCTTTAGCGGTGACATGCTCATCTGGCAGTGCCCCAGCTGCCGCCAGTGGGGCAGCGTCAAGCCGATTATTGGCGTTGACGGGGAATAGCGGATCGCGCCGTTGCTATACCGAAAGCTCCGCCTCGATGGCGTCAAGCGCGCCCATGGGATCTGCCGCCTGGGTCACCGGACGCCCCACCACCAGGTGCGTACTGCCCGCCTGAAGGGCAGCGCGCGGCGTCATGATGCGCTGCTGATCGTCGGCAGCCGCGAAGCGTGGCCGAATGCCCGGGGTTACCTTCATGAAATCTGCCCCGCAGCTGGCAGCGAGCATGCCGGCTTCCCGTGCCGAGCACACCACCCCGCTCATGCCGCTGTCACGGGCCAGCCGGGCCAGCCGCTGCACCTGCTCATCGAGCGGCACTTTAATGCCCGTCTCGGCCAGATCGGCGGCGTCCATACTGGTCAGCACCGTAACTGCAATCAAGCGTGTTGCCAGGCGATGAGCAGCCAGGCGCTCGGCGGCGGCTTGCATCATCCGACGCCCGCCGCCGGCATGCACGTTGACCATCCATACGCCCTGCTCCGCCGCCGCCTGCACCGCGCCGGCTACAGTGTTGGGAATATCGTGAAATTTAAGATCCAGAAACACCTCGAAGCCTCGCCCGTGCAGCGCTTCCAGCACGGCCGGACCGCTGCGAGTGAAAAGCTCTTTACCGACTTTTAGCCGACAGCGAGCAGGATCGAGCTGATCGGCCATGCACAGCGCGGCATCCAGCGAGGGGTAGTCCAGAGCGATAATCAGCGGGGATGACGTGGTCACGTGGTAGCTCCCGAAAAATCCCGAAAAAGAGTGTCGGCGTGTTCGCCAGTATATCAGCCCCGATCGGCCGAAAAAGCCTGTATGCCATAACGAACAATACCTGTAGCGGATGTCGTACAAAAAAGGCAAGCATTACGTACACCCGCCGGCCAACAACCGACTAGCTTATAGAAGCCGGTGCTTTTTTTGCCCGGCACGCCGCTCGCATCGCTTTTCATGGAGGATCAACATGACGCTTAAAGGACTCACCGCTGCCCTGCTGCTCAGCTGCACGCTTGGCCTTTCCGGCGGCGCCGTCGCACAGCAGGTCGCGCCGATTAACGTCAACACCGCCGACGCTGCGCTGCTCGGCGAGCTGCCGGGTATCGGCCCCAGCCGCGCCGAAGCGCTGATCAAGGAACGCGAGGCCAACGGTGATTTTGAAAGCGCCGACGACCTGACGCGCGTCAGCGGCATCGGCGCTGTCACAGTGGACAAGATTCGCGACGAAATCGAATTTTAACTTCCTTTATATCCGCCACTGATCCATGAACCGATGCACCGGCGTGCCTTCCAGCGCGCCGGTGCTTTCGCACTGGGCCAAAATGGCGTCTGCCTGACGAGGCGGAAAGCGCGTGGCCAGATGGCGAGTGAATTTTTCGACCAGCAAAGGAATGCCCTCTTCTCGCCGGCGGCGATGGCCGACGGGATATTCCACCTCAACTTTTTCGCTACGGCTGCCGTCGGTGAAAAACACCTGAACGGCGTTGGCGATGGAGCGCTTGTCGGGATCAAGATAGTCCGCGGAATAGCGCGGCTCCTCGACCACCTGCATGCGCTCGCGCAGCCGGTCAATTTCCGGATGGGCGGCGTGAAAGTCGTCTTCGTAGTGCTCGGCCTCAAGCGCGCCGAAAATCAGCGGCACGGCCACCATGTACTGCAGGCAGTGGTCGCGGTCGGCGGGGTTGGCCAAAGGCCCGCTCTTGGCAATGATGCGAACGGCCGACTCGTGGGTGACAAGCTCGATGCGTTCGATCTCGTCGAGCCGGCCGGCAACGTCCGGGTGCAGCGTCATGGCCGCCTCACAGGCGGTCTGGGCGTGAAACTCGGCGGGAAAGGCAATCTTGAACAGCACGTTTTCCATCACATGGCAGCCAAGCTCGCGCTGGAAGCTGAAGCGACGCTCGCCTTCCGGCTTGGTGGCCAAATCCCGGTTGGTATGGCTGAACGCTACGTCGTAAAAGCCCCACTGCGGTGCGCTCAGCGCGCCGGGAATGCCCATCTCGCCGCGCAGGGCCATATCCGCCAGGCGCACGCCCCGAGAGGCAGCATCCCCCGCCGCCCAGCTCTTGCGCGAACCGGCGTTGGGTGCATGCCGGTAGGTGCGCAGGCTCTGGCCGTCGACAAAGGCGTGGGACAGCGCGGAAAGCAGCTGCTCGCGGTCCGCGCCCATCAGCCATGCCGAAACCGCCGTTGAGGCCACCTTGACCAGCACCACGTGATCCAGCCCCACGCGGTTGAAGCTGTTGTCCAGCGCCAGCACGCCCTGGATTTCATGGGCCATGATCATCGCCTGCAGCACCGCGTCCATGGTCAGCGGCGCCTCGCCCCGGGCCGTGCGCTGCTGGGACAGGTGGTCGGCCACGGCGAGAATCGCCCCCAGGTTGTCCGACGGGTGGCCCCACTCGGCGGCAAGCCAGGTGTCGTTGTAGTCCAGCCAGCGAACGGCCGTGCCGATATCAAACGCGGCCTTGACCGGGTCCAGGCAAAACGGCGTGCCCGGTACTCGGGCCCCGTGGGGCACCTGCGTGCCGGGGACCAGCGGGCCCAGATGCTTGGTGCATTCCGGAAAGCGCAGCGCCAAAAGCCCGCAGCCCAGCGTATCCATCAGGCAGTAGCGGGCGGTTTCCCACGCCTCGGCTGAAGGCGTCGGTGCGCTCAGCACGTAGTCGGCAATGCGTTGCAGTTCGGCATCATAGTCGGGGCGCTGATTGTCGTCGGACATGCAAATCTCCTTGGTACTTCAACAAACCGGCCCTGCGCTGCGGGGTGTCTGCGCAGCGCAGGCCGGTGAGAAAACGGGCGCTATCCGTTGCGCTGATCGATGGGCACCCAGTCGCAGTGCTCAGGGCCTGTGTAGTCGGCGCTGGGACGGATAATGCGGTTGTTAGCGCGCTGCTCAAACACGTGAGCGCACCAGCCGGTCACCCGGGCCATGACAAAAATGGGCGTGAACAGCTTGGTGGGAATCCCCATGAAGTGATAGGCGCTGGCGTGGAAAAAGTCGGCGTTGCAAAACAGCTTTTTTTCCCGCCACATGACTTCTTCGCAGCGCACCGACACGGGATAGAGCACGCGGTCGCCTACGTCGTCGGCCAGCCTTTCTGCCCACTGCTTGATGATAGCGTTGCGCGGGTCGGACTCGCGGTAGATGGCGTGGCCAAAGCCCATGATCTTTTCCTTGCGCGCGAGCTTGTCGAGCATGCCGCGCTCGGCGTCGTCGGGCGAGGCAAAGCCTTCGATCATTTCCATGGCGGCCTCGTTGGCGCCGCCGTGCAGCGGGCCGCGCAGGCTGCCGATGGCGCCGGTAACGCAGGAATACAGGTCTGAAAGCGTCGAGGCGCACACCCGGGCGGTGAAGGTCGAGGCGTTGAATTCGTGCTCGGCGTAGAGGATCAGCGAGACGTTCATGGCATCGGCATGCAGCCGGCTGGGCGCCTCACCGTGGAGCAGGTGCAAAAAGTGTGCCCCGGTGGAGTCATCGTCGGTGGCGGTATCGATACGCTGACCGTCGTGGCTGAAACGGTACCAGTAGGCAATGATCGACGGCAGCGCGGCGACAAGACGATCCGCGACGTTCTGCTGGGCGTCAAAACTTTCCTCGGTTTCCAGATTGCCCAGCATCGAGGCGCCGGTACGCATCACCTCCATCGGATGGGCATCGGCGGGAATCTGTTCAAGTACGGTTTTCAGCGCATCGGGCAGCCCGCGCAGGCTTTTCAACCGCGCGATGTAGGCGTCGAGCTCGGCGCGGCTGGGCAGTTTGCCCTTGAGCAGCAGATAGGCGACTTCTTCAAAACGGGCATGCTCTGCCAGCGTCTGAATGTCAAAGCCGCGGTAGGTCAATCCCGAGCCGGACTTGCCCACGGTGCAAAGCGCGGTTTCGCCGGCACTCTGGCCGCGCAGGCCGGCACCGCTGAGTTTTTGCTCTGCCATGATGGTACTCCTGCTAGTAGCGACGTTGGGGAACAAGGCTGAGAAAGCGCGAAAAGTGCGCGTCAGTCCCTGTCGTCATGCCCGGCAAACAGCGCATCGAGCTTTTGCTCAAAGGCGTGATAGCCAAGCATGTCGTAAAGCTCGTCGCGAGTCTGCATGCTCGCCACCACGTTTTGCTGGTGGCCGTTGTCCATGATGCTTTGATAGACGTTGAGCGCCGCTGCGTTCATCGCACGAAACGCCGACAGCGGATACAGCACCATAGCGCAGCCCGCATCGCCCAGCTCGGCCTGGGTAAACAGCGGCGTGGCGCCAAACTCGGTGATGTTGGCCAAAATCGGCGCGTCAACGCGCTCGCAGAAGGCGCGATAGTCGTCAAGGGTATGTACCGCCTCGGCAAAAATGGCGTCCGCGCCGGCCGCCACACAGGCGTTGGCACGTTCAATGGCGGCGTCTCGCCCTTCTTTTTGAAAGGCGTCGGTGCGCGCAATAAGGAAAAAATCCGGATCGAGCCGCGCGTCAGCGGCGGCCTTGATGCGGTCGACCATTTCCGCCTGGGACACGATCGCCTTGTTGGGCCGGTGGCCGCAGCGTTTCTGCGCTACCTGGTCTTCCAGGTGCACAGCGGCCGCGCCGGCACGCTGCAGCTCCTTGACGCTGCGGGCGATGTTGAACGCGCCGCCCCAGCCGGTATCGATGTCCACCAGCAGCGGCAGGTCGGTGGCGCCGCAGATACGGCGGGCGTCTTCCACCACGTCGTTCATGGTGGTTATGCCCAGATCCGGCAGGCCGAACGAGGCGTTGGCCACCCCGCCGCCGGACAGATAAATCGCCTGGTGGCCGACGCGCTCGGCCATCAGCGCGGTATAGGCGTTGATCGTGCCGAGGATCGGCAGCGGGTGACTGCGGTTAAGCGCTGCGCGAAAGCGAGCGCCGGGAGTCGGTGCGGTCATAAGCGTCATCCTCGCTGAAAAGACCTCCCAGATACTACAGACCACTCAGCGAGCCAGCCAGCAGCGAGCGCCCCGCTTGCCCTAAAGGCGTAGGCGCCGAGGCGCGCCTCACATCGAGCCGGACGGCTGGCAAGGCCGGCAGCACGCCCCTAGAATAAGGCGCTCCCATTTTGGCAAGGCGACGCTTTCCCATGACCACGCCGTTGACACTGACCCCGCTGCCTTACGCCGACGATCCGCTGGCGCTGTTTGCCCGGCTGCGCCAGCGCCCGGGCGCCGTACTGCTCGACAGCGGCCGCCTCCAGGCCCGCGGCCGCTACGACATCATGAGCTGCGACCCGCTGGGCACTCTGCAGGTAAACGCCGATGGCCACCCGCACCTGCAGCGCCATGACAGCGCCCTGGCCGCGCTGCCCGACGGGCTCACCGACGCCTTTGCCGCCCAGGCCTGGCTGCTGGCCCAGCTGCCCGCCCCGGATATCGACAGCGAGCTGCCCTTTCTCGGCGGCCTTATGGGCTACTGGGGCTATGACCTGGGCTGCCAACATCACGGCATCGCCAGCGCCCAACCCGCCGCGACGTCGCTCCCCGCCGCGCGCCTGGGGCTTTACGACTGGGCCATCGTGCTGGATCACCGGCGGCGCGAAGCCTGGCTTGCCGCCACCCCGGCACGCGCCGAGGAGGTCCAGCAATGGCTGGAGCAGCCGGCAGGCGCCGGCGAAGATTTCCACCTTGTCGCGCCGTTTCGTCCCGACATGAGCCAGGACGACTATGCCGAGCGCTTTGCCCGGGTGCAGCACTACATTCGCGCCGGGGACTGCTATCAGATCAACCTCGCCCAGCGGCTTTCCGCCCGCTACCGAGGCGACGCCTGGGACGCCTATTGCCGCCTGCGCCGGGCCACACCGACGCCGTTTTCAGCGTTTATGGCCTGGGGCGATAAAGCCGTGATGTCGCTGTCTCCCGAGCGCTTTATTCGCGTGCGCAACGGGCAGGTGGAAACCCGTCCGATCAAGGGCACCCGCCCTCGGGGAGCCACGCCGGAAGACGATCGCGCCCAGGCGCAGGCGCTGCTGCAAAGCGAGAAAGACCGCGCCGAAAACGTGATGATTGTGGATCTGCTGCGCAACGATCTGGGCCGGGTGTGCCGGCCGGGAAGCGTACGCGTACCCGCGCTCTGCGGGCTGGAAAGCTACCCCAACGTGCATCATCTGGTCAGCGTGGTGCAAGGCGAGCTTGCGGCCGGCGCGTCACCGCTTGCCCTGCTGGAGGCCGCCTTTCCCGGCGGCTCGATTACCGGCGCGCCGAAAATCCGCGCCATGCAGATCATCGACGCGCTGGAACCCTGCCAGCGCAGCCTCTACTGCGGCAGCCTGGGCTACGTGGACGCGCGCGGCCACATGGATACCTCCATTGCCATCCGCACGGTACTCGCCGACGGCGAAACGCTCAGCGTCTGGGGCGGCGGCGGCCTGGTGGCCGATTCCGACCTTCACGCGGAGTACACCGAAACCCTGGACAAGATTCGCCACCTGGTCGCCGCGCTGGCATACCATACGCCGCCATAGCGCCGACCGGCCTTTGATTTGCCTTCAATATTCCGGCAGGCAAATATCGTCAAACAGCGTTTTTTCATGGCGAGGCCCGGCCGCCAGCGCCGCGTCCACCAGATCGCGATCCAGGTGCGGAGCAAAGCGGGCGAGAAAGTCGTACATATAGCCGCGCATGAACGTGCCGCGGCGAATGCCGATCTTGGTGGTGGAGCTTTCAAAGAGGTGATCGGCCTTGAGCGCTACCAGGTCATCGTCCTGGGCTTCATCCACCGCCATATCGGCCACGATCCCCACGCCCATCCCCAGGCGCACATAGGTCTTGATTACATCGGCATCCGCCGCTGTGAGAACCACGTTGGGCTCAAGCCCGCAGGCCTTGAAGGCATCATCAAGCTGGGAGCGGCCGGTAAAGCCAAAAACGTAGGTCACCAGCGCATAGTCGGCCAGCGCCTCCAGCGTCAGCGCACCGCCCAGGCGCGTCAGCGGGTGGCCCCGGGGCACCAGCACGCAGCGGTTCCAGCGATAGCACGGCAGCAATATCAAATCGGTAAACAGCTCAAGCGACTCGGTGGCGATGGCAAAGTCGGCCTGGCCTTCGCTGACCATCTGCGCAATCTGTTTGGGCGTGCCCTGCTGCATATGCAGCGCCACGTCGGGATATTGACGGGTGAACTCGGCAATCACCGGCGGCAGCGCGTAGCGCGCCTGAGTGTGCGTGGTGGCAATGGCCATGCTGCCGCGCCGCTCGTTGCTGTACTCCTGGGCTACGTCCTTGATATTTTCCGTCAGCCGCAGCACCTGGCCGGCCAGTTCGATAATGGCCTCACCCGCCGGCGTTACCCGGGTCAGATGCTTGCCGCTGCGGGCAAAAATTTCCACGCCCAGCTCGTCTTCCAGCAAGCGCACCTGCTTGGAGACCCCCGGCTGGGAGGTGAAAAGACTTTGCGCGGTGGCCGATACGTTCAGACGATGCCGCTTGACTTCCCAGATATAGCGTAGCTGCTGTAGCTTCATGGCCCTGACTCTTCCCTTTGACGCTTCCCTTGATGGCAACCCGTTGACACGGTTAGCGCCAACACTAATAAAATAGAATAAAAAACGCTACGCCAATACTTTTACCCTATAGAAAACAGCGCCGCGGCGCTGTGCCGATATCGCCGCTGCAAAGCGCGCCGGCGGCGTGGGGCAGGCGATGATTTGCCAGCCTGCCCCGCGGCGGCTAACATTTGCCGGCTTGGCGCGGTGAATAGCGTCGCAAATACGCCGAAAGTCGTCGCCTTGGATACGGCAACGACACACCAACGCAACGCAAACGGGAGAGAAAAATGTCCAACGTAGATGTCACCAACGCCAATTTTGAACAGGAAGTGCTCAACGCCGAGCAGCCGGTACTGCTGAAATTCTGGGCGCCCTGGTGCGGCCCTTGCAAAGTGATGGCACCGGTGGTGGACGAAGTCGCCGACGAGCGCGACGGCAGCGTCAAGGTCGCCAGCGTCAACGTCGACGACGCGCCGGAAATTGCCGCCGAGCAGGGCGTACGCGGCGTCCCCACGGTGATGCTGTTCAAGTCCGGCACCAAGGTCGCCTCCCTGGTAGGCGCACAGTCCAAGTCTCAGCTGAACCAGTTTCTCGATCAAAACGCCTAACGGCCCGCTGAGCTCGGCCGGCAGCGCGGCCGAATAAACAACGCCGCCTTCACTCGCCTTTCTGCCGGCGCCGTGAAGGCGGGCGCCTTGCCTGGCGCAGACGCTGCCCTTGCGCTCCGTCCCCGTCTATGTGCGCCCCCGGCCCCAGCAGGTGGGCCATCCAGCGGGTCTGCGGGTGGCTGTCCAGCGCGATTTTAAGCGTCATGGTCAAAAGCACCGACAGCAAAAGCCCTGCCACGCCGAAAATCCAGCCCCACACCACCAGCGAAACAAACGCCACCAGCGTGGAAAGCCCCAGCGCCCGCCCCATCAGGCGCGGCTCAACCAGGTTGCCCAGCACAAAGTTGATGCCCAAATACGCCAGGGACAGCAAAAAGGCATCTCCCAGCCCGCCCTGCTGGCTGACCAGCAGCAGCAAAACCGGCGGCACCGCGGCAATCGCCGAGCCGATATTGGGAATGAAATTGAGCGCAAACGCCAGCACCGCCCACAGCAGCGCGAACTTTACGCCCACCAGCAGGCAGGCCAGCCAAACAAGAATCCCCGTGGTCAGGCTAATGATGGTTTTGACCGCCAGATAGCGCTTCAGCGTGACGCTGAACTCGGCAAAGCGCTGCAGGCTGGGCGCGGGATTGGCCAGCGCCAGCGATATCTTTTTACGAAAATGCAGCGTCTCAAACATCATGAACACGACCAGCAGCGACACCACCATGCTTTGCATGAAAAAATTGCCCAGCTCGCTGAGCAGCATGGATACCCAGGTCGTGCCCCCTTTACCGCCAAACGCCGCCTTGATTTCTTCGGGATTGATCGCAAGCCCGAAAGCCGACAAGCGGTTGAGAATCTGCCAGTAGGCCTGGCGCAGCCGCGTTTCGATATCCGGCAGCGCCTCAACGAAGGTGGTAAAACTGTTCGCCACCAAAAACCCCAGCAGCGTCACCAGCCCCATGAGCACCAGCAGCGTCAACAATACCGCCAGGCGCATGGGCAGGCCGCGGTTGTGCAGCCAGTGGACCGGCTCGGTGCACACCACCGCGATAAAAAATGCCAGCAGCAGCGGCACCAGCAGGCTGGCACCCAGTTTCATGCCGGCAACGATAATCACCAGCGCGGCCAGCGCCAGGGTGGCGTGTAGCGGCACGCTACGATAGCTCTGGTCGGATGCGTTGCGCATACAGTCTGTCTCTTGTGATAAAGCCGAACATGGTGGCGTGATTTGCGGCCGCGTACAAACGCATACCCGGCGCACAGGCTCCCAGCATGCCGCAAGACGGCGCTAAACGTGAAACCATCGTGCAAGCGCAGTGCGATCTGGCGGATCAGTGCCATACTCAGCCGTGCGCTGCCGGCCGCCGCCCGTACCTGCCGGCATCCCGACGCGTATTTCCCACTCCAAGGCAGGCCACCTATGCGACACACGCCCCGCAAGCCCCGCTTGAATCACCGTATGCCCTGGCTTTTTTCGCTGGCCTTCAGCGCCCTTGCCGCTGCTTCGCCGGCGCTTGCCGGCGGCGAAAGCCTCCCGGGCCTTCAGGTTCAGGCGCAGTCCACCGTCAAGATAGCACCCGATCGCGCCACCGTGCGTGCCCGACTGTGGGAAGAGACGCCGGCGGCTGACCTGCGCGAAACGGCACAGCGCAAAAAGCACGAAGACGCACGCCGGCAAGCCCGCAAGGCGCTGGAACAGCGCGCGACCGAGCTGATCACCGCTCTGGAAAACGCAGGCCTTGAACACGACGCCGTCAGCGCCGGCTCGCTCAGCGTTCATCCCCGCCGCGAAACCGCACCGGCAGAGCGCCAGAAAGACGCCCCGCGCCTGACCCGCACGCGGTTCGAACGCCCGGTAAGCGTCGAGCTCAAAGAGCTTGACCGGCTGGAAGACGTACTCAATGCGCTGATGACCGCCGGCGTCAACCGCCTGGACGGCGTTACCTTTGACCTTGAAGACCGCCAGGCCGCCACCGACGAAGCGCTGGTCAAGGCGCTGGAAAAAGCGCGCCACAAAGCCAGGCGAATGGCCGATGTGCTCGACATCCGGCTAGGCCCGGTGCTGGCCGTACAGGAAACCCGCTCGCCGAACTATTCTCCGCGCACGATGCGCGCAAGCGCCGAGGCGCGCGGCAAGGCCGAAAGTGCGATGCCGGAAACAGCGTACCGCCCCGGCACCGTCGACATTCAAGCCGGCGTCAGCGTGAAATGGGCGCTCAGCGCCGCGCCCGACGCCAGCAAGCCTACAGACTGATCGCCTTTGCGCCGCCCATATAGGGGCGCAGCGGCTCCGGAACGGTCACCGAACCGTCGGCCTGCTGATGGTTTTCCAGCACTGCCAGCAGGCAGCGCCCTACCGCCAGACCAGAGCCGTTGAGCGTATGCACCAGCCGCGGCTTTTTCGCCTCGGGGGCGCGGTAGCGCGCCTGCATACGCCGCGCCTGAAAGTCCTCGCAGTTGGAGATCGAGGAAATTTCGCGGTAGGTCTGCTGGCTGGGCAGCCACACTTCCAGATCGTAGGTTTTGGCCGCGCCAAAGCCCATGTCGCCGGTGCACAGCGTCACCGTGCGGTACGGCAAATCCAGCGCTTGCAGCAGCGCCTCGGCGTGGCCGCGCATGTCCTCAAGGGCGGCGTAGCTGTGCTCAGGCTCGACGATCTGCACCATTTCCACCTTGTCGAACTGGTGCTGGCGAATCATGCCCCGGGTATCGCGCCCGTGGGAGCCCGCCTCGCTGCGAAAGCACGGCGTGTGGGCGGTGAGCTTTACGGGCAGCGCCTCGGCCTCGATGATCTCGCCGCGCACGAAGTTGGCCAGCGGCACTTCGGATGTGGGAATCAGGTGAAACTCGCGCTCGTCGTCCAGGCGGAACAGGTCCTCACCGAACTTGGGCAGCTGGCCGGTGCCGATCAAGGAATCGCGGTTGACGATGTAGGGCACGTAGCACTCTTCATAGCCGTGCTCAAGCGTTTGCGTATCCAGCATGAACTGCGCCAGCGCCCGGTGCAGGCGCGCCACCGGCCCGCGCATCACGGCAAAGCGCGCGCCGGTCAGCTTTGCGGCCAGATCAAAATCCAGATAGCCCGACTTCTTGCCCAGATCCACGTGGTCGAGCACCTCGAAATCAAAGCGGCGCGGCGTGCCCACGCGGTGCAGCTCGACGTTATCGTCCTCGTTTCGGCCTTCGGGCACGCTTTCGTGGGGCAGGTTGGGAATCCCGCTGACCGCATCGTCCCACTCTTCCTGCACATCGGCCAGCGCCTGCTTGGCCGCGTCCAGCCGCTCGCCCAGATCGCTCACTTCGTCCAGCAGCGGCTGAATGTCCTGGCCGCTGGCCTTGGCCTTGCCGATCATCTTGGAGCGCGTGTTGCGCTCGTTTTGCAGCTGCTCGGTGCGGGTTTGCAGCTCGCGGCGGCGCGATTCCAGCTCAGCGAGCCCGTCAACGTCCAGCGTGTATCCGCGGCGGGCCAGCCGCCGGGCCAGCGTTTCCAGATCACCGCGCAGCAGTTTCGGGTCGAGCATGCGTTATCCTCCGAGCTGAAAGTCAAGACACGCGACGTAAAACGCCCGTGACGAAGGCCGCCATTGTAGGCAAAAGGCCGCCGTGGAGCTATGGTTAGGCACCGACGTTGCTGACCCTTACCTTCACTTTTCCTGCCAACAGCGAGCCGCCATGACCCGCGCTTTTGACACCACACCGTTTACCGCCGTGTTCAACGCCCTGGACAGTTTGCACATGGATGACCCGCAAACCGTTGACATCAACGGCGCCGCCGAGCCGGCCGAGCAGGTCTATGCCCGACGCATGAGCGCCTGGCTTGAGCGCCTCGACGCCGACGCCTCGGAGTGTTTGCGCCTGGCCGTGCGCGCCCAGCATCTCCAGCGCTGGCAGGTGCCGCGCGCCGACTACCCCGAAGGCCGGGTGGGCTATTTGACCTGGCGCCGCGACCAGAGCCGCCGAGCCGGAGAAACAGCGGCCCGGCTGATGCGCAATGCCGGCTACAGCGAGGCCGACGCTGCGCGCACCGCCGACATCATCAGCAAAAAAGGGCTCAAGCGCGACGCCGAGGTGCAAACCCTTGAAGACTGCGCCTGTCTGAGTTTTCTGGAAAACTACTTTGCCGATTTTTCGCGCACCCTGGCGCGCGACCACATGATCCGCATTGTGCAGAAAACCTGGGGCAAGATGTCGCCCCGCGCCCGGGAGCTGGCGCTCACCCTGCCCATGAGCGAGCGCTCTGCCGTCATCGTCGGCGAGGCGCTGGCCGATGGCTGAGCGTGGCCGGTGCGCGTGTGCAGCGGGCGGGCGGCTGGGTTAAACTGGCGCTGCTCTGTATTTTCGACTCTGGCTTTCCGGCGGCGGCGCTGATATATCATGATTGCATCCTTGACCCGGCAGACGGTTTTTCTTGAGCGGCCAACGGCCGACTACGTGCGCTTTCTCGAAGCGCTCAAGGCCAGCGGCTTTGACGGTGAGATCGCCCCGGACTACGCCAGCCGCACCGTGCTGGCCACGGACAACTCGATTTATCAGCGCCTGCCCCAAGCGGTGCTTTACCCCCGCCACGCCGAGGACCTGGAGCGCATCGCCAAGCTTGCCGGCGAAGTACCCAACCGCGATATCGTCCTCACCCCGCGCGGCGGCGGCACCGGCACCAACGGCCAGTCGCTCACCGACGGGCTGGTGGTGGATGTATCAAAGCACATGAATCAGATCCTTGAGATCGACGTGGAAAACCGCCGGGTGCGGGTGCAGGCCGGCGTGGTGAAAGACCAGCTCAACGCCGCGCTCAAGCCCCACGGGCTGTTTTTCGCCCCGGACCTGTCCACCTCCAACCGCGCCACCGTCGGCGGCATGATTTCCACCGACGCCAGCGGCCAGGGCAGCTGCGAATACGGCAAGACCCGGGATCACGTGCTGGAGCTGGATACCGTACTGCTGGGCGGCAAGCGCCTGACAAGCCGCGCCCTGACGCCGGTTGAGGAACGCGAGCAAAGCGACAAAGGCGGCATGATCGGCGATGTTCACCGCACCGCCGCGGATATTATCGACCGAAAGGGCGAGCTGATCGCCGAGAAGTTTCCGCCGCTCAACCGCTGCCTCACCGGCTACGACCTGGCCCACCTGCGCGACGCTGAGCGCCGCCTGAACCTCAACAGCCTGCTGTGCGGCTCGGAGGGCTCGCTGGGCTTTTTGAACGAGGCGGTGCTCAACGTGCTGCCCATCCCCAAGCACTCGACGCTGGTCAACGTGCGCTACGCGGGCTTTATGGACGCGCTGCGCGACGCCAAGGCGCTGATGGCCAGCGACGCCGCTCCGACCTCGATCGAGACCATCGACGACAGCGTGCTGCTGCTGGCCATGGACGACTTCGTCTGGGACGGCGTGGCCGAGTTCTTCCCCGCCGGCGACACGCCGATTCGCGGCATTAACCTGGTGGAGTTCAACGACGACAACCCGGCGAGACTTGCCCAGCGCGTGGCGGCGTTTACCCGCCACCTGGGCGATGATGACAGCGTCGAGCGGCTGGGCTACACCCTGGCCGAAGGCCGCGGCGCGATTCAGCGGGTCTACGCCATGCGCAAGCGCGCGGTGGGGCTTTTGGGCAACGCCAAGGGCGAAAAACGCCCGATTCCGTTTGTCGAAGACACCGCCGTACCGCCGGAACATCTGGCCGACTACATCGCCGACTTTCGCGCCGTGCTCGACCGTCACGAGCTCAAATACGGCATGTTCGGCCACGTGGATGCCGGCGTGCTCCACGTGCGCCCGGCCATCGACATGAAAGACCCGGCCCAGGCGCTTTTAATCCGCGAGATTTCCGACGAGGTGGCCGAGCTGACCCACCGCTACCACGGCCTTTTGTGGGGCGAGCACGGCAAGGGCATTCGCTCGGAATACGCGCCCAAGTTCTTCGGCGAGCTGTACCCCAGCCTGCAGCGGGTCAAAGCGGCCTTTGACCCCCACAACCAGCTCAACCCGGGCAAAATCGCCTCGCCGCGCCACGAAGGCGGGCTGATCGCCCGGGAAAGCGACCCCGCGCTGCTGGCCGTGGACGGCGTGACCACCCGGGGCGAGCTCGACCGCACCATCGACGAGCGCGCCTGGCAGTCCTACGACGCGGCGGTGTACTGCAACGGCAACGGCGCCTGCTACAACTACGACGTGGACGACCCCATGTGCCCGTCGTGGAAAGCCACCCGCCAGCGCATTCACTCGCCCAAGGGCCGCGCCAGCCTGATACGCGAATGGCTGCGGCTGCAAACCGAAGCCGGCGTGGACGTGGTGGAAGAGTCGCGCAGGAAAAAAACCGAAGGCGTGTGGGGCTTTATCGCCCACCTGCCGCTGCGTACCTACAACACCCTGAGCCGCCGCGGGCGCGACGACTACTCCCACGAGGTCTACGAGGCCATGGCGGGCTGTTTGGCGTGCAAGTCCTGCGCCAGCCAGTGCCCGGTGAAGGTCGATGTGCCGCAGTTTCGTTCGCAGTTTCTTGAGGTCTACCACGGCCGCTACCTGCGCCCGCTGCGGGACTACCTGATCGGCACCACCGAGTTTTTGCTGCCGACGCTGGCCAAAGTCGCCCCGCTGTACAACGGCCTGATGCAAAACCGCCTGGTGGATGCGCTGATGCGCCGGAGGCTGGGCATGAGCGACTCGCCGGCGATAGCGCGCGCCAGCGTGAAGAAGCAGCTCAAGGCCTGGGGCGTAAGCCCGGCCACGCCCACCGCCCTTGGCCTGCTCACCGAGCAGCAGCGCGCCGAAAGCGTAATTATCGTCCAGGACGCCTTTACCACCCACTTTGAGGCCAAGCTGGTGATGGACGTGGTCGAGCTGCTCTCAAGGCTCAACCTGCGGGTGTTTGTCATGCCCTACGCCGCCAACGGCAAGCCGCTCAACGTGCAGGGCTTTTTGGGCGCGTTCCACCGTACCGCAGAAAAGCAGGCCGCTCGCCTGCGCGCCCTGGCCCGCTTCGGCGTGCCGCTGGTAGGTATCGACCCGGCGATGACGCTTTGCTACCGCCAGGAATACGTCAAGGCGCTGGGCGACGACGCCGTGCCGCCGGTGGCGCTATTGCAGGAGTGGCTGGCCGAGCGCCTGCACAGCCTGCCCGCTACGCCGCTTGACGGCGTTGAAGGCGGCTACCGGCTGCTGTCCCACTGCACCGAAAAAACCAGCGAGCCCCAGGCTCCCAAGGCCTGGCAGCAGGTATT
This sequence comes from Halomonas cibimaris, assembly GCF_055379665.1. Classification (NCBI taxonomy): domain Bacteria; kingdom Pseudomonadati; phylum Pseudomonadota; class Gammaproteobacteria; order Oceanospirillales; family Halomonadaceae; genus Halomonas; species Halomonas cibimaris. The sequence goes on from NZ_AP043828.1 coordinate 41,717, forward strand.
CGCCGCCTTCGGCCTGGAGCTTGAGACGCTTGCCAGCGGCTGCTGCGGCATGTCCGGCACCTACGGCCACGAAACCCGCAACGTCGAGACGTCGAAAACCGTCTACGCCCAGTCCTGGCAGCCCGTGGTCGAGGCCGAAGAAAGCCCGGGCGGGCTGCTCGCCACCGGCTACTCCTGTCGCAGCCAGGCCGGCCGCTTTTCAAACGCTGCCCTGCCCCACCCGCTGCAGGCGCTGCTGGCGGCCATCAAACACAGCCGCTAGGCTGCAACAGCGGCACTTCGACGATAGACGCAGGGCTTTATGCTCTTCGGCGAATTGTGCACGGCCTCCGAGTAAGGTATTGCTAGTCAACCAGGCTTGTCTGCAAAACCTATCCTGAACGGGGGATACCCACCGTGAAAATTGGTACACCCAAAGAGCGCGCAGCCGGCGAGGCGCGCGTTGCGCTGACACCGGACAGTGCGCTTCAGATACATAAACTTGGCCACGAGTGCTACCTGGAAACGGGGGCCGGTGCGCAAGCAGGCTTTTCCGACGAGGCCTATCGCGAAGCCGGCGTTACTCTTGTCGAAAGCGCTGAAGCGCTATGGCAGCTCGTCGACATTGTCACCAAGGTCCGCGAACCCAGCGCGGATGAGGCGGGCTATCTGCGCAAGGGCCAGACGCTGATCTCGTTTTTCTGGCCGGCTCAGAACAAGGACATGCTGGCGCGCTGCAAAGCGGCCGAAGCAAGCGTGGTGGCCATGGACATGGTGCCGCGCATTTCGCGAGCGCAGAAAATGGACGCTCTATCGTCCACGGCCAATATCGTCGGCTACCGCGCGGTCATCGAGGCCGGCCATCAGTTCGGCCGCTTTTTTGCCGGTCAGGTGACCGCTGCCGGCAAGATACCGCCGGCCAGGGTGCTGGTTGTCGGCGCCGGGGTCGCCGGTCTGGCGGCCATCGGTACCGCCACCAGCCTGGGCGCGGTGGTGCGTGCCTTTGACGTGCGCCCCGAAGTGGCCGAGCAGATCGAATCCATGGGCGCTGAATTTCTCTTTCTCGATTTCGACGACGGCAAGGACGGCTCGGAGAGCGGCGGCTATGCCGAACCTTCAAGCCTCGAGTTTCGCGAAAAGCAGCTTGAGCTGTTTCGCGAGCAGGCCCCCGACGTGGATATCGTCATTACCACGGCGCTGATTCCCGGCAAACCGGCTCCCAAGCTTTGGCTTGAAGACATGGTGGCGGCGATGAAGCCGGGCTCGGTAGTGGTTGACCTCGCCGCCGAACGCGGCGGCAACTGCGACCTTACCGTGCCCGACCAGCGAATCGTCAGCGATAACGGCGTGATCGTCACCGGCTTCACCGATTTTCCGTCGCGTATGGCCACCCAGGCCTCGCTGCTCTACGCCAACAACGTCCGCCACATGCTCACCGACCTGACGCCTGAAAAGGACGGCAAGGTGGTGCACGACATGGAAGACGATGTCATCCGCGGCGCGACGGTGACCCACCAGGGTGAAATCACCTTCCCCCCGCCGCCGCCGAAAGTGAAGGCAATCGCCGCGGCCAAGGCTAAGCCCAAGGAGCCCGAGCCCACCCGCGAAGAGCAGAAAGCCGCCGAACTTGCCGCCTTCAAAGCTCAGAGCAAACGCCAGGTAACGCTGCTGGCGGCGGGCGGCGCCGTGATGCTGCTGCTCGGCCAGGTGGCGCCGGCGTCGTTCATGCAGCACTTCATCGTTTTCGCGCTGGCCTGCTTCATCGGCTTTCAGGTGATCTGGAACGTCAGCCACGCGCTGCATACGCCGCTGATGGCGGTAACCAACGCCATCAGCGGCATTATCGTGCTGGGGGCCGTACTGCAGATAGGGTCGGGCAGCGGGCTGGTGGCACTGCTGGCCGGCATTTCGGTACTGATCGCGACCATTAACATCGTGGGGGGCTTTCTGGTGACTCGCCGGATGCTCGCCATGTTCCAGAAATCCTGAGCGGCGGAGAGACAAGATGCTGAGTCAAGAATTCGTATCTGCCGCATCAATCGCGGCAAGCGTGTTGTTCATTCTCTCCCTGGGCGGGCTGAGTAACCAGGAAAAAGCCAAGCGGGCGGTATGGTACGGCATCACTGGTATGGCCATCGCGGTAGGCTTCACAGCCTTTGCCTCGGGCATTGGCGGCTACGGCTGGATGATTCCGATGATCGTCATCGGCGCGGTGATCGGCGTGTATGTGGCCAAAAGGGTCGGCATGACCGAAATGCCGCAGATGGTCGCAGCGCTGCACAGCTTCGTCGGCCTGGCGGCCGTATTTGTCGGCATTAATGCCGACCTGGAACGCCGTCGAGTGCTAGCCTCCCAGCTGGCCGGCAGTGCCGAGGAGAACTTTTCGGCCTTCGCCGCGCTGGTAGCCACCAAAACGCCCGCCGAGCTGACCTTTCTGCAGATAGAGGTGGTGCTGGGCGTGTTCATCGGCGCGGTCACCTTCACCGGCTCGGTAATCGCCTTCGGCAAGCTGGCCGGCAAGATCGACGGCAAACCCCGGCAGCTGCCGGGCGGGCACATGCTCAACGCGGGGGCGGCCGTTCTGGCGCTGCTGCTGGCAATTTTCTACGTCAACGGCGCCGGCATCTGGACCGTGCTGGCGCTGGCGCTGCTGGCACTGTTTATCGGCTACCACCTGATCATGGGAATCGGCGGTGCCGACATGCCGGTGGTGGTGTCGATGCTCAACAGCTACTCCGGCTGGGCGGCCGCGGCGATCGGCTTTACCCTGTCCAACGACCTGCTGATCGTGACCGGTGCGCTGGTGGGGTCATCCGGCGCCATCCTCTCCTACATCATGTGCAAGGCGATGAACCGTAACTTTGTCAGTGTGATTCTGGGTGGCTTCGGCGGTCGCCAAGGCCCGGCCGCCGACATCGAGGGCGAGCAGGTGGCCATCGACGCCGACGGCGTGGCCAGTGCGCTCAACGACGCGGAAAACGTGATCATCGTGCCGGGCTACGGCATGGCGGTCGCCCAGGCGCAGAGTTCGGTCAGCGAGCTGGTGCGCAAGCTGCGCGCCGCCGGTAAAGAGGTACGCTTCGGCATCCATCCGGTGGCAGGACGCCTGCCCGGCCACATGAACGTGCTGCTGGCCGAAGCCAAGGTGCCCTACGATATCGTGCTGGAAATGGACGAGATCAACGATGACTTCGCCTCGACCGACGTGGTGATCGTCATAGGCTCCAACGATATCGTCAACCCGGCTGCCGAAGAAGATCCCAACAGCCCCATCGCCGGCATGCCGGTTCTCAAGGTCTGGGAGGCCAGGCAGGTGTTCGTCAGCAAGCGTGGCCAGGGCACCGGCTATTCGGGCATCGACAATCCGCTGTTTTTCAAGGACAACACGCGAATGTTCTACGGCGATGCCAAGGGCAGCGTGGATTCGCTGCTGCCGCTGATCGACTAGCACGCTCCGCTAACCGCTTGGGCCCGGGCCGGACAGCGGTTCGGGCTTTTTCCGCCGTCGTGAGCCACGCGACGTTCGCAGCCAGCGAACCGACCGGTTTCAGCGAAACATCTCAGCAAGCGCTTTGCCGGGCTCTGCCTGGCGCATGAAAGCCTCGCCCACCAGAAAGCCGTTCACGCGATGCTCGCGCATTTTCGCCACGTCTTCCCGGGTGTGAATGCCGGATTCGGTGATCACCGTGACACCTTCGGGCACTTTTTCCAGCAGGTCGAGGGTGGTATCAAGCGTCGTCTCGAAGGTGTGCAGGTTGCGGTTGTTGATGCCGACAAGTTCAAGATCAAGCTTCAAGGCGCGCTCAAGCTCTTCGGCGCTGTGGACTTCCACCAGCACGTCCATGCCCAGCTGGTGGGCTTTCTGATTGAGATCGGCCAGCCGCTCGTCGTCAAGGGCGGCGACGATCAGCAAAATGCAGTCCGCGCCGAGGGCCCGGGCCTCGGTAACCTGATAGCCGTGGGTGATGAAATCCTTGCGGATCACCGGCAGGTCGCAGGCGTCCCGGGCGGCAATAAGAAAATCCTCGTGGCCCTGAAAAAAATCCGCGTCGGTGAGTACCGAAAGGCACGCCGCGCCGCCCTCGGCGTAGCTTTGGGCGATGTCTGCCGGGGCGAAGTCTTCGCGGATCACGCCCCTGGACGGCGAGGCCTTTTTAATCTCGGCGATCACCGCGGCGTCCCCCGCCGCGATGCGAGCGTTGAGCGCGCGGATAAAGCCGCGCGGGGCGCTCTGCTTGCCCGCCAGCGCCAGCAGGTCGGCCTCCGGCACGGCCTGGCGGCGTTCGGCCACTTCTTCGTCCTTGCGCGCCAGAATGCGGGTTAACACGGTGGGCGTGGCCTGATCGGTCATGGTGCGTCTCACTGAGATTGGGATTTGAACTGGGTGGTAAAGCGCGAAAGCTCGGCCATTTTTTCCAGCGGCAGGCCGTCTTCCTGAGCGTTGCGCGCCAGGCGCACGCCTTCCTGCAGGGTATCGGCCACGCCGGCGCAGTAAAGCGCGGCACCGGCGTTAAGCGAGACAATCCCCGCCGGCGCGCCTTCACCGCGCAGGGCCATTTTCACCAGCCGCAGGCTGTCTTCCACGCCGTCAGCTTTGAGTGCGGCCAGGCTCTGTCGCTCCACGCCGAGCGCTTCGGGGGTAATGCGGTACTGGGTAATTTCGCCGTCTTTCAGCTCGGCGACAAGCGTGGGGGCGGCAAGCGAAATTTCGTCCAGCCCGTCGTCAGAGTGCACCACCATTACGTGGCGGCTGCCGAGCTTTTTCAGCACCTCGGCCAGAAGCACCACCAGCGACGGGTCGTATACGCCCAAAAGCTGGTTGGGCGCGCCGGCCGGGTTGGTCAGCGGGCCGAGAATGTTGAACAGCGTGCGCACGCCCATTTCCCGGCGCGGGCTCACGGCGTGGCGCATGGCCGGATGATGGTTGGGGGCAAACATGAAGCCCACGCCGACCTCGTCGATACAGCGCGCCACCTGTTCCGGGTTCAGGTTGAGAAAAATCCCCGCCACGTCAAACAGATCCGCGCTGCCGGAAGACGACGAAACGCTGCGCCCGCCGTGCTTGGCCACGTTGGCCCCGGCCGCGGCGGCGACAAAGCTTGAGGCGGTGGAGACGTTGAACAGATCCGCCCCGTCGCCGCCGGTGCCGACGATATCCACCACGTCAGCGCCCGCGTTCGGGGTCACGCGGTTCATCAGCTCGCGCATGACCTGGGCGGCGGCGCTGATTTCCGTGGCGGTCTCGCCTTTCATGGCCAGCCCCATCAACAGCGCCCCTACCTGGGCGTCGCTGGCGACCCCCAGCATGATCTGGCGCATCAGCGCGTGCATCTGGTCAAATGTCAGGTCGTCACGGCGCATCAGCGCATTGATTGCGTCTCGCATCTGCATGAAAACGTGGGCCTCGTGCTGGTGATGCGCCGGTTCAAGCGCGTTGCAAAAAGTTCGCCAAAAGCGCGTGGCCCTGGCGGGTCAGAATCGACTCGGGATGAAACTGTACGCCTTCCACGTCAAGCGCGCGATGGCGCAGCCCCATAACCAGCCCGGGCGTTACGTCGTCGGCGGGCGTCCAGGCGGTGACTTCCAAACAGTCGGGCAGGCTTTCGCGTTCAACCGTCAGCGAGTGGTAGCGGGTCACTTCCAGCGGGTTGTCCAATCCGGCAAATACGCCCTGGCCGCCGTGGTCGATCATCGATGTCTTGCCGTGCATCACCTGCGGGGCGCGCACCACCCGGCCACCGTACGCCTGGCCGATGGCCTGATGGCCCAGGCACACGCCCAGAATCGGCAGCTTGCCGGCAAAATGGCGGATCGCATCCAGCGAAATCCCCGCCTCGGTGGGCGTGCACGGCCCCGGGGAAATCACCAGATGACTGGGTGTTTGAGCCTCGATACCGGCAAGATCAATGTCATCATTGCGCCAGGTCAACACCTCCGCCCCCAGCTCGCCCAAATACTGGACGATGTTATAGGTGAAGCTGTCGTAGTTATCGATCATTGCGATCTTTGCCGCTTTGGCCATCAGAAAAATCCTGCTGTTGAGATGCGCGGGCATTGAGTGCGCGGGCATGTCGCGATGTGTGCTGCCCGTTGGCTATGCCTGGGCGCCTTGCCGAGTGTAACGCAACCGGCCACTCGGGTGCACAGTGCGTGCGACAAGCGCTACGCCTGCCTTTACAGTGCGCCTTTACAGGCCAGCGGCTGATGATTGCCCGGTTTTGCCCGCCGGGAAGGCCCAATCGCCCAGCGCCGGCATCGCACGGCTTTCACATTGATCGGCGAACAATCTTTTTTAGCCTCTCTTGAACTTTTTTTAGCCTCCCTTGAACTACCGGCCGTTTTGATGCTTAGCTGGGGGCCTTAAAGACTTGCCGCGCCGCGTCGCATCGTTTAGCACCCGTCAGGCTGAGTACCTACCGCCACAAAGCTCGGGCCGCTAGACAGCGCCTTCCGGGAAACCATGACGGGGATGCCTTATGCCGCTTGATAATGCCAACGCGCTGATCGCCGAGTACTGGGCCACCGGGCTTTTTGTGCTGGCCGTTTTGCTGCTGTGTACCTTCATGATCGGGGCATCCGCGCTGCTGGGCGGGCGCAGCCGGGGGCGCAGCAAACCCATCCCTTTCGAAGGCGGCATCATCGGCGCGGGAAGCGCCCGCCAGCGATTTTCCATCCAGTTTTATCTGGTCGCGATGCTGTTTGTGATCTTCGATATTGAAGCCGTTTTCCTGTTTGCCTGGGCCATTTCCGTGCGTGAAGCCGGCTGGCCCGGCTTTCTGGGAGCGGCCACCTTCATTTTTATTCTGCTGGCCGGGCTGGTCTACGACTACCGCTCCGGTGCGCTGAACTGGGCCCCGGGCGGAAGCGAACGGATGCACCGGGGCAGCGCCCGGCGCGGCTGAGCGGCGGGCGCTGACGGCTAGCTCAGCGTCTCAATCGAGCACCCAGAGATTTCAGGCGGGAGGCATGACATGGCATACACCCTGACCCGGGCCAACGACGCAATAGCGCAGCAAAACGACCGCTATCCGCTGGGCGAGCGCCAGCGCGTTGACGACCCGATGAAGCAGCAGGTACACCGCAGTGTCTTCACCGGCAAGCTCGAAGACGTGCTGAACTCGGCGGTGAACTGGGGCCGCAAGAATTCGCTGTGGCCGTACAACTTTGGTCTTTCCTGCTGCTATGTGGAGATGACCACGGCGTTTACCGCGCCCCACGACATCGCCCGTTTTGGCGCCGAGGTGATCCGCGCCTCCCCGCGCCAGGCCGATTTCATGGTCGTTGCCGGCACCTGCTTTGTAAAAATGGCCCCGGTCATCCAGCAGCTCTACGACCAGATGCTCGAACCCAAGTGGGTGATTTCCATGGGCTCCTGCGCCAACTCCGGCGGCATGTACGACATCTATTCGGTGGTGCAGGGGGTGGATAAATTTTTGCCCGTAGACGTGTACGTGCCCGGCTGCCCGCCCCGCCCGGAAGCCTTTTTGCAAGGGCTGCAGCTTTTGCAGGATTCCATTCAGGAAGAGCGCCGCCCGCTTTCCTGGGTCGTCGGCGACCAGGGCGTCTACCGCGCTGAAATGCCCTCCCAGCGGGAAAAGCACCGCGACCGGCGCATTCAGGCCACCGAGCTGCGCACCCCGGACAGCATTTAGCCAAGGGAGAGCCGAGACCACCATGAGCACCGATTCCTCCGCCGCCATCGTCCACACGCTACGCGAGCGCTTCGGCCCGCAGATTCACTGCGAGCAGCCCACGCTGACCGGCATGCCGGTCATCTGGGTGCGCCGCGAGGCCATCACTGAGGTGCTCAAAGCGCTGCGCAGCATGCCCCAGCCGTTTGAGATGCTCTACGACCTCACCGCCGTGGACGAGCGCATGCGCAGCCACCGAGACGGGCTGCCCGCGGCCGACTTTACCGTGGTCTACCAGCTGCTTTCGGTTTCCGGCAACCGCGATATTGTGCTCAAGGTGGGCCTTGGCGAAGACGACCTTTCCCTGCCTACGGTGATTTCGGTATATCCCAACGCCGACTGGTACGAACGCGAAGTGTGGGACATGTTCGGCATCCGCTTTGCCGGCCACCCCAACCTCAAGCGCATCCTCATGCCGCCGACCTGGCACGGCCATCCGCTGCGCAAGGACCATCACGCCCGGGCCACCGAGTTTGACCCCTACACGCTGACCGTGGAAGGCCAGGACAAAGAGCAGAGCGCGCTGCAGTTCGTGCCCGAAGACTGGGGCATGCAGCGCGAGCGTGACGGCGCCGAGTTCATGTTTTTGAACCTCGGCCCCAACCACCCCTCCGCCCACGGCGCGTTTCGCGTGGTGCTGCAGCTCGACGGCGAAGAAGTCATCGACTGCGTGCCGGACATCGGCTATCACCACCGCGGCGCGGAGAAAATGGCCGAGCGCCAGTCCTGGCACAGCTTTATCCCCTATACCGACCGCATCGACTATACCGGCGGGGTGATGAACAACCTGCCCTACGTGCTGGCGGTGGAAAAGCTCGCCGGCATTCAGGTCACCGAGCGCGCCGCCACGGTGCGGGTGATGATGGCGGAGCTTTTTCGCATCTCCAGCCACCTGTTGTTTCTGGGCACTTACCTGCAGGATCTGGGCGCGATGTCGCCGGTGTTTTTCACCTTCACCGACCGCCAGAAGGCCTACCACGTTATCGAGGCGATTACCGGCTTTCGCATGCACCCGGCGTGGTTTCGCATCGGCGGGCTGATGCAGGACCTGCCCAAAGGCTGGGACCGGCTGATGCAGGACTTCGTCAACTGGATGCCGGCGCGGTTGAAAGAATACGAGCGCACCATGATGGAAAACGCCATGGTGCGCGATCGCACCCGCCATGTAGCCGCCTTTGATGCGCAAAACGCCTTCGACTGGGGCGTCACCGGCCCCAACCTGCGCGCCACCGGCTGCGATTTTGACCTGCGCAAAAAACGCCCCTACTCCGGCTATGAAAACTTCGAGTTCGAAGTCCCCCTGGGCCATAACGGCGACGCCTTCGACCGCGGCCAGCTGCGTATCGACGAAATGCGCCAGAGCCTGCGCATTATCCAGCAGTGCATCGACCACATGCCCGCCGGCGACTTCAAGGCCGATCACCCCTTGACCACGCCGCCGCCCCGGGAGCGTATGCTCGAACACATCGAAACGCTGATCACCCATTTTCTGCAGGTGTCCTGGGGGCCGGTGCTGCCCGCCAACGAATCCTTGCAAATGGTCGAGGCCACCAAAGGCATCAACAGCTACTACCTGACCAGCGACGGCAGCACCATGAGCTACCGCACGCGCATTCGCACGCCGAGCTTTCCGCACCTGCAGCAGATTCCCGCCCTGATGCGCGGCGGCTTTGTGCCGGATTTGATTGCGCATCTGGGCAGCATTGATTTCGTTATGGCCGACGTGGACCGCTAACCCGGGAGTGTGAGCAATGTCTGACCGCTTTTACGATGTCGCCGGCACCACAGCCCCCATTGCCACCGACGGCGACGGCTTTACGCTCGGCGACGACGACCGCCGGGCGATACTGGCCGAACGCGCACACTACGAGCAGCCCCAGGCGGCGTGCATCGAGGCGCTGAAAATCATCCAGAAACGCCACGGCTGGGTGCCCGACGGCGCCATCGCCGCCGTTGCCGAAACGCTCGGCGTCGGCGTCGGCGAGGTAGAGGGCGTGGCGACGTTTTATAACCTGATTTTCCGCCAGCCCGTAGGCCGCCACGTCATACTCGTCTGCGACAGCAGCGCGTGCTTTTTAACCGGCTATGACGAGCTAAGCGAAGCGCTGCGCCAGCGGCTGGGCATCGGCTTTGGCGAAACCACCAAGGACAACCGCTTCACCCTGCTGCCCACCTGCTGTTTGGGCGCCTGCGATCGCGGCCCGGCGATGATGATCAATGACGACACCTTTGGCCCGATTGCGCCGGATGATCTGCCCGAGCTTCTGGAGGCGTACCCATGAACGCAATACCGCCCAATTCCCGGCTGCGCTATAAAAGCCAGCTGCGCCAGTCGGCCGATGAGCGCCGCGAGCATACGCACCCGCTGACCTGGCGGCTCAACGACGACGGCTCGCGCATCGGGCTTGACGAATACCGCCGGAAAAACGGCTACGTCGGCGCACAAAAAGCGCTGGCCACAGACCCCGCCGACGTCATCGAGGCGATGAAAACCGCCAACGTGCGCGGGCGCGGCGGCGGCGGCTTCTCCGCCGGCGTTAAGTGGAGCCTGACTCAGGTCGGCGATCATCTGCCCCGGGGCTACATGGTCGCAAACGCCGACGAAATGGAGCCCGGCACCTTCAAGGATCGCCTGCTCATGGAGCAGCAGCCGCACCTGCTGCTGGAAGGCATGATCATCGCCGGCCACGCCAACCGCTCGAAGTACGGCTATATCTTTTTGCGCGGCGAGTACGTCGACGCCGCCCGCTCGCTTGCCCTGGCCATCGAGGAAGCCCGCGATGCCGGGCTTTTGGGCGATAACGTCGCCGGCAGCGGATTTGACTTCGACATTGCCCTGCACACCGGCGCCGGGCGCTATATCTGCGGCGAAGAAACCGCGCTGATCAATTCGCTGGAAGGCAAGCGCGCCAACCCCCGGGCCAAGCCGCCGTTTCCCGGCCAGTCCGGCGCCTGGGGCAAGCCCACCGTGGTCAACAACGTCGAAACCCTGTGCAACGCCCCGGCGATGATGCAGCACGGCGCCGACTGGTATCAGGAACTTTCCGGCGGGCTCAGCGACGACGGCGGCACCAAGCTCTACGGCGTCTCCGGGCTGGTCAACAAGCCCGGCCTGTGGGAGCTGCCCATCGGCACCACAGGCTTTGACATCCTAGAACGCGCCGGCGGCATGCGCGAAGGCCACACGCTGAAAACCTGGCTGCCCGGCGGCGCCAGCACCGGCTTTCTGCTCCCCGAGCATCTGGAGCTGCCGCTGGATTTTGACACCGTCGGCCAGTACGGCAGCCGGCTGGGCACCGGGCTTTTAACCGTGGTCAGCCAGCGCCAGAGCCTGGTGGCGCTGCTGCGCAACCTGGAGCAGTTCTTCGCTCGGGAATCCTGCGGCTGGTGTACGCCCTGCCGGGACGGCCTGCCCTGGGCGGCCAAGATACTGCAGGCGCTGGAACACGGCGAAGGCCGCCCCGGCGATATCGAGCTTTTGCAGGAGCACGCCACCCACATCGGCCCGGGCCTTACGTTTTGCGCCCACGCCCCGGGGGCGGCCATGCCGCTGGAGTCGGCGATTCGCCATTTCCGTGCCGATTTCGAGGCAGGCATTGCAACCCACGGCAGCGCTGCCGCCACCCCGGATCAGGAGGTAAGCTGATGGCAACCATTCACGTGGACGGCAACGCCTACGAGGTAGACGGAAGCGATAACCTGCTGCACGCCTGCCTGTCGCTGGGGCTGGATATTCCGTATTTCTGCTGGCATCCGGCCATGGGCAGCGTCGGCGCCTGCCGCCAGTGTGCGGTCAAACAGTACAAGGACGAAAACGACACCCAGGGCAAGATCGTCATGTCGTGCATGACGCCGGCCGCCGACAACAGCTGGATCGCCATCGACGACGAAGATGCCCGTGACTTCCGCGCCCGGGTAGTGGAATGGCTGATGACCTACCACCCCCACGACTGCCCGGTGTGCGCAGAAGGCGGCCACTGCCACCTGCAGGACATGACGGTGATGACCGGCCACAGCCAGCGCCGCTATCGCTTTGCCAAGCGCACCCACCGCAACCAGTATCTGGGGCCGTTTATCGCCCACGAGATGAACCGCTGCATCAACTGCTATCGCTGCGTGCGCTTTTACAACGACTACGCCGGCGGCACCGATCTGGGCGTGTTCGGCATGCACAACAACCTCTACTTCGGCCGCCACGAAGAAGGCACGCTGGAAAGCCCCTTTGCCGGCAACCTCACCGAGGTCTGCCCCACCGGCGTATTCACCGATAAAACCCACACCCGCCACTACACCCGCAAGTGGGACCTGCAGTACGCCCCCAGCGTCTGCCACCAGTGCGCGGTAGGCTGCAACACAAGCCCCGGCGAGCGCTACGGCAGCGTGCGGCGCATCGAAAACCGCTATAACGGCGAGCTCAACGGCTTTTTCCTCTGCGACCGCGGCCGCTTCGGCTACGACTACGTCAACCGCGACGACCGCCCGCGCCGGCCGGAGTGGCGCAGCGAGCAGCGCGATAGCGCCACCCGCATCACCGAGCTCGACGTGGACCCCGCCCTTGATCGCGGCGCCGACCTGCTGCGCCGGGCGGACCGCGTGATCGGCATTGGCTCGCCCCGGGCCAGCCTCGAGAGCAACCATCAGCTAAAAACGCTGGTGGGCGAGGACAACTTCTCCACCGGCATTGCCGCCGCCGAGCAGGCCTGCCTTGCGCGCATGGCCGAAGTCGACGCCGAGGGCATGCTTACCACCCCGACGCCGCGTGAGGTAGAGCGTCACGACGCCGTGCTGGTGCTGGGTGAAGACCTGATGCACAGTGCGGCAAGGCTTGCGCTCAGCGTGCGCCAGGCGGTGCTGGGCATCCGCGAGGCGCTGGCCGAGGAGCGCGGCATTCCCCAGTGGAACGCCGAGGCGGTGAAAACCCTGGCTCAGGACAGCCGCCACCCGCTCTACATCGCCTACCCCGCGGCCACCGAGCTTGACGCTATCAGCGCCGCCTCGCTGCGGCTGGCGCCCGACGACATCGCCCGGCTGGGCTACGCCATCGCTCACGAGCTGGATGCCGAGGCCCCGGCGGTCGCGGATCTCGATGAGGCCACGCAAACACAGGCGCGTGAAATCGCCCAGGCCCTGCTCGCCGCCGAGCGCCCGCTGGTCCTCAGCGGCGGCTCGCTTGAATCCACCGCGATTATCGACGCCGCCGAAAGCATCGCTCGGGCGCTGGGGCGCAAAGAAGTCAACCGCCGGGAAAAGCGCGGCGGGCTGATGCTTGTGCGCCGCGAAGCCAACAGCGCCGGGCTTGCCCTGATGGGCGGCCAGCCCCTGGAGCGCGCTCTGGAACGCGTCTCGCTTGGCCACGCCGACGCGCTGATCGTGCTGGAAAACGACCTCTTTGAGCGCCTGCCCGATGCCGCGGTCAGCGATGCGCTGAGCCGGGCAGAAGGCATTATCGTCATTGATCACCAGCGAACGCCCACCTGGCAGCGCGCCCATCTGGGGCTGCCGGCGGCAAGCTTTGTTGAGGCCGACGGCACCGTGGTCAACCTCGAAGGCCGCGCCCAGCGCTTTTATCAGGTGTACGACCCGCGCCATCTGCGCCCGGAATCCCGCCTTCACGCCGGCTGGCGCTGGCTGGACGCGCTGCGCGCAAGCCTTGGCCGCAGCGCCGGCGAGCCGCTGACCTTTGCCCGCGCCGTAGCCGACTGCGCCCGGGCCCACCCGGCGCTGGCCGGCATGGAAGACGCCGGCGGCCACGCCGAGCTGCCCGGCGCGCTCAAGCTGGCCCGCTCGCCGCACCGCTACAGCGGGCGCACCTCCATGCGCGCTGACATCGCGGTCAGCGAGCCGCGCATGCCCCAAGACCCGGACACGCCGTTCGAGTTTTCCATGGAGGGCTACAGCGGCTTTGACCGCCCGCGCCGGCAGGTGCCCTTCGCCTGGGCACCGGGGTGGAACTCGCCCCAGGCGTGGAACAAGTTCACCGACAGCGTGGGCGGCCACCTGGCCGGCGGCGACCCGGGCGTTCGCGTGGCCGGCGCGGCGGGTAGCGCCCAGCGCGGCTATCCCGCCGCCGAGGCCATCCCGGCCGCCTTTACCCCCCGCGAAGGCCGCTTTCAGCTGTGGGTGCTGCCGCGGCTGTTCGGCGGCGAGGCCACGTCGTCCCGCGCCGAGGCGATCGCGGAGCGCACGCCGGCACCGAGCCTGCGCCTGAGCGCAGCCGACGCCCGAGCGCTTGACGCCCAGAGCGGCGACACGCTGACCCTGATCGTGGGGGAAACGCGCCTGTCGCTTGCGCTGCACGTCGAAGCTGAGCTGCCCGACGGGCTGGTGACGCTGCCTGCCGGCGTGCTGCCCGGCGCGCCCAACGGTGAATGGGTCACTCTAGCCAACCCCGCAGGCAAGGAGGAGCGCTGATGGACTGGGCAATGCTGGATTCTCTACGCCCGGCGTGGCTGAACCCGACGCTGCTGGCAAGCGTTATCGCCATGCTCGAAGCGGTGGCGATTCTGCTGGTCGCCGTGCTGGTCAGCGCGGTGATGACCGTGGTGGAGCGGCGGATGCTGGGCCTGTGGCAGGACCGCTACGGGCCCAACCGCGTGGGGCCGTTCGGCTCGCTGCAGCTGATCGCCGATATGCTCAAGATCTTTTTCAAGGAAGACTGGATTCCGCCCTTTGCCGACCGCACGATTTTTGTGCTGGCCCCGGGCATTGCCATGGCCTCGCTATTGCTGTCGTTTGTGATTATTCCCATCACGCCGACCCTTGGCGTGGCGGACTGGAATATCGGTCTTTTGTTTTTCCTCGCCATGGGCGGCATCAACGTCTACTCGGTGCTGCTGGGCGGCTGGTCCAGCGCCAACAAATATGCGCTGATCGGCTCCATGCGCTCCTCGGCCCAGACGATCTCGTATGAAGTGTTCATGGGCCTTTCGCTGATGGGGGTTGTAGCCACGGCCGGCTCGTTTAACCTGCGCGAGATCGTGGCCGCCCAGGCAGGCCTGTGGTTTGTTATTCCGCAGTTTCTGGGCTTTTGCACTTTTCTCATCGCCGGCTTTGCGGTCACCCACCGCCACCCGTTCGACCAGCCCGAAGCCGAGCAGGAGCTGGCCGACGGCTATCACATCGAGTATTCCAGCATGAAATTCGGCATGTTTTTCATCGGCGAATACGTGGGTATGCTGCTGATTTCAGCGCTGACCGTGACGCTGTTTTTCGGCGGCTGGCACGGGCCGTGGCTTCCCCCCATTGTTTGGTTTGCGTTAAAAACCGGCGTGTTTTTGCTGCTGTTCATTCTGGCCCGGGCCGCCCTGCCCCGGCCCCGCTACGACCGCGTGATGACCTTTGGCTGGATCGTCTGCCTGCCGCTTACGCTGCTCAACCTGCTGGTGACCGGCGCGATTATTCTGCTCGCAACCCCGGCATAGGCCGCAGGCAGGCGTGCCGCGACGCGTCAACGCAAGGAGAACGCCATGTATAAAAAACTGTTGCACGGCACCGGGTCTCAGCTGCGCACCCTGGGGCTGATCTTCATGCACGCGTTTCGCAAGCGCGAAACGCTTAGCTATCCGGAAGAAAAGCCCTATCTTGCGCCGCGCTATCGCGGGCGTATCGTGCTGACCCGCGACCCGAACGGCGAGGAGCGCTGCGTGGCCTGCAATCTGTGCGCCGTGGCCTGCCCGGTAGACTGCATTTCGCTGCAAAAGGGCGAGAAAGACGACGGCCGCTGGTATCCGGAATTTTTCCGCATCAACTTTTCCCGGTGCATTTACTGCGGCATGTGCGAAGAGGCCTGCCCGACCTCGGCGATTCAGCTCACGCCGGACTTTGAGATGGCAGAATACCGCCGCCAGGAGCTGGTGTACGAAAAAGAGGACCTGCTGATCAACGGCCCCGGCAAGGATCACGACTACCACTTCTATAAAGTGGCCGGGCTTGCCGTGGGCGGCAAGGACAAAGGCCAGGGCAAAGACGAGGCCGAACCCATCAAGGTCACCACGCTGCTGCCCTGAAGGCACCGGTATCAAGGGGAGAAATCATGGAGCTTGCCTTTTATCTCAGCGCATTAGCAGCCGTGCTTGCAACGCTGGGCGTTATTGTCAACCCCAACCCGGTACATGCCGTACTGTATCTGGTGGTATCGCTGCTTGCCGTGGCACTGGTGTTTTTCGCCCTCGGCGCGCCCTTTGCCGGGGCGCTTGAAATCATCGTCTACGCCGGGGCGATCATGGTGCTGTTTGTTTTCGTGGTGATGATGCTCAATCTGGGCCATGCCGGCATCGAACAGGAACGTGAATGGCTCAAGCCGCGCACTTGGCTGGGGCCGTCAGTGCTGGCAGCCGTGCTGCTGTTCACCCTGGTCAGCCTTTTATGGCAAGGCGATACGCAGGCTGTCATCACCGGCGGCGGGCTCACCGCCAAGGGTGCGGGCACGCTGCTCTACGGGCCCTGGCTTTTGCTGGTGGAGCTCGGCGCGCTGCTGCTGCTTGCCGCGCTGGTCACAGCGTCTCACGTCGGGCGGCTAAGCCCGGTGGCCGCGCCGTCTCCGGCACCGCGTGACAGGCCCACTTCAGCAACCGGCACACCCAGGGAGGACACATGAACGGTATCCCCATGGAACACGGCCTGGTGCTGGCCGGTGTGCTGTTTACCCTCGGGCTTGGCGGGCTGATGTTTCGCCGCAACATGATCTTTGTGCTGATGAGCCTGGAAGTGATGCTCAACGCCGCGGGGCTTGCGTTTATCGTGGCCGGCACCGGCTGGCAGCAGCCGGAAGGTCAGGTCATGTTTCTGCTGGTCATTACCCTGGCGGCAGCCGAGGCAAGCGTAGGCCTTGCCCTGCTGATTCAGCTGTATCACCGCTTCAAGACTCTCAACCTCGACGTGGCCAGCAGGATGCGCGGATGATGGAACCCTTGACTGATATCTCAACCGTCCAGCCGACGGCGATGCTTTTGCCGCTGACGTTTTTGCTGCCCCTTGCGGGCACGCTGATTCTGGCGTTCTCCCGGGGGCGGCTAAGCTATCGCGCAAGCGCGACGCTGGGTACGGCAAGCGTGGGGCTTGCAGCCCTTGCCACCGCCCTGATCGCGCTGAACTTTGCTTCCGGCGACGCCGGGCAGCTCACCCTTTGGACCTGGATCGCCGTGGGCGATTTCCAGCCCGGCATCAGCCTGGCGCTGGACGGACTTTCGCTGACCATGCTTGGCGTGATCACCGGCGTGGGCTTTTTTATTCACCTGTTCGCCGCCTGGTACATGCGCGGCGAAGACGGCATCACGCGCTTTTACACCTACATGAACCTGTTTGTGTTCAGCATGGTGCTGCTGGTGCTGGGCGATAACCTGCTGCTTTTATTTCTCGGCTGGGAAGGCGTGGGCCTGTGCAGCTATCTGCTGATCGGCTACTACTATACCCACAGCGCCAACGGCTGGGCCGGGTTCAAGGCGTTTATCATCACCCGCATTGGCGATGTGTTTCTGGCCATCGGCATGTTTTTGCTCTTCAGCCGGCTGGGCACGCTCAACATCGCTGAAATTCTGGAACTCGCGCCCCGGGCCTGGCAGTCGGGCGATACCGTGGTGGAGCTGGCCGCCTTTCTGCTGCTCGGCGGGGCGCTGGGCAAGTCCGCCCAGCTGCCGCTGCACACCTGGCTTGCCGATGCCATGGCCGGCCCCACGCCGGTGTCGGCGCTGATTCACGCCGCCACCATGGTGACCGCCGGTGTCTACTTGATCGCGCGGATGCACGGCATTTTCGAGCTGGCCCCCGCCGCGCTTTACGCCACCGGCGTCATCGGGGCGCTGACGCTGTTGATGGCCGGCTTTGCGGCCCTTGCCCAAACCGACATCAAGCGCGTGCTGGCCTATTCCACCATGAGCCAGATCGGCTATATGTTTCTCGCCCTGGGCGTAGGCGCCTATGATACGGCGATTTTCCACCTGATGACCCATGCGTTTTTCAAAGCACTGCTGTTTCTTTCTGCAGGTGCGGTCATTATCAGCTGCCACCACGAGCAGGACATGCGTCGCCTCGGCGGGCTGTGGCGCACGCTGCCGCTGGCCTATATGGGCTTTGTAGTGGGCGGCGCGGCCCTGGCCGCCCTGCCGCTGGTGTCCGCCGGGTTTTACAGCAAGGATGCCATTCTCTGGCAGGCGCTGGCCGCCGACCAGCAAGGGCTTCTCGCTGCCGGGCTGATCGGTGCGCTTCTCACCTCGCTTTACACCCTGCGGCTGATCATCGCCACTTTCCACGGCCCGGCCAAAAGCGACAGCGCCCGTCGCGCCGAAGCCGGCCGCGGCCTGGCCCACGGCCTGCCGCTTTGCGTGCTGGCGATACTTTCCACGTTTATCGGCGCGTGGATTACCCCGCCGCTGGCCGGCGTGCTGCCCGCAAGCCCGGGAGAAAACGCAACGGCCGGCCACGGCGCGCTTGAACTGATTGCCGCTGCCGTAGCGCTGGCCGGTATGGCGCTTGGCGTGTGGGTGTTCAGCCTTCATCGCGGCTGGCTAACGCTGGCCGATGCCGGGCTGGGCGCGTGGCTGTGGCGACTGTGGCATCGCGCCTGGGGCTTTGATGCGCTGTTTGACCGGACGCTGGTGCGCCCGTACCGGGGCGCGGTGCGGCTGTTGAAAAGCGATGTGTTCGACGGTGTCTTTCGCCTGCTGGCCTGGTGCATGCGCCTTGTGCACCGGGGGCTTTCCCGCACCCAGACCGGCAAGCTGCGCGGCTATGCCGTGACCATGGTGATGGGCGCGACGCTGATCCTGTTGAGTCTGGCGCTGGTGTTTCAGGGAACCTGAAAGGGATAAACGCTTATGATGTTGGTATGGCTGATTGTCATCCCGTTTGCCGGGGGTCTTTTATGCTGGCAGGCAGAGCGCTTCGGCGGCCGGGCTACACGGCTGATCGCTCTGGCTACCATGCTGTGCGAGCTGCTGATGGCCCTTTATCTTTGGCTGCAGCTGGATTTTGCGCTGCCCGGCGCCGGCGGCAGCGCCCCCCAGTGGGCGATGGAATACCGCCTGCCGTGGATCGAGCGCTTCGGCATCGACTTTCATCTGGCGCTGGACGGGCTGTCGCTGGTGCTGATTGCGCTGACCGGCTTTCTCGGCGTGCTGGCGGTGCTGTGCTCATGGCAGGAGATCGTCCGACGCATCGGCTTTTTCCACCTCAACCTGCTGTGGATTCTCGGCGGCGTGGTCGGGGTGTTTCTCGCCATTGACCTGTTTTTGTTCTTCTTTTTCTGGGAGCTGATGCTGGTGCCGATGTACTTTCTGATTGCGCTTTGGGGCCATAGCGGCTCCCAGGGCAGCACTCGCATCGGCGCGGCGGTCAAGTTCTTCATCTATACCCAGGCAAGCGGCCTTTTGATGCTGGTGGCCATTTTGGGGCTGGTATTTGCCCACCACGCCAACACCGGCGAGTATTCCTTCAGCTATGCCGTGCTCAAAGAGACCGCGCTGTCGCCCGTGCTGGCTTTCTGGCTGATGCTCGGGTTTTTCATCGCCTTTGCGGTCAAGCTGCCGGTAGTGCCGTTTCACGGCTGGCTGCCCAACGCCCACGCCCAGGCGCCCACCGCCGGTAGCGTGGATCTCGCCGGCATTCTGCTCAAAACCGCCGCCTACGGCATGCTGCGCTTTGCCCTGCCGCTGTTTCCCGAGGCGTCTCAGGCCTTTGCGCCCGTCGCCATGGGGCTTGGTCTGCTGGGCATTTTTTACGGCGCGGTGCTCGCCTGCGGCCAGCAGGACGTCAAGCGCTTTATCGCCTATACCAGTATCGCCCACATGGGCTTTGTGCTGATCGGCATCTACGCCGGCACCGAGCTTGCCCTGCAGGGCGTGGTGGTTTTGATGGTGGCCCACGCGTTCTCCGCCGCGGGGCTTTTTATCCTGAGCGGCCAGCTGTACGAGCGGTTGCATACGCGCCAGATCGGCCAGATGGGCGGTCTATGGGGGCGGCTGGGCAGCATGCCGGGCATTTATCTGTTTTTCATTGCCGCCTCGCTGGGCATGCCGGCCACGGCCAACTTCGTCGGTGAGTTCATGGTGCTGTTCGGCACCTTTGCCATCGCCCCCTGGACGGTGGCGCTGGCAAGCGTAGGGCTGGTGCTGGCGGCGGTATACTCGCTGATGCTGATGCAGCGTGTACACTACGGCCCTGCCCAGAGTGAAGCCCCGCTGAGAGGGCTGGACGCCCGCGAATTTTGCATGCTGCTGGGGCTTGCGGCGCTGATCCTGTGGCTCGGCCTTTATCCCCAGCCGCTGCTGGATACCACCGATGCCGCCATGGGGGACATCCATCGGCTGTTTGACGCCCAAAGCCCGCTGATGCCGGAGGCTCGCTAATGCCGTTACCCACCCTTGCCCTTGCTTATCTTCCGCTGATTCTGGTCGGTGCCACGGCCGTTACCGTGATGCTGGGTATCGCCTGGCGGCGACAGCACCATGTCACCGTCGCCGTCAGCGTGCTGGGCCTGGCCCTGGCACTGGTGGCACAGGTGGCCGCCTGGCAGGTCGCGCCGCTGACCGCGCCGCTGCTCGCCTTTGACGGCCCGGCCATGCTCGGCGGCCTGCTGGTGCTGGCCTCGACGCTTGCCTGCGCGGTGCTGGCCCATGCCTACTTCGAGACGTTCCAGAAACCCCGGGAAGAGTTCTACCTGCTGCTGCTGTGCTCGGCGGCCGGCGGGCTGGTGCTGATGGCAAGCCGCCATCTGGCGAGCCTTTTTCTGGGCCTGGAGCTTTTGTCCATGCCGCTTTACGGCATGCTGGCCTACGCCTTTCACGAGCGCCGCTCGCTGGAAGCCGGCATCAAGTACCTGATTCTCTCCGCCGCCGCGAGCGCTTTTTTGCTGTTCGGCATGGCGCTGCTCTACGCCCAGACCGGCGAGCTTGCGCTGGCCGCGCTTACGGCAACGCTTAGCGAGGGCACCGGCGTCTGGGGGCTGGCCGGCGCCGGGCTGATGCTGGCGGGGCTGGGCTTTAAGCTTTCGGTTGCGCCGTTTCATCTGTGGACGCCGGACGTCTACGAAGGCGGCCCCGGGCCGGCCGCGATGTTTCTTGCCACGGCCAGCAAGGTGGCGGTTTTTATCATTATGCTGCGCCTGGTAATGAGCGCCCCCGCCTTTCAGGGTGAGTGGCTGCACGCCGTGCTGTGGACGCTGGCGCTTGCCAGCATGCTGGCGGGCAACCTGCTGGCGCTGACCCAGTCAAATCTCAAGCGGCTTCTGGGCTACTCTTCCATTGCCCACTTCGGCTATACGTTGCTGGTGCTGGTGGTGGCCGACGGCCTGGCCGTGGAAACCGGCGGGGTTTACCTGATCACCTATGTGCTGGCAACGCTTGCCGCCTTCGGCGTAGTGATTCTGGTCTCCAGCGCCACCGACGGCGAAGACGCCGGCAGCCTGCACTACTACCGCGGGCTGTTCTGGCGGCGCCCCTATCTCACCGCGGTGATGACGGTGGCCATGCTCTCCCTTGCCGGCATTCCCGCCACCGTCGGCTTTATCGGCAAGTTCTACCTTATTGCTCTGGGCGTAGAGGCCAGCCGCTGGTGGCTGGTGGGCGGCATCATCGCCGGCAGCGCCATCGGGCTTTATTACTACCTGCGGGTGATCGTGACGCTGTTTCTGGCCGAGCCGGGCATGCAGCGCCGGGACGCCTCGCCGGACTGGGCGGCGCGCGCCGGCGGCCTGGTGGTGCTGGGGGCTGCCGTGCTGGTCATCGTGCTGGGCCTTTATCCTGCGCCGATGATTGCGCTGGCCCGGGCTGCCGGCACCATCACCGCTTTTTGAGCGGCCGTAAAAAGCCGGGCCCCAGCTTGCCCGGGGCCCGGCTACTATGTCTATTCAACCAGCGCGCTTATTCGATCAACACGCCTATTCAACCAGCGCGCCTATTCAACCAGCGCACCTATTCGTCGGCCAGCGTTAGAAGCTGTCCCAGTCCTCTTGCGTATGGGCACGGGTGCGCGCCGGCGCTTCAGCGAGCGGGGCGCCGGCCTCGTCGGCGGCACGGCTGAAGCGTGTGCGGCGAGTCTCGAACGCCTGGGCGCTATGCGTCAGTATGCGGGCTTCTTCATTCAGCGCCTGGGAGGCGCTGTCCAGCCCGGACAGCTCACCGGACGACGATTGAATGGCATCATCAATCTGGGCGATTGCCTGGGACACCTGCGATACGCCGTCCGACTGCTCCTTGGCAGCCTGGCTGATTTCATCGATCAGGTCGTTGATTTTGCTCGACGCCGTTTGAATATCTTCCATAACCGCGCCGGTTGTTTCGGTGTCCTGAACGCCCTTGGCTACCGCTTGCTGGGCGCGCGCGATCATGCTTTTGACCTCGCTTGCGGTTTGCGCACTGCGCTGGGCCAGATTGCGCACTTCCTGGGCGACAACGGCAAAGCCGCGCCCCTGCTCACCGGCACGGGCGGCCTCTACCGAGGCGTTCAGTGCCAAAATATTGGTCTGGAAGGCTACTTCGTCGATCTGCTGCACCAGCGCTTCCATCGCCGTTGTTTGGGTATGAATCTCGCCCATGGAGGTCGAGAGCGCATGCATGTCGGCCTCGGCACGCTGCACTTTTTGGGCGTTGTCATTCGAAACGGCAGCGGCCGCTTGCGCGTTATCCGCATTCTGATGAACGGTGGTGGAAATCTCGTCCATGGCCGCCGCCGTTTGCTGCACAGCGCTTGCCTGCTGTTCAAACTGGGCGGCAATGGTCTGGCTGCTGCGGGCCACGCCGTCTGCGGCCGGCGTGACCGTATCCACACCGCGGCGCACCTGATCAATCAGGCCTTCCAGCGCTAGCGTCATAAGCTCAACGGCGTCCAGCACGCGGCCGATCTCTGTATTTTGCTGATGCGGCGGATGCGCTTTCAGGTTGCCCGCTGCAATCTGCATGGCAAACAGCTGGGCGCTGCGCATTGGCCGGCGAATATCGCGGATGAGCTTGACGCAGGTGGCCAGAAAAACCGCCAGACTGAGCAGTCCGCCAAGCCACAGCCCGTTCGCTATCTGGTGCTGAAAACGCTCGCTCTGATTGGCCGCCTCGACGGCTTCCTGCTGATAACGCTGCGACATTTCGCTTAGCCGGCGGCTGAATACCCCGGCATCTTCGGAGAGAAAAGCGCCGAATGCCTCGCGGGCGGATGCCTGGTCACCGTCATCCAGCAGATGGCGCATGGCCGGATAGATACCGTCTTCGTAATGCCCTTGAAGCAGCGTATCCAGCTCGTCGGTGTCAATGCCAAGCTCGGGATTCATGGCGTCCAAAAACGTCTGCCAGTGGCCAAGCATGGCGTCTTCAAAGCCCTCCAGCCGGGCCTTGAAGCGCTGTGGATCTTCAATATGGTCAAGGTCGGCCATGGCCTGGTTGATTTCCCGCCGCCCGCTGATCGAAGCCCCTTCTATGGCGTTGAGATTGGCAATCGCTGAAATGCTCTCGCCGGTTCGACTGATCGCTTGCTGGGCATTGCTGGAAAGCAGGCTGCCCACGCCGATGGCGCCGGCAATCATGGCCACGGCCAGCGTCCCCAGGGCTGTGGTCTTGAACGTCAGACTCGCCGGGTTCAAACGCCTGAGCCAGCGCCCGCGGCGCGGCGTGTCTGCCGCGCCTGCCGCCAGCGGCCGGCATACCAGTGCTGCGCCGGAAAGCCGCGTATCGTCATAAAGCGGCGTTGCCGTAACGCGGCAGCGCACGGGCTGTCCGGCGCGCGCGGCCAGCCAAAGCTCGCCGGTCCAAACGCGCTCCCGGCCCAGCAAACGCTTGAGCGTGGCAAGCCGGGGCGTCTGCTCTTCTCCGGGGGCAAGAAGGCGCGCCCAGTGCTGCCCGACCGGCGACTCGCTCTCCCCGGTGAGCTGCTCAAATCCATGGTTTACATACAAAACGACGCCATCAAGCGACATTCGAACAATGCCCACAATAGCGGTAGTATCGGTCTGCAAAATACGCTTCCTGTTGCCTGGGTACGGGATTGAAAAAGCGCCGCAACGGACCGTCCGACGCATCAGCCTAGCGCTCGTCCAAACCGCGCTCGGCCATGGCGACCGCACGGATCAGCGCGCGGGTTTTGTTCAGAGTTTCCTGCCATTCCAGTTCCGGGTCGGAATCGGCGACGATACCGGCACCGGCTTGGACGTGAACCTGACCGTCCTTGATCACCGCGGTGCGAATGGCAATGGCCGTATCCATATTGCCGTGCCAGGACAGATAGCCCACAGCACCTGAGTAGATACCGCGCTTGATCGGCTCCACTTCATCGATGATTTCCATCGCCCGCACCTTGGAGGCGCCGGAAACCGTGCCGGCAGGAAAGGTCGCGCGCAGCGCGTCCAGGGCCGAAAGCTCGGGCTTGAGTCGCCCCACCACGTTGGACACGATATGCATCACGTGAGAGTAGCGCTCCACCACCATTTTATCGGTGACCTTCACACTGCCGGTTTCACTGATGCGGCCCACGTCGTTGCGCCCCAGATCGATCAGCATGGAGTGCTCAGCAAGCTCTTTGGGATCGGCCAAAAGCTCGTCTTCCAGCGCCTGGTCCTCGGCCTCGGTGCGCCCGCGCCTGCGGGTGCCGGCAATGGGGCGCACGGTGACTTCGCCTTCTTCGGTGCGCGTTAAAATCTCCGGCGACGAGCCCACCACCTGATGATCGTCCAGGTTCAGGTAGTACATATACGGCGACGGGTTCAGGCTGCGCAGCGCCCGGTAGAGATCCAGCGGCTCGGCGCGGTACGGCGCCGACATGCGCTGGGACGGCACGCACTGCATAATATCGCCGGCAAGCACGTACTCTTTGATCTTGGCCACCGCGGCCTTGAAGCCTTCTTGGGTAAAGCCCGAGGTAAAGTCGCTTTCGGCCACATTCGGGCTGTCTTGCGGACGGCTGACAGGCCGGGTATAGGCCTCGCGCAGGCGGTTTTCCAGATGATGCAAATGTGCCTGGGCATTCGCCAGCGCCTCGGGCTGCGACGGGTCGGCGTGGGTCAAAAGCGTCAGCCGCCCGGAAAGGTTGTCGAACACCACCAGGTCGTTGCACACCATCAGCAGGATATCCGGCACGCCCAAGGCGTCGGGCTTGTCGCTGCCTGCCAGGCGCGGTTCGATATAGCGGATGGTTTCATAGCCAAAGTAGCCGACCAGCCCGCCGTCAAAGCGTGGGCGATCGTCGACTTTGGGAACTTTAAAACGCGCCTGAAACGCCTCGATCCACGCCAGCGGGTCGTCGACCTCGGCCACTCCCTGGGTTTCACCGTTTTGGATGTGGCGCACGGTATGGCCGCGGACTTCGATACGCTCCCGGCACGGCAGGCCGATGATCGAGTAGCGCCCCCACTTTTCTCCGCCCTGCACCGATTCCAGCAGAAACGTCCACGCCACGTTGGCAAGCTTGAGATATGTGGACAGCGGCGTATCCAAATCCGCCAGCACGTCACAAGATACGGGAATACGGTTATAGCCGGCGCGCGCCAGCTCGGCAAAACGTTCAGGGGTCATCAGCAAGAATTCCTTATCACGTAGAAAACGGCCGGGCAGCGGCCTAAAGCAGCTCACTCAGCGAGTCCAGCAGCGCATCCGGCCTGCTCTGACCAATCGGCTCGCCGTGATTGTAGCCGTAGGTAAGCGCGGCGGTGGCGAACCCCGCCGCCTTGCCGGCGGCGATGTCGTGGCAGGAGTCGCCTACCATCACACAGGCGCTGGGGGCCACGCTGAACCGGGCAGCTGCATGCGTCAGCGGCAGCGGATCGGGCTTTTTGCGCGCCAGGCTATCGCCGCCCAGGCACAGCGCGAAGGCCTCGCTCAGGGCAAAGTGCTCAAGCAGCGGGGCGATAAAGCGCTCGGGCTTGTTGGTGATCAGCACCAGCACAAAGCCGGCCTCTCTAAGCGCATAAAGCGTCTCGGCAGCGCCGGGGTAGAGCCGCGTCAGCCGATGCGGGGCCTTGCCGTAATAGCGCATGAACGCGGCGTAAAGCCGATTGAGCCTTGCCCGGTCAAGCCTGTTTTCAGGCGTGGACTGCGCCCAGGCCAGGCCGCGCTCAACGAGCCTGTAGGTGCCGTTGCCCACCCAGCGGCTCACGTTTTCCTGCTCGGGCACGGCCAGGTCTTCGGCTTCAAGCGCTCGGGCAAGCGCCGCGGCCAGATCAGGCACCGAGTCAATCAGGGTGCCGTCGAGATCGAAGGCAATCAGCTTTTTTCCGCTCAACAGTGGATGCACCGCACGGTCCTCTGCTTGATGATCATGTGCCTTGGATCGTGGCATTTTCCGGGGCATTGTGCGACATCTCAGCCTTGAACGCCCTGCGCCAGCGCCTCGCGCAGCTCGCGGATGACCGTATCATAGGCGTGAGGGTCGCCGGTGCGGCGCGCCTTGAAGATCGCCGAGCCGGCCACGAAGGTATCCGCCCCCGCAGCGGCCACCTCCGCAATGTTGTCCACCTTGACCCCGCCGTCCACTTCCAGACGAATGTCGTAGCCCGAGGCATCCAGCTTTGCCCGGGTTTCGCGCAGCTTGGCAAGCGTTTGCGGAATAAATGCCTGGCCGCCAAAGCCGGGATTGACGCTCATCAGCAGCACCATGTCCAGCTTGTCCATCACGTAGTCCAGATAGCTCAAGGGCGTGGCCGGATTGAACACCAGCCCGGCCTGGCAGCCGCCGTCGCGGATCAGCTGCAGCGAGCGGTCGACGTGCTCGGAGGCTTCCGGGTGGAAGGTAATGATGCTGGCGCCGGCATCGATGAAATCCCCGATCAGCTGGTCGACCGGCTTGACCATCAGGTGCACGTCGATAGGCGCGGTGACGCCGTGATCGCGCAGCGCCTTGCACACCATGGGGCCGATGGTGAGGTTGGGCACGTAGTGGTTGTCCATCACGTCGAAGTGGACGATATCCGCGCCGGCGGCCAGCACGTTGTCGACTTCTTCGCCCAGGCGGGCAAAGTCGGCGGACAAAATCGACGGGGCAATGCGAAAAAAACGGGAGGCGTTGTGCCGTGATGCAGTCATGGTCATGGGCTTTTTGCGGCTGGTGACAGCAGGAAGAAAACGGCGCCGGCGAGCAGTGCGCCGCCAACGCAAGGGCGTAAATGGTAACAAAGATCAGGGCAGCGGCACCTGCCGGCGCGGCAAAAAACGCCGAACGGCCGCGGGATTGCCATACACATATATTCTAAAAAAGAATATAAAATACGATTGTAATTACCTAAACCCGGTTTTAGTCTTGAAGACCGTCCCACAACGCTTTTCAAGGAGCCTTTGCATGGCCGCTTCACGTACCGTCAAAACCCTTCAGCGCAGCCTGCTCGCCGTTGCCGTTACCGCCAGCGCCTCGGGTGCGGCCAACGCCGCCGACCGCGAGCTGCTCAACGCCTCCTACGACATCGCTCGCGAACTGTTCGCCGAGATCAACCCCAAATTCGAGCGCTGGTGGGAAGCTGAGCACGACGAAAGCGTTGAAGTCAGCCAGTCGCACAACGGCTCCTCCGCCCAGGCCCGCGCCATCATGCAGGGCATGGGTGCTGACGTGGTGACGTTTAACCAGGTCACCGACGTGCAGGTGCTGGCCGACGCCGGCCTGGTTGATGAGAACTGGAAGCAGGCGTTTGCCAACAACGCCTCGCCCTACTACTCCACCACCGCATTTCTGGTGCGCAAGGGCAACCCCAAAAACATCCAAAGCTGGGCGGACCTGGCCGGTGAAGACGTGGAAATCGTCTTCCCCAACCCCAAGACCTCGGGCAACGGCCGCTACACCTATCTGGCCGCCTGGGGCGCTGCCGACCAGCGCCTTGACGGCGACGAAGATAAAATCCGCGACTACATGAAGACCTTCCTCGGCAACGTCGAAGTCTTTGACACCGGCGGCCGCGGCGCCACTACCAGCTTCATCGAGCGCGAGATCGGCGACGTGCTGATCAGCTTCGAGTCCGAGGTCAACAACATTCGCGGCGAATACGGCAGCGACGCCTACGAAGTGGTCGTACCGCCGGTGAGCATTCTCGCCGAGTTCCCCGTGGCCGTGGTGGATGAAAACGCCGAGAAAAACGACAACGCCGATCTCGCTCAGGGCTACCTGGACTACCTCTACCGCGAAGACACCCAGCGCCTGCTGGCGGGCTTCAACTACCGGGTCAACAACGAGGACGTCGTCGAAGAGTTTGCCGACCGGTTCCCCGAAACCGAGCTGCTGAAGGTCGAAGACGCGTTCGGCGGCTGGGACCGGGCCATGGAAAAGCACTTTGAAAGCGGCGGCCTGATCGACCAGCTTCAGCGCCGGTAAGCACGCTTTATGAACTCTTCGGCCATTCGACTCCCTCGGCGACGGTCTAGCAGCACCCGCGTGCTGCCGGGCTTCGGCCTTTCCATGGGCATCAGCGTGCTGTTCATTTCGCTGGTGCTGCTTTTGCCCATGACCGGGCTGTTCGGCCAGCTGGCCGGGCTTTCCTTCGGCGAATACTGGGCGATTATCAGCGACCCGCGCATTGTCGCCAGCTACACCACCACCCTGGGCGCGGCGGGTGCCGCGGCGCTGGTCAACGCCGCTTTCGGCCTGCTTTTAGCCTGGGTGCTGGTGCGCTACGAGTTCCCCGGCAAGCGCCTGGTGGATGCGCTGATGGATTTACCCTTCGCCCTGCCCACCGCCGTGGCCGGCATTACGCTGGCTACGCTCTACGCCAAGAGCGGCTGGGCGGGCGGCGTGCTCGAGCCGCTGGGTATCAAGGTGGCCTACACCTGGGTGGGCATTGCGCTGGCCATGGCGTTTACCAGCATTCCGTTTGTGGTACGCACGGTACAGCCGGTGCTGGAAGACATGCCCGCCGAGGTGGATGAGGCCGCCATGTCGCTGGGCGCAAGCGACGGCGTGGGCTTTCGCCGGGTGATTCTGCCCCACCTGTGGCCGGCGCTGGTCACCGGTACCGGTTTAGCCTTCGTGCGCTCGCTGGGCGAGTTCGGCGCGGTGATTTTTATCGCCGGCAACGCGCCTTATGAAACCGAAATCACGTCCCTGATGATTTTCGTCAAGCTGCAGGAGTACGACTACGCCGGCGCCTCGGCCATTGCATCAATGCTGCTGTTGATCTCGCTTGCCCTGCTGCTGGCAATCAATATCTGGCAGGGCCGCTTTGTCCGCCGCCTGCATGGAGGAAAAGGCTAATGCAACGCATCGGTGACGCGCCCGGTACGCGCAGGCTTCTGATCAGTGCGGCCCTTGTGCTCACGGCGATTTTCCTCGCGCTGCCGCTGGCGGCGATTTTTGCCCAGGCTTTTGCCAAGGGGGCCGGCGTATTCTGGGCAAGCGTGACCGAGGCCCATACGCTCCACGCGATCTATCTCACCCTGGGCATTGCCGTGCTCACCATTCCCATCTGCCTGGTGTTCGGCGTGGCGCTGGCCTGGCTGATTACTCGCTTCACGTTTCCCGGCCGGCGGCTGCTGCAGACCCTGATCGACATCCCCTTTGCGGTATCTCCGGTGGTGGCGGGGCTGGTCTACCTGCTGCTGTACGGACGCAACGGCTGGATCGGCACCTGGCTTGCCGAGCACGATATTCAGCTGATGTTTGCCTGGCCGGGCATTTTGATGGTCACGGTGTTTGTTACCTGCCCGTTTATCGCCCGGGAGCTGATCCCGCTGATGCAGGCCCAGGGCAGCCGCGAGGAAGAAGCCGCGGTGACGCTGGGCGCGGGCGGCTTTACCGTCTTTCGCCGGGTGACGCTGCCCAACATTCGCTGGGCGCTTTTGTACGGCGTGATTCTGACCAACGCCCGGGCGGTGGGCGAGTTCGGCGCGGTGTCGGTGGTTTCCGGCGCCATTCGCGGCAAGACCAACACCCTGCCGCTCAACGTGCAGCAGCTCTATCAGGACTACAACACGGTCGGCGCCTTTTCCAGTGCGGCCCTGCTGGCGCTGATCGCTCTTTTCACCCTGGCGGCCAAGGCCGGCCTTGAATGGCGCGCATCGCGCCGGGAGACCCACCCATGAGCATCCGTCTGGACAACATCGGCAAGCACTTCGGCGCCACCCGGGCGCTGGAGCCGGTCAACCTGGATATTCACGAAGGCGAGCTCGTCGGCCTTTTGGGCCCGTCGGGGTCGGGCAAGACCACCCTTTTGCGCATTATCGCCGGGCTGGAAACCCCCGACCGGGCGGGCACCCGCACCCCGGCGCGGATTCTGTTCGGCCAGCGCGACGTCACCCACGTTCACGTGCGCGATCGGCGCATCGGCTTTGTGTTTCAGCACTACGCGCTGTTTCGCCACATGAGCGTTTACGACAACGTGGCCTTTGGCCTGAGCGTGATGCCAAGGCGCAGCCGGCCGTCGCGCAGCGAGATCCGCGCCCGGGTCTTCCGGCTGCTGGAAATGGTCAAGCTTGAGCATCTGGCCGGCCGCTACCCGGCCCAGCTCTCCGGCGGCCAGCAGCAGCGCGTGTCGCTGGCCCGGGCGCTGGCCGTGGAGCCCGACGTGCTGCTGCTCGACGAGCCCTTCGGCGCGCTTGACGCCAAGGTGCGCCAGGACCTGCGCCGCTGGCTGCGCCACCTCCACGACGAGCTCAACTTCACCAGCGTGTTTGTCACCCACGATCAGGAAGAGGCTCTTGAGCTTTCCGACCGCGTGGTGGTGATGAGCGACGGCAAAATCGAGCAGGTCGATACGCCGGAAGCGCTGTACCGCGCGCCGCAGAATCGCTTCGTGTTTGAGTTTCTCGGCGACGTCAACCGACTGGAAGGCGACGTGCAAAGCGGCGTGCTCACCTGCGGCAGCGCCCGCTTTGCCGTAGACCTGCCCGACGGCCGCGAAGAGCTTTTGCTGCGCCCCCACGAAGTGCGCCTGGCCGAGCAGCCCGAGGCCGGCTGCCACCTGCCGGTGACCGTCACCGCGGTCTCCCCGGTGGGCGCCGAGGTGCGCGTAGAGCTTGAAGCCGACTGGCTGCCGGCCCCCTGGCTTGCCACCGTTCGCCACGCCGATTTTGCCCGGCTTGGGCTGAAGCGCGGCCGGCGGCTGTTTGCCCACCCGCGCCAGTGGCACCGCTTTGCCGACGAGGCCGCCGCGGTGCCCGCAGCCGACGCCGCCTAGCGTATCAACAGCGCTTGGCTATACCGGCCTGGCCGTTAAGCGGCTAAACTGCGCGCACGTATTGTGCCACCGTCTCAACCACGACAGCGGAGATCACCATGCAGCGACGCTTTTTTCTGCGCGGCCTAGGCGTAGTGCTGGCCGTGCTGTGGCTTGGCGGCTGTGCCGGCCCGCACTATCTGTCCGTCACGCCCCAGCGCAGCGCGCCGCTGGCAAAGGTGGGCAGCGGCGAGAAAATTGCGGTATTCGCCCAAGACGGGCGTGACAGCGATGTGATCGGCCATCGCAGCGGCGGCGGCATGTCCACATCGCAAATCATCGCCAGCAGCCACGTGCTGATTCCCGCGCTTCAGCGAGAAGCCCGCCGTGCGGTGCGCGATATGGGCTTTACCCCGGTCACGGAAAAAGCCGAAGGCCGGCCCACGCTGACCCTGGAGCTCGCCCGGCTCCGCTACGCCCAGGCCGACGGCGCCAACCCGGGCATTGACGAGGCGCGGCTGGAGGGCGTGCTGCGGGCCATTGTGCAAAACGACGCCACCACCTACACCGGCACCTACACTGCCCGGCGCACCCAGGCATATGCCTTCAAGCCCGGCAGCGCCAAAAATACCGAAATGCTCAACGCGCTGTTGGGCAGCGCTTTGGACCGCGCCTTCAGCGACCCGGAGCTGGGCCGGCTGCTGGCGCGCTAGTTGATCGGCCCACGGCGCTTAAGCGCCCAGGCGCTTTCGATAAAGCCGCGCGCGTCAGGCGGGCTCTGCTCAAGAAAGGTCAGGCGGAAATTGGGCGAGAAAAGCTGCTCGATTTCCGCATGCGAAACGCTGTAGGGCGGGCCGGCATCGGGGTCTTTGCGCGTCATGCTGATCAGCAGCCCGCAGGCGCCGGGCGGCACCAGCTGGGCCAGGTGAAAGGCATAGCGCTGGCGGGTCGGCCGAGGCAGCGCAATCAGCGAGGCGCGATCGTAAAACGCCGCGATTTCAGCTACCTGGCGAATGTGCAGGTGAAAAAAGTCGCCCTGCCAAAGCTCGATGCTGCCCTGGCGCACGATATCAAAGCCCGCCTGGCCATAGCGCAGCACGCCCTGATCACGGCCGGCGACGAACTGTTCAATGGCATCCGGGGCAAACTCCACCCCAAGCACCGGATGCCCGGCGTCCGCCAGCCAGCGCATATCCACGCTTTTACCGCACAGCGGCACCAGCACCTTGGCCGCCCGGGGAACGCCCAGCGTCGCCCAGTAACGCACCAGGGCCGGGTGCGGCGTCGCCCGGTGAAAGCCGATGCGCCCTTCCCGCCAGCGCTTGAGCCATTGACCTGTCATCTGCATGCCTCGTTAATGAAACCAGCGGTCGCGCTTTTTCCGCCGGCGCGGCAGGTGCGGCACGATCAGCCCCACCAGCAAGCCGGCACCGGCCACCCCACCGCCGTACATGAAATAGCGCATCAGCAGATCTTCTTTTTGCGTGTCCAGCCGCGCATTGAGCTTGCGCGACTGGCGGCGCAGCGTTTCAGCGTCGTCGGCAAGCGCTTTGTTTTGCGCCTCAAGCTCGTCGATACGCTGAGCCCGCGTTTGCAAACGCTGCTTCATGCCCGCGACCCGGGTCTCCCAGGTTTCATTGATGCGGTCCAGCTCGGCGGTGAGCTCGGCCACCTGTGTTTTGAGTTCAGGCAGCTTTTCCCGGGCGCTGGGCGTTGCCTGCAGCTCCTCGCTCAAAATCCATACCGTATCGCCGGACTGGCTTTTCACCCGGGTATACTTGCCGCTGGTTTCAAGCTTCGCTACCTGCTCACCGGCACTCAGCGTGCCGACAATGCGATAGCCGTCGGTAGGCCCGGAGCGCACATAGGTGGTGAGCTCTTCGGAAACCCAGACGGCGTTGTCCGGCACCGTTTGCTGGGCAATCACCGGGGTGGTGCAAAAGCCGGCAAACAAGGCGGCCAGCACGATCCGGCATGGAAAACGAGACGTCGTTACTTGCATGTGAAATATCCTGATGGAAACGCTGCGCACACACTACCGAATTCACCGCCTCAGCGCAGCTATCCGAACACCGATCCGTCCCCCGCGGCAGCCGTTGAAAACCGCAGAAAAGACGTCTGCGCATCGCGGCGGTGCATTCGCACTATAAACGGTGCATTCGCACCATGACGGTGCATTCGCACTATGACGCCGTTGCGCCTAGAGTGAAGTGAGCCGGGGCGCAAGCGCGCAGACGCCCTGACACCGGAAGATAACAACAGGACAGGAGCGCCACCATGCAAAAAAATACCCAAAAAGGTTATATCGCTCTTCTCGGCTGGAGCCTGAACGCCATTGAGGCCGCTGCCCATTTCGACCGGCGCTACATTGTGGTGGCGCCGGACTGGGCAGAAGACTACTGCGACCAGCACGACATTCCCTACGTTTCGTGGAACTTCGAGCGCCTGAACGACCGCTCGCTGGAAATCGCCACCACGCTCAAGGACAAGGGCGTGGACGTGGCCGTGCCGCTGTTCGAGGAAACCGTGGAATGGGCCGGGGCGATCAACTCGGTGCTGCTCGACAACCCGCGCCTGTACGGCCAGTCGCTTTTGCTGCGCGACAAGGCGCTGATGAAGCGCCGCGCCCAGCTCGGCGGCATTCGCGTGGGCATTTTTGAAGAGGCCCACGACAAAGACGACGTGGTGCGCTTTTTAAAGCGCGTCAACCAGACCCTGCTCAAGCTCGACGGTGACCCCAACGATCCCATCCACTTGAAGGCGTTCGACAAGGCCGGCTGTTTGGGCCATCGGGTGATTCGCACCCCGGACGAAGTAGATACCATCCCCGACGAAGAGTTTCCGGTGCTGATGGAGTCCCACCTGGACGGCTGGGAATTCGCCGTGGAGGCGTGGATTCACAACGGTAAAATCGCCTTTCTCAACATTTCCGAATACGTCACCCTGGGCTATTCGGTGTTTGTACCCGCCTCGCCGGAGCTGGAGAAATACCGCGCCCAGATCACCGCGCAGATTGAAAAGCTGATCAAGACCTTCGACATCAGCTTCGGGCTGATCCACCCGGAATATTTCGTCACCAGCGACGGCGAGATGTACTTCGGCGAAGTGGCGTACCGCCCGCCGGGCTTCAAGGTCTTCGAGCTTTTGGAGCGGGTCTACGGTTTCAACGCCTACCAGGCCACCATGCTGGTGTTCGATCCCCACACCACGCCTGACGAAGTCGCCGCGTTCTTCCCCCGGGAAGTGGTCGACGCCGACGGCTTTGCCGGCTGCTTTGGCGTCTACCCGCGCCGGCGCGTGGTCAGCCGGCTGGCGCTTCCCGAGGAGGTCGAGGACCACCCCTACTTCGAGTCCCACGAGCTGACTTCACCCATGGAAGAAACCGTGACCAAGCGCACCGCGTTCGGCACCCACTGGGGGCTGGTCTACTTCAAGGGTGACGATGCCCATACCCTGCGCGATCTGCTGAAACATCAAGAAACGCTCGACTTCTATGTATAATCCGCCCATCTGCAGGGACACCCCTGCCGGCAGGGATAAGGAGTCACCGTGACCTCGGCAAACAACACCGCTTCCACTCAGGCCGCTTGCGACGAGGCGGCCCGGCTCAACGCGTTGGTGGGAAAGCTCGACGACGCGCTGGCCCAGCTTGCGCGGGCGCCTGCATTCAACAGGGCGGCCCGGCTTCCCCGAGTGCTGGACACGGCGCGCCGCGTGCTGCTGATAGACGGCGGCTGTATCGCGCTTGAAGCGCGGGCCCAGGCGCTGGAAAACGCCGGCGTGTTCGACGGCTCGGACTGGGCCACCCCGCAACACCTGCTGCCTTCCATGACACGGCTGGCGCTGCAAAGCATGGATGCCAACGTGGTGGTCATCGAGGCGCTCAGCGAGCTGCGCCTGCTGGCCGTAGCCAAGGCCGGTATTCACCATGCGCAGGTCTCGGCCGAACACGCCCACCGCTACCTCACCCAGACCCTGGCGCTCAACCTGTGGCTGCTGTTTACCCCGCCCACCGAGGCCGAGCGCGAAGCCCAGGGGCGTCTGGCGCAGATTCCCCGCCGCCTGTTTCAGCATCTGGCCGCGCGCATCGGCTACGAGCACATCATCGACACGCTCATCGAAGAAATCTGGCGCATTCTCCAGCAGCGCCCGCTACAAACCGATGCCATCAGACAGATGATCACCCAGATCGCGCTGTGCCAGGCCGATCCGGCGATTGACCTGGGCGCCAGCGGCCAGGGTGCCGCCCGGCTGGTCAGCGCGCTTTTCGGCCCCACCCAGGGCTGCCAGGAAGACCCCGGCATCGAGGTCTACCGCCAGCGTCTGGAGCGCATGGATCACGCCGGCCTGCAGGCCGAGGCCACCGGCTTTGCCCGGGCCATGCACGATACCGGGCTGGTCGCGCCCTACCATGCCGTGCTGCTGCGCCATCTGGTCGAGTACAGTCCGCCGCTGATCGTCGAGGCGCTGGGGCTTTCGTCCACCGGCCGCGACTGCCTGCTATGCTACCGGGATCTGGCGCTGGCGCTGATCCGCACCGGCATTCATCCGGCCACCGCCCAGGCCGTGTACGGCCTGGCGCTGACCCTTGAACGCGGCATTTTTTACCAGCCGCCGGTAGCCCCGGCCATGTGGCGCCAGCTGGGGCTTACGCTTTCCGAGTGGTCCCAAGCGCGGCTCACCCTGGCGCTGGGCGACGCGGTGTCGCCCCGGGCGCGGCTGCTCGAAGGCGTGCTTTGCATGCTGGGCCTGCCGCTGGGGGTCGGCCAGGGCAACAACCCCACCTGCCAGTCGGCCCGGGCGCTGTCCATGTGGGCCTACAACGACCCGGACTACCTGCTGCAGATGGTCGCCTGGGCGGCCCGGGACGATGAAATCATCATGCACTTCGAGGGCCAGCCGATCTCGTCCATGGCAAGCCTTACCGGCGTGGCCACCGAGCTGCCCATGGATCTGGACCCGGTATCGCTGATCGTGGTGCCCCATCTGGACCGCATCTACGCCGAGATGGGCCGGCGCTGCGTGGGCCGGGACGGCGATCCTCACCGCTGGGTCAACCCGGAGTTTCACGGCTGGTGGGCCGGGCGCGGCTTTCGCATCAGCGTCGACGTTGCCACCGGCCAGCTCATCGACGTCGATACTTTTCTGCGCCACTTCTACGCCAGCTACCACCCCTTGTATAACGGCAACCAGCCGCTGATCCACCCTCAGCCGGCGGGCATTGCGGTCACCGACAGCGCCGGGCGTTTTATCGGCTGGCATGCCATTACGGTGCTGCGCGCCTCGCTGGACCCCGGCGAGCAGATGCGCGTGTATTTTTACAATCCCAACAACGACAGCGGCCAGGACTGGGGCGACGGCGTGGTAGTC
Organism: Halomonas cibimaris; assembly: GCF_055379665.1. NCBI lineage: Bacteria > Pseudomonadati > Pseudomonadota > Gammaproteobacteria > Oceanospirillales > Halomonadaceae > Halomonas > Halomonas cibimaris. The sequence goes on from NZ_AP043828.1 coordinate 77,798, forward strand.
AGCACCGCCGGCAACGGCGAGCGCTTCGGCGAGGCCTCGCTGCCGTTCGAGCAGTTTGCCTCCCGGCTGTACATCTACCACCACGACGCCCTGGAGCACGGCGAGCTGGCCGCGGTGGGCGAAGACGAGCTCAACCGGGTGAAGGGCTACATCGAGCGCAGCTGGGGCGCCGACCGGCTGCCGCCGGGCGGGCTTCAGGCCGCCTCCCACGATGCAAAGCCCCCCACCAGGTAGCCCGTCATGCCACGTCTCGACCAGCTTATCGTCGCCCGCCGGCTCGCCGACTCGCGCACCCGGGCCCAGCGGCTGATCAAAAACGGCCGGGTAACGCGCCCCGATACCGGCAAGCGCCTGACCCGGCCCGGAGAGAAACTCGCCGACACCATCCCGCTTGCGGTAGAGAACGATCCCGAGGAGCGCTACGTCTCCCGGGCCGGGCTCAAGCTCGAAGCGGTGCTCAACGCTTTGGGCAAACGCTTCGACGGCCGGGTCGTGCTGGACATCGGCCAGTCCACCGGCGGCTTCAGCGACTGCGCGCTGCGCTTTGGCGCGCGCCACGTCATCGGCATTGAAGTGGGCCACGGCCAGCTCGCCCCGGCCCTGCGCAACGACGCCCGGGTCAGCTGCCTGGAAGGCGTCAACGCCCGAGCGCTTGGCCGCTCACAGGCGTTTGTCGCGCTATGCCGGCAGCACCCGCCGAGCATTGCGATAATGGATGTCTCGTTTATTTCACAAACGCTGATTGTGCCGGAAATCGCCGCCGCGCTACCGGCCGGCGGCGAGCTTATTTCGCTGGTCAAACCGCAGTTTGAACTTGACCCTGCCGCGCTGGATAAACGCGGTATCGTCCGCGATGCGCGCCGCTATAGCGAAGTGCGCAAGCGCGTCACCCGGGCCTGCGAGCAAAGCGGGCTTACCGTTCGCCACTGGCAGCCAAGCCCGATTACCGGCAGCGACGGCAACCGCGAATTTTTGCTGCACGCCCATCGTCAACATGCCTGACCCCGTTGACTTCTCGCCGCGGCGTGATAGAAAAAACCCAGGCGTCTGCCTGTTGACCCATTGACGAGCCGCGATCATGACTGCCCGATACCTTCTTTTTGCCGGCCTGGGCCTCACCCTGGCCGTTTCTGCCGGCAGCGCCTGTGCGGTACCCGCCAACGCCGAACAGAAAACCCTCAACGCACGCATCAACGCCTTGCGCCATGAAATAGCCCGGCTTAACCAGCAGCTTGTCGCGCTTGAAGCCAAGCGTTCGCCGCGCTTTGCCGATTCGGCCTATGCCGCAGCGCTAACGCCCACCGCACCGGAAGAGCGCGCTATCAAAGAAACCCGAGAACGCCAGGTCTTGGAAAAAGCCTCCAGCCACAACCCGTTTTCGATTACCGCACACCGCACCAACTATCTGTTTCCCATCAGCTACAACGGCAACCAGAATCGCGCCCGGTTTCGCCACATCGACCCCGACGGGCGCGCCGACCGCACCGAGGCCAAGTTCCAGTTCAGCGCCAAGTTCGCCATTGTTGACAACCTGTTCGGCGACAGCGGTGATGTGTTTTTCGGCTACACCCAGCGCAGCTGGTGGCAGGCGTACAATACCGACTCGTCATCGCCTTTCCGCGAAACCAACTACGAGCCGGAGCTCTTTATCGATTTTGCCAACGCCTGGAACCTGTTCGGCTGGGTCAACACGCGCAACCGCATTGCGCTCAACCACCAGTCCAACGGCCGTTCGGCACCGCTTTCGCGCAGCTGGAACCGCGTTTATCTGGAAAGCACGCTGCAGCGCGGCGACTGGGCGGTCACGTTTGCCCCGCACTGGCGTATTCCCGAATCCGACGGCAACGACGACAACCCCGACATCCACCGCTACGTGGGCTACGGCGATCTGCGCCTGGCCCGGCGCTTTGACCATGACCAGGAAATCGCCGCCCAGCTGCGGGGCAACCCCGATACCGGCAACTACGGCACGCAGATCGATTACAGCTGGCCGGCGTTTAACGGCCTGCGCGGCCACGTGCAATATTATTACGGCTACGGCGAAAGCCTGATCGACTACAACCATCGGGTACATCGGCTGAGCCTGGGCTTTAGTATCAATCCGCTGTTTACCCCAAGCGGCCTGCTGCGCTAAACGTTGCCCGCTCGCCCGATGCATAGGCTGATACGTCACCGCAACACCTGCTATGCTGGTGTCCGGCCGGCGGTGTAGCATGCATTGGCGCCGCCACTCATGTACCGCATCACTCAGGAGGAAGCCTCATGGCCAAGAAACCTTCAGATCGCCACGAGCAAACCGAACAGCTGCAGCAAGACCTGCGCCACCTAAGCGATACCGTTGAAGAGCTGGTCAACGCCACAGCCCAGGATGCCAGCTCAGAAATGAAAGACCTGCGCCAGCGCGCCGAGCAGCGCCTGAAAGACACCCGCGCCCGCGTTGAAGCCCGGGGCGAGCGGCTCTACGCCGGCACCCGCGACAGCCTGAGCCAGCAGGCCGACTGCTGCGACCGCTACGTGCGTGACAACCCCTGGACCAGCCTTGGCATCGGCGCGGCCGCCGGCGTCGTCGTGGGGCTGCTGCTTGGGCGGCGCTAATGGCGCTGGGCCCTAGCCAGCGCGTGATCCAGGCCGCCAGGCGAGCGCTGGGCACGCTTGTCGCCAACGGCGAGACGCGCCTGCGTCTGGCGGTGCTGGAGCTGGAAGAAGAGCGCGCGCGCCTGCTTACGCTGCTTTTGCTGGCAGGCGCGAGCCTTTTGCTGTTCATGCTGGCCACGGCCACTTTCACCGCGCTGGTGATTGCCGTGTTCTGGGACAGCTACCGCCTGCTGGCCATTGGCGGCTGTGCGGCCGTGCTCATGCTGGCAAGCGTCGTGCTGGCGCTGGTGGCCATACGCCAGGCCCGGCGGCACACCCTGCTGAAAGACACGCTGGACCAGCTGGCCACCGACCGCGCGCTACTGGAGCAAGACCGCCATGCCCGTCAATCACGCTGATTCATCCCGCCCCCCTCGGCCGCCGTCCCGGGCGGCGCGCAAGCGCGAGCTGCTGGATACCCTGGAACAGCAGCGCATCGACATCATGGTCGAAAGCCTCCGCCTTGAGCGCGCCGCGACGCCGCTGGATCGCGGCTGGCACACGCTACGGCGTTACAAGGCGCCGCTGCTGCTGGCCGGCGGCGGCGTCGCCTGGCAGCTGCTGCGCCGCCCCGGTAAGGCGCTGCGCCTTGGCCGCCGGGCCCTGGGCGGCTACGTGCTGCTGCGCAAGCTGCAACGCCTAAGCACCTGACGCGCCGTACCGCCTCAGCAGGCCCGGCCGCAGGCCACGCCCGACGCCCAGGCCCACTGGAAGTTGAATCCGCCAAGCTCGCCGGTGACGTCGAGCACCTCGCCGATAAAGCGCAGCTGGGGGATTTCGCTGACGCTAAAATCCTTCGACGACAGCGCGTCGGTGTTCACCCCGCCCAGCGTCACCTCCGCTGTGCGCCAACCTTCGGTACCCGCCGGCTTCAGCGCCCACGCGTTCAGCCGCTCGGCCCAGACGTCGACGGCGGCGTTGGAATACTCCGCCAGCGGCGTGGCGGTTTCCGCCGCGCCGTACCATTGCAGCAGTGCCTGGGCGAGGCGTTTAGGCAAACGCTCCCCAAGCCAGGTGGAAAGCCGGCGTTTGGGCGTGGCGCAACGCGCCTTGCGCAGCGCGGCTTGCGCGTCTTCGGCGGGCAGCAGATCCACCGTTAGTGTGTCGCCCGGCCGCCAGACGCTGGAGATCTGCAGCATGGCCGGCCCGGAAAGCCCGCGGTGGGTAAACAGCATGGGCTCGGCAAATTCACGCCCGTTGCAGGCGACGCGCACGTCAACGCTCACCCCGGAAAGCGCCGCTGCGCGCGCTTTCCACGGCTCACTCAGGGTAAACGGCACCAGCGCCGGGCGGGTAGGCAGCACCTCAAGGCCGAACTGGCGGGCGATATCGTAGCCAAAGCCCGTCGCCCCCATGGTGGGAATCGAAAGCCCGCCGGTGGCGACAACCGCCACGCCGGCATCAACGTGGCCCAGAGACGTCGCCAGACGCATGCCCTCGCCGCGGCGCTCAACGCGCTCTACGCAAGTCCCCAGACGCACGTCCACGCCGGCCCACTCGCATTCGGTCAGCAGCACCCGCACAATGGCCTTGGCCGAGCCGGCGCAGAACAGCTGACCCGGCGCTTTTTCCACGTAGTCCACGCCGTGGCGCTCCACCAGCTCGACAAAATCACCGGGCGCGTAGCGTTTCAACGCGGACAGGCAGAAATACGGATTCTGCGAGTAAAAATGCTGTGGGGTAGTCGCCATGTTGGTAAAGTTGCAGCGCCCGCCGCCGGACATCAGTATCTTTTTGCCGGCTTTTTTCGCATGATCCAAAAGCAGCACGCGCCGACCGGCATAGCCTGCCTGGGCGGCACACATCAGCCCGGCCGCGCCCGCGCCGATTACCACCACGTCATAGGTTTTCACAAGGCAGCTCCGGTATGCACAAAGCGGCTAGTTTAACAGCCTACCCCGCTCTTTTTACCACACCGCCCGCCATCAAAGCCGTGCCGGCGACGGCCGGGCTCACCTGCCGCCTTGCCCGGTTTATGCTGGCAGCGCTTTTCGCGCTGGCCGCAGGCCCGGCGCTGGCACAGGGCAGCGCGAAGGCGCCGCAGGTCATTGCCGCCCGGGTCAGCCAGCAAAGCTGGGCGGATATTGTTCGCGCACCGGGCACGCTCAAAGCCGATGAAAGCGTCACGCTCTCGGCCACCGTCACCGATGTGATTAGCGCTATCGATTTTGACGACGGCGACGCCGTCGACGCCGGCCAGCGCCTGTTCCAGCTGGACGATACCGAGGAGCGTGCCCGGCTGCGCGCCGCCCGGGCCAGCGCCCGCCAGGCGGAAAACGCCCTGCGCCGAAGCACGCAGCTGCAGCAGCGCAACCTCTCCCCCCGGGCCGATGTCGAAGACAACCAGGCCCGGCTGGATCAGGCCCGGGCCGAGGCCGCCGCCCTTGAGGCAAGGCTTGCCAACTACCGAATCACCGCCCCGTTCGCCGGGCGCATGGGGCTGCGCAACCTAAGCGTCGGCACGCTGGTCACCCCCGGCGACGAGCTGGCCACCCTGGACAAACTCGACGTCATGCGACTTGACGTCAGCATTCCTGCCGTACGGCTGGCGAATCTGGCGCCGGGCAGCACGCTGCGGGCGACCACGGCGGCGTTTCCCGAGCGGACCTTCAGCGGCCGGGTCTCGAGTATCGATACCCGGGTCGATCCCATCTCGCGCAGCGTGACCCTGCGCGCCCGGCTGCCCAACCCCGAAGAGCACCTGCGCCCGGGCATGCTCATGCAGGTCGAGCTGGACGCGGCCACGCGCAAAGCCCTGGCCGTGCCGGAGGCCGCTATCGTGTCTGAAGGCCGCAACCACTACGTCTGGCGGCTGGACGATACCGACGATAACCGCGCCGAACGCCGCCGAGTTGAGCTTGGCACCCGGCGCAGAGGCGAGGTGGAAATTCTAGACGGCCTGGCACGGGGCGAGCGAATCGTCATTCACGGCACGGAAATGCTGCGCGACGGCCAGACGCCCGAGCTTTTGGGCACCGTCGACGACAACACCGATACCCGGGCGATTTTGCGCCAGACACGGAGCAAGTGATGCGGCTTTCCGATATTTCCGTTGAGCGCCCGGTACTGGCAACCGTACTCGCCGCGCTGATCGTCGCTTTCGGGCTGCTGGCCCTGAGCCGTTTGGCGCTGCAGGAGTATCCGTCGATCGACCCGCCGATTGTCAGCATCGACACCCGCTACCCCGGCGCGTCGGCCAGCATCGTCGAAACGCGCATCACCCAGCCGCTGGAAGACCGCATCTCCGGCGTGGCGGGTATCGAGACCATTTCCTCGTCCAGCAGCGACGGGCGCTCCAGCATCAGCGTTGAGTTCACCCTCGATAACGACATCGACTCGGCGGCCAACGATATTCGCGACCGCATTGCCGGGGCCCGCGGCAACCTGCCCGAAGAGGCCGACCCGCCCGAGGTGCAAAAAGCCGACGCCAACTCCGATACCGTGATCTGGCTGAGCCTGACCGGCAAGGACTACACCACCGCCGAGCTTACCGACTACGCCGAGCGCTACCTGAAAGATCCGCTCTCGGTGCTGCCCGGGGTCTCCCAGGTGCGCGTGGGGGGCGGGCGGCGCTACGCCATGCGCGTATGGCTGGACGGCGACGCCCTGGCCGCCCGCGGGCTGCCCGTCAACGCCGTGGAAGAGGCGCTGCGCGAAGAAAACGTCGAGCTGCCCGGCGGCGCCGTTGAGTCACAGCAGCGCCAGTTCATCGTGCGCCTGCCGCGAAGCTTCACCACGCCGCAGGACTTTCGCACGCTGGTAATCAAGGCCACCGACAGCGGCGAGCTGATACGCCTGGGCGATGTCGCCCGGGTAGAAGTCGGCACGGTAGAAGAGCGCACCATCTTTCGCAGCAACGCCACGCCCATGGTGGGCCTTGGGCTGATGAAACAGTCCACCGCCAACGTGCTCGATATCTCCCGCGCGGCCAAAAAGACGCTCGCCGAGCTGCAGCCCACGCTGCCCGGCGGCATGACGCTGAGCCTGAACTACGATTCATCGGTGTTTATCGCCGGGGCGATTCGCGAAGTCGTGATGACGCTGTTTATCTCCATACTGCTGGTGGTCGCGGTGATCTTTGTCTTTCTGGGCAATCTGCGCACGACCCTGGTGCCGGCGGTGACCGTACCCGTAGCGCTGATCGGCAGCTTCGGGGCGCTTGCGCTGATGGGCTTTACCCTGAATCTTTTGACGCTGCTCGCCCTGGTGCTGGCCATTGGCCTGGTGGTGGACGACGCCATCGTGGTGCTGGAAAACATCCACCGGCGCATGCAGGAATACGGCGAAACGCCGCTGGTCGCCGCCTGGCGCGGTGCCCGGCAGATCGCCTTTGCCGTCATCGCCACCACCCTGGTGCTGGTCGCGGTTTTTGTGCCGCTGGGGTTTCTCCAGGGCGATATCGGCCGGCTGTTTTCGGAATTTGCCCTGACGCTGGCCGCCGCGGTGGCGCTTTCCAGCGTGCTGGCGCTGTCGCTGTCGCCGATGATGGCGTCCAAGGTATTAACGTCGGGCATGCACGATGGCCGCCTGGCGCGCGGGGTTCACCGCGCGCTGGCCACCACCCGGCGCGTCTACCGCCGCGGGCTGCAGCGCGCGCTGCGCATGCGCCTGGCCGTTGTGGCCGTGTTCGTCGCCCTGCTCGGCGCCACAGCATGGCTGGCCGACGCGCTGCCTACGGAATACACCCCCGAAGAAGACCGCGGCAGCTTCTACATCATCGTCAGCGGCCCGCCCGGTGCCACCTTCACCTACATGCTCGACTACATGAACGAGATCGAGACTCGCCTGCTGCCGCTGGTGGAACGAGGCGTAGTAGAACGCCTGCTGGTCCGCGCACCGCTGGGCTGGGGCAACATTGAAAACTTCAACAGCGGCTTTGTTATTGTCAACCTCGCCGACTGGGGCGAACGCCCGAGCATCTGGCCGGTCATGAGCGAGGTGCGCCAAACGCTCAGCGGCCTGCCCGGCGTGCGCGCCTTCCCGGTGATGAGCCAGGGCTTTGGCGGACGTACCGGCAAGCCGGTACAGTACGTGCTCGGCGGCAGCAGCTATGAAGAGCTCGCCCGGTGGCGCGACACGCTGATCGACTACGTGCGCGAGGACAACCCCAAACTGCTGGGGCTCGACAGCGACTTTGAAGAAAAGCAGCCCCAGCTGCGCGTGCATATCGACTACGACCGCGCGGCAAGTCTGGGCGTTACCGTCAGCCACATCGGCCGCACGCTGGAAACCCTGCTGGGCGGGCGGCGGATAACGCGCTATGTGGAAAACGGCGAGGAATACGACGTTATCGTCGAGGGCGAGCCGGGCGCCCGGCCCAGCGCACAGAGCCTGGAAAGTCTGTTCGTGCGCTCGGCGCGCTCCGGCGAGCTGGTTGCGCTGGCAAGCCTGGTCCGCTTTGACGATGCCGCCGGCCCCAGCACGCTGAACCGCTACAACCGGCTGCGCACGGTGACGCTGCAGGCCAATCTGGCCGACGGCTACTCGCTGGGCGAGGCGCTGGACTATCTTGACCGCACCGTAGCCGAGGTCTTGCCTGAAGCGGTACAAACCGACGTCCAGGGCCCCTCACGCGACTATCGCCAGGCCGGCGGCGCCACAACCTTTCTGCTGGGCATGGGCGTGCTGGTGGTGTTTCTGGTGCTGGCCGCGCAGTTTGAAAGCTTCATCCACCCATTGGTGATCATGCTCACCGTGCCGCTGGCCATCGCCGGTGCGCTGCTGGCGCTTTACGCCACAGGGCAGACGCTGAATATCTACAGCCAGGTCGGGCTTGTCATGCTGGTGGGGCTTGCGACCAAAAACGGCATTCTGATCGTCGAGTTCGTCAACCAGCTGCGCGATTCGGGCATGGCTTTTAGCGATGCGCTGGTCGAGGCTTCGGTCACCCGGCTGCGGCCCATTTTGATGACCGCCGTCACCACCATGGCCGGCGCCGTTCCGCTGGTGCTGTCAAGCGGGCCGGGGGCCAATTCGCGGCTGGTAATCGGCACGGTGATTATCGCAGGAGTCGGTGCGGCTACGGTGTTCACGCTGTTTGTGGTGCCCGTCGCCTACGCCATTTTGGCCGGCAACAGCGGCTCGCCGGGCGCGGTCAAACAAAAGCTTTATGCCGAGCTTGACCAGCACGAGCCGCGTGAGGAGGTTTAATCAGCCGAGCATTCGCCCTGGTAGGTGCCTTCAATCCGGGTATTCATGGTCATCTTGCCGATGGGGGAGTCGGTGTCGATGGTCACATCGCCTTCGATGCGCTCGCCCATAAAGCGCATCTCGCCGTCGATGGTGGCCTCGCCGCCCTCACCGCGGCAGATCATGGTATAGCGCAGCCCGTCGGCGCGGATCTCCTGGTCGAGCAGCTCGCAGCCCTGCTCTTCTTCAACAAAGCCAAAGTCTGCGCTTTGCAGGTCTTGTGCCGTAATGCACTGGCGTTCGGTATCCGTACGTTCGGGCATTTCCACATCGCCTTTGACGGTGGTAACGCTGACAAACTTCCATTGGCCGGGCTGAAGATCAGGCGTTTGCGCCTGGGCGACAAGGGGCAGCGTAAGCACGGCGGCGGCGAGTAGCGTTTTCATGTTCATCATCGTCTGGCTCCAGATAGGCGCGGTGGCAGCCGCTAGCGGCTGCTTTTTGGCGGGCATCAGGCCTGCCTGCGCTGCCATCCTAACCCAATCGCGGCGCGGCTGCCTCCAGGGGGTAACCGCCGCGCTCTTTCCGGGCGTTGGCGTTGGGCCGCGCTGCGTACACGCCCTGTTAGCCGCTCATTCGCCGTGCGGCCCGGCGCTTTTTTTCGCGGCGGCGCATGATATACCAGGCCACAAAGGTGGCAAGCGACACCGCCAGAATCACCAGGGTGGCAAGCGCATTGATCTTGGGCGACACGCCCAGCCGCACCGAGGAAAACACCACCATGGGCAGGGTGTTGGCGCCGGGGCCGGAAACAAAGCTGGCGATCACCAGATCATCCAGCGACAGCGTAAAGGCCAAAAGCCAGCCTGCGGCCAGCGCCGGTGAGATAATGGGCAGGGTGATGGCAAAAAACGTCCGCGCCGGCGGCGAGCCCAGATCCATGGCCGCCTCCTCGATGGAGCGGTCCATCTCGCGCAGCCGAGCCGCCACTACCACCGCCACGTAGGCGCTGCCAAAGGTGGTGTGGGCAATCCAGATGGTCATCATCCCGCGGTCCGCCGGCCAGCCGGTGAGCGCGGCCATCTGCACAAACAGCAGCAAAAGCGACAGCCCGATAAGCACATCAGGCATGACCAGCGGTGCGGTCACCATGCTGGCCAGCACCGTTTTGCCGCGAAAGCGCGCGAACCGCGTCATCACCAGCGCCGCCAGCGTCCCCAGGCACACCGCCGCACTGGCGGCAAAAAATGCCACGCGCAGGCTGGTCCACACCGCTGCAAGAATCTGCTCGTCGTGCAGCAGCTCAGCGTACCACTGGGTGGAAAACCCCGCCCACACGGTTACCAGGCTTGAGGCGTTGAACGAATACACCACCAATACCGCCATGGGCAGATAGAGAAACACAAGCCCCAGTATCAGCATCGCGCCGCTAAAAGAAGGCCGTCGTCTCATGTCTCCAGCTCCCGCGACTGGTAGCGATGAAACAGCGCAAGCGGTATCAGCAAAAGCGCCAGCATCACCGTGGCAAGCGCTGCGGCCACCGGCCAGTCCCGGTTGAGGAAGAACTCTTCCCACAGCACCTTGCCGATCATCAGCGTATCCGGCCCGCCCAAAAGCTCAGGGATAACAAACTCTCCCACCGCCGGAATAAACACCAGCATGCAGCCGGCCATGATGCCGCCGGCGGAAAGCGGCAGCGTCACCTTGAGAAAGGTATTCACGCGCCGCGACCCCAGATCCGCCGCGGCCTCCAGCAGCGTCGGGTCCAGCCGCAGCAGATGGGCATAAAGCGGCAGCACCATAAACGGCAGATAGGCATAGACAATGCCCACCACCACCGCAAACTGCGTGTTGAGCAGCCGCAGCGGCGCATCAATGATGCCAAGCCCGAGCAGCAGCTGGTTGGCAAGCCCGCTGTTGCTCAAAATGCCCATCCAAGCATAGATGCGAATCAAAAACGACGTCCACGACGGCAGCATGACCAGCAGCATCAGCACCAGCTGCCAGCGCGGCCGCATCCGGGCCATGGCATACGCCATGGGATAGCCCAGCAGCAGGCATACAAGCGTCGCCGTCAGCGCGATCTTTACCGAGCCCCAGTAGGCCGCCGCGTACAGCGAATCGCCAAGCAAAAAAAGATAGTTGCCAAAATCGATCAGAATCCGCAGCGTGCCGTCCACGTAGTCGGCCAGCGGCGCATAGGGCGGCACGCTGATGCGCGCCTCCGACAGGCTGATTTTGAGCACCAGCGCAAACGGCAGCAGAAAAAACAGCGAAAGCCACAGCATCGGCAGCGCTATCACCGCCCGGCGACCGAGCTGCAAGCGCCGCCGCCCGGCGCTTGCCAGTGAACAAAAGCGGGAGCGAAAGGACATGGCGTCACTCCAGGTTGCGATCGCGATAACGCCGCGAAAAAGGCGCGGCAAGCAGGGGCACGGCAACAAGCGGGCTAGCGGTTCAGCACCATCACGCTATGATCTTCCCAATAGACGTACACCGCCTCGTCCCAGCCCGGGCGGTCCCCCCGGCGTTCGGTATTGGCCATGCCCACCTTGAACAGCGTGCCCTGCCGGGTGCGCACGTAGTACTGGGAAAATCCGCCAAGGTAGGCGACATCTTCCACCACCCCCTGCTCCCAGTTGTAGCGGGCCTCGGGACGCTCGCGGGTCAGCCAGATCTTTTCCGGGCGCAGCCCGGCCCATACGCGGCGCTCGGCGGCCTGGGTGGTCACCCCGTGGTCGATATACAGCGGGCGCTCCAGAGCCGGGCTTGAAATCAGACAGTGATCGGCGGCGTCTACCAGGATCTCGCCTTCCAGCAGGTTGAGCGTGCCGATAAACTCCGCCACCGTGCGGCTGACCGGCGTTTCATAGATATCCACCGGCGAGCCCACCTGCTCGATCCAGCCGTCGGCCATGACCCCCACGCGATCGGCCATGGTCATCGCCTCTTCCTGATCGTGGGTGACCATGATGCAGCTCACCCCGACCTGCTCGATGATTTCCACCACTTCCAGCTGCATTTCACTGCGCAGCTTTTTATCCAGCGCCCCCATGGGCTCATCCAGCAGCAAAAGCCGCGGCCGCTTGGCCAGCGAGCGCGCCAGTGCGACCCGCTGGCGCTGGCCGCCGGAAAGCTGGGCCGGTTTGCGCCGGGCGAAACGCTCCATGTGTACCAGCTTCAACATCTGCGCTACCCGGGCGCGGATGTCGGCCTTGGGCAACTTGTCCTGCTTGAGGCCGAAGGCGATGTTTTGCTCCACGCTCATGTGCGGGAACAGCGCATAGGATTGAAACATCATGTTGATCGGCCGGCGATGCGGCGGCATTCGCGTGATGTCCTGGCCGTCGAGCAGAATGCGCCCCTCGCTGGGCGTGGCAAAGCCGGCCAGCATGCGCAAAAGCGTCGACTTGCCCGATCCCGACCCGCCCAGCAGCGCAAAGATTTCGCCGCGCCGGATCTTGAGGTTGACGTCGTCTACCGCAACAACGTCGTCAAAGCGCCGGGTCAAGCGTTTGATGTCGAGCACCGTGTCTTCGGCAAAGCGCGGCGTCTTGCCGCCGGCAGAGCGGACGTCGCCGGCGGCGGCTACAGGCGTTGTCATGCCACCTCCTGACTTTTTACCGTCCGGATTTCACCCGATTCCAGATGCGCGTGCGAGCGCGCTGCACGTCGCGCGGCTTTTCATTGGCCACGTAGAGCTTGTCCATGACCGCATCACCGGGATAGATCGCCGGATTGTCGAGTATCTCGTCAGGCAAGTACGCATCGGCCGCCGCGTTGGGGTTGGCGTAGCGCACGTACTCGGTGATTTCAGCGGCAATCTCGGGCTGCAAAATGAAGTTGATAAAAGCGTGGGCATGGTCAGGGTTCGGCGCATCGGCGGGAATGGCCATCATGTCAAACCACAGCGCCGCGCCTTCTTTCGGTACGGTATAGGCGATTGTAAAGTCGCGGCCGGCCTCGGCGGCGCGGTCAGCGGCCTGCAGCACGTCACCGGAGTAGCCTGCCGCCACGCAGACATCCCCATTGGCCAGGTCCCCGATATAGCGCGAGGAATGGAAGTACGTCACGTCGTCGCGCACCTTGGCGATCACCTCGCCGCCTGCCTTGAGGTCGTCGATGTCGTTGCTGCGCGGGTCCAGGCCGATATAGGCCATGGCCGGCGAGAGCATCTCATCGGCGGAGTCGAGCATGGCAATGCCGCAGCCGGCGTCACTGAGCGCGCCGGTCACCTCCGGGTCGAACAGCAGCGCCCAGCTGTCCAGCGCTGCGTCTTCGCCGAGAATCTCGGTCACCCGGTCGGCGTTGTAGCCGATGCCGTTGGTCCCCCACATGTACGGCACCGAGTAGCGGTTGCCGGGGTCGACCTCCTCAAGCTCTTCGAGCAGGCGCGTATCCAGATTTTCCAGGTTGGGCAGCTGCGCGTGGTCCAGCTTTTGATAGACGCCGGCGCTGAGCTGGCGGCTCAGGTAGTGGTTGGACGGCACCACCACGTCGTAGCCCGAACGCCCGGCCAGAAGGGCTGCATCCAGCACTTCGTTGCTGTCAAACACGTCGTAGACCACATCGATACCGGTCTGGCGGGTAAACTGCTCCAGCGTTTCAGGCGCAATATAGTCCGACCAGTTATAGACACGCACCTGCTCTGCGTGAACGGACGTTGTCGCCACGACGCCGGCCAGGGCCGCCATCATCAGCGAACGTTTATGCAGCTGTCCCATGAAACCGCTCCTTTTGCTGTACCGTCTGCTGTACCGTCGATCTAGCCTGTGGCTCCGATGCCAAGCCCCGAGCGTGACAGGGTAGCGGATTTTGCGGCCAGTGCCTGCTTACCGCAAGCGCACGCGGGCAAAAACTTGCATTTGTGCGCTACGCCCCCATATCACTGGCGAAACGGCGCGACGTGCACGCGGTACCTGCCTTGTGTCGCTTGCCGGCTCGACTCGCTTATTGATAGCAAAGCGCTATTGAAATATATGACATTTCTCAATTTTATTAATCAACCCGCAACGGCTATGGTAGTTGCCACGTAAACGGCGGTCCCCGCCGGAGTCCATCGCTCTCAACAGGAGACGTTTTTATGTCCTTGATCAACACCGAAGTCAAACCGTTTAAAGCCACTGCGTACCTCAACGGCGAATTCGTTGACGTCACCGAGGAAAACCTCAAGGGCCAGTGGTCCATCTTCTTTTTCTATCCGGCCGACTTTACCTTCGTCTGCCCCACCGAGCTTGGCGATCTCGCCGACCGCTACGAGGAATTCAAGAAGCTGGGCGTGGAAATCTACAGCGTTTCTACCGACACCCACTTCACCCACAAGGCGTGGCACGACAGCTCCGAGACCATCGGCAAGCTCAACTACCCGATGCTCGCTGACCCGACGCACACCGTCTCGCGCAACTTTGAAGTGCTGATCGAAGAAGACGGCGTCGCCGAGCGCGGCACCTTCGTTGTTGACCCGGACGGCAAGATTCAGATCATCGAACTCAATGCCGGCAATATCGGCCGCAACGCCGAAGAGCTGCTGCGCAAGGTGAAAGCTGCCCAGTACGTCCGCGCCCACCCCAACGAAGCCTGCCCGGCGAAGTGGGAAGAAGGCGAAGACACGCTGGAGCCGTCGCTGGATCTGGTCGGCAAGATCTAAGCCGGCCTGCCCCGGCATTCGGGCACCGCCCGGATGCCGGGGCATCACTTGCCAACCGCGAAAAACTTGCCAGCCGCCGAAAGGACGCTCTTACCGAGCGGCTTCACCCTTGTGTCCGGTACGCCGGGCATAAAGGCGAGTCCGGATCCGCTACGCCATCGATCCGTCCCGTTTAACGCACCGCCTTTGACTGCGAGGAAGCAACGACATGCTGGACGCTAAACTGACACAACAGCTCAAGGCCTATTTGGAAAAAGTCACACAGCCGTTTGAGCTAAAGGCCTCCCTCGACGACGGGCCGAAATCCCAGGAACTGGCCGAGCTGCTGGACGAAATCAGCGCGCTGAGCGACAAGATCACCCTGACAAAGGACGGCGACGACGCTCGCAAGCCGTCGTTTGCCATCAACCGCCCCGGCGAAGACACCGGCGTAGTGTTTGCCGGCATTCCCATGGGCCACGAGTTCACCTCCCTGGTGCTGGCGCTTTTGCAGGTCGGCGGCCATCCGCCCAAGGCCTCCGAAGAAACGCTTGAGCAGATCAAGGCGCTCGACGGCAAAATGGAGTTTGAGACCTACTTCTCGCTGTCCTGCCAGAACTGCCCGGACGTGGTGCAGGCGCTCAACCTGATGGCGATTTTCAACCCCAACATTCGCCACGTAGCCATCGACGGCGCGGTGTTCAAATCCGAGGTCGACGAGCGCGAGATCATGTCGGTGCCCAGCGTCTACCTGAACGGCGAGCCGTTTGACCAGGGCCGCATGAGCCTGGAGCAGATTCTGGCCAAGGTAGACACCGGTGCCGCCGAGCGCGAAGCCGCCAAGCTCAGCGAAAAGGCCGCGTTTGATACCTTGACCGTTGGCGGCGGTCCGGCGGGTGCGTCTGCGGCCATCTACGCGGCGCGCAAGGGCATCAGCACCGGCCTGGTCGCCGAGCGCTTCGGCGGCCAAGTCGTGGACACGCTAGGCATTGAGAACTTTATCTCGGTGACCAAGACCGAAGGGCCCAAGCTCGTCGCCGCCATGGAAGAGCACGTCAAGGACTACGACGTGGACGTCATGAACCTGCAGCGCGCAGTAAAGCTGACGCCGGCCGAAGTCGAAGGCGGGCTGCACGAGGTAACGTTTGAATCCGGTGCCACACTCAAAAGCAAAACCCTGGTGCTGGCCACCGGCGCGCGCTGGCGAGAAATGAACGTGCCGGGCGAGGCCGAATACCGCAACAAGGGCGTGGCCTACTGCCCCCACTGCGACGGCCCGCTGTTCAAGGGCAAGCACGTGGCGGTAATCGGCGGGGGCAACTCCGGCGTGGAAGCAGCGATTGACCTTGCCGGCATCGTCGGCCACGTCACGCTTTTTGAGTTCATGGGCGAAATGCGCGCCGACGCCGTGCTGCAGAAAAAGCTCAAGAGCCTGCCCAACGTGGACATCGTCCTCAACGCCCAGACCACCGAAGTCACCGGCGACGGCAGCCGCGTCAACGGCCTGAACTACAAAGACCGCACTACCGATGAGAACCACCACGTAGCGCTGGACGGCATCTTTGTCCAGATCGGTCTTGTGCCCAACACCGAGTGGCTCCAGGAGTCAGGGCTTGAGCTCAGCCCCCACGGCGAAATCGTCACCGATGCCAAGGGCATGACCTCGATCCCCGGTGTCTTCGCCGCGGGTGATGTCACCACCGTGCCCTACAAACAGATCATCATCGCCATGGGCGAAGGCGCCAACGCCGCACTCGGCGCGTTCGACTTCATCATCCGTAACTAAGGTTCGCCGCGAACGAAAACGATAGCCACGCGGCTCAAGCACAAAACCCGCCGAAAGGCGGGTTTTTTTGACGGCGATCGGGTCGTCTCAACCCAGCAAGCGGCTGCGACACACCGCGCACTGCGGGTCTCGGGGCAGCTTGAAGTGGCGCCACTGGCCGGAGAGAGCATCAAAGGCGGCCAGGCCGCGGTGCACGCTGCCCGCGCCGCTCAAAAGCTTGAACACTTCCACCGCCTGAAAAGAGCCGACCAGTCCCACCAGCGGCGCGATAACGCCGTTCTCCGCGCAGCTCATGGCTTCATCGCCGCTGTCGTCCGGCGGGTAGAGGCAGGCATAGCACGGACACTCCGGGTCGCGAGGGTCAAATACCGCCACCTGGCCGGAAAAGCGGATGGCCGCCCCCGAAATCAGCGGCACGCCGGTGGCCTGGCTTGCCGCGTTGATGGCGTAGCGGCTGGAGAAGCGATCGGTGCAATCAAGCACCACGTCAGCGGTGGCGACCACGCTTTCCAGCGCCTCGCCCAGCAGGTGCTCGCCGATGACGTGAATCTCGCAGCCGGAATTAATCGCGGTAAAGCTGTCTTTAGCCGATTCGGCTTTGTTGCGGCCAACATCGGCCTGACCGTGGGCGATCTGGCGCTGGAGGTTGGAAAGCTCGACCTCGTCGGCATCCACCAGCGTTAAACGCCCGACCCCCATGGCGGCAAGATACATCCCCGCCGGCGAGCCCAGCCCGCCGGCGCCGATAATCACCGCGTGGGCCCCCAGCAGGCGTTCCTGTCCGGCAATGTCCACCTCCGGCAGCATGATCTGGCGGCTGTAGCGCAAAAGCGCCTGGTCATCCATCATGGCTTACTTATCCTCCAGGTCGGCCAGGTGCAGGCTGAAGCTTTCCTTGACCTCTTCCATCACCACGTAGCTTTTGGATTCCTTCACGCCGGGCAGGGTCAGCACCACGTCGCCCAGCAGCTGGCGGTAGGCCGACATCTCGGGAATCCGGCACTTCAAAATGTAGTCAAACTGGCCGGAGACCAGATGGCATTCCTGGATCTGGGGCAGCGCCTCCACCGCCCGGCGAAACTCATCAAACACCGTCGGCGTCTGGGTTTCCAGGCTGATTTCAACAAACACCAGCAGATCGGCGCGCAGCGCGCGCGGGTCGAGCACGGCCTGATAGCCGCGGATCACCCCGGCGCGCTCCAGGCGCTTGACCCGCTCTAAACACGGCGTGGTGGAAAGCCCCACCTCGGCGGCCAGATCTACATAAGAAATCCGCGCGTTTTCCTGCAGGCAGCGCAAAATGTTCAGATCGATACGGTCCAGCGTTTTGTTCTTGGCTTTCATGGCGGGATTCCATAGCGTCGAAATAGCGTCGAAAAATAGCGTCCGTCGTGACGAGACGGGGTTAGGCCGGCCGCTGCCCCAGGGACACGCGCTCGTGGCCGCCAAGATCGCGCACGCTTGCCACCCGAGCGTAGCCGGCCCGGGCCAGCATCGTGCGTACCGCGAAGGCCTGGTCATAGCCGTGCTCCAGCGCCAGCCAGCCGTCCGGGGTCAGATACGCCCCGGCGTGGTCGATCAGGTAGCGCAGGTCGGCGCGGCCGTGATCCTTTGCCACCAGCGCCGAGCGCGGCTCAAAACGCACGTCGCCCTGCGCCAGATGCGGATCGTCGGGGTCGATATAGGGCGGGTTGGCCACGATGATGTCAAACGCCGCCGCCTCACCAAGAGCGGAAAACCAGTCGCTGCGGATAAAGCGCGCGCCGTGCAGCTTGAGGCGCTCGGCATTGCGCCGAGCAAGCGCTACGGCTTCCCGGCGAACGTCCACCCCCAGAACGTCCCAGCCGGGGCGGACACTGGCAAACGCCAGCGCCACCGCGCCGGTGCCGGTGCCCATGTCCAGCAGCCGGCCGGCGGACCGGCCCGCGCGATCCAGCGCGGCCTGCACCAGGGTTTCGGTATCCGCACGGGGGATCAGCGTGTCCGGCGAGGTGGCAAGCGCAAGCCCCCAGAACTCGCGCTCGCCGGTCAGGTAGGCCACCGGCGTGCCCCGGGCGCGGGCAGCGATCAGGGCGTCAAAGCGCGCCTGCCGCCAGCGCTCACCGGCGCTTTTGCCCCAGGCAAGGTCGCCCCAGGTGTATAGCCAGGTACGGTCGCGGCCGCTTGCGTGCATCCACAGCGCTTCGGCGTCAGGCCGGGGAGAGGGTGAGCCGGCCTCGCTCAAACGCTGCGCGGCGTCGCGCACCAGGCGATCCGGCGTCATGCGCTTCCCTGCAGCGCGGCCAGCTGATCGGCCTGGTATTCGTGAATCAGCGGATCAATCACATCGTCAAGGCGCTCGCCGCTGACCACCTCGCTGAGCTTATAAAGCGTAAGGTTAATACGGTGGTCAGTGATCCGCCCCTGGGGAAAGTTATAGGTGCGAATGCGGTCGCTGCGATCTCCCGTGCCCACCAGCGAACGACGCTCGTCGGCCTGCTGCTGGCGCTGCTCGTCCACGGCGTTCTGCTTGAGCCGGGCCGCCAGGTGCGACATGGCCTTGGCGCGGTTTTTGTGCTGGCTGCGCTCTTCCTGACACTCCACCACTACGCCGGTGGGCAGGTGGGTAATGCGAATGGCGGAATCGGTGGTGTTAACGTGCTGGCCGCCGGCCCCGCTGGAGCGAAAGGTATCCACCCGCAGGTCGGCGGCGTTGATGTCGATATCGCCGACGTCTTCCACCTCGGGCATGACGGCCACGGTGCAGGCCGAGGTGTGAATGCGCCCCTGGGACTCGGTGGCGGGCACGCGCTGCACCCGGTGGGCGCCGGACTCGAACTTCAGCCGGGCGTAGACCCCCTCGCCCTTGATGCGCGAAATAACTTCCTTGTAGCCGCCCATTTCGCCGTGGTTGGCGCTGACCACTTCCACGCGCCAGCCGCGTGACTCGGCGTAGCGCGAATACATGCGAAACAGATCTCCGGCAAACAGCGCGGCTTCGTCACCGCCGGTGCCGGCGCGCACTTCGAGAAAGACGTTGCTGGCGTCGTCGGGGTCTTTGGGCACCAGCAGGCGCTTGAGCTCGTCTTCCAGCGCATCCAGCCGCTGGCGTCCGTCTTCCAGCTCCATTTCCGCCAGCTCGCGCATTTCCGCATCGCTGTCGTGGCGCATGGCCTCGGCGGCCTCGATGTCGTCTTCGATGCCGCGATAGCGCTGCCAGGCCGCCACCAGCGCTTCCAGCTCGGCGTATTCCCGGGAGTAGTCGCGAAAGCGCGGCTGATCGGTGATCACGTCAGGATCGGCCAGCAGCAAGGCCAGCTCTTCGAAGCGTTCGACAAAGCCGTCCAGGCGATGGCGCAGCGTGTCTTTCATACGAGGGTTTTGTCCTTCTGGCGAGCGTGTGCCGCCGAGCCGGCAGCGCACGCTCGCTTGTGGGTTTCAAACGCAGGCTTGGGCGGCAGCAGCAGCTGCTGGACGGCGTCGAGCGCGGCATGATCTTCGCGGGCGGCCGCATCGCGAATGGCCTGGGTGGGCCGGTGCATCAGCCGGTTGGTCAGCTGATAGGCGAGCCGTTCGATGACCGCTTGCGGATCCTCGCCCCGGGCCAGGCGGGCCAGCGCCTGATCGCGCGAAAGGTCGCGCAGCGCCTCGCCCTGTTCGCGGTAGCTTTGAATCAGCTGGCCGCCGCTGCGGATGCGCCGCTCGTGCAGCCAGCTGCCCACGCCGTGCTCAATCAGCGATTCGGCCTGGTCGGCGGCAACCTGGCGGTGGCGGCGATTCTCTTCGATCACCACTTCCAGATCGTCCACGGTATACAAAAAGACGTCGGCAAGCTCGCCGACCTCGGGCTCGATATCCCGGGGTACTGCGATATCCACCATGAAAACCGGCCGATGCCGGCGGTTTTTCAGCGCCCGCTCCATCATGCCCTTGCCCATGATGGGCAAGGGCGAGGCGGTGGAGGAAATCACGATGTCGGCGTTTTCCAGCGCCTCGGGAATCTCCGGCAGGGTGATCGCCTCGCCGCCCAGCGCCGCCGAGACGTTTTCCGCCCGCTCGCGGGTGCGGTTGGCGACGGTCAGCTGGCGCACGCCGGCCTCGTGCAGGTGGCGGGCGACCAGCTCGATGGTTTCTCCCGCGCCCACCAGCAGCGCCCGAGCGCGGCTGAAGTCGTCAAAGATACGGCTGGCCATGCTCACCGCGGCGTAGGCCACCGATACCGGATTTTTACCGATCCCGGTCTGGGTGCGCACCTGCTTGGCCACGGCAAAGGTATGCTGGAACAAACGCTCAAGCTCGCCGCCCAGCCCTTGCGATTCTCGCGCCTGCTGGTAGGCCTCTTTGAGCTGGCCGAGAATTTGCGGCTCGCCCAGCACCATAGAGTCAAGCCCTACCGCTACGCGCATCAGGTGGCGCGCCGCGTCGTTATCCAGATAGTGGTAAGCGCAGCGGGTCAGATCGTCGACGCTTAGCTGATGAAAGCGTCCCAGCCACTGCAGCACGGTCTGCTCACCGGCGGCATCAGTGACGCAGTAAAGCTCGGTACGGTTACAGGTCGAAAGCACCGCCGCCTCGGCGATTTGCGGCAGCTCACGCAGTTCCTCAAGCGCCTGCGACAGCTGCGCCGGCGTAAAGGCCACCTGCTCGCGCACGGCAACCGTGGCGGTGCGATGATTGATTCCCAGGGCAAGAAGCGTCATGCGTTGTGCGTCTTCGCTAGTGTGTCGGTCGTCGCGCTCGGCCTTGTCGCAGCCGGTACGAGTCGATTGGATAGCGCATTCTATCACAGCCTTGCCGCCTCTTACCCACTTCACTTTATCGCCGCCCGTTTCACGCCTTCTTTTTTCACGCTTCCTTTTATCCCCTGCCCCGGCGCGTTTCACAAACCTTTGCCCCGGCGCGGCAAGGGGCTATGCTGGGCGGCCGGCCCATGGATCGACAACGGATCAAAAACTGCATGCCACTTCGCGCCCTATTCCTTAGCGCCACGCCGTCGACACCCGCGCCGTCGTCGCGCAGCAGTTCGTCACCGGCTCGGCAGCGGCTTGCCGCCTTGTTCGCCGCCGCGCTGCTCAGCGGCTGCCAGGCTACGCCGCCGGCCGGCACGGCAGACAAGAACCTTCTGGCATCCGCCCCGCCCGTTACCCGCGGGCTTGACGCCCGGGGGCTTACCACCCTGCTGACCGCTGAGATGGCCGGCCAGCGCGGCCGCTTTCGCGACGCTGCACGGGGCTTTCTTGACGCCGCCGAGCGCTACCCCGAGCCCGCCCTTGCCGAGCGCGCAGCCTTTGCCGCACGCTTCGGTGAATCGCCTGAGCTGCTGCAAACGGCAGCGATGCGCTGGCAAGCCCTTGACCGGCAAAGCGCCGCGCCGGGGCGGCTGCTGGCCGCTTTGGCCGTTGAACGGGGCGATTGGCCGGATGCCCTGACCCAGCGCCTGGCGCTGGCGGCTCAGGGCGATGACGCCCGGCTCGCCGCGCTGGCCGGGCAGGCCATTGCCCAGGGCGCGCCGCCGGCCCCGCTTATCGAGCAGCTCAGTGCCGCGCTGGACGACGACGGCCGCTTGCCGCCGGCAAACCGGGGGGATGCCCATCTGGCCGCGGCCCTGCTGGAAAAAGCCCGAAACAATACCGTCGCGGCCCGCTCGCATCTGGCCCGCGCGCGTGCGCTGATCGCGGACACGCCGGCTCTGTGGCATACCCAGGCGCAGCTGGCGCTGGATAGCGGTAACGAGCGCGAAGCCCGCCGCGCCGCCCGCCGGGGCCTCAAGCTGGCGCCGAACGATGCCCGCTTTAGCCTGCTGCTGGCCCAGGCCGAAACTCGCCTGGGCAACGTTGCCGCTGCCGAAACCCAGACCGACGCCCTGCTGAAACGCCACAGCGGCGGGCCCGAACTGCGCCGCGCGCTGGCCCGGCTATATCTAGAAGAAAACCAGCCGGCGGCCGCCCGGCGCCTGCTGCAGCCCTTGACCGGCCGCGATGACCTTGCAGACCAGGACTACTTCTTGCTGGGCGCCGCCGATCAGGCCACCGGCAACGTGGACAGCGCCCTTTTGTACTACCGCCAGATCACCGGCGACGATGCCTTTCTGCCCGCCCGGGCAGCGGCCGCGCGAATGCTGATCGACGCCGGCCGCTCGGCAGACGCCCGCTCCTTTCTTCACGCGCAGCGCCAGCGCTTTCGCCTGCACTACAACGAGCTATTGATGCTTGAAGTTGAGCTGCTCGACGAACGCGGCCGCACTGACGCCGCCGATGCGCTGCTGGCACAGGGGCTCACGCGCACGCCAAACGCCGCTCGCCTGCTTTATCTGCGCGCCATGCGCGACTGGCGGGCCGGCGATATAGCGGGCATGGAGCGCGACCTGCAGCGGGTGCTGGAGCGCGAGCCGGATAACGTCATGGCCCTCAACGCCCTGGGTTATACCCTGGCCGACGAACAGGTGCCCGGCCGGCTGGACGACGCCCGGCAGCTGGTCGAACGCGCCTATGAGCTTGAGCCGGACAACGCCGCGGTGCAGGACAGCCTGGGCTGGGTGTATTTTCGCCGGGAGCAGCCCGAAAAGGCCCTGCCGCTTCTGGAGCAGGCCTACCGGGGCATGCCCGACCAGGAAGTCGCCGCCCACCTGGCCGAGGTGCTCCATGCGCTGGGCCACAGCGCGCGCGCCCGCCGGATCATCGCCCGGGCGCTGGCCACAGGCGAGCATCATCCGGCCATCGACGACCTGCTCGAACGCCATCCGGAACTGGCACCGTAACGCCGCCACACTTTTACTTTCCCAACAGGATAACGTCCATGCTCAGCACCCTGTCACGTACCGCCCGCCTGCCCCTGCTCTCCGGTCTGGCCGCCGCCGGCTTGCTGGCCGGATGCGCCACCCAGGCGCCGACGGACGAACGCGGCCGCGAGCGCGGCGACTGGAACGCTCAAAAAACCGAGATCGAGGCCCTCAAGCGCTGGTCGCTGATCGGCAAGGCCGGGCTGCGCACCCCGGACGAGCGCCACAGCGCCAACCTCGACTGGAACCAGTTTCCGCACTATTTTCGCATGCTGATCAGCGGCCCGTTCGGCGGCGGCCGCACGGTGCTTGAAGGCCGCGAGGGCCGCTTTACCTTGACCCACGGCGACGGCCGCTTTGAAGCCGACTCTCCCGAGGCGCTGATGAAAGAGCAGCTCGGCTGGTCGCTGCCGGTGCGCAATCTGCCCCGCTGGGTGCGCGGCCTGCCCGGCGAGCGCGACGCCTATCGGCTGGAAACCGACGCCTTCGGCTTTCCCTCGCATCTGGAGCAAAACGGCTGGGAAGTCGACTACCGCGACTGGACCGAAGTCGACGCGCTGTGGCTGCCGCGCAAGCTCGGCCTCGCCTACGACGACGTGCGCGTCACGCTGGTGATCAACCGCTGGCAGACGCGCCCGGACGCTGACCGCGCGGATACCAGCGGCGCGGACGACTAAGCCATGACCACCTCTCTTGTTCTGCCCGCACCGGCCAAGCTCAACCGCCTGCTGCATATTACCGGCCGTCGCGACGACGGCTATCATGAGCTGCAGACGCTGTTTCAGTTTCTCGACCTGAGCGACACGATCACCCTGACCCCCAGGCGTGACGGCCGGCTGCTACTGGAAAGCCCGCTTGACGGCGTGGCCGATGAAGACAATCTGGCCCTGCGCGCCGCGCGGCAGCTCAAGCCCCGGGCCGGCACGGACGCCGGCGCCAATATCCGGTTGGATAAACGCCTGCCCCTGGGCGGCGGGCTCGGCGGCGGCAGCTCCAACGCCGCCACGGTGCTGCTCGGGCTCAATGCGCTGTGGCGGCTTGGCTTGTCGCTGGATACGCTGGCAACGCTGGGGCTTGAGCTGGGCGCTGACGTGCCGGTGTTTGTCAAAGGCCGCAGCGCCTGGGCCGAGGGCGTGGGCGAGGCGCTGACGCCGGCCAGCCCGAATACGCCGTGGTTTGTGGTCATCCACCCCGGGGTCAGCGTTTCCACCCCCGCGGTGTTCAATGATCCGCAATTGACACGCCAAACCGCGCCGATTAGTATGGCGCGCGCCCTTCAGAGGGGAGCGCTCACCTGGCGCAACGACTGCGAAGCCGTGGTCAGGGCCCGGTACCCATCGGTTGCCCGCGCACTGGACTACCTTGCCCGCTACGCGCCTGCCGGGCTTACCGGCACCGGGGCCTGCGTCTTTGCCGCCTTTGACGATCCCAGAGACGCCAGACAGGTTGCAAAAACAGCCGGTTCGTACGGTAGCGCATGGGTGGCCAAGGGCTGTAACGTCTCTCCTCTGCACGATGCTTTGGGTGGCTAAAACGCCCCCGTATCCGCTAAAACGCAACTGGGGTATCGCCAAGTGGTAAGGCACCGGTTTTTGGTATCGGCATGCGCAGGTTCGAATCCTGCTACCCCAGCCAGTTCAGCGGCGAGCGGCGTCAGGCGCTTTAGCAAGCACTCCCGAGATTTCCAACACTGCAAAGGTGGCCGCGCGTGTCAAAATTGATGGTTTTCGCCGGGAACGCCAATCCCGAACTCGCCCACAAGATTGCCGAAAGTCTGGACAGCCGGATGGGTAACGCCACGGTCGATCAGTTCAGCGACGGCGAGATCGCAGTCGAGATCAACGAGAACGTGCGCGGCAAGGATGTATTTATCCTGCAGTCCACCTGTGCACCCACCAACGACAACCTGATGGAAATGGTCCTGATGGTTGACGCCCTGCGGCGCGCCTCGGCGGCGCGGATTACCGCCGTCATCCCCTACTACGGCTACGCTCGCCAGGACCGCCGCGTGCGCTCTTCGCGCGTGCCGATTTCCGCCAAGGTGGTGGCCGACATGCTGGTCAAGGCCGGCGTGGATCGGGTGATGACCATGGACCTGCACGCCGACCAGATCCAGGGCTTTTTCGACGTGCCGGTGGACAACGTCTACGGCTCGCCGATCCTGCTTGACGATATCGAGCGGCAAAACTACAGCAACCTGGTTGTGGTCTCCCCCGACGTCGGCGGCGTGGTGCGCGCCCGGGCCATCGCCAAAGCGCTCAACGTGGATCTTGCGATCATCGACAAGCGCCGCCCCCAGGCCAACCAGGCGCAGATCATGCACATCATCGGCGAGATCGAAGGCCGCACCTGCGTGGTGGTCGACGACATGATCGACACCGCCGGCACGCTGTGCAAGGCCGGCGAGGCGCTGATGGAGCGCGGCGCCAAGAGCGTGGTGGCCTATGCGACCCACGCCATTCTGTCCGGCCCGGCGGTGGACAACATCACAGGCTCAGTGCTCGACGAAGTCGTGGTGGCCGACACCATTCCGCTATCCGAGCATGCGCGTCGCAGCGGGCGTATCCGCCAGCTCAGCGTCGCCGGGCTGATCGCCGAGGCGATCCGCCGGGTCAGCAACGAAGAATCCGTCAGCGCAATGTTTCACTGATTGCCTGACATCGCAGCGGCGCGGCCCAAGCCCCGC
Organism: Halomonas cibimaris; assembly: GCF_055379665.1. Taxonomy (NCBI): domain Bacteria; kingdom Pseudomonadati; phylum Pseudomonadota; class Gammaproteobacteria; order Oceanospirillales; family Halomonadaceae; genus Halomonas; species Halomonas cibimaris. Next base: position 103,416 of record NZ_AP043828.1, read on the forward strand.
CGCTTGATGGAAACGCCGCCGCCTGGTCGCGGGGACGGCGTTTTCCAACGTTAACCAAGAGGCACATTTCAATGTCCGATTTTATCCTTAACGCCAGCGTTCGTTCCGACCTGGGGAAAGGTGCGAGCCGCCGCCTGCGTCGTGCAAACGAACAAGTTCCCGCCGTGGTGTACGGCGGCGAAAAGGCGCCGCAGTCCATTGCCGTGGAAAAGACCGCTTTCTACAAGGCGATCGAAGACGAGGCCTTTTTCTCCTCGATTATCCGCCTGAACATTGCCGGCACCGAAGAGCAGGTCGTGGTGCGTGATCTGCAGCGCCACCCGTTCAAGCCGCTTTTGACCCACGCCGACTTCATGCGCGTGGACGCCAAGCAGGAAATCACCATCAACATTCCGCTGCGCGTCGTCGGCGAAGAGCAGTGTGTAGGGATCAAAGACCAGGACGGCGAGCTGCACACCCTGGCCGTGGAAGTCGCGGTATACTGCCTGCCGAAAGACCTGCCTGACTACCTGCAGATCGACATTACCAACGTCGAAGTCGGCACCACGCTGCACCTTTCCGACATCCAGATGCCCGAAGGCGTACGTTCCGTCGACCTCGCCCACGGCGAAGACTACAACAGCGCCATTCTGACCATTGCCAAGATGAAAGATCGCGGCGGTGACGACGAAGACGGCGCCGAAGAAGGCGAAGGCGATAGCGCCGAATAAGCCTTGTGCCCGGGGCCGTGCCCGCCACGGCCCGCAAAATGTTATGATCAAGCGCCTCGGCGCTTGATTTTTTTTGGGCATCTGCAGGTTTGATCTGTTGTTTTGGAGAAAAAGATGAGTCAGGTACTGGCGCTTATCGGCCTTGGCAATCCCGGCCCGAAATACGCCGCCACGCGACACAACGCCGGCGCCTGGCTGGTGGATGCCGTGGCCCGGGACGCGCACGCCACGCTGCGCCCGGAAAAAAAGTTTCTCGGGCTGTATGCCAAGGCGCGCCTGGGCGACACCGACCTTCACCTGCTCAATCCGACCACCTTCATGAACCGAAGCGGCGGTGCGGTGGCCGCACTGTGCCAGTTTTTCAAACTGACCCCTGACGAGCTGCTGATTGCCCACGACGAGCTTGACCTGCCCGCCGGCCAGGCACGCTATAAAACCGGCGGCGGTCACGGCGGCCACAACGGCCTGCGCGATACCATCAGCGCGCTGGGTAACCAAAAACAGTTCCACCGCCTGCGGATCGGCATCGGCCATCCCGGTACGGCCAGCCAAGTGGTCAACTACGTGCTCAACCCGCCGGCAAAAGCCGAGCAGGCCGCCATTGACGCCGCGCTGGACGAATGCCTGGCCACTTTGCCGCTGGGACTCGCCGGCGACTGGCCCCGCGCCATGCAGCGCCTGCACAGCATCAAGTAACGCGCCCGGCGCGTCGCATCTCACACAAGCTTTCAGGAATCATCGTTATGGGTTTCAACTGCGGTATTGTCGGCCTGCCCAACGTCGGCAAGTCTACGCTGTTCAACGCGCTGACCAAATCCGGCATTGACGCCGAAAACTTTCCCTTTTGCACCATCGAGCCCAACGTCGGCATCGTACCCATGCCCGACCCCCGGCTGGACGCGCTTTCGGCCATCGTCAAGCCGCAAAAAGTGCTGCCCACCACCATGGAGTTCGTCGACATTGCCGGGCTGGTGGCCGGCGCCTCCCGGGGTGAGGGCTTGGGTAACAAGTTTCTTGCCAACATCCGCGAAACCCAGGCCATTGCCCACGTCGTGCGCTGTTTCGACAACGACAACGTCATTCACGTGTCCAACGAGGTTGACCCCCGCGCCGACATCGAAACCATCAACATCGAGCTGGCGCTGGCCGATCTGGACACCGTGGAAAAAGCCCAGCAGCGCCTGGCGCGCGCGGTCAAGGGCGGCGACAAGGACGCCGCGGCGACCAAGGCCGTGCTCGACCGCGTCCATCCCCACTTGGCCGAAGGCCAGCCGCTGCGCAGCGCCGGGCTCGACGATGACGAAAAAAACCAGGTCAAAAGCTTCGGCTTTTTAACGCTCAAGCCCACCATGTACATCGCCAACGTCAACGAAGACGGCTTTGACGACAACCCTTACCTGGACGTGGTCAACGCCATTGCCGCCGAAGAAGGCGCGGTTGTGGTGCCGGTGTGCAACCAGATCGAGGCGGAAATCGCCGAGCTCGACGACGAAGAGCGGGCCATGTTTCTGGCAGAAATGGGCATGGCCGAGCCCGGCCTCGACCGCGTAATCCGCGCCGGCTATGCGCTTTTGGGCCTGCAGACCTACTTCACCGCCGGGGTGAAGGAAGTCCGCGCCTGGACGGTGCGCGAAGGCGCCACCGCCCCGGAGGCCGCCGGCGTCATCCACAGCGATTTCCAGAAAGGCTTCATCCGTGCCGAAGTCGTGGCCTACGACGACTTTATCAGCCTGAACGGCGAGCAGGGCGCCAAGGACGCCGGCAAGTGGCGTCTGGAAGGCAAGGACTACATCGTCAAGGACGGCGATGTGATTCACTTTCGCTTTAACGTCTAACCCTCGGCGCACAGCGGCGCCGGACCGGGCGAAATCGCTTGACGCTATTGGCGACGACGGGTAGTATTCGCCTCCGTTGAATGGCTACGTAGCTCAGTTGGTTAGAGCACATCACTCATAATGATGGGGTCCCCTGTTCGAATCAGGGCGTAGCTACCAGCCCGATTAAAAACGAAAAAGCCCGCCTGCGCGCGGGCTTTTTTGCGTCTGCAGCGGCTGCCCGGCGTCAGCGCCCGCCCCCCAAGTCAGCGCGCTGGACAAACGCCGTCAGCGCCTGCACCAGGTAGGCGACATCCCGGCTGCCGGCGGTTTCGCGGATGGAGTGCATCGCCCACTGCGGCACGCCCACGTCCAGCGTCGGCACGCCGATGGCGGTGGCGGTAAGCGGCCCGATGGTACTGCCGCAGCCCATATCCGCCCGGGTGACAAACGCCTGCACCGGCACACCCGCCTCGCGGCAAATATCGCGAAACAGCGCCCCGGTGGCGCTGTTGGTGGCATAGCGCTGACTGGCGTTGATCTTGATTACCGGCCCCTGATTGATCGCCGGGCCGTGATTGTCGTCATGCTTATCCGCAAAATTGGGGTGCAGGGCGTGCGCGTTATCGCAGGAGATCATGCACGACGACTGGATCAGCTGCACCAGCGAGGCCTCAGAGCCCCCACCCACCTGCTCATTGAGACGGCGCAACACGTCTTCCAGAAACGGCCCCTGGGCGCCGCTGGCACTGGCGCTGCCGACTTCTTCGTGGTCGTTGGCCACCAGCAGCGCGCCCTGCTCGCCGTCGCACGCCAGCAGCGCCTCCACGCCCACAAAGCAGGACAGCAGATTATCCAGCCTTGCGCTTGCAATCAGTTCTTGCGCCACACCCACCTGCGCCGGCGGCTGCACGTCGTAAAACGACAGCTCGAAATCCACGATATCCACGTTTTCCAGGCCGTGCTCGCGGGCAAGCCAGGCGTGCAGCAGCGGCTCAAGCGCGGCGCTGTCGCTTTGCATCAGCACCGGCGCCATCTGCGTCTGGGGGTTGATGGCCCGGCCGTCGTTGGCCTCGCGGTCCAGATGAATCGCCAGGCTGGGAATGATTGCCACAGGCCGGTCAACGTTTAGCAGCACACTTTCCAGCCGGCCGTCGGCGTGGCGCACGTGCACCCGCCCGGCAAGGCCCAGGTCGCGGTCGAACCACGGCGCCAGCAGCGCGCCGCCGTAGACCTGCACGCCCAGCTGCAGCCAGCCGGCGGCGTATTGGGTGGCGTTGGGCTTTAAGTGAAGCCCGGGGCTATCGGTGTGGGCGCCGATCATGCGCAGCGAGGCAAGCGGCCCTGCCGGCAGCTGAAAGGCGATCATCGACGCGTCGTTACGCGTGACGTAGTAGCGCGCCCCCGGCGTCAGCGCCCAGTCGCGGGTTTCTTCCAGCCGCGTGAAGCCCGCGCTTTCCAGCCGTCTGGCCATGTTGCGGGTGGCGTGCCACGGCGTCGGCGAATCGCGCAGAAAATCGCACAGCCGGTTGACGGTCTCAGCGCTTTGGCCCTGGGTCATGAAAATCTCCCTGACAAGAATCGTGGTTTGAGTCTCAGCGGCGCAGGCGAGCTGCTACAATGCTTTTTCGGTTCACGCAACACCTCGGCCGCTTGCCGCGCAAGGGCACGAGTATACCTAACCCCGGGAGAGCTTGATTGATGAGCTGGTTTGCCACCCTTTCGCGCCTGGCCGCCCTCACCGCGGTGCTGGCCATAAGCAGTACGGCGATGGCCCTGGAGCCGACCGATAAACAGCGTCAAGCCGCCGAAGAAAGCGCGGACTCGCTGCGCTACGGGCATTACGCCGATGTCACCTTCGACGCGGCCTGGTCCCGCGATGCCTTTGACCGCTATCTGGACATTCTAGACGGCCAGCGCGCCTACCTGCTACAGCGCGATATCGAGCCGTTCGAATCACTGCGCACCGAGCTTGACCGGGTGCTCAACCGCGGCGAGCTGGACGAAGTCTTTGCCCTGCACCAGCGCGCCGGCGAAAAGCGCAAAGCGCGGCTGGAGTGGCTGCTGGACGAGCTCGACCAGGGGCTGGACTTCACCTTCGACGGCAGCCAGCGCCTGGTGGTCGACCGCGAAGACGCGCCGTTCGCCACCCGTGAAAGCGAGCTTGATACCCTCTGGCAAAAGCGGCTGACAAACGACGCTTTGAGCCTTGCACTGACCGGCCAGAAGCGCGAAGAGGTCGAGGATACCCTGCGCCAGCGCTACGAAGGCCAGCTCAAACGCCTGGAGCAAACCGAGCCGGAAGACGTGTTCGGGCTGTTCATGGCGGCAGTGACCGGCAGTATCGAGCCGCACACCGCCTACCTCTCGCCGCGCCAGGGTGAGTCGTTCGATATTCAGATGAGCCTGTCGCTTGAGGGCATCGGCGCGCTGCTGCAGACCGACGGCGAATACGTCAAGGTGGCAAGCCTGGTGCCCGGCGGCCCCGCCGAGCGCGCCGGCGTGCTCAAGCCTGCCGATCGCATCATTGCCGTGGGTCAGGAAGGCGAGGACGACATGACCAGCGTCATCGGCATGCGCCTGGACAACGTCGTCGACCTGATTCGCGGCCCCAAAGGCTCAGACGTTCGTCTTGAAGTCATTCCCGCCCAGGCGGTGGATACCACCCGCTCCCACGTGGTCACCATCACCCGGGACACGGTGGATCTGGAAGACCAGGCGGCCAGCAGCGAAGTGATCGAACTTGAGCGCAACGGCGACACCCACTCGCTTGGCGTAATCACCGTGCCCACTTTTTACGTCGACTTCGACGCCTGGCAGGCCGGCGAGGACGACTACCGCAGCACTACCCGCGACGTCGCCAAGGAAGTCGAAAAGCTCAAGCAGCAAGGCGTCGAAGGCATCGTGCTGGACCTGCGCAACAACGGCGGCGGCGCGCTGCAGGAAGCCAACTCGCTGATCGGGCTGTTCATCGACCGCGGCCCCACCGTGCAGGTGCGCGACGCCCAGAGCCGCATCCAGCTCTACGGCGACAGCGAAGCCGGCACCCTGTACGACGGCCCGCTGGGCGTGCTGGTCAATCGCCTGTCGGCCTCGGCCTCGGAAATCTTTGCCGGCGCCATTCAGGACTACGGCCGCGGCCTGGTGCTGGGCTCGGGCACCTTCGGCAAAGGCACCGTGCAGACTCTGGACGAGCTCAGCCACGGCGAGCTCAAGCTCACCCGGGCGAAGTTTTACCGCATTTCCGGCAAGAGCACGCAAAACCGCGGCGTCACCCCGGATATCACCTTCCCCAGCCTGATTGACCCCGAGCGCATCGGCGAAAGCAGTCTGGACAACGCCCTGAAATGGGACAGCGTGCGCGACGTGCAGTACCGCCGCTACGGCCAGCCGGAGCAGTACCTGCCCGAGTTGAAAGAGCGCCACGAAGCGCGCGCGGCAGACAATCCCAACTTTCGCTACCTTGAGCGCCAGTCCACGCTTGCACGCAAGCTGCGCGAGCAGCACACCAGCGTCAGCCTCAACCGCGAACAGCGCAAAAGGGAAATGGAAGCCCAGGAAGCCGAGCAGCTGTCGCTTGAAAACCAGCGCCGCCGGGCGCTTGGCATGGACGAGCTCGACGAATGGATCGACGCCCGTGAAGACGCCATTGCCAGCAGCGGCAACGACGAAAACGGCGCCAGCGGCGAGGACGACAACGAAAACATGCCCGCCGAACGCGCCCAGGTCATCGAAGCCGCCGAGATACTGCTGGACTACGCTGACTTAAACGCTACAACACGGCTGGTTCAGGGCTAAGCCAAAGCGCTGCGCACAGGTGCCCCGCCGCTCGGCGGGGCCTTTTGCGCCCGCTCGGCCGACACCGACAAGAAAAACCGTGCCAACACAGCGGGCAGACGCGAAAAAATCGCCGAATGCGCAGGCATTAGCGTGAAAGCGGTGATGCTACGGACGTAGGAAAGTGCGATCGTAAATCGTAAGAAGGTGCGGTGAAAAGAGGGTACTACCGGCTGGCTCCCCGAACAGGACTCGAACCTGTGACCCAATGATTAACAGTCATTTGCTCTACCAGCTGAGCTATCGGGGAATAACAGTGTGTGCGTACGGTGTGCTGGCTCCCCGAACAGGACTCGAACCTGTGACCCAATGATTAACAGTCATTTGCTCTACCAGCTGAGCTATCGGGGAATAACAGTGTGCGCGTACGATGTTTTGGCTCCCCGAACAGGACTCGAACCTGTGACCCAATGATTAACAGTCATTTGCTCTACCAGCTGAGCTATCGGGGATCGGCTAAAACACGCTGCGTAGTATACCCATAACGCGTGGCAGGTCAAGCATGGCTTTTGCCAGGCGCTGGCAGAGCCTTGGCTGCGTCCGTATAATGCGCGCAGGCAAAACGCGGCGGCGCCGCACCACCATTCACTCTCGTCTTTTGACGACGCCTTGTCGTTGACGACTCATAGACCACAGGTACCGATGGCGAAGAAGCTTTTTATCAAAACGCACGGCTGCCAAATGAACGAGTACGACTCGGCGCGCATGGCCGACATGCTCGGCGAATCGCATCAGCTTGAGCTCACCGACAGCGAGCAGGATGCCGACGTAATCCTGCTCAACACCTGCTCGATCCGGGAAAAGGCCCAGGAAAAAGTCTTTCACCAGCTGGGCCGCTGGAAAAAGCTCAAGGACGCCAACCCCGATCTGGTCATCGGCGTGGGCGGCTGCGTGGCCAGCCAGGAAGGCGAGGCCCTGCGCAAGCGCGCCCCCCAGGTGGACATGGTATTCGGCCCCCAGACCCTGCACCGGGTACCCGGCATGCTTGATCAGCACCGCGACAATCAGATCGCCGCGGTGGACGTCACCTTTCCCGAAATCGAAAAGTTCGATCACCTGCCCAAGCCCCACGCCGACGGCGCTACGGCCTTTGTTTCGGTAATGGAGGGCTGCTCCAAGTACTGCACGTTCTGCGTGGTGCCCTACACCCGCGGCGAAGAAGTGTCGCGCCCGTTTGACACCGTCATGGATGAAGTCATGCACCTGGCCGATCAGGGCGTGCGCGAAATCAACCTGCTGGGCCAAAACGTCAACGCCTACCGCGGCGAAGACGACCTGGGCGAGGAAATCGACCTGGCCGAGCTGATCGCAAGCGTCGCAGCCGTCGACGGCATCGACCGTATCCGCTTTACCACCTCGCACCCGGTGGAGTTCAGCGACAGCCTGATCGACGCCTACGCCGAGATCCCTGAGCTGGTCAGCCACCTGCATCTGCCGGTGCAGGCCGGGTCGGATGCGATTCTTGCCGCCATGAAACGCGGCCACACCGCCGAAGAATATATCGACAAAATGGAGCGCATCCGCGCCAACCGCCCGGACATCAGCTTCTCGTCGGACTTCATCATCGGCTTTCCCGGAGAGACCGAGCAGGACTTCCAGGCCACCATGGCGCTGATTGATCGCATCGGCTTTGATCATTCCTTCAGCTTTGTCTATTCCGCACGCCCGGGCACGCCGGCGGCCTCGCTGCCCGACGAAACCCCGGAGAGCGTCAAAAAGGAGCGGCTGGCGATTTTGCAGCAGCGCATTTTGCAGCAGGCCGGGCAAATCAGCCGGCGCATGGTGGGCACCACCCAGCGCATCCTGGTCACCGGGTTCTCGCCCAAGGACCCCGGCGAGCTGTCCGGGCGCACCGAGAACAACCGCGTGGTCAACTTCCGCGCGGAAAACCCCACCGAGCTCATCGGCTACTTCGTTGATGTCAACATCGCCGACGCTCTGCCCAACTCGCTGCGCGGCGAGCTGGCCTCGGCGGCGCGCTACTAAGCCCTCGCTGCCCGTCTGCCCCGCCCCGACACAATTGCCCCAACACCGTTTGGGGCAGTAAGCTTGGGGCCACATTTATCCATTGATAGGTTTTCTCTCTTGAGCCAGCCATCCTCCCAGGCGAACCGCATCATCACCCTGAGCCTGGAACCCAACGATCCCCAGCGGCTTGCCAGCCTTTGCGGCCAGCAGGATGAACACCTGAAACTGATCGAAAGCCGCCTGGATGTCACCCTGCGCAATCGCGGCAACGTTTTTCAGCTGGCCGGTGCGGCCAACCGCATCAAGGCGGCGGCCAACGTGCTTGAACATCTTTATCGGGAAACCGCCACCCGCGAGCTGGACGCCGACACGGTACACCTGTTTCTGCAGGAGTCCGGGCTTGAAGCGCTGGCCGAAGACGACGACAGCAATCCCGACGAAGAGGTCGTGATCCGCACCCCGCGCACCATGATCAAGCCCCGGGGCGCCAACCAGCAGCGCTACGTGGCAAGCGTGCGCGAACACGACATCAACTTCGGCATTGGTCCGGCGGGCACGGGCAAGACGTATCTGGCCGTGGCCGCGGCGGTAGAGGCGCTCAATCAGCAGGAAGTCCGGCGTATTCTGCTGGTGCGCCCGGCGGTGGAAGCCGGCGAAAAGCTCGGCTTTCTCCCCGGCGATCTGGCCCAGAAGATCGACCCCTACCTGCGCCCGCTGTACGACGCGCTCTACGAGATGATCGGCTTCGAGCAGGTCGCCAAGCTCATCGAGCGCCAGATCATCGAAATCGCCCCGCTGGCCTACATGCGCGGGCGCACGCTCAACAACGCCTACATCATCCTCGACGAGAGCCAGAACACCACGCCCGAGCAGATGAAAATGTTTCTGACCCGCATCGGCTTTGGCTCCACCGCGGTGATCACAGGCGATGTGACCCAGGTGGATTTGCCCAAGGGCCAGCGCTCGGGGCTGATTCAGGTGCTGGAAGTGCTCAAGGACACCCCCGGCATCGGCACCACGCATTTCGCCGCCAAGGACGTGGTGCGCCATCCGCTGGTGCAGCGCATCATCGAGGCCTACGACAGCTTTGAGTCGGCTCAGGAAGCCGAAGAGCGCCGCCTGCACGAACAGCGCAAACAGGAGCGCGAAGCCCGCCTGCGGGCCCGCGACGCCTCGCAATGAGCGGGCCACAGAGTACCAGCCGGGCCGGCGCCGTGGTGGATCGCCAGGTTGCCGTAAAAGCCGACGCCCTGCCCGACCAGCAGGCGCTTGAGCGCTGGGTGAGCGGCGTGCTGGCGCGCCATGCCGGGCGCGCCGGCAGCGAGCTGACCGTGCGCTTTGTGGAACAGGCAGAGAGCCGGGCGCTCAACCGTGACTACCGCGGCCGCGACAAGTCTACCAACGTGCTGTCGTTTCCCTTCGATGCCCCGCCCGGTATCCCCCTTGACCTGCTGGGCGATCTGGTGATCTGTCATGCCGTGGTGGCAAGCGAGGCCGATGCCCAGCGCAAGACGCTTGCCGACCACTATGCCCACATGGTGGTACATGGCACGCTGCATCTGCTGGGCTATGATCATGTTGACGACAAGGAGGCGGAAGACATGGAGCAGCTGGAGCGCGAGATACTGGCCGGGCTCGGCATTGCCGACCCCTACGCCTCCGGCGGCTGACGTCACGCCACACCATTGATGCGACACAACAAGAGACCCATTGCATGAGCGAAGATCGATCGACCGCGTCTTCTTCCAAAAACTGGATGGGCAAGCTCTTTGGCGCCTTTTCCGGGGACGGCGACGACCTGCATTCACGCGACGAGCTGATGGCGTTTCTGCGCGACGGTGCCGGGCGCCTCAAGCTCGACCAGGACGCCCTGACCATCATCGAAGGCGCGCTGCACATCAGCGACCAGCAGGTGCGTGAAATCCTCATTCCGCGCTCCCGGGTCGTCGCCATTACCCTGGACCAGCCGGTAGAGGGCTATCTGCCGCTGATCGAGGAAACCGGCCACTCGCGCTACCCGGTCATCGGCGAGAACCTCGACGACGTCAAAGGGCTTTTGCTGGCCAAGGACCTTTTGCCGCTGCTGTCCCGTTCCCAGCAGCAGCGCGACGCCTTCAAGCTTGACGACGTGCTGCGCCCGGCGATGTTCATTCCCGAATCCAAGCGGCTCAACAGCCTGCTCAAGGAGTTTCGCGACACCCACAACCACATGGCCGTGGTGGTGGACGAGTACGGCGGCACCGCCGGCATTATCACCATCGAGGACATTCTCGAGCAGATCGTCGGCGATATCGAAGACGAGCACGACACCGACGAAGACGATGATATCCGTCCGCTGGAAAACGGCCGCTTCGCGGTGCGCGCGCTGACGCCTATCGATGACTTCAACGCGCGCTTTCACACCCGCTTTGCCGACGACGAGTTCGACACCCTGGGCGGGCTGGTGATGCAGCAGTTCGGCCACCTGCCGCGGCGCGGCGAGCAGGCAAGCATCGGCGGCTTTTCCTTTACCGTGCTCAACGCTGACAACCGCCGCATTCGCCTGCTGGAAGTTGCCCCCGATCCGGAAGGCGATGCCGCGCTCAGCGACGCTTGATTTACCCTTACAGGAACCGCTCAATGAAGGGACGCCCCGTTCGCCGCAACGCAGCGGCAGTCTACGGCCAGCCCTTGGCCGCGCTCGTGGCCGGGATATTCACTACCCTGACCGCCTCTCCGTTTTTTCTCTGGTGGCTCGGCCCGGTGGCGGCCGGGCTGATGTATGCAGGCCTGTTCCGGCTGACCCCCGGTCAGGCCGCGCTCAAGGGCTGGGCCTACGGCGTGGGACTGTTTGCCAGCGGCACCTCCTGGGTGTACGTATCGATTCACGATTACGGCTACACCGGCATGGGGCTGGCGGTGTTTCTCACCGCGCTGTTCGTCGCCGTGCTGGCGCTGTTTTTTGCCGTCACGCTGTGGGTATATCGGCGCTTTTTTACCCCGCGGCTGGCGTTTTTATCGTTTGCCGGCGTCTGGGTGCTCGGCGAGGTGCTGCGCACCTATTTATTCACCGGCTTTCCCTGGCTGCTTTTGGGTTCAAGCCATGTAGACTCACCGCTGGCGGGCTTTGCGCCTATCGGCGGGGTTTATCTCTTGTCGCTGCTGGTCGCGCTGAGCGGCACCCTGCTGGCCGAGCTTTTGCTCTGCCGCCGGGTCTGGACGCTGGCACCGCTGGCGGCCATCTGGCTTTCCCCGCTGGCCCTGCCCAATCAGTGGACCACCCCGGCGAGCGACACGCCGACGCGGGTGGCGCTGTTGCAGGGCAATCTTTCTCAGCTGACCAAATGGACCGCCGAGGGCCAGCGCGCCGCCGCCAACACCTACGCCCGGCTGACCCGGAACGTGGCCGACGGCGTGGAGCTGATCATCTGGCCGGAAACCGCCCTGCCCATGGCCGAGCGCGACGCCCGCGCGGTGCTTTCCCGGGTGCAGGCCAACCTGGCGCCTGACACTGCTTTGATGACCGGCATCGTTCAGCGCAACGCCGCCGGGCAGTATTTCAACAGCGTCATCGGCGTCGGCAACGTCGAGGGCAGCTACCAAAAAGAACACCTGGTGCCGTTTGGCGAATATCTGCCGCTGGAAAGCGTGCTGCGCGGGGCCATCGCCTTTTTCGACCTGCCCATGTCCACCTTTGCTTCCGGGCAGAGCAAGCAGCCGCCCATGCAGGCCGCCGGCGTGGCGCTGGGCAACGCCATCTGCTATGAGATCATCTACCCTGAGCTGGTCGCCCGGCGCGCCCGCAACAGCGGCGCGCTGATTACCGTATCCAACGATACCTGGTTCGGCGGCTCCATCGGCCCCCACCAGCATTTGCAGATGGCCCGGCTGCGGGCGCTGGAAAACGGCCGCTACGTGCTGCGCGCCACCAGCAACGGCATTACCGCGATCATCAACCCGCAAGGTGAGATCAACGCCCGGGCCCCGCAGTTTGAAGCGGCAACGCTGACCGGTGAGTTTTACGCCATGAAAGGCATAACACCCTTTACCCGGCTGGGCAGCTGGCCGGCCTGGCTCGTGGCCGGCGCGCTGGCGCTGCCCGGCGTGATCCGCCGCCGCGCTACCCGCTGAACTCACCGTTCTGGCCGCGCTGGCGCAGCCAGTGGTCCATCAGCGCAAGCGCTACCATGGCCTCGGCAATGGGCGTGGCGCGAATGCCCACACAGGGATCGTGTCGGCCACGGGTCACAACCTCCACCGCCTCGCCGTGCACGTTAACCGAGCGCCCCGGCGTGGTAATGCTGGAAGTGGGCTTGAGCGCCAGGCGGGCGACAATCGGCTGGCCGCTGGAAATCCCCCCCAGCACGCCGCCGGCGTGGTTGGACAAAAAGCCGTCTTCCGGCGTCATCTCATCGCGGTGCTCGCTGCCGCGCTGGCAGACCGCCGCGAATCCCGCGCCGATTTCCACGCCCTTCACCGCGTTGATGCCCATCAGCGCGTGGGCGATATCCGCGTCCAGGCGGTCAAACACCGGCTCGCCCAGGCCCACCGGCACGCCTTCGGCCACCACCGTCACCTCAGCGCCCACGGAGTCCTGGTCCCGGCGCAGCTGGTCCATGAACGCTTCAAGTTCGGGCACGCGCTCGGCGTCGGGGCTGAAAAACGCGTTCTGCTCGACGGCGTCCCAGCTTTTGAACGCCATTTCGAACGGCCCCAGCCGGCTCATGTAGCCGCGCACGCTAACGCCGCGCGCCGCCAGGTACTTCTTGGCCACGGCCCCTGCCGCCACGCGCATGGCGGTTTCCCGAGCGCTTGAGCGCCCGCCGCCGCGGTAGTCCCGGCGGCCGTACTTGTGGTGGTAGGTGTAGTCGGCGTGGGCCGGGCGGAACTGATCCTTGATCCTGGAGTAGTCCTTGGAGCGCTGATCGGTGTTTTCGATCAAAAGCCCGATGGGCGTGCCGGTGGTCCTGCCTTCGAACACGCCGGAGAGAATCCGCACCCGGTCGGCCTCTTTACGCTGGGTGGTATGGCGCGAGCTGCCCGGCCGGCGGCGATCGAGATCGCGCTGCAGGTCTTCCTCGCACAGTTCAAGCCCCGGCGGGCAGCCGTCAATGGTCGCGCCGAGCGCCTCGCCGTGGCTTTCGCCGAAGGTGGTGACGGTAAACAGTTTGCCAAAGGTATTGCCTGACATGGGCGTTATTTCCTCACGCGAAAGACGCCGCACAGGCGTCGAGTTCAGCGGCGGGCAGCGCAAATACGCCGTGCCCGCCGCGCTCGAATTCCAGCCACACAAACGGCACATCAGGGAAGGCCGCTTCCAGGTGGCGATCAGAGTTGCCGACTTCCACGATCAGCCAGCCGTCGTCGGTCAGGTGCTCGCGCGCCTCGCGCAGCATCCGCCGAACGATATCCAGCCCGTCGCGGCCTGCCCCCAGCGCAAGCTCAGGCTCGTGGCGAAACTCTGCCGGCATGGTCAGAAGGTCCCGGGCGTCCACGTAGGGCGGATTGGCCACGATCAGCTCGAAGCGCTGGCCGCCAAGGCCGTCGAACACGTCGGACTCAAGGGCCCGTACCCGGTCGCCCACGTCGTGGCGGGTGATGTTTTCCCGGGCCACGGCAAGCGCGTCCCGGCTGATATCGGCAAGGGTCACCTCGGCGGTGGGCAGGTACAGCGCGGTGGCAATGCCGATACAGCCCGAACCGGTGCACAGGTCCAGCACCCGGGCCGGCGGCAGCTCGCTGAAAAAAGCGCCAAAGCCGTCTTCGATGAGCTCGGCGATGGGCGAGCGGGGAATGAGCACGCGCTCGTCGACGTTGAACGCAAACCCGGCAAAAAACGCCTCGCCCAGCAGGTACGGCAACGGCTCGCGCCGGGTGATGCGCTTGCGCGCCAGCGCCACAATGCGCGTGCGCTCCACGGGGAGCAGCCGGGCATCCAGCACCGCCGGGTCCACGTCCCAGGGCAGGTGCAGCGCACCGAGCGTGAGTGCCACGGCCTCGTCCCAGGCGCTTGCGGTGCCGTGGCCGTAGTGCAGCCCGGCCAGGTGAAATTCACTGGCCACCCAGCGCATGCAGTCGCGCAGGCGGGGCAGCTCGGCGGCAAGCGCGGCGTCGGGCTGGGCAAGCGTGGAAGCAAAACGGGGCGAGCGGCGGGCAACGGGTGACAAAGCGGTCACGAAAGCTCCTTGAAGGATAAGCGGGCGAACAAGGCACCGCGGCGCGGCGAAGGCCCATTGTACCTTTCGCGCCGGCCGGTTCACAGCGGCGCCAGTCACGCTATACTGTGCGCTTTACGGTTTCTTTTTGCTTTTGCACCTATCGACGACGAGCCCGCCATGAACCGCCGCCGCCACGCACCCGACGACGATCCTGCCGACGACTTCGGCGCCTTTCGCCAGGCGCTTGAGGCCGCCGGCGTGCGGCGCATCAGAACCAACAGAGCGGACACCGGCAAACCTCGGCCGGCCGTCGCCGACAAGGCGGCGCGGCGCAAGGCGGCGGTGGAAAGCCAGACGCTCAACACCACCGGGCGCACTTCGGACGGCCGGGTGGAAGCCGTGCGCCCGTCGGAATATCTGGAGTTTTCGGTGCCGGATCTGCCCTGGCGCACGCTAAGCCAGCTAAAGCGCGGCAAAACCGGCTGGCAGGCCGGGCTGGATCTGCACGGCTACACCCTGGAAGAGGCGCGCCTGGAGCTTGAGAGCTTTCTGCGCGACGCCGCCGGCCAGGGGCTGCGCTGCGTTATCGTGGTACACGGCAAGGCCTGGGGGGCCACGGCGGACTTCCCCGTGCTTAAAAGCCACACCAACGCCTGGCTGCGCGAGTGGCCGGGGGTGCTGGCGTTTTGCTCGGCGACGGACGTGGACGGCGGCACCGGTGCTG
Source organism: Halomonas cibimaris (assembly GCF_055379665.1). Classification (NCBI taxonomy): domain Bacteria; kingdom Pseudomonadati; phylum Pseudomonadota; class Gammaproteobacteria; order Oceanospirillales; family Halomonadaceae; genus Halomonas; species Halomonas cibimaris. Next base: position 118,606 of record NZ_AP043828.1, read on the forward strand.
TGTATGTGCTGCTGCGCCGGGCCGCGCGCGGTTAGTCACCGGCCACCGGATGATCCCCGACCGGCGGGTCCTCGGCGCAGGGCAGCGTGCGATGCCCTTTACTGCCCAGGTGACGCTCAAGGGCCTGATCGCCCAGATACCGCCCCAGCCGGATCAGCTCGTCGGCACGGTGAAACTCGTAGGCGCTGCACACGGTCTTGGGCACATCAATCATCACATCCGGCGAATAGCCCGCTACCTTGTACTTGGCAAGCGCCGCCTGGGTAATATCAAACGACTGCAAAATCATGTCCAGCTTGCCCCATTCGTGCTTGCCGCGCTCTTCGGCGCCGGCCGGGTCGGCCTCGTCTTTGTCGCCTCCCGGGTTTCCCAGCCCTTGCCACAAACGCCGCGTGGCGCTGCGCACGTCTCGCATCCAGCGGCTGACCACCTCTGTGCCATCGCTTTCGGCGGCCACCCGCTTTGCAGGCGCGCTGCCGGGCAACAGCTCTTCCAGCATCACCGGCTGCGGAGTGTGCGCTGTAACGTTGACCGCCACGACGATATCGGCCTGGTGCGCGGCCAGCACCGGCATGATCGGCAGCGGATTGAGCAGCCCGCCGTCTACCAGCACCTGATCGCCCAGCGTCACCGGGGTGATCACCCCGGGCACGGCAATAGAGGCGCGAATGGCGCGCAAAAGCGAGCCGTGCTGAAACCAGACCTCGCGCTGGCGCACCATGTCGGTGGCAACCGTGGTCACCGGCATCGGCAAGTCTTCCAGCTGCACGTCGTGAATTAGGGCGTCAAGCTTTTCCATCACCTTGTTGGCACGCATGGCGCCCATGGGGCTCCAGGTAACGTCGACCAGGCGCAGCACGTCAAGGTAATCCAGCCGGCTTACCCAGTCACGGTACTCCGGCAGCTTGCCCGCGGCGTAGACGCCGCCCACCAGCGCGCCCATGGAGCAGCCGGCAATGGAGACAATCTCAAAGCCGCGCGCCTCCAGGGCGTCGATCACGCCGATGTGAGCGTAGCCGCGCGCCCCGCCGCTGCCCAGGACCAGCGCCACCTTACACGAACGGGCGGACGCTTGTTTGTTCATGGCTTTCTCCAAGTGCAAGGCTTAAGCGGCCGCCAGCCCGTTGATCACCGCCTCAACCACGCCGCTGATACGCCCGGGCTCCAGGTGCAAATGGTGCCCGCCGGGCACTACACAGCGCGTCAGGTGCGGCACCGCTGACCGGGCCCGGATGGCAAAGGCGCGCTCGCCGAGAATCCCCTGCTCGCCCTCGATCAGCTGCACCGGGCAGCGGATAGCGGCCAGCAGCGCAGGCACCTGCTCCGGGGTAAAGCGCACCGGAGACGGCTTGAGCAGCCGGCTGTCGGTGCGCAGGGTAATGCGTCCGTCGTCCAGGGTGCGGCTGTTACGCGCCACCAGCGGCTCTGCGGTGGCCGCATCGATAGGCGTCACACCGCCGGCCACCCGCGCGGCTACCGCACCGGCCAGATCAGCGTAGACGGGCATACGCGAAGGCCCCGCGCGGTGGGCCAGCAGCCCGCGGCGCAGCTGCGCCGCGGCGTTTTCCGCCGGCGTTGACAGCATCCCCAGCCCGTCGATCAGCACCAGCCGGCTGACGCGCTCGGGCAGCGCAGCGGCCACCAGGCAAGCCACCGCCGCGCCCATGGAATGGCCCAGCAGCACGGCATCGTTGGCGCCCAGCTCGTCCATTGCGTTGAGCACGTCATGGGCGTAGTCCCACAGGGCGTAGTCGTCGTTGGCGCCGGCGTTGCCGGCGGAGCGCCCGTGGCCGCGAAAATCCAGCGCCACGATGCGCACGTCCAGCCGCGCGGCCAGCACAGGCGCCAGCCGTGTAAAGCTTGCGGCGTTGTCCAGCCAGCCGTGCAGCGCCAGCCACAGCGGGGCATCATGGCGGCCCCAGCCAAGCGCAGCCAGCTGCCCCTGTGCCAGCGTAAGCGCGGTGACGCCCGACGCCTCAGCGGCTACCATATCGGCATCAATGTCTTGCATTGGTTTTTACCTTTTTCTATCGCCAAGGAGGCAACATGACACCGCACCGTTATACCACCGCACGCAATCGCATTTTTTTCATCGCCGTGATCGCCGCGGCTGTCGTCGGCGCCTGGCTGGTGCGCTAGCGCGCTACCGGTGCCCGGCCCAGCCGCGGACTCAGCCATTCGCCGGCTGCGGCCATGGCGACCAAAATCCCCAGCAACCACGGCCAGTGATCGGCAAACGTTACCTGGTAAAGGCCCAGCGCATCGATGAAAATCACCACGATGCCCAGAGGACTTACGTAGCGCACCATGAAAAGCCACAGCGCATACAGCGCCGGCGGCAGGGCCAGCTCCTTGCGAAAGAGCTCGCCGTCAAGCACAAAGCCGGCCAGCACCACCATGCCCAGCCCGCCCAGCGGCATCAGCAGGCGCGAGGTCAAGTAGTCCAGCCAGTCGAAGAAGTTCTTGCCCAAAAGCGTCCAGTCCGCACCGACGTTAAACGACAGCATCGCCAGGGTGCTGATCAGCCACAGCACGATACCCGCCCCCCAGGCCGCCTGGGGGCGCGAGAGCCCCTTGTTGTCGCACAGCCAGGAAAGCGTGGCCTCAATCATGGAAATCGACGAGGTCAGCGCGGCCATGGACAGCATGACAAAAAACAGCACGCCAAACAGCGTGCCAAACGGCATGGACTGAAACGCCAGCGGCAGGCTCATGAAAATCAGCCCCGGGCCTTCACCGGGGTCCATGCCGTTGGCAAAGATCGCCGGAAAAATCGCCAAGCCCGCCATCAGCGCCACCACGGTATCGGCAATGGCCACGCCGATGGCGGTGCGCCCGATGGAGGCGCTTTTCGGCAGGTAGCTGCCGTAGGTCAGAATCGCCCCGGAGGCCAGCGACAGAGTAAAAAACGCGTGCCCCAAAGCGGCCAGCATCCCCGCGCTCGACAGGCTGCCGGCGTCAAAGGCGAACAGAAAGCGCACCGCGTCGATAAAGCCGCCGGAAAACGCGCCGTAAACGATCAGCAGCAACAGCATCAGCACAAGCCCCGGCATCATCCAGCCAACGCTTTTCTCAATGCCTTTCTGCACGCCCTTGCCGACGATAAACATGGTGGCCACGGTCACCAGCGTGCTCCAGAAACCCAGGTTCAGCGGGTTTTGGTTGTTGGCGCTAAACACCGCCACCATGTCATCCACGCTTGTGCCGGCCAGGCCGCCGGTGAGCATCTTCCATACGTAGGCAAACGACCAGCCGGCCACCACCACGTAAAACGACAGCACCATAAAGCCGCAGAGCATGCCCATCCAGCCCACCAGCGACCACACAGAGCCGCGACCGGACTCGTTGACGACCCGACGAATGGCATCCACGGGGCTTCCGCGACCGCGACGGCCGAACGAAATTTCGGTCATCATCACCGGCACACCCACGGCAAAAATGCACGCCAGATACACCAGCACAAAAGCGCCGCCGCCGAACTCGCCGGTAATATAGGGAAACTTCCAGATATTTCCCAGCCCCACCGCCGAGCCGGTGGCCGCCAGTAAAAAGCCCCAGCGGCCCAGCCACTGCGCGCGTGGTTGTTGTGACGTCGTCATGGATACTCCGTTATTTGCGTGCGTTGTCCGGCCATGGCCTGTGCGCCGTAAGTGTAGGCGATTTTACCCGACCCGTAGCGCTGCGCCTATGGCCCGGCACGCGTTGCCCAAAACGGCGTGGCTGAACGCCTTGGGTTCTGCCCTTGTCGCCCCCACTCTATTGCCACTGGCAAAGGCAAGCGCCTGCCTTTTACAACCGTTCACTCCATAACGCTCCGCGCGCGCTTTCTTCGCGCCGGGGCGTTTGCCTTAAGGACGCACCATGAGTCAATCCCAAGCCCCCTGGAAACAGCCCATGCCCGCCGCGCAGTTTTCCCTGATGCGTGACATTCTCGCCGCGCCCAGCCCCGTGGGCCTGGAAGCGGCCATGACCTACGGCGTGCTCAAGCCGCACTTCGAGCGCTTTGCCCCCAAGGGCTGGCAGGTGCATCAGTTCAAGGGCAACGCCGGCATCGTGCTCGATACCCACCCCGGCCGTGACGACATGTTCAAGCTGATGCTCATCGGCCATGCCGACAAAATCCGCATGCAGGTGCGCTCTATCGGCGAAGACGGCAAGATCTGGATCAACACCGACTCCTTTCTGCCCACGGTGCTCATCGGCCACGAAGTCAAGCTGTTCAGCGAAGACCCGGAAAAACCCGGCGAGTACCGCTGCCTTGAGGGCGGCACGGTGGAAGCGCTGGGCGCCATCCACTTCTCTGACCCGGCCCAGCGCTCAGGCGAAAAGGGCATCAAAAAAGAGCAGATCTATCTTGACCTGCAGATTCACGGCGACAACAAAAAGCAGCAGGTGGAAAACCTCGGCGTGCGCCCGGGGGATTCGATTATTTTCGACCGCCCCATCCGCGAAGGCTTCAGCCCGGATACCTTCTACGGCGCCTACCTGGATAACGGCCTGGGCTGCTTTGCCACCGCTGAAGTCGCCCGGCTGATCGCCGAGGCCGGCGGCACCGACAGCGTGCGGGTGATGTTTGCCATCGCCAGCTACGAGGAAATCGGCCGCTTCGGCAGCCGCGTGCTGGCCGGCGAGCTCAAGCCCGACGCGCTGATCGGCGTAGACGTCAACCACGACTACGTGGCCGCCCCGGGCATCGGCGACAAGCGCATGCAGCCGCTGGAAATGGGCAAGGGCTTTACCATGTCGGTGGGCTCGATCGCCAGCGAACAGCTCAACCGCGTAATCGCCCAGGCCGCCAAAGCGAACGACATTCCGCTGCAGCGCGATATCGTCGGCGTGGATACCGGCACCGACGGCATGGCCGGCGTGCTGGCAAGCGTGGACTGCGCGGCCACGTCCATCGGCTTTCCCATCCGCAACATGCACACCATCTCGGAAACCGGCAACACCCGGGACGTGCTGGCGGCCATTCACGGGTTGACCCACGCCATTCAGGCGCTGGACAAAATGCCCGATCTGGACCGCGCATTTCTGGACAACCACCCACGGCTGGACAACGCCCGGCCGCTTGACCACCAGGGCTGCGAAGCGCCGCAAAGCGACGACGAATAAGCCCCGGCAAGGTGGCATCCTTCGCGCCGTTCGCGCGGCCAACACACACTCGCTGCCCTGCGTTCGCGCCGGCCCCAACGGGCCGGCCAGCGACGCTTGCCCCGGCAGCCGCAAATACTCCGGGAGACACTCATGGGAGAATATGAACAAGCGCACGAAAACGCTTCCGGTTCGGGCACTGCTGCACGTATCGGCCTGATTCTGGGGCCTTTGTGGCTGCTGATCGCATGGATTTTGCCGGCCCCGGCCGGCATGTCGGAGCCTGCCTGGTCGTGTCTGGGCATTGCGATGCTGATGGCGACCTGGTGGTCCACCGAAGCCATTCCGATTCCGGCTACTTCGCTGCTGCCCCTGGTGCTGGTGCCGGCGTTTGGCATTGACACCGTCAAGGCCACCTCGGCCAGCTACGCCAACCCCATTATCTTTTTGTTTCTGGGCGGCTTTCTGATCGGCATCGCCATGCAGCGCTGGGACCTGCACCGGCGCATTGCCCTGCTGGTATTGCGCCTTGTCGGCGCCCAGCCCCGGCGACAGATTGCCGGGTTCATGCTGGCGACGGGCTTTTTGAGCATGTGGGTGTCCAACACCGCCACCTCGATTATGATGCTGCCCATCGGCATGTCCGTGATTACGCTGCTCGATGACAGCGATCCCAAAGAGCTTGCGCGCTACGCCACCGCGCTGCTGCTGGCGATTGCCTACTCCGCCAGCATCGGCGGTATTGCCACTCTGATCGGCACGCCGCCCAACGCGCTGCTGGCGGGCTATCTGCTCAACGAGCAAAACATCGACATCGGCTTTGCCCAGTGGATGCTGGTCGGCGTTCCCGTCAGCCTTTCCATGATGGCGCTGGCCTGGCTGTGGCTTAGCCGCGGCGGCTTCAACATCAACACCGGCAAGGACAGCGGCGCCATGATCCGCCAGGAGCTTGAGCGCCTGGGCCGCATGAGCCGGGCAGAAAAGCGCGTGGGCTGCGTGTTTGTGCTGGCCGCGCTGGCCTGGATCTGCCGCCCGCTGCTTAACAGCGCCGGTCTCGACTGGCTTTCGGATACCGGCATTGCCATCGCCGCCGGCATTGCGCTGTTTCTGATTCCCAGCGGCCAGCACAGCGGCCAGCGCCTGCTCAGCTGGCCGGAGGCGGAAAAGCTGCCCTGGGGGGGTGCTGCTGCTCTTTGGCGGGGGGGCTGGCGCTGGCCGGGGCCATTACCCAGTCAGGGCTGGCCGACTGGATCGCCGAGCAGCTTGCCCTGCTCAGCGCAGTGCCGCTGATTGCGCTGATTGCCGCTGTGGTGCTGGTCATTATCTTTCTGACCGAGGTTACCTCCAACACCGCCACCGCCGCGGCCTTTCTGCCGCTGCTGGGTGCTCTGGCGGTATCCATCAACCACGAGATACTGCTGATCACGGTGCCGGCCGCCATTGCCGCCAGCTGCGCGTTCATGATGCCGGTGGCCACGCCGCCCAACGCCATCGTGTTCGCTACCGGGCATCTGAAAATCCAGTCCATGATTCGCGCCGGTTTCGCCCTCAACCTGGCGGGCAGCGCCGTTGTTACCCTGCTGGTGTATCTGCTGATTACGCTGCTCTGGTAGCGCTTTGCCCTGCGTCGCTGGCGCCATGAAACGCGCAAGCGATCAACAAAGCCTGACAAGCCCGGCCCGCACAGCAGCGCGCCCCCGGTGGCAACCACCGGGGGCGCGCTGTATCGCCTTCGCGTTCGGCTTAAAGCGTCATGTAGGGCGCGGCCTCATGTTCGCTGAAGGTATAGACGTGATACGGCTCGGTTTTGGCCCCCGGCATACCCGGCGTGCCGCTGGGCATACCGGCAAGCCCGATGCCCGCGGTATCCGGCGCGTCGTCGAAAAACGCATCCAGCGCAGCCATCGGCACATGGCCTTCTACCCAATACGCCCCCATTTTAATCGTATGGCAAGAGCCTCGGCCGTAGGGTATGCCGGCCTGTGTTTTCACATCTCCCATATCCCTGTCACTGATCACGGTAACGTCAACGCCGTGTTCTTCCAGATGGCGTGCATAGCCGTCGCAGCACAGGCACTGGGGATTTTTATAAAGCGTGGCGGTTGCCGGCAGCGCGGCCTGGGCGGCGGTAGCGCTCAGTGAGGTCAGTCCTGCCAGCAATAGCGGGGTGAATACGCGACGCATGGCGTTCTCCGTATAAGTTCATTGATCAGCCCGGCGCTTTACGCCACCTATCGCGGCCTGCCGGCGTCCGGCTGAGCTTACAACCTATGGGCAACCCGCAGGTCAAGGATCACGGGGCTGAAAATAATGCGCGCAAACATCGCCGCTCACACCCGTTTGAACGGCGCGATAGCGCGAAAAATACCGGTTTTGCTCATATCCCGGCGCAGGGTAAACGCCTCGATCGCCGCGACCGGATCGATATCCGCCAGCGCATCGAAATGCACCCGCTCCCAGCAATCGCGCGTTACCTTGACGCGGTAATGCGCCGCTGAAGTCGAAATGCCATACGCTCCTCTTTTGCCTACCTGTCTGCCGGCATGGGCGCACTGCGCGCCCGCTCGCGCTGATCCTTAAGCGCCACGACCAGCGACATGGCAATCACCAGCGCGATAATGCCAAAGCCGCCGGCCGCCGCTACCGGCCAGGAAACCCTCTCCAGCAGCGCAAACACCGCCGCGGTGATCACCGCAATGCCGATGGATGTGCCGATGCGCTGGCCGGTTTGCATGATGGCGCCGGAGCTGCCGGCGTAGGCCAGCGGCACCTCGGCAAGCGTCAGCGCCTGATTCGGGCTGACGACCGCGCCCTGGGCCGTCCCCACCAGCGCCAGCGAGGCCATCAGCCACCAAGGGCTGATGTAGCCGCCGGCGTGCAGCAAAATAACGACCATACACAGCAAAAGCCCGGTAATCGCACAGCACAGCCCGCCGATGACCACCTTGCGCCCGTAGCGGGACACCCGCTTGCCTGCCCAGTTGGCCGCAATAGCGGACATCAGCGCCGAGGGAATCCCCACCGCCCCGGCCTCAATGGCCGAACGGCCGATGCCTTGCTGCATGTAAAGCGCCACCAGCACCCAGATGCTGGTCATGCCCAGAAAATACAGCGTCATGATCAGCGAGCCGTTGGTAAAGCTGCGCGTAGCGAAGATATCCAGATTGACCATGGGGCTGCATCCCTGGCGCTCATAGTGGCGCTCCCAGCGCACCCAGATCACCGCCAGCGCGATGCCCGCCGGCAGCCATAGCCAGGTCAGCGGCGCGGTACGCGCCTCCATGAACGGAAACAGCACGGCAAACACCGCAAGCCCGAGCAAAAGCGAGCCCACCGGGTCCAGCAGCCGGGCGATATGCAGCAGGCGATGCGAAATACCAACGCGGCCCCGCGGGCCACGATCCAGCAGCGGCCGAGGAAACCAGGCAAACGCCAGGATCAGCGTCAGCACGCCGATGGGCACGTTGACCAGAAACGTCAGCCGCCAGCCGATGTCCGCGCCGCCAAGTTCGATCAAAAGCCCGCCAAGCAGCGGGCCGATCCCTACCGATACGCCTACCACGCTGCCAAAATAGCCAAACGCTCGGCCGCGTTCGCTACCGCGGAAATACTGCTGGATCATGCCCACGCCCTGAGGGTTCAAAAGCCCCGAGCCCACGCCCTGAACAAAGCGCGCGGTGTTCAGCGCCGTGGCGTTGGGCGCCAGGCCCGAGGCAATGGACGCCGCGGTAAAAAGGGCCACCCCGATAATGAAAATACCGCCACGGCCCATGATATCCCCGGCCCGACCGGCCGCTACCAGCACAACGCCAAACGTCAGCGCATAGCCTGAAAGCACCCACTGCAGGTCAGACTGCGACGCGCCCAGCCCTTTTTGCACCGCCGGCAGCGCCACGTTGACGATACTTACGCTGATCAGCGACATGGCGATGGCCGACAGCAGCACTATCAGTACCCGCCAACGCACCGGGTCCTGGGTGATATCAATATCTCTTGATGTCGTTTCAGACTGCGCTTGCACGAATCCACACTCCCCTGCTCGCTGAAAACCCTGCCGGCGCCCGAATAACACCAGGTCACACGCAGCGCCCGGGCGGCGGTATCCGCAGCGCTATGATAGATGCGCAGGCCCCTTTCAGCCAGAAGGCGTACCCGCTTGAGGCGCCACCACGCGGCGTGTGCACGATTTTTGAAGTGCCCGCCGGGACCGGCGCAGAAAAGCGAAAATCCGCGATGCCAGGTGCCAAAGCAGGTGGCCTTGCACAAGAAGGCCTTCAAGTAAACCGAGCTGGGTATGTGGCGTGCGATGCCCGGGCCCTATTGAAAGAAGCCCAAAAGGCCAGATGCTAAAAGGCCGATGCCAATGGGAAGCAGCGTGCGGATGGAAACAATACAGGCAAAGAAAAAGCCGCTGAAGTCAGCGGCTTAATCAAAAATCTGGCGGAGGAGGAGAGATTCGAACTCTCGAAGCCTTTCGACTTACTCACTTTCCAGGCGAGCTCCTTCGACCACTCGGACACTCCTCCGCAATCTGTTGTTCTACGCGCTGCAGGCGCTTGCCTTTATCCGCGAGAACGGCGCGTATAGTAATGACTCCCACAGGAAATGGCAAGGAGTTTTTACCGCTGGCCGCTAGAGCCGTCCGTTTGCTGCCGGCAACACCACATAGCGACCGCTGGCATCAAGGCAGCACGTATCACCGCTGAAGACCGTCTGGCGCAGGATGATGCGCCCTTTGCCGCCAGCGCGCAGCGATTGGGCAAGCGCGGCACCGGCGGCGGCATCAGCGGGAAAACAGGCCAGCCGGTAGTCCGCTGTAACCGGGGCCACAAAGCGCTGGCTGGCTTCGGCCACCACCACGCTGCGAGCCAGCCCCCGGCGGCGCAGCCATAGTGTAAGCCAGCACCAGCCGGCAAGCGTCGTCTGGGCAGCCAGCGCCCCGCCAAAGCCGGTGCCCTTGTCATTCAGGCCGGGGGCCAGCGCCAGCGACCAGTGCAGGCAATCGCCTTCCCGGCGCATATCCGTGATGCCCAGCTCGCCGGCAAGCGGGATGGCCTTTTGCAGCCAGTCCTGAAACGTTGCCATATCGTCGTCGCGGCCCGTTTCGGGCAGCGGGAGCGGCGGGTAAGCGATGCCCGGCGTGCGCTGTGGCTGTGGCTGTGGCATACGTTAGTCCCAGCGCTCAACAAAGTCGGCGGTATCATGCTCGGCCACCGGCTTGTGCCGGCCGCCGAGCGTACCCAGGTAGACAAAGCCGATCAGTTCATCGTTTTCGTCAAGCCCCAGGCCTTTGTGCACGACCGGATCGAAGGCGTATCGGCCGGTGCGCCACATGGCGCCAAACCCTTGAGCGTGGGCCGCCAGCAGAATACCGTGCCCGGCGCAGCCGGCGGAAAGCACCTGCTCAAGCCTGGGCACGCCGGGCACATCCGGCGTGACACGAGCCACCACGGCGATCACCATCGGTGCGCGCAGGGGTTTTTTACGCGCGGCGGCAAGCACGGTGTCGCTGGCGTCGGGGTCTGCCTGAAATTCAGCCTCGGCGTAGAGCTCGCCCAGGCGCTCGCGGCCTTCACCGGTGAATTCGATAAAGTGCCAGGGGCGCAGCTCTTTATGATCAGGGGCGCGCAGGGCCGCCTGATAGATCGCCTCAAGCGCCTCGCCTTTCGGGGCCGGCGCGCCCAGCTTGCCCATTGAGCTGCGTTTATGCAGAAGCGTCATTGCATCCATCAGTGCCTCCGTTCAAGCAGTAGAAGGCGCTACTCTAGCGCGGGGGTTACTGCCGCGCCAGCCGCAGCGGGCTCGGCGGGCGCAGGCCCGGCGTGGCGCGCCAGGGGCTGATATCCAGCCCGCCCCGGCGCACGTAGCGGGCCAGTACCAAAAGCTCCTCGGGGGCGGCTTTGGCCATCAGGTCGGTAAATATCCGCTCGACGCAGTGCTCGTGAAAGCCCTGGTGCTGACGAAAGCCTACCAGGTAGCGCAAAAGCCCTTCGCGGTCGAGTGCCGACCCGCGATAGCGCACCATCACGCTGCCCCAGTCGGGCTGGCCGGTCACCGGGCAGTTGGATTTCAACAGGTGCGAGTGCAGGGTTTCTTCGACGATCTCGTCGCTGCCCTCGGCCAGGCGCAGGTGCTCGGCGCTGGGCGTGTAGTCGTCAATGGCGATGTCCAGATCATCGATGCACTCGCCGGGCAGCCGGCGCGGGGTGAGCGCCGCGTCGTCCACGCCGAGCAGGTCAACGCCCACGCGCCCGCCCGCCGCGGCGGAAAGGTCGCGCTCAAGGGTAGCGGCCACCTCGGCGCTATCAGCGAAGCGCGTCTGGTTGAAGCCGTTGAGGTAGAGTTTGAACGACTTGGACTCGATCAGGCTGGGTGCGTCCGCCGGCAGGCGAAAGCGCCCGACCGCGATCACAGGCTTGCCCCGGGCGTTGAGCCAGGAAAGCTCGTAGCCGTGCCATTCGTCCTCGCCGACAAACGGCAGCGCAGCGCCTTCAGCCAGCCCCAGCGCGGCTCGGTTTTCTGCCCGGGGCAGAGGGAAAAGCAGCGAAGCATCGTAGCGGTCAGGATAGGCAGCGCTGCGCCCCAGCGGGGCATGTTCCAGGCTTGCAGGCGTCGCGTTCATGGCAATTTCCTTGTGTCTGTGCAAAAAGGCACGATCGGGCCTTAGCTGCGAATGCCGTAGCCGCGCTCCAGCATGATCAGCGCGATGGTATACAGTACGGTAATAAACGCAAACGAGGCCGTGAGCGCCCAGACGGCGGGAATGTCCGAGACGCCGAGAATGCCGTAGCGAAAGGCGTTGACCATATACAAAATCGGATTGAGCATTGATACGCTCTGCCAGAAATCCGGCAGCAGCGAGATGGAGTAAAACACCCCGCCCAGATACGTCAGCGGCGTCAGCACAAACGTCGGCACAATGGAAACGTCGTCAAACTTGTTGGCCAGCAGCGCGTTGATAAAACCGCCAATGGCAAACAGCGCCGAGGTCAGCATCACCACCAGCAGCGTCATCAGCGGATGCGCCACGGTCAGCTGGGTGAAAAACAGCGACACCACGGTGACAATCGCGCCCACGCCCAGCCCGCGCGCCATGCCGCCCAGCACAAAACCCGAGAGCACCACCCAGCTGGGCATGGGCGAGACCATCATCTCTTCCACGCTGCGCTGAAACTTGTTGGAGAAAAAGCTCGACGCCACGTTGGAATAGCTGTTGGTGATCACCGCCATCATGATCAGCCCGGGGACGATGAAATCCATATAGCTGAAATCATCCATGGTGCCGATGCGCGAGCCGATCAGGTTGCCAAAGATGATGAAATACATCGCCATGGTGATCGACGGCGGCAAAAGCGTCTGCGGCCAGATACGGGTAAAGCGCTTGATTTCCTTGACGACCAGCGTCCACAGCGCGACCAGGGTCTGGGTGGCGTTCATGCGCTTGCCTCCTTTTGCTCGCTCGGCGACGCGTTTTGGCCGGCATCGTCTGCGCGGTCGTTGACCATGGATACAAACATTTCTTCCAGCCGGTTGGCGCGGTTGCGCATGGACGTGACCTCGATGCCCTGCCGGCTCAGCGCCTCAAAGATGCTGTTGAGCCGCTGGCCGCGACGGATGACCACCGCCAGCTGGGCCGGCTCGCTTTGGTAGACCTCAAAGCCTTCGATATGCGGCACCGCATCCAGCGGGCGGGTCAAATCCAGCAGGAAGGTTTCCGCATTCAGCTCCGCCAGCAGCCGGCGCACGCTGGTGTTACGGATGATATCGCCGTGATTGATAATGGCGATGTTGCGGCACAGGCTTTCGGCTTCTTCCAGATAGTGGGTAGTGAGGATAATCGTTGTGCCCTCTTCCCGGTTGATCCGGCGCATGTACTCCCACATGCTGCGCCGAAGCTCGATGTCTACCCCGGCGGTGGGCTCGTCAAGAATCAACAGCTTGGGCCGGTGCATCAGCGCCCGGGCGATCATCAGCCGGCGTTTCATGCCGCCGGAGAGCATTCGCGCGCTGCCGTTACGCTTGTCCCACAGGCCCAGATCGCTTAAAAGCTGCTCGGCCCGGGGCAGCGCTTCGCGCTTGGGCATGCCGTAATAGCCCGCCTGGGCGATGACGATATCGATCACCCGCTCGAACTGGTTGAAGTTGAACTCCTGGGGCACCACGCCCAGCTGGTACTTGGCGCGGGCGAAGTCGCGGTCGATATCAATGCCGAACAGCGATACCTGCCCGGCGGTTTTCTGCACAAGCGAGCACACCACGCCGAGGGTGGTGGACTTGCCTGCCCCGTTAGGGCCCAGCAGAGCAAAGAAATCGCCCTGCTCCACGTCCAGATCAATACCTTTGAGTGCGTGAAAGCCGTTGCCGTACACCTTGGTCAGGCCACGGATCGACAATGCCGGTTCGGCCATGAAACTGTCCTGTCAGCAGGGGTGAGACACATGTGAAGCGTTTGCGTGAAGCGTTAGCCGCCTTTGACATTAGGGCATTTGCCAGCTTTTCAAGGCGCAGGGCTGCGAGCGGGCGGGCATCGGCGGCAAACAGACACGCCAAATGCGACCGTTAGCAAAGCTAATGTCGTGATCAAACAAGGCGTGAAACATCGATAGGTACGGCCGGATGCGGCCTTGACTGCGCCTGGAGCGGGAAAGGAGATTCGAACTCCCGACCCTCGCCTTGGCAAGGCGATGCTCTACCGCTGAGCTATTCCCGCAGCGCTTGGTGTGGCACGACGCTCAACGATAGCTGATACGACGTGTAGCGAGTGGCGTCCCATAGGGGGTTCGAACCCCTGTTACCGCCGTGAAAGGGCGGTGTCCTGGGCCACTAGACGAATGGGACACAGGTTGACCGGCTGACTGGAGCGGGAAAGGAGATTCGAACTCCCGACCCTCGCCTTGGCAAGGCGATGCTCTACCACTGAGCTATTCCCGCACGGTGCTGTCGTCAGACGGCTGCTCGCTGCCGGTTGGCGTCCCATAGGGGGTTCGAACCCCTGTTACCGCCGTGAAAGGGCGGTGTCCTGGACCACTAGACGAATGGGACGCTGTATAACAACCGAACTGGAGCGGGAAAGGAGATTCGAACTCCCGACCCTCGCCTTGGCAAGGCGATGCTCTACCACTGAGCTATTCCCGCAAACCGATACCTGACGTGACAAGTGGCGTCCCATAGGGGGTTCGAACCCCTGTTACCGCCGTGAAAGGGCGGTGTCCTGGACCACTAGACGAATGGGACGCGGTGCCGCCTCGTCGAGGTGGCGCGTATAGTACTCAGCGGGGTAAAACGTGTCAAGCGTTTATCTTTGCCACCCTCGGCGTTGGCGATACGGCGCGTTATCCTCAAAGGCAGGAATCCGGCAAAGACAGGAACAATTTGCCCGGAACACGCGTCGTACTCGTTCATCACCACAGGAGAATCCGATGGCCAAACTGGAAAAAACGCCCGCACAGTGGCGCGAGCAGCTTACCGCCGAGCAGTACCGGGTCACCCGAGAAAAAGGCACCGAGCGCCCTTTCACCAGCGACTGCGACGCACACAGCGGTCAGGGCCTGTACCACTGCGTATGCTGCGACGCACCGCTTTTTGAAAACGAGCACAAGTTCAATGCCGGCTGCGGCTGGCCCAGCTTCGACCGCCCGCTCGGCCGGCAAAGCGTGGAAGAACACTTCGATACCAGCCACGGCATGAGGCGTACCGAAGTCGTCTGCGCCCGGTGCGATGCCCACCTGGGGCATGTCTTTCCCGACGGCCCGCCGGACACTACCGGCCTGCGCTACTGCATCAACGGCGTAGCGCTGGACTATCGTCCCGACGAGTAGCGCGCCTTTGCAATATATCAGCCGCCGCAGACCAGCCAGCCCGGGCGCCTTCTGGTAAACTGAGCGCCCGTTTTTTATCGCGCCGCCGGGCGGCGCTGGAACCCCTCAGGAGAATGCCATGCTGGGCTGGTTTCCCGGTCATATGAACAAGGCGCGTCGCCAGATCAAAGAAGCGCTGCCCGAAATCGACGTGGTGATCGAGGTGCTCGATGCTAGGCTGCCCTACTCCAGCGCCAACCCCATGCTGGCCGAGCTTGCGCGGCACAAGCCGACGTTGAAAATTCTGTCCCGGGCGGATCTGGCCGACCCCGAGCGCACCGCCGAGTGGGTCGCCCATTTTGACGCCCAGCGCGACACCCGGGCGCTTGCCATCACCGTCACCAACCCCCGCGAACTCAAGCAGATACCCGCTGTTTGCCACACGCTTGCCGGGCACGTGCGCGCCGACCGCGACGTTCGGGTGATGGTCATGGGCATCCCCAACGTGGGAAAGTCCACCCTGATCAACGGCCTGGCCGGGCGCAAGATCGCCAGGACCGGTAACGAACCCGCGGTCACCAAGCGCCAGCAGAAAGTGCCCGTCGGCCAGCGCGTAGCGCTGATCGACACGCCCGGCGTGCTGTGGCCCAAGATCGAAAACCAGGCAAGCGCCTATCGCCTGGCCGCCAGCGGCGCCATCCGCGATACCGCCATCGACTATATCGACGTTGCCGTTGTCACCTGTGCCGAGCTGGCACGGCGCTACCCCCACGCCCTTTGCGCGCGTTACAAGCTGAAAACCCTGCCCGCCTACCCGGGCAGCGAGCGCGCAGCACAGGCAAGCGTGGACAGCGACGGCCCTGCGCGCCCGGACTTTCTCGCCGCGGCCGGCTTTGACGGGTACGCGATTCTCGATGCCATTGCCCGCAAACGTGGCGGTCTGCGCGCCGGCGGCGTGGCGGATATGCATCGCGGCGCCGAAGTGCTGCTCCACGAGCTGCGCGACGGCAAGCTGGGCCGGGTCACGCTGGAAACGCCGGCCGACATACCCGCACCCGAGACGTTCACCGGCGCCGACGATACCGCTGCCGACGCCTGACCTATTGCGCCCTGCCCCGACCCGACTTTGCCTACTTTTACTGGAAGCGCACCATGGACACTCCCAAGCCCTCCGAGCCGGCAACGCTCGACAAGTCCCACAAGCTGGATAACGTCTGCTACGACATCCGCGGGCCCGTGCTTGAGCACGCCAAACGGCTGGAAGACGAAGGCCACCGCATTCTCAAGCTCAACATCGGCAACCCCGCGCCGTTCGGCTTTGAGGCGCCGGAAGAAATCCTGCAGGACGTGCTGCACAACCTGCCCACCGCCCAGGGCTACTGCGATTCCAAAGGGCTTTACTCCGCGCGCAAGGCGATCATGCAGGAGTGCCAGCGCAAGCAGATTCCCGGCGTCGGCATTGAAGACATCTACATCGGCAACGGCGTATCCGAGCTGATCGTCATGGCGCTGCAGGCGCTTTTAAACGACGGCGACGAGCTGCTGATCCCGGCGCCGGACTACCCGCTATGGACGGCGGCCGCCAACCTTTCGGGCGGGCGCGCGGTGCACTATCTGTGCGACGAACAGGCCGACTGGGCGCCGGACATGGACGATATTCGCCGCAAGATTACCGCCCACACCCGGGCCATCGTACTGATCAATCCCAACAACCCCACCGGCGCGGTGTACCCGCCCGAGGTCATCCGCGAGCTGCTGGCCATCGCCCGCGCTCACGGTCTGGTGGTGTTTGCCGACGAAATCTACGACAAGATTCTCTACGACGAAGCCAGCCACACCGCCGCCGGTGCGCTTGCCGACGACGACCAGCTGGTCATCACCTTCAACGGCCTGTCCAAAAGCTACCGCTGCGCCGGCTTTCGCTCCGGCTGGATGACGCTGTCCGGCAGCGTGGCCAAGCAGCGCGCCCAGGGCTTTATTCAGGGGCTGACGATGCTGGCCTCCATGCGCCTGTGCGCCAACGTACCCGCCCAGCACGCCATTCAAACCGCGCTTGGCGGCTATCAGTCGATCAACGATCTGATTCTTCCCGGCGGCCGGCTGCGCGCCCAGCGCGACATTACCTACGAAAAGCTCAACGCCATTCCCGGGGTCAGCTGTGTGAAGCCCCGGGGCGCGCTTTACGCCTTCCCCCGGCTGGACCCTGCGGTATTCAACATCCAGGACGATCAGCGCCTGGTGCAGGACCTTTTGCTCCAGGAAAAAATCCTGCTGGTGCAGGGTACGGCGTTCAACTGGCCGGAGCCGGACCACGTGCGCATCGTCACCCTGCCCTGGGCTGACCAGCTGGGCGATGCGCTGGACCGCTTTGCCAACTTTCTGTCGCGCTACCGCCAGTAGCGCAAAAAACGTTGAAGCCCCGGGCTTGCAAAGCCGGCGATCGTGCCTATATCTAGCTGACCTGGCGCCCGCACACTCGGGCGTCCTGCTTTCCCTGTCATCCTGGCGTTACGGAGACCCACGACGATGATGCGAATTGTACTCTTCCTTGCCACCAACCTGGCGGTATTGCTGGTCGCCAGCCTGACGCTGCGCCTGCTCGGCGTAGAGAGCTATCTGACCAGCCAAGGGCTCAACTTCACCAGCCTGCTGATTTTCTGCTTTGTCTTCGGCATGGCCGGGTCCATGGTGTCGCTGTTCATTTCCAAGTGGATGGCCAAGCGCTCAACGGGCACGGTGATCATCGAATCCCCCTCCAATGCCACCGAGCAGTGGCTGGTGGATACCGTCGCCGAGCTTGCCCGGGAGGCAGGCATCAAAACGCCGGAGGTGGGGATTTTCCCCGCCCAGCAGTCCAACGCCTTTGCCACCGGCTGGAACAAAGACGATGCGCTGGTAGCGGTATCGGCAGGCCTGATGAACCGCATGCGCCGGGAGGAAATCCGCGCGGTGCTGGCCCACGAGATCGGCCATGTGGCCAACGGCGACATGGTCACACTGGCGCTGATTCAAGGCGTGGTGAACACCTTCGTGATGTTTTTTGCCCGGGTGGTGGCCCACCTGATCGACCAGTTCATGCGCGGTGACGATGAAGACGGCGAAGGCCTGGGCTTTTTCGGCTATTTCGCCGTGGTGATGGTAGCCGAGGTCGTGTTTGGCATCGCCGCTTCCACCATCGTGGCGTGGTTCTCGCGCTTTCGCGAATACCGCGCCGATGAGGCCGGTGCGCGCCTGGCCGGCAGCGGCGCGATGATCGCCGCGCTTGAGCGGCTAAAAGTCGAAACCCAAGCGCCCGACGAAATGCCCGACACCCTGCGCGCGCTGGCCATTACCCAGGGCCAGACGCGCTCGCTGATGGAAAAGCTGTTTGCCAGCCACCCGCCGCTGGATGACCGCATTCGGGCCCTTCAGGAAGCCTCCTACCGGCAGTAAACCACACCGCTGCATCTGGCTCAGGCGGCCGGCGACGCTTCAACGTTGCACCCGGCCGCCGCCAGCGGCCCGGCAAGTGCTCGGGCCTCGCCTGTCAGCCGTACCGTCAGCGTGGCCAGCTCCCGGCGCAGCGGGTAGTGCGCCCGGCAGGCGTCAAACCCGGCGGCCATCCCCGATTTGTTTGCCCGGCGGGCCAGCAGGTCGTGATCGCGGCGCGTATCGTATACCGCTCGCACACAAAGCCTCAGCGCATCTTCCACCGGCATAATCCGGCCAAGCGTCAGCTCGGCCAGCGCCGCCGGCGGGCAGATATCATCCAGCGTCAGCGTGCCGGCGACTTTTTGATGCGCCGCCAGCGCGCGATGAATCATCAAGCTGCCGCGCAGCTTGCCGTCCAGGCTATAGCCGGCAATATGCGGCGTGGCAAGCGCTGCCCGGGCATGCAGTGCGGCATCGATTCCCGGCTCATTTTCCCAGACATCCAGCAGTGCGGTGATATCGCCCGGCCCGTCCAGGCGCCGATACAGCGCGTCGCCGTCAATACAGTCGCCGCGACCGGCGTTGAGCACCCACGTTCCCGGCCTGAGCGCGGCAATGCGGCCGGCATCAAGCAGATGGCGAGTCGCATACGGGCCCTTGCGCACCAGCGGCGTGTGCAAACAGAGCACATCGCAGCGCGCAATCAGCGCCTCCAGGGAGACAAAGCCTGCACTGCCTTCACGAGCCGCGCGGGGCGGGTCGCATACCGCAACGTCTACTCCCAGCCCCTCAAGGCGCGCCTGCACCCGGCGGCCCACGCTGCCGGCGCCGACGATGCCAACGCAACGCTCAAGCAGCGGCCTGCCTTCGCGTTCGGCCTGGCCAAGCAGCGCGGCCAGCACGTAGTCCGCCACGGCCTCGGCGTTGCAGCCCGGCGCGCTGGCAAAGCCGATGCCCTGCGCGGTGAGGTAGTCACGGTCGATATGATCGGTACCGATGGTACAGGTCCCCACAAAACGCACCGGCGTATCCGCCAGCAGCGCCTCGTTTACCGGGGTGACCGAGCGCACGATCAGAACATCGGCGTTGTCCAGATGGGCACGGGTGATCTCGCGCCCGGGTATCCGGGTGATCCGGCCGAAGGCGCCAAAGCAGGCGTCAGCGGCGGGAATATTGGCATCCACAATCAGGTGCATGGCGTTTTTTATCTCGACCTTTACAATACGCAGGCAAACGGCCGCATCAGGCAGCGGCGCGCCGCAGGCGTGGTGAATACAGCATCCAACAGGCAGCGTAACGACAAGAGGGTAGCGCGTGATCGTACGGTGGGAAACCGAGCATGACTATGTGCTGATTCATATCCATCAGGATATGTTCAACGACTGGATTTTCAGCCGCGCCTGGGGGCAGATCGGCACCCAGTTCGGCGGGCTGGAACACCGCCTGGCAGACAGCCTGGAGCAGGCGCAGATGTGGCTGGATGACGACGCGACCATTCAGCGCTCCCGGGGCTTTAGAAAGGTGCTGGATGTCGCCGCCGAAACCCCCGAAGGCCGCCAGGCCATGCGTCAGCTTTCCCTGCTTGACGCTCTCTGAAAGCCCGGCCGCCCGCCTGCAACGCTTTTGGCGCGCACAGGTGCGCCGGCCGTCACCAAAGCGCAATCCAGAGTTTGCGTCTACCGTATAAGGTGTAAAGTGTAGGCATACCGGTTTGATGCAACGCTTTTAGCCCAACGTTCTGGAGGTCACTGCTCATGCAAGCTGCCGATGTAATGACGCCCGACGTCATCTCCGTTCACCCCGATGGGGATGTCAGCGAAATCGCTACGCTGCTGCTGACCCACGGCATCAGCGCTGTACCGGTCGTTGACGATAACAACGGCGTTGTCGGCGTTGTCAGCGAAGCCGACCTGATGCGCCGCATCAAAAGCGAGACCGCGCCCAGCCGCTCCTGGTGGCTGAACATGCTGGGCAGCAGCAATAGCGCCGCGGACTACGTCAAAAGCCACGGTCGTCGGGCAAAAGACGTCATGACCCCCAACCCGGTGACCATCACCGAGGATACGCCGCTGCATCGCATTGCCCGGCTTTTGGAAAAACACCACATCAAGCTGGTGCCGGTGGTCAAGCATGGCCGCATGACCGGCATTGTCAGCCGCTCTAACCTGCTGCGCGGCTTCTCGGCGCATCGCATTCAAGCCGGTGGCGGCAATGACCGTGAGATCCGCGACGCCATTCTTGAAGAAATCAAGAAAAGCGCCGGCATGATGGTCTATCGCCCGAACGTTATTGTAAGCGACGGCCACGTACAGCTCTGGGGGCTGGTCAAAAACCATACCCAAAAACAGGCGGTGAAAATCGCCGCCGAAAACGTGGCCGGCGTCAAAACAGTCGAAAACAACCTTGGCCTGACGCCCCAGGGCATGGGCGGCTAACGCCGCTGTTCACACTACCCCAGATAGCGCCGGCCGCCGCGCTGGTAGGCCGCCGTGGCCTTGGGCGCTTTGGGCGGCGAAAGCCAGGCGGCCAGGGCGGCCTCATCCAGCCAGCCGCGGCGGCGCAGCCACTCTCCCAACCTTTGAGGATCCAGGCCGCGGTCAAGCTCGTCGCCGTCACAATCGGCAAGCACCGGAATGCGCACGCCGTAGCGCTGGACAAGCGTATCGTCTTCGCTTATTTCGATGTGCTCAACCACCGCGTCATCGTTTACCAGCGCGTGCACCAGCCCTTCCAGCTGAGCGCAAAGATGACAGCCCAGGGTGGTGTAAAGCCGCAAATAAATCATGCGCCCTCCCCTTTATCGCCCGCCGAGGCGTGACGGATCACGAATACGTGATGCATGCCGGTGCTGCGCTGAAAGTCCGGATCGAAGGTTTGGGCCGAGATATCTTCCACCGCGTAGCGCTCGGCCACCTCACCGTCGAGCTTGAAGCGGCGCTGGTTGTTGGAAAACACCAGCGTGCCGCCGGGCGCCAGCCGCGCCATGGCAAGCTCGATCAGCCGAGCATGATCGCGCTGCACGTCGAGAGTTTCGCGCATCTTTTTGGAGTTGGAAAACGTCGGCGGGTCCATAAAGATCAGGTCAAACTCGGTGCTCGCGGTTTCCAGCCACTTGATGCAGTCCTCGCGCTGCGTGCGGTGGCGCGACGGGTCCAGCCCGTTCAGAGCAAAGTTGTCTTTCGCCCACTCAAGATAGGTGTTGGACATATCCACGCTGACGCTTTCGGTCGCACCGCCCAGGGCGGCCTGTACCGTAGCGCTGGCGGTATAGCAAAACAGGTTCAAAAAGCGCGTGCCGGCGGCCTGCTCGCCGAGCAGCCGGCGCACCGGCCGGTGGTCCAAAAACAGCCCGGTATCCAGATAGTCGCGCAGATTAACCCACAGCCGCGCCCGGCCTTCCGTCACTTCAAAGCGCTCGCCGCTGGCGCCGCGCTTTTCATACTGGGCCTTGCCCGCCTGACGCTCCCGGCGCTTGACGTGGATATGCTGGGGCGACACCTCAAGCACTTTTGGCAGCACCTCCAGCGCGTCGAACAGGCGCTTTTGCGCCTGGGCCGGGTTGACCGTGCGCGGCGGCGCATACTCCTGAACGTGGACGCGATCGCCGTAGATATCCACGGCCAAAGCGTATTCGGGCATGTCGGCATCGTAAATACGGTAGCAGCGCTCGCCGCTTTTCTTGAGCCACTTTTTCAGCCGTTTGCGGTTTTTCATCAGCCGATTGGCAAACATCTGGGCGTTTTCCGGCATCGGCGACGACGCATCCGGCTGGCCTTTAGCGTCGGGCTGCTGTGCCTGCACCGCGGGGCGCTCGTCTTCCCGGCCGATGTCCATCAGCAGCAGCTTGGCGTCCAGCGGGCCGTTTTTCAGCGCATACTGCTTGTGCGCGCGCATGCCCAAACGGTGGCCAAGATCCGGATTGCCGGTAAACAGCGCCAGCGTCCAGCCGGGAAAAAGCGCCTTGGCCTGCTCGCCGATGGTAGCGTAGAGGTTGACCAGCTCGGCCATCTCGCCCAGCCGCTCGCCGTAGGGCGGGTTGGTGATGACCAGGCCCGGGCCCTGTGCGTCCACGCTATCCCGGGTCAGCGCGGCCACGCCTTCACCCTTGAGCGTTAGCAGCGCGGGAATGCCCGCACGCATGGCGTTGGCCTTGGCCGCCGCCAGCGCCGCGGGGCTTTGATCAAAGCCGTAAAACGCGTTTTTACAGCGCTTGCGCCCGATCGAGGCGCGCGCACGGGCCTCGCGCACCAGTTCCTGCCAGGCGGCGGCGTCAAACTGGGCCCAGCCGTGAAAGCCAAAGCGCTTGCGATGAATGCCCGGCGCCTGGTCGGCAGCCATCAAGGCCGCCTCGATCAGCAGCGTGCCGGCGCCGCACAGCGGGTCGACCAGCGCCTCGCCGCGTTTTGCCCGCTCCGGCCACCCGGCGCGCACCAGCAGTGCGGCGGCAAGATTTTCCTTGAGCGGCGCGTGCCCCACGTCCCGGCGATAGCCGCGGCGGTGCAGGCTCTCGCCGGCCAGATCCACGCCCAGCGTTAGCGTCTGGCGGTGCAGATGGGCGTAGATAGAGACGTCCGGCGCCTTGTTATCCACCGTGGGGCGCGCCCGCCCCGCCCGGCTCAGCGCGTCGACAATGCCATCCTTGACCGTTTGCGCGCCGAACAGCGTATGGCGGATACGTTCGCTTTTGCCGTGAAAATCTACCGCCAGGGTCGCACCCTCGGCGATGTGGCGGGTCCAGTTCAGGCGCGAGGCGGCGTCGCGAATCTGCTCCGGGGTCGTCACGCTTATGTCCTGGGAAAGCCGCACGATCACGCGATTGGCAAGGCGCGACCACAGGCACAGGCGATAGGCATCCGCATGGGTAGCCGTTGCCCATACGCCGGCTACGGTCGTTTTCACCGGCGTGGCACCCAGACGGGTCATTTCATCGGCCAGCAGGGTTTCAATGCCCTTGGGGCAGGTCACCAGAAGTTCCAGCGCGTCGGCGGCCGGTGTCGGCGAGGGGGGCAGGGTTTGGCTCGGCTCGGTCATGGTTATCGGGCGCCTTCGGCGCGACATTCCTGATCAATAAAAAGAAAGCAAAAAAGATAAACGCCACATTGCGGCGTTAAATAACGCGCCAACGCTCGACAGGCGACGTATTGTGGGCTAAGCATAAGAGGTGTAGCTACATACAACGCATGCGTTATCCGCCGCGCCCGCAGTACGAGCACGGCATCAGGGTGACCGGCACCGCGCCCCGCATGAGAATGCCGGGCAACGCTGTCGGGTTGGTCCCCCCGCTCTTTGTTTGTCATCTTCGTCCGGCTTATCGGACGAAGCATCGAGTCAGCGTCTACGCCAGGCATCGACAACACGGCCAGGCATCGACAACACGATAGATGCCCTTCTGCCGGCTGGGCGCTGTTTTTCGTCAAGGCTATCAACCACGAGGTTAGCCCATGAAACGACAAAAGCGTGATCCCTTTCAGCGAGCCTATGTCCGCGGTTACAAGGCCGGCATCGGCGGGCGCTCTCGCGACGAGTGCCCAAGCGATAACGTCAACGTGCGTGAGTATTGGATGAGCGGCTGGCGCGAGGGTCGCGGTGATCAATGGGAAGGCATGACCGGCGTTGCCGGTATTCACCGCAGTCCCACCGCGACCGTCTGACGGTGCCCTTTGCCAGGCCCGCCTCAGGCGGGTCTGGCCGGCGCGGCCGCGGTCTTTTCGGCAAGCGCCCGGGCGCATTCGCCGACAAGCCGGGGGCCTTGAAAAATCAGCCCCGAATACAGCTGCACCAGATCGGCGCCGGCGGCGATTTTCTCCTGTGCGGCGCCGGCGCTGTCGATCCCGCCCACGCCGATGATGACGATATCGGGCAGGTGCTCTCGCAGCCGGCGAATCACGCGATTTGACGCCTCGAACAGCGGCTTTCCGGAAAGCCCGCCGGCCTCTCCGGCCTGGGGGTCATCCCTGACCGCTTCGCGAGAAACCGTTGTGTTGGTGGCGATCACACCGTCAAGCGCGTTGCGGGCGATACTGCCGGCCACCAGCGCTACTTCCTCGGCTGTCATGTCCGGTGCAATCTTGACCAGCAAAGGCACGCGCCGGCCGTTTTCCGCATCCAGCTCGCTTGTACGCGTGCGCAGCGGCGCCAGCAGCGCATCCAGCTGTTCGCCGAACTGCAGCGTGCGCAGCCCCGGCGTGTTGGGCGAGGAAATATTCACCGTCACATAGTCGGCATGCGGGTGTACCGCTTCCAGGCAGGTCAGGTAGTCCCGCAGCGCATCGTCTACCGGGGTTGCCAGGTTTTTGCCGATGTTGACCCCTACCACGCCGGAAAAGCGGCGTTTTTGCACCTGTTCAACCAGGTGCGCCACGCCGTTATTGTTAAACCCGAAGCGATTGATAATCGCTTGATGCCCGGCCAGACGAAACATCCGCGGCCTGGGATTGCCGGGCTGCCCCTTGGGCGTCACCGTTCCCACTTCGATAAAGCCAAAGCCCAGCGCACCCAGCGCATCCAGATGGTCGGCGTTTTTATCCAGCCCGGCCGCAAGCCCCACGCGGTTGGCAAAACGCAGCCCCAACAGCTCCACCGGGTCATCCACGCGCGTGCCAGCCGCCTGCGCCACCCCGCCGATGCGATGCAGCCAGTCCAGAGACGTAAGCGCAACGCTGTGCGCGGTTTCCGGGGCCAGGCGGAACAATAGCGGGCGAGCAAGGTGGTACATCGTCTCTCCAGGCGGTTGGCGGCGACGGCAAACGGTAGCGGCAAGCAATGCCGGCCAGTATAGCGCAAAGCCGGCGGGTATAAAAAAACGCAGCGCCAAAAAAAGCGCCCCGAGCGGCGCTTTTACGTCGCTCGGGGCGCCGGGCAGGCGGCTTTTCAGCAGCGCAGAGCCGCTTTATCTATCGCGATTTGTCTCGCTGCCGCTTTCGGCAAGGCCAACCAGCGCGCGTATCGCCACGGTAAACAGGGCAAACCCGGTCTGGTTGCCGCTGCGCACCTCGTTGATCAGGCGACACCAGCGGCTGTGCAGCTCAACGTTTTGCTCCAGCCACTGCGCGACCTTGTCTTCGGCGCTGCCGCTGCCGGCTTCCAGGGTCAGCACGCTGGTGGTCAGCGCCAGCTGCTGGCGGTCGATATCGTCGCGGAAGGTTTCCCGCGCCTGGGCCTGCCAGGCATCGCGGGCTTTCAGCCGGGTCACCTGCTGGATCATCCACGGCAGTTCCAGCCGGCTACCGATCTCGTAGAACACCTCGGCGACGCGCTGGGGCGCCTCGTCGGTCTGGCGCGCGGCCTGAATAATTCCCAGCCCGGCATAAAGGCTCGGTGCGGCGGCCACCTTGGCCGCCAGGGCGTCAGGCACGCCGGCCTCGGTAAGCTCGTCCCGACGCGCCTGCCAGGCGCTGAGCTCTTCACCGCTTAAAAGCTCGCCGATGCTGTCCTGCAGCGAGGCAAGACGCGGGCCGAAGTATTCGATGGTCTCGGCCACCGAAAGCCCGGTGTGCTGGCGCAAAAACCAGCGCGTGGCGCGGCGGATCATGCGCATCAGATCAAGCATCATGGCGTACTGAACGTGTCCGGGCACTTCGTTGTCCAGCGCTTCGATCGCATCCCACAGCGCGGGCAGGTTGAAGCTGTCCCGGGCGACGATGTAGGCGCGGGCAATTTCTGCACGGCCAAGCCCGGTCGAATCCATCAGCCGGCGCACAAACACGATGCCCATGCGATCCACCAGATCGTTGGCAACCTGAGTGGCGACGATCTCGCGCTTCAGGCGATGGTCGTACATCTCGTTGGTGTAGCCTTCAACCAGCGTCTGCGGGAACAGGCGCTCAAGATGCTGCTGGACATAGGGGTCATCGGGAACGTCGGAGTCGTTCAGATCGCCCTTGAGCGTGCTCTTGGCATAGGAAATCAGCACCGAAAGCTCCGGCAGCAGCATGCCCTGGGCATTGGCGGAGCGCTCTTTGAGCACGTCATCTGCCGGCAGATATTCAAGCTCGCGATCAATGATGCCGGCGTCTTCCAGCTCGCTGATAAAGCGGTGGTACGGGCCGATGCCCTGCTGGGAAATCCGCTCGGACAGATCCAGCGCCTGGGTCTGGCGATAGTTGTCCTTGATGACCAGATCGGCCACTTCATCGGTCATTTCGGCCAGCAGCTCGTTGCGCTGCTTGTCGGTCATGTCGCCACGCTTGACCACTTCATCAATGAGGATCTTGATGTTGACCTCGCGGTCCGAGCAGTTCACCCCGCCGGCGTTGTCGATGAAGTCGGCGTAAACGCGCACGCCCTTGGCCGCCGCCTCGGTCCGTCCCAGCTGGGTACAGCCCAGGTTGCCGCCTTCGCCGATAACCCGGCAGTTAAGCTCGGAACCGTTGACGCGCAGGGCGTCGTTGGCCTTGTCGCCTACCTCGGCGTGGGTTTCGCCAGAGCCTTTGACGTAGGTGCCGATCCCGCCGTTCCAGACCAAGTCCACCCGGGCGGTGAGCATGGCACGGATCAGCTCGTTGGGTGCCAGCCGGTCTTCGCTGATGCCGAACACCTTTTGCATCTGCTCGGTGATGGCAATGGACTTGGCGCTGCGGCTGAACACTCCGCCGCCTTCGGATATCAGCGCGGTGTCAAAGTCTTCCCAGCTGGAGCGCGGCATGTCGAACAGGCGCTTGCGCTCGACGTAGGTGGTTGCCGCATCCGGCGTTGGGTCAACGAAGATGTGCAGGTGGTTGAACGCGCCTACCAGCTCGATCCGGTCTGAAAGCAGCATGCCGTTGCCGAACACGTCGCCGCCCATGTCACCCACGCCTACGGCGGTAAAGGTGTCGCGCTGGGTGTTGACCCCAAGCCCGCGGAAGTGGCGCTTGACCGATTCCCAGGCGCCGCGTGCGGTAATCGCCATGCCCTTGTGGTCGTAGCCGTTGGCACCGCCGGAAGCAAACGCATCGCCCAGCCAGTGGCCGTACTCCAGCGAGATGTCGTTGGCGATGTTGGAAAAGGTTGCCGTTCCTTTGTCCGCCGCCACGACCATGTAGGTATCGGCGTCGTCGTGGCGAACCACGTCCCGCGGCGGCACCACGTCGTTGCCGTTGAGGTTATCGGTGACGTCAAGCAGCGCGCGAATAAAGGTCTGGTAGCAGGCGATCCCTTCGTTCTGGCGGGCTTCGCGGTCGGCATTGTCGGGCATCTGCTTGCAGACAAAACCGCCCTTGGCTCCCACGGGCACAATGACCGAGTTTTTCACCTGCTGCGTTTTCACCAGCCCCAGCACCTCGGTGCGAAAGTCCTCCAGCCGATCAGACCAGCGCAGCCCGCCGCGGGCTACCTTGCCGCCGCGCAGGTGCACCCCTTCCACCCGGGGCGAGCAGACAAAGATTTCATACATCGGCCGGGGCTTGGGCATGCCGGTCACCTGAGACGGCGCCAGCTTGTAGGCAATGTAGGCCTTGTGTTCGCCGTTATCGTCGCGCTGGTAGTAGTTGGTGCGCAGCGTGGCCTGGATCAGCTCTACGTAGCGGCGCAGCAGCTGGTCATCGTTGAGGCTTTCAACCTGCTCTAGCTGCTCGTTGATCCGCGCAAGGCAGGCATCCGCATCGCGGGATTGCAGCATGGGATCAAAGCGCAGCCGGAACAGCTCAACCAGCTCTCGGGTAATGCCGGCGTGGTTGTTAAGCGCGGTGGCAATGTAGCCCTGGGACATGCCAAAGCGGATCTGCTTGAGATAGCGGGCATAGCCGCGCAGCATGGCCACTTCACGCCAGTCAAGCCGGGCGTTGATGATCAGCCGGTTAAAGGGATCATTGTCGGCCTGGCCGGCCCAGATGCGCTTGAACGCCTCGGCGAAGTCGTCGCGCATGTCGCCCAGGCTGATCTCGTCGCCGCTGTGCTCCAGGTTGAAATCGTGAATCCAGTAGCGCTGGTCGGCGCCAGCGATTTCGTAAGGGCGCTCGCCGACCACGCGCAGCCCCAGGTGCTCCATCATCGGCAGCACATCGGACAGCGGAATCTGGGCGTTGCGCTGGTAGAGCTTGAGCTTGACCCCGCCGTTTTGCTCTTCCAGCGGGCGATAGTGCGACAGCGCCAGCGTGTCGCTGTGGTCCAGTTCCAGCAGATGCTGGATGTCATATACCGCCGTACGGGCGCTGAAGTCTTCGCGGTAGCTGGCAGAAAAGGCGCCGTCGAAACGCGCCATCAGCGCGTTGGCCCGTTCTTCGCCGAAGCCGTCAACCATGGCCGAGTGCAGCTCATCGCGCCAGCTGCGCGCCAGCTGGGCAACTTTGCGCTCAAGCCGGGCCAGGTCGAACGTACCGGGGCGCTCGCCGTTAAAGCGCAAGATCAGCTGAATGCGCGCCAGCACAGACTCGGAAAGGTAGGTATTGAAGTCGCCGAAGTGGGCGTCCATTTCCTCGCACAGCAGCTGCTGGATACTTTCCCGCAGCCGGGTGGAAAACACGTCCCGCGGCACGAAAATCAGGCAGGAATAGAACTTGCCGCTCAAGTCCTGTCGCACAAACAATCGCACCTGGCGGCGTTCGCGAATATTGAGAATGCCCTTGGCGGTTTCTGCCAGCGCCCGGGTGTCGGTATGAAAAAGGTCGTCGCGAGGGTACACCTCAAGCACCTGTAGCAGCTGCTTGGCGTTGTGGCCTTCATCGCCAAAGCCGACCAGGTCCATTACCGCTTTGAGCTTACGCCGCAGCAGCGGAATGTTGCGCGGCGACTCGTTGTACACGGTGGCGGTAAACAGCCCGAAAAAGCGCCGCTCGCCGATTACGTTGCCGTCGTCGTCGTAGCGGTCAACGGTGATGTAGTCAGGATAGGTCGGCCGATGCACGCGGGAGTGGTGCGCGCTTTTGGCAAACGACAAAAGATGCGGCACCAGCACGTAGCCGTGCTTGTCGTCCAAGCCTTCCGGCGCGCGGATGCGTTCGTCATAGCGCGGCTGGTTGAGGCGAAACACGCCAAGCAGGCTGTCGTCGTCGCGCGTAAGCACGCCGTTTTGCAGCGTATACTCGTCGTAGCCCAAAAAGGTGAAGTTGTCCTTGCGCAGCCACTCAAGAAAGGCAATGGCTTCTTCGTGATCGTCCGGGTCGACCTGGGGCGGGCAGGCCTTTTCCAGCTCCTGGATGGCATCGCCGATACGCGCGCAGATACCGTCGTAGTCGGCCACCGCCGTGCGCACGTCGCGCAGCGCCTCGTGCAGCTCCTGCTCGATGGCGTCCAGCGCTTCGGCGTCGCTGTGGCGATCCACTTCGATGACGATCAGCGACTCTCGCTCGTCCGGCGCGTTTTCACCGCGCACGGTAGCCACGCTTTGCAGCTCGCCGCCGGCGCTGCGCTGTGCGGCCAGTATCGCATTGTGGATGGTGTGGACGGTAAGCCCCCGGCGATTCAGGGCAATACGCACCGAGTCCACCAAAAACGGCATATCGCGGTGCAGCACGGCAACCAGGGTGTGCGTGGACTGCCAGCCATGCGCTTCAAAATCCGGATTAAACACCCGCACCTTGGGGCTTTCCGGGTCGTGGTGCTGCAAAAATTGCCAGATGGAAAGCGTGGCCCCGTAGAAGTCGTCCAGGCGTCGATCCATCAGATCTTCCACCGGTACCGTGGCGTAGAACTGCCGCGCAAAGGTGTCTATAGCGGCAGCCCGCCTGGGCTCCAGGCGAGCATCCAGGCGCTCTTTGAGCTGCTTCAGCAGATCCTGCCGGCTTTCTTCAATCGCAACGTAATGCATCCATCACCTCGACTGCCAGACCGCTATCCGGCCGTAAATGAAAGGGAGAGACGTTCGTCTCTCCTCCGAATAGCTTACGCCAGCGAGGCTTTTGACCCAAGCCTTTGCCCATTTGCTCATACTGCATGCCCGCTGCGCATGCCCCGGTGGGTGGCCGTATAGCCATCTCAAACGCTGTCGCGGCGCACCAGCAGCACGCCGCATTCGCAGTGGTGGGTAAACGGAAACTGATCAAACAGCGCCAGCCGTTCGATGCGGTGGGTGGGCGCAAGCCGGGCCAGGTTTTCCGCCAGGCTTTCCGGATTGCAGGAAATGTAAACAATGCGCTCATAGCCGCTGATTTGCGCACAGCTGGCTGCGTCCAGCCCCGCCCGCGGCGGGTCCACCAGCACGGTAGAAAACGCATAGTCGTCAAGCGCCATCTCGGCGACGCGGCGCCCGCCCTTTTCGCCTTTCAGCGCCTGGGCGAACTCTTCGGCGGACATCCGCGCGACGTGGACGTTATCCACGCCGTTGGCGGCCAGATTGATACGGGCGCTGGCCACCGAGGTGCGCGAAATCTCGGTGGCCAGCACTCGGCGGAAGTTGCCGGCCAGGGCCACGGTAAAGTTGCCGTTGCCGCAGTAAAGCTCCACCAGGTCGCCTTCGTGGCTGCCGGCGGTTACGTCCTGCGCCCAGGCGAGCATTTTTTCACACACCCGCGCGTTGGGCTGGGTGAAGCTGTTTTCCACCTGCTGGTAATCCAGCGCCCGGCCGTTAACGTAAAGCCGCTCCCAGACGTGGTCTCGGGTGAGCACTCGGCGCTGCTTGCGCGAGCGGCCGATGATCATGATCCCAAGAGCGCGCTCCAGCGCCCGGGCCTTTTTTTCCCAGGCGTCGTCCAGCGGGCGGTGGTATACAAGCGTCACCAGCGCCTCGCCGGAAAGCGTGGTCAGAAACTCGATCTGAAACAGTTTACGACGCAGCACATCGCTGCCCAGAAACGCCTTGCGCAGCTCCGGCATCAGCGCGTTGATGGCCTCGCTTGCCACCGGGTACTGGTCCAGACGCACCGTCGTTTTGTGCTTGTTGCCGGCCTCGTCGCGTGCCACCTCAAACATGGCGTAGTAGATATCGTCGCCTTCGTGCCAGAGGCGAAACTCGCAGCGCTGGCGGTAGTGGCTGGGCGGCGAATCGTAGACTTCCATCTCCGGGGTTGCAAAACCTTCAAAAAGGCGGCGGACGGTGTCGCATTTGGCCGCAAGCTGGGCGTGATAGCGCTGCGGCTCCACCTGAGGTATGGCCAAGGGCTTCTCCTGTTGTTCAACGACGGATAGCGTTAATAAGCGGCGACGTTGCCGCCGGCAAGAGGTAACGGCGCGGGAGGCTGAAAGCCGTAGACGGCAAGTGCGCGGGCCAGCGCGGGGCCCGGGGCCGTCGCCAGCGCCGGGGCCTGGCGGCCGGCGGCCAGCGGTGCTGCCAGCTGGCCTACGCGCCGGGCAACGGCATCGCCGGAATCCACCCAGGCAAGGGGCGCCGGCGCCAGCGCGGCAAGCCTGGGGGTCAAAAGCGGAAAATGGGTGCAGCCCAGCACCACGGTATCCAGCGGTTCCGGTGTCGCCTGCGCGCCGGCGGCCTGCCAGAGCGGCGTTAAAGCGGCATCCAGCCGTGCGGCATCGGGCTCGCCGCCGGCAAGCCAGTTTTCCGCCTCGGTGACCAGCGCATCGGCAGCGATGCAGCTGACCTTACAGTCGGCGGCAAAGCGCTCGATCAGCCGCCGGGTATAGGGCCGGCGCACCGTGGCCGAGGTGGCCAGCAGCCCCAGATGGCGCGTACGGCTGACCGCCGCTGCGGGCTTGATGGCAGGCACGGTGCCTACAACGGGAATATCCAGCGCGGCGCGCAAAGCCGCAAGCGCCAGGGTGCTGGCGGTATTGCACGCTACCACCAGCACGGCCGGGCGGCAAACGCCAACGGCGGCGGTACACACCGCTACAATGCGCTGCACCAGGGCGGCGTCCGGGCGCAGCCCGTAGGGCAGCCAGGCGTTATCGCAGGCGTAACACAGCGCCGCATCCGGGTAGTGGCGGCGCAGGGCCGCCGCAACCGACAGCCCGCCGACGCCGGAATCAAAAATCAGCACGGGGCCGGTCATGGCAGAAAAGCGACCTCCTCGGCGTAGCGGCTCGGGCACAGCCCGCTTTGAAAGACATGAAAAACGGGGCGGCTAGTCTAGCACGCCCCGCGGTCAGGATTCTCGCTTGTTCTATTGCCGCTGCCCTCTAGCCGAGGGGCGGTACGTCGGCCTGCTCAAGCTCTGCATAAAGCTCGGGATAGGCCTCTTTGAGATGCTCAATCTTTCTGTCGGCGTTGTTGGGCATCGTCTGCTTGAAAAAATCGGTGCCTTTGGCGTCAAAGCGGTTTTCCAGCAGCGGAAAGAGTTCTTCACGCTCTTGGCGCAGATATTCCCGGTGCGCTTCCAGATACTGCTTGAGATCTTCGGCAAAGCGATCCATGGGCAGAACGTGATCCATCAGCACCATGTCGATATCGTCGGAAAGCGCTTCCAGACGGGGCCTGAGCTTTTGGTAGTCGGCCAGCATCTGCTCGGCGACCTCTGCGTGTTCGGGGACGTATTGCTTGAGCTGCTCGACAAATCCCTGCTCAAGGGAAACCGCAAAATCTTCCATGTAGGAAAGAATGTAGTCCACGACTTCGCGCATCAGATGAAAGTTGGGACGCTCTCCCTGCCGGAGAACCCGATATTTCAAATCCAGCACGTGGAGCATGCGCGCCATGTTGGCGTGGTCCAGGCTCAGCTGTTTAATCATGTTGCCCCTCCTTTTTACCGTGCGTGTCACCAGACGTTACGCCTGCGCGGATGCGCTCGACCGGCCGGAAACACGCTGGCTTTTATGCACTTGACGCCTCGTGCGAAGCTGCGCTCGACTCTTTTCGCGCTGGCTGAAACAATCAGCCTAGCAAAAACAATCCTGCCTGACACAGTAGCCGGGCGCCAATGGGACTGCCATCGTATCAGCCAAGCGGCACCGGCCCTAATGACCGCCAACGGTACGGCGCTTTTAACGGAGTTTGCATGGATCTTTTTTCTTCCCCCGCCGGCCAAGCCCCGCTGGCCTACCGCATGCGCCCGCGCCGCCTTGCCGACTACATCGGCCAGCAGGCGCTGATAGGCGAAGGCAAGCCGCTCAAACAGATGGTGGATACCGCCACGGTGCGCTCCATGATCTTGTGGGGCCCGCCGGGCGTGGGCAAGACGACGTTAGCCGACATACTCGCCCAGGCATCGGGTGCGGCACTGGAATCGCTAAGCGCGGTAATGGCCGGCGTCAAGGACATCCGCACCGTAGTCGAGCGCGCCCGTGCGCTGGCGCCGACGCCGGTGGTTTTGTTTCTCGATGAAATTCACCGGCTCAACAAAAGCCAGCAGGATGCACTGCTGCCCCACGTGGAATCGGGGCTTTTGACCTTGATCGGTGCAACCACGGAGAACCCTTCGTTTGAGGTCAACTCAGCGCTTTTGTCCCGGGCGCGGGTCTATGTGCTCAAACCGCTCACCCATGAAGAGCTGATAGCGGTGCTGCGCCAGGCGCTGGAAGACCGGGAAAACGGCCTGGGCGACCGGCGCATTGCCATAGAAGACGGCGTGCTCGACGCCCTGGCACGGGCCAGCGCCGGAGACGCCCGCCGGGCGCTGGGACTTTTGGAAGTTGCCTGCGACTTCACCCGCCCCGATAACGGCGGCGAAACCCTGGCGCTTGACGCGCTGGATGACGTCATCGGCCATCAGGCAGGCGCCATGGATAAACAGGGCGACGGCTACTACGACCTGCTCTCGGCGATTCACAAGTCCATTCGCTCGTCCCGGCCGGACGCCGCGCTTTTGTATATTGCCCGCTTTATTCAAGGCGGCGGCGACCCGCTGGACGTGATCCGAAGGCTTACCGCCATTGCCTCGGAGGACGTAGGCAACGCCGACCCCCGGGCCCTGCCGCTGGCCATGGCCGCCTGGGACGCCTACCTGCGGCTGGGCGATCACGAAGGCCAGCGGGCCATGGCCCACGCCGCCATTCATCTGGCCGTAGCGCCCAAGAGCAACCGCATCGACCGCGCCTGGAAGGCAGCGCAGAAATACGCCCGGGAGCAGCCCCGGGTCGAGGTGCCGGCCTACCTGCGCAACGCCCCGACAAAGCTGATGGCGGAGCTTGGCCACGGCGAGGGCTACCGCTACGCCCACAGCGAGCCCGACGGCTACCCCGCCGGCAGCGCCCACAGCTGCTGGCCGGAAGCGCTGCCTGCGGCCCGTTTCTATGAGCCCAGCGAGCTGGGCCACGAAAAGCGTTTTGCCGCCATCATGGCCTGGCGCGCCGAGCGCGACGCCGAGGCCGACGGGCAAGGCTGAGGCGTTACGGCGCCTGCTCGCGAATCACGTCCACCCCGTCGGGGATATCAAAGCGGAACCGCGCCTCGTCAATCGGCGCGTTCTGGCTGATGCCGGAAAAGCGGATCGCGGTGCGCTGGCCGGTGCTGTCGGTCATCCACAGCTCGGTCAGGGTGTCGCCATCAAAGGTGATGCTGAGCTCTTCAAACAGCGTATCCGGCGACACGGGCATCAGGGTAAAAACGTCGTCGCCGTTGTCCTGTTCGTAAAACACATCAAAGCTTTCGGTAAGCGCGCCGGCGCGGCCGGACAGCAGCAGCGCAGGCGTGTAGGTCACCCGGTGATCCAAATTCTGCACCGTGACCTGCTCCAGGTCCGGGTCATACAGATACACCTCGTCGCCGTCGGAAACCACGGTCTGGCTATACGGGGCGTCGACCTCCCAGCGCAGCATCCCCGGGCGCGACAGCCACATTTCCCCTTCTGCCTGCTGCAAACGCTCGCCGCTGCTGTCGAGAATCTGCTGATCAAAGCGGGCTTCGTAGGTTTCCAGCGGATCAAGCCGCTCGGTCAGGCGTTCGGCGGCTTCGCTGGCCCACGCCTGAGAAGCGGCAATAAAGCCCAGCGCGCTGGCTGCCAGCGCAAATGAAAACGAGCGCGGTGTCTTGATATGGCGCATCTATGTCTCCCTTGGGCCCTTTCATTTCCCTGAGGCCCTGTCAACGCAAGACCGGCCACGTCACTGCCGGTCGACTATCGGTAAAGGCTGCCCCACTATGACGCAAAAAGCGCCGGCAGGTTTCCCTTACCGGCGCTTTTTCCCGATTTTTTCACCTTGCGGTCAATCTCTTACCGGCGGCGGCGCCAGCACTTCGCGAGCGCCGTTGCTGCCCATGGGGCTGACCACGCCGGCGCTTTCCATGGCGTCTACCAGGCGCGCCGCGCGGTTATAGCCGATCTTGAATTTGCGCTGCACCGAGGAAATCGAGGCTTTCTGCGTCTCGGTGACAAACTGCACCACTTCATCATAGAGCGCGTCCTGCTCGGCATCGTCGCCGTCGCCCCCTTCGGCTTCAAGGCCGGCCAGCGCATCGGCGGACACCCCGCCGGAGAGGATCTCTTCGATATAGTCCGGCTCGCCGCGGCGGCGCAGGTCTTCGACCACTCGGTGGACTTCATCATCGTCGACAAAGGCGCCGTGCACGCGGTTGGGCGGGCCGGACCCGGCAGGCAAATACAGCATGTCGCCGTGACCCAGCAGGCTTTCAGCGCCGCCCTGGTCAAGAATCGTGCGCGAGTCGATCCGCGAGGACACCTGAAACGCCATGCGCGAAGGAATGTTGGCCTTGATCAGCCCGGTAACCACGTCCACCGAGGGCCGCTGGGTGGCAAGAATCAGGTGAATACCGGCAGCCCGGGCCTTCTGCGCCAGCCGCGCAATGAGCTCTTCGACCTTTTTGCCCACGATCATGAACATATCGGCAAATTCGTCGATCACCACCACAATATAGGGCAGCTTTTCGAGCACCGGCGGGGTCTGGTGCATCTCCCAGGGCTGGGGCTCCCACAGCGGGTCGGCCACCTGGGCGCCGGCGCGCTCGGCCTCGTCCAGCCGGGCGTTGAACCCGGCAATGTTGCGCACGCCCATGGCCGCCATCAGCTTGTAGCGGCGCTCCATCTCGGCCACGCACCAGCGCAGGGCGTTGGCGGCTTCTTTCATGTCGGTCACCACCGGGGCGAGCAGATGCGGTATGCCGTCGTAGACCGAAAGCTCCAGCATTTTGGGGTCGACCATGATCATCTTGAGCTCGTCGGGCTTGGCCTTGAGCAGCATGGAAATCAGCATGGCGTTGACCCCCACGGACTTGCCCGAGCCGGTGGTGCCGGCCACCAGCAGGTGGGGCATCTTGCCCAGATTGGCGACCACCGGGCCGCCGCCGATGTCCTGGCCCAGCGCCATGGTCAGCGGCGACTCCTTGTCCTGATAGACGTCGGAATCGATCACCTCGCGCAGGCGGATCATCGCCCGGCGCGGGTTGGGAATCTCGATGCCCACGGTAGGCCGGCCGGGGATGACCTCGACCACGCGCACGCTCTTGACCATCAGCGAGCGCGCCAGATCCTTCGATAGATTGGTAATCTTGGACGCCTTGACCCCGGCCGCCGGGCGGATTTCAAAGCGCGTGATCACCGGTCCCGGCCAGGTATCGACCACATCGGCCTTGACGCCGTACTCGCGCAGGCGCACTTCCAAAAGTTCCGCCATGCTATCCAGCTCTTCACGAGAATAGTTGGGCTGGTGCGGCTCGGGCTGGGTCAGCAATCGGTAGCTCGGCAGTTCGCCTTCGGGTTCGGGCATGTCATCCAGCACCGGGCGCTGGCTTTGCAGATGCTCTACCGTCCACAGCGCCGGCGTTTCGCGCTCGGCCACCGGTGCCGGGTCCGGCCAGACCGCGCCGCGCGCTTGCGTCGCGGCGTATAGCGGCTCATCCACTTCGTCATCTTCTTCCCAGACGGGTTCGGGTACGACTTCAGGGCTGCGCCGAGCGGCAGCCGCCTGCGTTCGCTCCGGCTCCGGCTCCGGCTCGGGTTCAAGCTCAGGCTCAGGCTCAGGCTCAGGCTCAGGCTCAGGCTCAGGCTCGGGTTCCGGTTCCGGTTCCGGTTCCGGTTCCAACTCAGGTTCGAATTCGGGTTCCGGCTCTGGTTCCGGCACCGGTTCCAACTCGGGTTCAGGTTCTGGCTCTGGCTCAGGTTCTGGCTCCGGCATCGGTTCCAACTCGGGTTCAGGTTCTGGCTCTGGCTCAGACAGCGGTTCCGGCTCTGGGTCTGGCGCTGGTTCCGGCTCTGGCTCTGGCTCAGGTTCCGGCACCGGTTCTGGCTCTGGCGCTGGTTCCGGCACCGGTTCGGGTTCGGGTTCGCCATCCGTATCGGCCACCGGAGGCGTTTCCGGGGTCAACCCGCGGTCCGCCGCCCTGCCGCTGAAATACGCCGCGGCGTCCCAGGCGGGATCAACGGCCGCGTTCTGCTCCGCGGCCGGCGCGCTCGCCGCCAGACTCGGCTCGCGCCGGCTTGGCGGTTCCGGCGGCGGCTGTGCCGATGCGGGTGTATGGGTCTGTGCCCTTTCACGTGTCTTGTCGCGCCTTTTTTCGCCGGCACGCACCGCGCGGGCTTTCACCCAGCCGGCCAGCTCATACGCAAAGCGCCCGGCCTCGTCGGCGACGCGAAGCCAGGACATGCCGCTGAGCAGTGGAAAACCGCCGACCATCAGCGCCGCGGCGATCAGCCCCGTTCCCGCACTGCCGACCAGCGGGCCCAGCGCGCCGATAAGCCCTTCTCCGAGAATGCCGCCGGAGCCGTAGGGCAGCACGCTTTGCGGATGATAAAAGTGCAGCGCGCCCAGCATGGTGGTGCCCAGCATCAACAGCACAAGCCCGCCGGTGTGCACCGCCAGGGCGACAGGGTCCAGGGTGAAGCGCACCTGACGTGAACGCATCAGCCACCAGGCGGCAAAGCCACACACACCCGGCCACCACAGCGCGCTGGCGCCCAGCAGCGAATACAGCACGTCGGCAAGCCAAGCACCGAGCGTGCCCATCCAGTTGGCCACGTCGCTTTCCGGCCCGCGATACGACCATCCCGGGTCACCCGGCGCGTAGCTGAAAAGCGCCAGCAGCAAAAACACGCAAAGCGCCAGCAAGACAACGACGACGCCCTCGCGCGCAGCACCCTGCAGGCGCACGCCCATACGCCGCGCACCTTGCGTTGCCGCCTTGACGCGCCCCCGGGGCGCTTTGCCGGACGTGTTCGGCTGGCGCCTGTTTCCCGCATTATTGACTGTCAAGCGACCCCCTGTTGTATCCCTGAATCTTGGAATAAGCCTGTATCTGACCCAGGCCGATCAGGATTTCATGGCGTTCTCGAACGGCCTGCGACGTGGCATCATACCGGGCATCTTTCTGCCGTCACAGGGCTTGTTGTCCCCTTGCCTGTTACCGGAGCACGCCATGCTACCCTGGCTATCTTCGCCCACGCCTGTCTTTCCCTGCGCCAGTGCTGCCCTGGATGAACCCAACGGCCTGCTGGCCGCCGGCGGCGCGCTGACCCCGC
The DNA here is from genome assembly GCF_055379665.1 of Halomonas cibimaris. Taxonomy (NCBI): domain Bacteria; kingdom Pseudomonadati; phylum Pseudomonadota; class Gammaproteobacteria; order Oceanospirillales; family Halomonadaceae; genus Halomonas; species Halomonas cibimaris. The sequence goes on from NZ_AP043828.1 coordinate 157,118, forward strand.
CGTGGCTGGTCAGCGCTTACCGCCAGGGCATCTTTCCGTGGTTCGCCGACGGCGACCCGATCCTGTGGTGGAGCCCCGACCCGCGCACGGTGCTTTTTCCCGAGGCGTTCAAGCAGCGCCGCAGCCTGACCAAAAGGCTGCGCCACGGCGGCTTTACAGTCACGCTGGACGGCGATTTTGCCGGGGTAATGCGCGCTTGCGCGGCGCCCCGGGGCGAAGAGACCGGCAGCTGGATCACCGCCGAGATGCACGCCGCCTACTGCCGGCTGCATCGGCTCGGCATTGCCCACAGCCTGGAAGTGCATCAGGGCGATACCCTGGTCGGGGGACTTTACGGCGTGGCTATGGGGGCGGTGTTTTTCGGCGAGTCGATGTTTTCCCGCGTGCCTGACGGCTCCAAGGTGGCACTGGCCTACTTGAGCGCCGCCATGCGCGCCCACGGCGGCAGGCTCATCGACTGCCAGATGCATACGCCGCACCTGGAAAGCCTTGGTGCGATAACCGTGGCTCGGTCGACGTTTCTCGCCTACCTTGACGCCTGGCTGCCCGAGATTCACCCCGACCCGTGCGCCCGCCCGGCGGCTGCGCCGCGCATGCCCCGGCCCGCATGGCTCGACGCTCTGGCGGCTCCCAATCGCCGCCGGCTGGTCATTTAGCCGAAATTCACCGCAGACTTTTGCCTTGACGCAAGGCTTGCGGCACAATATAGCGCGTTTTCTCTGCCCGGGGCCGTCTCCGGGCAGGCGCTCTCCCTTTGCCGGGAGAGCTGTTCTCATTCATTGACTCAGTGAGGATCGGCCTATATGGCACGTGAAGATCATATTGAAATGGAAGGCGTGATCGTTGATACCCTTCCCAACACCATGTTCCGCGTTGAGCTGGAAAACGGCCACGTGGTAACGGCCCATATTTCCGGCAAGATGCGCAAAAACTACATCCGCATCCTGACCGGTGACAAAGTCAAGGTTGAGCTGACACCGTACGACCTCTCCAAAGGCCGCATCGTCTACCGCTCGCGCTAGCGCCGGCCGCGCCATGCGCTTTCGGGCAGGCCGACCCGACACTGCCCGCTATCTCCTGCCCTTCGCATAACGCCAGCCCCGGATACGCAAGCGCCCCGTCATCGACAGGGCGCCTGATGGCCGTGTAACGCACGCAGCCGAGCGCCCGCTCAGGGCGCATCCGCCATTTCCGCCTCCGTTGACAGTTTCAGCTCGTCGTTTTCCAGGCGGACATAGACCGTGCCGCCGTGATCGGCCAGCTCGCCGAAAAGAATCTGCTCGGCCAGCGGCTTTTTGAGCTTTTCCTGGATCAGCCGTGCCATGGGGCGGGCGCCCATGTCCGGGTCGTAGCCCTGCTCGGCCAGCCAGTCCCGGGCGCTGTCGTCCACTTCCAGCTGTACGCGTTTCTCATCGAGCTGCGCCTGAAGCTCGATGAGGAATTTGTCCACCACGTTGCGCACCACCTCGGTAGGCAGCGAGCTGAACTGGATGATGCCGTCCAGCCGGTTGCGAAACTCCGGCGAAAACGTCTTGTTGAGCACCTCCATGGCGTCGGTGGAGTGATCCTGGGTCTGAAAGCCGATGGAGCGCCGCGCGGCCAGTTCGGCGCCGGCGTTGGAGGTCATGATCAAAATGACGTGGCGGAAATCGGCTTCTCGGCCGTTGTTGTCGGTGAGCCGGCCGCTGTCCATCACCTGAAGCAGCAGGTTGAACACTTCCGGATGCGCCTTTTCCATTTCGTCCAAAAGCAGCACGCAGTGGGGCTGTTTGGTAATGGCTTCGGTCAACAGTCCGCCCTGCTCGTAGCCTACGTAGCCGGGAGGCGCGCCGATCAGCCGGGAGACGGTATGGCGCTCCATGTATTCAGACATGTCAAAGCGCACAAGCTCGATGCCCATGATGTGCGACAGCTGGCGCGCCACCTCGGTTTTGCCCACCCCGGTGGGGCCGGAAAACAAAAAGCTGCCCACGGGCTTGTCCGGGGACGTAAGCCCCGCCCGGGAAAGCTTGATGGCCGCCGCCAGGCTGTCGATGGCCTTGTCTTGGCCAAACACCAGCATTTTGAGATCGCGATCGAGATTTTCCAGCAGCTTGCGATCCGAGCTCGACACGCTCTTGGGCGGAATGCGCGCGATGGACGCCACCACCGCTTCCACTTGGTCGACGTCGATGGTGTCAATGCGCATTTCCGGCGGCAGCAGCCGCTGATGGGCGCCGGCCTCGTCGATCACGTCGATGGCCTTGTCGGGCAGGTAGCGGTCGTTGATGTAGCGATCCGCCAGGCGCGCGGCGCTTTCCACGGCGGCATCGGTGTATTTCAGATCGTGATGCGCCTCAAAGCGCGAGCGCAGCCCCTTGAGAATCTTGATGGTGTCGTCCACCGACGGCGCCAGCACGTCGACTTTCTGGAAGCGCCGGGCAAGCGCGCGGTCTTTCTCGAAGATGCCGCGAAATTCCTGAAAGGTCGTGGAGCCAATACAGCGCAGCTCGCCGGAAGACAGCAGCGGCTTGAGCAGGTTGGAGGCGTCCATGACGCCGCCCGAGGCCGCGCCGGCGCCGATCACGGTATGGATTTCGTCGATGAACAAAATCGCGTTGGGCTGTTTTTTCAGCTCGGCCAGCAAAGCCTTGAGGCGCTTTTCAAAGTCGCCGCGATATTTGGTGCCGGCCAGCAGCGCCCCCATGTCCAGCGCGTAAACCACCGCATCGGCGATCACGTCAGGAACGTCTTCTTCCACCACCCGCCGGGCCAGGCCTTCGGCCACCGCCGTCTTGCCCACGCCGGCTTCACCCACCAGCAGCGGGTTGTTCTTGCGCCGGCGGGCGAGAATCTGCACCACCCGTTCAAGCTCGTGATCGCGGCCGATCAGCGGATCAATCTTGCCCAGCCGGGCCTGCTCGTTGAGGTTGGTGGCGTAGCCGGTGAGCGGGTGCGAGGCGCTGTCGCCGGTGCCCTCTTCGGCGTCTTCGGCTTGCTGGTGGGAAGGTGAGGACGAGTCACCGTGGCCTGCGGCCTTGGAAATGCCGTGGGCGATGTAGTTGACCGCGTCCACTCGCGCCACGCTTTGCTGTTTGAGAAAGTAGACCGCCTGGCTTTCCTGCTCAGAGAAAATGGCAACCAGCACGTTGGCACCGGTCACTTCGTTTTTACCCGACGACTGCACGTGAAACACGGCGCGCTGCAGCACGCGCTGAAAGCCCAGCGTCGGCTGGGTTTCGCGCTCGCCCTGCCCTTCGGGAATCAGCGGCGTGGTCGAATGGATAAAGTCCTGCAGGTCGGAACGCAGCTTGTCCAGGTCAGCACCGCATGCCTTGAGCACATCCACGGCGGCGGCGTTGTCTAAAAGCGCCAACAGCAGGTGTTCGACGGTCATGAACTCGTGGCGCTTGGAACGTGCCACGGTAAAGGCCGTATTCAGGGTCAGTTCAAGTTCTTTGCTCAGCATGGCAGTCCCCTTTTCGCTACTTCCGCCCGGGGCATATCGCCACCTGGGGCTGGCATCGGATCCGTTTCATCCGCCGGCACTCTCAACATCGGGTACAAACCCCTCACTTGCAAGCCTTCCGGCGAGGTTTTTGTCAACGCTTGCCGCGCACCGCTACTCGTCGGCTGCCTGGATATCGCTCATCAACGGGTGCTCGCACTCCCTGGCATAGTCGTTGACCTGACGGCTCTTGGTTTCGGCCACGTCGCGGGTAAAAAGGCCGCAGCTGGCCTTGCCCCGATGATGCACCGTCAGCATGATTTCAATGGCGGCTTCGCTATCCAGGTAAAAAAAGTGCTGGAGCACCTCGATGACGAAATCCATCGGCGTGTAGTCGTCGTTGTGCAGCACAACCTGATACATGGGCGGCCGGGCAAGCGCAGGGTCGGCCGGCGCCACCGAGACGGCATCGTCGCCTTCCGGCGAGGCCGGCCGGGTCATGCCCGTCTGCGGCGGGCGGTTCACACAAAAGGTCAGCATAGGCAAAAAAATCGCATCGTTCACGCCGAACGGGACAGCTGCAGGTGCGCACCGCTTGGACGCCCCGCCCGGCCAAGAGTTCAGAGCTCCGGCGAATGCCGGGCCCGCGAAGAAACGCCGCACAAAATAGCACAGCCGGGCACGCCGGCATAAAAAAGCCCCGCCCGCGCGAGGTGCGGACGAGGCTTGCAGCCGTGGCAATGCCGGTTTGCCGTGTAGCGGTTACATGTTGTCAGCGACCGCCTGGCCAAACTCAGAGCACTTGAGCAGCACGGCGTTGTCCATCTGGCGGTGGAAGTCGTAGGTGACTTCGCCTTTGGCGATGGCTTTTTCCATGCCCTTGATCACAAGCTCCGCGGCTTCCGTCCAGCCCATGTAGCGCAGCATCATCTCCGCGGAGAGGATCAGCGAGCCGGGGTTGACCTTGTCCTGGCCGGCATACTTGGGTGCTGTGCCGTGGGTGGCCTCAAACATCGCTACCGAGTCGGAAATGTTGGCCCCCGGGGCAATGCCGATGCCGCCCACTTCGGCTGCCAGCGCGTCGGAGATGTAGTCGCCGTTGAGGTTGAGCGTGGCGATCACGTCGTATTCCGCCGGGCGCAGCAGAATCTGCTGCAGCATCGCATCGGCAATCACGTCCTTGATGACGATATCCTTGCCGGTGTTGGGGTTTTTCATGGTCATCCACGGGCCGCCGTCCAGAAGCTCGGCGCCGAACTCTTCTGCGGCCAGCTCGTAGCCCCAGTTTTTGAACGACCCTTCGGTGAACTTCATGATGTTGCCCTTGTGCACCAGCGTCAGCGAATCGCGGTCGTTGTCGATGGTGTACTGGATGGCCTGGCGTACCAGCCGCTTGGTGCCCGCCTCGGACACCGGCTTGACGCCGATACCGCACTGCTCGGGGAAGCGAATGTTGGTCACACCCATTTCTTCGCGGAGAAATTTGATGACCTTGTCCGCCTCGGCCGAACCCGCCTGCCATTCAACGCCGGCGTAGATGTCTTCGGAGTTCTCGCGAAAAATCACCATGTCGATGTCGGCCGGCTTTTTCACCGGGCTGGGTACGCCTTTGAACCAGCGTACCGGGCGCTGACAGACATAGAGATCCAGCTTTTGACGCAGCGCGACGTTAAGCGAGCGAATGCCGCCGCTGACCGGCGTGGTCAAAGGCCCCTTGATCGAGACCACGTAGTCTTCAACGGCGCGCAGGGTTTCCTCGGGCAGCCAGGTATCGGCGTCGTAGACGTGGGTGGCTTTTTCGCCGGCGTAGACTTCCATCCAGTGAATCTTGCGCTCGCCGCCGTAGGCCTTGGCCACCGCCGCGTCAATGGCGATCTTCATCGCCGGGGTAACGTCGGTGCCGGTGCCGTCGCCCTCGATGAAGGGGATGATCGGCTCGTGGGGAACGTTAAGCGTCTTGTCGGCGTTGACCGTAATCTTGCTGCCCTTTTCCGGGACAACAATGTGCTGATAATCCGCGTGGTTAGCGCCCATGAAAAACTCCCTTGTGGGGGTCGACCCCCGGGCCGGGTTGGCCCGGAGCCGACAGATTGATTCAGTGCGTCACCCAGTGTAACACCGCCGCACACAGGCACAGTAGCCTTAAGCGCGCGCACTGATCTAAAGTCGAGTATGCTGTGGTTTTTCCTGCTTCCTTCTGACGTTGGAGCGCGACCGACGCCGCCATGAGCCAACTCTATCTGCTGCACAAGCCTTACCGCGTGCTCAGCCAGTTCCGGGACGACCGGGGCCGCGCGACGCTGGCCGACTATCTGCGCGCCAAGGGCGTCTACCCGGCCGGCCGACTGGACTACGACTCCGAAGGCCTTTTACTGCTCACCGACGACGGCGGGCTGATCCACCGCATCGCTCACCCGCGCCACAAGCAGCCCAAGACCTACTGGGCCCAGCTCGAAGGCGAGATCGACGACGAGGCGCTGGCCGCGCTGCGCCAGGGCATCACACTCAACGACGGCCCGACACGGCCGGCCCGAGCCCGGCGCATTGCCCCGCCTACCGTGGCCGAGCGCACCCCGCCGATAGACCCCAGGCGCCACCCGCGCACCGGCTGGATCGAGCTTGAGATCAGCGAAGGCCGCAACCGCCAGGTACGCCGCATGACCGCCCACGTGGGCTTTCCCACCCTGCGTTTGATCCGCGCAGCCGTTGGCCCCTGGCAGCTGGGTGATCTGGCCCCGGGCGAGTGGCGCCGTGAGACCTTGCACATGCCGCGCACGACGCGGGGGAAAAGCCGCCGGAGAGCCGCACGATGACACCTGACCGCCAGCGCCCCCATATCCGCTCAACCGTGGCCTGCGTGATGCAGCGCGGCGAGCGCTTTTTGATGGTAGAAGAGGATCGCGGCGGGCCCGTGACGCTTTACAACCAGCCTGCCGGGCATATCGAACCCGGCGAAGGGCCCATGGCTGCGACGCGGCGCGAGGTACGAGAAGAAACCGCCTGGGACATCACGCTCGACGGCTACCTGGGGCTTTACGTGTTTGAGCTCAACGGGCTGACGTTTCACAGCCACGGCTTTATCGCCTCGCCGGTACGCTTTCTGGATACGCCGCTGGACCCCGACATCCACGCCACGCACTGGCTAACGCTTGACGAGATTCGTGCGCTGGACGCTGCCGGGCGCATGCGCAGCCCCCAGGTACTGCCGCGCATCGAGGCAGCGCTGGCCGGGCGGCGCTTCCCCCTGGCGATGCTGCACGAGAACTGATCGCCCGCTCGAAGCACCGCCGGCCCATCGTGTATACTCAGGCCCTATCTCTGGCTATTTCAATTGAGGATGCCCATGCCATCCACCCAAGGCAAAGTGATCGTCGGCATGTCCGGCGGCGTCGACTCTTCCGTTTCCGCCCTTTTGCTGCTTGAGCAGGGCTACGCGGTTGAAGGCCTGTTCATGAAGAACTGGGACGAAGACGACGGCACCGAATACTGCACCGCCAAGCAAGACCTGGCGGACGCCGAGGCGGTGTGCGCAAAGCTCGGCATTGTGCTGCACACGGCCAACTTTGCCGCCGAATACTGGGACAACGTCTTCGAGCACTTTCTCGCCGAGTATCAGGCCGGGCGCACGCCCAACCCGGACATCCTGTGCAACCGCGAAATCAAGTTCAAGGTCTTTCTCGACTATGCCGAGATGCTGGGCGCCGACAAGATCGCCACCGGGCACTATGTTCGCCAAAGGCAGGGCCGTTTGCTCAAGGGGCTGGATGCCAACAAGGATCAAAGCTACTTTCTCCACGCCGTGCCCGAGGCCGCCATTGCCCGCACGCTGTTCCCCGTAGGCGAGCTGGAAAAGCCCGAAGTGCGAAGGCTGGCCGAGGAACACGGCCTTGCCACGGCGCGCAAGAAAGACTCCACCGGCATCTGCTTTATCGGCGAGCGGCGCTTCAGCGATTTTTTAAAGCAGTACCTGCCCGCCCAGCCCGGCACCATCGAAACCCCGAACGGCGACGTGATCGGCACGCATCAGGGGCTGATGTACTACACCCTGGGCCAGCGCCAGGGCCTGGGCATCGGCGGGCTTTCCGACTACTCCGAAGACCCGTGGTACGTGGCGCAAAAAGACCTTTCCCGCAACGTGCTCGTCGCCGTGCAGGGCAAGCACCACCCGCTTTTGTATAGCGACTCGGCGGCCACCGAACCCATGGAGTGGATCGCCGGCCACCCGCCGGCGGCTGAAGGCCGTTTTCGCGCCAAGACGCGCTATCGCCAAAACGACCAGCCCTGCACGCTTGTAACCCGCACCGACGGCGGCGTTGACGTGCGCTTTGACGACCCTCAGCGCGCGGTCACGCCGGGGCAGTCGCTGGTCATCTACGACGGCGATATCTGCCTGGGCGGCGGTGTCATTCGCGATACGTGGAACGCCAAGGAGGCTGCGGCATGAGTCACGCCACCCCCATTCACCGCGCCCCGGACGACCCGGCCACGCGCCAGGCACTGGCCCTGGCCGGCGTGTTTCAGGCCGCAAGCGTGGTTGACGAGCTGGCGCGCAACGGCCACGCCGACCCGCGCGCCTGGGAGACGCTGATCAACGCCACCGTGGATACCAACCCGGAAAGCTTCGAGGCGATTTACGGCGGCCATCCCAACAACCTGCGCCAAGGGCTTGAAGTGCTGGAAGCGCTGGTGGGCCGCAAACAGGCCAGCCCGGTCATCATGCGCTACGGCTTTTCGCTGATTTTGCTGATGAGCAAGCTGCGCAACAACCGCGACATGCTCGATCAGCTGGGCGAATCCCTGGGCCGCGTGCAGCGCCAGGCCGAACACTTCGGCGCCACCCACGAAAACGTGGTGTCCAACCTCGGCGAGACCTATCAGCAAACGCTTTCCACCTTCAAGCATCGCATCGTGGTGCAGGGTGATCCCACCATGCTGCAAAGCCCGATGATGCCCGAGCGCGTGCGCGCCACGCTGCTGGCCGGCGTGCGCTTTGCCCTGCTGTGGCACCAGCAGGGAGGGCGCCGCTGGAAGCTGATGTTTCAACGCGGTGCGCTGCGCCGCGCGCTGGATGATTTACGCTAGCCCGCGAGCTTTGCGCCCGCGCCCGTGACGACTGACCGATTTGGAAAACACCCATGCAACTCTCCGCCCTGACCGCCCTTTCCCCCGTTGACGGCCGCTACGGCGCCAAAACCGCCGCGCTGCGCGAACACTTCAGCGAGTTCGGCCTGATTCGCGCCCGCGTTATTGTCGAGGTGCGCTGGCTCCAGCGCCTGGCGGGCCACGGGCAGATTGTCGAAGTGCCGCCGCTTTCCGCTGGCGCCGCGGCCTTTCTCGACGGCCTGATCCGGGATTTCAGCGAGGCCGACGCCCAGCGCATCAAAGACATCGAGCGCACCACCAACCACGACGTGAAAGCCGTGGAATATTTCCTCAAAGAGCGCATTGCCGGCCATGCTGAGCTCAATGCGGTCAGCGAGTTCATTCACTTCGCCTGCACCTCGGAAGACATCAACAACCTCGCCTACGGCGTGATGCTACGCGACGGCTTGAACGCCCTGCTGCCCACGCTGCACGAACTCGTCGAGGCCGTCGCCCGGCTGGCCGACGAGCACGCCGCCCAGCCAATGCTCTCGCGCACCCACGGCCAGACCGCAAGCCCCACAACGCTTGGCAAGGAAATGGCCAACGTCGCCTACCGCCTGAAACGCCAGCTGGTCGCCGTCGAACGGGTCAACGTACAGGGCAAGATCAACGGCGCGGTGGGCAACTACAACGCCCATCTGATTACCTACCCGGAAGTCGACTGGCAGGCCAATGCGCGCACCTTCGTGGAAGGGCTGGGGCTTGTGTTCAACCCCTACACCACCCAGATCGAGCCACACGACTACATCGCCGAGCTGTTCGATGCGCTGGCGCGTTTCAACACCGTGCTGCTCGATTTTAATCGCGACGTCTGGGGCTATATTTCGCTTGGCTACTTCAAGCAGAAAACCGTCGAGGGCGAAATCGGCTCGTCCACCATGCCGCACAAGGTCAACCCCATCGACTTTGAAAACTCCGAAGGCAATCTGGGGCTTTCCAACGCGGTGCTGGGGCATCTGGCGGCGAAGCTGCCGATTTCCCGCTGGCAGCGTGATCTCACCGACTCCACCGTGCTCAGAAACCTGGGCGTGGGCCTGGGCTACGCGGTGATCGCCTATCAGGCAGCGCTGAAAGGCCTCGCCAAACTGGAGGCCAACCCCGAACGGCTGAACGGCGATCTGGCCGCCAGCTGGGAAGTGCTGGCCGAACCGATCCAGACCGTGATGCGCCGCTACGGCATCGACAAGCCCTACGAGAAACTCAAGGAACTCACCCGGGGCAAGCGCATCGACCAGGCCGGCTTTGCCGCCTTCATCGACGCGCTGGCACTGCCCGAAGACGTTAAAGGCGAACTCAAAGCCCTGACCCCGGCCCGCTATATCGGCAACGCCAAAGCCCAGGCCCGCGATCTCACGCAGCAGCTACGCACGCTATAACGCTGTCAACCGGCTACCTCCAAGGATACCGCCATGAGCCACCACGATACGCCGCTGACCCTGCTGGGAGACCTGACCCCGGCGGAGTTTATGGCCGAATACTGGCAGCAAAAGCCGCTTTTGATTCGCGGCGCCATGCCCGACTTTTTATCCCCTATTGACGCCGACGAGCTGGCCGGCCTTGCCTGCGAAGACGGCGTGGAAGCGCGCCTGGTCGAAGAGCACGGCTCAGACGGCCCCTGGCAGGTGTCCCACGGGCCCTTTGACGAGGCCACGTTTGCGCGTTTGCCCGAGCGCGACTGGACGCTGCTGGTACAGGCCGTGGACCATTATGTGCCCGCCATGGCGGATCTGCTGGACGCGTTCGATTTTCTGCCCCGCTGGCGGCTCGACGACATCATGGTCAGCTACGCGCCCCCCGGCGGCAGCGTCGGCCCCCACGTGGATCAGTACGACGTGTTTCTGCTTCAGGCCGCCGGCCACCGCCGCTGGCAGCTGGGCGGCAAAACGCCGGACGACGCCCCGATCCTTGAAGGCGTGGATCTCAGGATTTTGCAAACCTTCGAGGTCGAGGCAGACTCCGACTGGGTGCTCGAGCCCGGTGACATGCTCTATCTGCCGCCGGGCTGGGCCCACCACGGCATCAGCGAAAGCGATGAGTGCATGACCGTTTCCGTCGGCTTTCGCGCCCCTTCCGCCGACGAAGCCGTGACCTCCTATGCCGACTACCGAGGCGAGCAGCTGCCGGCGTCGCTGCGCTACAGCGATGCCGCAATGGCCCCAGCCGAGAACCCCGGTGAAATTGACGACGCCGCCCTTGAGCGCATACGCCAGCTCATCCTTGACACCCTGGATACCCCACAGCAGATCAGCCAATGGTTCGGCCGGGCCATGACCCAGCCCAAATACGTCGATCAGCTGGTCCCCTTCGACCCGCCGCTGGACGAGGCGACCCTTGTCGAAAAACTCGAACAGACGCCGCTGCACCCGGCCCCGGGCGCGCGCTTTGCCTGGCGTCGCGACGGCGATGCCACCACGCTGTTTGCCGACGGCGAAGGGTACCCCTGCACGCCGGAGCTTGCCGTCAGGCTGTGCGACAGCCGGCGACTGCACGCCGACGTACTCAGCGACTTTCCCGGTGCTGCACCGCTGCTGACCCGTCTGGTCAACGCCGGCAGCCTCAACTTCCCGCTGGACGACGACGCCTAGCCCTGCGCGGTATCGCACTTTTTGCCAGGCGCCGGGCGCCTGGCCTTTCCCCTCCTTCAAGACCCCCGCATGAAGCTGCACTACAGCGACGGCGATACAAACCGTCCCGTGTCGTCACGCTACAACCCCGCCTGCCCCTAAGCGCCAATTGTCTGTGGATCGCGGCTGACAGATAGTGACGGCAAGGCTTCAGCGGCGCCGCGCCGTCGAATGCCGCTGGCGATGCCACGCCAACCTATCCACACCGGAGGAAACCGCTCATGACAGGACTGCTCGAAGACATCAAAGCGCTCAAGCAGCTGCGCGACGCCCAGGGTGACAAGTGGGACAACATCAACGCCGAGCACGCAGCGCGTCTGCGGCGGCAAAATCGCTTTCAGACCGGACTGGACATCGCCCGCTACACCGCCGCCATCATGCGTAACGACATGGCCGCCTACGACGCCGACAGCGCGCGCTACACCCAGTCGCTGGGCTGCTGGCACGGGTTTATCGGCCAGCAAAAGATGATCTCCATCAAAAAACACTTTGGCGACACCCAAGGCCGCTACCTGTACCTTTCCGGCTGGATGGTCGCCGCACTGCGCAGCGAGTTCGGCCCCCTGCCCGATCAGTCCATGCACGAAAAAACCTCGGTCGCCGACCTGATCGAAGAGCTCTACACCTTTCTGCGCCAGGCCGACGCCTGGGAGCTCAACCACCTGTTTCGCGACCTTGACGACGCCCAGCAGGCAGGCGACGACGCCCGGGCCGAGTCGCTGATTCGCCAGATCGATGCGCATCAAACCCACGTCGTGCCCATTATCGCCGACATTGACGCCGGCTTTGGCAACGCCGAGGCCACCTACCTGCTGGCGAAAAAATTCATCGAGGCCGGTGCCTGCTGCATTCAGCTGGAAAACCAGGTCTCCGACGAAAAGCAGTGTGGCCACCAGGATGGCAAGGTCACCGTGCCCCATGCGGACTTCATCGCCAAAATCAACGCCGTGCGCTACGCCTTTATCGAGCTTGGCGTCGATGACGGCGTGATTGTTGCGCGCACCGACTCCCTGGGTGCCGGCCTTACGCAAAAAATCGCCGTCACCGACGAGCCCGGCGACCTGGGCGATCAATACAACAGCTTTCTCGACGGCGACGAAATCGAAAGCGCCGCAGAAATCGCCAACGGCGACGTTGTGATCAAGCAAAACGGCAAGCTGGTCAAGCCCAAGCGTCTGGCCTCCGGCCTTTACCAGTTCAAGCCCGGCACCGGCGAAGACCGCGTGGTGCTCGACTGCATCACCAGCCTGCAAAACGGCGCCGATCTGCTGTGGATCGAAACCGAAAAGCCCCACGTCGGCCAGATTGCCGGCATGGTCAACCGCATTCGCGAAGTCTGCCCGGATGCCAAGCTGGTCTACAACAACTCACCGTCGTTTAACTGGACGCTGAATTTCCGCCAGCAGGTATTCGACGCCTGGCAGGAAGAAGGCAAGGATGTCTCTGCCTACGATCGCGCCGATCTCATGAGCGAGCGCTACGACGACACCCCGCTTGGCCAGCTGGCCGACCAGTGGACCGCCAACTTCCAGCGCGATGCCGCCCGTGAAGCCGGCGTGTTCCACCACCTGATCACGCTGCCGACCTACCACACCGCCGCGCTTTCCACCGACAACCTGGCCCGCGGCTACTTCGGTGAAGACGGCATGCTGGCCTACGTCGCCGGCGTCCAGCGCGAGGAAATCCGTCAGGGCATCGCCACGGTCAAACACCAGGACATGGCCGGCTCCAACATCGGCGACGACCACAAGGAGTTCTTCCACGGCGACGCCGCGCTCAAGGCCGGCGGCAAGGACAACACCATGAATCAGTTCGGCTGATGGTCATCCGGCAGAGCGCGCCACGGGCGTATCGCCAGGCAAGCTAAACAACACAAGGGAGGCCAGCGCCTCCCTTTTTTGTGCCTGTCGGTTTTGCGCCCGCCGGACCGAGGCGACGACTTCGCGGCCATGCGCAGCCATGCACGCAAAAGCGTTTTCAGAGGGGGCGGAAATCATCAGGGTGTTAATGAACAGCGTTTCAGCCTATGCTGCACGGCGTAAAACCGCCTTGAGCGGCGGGACTTATCCTATTACGCTGTACGTAACATACTGATTGGAGGATGTACCATGAAGCGACTACTGCCCGTAGCTGCCGTCAGCCTGCTAACGCTTGCCGGCTGCGTCAACACCTCTCCCTACTCGGGGGATGTGTACAGCGGCAACCAGGCCAAGGCCAGCCAAAACGTCACCTACGGCACCGTCGTGGCGGTGCGCCCGGTACAGATCCAGGCCGATAGCCGCACCGGTGGGCTGCTCGGCGGCGGCACCGGCGCGCTGATTGGCGGCGTTCTGGGCAGCCAGATCGGCGGCGGCAGCGGCAAGAAAATTGCCACCGCCGCCGGCGCGATCGGCGGGGCCGTAGCAGGTACCGCAGCGGAAGACCGCGCCAACCGCATCAACGCCGTTGAGCTGGAAATTCGTACCGAGTCCGGCAACGACATCGTGGTCGTGCAAAAGGCCGATCGTCAGTTTCAGCCCGGGCAGAAGGTTCGCCTGATTGGCTCAGGCTCCAACGTCAGCGTTGCACCGTACTAATCTCGCCGTACTAATCTCGCCGTACTAACCTCACACCGTACCAATCTCGCCGCCTGCACCGTGCAGGCGACGATCAAGCATAAAAAAACACCGGCTTTGATAAGCCGGTGTTTTTACGATCAGACGTTTGCCCGGCGCCTTACGCAGCTTTTTTACCGGCAACGCCTACCGCCTTGGCAACCACCAGCGCGACAATACCCAGCAAAATCACCACCAGCAAAACGTCGACCGGGCGCACCAGAGCCGTTGCCCCCAGAATCGCGCTGGCCGCCACCCAGACAAACCGGTTTTTGCCGTGGCTTTGCAGCATCGCAGGCAGCATCTTGTCGATGCCCTGACTGACCCCCTTGTTCCAGCGCTTGTTGGCAAAATAGACGATCAGCGCAAAGGCAACGACCCAGATGACAAAAATTGTCATAGAAAGACTCCAGAAGGCAGCAGTTCGGACGTCAAAAGCAAACGTCATAATAAAGAAGTGGCGTTAGGGTAGCTTTGCTCTGTAAACGGCGCAATAGCGACAGGGGGTTGCGGCAAGGAAAATCCCCGCGACCCCTGACATTGGGCCCGTTTCCACGTTACCATTTGCCGACACGACTCCAATGCACTCACCGAAAGGTTCTTTCATGCAAATTGCGCAAAACTCGGTCGTCGCGTTTCACTATACCCTGACCAACGATGCTGGTGACGTGCTTGACAGCTCCGAAGGTCGCGAACCTTTAACGTATTTGCACGGTACCGGTAACATCATCCCGGGCCTGGAAAAGCAGCTGGAAGGCGCCTCTGCCGGCGAAAAGCTCAACGTCAGCGTAACGCCGGAAGAAGGCTACGGTGAGGTTCAGGAACAGCTGATGCAGGAAGTACCGCGCGACGCTTTCCAGGGCGTAGAAAGCGTTGAGCCGGGCATGCAGTTCCAGGCGCAAACCGAAGGCGGCCCGCTGATGGTCACCGTCAAAAAGGTGGAAGGCGACACCGTAGTGGTTGACGGCAACCACCCGCTGGCCGGTCAAAACCTGACGTTTGACGTGGAAATTGCCAGCGTCCGTGAAGCCAGCGCTGAAGAAATCGAGCACGGCCACGTGCACGGCGAAGGCGAAGGCAACGCCGAGCACTAAACGCGCTTTTGTCTACCGGACATCGCAAGTCAAGCGGCCCCAGCGGGGCCGCTTTTTTTATCGCCGGTTATCGCCGGTTATCGCTGGCGTCGCTCGACGACGCGTAGCCAGGCCGCAATGGCGAACGTCACCGCAAACAGCACCCACGAACCCAGCGTTACCCCGGCCCAGCCGTTCCACAGCCAAAACGGCTCCAGCCAAAAGCCGCCAAGGCTGGCTCCGGTGTAATAAAACACCAGATAAAGCGCCGAGGCGCTGCCTCTTGCATGCCCTGCGTTGCGCCCAACCCAGGCAGACGCCAGCGAATGCGTCAGGAAAAAACCGAAAGCGTTGACGACAAGCCCCAGAATAATCAGCGCCAGCGAATCGGCCCGGGTCACGGCGGTGCCCACACACAAGATGGCAACGCCGGCTATCATGCAGCTTGCCGGCGTAAAGCGTCCGGCTAGCCGGCCGGACAGCATGGACGCCGCAGTACCGCTGAGATAGGTCAAAAACAGCAGCCCCAGGCTGCTCGCTGCCAGGCCGTACGGCGCCTGCGAAAGCCGGAAGGTGATGTAGCTGTACTGGTTGATAAACACCATGAAATTGATACCGCCCAGCACATAGGCACCCACCAACACCGGCGTTTGCAGGTGCTGATAAAGGCTGACGACGGCGGTGCGCAGGTGGAACGGCCGCGGCACAAAGGTCTGGCTGCGCGGCAGTAGTCGCCAGAACACGGCACTGCCTGCCAAGGTCATGCAGCCCACGGCTATAAAAGCCGCCGACGCACCGCCCAGATCCGCCGCCGCGCCGCCCACGACGCGCCCGCTGATACCGCCCAGCGAGTTCGCGGCAATATAAAGCCCCACAGCACCGGCCAGAGCCGGCTTATCAAACGTATCCGCCATCCAGGCAATGGCCACCGCCGGCAGGCCGCCGAGCACAAAGCCTTGCAGCAGGCGCAACCCCAGCAAAGCAGAAAAGCTGGGCGCAAACGCCAGCATTATAGACCCGATACCCGCCAGCAGCAGGCTGTAGCGCATGATCCCTTCGCGCCCGACAGCGTCTGACAGCGGCCCGAACACCAGCAGCGCCGCCGCTAACGAAAGCGTTGCCGCCGACATCACAAAACTGACCGCAAGCGTGGAGACGTCGTAGGTTCGGTGCAGCTCGGGCAGCAGCGGCTGAGGCACATAGAGGTTGATAAAGACGAGAAAGGAGCCCAAACACAGCGCGAGCGTGGCCCGCCACCAGGCCGGCGTATAAAGGCGGATCATAAAAAGCGACTCACCCCGAGGGCCCAGGCGTTACAGCACACGGCTTAACCGAGCCATTTGCGGACGCTCCAGCGTGCGGCGCGACTGCCAGTAGTAGCGCTGCCAATACGTGTTATCCAGCGCCGAAATGGTAACGCCCTGCGAGACCGAGGCATGGAGAAAATAGCCGTCACCCACGTAGATGCCCACATGGCGACTGCCCGGCGGACGGAAAAACACCAGATCGCCGGCGCGCAGGTGGCGACGCTTGATCGCATGCCCCTTGTTCACCAGCCCGCGGGTGGTGCGCGGCAGAGACACGGCAAACGTATCCTGATAGACGTTTTGCACCAGGGCCGAACAGTCTATTCCCCGCTGCGTGGTGCCGCCCAGCCGATACGGCGTGCCTGACCAGCGCTTGTGCTGCTTTAACAGCGCCCGACGTATGACCAGCGGCGGCGGGTTTCGCAGACGCGACAGCTGAGTGACGGGATTGTCCACCGGCGACATCAGCGCTTCGTCGTCGCCGGGCACGCCCGGCAGCGACGAGGCAAAATCGTCTCCCGGCGGCTCGCCACCGGCTCCGCCGCTGCTCGCACATCCGGCCAGTATCACAGCCAGCGCCAGCGCACAGGCATAGCGAACCACTCCAGAGAAATAGCATGACACCACAGCCATGGCAGTCCTTACTTCAGCAAAATAAAAGGCCCGGCAGCCGCAGCCGGCGATAGCCCGCTTCTGGCAGGCCAGCCCTCCCCGGCTCAATGCAGCGTTTGCCGATCACCCGGCAGCGTATCAATATGCAGCGGTGCAAAATGGCGCGGCCGGCTGCCGGGAAAATCCAGGCTGGCCCAGACGCCCGCCAGCACCGGTGCGCCGCAGCACCAGGCCACCAGCGCATGGCGCAGCCCGGCGAGAAAACTTTCGCGCTCGTCAGTCTCGCCCATGAAAAAGGAAAAACCGGCGTAAAGGCCGTCGGCGTACTCCTGCCAGCCGCCGTAATGGTTTTCAGCCAGCACGTAGGCACGCTCCAGCACCTCCGTCAGCCCGCGGGCATCCAGCCAGCCAAGCTCGCGACCGGCAATGGCTAAATCCACGGTCTGGGCGATATCCCAGGCGGCCATATCACGCTCGTTGCAGCCGTCTTCGTTATCGCGCACGCGCTTTAGACGCAGCACGTGATGGCGCTCTTCCAGCGGGCTGGCGCCGGTTTGTGAAATCGCGATCTCTTCTTCCAGGCGCTCGCGGTTCAGCGTATAGGGCGCGTAGTTGATCTGATAGTCCTGGCGGTCGCCGGCCTCCAGCATGTAATCGATAAACCCGCGCAGCTCATCGGCGCTATGCAGCTGGTAGTGCTCTTCCATCCAGGCGACCAGCGCCTCGCGTTCGCGACGGCTTTCCGGGCTCGGCTGGCGCCATGTGGTGCTGTTCAGCGGCCCTACCAGCGCCATGGCGGTAAAATGACGCAGCGACGGGCGCGGGTGAGGCTCGCACCACGCGCCGGGCTGCCAGTCTACCCAGTGGAACACGCTGCCCGGATCGTGCAGATGCCAAGCGATATCGTGGCACAGCCCGGCCTGGTCGGGTTCGGGCAGGCAGCGCTCCCAGGCCAGCCAGGCTTCCAGCAGACGCGTGGGTGTGGTGTAAAAATGACACAGGCAGCTTTTCAGCGACTGCGCCATGGTCAAAAGCGCCGCCTCGTCGAAGCGCCGGGTATCCAGAGCGGTATGCAGATAAAACGCGAACTTTTCCGCCATATGCACGGTAGCGGCGTAGCGGCTGGCCTGGCCCAGCCGGCCGCGCTCCGCCAAGGCCTCACGCGATGGCCGGCCAAACGGCGTACGCGACGGCGGGTAAACGCCGTGAGCGGCGTCCGCTGCCATCTGGTTGAGATGGTGCGCCTCGGCCGGCAGCCAATAGCGCCCCAGTGCCTCGGCGCCCTCGTCGGCGTAAAGCTCCAGGGCATCCTTGAGATAGCGCTCGGCGTCCGCGCGGTGCTGTTCCGGCAGCGGTAGCCGCGGCTCGCGCTGGCGCAGCATAAGCGCCGGGTCGCGCACGCCGGCAAGCGCCTGCAGCCAGTGGCCAAGCGTGGCGCGGTAATCGCGCATGGCCGCGCGCGAGGCGGCAAGGCCTGGCGGCGTCAGCAGTGCCGCCAGGGCGTGCTGCCACGGCTGCTCCGGGGCGTTCAGCGCCGCCGGCGGCGGCAGCGTATGCGCCGCACCCCGGCAGTCCGTGCCGCTGAACAGGCCAAGACCGCGCAGATAGGCACAGAGCACCTGTTGCCAGTCGTCATAGCGCCGGTGCAAAAGATCAGCGGCGTGACCGGCAAAGTGCGCCACCTCAGCCTCGCTGAGAAAACCACAGCCGCCGCCGGCCCAGGCCAGCTCTGCCAGACGCAGCCAGTCCCACGCCGCCCACTCCAGCGGCTCGCCTGCGGCGACCCATTCGCACAGCAGCGCGGCGTAAGGGGCGCTGTGGTTTGACGTTTGTTGCTGCCATTCCCTGCGTTTGGCCACGTTCATGGCCTTGAGCGCGGCGGCATCCACATCCCAGCGCTGGCGCTCACCCTGGGCGGCCAGCCACAGCATGGCCTCTATCAGCGCCTCGCGGGCGTTAATCTGCCAGGTTTGAGCAAGCCACAGCTCGGCGGCAGGCCAGCGGCCATAGGCGTCAGGGCAGGCAATACCCAGGCTCGAAAGATTCTTGTGTGCCTCAGCGGGCAGCGCGCAAGGCGCAGCATCTGCCGTGCACAGTGTTAGCTGTTGGCCCCACCAGGCATGTAACGCGTCGAGCAAAAGATTCCCCTATAGCACCACGGGCCCGCCAAAGCGGCCGGCACACAACGGCGCTTAGTGTAACGGGACGCGCAAGAGAACGGAAAGCGTGATCACACATGAGGCGCAAAACGCCAGCCCGCGGTCACCGCACTTTGCTCACGACCCACAGCAGCACGGCCGAGCCCGCCACGGCGGTCACCAGCGAGCCAACAAATCCCCCGGCCTCCAGCCCGACCAGGCCAAACAGAAAGCCGCCGATAATGGCGCCGACCACCCCGACACCAATATTGCCGACAATACCAAAACCGCCGCCGCGCATCAGATTGCCTGCAATCCAGCCGGCCAGACCGCCGATGATCAACCACGCTAACAGTCCCATGGGCCTCTCCTTTTATCGTTATCAACAAGAGAATTATCGTTATCAACAAGATCACGGCAACGCGAAAGGTGCACCGCGTATCTTGCTTGTCTTACCATAGCAGACGACTTAAGGTGCCTTGCATACACGCCACCGATCAATGCCCCGCATCGCCACACAGGGCTCATGCACGCTATTTTCGCGATGGCTTTTTTCTGTGCGGCGCGCGGGACTCACTTCACGACGATCACCAGGACGCTCCATGATCCCCGACTCGCTTCAGCAGCGGCTTGAAACAACCGATGGCCAGCAAACTCTCACCTGGCAAGGGCGCGAGCTGGTGCTGTTCAACCAGGACTGGGGACAGCTGGCCGTGGCGCTTACCGGCGCCCAGGTGGTGCACTTTCAACCCACAGGCGACACCGCCCCCTGGCTGTGGTTGACGCCCACACCTGCGCCGCCGCCGGCCCCCTTGCGCGGCGGTATACCGCTTTGCTGGCCGTGGTTCGGCGACGAGCGCTACGCTGATGAGCACCCCGACCGACCGGGGCCTTTCCACGGCACGGCGCGGCTGGCCCCCTGGCGGCTGGACGGCGTTGACGAGCACGAAGAAGGCATCGAGGTGCACCTGTCGCCGGAGCAGCGCCTGCACGGCCGGCTCAATGCCCGGGCGGTCATTCAAGCCAACGCCCGGCGCCTGCACGTGGAGCTGATCAGCGAAAACGTCGGCGACGCCCCGGTCAAGACCAGCGCTGCCCTGCACACCTATGTGGCGGTGAGCGATGCCTTTGCCTGCCGGCTGGAAGGCCTTGCCGGTGCCCGCTATCTGGACAAGCATCGCGGCTTTGCCGAAGGCGAACAGCAGGGGGTTCTGGCGCTGGGTGGCGCCGTGGACCGCATCTATCACAGCAACGCCGCCGTTGACGTGGACGACGGCCGGCGCCTTCTGCGCGTGGCCAAAGAGCAAAGCGACTCCACCGTCGTCTGGCACCCCGGTCAAACGCCGCTGGATGACACCCCCGCCGCCGCGGCGCGCGGTTTTGTCTGCGTTGAAGCGGCCAATACCCGGCTGGACCCGGTATGGCTGGTGCCCGGCGCCCAACACCTGCTGGGCACAACCCTCACACGCCCAACAACGGAGGACTCGGCATGAACCTTTCGCTGTGGATCGATGCGTTCTCCATGGTCTTCAACATTATCGGCATGGTACTGGGCGTCGGCGGGCTGCTGCTCGCCCAGCGCTCTCACCGCCGCTGGCCGGGCTATGCGATTACTGCGCTCGGATTTATCGTGGCAACGCTGCCGTTCTGGTATCAGCTGCTTAACACCGTAACAGGGGCGGAATAGCGGCGTGGCTGCCGTACACGAAACCCTCGGCCGAGAGCTTGGCAACCTGCTGGAGCGCGGCCGCGATCGCCAGCTGCGTCTGGCCGTCACTGGCCTTTCCCAGGCGGGCAAAACGGCGTTTTTGACCTCGCTGGTCAACCAGCTGCGCCACGCCGGCGTGGAAGCTCGCCTGGATCTGCTGCCTGCCGCCCGCGACGGTCGCCTGCTGGGTGCCCAGCGCCTGAACCAGCCGGACCTGGGCGTGCCGCGCTTTCCCTACGATCCCGCCATGCAGGCGCTGAACGCCACCCCGCCGCGCTGGCCTGCCCCTACCCGCGGCATCAGCGAGCTGCGCCTGGAGCTGCGCTATCGTCCGTCGCGCAGCGGCTGGCTGCGCAGTACCACCTCGCATCTGACGCTGGACCTTTTCGACTACCCCGGCGAATGGCTGCTGGACCTGCCGCTGCTGGACCAAGACTACTACCAGTGGTGCCAGACCCGGCCCTACGCCCAGGGTGAACAGCGCCGCGAGCTGTTTGCTGAATGGCTCACTGCCGCCGAGGCGCTTGACCCGGCGGCAGAGGCCGACGAGGCCGTGCTTGCCGAACTCGCCGAGGCCTACGCCAAAGGCCTTAGACGCGCCAAGCAGCGCGGCTTTTCGCACCTGCAGCCCGGCCGCTTTTTGCTTCCCGGCGAACTCGACGGCGCCCCGGTGCTGCAGTTTTTCCCCCTGCCGCACCTGGAGCAGTCCCGAGAAGCGCTGAACGCCCTGCCCGATTCCAGCGTTTACGCCACGCTTGCCGCACGCTTTCGCTACTACCAGAAACAAGTGGTGCAGCCGTTTTATCGCGATCACTTTCGCCGCTTTGACCGCCAGATCATACTGGTGGACGTGCTCGGCGCACTGAATGCCGGGCCAGAGCGCTTTGAAGATCTGTCGCGCGCCCTTGGCGAGCTGATGCAAAGCTTTCGCTACGGCAAGCGCAGCCTGCTTAACCGGCTATTCACCCCGCGCATCGACCGGCTCGCCGTGGCCGCCACCAAGGCCGACCACGTCACCCCCGAACAGCACGACAACCTTGTGACCCTGCTCAACACCCTGCTGCAGGAGCCGCTCAAGGATCTGCGCTTTGCCGACGTGCCGGTCAAGGCGCTCTCGCTTGCCGCCATCCGCGCCACCCAGACGCGCACCGTCAGCCAGGGCAGAACCCAGCTGCCGGCGCTGCGCGGCACCACGCTTGAGGGCGAAGAGGTGCTGGTCTACCCCGGCGACGTGCCCGCCGCGCTGCCGGACGCCGCCTTCTGGCAGCGTCAGGGCTTTGACTTTCCGCATTTTCGCCCTATGCCAAAGACGGCCGAGGCGCTGCCGCACATTCGCATGGACGCCGCCATCGACTGGCTGATCGGAGACAAACTGACATGAGCTCGCCCAGGCCACGCCGGCACTTTGCCCTTGGCGGTGACAGCGTCGCCAAGCCGCAAACCCAGCGCCACGATACGCTGCGCGGCGCCTACCGCTTCGACGACACCGCCGAGGAAAAGCCGACACCCCACGATACCGCCAGCCGCGATGCCCTGCCTGAAGAAAGTCTCGGCGCGCCGCGCAAGCGCCGCTGGGGGCTTTTGCTCACGCTTTCCGGCGCCACCGCACTGGGGACCGCCGAGCTGGTTACCGGCCTGCCCGACGCCGTTAGCGGCGCCCGCTGGCTGGACGCCGCCTGGCAGCTTTTCGGCCTGGCGCTGGTCGGGCTGGGCGCCGCTGCCATGCTTGGCGAGCTGACCCGCCTTGGGCGCCTCAAGCGCCACGCCAAACTGCGCAGCGCCCTGGCCGCTCTACCCCAGCGCTCGCCACGCCAGGCCAGCGAGCTGGCCGGCCGGCTGCAAAGCCAGCTCAACCTCGCCGATGACGACCCGCACTGGGCGGCGTTTCATGCCGCCCGCGAGCCCCACCACAGCGGTACCGAAACGCTCGCGCTGCTTGACCATCACCTGATTGCCCCGCGGGACCGCGAGGCGCGCAGGCTGATCTCGCGCATGTGCGGGGAAACCGCCGTCATGGTCGCCGTCAGCCCCTTGACGCTGGTGGACATGGCGCTGGTCGCGTGGCGCAACCTGGCCATGATCGATCGCATCTGCCGGCTGTACGGGCTGGAGCTGGGCTATGCCAGCCGCCTGCGCCTGTTCAAGACGGTGCTTGCCAACATGGCCTTTGCCGGCGCCAGCGAGCTTGCCAGCGAGGCCGGCATGGACATGCTCTCGCTGGACATGACCGGCCGGCTTTCCGCCCGCGCCGGGCAAGGGCTCTCGGTGGGGCTGCTGAGCGCTCGTCTGGGGCTGCGCGCCATGCGCCTGTGCCGCCCGCTGGCGTTTGCCCCGGGCCAGCAGCCAAGAATTGGCGATTTACGCCGGGAGCTTTGGCATCAGCTGCGCCGGCTGGACGCCTCGCCTCAGCCGGGCGAGAAAACGCCCCCGCCTTGAGCTGGACTACCGTCGTGATTGGCGCCACCGCTTCGAATCCGTATAGTGGCAGCCTATTCTTGCCAACCGATTGAGCCTAATGTTGCAGAACAACTCCTCGCTTGCTCAGCTCAAGCAACAGCTTCGTGATACCACGCCCCGCGCCGAAGGTCTGGTCAAGGGCACCGACCGCGGCTTTGGTTTCCTCGAAACCGACGACGGCGATTCCTACTTTATTCCGCCCCCTGCAATGAAGCAGGTCATTCACGGCGACCGCGTGGAAGCGGTGATTCACGAAAACGGCGACAAGGCCTCCGTCGAACCGGAAACGCTCATCGAGCAGGGCCTTGAGCGCTTTGTTGCCCGGGTGCAAAAGCGCGAAGGCCGCCTGGCCGTGGTGCCCGATCACCCGTCAATCCGCAATGTGATCAAAGCGCGCATCAAGCGCGGTCTGGACGAAAACAGCATTGCCGACGGCGACTGGGTGGTCGCCCGGCTGGTGCGTCATCCGCTGAAAAAAGACGACCGCAGCTTCTTCGCCCAGATCGACGAGCTGGTCGCCAAGCGCGACAATCCGGCCGTGCCGTGGCGCGTGACCCTGGCCCGCCATGCGCTGGAGCAGGAATGCCCCGATGCCGGCAGTGAGTGGCCGCTGCACGACGAAGGCCTGACGCGCGAAGACCTCAATGCCACGCCGCTTTTCACCATCGACAGCGCCTCCACCAAGGACATGGACGACGCCTTGCACGTGGTTGCCCGCGACGACGGCGGCTGGCGCATGACCGTCGCCATCGCCGACCCCACCGCCTACGTGGGCGAGGAACACGCCGCCGACAAGGAAGCCCGGGTACGCGCGTTTACCGTCTATCTGCCGGGGCAGAACGTCACCATGCTGCCCGAGCAGCTGGCCGACGATCTGTGTTCGCTGTGGGAAGGCAAAAAGCGCCCGGTGCTGGCCTGTACGCTCGATATCAACGCCGACGGCAGCCTGGGCGACTACCGCTTCTTCGCCGCCGAGGCGACCTCGCATGCCCGCCTGTCCTACGACAACGTCTCCGACTGGCTCGAAGGCAAAGGCGACTGGGCGCCGGCCGACGCGATTGCCCCGCAGCTTACCGCCCTGCGCGAGCTGACCGAGGCGCGCACGCGCTGGCGCGAAGAGCACGCGCTGGTATTCAGCGGAAGCCCCGACTATGAGTTCGAGCTGGACGCTGCCGGCAACGTGCTGGGCATTCACATCGAAGAGCGGCGCATCGCCAACCGCATGATCGAAGAATCGATGATTGCCGCCAACGCCTGCTGCGCGGACTATCTTGCCACCCACGTGGGCCACGGCATCTTCAACGTGCACCGCGCCTTTGAGCCGGAAAAGGCCGAAGACGCCCAGGCGTTTCTCGCAGAGCAGGACATCAACGTCGACACCGATGCTCTGCTTGAGCTTCCGCGCTACAAAGAACTCAAGCGCGAGCTCGAAGGTCGCGAAGACGCGTGGCTCGACGTGCGCCTGCGCCGCTTTCAAGGCTTTACTCGCATGTCCGCGCTGCCCGGCCCGCACTTTGGCCTGGGGCTTGCCGCCTACGCCACCTGGACCTCGCCGATTCGTAAATACGGCGACATGGTCAATCACCGCCTGATCAAGCACGTGCTCAAAGGCGAGCAGGCGCCGGCCGAAGCCAGCGAAGCGCTCACCGACCAGCTTACCGAGCGCCGCCGGCTCAACCGCATGGCCGAGCGCGACGTCAAGGATTGGCTCTATGTGCGCTACCTGACCCCGGACGCCGAAGCTCAGACGACTTTTGATGCCGAGATTATCGCCATCAACCGCGGCGGCATGCGCGTGCGCCTGGTCGACAACGGCGCCACCGCTTTTGTCCCCGCGCCGCTGATGCACAGCGACCGGCGCAAGGTCGTCATCGACGACAAGGAAGGCCGCATCCAGATCGAAGACGTCGAACGCTACAAACTCGGCGACAGCGTGCGCGTGGATCTGGTCGAAGCCCGGGAAGACACCCGCTCGCTGGTAGCCCGCCCGGCGGAATAAGCGGCCGCTCGGCCGACGCCGGCTTTTCGCTCACACAGCAAAACCGCCCGGACCTTGAAAAGGCCCGGGCGGTTTTTTATACGGCGAACGAAAGTGCTGTGCTTACCAGCCGGTCACGGCTTTCAGCGCATCGCCGATGCCTGCCAGCGAACGCACCGTCTTGACCCCGGCGTCTTCCAGCGCGGCGAATTTTTCATCCGCGGTGCCCTTGCCGCCGGCGATGATCGCCCCGGCGTGGCCCATGCGCTTGCCGGGAGGGGCCGTCACGCCGGCAATGTAGGAAACCACCGGCTTGGAGACGTTATCCTTGATGTAGGCCGCCGCTTCTTCTTCTGCCGTACCGCCAATCTCACCGATCATGACGATCGCTTCAGTTTTGGGGTCGTTTTCAAACAGCTTGAGCATATCGATGAAGCTGGAGCCCGGAATCGGGTCACCGCCGATGCCTACACAGGTGGACTGGCCAAAGCCGTGGTCGGTGGTCTGCTTGACCGCTTCATAGGTCAGCGTACCCGAACGCGAAATAATGCCCACACGGCCCGGCTGGTGAATATGGCCGGGCATGATGCCGATCTTGGACTCGTCAGGCGTGATCACGCCCGGGCAGTTCGGACCGATCAGGGTCACGCCCAGCTCGTCGCACTTCACCTTGGCCTGCAGCATATCGAGGGTAGGAATACCTTCGGTAATGCACACGATCAGCTTGATGCCGCCGTTGGCCGCTTCAATGATCGAGTCTTTGCAAAACGGCGCCGGCACGTAGATCACGCTGGCATCCGCGCCGGTTTGCGCAACGGCTTCCTTTACCGTATTGAATACCGGCAGCCCCAGATGCTCTTGGCCGCCCTTGCCCGGGGTTACGCCGCCGACCATCTGCGTGCCGTAGGCAATGGCCTGTTCGGAGTGGAAGGTGCCCTGGCCGCCGGTGAAGCCCTGGCAGATGACCTTGGTATGCTTGTCGATGAGGATACTCATTACTTGCCCTCCGCCGCGTTGACGACCTGCTGTGCCGCATCGGTCAGGCTGGTCGCGGCGATGATGTTAAGACCGCTTGACGCCAGCTTTTCCGTACCCAGCTCGGCGTTGTTACCTTCCAGGCGCACGACCACCGGTACGTTGACGCCTACTTGCTCAACGGCGCCGATGATGCCTTCGGCAATCATGTCGCAGCGCACGATGCCGCCAAAGATGTTGACCAGCACCGCCTTGACGTTGTCATCCGAGAGAATGATCTTGAACGCCTCGGCTACGCGCTCCTTGGTGGCACCGCCGCCCACGTCGAGGAAGTTGGCCGGCTTGCCGCCGCTGAGGTTGACGATGTCCATGGTGCCCATGGCCAGACCGGCGCCGTTGACCATGCAGCCGATGTTGCCGTCGAGCGCGACGTAGTTCAGCTCCCACTTCGCGGCGTCGGCTTCGCGCTCGTCTTCCTGGGACGGATCACGCATGGCCTGCAGGTCCGGATGGCGGTACAACGCGTTGCCGTCCAGATTGACCTTGGCGTCCAGGCACAGCAGATCGCCTTCGCCGGTAATCACCAGCGGGTTGATCTCCAGAAGTGCCAGGTCCTTGTCGTGGAACAGCTTGGAAAGCCCCAGAAAAATCTTGGTGAACTGCTTGATCTGGGCGCCTTCCAACCCTAGTGCAAACGCCAGCTCGCGTGCCTGGTAGGGCTGAGCACCGACCAGCGGATCGATTTCCGCTTTGATGATTTTTTCCGGCGTTTCCTCGGCGACCTGTTCGATTTCCACGCCGCCCTCGGTGGACGCCATGAACACGACCCGGCGCGTTGTGCGGTCAACCACCGCCCCCAGATACAGCTCTGAGGCGATATCGGTGGCGTTTTCTACCAGGATTTTGGAAACCGGCTGGCCCTTGGCGTCGGTCTGATAGGTCACCAGGTTTTGCCCAAGCCACTGCTCGGCAAAGGCTTTCGCCTCTTCCGGAGTCTTGACCAGTTTGACGCCACCCGCCTTGCCACGACCACCGGCGTGCACCTGGGCTTTGGCCACCCACTGCTCGCCGCCGATCTTTTTGCAAGCGTCTGCCGCGTCTTCCGGGGTGTCGACGGCAAAGTTCTTGGACACCGGCAGGCCGTAGTCGGCAAACAGCTGTTTGCCTTGATACTCGTGAAGGTTCATCGCTTCATGCCATTGGTTGCATGTGATTCAAACGATGGGCGACGCTCGCCCCCCATCCCCGCGCTTTGACGATCGCGCTTGAGTGCATTGATGCTCAGTGCATTGATGCGCAGTAAGCGGTGCGTCATACAACGATGCATAGTACAGCGGTGCGTAGTACGACGATGCATAGTACGACGACGCATAGTACAAAGACGCCAAAGCAGCGCACCACCCGCAGGCGGTGCTGATTTTTCTGGGTTGGATTATTTACGTTTCTTGCGATTGGCCATGTGGATGGCATGGCCGTCAACGGCCAGAGCCGCTTCGTGGACCGCCTCGGACATGGTCGGATGGGCATAGCAGGTCAGCGCCAGATCTTCAGCGCTGGAGCCAAACTCCATAGCAATGACGCCCTGGGCAATCATTTCACCGGCGTGCTGGCCTACAATATGCAAGCCCAGAATACGATCGGTTTTGGCATCGGCAATGACCTTGGCGCTGCCTTCGGTGGCATTGTTCGCCATGGCGCGACCGCTGGCGGCAAACGGGAAAGCGCCCGTTTTAACCTCGATGCCCTGATCCTTGGCGTTTTGCTCGGTCATGCCTACCCAGGCCACTTCCGGCGCGGTATAGATAACGCTGGGAATGGCGTCGTAGTTCACCTCGGCTTTGTGCCCGGCGATGATGTCGGCCACCATGATGCCCTCTTCAGACGCCTTGTGCGCAAGCATCGGGCCGCGCACGCAGTCGCCGATGGCATAGACGCCCGGCACGCTGGTGCGGCACTGATCGTCCACGGTAATAAAGCCGCGCGGATCAAGCTCAACGTCAACGCCGTCTGCAATGACGCCTTTGGTGTAGGGTTTACGGCCTACGCACACGATCAGCTTGTCAAAGGTCATTTCCTGCTCGCCGTCGGCGTCTTCATACTTGACGACGACTTCCTCGCCCTTGACCTCTGAGCCGCTGACCTTGGCACCCAGCTTAATGTCCATGCCCTGCTTTTTAAGCTGCTTTTGGGTTTCCTTGGCGATGCTGGCGTCGACCATGGGCAGAAAGTCATTCATGGCTTCAAGCACGGTCACGTCAGCGCCCAGGCGATTCCACACGCTGCCAAGCTCCAGGCCGATAACGCCGGCCCCGATCACGCCCAGACGCTTGGGCGTTTCTTCAAACTCCAGCGCGCCGGTGGAATCAACGATCAGCCCTTCGGTCAGCGGCGTTGGCGGAATTTCTACCGGCACGGAACCTGCCGCCACCACAATGCTGTCGGCTTCGTAGGTCGCCGTCTTGCCGTCAAAGTCGGTGACTTCCACCTGCTTGTTACCGATGACCTTGCCGGTGCCGTTAAGGGCGGTCACGCCGTTGGCCTTGAACAGCCCCGAGATGCCGCCGGTCAAGTTTTTGACGATCTTGTCCTTGCGCGCCATCATTTTCTTGACGTCCATGGACACATCGCCACCGACGATGCCCAGCTCGTCAAAATCATCGCGGGCTTCCACGAACTTGTGCGAGGCTTCCAGCAGCGCCTTGGACGGAATACAGCCCACGTTCAGACAGGTGCCGCCGTGTGCGACCTTGCCCTGCTTGTCTTGCCACTTTTCTACGCAGGCGGCTTTCAGCCCCAGCTGCGCTGCGCGAATAGCGGCGACGTAGCCGCCGGGGCCGGCACCAATAACGATCACATCAAACTTGTCAGCCATTTCGGCTCCTTTGTCCGGGCTGCCTCGCCCCGCACCCGGGGCGATGACAATCGTAAATGAAGTTTCTTGGCGCGTCAGTATCCTATCTGCTTGCTCTCAGATGCAGGCTTATACGTTGAGCAGCAGGCGCGCGGGATCTTCCAGCAGCTCCTTGATCGCCACCAGAAACTGCACGGCGTCTTTTCCGTCGATCATACGGTGGTCATAGGATATCGCAAGATACATCATCGGCCGTATCTCGACCTTGCCGTCTACTGCCATGGGCCGCTCCTGGATCTTGTGCATGCCCAGGATAGCCGTCTGCGGCGGGTTGAGAATCGGCGTGGATAGCAGCGAGCCGAAAATGCCGCCGTTGGTAATGGTAAAGGTGCCGCCCTGCATTTCATCGATGCCCAGCTTACCGTCGCGGGCGCGCTTGCCAAAATCGCCGATGGTTTTTTCCACGTCGGCCATCTGCATCTGGTCGGTATTACGCAGCACCGGCACTACCAGGCCGCGGTCGGTCGACACGGCAACGCTGATATCCTGATAGCCGTGGTAGACGATCTCTTTGCCGTCGATGGAGGCGTTGACGTCGGGGAAACGCTTGAGCGCCTCGGAAGCTGCCTTGACGAAAAAGCTCATGAAACCGAGCTTGACGTCGTGGGCCTTCTGGAACCTTTCCTTGTACTCGGCGCGCAGCGCCATGATCGCGCTCATGTCCACCTCGTTGTAGGTGGTCAGCATGGCCGCGGTCTGCTGGGCCTCGACCAGACGCTTGGCGACGGTCTGGCGCAGCCGGCTCATGGGCACGCGCTTTTCCGGACGCTGGCCTTCCACCGGGGCCGGCGCTGCCTGGGCTGCGGCGTCTGGCTTGTTCGCCTTCGATGCCGCTTGGCCCTTGGCTTTCTGCTCGCCGCCGGATGCCTTCTTGGCGCTACCGTCGTTCAGCGCTTTTTGCACGTCTTCTTTAAGAATGCGTCCGCCCTTGCCGGTTCCCTTGATGCGCGAGGCGTCAAGATCGTTCTCGGCGACCATCTTGCGCGCTGCCGGCGCCAGGATCTTGCCGTCGAGCTCTTCGTTGGCGCTGCCCTCACTTTCAGCATCGTCGCTGGCCGCTGCCTGCGGCTGGGCATCGCCGCCGTCTGCGCTGCCGGCTCCTTCGGTAAATACAGCCAGCAGCTCTTCGGATTCGACCTGGCTGTCGGCCTCGGCCTTGATCTCGGTAAGCGCGCCGTCGGCCGGAGCAACCACTTCGAGCACGACCTTGTCGGTTTCGATCTCGGCCAGCACTTCATCGCGCTTGACCGCTTCGCCGACCTTTTTCTTCCAGCCGGCTACCGTGCCTTCCTGTACCGACTCAGGAAAAGAGGGCGCCTTGATATCATGCTGCTGGCCGCCGTCGGTCTTTTGCGTATCCGCTTTCTGCTCTGCGCTCGGCGTATCGGCACCTGCATCGTTGGACGATGCCTTGTCGCCTTGCTTGCTGCTACCGCCCTGGGACGCAGTTTCGTCAAGATTACCCAGCACCTGCTCGGACTCGACGGTGTCCCCTTCATCGGCGAGAACATCGCCTAGCGTGCCTGCCTGCGGCGCGACCACTTCCAGTACGACCTTGTCGGTTTCAATTTCCACGACAAGTTCGTCGCGCTCAACGCGATCACCGGGCTTTTTATGCCAGGTAGCCACCGTGCCTTCCGCTACGGACTCTGGAAAATTCGGCGCTTTGATCTCGATAGCCATATCGTTCCCCTAATGTGTTCGCTAAACCGGTAGATTCATCAACCGGACGGGCGCTTACAGGTTGAAGGCGTCTTCCACCAGTTGGCGCTGCTGTTCGGCATGCACGGACATATACCCCGCTGCCGGCGCGGCAGATGCGGCACGGCCGGCAAATTTGAGCCTGCCGCCAAGCCCTTCACGCAGCCTTTCGGCAACGGCGCGCATATGATGCTGACTGGGGTACCAGGCCCCTTGGTTCAGCGGCTCTTCCTGGCACCAGACGATATCTTCAACGTGCTGATAAACCTGCAGCACGTCCAGCAAGGCGTCTTGGGCAAAGGGGT
Source organism: Halomonas cibimaris (assembly GCF_055379665.1). NCBI lineage: Bacteria > Pseudomonadati > Pseudomonadota > Gammaproteobacteria > Oceanospirillales > Halomonadaceae > Halomonas > Halomonas cibimaris. Next base: position 188,073 of record NZ_AP043828.1, read on the forward strand.
AAAGCTGCTCTATGCGAATAATGGCCGTGTCGTAGCGCTCGTTTTCCTCACGCCAGCTGACCAGATCGTAATAGACCTTGCCGGCACACAGCACCACGCGGGTTACCTCTTCGGCCACCAAGTCTGCCTGGTCAGGAATCACCATGTGGAACTTGCCGTACGCCAAATCTTCCAGGCTTGAGGTGGCCGCTTTGTGGCGCAGCAGCGACTTGGGCGACATCACCACCAGCGGCTTGCGCAGCGGGCGTATCACCTGACGACGCAGCAGGTGGAAAATCTGTGCCGGCGTTGTCGGCACGCAGACCTGCATATTGTTCTCTGCACACAGCTGCAAGAACCGTTCAAGACGCGCCGAGGAGTGCTCCGGCCCCTGGCCTTCATAGCCGTGAGGCAGCAGCATGGTCAGCCCGCACAGCCGCCCCCACTTGGTTTCACCGGAGGAAATAAACTGGTCCACCATGACCTGGGCGCCGTTGACGAAATCGCCAAACTGCGCCTCCCAGATCACCAGATCGTTGGGCGCGGTGGTTGCGTAGCCATACTCAAAGGCCAACACGGCCTCTTCGGATAGAAATGAGTCATGGATGGTAAAGCGCGGCTGGCCGTCGCTGATATTTTGCAGCGGCACATAGGTGCTGCCGTCTTTCTGGTTGTGCACCACGGCGTGGCGGTGAGAGAACGTGCCGCGCCCGGTGTCCTGGCCGGTAATCCGTATCGGATGGCCCTGATCCAGCAGCGTGGCGTAGGCCAGAGTTTCACCGAATCCCCAGTTGACGGCCTGCTTGCCGGCCTGCATCTTGCGCCGCTCGGCATAGATTTTTTCTACCTGGCGCTGCACCCCGACGCCTTCGGGAATATCGCACATGCGCTTGGCCAGCTGCTGCAGGCGCTGCATGTCAAAGGAGGTATCGGCGTAGCCGGTCCATTCATGGCCGATGTAGGGCTGCCAGTTGACGAAAAGCGCTTCGTTGGGTTTTTGCACCAGGGCATTTGCCACATGATTGCCCGCCATCAGGTCGTCGCGGTACTTTTCCACCATCGAAGCGGCTTCGTCTTCGCCGATAACACCCTGCTTCACCAGCCTTTCGACATACAAAGCGCGTGCCGAGGGATGGTCTTTGATCTTGGTATACATCATCGGCTGCGTGCCGGAGGGTTCGTCAGCCTCGTTATGGCCGCGACGGCGGTAGCAAACCAGATCAATGACTACGTCTTTCTTGAACTGGTGGCGGTAGTCAAGCGCTACCTGGGTGGCATGGATGACCGCATCGGGATCGTCACCGTTCACATGGAAAATCGGCGCCTGCACCATCTTGGCGATGTCGGTGCAGTACTCCGTGGAGCGCGCATCCTCCGGATGTGAGGTGGTAAACCCGATCTGGTTGTTGATCACGATATGCACGGTGCCGCCGGTGCGGTACGCGCGGGTCTGGGACATCTGGAATGTTTCCATCACCACGCCCTGCCCGGCCAGGGATGCGTCCCCATGGACGTTGATCGGCACGACCTTTTCACCGCTGGGGTCCTGGCGACGATCCTGGCGGGCACGCACCGAGCCTTCCACTACCGGGGCGACGATTTCCAGATGCGAGGGGTTAAACGAAAGCGCCAGATGGACTTCGCCACCCGGTGACATGACGTTGGAACTAAAGCCCTGGTGATACTTGACGTCGCCCGAGCCGCGTTCAATGACTTTTTTGCCGTCAAACTCGTCGATCAAGTCGGCCGGGTTCTTGCCCAGAATATTGATCAGCAGGTTCAGGCGACCGCGGTGGGCCATTCCGATGACAATTTCCTTGGCACCGTAGCCCCCTGCGCGCTGAATGAGCTCGTCCACCATGGGAATAAAGGCTTCGCCGCCCTCAAGGCCAAAGCGCTTGGTCCCGGGGTATTTCGAAGCCAGGTAGTTTTCCAGCCCTTCTGCGGCGGTCAACCGTTCAAGCACGTGCCGGCGCGCTTCATTGCGAAACGTCGGTGCGCTGCGTACCGATTCAAAACGCTGCTGGAGCCAGCGCTTTTCTTCGGTATCGACGATGTGCATGAATTCGCAGCCGATGGAGCGGCAGTAGGTGCGCTCCAGCGCGTCGACGATATCCCGAAGCGGCGCCTTATCAAGGCCCAAAAAAAACGAACCGGTCTGAAACTCGGTATCCATGTCAGCTTTGGACAGCTGATGGAATGACAGGTCAAGATCGGGAACAGGGGCAGGATCGCGCAGGCCCAGCGGATCAATATTGGCTTTCTGGTGTCCGCGGAAACGGTACGCATTAATTAGCTGCAGTACCTTGACCTGCTTTTTGCTCACACCGTCATCTGCCGGGACAGCGCCAGAGCGCTGCGCCTGACCCAGCTTGTAAAACTGCTCGCGCACCGGTGAGAGCGGCACGTCCTGGACGGCGTCACCGTCAAGCTCCGATAGCTCGTCAAAATAGCGACGCCATTCCTCGGGAATAGCGTCGGGATCGTCGAGGTACTGCTCAAATAGCGCTTCCACATAGTGAGCGTTACCGCCGCTCACGTGGGACGAGCGCCACATCAACTCCATTATGCCTTGTTGCATTTCTCGGTCACCCTGCACTGATGGGGTGGTATCGCTGCGCCGGGCGCGGCGACATCGCGATGGCGTAAAACGGTGCGACGTGGCGTCGCACCGTTTGATGAACCATGATAACAAGCCATGCGCTACGGTTTAAGTAGTCGTTTGCAACTTAGCGTGCTAAGTCACGTAACTCAAGTCGCATACGCCACGGCGCTGCACGCCTCAGTCACCGGCAGCACAAGGCTGACGACCAACCCCGGGCTAGGTGGCCTCGGCGATCAGCATTTCACGGATTTTGCCGATGGCACGCGTGGGATTGAGCCCTTTGGGACAAAACGCCACGCAGTTCATGATGCCGCGGCAGCGAAATACCGAGAACGGATCCTGCAGATCGGTCAGCCGCTCGCGGGTCGCCGTATCTCGAGAGTCGGCGAGAAAGCGGTAGGACTGCAAAAGCCCTGACGGGCCGACAAACTTGTCCGGGTTCCACCAGAAAGACGGGCAGGCCGTAGAGCAGCAGGCGCACAGAATGCACTCGTAGAGACCGTCAAGCTTTTCACGGTCTTCCGGCGACTGCAGCCGCTCGATAGCCGGCACCGGCTCGTCGTTTTGCAGGTAGGGCTGGATGCGCTCGTACTGCTTATAAAAGATCGCCATGTCCACGACCAGATCGCGGATCACCGGCAATCCCGGCAGCGGACGCAAGGTGAGCTTGTCGTTTTTTACCACTTCGGAAAGCGGCGTGATGCAGCCCAAACCGTTTTTGCCGTTCATGTTCATACCGTCAGAGCCGCACACCCCTTCCCGGCAGCTACGACGAAAAGCAAGCGTGGCATCCTGCTCTTTCATCATGTGCAAAACGTCCAGCACCATGACATCGCGGCCTTTGGTGTCGACCTGAAACTCCTGCATGTACGGCGCAGCGTCGGTCTCAGGGTTGTAGCGGTATATCGATACCTGGAGATGTGACATCGTGACTCCCTCTCGTCTGCGGCGTATCAGTAGGTACGAATCTTCGGTTCGAACGTATCGACGGTCTTGGGCTTGAAATTGACGTCACGCTTGCCGAGGCTTTTCGTTTTGGGGCAGTAGATCGAATGCTTGAGCCAGTTGACGTCATCACGGTCCGGGTGGTCGTAGCGCGAATGAGCCCCCCGGCTTTCCTTGCGCTCAAGGGCGGATATCGCCGTGGCTTCGGCCACTTCCATCAGGTTATCCAGCTCCAGCGCCTCGACCCGCGCGGTGTTGAAGGCGTTGGACTTGTCCGGCAGGTAGGCGTTGTCGATACGCTCGCGCAGGGCTTCCAGGCGCTTGACCCCTTCCTGCATTTTTTGCTCTTCGCGGAACACGCCGAAATCGTTTTGCATGATCTCTTGCAGCTCGCGCTTGAGCTCCGGAATCGATTCGCCGTTTTCCGCAGAACCGTTCCAGCGATCCAGACGCTTCATGGCCGCCTGAACGTCGGACTCGTTGGCATCGAGGTATTCGACGCCTTCGTTGAGCGCACTTTCGATGAACTTGCCCGCTGAACGGCCAAAAACGACCAGATCCAGCAGCGAGTTGCCGCCCAGACGGTTAGCCCCATGCACGGATACGCAGGCAACTTCGCCGCAGGCAAACAGGCCGTTAATCACCTGATCATTGCCGTTGTCGTCTTGCTTAATCGCCTGGCCGTGGATATTGGTAGGAATGCCGCCCATCATGTAGTGGCACGTCGGCACAACCGGAATGGGCTCGTGGACCGGGTCAACGTGGGCAAAGGTCTTGGAAAGTTCGCAGATACCCGGCAGACGCTTGTTGAGCACTTCTTCGCCCAGGTGATCAAGCTTGAGGAAGACGTGATCGCCGTCATCGCCGGCGCCGCGGCCGTCAAGCATCTCCATGACCATGGAGCGGGCAACAACGTCACGGCTGGCGAGGTCTTTGGCGTTGGGCGCGTAGCGCTCCATAAAGCGCTCGCCGTCTTTGTTGATCAGATAGCCGCCTTCGCCGCGACAGCCTTCCGTGACCAGGGTTCCGGCGCCGTGAATGCCGGTGGGGTGGAACTGCCACATTTCCATGTCCTGCATGGGGAAACCTGCCCGCAGCGCCATGCCGATGCCGTCGCCGGTGTTGATCAGCGCATTGGTGGTCGAGGCGTAGATACGTCCGGCACCGCCGGTGGCAAGCACCGTCGCCTTGGACTTGACGTGCACCACTTCACCGGTTTCGATGCACATGGCAATACAGCCCACCACGTCACCGTTTTCGTTTTTTACCAGATCAACCGCGTACCATTCGTTGAGAAAGGTCGTGTTGTTTTTGATGTTGTTCTGATAAAGCGTGTGCAGCAGCGCGTGCCCGGTACGGTCAGCCGCGGCACAGGTGCGCGCTGCCTGACCGCCTTCGCCGAAGTTTTTCGACTGGCCGCCGAAGGGGCGCTGATAAATACGGCCGTTATCAAAGCGTGAGAACGGCAACCCCATGTGCTCAAGTTCGAATACGGCCTTGGGGCCTTCAGAGCACAGATACTCCGCCGCGTCCTGGTCGGCGATGTAGTCGCTGCCCTTGACGGTGTCATACATGTGCCACCGCCAGTCGTCTTCCGGGTCGGCAGCGCCGATCGCGCAGGTGATGCCGCCCTGGGCCGAAACCGTGTGCGAACGCGTGGGAAACACCTTGGACAGCACCGCCGTTTGCTTGCCGGATTTGGCAAGCTCCAGCGCCGCTCGCAAACCGGAGCCGCCGCCACCGATGATAATGGCGTCAAATGTCAGGCTACGCAGGTTAGACATGAATCAGGCTCCCCACAGAAGTTGAATGCCCCATACCAGGTAGACAAAGATGGCCAGAATGATAAGCATCTGGACACCTACGCGCTGATAGGTAGCGTTGAGATAATCGGTGGTCACAGTCCATAGACCTACCCAGGCGTGGGCGGCCAGAGAGACAAAGGCCAGCAGCGAAAAGATGCGCATCCAGGTCTGCTCGAACAGACCGCTCCAGGTGTAATAGTCCAGCTCAGGATGCAGCAGCAGATAAGCCACCATAAACACCGTATACACGGCAAGAATAACAGCGGATACGCGCTGCATGAGCCAGTCAGAGACGCCGTTACGGCCAAAACTGGTGATACTGGTTACCATACCCATACTCCTGCCAGAATGATCAGAACGACGCTGACAATTACGGTAGCCTGCGCCTTCTGGATGCCGCCTTCATGCGTGACGCCGATGTCGGCATCCATGAACATATGCTTGATGCCGGCCACGAAGTGAAACGCCAAAACCGACAATAGTCCCCAAGCAATCAGCTTGGCCAAGATATTGTGGGCCAGCGCGCTGCTCGCCGCGTCGAAGCCGGCAGGCGAAGACAGCGAGACACTAAGCGCCCAAAAGGCGAAGATCAGGCCCACAAACATAATGATACCGGTAATGCGATGCACGATCGACGTCAGCGCCGGCAAAGGAAAGTGGAACGTTGTAAGATCGAGGTTTACGGGTCGTTTGCTATTCACGGCTCTATACACACTCTCTTGGCCCGCTCGGCGGCGGTCAGGCATTTGCCCGGGCGGGCAGTGGTTGCTGGTAGGGCTCGGCCGTTGCCAAGTCGGACACACCGCCTTTTCGCCAGCAGCGTGGTATGCAAATTATATAAATCCGACACCTGACTGACAAACCAAACCCGGCGTTACTCGACCATCGTGCAAGAAATTTGCCACGCGGTCGTCGCTGCTACACCGTGCTGCGTGATCTGCTTGCACCACGCGTTACATGGGCAGGCGATGCGCTAACGGCACAGGCCCAATCATAGACAAAAACTGTTCGATATTACAGCTTGCGTATAGCCATTCTACTTTTTTCACGTACTGTTTGGCCTGATCGCTAATTGACAATCCTTGGGGCCCTTTTATAGTGGAGCGGCCTTTTCGCCGGCGCGGCAAGCAACAGCAACACCGTACGTCCCACCCGAATTCGAAAGGAGGCCTGCATGGCTGACAGGAAAGCAACACTGACCGTAGACGGTATGGATCAGGCGATTGAGCTACCGGTTTACTCCGGCGCGCTGGGGCCCGACGTCATCGACGTTCGCAGCCTGGGCGCCAACGGGCTATTTACCTATGATCCAGGCTTCATGGCAACGTCTTCCTGCAAGTCGGCCATCACCTACATCGACGGTGGACAGGGCGTGCTGCTTCACCGTGGCTACCCGATAGACCAGCTGGCGAAGCATTCCAACTTCGTCGAGCTGTGCTACACCCTGCTGTTTGGCAACCTGCCCGACGACGAGCAGTACGCTGCCTTTCAGGCACGCATCCGTAACCACACCATGGTTCACGATCAGATCAACAACTTCTTCAAGGGATTCCGCCGCGATGCGCATCCCATGTCGATTCTGTGCAGCGTGACCGGCGGACTGGCCGCTTTCTATCACGACCACATGAACATCGCCGAGGAAGAAGACCGCGTCATCAGCGCCGTACGCCTGATTGCCAAGATGCCAACCATCGCTGCCATGGCGTACAAGTATAACATCGGCCAGCCGTTCAATACGCCGTGCAACGAGCTGAGCTACGCCGAAAACTTCCTTTACATGATGTTTGCCACGCCCAGCGAGACCTACCGGGTCAATCCGGTATACGCCAAGGCGATGGACCGCATCTTCATGCTGCACGCTGACCACGAGCAGAACGCCTCGACGTCCACCGTGCGCATGGCCGGCTCGACCGGCGCCAACCCCTTTGCCTGCATCAGTGCCGGCATCGCTGCACTCTGGGGCCCGGCTCACGGCGGCGCCAATGAAGCCGTGCTGAAAATGCTTGATGAGATCGGCGACGACTCTGAAGAAAACATCCAGCGCTTCATCGACAAGGCCAAGGACAAAAACGACCCGTTCAAGCTCATGGGCTTTGGCCACCGCGTTTACCGCAACTTCGATCCCCGCGCTCGCGTCATGAAGGAAACCGCCGACGAAGTGCTCGCCGAGCTTGGCCACGCCAACGATCCCCAGCTCAAGATCGCCAAGCGGCTGGAGCAGATCGCGCTGGAAGACGAATACTTTATCGAGCGCAAGCTCTACCCCAACGTCGATTTTTACTCAGGCATTGTGCTCAAGGCCATGGGCATCCCGACCAACATGTTCACCGTGATCTTTGCGGTATCGCGTACGATCGGCTGGATTTCCCACTGGCACGAAATGCTCAGCGACAGCTACAAGATCAGCCGGCCACGCCAGCTCTACATCGGCAACGACCAGCGCGACTATCCGCAAAACTAAATCGCGGCGGTTCCCGCGCGGCATCCACTGCCGCTGCCGGTTGCGTATCAGGCCACCTTCGGGTGGCCTTTTTTATGGCCAGCGCCTTGGCATATCGGTCTTGCCAAAACATCTGAAAACGCCCGAATAGGCCTTGACTTTTCCTCACGACGGCGCTGAACAGGGTTTTCCACACTAACTGTGGATAACCCTGTTTACAACCGTTAGAAAACGTCCCGCAGTCGGCATTAAGAGCGGCTCTGCCTCAAATTGATCACTTTTTAACCTGCAGCAAGTCGTTGTTTTATAACAAAATAAAGATAGCAATCTTTTTCTTCGGGCAATAACAGGCAGTTGTGCACAGCAGCCGAGAGCGGAACAGACGAAGTGGACAAGTCAAGGGGAAAACGCCGCAAAAATCCTTGTTTTTGATGCGCGACAAGGTATCACGAATCAGGCAAGCACCAGCATACCGCCCCGCCGGCACGGCGCCATGGGAAAGCTGCCATAGGGCGTCGTCAGGTCCATACCGTCAGGTACGCAAAAGCCGGCCGGAAGCCCAGGCGGAAAAAATAAAGGAAAGCAAAGCAGCGGCAGTCAAGACAGAAGTGGCGTCCCATAGGGGGTTCGAACCCCTGTTACCGCCGTGAAAGGGCGGTGTCCTGGACCACTAGACGAATGGGACGCAGTCGTGCCGAATATGGCAGGAAGCAAGGTGCTTCGGGGAAGAAAATGGTGGAGCCTAGCGGGATCGAACCGCTGACCTCGACACTGCCAGTGTCGCGCTCTCCCAGCTGAGCTAAGGCCCCACATGTCTCGAAGACGAAGCGTATAATACGTATGCTTTTTGGCCACGTCAACAAAAAAGCGCCGCTATTTTTGCGGCGCCTGCTGCTCTATGCCTCTATAAAGAGACCTCCATAAAAGGCCCGGCCTGATGCTCTGTCAGCCAAGGTCGCGGTACGCCTTTTCCAGACGCTTGGCCTGCTTTTTCGACACGCCGCCCAGCACACTGATGGCGTGACGCAGCCGCGCGCGGGTCATGTCGGAGCCCAGAATCGCCATGGCGTCCATAACCGAAGTGCTCGCACTAGAGCCTGTGATCGCAATAAACACCGGTGCCAGAAATTCTTTCATTTTGAGGTCGAAATGGCCGGCCAGATATTTCACCTCTTCAAGCAGCGCTTCCTTGTGCCAGGCGGGCAGTGTTTCCAAACGCCACACCAGAAACTGCAGCAGCTTGACCAGCGTCTCGCGCTCAAGCTTGACGCCGTCGAACGCAGCTTCAGTGATCGCCGGCAGGCCGGAGAAGAAATGCCCGGCCAAGGGCGCTACCTGAGACAGCGTCTCTACGCGCGGACGCACCTGGGGCAAAATCTGCTTGACGTAGGCCTCGTTGAACGCCCAGTCGCGCAGCGCCTGCAAAAAGGCGTCGTCGTCCAGATCCTCGCGAATATATACGCCGTTAAGCCAGGTCAGCTTCTCCCGATCAAACACCGGCCCGCCAAGCGACACCCGGTAAATGTCGAAGACTTCGATCATTTCTGCCAGCGTAAACTTTTCCCGTTCGTCAGGCATCGACCAGCCCATGCGGCCCAGATAGTTGGTGACCGCCTGAGGCAAAAAGCCCATGCGACGGTAATAGTTGATCGACGTTGGGTTTTTGCGCTTGGAGAGCTTGGACTTGTCCGGGTTGCGCAAAAGCGGCATGTGGCACAGCACCGGCATATCCCAGCCCAGATATTCGTACAGTAGCTGGTGCTTGGGCGCTGAATTGATCCACTCTTCGCCGCGCAGCACGTGGGTAATAGCCATCAAATGATCATCAACCACGTTGGCCAGATGATAGGTGGGCATGCCGTCGGATTTCAGCAGAATCTGAGCGTCGACCTGTGCCCAGTCCACCTCGATACGCCCGCGCAGCATATCGTCAACCACGCATACGCCCTCCTTGGGCACCTGCATACGTACCACAAAGGGCCAGCCCTCGTCGGCGCGGCGCTGCTGCTCGTCAGCATCAAGCGCCAGATCATCGGGCTTAAGCGCCAGGTGCATGCCGGCGGCCTTGCGCGCCTCGCGCAGCTCATTGAGCTCCTCCGCGGTGCGATAGCACTTGAAAGCGTGCCCGGCATCCAGCAGCTGCTGGGTATATTCGGCGTAGATATCGCCGCGCTCGCTCTGCCGATAAGGACCGTACGCCCCGCCGACATCAGGGCCTTCGTCCCACTCGATACCCAGCCAGCGCAGCGAATCGAGAATCATCTGCTCGGACTCCGCGGTTGAACGCACACGGTCGGTATCTTCGATGCGCAAGATGAACTCACCGCCGTGCTGGCGCGCAAAACACAGGTTAAACAGCGCCACATAGGCGGTGCCAACGTGGGGGTCGCCCGTGGGCGACGGCGCAATACGGGTACGTACGGTCATGGTGAAATCCTTAGTGTCACAAAGGGGTGAGCGTCGTAGACAAAAACGTGGCGCCATTATACGCACCGCGGCCGCAACCAACAGTGGCGCAGTTCGCAGCCGAGCATAAAAGGATAACGCCTCGTCAGCGGGTATGGGCTTTATCAGGATGCGCGTTAGGGCACAATCGCCTACCATGTCGTTGCTACACACGACCGTCAGGCTCATCAACAGGACGACGTATGGAACCTCTAGGCGCTCGCATCAAGCAATTAAGGCTTACGGCCAGGCTCAGCAAGGCCGCTCTTGCCCGTCGCGTGGGTGTCTCCGACGTGACAGTTTCCTACTGGGAGTCCGGGGCCATTCGACAAATCGGTCACGCACGCCTGGTGGCCCTGGCCGAGGCTCTGAGCTGCCCGCTGTCGATGCTGCTTGAAGGGAAAAACGGCGCGTCGCTCGCAGTGCTGACCCATACCGGCCCGCTGCCCTGGGAGCAGCACTGGGTAACCCCCACGCATACAGACGGCATACCGTTGGATGTACCCTGGAGCGGGCCGGCTTTTATGGCAACCCCGGCTGCCGATACTTGTTTCGCGCCGCTGGCTCAGAAAGATTTGGCGCTGTTCGGCCCGGCCGCCGCCTTTCGGCATGCCGGCCACTATCTGGTGCGCCGGGATGACCGCGTTGACCTGGCGCATTACCGCCAGCCGCCGCCAACGCACACGCCGCTCTGTGCGGTGCTGCTGGCACACTGGCAGCGCGCCTACTCTTGGGAATAGCGCACACCGATTTCACGCTGGCTACGCTTGGGCATGCTCCCAATCGAGAAGTCTCGCGTATAGGTAATGATACGCCCCAGCCCGTGGGGCGCATCGCGCACCAGCTCGCCTTCCAGCCACTCGCCGTCATCGCCGATGCGACGACGCACCGTCAGCGGCTGCACGCTGGCCTCTGACAGCTGCACTCGCACGCTGTAGCTACCGTCCGGTACGCCGCTGCCAAACCCCAGCGGACCGGCCTGAAACTGCCTGCTGCGAACCTGCGCGCGTTCCTGCCAGCGAGCCCCGCTGGCCTCTCGCTCAATAACCACCACCAGCTGTGCCTCGTCGGGCAGGTTTGTATGCCCGGCCACCATCAGCCGACGATCCGGGCGCATGGTCACCTCCGCGCGCAGCGTAGCCGTCAGCGGCTGCACGTCCTGCGGCGGCGGCGCAGGCTCTGCCTGTACCACCGACTCGTCGGCCGTGGGCGAAGTATCGGGCGCTGCGTCCTCGCTGCCACCACAGGCCGACAGTACCGCGGTCAGCAACAGTACCGTGGTCAGCATCCGTAAAGGCCAGATGCGTATACGCCGCATGAGCATGGCTGCCTCCGTTTACGCGTCCCCGCGCTGTTCAGGTGTCTTATATGACGTTTCAACTGACTGCCGCCAGCTGCGAAACGCATCAAACCAGTGACGCGGCTGCTTTCGGGGCTCGATCACCGCCTCGGGCAGCGGTGCCAAGGGCGTAGGCTGCCAGCTGCCGGCGTCAAGCGTTGCCGCCAGGCGCGTATAGTCCAACACGGCCTGCTCTGTGCCGGGGGTTTTTTCCAGCGCACCGATGAACGCGTCCATGCCTGCCTTTTGCTCCTCCAGCGGATAAGACTGCACATAAAGACGCTTGCCGTCGCGGCCAATCTTGACCGGCATATCAATGATATTGACCCGCTCGCCTACCCCCACGCGCGTAAAGAGCGACTGCACCGTCTCGGGGCGCAGGCGAATACAGCCGTGGCTCACACGCATGCCCACGCCGTCCGGGCGGTTGGTGCCGTGGATCAAGTAGCCGGGCAAATCCAGCAGGATCGCCCGCGTGCCCAGCGGATTATCCGGTCCCGGTGGCACCACCGAGGGCAGCGAATCGCCTTTTTCGGCCGCCTCCTGGCGGATGGAATCAGGAGGATACCAGGCCGGATCTTTCAGCTTCATGGTTGTTTTGGTGACGCCCAGCGGCGTGGTGTAGCCCTCGCGGCCGATGCCGATGGGATAGGTCTCGACAATCGGTGTCTCGCTCTGAGCGGCGTCAGGAAAATAGTACAGCCGCAGCTCCGCCAGATTGATGACCAGCCCTTCCCGGCGGACAGGAGGCAGTATATAGCGCGCGGGGATCGTCACCTGGCTACCCGGCTTGGGCACCCAAAGGCTGGTATCCGGATTTGCCCGGCGAATTTCTTCGTAGCCCACTTGGTGCTCAGCGGCGATATCGAGCAGCGTCTCGTCTTTTTTTACCGTGACGCGATACGCCTCGCCCACCATATTGCCGTTTTCCGGCAGGGCATAATGGCCTTTCGGCAGCGCCTCTTCAGGCTGCGCCTTGGCCATGGCCGCCGCGGACACGGTAAAAAGTACCGCGCCCAGCGCAAGCACGCGGAAACGCCAAGCGGCGCTGAAAAAACAATGAGAACGCATGATCAATATCGTCTTGCCGTGGTTGTAAAACCTGCCAGCGCTGCAGGTCAGCGCCGCCAGATGCTGTTCAGAACGTTTCATGGCATCAGTGTATCAGTGCTGCACACCCCGCGCGCGCCCGCAGATCACCGGCTTTGCCCGTCCGCCGCGGCGCGACGCAGCGCACGGCGCAGCGTCGCCCGGGACAGCTGGCCCAAGTGGCTGTCTACCAGCGCACCGTCGGCACTATAGAACAGCGTGGTCGGCAGTGCGGCCGAGCCGGCTATTTCGCCGACGGCGCCGCTGCGATCCAGCAGGACATTATCCAGCGCCAGCGCCTGATGGTCGAGAAAATCGCGCACCGTAGGCGCCGCCTCGCCCTGGTTGGCAAACACGAACAGCACATCCGTACGCTGCTGCTGGGCACGTTCCAGCATCGGCATTTCCTTGCGACACGGCGGGCACCAGGTGGCCCAGAGATTCACCACCATCGGCTTGCCTCCGGATTGGCGCTGCAGTTCAGGCAAACGAATTGAAGTGCCGTCCAGCGCTTCCAGCCGCGCTTTGGGCGGCCGGCTGGCCTGGTTTTCCATCAGACGCATGGCGCCGCCGGTCAGCCCCCAGGCAAGCAGCCCGGCAAACGCGGCCATGAACAGCGGCCGGCGCAGCGCGCGACGCCGCCAGCCCAGATACATGCCCCAAATCCCTATGGCCAACACCCCGGCCACAGGATCAAACCCGCCGTCACGAACGTCAACCCACGCCAGCGGATCAAGCCCATAGCTGTCGAAATAACGCCCGACAAACACCAGCCGCGCGGCCACCACGCCCACCAGCGCCAGATTGATAATCGTATCGCTGATGGCAACGTCCCGTCGCCCGGCGGAAACTTTCCCGGCGATCAGCGCCACCAGAAAGGCCAGCACAATCAGTGCCTGCCCCACGGAAACGGCCAGCGGCCCCAGCGTCAGCGATAACATTTATCCCCCTCTCAACGGCGATATAACCAGAATACAAGGCCGGTCATGCTAGCCACCCCAAATTAAGCGTGGGTTACCCGGAAAAAGACCTCGCCTAAAAACGACAGCGCCGGCCCAGGAGCACTATGGCTTTGTGCCGTTGACGCTTTATTGCGTAGAATAGCCGCCCGCCCCTTTTTGACGCCCTTTCGCGCACGCCTAGATACATGCTCATGCCCATGACCACCGAGTACCCCGCCAATGCCGCCCGCCGCTTTTCTGTGGCGCCGATGATGGACTGGACGACCCGGGACTACCGCGCCCTGGCGCGTACGCTGACCCGCCGCGCGCTTTTGTACACCGAGATGGTCACCACCGGGGCGATTTTGTACGGCGCGCCCCGGGAGCGCTTTCTGGGCTACGACGCTGTGGAGCACCCGCTGGCGCTGCAGCTGGGCGGAAGCGACGCCGGCGAGCTTGCCGAGTGCGCGGCGATTGCCGAGGCCTGGGGCTACGACGAGGTCAATTTAAACGTCGGCTGCCCAAGCGACCGGGTGCAAAACAACCTGATCGGCGCCTGCCTGATGGCCTACCCCGAAAAAGTGGCCGCCGCGGTAAAAGCCATGCAAGCAGCGGTGTCCATTCCGGTAACGGTGAAATGTCGCATCGGCGTTGACGACCAGGACGAGGAGGAAGACCTGGAGCGGTTTATCACCACCGTAGCCGATGCCGGCGGCGAAATATTCACGGTTCATGCGCGCAAGGCCTGGCTTGCGGGGCTCTCGCCCAAGCAAAACCGCGACGTGCCGCCGCTCAACTACGCCCGAGTGCACCGCCTTAAGCTGCGCCATCCGACGCTGCATATCGGCCTCAACGGCGGGCTGAAAACCCTCGACGCCTGCGCCGGCGAGCTGGAGCGCGTCGATAGCGTCATGGTCGGCCGCGAAGCCTACCAGAATCCCTGGCTTCTGGCCGACGTGGATCGGCGGCTGTACGGGGCCGCCAACCCGGCGACCACTCGCATGGACGCGGCGCGGGCGTTTCGCTCCTATATCGCCAGGCGGCTGGACGAAGGCGCAAAGCTCAACCACGTCACACGCCATACGCTGGGACTTTTTCAGGGCTGCCCCGGCGGGCGCCAGTTCCGCCGGCATTTGTCGGAAAACGCCCACCGCGAAGGCGCCGGCCTGAGCGTTTACGACGACGCGCTGGGGCAGATCAAAACAAAGCGAGTTAAAACGCCGGCGGCGGTGTAAACGTCGACTGAAACGTTTCTATGGCGGTTTCCGCCTCCTCAATGGCATCAAAGCGGGCAATGTGAAACAGCGCCTCGCCTTCGTTGACCAGCGGCAAGCGGCTTGTGCCGATCACAATACCGTCGGCAACCGCTCTCACCTCCCCTTCGTCATTGCCGAAGGGATCCGCCACCCGGCCCAGCAGATCACCTCGGGCCACGCGCGCGCCAAGACGCACGCGCGGGCGCAGAATGCCGTCAATGGGCGCACGAGCCCAGCCCGAACCGTTGGCGATTTCGGCCGGTGCAGGGCGACGACGGCGATGTTCTCCGGTCAGCATGCCCAGCCGGCGCATAACGCGCAGAACACCGCTAACCCCCGGGCCAATGGCCCACTCGTCAAAGCGCAGCGCCTCCCCGGCTTCATAGGTCAACACCGGGATATGTCGGTGCTGGGCGTAGTGGCGCAGGCTACCGTCGCGCAGCTCAGCATTGAGCACCACCGGCGCGCCAAAGGCATCGGCCATGCGTTCGGTGTCACTGCCCGGCGTCAGCCGCGCACGGATCTGCGGAAAATTGGTGCGATGCAGCGCCCCGGTGTGCAAATCAATGATGTGGGTGGCGTGATCGACGATCTGCTGGCGAAACAGCGCAGCAATACGCCCGCCGAGCGAGCCCGCTTCGCTGCCGGGAAAGCAGCGGTTAAGGTCGCGCCGGTCGGGCAGGTAGCGCGTTTGCTGTAAAAAGCCGAAAACGTTGACCACCGGCACGGCAATCAGCGTACCGCGCAAAGCGGCAATGGATTTCACGTGCAGCAGCCGGCGGACGATTTCCACGCCGTTGATTTCATCGCCGTGAATCCCCCCGCACACCAGCAGCACCGGGCCGCTTCTGCGCCCGTGTACCACCTCCACCGGAATATGCAGCGGCGTATGGGTATAAAGCCGTGCCACCGGCACGTCGATTTGCCGGCGCGTGCCGGGTGCGACGCTTTCCTGACCCAGATGAAAAGGCGCACGCGCCGGCGAAGAGGGGCTTGTCATGGTTGGCGCCATCCATACACTTTTGAATGTAAAACAGCCGGCAATCGGGTAAACTACGGCGGCTGTCTTTATTGCTCAGGTTGCTTACTCATGGCCCGAAAAACCAAAGCCGAAGCGGCCGCCACGCGGGAAGCGCTGCTGGATGCGGCCGAAGACATGTTCATGGCGCACGGCGTTGCCCGCACTTCGCTTGACCAGATTGCCCGTCACGCAGGCATGACCCGGGGGGCCGTATACTGGCACTTCAAGAACAAGGCCGACCTGTTCCATGCCATGCTCCAGCGCGTGCGGCTGCCGTTTGAAGAACTCGTAGACAAGCTCGATGATACAACCGTCGACCAGCAGCCGCTGGAAGCGGTGCGGCTGGCCTGCCTGAGCGGCTTTATCCATCTGGAACAGCCCCGCTACCGGCGCGTACACGCCATTTTGCTGCACCACTGCGAGACCTTTGGCGATATTGACCCGCTCACCATGCAAAACGAGATGGCCGCAGAAACCTGCGGTGCGCTGAGCAAGTACTTTCATATGGCCGAGACGCTCAACCAGCTGCGGCCGTGCCTGGCTGCGGACATTGCCGCCCAGCTGATGCAGGCCATGCTGGCCGGGCTGTTTCACGACTGGCTGCGCAACCACGAACGCTACTCCATCTATCGTGAAGGCGCGCGCCTGGTCGAAACACAGCTTGCGCTCATGCAGCACGCCCCTGCCCCGCCGGCCACCGGCTAGCACACAGCGTGCTAGCGCGCCTTGCGCCTAAGCAGCAGGCGCTTGGCATGAACCCGCGCGCTGCAGTAGGCACTTTGGGACACGCTGCGATAGGCGTTTTCCCCGGGGAGAAACTTCACCAGCACGCGATGCTCGCCTGCATTTGCGGCCGCATCACTTTGCGGCTTGCCGTGCAGGCGCACCTCACAGCCCGGGTCACTGAGCAAAACGGCGCCGGCCCAGCCATCGGCATCCGGCTCATCGATGACTTTTACAACCTCTCCCAGCAGCGTACGACGCTGACCGTGGAACCAGCGATGAACCCTGTGGCACAGGCGCGCGGCCAGCGGTGATACCAGCGCAAAGGCGCCCCACAGCACGGCGATGCCCACGGGTATGCGAAAAAGTCCCAGCGACAGCCGGCTAAGCAGCAAAAATTCCACGGCCAGCGTCACCAGTCCGGCCAGCAGAATCAGCACGCTAAGCGCAAAAGTGGCCGGCACCCCGCCAAATCCCAGCGATACCAGCGTGCTGGCAGTATGTTCGTATCCCAGGCTGTCGCGCTCAAACAGCTCAAGCGGTGCCAACCGCACAGCGACGAGCAGCCAATAAAGCCCCAATACCACCACCAGCAAGGTGAACAGCACCATCGGAAAGCTGATAAACAGTGCGCTACCCCCTTCCATTCCTTACCCCCTCTTTCCATCGCTTGGCGGATCCCCATCGCCTGGCCGCTTTCTCAGCACTCGGCTGTCCCTGCCGCGACAGGCCCCGTCAGCATAGGCCGCGAATCGGCGATACACCTTAGCCTGCTTTATTCCACTCATACCATAAAAAGCACCGGCCATATAGCCGGTGCTCTTTCTTGCTGCAACACCCGGTCCGTTTACGCCGGGTAGCCCTTCAGCCGTTACGCTGACGCATTGCCGTTTTGTTCCGCGTGGTCGTGCGACTGGGCGCCGCGTTTGCGGTGCATCCAGTCGGCCACTCTGGCAATCATGGCGTAAAAGGTCGGTACAAAGCAGCTTGACACAATGGCAACCGTTGCCATGCCCACCGACACCGTAGTGCCGATATGGTGGCTGCTGGTATCACTTGCCCCGGTCGCCAGCGCCAGCGGCAGCGTACCCAGAATAAACGCGAAGGACGTCATGACGATGGGGCGAAAACGCAGCTCAGCGGCGATGATCGCGGCTTCGCGAATGGATTTGCCCAGCTCCTTGCGCTGCAGCTCGGCGAATTCCACGATCAAGATCGCGTTTTTCGCCGCCAGGCCAACCACCACCAGCATGCCGATTTCCACGTACACGCTGCTGTCCAGCCCGCGCAGGGCAATGCCGCCGATGCCGCCAAACAGGGCAAAGGGCGTCGCGGTCAGCACCGCCAGCGGCAGCGACCAGCTCTCGTACTGGGCCGCCAGGATCAAAAACACCATGAGCATGCCAAAGACGATGGCAAGAGCCGCCGCGCTGCCCTGGGTCGATTCCTGATAGGCCGTACCGGTCCAGCCCATGCCCCAGCCGTCGCCCAGCGTTTCCTGAACGATCTGTTCCATGGTGTCGATGGCCTGCGTGGAGCTGTAGCCCTCTGCCGGCTGGCCCTGGAACTGCGCGCCCAGGTACACGCCAAAGCGTGACACCACTGACGGTTTGACCTGACGCTTCAGCGTTACAAACTCGGCCAGCGGAATACGCTCACCGTTGCCGCCGCGCACGTAGACGTTGTTGATATCGTCCGGTGTCTTGCGAAACTCGTCTTCGTTTTGCAGATACACCTGGAAGTTACGGTTCTGGTAGCTGAAATAGTTGACAAACCCATTGCCGAACGTATTCGACAGCGTGGAGTGCAGCGCCGGCAGCGATACCCCGTAGCTCAGCGCTTTTTGCTGGTCGATCTCGGCGCGATAGCCCGGCACGTTAACGCTAAAGGTAGTAAAGACCTGGCTTAGCCCCGGATGCTGGTTGGCCGCCTGCATCACCTTCATTGAAGCTTCATAAAGCTCCTTGGACGACGCACCGCCAAACGATTGGAGATAGCCGGTAAAGCCCCCGGTCGTCGACAGCCCGATAATCGGCGGCACGTTAAACGCCCTGGCCGTGCCGCCTTCTACCTCGGCGCCCAGCTGCATGATTTTGCCGACCAGCTGCTCTGCCGTCAGGTCACGCTCGGCCCAGTCCACCATGTTGATAAACATGATGCCGCGTGCGGTGTTGACCGCGCTTGAGAGCATGTCGTAGCCGGCTACCGCCGAGGAATATTCCACGCCGGGAATCGCCTCGATACGCTCGGAAAGCCGTGACATATAGTCCCGGGTGCGCGCCAGCGACGCCGAATCCGGCAGCGAGACGCTGGCCAGCACGATGCCCTGGTCGGTCTCCGGCACCAGCGAGGCGGGCGTGCTTTCATACAGCCACCAGGTAGCACCGCCGACGAGCACCGTCAGCAGCAGCGCCAGCCCCCAAAAGCGCACCAGTACCTTGACCACTGCCATGTACACCGCGGTAATGCCGGCAAAGAGCCGATCAAAAAGCCGCAGCGGCGTGTGCAGCGCGCGATTTAGCTTGGACTCTTCACCGTCTGATTTGCGCTTGATGAAAATCGCCGACAGCGCCGGGGTAAACGTCAGCGCCATCAGCGCCGAGAACATCACCGAAATGGCCACGGTCAACGCGAACTGCTGATAGATCTGCCCGGTAAAGCCGCCAAGGAAAGCCACCGGCACAAACACCGCCGCCATGATCAGCGAAGTGGCAATGATGGGCCCGCCGACTTCCTGCATCGCGCGCACGGTGGCCTGACGCACGGTCAGGTCCTCCTCGCCAAGCACCCGCTCGACGTTTTCCACCACGAGTATGGCGTCGTCCACCACGATGCCGATCGAGAGCACCAGCGCAAACAGCGTCAGCAGGTTGATGGAAAAGCCGAAAATATAAAAACCGGCAAAGGTCGCAAGCACCGAAACCGGCACCACCGACATGGCGATCACCGTAAAGCGCCAGTTCTGCAGGAAAATAAACAGAATCACGCCAACGATGAGGAAGGCTTCGATAAAGGTGTGCACCACGGTTTCCACCGAGGCATCGATAAACAGCGTTGTATCGTAGGGCACCACGTAGTCAAGCCCTTCGGGGAAGCGCTTTTTGAGCTCCTCCATGGTGCTTTTGACCGCCCCTGAGGTTTCCAGGGCGTTGGCACCGGGCTGCTGGTTGATGATAATCGGCGCCATCGTGCCGCCGTTAAGGCGCGCCTCGACGCCGTAAAACGACGCTCCCAGCTCAATACGCGCCACATCGTCAAGGGTCAGCGATGAGCCGTCAGGGTTGGTGCGCAGGGCGATGTTGCGAAAATCATCTACATTGTTCAGTCGCCCGCCGGCGGTAATGGTGTAGGTGAACGCCCGCGGCTCGCTCTGCGGCGTGGCCGCCAGGCTGCCCGCCGGCACCTCGGTATTCTGGGCGCGAATGGCCGAGGCGACTTCCGCCGGCGTCAGATCATACTGCGCCAGCTTGTTGGGGTTCATCCATACGCGCATGGCGAACTCGCCGCCGCCCAGCACTTCGGCCTCGCCCACGCCGGGCACCTGGCGAAGCTCGTCGAGGATATTCAGCGTTGCGTAGTTTTGCAGATAGACCCGGTCGTAGTCGCCCTGGGGGGAAATCAGCGAGACCAGCATCAGAATCGAGCTTGAGCGCAGCTCTACGGTAACGCCCTGATCCTGCACCGCTTCAGGCAGCTGCGACAGCGCCCCCTGCACGCGGTTGTTGACGTTGATGGTGTTGATATCACCGTCGGTGCCGATGTCAAAGGCGATCGACAGGCTCATTGAGCCGTTGTCCGCACTGGTCGAGGTCATGTAGAGCATGTCCTCGACGCCGTTGATCGACTCGGCCAGCGGCGCGGCGACGGTTTGCGCTACCGTTTCGGCGTCGGCGCCGGGAAACTGCGCGCTGACCGATACCGTGGGCGGCACAATGCTTGGGTACTGCTCGATCGGCAGCACCCGCATGCTCATTATGCCGACAACGGTGAGAATAATGGCGATGACCGTGGCAAAAATCGGCCGCTTGATGAAAAAGTTGGAAAAATTCATTACGACGCGTCCTCGCCACCCGACGCGGCCTCTGACGATGTGCCATCGGTGCTGGCACCGTTACCCTGTGCCTGCTGGCCCTGGGCCTGCTGCTGCGCTTTTGACGCTTGCATCAGCGCCGCTGCATCGCCGTCAAACGGCTGGGGCTTGATCGGCGTACCCGGCGTGATGCCGGCCGGATCGCCGACGATCACGCGATCACCGGCCTCCACGCCGCCGTTTAACACCTGCCAGGGGCCGGCCAGCTCGCCCAGCTCAACGGTGCGCGCCCGAGCGGCGTTATCGTCGTCGAGCACGAAGACCTGCGGGCCCATCAGGCCCTGGGTCAGGGCAATTTCCGGCACCGCCAGTACGTCAAAGCGCTTTAGCCCTTCCAGGTATACGCGCACGTACTGGCCGGGCAGCACCCGGGCGTCAGGGTTGGCAAAGTTGGCGTTGGCCTGCACGGTGCTGGTGGCCTCGTCGACGGTAGCGCCGAGAAAGTCCAGCTTGCCGGTCAGCGCACTGGCGCTGCCGGGCAGTTCAAGGCGCGCACCGATATCTTCAATCACCATGCCGTCTTGTAGCTGGCGGCGCAGCTCAAAGGCGTCGCGCTGGGGCAGCTGAAAGCGCACCTCCAGCGGATCAAGCGGGGTGATGGTGGCAAGTTCAGTACCCGGGTTGACCAGGTTGCCAACGTTGATCCGGCTCAGGCTGATCATGCCGGATACCGGTGCCTGAACGTCTGCGTAGTCCAAATCGATCTGCGCGCTTTCCAGCGCCGCGGACGCCTGGGCTACGCTTGCCTGGGCAACGCGCCGGTCGGCCAGGGCCTGATCGTACTGCTGGCGGCTTACCGAATTCTGGCTGAGCAGGCGTTCAAAGCGCTCGGCGTCGCGCTGGGCGCGTGCAAGCGTGGCCCGGGCGCTTTGCAGGTCTGCCTCGCGCTGGTTGACCGCTGCCTGATAGCGGTCCGGCTCGATCTGGTACAGCGTTGCGCCTTTTTCTACCATTTCGCCGGGCTCAAAGAGCTTGTCTTCCAGCGTGCCGCTGACCCGGGCCACCAGCGTAACGGCATCGTCACTGCGCAGAAGCGACGGATAGGATTTATCCAGCGCGATGTCTTGACGCTCAAGCGTTGTGACTTCCACCGGCCGGGGTTGCTGCTGGCTGCCCTGCTGCTGGCCATTTTCCGACGGCTCTTCACTACCGCAGGCGGCCAGCAATACGCTGGCCGCCACGGCGAGTGCCGTACGGCCCACGCTACTCAACGATGTTTTCATGATGTCCTTGTATCCGTTAACGCCCTGACAGAATGGGCGAAGCCTACAACCATACATGGTTGAATGTAAATACACGTGCCGCCGGGGTTGCCCGGTGGCACGTGGATCGCTCAGGGCGTGCGCGTAGGCCGCTTGCCGATGCGGGTGACGCTATCCGCGTTCTCTTCGGGCAGCGTGAAGCTGACGCTGTCTTTGCCCAGCCAGCCGTTCACCTCGTTCAGCGCATCGACGTCGAGCACGCCGGAGCGCTGGCGCAGGGTCAGCAGGTTGATCACGTAGTCATAGCGGGCGCTGGCGTAGTCCGCCATGGCGTTATACAGATTCTGCTCGGCGTTGAGCACGTCCACAATGTTGCGCGTGCCCACTTCATAGCCGGCCCGCGTAGCGTCCAGCGCACTTTGGTTGGACACAATGGCCTGGCGGCGCGCCTCTACCGTGGAGACGTTATTGCTCACCTGGGTATAGCGCGAACGCACCTGCTGGACGGCTTCGCGGCGCTGGTCTTCAAAGTCATACTGCGTGGATTCCAGCCGGTAGGTGTTCTGGCGGATTCTGGCCGTGGTGGTGCCGCCGGTGTAAAGCGGCAGGCTAAACTGCACACCGACCCGGCCTTCGGCGCTGTGCCCTTCCACGCCGTCGGCGTCGTTATCGTCGTAGTTATAGTTGGCAAAAGCGTTGACCGTCGGCAAGCGGTTGGCACGGGCAATGGCTACGTCGCTTTGGCTGACTTCAACGCCGGCCTGGCTGGCCAGTACTCGGGGATTTTTTTCCACGGCCAGCTCAACCCAGTGCTGGCGGTCGGCCGGAGTCGGCGCCTGAATGGGCACGTCGTCCTGCAGCGCTTCAATGCTTGCGTAGCGCTTGCCGGTCAAACGCTCCAGGGCTTCAAAACGCACCTGCAGATCGCTTTGCGCGGCGATACGCTCGGCCCGGGACTGGTCAAAGCGGGCCTGGGCCTCTTCAACTTCGGTAATGGCGATCAGGCCAACGTCAAACTGCTCCTGGGCCTGCTCCAGCTGGCGGCCGATGGCGCGCTCCTGGGCGCGGCGGGCTTCCAGGATTTCGTAGGCGCGCAGGATCTCAAAATAGGCCGAGGCCACGTTAATCAGCACTTCCTGCTCGGTGGCGGCCAGCTGGTAAAGCTGCTGATTGACTTGACGCTCGGCTCTTTCCACCTCGCGGCTGTTGATGGCATCAAACAGCGCCTGGGTGGCTTCCAGGCTAAGGCTTACGCTGTTGATGCTGTCGTCTACGGCGGCCCCGGTGCCGGCCGTTCCGGGCCGGCGCCGGCTCTGCTCTTGACGCTCGAACTGCTCGCTATGGGCAGCGTTGCCCTGGGCGCTGAGCTGCGGCAGCAGATTGCCCTGCTCGGCGTCCCGAGCGGCTCGGGTACTCCGGGTGGTGGCCTGGGCGGCCCCTAACGCTGCGTTATTGTCCAGCGCGTCCTGGGCAATGGTCAGCAGATCCGCCGACAGGGCAGGCGTTGCCCAGGCCGCCGCCACTAACGAAGGCAACAGCGCGCGACGCACCGAAACCAGAACAGAAGAGAGGGGCTGTCGCAGCATGGCGTCTTCCTCGTTACATGATGGTTACAGATCGGCTTTGAGCCGGAATTTACATACATTATCGCATGTTAGCATGGCAAGCACAGCGCTTTTACGCAGCGATACCCGGCCCCGCCGCTAGCCGGCGCACTCCAGACGGGAAAGCGCACGGCGTACGCCGCCGAGATACCCGGCACCGAACAGCAGCAGGTGATTGAGCAGCGGATAAAGCTGAAACAGCGCTTCCCGCCGCGGCCAGTCGTCCGGCGCACTGCCTTGCCAGTACGCTTCGAAAAAGGCCGGGCCGGGCGCACCGAACAGCGTCAGCATGGCAATATCCACTTCCGGGTAGTGGGCGTATACCGCCGGGTCAATCACGCCAGGGCCACAAGGCGTATACAGCACGTTGCCCGCCCACAGGTCACCGTGTATCAGCCGGGGAGCCGCCGGTGCCAGCCAGTCTTCCAGCGCGTTTGCCTGGCGGCGCAGGCGATCCGCTGTTGCCTGGTCCAGCAGGCCCTGCCGGGTGCATGCGTCCACCAACGGCAGCAGGCGCCGGTCACGCTGAAAAGCGCGGCCGTCCGGCAGCGAAGCGTTGGGCTGAGGCGTTTGCCCGCAGGCGTTGTCGCGATGCCAGCCGTGCTGCTGCCGAGGCGTCTGATGCAGACGCCGCAGGCCCGTGCCCAGCGCAGCAGCGTCACCGCTGGCGGCGGTTTCCAGCGCCTCGGTCAACAGCCAGCCGTGTCCGCAGCCCAGCACCTCGGGCACCACCAGCCCGCTTTGCGCCCGGGCCAGCGCAGCCAGGCCCTCGGCTTCACCTTCCAGCCGCTCGGGCGCATCGCGCTTGGCGATAACGTCGCCTTCCGCGGTCGTCAGCCGGTACACGGCGTTGCTGTCCGCGGCGCTGATCAGGCGAATGGATGCTTCATCGGCGGCAAGTCCCTGCTCTTCCAGCAGGGCGCGCAGTCCGCTTTCCATGGTGCTCTCCTTGTGCTCGACGCCGAAATCGCAAGTGGCCCGCGGTATTTTTATCCGCGGCCGGGCGTGACAGGCGTCGCTTTTCTCCCCGCTTTTTTGGCAAGATAGTCGTCATTGCTCAACCATGCCGGGAGGCGATATGTACAAGCTGGCGTTTTATGTGCCCGTCGACGCGGCAGAAAGCGTCAAGGAAGCGGTGTTTGAAACCGGCGCGGGGCGTTTGGGCCACTACGAGGCGTGCTGCTTTCAAACCCGGGGCACCGGGCAGTTTCGCCCGCTGGCCGGCGCCGAGCCGCACATCGGCCGCGTTGATGCGCTAACCCACGTCGAGGAGCTCAAAATAGAGCTGGTGTGCGCCGACGACGCTATCCACGCCGCCGTCGCGGCACTCAGGCTTGCCCACCCGTACGAAGAGCCGGCCTTTGATGTCTGGCAGCTGGCGGATATATAAAGCCGGCGAGCGGTGTTGTCTCGCTTCACAGACAGCAGCGTACGCCCTGATTCAACGTTATTGCTTCGGCTTTGCCGCTACGATTCGGCCGGGGCGGAAGACGCTTCACCAAGCGTGTTAATCCCTTGGGTACCGCGCTCCTCGGTTGCCTCGGTGAGGTCAATGGTAATCTCTACCCGCCGATTTTTCGCCCGGCCGGCGGCCGTGTCGTTGGACGCACGCGGGCGCGTGGAGGCAAACCCCTGAACGACCAGGCGCTGTCGCGACAGCGCCCGGTTTTTCTGCAAGATATTGGCCACCGAGGCGGCGCGCAGGGCAGAAAGATCCCAGTTGCTGTGAAAGCGCTCGGTATTGATGGGCACGTCGTCAGTATGCCCGCCAATCGCGATATTGCCCGGCAGCCCGGCAAACACTTCGGCCATGTCTTCCAGCAGCGTGGCAAACGAGCCGGTCACTCGGTCTGAGCCCGACATGAACGTTCCCCTCTCTTCGATGCGGATCACGACCCGAAAGCCGTCTACCTCAACCTGGGTGACATCGCTGTTGCCCGAGGCCTCCAGCAGCGATTTGATCTGCTGCGCCAGCTCTTGCGTTTGTTCCCGGTGATGGGTTTCCAGCATCTGACGCATGGCTTCAAGCTGCGGCCGCTCCTCCATGGTGCGCTGGCGAATTTCATCCAGCAAGGTGCGATCAGGCACCGCCGGGGAAAACTTGTCCAGCGCGGCACTGGTACCCTTGGGAATCTGCATGGCTTCAATGTCACGCTGCACGCCGAAGGCCTGGGACAGCTCGCCGGCAATGCGACGGAATTTCTCCGCGTCAATTTCGGAAAACGACAGCAGCAGCACGAAAAAGCACAGCAGCAGCGACATCAGGTCCGCATAGGTAATCATCCACTGCGGAATGTCCATCGACGGCTTTTTGCTCATGGCTAGCCCCGCCCTCCGGTGGGGTTGGCAGCGGCTTCGGCGTCCTCGTCACGGGCGCGGCTTTCCGGGGGCAAATAAAGCGCCAGCATCTGCTCGAGCACGTGCGGGTTTTTGTCGCCCTTGATCGCCAACACCGCATCGATCCACAGCTGCTGCATCTTGGCTTCCTGGTTCATGCGCAGCCACAGCTTGTCGGCAATGGGACTGGCAATCATGTTGGCGATCATCGCCCCGTAGAGCGTGGTTAACAGTGCCACTGCCATGGCCGGGCCGATCTTTGACGGATCGTCCATGTTGGCCAGCATCTGCACCAGCCCTACCAGCGTGCCGATCATGCCCATGGCCGGCGCCACCTCGGCAAACGCGGAAAACACCCGCCCGCCGGCTTCGTTGCGCTCCAGGGTCAAAAGGCGTTCCTTGGCCATCATCTCCTTTATCATCTCAGCGCTGAAGCCGTCCGCCAGCATCTGCAGCCCTTTGGCCAGATACGGCGAGTTGACCTCTTGGCTTTCCAGCACCAAAAGCCCCTGTTTACGCGAGAGCTTTGACAGCTCGATAAGCTCATCGATGCTCTCCTGGGTGCTCGGCAGCTGAAACTTGAACGCCCGAGCCGCCGCCTTGAAGGCAAACTTGAACTGGGTAATGCTGAATTTGGCCAGCACCACAAACAGCGTGCCGCCCACCACCAGCAAAAGCCCTGTAGGGTTGAGAAACACTTCGGGCGAGGTGCCCATAATAACCGAGGCGCTGACCAGCACGGCCGCCCCCAGCAGTCCTATTAGCGTTGCGAGATCCACAGTCTCTCCTGAATAGTCGCGTTCAACGGCCGTCGCCGGAACGCAGATGGGTCATAACCGCATGAGCCAATGCGTGAAACACTAGCACGGCAGCACCCGGGGATTGTACTGCGGGCCGCAATCGCCTGGCGCAAAAAAGCCCTGAGGCGATCAGGGCTTTACGTGTAGCCGGCTCGTCAGCCGGCACCGCGTCACACTCAGGCGTTATTCAGCGTGGCGTTCATGGTGATGTTGGCGTTGAACAGCTTGGAAATCGGGCAGCCCGCTTTGGCGCCTTCAGCCGCCTTCTGGAAGGCCGCATCGTCAGCGCCGGGCACGGTGGCCGTCACATCCAGGTGAACCGCCGGAATCTCAAAGCCGTCGTCGCTTTCCTGGATAGTGACCGTGGCTCGGGTGTCAACGGCGTCCGGCGTGTAGCCAGCTTCGCCCAGCACCAACGACAGCGCCATGGAGAAACAGCTGGCGTGGGCGGCCCCCACCAGCTCTTCGGGGTTGGTGCCCTTTTCATCGGCGAAACGCTGGCCGAAGTTGTACGGGCGCGCGTCGAGCACGCCGCTTTCACTTGAAACCGTGCCCTTGCCGTCTTTCAGTCCACCTTCCCAGTGTGCGCTTGCGTGACGATCCATAGCGATACTCCTCAGCGTTAGTCGTCGATTGACGTCCGCCTTCTCGCGCCCAGGTCAGCGCTGCGAGAAAACGGCGTCCGGCGTTTTCATCCTGCAGCGAAGGTCGGGCTTTATCAAGGCGGCGCAAACGCCTGGCGATGTTTTTGCGGCTTTTTCGCGCGTATGTTATGCCTTTCGTACCGCGATCACACGATGCCCGACGTAATGGTTCCCCTGTTGTAATACTGCAGGCTGTGATACCGCTCGTTGTGATCGATACAGAGCCGCTGCAAGGAGACCATAATGCACGATACATCCTACACCCTGCCGCGTGTCTGGCAGTGGGAAACCGATAACGGCGGCAAGTTTGCCGGCACCAACCGTCCTACTGCCGGGGCGACCCACGACAAGGCGCTGCCCGTGGGCGAACACCGCTTTCAACTGTATTCGCTGGCCACGCCCAACGGCGTCAAGGCCAGCATCATGTTCGAAGAGCTCTTGGCCCTGGGCCACGACGCCGAGTACGACGCCTGGCGGATCGATATCGGCGAGGGCGAACAGTTCAGCAGCGGCTTTATCGAGGCCAACCCCAACGCCAAGATTCCGGCCCTGTTCGATTACGGCCAGGCCCAGCCCCAGCGGGTGTTTGAGTCCGGCACGATTCTTTTATATCTGGCCGAGCAGTTCGACGCCCTGCTGCCCCGGGCTGTAGCGCCGCGCACGGAAACGCTCAGCTGGCTATTCTGGCAGATGGGCAGCGCACCCTTTGTAGGCGGCGGCTTTGGCCACTTTTACGCCTACGCCCCGGAGGCGATGAAATACCCCATCGACCGCTACACCATGGAAACCAAGCGCCTTTTGGACGTGCTCAACCGGCGGCTGGCCGAAACTCGCTACCTCAACGGCGACGCCTACAGCATTGCCGATATTGCCAGCTGGGCATGGTTTGGCCAGCTGGCCCTGGGCCGCGTTTACGACGCCGCGGAATTTCTCCAGACCCATGACTATCAGCACGTCATGCGCTGGGCCCGGGATATCGCCGAGCGCGACGCCGTCAAGCGCGGCTGCATGGTGAACCGCGCCTTCGGCGAGCCCCACGAACAGCTGCTTGAGCGCCACAGCGCCAGCGACTTTGAACACAAAACCCAGGACAAGATCGGCTGATCTTGCCGCCGACAGCGCCTGGCCTTGGCTAGAGCGCTGTCCTCAGCGTCAGCGCAGCAAAGCGATCGGGATCTTGCTGCCCGTGAAATTCCCGGCTGCGCTGAACGGCGGCAAAACGCATCTGCCATGCGTCCCAGCCAACAGCAAATCCGGCTGTCACGTCGCCGACCCATTCGCGCCGGTCAACGGAGTGGCTGCTGGAAAACGTGTTGCCGTCAAGCAGCAGGTTGTGGGCCACGTAATAGCCTTCCACCCCGGCAAACGCATACCAGTTAACGCCGCTTTCGTTGAGAAAGCCGGCGCTGCTAGACGGGCTGGGCGCCAGGCTGGGAATGCTGCGCGCGGCATCGCCAAAGCGCACGCTATAGCCGATGCCGGCATGGGTGCGCAAATTGCCCAGCGCCGCGGTGACCAGCGGGCCGGACGCCAGCTGCTTGCCGGCAAAAGGCGCCTTTTGCCACCACTGGCGGCGCAGGCCCAGATTCACAATGGCCTCGTCGTCGAGCTGATGCTCCCAGCCCTGGGGGCGATCACTGCCGACCAGGCGATGCACTTCCTGCTGAATGCTGTCGGCAAGCGACGACGGCCCAACCACCCCTACATCCAAATGCAGGTCTGTGGCGGTATGGCCGTACGCTGTCGCCTGGCTATCAAACAGCGACACGCCGCCCAGCATCAGCCCGGCATAGGGGCGATCACGCTCGATCAGCGCGGATGTCTCGATATCGTTGGGCGTGTAAATGCGGTGCGCCAGCCGATATTCGGCCCGCTGAGTGCGCTGCACCAGTTCGTCAGGCAAGGCCCGTCCAACCCGCTGGGTCCAGTGCTCGGGGGCTGGTGTAAAATCGTAGCGCAGCGTGACGCCGCTGGTATAGTGGCCGTCATCGGTGCTGACCGTGCCGTCGTTGGCAATCGTTAGGCTAAAGGCATCGCTCGCCCGGGCCGCAGTCGGCAGACCGGCCATGGCCAGCCCCGCCGCTACCAGCGTCAACGCCTGCCTGACGCTACACATTTGCTTCATACCCTGCTCCTTGAAAAATAAAACGTCGTAGTAAATCATGATTGGATGCAAAAGTCCTTAGCCGGCTCAGCGCCTTGCCGGGCCCTTTTCGCGCCGGTGTGGCCGTTCTGCGCGCTCACACATGGCACGGCTTTTGCGTCTTCATACCCCGTCAGCGTATTCTTGACGTCATCCGTTTTCGCCTTAAGACGTTTGACGTAAGGAAAGTGCCATGCTTTCAGGATTGGACCATCTGGTGGTAACCGTCACCGACATGACCCGCGCTGTGGATTTCTACTCCCGCGTGCTGGGGCTTGACGTACGCTATCGCGACGCCCAGCGCGTTGATCTGATGCTTGGCGACACCGCGCTGCGCCTGCACCAGACCGATACCGATATCGCGCCCACCTCGGCCACGCCTACGCCGGGCAGTCTGGATCTGTGCCTGCGCTGCCAGCTGCCGCTGGAGGCGTTTCGCCAGCACCTTGACGCCTTGAGCATTGATGTCGAACTGGGCCCGGTCGATCGCCAGGGCGCCAACGGCCCTATCCAGTCGCTTTATCTGCGCGATCCCGACGGCAATCTGCTGGAAATTGCCCGCCCGGTACGGCAGGCAGAAAAAACCTAGGCGCCCCGGGCCGATGCACCGCGCCGCGCACCGGGGTAATATGGCCGGCACAGGCCGGGCGAGACGCCAGGACACGACCAGCAACGCCGGCACGCAGACGATCAAGACACGACGAGGTAGGCACATGGATGAAGATACCCGGCAACCGGTGTATCGCGAAGACGCGGGGGCACGGCAAGCGCCTCGCTCGCCGGACACCACCCTGGCAACGGTGGTATATGCGCTGTATCTGGCAAGCTTTGTCGTCGGCTTTACCTCCATTATCGCCGTGATCATCGCCTATCTCCATCGCGGTGACGGCCCGGACTGGCTGGATGCGCACTATCGCTATCAGATCCGCACCTTCTGGATAGGGCTGCTGTACGCGCTGGTTGCCACTCTTCTGACGCTGGTCTTGATCGGCTTTCCGCTGCTGCTGGCACTTGCAGTATGGCTGATCGTGCGCTGCGTAAAGGGCTTTAAGGGCCTGCAGGAAAAGCGCGCACCGCACAACGTACATAGCTGGCTGTTGTAATACCATGCCTTATCCCTCTTTTCCGCCACGCCGTACCCGCGCCGGCGCCGTTGCCTGGCTGTGGCAGCGGCTGGCCGGCTGGCCGCTCGCTCGCCTGTG
The DNA here is from genome assembly GCF_055379665.1 of Halomonas cibimaris. NCBI lineage: Bacteria > Pseudomonadati > Pseudomonadota > Gammaproteobacteria > Oceanospirillales > Halomonadaceae > Halomonas > Halomonas cibimaris. Next base: position 218,683 of record NZ_AP043828.1, read on the forward strand.
GCGCCTGGCACGCCTGGCCGGTGCGCTGGTCTACCGCTTCAGCCGGCGCGAACGCGAGGTAACCCGGCGCAATCTGGCCGTCGTCTACCCCGCGCTTGCTGCCCGGGAGCGCCGCGCGCTGACCCGGCGCAGCCTGCGCCACTCCGCCGCCACCATGCTGGAGCTGGGGCACGCCTGGATGGCACCGCCAGCGCGCGTAGCCGCCGGCATCATCGCCGTGCACGGCCGCGAAAAGCTCGACGACGCTCGACGTGACGGCCGCGGCGTGATCGTGCTCGCCCCGCATTTCGGCAACTGGGAGGTGCTCAACTTCTGGCTGTCGAGCCACTTCCCGTTCACCGCCATGTATGAGCCGCCCAAAATGACCGCGCTGGACCCGATCATCCGCCACGGCCGGCAGCGCCAGGGCGCCGCGCTTGTGCCCACCAACGCCCGCGGGGTAGCCGCACTGCTCAAAGCGCTCAAACGCCACGAAGCCGTGGGCATTCTGCCCGACCAGGAACCCGGCTGGGGCAGCGGCGTGTTTGCGCCGTTTTTCCACCGCGATGCCTACACCGCTACGCTGCTGCCCAGGCTGGTCGCCCGCACTCAGGCGCGCGTGGTGACCGGCGTGGCCCGGCGCGTACCCGGCAAGGGGTTTGCCATCCATTTTCTTGACGCCGACGTACGCGTCTACAGCACCGACGACGTCACCTCCGCCACCGGCGTCAACGCCTGCGTGGAAGCCGCCATCCGCCTTGACCCGGCGCAGTATCAATGGGAATACAAGCGCTACCGCAAAGTCATCGAAGAGCAGCAGGGACGCGCCGACTACCGTGATTTCCAGCTGTATTGACGCCATAGCGCAGCCGACGCGCTGCCGTCTATTTGAGACCTTCTGCATGTGAGACCGCCCGCATGACCAACCTCGATACCCCATACGTGAACACGCGTACGCCGCAAATCGTCTACGCCCTGTTTCTCGGCGGCATCGTGACGGCCAACGTGACGCTGCTGATCGGCGTAATCATCGCCTACGTCTACCGCAAGGGCGCCGCCCCCTGGCTTCAGGCCCACTATCGCTACCTGATCCGCACGTTCTGGATCGGCACGCTGTATTTCTGTGCCGTCTTCGCCTTGAGCGTCTTTGCACTGGGTGCCATCCTGTGGCCGCTTTTGGCGGTATGGCTGGTCGTGCGCTGCATCACCGGGTTTATCGCCGTGCGCCGGGGCCTGCCGCCGGCACGCCCGGGCAGCTGGCTCTGGTAAGCTGGGCGCGCCGCCCCGGGCCGCTGCCCGGCACAGATGAATAGACAGGGAGACTGCAACACATGGGGTATCAGTTCAGCGATTTGACCCGCGCCTGCCCGCGTAACTGGCGCGCCTACATCGAGCATGATTTCGTCCGCCAGCTGGGTGCGGGCACGCTGGAAGACGGCGCTTTTCGCCACTATTTAAAGCAGGACTATCTGTTTTTGATTCATTTCGGCCGCGCCTATGCGCTGGCCGCATACAAAAGCCCCACCCTTGCCGATTTGCGCCAGGCGCTGGAGGGCATGAAGGCGATCATCGATATCGAACTGGGTCTGCATATCGACTACTGCCGCCAGTGGGGCGTCAGCGAGCAGGAACTGGCCGCGCTGCCCGAAGCCCGCGCCACCCTGGCCTACACCCGCTACGTGCTGGATACCGGCAGCCGCGGTGATCTGCTCGACCTGCACGTAGCGCTTTCGCCCTGCCTGGTCGGCTACGGTGAGATCGCCAACTGGCTCAACGCCCAGCCTTTCACCCGGCGCGGGGCCGACAACCCCTTTGACGCCTGGATCGCCATGTACGAAAGCGACGAGTTCCAGCAGGCCATGCAGGCCGAGGTTGCCTGGCTCAACGAACGCCTGAGCGAAGTATCCCCGGCGCGCTTTGCCGAGCTTACCACCATCTTCAACGACGCCACGCGTCTGGAAATCGATTTCTGGCAGATGGGGCTTGATCGCGCCGAATAGCCCGCCGTCTGCTACCTAACATCAACCAGTGAGACTCCCATGCCTGCTTCGATCAACTTGCTTCAAGCCGCGCGCCAGGCGCTGGCGCTGCTGGACGTGACCCGCCTTGCGGCGGCGGATAGCGACGCCGATATCGAGTCGCTGTGCCAGCAGGCCAAAACGCCTTTCGGCCACCCGGCCGCGGTGTGCGTGTATCCTCAGTTTGTGGTGGCCGCGCGGCGCGTGCTGACCGCCCACAAGCTCAACGGCGAGGTCAAGATCGCCGCGGTCGCCAACTTTCCCCACGGCAACGACGACATCATGGCCGCGGCGCGACAAACCCGCGAAGCGGTGGCCTCAGGCGCAGACGAAGTCGACGTGGTGCTGCCCTGGCGCGCCCTGCTCGACGGCGACGAAGAGACCTGCCTGGAGTTTGTCGAAATGTGCCAGGCAGCGTGCGGCGGCCAGGCGCTTTTGAAAGTCATCCTTGAAACCGGCGAGCTCAAAGACCCGGCGCTGATCAAGCGCGCCTGCGAGCTTGCCATTGAAGGCGGCGCCGACTTTCTCAAGACCGCCACCGGCACAGCCGGCGTGGGCGCCACGCCCGAGGCCGCAACCGTTATGCTCAACGCCATCAAGAACAGCGGGCAGGACGTGGGCTTCAAGGCCGCCGGGGGCATCCATACCGCCGAAGACGCCGCCGTCTACCTCACGCTGGCAAGCGACATCATGGGGCCGGCATGGATGACCCCGCGCCATTTCCGCCTGGGCGCCACGACGCTGCTGCCTCATCTGGTATCCACGCTGGCAGGCGCTTCCGACATCGCCTGACGGCATCTACGCCCCGGTCTCTCTTTTCCCGGGGCGGCATTGCTCGTATTCTTGCATTATCCCTTATCCAGCGCGCCGTTCGCCGGCGCGCAGCCACTCAGGAGAGCATCATGGCCGGCCTGCTGCCCAACATCGACCCGGAAGGACTGCTGGAATATTCCGTGGTCTATACCGACCGCGCGCTGAATCACATGTCGCAACGTTTTCAAGGCGTCATGCGCGACATTTCCGCCACGCTGAAAGACGTCTACTGCGCCCACGCCACAGCGATTGTGCCGGGTAGCGGCACGTTCGGCATGGAAGCCGTCGCCCGCCAGTTCGCTACCGATCAGTCCGTTTTGGTGATCCGCAACGGCTGGTTCAGCTACCGCTGGACCCAGATCATCGAGCAGGGCCGGCTGACCGAGCAGCACACCGTACTCAAGGCCCGCCGTCAGGTTCCCGGCGACGAGCGCTCGCCGTTTCTGCCCGTACCCGCTGACGAAGCCGCCGCACGCATCCGCGCGGAAAAACCCGCCGTGGTCTTTGTGCCTCAGGTGGAAACCTCCGCCGGCATGCAGCTGCCCGACGACTACCTGCGCACGGTGGCCAAGGCCACCCGCGAAGTCGGCGGCCTGTTCGTGCTCGACGCCATTGCCGCCGGCACCCTCTGGGTCGACATGGCCGATCTGGGCATCGACGTGGTGGTCACCGCGCCGCAGAAAGGCTGGAGCGGCTCGCCCTGCTGTGCCATGGTGATGCTCTCCGAGCGCGCCGAAAAGCGCCTGGCCGAGACCCGGAGCACAAGCTTTGCCTGCGATCTCGCCCGGTGGCACGGCATCATGCAGGCGTACGAAAACGGCGGCCACGCCTACCACGCGACCCTGCCCACCGATGCGCTGCAGACCCTGCGCGATATCATGTTCGAGACTCGCGACTACGGCTTTGCCCGCGTCAAGCAAGAACAGCAGGTGGTCGGCGAGGCGGTTCGCGCCATGCTCAAGCGCCACGGCTTTATCAGCGTGGCCGCCGACGGTTTCGATGCGCCGGGCGTGGTGGTGTGCTATACCGAAGACCCGGGCCTGCCGGCCAAGCTCGCCGAGCAGGGCGTACAGGTCGCCGGCGGCGTGGCACTGGCCTGCGACGAAGGCGAACATTTCCAGACCTTCCGCATTGGCCTGTTCGGGCTGGACAAACTGCACCACCCCGAGCGCAGCGTACGCCATCTGGAACGCGCGCTGGACGCCCTCAAGGAATAGCTCCCCGGCTTTGACCGACCCGCTCAGGCATCGTCACTGTCAGCCACCTTTTCCACATCGACGATGCCTGACCGGCTGACCACGACCTTCCAGCGCGCCAGACGCGCGCGGCCGTGGTTTTCCGTTTGCCGCACCACCAGATTGAACAGATGACGGCGCTCCACCCGCTCGCGCACGGCCTGGCCGTTTTTAAGCCGATATATGTGATGGGCGCTGCGGCTCATCAGCTGGGTCAGCAGCGACATGTCCAGCGTCAGGGTTTCCCGGGTATGGCGGTAGCCGCTTAAAAAGCGCGTCGGCGACATCCGCGAGCGGGAACGGTAGTGCAGCACCATTTCTTCACGCTGAGTCACCTTGCGCCGGCGCATATCGCGCACGTCGCTATCCAGCGCGGCATAGCGCTTGTAATCAAACCATTCCAGCTGGCGCCCGACCGGCTCGTTGCGCGTAGCGTCGCGATACTCCCGCCGCCACTTGGGCCGCCCCTTGCGCAGCCAGTGCCACAGCGTATTGCGCAAGTCGTCTTTGAACACCTCGCGCATGGCATACAGCACCGCCATTGCCAGGATGAATAAAACGGTAATATCACCCAGCTGATCGCGCACCTGCAGCACGCCAAACGATACAAACGCCATGGCGACCGCCGTTGCCAGCGCCTTGACCGCCTTTTGCTCGCCGCTGCCAAGCTCTCGGGTGCGCTGCCTTAGCGTAATCGGATGCTCGATCAGCCGGCGCAGCAGGCGCATCTTGTTCGACATCCGCGTCGCGTCCTGCCTTACCCGCTCGGCGTTATACTGCTGGGCCCGGCGGTAGTCGCTTTCACTTTCGCAGATGGCAATCAGCTCGCGCTTCAGCGACGTAAGCGCCGCGCGGCGCGGCATGTGGGCGACCAGCGCTAAAAGCTGCTGTTCGGTAAACCACGACACGTAATTATCGATATTGGCAAAGTATTTATACAGCCGCTCGTCTTTGGGGCGGTTACGCCGCAGCCGCTTGAGAATACCGTCGCTTAGCGCCTGCATTTCACGCAGCGACTGGGCAAACGCCTCTGTGCTGGGCGCTTTGGTCGGCGCGTCTTCCTCGGCCGTCGACGCCTGCTTAAGCTTGCGCGCGCTGTCCAGCAGCGTGCGCGTGGTGCGCTCCAGCGCCTCTACGTACTGGTAGGCATAAAGGCTAAGGCTCAAACGGTAGGAGGCGCTGTCCAGGCGGTTACGACTGGCAAGCCGGCTATGCACCAGCGGCAGATGGTGCTCGTCGCTGTAATAGGTGCGCGCGGTATGAATGGCGCTGTGATAAAACACTTCCTCGGCGATCAGCCGCGTACTAAGCCCCAGCTCGCCGGGCACAAACAGATACACGTCAAGCGTGTGGGACGTTTCTTCTTTCAGATACCGCGACAAACGCAGTTGAAAGCTGTCTTTACGCTCTACGTGAACCACTTGGGCCTCTCTTGTGGGTTAGCGGGCTTGTCGGTTATCGGCGGGCCATCCGCCGCTCGGCAGACTTGCCATCCGCCGCCGGTCACGCCACCATTGCCGACTATTCGCGTCTTGCCTACTGTTTTATCTACTGCCTTGCCTACGGTCTTGACTACGGTTTTGGCCAATGATCGCCGGGAGCCAGGGAATGCCGATTGCCCGCTTTTCAACCTTTGAGCTGGTGCTGCTACAAAGCCACCAACAAGCGGATACGGCAACGCTTTTGCTGCTGGCCTGGGTGCTTGATCACTGCACCACGCTCACCCCGCATCAGCGCTATTGGCGGCTGGCGCGAAAGGCTGAAGGGCTTGCCCACGGGCATGATCTGGCCCCGCTTTTGCGCATTGCCGGCCAGCGCGACACCCACGCCGTACAGCTCGCCGCCGAGGTGCTGCACCGCCAATGTAGCGCCGAGCAGGGGCACGGCATCATTCAAAAGGCCATCGCACTGGCCGTGGAAAACGGCCGCCTGTCGCCTGCCAACCACTACATTCTTCGCTTTCTGGCCGACCTGCTTGGCATCCCGCCGGCCATGCTGGAAACGCTTTTCCAGGCGCTCACCGGCAGCGCCCTGCCACCCCCGGACGACCCCAGCCGCGAGGCCTACTGGCGCGCGCGCAACACCGCCTACTACCGGCGCCAGGCCGAGCGAGACGCCGAACAGGCCCGCGCGCAGCAGCAGCGCGAGCAGGAGCAGGAGCAGGAACAGGCCCGCCAGCATCAGCAAAAAGAGCGCGAACGGCGCGAACGGCACGGCCGCGCGTCCGCCGCGGCGCCGGATCGCACCCTGCAAGCACTGGCGATTCTCGGACTGGACCCGGGGGCCAGCCGGCGCGATATTCGCCGTGCCTATCGGCGCATGGCCCAGCTGCATCATCCCGACCGTTTTTTTGCCGAAAGCGAGCAGGCCACAGCCCGGGCGTCGCAGCGTTTTCAGCGCATCAAAAAGGCCTATGATTACCTTATGCAGCGCACGCCTGCCTGACACGGCGCCTGACCGCGTTGCCGCACGCTGCCTGGCGCCATCAACACCGACACGGAGCCCGCCCATGCGAGATTTGTATCAGCGCCTGTCCCTGCCGCCGGACGCCACCGACACCCAGATTCGCCAGGCGCTGGAGGCCTGCTCCAACCGGGCCCTGCAAAAAGACGCCAGCGCCGTACTGACGGTGGCTGAACATCGCCAGGAGTATGACGCGCTGCACGCCACGCTCGCCGATATCGGCCGGCTGCGCGCACGCCTGGGCCTTTGCCACGGCGCCCACTGGCAGGGAAGTATCGCCCATGATTTTGCCCGCTCACCGGGCGAGGCCGTTGACCAGCACCAAGCACTGCGCCGGCGGGTACGCCAGGCCGCCGTGCGCTACAGCCGCTGGCAACGCCTGGGCGGCCCCTGGCTAGCTGCCGTCGCCCTCATCGCCGCTGCCTGCGTGGGTTTCGCCGGCGGGCTCGCCCTGTGTCTGCGGCTGGGTGCGATATAGCGCCTGTTCGCGGGCCTTCTCCTGCCTTGTGGGCTTGGGCGCGGGGCGAGGCGGCGTGGGCCGGTGGGTCTGCTCCGGCGCCTGCTCACTGGCACCGGCCGGCGCTTCGCTGGACACGGTATCGTCCAGCGCTGTCACTTCGTCGCGGCTTGAGCTTTCGTCATCCCAGCGCTCGGAGCTGGCTTCCATGCTCAAGCTGATGCGCGGCACGCCCAGATCCACCTGCTGGGCTTCCATACGCTGTTTCAGCAGCAGATTGAACGCCCGGGCCACGTCCCACTGCATTTCCGGCGCGGTACGAAAGCGCATGCGCAGAATCGGGCAGCCGTCTTCAAAGGCGTGAATGCCCTGCATTTCCAGCGGCGCCCAGATGTAGTGGCGCATCATGGGGTTGTTACGCAGCTCTTGGGCGGTTTCCTGCATCAGCGTGATGGCGTCGTCGATGCGCATGGTGTATGGAATGCGAATCTTCATCAGCGCAATGCCGAACTGGCGCGACATGTTGTGAATGGAGTCAAAACGGCTAAAGGTGATGATATGCACAATGCCGTCCAGGTCGCGCAGGCGCACGGTGCGCAGCGTCAAGCCTTCAACGGTGCCCATGTGGCCGTTGATCTCGACGAAATCACCTACCGCCAATGAGTCCTCGATCAGGATAAAAATCCCGGTAATCAAGTCCTGCACCAGAGTCTGGGCGCCAAAACCGATGGCCAGACCGATCACACCGGCACCGGCCAGCAGCGGCGTTACGTTAACGCCCAGATTGGCCAGCCCGGCGATGCCGGCAATGACCAGGATGGTGACAAAAATCACGTTGCGGATCATAGGCGTGATGGTCTGGGCCCGGGCCTGGTTGACCCGCCGGCCCTGGGAGCGCGCCGAGGACACCAGCGCCCGCTGAATGGCGGTGTCGGCAAAGATCCACACCAGCCAGGCAATCAGCACCGTAGCCCCCAGGCTTACCAGGGCCTGGCCGATACGCGCGCCGGCCACGCCGTCCCGGGCAATGCCGAACAGCGAGCTGCCCCACACCTGCATGAACAGCTCAGCAAACACCATCCAGGCACAGATGTGTGCCAGCACAAAGCCCACCCGCGCCAGACGGCGGCGATATTCCCGGTAGCGCGGCGGACGCCGGCGCTTTTGGCGCCGCTCGCCGTGACGGCGCAAAAGCCCGGTCACCACCAGCGTCAGCACCAGCAGGCTCGCCGAGATAATCGAGCGCGCAAGCGCTGTACCCACATCCCCCACGCTGATGAAAATCGCCAGCAGCGAGCCGCCCACCAGCAGCAGCGCCGGAATATGCCAAAGCCCGCCCAGCGCCCGGCTCAGCTCAATGGCGGTACCTGCGTCCCGGCGCTGACGATAGCGGCGATTACAGATCAAATGACGAATCGGGCGCTTGAATTTGATAATAAAGCGCGCCGCCACCAGCGCTGCCAGCATGTTGGCCAGCACCGAGACCAGGCTGGAAAAGTCCTCGCCCAGCATGCCGACCAGTCGGCTGGAAATCAGCGCATCACCCAGCGCGATCAGCGCGCCGATCACAAACAGCCCGCGCAGCGCACGCTCCTGGAGCAGACGCACGGCGGTAAAGCGGTGGCCGCTGCTGAAAAAGGCAATCACGGTTTCAAACACCACCGACAGCGCCCGGCCGCACACGCAGACATACGCCAGCACCAGCACCACGGTACGCCCCGGGCTTGGCGACATGATCTGGCCCAGGCTGAACACCACGGCGAAAGCCAGCGTCCAGGGCAGCATGCGGCGAAAGAAGTGGATCGCCATCAGCCTGCCGGGCGGGTTTCGCGGCAGATCATGGGGCCAGCCCCGGCGCGTGGCGAGCAATCGCCCCGCGGCAATCATCACCACCAGCAGCACCGCCCAGAACGTGCCCAGTACCGCACCGTCAACGACGGCGCGAATCGTGCCGTCACGTCCGGGCCGGTTGAGCAGCTCGCGCAGCTCGTTTCCCCCTTCGCGCAGCTGCTCTTCCCACTGTTCAATGGGTGAGCCGCCTTCCTGGGCCTGCTCGTTAATGTCGGTGAGGGTATCGGCAAGCGCCCCCAGCAGCCCCTGGCGGCCGCCGCTTTGCTCCACCGAGGCATCGGCGGCGGTTTTGAGATCGCGCAGGGACTTGAGCAGCTGCTCGCGCTGCTGGCTGTCTTCCAGCGTGGCAATGATGTCATCGAGCGACTTTTGCAGCGATGCGCTATCGGGCTTTTGCTCCTGAGAGGCCTGCGGGTTAAGCCCGGGAATCGACACGCCCTGGGCCTGAGCCGGCGAGGCCAACATCAAAGTCGCGGTAAGAAGCGCCAGAATCAGTGCGCTAAACGTAAGAAAGTGCTGTCGCACGTGGCTCTCCTGAACGTGTGGGTCCTGCCCGATATGATAGTCTAGCCGCTCGTTGATCAATTCCACAGGACGCGAGATGACGCTGCAAGCGCCCCCCACCCCCCGCAATCCCCAGGGCCAGATGCGCCGTGTCGGCGTGGAAATCGAGTTTGCCGGCCTGCCGCCCCGGGATACCGCACTGATTGTACGCGAGCTTTTCGGCGGTGAGCTTAACGCGGAGAGCCCCCACCGGCTACAGGTAAGCAACACCTGCTGGGGCGAGTTTGTCATCGAGCTGGACACCCAGTATGCCCACCCTGACCAGAAAGTGCTCGATGACGGCGCCGCACTGGACGGCGAATGGGCGCGCCACCAGCATCAGCTGCGCGCCGAATTTCACGCCAAGGCCCGAGAGCTGATCGGCGATATGGTCACAGGGCTTGTGCCGACCGAGATCATCTGCCCGCCGGTGCCCTGGAACGAGCTGGAGCGCCTGGACCGTCTGTTTGACGCCCTGCGCGAACACGGCGCCAAGGGCACCGATGCCAGCCTGCTGTACGGTTTTGGCCTGCACCTCAACCCGGAAATCGCCTCGCCAAAAGCCGACGACATCCGCGCCATGCTCCAGGCCTATATGCTGCTGGCCCCCTGGCTGCGCGACGAAATCAAGGTCGACATCACCCGCGAGGTGCTGCCCCACGCCAACCCCTTCCCCAAGGACTACGCACTGAAGGTGCTTGCCGCCGACTACCGGCCTGACATGACCGAGCTTATCGACGACTACCTGCACGATAACCCCACGCGCAACCGCGAGCTGGATATGCTGCCGCTTTTTGCCCACCTCTGCCCCGAGCATCCCCACGCGCTGCTGCACAGCGGGCTTACCAAGCCCCGGCCCACGTTTCACTATCGGCTGCCCAACGCGCAGCTCTCCGAGCCCGAGTGGGGGGCGGTCACCGAGTGGAACCGCTGGGTGGAAGTGGAAAAACTCGCCGCCGACCGCCAGGCCCTGACACAGCGCAGTGCCGCGTACGTTGCCGACCACGGCCGTCCGTTTTATCGCCGCTGGCTTGACGCGCTGCTGCGCCCCTGGCGCTCGCGCTGATCGATACGCGACTTCTTTATTCGCCACCCACCAGGAAAACCCAAGCCGTATGTCACGTCCTCTTATCGGCATCACCACCTCCGACCGTAAAAGCCGCCTGGCCTGGTGGTTTGACTGGTTCGCCGTCTGGCGTCACGGCGGCCGCCCGCTGCGCCTGTCGCCGAACCGCCCCCGCCCCGAAAGCCTGGACGGGCTGATCATCGGCGGCGGCGATGATATCCAGGCCAACCTCTACGACGCCGAGCTCCAGCTTGACGTGCGCGTGGACCCGCTGCGCGATGAGCTGGAGCTGGCGCTGCTGGAGCACTTCATCCCCCGGAACACGCCGGTGCTGGGCATCTGCCGGGGCGCTCAGCTGATCAACGTCCACCTCGGCGGCACCCTGGACCCGGACATCTATACCACCCACGAAGGGCTCAAGCGCCGGCGCACGGTGCTGCCGCGCAAGACCGTAGACATTACCGAAAACAGCCGCCTGCACCGGCTTCTCGGCGTGCGCTGGTGCCGCGTCAACAGCCTGCACCACCAGGCGGTCAACCGCGCAGGCAGGGGCGTGGATATCGTCGCCCGGGACCGCAACGGGCTGGTGCAGGGCATCGAGTCCCGGGAACACGACTTTCTTATGGGCGTGCAGTGGCATCCGGAATGGCTGATTTTCAACCGCCCACAGCAGCGTTTGATTCGCGCGCTGGTCAGCGCCGCCCGGGCCCATCGCGGCGGCTAGCCAGGCGGTCTGCCTGCCGCGTGGGCTCGGGCAGCTTGGTGCGGTACAGGCAGCGCTTGACCCACTCAAGCGCCGCTGCCTGGCTGATCCGGTGGCCGGGCGAGACGTACAGCGGCTTGACCCGGGTGCGCGAGCGCAGCACCGTGCCGATCCGCTCGCCCTTGTCTTCAAGCCACACGCTGTCACCGCGCGTCTCACCCACCTCCGCGTGGCGGCCGCAAAGCCGCGACTTGGCCACCCCGACGGTGGGCACGTCCAGCCACAGCCCCAGGTGCGAGGCCACGCCCAGCCGGCGCGGGTGAGCCAGCCCCTGGCCGTCCACCATCACCAGCTCAGGGGTGGTTTCCAGCCGGGCACAGGCCCCCAGCGCCGCCGGCGTCTCGCGAAACGATAAAAGCCCGGGGATGTAGGGCATGCGCGTAGGCTCGCGGTAAACCACCTGCTCGATCACCTCGAACGGCGGCCCCGCTTCGCGCCATTTCAGCACCACCGCCGCGGCTCGGGTGGTAGCGCCGCTGTCTTCAAAGCCGATATCCACCCCGGCAATATGGCGCACCGGCGCTATGCGGTCTGACCGCTCCACGCGCGGCGCCAGGCGCTTTTGCAGCGCTACGGCCTCGCCCGGCGTCAGATGCCAGTCGTGCAGGGGCTGCGGGGGCAGCAAAGGCATAAGGACCTCCTGATAGCGAAACACCCCCGTGCCGTAGGCACGAGGGTGTCAGCGTTTCGCTCAGCGCCGTGGCTCAGGCATGTTCGCGACGGCGAACCGGAGCCTCACCGTCCCGGCGGCGGCGCGGGGCGCGTTCTGCACCGCCCCGGTCTTCGCTGATTTCCAGCGGGCGCCCGGAGACTTTTGCCCGGGCCATCTTGGCCAGCAGCGATGCCGGCAGGCCCTTGGGCAGCTCGACCACGGAAAAGGCGTTGCGGATATCGATACGCCCGATGCGCGCCCCTTCGATGCCGCCTTCGTTGGCCAGCGCACCGACCAGCTGGCCGGGCTTGACGCCGTCCTTGTGACCCACGGAGACGCGGTAGCGGGTCATGCCTTCGCTGGGGCCGCGATCCCGGCGCGGGCCGCTCGCGTTACGGCCTTCGCGCGGGGCGCGCTCTTTACGCGGCGCCTGCAGCCGGCCGATCGGCGCTTCGTCGGCGCGGGCCATCTGGGCAAAAGCGCAGGCCAGCTCGACGGGATCATGGCCTTCCTCGACCAGGCGCTCGACCAGCGCTCGCTGCTCGTCGGCGCCCTGGGTCAGCGATGCCACCACGCGCTCATGGAAGACGTTGTCCCGATGGGCACGGATCGCCGCTTCGTCGGGCAGCGCCATGTCGGTCATTTTCTGGCCGGTGGCCTGCTCCATCCAGCCAACCTTGCGGCCTTCGCGGAAGCCGGCAAAGGTGATCGCGATGCCGCTGCGCCCGGCCCGGCCGGTACGCCCGATGCGGTGGGTGTAGGCTTCGCTGTCCTGGGGCAGATCGTAGTTGATCACGTGGGTGATGCGCGGCACGTCCAGGCCGCGGGCGGCCACGTCGGTGGCGATCAGCACGTCGACCTTGCTGCGCTTGAGCCGCGTAATGGTGCGCTCGCGCAGGCTCTGGTCGAGATCGCCCGACAGGCCGGCGGCGTTGACGCCGCGGGCGGTCAGCTGCTCGACAAGGGTGGTGCAGGCCGCACGGGTGCGCACAAAGACGATGGCGGCATCCACCGGCTCGACTTCCAGAATCCGCGACAGCGCTTCCAGCTTGGCGCCGCCGTCCACGCGGACCACGCGCTGCTCGATGTTGTCCGCTGTGGTAGTGCGCGACTCGATGGTGACCTTGACCGGCTCCACCAGATAGCGGTTGACGATACGCTCGATTTCGGTCGGCAGCGTCGCCGAGAAAAACACCCGCTGGGCGTTTTGGGGCGTGTCGGCCACCACGCGCTTGACGTCGTCGATAAAGCCCATGCGCAGCATTTCGTCGGCTTCGTCCAGCACCAGCGCGGACAGACCGTCAAGCTTTAGGCTGCCGCGATCCAGATGATCAATCACCCGGCCCGGCGTGCCCACCACAACCTGGGCACCGCGGCGCAGCGCGGAAAGCTGCTCGCGGTATTCCTGACCGCCGCACAGGGTCGCCACTTCCAGCCCCTTGATGTTCTGGCCGTACTTGCCAAACGATACGGCCACCTGCTGAGCCAGCTCGCGCGTGGGGGCCAGCACCAGCACCTGGGGCTCGCGCCGATCCATTTCCAGCCGAGACAGCAGCGGCAGTGCAAAGGCGGCCGTTTTGCCCGTGCCGGTCTGAGCCTGGCCCAGCATATCGCGGCCTTCCAGCAGCGCGGGAATGGTTTTTGCCTGAATCGGCGATGGCTCTTTATAGCCCTGGCTTTCTACTGCGGACAAAACGGCGGGCAATAGGGCAAGATCGCCAAAACTCGGCGAAGCGACAGAAGTCGAGGTCATTAATCACACCTTGGTAGGCCGGCCATGCCGGCAAAAATCATCAAAAGCGTCTCTGACTCCGGGCCTGAACGATGCCGGCCAAGCCGGGCATTGCCGCCGCATCGGGCGTTAGCAGGTAACAGGAGCCGGTTTCACGCGGTCCGCTTCAGCAACGGCTGACAGCTCAACAACGGCTGAAAACAAGGAGTCTGAGACGCCGGTCGCACCTGGCATAGGGTCGGCGCGTGTATACGGCGCCGGCCACTGTGGCGACCTTCTGCGCTCGCCTTACCGCTGAGGGCCAAGGCCAAGCGCGCCATCTTCACATCAGTCAGCATCCGCAACGGCCGATGCTGCTCATACGCTCGGCGGTCAATGCCGGCGCTACGTCGTGATGGAGGGGTCAACACATGCGAGGAGCGCGCACTCTATCACCTCTGCCGGTGCCACGCCAGCTTTTTACCGACGCGCCTGCAATAGCGCTGCCGCTTTCATCGTTTTTATCTATTTGCGACTTTGCAGTCTTGCGCTGGCCGTCTAGCGTGTAAGGAGCGAGCGAAGCGCTGCTGCCCTACCGGCAGCACCGCCGGAGCCGAACTCACCAACAAGGAATCACGCCATGCGCCAACATATTCTGATGACCTCACTTGGCCTTTGCGTGCTCAGCATTTCTTTGGGCACACAGGCACAAAGCACCCGGCCGAACGCAAACGCCGACCCCCAGGGCATCTATTCCGCCGACAGCATCATGGAGGCTGATGTCTATATCGTGAACGGCTCGGATAAGCCGATCGGCGAAGTCGAGGATATTCTGCTCGACGAGCAGATGAAGGTATCCGGCCTGGTGGTGGAAAGCGGCGACATTCTCGGGCTTGGCGGCCGCGAGCTGGTCGTGGCCACGCCCTATTTTTCCCTGCAGACCTACGCCGACAAAGAAGACGACGACGTCAACCGTACCGAACACCGGGTCATGATCAACGCCACCTCCGAAGAAATGGAGCAGTTCCCGGCCTATAGCCGCGACTGGTGGCAACAGGCCAAGGCCAACGCCAAGAGCGCTTGGCAAACGACCCAGCAAGGCGCCGAAAGCGCCTGGCAAACCACCCAGAAAAGCGCCAGGGAGATTTGGCAAAAAACCCGGCAGGCCACCTCTGACATGACCGAGGACAGCGCCAACTAGCGCGCCCTGCCGGACGATCGGCGCGGCCGGCGCCTTGATGAACCGGGCTGGGCGCGCCGCTATTCGCGCAGGTGCTCAGGCGGCGTTTCTTCCAGACGTGCGACCGCCTGGCGCAGCGCCTGCGCCATGGCCCGGGTGGCCGGGCCGGCGCGATCGCGATCAGTGAAGTAAAGCTGCATGGGCACGTGGCGCACGCCGCCGGCGGTTAACGGCAGCGCTTTCAGCGAGCCTTCACAGAGTGCCGCGGCGATTCGGGTTTCCGGCAGCCAGGCAAATCCCAGCCCGCGCCGGACCATATCCAGCGAGGTGCTCAGGTGCCCTACCGTCCAGCGCCCTTCCGCCTTTAGCCAGCCGGCGCTGGTGGCCTGTTTCAACGCGGAATCGCGCACCACCAGCTGGCGGTAGTGTGCCAGATCGCGCAAATCCAGCCGGCGCCCGAGCCGGTGCAGCGCATGCCCCGGGTGGGCCACGGCAATAAAGCGCACGCTGCCCAGCGGCTCGCCCAGCACATC
The DNA here is from genome assembly GCF_055379665.1 of Halomonas cibimaris. Lineage (NCBI taxonomy): Bacteria > Pseudomonadati > Pseudomonadota > Gammaproteobacteria > Oceanospirillales > Halomonadaceae > Halomonas > Halomonas cibimaris. Next base: position 233,947 of record NZ_AP043828.1, read on the forward strand.
CCGGGCTTGCAGCCCCGTTACCACCAGATCGGCCCGGCTTTCCTCCAGCATCTCAATGCCGCCGTTGAGCACGCTTTCATAAAGCTGCACGCGCACCTGCGGATAGCAGCAGGCAAACGTTTCCAGCGCGCTTGCCTGTGCCGCTTCGGGAAAAATCTGGTCGATCGACACGACCACCTCGGCCTCCAGGCCCGACGAGAGCCGCTGAGCCACGTCCTCAAGGGCCGTGGCGTGCTCGATCAGCTGGCGTGCCCGGCGCAGCAGCAGCTTACCGGCGTCGGTCAGACAAACCTGGCGCCCCACCGGCTCAAGCACCTTGACGCCAAGCTGCTCCTCTAGCTTGTGCACCGCATGGTTCAGCGTAGAAGGGCTTTTGTGAACGGCCTGGGCTGCCCGGGCAAAGCCGCCATGATCGACCACGGCAACCAGCATCTGCCACTGGGCAAGAGTGACGCGCGACATGACATTTCCTCAAAAAACACGGCGCTGACGAGACGGCCGCACCGCGGCGGCCGCTGCGCAGTCTGCCCGTAACGCGCCGGGCATGCCAACAAAACGGTGGCTCATCTCATGCGTAGCCGTTTTGACGATAACGCAAAATCGCCGGGCAGCAGAATGTCCAATTTTCCCCCTCAATGAAGCAGGTAGCTTAATATTATTGTATTAAATATCGCCTCTGTGTACGAACGTACAGTCTAGGCACCCCACCGCGCATGCGTTAAAGTTCCCGAGTTTACTGCTTTATATACTTTTTCTGACATTATCTGGCGGCCTTTTCCCCATGTTGCGAATCCTTCATTCGCTGCCCCGCACACACAAATTTTTACTGTTACCGGTGGCGACCATGGTCACCGTGCTGGGCGGGCACAAGTTACTCACGACCTATCATCAATACAGCCAGCCGGCTATGCCGGCCGACAGCGTGCTGGTCCCGCTGGCTGACGATAGCGCACCCGGCCTGCCGGCGCTGGCCGACGCCGACGCTCAGCGTGAAAAAACGCCCATTGCCACGGCCATCGGCGAGGCCTCCCGCCTGCTGGATGCCGGCCAGGGCGCTTTCTCGCTGCGCGGCCTGCCCCTGGACAAGCTCAAGGCAACGGAAGTCATCGACCTGGACGTGGTACAGACGGCATCGGCCGACGCGGTCGAAACGCCCCGTGCAACGCCCACCGAACGCCTCGCCCCGGCAGACACGGCAGCGCTTGACGAAGGCGCGCAGCACATGGCGGTGGTGATCGGCACGCTGGCCGGCAACATGACGGTCAGCGAGCCAGAAGCCACTCCGGTGGCCGATGCCACGTCCTATGAAGACTACGGCATCGACCGCTTCGACGAGGTGTCCTTTCTGCCGCTGGAGCTTGAAGCGCAAAAGCCCTACGTGCCCCGGTGGCAAACCCATATCGTCAACGCCGGCGAGACCTTTGCCGTGATGGCCCAGAACAAGCTGGGCCTGGGCTACAGCGAAGTGCTTACGCTGTTGGACAAGCTGCCCGACGCCGAGATGCTCACCCGCTGGCGCGCCGGACAGCGCTTTGACTACCGGGTCGATGAAAACGGCAGGCTGTTGACGCTTAAAATGATGAAAAACACGCGCAGCGGCGTGCTTGTCACCCGTCAGCAGGAAGATCTTGAAGTTACGGCCATCGAGCGCGAAGGCAAGCCCGTTCAGCGCCTGTACGCCGGCAGCGTCAGCGGCAGCTTTGCGCGCTCCGCCCAGGCCACGGGGCTGGATAGCGGTGCCGTCACCGAGCTTACGCGTCTATTGGAAAAAAAGTTCGACTTCCGCCGAGATAGCCGCCGGGGCGACGCGTTTCAGGTGCTGGTCGAATCCGACATGATCGACGATGAACCCCTGGACTCCCGCGTGCTGGCGGTGAAATACCAGGGCCAGCGCATGGACCTGACGCTGGTGCGCAACGCCGATAACAACCGCTTTTACACGCCGGACGGCCATAGCCTTGACCCGGCCTTTGCCCGCTACCCGTTCGAGGGCAGCTACCGGCTGAGCTCCAACTTCAACCCCAACCGCCATCATCCCGTCACCGGCCGCACCAGCCCGCATAACGGCACCGACTTCGCCATGCCCATCGGCACACCGGTGACCGCGCCCGCCGGCGGGCGCGTGGAGCGCGTGGTCAAGCACTACGCCGCCGGGCGCTATATCGTCATTCGCCACGACAACGGCTATCGCACCCGCTATCTGCATCTTTCCAAGCCGCTGGTGAAAAAGGGCCAGCGGGTGGAAATGGGCGAGCGCATCGCGCTGTCCGGCAATACCGGGCGCAGCACCGGCCCGCACCTGCACTATGAAGTCCACGTCAACAACGCGCCGGTTAATGCGATGAAGGTCAAGCTGCCGGAAAATACGCGCCTGCACGGCGATTCGCTGGTCGCTTTTCAGCAGCAGGCAAGGCCCATGATTGCCGCGCTGGAAAGCGGCGATACCGGTACCGTAAGCGTGGCCGCCTACCGTCCCGAGGCAAACGCGCAGAACGACAACTAGCACCGCTTCCGGGCGTTACAGCGCGCCCAGCAGGGCGGCATCGCGGCGATACACGTCCGGACGAAACACCACCTCGCCGCGGGCGCTGGGCCAGGCCGTCAGATACACCAGCGCCAGCGGCACTCGCCTTGGCAGATAAACGTTGCGGTCGCTTTTGCCGCGGCGCAGCAGCATATCCAGCCGATAGTCGCTGCCGGTGTCGTCGAGCAGCATTCGCACCAGCTCGCGCACGCCTTCTACCCGCACGCAGCCGGAGCTCAGCGCTCGCCGGTCGCGGTTGAAAAGCCCCCGGGACGGAGTATCGTGCAGATAAATCAGCTGATCGTTGGGAAAGCGCACCACTACGCGCCCCAGCGGATTACCCGGCCCGGCGGCCTGGCGCAGCATGACGTTGCCCGGCGACTGCCAGTCGATGCTCTGCGGATCCAGCCGGGTGCCGTCCGGACTTAATACCCGCATGTTACGCCGGGCCAGATAGCCCGGATCACGCCGGATATTGGGCAGCGCGTCTTCGCGCCAGATGGTGGGCGGCACCGTCCAGGTGGGGTTGACGGTCAGGTGGGTAATCACCGAGTGCAGCACCGGCGTTTCGCGCCCGGCGCGGCCGACGATCACCTTCGACGACCAGCGCTCGCCGCTCGGGCGGGTATAGTGCATGCGGTAGCCGGCGATATCCACCCACACGCCGGGCTTGCGTGCCGTTACCGGCGGCATCCACCGGGCGCGCTCCAGATTGACGCGCAGCGTTGCCACCCGCGGGCCGACCGCGGCGTTGAGCGCCCGGCGCGTTTTGTGGCCCACCACGCCGTCCTCGTCCAGCAGATGGCGGCGCTGGAAGGCTTTGACCGCCGCCTCCAGGCCGGCATCAAAACGCTGCGGATCAGGCGCGCGGGCCGCCACCCGGGCGTAGGTGCCGGGGTCGCCGAACAGCGCTTCGGATATCCCCCAGTAGGCCAGTCTGCGGCGTAGAATCGCCACCTCCTCGCCGGTATCATCCGGTCGCAGCGCGGCGCCATCGACGGGCAGCAGCGGCGTGTTCGTTTGCCGAGCCCGGCGGGCCAGGGCGCGATACTTCGCCAGCGCCCGGCGCAGCTGCCCGTAGGCGGCGGTGTCCGGCCGGGCCAGCGCCAGCGCCCTGGCCACGTCGGCATCTCGCACGGCGTCCACCACCCGGCTCATGGCGTACGTGCGCGCCGGCCGCGGCGTCTCCCAGCCGGCCACCTGCTCGCCGGGGTCAAGCCTGCCCCGCTGCAAATCGTCCAGAGCGCCAAGCAGGGTTTGGGTAGCGCGCACGTCAAAGGCGGCCCGGGCCTGTGCGCTTGCCCTCCGGCTGCGCGCAAACGCCTCCCTCAAAGAGTCCGGCCCGTCCCAGTAGTCGGCGGGGTCGAGGCCGTCGCGCGGCAGCGTTTGCAGCGCCGCGGCCAGCGACTCCACCTGTTCAAGCCGCAACCAGGCCGGCTGCTGCTGCGTACGCTGATAAAAGGCCGCCACAGGATCGCCCGCCCGGCCTGTCACTCTGGCGATTTCTTCTGTCACGGCCCCGGCCGGCGGCGTTTGGGCCGTCGCGGGGGCAGCCGCCAGCGCGACGCTGAGCGCGAAAGCCGCCAGCCCTATCGCCTTTCCCGGCGCTGCTTTTCCCGGTGCTGCGCCGCTTTTTCTCCGCCGCGTCTTATCCATTGCCTTCCCCTTGCGTTACGATACGTCCTGGACTTGCCATAAGCCAAAGCACGGCGGCCCGGCCGTTCATTTCTCATACATCTTCAAGGATGATGACATGGCGTTTCGACTCAAAGCCTCGGCGCTGCTGCTGAGCGTGTCCCTTTTCAGCGTTACGTTACCACTGCCGGCGGCGGATTTCTTCGCGCAGCTGGCCACCGCGCCGGCGCTCGGCACGCCCTCTCTTCACCGCCGGCTTGGCCAGCTGGCACCGGGCGCCAGCCCCCAGGCGCTGCGCATGGCCGCCGAGGCGCTTGCCTGCGCCGACCCGAACGCCCGGCGCCTGGCGCTGATTGATTTTTCCCGGCCGTCTACCAAGCCGCGCCTGTGGGTGTTTGATCTGGAACACCACCGGCTTTTGTTCAAAGAGCTTGTATCCCACGGCCAGGGCTCCGGAGATGCCCGGGCGACGGCGTTTTCCAACGTGCCCGACAGCCACCAGTCGAGCCTGGGGCTGTTTCGCACCATGAACAGCTACTACGGGCGCAACGGCTATTCGCTGCGCCTGGACGGCCTGGAACCCGACGTTAACGACCACGCCTTCGAGCGCGCCATCGTCATTCACGGCGCGGACTACGTCAGCGAAGCCTTTATCGACAAGACCGGCCGGCTGGGCCGCAGCCACGGCTGCCCCGCGGTGCGCACCGCGGTCACCTACCCGCTGATCGACAGCATCAAAGACGAGCAGTACGTGTTTGCCTACTATCCCGACGAGGAATGGCTGGCAAGCTCGGCCGAGCGCCGCTGCGACGCGGCCGCCGGGCAACAGCTGGCTCAGCGCTAGCGCAGCCGGCCCTATCACCTTGTCTGCTTTTCATGCCTCTCGTCATCGTCCCGCCGGTGCAGCACCGCTGAGCGGATTTTTCGGCGTCTTTCGCTACAGCCGGCGAGCGCTTGCGCTGGTGTGGCAAACCTCCCGGCCGATGATGCTGGGCCTTGCCCTGTGCACGCTGGTAGCCGGGGTATTGCCCGCGGTGGCCGCCTGGGTGGGCCAGCTGATCGTTGACGGCGTGGTGGCCGCCATGGAGGTTCAGAAAACGACGAGCGCCCCGCCGCTTGCTCAAAGCCTTGCGCCGGTGCTGTGGCTGGTGGCGCTGGAAGGCGCAGTGATCGGCCTGATCGCCATGGCCCAGCGCGGGCTGGACGCGCAAAAATCGCTTTTGCGCGCGCGGCTGGGCCACCGGGTCAACGTGATGATTCTGCAAAAGGCCGGCACGCTGTCCCTTGCCCAGTTCGAGGACTCCGAGCTTTACGACAAGCTCACCCGGGCCCGGCGCGAGGCCTCCACCCGGCCGCTGGGGCTGGTCAACAAGACGTTTTCGCTTTTGCAAAACGCCATTTCGCTGGGCAGCTTCGGCGTGCTGCTGGTGCAGTTTTCGCCCTGGGCGCTGCTGATTCTGGTGGCGGGCGCGCTGCCGGTGTTTGTCTCCGAGGCGAAGTTTTCCGGCGAGGCGTTTCGGCTGTTTCGCTGGCGCTCGCCCCAGTCGCGGATGCAGATGTATCTGGAAACCGTGCTCGCCCGGGAAGACAGCATCAAAGAGGTCAAGCTGTTCGGCCTTGAAGGGCTGTTTCTTCAGCGCTACCGGGCCATATTCAACCGCCTGTTCACTGAAGAGCGCCGCCTGACCCTGCGCCGCGAAGGCTGGGGCTTTGCGCTGGGGCTTCTGGGCACGCTGACGTTCTACGCCGCCTACGGCTGGGTGGTGGTGGAAACCGTAGCCGGGGCGCTTACCCTTGGCCAGATGACCATGTACCTGATGGTGTTCAAACAGGGCCAGAGCGCGCTTTCGGCAAGCCTCACCGCCATCAGCGGCATGTACGAGGACAACCTGTACCTTTCCAACCTCTACGAATACCTGGAGCAGCCGGTAGAGGAAGAAGCCGGCACCGCCACCCGGGGCCAGACGCCCGGCGACGGCCTGCGCTTTGAAAACGTCAGCTTCGCCTACCCCGGCGGCAAGGAAGTGCTCCACGGGATTTCGCTGCACCTGACGCCGGGCCAGAGCCTGGCGCTGGTGGGGGAAAACGGCTCGGGCAAGACCACGCTGATCAAGCTTTTGACGCGGCTTTATTCCCCCACCGCCGGGCGCATTGTGCTCGACGGCACGGACCTGCGCGACTGGGACGCGGTGGCCCTGCGCGAACGCGTGGGGGTGATCTTTCAGGACTTCGTGCGCTACCAGCTGCCGGTGGGCGAGAATCTCGGCGTCGGCGACACCCACGCCTTTGACGATGAGGCCCGCTGGAAGCACGCCGCAAGGCACGGCATGGCCGACGACTTTATCCGCGACATGCCCGAGGGCTATCACACCCAGCTGGGGCGCTGGTTCAAAAACGGCCAGGAGCTTTCCGGCGGCCAGTGGCAGAAAATCGCCCTGTCCCGGGCCTACATGCGCGAAAACGCCGATATTCTGGTGCTCGACGAGCCTACCGCGGCCATGGACCCCGCCGCCGAGGCCGAGGTGTTTTCCCGCTTTCGCCAGCACAGCCGGGACAAGATGACGATTCTGATCTCGCATCGCTTCTCAACGGTGCGAAGCGCCGAGCAGATACTGGTGGTGGACGCCGGGCGGATTATCGAGCGCGGCACCCACGCCGAGCTTTTGGCGCAAAACGGCCGCTACGCCGCGCTGTTCCGCCTGCAGGCCCGGGGCTATCAGTAGCGGGAAGCGGCGCCCGCCCGGCTTTATTTCTCACCCGCTTTGTTTTACCACCGGGCCTGTCCCACTTTTTTTTCAGGGAGCCACTATGATCGACCTGCGCAGCGATACCGTCACCCGCCCTTCTCCGGCCATGCTTGAGGCCATGTGCGCCGCCCCGGTCGGCGACGACGTGTGGGGCGACGACCCCACCGTCAACGCGTTTCAAAAGGCCGTGGCCGACATCACCGGCAAGCAAGCCGCGCTTTTATTTCCCAGCGGCACCCAAAGCAACCTGATCGCGCTAATGGCCCACTGCGGGCGCGGCGACGAGTATATCGTCGGCCAGCAGGCCCACACCTATGGCTATGAAGGCGGCGGTGCTGCTGTGCTGGGCAGCATTCAGCCCCAGCCGGTGGAAAATGCCGCCGACGGCACTTTGCCGCTGGACAAGATCCGCGCGGCGATCAAGGACGACGACGTCCACTTTGCCCGCACCCGGCTTTTGGCACTGGAAAACACCATCGCCGGCAAGGTCATCCCCCACGACTACACTCAGGCGGCCACGGCACTGGCCCGCGAACACGGCCTGGCCACCCACCTGGACGGGGCACGGCTGTTCAACGCCTCCGTGGCCACGGATACGCCGCTGGCGGCACTCTGCGAGCCGTTTGACAGCGTTTCGCTGTGCTTTTCCAAAGGACTCGGCGCCCCCGTGGGCTCGGTACTTGTCGGCTCCACCGAGCTGATCGAGCGCGCTCGGCGGTGGCGCAAGGTAGCCGGCGGCGGCATGCGCCAGTCCGGCATTATCGCCGCGGCCTGCTGGTATGCGCTGGAGCATCATCTCTCGGGGCTTGCCGAAGATCACCGCCGGGCCAAAGCGCTGGCCCAAGGCATGGAAAAGCTGCCCGGCGTGCGCGTCACCTCGCAGGCCACCAACATGGTGTTCGCCGACTTTGCCCCGCACGCCGCGCCGCTGGCCGGCTGGCTTGGCGAACACAGCATCTTTATCGACCTGCTGGGCAGCGCACGGCTGGTCACCCACCGCGACATCAGCGACGCTGATATCGATCAGGTGCTCGCCGTAATGCAGGCCTACTTCACGCAGCACGGGTAAGACCGCCACGGGCTGGCGTCACACGCTACCCGACGACAGCCAAAGCGTGCTACGCTTTGTGCCCAACCCGGGAGGAACGCCAATGGCTACCCGCTCTTTCCCTGCTACGCTGGCGGCCGGCGCACTGGCCGGCGCTTTTTTGAGTATTGCCGTAAGCACCGCGGCGCTGGCCGATGCCGCGCCTGTAACGCAAAAAGGCAAGGCCTCCTACTACAGCGACCGTTTTCAAGGTGCGCTCACCGCCAGCGGCACACCTTTCGACCAGCAGGCGCTGACCGCCGCCCACCTGACGCTGCCCATGGGCACCAAGGTCAAGGTCACCCGTCCGGATACCGGAAAGAGCGTCAAGGTGGTGATCAACGACCGCGGCCCCTACGTGCGCGGGCGCATTATTGACCTGTCCAAGCGCGCGGCGCGCAAGCTGGAATTTATCGAGCGCGGCGTGACCAAAGTCAAGGTAACGGTGCTCGACTAGCGCGACGCGGCCGGTTGCTGATGATACCGGCGATGCAGCGACTCCATGGTCTCGGCAAACTCCGGCACCGGGCCGTCGACCTCAAGGCCGGGCACGATTTCCTGGATGGGCAGGGCCTTGACCGGCGGCGGCGCCACTTCCATCGCGCTTAGCCACTGGCCGAGCTGCTTTGACGAGCTGACGTAGACAATGCGCCCAAGCCCTACCCAGCCGTGGGCGGCGGCGCACATGGGGCAGTGCTCGCCGGAGGTATACACGGTGGCGGCGGCACGCTCTGCCGGCGTCAGGTTTTCCACCGCCCAGTAGGCCAGGGCGATTTCCGGGTGGCGGGTGCTGTCGCCGCTGGCAATGCGGTTACGCTCTTCTTGGAGCACCTTGCCCTGGGCGCTGACCAGCAGACTGCCAAACGGCTCGTCGCCGGCTTGCAGCGCCTCTTTGGCCAGTTCGACGCTGCGCGTCAGATAGGGCATTTCGTTTTCTGCGATCATCACGGCCTCCCGATGGTTGAACGGTGTTTGCCTCTCTACGCCCCGCCGACGCTATCAGCTTTTTGCCCCGCAGGCAGCCCCGACCGACTGCTCGCTGAGCCTGCCGCCTTCGCTGCGGCTAATAATCGAGGTGCCCACCAAATCTCCGGTGACGTTGAGCGCGGTGCAGCCCATGCCCACCAGCGCATCAATGGCGGTGAGCAGTGCCACCGTCTCGATGGGCAGCCCCACCTGAGCAAACACCGTGGCGATCATGATAATCCCTGCGCCGGGCACCCCGGCAGTGCCCACCGAGACCAGCGTACCGATCAGCACGATCTGCACCATGCTCATGAAATCCAGCGGCGCACCGATAACGTTGGCGGCAAACACCGCCGAGATGGCAATGCGAATCGCCGCGCCGTCCATGTTCAGCGTCGCCCCCAGCGGCAGGCTGAAGCCGTAAATGGGCTTGGGAATGCCCAGCCGGCTGGCCGCGTTGACCGTCAGCGGCAGCGTCCCGGAGCTGCTCTGGGTGGCAAAGGCCGTGGCCATGGGCGTGCGCGCCTCGCGAAAAAACGCGCCGATACGCACGCCGAACAGGCGCATGGCGCCGCAGTACAGCGCCAGCTGAATCGCCAGCGCCAGATACAGCACCAGCACCATATCGCCCAGCGACAAAAGCGTACCCATTCCCTGGCGGCTCACGGTATCGGCAACAATGGCAAAAACGCCGATGGGCACATAGTGCAGCACCCCCGCCATCACCTTCAGCGTCATTTCATTGAGCGCTTCAAGCACCTCGAAAAGCCGCTCGCCGACGCCGGACTGCCGCTCGCTGCCGGACTCGCGCAGCTTAAGCAGCGCGATGCCGAACACCAGCGCGGTAAAAATGATGCCCAGCATGTTGAGCTCGGTGAAGGCCTCAAGAATATTGCCGGGCACGATCCCCAGCAGCACGTCGATCAGCCCCGGATTTTCCGGCACCGAAAAGCTCGCACTGTCGTCAAGCGTCATGCCGCTGCCGGGGCTGAACAGCGAAGCCACGAAAAGCCCGACCACGATCGCAAACGCCGTGCTTGCCAGGTAGTAAACGAACACCTTGCGCCCCACCCGGCCGACGCTGCCTTCACGCGACTGGTTCACGCCCACCATCAGGGTAAACAGCACGATAGGCACGATCAGGAAAGTCAAAAGCCGCAGCAGCAGATCCCCCAGCGGCGCCAGCCAGCCGACCGTTTCCTGGCTGCCCAGCAGGCCAACGGCCACGCCGGCCACCAGCGCAATCGTGACCCGCGCGATCAGCGAGGTATCGGCGTATTTTTTCCATATCCAATGCATATCAACCACCGTGGGTAAGCGAATCAAGGGCTAGATGCGGGCGACACAGTATAATACAACCGCTTTATTACCAAGCAGGCTAATTAGAAATTTTAGTATTCCCAACATGAATAAAAGGCGGTTCAGCACGGCCGGCAAGCGCATGAGCGTGGCGGCATACTGCCCCGGCGAACGGCTTGCCACCTTAACCAAAAGCCGCGGCTTCTCCCATAAAAAACCCGCCTTGCGGCGGGTTTTGCTGACTGACTTCAAGCGGCTTTCAGCGCAGCAAGCGCTTACTCCCACTCAATGGTCGCGGGGGGCTTGGAGGAGACGTCATAGGTGACGCGGGAGACGCCTTCCATCTCGTTGATAATGCGGTTGGATACGGTTTCCAAAAGCTCGTAGGGCAGGTGCGCCCAGCGGGCGGTCATGAAGTCGACGGTTTCCACCGCGCGCAGGGCGATGACCCACTCGTAGCGGCGGCCGTCGCCGACCACGCCCACGGACTTCACCGGCAGAAAGACGGCAAAGGCCTGGCTGGTTTTGTCGTACCAGCCGGAACGGCGCAGCTCTTCGATGAAGATGGCGTCCGCTTCGCGCAGGATATCGGCGTATTCCTTTTTCACTTCGCCAAGAATGCGCACGCCCAGGCCCGGCCCCGGGAAGGGGTGGCGGTAGACCATGTCCGCCGGCAGGCCGAGCTCAACGCCGAGCCGGCGCACTTCGTCCTTGAACAGCTCGCGCAGGGGCTCGACCAGCTTGAGCTTCATGGTGTCGGGCAGCCCGCCAACGTTGTGGTGGGACTTGATGACGTGGGCCTTGCCGGTCTTGGCGGCGGCGGATTCGATCACGTCCGGGTAGATGGTGCCCTGGGCGAGAAAGTCCACGCCGTCAATTTTGGCGGCCTCTTCGTCAAACACTTCGATAAAGGTGTTGCCGATACGCTTGCGCTTGATTTCCGGATCCGCCTGGCCGGCCAGCTTGTCAAGAAAGCGCTGCTCGGCGTCTACCCGAATCACGTTGACGCCCATGTGGCTGGCGAAGGTTTCCATCACCTGCTCGCCTTCGTTTTTGCGCAAAAGGCCGTTGTCGACGAATACACAGGTGAGCTGATCGCCGATGGCGCGGTGCAGCAACGCCGCGACCACGGAGGAATCCACGCCGCCGGAAAGGCCCAGCAGCACGTGGCGGTCGCCCACCTGCTCACGGACACGGCTGACCTGATCTTCAATGATCTGCGCCGGTGTCCAGTTGGTTTCTGCCCGGCAAATGCCGACCACAAAGTGTTCGAGAATCCGCTGGCCCTGCAGCGTGTGGGTCACTTCGGGGTGGAACTGCACGCCAAAAAACTGCTTGTCTTCCCGGCTCATGGCGGCAACGGGGCAGCTTGGCGTGGATGCGGTCACGGTAAAGCCCGGCGGCACTTCGGCCACCTTGTCGCCGTGGCTCATCCACACTTCCAGGGTGCGCTTGCCGGAGTCGGTATCGAGCCGGTCGGCGATGTCTGCAAACAGCGCCGTTTCAGCGTCAATGCCCACCTCGGCAAAGCCGAACTCGCGCTTGTTGGCGCCTTCCACCTTGCCGCCCAGCTGCTCGGCCATGGTCTGCATGCCGTAGCAGATGCCGAATACCGGCAGCCCCAGCGTAAAGACGCACTCCGGCGCCCGGGGCGAGCCCAGCTCGGCCACGGATTCCGGCCCGCCGGCAAGAATGATGCCGTTGGGGTTGTAGGCACGGATTTCTTCTTCGCTCATGTCAAAAGCGCGCACTTCCGAGTAGACGCCCAGCTCGCGCACGCGCCGTGCGATCAGCTGGGTATACTGGGAGCCGAAATCAAGAATCAGGATTTTATGGGCGTGGATATCAGTCATCGCGAAGTCTCTTGAAAAGCAAACGGCGGGATTGCCCCGCCGCCGTAGAACGCGCTTGCCGTACTAGCCGGCGCGGTAGTTGGGGGCTTCCTTGGTGATCTGCACGTCGTGGACGTGGGACTCGTTGAAGCCGGCGCCGGTAATCTTGACAAACTCCGGCTGAGTGCGCATTTGCTGAATATCGCGACAGCCGGTGTAGCCCATGGAGGCACGCAGCCCGCCCATCATCTGGTGGACGATCGCCCCCATCATGCCTTTATACGGCACGCGGCCTTCAATGCCTTCGGGCACGAGCTTTTCGGCGCTGGCGGCCGGGTCCTGGAAGTAGCGGTCGGCGCTGCCCTGGTTCTGGGCCATCGCCCCCATGGAGCCCATGCCGCGGTACGCCTTGTAGGTACGGCCCTGGTAGAGCTCGACTTCGCCGGGCGCTTCTTCGGTGCCGGCCAAAAGCCCGCCGACCATCACCGTGCTGGCACCGGCGGCCACGGCCTTGGCGAGATCCCCGGAGAAGCGCACGCCGCCGTCGGCGATCAGCGGAATATCGTAGGGCTCAAGGGCGGCGGCGACGTTGGAGACCGCGGTAATCTGCGGCACGCCCACGCCGGCGACTACCCGGGTGGTGCAGATAGAGCCGGGGCCGATGCCCACTTTGACGCCGTCGGCGCCGGCGTCGGCCAGCGCCCGGGCGGCATCACCGGTGGCGATGTTGCCGCCGATCACCTGAATCTGCGGAAAGGTCTGCTTGACCCAGCGCACCCGCTCGATCACGCCCCGGGAGTGGCCGTGGGCCGTATCCACGATAATCGCATCCACACCGGCCTCGGCCAGCGCGGCGATGCGGTCCGGCGTTTCCGGGCCGGTGCCCACAGCGGCGCCGGCCAGCAGGCGGCCGTCGCTATCCTTGGCGGCTCTGGGATAGGTGCGGGCCTTTTCGATGTCCTGAAACGTTACCAGCCCGCGCAGGCGAAAATCGGCGTCGACCACCAGCATTTTCTCAACGCGGTGCTCCTGCATCTTGGCCTTGATCACGTCAAGGGTGGTGCCTTCAGGCACGGTGACCAGCCGCTCGCGCGGGGTCATGATGTCGGCCACGCTGTCGCCGTGGTTGGGCTGAAAACGCATGTCGCGCTCGGTCACCAGCCCCACCAGCGTTTCACCCTCGATGACCGGAAAGCCGGAAAAGCCGTTTTCCCGGGCCATGGCCAGCAGCTCGGCCTGCTTGGCCTTGGGGTTGACCGTTACCGGATCGTTGACGATGACGCTTTCGTGCTTTTTGACCTTGCGCACTTCCGCCGCCTGCTGGGCCACGGTCATGTTCTTGTGAATGATGCCGATGCCGCCTTCCTGGGCCATGGCGATCGCCAGCCGTCCTTCGGTGACGGTGTCCATCGCCGCTGATACCAGCGGGATATTAAGGGCGAGATCGCGGGTCAGGCGGGTCCTGAGGCTGACGTCGTTGGGCAACACGTCGGAGAAACCGGGAACAAGGAGAACGTCGTCAAACGTCAGCGCTTCTTGGGCCATACGTAGCATAGCGGCAACACCCAGGTTGAGAGGGAAGATGGGGCATGAAAAGATAATCGCGTATTGTAGCGCTCTGTCCGGCTTTTCAGCAATGTCAATCCGCACTATCCGCCTCGCCCAGCCGGCCTTCGCCCGACGCTGAGGCCTGGCGCTAGGGCCTTGATCCTGCGGGATTTTTCCTGACCGGACAGGCAACTTTTACGCACCGAACCGCCGGCGCAGCCGCCCTCAGGAACCCATGCCGCCCAACCGTTCCACGCCGCTTTCCGTTTGCCAGCTCAACCAGCAGGCGCGCCGCTCGCTGGAGCGCGACCTGGGCGAAGTCTGGGTTGAAGGCGAGCTTTCCAACGTTACAAGCCCGGCCTCCGGGCACCGTTATTTCACCCTCAAGGATGACAGCGCCCAGGTGCGCTGCGCGCTGTTTCGTGCCCGGGCACGCTTTGTGGCAGCACCGCTCAAAGACGGCCAGCAGGTCAAGGTGCGCGCCCGGGTATCGCTGTTTGAGCCCCGGGGCGACTACCAGCTGATCGTGGAAGCGGTGCAGGCCGCCGGGGTCGGCGAGCTGCTGGCGACCTTCGAGCGGCAGAAAAAAGCGCTCGACGCCGAGGGCGTGTTCGCCAACGCGCGGGCGCTGCCCCATCCGCCCCGACGGCTGCTGGTCATAACGTCGGCCACCGGGGCGGCGGTGCACGACGTGCTGGCGGTACTGGAAAAACGCTGGCCGCTGGTGGAGGTGACGGTTGTTGCCGTGCCGGTGCAGGGCGACAAAGCCGCACCGGCGATGATCGCCGCGCTGGCGCTGCTGAACCGCCAGACGCGCCTGGACGCACAGCGCGACGCCGTGCTGCTCACCCGGGGCGGCGGCAGCCTGGAAGATCTCTGGGCGTTTAACAGCGAACATCTGGCCCGGGCCATCCATCACTCGCGGCTGCCGGTGATGTCTGCCGTGGGCCACGAGGCGGATACCACCCTTGCCGACTTCGCCGCCGACTGCCGAGCGCCCACGCCCTCGGCCGGCGCCGAGCAGCTGGTGCCCGAGCGCGCCGCGCTGAAGGCGGACATCGCCGCTTGGCAGCGCCGGCTCGGCCAGGCGATCACGGCGCGGCTGGAACGCGACAGCCAGCGGCTGGACGCCCTGCGCGCCCGGCTGCGCCACCCACGCGAAAGGCTCAGCCACCACCGCCGGCAGCTGGATACGCTGAACGCCCGGCTCCGGCGCGCCATGCGCCAGCAGTGGCAAACCCACCAAGCGCGCCTCAGCGGCGCTGCCCGCGAGCTCAACGCCGTCAGCCCGCTGGCGGTGCTGGAGCGCGGCTACGCCCTTCCCCGAGATGCCCGGCGCCAGATCATTCGCCGCGCGGCAGATACCACGCCGGGCCAGCGGCTGACGCTTCGGCTAAGCGAGGGCTCGCTGAGCGTCGAGGTCAAAAGGCGCTATAAACAATAAAGCCAGGCCGCGGCCTTGCCGGCATCGCCGCGGCTAGTCCAGCACCTTGAACAGCACCTTTGAGCGCCGCGCATGGTTATAGGCATCGCGCTTGAGCGGCGGCAGTTCGTCAAGACTGGCCGGGCAAAAGCCGCGCTCGGCAAACCAGTGAACGGTGTGCGTGGTGAGCACAAAAAGCGCACCGACGCCGCGCGTTCGCGCACGCTGCTCCAGCGCCTCAACCAGCCGTTCGCCCCGGGCGCCGCCGCGGTAGTCACGGTGCACCGCTACGCAGGCAATCTCGGCCACTTCGGTCCTGTCAAACAGCTGCAGCGCCCCGCAGCCGATCACCATGCCGTCGCGTTCGATGACCAGATAGTCGTCGATTTCATGCTCCAGGCGCTCCCGGGAGCGGGCCACCAGCATCCCGCGCGCCTCCAGCGGTTCGAGCAGCTCCAAAAGCCCGGCGACGTCGGCAAGCGTGGCCGGGCGCAGCTGCTCATAGCGCTGCCGGGTGATCATGGTGCCTACGCCGTCGCGGGTAAACAGCTCGCCGAGCAGCGCATCGTGATTGCGCCAAGACAAAAGGTGGGTGCGCGCCACGCCCTCCCGAGCGGCCGCGCAGGCCGCCTGCAGATGGCGAGCAAGCTCGCCGTCCGGCGCGGCTCGCTCAAGGTGCGGCGCGGCGTCATGGGGAGGCAGCTGGCGCAGCAGCGTGCCCTGCTCGTCACGCAAGCCGTCGGATTCGCCCAGCAAAATCAGCTTGTCGGCTTCCAGCGCCACGGCGGCGTGGCGGGCCACCTCGGCGGCGTCCAGGTCGAACACCTCGCCGGTGCTGGAAAAGCCCAGCGGCGGCAGCAGCACCAGCGAGCCGTGATCCAGCAGCCCGTCTATGGCCGCTGCGCGCACCCGGCGCACCTCGCCGCTGTGGTCAAAGTCAACGCCCTCGCGCACGCCAAGCGGCTTGGCCGTCACCAGGTTGCCCGATACCACGCTCAGCTCAACGCCGTGCAGCGGGGTGCTGGGCAGCCCCAGCGACAGCCGTGCCTCCAGCCACAGCCGCTGCTGCGCTGCTACCTGCTCGACCCGGCGCATCACGGCGGCATCGGCAACCCAGCGGCCGTTTGCGCGTTCGGGCACAATATTATCCGCCGCCAGGGCGGCTTCTACCTGGGGGCGAACGCCGAATACCACCGTCAGGCGCACGCCAAGCGTGTGCAAAAGCGCCAGATCCTGAATCAGCGGCTCGCCGCGTTCCGCGCCCAAAGCCTCCCCTTCCACCAGGACAACAAAGGTCCGGCCACGGTGCGCGTTGATGTACGGCGAGGCGTGACGAAACCAGTCAACAAAGGGAAAGTGGGTATCCACGGGTGACTCTCCGGTGGCGGTGATACAAAAGACAAAGGCCCAATGAGAAGACAGGAAAACCCGACGCAAGGGGCGAACGGCCAAGCGGCGCCCGCAGGCGCCGCTTGGCTAACACTTATACCCGCGCCGGATTACGCGCCGAACATGCCCTTGAGCATAAAGAAAAACAAAATCGCCAGGCCGGCACCGGCAGGCAGCGTAATCAGCCAGGACATGGCAATGGTGCCGATCACCCGCAGGTTGAGCGCCGTCATTCCGCGGGCAAGCCCTACCCCGAGCACCGCGCCGACCAGCGTCTGCGTGGTCGAGATCGGCAGCCCCGTGCCCGAGGCCAGCACCACGGTGGCAGCGGCCGCCAGGGTCGCGGCAAAGCCGCGGCTGGGCGTAAGCTCGGTGATGCCGGTGCCCACGGTGGCAATCACCCGGTGGCCGTAGGTGACCAGCCCGACCACGATGCCGCCGCCGCCCAGCACCAGCACCCACCAGGGCACCAGCGCAGCGCCGTTGATGTCGCCGCCGCTTTGCACCACGCTGATGACCGCGGCCAGCGGACCTACAGCGTTGGCCACGTCGTTGGAGCCGTGGGCAAAGGCCATGGCACAGGCGGTAAACAGCATCAGCACGCCGAACACCCGCTCGACGTTGGCGTAGCCAAACTGATCTTCGTGGGTGTTGACGTACTTGACGCGACGCTCAAGCACAATGCCAAGGCCGGTAATCACCGCCCCCACCACGGTCGAAAGCCCCAGGCTTTGCACAAAGCTGATGTCCAGGCCGACGTGCTTGAGCCCTTTGGTCATGGTCACCATGGAAATGATGAATCCGACCAGAAACATATAAAGCGGCACGTAGCGCTTGGCCGCTGCCAGCGGATCGCGGGCATCAAAAATCAGCAGATGCACCGACTTGAACAGCACAAATCCGACGGTGCCGGCAAGCATCGGGGAAACGACCCAGCTGGCCGCAATCGAGCTGACAGCGCCCCAGTCCACCGTGGAAGCCCCCAGGCCGGCCACGGCAAAGCCGACGATGGCGCCGACAATCGAGTGTGTCGTAGAGACCGGCCAGCCCCTGAGCGAAGCCAGCAGCAGCCAGGTCCCCGCCGCCAGCAGCGCGGCGAGCATGCCATACACCAGCAGGTGCGGGTCGTCGCGCAACAGTTCAGGGTCAATGATGCCTTTACGGATTGTATTGGTGACTTCGCCGCCGGCAAGCCAGGCACCGAGAAACTCAAACACCACCGCGATGATAATCGCCTGCTTGATGGTGACCGCCCGGGAACCCACTGAGGTTCCCATGGCATTGGCCACATCGTTGGCCCCAACCCCCCAGGCCATAAAAAAGCCGAACGCACAGGCCAACAAAATAAAGACGTCGCCGTGCTGAGCAATAACCTGCATGCTGCCCCCTTTTAGCGTGCGGTAAGAACCTGCAGACGACTGCCCACCCGCTCGGCGCGGTCAGAAAGCTCGCCGATACCGTCGATGATCTTGTACATAAAGATCACGTCTACCGGCGGCAGCTGTTCTTCCAGCTCGAACAGCTGACGGCGGATCGCCACCTGCTGGCTGTCGGTCTGGTGTTCCAGCACATGAAGCTCGCGGATCATGTTTTGCATAACGTCGGCGACGTTGCGGCCAAAGGCTGAATCCAGCAGCTCCTGGAGCTCTTCCAGCGCCTGGCGCGCCTGAACCACACACTTGACGCTGGTGCGAATATAGTCGCGCATGGGGCCGGCCAGCGGCTGGGGCACCTGCATCTTGCGCCCGACCATGATCCCGGTAATGTCGCGCACCTTGTTGGCGATCTTGTCCTGAACGCTGATCAGATCCAGCAGATCCGAGCGCGATACCGGCAAAAACATGGTGTTGGGCAGGTTCAGCCGCAGTTCGGTCTTGAGCTCGTCGGCCTCATGCTCCAGGCGGGTGACGTTTTCACGCAGCTGAGCCGCGCTGTCCCAGTCGCCATCCAGCGTGGCCTCAAAAAACGGCAGCAGCTGGTCGGCGCATTCGTTCGCCTTGACGATGTGGGCCAGCAGCGGCTGGAATGGCGAACGGCCAAACATGGCGGAGAAAGGATTCGAAGTAACCATAAAGTTTTCAAGCCTGTTGTCGAAAAACCCGAAAATGGCGGGCGCCATTATAGAGACTGGTCTTGCCGCCGTCACAAAAAGTTCGATAAATCGTCAAACTTTCCGCCGATTGTCGCCTATCCAACCGCCTTATAAAGAGAGCGCATGTGCCATGTCCGATTCCGCCCCTTCTTTTGCCGACGTAGCACCTCAGGAAATCGAGCTCAAGCTCGCCTTGACCCCTGAAGCGGCCGACACGCTGCCTTGCCATCCTTTGCTGGCCGCACACGCACCGGCCGTCCAAACCCTTGCCAACACCTACTACGACACCCCTGAAGGCACGCTGGCCGCCGCGCGCATTGCGCTGCGGCTGCGCCGAATGGACGGCGTTATTCTGCAAACATTGAAAACCGCCGGCCACGGCGGCGGCGGGCTTTCCACCCGCAGCGAGTGGGAATGGCGCGTCGCCGACGACGCGCTGGACCTGGCCGGGCTGGCCGCGCTGGCCCCGGTACAGGCGCTGGGCGATGCAGCGCTGTCACGCCTTGCCCCGCAGCTGCGCACCGACTTTACTCGCCGGCGCTATGAAATACGTTACCGCCGCAGCGTAATCGAAGTGGCGCTGGACAACGGCGACATCATCGCCGGAAAGCGCCGCGCGCCCATCCGCGAGCTGGAGCTGGAGCTCAAGGCGGGCAGCCCGGATGCGCTCTGGGCGCTGGCCGACACGCTTGCCGAAAGCGCAGCGCTGCGCCCGTCAGACAGCAGCAAAGCAGCCCGGGGGAACGCGCTGGGAAAGGCCCGCTGGCCGCTGCCCGAGGCGCACACCCCCGCTGAACACTTTCACCGTGCCTTGCTGGCCCTGGACGCCTGGCACGACAGCGGCCGTACCACTTTTCTCAACGCCGCACGACACGCCCTGGCTGCGCTGGCCGCCGCCTCTGAGCGGCTGCCCCAGCAGCAGCAGCCAGCCCTTACACTGTGCAACGGGCTGGGAAAAGACGGCCAGCCCGACGTGGCGTTCGGCCGGGCCGCGCTCATACTTGCCCGAGGATTCGCCCGGGGCGCGCCGCTTAGCTAGACTCTCGTTGACCCGAGCTTTTTACGTCGCCGCCTGTTGGCCCGACCGCGCTGAACCGGGCGCGGGTTGACGGTGGGCTGTGCGTTCGCCGCGACGCTGCCAGGCCACTAGAGGAAAGCCCCATGAGCTTGAAACCCGCCGCAGAAGGGCTGCGCACGCACCTTTTCCACATCATTTTTGAGTCCAACACGCCTGCCGCGAAAAGCTTCGACATTGCGCTTATCGTCGCTATTCTGGCCGGCACAGCGGCCATCATGCTGGATAGCGTCCCGGCGTATCACCAGCGTTTCGCCGCGCTGTTTGGCTATGTGGAATGGACGCTGACGGTGGTGTTCACGCTGGAGCTGGCCGCGCGCATCTACTGCCTTGAGCGCCCATCGCTGTATCTCAAAAGCTTCTACGGCCTTGTGGATATCGTCGCAATTCTACCTGCATGGCTGGTGCTGATAATTCCCGGCTCTCAGGGGCTGGTGATTGTGCGCCTTCTGCGGGTGCTGCGAATTTTCCGCATTCTGCGGCTGATGGAGTTTGTCGGCGAGGCGCAGCTGCTGATGGACGCTATACGCCGCAGCATTCGCCAGATCCTTTTGTTTTTTGTCAGCATTTTGATGGTGGTGACGCTGTTTGCCGCGCTGATGTATACCATCGAGCCGGCCGAGGCCGGCTTTTCCAGCATCCCGCGTTCGGTCTACTGGGCGATTGTCAGCATGACCACGGTAGGCTACGGCGATATCGTCCCGGTCACCGCCCTGGGCCAGGCCATTACCGTGCTGCTGATGCTGCTGGGCTATTCGATCATCGCCGTGCCTACCGGCGTGTTTTCCGCCCAGGTCATTCGCTCCATCCGCGCCGACCGTTACTCCGATGAAGCCTGCCCCGGCTGCGGCCACGACCGCCACGAAAAAGGCGCCTATTACTGCCTTTTGTGCGGCACCTGGCTGGACGAATACAGCGAGGACCCGCGCCAGGCGGAAGAAGTCGAGGACGACGCGCCGTCGCCGAAAGGCTGACAAGGCGCGCCGGCGGCGCGAAAACGCCGATGTGTGCGCTTAGTACGCGTGCGCTTAGTACGCGCGCACTTAGTACTCGCGAAACGGCGTCACGTCGCCGCGCCCTTCCCGCACGATGATCGGCGGCAGCTCGCGCAGATCAATCACGCTGGTGGGTTCCAGATGGCAGGCGCCGCCGTCGATGACCAGATCCAGGTGCGCGCCAAAGCGTTCACGTATCTCCTCGGCATCGGTCATCGGCAGATCGTCGTCCACGGGGATCAGCGTCACGCTCATCAGCGGCTGGCCCAGTGCCTCAAGCAGCGCATGGGTAATGTCGTGGTCGGGGACGCGCACGCCGATAGAGCGGCGCTTGGGATGAAGCAAAAGGCGCGGCACTTCGTTGGTTGCCGTCAGGATGTAGGTATAGGGCCCCGGCGTGTGCGCCTTGAGCAGGCGAAACTCGGCGTTGTCCAGCTTGGCGTAGGTGCCGATCTCGGAAAGATCCGAGCATACCAGGGTAAAGTTGTGCTTTTGATCCAGCGAGCGTAG
This sequence comes from Halomonas cibimaris, assembly GCF_055379665.1. Classification (NCBI taxonomy): domain Bacteria; kingdom Pseudomonadati; phylum Pseudomonadota; class Gammaproteobacteria; order Oceanospirillales; family Halomonadaceae; genus Halomonas; species Halomonas cibimaris. The sequence goes on from NZ_AP043828.1 coordinate 255,069, forward strand.
CCACTTGATTTTTTCAATGGCTTTCTTTTCGCCCATCTGGCAGCCCAGGGCATAGCCCGAATCGGTGGGATAGGCGATCACCCCGCCCTGGCGGACAATCTCCACGGCCTGATCTATCAAACGTTTCTGAGGGGTTTCCGGATGGATCTGGAAAAACTGCGTCATCGTCGTCTCTCCTTGCTGTGCTAAAAACTTGTGCTGAGAACTCGTGCTGAAAATCTGGGGCAAAAACAAGCGCTTTGCACCGCCATGCTAAACCAGACGCAGGCGCGGATGCTGCCATATCGGCGGTGCCGCCGTGCGCGGCACAGCGCTCATGCTGCCCGGCGCGGCGTGGCCGCCGGGAAAGTGAAAGTCGCTGCCCATGGAAGCATAAAGCCCAAGCGTTGCCAGCTGGCCGGCCAGATCTCGGGTGGTGTCCGGGTTTTGCTGGCCGCTGACCAGCTCCACCGCCTGGCCGCCGGCCTCGACAAAGCGGTCGATCAGCTGGCCGCGCTTGCGCCGGGTCAACCCGTAGCGCAGCGGGTGTGCCAGCACCGCCACGCCGCCGTCTGCCACCACCCAGCCCACGGCCTCGCCGAGCTCCGGCCACTGGGCCTTGACGTCGCCTTTCTTGCCGCTGCCCAGGTAGCGCTTGAACGCCTCGGGAAAATCCTTCACCAGACCGTCTGCCACCAGCGCTCGGGCAAAATCCGGCCGCCCCAGCGGGCGCTCGCTGCCCGCCTGGGCGCGCGCCTTGGCCAGGGCATCGGTCAAGCCGGCTTTTTCCAGCCGCTGTGCAATAACGCCGGCGCGTTCAATGCGCGCCCGGCGCTGATGCACAAGCCCCTCGGCAAGCGCTCCCCGGGCGCCGTCGGGCATCAGGGCAACCAGGTGAATGCCGATGCCCTGCCAGCGAGTGGAAAGCTCGCAGCCCGGCAGCAGGCCAATGCCCGCCCGGCGCGCCGCCGCCTGCGCCTCGGCCACGCCGTCCATGGTGTCGTGGTCGGTGAGCGCTATGTGGCGAAGGCCGCGTTCAGCGCACAGCGCCACCAGCTGGGTAGGCGACAGCGCCCCGTCAGAGGCGGTGGAGTGCATGTGAAAATCCAGCGGATAGCGGCGATCGGCGTCGAGGCTGTCGGGCAGCGGGTCGGCGACCGTGGCAGAAACTGCGGCAGCCGTGGTAGAAGTTACGATAGGCATAGGCATGACGCCGGGTAGGAAGTTTGTCAGAATTGAGCGCGGCAGACCGCTTGTCAGCAGCCCCGCCCTGGCGGCGCGTGCCGCGCTGCGCCATGCCTTTATAGTGCGGGCCACGGCCACAACGGTCAATGACACCTCGCCCGCCCCTGTCTTCAAGGAGTCCCCCTATGCTTTACGCCATTATCAGCGACGACGTCGAACACAGCCTGGAGCGCCGCCTGACCGCCCGGCCGGATCATCTGGCACGGCTTGAGGCGCTGCGCGACGCAGGCCGGCTGGTGCTGGCAGGCCCTCATCCGGCCGTTGATACCGACAACCCGGGCGAAGCCGGCTTCAGCGGCAGCCTGGTCGTCGCCGAGTTCGAAAGCCTCGACGCCGCCCGGGCCTGGGCCGATGCCGACCCCTACGTGATCGCCGGCGTTTACGCCCGCGTCACGGTCAAGCCGTTCAAAAAAGTACTGCCCTGAGCGGCGAGCAGACGCACGCTTTTTCACCCCCTTCGACCACGGCGGATGCTTTCGTGACCCACGCAAACGGCGAATCGCGCTTTTCTCCCTTGCCCGCGCTCGAAGCGCTGCCGGCCCCGACGCTGGGCTGGGAAAACGGCGCGCCGCACTCTCACGCCTTTGACGACGTGTATTTTTCCCGCCAGGATGGGCGCGCAGAAACCGAGCACGTGTTTATCCACGCCAACCGCCTACCCGAGCGCTTTGCCGCCTGGCGCGAGCCGCGCCCCTTTGTCATCGGCGAAACCGGCTTTGGCACCGGGCTGAACATGCTCTGCGCCTGGGCGTGCTTTGCCCACCACGCCCCGCCCGAGGCCCGGCTGCACCTGGTTTCCACGGAAAAATACCCGCTGAACGGCGAAAGCCTGGCCCGGGCGCTGAGCGCCTGGCCGGATCTCGCCGCTGAAGCCGAGTCGCTCTGCCGTCAGTGGCCGGAAGCGGTGAGCGGCGTCCATCGGCTGCAGCTCGGCGACCGGGTTATTCTCGACCTGCACTTCGGCGACGCCTGCGAACGCCTGGCGCTGCTGGACGGCAGGGTCGATGCCTGGTTTCTTGACGGCTTTGCCCCGGCGCAAAACCCCGAGATGTGGCACCCGGCGCTGTTTGCCGCCATGGCCGCACGCTCGCGCCCGAACGCCACCTTTGCCACCTTTACCTGCGCGGGCGTGGTCAAGCGCGGCCTGGCGGCGGCAGGCTTTCACTGGCAGAAAGTGCCGGGCTTCGGGCGCAAGCGCGAGATGCTCGCCGGCCACATCGACGCCCCGCCCGATGATACCCGGCGCCAGGCTACGCCCTGGTTTACCCCGCCGGCCGCCGGGCCGGCAAAAAGCGCCATCGTCATCGGCGCGGGAATCGCCGGGGCCTGCGTCGCCGAGGCCCTCGCTCGGCGCGGCGTGGCCGTCACCGTGGTAGACAAAAACGCGCCGGCCGCCGGCGGCTCGGGCAACCGTCAGGGCGCGCTGTACGTCAAGCTCGCCGCCGACACCAACCTGCAAAGCCGCTTTTATCTGGCCGGGCTGATGTATAGCCGCCGCTTTATGGAAAACGTCGATCCCGGCGGCACGCTGTGGCAGCCAAGCGGCGTGCTGCAGCTGGCGCTGGGCGAAAAGGAAGCCGCACGCCAGCAACGCTTTGCGATGCATCACCCGCTGCCCGCGGCGCTGGTCGGCCAGCGCAAACAGAGCGATTTACGCGGCGAGGCCGGCCTGGATGTCGCCGGCGAACAGGGGCTTTTGTACCCGCAGGCCGGCTGGGTGCGCCCGGCTGCGCTGTGCAAGCGTCTGCTGGAACATCCCACTATCACGCTCATTCAAGGCGAGGCCGAACGTCTGGAGCGCTTGGAAAACAGCGAAAACGGCTGGCAGGTGATACTCGCCGACGGCCGAACGCTTGCCGCCGATCAGCTGGTCATTGCCAGCGCGCACCGGGCCAATCGCTTTGCCCAAACCCGCGAGCTGGCGCTGCAGCCGGTGCGCGGCCAAATCAGCGAAATTCCGCTGCCTGCAGGCGTAGCGGGCCCCGAACGCGTAGTATGTGCCGGCGGCTACGCCCCGCCGGCGCTGAACGGCGTGCTCACCGTCGGCGCAAGCTTTGTGCCCCGCGACACGGATACCGCACTGCGCGAGGCCGACCACGCCCACAACCTCACCGAGCTGGAAAAGATGCTGCCCGCGCTGTATCGCCGGCTTAAGGCGGCCGGCGCCGAGCTTGACCCCGCGCAAATGCAGGGCCGAGCCGGCGTTCGCGCGGCCAGCCCGGACAAAACCCCCTACGCCGGCCCGGTGCCGGACGCCGCCGCCTGGGCGGCGGACTACGCGGCGCTTAACAAGGACGCTACCCGCACGTTCGACACGCCCGGCCGGCACCACCCGGGGCTTTGGATCAGCGCCGCCCACGGCTCGCGCGGGCTTTCAAGCGCGCCGCTGTGCGCCGAGGTGATCGCCTCGCGCCTGTGCGACGAGCCGTTGCCGGTGGAGGGGCCGCTGGCGGACCACCTGCACCCCGGCCGGCGGCTGATCCGCGCGCTAATACGCGGCGAAGAAAGCGGTTAGCAGCCGTAAAAGGCTAGATATCGCCTTCTTCTTCGTCGTCGGCGATATCCCGGCCAAACGTGCGCCACTGCTCAAGCGTCATCACCTCAGTCATCTCCAGCTCAAGGTCGTGGGCGATCAATAGCTCGCCGCGTTCCAGCTGCTGTTTAACTTCGTTTACCCAGCCGGCCATGCCCGCGCCGGTGGTGTCGGTGGTGTCATAGCCCTGCCGCGTCACAAACGCCTCCAGCAGCGCGGTCAGCGTATCCGCCGGCAGCATCCGCGCCGGCACTTCGATAAAGCGGCTCATGCAGCCCTCCGTGATCGTGATTCGCTCAGCGCGACGTGTCGTTTTCCCACGCTTGTAGCCGGGCGATAAACTCGGCTTCGTCGAGCACCTCAACGCCCAGCGTTTCGGCCTTTTCCAGCTTGCTGCCGGCGGCCTCGCCGGCCACCACGCAGGCGGTCTTTTTTGACACGCTGCCGGCCACCTTGGCCCCCAGCCCCTGCAGGCGGGCCTTGCCTTCGTCCCGGGTCATGCTTTCCAGCGTGCCGGTCAGCACCCAGCTCTGGCCTTTCAGGGGCGTGGGGCCGGCGGTAACTTCCTGCTCGTCCCAGTGCACGCCGGCGGCGCGCAGCGCCTGGATGGTCTCGCGGTTATGCGGCTGGCGGAAAAACGTGTGGACGTGAGCGGCCACGATAGGGCCGACGTCGTCCACGGCCTCAAGCGCTTCCTGATCGGCGTTCTCCAGCGCATTCAGGGTGCCGAAGTGCGCAGCCAGCCCGGCGGCGGTAGCTTCGCCCACCTCGCGGATGCCCAGCGCGTAGATAAAACGCGGCAGGGTGGTGGCCTTGGCCGCTTTTAGCGCGTCCAGCAGGTTCTGCGACGATTTTTCGCCCATACGCGGCAGCGTCTGCAGCTGCTCGGCGGTAAGCGCAAACAGCTCGGCCGGGGTTTGCACCCAGTCGTTGTCCACCAGCTGGGCAATCAGCTTTTCTCCCAGCCCGTCGATGTCCAGCGCCCGGCGGCTGGCAAAGTGCTTGAGCGCTTCCTTGCGCTGGGCCGGGCAGAAAAGCCCGCCGGAGCAGCGCGCCACCGCCTCGCCTGCGGGGCGCTCCACTTCGGCCTCGCACACCGGGCAGCGCTCGGGGAAGACAATCTGCTGCGCATCCGCCGGGCGCTTGTCGACGTCGACCCGCACCACCTGGGGAATCACGTCGCCGGCCCGGCGAATCGCCACGGTGTCGCCGATGCGCACGTCGAGCCGGGCAATTTCGTCGGCGTTGTGCAAGGTGGCGTTGGATACGGTAACGCCGGCCACGGTGACCGGAGAAAGGCGCGCTACCGGGGTAATCGCGCCGGTGCGCCCGACCTGAAACTCCACATCGTCAAGGCGGGTGGTTTCCTCCTGGGCGGGAAACTTGTAGGCCGTGGCCCAGCGCGGCGCCCGGGCCACAAAGCCCAGCTCGCGCTGCTGGCGCAGGTTGTCGACCTTGATCACCACGCCGTCGATGTCAAAGCCCAGCGTATCGCGGCGCTCGCCCAGCGCCTTGCAATAGTCCACCACGGCCTGGGGCCCGGTGAGCCGCTCAAGCTCGCGGCTGGTATGAAAGCCCAGCTCAGCCAGACGCGCCATCCGTTCGCTGTGGCTGGCCTCGCCCGAATCCGGCGTGATGCGCGCGGTTTGATAGGCGTGAAATTCCAGCGGCCGGGTATCGGTAACGCTTGGGTCGAGCTGGCGCAGGCTGCCGGCGGCGGCATTGCGCGGGTTGGCAAACACCTTGCCGCCCTCCTCACGCGCCTTGGCGTTGAGCCGCTCAAAACCCGCGTGGCGCATGATGACCTCGCCGCGCACTTCCAGCAGCGCCGGCACGCTATCGCCGCGCAGCGCCAGCGGCACCGAACGCAGCGTGCGCAAATTGGCCGTAATGTCTTCGCCGGTGCGCCCGTCGCCGCGGGTGGCCCCGCGCACCAGCTCGCCGCGCTCGTACACAAGCGAAACCGCCGCGCCGTCGAGTTTGGGCTCGGCGGTAAAGGTTACCTCGTCGGGCTCGCACTCCAGCCGCTCGGCCACGCGCTGGGCAAAGGCGAAGACTTCGTCGCGGTCAAAGGCGTTGGCAAGCGAGAGCATGGGCACGGCGTGCTCAATCTCGGCGAAGCCATCCGCCGGCGGCGCCCCTACCCGCTGGGTGGGCGAGTCCGGCGTCACCAGCGCGGGATATTCGGCTTCAAGCGTTTGCAGGCGGCGCAGCGTGCGGTCGTAGTCGGCGTCGGTCAGCGTCGGCTCATCGAGCACGTAATAGCGATAGTTGGCGTCGTCAAGCGCGGCACGCAGGGCTCGGGCCTGGTCATCCACGGCGGCGGGCAACGGCTGAGCAGACGGCGATGAGAAATCAGACTGGCGCATGGCGGCAAACTCTCGGGCGGATAAGCGAAGACAAGCGCCCCATGATAAAACACAACACCCGCCTGGCGGCGGGTGCGTAGCCGGGGCCTTGCGCGGCGGGCCTACTGCGCCTGCAGCTGGCGGTGCAGCCGATGTCGGCGCTCAAACTCGTGCACCCGCTGGCGGGCAAACTCGATGGTTTGTGCGGTCATCACGCTGCGATTTTCGTCTTTGAGCTCGCCGCCCATATGGCGCACCACGACCATGGCCGTCTCCACCATGGCCTCAAAGGCGGTCGTGCTGTCCTTGGCACCGGGCAGCGGCATGAGAAAAGTGATGCCGGGGCAGGTAAACGGCTCGCCGTCTTCCACGGGAAACGATCCCGGCTTCACCACGTTGACCATGGAAAACTGCAGCTCGCTGTCTTCGCTTTCGGTCTCGAAGCGGTGAAAAACGCCAAGACCGCGGCTATAGCGCAGCCCGCAGGCCATCAGCAGCTTCAGCAGGCGTACGCCGTCAAACCCTTCGGGCTCTCGGGACATCACGCTGATAACGACCACTTCGTCAGCGGCACTGAGCGTCTTGCGGGCATAGCCGCCGGGTATATCGTTGCGCAGGGCTTTTTCCAGCACCGGGTCCATCGGCGGATCGTCCGCAGGACGGGGGTCGATCGGGGCGTTGTCGGCGTGCGCGGCGTCGGCCTGGCGCGCCGGCTCCGCGGGCCGGGCGTGTTCGGCCTGGGCGTCGTGGCCGGCCTGGCGCTTGTGCGCCTCGCGCTCGGCCTGCTCTTTGGCTCGCACCTCGGCCCGGTGCGCCTTGTCCTGCCGGCGACGCTTTTTGGTTTCCTGCTTGGCGCGGCGACGCTCGACAAAGCGCTGTTTGACCGAACGGCTCATGCCTTCGATGTCCACCAGCCGATATGCTTCGTCGTCGTCATGCTCTCTATGGTCGTCATACTCTCGATGGTCGTCATATTCTCCATGGTCGCCATACTCTCCATGGTCGTTATGATCGCGGTCGTCATGATCGCCGACGGTATCGCGGCGCAGCTGACGACGCGACGCCGGGCGATGGCTGACCTGATGCGCTCGGGCGTCGTCCGCCTCAGCGCGTAGCGCCATGTCGGCTACGTTCTGCTGTGTACCATCCTGCGAGGCTTCATGCGCCGGCGCGGTTTCTTCCCGGGCCGAGTGCTGCGGCGCTGCCTCGGGCGGGCCTTCGGCGGCAGGCACGCGCAGCCCAGGCTCACTGTGCGGGCGGGCTTCACGGCGCGACGCAGAGGAAGACGAGTGGCGAAACCCAGCGAGCACGCGCGAAGGCCCGGGATGCTCGGGCTCTTGGCGCTCCAGCGGCGGTTTTTCGCTCAGACCGGTGTAATCCGCCGGCTTGGTCACGCGGGCACCGCCGTTGGGCAGCTCCCAGTCGACCTCGGCATCGCGCGAGGCTTGTTCGGCATCACGGCCGGCCGCACTGCTTTCGGCCTGATCCAGACGCGGAACGCGGCGCTGGCGTTGAAGCCGGCGAATGCCGTCAATGACGATGAGCGAAACCAGCGCCAGCCCCAAAATGATGAGCCACTCTCTTAGTTCCATGTTGCACTTTCCATGGGTCGTTTTCCGGTTTTCTAGCCGGCTGCTTTTATCGGCTATATAAGCCGATGGCAAAGCGTCGTTGTAATAATTGCCGTATGTAGCTACAGCACCTGACGTATCGTTGCGGCCGTTCTACCTGAAGCATAGCTTGATTGCCATAAGCAGCGCCAGTTCTTGCGATTTTTCACCTTTGCGTGCTTTTTTTCGCGGCTTTTAGCCCCGTTGTTCGCCGCTATCTTACAGGATGAGCCGACGCTATCCGACCTGGGGCCCCGGCTTTTGCGCCAAGGTCAGGCACTGGCAAGCGCTGCGGCCTCTTCGACGCCTACCGCGACCAGACGCGAGACGCCGGGCTCTTGCATTGTGACGCCCATGAGCCGCTCCGAGGCCTCCATGGCAATCTTGTTGTGGGTGATATAGATAAACTGCACGGTCTCTGACATTTCCTTGACCAGCTTGGCATAGCGGCCCACGTTGGCATCGTCCAGCGGCGCGTCTACCTCATCGAGCATACAAAACGGTGCAGGATTGAGCTGGAAAATGGCAAACACCAGCGACAGTGCGGTCAGCGCCTTTTCCCCGCCGGAAAGCAGATGGATGGTGGTGTTTTTCTTACCCGGCGGGCGCGCCATGATCGCAACGCCGGTGGCCAGCAGGTCGTCGTCGGTGAGCGTAAGCCAGGCCGTGCCGCCGCCGAACACCCGGGGAAACAGCGCCTGCAGCCCGGCGTTTACCTCGTCGAAGGTGGCCTTGAAGCGCACGCGGGTTTCCTGATCGATCCGCCGAATCGCTCGCTCCAGCGTCACAAGCGCCTCGGTCAACTCGTCGTGCTGGGCTTCAATATAGTCGCGCCGCTCGGCCTGCTGGTCGTATTCCTCGATGGCGGCCAGGTTGATCGCGCCCAGCCGGCGAATCTTGTCCGCGGTGGCCTCAAGCGTGGCCTGCCAGCGGGCCTCGTCGGCATCAGCAGGCAGGGTCTTTTCCAGCGCCTCGGCGCTGAGTTCAAGCTCGGCCAGCTGCGCCTCCTGGGCGGCGGCCTTGAGCGAAAGCGCCTGGGCGTCCATGCGCCGCTGCTGAAGCTGCTCGCGGTTTTGCTCCAGGCAGCGCTCGTGGTTCTGCCGGGCCTGCTCGTCGTGGCGCAGCGCTTCAACCAGCGTCTGGGCCTGATCTTTGATGTCGGTCAGCCGGCGCTCCTGCTGTTCGCGCTGGTGCAAAAGCCCTTCGAGCTCCTCGGCGGCCAGCTCGTCAGGCTCAAAAAGCGCTTCAAGGCTTTCTTCCAGCTCGGCGATACGCAGCGCCAGGCGCTCTTCGCCTTCGTCGCTGCGCGCGCGCTGGGCGTTCAGGCTGTCGCGCTCAACCGTCAGCCGCTCGCGCTCGATCGCCCGCTCCTGCTGACGGACCTTCAGTGGGGTCTGCTGCTGTTCAAGGCGTTGGCGCTGCTCGCGCTGCTGCTGGCTTTCGGCGCGGGCGTTTTCACGGCGTTCGCTGGCCTGCTCCAGGCGTGCCATGGCCTCGCTCCAGCGTTCGCGCTGCTCTTCAAGCGCAAGCGTCAGTTCGGCGTCGTCTTCGTCGAGCCGGGAAAGCTCTTCGTCAAGCTCGGCGGCACGGCTTTGCAAGTGTTCGATGCGCTGGGCGTGGCTGCGTTCGGCCAGGGCTGCCTGCTGCAAAACGGCGGCGTGCTCGCGCTCCCGGCGGGCATGGTCTTCCCCGGCGGCTTCCAGCGCTTTGAGGCGTTCGCGGCCGTCGTCGAGCGCGCACTGCGCCTGCTCCAGCGCCGCCGCTTGCTTTTCCTGCTGCGCGGCAAGCTCGGCGTAGCGCCGCCGGGTCACCAGCAGGGCATCCACGCCCTCGCCTGCGGCCTGCTGGCGCACAAACCCCGGCGCCTGCCACACGCCGTCCGGGCTGAGCACGCTTTCTACGCGGTCTAGCGTGGGCGCCAGCGCGCCGGCCTGGGCGGCACGCTCCACACAGTAAATACGCCCCAGCCAGTGGCCCAGCGCGCCCGCGCCGCGCACCTTTTCGGCCAGGGTTCCCGGCGCCGCCGGGGCGTCGGCGTTATCCAGCAGGCACCAGTCAGCGGCCAGCGCCTCGGGCAGCGCGGCCAGCGCCCGGGGGGCAACCATGCGTGCGCTGAGCCAGGGCGACAGCAGCCAGGAAACGGCGGCCTCCCAGCCCGGGGCCACCTCGATCACTTCGCCAAGCCGTGGGGCATCGGCCAGGCCGCGCTGTTCCAGGGCCGCTTCCAGCGCCGGGTCGTGGTCGGCAAGGGCGGCGTCCATCAGCGTTTTCAAGGAGGTCTGCTCGCCTTCCATGCGGCTGAGCGCGGCGCGGGCCTCGTCTCGGCGCCGACCCTGTGCGCTTTGTTCTTCCCGGGTGCGGGCCAGGGCTTCCCGGTCGTGTTCGCGCTGCGCAGCCAGGCGCTTCGCTTCGCGTTCGGCGTCTTCCAGCGTGGCCTGAAGCTCGGCGTGGCGGGCCTCAAGCTCGGCCAGGTCGTCCATGTCGCTGCGCTGGCCGCGGCGGCGGTCGCGCTCGGCGCGCAGGCGCTGGATGCGCTGCTCCAGATCGCGCAGCTGATCCTGACCGCGCTCGGCGTCACGGCTGGCCTCGCGCCAGCTTTCGTCGGCGGCGTTTCGGGCCTGCTCTGCCGCTTCCAGCGCCGGGGCGGCATCGCTCAGCTCGGCGTCGAGCTGCGCCAGCTGTTCTTCCAGCGCCTCCATATCCGGCAAGAGCGTTTCCAAACGCTCGTCGATGGCGGCCAGGCGCTCGCCGTCGCTTTCGCTGATCCGGCGCTGTTCGTCGCGCTCCCGGCGGGCCGCGTCGATGTCGGCGGCCAGCTGCGCCCGGCGGCTTTTACGGTGGCTCTGGTCCTGCTCGATGCGGGCAATGCGGGTGGTGGTGGCGTAAAACGCCTGCTGGTGGCGGTCGAGCACCTCACTTAGCTCATCGTGGTGCTCGCGCGTCTGCTCAAGGCGGGTTTCGCACTGGCGCACGCCGAAGAGGTCTTTCTCCACGGCGGTTTCCAGCTCGCGCACCCGGCTTTCCTGATGGCTCTGCTCGGCGCGCAGGGCCCGGCCACGCAGCAGCGCCAGTTCGCCTTTCAGGCGGTGCTCCTGCTGTTTGAGGGTCTGGTAGCGCTTGGCCGCCTCGGCCTGGCGCTTCAAGCGTTCGAGCTGTTTATCCAGCTCTTCGCGGATGTCGTCGAGGCGGTCGAGGTTTTCCTGGGTGCGGCGCATGCGGTTTTCGGTTTCCCGCCGGCGCTCTTTGTATTTGGCAATCCCTGCCGCTTCTTCAAGGGTCGCACGCAGATCGTCGGGACGCGCCTCGATCAGCCGAGAAATCATGCCCTGGCCGATGATGGCGTAGGAGCGCGGGCCAAGCCCGGTGCCCATGAACAGATCGGCAATGTCGCGGCGGCGGCATTTCTGGCCGTTGAAGAAGTAGGCCGACTGGCCGTCCCGGCTGACCTGGCGCTTGACTGCGATTTCAGCGTACTGGGCGTACATGCCGCCCATGGCGCCGTCGCGGTTGTCGAACTTGAGCTCGATGGAGGCCTGGCTTACGGGCTTGCGCCCGGTGGAGCCGTTGAAGATCACATCGGCCATGGATTCGCCGCGCAGGGTCTTGGCCGAGGATTCGCCCATGACCCAGCGCACCGCGTCGATGATGTTCGACTTGCCGCAGCCGTTGGGGCCGACAATGGCGGTCATGTTGCCGTCGAAGGGGACGCTGACCGGGTCTACAAAAGATTTAAACCCGGCCAGATGAATGGCCGTTAAACGCATGCCGGCAGGGCTTACTCGAAGACGCGGTTGACACGGACGTCAACGGCGTCGCTGCCTTCAAGCGCGCCTACGGCCACCTTGTCAACATCGCCAAACAGATCCCCCGGCTGCGGGGTGGCCTGGCCCGAGGGCGAGACGCGCACCACAAGCCGTACGCGATCGGTATCGGCCATGGAGGCCTGCGGCGACATGGCGTCGCGCTCACTTAGCGTCACCGTTTCAGGCAGCGCGGCCACGGTGGTGCGCTTGACCGCCAGCGGCGGCTTCTCACCTTCCAGGTCCCGGGCGGTAACAAACACGGTGGCATCGCCGGGGACTCGATCACGCAGCGCCTCGTCCAGGGCGACGCGTACTTTCACGCCCTGCCCCGGCTCGACGGCGTCCGGTTCGATGCCCAGGCGCTGCTGGGCGACCTTGATGCCCTGTTTAAGCGACTGCACGGTCTCCGGGTTTTGCAGGTTGGCAGCGGCCCGGCGCCAGCGGTCGATGGCCGCTTTGTAGTTACCGTTGTCGAAGGCGTGAACCCCCATCACGCTGAGCATGGTGGGCTCGCGCGGGTCTTTTTGGCGAATCTCGTCGACCAGCGCCTCCAGTTCGGCGGTGAGCTTGCGATCCGCCATGAAAAAGCGAATCTGCGCCAGCTGGGCCAGAAGCGACGGGTGCCGGCCTTCCAGCTCAATCAGGTTTTCCAGCGCGTTGGCGGCTTTTTGCGGCTGGCCGGTCTGGCGGTACAGCGGAAACAGCTCGCCCCAGACGCTGGGATTATCCGGCTGGCGCTGGGCCTGGGCTTCCATGCGTTCCAGATACATGGCAAGCGAGCCCTCGGGGTCGCTTTGCACCTCCTGCTGCACGGCGTACAGCGCCAGATCGCCTTCGGCGCCCTGGCGCTGATACCAGACCACGCTTGCCAGCACCACGGCCAGCATAAGGGCCGGCACGGCAAGACGCCCTGCTCGGGCTGCCTTCAGCGGGCGGTGCGACAGGCGCCGGGTGTCATCCAGCAGATTGCGCTCCAGCTCCAGGCGATCTTCGTCGTATTGCGTCTGGCTGACGTCGCCCCGCTCGCGGGCGGCCTCAAGAGAGGCCAGCCGGCGGTTAAAGATCGCCACGTTCTGCTCGGTGGCGGTATCGTTGGCGTCGTTATCAACCAGGGTATCGTGCAAACGGCGGGACTGGCGCAGCGGCAGCGCCAAAAAGCCGAGCGCCAGCAAAAGCAGTACGGCAAACCCAATCCACAGCAGCGTCATGAAGACCTCTTGCGCTTAGTCAGTTCATCCAGGCGGGCCTGCTCGTCTGCGCTCAGCGACGCCGCCGAGGCGTTGCGCCGGGTGCGGACAATCAGCGCCACCAGCAGCGCCCCGGCGAGCAGCAGCGCGACGGGGATGCCCCACAGCAGGTAGGTACGGTTTTCCAGCCGCGGATTGTACAAAATGTACTCGCCGAAGCGGTCAACCATGTGATTGACGATCTCGGTATCCGATTTGCCGTCCTGCAGCAGCGCGTATACGCGGTCGCGCATGTCGCCGGAAATGGGCGCGTCGGAATCGCCGATCGCCTGATTTTCACACAGCGGGCAGCGCATGGAGCCGGTGAGGTCGCGGTAGCGCTCCTGCATCACCGGATCGTCAAAGTCGCGCACTTCGATACCCACGGCCACCGCAGCGGCGGGCAGCGTCAGCAGCAAAGCAAACAGCAGCCAGCGAATCAGCGCCATTTTTTCACCTCCGGCACGATCACCTCGCGCACGTCTTCCGGGGCGATGTAGCCCGTGTGGTGGTAGCGGATTACCCCGTCGGCGTCGACCAGAAAGGTTTCCGGCGCGCCGTAGACGCCCAGATCAAAGCCCAGGTCCCCGTCGGGGTCGAAAATATTCAGCTCGAAGGGATTGCCGTACTCGGCAAGAAACTGCCTGCCCTTCTCGCGCGTATCTCGGTAGTCCACGCCCACCATGCGGATGCCGCGCTCGGCCAGGTCCAGCAGCTGGGGCATTTCCTGCTTGCACGCCGGGCACCACTCTCCCCAGACGTTCACCAGCGTGACTTCGCCTTTGAGCAGGCTTTCATCCACGGTGCGATTCGGATCTTCCAGGGTGGAGGCGCTGAACGCCGGGAAGTCCCGCTCAATCAGCGCGGAATCGCGGTACGACGGGTCCATGCCCAGCCGATAGTAGAAAAACGCCGCCAGCCCCAAAAAGGCGATAAGCGGCAAAAACAGCAGCAGTCGGCGCTTCATGCGGTGGCCTCCCGAGACGCGGTGGCAGGGGCAGCGCCGGCGCGCTCGGCGTGGCGATCCCGCGCCGGCACGCGGCGGTAGCGTTTGTCGATGACGGCGATTACGCCGCCGGCGGCCATGAGCAGCCCACCCAGCCACAGCCAGCGCACCAGCGGTTTGTACTGCAGGCGCACAGCCCAGCTGCCGTCACCCAGGTCTTCGCCCAGGGCAACGTAGAGATCGCGGGTAAAGCCGGCGCGCAGGGCCACCTGGGTCATGGGCATGCCGGTCGCCAGATACAGGCGTTTTTCCGGCCGCATCATGAAGTGGGTGCCGTTTTCACGCTCGACGCGCAGGGTCGCGGTATCGGCCAGATAGTTGGGCCCGCGGCGTTCGCGCAGGTTCTGCAGAGTAAAGGTGTAGCCGGCCATTTCGACCGAGTCGCCGGGCGCCATGCGCACGTTGCGCTCGATGTTGTCGTTGGACACCACGGCCACGCCGACCATGGTCACAGCAATGCCCAGATGCCCCAGCACCATGCCCCAGTGGGCCAGCGAAATTTTCTTGAAGCCGCGGCCAACGCTGCTGGAAGCGCGCACCCGGGCGACAATATCGCGCACCATGGGCAGCACAATCCACAGCGCCAGCATCATGCCCAGCATGACCTTGGCGTTCCACTCGGGCCCGTAGAACAGCGGAATCGTCGCCCCCAGCACCAGCGCGGCGACGCCGGAAAGCCACACCCGGGAGAGCAGCTCGCGACCCGGCATCTGCTTCCAGCGCGCGACGGGGCCAAGGCCCATGAACAGGCTCATGATCGCCGTCAGCGGCACAAACAGCGAATTGAAGTACGGCGGGCCCACGCTGATTTTGCCAAGCCCCAGGGCGTCAAGAATCAGCGGATACAGCGTGCCCAGCAGGATGGTCACGGTCATGATGACCAGCAGGATGTTGTTGACCAGCAGCAGCGAATCCCGGGACAGCCAGGTAAAGCCCACCTTATGGCTGACGCGCGGAGCGCGCAGGGCAAACACCAAAAGCGACAGCGTCACCGTAATGGCCAGCAGCACCAGGATAAACAAGCCCCGCGAGGGGTCGTTGGCGAAGGCGTGCACCGAGGTCAATACGCCAGAGCGCACCAGGAAGGTGCCCATCAGCGAAAGCGAGAAGGTGGCAATGGCCAAAAGCACCGTCCAGCTTTTGAACGAGCCGCGCTTTTCGGTCACCGCAAGCGAGTGGATCAGCGCGGTGCCGGCAAGCCAGGGCAGAAGCGATGCGTTTTCTACCGGGTCCCAGAACCACCAGCCGCCCCAGCCGAGCTCGTAGTAGGCCCACCAGCTGCCCAGCGCAATGCCCACGGTGAGAAACGCCCAGGCGGCGTTGGTCCAGGGGCGCGCCCAGCGGGTCCAGGCGGCGTCCAGCCGGCCGCCCAAAAGCGCGGCAATGGCAAAGGCAAACACCACCGAAAAGCCGACGTAGCCCATATAGAGCATCGGCGGGTGCACGACAAGGCCGAAGTCCTGGAGCAGCGGGTTAAGATCGGTGCCGTCTTCGGGCATGTTGGGCAGAAGACGTGCAAAAGGGTTGGAGGTCACCAGCACGAACAGCAAAAAGCCGGCGCCGATCAGCCCCAGAATGCCGGTCACTCGGGCCACCATGTCGCGCGGCAGCCTGCGCGACCACAGCGAGGCCAAAAGGCCCCAGGCCGACAGCATCAAACTCCACAGCAGTACCGAGCCTTCGTGGTTGCCCCACACCGCGCTGAGCTTGTAGTACCACGGCAGCAGCGAGTTGGAGTTGTTGGCCACGGTGGCCACGCTGAAGTCGTCGGCCATATAGCTGGCCGTCAGGCAGGCGTAGGCAATCGCCAGAAAAACAAACTGCCCGGCGGCCATTGGACGGTCAAAGGCCATCCACAGCGGCCGCCGGGTCGCCGCGCCGGCCAGCGGCACCACGGCCTGAATGATGGCCATCAACAGCGCAATAATCAGCGCAAAGTGGCCAATTTCGGGAATCATCTTGGTCAACATGGGGACTCCGATAAAGCGGCTGCAGCTGCGGGCACGGCTGCGAGTCGAAGGGCAAGCACAGCGGCGAAAGCGTTGGTCACTCCCATGCTATTCACCCGCGGCCGAATCGGCGGCCTTTTCGGCAAAATCCGACGGCTGATAGCCGGCGTCTTCCAGCGCGTCGGCTACCTCCGGCGGCATGTAGTTTTCATCGTGGCGGGCCAGCACCTGATCGGCGCGAAGGCGCCCGCCCTTTTGCAGCTCACCGACCACGACCACGCCCTGCCCTTCGCGAAACAGATCCGGCAGGATGCCGCTGTAGTACACGTCCAGATCGTCGACGTAGTCGGTCACGGTGAACTCAACGTTCAGGCTTTCCGGATCGCGCGCCACGCTGCCTTCCTTGACCATGCCGCCGGCGCGAATCTGGCGTTCGAACGGTGCTTTGCCCTGGGCGATTTCCACCGGGCTGAAAAACAGGTTGATATTGCTGCGCAGCGCATACAGCGTCAGCCCCACGGCCACCGCGGTCAGGCTAACCAGGCCGACAATGACATAAAGTTTCTGCTTGCGTTTAGGTGTCATGATGACCTCCCCCGGCAGCTGCGTTTCCCGCCACTGCTGCGTTGTCCTGATGCGTCTGCTCGCGCCGGTCGCGGCGCTTCAGGCCCTTGATGAGCTGGCGACGCTCAAGGCGTGCATGCCACACCGACGCCAGCAGAAGAAACAGCGTAACGCCCCAGGCCGACCACACATAAGGCGCATGGCCGCCCATGGCGATAAAGTCCGCAAACGATGTAAACGCCATCTAGCGTGCCTCCCGGAACATGTCTTTTACCCAGCGCTTGCGAAACTCCCGGCGCAGAATTTCGCTGCGCGTGCGCATCAGCGTCAAGGCGATAAAAAAGCTGTAAAACCCTACCACCATCACCAGCAGGGGCAGCCACATATCCACAGGCATTGCCGGCTTGGAGGTGACGCTGAAGGTGGCCGGCTGATGCAGGGTATACCACCAGTCCACCGAATATTTGATGACCGGGATGTTGATAACGCCGACCATGGCCAGCACCGAGGCGGCCCGGGCGCCGCCGTCACGGCTGGAAAACGCGCCGCGCAGGGCAATCACGCCAAGGTACAAAAACAGCAAAATCAGCATGGATGTCAGCCGGGCATCCCACATCCACCAGGTCCCCCAGGTAGGCACGCCCCACACCGCACCGGAAAAAAGCGCCACAAACGTCATGGCAGCCCCGAAAGGCGCCATCACCTTGGCCGCCATATCGGCAATCTTGATCTTCCAGACCATAAACACCAGCCCGGCGGCGGCCATGCTGATAAACACCGACTGGGCCAAAAACGCCGCCGGCACGTGGATATAGATAATGCGAAAACTGTTGCCCTGCTGATAGTCCGCCGGCGCAAAGGCCAGCCCCCATACGGTGCCGGCCATGATCAGCACCCCGGCTACGGCCCAGAACCAGGGCTGCAGTTTGGCGCTGATGGCGTAAAACCATTTAGGCGACCCGAGCTTGTGAATAAACGCCCACATAGTGGTTTTCCTCAACCGTTAAGACTGATGCGCAGCGCAGCGGCAATCGCCCAGGGCGAAAGCGCCAGCGACGCCGCCAGCAGCGCACCCAGTATAGCCAGATGGGCACCGGCACCATCGCCCATGATCGCGGCCTGTACGGCCCCGGCGCCAAAGATGAGCACGGGAATATAAAGCGGCAGTACCAGAAGCGAAAGCAGCACGCCGCCCCGGGAAAGCCCCACCGTCAGCGCCGCGCCAATGGCGCCAATCACGCTCAGGCTGGCACTGCCCAACGCCAGCGACAGCGCCAGCACGCCGTAGCTTCCCGCCGGCAGCGAAAGCATGATGCCCAAAAGCGGCGCCATCAGCGCAAGCGGCAGCCCGGTCAACAGCCAGTGCACCGCCACCTTGGCCAGCGCCAGCGCGGCCAGCGGCTGCGGGGCAAGCAGCAGCTGTTCCAGACTGCCGTCGTCAAAATCGCCGCGAAACAGGCTATCCAGCGACAGCAGCGCGGCAAGGAGCGATGCCACCCACAAAAGGCCCGGTGCGATGCGCTGCAAAAGATCCGGATCCGGCGAGATACCGATGGGAAACAGCGTAATCACCAGAGCAAAGAACACCAGCGGGTTGATCACCTCGCCGCGGCTGCGCAGCATCAGCACCAGATCGCGCTTGAGCGTCGCCCCAAGCGCAACCCCCACGCTGCCCCCGGCAGGCTGCCAGGCGTTTGCCGCCGTTTCTGTTTCGTTTGCCATGGCCTTGTCCATTGCTTGGCGCCTCGTTGCTTGCCGCGTTTTATACCGCACGGCCTTTATTGGCCCAGCGGCAGCCGCCGTAGCCGGGGGGATGCTGCCAGCTCGTGGTGGGTGGTCACAATCACACAGCCCCCGGCCCGGGCATGCTCGTCAAGTGCGGCCTCCAGCGCCGCCACGCCGTCGCGGTCAATGGCGGTAAACGGCTCATCGAGCACCCACAGCGCGCGCGGCGTCAGCGTCAGCCGTGCCAGCGCCACCCGGCGCTGCTGGCCGGCAGAAAGCTGCCCGGCGGGCACGTCCTCAAAGCCTTTCAGTCCCACGCGCGCCAGCGCCTCAAGGCGGTCTTCCTCGCCGCCACGCTCGCCGCCCAAAGCCTGGTACCAGGCCAGGTTTTCCAGCGCTGAAAGCCCTGCCTTGACCCCCGGCGAATGCCCCAGATACAGCAGGTTGGCCAGAAAGGCATCGCGCATCTCGCGCAAGGGGCGACCGTTCCAGAAAAGCGTTCCTTCATGGTCACTCAGCTGGCCGGCGAGAATCTTCAGCAGCGTCGTTTTGCCACAGCCGTTGGGCCCTTCCACCCGTACGATTTCACCGCTTTTGATATCCACGTCAAGATCGGTAAACAGCCAGCGATCGTCGCGTTCGCAGGCAAGCTTGCGGGCTTGAAGGCACAGGCTCAAGGGGACTCTCCAGGCAGATATTGGCGGACCGGACTTTACACGTAAAGCCCCGGGCTCGCCAGCCATAATGCGACGCACGGCCACACCGCTGGCGCCACCGCACGCTGAGCTGTGTAATGTAAAACCCGTGCACAGCGCGTACGCCGTTTGTGCGGCCACGGGCCCGGTGCAATTGCCAGCCGTTCACCGGCGATGTCATCATTCTGCGTTGCGTTCAACACAACGCCCATGCAACGGAGCCCCAATGCGCTACCTCATTCCCTGTCCGGCGACGGATGCCCCTCGGGTAACGGAGATCGACGTCGAAAAAAGCCGGTTTATTGCCTGGCTGTGCCGCACGCCCACGCCGACGGATGCCGAACGTCTGCTGGCCGCCGCCCAAAGCGCGCACCCCGGCGCCACCCACCACTGCACCGCCTTTATTGCCGGTGCGCCCGGCGAGCAGCAAGCCATCGGCTTTGCCGATGACGGTGAGCCCGGCGGCACCGCCGGACGGCCGATGTATCAGGTGCTCGACGGCAGCGGTCTGGGCGAGATCGGCTGCGTGGTCATTCGCTATTTCGGCGGCACCAAGCTGGGTACCGGCGGGCTTGCCCGCGCCTATGCCCAGGCGGTGAGTACCGCGCTGGAAGGCTTGCCGACCCGCGAGGTGGTCGAGCGCGATGCCTACACGCTGCGCCTTGGCTTTGCCCAGGAAGCCGAGGCCCGCGCCTGGTGCAGCGATAACGACATTCCCGTGACCGCCGCGGACTACGACGGCGAAGGCGTTTGCCTGACGCTTGGCTGGCCGCGTGATATTGCCGTTGATTCGACACCGCTGGAAAACCGCCTGAAAGCCAGCGTCACGCTGAGCGCCGCGTCCCGGGACGCCACTTCATGAGCCGCCCTACGCCATACGGCCGCATCGGCCTTGCTCCCATGGAAGGCGTCATCGACGCGGTCACCCGCGAGCTTCTCACCGCTCGCCCGGGCTTTGACTGGACGGTAACCGAGTTCGTTCGCGTGGTGGACGCTCGCCTGCCGCCCCGAGTGTTTTACAAACACTGCCCGGAGCTTGAAACCGGCGCCAACGCCACGCCTACCGGCGTGCCGGTGCACCTTCAGCTGCTCGGCTCTGATGCGGCAGCGCTGGCGGCCAACGCCCGGCAGGCACTGAAGCTTGGCGCTACCGGTATTGACCTGAACTTTGGCTGCCCGACCAAACTGGTCAATCGCCACGACGGCGGGGCCTCGCTGCTGCGCCGTCCGGAGCGGGTGTACCGGGCTGTGCGGGCCGTGTTTGATGCCGTCGGCGAGCGGATTCCCGTCACAGCCAAGATTCGTCTGGGGTTCGCCGACAGGCAATTGGCCGTAGCCTGCGGCCAGGCCGCCGAGCAAGGGGGTGCTTGCCGGCTGGTGGTACATGCCCGAACTCGCAACGAGGGCTATCGCCCGCCGGCCCACTGGGAGTGGATCGGCAAGATACGGCGCCACCTGGCCATACCGGTGGTCGCCAACGGCGATATCTGGACGCTGGAAAACTACTGGAAAGCGCGCACGCTATCCGGCTGCGATGACGTGATGCTCGGCCGCAGCGCGCTGGCCGACCCTTGGCTTGCCGGCCGTATACGCCACTGGCAGCGTACCGGCGAGCGCCTGGCCGACACCACCTGGCCGATGCGCGCCGAGGTGCTGCAGGCCTATGCCCGCCGCCAGCGCCAAACGCTGCCCGAGCGCATTGTTACCTCGCTGGTCAAACAGTGGCTTTCACAGATGCGCCAGCGAAGCGGCGAAGCCGACCTGCATTTCCACCGCGTTAAGCGCCTGACAACGCTGGACGAGCTGCTGGCTGCGCTATCAGCCAGCACGCCCCCGGCCGGCCAATAGCCCAGACGACGCGCCGGCCTTGAACAGCAAAAAACCCGCTTCTCGAAAGAAGCGGGTTTTTCATAAACTGGTGCGCCCGGGAGGATTCGAACCTCCGACCACCTGATTCGTAGTCAGGTACTCTATCCAGCTGAGCTACGGGCGCTTTTTCAGGCCTTGCCTGTATAAAGGTTGCCAAGGCGTGCGTCAGGTTTTGGCAAAACGCTGTCAGGTGCGCAAGCGATAGCGTCGATCCTGATACCTTGGTGGTGCGCCCGGGAGGATTCGAACCTCCGACCACCTGATTCGTAGTCAGGTACTCTATCCAGCTGAGCTACGGGCGCATACCGTTTTGCGTGTGCAGTCATGGCGGAGAGAGAGGGATTCGAACCCTCGATAGGGCTACAAACCCTATACTCCCTTAGCAGGGGAGCGCCTTCAGCCACTCGGCCACCTCTCCTTAACGGCACGGCGCGAATATTACCGATATCAGCCTACCCTGTCTACCCTTTCGTCGATTTTTTTCGCGCTTTGCCGAGCTGGCGGGCGTTATGACCCGGCGTATGCGGGCACGGGGCGGACCAGCCAACCTTTCAGCTTTCCTCGTTTCCTTCGCTATCAAGCTCACGCTGGATGCGCTGATAAATTTCTTCGCGATGGACAGCCACGTCTTTAGGCGCATTAACGCCGATACGCACCTGGTTGCCCTTAACACCGAGCACCGTCACGGTGATCTCGTCACCAATCATCAGGGTTTCACCAACGCGGCGCGTCAGGATTAGCATGGCTGATCTCCTTCTCAGACGTTGATTGCAGCATGCCACCGCCGTCGGCGATGGCCGGTTATGATGCGTCCTGGCATCGTGGTCGCTCACGGTGTCGGCGCGTAGCGCACTCTTCCCGTTGAGTCAGAGCGCGCCGCCAGAGGGTAACAGAGCCTCCCTCAGCGGCGTAGAAGCTTGTAACGATGGCATCGTTAGTCTTGTTCAATATCGGCCTGGTCTAATCCAAACGCCTTGTGCAGCGCCTTGACCGCAAGTTCCATGTGCTTTTCATCGATGACCACGGAAATCTTGATCTCGGAGGTGGAGACCATGCGGATATTGATGTTTTCCTCGGCCAGCACGCGAAACATCTTCGATGCCACCCCGGCGTGCGAGCGCATCCCTACGCCCACCAGCGACACCTTGGCGATGTTGTTATCGCCGCGCAGCTCGCCGCCGCCCAGATCGGGCAGAATGGTTTCTTCGATGAGCTTTCTGGTGGTCTTGTAATCGCCCTTGGCCACGGTAAACGTGAAATCCGTGTAGTCGCCGGCCGGCGCTACGTTTTGCACAATCATGTCGACTTCGATGTTGGCCGCAGCGATCGGATCCAGAATGCGCGATGCCACCCCGGGAATATCCGGCGTGTTCAAAAGCGTCAGCTTGGCTTCGTTTTTATTAAATGCGATACCGGAAATCAGCGGTTCTTCCATAGAGTCCTCGTCTTTGTCGGATTCTGCCACAATAAGCGTGCCGGGGCCGTCCTCGAAACTCGACAGCACCCGAAGGGGGACGTTGTATTTGCCGGCAAATTCAACCGCGCGAATCTGCAAAACCTTCGAGCCCAGGCTTGCAAGCTCCAGCATTTCTTCGACGGTGATGGTTTCCAGCCGGCTGGCCCTGGAGCATACCCGCGGGTCGGTGGTGTAAACGCCGTCAACGTCAGTGTAGATCTGGCATTCGTCGGCGCCCAGCGCCGCTGCCAGCGCCACGCCGGTGGTATCCGAGCCGCCGCGCCCGAGCGTGGTAATGTTGCCGTCTTCATCAACGCCCTGAAAGCCGGCGACCACGACGACTTTACCGGCATCGAGATCGGCTTTGACATCATCGGTTTCAATGCGCTGAATGCGCGCTCGGGTATAGGCGCTGTCGGTATGAATGCCGACCTGGGCACCGGTATGCGAAGTGGCGGGCACGCCTTGCTGCTGAAGCGCCATGGCTAAAAGCGAAATGGTCACCTGCTCGCCGGTGGACAGCAGCATGTCCATTTCCCGCGGGTCGGGATCGCCGTTGAGCGAGGACGCCATATCGGTCAGGCGGTTGGTTTCGCCGCTCATCGCCGAGACCACCACCACGACCTGGTGGCCCTGATCGCGAAAGCCTTTGACTTTTGCTGCGACGGCCTTGATGCGCTCAACCGAGCCCACTGAGGTGCCGCCGAACTTTTGTACGTATAGTGCCATAGAGAGTTGTTTTCCTTATACGCTCGGGAGTGAAAAGTACAGAAAGTACGGAACGAAAAAGACAGGCAGAGACAAACAGGGCCGGGGCAGCCCCGCCCCGGCCCTGTTTTTCAGCGTAGCGCGTTTTCCAGCCAGGCCGGCACGCTGTCAAGCGCCTGTGGCAGCGCTTCCGGCCGGCTGCCGCCGGCCTGGGCCATATCCGGCCGGCCACCGCCTTTGCCGCCCACCTGGGAGGCGACGTGGTTGACCAGCTCGCCGGCTTTGATCCGGCCGGTCAAATCCTTGGTGACCCCGGCAATCAGACTCACTTTCCCGGCGTTTTTGTCGGCTGCCCCCAGCACGATGACCCCGGAGCCCAGCTTGTTTTTCAGCTGGTCCAGCATGCCGCGCAAATCCTTGCCGGAGACGCCGTCAAGCTCGGTGGCCAGCAGCTTGACGCCGGCCACCTCGCAGACCCGGCCGAGCATGTCGCTGCCGGCGGCGCTGGCAAGCTTGGCGCGGGCCTGCTCCAGCTCTTTTTCCAGGGTGCGGTTGCGCTCCAGCAGCGCCTCGACCTTGGTCTCGACCTGCTCGGGCTTGGCTTTCAGCCGCTCGCCGAGGCGGTGTACGCAGGCCTCCTGTGCGTGGAAGTAGGCCAGCGCGGCTTTGCCGGTAATCGCCTCGATACGGCGCACGCCCGAGGCAATGCCGGCTTCGCTGACGATGTGAAAGCAGCCGATATCGCCGCTGCGCGCTACGTGAGTGCCGCCGCAAAGTTCGATGGAAAAATCATCAGCGCCGATGGTCAGCACGCGCACGCTGTCGGCATATTTGGCCTCAAAAAGCGCTGCCGCACCTTTGTCCTTGGCCTCGGCCAGGGTCATCTCTTCGACCAGGGTGGGCGCGTTGGCCAGCACCTGCTCGTTGACCCGCCGCTCGACCTCCGCCAGCTGCTCGGCCGTCATGGACTCAAAGTGGCTGAAGTCAAAGCGCAGCCGCTCGGCGGTCACCAGCGAGCCCTTTTGCTGGACGTGATCGCCCAGCACCAGCCGCAACGCCTTGTGCAACAGATGCGTCGCGGAGTGGTTGCGCACCGTCGCCTGGCGCAGGGTAGCGTCTACCTCGGGGTGCGCCTCGGCGCCGACGGTCAGGGTGCCTTCTACCATCACGCCCTGATGCAGGTGATGGCCGCCCTGCTTTTGCGTGTCGGTGACCTGGAAGTGCCCGCCGGCCACAAACAGATAGCCGGTATCGCCGGCCTGGCCGCCGGACTCGCCGTAAAACGGCGTGCTGTCAAGCACTACAATGCCTTTCTGACCGGCCTCCAGGGCGGCCAGGTCGTTGCCTTCGGCATCAACCAGCGCTACCACCCGAGCGTCGCCCGAGAGCTGCTCGTAGCCGGTAAAGCGCGTCTCGCCTTCGATATCCACCGCGGCGGTATAGTCGGCGCCGAACTGGCTGGCCGCCCGGGCGCGCTCGCGCTGGGCCTCAAGCTCGCGCTGAAAGCCCGCCTCGTCGGGCGCCACGCCGCGCTCGCGGCAGACATCCGCGGTCAGGTCAAACGGGAAGCCGTAGGTGTCGTAAAGCTTGAACACGGTTTCGCCGGGCAGTACATCGCCGGCAAGCTCGTCGAGGGCGGCGTTCAAAAGGCCCATGCCGTGCTCCAGCGTGCGGGCAAACTGCTGCTCTTCCTTGAGCAGGATGCGTTCGATCTGCTCGCGCGTTTCACGCAGCTCCGGGTAGGCGTCGCCCATCTCGGCGTCAAGCGCGGCCACCAGGGTATGGAAAAACGGCTCGGCAGCGCCCAGCTTGTGGCCGTGGCGCACCGCCCGGCGGATGATGCGGCGCAGCACGTAGCCGCGGCCCTCGTTGGACGGCATCACACCGTCGGCAATGAGAAACGCACAGGAGCGGATGTGGTCAGCGATCACGCACAGCGACGGCGCCTGAGTATCATCGTGGCCGGTCGCCTTGGCGGCTGCCTTGAGCAGGTTCTGGAACAGGTCGATTTCGTAGTTGGAGTGCACGCCCTGCATCACCGCGGCCACTCGCTCAAGCCCCATGCCGGTGTCAATGGACGGCTTGGGCAGCTCGTGCAGCGTGCCTTCAGCGTCGCGGTCGTACTGCATGAACACCAGATTCCAGATCTCAATGTAGCGGTCGCCGTCTTCCTCGGCGCTGCCGGGCGGCCCGCCCCAGACGCCTTCGCCGTGATCAAAAAAGATCTCGGAGCTGGGCCCGCAGGGGCCGGTGTCGCCCATCTGCCAGAAGTTGTCTTCGTCGAGCTTGGAAAAACGCTCAGGGTCCACGCCGATCTCGTCTTTCCAGATGCGCTCGGCCTCGTCGTCGCTTGTGTGCACGGTCACCCAGAGCTTTTCCGCCGGCAGCCCCAGAGTCTCGGTGAGAAACGTCCAGGCGTAGCGGATGGCGTCGCGCTTGAAATAGTCGCCGAAGCTGAAGTTGCCCAGCATTTCAAAAAAGGTGTGGTGGCGGGCGGTATAGCCGACGTTGTCCAGGTCGTTGTGCTTGCC
The DNA here is from genome assembly GCF_055379665.1 of Halomonas cibimaris. Lineage (NCBI taxonomy): Bacteria > Pseudomonadati > Pseudomonadota > Gammaproteobacteria > Oceanospirillales > Halomonadaceae > Halomonas > Halomonas cibimaris. Next base: position 280,316 of record NZ_AP043828.1, read on the forward strand.
GCCGGCGCGCACGCAGCGCTGGGCCGAGGTGGCGCGCACGTAGGGGCGCGGATCGCGACCCAGAAACACGTCCTTGAACGGCACCATGCCGGCGTTGGTAAACAAAAGCGTCGGGTCGTTACCCGGCACAAGCGGGCTGGTCGGCACAACGGTATGGCCGTTTTGCGCGAAAAAATCCAGAAAGGCCTGTCTGATGTCTGCGCTTTGCATAGGGTATCCGTAACGAGAAAGCGTGATGCCCCAGGGCGCTTGATACGCTACCCGCCGGGGTCGCAAAACGCCATTATAGCGAACTTGGGCGCCGACTAAAGCCGCCGTGCAACGCAAGCGCCGCATCCGACAGGTCCGGCAGGCGCGCTAAGGCGGCGTTAAAGGCAGGCCAGCGCATGGCGAATCTGGTCAAATTCAAAGCCCCGGGAGGCCAAAAAGCGCTCCCGGCGGGCGCGCTCTTTGGGGGAATCACCGGGGGTGGAGAAACGCCGGGCCAAGGTGTCCGCGGCCAGCGCAAACCAGTCAACGTTTTCTTGCGCCTCCACCTCGGCAATCGCTCGGCGCTGCACCTCGGATGCCACGCCGCGCTGAGAAAGCTCGCTTTTGATACGCCGCACGCCCTGGCCGCGCAGCACCCGGGCACGCACAAAGCTTTCGGCAAAGCGCGCATCGGACTGCAGCCCCTGCTCGGCCAGGGTATCCAGGCAGTCGGCAATGACGCCCGACTCGACACCCTTGCGCGCCAGGCGGTGCTCCAGTTCGGCCCGGGCATATTCGCGCCGGGCCAGAAAGTTCATCGCCATCTCCCGGGGAGACGGCGAACCATGCTGAAAGCCTGACGGAGCCACGCTTACAGCGGCTCTTCACCGCGCGGCGCGGTGGGCTCTTCGGCCGCTTTCTTGTCCTTTTTATCCTTGCCCGCGCCGGCCGGCTCTTCTTCCTTTTTGGGCTCGGGCTGCGCCAGCAGCTGGGCGCGGATCTGGGATTCGATCTCTTCCATGGTATCGGGGTTGTCTTCCAGGTATTGGGCGGCGTTGGCCTTGCCCTGACCGATTTTCTTGCCCTGGTAGCTGTACCAGGCGCCGGCCTTGTCGACCAGGCTGCACTGTACGCCAAGGTCGACCACTTCGCCGGCGTGGTAGATGCCCTTGCCGTAAAGAATCTGGAATTCGGCCTGGCGGAACGGCGGCGCGACCTTGTTTTTAACCACTTTCACCCGGGTTTCGTTGCCGGTCACCTCGTCGCCGGACTTCACCGAGCCGGTACGGCGAATGTCCAGGCGCACGCTGGAGTAGAACTTCAGCGCGTTGCCGCCGGTGGTGGTTTCCGGGCTGCCGAACATCACCCCGATCTTCATGCGGATCTGGTTGATGAACACCACCATGCAGTTGGCGTTTTTGATATTGCCGGTAATCTTGCGCAGCGCCTGAGACATCAGCCGCGCCTGCAGGCCAACGTGGGCATCGCCCATTTCGCCCTCGATCTCGGCGCGCGGGGTCAGGGCTGCCACGGAGTCGATGATGATCACATCAACGCCGCCGGAGCGTACCAGCATGTCGGTGATTTCCAGCGCCTGCTCGCCGGTATCCGGCTGGGAAACCAGCAAATCGTCAAGGTTGATGCCGAGCTTTTCGGCATAGCTTGGGTCAAGGGCGTGCTCGGCGTCGACAAAGGCGCAGACTTTGCCCTGCTTTTGCGCCTGGGCGATCACCGATAGCGTCAGCGTCGTCTTGCCCGACGACTCCGGGCCGAAAATCTCCACGACGCGACCGTAAGGCAGCCCGCCGATGCCCAGGGCAATATCCAGCCCCAGCGAACCGGTGGACACCGACGGCATGGCTACCCGGGGCGCATCGCCCAGACGCATAACGGTGCCTTTGCCGAACTGTCGATCGATCTGGCCAAGCGCGGCTTCCAGCGCCTTGCTGCGGTTTTGATCCTGAGCCATTCAGTACTTCCTCTCTATAGGCTGTATAATTAACCAGCATTATGCCAAAAAAATGCCGACAAACAAAGGCCGTCCCCGCGTTACGCTGCCTTGTTGTATCCGTCCAGCGCTTCTACCAGCCGGGCCATGGCCTGACGCACGGCTTGTTCGCGCACGGCCTGACGGTCGCCGGGAAAATGCAGACACTCCGCTCGCGGGTTTTGCTCGCTGCCCCAGGCAAGCCACACCGTGCCTACCGGCTTGTCGTCGCTGCCGCCGCCGGGGCCGGCCACGCCGCTCACCGCCACGCCGATATCGGCACCGCTTGCCCGGCAGGCACCGGCCACCATCGCCTTGACCACCGCTTCGCTGACCGCGCCGTGATCGTCCAGCGTAGCCTGGCTTACGCCGAGCATGCGAGTTTTGGCCGCGTTGGCGTAGGTAACAAAGCCGCTGGCAAAGTAGGCCGAGCTGCCCGCCGCCGAAGTAATGGTTTCGGCGATACCGCCGCCGGTACACGACTCAGCGGTGGTGACCTCAACGCCGTGCTCGCAGCAAAGCTTACCCAGCCGCTGGGCCAACAGCGATAGATCCAGGTTTTTCAGGCTCTCAACGCTTGGCGCCATGCGCCCTCCTTCATGTCGTGGGTGGGTTGGGCGTAGAATACCCGCATACGTTGACTCAACGAAACGTCTGTCACGCATTACGCCCGTTCATCCGCCTACGCCCGCCGGGCATGCAGGTGCCCCGGCGCCGCCAACGTCAGGATAGCCATGACCACCACGACCCCGGCGCACACGCCGATGATCGCGCAGTATCTCAACATCAAACGCGACCACCCCGACGTTTTGCTGTTTTACCGCATGGGGGATTTCTACGAGCTGTTTTTCGACGACGCCCGCCGTGCCGCCGCGCTGCTGGACATCACCCTGACCCAGCGCGGCAAGTCCGGCGGCCAGACCATTCCCATGGCGGGCATTCCCTACCATAGCGCCGAAGGCTATCTGGCACGACTGGTCGCGGCCGGCGAATCGGTGGCGATCTGCGAGCAGATCGGCGACCCGCATGCCAGCAAAGGCCCCATGGAGCGCCGCGTGGTGCGTATCGTCACGCCCGGCACGCTCCACGACGAAGCGCTGCTCGACGCCCGAAAGGATAACCTGCTGGCCGCCGTTGCCCCCGCGCGTGATGCCTGGGGGCTTGCCTGGCTGGAGCTTTCCAGCGGGCGCTTTTCGGTGCTGGAAGTGGAAAGCGAAGCGGAGATGCTCGCCGAGCTTACGCGGCTGTCCCCGGCGGAGCTGATTTTGCCCGAGAGCATGGCGCTGCCCGACGCGCTTGCCAACCATCGCGGCCTGCGCCGCCAGGGCGAGTGGCTGTTTGACGCCGAAAGCGCCACGCGCATTCTCTGCCGCCAGTTCGCGGTCAACGACCTGCGCGGCTTTGGCTGCGCGCATCTGCACGCCGCGCTGATCAGTGCCGGGGTGCTGATCGACTACGCCCGGGACACCCAGCGCTCGGCTCTGCCCCACGTCAACGCCATCGGCGTGGAAAGCCGCGATGACACCGTGGTCATCGACGCCGCCAGCCGGCGCAACCTGGAAATCGACCAGAACCTCGCCGGCGGGGCCGACAACACCCTGGCAAGCATTATGGATACCTGCACCACGGCCATGGGCTCAAGGCTGCTCAAGCGCTGGCTGAATCGTCCGCTGCGCCAGCGCGACGTGGTTAGCGCCCGCCAGGCCGGCGTGGCGCTGCTGGGCGCTGACGCCGCCTGGATGGCGCTGCGCGACACGCTCGCCGGGGTGGGTGACGTAGAGCGCATCCTCGCCCGGGTGGCGCTTTACAGCGCCCGCCCCCGGGATCTCGCCCGGCTGCGCGATGCGCTGGCCACGCTGCCGGATCTCGAACGCGACCTCAGCGCGGTGGAAAACGGCAGCGCGCTGGACGCGCTGCGCCCGCACATCACGCCCTACCCCGACATCGCCGATACCCTGGAACGGGCGATCATCGACAACCCGCCGGTGGTGCTGCGCGACGGCGGCGTCATCCGCGAAGGCTTTGACGCCGAGCTCGACGAGCAGCGCGGCATGGCTGAAAACGCCGGGGAATACCTGGTGCGGCTGGAAACCCGGGAGCGCGAGCGCACCGGCCTTGCCAACCTCAAGGTCGGCTACAACCGCGTACACGGCTACTACATCGAGCTGCCCCGGGCCCAGGCCCGGGAGGCGCCGGCGGACTATATTCGCCGCCAGACGCTGAAAAACGCCGAGCGCTTTATTATCCCCGAGCTCAAGGAGTTCGAGGACAAGGCGCTGTCGGCCAAATCCCGAGCGCTGGCCCGGGAAAAACACCTCTACGACGCGCTGCTGGAAACGCTCAACGCCGAGCTTGACACCCTGCAGGCCACTTCCCGAGCGCTGGCCGAGCTGGACGTGCTGTGCACCTTTGCCGAGCGCGCCGAGACGCTTGGCTGGATACGCCCCACCCTGACCGACAAAACCGGCCTTGCCATTCACGCCGGACGCCATCCGGTCGTCGAGCAGGTCAGCCGCGAGCCGTTTGTGCCCAACGACGTAGCGCTTAGCGCCGAGCGCCACATGCTGGTGATTACCGGGCCCAACATGGGCGGTAAATCCACCTACATGCGCCAGACAGCGCTGATTGCCCTGCTCGCCCACTGCGGCAGCTTCGTGCCCGCGGATAGCGCCGACATCGGCCCGCTGGACCGCATCTTTACCCGCATTGGCTCATCGGACGACCTGGCCGGCGGGCGCTCGACGTTTATGGTGGAAATGACCGAAACGGCCAACATTCTGCACAACGCCACCGCCCAGAGTCTGGTGCTGATGGATGAAATCGGCCGCGGCACCAGCACCTTCGACGGCCTGTCGCTTGCCTGGGCCAGCGCCGAGCACCTGGCGGACACCCGAGCGCTGACGCTGTTCGCCACCCACTACTTCGAGATGACCGCGCTGCCCGAACAGCGCAACGGCGTGGCCAACATCCACCTGACGGCCACCGAGCACGGCGAGGATATTGTGTTCATGCACCGCATCGAAGACGGGCCGGCAAGCCAGAGCTACGGGCTCCAGGTCGCACGGCTTGCCGGCGTGCCGGCGCCGGTGCTGCAACGAGCCCGAGAAAAGCTCGGCACCCTGGAGCCGCCGGACGATGCGTCAATGACCGCCCAGCCAAGCGTCGAAGCGCCGGCTTGCCGGCAAACCGATCTCTTTGCCCAGGCGTCACATCCGCTCATCAAGGCGCTGGAAACCCTCGACGTGGATGACATTTCGCCGCGCCGGGCGCTTGAGCTGTTATATGAATGGCAGGGCCGTCTGTAATATACTTCCGGGCCACCAACGTGCGGGCAAAGCACCCGGAACACGCTGCCCTATCGGCGCCCGGCGCCGACTTTTACCTGCTTCGCCGCGTTTGCCTTTTACAACGTGACTGATGACCAGCGGCCGAACCAACGCTTGGCCGCGCAAGAGGGATACCGCGATGACGTTTGTCGTGACAGAAAATTGCATCCAGTGCAAATACACCGACTGCGTGGAAGTCTGCCCTGTGGACTGTTTCTACGAAGGGCCCAACTTTCTGGTGATTCACCCGGATGAGTGCATTGACTGCGCGCTGTGTGAGCCAGAATGCCCGGCCGAGGCCATTTTTTCTGAAGATGAGCTACCCAAGGGGCAAGAGCAGTTTATCGAGATCAACGCTGAGCTGGCAGAAGAGTGGCCCAACATTGCCGAAAAGAAAGACCCGCTGCCCGACGCCGAGGCGTGGGACGGCAAGAGCGGCAAGATCGACAAGCTTGAGCGCTGAGGGCTTTGCCTGATCGCCGGCTGTGACCGGCGATCAGGCATAAAAAAAGCGGCCCGCAGGCCGCTCGCTTCCAGCATTCCTCTGGCGCTTCCTGTGCCAGACCCCGACGCTTCCCCGAAGGGTTTTCGTCGACGTTGTCCCTTGGCGCTTTCCCTGCCGGGGCCGACGGTTCCTGTCTCACCCGGCGCGCCTTGATCACACGTTACAGCGTGGTGCTGCACTGTGCGTATGCGTCGTCGCGCTTGCGCGCGGCGCTGGCATCCTGCCTGCGAGCTGTCTTTTCCAAGCGCTTTCTCTTCCAAGAAGCTTCTTTTTCAAAAGCCCGCTCTTCCAAGAACGTGCTTTTCCAAGCACATGCCGGCTTGTTCGCTCTCCGGCTCGCTTTTCCTGTGCACAGTATCTGCATATTACGCATACACTTCAAGACCGCCAGAAACACAAAGGGCGAGCCGTTTCGGCCCGCCCTTTACGCTGACGTTGTATAAACAAGCAGTTATCGGCTTTCGCAATCGCGGCTCGGCGCATTAAGCGCGATTATCGCCGCTCTGTGTAAGCAATATCTTACATAAAAAGAGACATCGCCGCCGCTTTTTCTGGCCGCCCGGCTCTACTGGCCTTTGATGGCCTTGCGCCCGGGATACACCGCGCCTTCCAGTTCAGACTCGATGACCAGCAGCCGATTATATTTGGCCACGCGATCCGAGCGGCACAGCGAACCGGTTTTGATCTGGCCGGCCGCGGTTGCCACCGCCAGATCGGCAATGGTGGTGTCTTCGGTCTCGCCGCTGCGGTGGGAAATGACCGCGGTAAAGCCGGCGTTCTGCGCCATTTTGATGGCGTCCAGCGTCTCGGACAGCGAACCGATCTGGTTGAACTTGATCAGAATCGAGTTGCCGATGTGCTCGTCGATGCCGCGCTTGAGAATCCGGGTGTTGGTCACAAACAGGTCATCCCCCACCAGTTGAACCCGCTCGCCCAGCCTGTCGGTCAGCGCTTTCCAGCCGTCCCAGTCGGACTCGTCCATGCCGTCCTCGATAGAGACGATCGGATAGTCCTCGCACAGACCGACCAGGTAGTCGGTAAAGCCGTCGGCGTCGTAGCGCTTGCCTTCGCCGGCCAGATGGTACTGGCCGTTGTCGTAGAACTCGCTGGAAGCGCAGTCCAGCGCCAGGGTAACGTCGTCCCCCAGCGTGTAGCCCGCCGCTTCCACGGCCTGCTTGATCACGGCAAGCGCCTCGGCGTTGGACGCAAGGTTCGGCGCAAAACCGCCCTCGTCGCCAACCGAGGTGGAAAGGCCGCGCTCGGCAAGCACCTTTTTCAGCGCGTGGAACACTTCGGCGCCGACGCGCAGCGCTTCGCTGAAGCTTTTGGCGCCCACCGGCTGAATCATGAACTCCTGGATATCCACGTTGTTATCGGCATGCTCGCCGCCGTTGAGGATATTCATCATGGGCACCGGCATGCTGTACACGCCCGGCGTGCCGTAAAGCTCGGCGATGTGGGCGTAAAGCGCCACGCCCCTGGCGCTGGCCGCGGCCTTGGCGGCGGCCAGCGACACCGCCAGAATGGCGTTGGCGCCCAGCGTGGCTTTGTTGTCAGTGCCGTCGAGCTCCAGCATGGTGCGATCCAGAACACGCTGGTCGCAGGCGTCCAGGCCGATAAGCGCCTCGCGAATCCTGCCGTTGACCGCGTCTACTGCCTTTTGCACGCCCTTGCCCAGGTAGCGGGCCTTGTCGCCGTCGCGCAGCTCAAGCGCTTCACGCGAGCCGGTAGAGGCCCCGCTCGGCGCACAGGCATCGCCGGTGGCACCGCCGGCCAGGTACACCGTGGCAAACACCGTGGGATTGCCCCGAGAATCCAGCACTTCCAACGCGCGAATATCAACAATCTTGCTCATCAAGGTGTCCTTTTTATCGTGACCGAAAAGGTCTTGTCTGTGGCGCACGGCAAACCCGAGCCGGCAGTGCGATTAGCCGGTGGTCAGCGGGGCAAACCCCTTGACCGCTTCGTCCAGCGTGGCGAGCTGGCGCAAAAACGGGGCCAGCTGCTCCAGCGGCAGCGCACAGGGGCCGTCGCAGCGGGCGCGGTCCGGGTCGGGGTGGGCTTCCAGAAAAAGCCCGGCAAGCCCGGTGGCTACGCCGGCCCGGGCCAGCTCAGCCACCTGGGCGCGGCGGCCGTCGGCGCCGTCTGCGCGCCCGCCGGGGCGCTGCAGGGCGTGGGTAACGTCGAAAAACACCGGGTAGCCGGTTCGTTTGAGCTCGCCGAAACCGAGCATATCCACCACCAGGTTGTTATAGCCGAAGCTTGTGCCGCGCTCGCACAGCATGAGCCGGTCATTGCCCGCCTCGCGGCACTTGGCAATGATGTGGCGCATCTCGTGCGGGGCGAGAAACTGCGGCTTTTTGATGTTGATCACAGCACCGGTTTGCGCCATGGCCACCACCAGATCGGTCTGACGGGCGAGAAACGCCGGCAGCTGGATGATATCCGCCACCTCGGCGGCGGGAGCGGCCTGCCAGGGCTCGTGCACGTCGGTGATCACCGGCACGCCGTAGCGCGCCTTGATGTCGGCGAGCATCTGCAGCCCTTTTTCCAGCCCCGGCCCGCGAAACGCGTGGATGGAGCTGCGGTTGGCCTTGTCGAAGCTGGCCTTGTAGACGTAGGGCATCGAAAGCGCCCGGGTAGCCTCGACAAAAGCGCAGGCCACCTCGTCGGCCAGCGCCGCAGACTCCAGCACGTTCATTCCGCCCAGCAGCATCAGCGGCAGCGAATTGGCAGCGCGCAGGCCGGCGACTTCAACACAGCGTTCGTCAACGTCGAGCAGCTGGCTCATGCAGGACTACTCCTGGTGCGCGGCTTTTGCCGAATGGGCGCGGGTGCGGGCGGTCTTGTGCTCGACCGCTGCGCTGATAAACCCGCTGAACAGCGGATGGCCGTCCCGGGGCGTTGAGGTGAACTCCGGGTGGAACTGACAGGCCACATACCAGGGATGTTCGGCAAGCTCGACGACTTCCACCAGCGTGCGGTCAACGCTGCGCCCGGAAACGATCAGCCCGGCTGCCTCCAGCCCTTCAACGAACTGGTCGTTGACCTCAAAGCGGTGGCGATGACGCTCGACGATTTCATCGGCGCCGTAGGCATCGCGCGCTCGGGTGCCCGGCTCCAGGCGGCAAATCTGGCCGCCCAGGCGCATGGTGCCGCCCAGATCCGAGGCGGCGTCGCGCAGCTCGATCTTGCCTTCGGCGTTGAGCCATTCGGTAATCAGCCCCACCACCGGGTGCTGGGTATCGTGGGTGAACTCGGTGGAGTTGGCGTCTTCCCAGCCGGCGACGTGACGGGCAAACTCGATCACCGCCACCTGCAGCCCCAGGCAGATGCCCAGATAAGGTACCTTGTTTTCCCGGGCAAACTGCGCGGCCATGATCTTGCCTTCCACGCCGCGTTCGCCAAAGCCGCCGGGGACCAAAATGGCATCCTTGCCCGCCAGCCGCTCGGTGCCGTGGCGCTCGATGTCCTCGGCGTCAACGTAGTCGATGTTGACCTTGATGCGCCCTTGAATGCCGGCGTGAATCAGCGCTTCGTTGAGCGACTTGTAGGCATCCAGCAGCTCCATGTACTTGCCCACCATGGCGATGCTCACCGATTTCAGCGGGTTGAGCTTGGCGTCAAGCACGTGAATCCACTCGGTCAGGTCGGCTTCACCGGCGTCCAGGCGCAGCTTGTCGCAGACGATATCGTCCAGGCCGTGCTCGTGGAGCATCAGCGGGATGCGATAGATCGTGTCGGCGTCCTGAAGCGGCACCACGGCGCGCTCTTCTACGTTGGTAAAAAGCGCGATCTTGCGCCGCTCGGCTTCCTCGAGCTCGACTTCGCTGCGACAAATCAGGATATCCGGCTGGATACCGATGGAGCGCAGCTCCTTGACGCTGTGCTGGGTGGGCTTGGTCTTGGTTTCCCCGGCGGTGGCGATGTAGGGCACCAGCGTCAGGTGCATATAGATCGCCCGGCTGGCGCCCAGCTCGCTTCTGATCTGGCGGATGGCTTCAAGAAACGGCAATGATTCAATATCGCCTACGGTGCCGCCGATTTCCACCAGCGCCACGTCGAAGCCTTCGCCGCCGGCGTAGACCCGACGCTTGATCTCATCGGTAATGTGCGGGATCACCTGCACCGTGCCGCCCAGGTAGTCACCGCGGCGCTCGCGGCGCAGTACGTGCTCGTAGACACGCCCGGTGGTGAAGTTGTTGCCCTGGGTCATCCGGGTGCGAATGAAGCGCTCATAGTGGCCCAGATCCAGATCCGTTTCGGCGCCATCCTCGGTGACGAATACTTCACCGTGCTGAAAAGGGCTCATGGTGCCCGGGTCGACGTTGATGTAGGGGTCGAGCTTGAGCATGGTGACCTTGAGGCCGCGCGCTTCAAGGATCGCCGCCAGCGAGGCGGAGGCGATGCCCTTGCCAAGAGAGGACACAACGCCGCCGGTCACGAAGATATATCGTGTCATGGAAAACCTGTCGAAACGTGATCAGAAGGCACGGCAGAGAGCCACGCCAGGATGGGGCGGCAGAATAGCAGAATCGCCGATAAGGCTCAATTTGCCGGTGGACAAAACGCCTTCAGCCGCAAGACACGAAGCGCTGCTTATGGATAGCCGTCCAACAGGTCGTCGAGCGTCGCAGCCGGCGTCTCAGCGCTGATGCAGGCCTCCCCCGGCGCGCGCAGCAAGACCAGGCGCAGCGTATCGTCAATGTTTTTCTTGTCTCTTCGCATGTGCGTCAAAAACGCCTCGCGGCCCATGCCGCGCGGGGGGTCAAGGGGCAGCCCGGCGGCTTGAATCACGGCCCGACAGCGCTTGAGCGCGCCGGCATCGATCCAGCCCAATCGGTGGGAAAGCGCCGCCGCCATGGCCATGCCCGCGCCCACGGCTTCGCCGTGCAGCCAGGCGCCGTAGCCCTGCTCGGCCTCAATGGCGTGGCCGAAGGTGTGGCCCAGGTTCAAAAGCGCGCGCACGCCCTGTTCGGTTTCATCTTCGGCCACTATCTCGGCTTTGATCGCACAGCTTCGGGCAATGGCGTAGGCCAGCCGATCGCCGCTGCCGTCACGCAGCGCGGCCATGTTGGCTTCCAGCCAGGCGAGAAAGTCGGCGTCGCGGATCAGACCGTATTTGATGACCTCGGCCAGGCCGGCGGAAAGTTCGCGCGCCGGCAGCGTAGCCAGGGTGTTGATATCTACCACCACGGCCCGGGGCTGCCAGAACGCGCCGATCATGTTCTTGCCCAGCCGATGGTTGACGCCGGTCTTGCCGCCCACCGAAGAGTCCACCTGGGCCAGCAGCGTGGTGGGCACCTGAATAAACGCCACTCCGCGCTGGTAGCTGGCGGCGGCAAAGCCGGTCATGTCGCCGATGACGCCGCCGCCCAGCGCAATCAGCGTACAGCGGCGGTTGAAGCCGGCCTCAAGCAGCGCATCCCAAATACGCTCGACGTATTCCACCGACTTGTAGGCTTCGCCGTCGGGCAGCACCACCGTGCGCACGTCCAGCCCGGCGGGCAGCGCTGCGCGCAGGGCATCCAGATACAGCGGGGCGACGGTCTCGTTGGTGACAATCATCACCTGCCGGCCGGCCAGGTACGGCGCAATGGCGTCGGCGCGGCCGATCAGGCCGGTGCCGATATAAATGGGGTAGCTGCGCGCCTCCAGGGCAACGCTGAGCGTGCGCAACACGCCGTCGATGGGCTTCATGGCATTACCTCAAGCGATTGAAGGGGCGAAACGGCAGCGATCAGGGCGCTGCTCGGGTATCGCTGTGCTGCAGCGGGTCCGCCAGCCGCCGCACACGGCGCAAAATGTCGTTGACCACGGAACGGGGCCCGCGCCGGTCGGTGCGAACTATCAGATCTGCCGTGGCGCGATACAGCGGGTCGCGCCGGGCATACATGGCGTTCAGCACCTGCTCGCGGTTGTCACACTGCAAAAGCGGCCGGCTGCGGTCCCGGGCGGTACGCCTGAGCTGCTGTTCGACGGTGGTGAACAGATACACCACCGTGCCGCGCTCGCGCAGGGCGCGGCGGTTTTCTTCACGCAGCACCGCGCCGCCGCCGGTGGCCAGCACAACGTCTTCACGCCGGGTCAGCTCGTCGATCATGTGCATTTCCCGCTGGCGAAAGCCGGCCTCGCCTTCCACATCGAAAATCCACGGAATATCAGCACCGCAGCGCGCCTCGATCACGTGGTCGCTGTCGAGAAATTCCCGGGACAGCTCACTTGCCAGCAAGCGGCCGATGGTGCTTTTGCCGGCCCCCATGGGGCCAATTAAAAAAAGATTGGGTACCTGCTGCATTAGCGAACCGCCAGACCATCGTCGAGAAGCCGTGGAGTGATAAACACCAGCAATTCTACCTTTTCGTTGCGCTTTTCGGTAGAACGAAACAATTTGCCGATCACCGGCAAATCCCCCAGCAGCGGCGTCTTGGCAACCTGGCGCAGCTCTTCGGTGCTCAAAATACCGCCAAGCACCACGGTCTGGCCGTTATCCACCAGCACCTGGGTTTCGATGGTGTTGGTGTCGATGGGCGGCTCGCCGTCGAATTCAGAGTCGCGAAAGCTGTCTTTGTTGATCACAAGATCCATGATGATGCGATCATCCGGGGTGATCTGCGGGGTAACCTCCAGCGAGAGGTTCGCCTCTTTGAACTCGGTGTCCGGGTTATCGTTGCCGTCTACGCTCTGGTAGGCCCGCTCTTCCCCCTGGCTGATGGTCGCCTTGCGCCGGTTGGCCGTAATAATGCGCGGCTGGGAAATGGTCTGGCTTTTGCCTTCGCTTTCCAGCGCCTTGAGTTCAAGGTCCAGCAAGATATCGCCGGACAGGTAGCCAAATCCGAAGGTGGTAGCGCCGCTGCCCCCGGGCCCCATGTCGACAGAAAGGCCGTTGTTTTCCCGGGCGCCTGATGCGGTAACCGCGCCGCTAAGGTCGACATTGCCGTTGCTGCTGCCGGAGGACAGGCCCCATTTAACGCCCAGTTCCTGAGAGGCTGAATCCCGGGCAATCACAATGCGCGCCTCGATCTGCACCTGGCGCACGGCCACGTCCAGACGATCCAGCGTATCGATAATCACGCCAAGCTGCTCGGCGGTATCCTGCACCATCAGGGTGTTGGTGCGCTGGTCAACGGCGACGCGGCCGCGCTCGGTCAGCAGGCCAAATCCGCTGCGGCCGCCGCTGACCTGCCCAAGGGTCTGCCCGCTGCGGCCGGCCTGGGTCTGGCCGGCACTACGCCTCTCGCCTGCATCAGGGCTTTCGCTTGCCGTACTGCCGCCGCGCAAAAGCTGTGCCAGATCCTCTGCGCGGGCGTATTTGATCTCGATAAAGCGCGTCTGCAGCGGCGCCAGGGTTTGCTGCTGGGTACGCGCCTGCAGCCGCTGGCGCTCCATCTCGGCAAGTTCTTCCGCCGGCGCTACCACCATTACATTGCCGTTTTTACGGCTGGCAAGCCCCTGGCTTTGCAAGATCAGCTCCAGCGCCTGGTCCCAGGGCACGTTGTTCAAGTTCAGCGTAACCCGGCCGTCGACGCTGTCGCTTGCCACAATGTTCAGGCCGGTAAAGTCGGCAAGCGTCGAGAGCACGGCGCGAACCTGAATATCCTGGAAGTTCAGGCTCAACCGCTTGCCCGAATACTGCGCCTTCCCGCCGGCATCGGGCGCTGAAGGCGCGTTTGGCAGCGCCGTCCCGGCCGGCTCGATCACCACGGTGACGACACGGCCGCTGTGCGACGTCACCATGGCGTAGGGGCCGTCGATGCTCAGCTGCAGCCGGGTGCTGCCAGGGCTGACCTGGGGCACGATACGCGTCACCGGCGTGCCGAAATCCGTTACGTCATAGATCTGGTTGAGCGCGGCGGGCAGCGGGCTGTCACCCAGGTCCACCACAACGCGATTATTGCCGCTTTTGCTCACCTCCGGGCGCACGCCGCCGTGCTTAAACGTAATCGCCAGCCGGCCGGCATCTGCCGGGCCGCGGTGAAAATCGATATCCTCCACCGCCGCTCCCGGCTGCGCCACGGCCGGCTGGGCGCCCGCCGCGCTCAGCCACAGCGCGGCGCATACCAGCCGTAACACTCCGGCCTGCCGCCGTATTATTGTCATCAGCATGTCTTGTCCAACGTTGGTAGCGTCATTTTGTTGATAGGGCACGCGCCGTCACGCGCCGTTTTCATCGCGTGCAAGCGCCATGTCAACACGGCGCTTTTGCCAGCCTTTGCGCGGGGTAAAAATGCGCTCCACCACCACCAGCCGGCGCGGCGCAATCTCATCAACCCGGCCGAAGTTGACGCCTATATAGCTGCCCACGCGCACCGCCGTCACATCTCCCTGGGGCGTTTGGATCAGCGCGCGCTGGCGTTCGCCCATGTGCATGGTGCCGACCAGCTCAAGCTCGGGTAGCGGATAGCGCTCCAGCGGTTCCGGCGTGCGGTTTTGATCGGGGGCCAGCTCGCCGTCAAAGGTTTTGCTGACATTCTGGCGCGCCAGCTCTTGCGGCGCCATGAACGGGCTGCGCTGGCCGGCGTAGGCGTAGTCGACCGGGGTATACACCGGCATGGCCGGCACGCTGACGCTGGCCGGCTTGTCGGCGGCGCGCTGCATGTCGTCAAGCCTTGCCGAAAGCCGGTCAAGCCCGGGATCGGTACAGCCGGCGACCAGCATGACGACAGCCGCCATGGCCAGCAGGCGCATCATGGCCCCTGCTCTTGGCTAGGCGAGCGGGCGGCAGACGACTGATAGCTATAGGTGCGCGCCTGCATGGAAAGGCTGAGCGTTGCCCCGGACGGCTCGGACAGCGGCTCAAGAATAAAGTCGTGCTGGGTGACCACGCGCGACAGAGCGGCCATTTCCGCCACGAAACCGGCAATCTGATGATAGCTGCCCCGCACCCGGATACTAAACGGGTGCTCTACGTAAAACGTCTTGTCCACCGCCGGCTTTGAGCGGATATGGTCAATGGTCAGGTGATTTTCCACCGCCGCATCGTTGATGCTGTCGAGCAGCGAGGGAATTTCCACCGACGTCGGCAGCCTTCTGCGCACTTCCTGCATCTGCGTACTCAGCTTATCCAGGCGCTTTTGTACCTGGGGCAGATAGGCCGCCTTGGCCGCCTTGGTGCGAAACGCATCGAGCAGGCGATGCTCTTGCTCTCTGGCCTGGGCAAGCGCTGCGCTGTGATCGCGCACCACCAGCCAGCACACGGCTGAAAATGCAAGCACCAGCAGCAAAGCTGCGCTGATCAGCTTTAAAAGCGCCGGCCAGCTGCCGGCTTCGCTGAGCTCAAGCGCTTGCCAGTCAACGCGCTTGAGCTGGCGCCATTCTCTTGCAAGCCGGTCTCGGGTGATGTTCACGATGGCTCCTCCCGCCGCGGCTCCGCTGCGCTTTCTGCTGGGGGGCGGTCATCCGGGGGCTGCTGCTCCACCCGGAAGCGAAACTGTCGCACGGTATCGCTTTCGCTTTCCACTTCGGAAAACTGCGGCACGCCAAACGTTGGCAGCTGGGCAATACGCCGCAGCTGTTCGGAAATCTGCCGGTCGCTACCCGCCCGGGCCGTGACGCTGACCTGGCTGCCGGTGCGCTCCAAGCGCTCGTAAACCACGCCCTGGGCGACGCTTTTGGCCACGGCATTGAACAGGCGAAGGGTCTGCAGGCGCTCTCCCTGCAGCGAAGTGAACAGCGCCAGCTGTTCGTTGAACTGCTCAACCTGGCGCTCGTAGCGCTCAACGTCTTCAATAGCGCGTTCCAGCTGCCGGGTTTGCTGGGTAATGTAGCGGTTGCGCGCCTGCTGGCTTTGCAGCGCGGCCTGATAGTATTGCGCCACGCCGAAGCCGAGTGCCGTCCCCGCGATCACCATGCCCGCCAGCCACAGCTGCATCCGGCGCGTACGCCGCTCGCGCCGCGCCTGGCGCCAGGGCAGCAGATTGATGTCTACGCTCATTGCGGCTTCCTCATGGCCAGTCCGCACGCGGTCAGCATGGCCGGCGCATCGCTGGTCAGCGCGTCCCGGTCAATATGTCGACTCACCGCCATGCGCGCAAACGGGTTTGCCACGGTTACCTGCATGCCGCTGTCCGCCGCGATACGTTCGGCAAGGCCGGGAAGCACGCTGGAGCCGCCGGCCAGCACGATTTCTCTGACTTCGTGATGCCGGCCGGCCGAGTAATACAGCTGCAGCGAACGCCCGACCTGCTGCACTATCGTGTCGAGAAACGGTTCGAGCACTTCTGTTTGATAGTCATCGGGCAGCCCGCCGTGCTTTTTGGCATAGCCGGCTTGTTGTACCGACATGTCATAGCGATGGCAGATCGCATCGGTCAGCCGGCGCCCGCCGAAGACGGTATCGCGGCTGTACACGATGTTTTCACCGCGCATGACGTGAAAAGCGTTCATCGTCGCACCGACGTCCACCAGCCCGATACAGGCGTCAGGATCACGGCTGCGCTCGCCGAGCTGCTGGCGGAGCACCTCGAAGGCACGTTCCATGGCAAACGACTCAACGTCCACCACCACCGGCTCCAGGCCGGCCAGCTCAAGCGTGTCGGTCAGCTGCGAGATATCCTGATGCCGGCAGGCCACCAGCAGCACGCGCTGCTCGTCTTCGTTCAGCGCTGACGGCCCCAGGCAGTAAAAATCGAAGGCCACTTCGTTGAACGGAAACGGAATATGATGATCCGACTCGCTGATGATGCGCGCCTCGATTTCCTCTTCGCTTAGCGAGGCCGGAAGCAGCAGCGTTTTGGTGATGGCTGAGCTGGCCGGTACGGCAACGGCGGCCTTGCGCGTGGAAGGCCGGGCATGCTTGACGGCGCGGCCAAGCACATCGGCAACCGCATCGATGTCTTGTATACGGCGCTCGTCGACGGTGCCGTCAGGCAGCGGCCGCACCGCGTAGCTTTCTACCTGGTAGCTGTGGCCTGCGGGCTTCAATTCAAGCAGCTTGACCGTCACCGAGGTAATATCAATGCCGATCAAGCCGTTTTGTCTGTTCCAAAAGCGCATGACGTTGCTAAGGCTCCGCATGTACCAGAAGATAACGATGTTACATTATTTTAACGCCGGTGATACACGCCGCCGACGCGACGGCATCAACGCTGGTGGGCAAGGCGCCGGCTTTCTATAATGTGCCGGCACAGGTGCCGGTCTTCGGCCCGACATGCTCTTTCTTTTTTCACGGGTACCCTGTTTCCATGACGTTTTTTCGCACTCTTGCGCTTTCTCTGATCGGCATACTCACCGCCCTGGCGGGAGCCGTGGCGCTGGCAACGATCGGTGCCGCTCTGTATTTTGCCCCCGGCCTTCCCGACGTGCGCCAGCTGGAGGACTTCGATCTCCACACGCCGCTGCGCATCTACACCCGGGACGGCCAGCTCATCGGCGAGTACGGCGAAGAACGGCGCATTCCCGTGGCCTATTCAGACATCCCTCAGCCGCTGATCAACGCCCTGGTCGCCGCGGAGGATCAGCACTACTTTGAGCACCCCGGCGTCGACCCCCGGGGGCTTTTGCGCGCGGCGGTGGAGCTTGCCCGCAGCGGCGGCGACATCCAGTCCGGCGGCTCCACCATTACCATGCAGGTGGCACGCAACTACCTGCTGACGCTGGATCAAACCTTTACCCGCAAGATTCGCGAGATACTGCTCGCCCTGCAGATGGAGCAGGTGCTCGACAAACAGGAAATCCTGTCTCTCTACGTCAACAAGATCTTTCTGGGCCACCGCGCCTACGGCGTGGCCGCCGCGTCCAAGACCTATTACGACCGCCCGCTGGCCGAGCTGACGCTTGCCGAATCGGCGATGATTGCCGGGCTGCCCAAGGCACCCTCGGCGTTCAACCCGCTGTCCAACCCTGAGCGTTCGCTGATTCGGCGCAACTGGATTTTGTTTCGCATGCGCGAGCTGGGCTTTATCGACCCGCAGGCCTACCAAAAGGCCGTACAGTCGCCCATCACCGCCCAGCGCTACGAAACGCAAACGGAGGTAGAGGCCGCCTACGTCGCAGAGATGGCGCGGCAGTTCGCCATTGAGCAGTTTGGTGACGCCGCCTACACCGGCGGCTACCATATATACACCACCATCGACAGCGAGCTGCAGCCGGTAGCGCGCCAATCGCTGGCCCGCGGCCTTCTGGCCTACGACCGCCGCCACGGCTTTCGCGGCCCGGAGCAGCGCGACATTCCCGCAAGCCTGGTCGAAGCCCAGGAAAACACCGCCACCCAAGGCCTTGAAGAAGAGCTTGCCGAATCGCCGGAAATCCGCGAGACCGCCCGTCAGGCCGCCGAACGCAGCCAGACCGAGGTGGAAGGCATCGAAGGCGACGTGAGCAACTGGGTCCAGGTGCTCAAGCGCACCCCGCGCTACGGCCTGCTAAAGCCGGCCATTGTGATCGGCAGCGGCGATCGTGAGATGCGCGTGCTCACCGACGACAAACAGATCCACACCCTGCGCTGGGACGGCCTGAAATGGACCGGCAAGGGCAGCGCCGAGGCGATTGCCCGGCGCGGTGATCTGGTCCGCGTTATCGACGGCGATGACAGCGCCCTGCGCCTGTCCCAGCGCCCCAACGCCGAAGGCGCGCTGATTGCCCAGCGGCCGCGCACCGGTGCGATTATCGCGCTGCAGGGCGGCTTTGACTTCAACGCCAGCAAGTTCAACCGCGCCATCCAGGCCCGCCGCCAGTCCGGCTCGATCTTCAAGCCGTTCATTTATCTGGCAGCGCTCAACGACGGCGAAATGAGCGCGGCAAGCGTGGTCAACGACGCCCCGGTGGTCGTCGACGACGGCAGCGACTCGCTGTGGCGGCCGGTGAACTCCAGCCGCGACTTCAACGGCCCCATGCGCCTGCGCCCGGCGCTGGCGCGCTCGCGCAACCTGGTTACCATCCGCATTTTGCAGAGCATGGGGCTTGGCTACACCATCAACTTTCTTGAACGCTTCGGCTTCAACCCGGAACACCTGCCCCGGGGGCTATCGCTGGCGCTGGGCAGCGCCAGCCTGACGCCGCTGGAAATGACCAACGCCTATGCCATTCTTGCCAACGGCGGCTTCAAGGTCGCGCCCTGGTACATCAAGCACATCGTGCGCGATGAGAAAAGCGGCAAAACCGAGGTATACAAAGCCGACCCCGTGGTCGCCTGCCGCGACTGCGCCGACGATCAGCAAAGCGTCGAAATCGAAGGCAGCACCTACACGGTTGCCCAGCGCATCGCCGACCCTGAGGCGGTCTACATCCTGCGTGATATGCTGCGCGGTGTGATCGAGCACGGCACCGGCCGCGGCGCGCTGACCCTTGAGCGCGGCGACATCGTGGGCAAGACCGGCTCCACCAACGCCCTCCGGGACGCCTGGTTTGCCGGCTTCAACGGCAATATCGCCACCGCCGTCTGGGTGGGCAAGGACAGCAACCAGACCATCGCCGAATACGGCTCCCAGGCGGCTTTGCCAATCTGGAAAGCCTTCATGGGCCGTGCCCTGGAAGGCACGCCTGAAGCCTGGCCGGACAAGCCCGAAGGCGTGGTCAAGGCGCGCATCGATCCGGATACCGGCCTGCGCCTGCGTTCGGGCCAGCCCGGCGGCATCAGCGAGCTGTTTGACGCCGATCACCTGCCCGGCTATCAGCCCCGGCGCATCAGCCGCGAGCTGGAAAAGGCCAGCGGCTCTCAGGGCTCCGGCACCGCCGAGTCGATTTTCTAGCCTTTCGGGCCAGGCCGGGGTGTCGGCGCACCCTGCAATATCGTGCGCCGCTTCCCTGCAGGGCATGACCTGTGTCAACCGCTTCCGGCAGGACCTCTTTTACCATGACGGGCTTACCTGTAACGGGAGACGTATCATGGAGCTTGTCTGCCCGGCCGGCAATCTACCCGCGCTCAAGCGCGCCATAGATGAAGGTGCCGATGCCGTTTATTTTGGTTTTCAAAACACCACCAACGCACGCCAGTTTGCCGGACTGAACTTTACCGACAAGCGCGCCCGTGAGGGCATCGACTATGCCCACGCCCGGGGCAAGCGAGTGTTCTGCGCGATCAACACCTACCCCCAGCCCGACGGCTGGGCCATGTGGACCCGTGCGGTGGACGACGCCGCCGCGCTTGGCGTTGACGCGCTGATTCTCGCCGACATGGGGCTTTTGGACTACGCCGCCCGGCGCTATCCCGATCTTTCTCGCCACCTTTCCGTGCAGGGCTCGGCCACCAGCCATGAAGCGCTGCGCTTCTACCACGAGCAGTTCGGCATCAAGCGCGCGGTGCTGCCCCGGGTGCTGTCGATTACCCAGGTGCGCGATCTGGCCAAGCACTCGCCGATAGAGCTTGAAGTGTTTGCCTTTGGCAGCCTTTGCATCATGGCCGAGGGGCGCTGCTATCTGTCGTCGTATCTCACCGGCGAGTCGCCCAACACCCGAGGCGTGTGCTCGCCGGCGGCCCACGTACGCTGGGAAGAAACCGACTCAGGGCTTGAGTCGCGGCTCAACGGCGTGCTTATCGACCGCTACGGCCCGGGCGAAAACGCCGGCTATCCGACTTTGTGCAAGGGCCGCTTTGAAGTCGAAGGCGAGACCTACCACGCCATCGAAGAACCCACCAGCCTGAATACCCTGGAACTTCTGCCCGAACTTGCCGAGCTGGGCATCAGCGCGGTGAAGATCGAGGGCCGTCAAAGAAGCCCGGCCTACGTCTCCAAGGTCGCCGGCATCTGGCGCTCGGCGATTGATCGGCTGGACGCCGCCCCCGGACGCTTTCATCCCGATCCGGCCTGGATTGCAGGGCTTGGCGAGGTTTCCGAGGGCTCCACCACCACCCTTGGCGCCTACGAACGCCGCTGGAAATAGCTCTTTGAAAAATAGCTCTTTGAAAACGGGAGGAAGACATGGCTGATCGCTCTGATTCACCGCTGCGCCTGGCGCTGGGGCCGGTGCTGTTCTACTGGACCCGGGAGCGCTACGCGCAGTTTTACCGCGACGCTGCCGACTGGCCGGTGGATATCGTCTATCTCGGCGAGTCGGTGTGCTCGCGCCGCCGGGACATGAAGCTTGACGACTGGCTGGGAATCGGCCGCGAGCTTGCCCAGAGCGGCAAGGAAGTGGTGCTTTCCAGCCAGACGCTGATCGAGTCCGAAGCCGACCTGCGCGATCTGCGCAAACTGTGCGACAACGGCGAGTTTTGCGTGGAGGCCAACGACCAGAGCGCGGTGCAGCGCTGCGCCGGCGCGGGCCTTGCATTTGTCGGCGGCGCGGCGCTCAACCTGTACAACGCCGCGGCCATCGGCGTGCTGGAGCGCGCGGGGATGACGCGCTTTAACGCGCCGGTGGAAATGTCCGGCGAGGAGCTGACCCGGCTGCTGGCGGACAGCCGCGAACAGGGCGTGGACGCCGCCTGCGAGGTGTTTGCCTACGGTCACCTGCCGCTGGCGTGGTCGTCGCGCTGCTTTACCGCCCGGCGCTACCAAAAGCCCAAGGACCGCTGCCAGTTCGTCTGCCAAAAGCATCCGGAAGGCCTGGCGCTGCGCTCTCAGGAATCAAAGGAAGTGTTTACCCTGAACGGCATCCAGACGCTGTCTGGCGCCTGCCAGGATCTGCGCCACGACGTCGCCTCTATTGCCGCATCCGGGGCAAGCGTGGCGCGCTTAAGCCCGCGCGCTGAGGGCATGGACGAGGTGGTAGCCGACTTCGATGCGGCCCGGCGCGGTGAGCTGGCGGCCCCGGATCCGCTTACGCTTATCGAGGCTGAAATCTGCGACGGCTACTGGCACGGCCGCCCGGGCATGGAGCACACCCGGGCGAATACGGCATAGCCTGATACGCACTACTACCGTGCAACCAGGGCGTCAAGGCGGCGCAGCACCTCGCCCAGACGCCCTTCGCTCAAGCCTTCCTCGCGGCCGTCGAGAAGGTTTTTCACCGTAAGCCCAAGCTCGGTGTCGCCTTCGATCATCAGCCGGCGCTGAAAGAACATCGCGTCCGGATCTTCCCGGCGCGTCGCCAGGCACAAAAACTCCCGCCAGCCGCCGCGTATGGTGGCCTCCCCGGCCTCTTTGCTCAAAACAAAGCGCGCGTCGTCGAGCGCAAGCGTCAAGCGCACGCCCAGATCTTCCACGTCAAGGGTCACCCGACGGCCTTCGAGCGCATCGAACTCGCCCTCGGCCAGCGGCTCGGCGAAAGTGCGGTTGAGCAGCGGCTCCACCGCGCGGCGCTTGAGTGCAAGCGGTACGCGCGGGTCCACCAGCGCGATCAGCCGCGCCGGTGAGGGCAGCACGCGGGCAGCAAACGGCAACGTTGACATAAAAACTCCTTGAAAGCGCTTATACCGTGCGCGAATAGCGCGCCTCGGCGGGGTTTAAATAGGCATCAAAGGCCATCGCCAGGTTGCGCATCATCAGCTGGCCGGCCGGCAGCACGTCAAGGCGGTGCTCTCCTACCTCTACCAGCCCGTCGGCCTGCATCTGTGCAAGCGATGCCAGGGCATCGGCAAAATACTCGGTGAAGTCAATGCCATGGTCGGCCTCGATGGTCTTGAAATCAAGCTCGCCGTGGCACATCAGCGTGCTGATCACGTCCCGACGCAGGCGATCGTCGTCGGTCAGGCGGTAGCCGCGCATCACCGGCAGCCGGCCGCTTTCCAGACGATGCTGATACTGGGCGGTTTCCTTGACGTTCTGGCTGTAGGTGTCGTCGACCTTACCGATGGCGGTGACCCCAAGACCGATCAGATCACAGTCGGCATGCGTCGAGTATCCCTGAAAATTACGCTGCAGGGTGCCGTTGTCCCGGGCGCGCGCCAGCTCGTCATCGGGCAGGGCGAAATGATCCATGCCGATATACACATAGCCTGCCGCCATCAGCCGCTGGATAATCAGCTCCAAAAGCTCCAGTTTGCGCTCCGGCGGCGGCATGTCTTCGTCACGGATCAGCCGCTGCGCCTTGAACAGCGACGGCAGATGGGCATAGCTGTAGGTGGCGATGCGATCCGGGCGCAGTGCCACAATCTTGTCCAGGGTGGCATCGAAGCTGGCCACCGTCTGCAGCGGCAAACCGTAGATCAGATCCACGCTGATGGAGGCGTACTCGGCATCGCGCGCCGCCTGCATCAGGCCTACCACCTGCTCTTCGCTCTGAACCCGGTTGACCGCACGCTGAACGTCCGGGTCAAAATCCTGCACGCCAAAGCTCAGGCGGTTAAAGCCCAGGGCGCGCAGCTCGTGAATCTGCTCGGCGGTGACGGTGCGCGGATCGACTTCCAGCGAGAACTCGCGCTCTTGTGGCGCGGCAAAGTGAAAGGCGTTGTCGAGCGCGACCATCAGCTCGGCCAGCTGGTCGTTGCTCAGATACGTCGGCGTGCCGCCGCCCAGGTGCAGCTGGGTCATGCGTCGGGAGGCGTCAAACAGCTCGCCCTGCAGGCGGATTTCATTTTTCAGCCAGTCCAGATATTCCGCCGCCCGCTCGCGGTTGTGGGTAATAATCTTGTTGCACGCGCAGTAGTAGCACAGGCTTTCGCAAAACGGGATATGCACGTAGGCCGACAGCGGCTTGGGTGATTCAGCGTTGTTGCTGCGCGCAGCGGCGGCGCGGTAGTCGTCTTCGGCGAAGGCCGCGTGAAACTGCGGTGCGGTAGGATAGGACGTATAGCGCGGCCCCGGGCGGTCGTATTTTTCCACCAGTGCGCGATCAAACAGCAGCTCGTCTTGCATGACATCCAGACCTTTTTCGTCTTTACGTTGGCGGCCACCACGCGGCGTGGTGGCCGCCGATTTCCCCCGGAATATACCAGCCGCGGACCGTGCGACCCGTGCGGCCGAATGCCACGCAGCCCCGGGGTAGCCACACCGTATATCTTCAGGAGCAGGCGCGCCATCTTAGGATAGACATCCGCGGGAAACCTGACCTGTGTCAACGTTCGTCGCAGTGGTGCTGCCTACCCTTGGAACACGCGTTCGGCGCTGCCCGTTTGTGCCGGCAATGCGACACACCACAAAAGATGCATAAGGAATACATATATGAAACGCCTTGCCGTGGCTCTACTGCCCTTCGCTTTCGCCCTGACCGCCACCGCCGTCCAGGCCGACGGCGAAGCGACCTACAACCAGGCCTGCATGGCCTGTCACATGACCGGTGCGGCCGGCGCGCCGATTCGCGGCGACGCCGACGCCTGGGCACCGCGCCAGGAAAAAGGCATGGACACCCTGTACGACCACGCCATCAACGGCTTTCAGGCCATGCCGGCCAAGGGCGGCCAGCCGGCCCTTTCCGATGATGAAGTCAAAGCCGCCGTGGACTATATGCTCGAACCGACGCTGTAGCGTTTGCACGACGAGCCGTTCTTTTTCCTTTAGCACCCTCTCGCCGAGGAGCGCCCCATGCACTACCCCGCCCGCCGGCTGCGCGCCGTCTGTTGCTGGCTTTTGGCATTGAGCCTTGCGCTTGTTGCCACCGCAAGCCAGGCCATGAACCTGGCCGATATCGAGGCGGGGTTCCCCTCGGCCAATCGGCTGGAGCCGGCTGACTCCCAGTGGCCGGTCAGCCGCGTGATGCGCGGCGATACCCTGCTTGGCTATGCTTTCGAGACCGTCGACATAGCCCCCATTCCCGCCTACTCGGGCAAGCCCATCAATATACTGGTGGGCATCGATACCGAGGGTAAAATCGCACAGACCGACGTGCTCGGCCACGACGAGCCGATCATGCTGGTGGGCATTCCCGAGTCGAAGCTGGAAAACTTTGCCGACGCGCACGTAGGGGCGCACGTCAACGACCGCCTCAAGGTCGGCGGCGAGCTTGACGCCGTCTCCGGGGCCACGGTCACCGTGATCGTTGCCGGCGACACCATCATGCGCGCTGCCCGCCGGGTAGCCGCCGAGCAGGCGCTGATTGCCGACCCGTCCGCCATGCCGCCCGCCCGTGTAAAGAAAGGCGTCTACACGCCGGCCGACTGGCAGGCGCTTACCGGCGACGGCACGATTCGCCGTTTGCATCTAAACCACGGCGAGGTGGACGAAGCCTTTGTGGGCACCCCGGCCGAGGACTACATGCACACCCCGCAGCCGGCGGACAAAACCTTCATTGAGCTTTTTTACACCTACCTCAACGCGCCTACCGCCGGGCGCAACCTGCTCGGCGACGACGGTTACGCATCGCTGATGGAAGAGCTTGAGCCCGGTGAGCACGCCGTCGCGCTGATGGGGCGCGGCGACTATTCGTTCAAGGGCTCAGGCTACGTGCGCGGCGGGATTTTCGACCGCGTGGAGCTGACCCAGGGCAGCCGCTCGATCAGCTTTCACGACAGCGACCATATCCGCCTGGGAGAGCTTGCCATTGATAACGCCCCGGCGTTCAAAGAGCGTGACGTCTTTATCATCCGCGAAGACGCCGCCTTTGACCCCGGCGCGCCCTGGCAGCTGTCGCTTTTGGTGCGCCGCGCCTCCGGCCCGCTGGATACCGAATTCGTCCGCTTTGACGCCGACTACTCGATCCCCGAGGCCTACGTCGAACGCCCCGAGCCGCCGGTAGAAGAGCCCATCTGGGTGCAGGTCTGGCGCGACAAGGCCTTTCAGATCGGCGTGCTCGGCGCGGGGCTTTTGGTGCTCACCGGCATTATGCTGTTCCAGGACGTGCTCGCCCGCCATCCGCGCGTTCTCAATCCGCTGCGGCTCGCCTTCAAGTTCTACACGCTGTTTTTCATCGGCTGGTACGCGCTGGCGCAGCTGTCGGTGGTCAACATCCTGACCTTTACCCACGCGCTGATCACCGATTTCAGCTGGGGCTCTTTTCTCATCGATCCGATGATGTTTATCCTCTGGTCGTTCGTCGCGCTCACCTTGCTGCTCTGGGGGCGGGGCGTATTCTGCGGCTGGCTGTGCCCGTTTGGCGCGCTGCAGGATCTGGTCAACCAGGCCGCGCGCAAGCTCAAGGTCAAACAGATCGAGGTGCCGTTTGGCCTGCACGAGCGCCTATGGGCGATCAAATACATTATTTTGCTGGCGCTTTTTGCCGTGTCGCTGCACTCGCTGGGCACCGCCGAGCGCTACGCCGAGGTAGAACCGTTCAAAACGGCTATTACGCTGCGCTTTCAGCGCGACTGGGCCTTTGTGGCCTACGCTCTGGGGCTGGTAGTGGTTTCCGCCTTCAACCACAAATTCTACTGCCGCTACGTGTGCCCGCTGGGCGCAGGGCTTGCCATTCCCGCCCGGCTGCGCCTGTTCGACTGGCTCAAGCGCCACCGCGGCAGCTGCGGCACGCCCTGCCAGATCTGCGAGCACGAATGCGAGGTCGGAGCCATTCATCCCGACGGCCATATCAACGCCAACGAGTGCCACTACTGTTTGGACTGCCAGATTACCTATCACGATGAACAGCGCTGCCCGCCCATGGTGAAGCGGCGCAAGCGTCGGGAAAAGGCAGCGCGCATGGCCGCTGACCGGCCCGCCGTTGCCACCCACGACCCCAAGGCCGGAAGCAGCCAACTAGAGCGTATTCCCGCCCTGCAACAGGAGTAACACATGAGCGAGAAACACAACGACGTGAAAAACCTCGGCCGCCGCCACTTTCTGCGCAACAGCGCAGTCACCGGCGTGGCCGGCGCGGGCCTTGCCAGCGGCTTTGGCACCGGCGCGCTGATGACCAGCCGCCAGGCCAAGGCGGAAGAAAGCGGCATTGAGGTCGCCCCGGGCGAGCTCGACGAATACTACGGCTTCTGGAGCGGCGGCCACTCCGGTGAAGTGCGCGTGCTTGGCGTGCCTTCCATGCGCGAGCTGATGCGCATTCCGGTATTCAACGTCGACAGCGCCACCGGCTGGGGGATTACCAACGAATCTCTGGAAGTGCTGGGCGAGTCTTCGCGTTTTCTCAACGGCGACTCCCACCACCCGCACGTTTCCATGACCGACGGCAGTTACGACGGCAAGTACCTGTTCATCAACGACAAGGCCAACACCCGCGTGGCGCGCATCCGTCTGGACATCATGAAGACGGACAAGATCACCACCATTCCCAACGTCCAGGCCATCCACGGGCTGCGCCTGCAGAAAGTGCCGCACACCAAGTACGTGTTTGCCAACGCTGAGCTGCCGATCCCGCAGATCAACGACGGCCGGGATCTGGAAGACCCCGACAAGTACGCCACCATGTTCAACGGCATCGACGCTGAAACCATGGAAGTGGCCTGGCAGGTAATCGTCGACGGCAACCTGGACAACACCGACGCCGACTACACCGGCCGTTTTGTGGCGTCCACCTGCTACAACTCGGAAATGGGCATGACGCTTACCGACACCATGCGCGCCGAGCGCGACTGGGTGGTGGTGTTTGACGTCGAAGCCATTGAAGCCGCGGTCAAGGCCGGCGACTACGAAACCCTGGGCGACTCCGACGTGCCGGTGCTCAACGGCCGTCACGGCACCCAATTCACCCGCTACATTCCGGTGCCGAAAAACCCCCACGGCGTGAACACCTCGCCGGACGGCAAGTACTTCATCGCCAACGGCAAGCTCTCGCCCACCTGTTCGATCATCGCTATCGACAAGCTGCCGGCGCTGTTTGACGACGCCATCGAACCTCGCGGCGCGGTTGTCGGCGAGCCCGAGCTGGGGCTTGGGCCGCTGCACACCACCTTTGACGGCCGCGGCAACGCCTATACCACGCTGTTCATCGACAGCCAGGTGGCCAAGTGGAACATCGCCGACGCCATCCGCGCCTATAGCGGCGAAGACGTCAA
Source organism: Halomonas cibimaris (assembly GCF_055379665.1). NCBI lineage: Bacteria > Pseudomonadati > Pseudomonadota > Gammaproteobacteria > Oceanospirillales > Halomonadaceae > Halomonas > Halomonas cibimaris. The sequence goes on from NZ_AP043828.1 coordinate 307,795, forward strand.
CTACCTGCGCCAGAAGCTCGACGTGCACTACCAGCCGGGGCACAACCACGCCAGCCTGACCGAGACCAAGGACGCCGACGGCAAGTGGCTGGTGGTGCTGTCCAAGTTCTCCAAGGACCGCTTCCTGCCGGTGGGCCCGCTGCACCCGGAAAACGACCAGCTGATCGACATTTCCGGCGAAGAAATGAAGCTCGTCCACGACGGCCCGACCTACGCCGAGCCCCACGACTGTATTCTGCTGCGCGCCGACCAGCTCAACCCCAGCCGCATCTGGTCGCGTACCGATCCGTTTTTTGCCACCACCCGCCAGATGGCCGAAAGCGACGGCATCAACCTGGAAGCCGACAACAAGGTGGTGCGCGACGGCAACAAGGTGCGCGTCTACATGACGTCGGTAGCCCCGCAGTTCGGCATGACCGAGTTCAAGGTCAAGCAGGGCGACGAGGTGACGGTGGTCATCACCAACCTGGACCGGGTCGAGGATCTGACCCACGGGTTTTGCATGGTCAATCACGGGGTACAGATGGAAATCTCCCCCCAGCAGACCGCAAGCGTCACCTTTACCGCCGACAAGCCCGGCGTGCACTGGTACTACTGCAACTGGTTCTGCCACGCCATGCACATGGAAATGACCGGCCGCATGCTGGTAGAAAAGGCCTGACGCCTATGCGCAAACGCAGCTGCGGCACCGGCAACGGTGCCGCCTTGAACCACCTCAAGGCCGCCCTGACGGCGGCCTGCCTCGGCCTGATCAGCGTTTTCTGGCCGGGCACTGCCCTGCTTGCCGCCGAATGGACGGCAACGCCGGGCCAACCTCTTCAGCCGCTGGTGGCCAACGCCGCCGGCGGTGACCTGATTATATTGCCCGAAGGCCGCTACCCCGCGCCTTTGGTGCTGGATAAAACGCTGACCCTGCGCGGCAAAAGCGGTGCGGTGATCGACGGCGGCGGCGACGGCCACGCCGTGGTCATCAAAGCCCCGGAGACCGTCATGGACGGCGTGGGCGTAGAAAACTGGGGCAGCGATCTGACCGCCATGGACGCGGGCATTTTTATCGCCCGCAAGGCCACCGGCAGCGTGGTCAAAAACGCCCGGCTCCAAGGCCCGGGCTTCGGCATTTTTCTTGACGGCGTACACAGCGCGGTCATCAAGAACAACGTTATCCGCGGCGACGCCGGCCGGCGCTCTCAGGACCGCGGCAACGGCGTGCACCTGTTCAACGTGGAAAACGTCCGCGTGGAAGGCAACGACATCCGCCGAACCCGCGACGGCATCTACATCGACACCAGCCGCGACACCCTTTTGCGTGGCAACCATATGCAGGATCTGCGCTACGGCGTGCACTACATGTACGCCCACGACAACCGCCTGGAAGGCAACGTCACACAAGACACCCGCACCGGCTATGCGCTGATGCAGTCCAAGCGGCTCACCGTGGTGGGCAACGACTCGCAAAACGACCTGCGCTACGGCATTTTGATGAACAACATCACCGACTCCACCCTGCGCGGCAATCACATCCGGGGGATTCGCCAGCAGGGCGGCGCGGGGACGATCAGCGGCAACGACGGCAAGGCGCTGTTTGTCTACAACGCCCAGTTCAACCGCTTTGAGAATAACCGGCTTGAAGGTAGCGACATCGGTATTCACCTGACCGCCGGCTCTGAAGATAACGTGGTAACCGGCAACGCCTTTGTGCACAACCGCCAGCAGGTCAAATACGTCGCTACCCGAACCCAGGCGTGGAACGGCAACTACTGGAGCAACTACCTGGGCTGGGACATGGACGGCGACGGCGTGGGCGACACCGCCTTTGAGCCCAACGATGCCATGGACCGGCTACTATGGCGCTACCCCGCCGCCAGAATCCTGATGGACAGCCCCGCCGTGCTGGCCCTGCGCTGGGTGCAGCGTCAGTTTCCAGTATTTCGCCCCCAGGGCGTGCGCGACGGCGCGCCCTTGATGGCCGACCCCGCACGGCCCGCAAGCGCACCCCCAGGCCCCAAGGAGACCACGCCATGAGCCACGCGCCCACACCGGTGATCGAGTTTAACCGCGTGACCCTGCATCACGGCGCGCTGACCCGGCTTGATGCCCTGAGCTTCAGCGCCGGCCAGGGCGAAGTGCTGGCGCTGCTGGGCCACAACGGCGCGGGCAAGACCACCACCATGCACCTGATTCTCGGCCTGCTCTCGCCGGGCAGCGGCGCGGTCACCGTGCTGGGCCATGCACCGGACGGCCGCCACGCCGCCGCTCTGCGCAAGCGTCTGGGCTATCTGCCGGAAAACGTCAGCTTCTATGAAGCCCTTACCGGCGTTGAGGTGCTGACCTACTTTGCCCGGCTCAAGCGCGCCGACCGCCGCCAGATCACCCCTCTGCTGGAAAAGGTCGGGCTTGGCCACGCCGCCCGCCGCCGGGTCAAAACCTACTCCAAGGGCATGCGCCAGCGGCTGGGGCTGGCCCAGGCGCTGCTGGGCGAGCCCTCGCTTGTGCTGCTCGACGAGCCCACCACCGGCCTGGATCCGGCGGCCACCCGCGACTTCTATGCCACGCTGGACGAGCTGCGCGGCCGGGGCGGCAGTGTGGTGCTGTCCTCGCATATTCTGCCGGGCATCGAGCCCTACATTGACCGCGCGCTGGTGCTCGGCGGCGGCAAGCGCCTGGCCCTTGGCAGCATGCAAGACCTGCGCAAAGACGCCGCACTGCCGGTGGTGATCCGCGTACGCGGCCGGCTTACCGACACCGACCGGCAGTCGCTGGCGCAGCCGCCCGGAGTCGCGGTACTGGCGCAGGACAGCGCGCACGCCGAGCTTGCCGTGCCCGAAAGCGCCAAGCTCGCTACCCTGCGCCGGCTCGCCGCGCTGCAGGGCGTCACCGATATCGCGGTGGAGCCGCCGACGCTTGAAGATCTTTACCGGCACTTTTCCCAGAGGGTAACGCCATGAACGCCATTGTGATTATCGCCGGCAAGGAGTTCCGCGACGGCCTGCGCAACCGCTGGGTGCTGTCCATCACCCTGGTGCTGGCCGTGCTCGCCGTGGGCATTGCCTGGGCCGGGGCGGCGGCCAGCGGCGGGCTGGGCTTTACCTCGCTTGCCAGCACCCTGGTCAGCCTGACCACGTTGGCCGTGTTTTTGATTCCGCTGATCGCTTTGCTGCTGGCCTACGATGCCGTGGTCGGCGAGCGCGAAGCAGGCACCTTGCTGCTGCTGCTTACCTATCCGGTCAGCCGCTCGGCGCTTTTGCTGGGCAAATTCTGCGGCCACGGGCTGATTTTGGGTGCGGCCACCGCGCTTGGCTTTGGCATCGCCGGGGTGACCATTGCGCTGGGCGCTGACGGCGTGGCGCTGGGGGCGCTTGCGCGCGGCATGGGACTGTTGATTGCCAGCACCGTGCTGCTGGGCTGGATCTTTATCGCCTTTGCCTACTTGATCAGCGTGGGTGCGGCAGAAAAGCAGCGCGCAGCGGGGCTGGCGCTGGGGGTATGGTTTTTCTTCGTGCTGGTGTTTGACATGGCGCTGCTGGCGCTTTTGGTCAGCGTCAAGCAGGGCGGCGACTGGCTTTCCTGGCTGTTGCTGTTAAACCCCACCGAGTGCTTCCGGCTTTTGAACCTGGCAGGCTTTGCCGCCGCCCGGGAGCACGCCGGCGTCACCGCCATTGCCGCCCCCGGGGCGTTTCATCCGGCAACGCTGACCGCTCTGCTGCTGGGCTGGGCGGCTCTGCCGCTGGGGCTTGCCCTGTGGCGCTTTCAGCGCCGCGCCGCCTGAACGCTCAACGCTTTCTATCAAGGAGAGGCCCATGCCCCGTTTATCACGCTTTTTCTTCCTCGCCGGGCTGCTTGCCGCCGCCCTTGTGCTGGCCGGCTGCGGGGAGTCTGCGCCCGAAACGCTGGCCGCCCCCGAGCCCATTGCCTCCGGCGACAGCTGCCACGTCTGCGGCATGACCGTTGCCGCCCACCCCGGCCCCAAGGGCGAGGCGTTTATGAGCGCCGACGCCCGCGCACTGAAGTTCTGCTCCACCGCGGAGCTGTTAACCTTTCTGCGCCAGCCGGAAAACGAAGCGCAACTTTCCCACGCCTACGTTCACGACATGGGAGCGACCGACTGGAACAGCCCCGCTGACGAGGCGTTTATCCGCGCCCGTGAGGCCGTCTACGTCCTCGGCCACAGCCGCCGCGGCAGCATGGGCCACACCCTGGCCCCCTTCGCTGACAAAAACGCCGCCGAAGCCTTTATAAAAGACCACGGCGGCAAAATCGTTGGGTTTGACGACATTACGCTGGAACAGCTGGCCAACCTCGGCGGAGGCGCAACACCTTCACACACGACATCGCGTTAAAAAATGCGTGACCTGCCCGACCTCAGCCGTTGAGGCTCATCGCCTCGCCGCTTTTATCGAAGGCAATAAACGAGTCGACGTTGCCCATCTGCAGCGATTCGGTCATTTTGCTCAGCTGGTTCTGGATTTCTTCGTCGCCGTGCACATCGTCCATGCCGGCGACAAAGAACAGGTCCCATTCAGCGCCGGTCTGCTCGGCTTCCTTGAGCAGCGCGTTGAAGTCCTCAAGCTCGTCCGGCGTTTTATCCGCACAGACCGTGGGCACCAGCACGCCGCCCTCGCCCTGCTCAAAGCGCCGGCGCTGCTCGTCGTCGGGGAAGTCAGGAAGCTCCGCCTTGGCAAACACCAGCAAAAGCCGCTGGGCGCGCGGCTGGCTGCGCGCCTCGCCGAGAAGATCGTTGAAACTGGAAATGGCCATGTCGGCCTCCTTGATATCGCTGACGGTAAACAGGCGAGTGTGACGGCTGTGCTCGGGAAAACCAACCGCTAGTGGCTGGTGCCTTCCTCATAGCGCGTTTTGTTCCACACGTTGTACTTGCCCGAGGGCTTGCTCATGGGAATGCGCTTGAGCTCCTCCAGCGTATCGCCGTCATAGACGATCACCGCACCGTCGTCTTCCCAAAGGCTGAGCAGCAGCTTTTCGCCGTCGCGGTCAAACTCCACGTGAGCGGCGGTCTTGCCCGGCTCCGGGGTCAGCGTTTCAACGATCTCCAGGCTTTGTTTGTCGATGACGTGGACCCGATCGCGGTTGGGGCCGAAAAAGACGTCCACCCAGGCGTAGGGGGAGTTTTCGTGGCTGCGCATGAAAAAGCCCGGACCGTCGGTTTCCAGGGTTTTGACCGTCTCCCAGGTGCCCATGTCGATGATCGACACTTCAGCCCGGCCCAGGTGCGGCAGCGCCATCACCCGCCGGCCGTTTTGCTCCCAGGTAATCCCTGAGCCCAGATGCGGCATGCCTTTCAAGGGCAGGTCAGCCACTTTCTCGCCGCTGTCCAGGTTGACCACCATACCGCCCTGCCCGCCGCGGGACGCGCCGATGACGTGCTCGTAGCCCGGGTCAAAAAAGAAGTCGTCAAGGTAGTCCGGCACCGCAATGCGGCGCACCTTGAAGCTTTCCAGGGCCGGATCACGACTCGGCGCCAGCGGGGTTTTCATGTGGCCGGTGGACACCACCGATTCGGTGGGCAGCGGCCAGGGGATCTCCCAGACTTCCTTGATGTCCTTGAGCGCGGCAATAAAGCTGCCTCGGGGTGGAGCGGCGTACACCGCACTGACCCGGGAGCTTTTTCCCGCGGCGTTTTCCACCGGATAGACCTGCATCACATCGAGGTTGTGAGCGTCAAACAGCACCAGGCTGTGGGGCAGATAGTTGGCCGCCATCACGTAGCGGCCGTCACCGGAAACGGCAATGTTGCGCATGTTGATGCCGGCGCGCACCTCGGCCACGACTTCCAGGTTGTACAGATCGTACTTGGTGATCCAGCCGTCCCGAGAGCCGAAGAAGACGTAGCGCCCGTCCGGGGTGTACTTGGGCCCGCCGTGCAGCGCATAGCGCGTTTCAAAACGGTGGATGCGCTCGAAGGTGTCGCCGTCGAGAAGGCTGGCGTGGTGGTCGCCGGTTTCCACCACGATAAACAGATTCAGCGGGTCGGCATCGAAGCGCGGCGTATCCGGCAGGCTGCCGTCCGGGTGCATCACCGTGTGGCTTGCCAGAATCTCTGCTTCGCCAAAGCGCGGCTGTACCGCCGGCGGGCGGTACAGCCACTCGGCCAGCGCCTCGATTTGCCCTTCGGCCAGCGTCTCGCCGAAGGCGGGCATTTGGCTGGCGGGGCGGCTGTTGGCAATCACATCCACCGCGGCGGCGGGCTTGAGGCGCGACAGGTTACCCGGCAAAAGCGCCGGGCCGATGCCGCCAAGGCGGGTCTCGCCGTGGCAGCTGGCGCAGTGGGTCTGATAAAGCGCGGCGGCCGCGTCGGGGTCGGCTGCAAACGCCGGCGTGGCGGCCACCCATAGCAGCGGCAGGCAAAAAGCAAACGGCTTCATAAAGCAACTTTCTCCCGTGGAGCAAGAGCCAGCGTAGGCACCTGCGCCGGCGTGGCCGACGGGGTCGGTACGCTCAGCGTTGCCGGCATCAGCGTCTCGGCCAGCGCCACGACCTCGCCTACGACCATCAGCGTGGGGGGCACCAGCTCTTCCCGTTCGATGGCGGCGGTCATGTCACCCAGCGTGGTAATAATTCGGCGCTGCTCAGGCGTGGTGCCGCGCTCAATCAGCGCCACCGGATGCCCGGGGGCAAGCCCTGCGCGCATCAGTTCACTGCTGATCAGCGCGGCGTTGGCAAGCCCCATGTAAAACACCGTTGTATGGTGCGGCGTGGCAAGCGCCTGCCAGTCCAGCACCAGCTTGCCGTCGCTTTTGCAGTGGCCGGTCACAAAGGTCACGCTCTGGGCGTAGTCGCGGTGGGTCAGCGGGAAGCCGGCGTAGGCCGCACAGCCCTGAGCCGAGGTAATGCCCGGCACGGCGTGAAAGGCAATGCCGTTTGCCACCAGCACTTCAGCCTCTTCGCCGCCGCGGCCGAAAATATAGGGATCGCCGCCTTTCAGGCGCACCACGCGCCGGTTTTGCCGTGCCAGGCGCACCAGCAGCGCGTTGGTTTCGTCCTGGGTCAGCGCATGGCAGCGCGACGCCTTGCCTACATAAAACGCCTCGGCATCGGGCCGGGCCAGCGCCATGACCTCGGCGGAAACCAGCCGGTCATAGACCAGGCAGTCGGCCTGCTCGATCAGCGCCAGCGCCTTGAGCGTCAAAAGCCCGGGATCGCCGGGGCCGGCGCCCACCATGGCCACTTCTCCCGGTGCCAGCGTCGCCCCGGCCACGTCATATACCACGCGATGTAATGCCATGCCATCACTCCTTGAACGCTCGCGGCGCTAAACGATTTCCACGGCTTGAATGGGGGTGAACGGCGCATGCAGCTGGCGCGTTGGGGCGTCAGGCAGGCCGATTTCGGCGTTGGTCAGATAGCAGCCGGGATCTTCTTCCCAGGGGTCACCGGTGACTTTCCACGCGCGCACCCGGGTATTGCCGTTGCAGATGGGCAGGTACTGGCATTCGCCGCAGCGCCCCTTGAGCGGGCGCGGCCGCTGGCGAAAGCCTTGCATCAGCGGGTCTTGCGTGTCGCGCCAGATCTCGGAAAACGGACGATCGCGGACGTTGCCCAGGTGGTGATCCCACCAGAAAGTGTCCGGGTGAACGTTGCCCAGGTTGTCGATATTGGCAATATACTCCCCCGAGGCGTTGCCGCCCCAGTGGGTCAGCCGCTCGGTCAGCGCCGGCACCTGGTCGGGGAAGTGCTTTTGGGCCCACATGAGCATAAAGGGACCGTCGGCGTCGTTGTTGCCGGTGACGTACTCGCGCACAATGCCGCGCTCAAGCTCATCGCGGCAGTGGTCGAAAAGCTGCGTCATCGCCGCCCGGGTCATCTCGTGCCAGGCATCGTTTTTGCTGTGGCGCCGGCCGCGCCCGCCGTAGTTGAGGTGGGAAAGATAGAACTTGTCGACGTCGTGGTGCTCGATCAGCGCTAGAATATCGCCCAGCTGGTCGGCGTTTTCCCGGGTGAGAGTAAAGCGCAGCCCCACCTTGATGCCGCGCTCCTTGCACAGCTTGACTGCGTGCATGGACTCGCGAAACGCGCCCTTTCGCTGGCGAATCACGTCGTGGGTGGCTTCCAGCCCGTCAATGCTGATGCCCACGTAGTCGTAGCCTACCTCGGCAATGGCGTCGATGTTGTCTTCAGTGATCAGCGTGCCGTTGGTGGAAAGCCCGGTGTAGATGCCAAGCTCCCGGGCACGGCGGGAAAGCTCGAAAATATCCGGGCGCATCAGCGGCTCGCCGCCGGAGAGTATCAAGGCCGGGACATGGAACGCTTTGAGGTCGTCGAGCACCGCGTGCGCCTCGGCGGTATCGAGCTCCCCGGCAAAGTCGATATCTGCCGATGTGGTGTAGCAGTGCTTGCAGGTCAGATTACAGCGGCGAATCAAATTCCAGATGACCACCGGCCCTTTGGGCTTGCGTGCCGGCGCCACCGGAGCCGGCGCCATCAGCGACTGCATATAGCGCGTTACGCGAAACATGGCGTCTCCCTCACTTACGATGTGGCCGCGCCCGCCAGACGCAGGCCGGTCTTTTTCAGAATCCGCGAGCTATACAAAATGCGATAGCCGCGGCAGGCACTGCCCAGCCGCAGCCGCAGCTTTTCCGCCTGGTGCTCTACCTCGTCGCGGCTTTTGCCGTGCAGCATGGCAAAAAGATTGTACGGCCAGTGCGGCAGGTGCCGCGGGCGGCGGTAGCAGTGGCTGACGCCTTCGACGCCGGCAATCTCCCGACCCAGCCGTTCAATCTCGGCCTCGTCCACGTCCCATACGCTCATGCCGTTGGCCACATAGCCCAGCCGATAATGGTTGGGCACCGCCGCTACCCGGCGAATCACGCCGGCTTTTTGCATGGCCTGCATGCGCTTGAGCACCTCGGCACCGCTGGTGCCGATCTGCTCGCCCACCGCCTTCCAGGGGTCGGGATAAAGCGGCAGGCCCGCCTGGGTGGCCAGCACAATGGCGCGGTCAGTGGCATCCGGGGTAAACGCCGGCATGGCCGCGGCACGTTCCGGCTTAGACCGGCAGATGGAGTCGCACATGAAACTCCTCCTCTTTGGGCATGTTATAGACGCCAAGCCCTGTCTCGGCCTCGATCTCGGCGATCACCTCGGCGATGCGTTCGGGCGTTTCGGTCGCCAGCACAAACCACATGTTGAGCGAATGCTCTCGGCGATAATTATGCGCCACCTCAGCAAAGGCGTTGACCTGCTCGACCACTCGTTCGTAGTCGTCTTCGGGTACCCGCAGAGCAGCGAGCGTAAGCCCGCCGCCCAGCCGTTCGGCGTGATACATGGGGCCAAAGCGGGTAAGCACGCCGCGATCGCGCAGCTGCTCCAGGCGGTACAAAAGCCGGCCTTCGCTGAGGTTCAGCTCGTCGGCCACCCGGGCAAAGGGCCGCTCGACCAGCGGCAAACCGTCCTGCAGGCGGTTGATAATGGCGCGGTCAACGGCGTCCAGCTCGGCAGACGGGGCGGTATTCATCAGCGTGTCTCCTCTGCTTGGCCGGTATGGTCGATATAGCGTGCGCCGCGCTGGCGATAGGCGTGGTGGCTGAACAGCACCTGATGGGCCACGTCATCCAGCCCCTGGCGGGCAATAATGGCGGCAAGCTCGGCCAGCACGCGCGCCCGGCGCACGCCGTGAATCATGCAAAACAGGTTGTACGGCCAGTCCGGCAGCCGGCGCGGGCGGCGGTAGCAAAGCGTCACCGCAGGTTCAGCGGCAAGGGCCCGGCCCACCTCGCCCACGCGGTCGTCGGCGATGTCCCATACCACCATGGCGTTGGCCGCCATGCCCAGCCGGCGGTGACGCACCACAAGACCCATGCGCTTGATCAGGCCGTCGTCCTGCCAGCGCCGGGCGCAGGCCATGGCGTCGGCCTCGGTCATGCCGGCCTGGTCGGCAAGCGTGCGCCAGGGGCGCGGCGTAAGCGGCAGCCCCTGCTCCAGCAGACTTTGCAGGCGGCGCTGAGCCTGTGCATCGTGCGGGCTCACAAGAACGTCTCCGTGGTTTGACTCGGCTCTGCGTCCGGCTCACGCCTGTCCAGCTCGGACCAGGGCAGCGGAAACGCCAGGTCGATATGAAAGCTCTCGACCATGGGCAGGCGCAGTATGGGGCGCTCGATGCGCCGCTCAAGGGCATCGAGGCGCGCTTCCAGCTCGGCCGGGTCCGGGGCGGTCATCACAAACCAAAGGTTATAGCCGCGGGCGGCGTCGCGCAGGTAGTTGTGATTGATGCCCGGCGCGCGGTTGATCTCGGCGGCCACGGCGTCGCGTTCGGCATCGTCGGCGGCCACCGCCGCAAGCAGGCTGGCACCGGCCCGGGCGTGGTCGAACACCGGCCCTACGCGGCTGATCACGCCCGAAGCGTGCAGCCGCGCAAGGCGGTCTAGAATCTCGTCTTCCGTGCTGTCAAGGCGCTTGGCCAGCGCACGGTAAGGGTGTGGCTCGATGGGAAGGCCGCGCTGGCAGGTATCCAGCAGCCGGCGATCAAGGGTATCCAGCTCGCTGGCGTCAAGATCTTGCGTTTTTTCGTGCATCCGCTGCAGCATAAGCAGCTCCCCGCTATCGGCATCCATCGTCTTGCGTGTGCCGGGCCGGCAAAACATCGCCGGCCCGGCGTTTTCAGCCTAGTAGATATCTTTCTGCGTGTTTAGCACGTTGAACTTGCCGGTCGGCGTGACCAGCCGCTCGTCTTTGATGACTTTCTTGAGCTCGCGCGTTTTGTCATCCACAACGACCAGCGCGGACTTCTGGTCCATGGTGTTCCACACCGAGAACCATACTTCGTCACCCGCCTGGTTGTACTCCGGCTGCACCACGCGCTTGGGTCCTTCGCCCACGTCGGCCCATTCGGCAATGGGCAGCACCTCGAAGCCGGCCTCCAGGTTGTTGATGTCGAACACCGCAACGCTCTGGCTGATATCCTCACCGGGGTTCAGTGCGGTATCCACGTAGAGGTTGTCGGACTCCGGGTGCGTCTTGACAAACAGCGAGCCGCCGCCCTGGCCGTCGATGCTGCGCACGACTTTCCAGGCGTTTTCCGGATGGCCTTCAGGATCGGTGCCGATCAGCTGAATGGTGGCATCGCCCAGGTGGCTGGTCGCCCATACCGGCCCGAACTCGGGATCAACAAAGTTGGCGCCGCGGCCCGGGTGGGGCGTTTTGCCCACGTCAACGATGGTTTCCAGCTCGCGATCCTTGGCGTCGATCACCACGATCTGGTTGGACTCGTTGGCCGCGGTCAGGAAGTAGCGCCCGGACGCGTCCCAGCCGCCGTCGTGCAGAAAGCGCGAGGTGTCGATCTCTACAGTAGAGATGGCGTCCAGGTCTTCATAGTTGACCAGGCGCACCTTGCCGGTTTCCTTGATGTTGACGATGAACTCGGGATGCTGGTGGGAGCCCACGATCGCCGCTACGCGCGGTTCCGGGTGATACTCTTGCGTATCCACGGTCATGCCGCGTGTGCTGACGATTTTCTTCGGCTCCAGCGTCTGACCGTCCATGATCACATACTGGGGCGGCCAGTAGGCACCGGCAATGGCCAGGTCGTCTTCGTAGCCTTTGAACTTGGAGGTCTCGACCGAACGCGCCTCCATGCCGATCTTGATGCTGGCCACGATGCTCGGGTCTTCCATCCACAGGTCGATCATGTCGACCTTGGCATCCCGGCCGATAACGAAGATATAGCGCCCGGACGCCGACATGCGCGAAATATGCACCGCGTAGCCGGTATCCAGCACCTTGGCGATTTCCTTGGTGTTGCCGTCGATCAGCGCAATCTGGCCGGCATCGCGCAGGGTCACCGAGAACAGATTCTCGATATCCCAGTCGTTCATCTTCTCGGTGGGCCGGTCTTCCGGGGCCACCAGCACTTCCCAGGTGTCGAGCATTTTGGGCATGCCAAACTCCGGCGGTACCGGCGGCTCGTGCATGACGTACTTGGCCATCAGCTCGACTTCATCTGCGGTGAAATCGCCCGAGGTGCCCCAGTTGGGCATGCCGGCGGGCGAGCCGTAGTTGATGAAGGTTTTCAGATATTCAAGCCCGCGCTGCTGGGTAATGTCGGTGGTCAGCGGCTTGCCCGTGGCCCCCTTGCGCAGTACGCCGTGGCAGCCGGCACAGCGCTGAAAATAGATTTCCTTGGCTTTTGCGAATTCCGCTTCGGTTAAATCTGGCGCGCCCGGCGTGCGTACCGCCTTGGCCGATGCGGCATCCACCGCCGACTCGCCCCCTTTGTACGCCGCCTCAGCACCGTCCACGTCTTTGTGCTGAGCGTTGGCAGCGCCCATACCCAGCGCTATCGTGGCAATGGCCACGGCCAACGGCGTCCGGTATCCCTTCTTGCTCATCATCGTCACACCTCTATGTCATAGACCGATAGCAGCATCGGATTGCACGGTTTTCGTCAGGTACGATGCTTATTGTTGTGGAAACCAGTGTGGCGCACAAAGATGCCTTTCTCATACTCATTAACGCTTTTTGCGCGCGTAACCGCCGCCTTTCTTGATGTACGTCAATCGCCACGTTTGCTACCTCTCAAGAGGTATTGCGCTTTTAAAAAAAATTCAGAACATCCGAGCAAAGGCGCTTTATTGACGTACATCAAGATATCGAGAGCGGCGGGCAGCAAGACTGTAAACAAGTATATCGGAGACCTATTTCGTTTCCGGCCGGAGTTCGGGAGGGAACATGGCGCCAAACAGCGATCGCAACCCAGCGCGGAGAACGCGCCATACCGTCAAAAGGCTGTTCGCCGCCGGCCTGCTGGCGCTTGCCGCCGGCGCAGCGGCGAACGACGAACTTTCCACCGCGCGCCAGGCCGAGCTTGACACCCTGCTCTATCAGGATTGCGGCTCGTGCCACGGCATGACGCTGCGTGGCGGGCTAGGCCCGGCGCTGGCCCCGGCACGCATGCAGGCCTACGGCGATGAAGCCTTGACCGCGCTGATTCTCAACGGCGTACCCGGCACGGCCATGCCGGCCTGGAAGCACCTGCTTAGCGCCGAGGATGCTCGCTGGCTCGCCGATCAGCTGATCCACCACAACCCGCTATCCGAACATGCGCCAAAGGAGTAACCCATGATGATGCCTGATCGCTTGCGCCCTCTCCGGCCACTGTACCGAGGGGTGCTGACCGCCGCAGGCCTTGCTCTGCTGGCCGGCTGCGCTGCGCTTTCACCCGCCGAGCTGCGCGGCACCGGTGATTTGGGCGTGGTTGTCGAACGCGCAGCAGGCCGCATCGCCGTCGTCGATACCAGCGCCCACCGAGTGCTGGAGCGCGTCGACGGCCTGGGCGATTTGTCCCACGCATCGGTGAAGTTTGCCCGAGACGGCCGCTTTGCGTTTGTTTTCGGCCGCGACGGCGGGCTGAGCCGGGTGGACCTGCTGAGCGGCGAGATCACCCACCGGATTATCCAGTCGGGTAACAGCATCGGCGGGGCGATTTCCCAGGACGGCTCGCTGGTCGCCGTGTCCAACTACGAGCCGGGCGGCGTGCGCATCTTCGACAGCCAAACCCTGGAACCGGTGGCCGAGTTTCCCGCCCTGTACGAGGACGACAGCGGCGAGGAGCAGCGCTCCCGGGTCGTGGGACTGGTGGACGCCCCGGGCAATCGCTTTGTCTACAGCCTGTTTGACGCCGGCGAAATCCACGTGGTGGACATAAACCAGGAGTCGGGCGCCGGGGAGGCACAGGGCGGCGAGGCAGCATTCGACGTCACGCGCTTTACCGACATCGGCAAAAAGCCCTACGACGCGCTGATCGGCCTGGACGGACGCTACTACATCGCCGGGCTGTTCGGCGAGGATGGCCTGGCGATGCTGGATCTGTGGCATCCGGAAAACGGCGTTACCCGCATTCTGCCCGACTACGGCCGCGGCGAGGAACGCTTGCCGGTGTACAAGATGCCGCACCTGGAAGGCTGGACCATGGCCGGACGCCAGGCGTTTTTCCCCGCCGTTGGCCGCCACGAAGTGCTGGTCGCCGACACCGCCGACTGGTCGCTTGCCGATCGCATCCCCGTTCACGGCCAGCCGATTTTTGTCATGAGCCGGCCGGACAAGCGCCAGCTGTGGGTCAACTTCGCCCACCCGAACAACGACGTGGTGCAGGTCATCGACACCGAAAAGCGCGAAGTCATCGCCACGCTATCCCCCGGCGAGGCGGTGCTGCACATGGAGTTCACGCCCAAAGGCGAGCAGGTGTGGGTATCGGCCCGGGACAGCGATCGGGTAACGGTGTATGACACCCGCACGCTGGAAGAAGTCGCGCGGCTGAAAAGCGCCTCGCCCAGCGGCATTTTCTTCACCGACCGGGCGCAGCGTATCGGGCTTTAGCCCGGCCTGCCCTTAGCGGCTATAAACACCCCCGCGGCCGCTGGCCTGTCGCGGGGGTATTGGCATTGCACCCGTTCGGCATCACAGGCTATCCTGCGTTTCTTTCGTATCACGCCGTACCGTCATGCCGGGCCCAGCGCCGGCCTCGTTGTCGTGTGCCGCCGGAGCTTAGCCCATGAATCATCCCAACCGCCCGGCCTCGCCGTCCGCTTGTTTGCCCTTTACCACAGCGGATGTGCTGCGCGCCACGCCGCTCGGCGCCTGCGTAACCGATGCCGACGGCTTTTTCGAGTTCGTCAATCCCGCCTACTGCGAATTTTACGGCTACACCCAGGAAGAGCTGGTCGGCCAGCATTTTACGCTGGTGGTACCCAAGGCCAGCCATTCGACCATGCGCCACCTGCACGACGACTTCATCGCCGGGGACGACCGGGGCGAGCTGCATCAGGAATGGGAAGTACGCCGTAAAGACGGCCAGCTACGCACCATCATCGCCGAAGCCACCCGCATGATCGGCGACGACGGCCGGCCGCGCAAAATGACGTTTATTATCGACATCAGCGTACGCAAGCGGCTGGAAGAGCGGCTGCGCCAGGCCAACGAACACCTGGAGCACATGGCCCGCCACGATCCGCTTACCGGGCTTTTGAACCGTCGTGCCGGGCTTGCCCGGCTGGAAGAAGAAGTCACGCGCTGCCGGCGCTACGCAAGTTCTTTAAGCGTTGCCATGTGCGACCTGGATGCCTTCAAGGCCATCAACGATACCCACGGACACGCCACCGGCGATGCGGTGCTGGAAGCGCTTTCCCAGCTGATCAGAGACGATATGCGCCGCACCGACATCGCGGTGCGGCTGGGCGGCGAAGAGTTTTTGCTGATTATGCCCGGCGTCACCCCCGCCAGCGCCGAACAGGCCGTAGACCGCCTGCGCCGGCTGATCGCAGAAACGCCGGTCACGCCGCAGCGCCTGACCGTCACGATTTCTGTAGGCCTGGCCGGCTTTGACGGCGAGACGCCGGAACGCCTGCTGGAACATGCCGATCGCGCCATGTACCGCGCCAAACGCGACGGGCGCAACCGGGTCGTGAAGGCCGCCGACTGACGCCCGGACGGCATCAGCCGCGCGGGCGGCGGTCGCCTTCAAGAAAGTTGGCGGTAAACGCAGCCTTGCCGTAGGTCTCAAACGACCACTTCATCAGCGCCGACAGCGCATCCATCACCGCGTCGAACTCGCCGAATACCTGAGTGCTCATACGGTTGGAATAGACTTCCAGCCCGCTGGCTTCCAGGCGCTTGACCACCTCGCGTACCGGCGGCTTGAAGTCATCGGCGAGCGGATAGTAGCTAAGCTGTACGGACAGATACATAGTGCCTCCTGGGCGTTGATGACTACGCCCCCACGCTAACACAGACGGCGCGCTTGCGACGGCGGCCACCGGCTCAGAAAAGCGCGAGCTGCTGCGCCGGCGCCGGCTCGGCCAACCGATAGCCCACGCCCAGCAGCCGCACCGGGCGGCGGCCGCGCTGCCAGCCGGCGTCAAGCAGTGCGGCAAAGGGCGCCTCATCCACCACGCTGCCGGCGTGTTCCACGGTGGTCTGGGTGAAGTCGTTGAACTTGATCTTGACCATAGCCCCGCGCACCCCGGGCGGCGGGTCCAGCCGGCGGTAGCGGCGCGTTAAATCATCGATCAGCGCGCCCAGCTCGCCGTGGCAGGCGGCAAGCGTGGGCAAATCTTGCGGATAGGTCTGCTCGGTGCTCACCGATTTGCGCTCTCGATGCACCTTGACCGGGCGCTCATCGATGCCCTGGCTCAGCTCATAAAGGCGCTTGCCAAAAACGCCGAAGTGCCCGACAAGCTCGGGGAGCGTGCGTTTGCGCACGTCCGTGCAGGTTTCAATGCCCAGCGCGGCGAGCTTTTCGGCGGTGCGCGGCCCCACGCCGTGGAGCTTGGTGACCGGCAGCGCGCGGACAAACTCATCGATGGCCTCCGGGGGCACCACGCAAAGCCCGTCGGGCTTGTGCCAGTCGCTGGCGATCTTGGCCAGAAACTTGTTGGGTGCCACGCCGGCGGATACGGTAATCCCCACCTCTTGCGCCACCCGGGCGCGAATGGCCTCGGCCATCAGCGTCGCGCTGCCTTGATAGGCGCTCACCCCGGTAACGTCCAGATACGCCTCGTCCAGCGACAGCGGCTCGATGCGCTGGGTCAGCTCGCGATAGATGGCAAACACGTCCTGAGCCACCGCCTTGTACTTGGGCATATCATTGGGAATCACGGTTAAGTGCGGGCAGCGCTTGAGCGCCTGGGCCATGGGCATGGCCGAGTGAATGCCGTATTCCCGGGCCGGGTAGTTACAGGTGGCAACCACGCCACGGCGCTCGACGCTGCCGCCGATGGCAATGGGAATCTCGGCAAGCGCGGGGTTGTCGCGCATCTCCACCGCGGCGTAGAAACAGTCGCAGTCCAGATGGATGATTTTACGCAGCGCCGGCGCGTCAGAGGGCATGATCGTGGCGACTCAGGTGCCGCAGAAGGTGCGCAGCACGCGCTCATCTGCCGTGGCCGGCGCGGCCAGCCGGCGGGCATTCGCGGTGTCGTCAAACGGTGCGATCACCGCGGCGAGCAGCGTATAAAAGGGCTGATAGTCGCCGTCTTCGGCGGCGCTGATGGCCTCCTGCACACGATGGTTGCGCGGGATAATCACCGGGTTGGCCCGGCGCATGGCGGCCAGCCGCTCGGCGCTGTGGCCGGCCGTCTGCTCACCCTGCCAGCGCTCAAGCCATTGCACCACTTCTCCGGGCGCCTCGCCGAGCGCCAGCAGAGCGTCGCGGCGCGCCTCACCGGGGTCGGCGGCGAGGTGATACAGCGCATCGAACGTCGCGGTCATGTCCATTTTGCCCCGCTGCATGACGTTTTCCAGCGCCTCCATCAGCGGCGTGGCGCACTCGCTTTCAGCGGCAAGGCCAAGCTTGTCGGCGCTCACTTTTCTGCGCTCTTCGGCAAAGACCTCGTCGAAGCGGCGCAGCGCGGCGGTGGCTTCTTCCACCAGGGCATTTTCCTTACCGTCCATCAGCATCAGCAGGCACTCGGCCAGCCGGGCCAGATTCCACTGGGCCATGGCCGGCTGGCGGGCAAAGGCGTAGCGACCGCCCTGGTCGATGGAGCTGAACACCTTGTCGGGCTCGAACGCTTCCATAAAGGCACAGGGGCCGTAGTCGATGGTCTCACCGGCGATGCTGGCGTTATCGGTGTTCATCACGCCGTGGATAAAGCCCACGCCCATCCAGCGGGCCACCAGGTAGGCCTGGCGGCGCATTACCGCGTCGAAAAACGCCAGATAGCGGGCGTTGCCGTCGTGGGATTTGACCGCTGGAAAGTGGCGCTCGATGGCGTGCTCCACCAGGGCTCTGAGCGCTTTTTTATCCCCCCGGGCGGCGGCAAACTGAAAAGTGCCCACGCGCAGGTGGCTCGACGCCACTCGGGTAATCACCGCGCCGGGCTCTGCGGGCATGCGCATGACCTGCTCGCCGGTGGCCACGGCGGCCAGCGCCCGGGTGGTGGGTATACCCATGGCCGCCATGGCTTCGCTGACCAGGTATTCGCGCAGCACCGGCCCCAGCGGCGCGCGGCCGTCGCCGCCGCGGGAATACGGCGTGCGCCCGCTGCCCTTGAGCTGAATATCTCGGCGCCGGCCGTCGGCGTCCACCACCTCGCCCAGCAGCAGCGCGCGGCCGTCGCCAAGCCTGGGGACAAAGTGGCCGAACTGGTGGCCGGCGTAGCCAAGCGCCATGGGCCGGGCGCCGGGCAGCGGCGCACTGCCGCTGAAGTAGTCGGCGAGCGTGGCGTCGTCGGGCTGCTCGTCCATGCCCAGCTCTCTCGCCAGCGCCGTGTTGAACACAATCAGGCTGGGCGCAACCGCAGGGGTGGGCCGGCAGTCGGCCCAGAGCGTGTCGGGCAGCTCGGCGTAGCGGTGATAAAGCGTAAACACAAGGCGCTCCCTCAAACCTCAAACAACGTATAGATATGCAGCCTATGCCGCCCCGCTTTGCTGTTTTAGCTGTGCCACGGCGTATTCCAATACCGGGGTGAGCGGGGCGCACCATTTCTCGCTGAGCATAGGGTCGGCGCGGGTGACGCCAAGCGAGAGCGAGGCCAGCGGCATGCCCCGGGCGTGGGCGTCGCGGAAAAATCGGTAGCCGGAAAACACCATCAGCGAGGTACCCACGGCCAGGGCGGCGTTGGCGCGGAAAAGCCCGGCGCGCGCGGCCTCGCGGCGCGCCTTGGGCACCACGTCACCGTAGTACACCACGTCAGGCTTGAAAATGCCGCCGCAGCGCCGGCAGTCGATCACCTCAAAGGTGCTGAAATCCAGCTCGATGTCGGCGTCGCCGTCCGGGGCGTGGCCGGCGTCAAGCCCGGTGAAGGCCGGGTTGCGCGCGGCCATCTCGGCGTGCAGGGCATAGCGCATGATGCTGTAGCCGCAGCTTGTGCAGCTCACGGTATCGGCCCGGCCGTGCAGATCAATCACTCGGCGAGAGCCCGCGCGCTGGTGCAGGCGGTCCACGTTTTGCGTGACCAGCTGTTCGACAAAGCCCATGGCCTCAAGCTCGGCCAGCGCCCGGTGGGCCCCGCTGACCGGCGCCCGGCGCATCGCCTCAAAGCCCGCCAGCGCGCGGGCCCAGTAGCGCTGGCGCACCGCTTCAAAGGCCATGAAGTCGCCGTGCTGCACCGGCGGCGAACGCTTCCATTCGCCCCTGGCGTCGCGGTAGTCGGGAATGCCGCTGTCGGTGCTCACCCCGGCGCCGGTGATAATCCACAGGCGCTGCTCGCGGCGAATAAACGCGGCCAGGGCTGCCCCGGCCCGGGCAATAGCGTCTGCGCTGTACGCTGCTGTGTACGCTGCCGACATCGGCTTCTCCTCTAGGCAAGGCCTATATAACTCGACGATACTGGCCGTGCTATGCACACCATCATTTTACCCACTGGAGGACGCATCATGCAGCGCGATCATCAAATCGTTATCGTCGGCGGCGGCATGGTAGGCGCTGCGCTGGCGGCAAGGCTGGGCCATGCAGGCGTCAACGTGGGGCTTGTGGAGCGCGGCGACGCCCCGGTAAAGCCCGAGGGAGACTTTGATCTGCGCATCTCGTCGCTCAACGCCCGCTCGCTTGCGTTCATCAAGGCCGGCGGCACGTCTATTCCCCCGGAGCGCAGCCACGTGTTTCGCCGCATTGAAGGCTTCAGCCAGAACGGGCGCGGCCACAGCGTGTTCACCGCCGAGGAAAGCGGCCTTGAAAACTTCGGCTGCTTTGTGGAAAACAAAGCGCTGCGCTACGCCCTGTGGCAGCGCCTTGAGCGCCTGCCCGGGGTGACGCGCTACACCCGCTGCGCGCCGCTTTCCACCGTGGCCGGCAGCGAAGCTCGGCTTTTGGAGCTGGACAACGGCAAAACGCTTTCCGCCGCGCTGGTAGTCGCCGCTGACGGTGCCCATTCGCGCCTGCGCGAGATGGCAGGCATCGACGTCAGCCGCTACGACTACCGCCAGCGGGCGCTGATCACCAACGTCGAGACCGAGCTTGCCTCGGAGGAAACCAGCTGGCAGTGCTTTACCCCCACCGGCCCCATGGCGCTGCTGCCCCTGCCCGGCCACTGCGCCTCGCTGATCTGGTACGACCGCGACGGCACCACCCGGGCCCGGGAGATGCTCTCCGACGACGCGCTGGCCCGAGCCATCGAGGCGGCCTTTCCCAAACGGCTGGGCAATATCCTGCGCGTTACCGGGCGCGCCAGCTTTCCGATCAAGCGCCAGCACGCCAAGCGCTATATCGGCAAGCGCCTGGCGCTGATCGGCGACGCCGCCCACGTCGTCCACCCGCTGGCCGGCCAGGGGCTCAACATCGGCCTGCACGACGCCGACACCCTGGCCGAGCAGATTCTTGCCCGGCGCGACGCCGGCAATGCCGGTACCCTGCGCCGCTTCGAGGTCAAGCGCCGGCTGGCCAACCAGGCCATGCTCGCCGCCACCGACGGCTTTCACCACCTGTTTACCGGCCCGCGCCCGCTGCAAAAGCTCGGCGACTGCGGGCTGGAAATGGCCGAGCGGCTGCCCGCCGCCCGGTATTTCATGTCGCGCCAGGCCAACGGCCTAAGCCCGTTTACCCCGCGGCGCTAGCGTAAAATCAGCACCGGAACATGGGCGTTGCGCAGCATGCTGGTCGTGGTGCTGCCCACCAGAAACTGGCGGATACGCGAATGGCCGTAGGCGCCCATCACGGTGATGTCGATCTCGTTGTCGGCTTCAAAGGCGTGCAGCGTGGCCTCGACCTCACCGGCACGAATCGAGCCCTCGGCCTCAAGCCCGGCCTGCTGCAAAACGTCCACCGCCCAGGCCAGCGCCATGCGGTGCTCGGCGGTGTCCGCACCCACGGAAACAACGTGGCAGAAAAGCCCGGAAAAAAGCGGGCTCCTGGCGAGCATTTCTACGCCCTTGCGCGCCGTTTTGCTGCCGTCAAAGGCAAACATCACCCGCTTGGGCCGGGTAAAGCCGGCGCGCGGCACCATCAGAATCGGCCGGCGAATCTCGCGCACCACGCGCTCCAGATTTGACCCCAAATGGCCGCTGGCCTGATCGGCGCTTTCTCCGCGCTTGCCCAGCACCAAAAGCCGCATCTGGCTTTCGTACTCGGCCAGGGTATCCACCAGCGTGCCGTTACGCTGGCGCGAACGGGCGTCTTCCACTCCCTGTTCCCCGGCGCGGCGGCAGGCTTCTTCCAGCATCAGCCGGCCCTGCTCGCGGTTGATGCGGGCGCGTTTTTCATCCAGATCCGCCAGCTCGTTGAGCAGCGCCTCCCGCGCGCCCAGGGGCAGATTACCCGATAGATCCGGCTCATCCACCGTGGACGGATGGTTGTCCACCGCGTGCAGAAACGTCAGCGGCGTGGCAAGCGCGGTGCTTGCCCAGGCGGCGTAGTCGCACACGCTTGCGGAAAACGACGAGCCGTCAACGGCGGCCATTACGTGTTCGGTCATCTTGGCTCTCCTTAACAGGCCGGGCCGGGCGTTGCCGGCGCCGGCGTAGCGGGTACCCTGGCGTCAGCCCATGAGTTTTTCCACGGCCTGTGCGTCGTTGTGAATCGCATAGCGGTCAACGATGGTGGCGCTGGCCTCGTTAAGACCGATCAGGTTGACCTCGGTGCCTTCGCGGCGGAACTTGATCACCACACGATCCAGCGCCTGCACCGCGCTGATGTCCCAGAAATGCGCCCGGGACAGGTCGATGGTGACGTGATCCACGCTTTCCTTGAAGTCAAACGCTGCGCCAAAACGCTCGCAGGAGGCAAAAAACACCTGCCCGACGACCTGGTATTCCCGGGACTTGCCGGTTTCAACGTCGCGCGAGCCGACGTAGAGAATATTGCCCACTTTGTTGGCAAAGTTCATCGCCGCCAGCAAAACGCCGACGAACACGCCCAGCGCCAGGTTGTGGGTGGTCACGGTTACCGCCACCGTTGCCAGCATCACCATGTTGGTGCTCATGGGGTGTTTTTTCAGGTCACGGATGGATTCCCAGCTGAACGTACCGATGGAGACCATGATCATCACCGCCACCAGCGCGGCCATGGGAATCAGCGAGACAAAGTCAGAGAGAAACACCACCAAAAACAAAAGTCCCACGCCCGCAACCAGCGTGGAGGTGCGCTGACGGCCGCCGGATTTCACGTTGATCACCGACTGGCCGATCATCGCACAGCCGGCCATGCCGCCCAAAAGCCCGGCACCGATGTTGGCAATCCCCTGGCCTTTGCACTCGCGGTTCTTGCTGCTTTGGGTATCGGTCAGGTCGTCAACGATGGTGGCAGTCATCATCGATTCCAAAAGCCCCACCACGGCCAGCATCAGCGAGTAGGGAAAGATGATCTTGAGGGTTTCCAGGGTCAGCGGCACGTCCGGCCAGAGAAAAATCGGCAGGCTGTCGGGCAGCTCGCCCATGTCACCCACGGTGCGAATCTCCATGCCGGTCGCCAGATACACCGCGGTGAGCACCAGAATACACACCAGCGGCGACGGCACCATCCGGCCGATTTTCGGCAGATAGGGAAAGCCGTAGATGATGCCCAGACCGGCCGCCGTCATGGCGTAGACGTGCCAGGTCACCCCGGTAAGCTCAGGCAGCTGGGCCATAAAAATCAGAATCGCCAGGGCGTTGACAAACCCTGTGACCACCGAGCGCGAAACAAAGCGCATGAGATCGGCCAGGCGCAGGTAGCCGGCGGCAATTTGCAACACCCCGGTCAAAAGCGTCGCGGCGAGCAGATACTCAAGCCCGTGCTCTTTCACCAGCGTCACCATCAGCAGCGCCATGGCCCCGGTGGCCGCCGAGATCATTCCCGGGCGTCCGCCGGCAAAGGCGATGATCACGCAGATGGCAAACGAGGCGTAAAGCCCCACCTTGGGGTCGACGCCTGCGATAATGGAAAAGGCAATGGCTTCGGGGATCAGCGCAAGGGCCACCACGACGCCCGACAGCACATCGGCTCTCAGGTTGGAAAGCCAGGTTTGCTTGAACGACTCAATCATTGATCCGTCCCACGGTTGGAGGTTGAGGCAAAGGGAGACGCATTCTACCTGTCCCCCGCGCCAGGTGCATGCCCCGCCGCCGGCGGTTGCGATCCCGCCCTGCCGAAGACCATCCGTTCAGGGTGACGTTTTACGTCCGCTTGGCGTACCATAGCGCCGCAGATGCGCGCGGTGAGGCCGTTCAGGTCATCCCGCGCCTTGTTCTTTCATCCGGCGCGTCCGCCGTTCAGCGTTTAGCTTAAGGAGCATGAAATGAGCCAGTCTATTGCAGTCATCAAGGGCGACGGCATCGGCCCCGAGATCATGGATGCCACCCTGCGCGTACTCGACGCGCTGGACTGCGGCTTTGACTATGACATCGTTGATGCCGGGCTGGGCGCGCTTGACCAGCACGGCACGCTGATCCCCCAGACCACGCTGGACACCATCGAAAAGCACGGCATCGCGCTCAAGGGCCCGCTGACCACGCCCATCGGCAAGGGCTTTTCCTCGATCAACGTGCAGCTGCGCCGCCATTTTGACCTCTACGCCAACGTGCGCCCGGCGGTGAGCTTTCCCGGTACGCGCTCGCGCTACGCCGACATCGACATGATTACCGTGCGCGAAAACACCGAAGGCGCCTATCTATCCGACGGCCAGGAAATGCTCGACGAGGGCAACACCGGCATCTCCCAGATCAAGGTGACGCGCAAGGGCTCCGAACGCATCGTGCGCTACGCCTTTGAGCTGGCCAAAAACAAGGGCCGCAAGAAAGTCACCGCGCTGCACAAGGCCAACATCATCAAGACCGCCTCGGGGTTGTTCCTCGACGTTGCCCGCGAGGTCGCCAAGGAATACCCGTCGATCGAGTTTGAAGAAATGATCGTGGACAACGCCTGCATGCAGCTGGTGATGGACCCCTACCAGTTTGACGTGGTGGTCACCACCAACCTGTTCGGCGACATCACCTCCGACCTGTGCGCCGGTCTCGTCGGCGGGCTGGGCCTGGCGCCGGGGGCGAACATCGGTGAGCAAGCGGCCATTTTCGAGGCCGTCCACGGCTCCGCGCCGGACATTGCCGGGCAAAAAATCGCCAACCCCTGCGCTTTGCTGCTGGCCGCCGCCCAGATGCTTGACCACCTGGGCATGAACGCCAAGGGCACCGCCATCCGCGAAGGCATCCGCGACGTGCTGGAAAAGCGCCGCGACATGGTCACCCCGGACATGGGCGGCAGCGGCACCACCGACACCTTCGCCGAGGCGCTGGTGGAATACGCCACCGCCCGCGCCTGAAGCCGCCGGGGAAAAACGCCATAACCGCATCCTTCCCGGGCTTTTCGGCACCGGCCTGACGGGCGCGGCCTTGCCAGAATCGCGCCGCTCAGCCCAGCCAGACGTCCAGAAACAGCATGATCACAAGCCCCAGCGCAAGGCCCAGCGTGGCCTTGTTCTGGTGCCCGCTGCGGTGGGTTTCGGGGATGATTTCGTGGCTGATGACGTAGAGCATGGCGCCGGCGGCAAACGCCAGCCCCCAGGGCAGCAGCATCTGCGAAAGCGTTACCACCCCGGCACCGAACAGCCCGCCAAGCGGCTCGACCAGCCCTGTCAGCAGGGCAATGCCGAACGCACGCCCGCGTGAATAGCCTTCGCCCATCAGCGCCACGGCCACCGCCAGCCCTTCCGGCATGTTCTGCAGGCCGATACCCAGCGCCAGCGGCATCCCGCCTTCCAGACCGTTGGCCCCAAAGCCTACGCCCACCGCCAGCCCTTCCGGCAGGTTGTGAATGGAAATGGCGAAGACAAACAGCCATACCCGGCGTAGCGAGGCGGCCTCGGGCCCCTCACGCCCCTGGGTAAAATGCTCGTGGGGCAAGCGTTCGTTCAACAGGGCAATAGCCCCCATGCCAAAAAGAATGGCCAGGCACACGATCGCAGCCGGCACAGCGCCGCTGGCATAGTGCTCGCCGGCTGCATCCAGCGCGGGAATAATCAGCGAAAAAAACGACGCCGCCAGCATTACCCCGGCGGCAAACACCAGCGCCAGATCACGAAACGCGCGCCCGGGCGTTTTCCCCATCAGCACCGGCAGCGCACCCACGGCGGTCATCATGCCGGCCGTAAGGCTCCCCAAAAATCCCAATAACAACGTGTCTTGCATGATTGATCAGCCCGTTTGCCTGCGTTTGCCGTAATAGCCCGGACTACCTTAACGCGGCCGGCGCCTCAGGGCGATTGGCGGGCCCGGCGAATCCGCTGCAGCCAGCGCTGGCGGGCATAGCTTTGCAGGTTGTCTACGCGGTCGGTTTCATCGACGATCTCTTGGCCCAGCAGGGTTTCGATCACGTCTTCCAGGGTAATCAGCCCGACAAAGCTGCCGTGGGCATCGTATACCGCGCGCATGTGATGATTGTCATCGAGCATGGCGGTAAACGCCTGCTCGACGTTGTCTTCCGCGGCCAGCCGGCCGATGGGGTGCATCATGGATTTCATGGTGGCGTCCCGCTCGGCCTGGTACATATCGACCTTGTGCACGTAGCCAAACGCCTGCTCGCCGCTGTCCATCACCGGAAAGCGGGTAAACGGCGTCTGGCTGTACTGCGCCTCAAACGCCCCTACCGTCATGTGCGGCAGCACCGTCTGGCATACAATGCGCGGCGTCATCGCCTGTGACACGGGAATCTCGTGCAGGTTGAGCACGTTGGTAATGGTGCGGGTCTCGTCGGCGTCGAGCACCTGTTTTTCCTGGCCCACCCGGGCCAGCACCTTGATCTCGTCGCGCAGGTCAACGGCGTTCTCGTCGCGCCCGCCCAGCCGGCGCGTCAGCTGCTCTGAAAGCCAGATAAACGGCAGCAGCATGGCCGTCATCACCTTGAGTACCGGCGGCAGGATCACCGCCAGGCGCTTCCAGTGCGTGGCCCCGAGCGTTTTGGGGATAATCTCGGAAAACACCAGAATGCCCAGCGTCATGACCGCTGAAACCACGCCGACCCAGGACTCACCGAACACCGTCGCCGCTCGGGCGCCCACGGCGGTGGCCCCTACCGTGTGCGCGATGGTGTTAAGCGTAAGAATCGCCGCCAGCGGGCGGTCTATATTGGCCTTGAAGCGCTCAAGCGAGGCGTGCAGGGCCGGCTTTTCCTCGCGCAGCCGGGCAATATAGCTGGGCGTGATCGACAGCAAAACGGCCTCAAGAATCGAACACAGAAACGAAAAGCCGATGGCAACAACGGCAATAACGATCAGCAGCAGCATAGGCCCTCGGCGCGATGGGAATACCGCGCCGTTATAGACGCGCACCGCAATAACCGTCAAGGCCTGGCCGCGCCGCACCGTTGAGAGAAATACGTTTATCCTCCGATGTATTTACCGTTAGAATCGCTGCACTGCTGTACAACAACAGTTACAAACATCATAGGAGACGCATCATGGCAGCCGGTTCCCCTATTCATTTCTGGCGACGCATACCGCTTTGGCAGCGCATTCTTGCCGGTTTGTTTCTCGGCATTATCGCCGGCGCGCTGATGGGCGAAAACGCCGGCGTGTTCAAGCCGCTGGGCGATATTTTCATCAGCGCGATCAAGATGCTGATCGTGCCGCTGGTATTTTCAACGCTGGTGGTGGGCATTACCGCCATGCGTGACCCGCAAAAGATGGGGCGCATCGGCGCGCGCACCATCGGGCTTTACCTGATCACCACCGCGTTTGCCATCGCCATCGGACTTTTGGCCTCGACGCTGTTTCAGCCCGGTGCCGGGGTCGACATGAGCTTTGACCAGCCCATGCAGGCCAACGAAGCGCCGTCGCTGGTGGAGATACTGGTCAACCTGGTGCCGCAAAACCCCATCGACGCGCTGGCCGAGGGCAACATCCTGCAGATCATCGTGTTTGCCATGGGCCTGGGCATTTCGCTGATGCTGATCGGCGAGAAAGGCGAGCCGGTAGTACGTCTTTTCGAAAGCTTTGCCGAGGCCATGTACAAGCTCACCGAGATCGTCATGGCGTTTGCCCCCTTCGGCGTGTTCGGCCTGATTGCGTTTGTCGCCGGCAACTACGGCCTTGCGGTGCTGCTGCCGCTGGCCAAGGTCATCGGCGTGGCCTATCTGGCAAGCGTTATCCATGTGCTGGTGGTGTACAGCGGGCTGCTCAGCCTGCTCGGCCGGCTTAATCCCAAGCGCTACCTGAGCGGCATCATCGACGCGCTGGTGGTGGCCTACTCCTCGGCGTCGTCCTCCGGAACGCTGCCGGTCTCGATCCGCTGCGCGCAGAAAAACCTCGGCGTCTCCGAAGGTGTATCAGGCTTTGTGCTGCCGGTGGGTGCCACCATCAACATGGACGGCACCGCGCTGTACCAGGGCGTGGTCACGCTGTTTATCGCCCAGATGCTCGGCGTTGACCTGAGCATGGCCGACTACGGCATGATCATCCTGACCGGCACGCTCGCCTCCATCGGCACCGCCGGCGTGCCCGGCGCGGGGCTGATCATGCTCTCCATCGTCATGGCCCAGGTCGGCCTGCCGCTGGAAGCCATCGCCGTGGTCGCGGGCATCGACCGCATCCTCGACATGGCCCGCACCAGCGTCAACGTCGCCGGCGATTTGATGGTGACAACGCTGGTGGGCAAAAGCGAAGGCGAACTGGACGAAGAAATCTACAACGGCCCCAACAAGGCCTGATGCGTTAAGTAGCTTGCAAGCAAGCGCCCTTTTCGCCGTGCGGAGAGGGCGTTTTTTTTCGTCCGGTTACCGCAACGGCTGCCTTCCTTTCGTTGCCCCCGGTTTTCCTGCAGGAGCGCCCATGACCACCGTTACCCTTGTTCTCGGCGACCAGCTGACGCCCAACATTGCCGCGCTGCGCGGCACCGACCCGGCCGATAACGTCGTTTTGCTGGCCGAGGTGGCCGACGAGGCCACCTACGTCGCCCACCACCAGCAAAAAATTGCGCTGGTGTTTTCCGCCATGCGCCAGTTCGCCCGAGAGCTGCGCGCGGCCGGGCAAACGGTTGAGTACGTTGCTCTGGACGATGCCGACAACACCGGCTCGCTGATCGGCGAGCTGGAACGGGCGGTTAACCGCCATCAGGCCCGGGCGGTGCACGTGACCGAGCCCGGCGAGTGGCGCCTGGCGCACGACATGGACAGCTGGCCCGAGCGGCTGGGGGTGCCGGTTCATCGCCACGACGACGACCGCTTTTTCTGCACGCCGGCCGAGTTTTCACGCTGGATAAAGGGCCGCAAGCGGGTGCGCATGGAGGACTTCTACCGCGCCATGCGGCGCAAGTACGGCGTGCTCATGGACGACGACGAGCCCACCGGCGGCCAGTGGAACTTCGACACCTCAAACCGCAAGCCGCTGCCCCGCGAGGGGCTGGATATTCCAACCCCGCCGCGCTTTACGCCGAACGCCGTCACCCGCGAGGTGATCGAGCTGGTGGGCACCCGCTTTGGCCGGCACTTCGGCACGCTCGACGCCTTTGCCTGGGGCACCACCCACGCCGACGCCGAGCGCGCCCGGGACCATTTCATGGAACACGCGCTGCCGCTGTTCGGCGACTACCAGGACGCCATGCGCACCGGCGAGCCGTGGCTGTTCCACAGCGTGCTCTCGCCGTACCTGAACATGGGCCTGCTTGACGCCCGGGATCTGATCGATCGCGCCGAGGCTGCCGGGCGCGAAGGGCACGCGCCGCTGAACGCCGTGGAGGGCTTTATCCGCCAGATTCTGGGCTGGCGCGAGTTTGTTCGCGGCATTTACTGGCACGGCATGCCCGAATACGCCGAGCACAACGCCCTTGGCCACACGCGCAAGCTCCCGTGGTTCTACTGGACCGGCGACACCGACATGCACTGCTTGAGCGAGGCCATCGGCGCGACGCGTGACCACGCCTACGCGCACCACATCCAGCGGCTGATGGTCACCGGCAACTTCGCCCTGCTCACCGGCGTTACGCCGGCAGAGGTCTGCGACTGGTATCTGAGCGTCTACGCCGACGCCTACGAGTGGGTCGAGCTGCCCAACACGCTGGGCATGTCGCTGTACGGCGACGGCGGCCTGCTCGCCTCCAAGCCGTATGCCGCCAGCGGCAAGTACATCCAGCGGATGTCGAACTACTGCAAAAGCTGCCGCTACAGCGTCAGCCGGTCAACCGGCGAGAAGGCCTGCCCATTCAACGCGCTTTACTGGCACTTTCTCATGCGCCAGCGCGACACCCTCGGCGACAATCACCGCCTGCGCATGCCCTACCGCAACCTGGACCGCATGGCCCCGGAAAAACGCGAAGCGCTCTGGGAGCAGGCGGAAGGCTTTTTGCACCGGCTTGAGAGTGGCGAGCGCGTCTAGCGGCGCCGGTGCCCCGCGCCGCTCAGGGCCGCTGGCCATTGCGGGAGCGCGTCGTGCTGCCGGCACGTCAGGGCTTGTACTGCGTAGGGCAGTAAGCGCGCAGCACCCCGGCCGGGCGCAGCTGGCGGTGCTTGGTTTTACGCCCGCTCACCCGCTTGCGCCAGCGCCGAAAGGAGCGCGCCTTAAGCTGATCGCGCATAAAGGCCACGACCTGCTTTTCGTTCAGGCCGTAAAGCGTTTCAATCGCCTCAAACGGCGTCCGGTCTTCCCAGGCCATTTCGATAATGCGCGAGGTGTCGGCCGGGCCGAACCGGTCGATTCGCTGCTGCGTGTCTGATGACATGCCGCCTCCTGAAGCAAACGTTTCTCTATCCCCGCCTATGCCGGCGTTAAACACCACAGCGAGGTCACTTCCGCGCTGCGTGCGGCATGGAGCGGGTCTGAGCTGTCCTGGCTGCGGCCGTGCTTGGGCTGGGTATCGAGCCGGTATTTCACGTCCAGCTTCGCCTCGGCAAACCACGCCAGCAGCTGGTCTCGGGTGCGCAACTGCAGATGCTCGGCCAGATCGGACAGAATCAGCCACACCTCACCTTGCGGTGCCAGATGCGCACGAACGCCCTGCAGGAAGCCGCGCAGCATCCGGCTTTTGGGGTCGTAAACGGCAAGCTCAAGCGACGAGCTGGGCTTCCCCGGCAGCCAGGGCGGATTGCACACGATCAGGTCGGCCAACGGCTGCCCCGTCGGAAACAGGTCAACCTCCTGCAGCTGTACTCCCGAGAGCTCTGAGCGCTCAAGATTATCTTCAGCGCAGGCCAGCGCCCGGGGGTTGGAGTCGGTCGCGACGACCTGCCCCGCCCCGCGCTTCGCCAGAATAATCGCCAACAGCCCCGTACCGGTGCCGATATCAAAGGCCACGTCGTGTTTGGCCGGTAGCGGCGCCTCCTGCATCAGCGGCACATACTCATGCCGCGTGGGCGCAAACACCCCGTAATGCGGAAAAATCGGTTGATCCAGCCCGTCAATGCGAACGCCTTTCTCGCGCCACTGGGCGGCCCCCAGTGCACCCTGCAGGTCGCGCAACGAGATCAGGCACGGCTCATCCAGCGGGCCAAAAGCGGCCTCGCAGGCGGCGCTCAGGTCAGGCGCACGGCGCAGGCCACAGGCATAGCCGGCATCCAGCTCCAACAGCAGCCGCCCCAGCGTTCTCGCCCGCTGGGCCTGAGCCTGACGCTGCTGGTGGAAGGCGTTGGCCGTGGTGTTTTCGGCTGAAGTCTTTTTGGCAGACCTGGCGGCTTTGCTGGCCTTGCGCTGCTCGGTCCGCTTGATACGCCGGTTCATGGCCTGCATGAGCTGCAGGGCATTATGAAAATCCCCGCGCCACAGCAGGTAGTTGCCCTCGCACGCCAGGCGGTAAGCGTGATCGGCCGTCGTCTGGTCATCCACGGGTACGATATGCGCCGGCGCAGTGTAACCACTCTCGGAAAGCCAAAGCGCCTGGCGAGGCGTTTGCCCCTCCTGCCACTGCACGTACGGTTTTTCTGCCTGGGACACGTTCATACCTTTATTTTGTGGATTTGTGGGATAAGCGCAGGGCCTTGGCCCGCTCCGGCTTTTCGATAGCTGACCAAGCGCTACGATAGCAGATTCACGCCTTTGGTTGACGCCGCCTGGCTATCACTCAGTTCAGTGTCTCCATGCGAAGGTGCGAGAAATGGTAAATAGATTGGTAAATTCTGCATTGCTCCTCATGTGAGTGCTATATCCAAAAGCAGCATTACGGATGCAGTTAAAATCACTGTATCCGCGATCAACAAACCTTCGGCTATTTGTGGTTTTAGCTGTTTTTCGTTTCACTTGTTAAAAAAATCTCATTGGCTACCGCCCCAATAACAGACACTACTGCAGAATGCTCTAAGAGCTTGTTAAGAATACCTTTAGCCTCTTCCTTCTGCTCAGGCGGAACCTCAGAAGATTCAATCTTCTTTACTAAGGCCTCAAAAGAATTGATTATACTTTGGATATTATAGTCGCCTACTCAAACTTACTGAGATCCGTAAATATTAATAGTTTGACTTGATCTCCTCATGTCAACTTGCCCACCTTTTCGATATTTGATTTCGATATTTGATCTGATAGTGGGCACCCATTCAGGACACGCTATGCCTATAAAAGGTGGCTTCAGTAATGATGCTACGTTCATCTTTGCCGCTCGGCGGATTACGTAGTATGACATCGCATTCTTCTACGTCAGTTGTCTCATTGAGTATAAATATGGTCCCGCCAGGAAAGGATGCTTTATATGGGTTCTTCGTCGTTTCATGTGGATTTGGCCTGATCCAGCAGGCGGCCCACCGGGCTGCCGATCAGGTAGATCATCGCGATGAAGTTGGCCTCGTTCCGGTAACCACGTGCGCGTGACTTGGCCGCCTGGAAGAGTCCGTTCATGCCTTCCAGCCGCGCGTTGGTCAGTCCCGATATCCAGCGCCTCACCACCTGCTCGGCATGTCGCTCCAGCGTCGTCAGGGCCTTCGCCATCGGCTTGAGCAGTGCCTGGCCGGTGACGGCCTCCCGCATGACCTTGAGGTAGTTCGTGATGCGCCACCGGGCGGCACGCGGCGTCGGCGCCTTCTGGATCCAGCGCAGCTTTTCCTTGATCACCCAGGCATCGCCGGTGGCCCCCTGATCGGCTACCAGCTCCTGGAGGGCAGCGACCTGCTTGGCCGTCATATTGCCGTTATCCAGGTTCTTCAAGACCGCCCACCGGAGGGCTTTGGGATGCCCCTTCTCACGGCGTTCCTTCTTGCGGACCTCGTCCAGCGCCTTGGTGAAGGTCTGCACGATGTGGAACCAGTCGACCGTCACTTCGGCGTTGGGCAGGTGCTCGGCCACGCCGCTGAGGAACGCCTGAGACATGTCGCAGACCACCTCGACCACGTTGTCCGGGTCACCGCCATGCGCCGCCAGGAAGGCGCTGAAGGCCTTGATGGCGGCCTTGCCATGGCCCGGGACGGCGAAGAGCACCGGCTCCTGCTTGCGCTGCATGTCGAGGAACACCGTGACGTAGCGCTGGCCGCGCCGGGAGGCCGTTTCGTCCACGCCGACAGTGGCCACGCTGGACAGATCCAACTCACCCAGCATGCGCCCCACGTAGTGGTGCACGATGCGCCACAGGCGCTTGTCCGAGATCTCCAGTTGCCGGGAGACGGCCAGCACCGGCATCTCCTTGACCAGCGACATGGCCGCCTGCTCAAACAGCAGGGTGAAGTCGCTGCCAGGGCGGGCCCAGGGCACCTCGATGCGCTTGACGCCATGCTCGGGGCACTTGGTGCGAGGCACCCGCGCATGCAGGTAACAGTGGTGCTGGAAGAAGTTCAGATGCCGCCACGTCTTGTCGGCGAAGTC
The DNA here is from genome assembly GCF_055379665.1 of Halomonas cibimaris. Classification (NCBI taxonomy): domain Bacteria; kingdom Pseudomonadati; phylum Pseudomonadota; class Gammaproteobacteria; order Oceanospirillales; family Halomonadaceae; genus Halomonas; species Halomonas cibimaris. The sequence continues at coordinate 340,419 of NZ_AP043828.1, forward strand.
ATGGGCCGGGCAGGCCTTGCCGCACTCAGGGCAGGGGTAGAGGCTGCCCCGCTCGGCCTCGACGTAGAGGTCCAGGCGGTGGGGCGAGACGGCGGTATCCAGGTGCTGGTCCTTGAGAACCCAAGGTGCTTCCAGGCCCAAGCCGAGGGTCAGAATCTGGGTGCCGTCCATGCCATACCTCCTGTCCATGTGGAGGTCATATCCTGGCCCAGCTCAGGGGGCGAATTCCACACCCAACGACGAAGAGCCTTTATATGGGCCTATTACCGAGCTGTCGGCTTTTTCAATCCTTGCATCCTCTTCAAATCTCCTCAGAAGGCTCATGTTTTCTCCTCTTTAACGCTTGCAGCATGCGCACCCAAGGCATGGAGCCGAATGCGCAATGTAATGGGTGTCGCCGTGCCTGCTCTTGTTAGGCATTCATATTTTGGATTTAAAATAAGCGTGCATGTCACTTTCTAACTGCCCAGTAGACTCACATTTAACGGAAATTGTCTCTAGCGCATGACCATATAAGTTTCGCCTTACAACTTGCGCGTTTGCTTTTAAATTCACCGATATTTTCGATGTATGTTCGTCAATATCCCGAACTAATACATTTAGCCTTGAGTTAATATTCTCAAAACCACTACCAAGGCCACCAGCCTCTCCGCAGTTCAAATAGTAGCCAATACCAACAGAACCATTTTGGGCTGTCAGAAGGCCAGACTCCTTTTCTATTTTTTCTAAACTTATTCCATTCTCTGCAAAAAAATCTACAGAAATATCCCACGCTTTTTCAAAAGGTATTTTATAGGTCTGCTGCCTCTCTACATTTATTTGAGGTGCAGCTTTATGCGTTGCACAACCTTGCAAAACCAATCCAGAGATAAGCATAGCTAAAAAAATATTTTTATTCATTTTTAATCCCTTATTATCATAGGCCTAACAGGTATCAGACGGAACGCTCGGATATTGAATAAACGTTACGGCTCGTTTAACACAATTATCCAGCGTGATTTTTTATTAACTCATTGACATTATGAAATATCAAGAATAGTTCGGCAGCCTAGGGCCTGTTGACGTTTCACATTGGCAGCCATAAAAAGCCGCACGCCAAGGCCACCATGCTCTCGTAGTTTCGCTTGAGCTTATCGTATCGCGTCGCGATGGCGCGATACGGTTTCAATCGAGCAAAGGCGTTCTCAACCAGATGCCGATAGCGATATAAGCCTCTGTCCAGATTGGCATTTCCTTTCTTTGAGTTGCGTTTGCGTGGAATGACGGCAACCATGCCCTTGGCTTCGATCTGTTCACGGATACGCTCGCTGTCATAGCCCTTGTCAGCCACCAGCGCATCACCCGCCGGCAAGTCGTCAATCAACACCGGCGCTTCCCTGCTGTCGTGCACCTCACCGCCCGTTATCCTGAAGGCAATCGGCAGCCCATAGGCATCAACGGTCAGATGGATCTTGCTGGTGTTGCCTGCACGACTTTTGCCAATGGCTTCGGCGTCTTCCGTGGCAGCCCCCGTGCTGTCCTGGTGTGCCTTGACATAAGAGCCATCAATGAACAGCCACTCGACATCAGGATCTTCCACCAGAGAGCTGAAAATCCTCATCAGCTTTCCACTCGCTGACCAGGCGTTGAAGCGCTTGTAGACCGTGTTCCAGAGCCCAAACGCCTCCGGTAGGTCCCGCCACGGGCAGCCGGTGCGCATCCGATACAGAATGCCTTCCACCGTGGTACGCAAGTCGGCCTTGTCATAAATACCGTGTTGAAGCAGGATAGATTTCAGCTTCGACCAGTGTTCATCCGTGAGCATTTGTCGGGGCATGGCAGGCTTGCAGTTTGTTGGTGTAGGAGCCTTTATTCTGCGAGCTTGCCCCTATCCTGCCAATACCCCTGCCATGAAACGTCAACAGGCCCTAAGCAGAATTCGCATGCTTGCGTATTTTGCCTGGACCAACAAACTGTATGCACAGCAGGCCGCCGAAGCTGACGAGTTGTATTCATAATCTTTGAGCCTGCATCTTCGCGGACTGAAGTCCGCTTCCACCATGCAAGCTACCTCTGCGCCATGGTGGCGTCAGCTGGCTAAATAAGCCTTAGCTTTCTCAAAGCTAACTTAGCATTTCTCCATTCTCCCTTCCACATTCCTGCTACATTTCTCATGTTTTTTTCGTAGCCGCACAAAAAAGCGCCTCCGCAGAGGCGCTTGTCGCTATGTCTCAAAGCGTTGCCCTATCAGGCAAACACTTGCGTCCACTCGTCGCGCTTGGCGAGGAGGTCGCGGGCGAGTTCCTGGGCGCCTTCCAAGCTGTGGCTGGCGGCCCAGCCGCACTGCATTTCGTTGCAGGCGGGGACTTCGGTGGCGTTGATCACGTCTTTCAGGGTGTTTTCGACGATATCCAGCACGGCGTCGTAGTCGTCATGGTTGATCATGGCGATGTAGAAGCCGGTCTGGCAGCCCATGGGGCTGATGTCGACGACCTTGTCGGTGTGGTTGCGCGAGTGCTCGGCCATCATGTGCTCAAGGGAATGCAGCGCGGGCATTTCCATGTGGCCCTTGTTGGGCTGGCAGATGCGCAGGTCGTACTTGTGGATCTGGTCGCCGTGGGCGCCCTCTTTCACGTCCGCCAGGCGGATGTAGGGTGCCTTTACCTTGGTGTGGTCGAGATTGAAGCTTTCGACGTTCATCTTTTGTTCGGCCATGGTGCCTCCTGTGTTGCTGATCCGGGTTTAGACTGCGGGTGCGTCAAAATCGTTCGGCTCGTCGGTGTAGACGCAGACGTTGGCGTCTTCGATGTCGCCGTCGGGAGATTCGAGGTTGTCGGCAAAGAACTGCTGAATTTCCTTGCGCTGGCAGTGGGCCTCGAAGGCTTCGCGGTTGGCCCAGACTTCGTGAAACACGATGGGGTAGCTCTCACCCTGGGCGAAGGGGCTGTCGATTTTGCGCGTAACCGTGTAGCGCAGGCAGGCATCTTCCCGGTGGGCGTTGGGCTCCAGCGCCTGCAGCGCCTTGAATACGGCGTCTTCTTTACCCGGCTTGGGTTTGAAGCTGGCGATGCAGTAGATTTTTTGTGACATAACGCAGTCCTTGGGCAGCGGGGTGTAATCGGCGGCCCCATTATGCGATGCGGGGCGGGGACTTACCAACCCGCCAGACCTTACGCTGCAACGGGCGTCTCAGCCGCGGCGCTGCTGATACCGCTTGACGCCGTAGAGACCGCCGGCCAGCAAAGCGACGTTGGCGACGGCCAGGGCTATACCGATCATCTGCAAGGTCATCATGTACCCTCCCCGTTTTTATCATGGTCGGCTGATAGCGTAGCAAAAAGCCTGTTCAAACATCCTGCCCCAACGCAAAAGCGCCGCTGCATGGCAGCGGCGCTGTGGTAGCACACCGGAGCGTGATCAGCTGCCGGAGGCGGAGGGCATGCCGCCGAGGCAGAAGAACTTGGTTTCGAGGTATTCCTCGATGCCGGTGGAGCCGCCCTCGCGGCCGAGGCCGGACTCCTTCACCCCGCCAAAGGGCACCGGCGCGCCGGTCATCTTCACCGAGTTGACGCTGACCAGGCCAAACTCCAGGCCGCGCATGATTTTCCAGATGCGGCGCATGTCGTTGCTGTAGACGTAGGAGGCCAGGCCGTACTCGGTGTCGTTGGCAAGCTCGATGGCTTCTTCGTCGGTTGCATACGGCAGCACGCCGGCCACCGGAGCGAAGTTTTCCTCGCGCCAGACCTTCATTTCCCGGGTGATGCCCGTCAGCAGCACCGGCATAAAGAAGTTGTCGCCCGCTACCGGCGGCTGGGTGCTTTCGTGTAGGGTCGCGCCCTTTTGCACCGCGTCGTCGACGATGCTCTGGGCCTTTTCCACCGCCTTGTCGTGGATCAGCGGGCCAAGGTCGGTGCCGTCTTCCAGGCCGTTGCCCACCTTGAGCGCGGACATGCTGTCCTTGAACGCCTCGATAAAGGCGTCGTGGATGGACTCGTGCACCAGAATGCGGTTGGCCGCCAGGCAGTCCTGCCCGGAGGTCTGGTACTTGGCCGCCACCGCCGCCTGGGCGGCTTCGGTCGGGTCCATATCCGGGCCGACGATGAACGGCGCGTTGCCGCCAAGCTCCATGGAGAGCTTCTTGACGGTGCCGGCGCTCTGCTCCATCAGCAGCTCGCCCACCCGGGTGGAACCGGTGAACGACAGCGCCCGGATGCGCGGCTCGGCGCACAGCACCTTGGACACCGCCGCCGGCTCGCCCAGCACCACGTTGTAGACGCCGGCGGGAATGCCCGCGCGCTCGGCCAGCTCGGCCAGCGCCAGCGCCGTGAACGGCGTTTCGTTGGAAGGCTTGTTGATCACCGGGCAGCCGGCGGCCAGGGCGGCGGCGGCCTTGCGGGTGATCATCGCCAGCGGGAAGTTCCACGGGGTGATCAGCGCGGCGATGCCTACCGGCTCCTTGATCGAGCCAAGCGCGGCGTTGGGCATGTGGCTGGGAATGGTCTCGCCGTAGGTGCGCTTGCCCTCTTCAGCAAACCAGCGAATGAAGCTCGCGCCGTACTGCACTTCGCCCCGGGAGTCGTCGAGCGACTTGCCCTGCTCCAGGGTCATGATGGTGGCCAGGTCTTCGCTGTGCTCGTGGAGCTGCGCGTACCACTTCTGCAGAATCTCGCTGCGCTCGTCGGCGCGCAGCGCCCGCCATCCGGCTGCCGCCGCCTCGGCGGCGTCGACCGCGGCGGTAATCTGGGCGTCTTCCAGCACCGGAATGTGGCCCAGCACCTCGCCGGTGGCAGGGTCGGTCACGGCTTCTTCGCGGCCGCCCTCGCCGTGGGTCCACTTGCCGTTGATGTAGGCGTACTGGCGAAACAGGCGCGGGTCCTGCAGACGATCGGAAAGCGTGGTAGATAGTGCCGTCATGCGCCCCTCCTTTCGGGTATCCGTATCTTGCGGTAGTGACCGTTCGATACCCCAAGGGTAAGGCAGTTAGCGCGAAAAGTGCTTTTGAAAGCGCCGGGCAAAGATGCGTTTTTTTTGGCATCGCCGGCATAAACCGGCGGTTTTTTTGGCGAGCGGCGAAGCACTCAGGCCAGCTCATCCTCGCTGATGGCCGACGTGGCGCGCTTGACCGTCTTGGTGACGATATAGGTGAAATAGCGTTCGATGCCGGCGTCGGATACCAGCCAGCGGTCCATGGCGCGCTGGTAGCTGTCGATGCTTGCCACCTCAAACTTCACCAGGTAGTCCACCCCGCCGCCCACGGCCACGCATTCGGTGGCCTCGGGGGTTTCCATGACCAGCGTTTCAAACGCAGAAAAGCTCTCCACGCTGTGCTGGGCGAGCTCGATCTGCACCCACACCGAGTTGCCCGGCATCAGCACTTGCGTGTTGATGCGGGCGCTGTAGCCTTCGATGATGCCGGCCTGCTCCAGGCGCTTGACCCGCTCCCAGCAGGGGCTGACCGAGAGGTTGATGGCCTCGGCCAGCTTGGACTTGGTGATGCGCCCGTCCCGGGACAGGATGGCCAAGATCTTCACGTCGAAGCGGTCGAGCTTCAGCCCGGCGGTTAAAGGGTTTTTGGTCATAGTCAGCCGTCAAGGCGCTCCACCACGTCGGCAATCACCGCGATGGTGTCGCCAATGTGGGCAAGGGCCGGGGCGCGCCGCGCCATCAGCACGCCGCCGCGCCGGGCGTAGTACACCGCAGGCGCGCTGCCGGTGCGGGTGACATCAAAAATCCGCGCAATGGCCTGGCCTTCGCGCACTTCGTCGCCCAGGCCTGCCAGCAGCTCCAGCAGTCCGGAGTGCTCGCTTTGCACGTAGCAGCTGGCATCGGGCATGTTCAGATACACCTGCGGGGTATCCGGCAGCGCCGGCTCGCCTTCAATCAGGCCGTGGTGCATCAGGAAGTTGCGCACGCCGCGCTCGGCGATCTCGACACTTTCCGGGGTGGAGGTGCCGCCACCGCCAAGCTCGGTGGTAACGAACACCTTGCCCTGGTTCTCGCACACGGTGTCGAACAGGTGGGTGGCGTCGAGCTCGAACATCACCATGGCGTAGGGCGCGCCGAAGGTCTTGGCGCTTTCCAGCGCGGCGGCCTGCTGCTCTTTATTGTCGAGCACGTGGGAGGCAGCGTAGGGCAGGATGTCGAGGGTGCGCCCGCCGGAGTGCAGGTCCAGCACCGCGTCGGCCATGGGCACCATGTAGCGGGTGAAATAGTCGGCGATCTGCTCGGTGGCGCTGCCGTCCGGGTCGCCGGGGAAGCTGCGGTTGAGGTTGCCGCCGTCCAGCCCCGAGGTGCGTTTGCCCGCGGTCACCGCCGGGGTGTTGAAGCACGGCACGATGATCACCCGCCCGGTGACGTCTTCGGCCTTGAGGGTGTTGGCCAGCTTTAAAAGCGCGGTGATGCCTTCGTACTCGTCGCCGTGGTTGCCGGCGGTCAGAAGCGCGGTGGGCCCTTCGCCGTTTTTCACCACGGTCACCGGCACCATCACCGCCCCCCAGGCGGAGTCGTCCACGGAAATCGGCAGGTTGAGAAAGCCGTGCTGCACGCCGTCGGCGCTGAAGTCTACCGTCGGCGTCATCGGGCTTGGGCGCTTGCTCATAAATTCGCTCCTGGGATCTAGTGCACAAACAGCTGGCGCGGGAAGTGGGCCAGGGTCTCGCAGCCGTTTTCGGTGATCAGAATGCTCTCGGTAATCTCAAGCCCCCAGCCGTCTTCCCACAGGCCGGGCATGAAGTGGAAGGTCATGCCCGGCTCCAGCACGGACTCGTCCGACGGGCGCAGGCTCATGGTGCGCTCGCCCCAGTCCGGCGGATAGGAAATGCCGATGGGATAGCCGCACCGCGCCCCGCCGCGGTCAAAGCCGTATTTGTTCATCGCCGAGCCCAGCGCCTTGGCGATATCCGCCGTGCGGTTGCCAGGCCTGGCCACTTCAAGGCCCTGTTCAATGCCTTCCAGCAGCGCGGATTCCGCGCGCAGGAATTCCCGGGGCGGGCGGCCCAGAAACACCGTGCGCGAGGTCGGCGCGTGGTAGCGCTTGTAGACCCCGGCAATCTCGAAAAACGTGCCCTCGCCTTCGCGAAACGGCGTGTCGTCCCAGGTCAGGTGCGGCGCGGCGGCGTCCTTGCCCGTGGGCAAAAGCGGCACAATGGCCGGGTAGTCGCCGCCGTAGACCCGGCCGTTTTCATCGGTGAAGCCTTCGATGGCGACCCGATAGATCTCGGAGACCAGCTTGCTCTTGGCCAGGCCCGGCTCGATCATTTCCAGAATGCGGGTGTGCATGCCCTCAACGATTTTGCCGGCAATGCGCATGTAGGCGATTTCTTGGGGCGATTTGATCGCCCGGCACCAGTTGACCAGGCCGTTCGCGTCGGCAAAGCGCGCGTGGGGCAGCTCCCGGCGCAGGCACAGGTAGGCCTGGGCGGAGAAATAGTAGTTGTCCATCTCCATGCCCACCACGCCGCGATCCCAGCCGCGCTGGGGCAGAATCGACTGGGCCAGGTAGTCCATGGGGTGCATGTCCGGGTTCTGGACGTAGTAGTCCGGGTAGTAGGTGATGTTTTCCGGGCTGATCCAGCAGGTCAGAAGCGCGCCGTTGGCGTCCATGCGCCGGCCATACCACATGGGCTCGCCTTCCAGGCCCACCACCACGCACTGGTGAACGTAAAACGACCAGCCGTCGTAGCCGGTGAGCCACGCCATGTTGGAAGGGTCGCTTACGATCAGCGCATCAATGCCCCGGCCGGCCATTTCCGCGCGCACCTTCCATAGCCGGGTGGCATACTCCTCACGTGTAAAGGGCAGTGAAACCTGAGACATCGAACAACTCGGCGTTGGAAGTGATCAAAACCGGGCAGCACCGGCGCACAGGCGCCAGCGGATCCGGACCGCCAGGCGACTGGCCCGCCACACAAGGCCGGCCAGGGTCGTCTTCAAGGATACTAGCACTCTGGCGCGGCTGCCGGTCAAAGCCTTTATTACAACAATCGCAATCCGGCATGCTAGTGGCCCCGCGCCCGAAGCGCGATGACTGCCGTACCAAGGAGAACGCATGAAAATCGTTGTGCACATGGATAACGCCCGCCGCTGGTGCGCCGCGCTTGAGCGCGCCTTTCCCCACGCCAGCGTCGTCACTGCCGATGCCCCTGAAAAAGTGCGGCAAAACGCCGACTACCTCGCCGTCTGGAAGCCGCCCGCATGGCTGCTGGCGGAACAAACCCGGCTGAAAGGCATCGTGAATCTGGGCGCCGGCGTGGATGCCCTGCTGGCCACCCCCGGGCTTCCCGACGGCGTGCCCATCGTCAAGCTGCGCGATGCGGGCATGGCCGAATCCATGGCCGACTACGTACTTTACGGCGTGCTGCACTTCTACCGCAGCTTTGATGCCTACGCCCGCCTTCAGGCCGACGCCCGCTGGGCGCCTCAGACCGTGCCCGCCAAGGCCGAGTGGCCGGTGGGCGTGCTGGGGCTTGGCGCTATCGGCGCCCACGTCGCGCAGGCGCTTTCCCGGGCCGGCTTCCCGGTCACGGGCTGGAGCCGCACCGCCAAGGAGATCGACGGCGTTGACTGCCATCATGGCGACGCCGGCCTTGACGCCGTGCTAAGCCGCGCCCAAACCCTGGTCACGCTGCTGCCGGACACCGACGCCACCCGGGGGCTGATCAACGCCGAACGGCTCGCCCAGCTGCCCGCAGGCGCGACCCTGATCAACCCCGGACGCGGCGCGCTGGTGGATGAGGCAGCGCTTTTGGCCGCGCTTGGCAATGCCGATCAGCCCGGCCGCCTGCGCGGCGCGCTGCTGGACGTTTTCACCGCCGAGCCGCTGCCCTGTGACAGCCCGCTTTGGGATCATCCAAAAGTATGGATCACCCCGCACGTATCGGCGCCTACTCCGCTTGACGGGGCGATTGATCAGGTCATCGACTACCTGCGCGCCTTCGAGGCCGGTGAGCCGGTGAGCACCGTCAACCCGGCGGCCGGCTACTGACGCTCGCCGCGCCGGGCGCTATACTGCGTGCCGTCTGCGACCGTCTGCCGCGCGCGAGCGCGGCCCACCGTTACAGGAGAGACGTCATGCCCATCATGACTCGCGTCTGGCCCGTCGCACTGGCACTTTGGCTGCTCACCGGGCCGGCCTGGGCCGCCCCGGAAAAGGCGCCCACGCTGCGCCCGATGCAGGCGTTCACCGCCCAGTACCGGCTGAAAGTCGACGGCTGGCCCGGCGCCGGCCTGACCCACAAGGTGCGCCGGGAAGGCCGCCACTGGAAAAGCGCCATGCGCTTCTCCATCGCCGTGGCCAGCGGCCGGGAGCGCAGCCGCTTCACCGCCGGCGAGCACGCCACGCATTCACTGCACTACTACAGCGGCTACTCACTGTTTGGCATCGGTGACAGCTACGAGCTGGCCGATGCCGACATCGCCACGCTGGATCGCCAGACCGCGCTGATCCATCTGGCCCGGCGCGCCGGGCGTGAGCGCTGCAGCCAAAGCGCCCCGTGCGACGTAGGCTTTGTCGACCATCGCGGTCGCGACGAGGCCTTTCACTACTATACCGACGGCACCGAGCAGGTCACCGTGCCCGCCGGGCGCTTTAACGCCCTCGCTGTGGTGCTGTTCGATGCAGAAAAACCCGACCGCAATATCCGCATCAACTACCACCCCGACTATCCCGGCCTGATTGTCGAGGCCGGCTACTGGAAAGCGGGCAAGCGCGAAACCCACATTACGCTGACGCAGCTCCAGCCCTGATGCGGCTTTAGCCCCGCCCAGCCACTGACCGAGGACGCCTTTGCGCCTATGTTTTCCGGACTGCTCATCGTGCTGCTGCCGCTGATTGCGGGCTACCTGGTTCGGGTGCGCTCGCCGCGCCTGCAAGGCTTGATCAACCACGCCGTCAACGGCTCGGTCTACGCCATTTTGCTGCTGATGGGGATACGCCTTGCCGGTCTTGAAAACCTGTCAAGCCAGCTCTCCCGCCTTGGCGGCAGCGCGCTTTTGCTGTTTGTGCTGACCGGCGCCTGTAACCTGGCGGCGCTGTGGTGGCTTTCGCGCCGGCTGGCACTGCGCGCGGGCACGTCACCTGCGGTCAAGGATGCGCCGGTGAGCAAGCTGGCCGCCATGCAAAGCTCGCTTTTGCTGATAGGCGCCGTCGCAGGCGGCGTCACCCTTGGCGTGACGCTGGGCCCTCTTTTGGGCCCTGGGCTGTTCCACGGCGCTGAAGTGCTGGCCGAATGGGTGCTGTACGTTCTGCTGGCGCTGATCGGCTGCCAGCTGCGCAACTCCGGCATGCCGCTCAAGCAGATTCTGCTCAACCGCGCGGGCCTTGCCATTGCCCTGACCCTTGCTGCCAGCTCGCTGGTGGCCGGGCTTTTGGCAGCACCACTGCTCTCGCTTGGGTGGAACGAGGGGCTGGCCATGGCCTCAGGCTTTGGCTGGTATTCGCTCTCGGCGATTCTCATCGGCGACCAGCTCGGCCCGCTGCTGGGCGGGGTGGCGTTTTTCAACGACCTGGCCCGGGAGCTTCTTGCCTTTGTGCTGATTCCGCTGATGATTCATCGCCATACGGCGCTGGCGATTGGCTACGGCGGTGCGACCTCCATGGACTTTACCCTGCCGGTGATCCAGCAGCACGGCGGCGTGGCCTGCGTGCCGGTGGCGGTGGTCAGCGGTTTTCTGCTGTCGCTTTTGTCCCCGCCGCTGATGCTGTTCTGGCTGTCGCTTTAGCGCAGGCAAAACGCCCAACGAGAGGAGCAAAAGGCAATGGGACTTCACGAACAGGCCCTGGGCGGGCTGCTGCTGCCGCCGCTTTTGGTGTATGTGGGCATCGGTCTGGCCGCCACCCTTGCTCTGCGCGCGCTGCTGTACCGGCTGCAGCGCGGCCGGCGGCTGTGGTTTGAGGCGTGGTTCGATACCGCGCTGTTTGTGCTTTGCACAGCGGCCACCGCCTGGCTGTTTGCCGCGCCTTTTCCCGCTACCGGAGTCTGGTGATATGTCCACGCTGCTGCGCACGCTGATCACGCTGACCGTTGTCGCGCTCGCCGCGGCCGCCGGGTGGTGGCTATGGCAGTACTATCTCTATACGCCCTGGACCCGGGACGGACGCGTGCGCGCCAACATCGTCACCGTAGCGCCGGACGTTGCCGGGCGCGTCACCGCGCTCAGGGTAGAAGACAGCCAGCACGTAGCCCGGGGCGACACTTTGTTTCGCATTGATCCCAAGCGCTATCAGGCCCGGGTCGCCAAGGCCAAGGCCGTCATGGAGCAGCGCCAGGCCGAGCTGGAGCTGGCGCGCCACGAAGCCTCGCGGCGCAGCCGGCTGGGGCGTGGCGCCATCAGCGCCGAAAACCGCGAAATGTCACGCATCAACAGCCGCGTAGCGGCCGCGACGCTGGCACAGGCACAAAGCGCTCTGGACAGCGCCCGGCTTGATTTGGCGCGCACCCGGGTCACCGCCCCGGTGGCCGGCAACGTGCTCAATCTGGCCTTCAGCGAAGGCAACTACGCCCGTGCCGGCCAGCCGGCGCTGGCGCTGGTGGAAGCCGGCTCCTGGTACGTCACCGGCTACTTTGAAGAGACCAAGCTGGCAGGCGTACAGCCGGGCGATTCCGCCCGGATCAAGCTGATGAGCGCCGAGCACGAGCTGACCGGCCACGTTGCAAGCATCGGCCGGGCCATCGCCGACCCCAACACCGCGCCCAACGAGCAGCTGCTGCCCAAGGTGCAGCCCACCTTTAGCTGGGTGCGCCTGGCCCAGCGCATTCCGGTACGCATTGCGCTGGATACCGTTCCCGACGGCGTCACGCTCAGCGCCGGTATGACCGCTTCTGTACACATCGAGCCGGACGCCTGACGTGCGCGTTACCGCCTCGCCCTGGTACCGGGCCTACCTCACGCCCGATGCGTCGGCGGTCCGGTTTGCGCTGAAAACCACTCTTGCCATGCTGCTGGCGCTGTATATCGCCCTGTGGCTGGATCTGGAGCGCCCTTACTGGGCGCTGATTTCGGCGGCGTTTCTACAGATTCGCCCGCTCAGCGGCATGGTGCTGGAGAAGGGCTTAAGCCAAATCAGCGGTACCCTGGTCGGCGCGGCGGCCGGCATTACGCTGATGGCGCTGTTCGCCCAGGCGCCGATACCCGCGCTTGCCGGGCTGACCGTCTGGATCATGCTGTGCACCTACGCAAGCGCACTTTTGCGCAACAACGCCGCCTACGGCTGCATCATGGGGGCGGTCACCGCCATGCTCATCGTGGTCATCGGCGCCGGCGCCCCGGAACGCATTTTCTCCATCGCCGTAGCGCGGATTTCCGAGCTGGCGCTGGGCGCCACCTGCGCGACCCTGGTCAGCGCGCTGCTGTGGCCAAGCCGGGTCAGCGACCATCTGGGCCGCCAGGCCGATGACGTGGTCAACCAGGCCTTTTTACACGCCGCCTGTCGTCTGCGCGACAGCCACGACCCGGCTCGGCTGGAGGCCACGCTCACCGGCACGCTAACCCCACTCACCCGGCTGGAAGGCGACAGCCAAACCGCCCGCTACGAAGGCCCGGAAGGCCCCGGGCGCATCCGCGCCAGCCACGTGCTGACACGCCACACCCTGCGCCTGATGGCTACGCTTCACGCCCTGCAGCAGCTGCTCCACACGAAAAGCGAGCGCAACGACGACAAGCGCATAAAAAGCGACACCCGCCGGCTCGCACAGCAGCTGTCCGACGGCTTTGACCGCGCCGCCCGCGGCAGCGGCACCGAACCGGCACGGCAAACGCTTTACGCCCTGCGCCGCCGGGCGCTGAACACCCCGGAAACGCGGCTGACACCGCTTGAACAGCGCTGTCTTTTGGGCCTGCGCGAGGCGCTGGGTCACGCGCTGATCATGCTGGACGCCCGGGACGCCATCGCTCACCCATCAGGCAAGGCCCTGCGCGGCGCGGCGCTGGCATGGCATCGCGACCACTGGGTTGCCGGCGTCAACGCCATTCGCGCCGGGGCCATTTTCGCCACGCTGGCGGCGTTTTGGCTGGCAACCGGCTGGACCAACGGCCAGGTGGCCATGCTGCTGGGCACGCTGTTTTCCGCGTTTTTTGCCAGCCGCGACAACCCCGTCGCCGCGTGTATGGCCTTTGCCAAGGGCATACTGGCGGCCGTTCCCAGCGCGTTTGTTTTTGGCCATGTTCTGCTCGCCCAGGCCAGCGGTTTTCCCATGCTGGCGATGATTTTTCTCACCCCGCTGTTTCTCGGACTGCTGGGCGCGGCCAACCCCAAACTGATGGGGTACTGTTTGGCGTTTACCATCGGCAATATTTTGCTGACCATGCCCGGCAACGGCATGGATTTCTCCTTTGATGCCTTCGTCAACCGCGCGCTGGCGATGCTGGTGGGGCTTGGCGTGGTGGTCGTTGGCTTTCGCCTGCTGCCCGGCCCCGGGGCGACGCTCAAGCGCAAACGGCTGGTCTGGGCTATCGCCCGGGACCTGCGGCGGCTGGCCAGCGCGCCGGTCAACGCCCGGGAAACGCAGTTTATCGGACGCATGGCCGACCGCCTGCTGCAGCTGTCCAAACACGACGACAGCCTGCCCGACGCCCAGCGCCACCTGTTCAGCCTGGGGCTGACCGGGCTTGACGCGGGCTACGCCTGCCTGCGGCTGCGCCGGCTGGAAGACATCGGCCCTGCCTTTCATCACGCCCGAAACGCCTTTATCGCAGCGCTGGCCGAGGACTACGCCGCCAGCGCCCGGGGCGAGGCGCCCTTGCGCATACGTAAAGCGGGCGACGCCCTGCTCGACGCCGCCCGCCGTGAAACAAAACCGGGTGCCGGCCCCGGGCTGGATGCGCGCCGCCAGACGCTGCTGGCAGGGCTGGTCGAGCGCCTGGCGCTCTCGCTAAAACGCCAGGCCCGGCGCGCACGCGAAGTGCGCGCCGGCTAGCCGGCCAGCATGCTGCCCACAAGGCCGATCAAAAAGCCGGCCACGGCGCCAAGCGCCGGCATCCAGGCGTTTTCCAGCCGGGCCTGGGGGGCGATATCTTCAAACACCAGATACAAAATACCGCCGCTGGCAAACAGCAGCAGCACGCCCATCACCTGCGGATAATGGCCCAGCCAGTAATAGCCCGCCAGCGCCGAGGCCGGGCCCAGCAGCGCCATGGCGCAAAAGGCGGTGAGCACGGTGCTCTGGGCCAGCCGGCCCGCGTGCGCCAGCTCCTCGAAGGCGTTGAAGCCCTCGGGCAGGTTTTGCAGTGCAATCAAAAACGCCAGCAGCAGGCCGGTGCTTTCCCCGGCGGCAAAGGCCGCGCCCAGCGCGATGGCCTCGGGCACGAAGTCCGAGAGCATGGCCACCAGCTGGCCGGCGGCGCTTTTCATCCGGTTGAGCCAAATATCCAGCGCAAAAAACGTCACGCCGCCGGCGGCAAAGCTGAGCGCGGCGGCCGGCGGCGCGAGTCTGGCCGTGCCGTCAGGGACCAGCACCAGCGCAATGGCCGAGATCAGCGCGCCGCCGCCAAAGGCGACAATAAAGTGGCGCCACTCGGTGCTCAGCCAGTCCGGGTGCAGCTCGTCAAACCGGGCAAACACCGCACCGGCAGGCATCGCCGCGCCGGCTCCCAGCGCCAACAGCAGTATCAACAACGCTTCGGGCACCACACACCTCCCTGCTTTTCCTGCGGTTTCTCTTCTGCCCCGGCATCAGCGCGCCAGGGCCTCTTCCAGCGGCTCGCCTTTATACAGCGCCCGGCCGTCTTTCCAGCCGAAGACGTGGGGCGGCTCGCGGTTGAGCAAAAACGCCTGCAGCGCCGGGGGCGCCAGCTCTACTATCATGGCGTCGGGCAGCATTTCGAAGACAAGCCTGGCGTTCAGCCGCGACGTAAGCTCGGCACGCGCCGCTTCCAGGCGCAGGCCGTCGCCGTCAAACGCCATTCGGCCGGAAAGCTGCGCCTCGGCGCGGCCAAGCATGGGCAGCGCGACGTCCAGCGACAGGGTTTCAAGCTCAAGCGCCGGCGAGCGCGACAGCAGCGTGTAAGCCTGCTCGGTCAGCGCGGTGCGCAGCGCCCGGATCAGGGCCGGCTGCCGGGCTGCGGATAACGCCTGCTCGGCTACGGCGTCTAGCGCGGCGTAGTCCAGCCTCTTGGCGGTCAGATCAAGCTCGACTCGGCCGGGTGTACTGTCCATGAAAACCACATCACTGGCCCCAAGGTGCAGCCGCAACGCATAGGCATCGCCGTCGAGCGCGGCGGTGTAGCGAAGGTCGGCACCGCCGAGACCTGCGATCTCCAGGGGCGTGCCGTGATCATCCAGCACCCACCGGACATCGTCCACGGCAAAGCGGCCGTGGGAGCGGCCGCTGCCGGCTTCGCGATCAATGTCGTGCTCAAGCTCGGTGACCACGTCGCTTACGCGAAGCTTGCCGTCGGCGTCGGCGTCGGCGTCGGCGTCGGCAAACGCAAGGGTGGCGGTGCGCACGTTGAGGGCAAAGTGTTCGCGTTCCCGGTCGATGTAGCCGTCGCCTTCCACCTGGCCAAGCGTCAGCGCGCCCTCGGCAGCGCCCAGCTCGTCGGCGTTGAACGCGTAGCCCTGACGGCCGCTGCCAAGCCCGGCGGTAAAATCGACCTTGCCGCTGAGCGCCGCGCCGTCAAACGTCACGCGGCCCTTTGCGGTGCGCGACAGATAGCCAACGTCTACGGCCAGCTCGCCGCCAAGGCCGGGCACGCCGGTCGCGTCCAGGCGCGCCGTCAGCAGCGCCTTGCCCCATCCTCTGTGGGTTTCTATTTGGCTTACGGCAATGGCCGGTTCGGCTTCAAGCGCGCCAAGGTGCCGGCGAAGCTTTTTTTCTGCGACGCTGCCCACCACGGCGTGGGCAACCAGGCCCCCCGCTACGAGCGCGACGCCGGCCGCCACAATGCTTTTTTTATTCACCATCAACGTCTCTGTGTTTGCTACGCTCTGTGCGGTTGGCGGCCTGAAAGCCGGCCGTCGCACAGCGTTCAACGCGCCATGCTAGCATGGCAGGCGGCCAGGCATTGAGAGGCCTTCGAGCGCGCCGTTGCAGCCGATCACCACCGTCTTGCCGGCCACCCTGCGCTTTGCGCCACGTTTTTCGCCATGTTTTTCACCACCCTGGGGGCGCCGTTGGGAAACACCTTGTGCCACGCTCGCTACCGGCGCCTGTCACAGCTGGGGCTTAAGCTCTTTGCGATTATTCTCAGCGTCAACGTGGCGATTTCCGGGGCGGTGTTTCTGGCCGTCTCCTACAGCATTGATCGCGGCTTTCTGGACTACCTCAACCAGGCCCAGGAGCGCCGCGCCATGCGCCTGGCCGAAGGCCTGACCGAGCGCTGGCAGCAGTACAAAAGCTGGGACTGGCTGGAAAACGACCCGCTGCGCTGGCCCACCATCGTGTATCACGAGCTGGGGCGCGGCAACGCCCAGCGCCCCTCGCCGCTGGGTGAAGCCCAGGACTTCGCCCTGCGCACGCCGGACGGCCGCTTTATCGTCGCCCCGCGCCACGCCGACGATACGCCGGCCCGCTGGCACTGGATGGCGCTAAGCGTTGACGGGGCGACCATCGGCTCACTGGGCTTTCGCCCCCCGCAGCAGATCCTCAAGCGTATGGAAAATCGCTTTCTCGATCGCCAGCGCAGCAACCTGTCATTGATCGTCATCTCGCTGGGCATTGCCTCGCTGCTGCTGGCCGGCGGGCTTTCGTGGTGGCTCGGGCGGCGCGCACGCACGCTGACCGCCGGCGCCCTGCAGCTAACCCGAGGGGACTATCACGTGCGCCTGCCCGTACAGGGCCGCGATGAGCTGTCCCGTCTGGCGAGCGATTTCAACGTCCTGGCCTCCACGCTTGAGGCCAACCGCAACGCCCGCGCCCGCTGGGTATCGGATACCGCCCACGAGCTGCGCACGCCGCTGGCCGTGCTGCGCGGCGAAATCGAGGCCATGCAGGACGGCATTCGCCCGCTCAACGCCGACAGCCTGGGCTCGCTTGCCCAGGAAGTGGAACAGCTCGAACGCCTGGTCACCGATCTGCGCTTGCTGTCCCAAAGCGACGCCGGGGCGCTGGATATCCGGCTGGCCCCGCTGAACCTGAGCGATAGCCTGCAAAGCCATCTCGATACCGCCCGTCGCCTGCTGGAAGATACCGGGATAACGCTGACTCATACGCTGACCGACGCCCTTTATATTCGCGGCGACGCCCAGCGGCTGCGCCAGCTGTGGCACAATCTGCTCGACAACAGCCGCGCCTATACCCGCGAGCCGGGCACGCTTGCCGTTACGCTGACCCGAGACAACAACGAAGCGGTGCTGGTATGGGAAGATAGTGCGCCCGGCGTGCCCGAGGGCGAACTGGCCCGCCTGACCGAGCGCTTGTATCGCGTGGAAGGCTCTCGCAGCCGCTCAAGCGGCGGCAGCGGTCTGGGCCTTTCCATTGTCAGCGCTCTGGTGCACGCGCACGACGGCCGCCTGGACGCCTGTGCCTCGCCGCTGGGCGGGCTGCGCTGGACGCTGCGCTTTCCGCTGTTACCGCCAACCTGACGCTACCCCAACCACGCCGCCGCCAACCGATTTCTCGTGAGTGACCTATGCCCGCTGCTGCTTCGCTACTGATCGTTGAAGACGAACCCAAGATTGCCCGTTTGATGGCCGACTACCTGCAAACCCACGGCTTTGAGACAGCCACGCTGGACAACGGCAACGCGGTCATGCCGTGGCTGGAGACCCACACTCCGGCGCTGATCCTACTCGATCTGATGCTGCCGGGCGAAGACGGCCTGTCGCTGTGCCGCCGTATCCGCCAGCGCTACCCGCAGACGGCCATCATCATGGTCACCGCCAAGGTTGAGGAAGTGGATCGCCTGCTGGGGCTGGAGCTGGGTGCTGACGACTACATCTGCAAGCCCTTCAGCCCGCGCGAAGTAGTCGCCCGGGTCAAGGCCGTGCTGCGCCGCAGCCAAGCCCCACAGGATACCCCGCTTGCCGTCGACGATCCCGCCGGCCCGGTGCGGCTCGACGAGGAAGGCTGGCAGGCCGTGGCCGACGGGCAGGACCTGGGCCTTACCGCAGTGGAGTTCCAGCTGTTGCGGGTGATGATGCGTGCCCCCGGGCGCATTTTCAGCCGCGAACAGCTGATGGATCATATGTACCGCGACAACCGCATTGTGTCCGAGCGCACCGTTGACAGCCACGTCAAGAAACTGCGCAAAAAAATCAGCGAAGTGCTGCCCGAACGCGACATCATTCGCTCGGTATACGGCGTGGGCTACAAATACCAGCCGGACGAATAAGCGAACTATCATGCTTTTTTCATATTGACTGCAAGGATTTTGCACCGCCGTACGCGACGCTCAGGGCATGGATATGCCATCTTTTTTCGTCGAGGAGTGACGCCATGACATCGCCCGCTACGCTACGTCAACGTTTTGCCCCTGCCCTGCTCGCCGCGGCCCTGATACCGCTGGCGTTTGCCGTTCACGCCGCTCCCGGCGGCCAGGGCAACAGCATGCAGGCCGGCGAGATGCCCGCCGCGCTCAAAGAGCGCATGGAGCAGCGCCGCCAGGCGGTGTATGACCAGGCCGGCATTGATAAAGCGACCCAGAAAACGCTGAACGCCGCGCAAAAAGAGCACTACCAAGCCATGCAAAAGCTGCGCCAGGACTACCGCCAGCGCATGCAGGATATCCTCACCGATGAGCAGCAGCAGGCCCTTCAGCAGGCCATGCGCGACGTTCAGCGCGACGCCATGAAGCAGCGGGGCCAAGGGCAGGGCAAGCCCGTACCGCAGCCGTAACGGCGAACGTTCCCCGGAACCGGGCAGCAGCTGGTATAATGGCGTGCGGCGCAAAGCCGCGCGCCTTTTTTTATCTGCCTGTTTGTGTCCGGAGTCGTCATGTCGCGCCCGCGGTCTTCCTCTTTTCGTTTCCCCCTTCCCGGCCGAGCCCTGGTGCAAGCCTGGCAGGCGGGGTATAGCCCGGGCCGGCTGAAAAACGATGTGCTGGCCGGCTTGACCATCGGTGTGGTCGCCGTACCGCTCTCCATGGCGCTGGCCATTGCCACCGGGGTCGCACCCCAGCACGGGCTTTATACGGCGATCGTGGCCGGTGCGCTGATCGCACTTTCCGGCGGCTCACGCTTTAATATTTCCGGGCCCACCGCGGCGTTTGTGGTCATTCTCTTTCCCATTGTCGCCAGCTACGGCCTGGGCGGGCTGCTGATCGCCACGCTGATGGCAGGCATTATCCTGATGGCGCTGGGGCTTGCCCGAATGGGCAGCCTGATTCAATACGTTCCTTATCCTGTAGTGCTGGGCTTTACCGCCGGGATCGGCATGGTCATTGCCCTGCTGCAGCTGCCGGACTTTTTCGGCCTGGCAGGCCTTGAGCTTGGCGACAGCACCCCGGCCAACGCCTGGCTGATCGCTCGATCGCTGCCCGGCCTTGCCCCCGAGGAGCTGGGGATCGGCGTTATTACCCTCGCCACGCTGATTGTCTGGCCGCGCCTGAAAACCCCGGTGCCGGCACCGCTTGCCGGCCTTGCCGTGGGCACCCTGGCGGCGCTGCTGCTTGCCGCGCTGGGCGTTGAAGTCGACACCATCGCCTCGCGCTTTGACTGGACCATTGACGGCCAGAGCGGCAGCGGCATTCCCCCGCTGGCGCCTTCCTTTCAGCTGCCCTGGCATTTTCCCGGCGCCGACGGCAAGCCGCTCACGCTGGACTTTGCACTGATCAAGGCGCTGCTCGGCCCGGCACTGGCCATTGCCCTGCTCGCAGCCATCGAATCGCTTTTGTGCGCGGTGGTCGCCGACGGCCTGACGCGTACGCGCCATGACCCCAACGCCGAGCTTTTAGGCCAGGGCCTTGGCAACATCGTCGTGCCGTTTTTCGGCGGCATTACGGCCACCGCGGCGCTGGCGCGCACCGCCACCAATATCAAAAGCGGGGCGTTTTCCCCTCTGTCGGCCGTCGTGCATTCGCTGGTGGTGCTGCTTGCCGTGGTAGCGCTGGCCGGCGTTTTAGGACGGGTGCCCATGGCCGCGCTGGCCGCGCTATTGCTGATCATTGCGTGGAACATGAGCGAGGCGAAAAATTTCGTACACACGCTGAAAAGCGCGCCGGCAAGCGATGTTGGGGTGCTGGTCATCTGCTTTGGTCTCACCGTGGCCTTCGACATGGTGGTCGCCGTTGCCGTGGGCATCAGCCTTGCCGCTGCGCTGTTTATCCGCCGCATGGCCCAGCTGACCGAAGCCGAGCACCTGCCCGGACGGCCCGCGGGCAGCCCGGAACTTCCTGCGGGTACGGCGCTTTACCGCATCAGCGGGCCGATGTTTTTCGGTGCTGCAGAAAAGGCCATCGCTACCCTGCGCACGGTGGATCAAAACGTGCATACGGTGCTGCTTGATATGCGCACCGTGCCAAGCGTTGACGCCACCGCCATGGTGGCGCTGGACGGGCTGCGCCGGGAGCTGGCCGAACAGCACATCGGCCTGATCTTTATCGGCCTGCCCGCGCGTTTGCAGCTCAAGCTCAAGCGCGCAGGCATTCGTCGCCGCGCAGGCGAGCTGGCCATGGCCGACAGTACCGAGCGCGCCGCGCAGATCGCGCGGCGCTGGCAGGGAGCGGACTAGAAAAAGCCCATGGGGTTGATGTCGTAGCTGACCAGCAGATTCTTGGTCTGCTGGTAGTGCCCAAGCGCCATCTTGTGAGTTTCCCGGCCTATGCCGGACTTCTTGTAGCCGCCGAACGCTGCGTGGGCCGGATACTGGTGATAGCAGTTGGTCCACACGCGCCCGGCCTGAATGCCGCGCCCCATGCGAAAAGCCACGTTGATATCCCGGCTCCATACCCCGGCGCCAAGGCCAAACTCGGTATCGTTGGCAATGGCCAGCGCCTCGGCTTCATCCTTGAAGGTGGTAACAGCGACCACCGGGCCGAAGATCTCTTCCTGGAAAACGCGCATCCTGTTGTTGCCCTTAAGCAGCGTCGGCTGGATGTAATACCCCTGGTCGAGGCTGCCTTGCATGGTTTCCCGGTCGCCACCGGCAAGAAACTCAGCGCCCTCTTCCCGGGCTACTTCCATATACGACATGATCTTGTCGAACTGCTCGCGGGAGGCCTGAGCGCCCACCTGCACGTCGGTATCCAGCGGGTTGCCGCGCTTGATGGTCAGCGTACGCTCGATCACTTTGGCCATGAAGGCGTCGTACATGCTTTCCTGCACCAGCGCCCGGGACGGGCAGGTGCAGATCTCGCCCTGATTCAAAAATGCCAGCACCAGCCCTTCCACGGCCTTGTCGATAAACTCGGGCTCGGCGTTCATGATGTCGGCAAAGTACACGTTGGGCGACTTGCCACCGAGCTCCACGGTGGAAGGAATGATGTTTTCCGCGGCACACTTGAGAATATGCGAGCCCACCGGGGTGGAGCCGGTAAAGGCAATCTTGGCAATGCGCGGGCTGGCGGCAAGCGCCTGGCCGGCTTCTGCACCGAAGCCGTTGACGATATTGATCACCCCCGGCGGCAGCAGATCGCCGATCAGCTTGATCAGCTCAAGAATCGAAGCCGGCGTCTGCTCGGCGGGCTTGAGCACCACGCAGTTGCCGGCGGCAAGCGCCGGCGCCAGCTTCCAGGTGGCCATCAGCAGCGGGAAGTTCCAGGGGATAATCTGGCCCACAACACCCAGCGGCTCGTGGAAATGATAGGCCACGGTGTTGGCGTCAATATCCGCCGCGGTCCCTTCCTGGGCGCGAATGCAGCCGGCAAAGTAGCGAAAGTGATCCGCTGCCAGGGGCAAATCGGCGTTGAGACACTCGCGTATCGCCTTGCCGTTGTCCCAGGTTTCCGCTACGGCCAGCTTTTCCAGGTTTTGCTCAATGCGGTCAGCGATGCGCAGCAATAGGTTGCTGCGCTCGGCCGGCGACGTGCTGCCCCACGCCGGCGCCGCGGCGTGGGCGGCGTCCAGCGCTTTGTCCACGTCTTCGGCGGAGGAGCGGGGAATGGCGCAGAAAACGGCGCCGTTGACCGGGCTTACGTTGTCAAAGTATTGCCCGTTGACCGGCGGCACAAACTCGCCGCCGATGTAGTTGCCGTAGCGCGCCTCGAAGGTGATCAGCGCATCGGGGCTGCCGGGGTTGGCATAGATCATGATGTGACTCCTGCACGTAGGTGGAAGGATCCCGCCCAGTGTTGGCCAATTTTGCGCGTCTGTCACATCATCCAAACGTCGTAGAGCGGCGCCAGGCGCCGCTCTGCCCCGACAGCGCCCTCGCTTAGCGTACTATCATGACCGATATGCGGGTATGGTGCACCACGTGCTCGGAGTTGGGCCCGAGCACGTAGTCGACAAACCGGCGCTTAGTGTGCGATGCCATGACGATAAGCTCCACCTCCAGCTGTTCGGCCACCTTGATGATCGCCTCCCAGGGCGAGCCGCCCACCACGATGCTCTGAGCCTGAATATCATCCGGCACCTGCTCATCGATAAAGGTGCGCTGGGCATCGACGACGGCAGCTTCGGCATCGCGCGAGAAGTTTTTGGGCAAATAGGCGCTCACCATGGGCATTTTGGCGCCGGGCCGTACGGTCAGCACGTGCAGCGAGGCGTTAAACGTCCGGCACAGGGCGACCGCCGTAGGCAGCGCTTTATGCCACGAGGCCTCTTCGTCCAGGTCTACCGGCAAGAGTATTTTGCGATACATGCGCTTCTCCTTTTAAACCATTCTCACAGGCTGGCCGCGGCCGGGCTTGCCTGTGCGCGCCGCCGACGACGGCGCTGTAGCATGACCACCAGACCAAACACGCCAAGCGCCGGCAGCCACATCCACTCTTTGGTCCAGCGGTCCACCGGCGCCTGCACCCGGATGATCTGCTGGTCAAAATCAAAGCCCAGTTCCGCCGCCTGGCTGCCATAGGTCACCATATCCACTATCGCCTTGCCGTCGTCGGTGATCAGCTCAAGCCCCAGCGCATCCAGCCGCTCAGCGCCGCTTTCACCGTCCGGCACCGGCAGCGTCATATAGGTCGTCATGGGCTCGCCGTAGGCGTCAAGCCCGCTGACCTGCAGGCGCAGCGTGCTGTCGGCATTAACGTCGCCCAGCGCCTGAACAAACTGCGTTGGCGCAATGTCGCGGTACGGATCGTGCAGCTGATCCATCCAAAAGCCCGGCCGGAACAGGGTAAACGCCACCAGCAGCAGCAAGGCAGACTCGTACCAGCGGTTGCGGGTCAGCATATAGCCTTGGGTGGCAGCGGCAAAAATCAGCATAGCGCCGGTGGCCACCACAAAGATCAACACCCCCTGCAAGGGACTTACGTCGATCAGCAGCAGGTCAGTGTTGAAGATAAAGAGAAACGGCAGCGCGGCGGTGCGCAGGCTATAGTAAAACGCCTGAAAGCCGGTACGAATGGGGTCACCCCCCGACACCGCCGCCGCCGCAAAGGAGGCAAGCCCTACCGGCGGCGTCACATCCGCCATGATGCCGAAGTAGAAAACGAACAGATGCACCGCAATCAGCGGCACCAGCAGGCCGTTTTGCTGGCCAAGCTGGATAATCACCGGCGCCAGCAGCGCCGAGACCACGATATAGTTGGCCGTAGTGGGCAGCCCCATGCCGAGAATCAGGCTGAGCACCGCGGTGAAAAACAAAATGAGCAGCAGATTGCCCATGGCGATGGTTTCCACCACGTCGGCCAGCACCAGGCCCACGCCGGTTTGTGATACGGCCCCGACGATAATACCCGCCGTCGCGGTGGCAATACCGATGCCGATCATGTTGCGTGCACCGGCGACCAGGCCGTTCCACAGGTCCAGCGCACCTTCCCTGATGTCCGGGCCCACGTTGCTGCGCCCGCGCAGCGCGGCGGTAATCGGGCGCTGGGTGAGCATGATAAACACCATGAACATCGTGGCCCAGAAGGCAGACAGCCCCGGAGATAGCCGCTCGACCATCAAACACCAGATCAAGATGATCACCGGCAGAATATACGGCAGCCCGACCATCACCGTCGGCCGGGTTTGCGGCAGGGTGTAGATGGGCTGATCCGGGTCGTCCAGCTCAAGCTCCGGATAGCCCACCGCCAGCTTCAGCAGTGCCAGATAAACCGCTACCAGCCCGAGGGAAATGACCCAGGGCGCCGCCGCCCCCAGCACCGGCTTGAGCCAGCCCAAACCGTAGTACACGCCCAGCCCGGTGATCATCATCAGCAGCAGGCCGGCCAGAAACCCGGCCACTTTACGCACAAGCGGCTTGGCCGGATTGCTGCTTTGCAGTCCTTGCATGTTGGCCTTGAGCGCTTCCAGGTGCACGATATAAATCAGCGCAATGTAGGAAATCAGCGCCGGTAGAAAGGCGTGCTTGATCACCTCCACGTAGGAAATGCCAACGTACTCCACCATCAAAAACGCAGCCGCCCCCATTACCGGCGGCATGATCTGGCCGTTGACCGAAGACGCCACCTCCACGGCACCGGCTTTTTCCGCCGGAAAGCCCACGCGCTTCATCATGGGAATGGTAAAGGTGCCGGTGGTCACGGTGTTGGCAATCGACGAGCCGGAAATCAGCCCGGTCATGCCCGAGGCGACAACGGCTGCCTTGGCCGGGCCGCCCTTGTAGTGGCCCAGCAGCGAAAACGCCACCTTGATGAAATAGTTGCCGGCGCCCGCCTTGTCCAGCAGCGCACCGAACAGCACAAACAGGAACACAAAGCTGGTCGACACCCCCAGCGCGATGCCAAACACCCCCTGGGTGGTCAGCCACTGGTGGTTGATCAGCCCATACAGGCTAACGCCCTTGTGCGCCAGCATGCCGGGCATCCACGGACCGGCCAGCGAGTAGGTCAAAAATACCAGCGCCACGATGGTCAGCGGCGGCCCCAGAGCGCGGCGCGTGGCCTCCAGAAGCAGCACAATGCCCGCGACGCCGACGATCACATCTTGCAGTATCGGCGCGCCGGGGCGCTGGGCCAGCCCCTCGTAGAACAGAAACATATAGGCACCGCAAAACGCTGCCAGCCCGGCCAGCACCCAGTCCTGTAGCGGGATATGGTCACGCGGCGAGCGCTTGAGCGCGGGATAGGCCATATAGGCCAGAAACAGGGCAAACGCCAGGTGTACCGAACGCGCCTCGGTGGCGTTGAAGACCCCGACGCCGAACACAAACGGCAAAGGCGAGGCAATCCACAGCTGGAAAAGCGACCAGACAGCGGCAATACCCACCAGCAGTTTGCCCGGAGCGCCAACGGGTTTACGCGCACCGGAATCGGTCGAGGCGACCATATCGTCGAGATCCACTTGCGGCTCCGGTGCGGTTGCGGAGTGCGCGGTCTGCGACGCTTCTTTGCTGTGCTCTGTCATAAGCAAGCCCTGCACAAAAATGGATAACAAAGCGCAATGACGGGAGCAGAACAACGCCGCCCCTTGCGCGCGGAAGGCGATTTTCGTCGTCTCTGGCCGCCGGTGCAATCATTGTTTTAACACGATAGCCTGCCAAAGGCTGACAGGCACGTTTTACACCGCGACAACAACGCCCCAAACGCAGCGCGCGGCCCTTTGGGCCGCGCGCATGAACACATGGACGAACTTCAGCTCCGCCGGTTTACTCGCCGTCGATCCAGCCCTGCTCGCGGTAGTAGCGCGCCGCACCTTCGTGCAGCGGCGCGGACAGGCCGGTTGTAACCATCTCTTCCGGGTCGAGGTTTTCAAACGCCGGGTGGAGGCGCTTGAAGCGATCAAAGTTGTCGAACACGGCCTTGACGGTCTGGTAAACCACTTCGTCATCGGTCTCGGCGGTGGTGACAAACGTTGCCGCCACCCCGAAGGTTTCCACGTCGTCAGGGTTATTTTTGTACAGCCCGCCGGGAATGGTCGACATGGAGTAGTAGGGATACTCTTCGACAATGCCCTGAATGTCTTCATCGTTGAGCGGGATCAGGTGGGCATCCACCGTCGTTGTCGCTTCCTGAATGGCGCCGTTGGGGTGGCCGACCACGTAGGTCATGGCGTCAATGTTGTTATCCGCCAGGGCCGAGGCCATTTCTGCGGCATCCAGCTGGGAGGCAAGCGCAAAGGTGTCCTTGTCCCAGCCCTTGGCGTCCATGACCACTTCCATGGTGTTACGCTGCCCGGAGCCGGGGTTGCCGATATTGATGCGCTTATCTACCAGATCGTCGAGGGTTTCAATACCCGAATCGGCCCGCGCCAGCAGCGTCAGCGGCTCGCCGTGGATACGAAACACGGCCCGCAGGTCTTCATAGGCGTCGCCTTCAAAGCCGCCGGTGCCTTCGTAGGCCTGATACTGAATGTCAGACTGCAGCACGCCCATATCCAGCTCGCCGGACTTGATGCCGTTGGCGTTGGCCACCGAGCCGCCGGTGGACGGTGCGTTACAGCGGATGTTGTGCTCTTCGTTACCCTTGTTGACCAGACGGCAAACGGACTGGCCCACCACGTAGTACACCCCGGTCTGGCCGCCGGTGCCGATGGTGACGTAGCGCTCTTCCTGCGCCACGGCCGGTGCGGCAAACGTCGCCGCGGCCAGCAGCGCGCCGGAAAAGGCGGCAGTAGAAAAAACATGGCGTTTCATGGGTGTTCCCCTTGATGTTGATGTTATTAATGAATTGCCGTAGCGCCGGCTGCTGCCGGACCGGCCTGTGCATTATTCGCGCCGCAGCCAACCATAAAACAGGCGCTGTCAAACTGCAAAATAGGGCGCCGGCCGCCTTATTGCAAGCGTTTCAGCGCCCTTGTGCCAAGCGTTCACGCCGCTGAAAAGTGCTGGTAACTATTCAGGTGGCGTCGGATGAGACTCGCCAACCCGCTGTTCCTTCAGGCATAGTACCGTCATTCGACTCCCCCACCCAGCAGGCAACATGACCATCAGCGATATCAACGTCGACGAGGCCCTCGAGCAGGTCCGTCAGCAGCTCAAGGAAGACCGCACGGTCTCTCCTTCGCTGCGCGCCGCGATCGACGTCCTGATGCTGCTGGTCAAGTTGATGTCGGACCGGCTGGCGACCAGCAGCCGCAATAGCAGCAAGCCGCCGTCACAGGACCTCAACCGCCAACGCCGCTCCCGGGCAAAGGGCGAGCGTCGCCCCGGCGGGCAACCGGGTCACGAAGGCAGGACGCTGGAGCCGGTCACCGACCCCGATGAGGTCGTGTCGTTGCGCGTCGATCGCCGCACTCTGCCCAACAAGGGGAGAGCGTATCACTCGGTCGGCGTTGAGAAGCGTCAGGTCCAGGACATCGTGATCCAGTCGGTGGTGACCGAGTACCAGGCCGAGGTGCTGGAAGATGATCGGGGCCAACGCCATGTAGCGCCGTTTCCCGACGGCGTGACCCGCCCGATCCAGTATGGCCCGCGTCTCAAGGCGCATGCCGTCTATCTCTCCCAATACCAGCTGCTGCCTTATGCGCGCATTCGGGAGCTGCTGACGTCGCAGTATGGCCTGTCACTGAGCACCGGCACCCTGTTTGCCTTCAACCAGGAGGCCTGCCGACGAGCCGAGCCCTTTGCCGAGTGGGTGATCCCGGCGCTACGTGAAGCGGCTACCGTGCATGCCGATGAAACCGGGATGCAGGTCGGTGGCAAGCGCTACTGGCTGCATTGCGCCTCGAATGAGGCCTTGACCTACCTGGCGCCTCATGCAAAGCGCGGCCAGGAGGCCATGGACGCCATCGGCATCCTGCCTTACGTCCAGGGAGTACTGGTGCATGATCATTGGAAGCCCTATTACCGCTACCACGATTGCCGGCACGCGCTGTGCAATGCCCATCACCTTCGCGAACTGACCGGCGTCCGGGACCACGACCAGCAAACCTGGGCGACGTCGCTGCATGATCGGCTGTTGGCCATGAATCGCGCCGTTGATGAGGCGGGAGGCAGCCTCCCGTCAGACGAGGCGCAGCGCTGGCGAGTTCGCTACCGGGACTGCCTGGCGGAGGGTGAGGCCGAATGTCCGCCACCGGCCAGGCCACCCCCCGGAACCCGTGGGCGCACCAGGCGCACCAAAGCGCGCAACCTGCTCGAACGCCTCCGGGCGTATGAGGATGACGTGCTGCGCTTCCTCGAGGATCCTGCCGTTCCCTTCACCAACAACCAGGGAGAGCGCGACCTGCGGATGACAAAGGTCCAGCAGAAGATCTCGGGCTGTTTCCGCTCGTGGGAGGGGGCGGAGATCTTCTGTCGGATGCGCAGTTTCCTCTCGACGGCCGTTAAACAGGGCCTGGCGGCGCACACGGCGCTGGAGCAACTGTTTGCCGGTGAGGTGCCTGCCTTCATGCGAGAGGACGAGCTGGATCAGGCGGCATGAGCTAAATAGTTACAAGTGCTGTAGCAATGCGCGGCCAGCGCCGAGCTTATCCCGCCCGGCACTGCCCGGAAAGCGCCGCTGCCGAAACGCAGTCGCCTATTGTCATACCGTGGCGAGCAAAATAGCCGGCGTTCACCTCAAGCGCTGCCTGATACGGCGCGCCCGGCGCATACACCGGACACTGTGGCGCATTCGCCGAGGCACAGGGCGGCATGGTCTGCAGGCTGACAATGCGCCCGTCGCCGTCGATAAAGGCAATATCCAGCGCAATCAAAGTGCGATACATCCAAAAGCCGCTGCTCCCCGGCTGAGTTTGCCCGTACACAAACAGCATGCCGTGCCCCTCGCCAAGCTGCCGGCGGCCCATCAGCCCCCGCTCGCGTCGAGCCGGCGTGTCCGCGATCTCAACTTCCAGCCGCTGCGGTCCGTTTTTCGTATGAATCACCGCCGTATGGCGATCCGTTACTGCCGGCGTTTCGGCCCGCAGCCAAGAAGACGGCAGAAAAAAGGCGGCGGGCAGCGCAAGCGAGGCGCCCAGCAAGCGCCGGCGGGTGAGCGTCATGGCTGTTTCTCCCGGGGTTTTCCGTCGTCTTTGTGCGTAATGCGCAGATCCAACGGATACTCATCGCAGTTGTTGCCGTCGCCGCCACGGTCTACCACCAGAAATTCGCCCTCACGCTCCAGCACGGATTGAATCGCGTGCCAGACGCCGGCGCGGTAGTTCACGCCCTGACGGCCGTCGGTGACGAACGCGCGCACCTCGGCCGGATCAACGGTCTCGCCGGCCGGAGCGACCACCACGATAAAGCGCTCTTCGTGCAGCGGCATGAACGCCTGGCTGCCCTGGGGGTGGCGCTCGAGGAACGTAAGCTCCAGCGGCGTGGTGATCGGCTGGCTGACGAAGATGCTGATCAGCGGGTGGGCGTTGTCGCCCAGCGTCTCGACCTTCGCCAGATCGTGGTGGCGCTGGGTCAGCCCTGCGTTGATGGCAAACGAGTTCGAGGTGCGGGTGTCGATCACGTCACCGAACGGCGCAAAGGCTTCGGCCGTCAGCGGCTGTGCAACAAGTTCCAGCATGGTCTCTCCTTGTCGTTGCGCCTTACAGGGCATTGATCTTGAGCTTGGGGTGGCGGTTGACGTCTTTGTACAGCAGGTAGCGAAACGGCCCGGAGCCGCCGGCGTAGCAGGCCTGGGGGCAGAAGGCGCGCAGCCACATGAAATCACCGGCTTCCACTTCCACCCAGTCCTGGTTGAGATGATAAAGCGCCTTGCCTTCCAGCACGTACAGGCCGTGCTCCATGATGTGGGTTTCGTCGAACGGAATCACCCCGCCCGGTTGGAACGTCACAATGGTGACGTGCATGTCGTGACGAATATCGGTCGGGTCGACGAAGCGCGTGGTGGCCCAGCGGCCGTCGGTGTCCGGCATGGCCGTCGGCTGGATGTCGTTTTCGTTGGTCACAAACGCTTCCGGCACGTCGATACCGTCGACGAATTCGTAGGCCTTGCGAATCCAGTGGAAGCGTACCGGCGCGTCGGCTTCGTTGCGCAGCTGCCAGTCACTCCCCGGCGGAATGAAGGCATAGCCGCCCGGCGTCATGGTGTGCTTCTCGCCTTGCAGGGTCAGCGTCATTTCGCCTTCCACCACGAACAAAACCCCTTCGGCGTTGGGCTCGGGCTCGGGTTTGTCACTGCCGCCGCCGGGCTGAACTTCCATGATGTACTGGGAAAACGTCTCGGCGAAGCCGCTCAGCGGGCGCGCCAACACCCACAGACGCGTGTCGCTCCAGAACGGCAGGTGGCTGGTGACGATGTCCTGCATCACGCCCTTGGGAATCAGCGCGTAGGCTTGTTTGAAGACGGCGCGGTCAGCCGTCATCTGTGACTGCGGGGGATGGCCGCCGCGGGGGGCGTAATAGGTATGGCTCATGTCGGCTCCTGATTAACGGTTGTGGCGGCGATCAGCGCCCGGGAGCGGGGTGCTCTCTGGCCCAGTGGCGCGCGATATCCACGCGGCGTGCGACCCAGACCCGGTCGTGGGACTCGATGTAGTCCAAAAAGCGCTGCAGCGCGCGGAAACGCCCGGGGCGACCCAGCATCCGGCAGTGCATGCCCACCGAGAGCATTTTCGGCGCGTGTTCGCCTTCGGCGTAGAGAACGTCAAACGCATCGCGCAGGTAGGTAAAGAAATGCTCTGCGGTGTTGAAGCCGCCGGGGGAGGCAAAGCGCATGTCGTTGGTGTCAAGCGTGTAGGGCACAATCAGATGATCGTGCTCCCGGCCCTGGCTGTCGGCCTTGCGCGTCCAGAACGGCAGGTCATCGCCGTAGTAGTCGCTGTCGTACAAAAAGCTGCCCTCATCCAGCACAAGGCGGCGCGTGTTGGGGCTATCGCGGCCGGTATACCACCCCTCGGGCTTCTCGCCGTAAAGCCGCTGGAAGATTTCCATGGCTTTTTTCATGTGCTCGCGCTCGACGCTTTCCGGCACTTGCTGGTAATGAATCCAGCGATAGCCGTGGCATGCCACCTCGTGGCCCAGATCCTTGAACGCCCGGGCCACTTCGGGGTGGCGCTCCAGCGCCATGGCCACGCCGAATACGGTCAGCGGCAGGTCGCGCTTCTTGAACTCGTTGAGAATGCGCCAAACGCCTGCGCGCGAACCGTATTCGTAGATGGACTCCATGCTCAGGTGGCGATCGGGAAACGACGGCGCGCCGATCATTTCGGAGAGAAACTGCTCGGAGCCTTCATCGCCGTGGAGCACGCTGTTTTCCGCGCCCTCTTCGTAGTTGAGCACAAACTGCACGGCAATCTTGGCGTTGCCCGGCCAGTTGGCCTGGGGCGGATTGTTGCCGTAGCCGATCAGGTCACGCGGATAGTCACGTTGGGACATAACACACTCGCTTTCAGGTAGGACGTGGAGCGCGCGGCCGAGCGGCCGCACGCCAGAAGATGGCATCTGCTGCCAGCGCCATGGTCTTCGGCGGCGATATGCCGGTCGCCGCCTTGCTTATCAACCCAGCGTAGAGGCGCCGACCAGCAGATCCGTATCAATCTGGCTGACCGAGCTTGCCCCCGTCAGCACCATGGCGACCCGCATCTCCTTTTCGATGAGGTCGAGCAGATTGTATACGCCGGCCTCACCGCCGGACGCAAGCGCATAGATATAAGAGCGCCCCAGCATGACGCAGTCGGCGCCGAGCGCAAGCATACGCACCACGTCAAGGCCTGAACGCACGCCGGAGTCGGCAATCACTTTAATTTCCCCCTGCACCGCCTCGGCAATTGCCGGCAGAGCGCGCGCGGTGGAAGGCGTGCCGTCGAGCTGGCGCCCGCCATGGTTGGAAACCACAATGCCGTCCGCGCCGAAGGCGACGGCATCTCGGGCATCGGCAGGGTCGAGAATGCCCTTGATCACCATCGGGCCGTCCCAGAACTCGCGAATCCACTCAAGGTCTTTCCAGCAAATCGACGGATCAAAGTTTTTCCCCAGCCAGCCAATGTAATCCTCAAGCCCTGTCGGGTGGCCGCGATAGGCCGATATGTTGCCCAGATCATGCGGCTTTCCCTTAATCCCCACGTCCCAGGCCCAGCCAGGGTGCGCCATGGCCTGAAGCATTCGCCGCGCCGCCGCATTCGGGCCGCTCATCCCCGAGTGGGCATCGCGATAGCGGGCCCCCGGTACCGGCATATCCACCGTAAACACCAGCGTTGTCACCCCGGCCGCTTTGGCCCGCTCAAGCGCATTACGCATAAAGCCGCGATCCTTGAGCACATACAGCTGAAACCACATGGGTCGATCAATCGCCGGGGCCACTTCTTCAATCGGACAAACGGATACGGTGGAGAGTGTGAAAGGAACGCCCTTCCTTGCGGCCGCGCGGGCGGCCTGCACTTCACCTCGCCGAGCGTACATGCCGGCCAGTCCGACCGGGGACAGCGCAACCGGCATTGAGAGCGTCTCGTCAAAGAGCGGCGTCTCCAGGCTGAGCTGGGACATATCGTTGAGCACTCTCTGGCGCAGGGCCACATCGGCAATGTCTTCCACGTTGCGCCGAAGCGTATGTTCCGAGTAAGCGCCGCCGTCAAGGTAGTGAAAAAGAAAGGGTGGCAAACGGCGCTTGGCCGCTGTGCGGTAGTCATGGGAAGAAGAAATAATCATCAAAAAAGCCCCTTCGGCCTCGGTATTAATAGCGCTTTCAGCATCGTTTTTCGCCAGTCTACGCTCTCTGCTGCTGCCGGCAGAAAGCGCAAGCCGATTTTATCGAAATCGTCCCACCGCTTGAGCGATGCCTTCAGGCCGCCCAACCGGCTAGATTCATCCCCTGCCGCCGCATGGCCAAGCATCCAATGGTCTAACGGCTCGCGGCTTCAGGTATCTCAGCGGTCAATGAAACCTCTTTAAAATCAACCCGAAGTGTCCGTTCAAGCAAGTCTTTTCCCGGCCTTGCGCTATATCCCTTGGTCTAACCGGCGATGAAACGCTTGCCACTCTTCGCCTCTTTCTCTTACCTTCATGGATACGAAAAAAGACCGACATCTGCCCCCATAGCAGAATAAAATCAATATAACGGGACCTTCCTGACATGACTGACACCACGCTTGCACTTCTTGCATTTGTGCCCCTGGTGCTCGCCGGTACACTGCTGATCGGTTTTCGCCTGGCGGCCAAAGTCGCCATGCCCATCGTATTTGTGGTGACCGCTCTGATCGGGTGGCTAGAGCATGGGACATGACGCTAAGCCGCATTGCCGCCTCAACGCTGCAAGGGCTGATACTGACGATTTCCATTCTGTGGATTATTTTTGGCGCCATCTTGCTGCTGAATACGCTCAAGCATTCCGGCGGCATTACCGCTATTCGTAAAGGGTTTTCAGGCATCAGCCCTGACCGGCGCGTGCAAGCCATTATCGTGGCCTGGCTGTTTGGCTGCTTTATCGAAGGCGCTTCCGGCTTTGGTACACCGGCCGCCGTTGCAGCACCGCTGCTGGTTGCGCTGGGCTTTCCCGCGCTTGCCGCCGTTGTGGTCGGCATGATGATTCAGTCCACGCCGGTCTCCTTCGGGGCCGTGGGCACGCCTATCGTAGTGGGCGTGACGGGCGGCCTGGACCGCGAGGGCATTACCCAGCAGCTTCAGGCCGGAGATGCCACCTGGATGGAGTACTTTCGCCTGATCAGCAGCGAAGTCGCCATCATCCACGGCATCGTCGGTATCCTGATGCCGCTGATCATGGTGATCATCATGGTGCGCTTTTTCGGCGCCAACCGCTCCTGGAAAGAAGGGCTTTCGATTACGCCTTTCGCTCTTTTTGCCGGCGCAGCCTTCGTGGTGCCCTACATGATTGCCGGGGTAGTGCTGGGGCCTGAGTTCCCCTCGATGATCGGCGCCATGGTTGGCCTGGCCATTGTGGTTCCCGCGGCGCGGCGCGGCTTTTTGCTGCCCCGGGACACCTGGGATTTCCCGCCATCCGAGAGCTGGCCCGACAACTGGATTGGCAAGCTGGAGCTCAAGATGGACGACATCGCCGGCAAAGCTCCGATTTCCACCTGGATGGGCTGGGTGCCCTACGTACTGCTGGCCGTTTTTCTGGTCGCATCACGCACTATTGCGCCGCTGAAAAACGCGCTGACAGAGTTTGCCCTGGGCTGGAGTGACATTCTCGGCGAAGGCATTGGCGGCAGCATTCAGCCGCTGTACCTGCCCGGCGGCATTCTGCTGTTGGTGGTGCTGGTCACAGCACTGCTGCATCGCATGAAACTCAAAGAGCTTACCGCTGCGTTCAGCGATTCATCGCGCACCATTCTGGGCGCCGGCTTTGTGCTGATCTTTACCATCCCCATGGTGCGTATTTTGATCAACTCCGGCGTCAACGGCGCTGATCTGGTTTCCATGCCGGTTGCCATGGCCCAGTTCGTGGCAGCAAGCGTAGGCGACGTTTACCCGTTCTTTGCCCCTGCCGTCGGTGCGCTGGGCGCCTTTATTGCCGGCTCCAACACCGTATCCAACCTGATGCTTTCCGACTTCCAGTTCAACGTGGCAAGCCAGCTGGGTGTCTCCACCGCATTCATGGTGGCGCTGCAGGCCGTTGGTGCGGCGGCAGGCAACATGATTGCCATCCACAACGTCGTCGCGGCATCCGCCACCGTAGGCCTTTTAGGCCGCGAAGGCACAACGATCCGCAAAACCCTGCTGCCCACGCTTTACTACATTATCGCCGCCGGCATACTGGGTATGGCAGGACTTTATCTTCTGGGTCTGGCCGATCCGCTCAGCACGGTTTTGGCCGGCTAGGTCCATCGCTTATTGGCAGGAGGCGCCATGAGTATTCTGTACGACGAGGCCATCGACGGGCCGCTGGCAACGTTTGCCAAAGCCGATGTGCTAGGCGATCTGCAGCAGCACATCCCCACGCTTACGCTGCTGCACCGCGAAGAAGACCTGCGGCCGTTCGAGTGCGACGGCCTGGCAGCCTATCGGGTAACCCCCATGCTGGTGGCAATGCCCGCAACGCTGGATGAGGTGCAGGCCCTGCTCAAACGCTGCCACGCCCTTGGCGTACCGGTGGTCACGCGCGGTGCCGGCACCGGGCTTTCCGGCGGCGCGCTCCCCCTTGAGCGGGGTATCCTGCTGGTGATGTCGCGCTTTCAGCATATCCTCAGCATTGACCCCGACGCGCGTACGGCCCGGCTGCAGCCGGGGGTGCGCAACCTGGCCATTTCCGAGGCGGCGGCACCGTACGGGCTTTATTACGCCCCGGACCCGTCCTCCCAGATTGCCTGCTCCATCGGCGGTAACGTCGCTGAAAACGCCGGCGGGGTGCACTGCTTGAAGTATGGCCTGACGGTCAACAACGTCATGCGCGTCGATATCCTGACCGTTGAAGGCGAACCCATGACGCTGGGCGCGGAGGCGCTGGACGCGCCGGGCTTTGATCTGCTCGCACTGCTCAACGGCTCGGAAGGCATGCTCGGCGTGATCACCGAAATCACCGTTAAGCTCTTGCCCAAGCCGGAAGTGGCTAAAGTGCTGATGGCAAGCTTTGACGACGTTGAAAAAGCCGGCCAGGCCGTTGGCAACATCATCGCCGCCGGCATCATCCCCGGCGGGCTTGAAATGATGGACAAGCTTGCCATCCAGGCCGCCGAGGACTTCGTTCAGGCCGGCTACCCGCTGGATGCCGAAGCGATTTTGCTGTGCGAGCTGGATGGCGTGCAGGCCGACGTGGATGACGACTGCGATACCGTACGCAACGTGCTGGAAAAAGCCGGCGCCACGGATATTCGCCAGGCCCGCGACGATGCCGAACGCGCCGTTTTCTGGTCCGGACGTAAAAACGCCTTTCCCGCCGTGGGCCGGCTTTCGCCGGACTATTACTGCATGGACGGCACCATCCCCCGCCGCGAGCTGCCCGCAGTGCTCAACGACATCGCAGCGCTCTCCCGGGAAAGCGGTTTGCGTATCGCCAACGTGTTTCATGCCGGTGACGGCAATATGCACCCTCTGATCCTGTTTGATGCCAACCGCGAAGGCGAGCTGGCGCTGGCCGAAGAAGTCGGCGGCAAGATTCTTGAGCGCTGCGTGGCCGCCGGCGGTTCCATTACCGGCGAACACGGCGTTGGGCGTGAAAAGATCAACCAGATGTGCAGCCAGTTCGGCGGCGATGAAATTACGCTGTTTCACGCCGTCAAGGCGGCCTTTGATCCCCAGGGACTGCTCAATCCGGGCAAGAATATTCCCACGCTTGCCCGGTGCGCCGAGTTTGGCGCCATGCACGTCCACAACAACGAGCTTGCCCATCCGGACATTCCCCGCTTCTGACCGCTGCAGGACCGACAATGACAGAAAGCCAGATTCAACCGCCCGACCACGACATCGCCTCGCAGCTGTGCGAGCAGGTCAAACAGGCCTACCAGCAGCAAGCCCCCTTGCGTATCGTCGGCGGCGATACCCGTGCTTTTTACGGCCGCCCGGTAGAGGCCGCACCGCTACACGTTGCCGAGCATCGCGGCATCGTGCACTACGATCCGGTCGAATTGATCGTCACCGCACGTGCCGGCACACCGCTCGATGAGCTTGAAGCCGTACTTGATGACAGCGGCCAGATGCTCGGCTTTGAGCCGCCGCGCTTCAGCCCGCAAAGCACGCTCGGTGGCGCCGTAGCGACCGGCATGTCCGGACCGCGTCGCCCCTGGGCCGGCGCCACACGCGACTTTGTTCTGGGCACGCGCGTCATCACCCAGCACGGCGAGCTGCTGCGTTTTGGCGGTGAGGTAATGAAAAACGTCGCCGGCTACGACATGTCGCGGCTGATGACCGGTGCCCAGGGCACCCTTGGCGTTATTGCCGATATATCGCTTAAAGTGCTGCCGCAGCCTCCGGCACGCGCAAGCCTGCGCGTGGCGCTAACGCTCGATGAAGCACTGGCGCGCCTGGCTGAGCTGGGGCGCCGACCGCTGCCCATTACTGCGGCAGTCTGGCACGACGGCGCGCTGTACCTGCGCCTGGAAGGCGGGCACAGCTCTGTGGAGGCCACCCGTCAAGAACTTGGCGGCGAGCCGCTGGAGGCCGGCTTCTGGGAAGCGCTACGCGACCTGCGCCATCCTTTCTTCCAATGCTCTTCCGGCCAGGCGCTGTGGCGGCTTTCGCTTCCGCCCAACACGCCGCCGTTGACGCTTGGCGACACGCAGGACTCGATACTCTATGACTGGGCCGGCTGTCAGCGATTCATCAAAACAACGCTTGACGGCGACACCCTGCGACGTGCCTGCCAGGCCGCCGGCGGCCACGCCACCTGCTATACGCCCGCCGCCGCAGGGGGCGCTCAGGAGCCTTTTACTCCCTTGAATCCGGTAGTGGAAAAATACCACCGCCGGCTGAAAGAACAGCTGGATGCTCGAGGCATTTTCAACCCTGGTCGTCTTTATGCCGCCTTTTAATCCGGAGTGCCGCGATGCAAACGCACTTTAGCGACGCCGATCGCCAGAAACCCCACATTCAACAAGCCGATGAAGTGCTGCGCGCCTGCGTGCACTGCGGGTTTTGCAATGCCACCTGCCCCACGTATTTGCTGCTTGGCGACGAACGCGACGGGCCCCGTGGGCGTATCTATCTGATGAAAGAGCTGCTGGAAAGCGCCGATGACGACACGCAAGCAGCCGAAAAGGCGCAGACGCACCTTGACCGCTGCCTCACCTGTCTTAACTGCGAGACAACGTGCCCGTCCGGCGTGGAGTACGGCAAGCTGCTCAACATTGGCCGCGCCGAAGTTCAACGCCGCGCCCCGCGTTCGGTAAGCAAGCGCCTAAGCGATTACGGCCTGCGCAAGATGCTGGTCAACCCGGCCCGATTCAAAGCGCTGCTGCGCCTTGGGCAGACATTTACACCGCTGGTCCCCGGCAAGCTGCGCAACAA
Organism: Halomonas cibimaris; assembly: GCF_055379665.1. Taxonomy (NCBI): domain Bacteria; kingdom Pseudomonadati; phylum Pseudomonadota; class Gammaproteobacteria; order Oceanospirillales; family Halomonadaceae; genus Halomonas; species Halomonas cibimaris. The sequence goes on from NZ_AP043828.1 coordinate 378,092, forward strand.
AATGCCGGCGGCACCCGTGGACGCCGGCTCACGGCCGGCAGAGGATCGGCACGCGCGGCGCGTACTGCTGCTGGAAGGCTGCGTGCAGCCCGGTCTCTCTCCCAACACAAACGCCGCCACGGCAAGAGTGCTTGACCGGCTGGGCATTAGCGTGACGCCGGTAGCAGAAGCAGGCTGCTGCGGCGCCATCGACTTTCACCTCAGCGCTCAGGAGCAAGCCCGGGAGCGCATGCGCGCCAATATCGATGCCTGGTGGCCCTACGTGGAGCAAGGCGCAGAAGCCATTGTGCAAACTGCCAGCGGATGCGGCGCCTTCGTCAAGGAATACGGCGAAATGCTCAAGGATGACCCGGATTACGCTACCCGGGCAAAAACCATCAGCAGCATGGCCCGGGATATCGTGGAAGTGCTGCGTAAGGCGCCGCTTGACAAGCTGGATGTTCGCTCGGACCAGCGCCTGGCCTTTCAGTGCCCTTGCACTCTTCAGCATGCCCAGCAGCTTGGCGGCGCGGTGGAAGACGTTTTACAAAAGCTGGGATTCGCGCTTACTCCAGTGCAAAACGGCCATCTGTGCTGCGGCTCAGCCGGCACCTACTCCATCACCCAGCCTGAACTTGCCACCCAGCTGCGCGATAACAAGCTGGACGCGCTGGAGGCCGGCCATCCCGACGTCGTCGTGACCGCCAATATCGGCTGCCAAACTCACCTGGCCGGTGCCGGTCGCACCCCTGTGCGCCACTGGATTGAAGTGGTCGACGACACCTTGGTATAAGAAGCGGTCTATCATCGACTGCAAGGCTGCACATTCCGTGCAGCCTTGCCATGTTGCCAACACGCTTTTGCGTCGGCAGTTCCCCGTGCGGTGCCCTCGCCTGCGTACTTTTACACCGCATCCATAAACACACACCCGCCATACAAGGACTTCATCATGCAAACCAAAGCCATTCTAACCCAGGCAGACGTTACACGTGTTCTGGACGCCGCTCAGCAGGAAGCTGACCGGCAAGGCTGGAACATCACCGTGGCCGTTACCGATGACGGCGGCCATCTGCTGGCACTTCGCCGGCTTGACGGCGCAGCCCCTTTCACTGCCGATACGGCCACGCATAAAGCGCGCAACGCCGCCGTCGGCCGCAAGGAAACCGAGGTGTTTGAAGACATGATCAACAAAGGGCGAACGGCCTTTGTCAGCGCCCCGCTCCAGGGGCTGCTATCCGGCGGCGTTCCGATTATCGTAAACGACCACGTAGTAGGCGCAGTGGGCGTCTCCGGCGTCAAGCCCGATCAGGACGTTGTAATCGCCAAGGCAGGCGTGCACGCCCTGGATGCTCAGGCATAAAAGACGCCTCGATCCTGTAGCCGGCTGGATAAAAGACCTCGGACATTGTTCCGGGGTCGAAAAAACATCGGCGCAGGGCCGCTTGCCGAACACAGCGGTTGGCACAGGCGACAGGCGACAGGCGACAGGCGACAACGCCTATTTCCGGCGCACCGGCACTGGCTGTCAAAGCGATACGAAAGATGATGGTGGCCGGCAAGAAGTCAGCCAGATCGCGATCTATAAAAACGCTTGCGAAGAAGCATTGCTGAGAAACTGCGGGGAAGCGCTTATGGCGGACCGGACGAGACTCGAACTCGCGACCTCCGGCGTGACAGGCCGGCATTCTAACCAACTGAACTACCGGTCCGCTAATAAGCGGTTTGAAGCGTATACGCTGTGCGCTTGCCTCTCTCGCTGTTTACAACAGGCGAACGGGAAGACGTGCGATAAAACTTCAAACTTGAACGTGGTGGGTGGTACTGGGTTCGAACCAGTGACCCCCAGCTTGTAAGGCTGGTGCTCTACCAACTGAGCTAACCACCCACGTTTAACAGGTATGTTTCCTTACCGTGGCGGACCGGACGAGACTCGAACTCGCGACCTCCGGCGTGACAGGCCGGCATTCTAACCAACTGAACTACCGGTCCACTCGGGTACGGAATGAAAAGGCAAAACGTCTGCTGCGTGGCGGACCGGACGAGACTCGAACTCGCGACCTCCGGCGTGACAGGCCGGCATTCTAACCAACTGAACTACCGGTCCACACAAACACTGCAGTGTTTTTCTTTTCTATACAGCAGGGCATGCCCCGCTGCAGCGTGTCGTATCATTCAAACGTTTGCCGTTTGAGTGGTGGGTGGTACTGGGTTCGAACCAGTGACCCCCAGCTTGTAAGGCTGGTGCTCTACCAACTGAGCTAACCACCCGTCGATCACGTGGCGCTGCATTCTACAGAGTATCGGCTGCGTGTCAACACTTATCGGCCGCTTTGACGTTTTTCGACGATGGTCCCATTTTGCCGGGCCGATCGGTTCGAAAAACTGCGCAGCGCGTGCTGTCATTTACCGGGCTCTGCCCTCAGCGCGGACGAAGCATGCCGCACATCTTGCTGCTTCGTCAATCAAATTCTGCTGGCTCAGCCCTGTTACCTGGCGCGGCACGAAGTCGTGATCGGCCTGGCGAAGCCATTTAAGCGTCACATTGGCCGGCAGGGAATACGTCATGACTTCTGCATAGGTGCCGAAGGGGTCGCGTTCTCCCTGCAGTATCAGCGCCGGGCAATCCACGCTGGGCCAATGCGCCAGACGCTGTTTTTCCGGGCTACGCGGCGGATGAAACGGATAGCCGGCGATAACCAGACCGTCAACCGCACGCTGAGCGGCTAACAGGCTGGCTATACGACCGCCCATGGACTTGCCGCCCAGCCAGACTGGCCCTTTCACCTGGGATACGATAAGTTCATACCAGCGAGCAAACGCAGCAACCAGGGTGGCTGCCGGAGGCGGCGGGCGGCGCCTGCCGGTTTCGCTGATGCGCTGCATGTAGGCAAACTCAAAGGTCAGCACCTGTATGTCATGCTCTGCCAGCGCTGCGACAAACTGACGCATAAAGGGCGAGCCGGTGCCGGCCCCTGCACCGTGAGCAAACAGTAAGCGACCGCCACGCGGCCTGCCGCAGGCACGCAAAAAGCCGTGATTTGCCACTAAAAAATCCGTATCACCGCACTGCTGCAGCGCATCTGCAAGCCGATTTTCAGCGACTTTCACCGGCGCTGCTGGTGCACGGCGCAACGTAGCGTCGTTCATCAATATAGTCCTTGCATACGTTCGTCAGGTTCAGCTTCCGCGCAGGCTGCGCTAGAATCCACCGTGAATATTGACCTGCATCATCAAGCGGGTGGCCGCACTCGTACAAAGTATACTCTGTACGAGGTACCCCCTAACCGCGTTCGATGGGAACATAAAATGAACACAGCACTGGAACATCCGACCTACAATTACAAGGTAGTTCGGCAGTTCGCGATCATGACCGTTGTGTGGGGCATTATCGGCATGACGCTTGGCGTCATCATTGCCTCCCAGCTGGTCTGGCCGCAACTCAACCTCGGCCTGCCCTGGACAAGCTTCGGGCGCCTGCGTCCGCTGCACACCAACGCCGTTATCTTCGCCTTTGGCGGCTCGGCGCTTATCGGCACGTCCTACTATGTCGTTCAGCGTACCTGTCAGGCGCGGCTTTTCTCCGACAAGCTCGCCGCCTTTACGTTCTGGGGCTGGCAGGCGGTAATCGTCGCCGCCATTGTCTCTCTGCCGATGGGCTATACCACTACCAAGGAGTACGCCGAGCTCGAATGGCCGATCAACATCCTGATCGCCGTGGTGTGGATTTCCTACGCTGCGGTCTTTTTGATGACCATCAAGCGGCGGACGACCTCGCATATTTACGTGGCGAACTGGTTTTATGCCGCGTTCATTCTGACCATCGCCGTGCTGCATATCGTCAACAACGCCGCGCTGCCGGTCACGCCGATGTATTCTACCTCCATCTACGCCGGGGCCGTTGATGCCATGGTGCAATGGTGGTACGGGCATAACGCCGTGGGCTTCTTTTTGACCGCCGGCTTTCTCGGCATGATGTACTACTTCGTGCCCAAGCAGGCCGAGCGCCCGGTCTATTCCTATCGCCTGTCCATCGTCCACTTCTGGGCGCTGATCATGGTGTATATGTGGGCCGGCCCGCACCACCTGCACTACACAGCACTGCCCAACTGGACGCAGTCGCTTGGCATGGTGCTGTCGATCATTCTGCTCGCACCGTCCTGGGGCGGCATGATCAACGGCATGATGACGCTCTCCGGAGCCTGGCATAAGCTGCGCACCGATCCGGTTCTGCGCTTTCTGGTGGTAGCCCTGTCGTTTTATGGCATGTCGACTTTCGAAGGGCCGATGATGGCAGTGAAGACGGTCAACGCGCTGTCGCACTACACCGACTGGACCATCGGGCACGTACACGCCGGGGCGCTTGGCTGGGTGGCCATGATCACCATCGGTTCGATGTATCACCTGATTCCGCGCCTGTTCGGCCGCGTTGAGATGCACTCCATCAACCTGATCGCCGTGCACTTCTGGCTGGCCACCATCGGCACCGTGCTGTACATCGCCTCCATGTGGGTCAACGGCATCATGCAGGGCCTGATGTGGCGCGCGATCAATCCTGACGGCACGCTGATGTACACCTTTGTCGAAGCCGTTGAAGCCAGCGCACCGGGCTACTTCGTCCGCCTTATCGGCGGCCTGTTCTGGGTCACCGGCATGCTGATCATGGCCTACAACGTCTACATGACGGTCAAGCGCCGCGAATCTGTCAGCGAGCAGCCGGCACCGCAAGCCGCCTAACCGGGAAAGTGAAGACCGATGAAACACGAGATTGTTGAAAAAAACGTAGGCCTGCTTGCCGTATTGATCCTGGTTGTGATCAGTTTCGGCGGCCTGGCCGAGGTGGTACCGCTTTTTTTCCAAAAGCAGGTCAACGAGCCGGTCGAGGGGCTTGAGCCCCTCTCCGCGCTGGAGCTGGAAGGCCGCGACATCTACCGCCGTGAAGGCTGTGTGGGCTGTCACTCGCAGATGATTCGCCCGTTCCGCGCCGAAACCGAGCGCTACGGCCACTACAGCGTCGCCGGCGAGCAGGTCTACGAATACAACTTCCTGTGGGGCTCCAAGCGAACCGGCCCGGATCTGGCTCGCGTCGGCGGTCGCTACAGCGACGACTGGCACCGCGCCCACCTGTACAACCCGCGCGATGTGGTGCCGGAGTCCATCATGCCGGCTTACCCCTGGCTTTTCGAAAACACCCTGGACGGCGAGGACATCTCCGCCAAGATGCGCACGCTGAAAACGCTGGGTGTTCCGTATACTGACGAGCAGATTGCAAACGCCACGGCTGAAGTGGAGGGCACCCAGGAAATCACCGCGCTGATTGCCTACCTCCAGCAGCTGGGCACCGTGCTGAAAGGTACTCGATAAGTTATGGATTCGGGAGATTTTCAAGGCGTCGTCACGCTAGTCCTGCTCATTGCTTTCGTAGGTATTATCGGCTGGGCCTACTCCAAACGCCGCAAGCCGGACTTCGACGAAGCGGCCAACCTGCCCTTCGCCGACGACGATGACGAGCCACCCGCCCGCGACAAGCCTGCCGCGTCAGAAGACGCCGCACAGTCCCGCCAAGACAAGGGAGACAAAAATACATGAGCTATCTATGGGGTGACTCCCTCTCCGGCTTCTGGAGTGCCTGGATCATTATCATTTCGCTGGGCACCATCGGGCTCAGCGCCTGGCTTTTGTTTGCCAATCGCCGCACCGACAAAACGCCCGACGCTGATGGCAACGTGGAAACCACCGGCCACGCCGCGGACGGTATCGAGGAGTACGACAACGCGCTGCCCAAGTGGTGGTTTCAGCTGTTCGTTGGCACCGTCATCTTTTCACTGGGCTATCTGGTGCTGTATCCGGGGCTTGGCAACTTTGCCGGGCTGCTCGGCTGGTCTCAGGAAAGCCAGTGGGAGCAGGAAGTCGCACAGGCCGAAGAGCGTTTCGCGCCGATCTTTGAGCAGTATCAGCAGGTGCCCATTCCGGAACTGGCAAAAGACCAGGAGGCCATGCAGGTTGCCGAGCGCATCTTTCTCAACAACTGTGCCGTTTGCCACGGCTCCAACGCCAAGGGCGGCTACGGCTTTCCCAACCTGACCGACGACGACTGGCTGTACGGCGGCAAGCCGGAAAACATCGTCATGACGCTCAATAACGGACGTAACGGCCTGATGCCGTCCTGGCAGCAGCTGGGTGAGGAAAACATCGAAAATCTGACCCAGTTCGTGCTTTCGCTGTCCGGCGAAGACCATGACAGCGCCCGTGCCGAAAAAGGTCAAAGCACCTTCATGTCGGTCTGTGCAGCCTGTCACGGGCCCGACGGCACCGGCAACACCGCACTGGGTGCGCCCAACCTGACCGACAATACCTGGCTGTACCAGCAGCCCGGCCAGCCGATTGCCGACTCCATTCGCCAGACGCTGCGTAACGGCCGTAACGGTCACATGCCGGCTCAGGCAGCCTACATCGGCGAGGACAAGGTGCACCTGGTGGCGGCCTACGTGTACAGTCTGCGCTACGACGACTGATCACCGCTGCCCCGGCAAGCAAGGGAAGCGAAAAAAGGGTGCGGCCGGGGGCCGCACCCTTTTTCCATGCATAATCCAGTACACTAGCGTAAATGATAGCCTGCTGTGGCAAGCTGTTACTCCCTCTTGTTTTCTGCCTTTCTGAGCTGCGATACCGCCATGGACAAGATTCCTAGCCAAGACGTCACACCGGATCCGGTAGGACATCACACGCCTGCCGAACGGCCCGCCACCCAAGAGATGTACGCCAGACGCCGCCACATTTACGTGCGCGAAATCAAAGGACTGTTTCAAAAGGTCAGGCGCAGCGCCAACTGGGCTTTGATGCTTACGTTTTTTGTGCTGCCGTGGATCAACATCGGCGGCCGTCCGGCGGTCTGGTTTGATCTGCCTGACCGCGAATTCCATATCTTCGCCGCGACGTTCTACCCGCAGGAATTCGCTTTGCTCTCGTGGCTTTTAATCATCTGCGCGTTCGGATTGTTTTTCATCACCGTGTTCGCCGGCCGCGTCTGGTGCGGCTACACCTGCCCGCAAAGCGTGTGGACGTTTCTTTTCATCTGGATCGAGCATCGCACTGAAGGGCAGCGCAATCGTCGCATGAAGCTCGACAAACAGTCGATGAATGCCGACAAGCTCAAACGCAAGGCTGCCAAGCACGCCGCCTGGCTTTTGGTATCGCTGGCGACCGGGCTGACGTTTGTGGGCTATTTCACCCCCATTCGCCAGCTCGCTCCCGATCTGGCAACGCTCAGCGCCAACGGCTGGTCGTACTTCTGGGTGGGCTTTTTTCTGGTATTTACCTACCTTAACGCCGGCTGGCTGCGTGAACAGGTGTGCATCTACATGTGCCCCTACGCCCGCTTCCAGAGCGTCATGTTTGACCGCGATACGCTGATTGTGTCCTACGATGCTGCACGAGGCGAGCCGCGCGGCAAGCGCAAGAAAAGCCTGTCTCACGAACAGGTAAAAGAAGCCGGCTACGGCGACTGCATTGACTGCGATCTGTGCGTGCAGGTGTGCCCCACAGGCATCGATATCCGCAACGGGCTGCAATATGAATGCATTACCTGTGCCGCCTGCATTGACGCCTGCGATAGCGTCATGGACAAAATGGGCTACCCTCGCGGGCTGATTCGCTACACCACGGAAAACTCGCTGGAAGGCAAGAAAACGCACATCCTGCGGCCCAGGCTGATCGGCTATTTCATCGCCCTCGCCGTGATGATCGGTGCTTTTGTCTGGGCGGTAGGCGATCGCACGCCGCTGGACTTCGACGCCGAGCGTGATCGCACCCAGCTCTATCAGATGACAAACGACGGCCAGATCAGCAACGTCTACAGCCTGACCGTACGCAACCTGGGCGGCATCGATCATACCTATCGCCTGAGCGTCTCCGGGCTGCCCGGACTGTCGCTCGACCGCCAGCGCATTGCGGTACCGGCAGGCGAATCGCGCCAGGCCGTGGTCACCATCAAGGCCGACCCCGAGGTGATTGAAAAACCCAGCCATGCCATCACCCTTACGCTCGAAGCCGAAAGCGACGGCAGCATTCAACTTGAGCGCGACACGCGCTTCATCGGCAACCTGAGGTAGTCACGATGGCCCGCGACCCCGCATCGGATACCGAGCATTCAACGCTTTACGAGCCCTGGTACAAGCAGTTCTGGCCGTGGTTTTTGATCAGCATCCTGCTGTCGTCGGTGGCGTTTGGCACCACGTATGCGATCTTTTCGATCAAATACTACGATGGCGTCATCGAAGACGACTACTACAAGCACGGTAAAGCCATCAACATGGTGCTGGCCAAGCAAAACCGTGCCCGCGAGCTGCGCCTTGCCGGCGATCTGCGTATCGATCCGCTAACCCGCGATATCGTGCTCGATCTGGAAGGCGCGCGCCGGCCTGACGAGCTTGAGCTGAAGCTTATTTTCCCAACGGAAAGCGATCACGACCAAACCTTCGTGCTGGAACACGTGCGCGAAGGCCGCTATCTCGCCCAGGGCCCGGATAACCTGCAGTACCGCTGGTACCTGCAGCTGCAGCCTGTGGCCGACGACCCCGAGTGGCGGCTGATCGGTGAAGCCCGCCTGCCCACGGAAAAGCGCATCAGGCTGCATCCCGGCGGTCGCACGAAAAAAGCCGAAAGCCCCGCGGAGAGCTAATGGCCGCATCCGCTGACTGCTATCACTGTGGCAGCCCGGTGCCGGACAGGGCACCGTGGCACATCGAGCTCGACGGCGAGAAGCACCCGCTGTGCTGCCCGGGCTGCGAGGCCGTGGCCCATGCGATTGTGGAAGGCGGGCTGGAAAGCTACTACCGTTTTCGCACCGAACTGCCCGAGCGCCCCGACGAGCAGACAACCGCCCGCGCCGATACCTGGGCGGTATTCGACGACCCCGAGCTGCAGGCAAGTTTCGTTCATGCCGAAGACGACGGCCGCGTCCACGCCACCCTGGCCGTGGAAGGCATTACCTGCGCGGCCTGCGCCTGGCTGATTGAACATCGGCTCAACGCGCTTTCCGGCGTTACCTCAAGCGCGGTCAATCTTACCCACCACCGCCTGCGCATTGCCTGGGACCCGGCGCGCATCAAGCTCTCCCGGCTGCTCGCGGAAATGGCCGCCATCGGCTACGTCGCCCAGCCCTACGAGCCGGATCAGGCGCAAAAACGCCTTCAGCGCGAAGAGCGCATGACCGTTCGCCGGCTGATCGTCGCCGCCGTGGGCATGATGCAGGTGATGATGTTTTCCATCCCCATCTATTTCGCCGGCCGCGACGGCATGTCGGCCGACTTCTACGCGCTGTTCCACTGGCTGTCCTTTGCCCTGGCCACGCCTGTGGTGCTGTTCTCCGCCCAGCCGTTTTTCCAAAACGCCTGGCGCGACGTGAAAACCCGCGCGCTGGGCATGGATGTGCCGGTGTCCATTGCCATCGGCTGCGCCTACCTTGCCAGCGCCTGGGCCGTTATCACCGGCGACGGCGAGGTATACTTTGACTCCGTTGCGATGTTTACCTTCTTTCTGCTCTTCAGCCGCTACATCGAGACCCGGGCACGGCGGCGCAACGGCCAAAGCGGTAACGCCCTGAGCGGCGTGCTGCCCACCTCCGCCACGCGCCTGGAAGACGACGACAGCGAGCGCATTGTGCCCGCCAACCGTCTTGCCGAGGGCGACCGCGTGCTGATCAAACCCGGCCACGATGTTCCCGCTGACGGCGTGATCGAACAGGGCGAGTCAAGCCTGGACGAATCCATGCTTACCGGCGAATACCTGCCGGTCACCCGCTGCGTGGGGCAACGTGTGGTGGGCGGCAGCCAGAACATGGAAAATCCGCTGGTGATACGCGTTACCCGGGCCGGCGCCAATGCTCGGGTAGCGGGGATACTCGACCTGACCGATCGCGCCTTTGCCAGCCGCCCCCGGCTTGCGCAGATGGCGGCGCGCATGGCCCACGTGTTCGTTCTGCGCCTGCTGATGGTGGCCGCTGCTGTGGCGGTAGTCTGGTGGTTTATCGACCCGTCGCGCATGCTCTGGGTGATGCTCTCGGTGCTGGTGGTCACCTGCCCCTGCGCGCTGGCGTTGGCCACGCCCACCGCGCTCACCGCCGGGCATGGCCAGCTGCGCCGGCGCGGCGTGCTGGTCACCCGGGCCGATGCCCTGGAAACCCTCTCCGCCGCGCACCGGGTCATTTTCGACAAGACCGGCACGCTCACCCGGGGCGAAATGCAGCTGGTAGACACTCGCCCGCTTACCGACGACCTCACCGCTGAGCGCGCCCGGGCGCTGGCGGCCGCGCTGGAAGCCCGCTCGGAGCATCCCATTGCCCGGGCGTTTGCGCCCTTCCGCGATGCCACGCTTAGCGCCGTTGATATCCACAGCACCACCGGCCAGGGGCTCGAAGGTCGCATTGACGGCCGGCGCTGGCGGCTGGGCAAGCCGGCCTTTGCCTGTCACGACCCGGCCAGCCCCAACCACGCACGCCCGGCCGCCCCCGACGACGGCCAGTGGCTGCTGCTCACTGAAAACGCCGCACCCCGGGCCTGGTTTCGGCTACACGACGCGGTGCGGGAAGACGCCGCCGACACCGTGGCCGCGCTGAAAGCCCACGGGCTTGAGGTTGAGCTGCTTTCCGGCGACACCGCCGCGGCGGTAAGCGAACTCGCCGCGGCGCTGGGCATCGCCACATGGCACGCCGGCCAAAGCCCGGAAAACAAACTTGCGCGCCTTCAGACGCTGCAAGCAGAGGGAGAAAGCGTGGCGATGATCGGCGACGGCATCAACGATGTGCCGGTGCTTGCCGGCGCCGACGTCGCCATTGCCATGAACGGCGCCACCGACCTTGCCCGTACCCGGGCCGATGCCGTGCTGTTAAGCCCCAGGCTTTTGCGCATTGCCGAGGCGGTTGAAATAGCCCGTGCCACGCGGCGTATCATGCGCCAGAACATGGTGTGGTCGGTATGCTACAACGCCGCTGCACTGCCGCTTGCCGCCGTTGGCGTAGTGCCGCCCTGGCTTGCCGCCATCGGCATGTCGGCAAGCTCGCTGGTGGTGGTGGGCAATGCTTTGCGCCTGACGCGCTGGCAAACTCGCCCGGCGCCTTCTGTCTCTTCTCCGTCTCCGGTGGCCGCATGAAAATTCTGTATTTGCTGATTCCCATATCGCTGCTGTTTTTGAGCATCGCCGTCTGGGCGTTTTTCTGGGCAGTGAAGAACAACCAGTTCGATGACCTGGAAGGCCCGGCGTATCGCATTCTCTTTGACGAGGATGAAAACGACCTGACACCGGACGAGCGCGAACGCCGCCGGCACAACGCCGAGGCCGCACGCGAGCGGCGCCGGCAGGCAAAAGAGGACAAAACACCATGAACCCCGCCGGACTTGAGCTGCCGCCGCTGCTGGCGGCCTTCGTTTTTGGGCTGATGGGCGGTGCCCACTGCATCGGCATGTGCGGCGGCATCATGAGCGCGCTGACCTTTGCCGTTCCGCCCAGCATGCGCCACCCGGCCAGGCTGTCCGGGCTGCTTTTGAGCTACAACCTCGGACGCATCTGCAGCTATATGATTGCCGGTGCACTGGTCGCCAGCCTGGGCACGGTGTTCTCGCTTGCCCCGGCCACCCGCGTGATACTGCAAGCGTTCGCCGCTGTGATGCTGATTTTAATGGCGCTTTATATCGCCGACTGGTGGAAAGGCCTTTTGAAAGTCGAGGCCGTGGGCCGACGATTCTGGCGCCACATCGAACCGCTCGGCCGGCGGCTGATGCCGGTCGTCAAAGTACCCCAGGCGTTCGCTCTGGGCGCGGTATGGGGCTGGCTACCCTGCGGGCTGGTGTATTCCATGCTGGCCTGGAGCTTGGCGATTGCCGAACCGGGGCGCGGGGCGCTGCTAATGGGCGCTTTCGGCCTTGGCACCCTGCCCGCTCTGCTGGCCACAGGCCTTGCCGCACGCCAGCTCAGCGCGCTGATTCGCCATCCGGCCACCCGCACCGTCGCCGCGCTTAGCATCATCGGCTTTGCCCTGTGGCAGCTATGGTCGCTTTATCGCATGGCCGGCATGTCCGCAATGAACGGCGCTTAATTGATATAGCTCAACTCCTTCATCACCGGCCACGGCTAGGATAACGCTATCACCGTCGCGTTCTTTCCCACCGGAGTTGTCTGCCATGGCCAGCGCTGCCCCTTCGTCTGTCGATATTGCAGCGCTGACTGCTGCCCGCCAGGACGCCCTACACCGCCATTATGCCGCCGGCGGGTCGCACTATCACGTCTATCCCAACCCCGAGGCGTTTGACGCTACGTTCAGCGGTGACGACCTGTGCCGGGCGCTGGAGCACAGCAACGCCAGCGGCCGCGGGCTGTCTGTGTATGTGCACGTGCCTTTTTGCCGCCAAAGCTGCGGCTACTGCACCTGCCCGCGCATTATCACCCGCGATACCTCCCGGGCCGAGCCCTACCTGTCTCGGCTGGACCGCGAAATGGTGCTCACCTCACGGCACCTGGACAGCGCACGCCCGGTGGAACAGCTGTACTGGGGCGGGGGTACGCCGACCTTTCTGACCCTTGCCCAGATGAGCGATCTGCTCGACCGGCTTGATGCCCGTTTCGGGCTGTCGTCGTCGCCGGAACGCGACTACGCCATCGAAATCGACCCGCGAGAGGCCGACGTTTTTACCCTGCGCCACTTGCAAGTGCTGGGGTTTAATCGGCTAAGCCTTGAGGTGCTGGATTTCAATCCCGACGTGCAGCAGGCCATTCGCCGCCATCAGCCGCGCGTTATGACCGAAACCCTGATGGAAGAAGCCCATCGGCTGGGATTTCGCTCGCTGAACCTGGCTATCAGCTATGGCCTGCCTTCCCAGACACGGCACAGCTTCGCTGAGACCCTGACCGAGATCATCGCCCTGAACCCGGCGCGTATCTCCCTGCAGGACTACGCCTATCATCCCCGGCGCGGCCCGCGCCAGCCGCGCATTCATAACGCCGCGCTGCCCTCCTCCGCAGACCGCCTGGCCATGCTGCAGATCGCCATTGAGCGGCTTGTCCAGGCAGGCTATGTGCACATCGGCATGGATCACTTCGCCCGGCCGGACGACCGCCTGGCCGTAGCGGCCCAACAGCAGACGCTGGGGCGCAACCGGCAAGGCTACACCACGCACGGGCATTGCGATCTGCTGGGCCTTGGTATATCAGCCACGTCGCGCATCGGCCACACCTACGCGCAAAACCCCGCTCGGCTCGGCGATTACGCCAGCGCCCTTGACACCGGCCGGCTCGCCACGGTGAGCGGTTTCCATCTGGACCGCGACGACCGGCTACACCACGCCGCCATTGAACGGCTAATGTGCGATGCCCGGCTGGACCTGACAGCCCTGGGCCGGGATTTCGCGATCGACGCGCCGCGCTATTTTGCCGGGGCCCTTGCCCGGCTGAGCGAAGCGCAGCGCGACGGGCTCATCGAACGCCAGGGCAACATACTCAGCGCTACGCCCAACGGACGGCTCGTGCTTCATCGGCTGGCTCGGGCCTTCGACGCGCATCGTTAGCGGCAAAGCGCCGCCGGCGACTTGTGGCCCCCCTGCGCTTGCTCCCATAATACCCCCGTGACCTACTTCACGGAGGATTCCATGCCGGAACAACTCAGCCGTCGGCGCCCCATGCTGCACGAAACTCGCTGCCAGACCTGCAGCCTGAGTTCGCTATGCCTGCCGCTTGCCCTTGAGCTGGAGCATATGGATCAGTTCGATGCCATTATCCGGCGTCGCGCCCCGCTCAAGAAAGGCGAACCGCTGTTTCGTCAGGGCGACATCTTTACCAGCGTTTTTGCCGTTCGTTCGGGCAGTCTCAAGCAGATTGCCATCGAAGGCGGCGGCAATGACCAGCTCACCAACTTCTACCTGCCCAGCGAACTTGTAGGGCTCGACGGCATCGATGAAGAGCGCTACCCGGGCAGCGCCATCGCGCTGGAAACCACCACCGTCTGCGAGATTCCCTTCGACCGCCTGGATTTGCTCTCCGAACAGCTGCCGGAGCTGCGCGTGCAGCTGTATCGCAGCATGAGCAAGGAGCTGCGCGATGACCGCCGCATGATGCGCCTGCTGTCACGCAAGACCGCCGATCAGCGCATGGCCAGCTTTCTGGTCACCCTCTCCGATCGCTTTCGCCGCCGGGGCTACTCGCCCTACAGTTTCCGGCTGTCCATGTCCCGGGCGGACATCGGCAACTACCTAGGGCTGGCGGTGGAAACGGTTAGCCGCATTTTAAGCCGCTTTCAAACGCAGAAGCTGGTGGCCGTCTCCGGCCGCGAGGTCAATATTCTGGGGATGCCACGCCTTCTTGCCCTGGCCGAGGAAGAAGCCCAGGAAGCGGCGTCTTCGTGAGATAGCCCCGACCGCATTCGCGCAATAAATTGCGCTCCCACACCGCTACCCGAAAAGCCGGCGCGTTTTAGCTCGGCCCGGCCGCTCTCAAACAATAGGGCGCGGGTTTTGTGGGAGCGGACTTTAATCCGCGAAAAATGGCTACCCCCGACACGCCGCTTAGCGATGCGCTCTATCCCACGTTGAGCGCCTGGATGCGCCCGGCGAGCGCGTCTTCCTGCTCGGCTTCCAGATGCGCAAAGTCAAACAGCTTGCGGTCGGCAAGCTGGGAAGGCGCTACGTTGGTCACCGCCTTGAACATGCTTTCCAGCCGGCCGGGGTAGTGTTTGTCCCACTCGTCAAGCATCGCCTTGACGTTCTGGCGCTGCATGTTGGGCTGGGAGCCGCACAGGTTGCAGGGAATAATCGGGTATGCCATCTGCCGGGAATACTCGGCGATATCGGCTTCCTTGCAGTAGGCCAGCGGCCGAATGACGATATTTTTGGCGTCGTCCGAAAGCAGCTTGGGCGGCATGGCTTTCAGGCTGCCGCCGAAAAACATGTTGAGAAACAGCGTCTCCAGAATATCTTCACGGTGGTGGCCAAGCGCAATCTTGGTGGCGCCGATTTCCTCGGCAAAGCCGTACAGCGAGCCCCGGCGCAGCCGCGAGCACAGCGCGCAGGTGGTCTTGCCTTCCGGCGTTTTTTCCTTGACCACCGAATAGGTATCGCGCTCAAGAATATGATAGTCCACGCCCAGCCCGTCCAGGTAGTCAGGCAGTACGTGCTCGGGGAAGCCGGGCTGCTTCTGGTCAAGGTTGACCGCCACCAGCGAGAAGCGCACCGGCGCGCTGCGCTGCAGGCTGCGCAGCATGTCGAGCATGGTGTAGCTGTCCTTGCCGCCGGACAGGCACACCATGATCTTGTCGCCCTCCTCGATCATGCGATAGTCGATAATCGCATGGCCGGTCTGGCGGCGCAGACGCTTTTGCAGCTTGTTGAACTGGCGTTTGCGCTCCACGTCATCGGCGGACGGGGCATCGGGCGTCGGCGGCGCGACGGGTTCGTAGCGTTGCACGGGGTCGGAATGCGGCATAGGAAGTCTGTGCGATTAATGGGAAAGGAAAAGCGCGGCAACGACACCGCCGCTGCCGCCATGATAGCCCCGCTAGTGTAACAACAGCGGGCATTGTCCCACCAATAGCGCCGTGTTCAGGAATACTCCAGATGATAGCGGTGCGACAGCCGCTGCTTGAGGTCCTTGACGATATGCATGGCTTCACGCAGCAGGTCGCGCTCCAGCGACGACAGCGCCTGGACGACCACCCGATCGCGCTGCCCGCTTGCTTCATCGGCCTCCAGCTGACCTTTGAGCCTGAGCTCGCTGAACAGCGACAGCGCCTCGCCCACGTCGTCGGCAAAACCGCGTTTCAGCCGGCCATCCGCCACCAGCGCGTCCAGCCGGGCAAACGTCGATGTGGCGGCAATGCGCCGTTCCAGCGCCATGGTGCGCACGCCGTGAACAATGGGGAAAATACCGCCTTTTTTGATATCAATGCCGTGCTGGGGCTTTTTCAACGAGCCGAACAGGGTTAGCGGCGTCGAAAAGCGCAGCGCCGCCCGGGCAAAGTAGGACAGCAGCAGCTCGTCTTCGGCGCAGTGCTCAAACAGCGTCTCGCGCACGCGCGCCAGCAGTGCCGGATTGCCGGCCACGGCGTGAGCGTCGAGCATAATCGCCAGCTTCATCAGGCTGTCGCCGTCGCGGTCGGCGGCCCAGCGGGCAATGCGCGCCTGCCACTGGCTGACGCTGCCCCGCCATTCGGGGTTGGACACCATAATGTTGCCCGGGCAGGGCGGATAGCCAAGCGCGGCCAGCGCCTCGCTGAAGCGCTCTGTGGTGGTGCCGACAGCGGGCCAGTCGAGATCGTCTTCCAGAATCAGGCCGTTGTCCTGGTCGGTCTTGAGAATCTGCTCGCCGCGTCCTTCGCTGCCCATCACCACCAAACAGCTGGCGCTGCGGTAAGCCTCTTCGACGCAGAAGGTCCAGGCCTTGTGGATGATACGGCCGTTGAGTGCGGCAAGCAGCTCCATGGCAAAGCGCAGCTTGACGCCTTGCGCCATCAGCGCGCTGACCAGCTCCGGGGTGCGCCGGCTGGCGGCGGCCAGCGCCGGCAAGTCGGCGGCCTGCTCTACCTGCAGGCTCACCACGTAGCTGCGGCTGGAAAAATAGCTCAGCACGTCGGCCAGCTCGACCACGCCCACCGGCGTCTGTCCGTCCAGCACCACTACCCGGTCGATCCGATGGCGCGTCATCAGCACCAGCGCCTCGAACAGATACTGCCCCGGCGCGACCGTGACCAGCGAATAGCGCGCCAGCCCGCCTACCGCGCTTTGCCGTGAGGCCTCTTCCACCACCATGGCGTTGAGCAGGTCGGTCTTGGTCAGCATGCCCAGGCCGCTGTCGCCCTCCACCAGCAGGCTGTCGGCGTGGTGGCGGTTAAGCTGTGTGACCGCAGCGGCAATATCGCTATCGGCACGTATCCGCCGGGGCGTACGCATGCAGTCGCTCGCCTTTGCCAGCATGAACCCGGCCATGGTTACCCCGCCCTGGGCACGCTTTTCCATCAGCCGCTGAGCCTTGCGCGCCAGCGACTGACGAAAGTAGGCGTCAAACTCCGGGCAGGCCCGGCACAGCTGCTGAAACAGCACCCGAGGGATGCGATAGCACAGGCATTCCTGCTCGGCGATGAAGCGATAGCGGCTCTGGCCGTTGATCATGCTGATGGCGCCAAACACATCACCGGCGGTATAAAGACCGATACGCGCGGCGCCGTCCGGCAGCGTTGGGTCCACCTCGGCGACCTCTCCGCGATGCACCAGGTACAAGTATTCGCCGGCCTGGCCGGTATCCAGCATTACCTCGCCGCGATTGAAACAGGCAAGCTCCATTCCTCGCCGGGCATGCTCACGCCCTGCCGCGTCAAGCAGGGAAAAAGGTGGCTGAGACAGATCGGCATCGACCATGGCGCCCTCGACGGCAAAAAAGCAGATGGCATCAGTATTGACGCTATACCCCCCTTCGGCACCTATACCATCGTCACATGCCGTTTCAGCGGGCGCGCCCGGGCAGGGCCATGCCCCGGCCGGGAAGCTGATACCTTGGTGTCAAGACCAAAGTCTGGATTTCTTTCCGGCGTTTTTTGCCCACTATAAAAACACGTCGCGCTGGGACGGCGTACCGGTACTATCCGCTGCTGTCGGACGGCGCCGGCTTGCTCCAACCTAACAATCACAAGCGGAGAACCACGCCATGACAGATGACACCACCAACGCTACCGCCTATTGGCGAGCTAACGTGCGTACCATTCTAGGCTGCCTGGTCGTTTGGGCCTTTGTGTCCTACGGCTGTGCCATCCTGCTGCGCCCGCTGTTAGCGGGTATCCCTGTCGGCGGGACCGATCTGGGCTTCTGGTTTGCCCAGCAGGGCTCCATTCTGACGTTTATTGCGCTGACCTTCTTCTATGCCTGGAAGATGAATCGGCTTGACGCGAAATACAGCCTCGGGGAGTAAGCCAGCATGGATCAGTTCATCATCAACATTCTCTTTGTAGGCGCATCCTTTGCGCTGTACATTGGTATCGCCATCTGGGCGCGTGCCGGCTCCACCAAGGATTTCTACGTTGCCGGCGGCGGCGTTCACCCCATCACCAACGGCATGGCCACAGCGGCCGACTGGATGTCGGCGGCGTCGTTCATTTCCATGGCCGGCCTTTTGGCCGCGGGCGGCTATGCCAACTCCACCTATCTCATGGGCTGGACCGGCGGCTACGTGCTGCTGGCGATGCTGCTGGCCCCCTACCTGCGCAAGTTCGGCAAGTTTACCGTGCCGGCCTTTATCGGCGACCGTTTCTACAGCGACACCGCGCGCCTGATCGCCGTGGTCTGTTTGATCATCGCCTCGACCACCTACGTTATCGGCCAGATGACCGGGGCAGGCGTGGCCTTTTCGCGCTTTCTGGAAGTCTCCAACACCGCCGGCATCTGGATTGCGGCGCTGATTGTCTTTCTTTACGCCGTATTCGGCGGGATGAAGGGCATTACCTACACCCAGGTCGCCCAGTACGTGGTGCTGATCATCGCCTACACCATCCCGGCGGTGTTCATTGCCATGCACCTGACCGGCAATCCGATTCCGATGTTTGGCATGTTCAGCACCCACGCTGAATCCGGCATGCCGCTGCTCGACAAGCTCGACGAAGTGGTCACCGCGCTTGGCTTTAACGCCTACACCGCTGATGTGGACAACAAGCTCAACATGGTGCTGTTTACGCTGTCGCTGATGGTAGGTACCGCCGGGCTGCCCCACGTCATCATCCGCTTTTTCACCGTGCCCAAGGTGGCGGATGCGCGCTGGTCAGCCGGCTGGGCGCTGGTGTTTATCGCGCTTTTGTACGTCACCGCGCCGGCCGTTGGCTCCATGGCCCGGCTTAACCTGGTCACCACGGTCTATCCTGACATGGCCCAGCAGACCGAAGACTACGACACGGCCGCACAAAACCCCATTCTCTACGAAGATCGCCCCGGCTGGATTCGCTCCTGGGAAGACACCGGCCTGATCCAGTTCGAGGATAAAAACGGCGACGACCGTATCCAGATGTACAACGACAAAAGCGAAGCCTTTGCCGATACCGCCCAGGCGCGGGGCTGGGAAGGCAATGAGCTTTCGGTCAACAACGACATCCTGGTACTGGCCAACCCGGAAATCGCCAACCTGCCGCCCTGGGTGATCGGCCTGATTGCCGCCGGCGGGGTCGCCGCGGCCCTTTCCACCGCGGCTGGCCTGCTGCTGGCCATTTCCTCGGCGGTAAGCCATGACCTGATCAAAAACACCATCAACCCCAACATCACCGAAAAAGGCGAAATGCTCGCCGCGCGAATTTCCATGGGCGGGGCGATTTTGCTCGCCACCTACCTGGGGCTCAATCCGCCCGGGTTTGCCGCGCAGACCGTGGCACTGGCCTTCGGTATCGCCGGTGCATCGCTGTTCCCGGTGCTGATGATGGGCATCTTCTCCAAGCGCATCAACAACCGCGGCGCCGTCGCCGGTATGCTCACCGGGCTTTTGACCACGCTTTTGTATATCTTCACCTACCTGGGCTGGTTCTTTATCCCGGAAACCAACATGCTGGCCAACACGCCGGAAAACTGGGTGATGGGTATTTCCCCGCAGTCCTTCGGGGCGCTGGGGGCGATCATGAACTTCGCCGTCGCCTTCGCCGTTTCCAGCGTTACGGCGGCACCGCCCAAGGAAATCCAGCTGCTGGTGGAAAGCGTGCGCTACCCCAAAGGGGCCGGTAACGCACCCCATCTGAGCCAGCACTGACCCATGAGGGCACCACACTGATACGGATCAGCACTAACCGGGCGGGCTTCCATACGGAAGCCCGCCTTCTTTCCGTGCGCTTTGTGTTTTCACCGCGTCTGCGTTTGTATACCCTTTCGGTCACCGCACTACGCTTGTCGCGTAACTACGCGCTCTTACAAGGATATGTCCATGATCTGGCATTTGATCGCCGCCGTTTTCTCTGGCCTTGCCGCTGCGGGTATCGGCCTTTTCCTGCGTCAACTCAGCGGTAAACGACTGCCCAAGTGGCTGGTACCGGCCTGCGCCGGGCTGGGGATTCTGGGCTACCAGGTCAGCGCCGAATACCAGTGGTTTGACAACAAAAAAGACCAGCTGCCGGACAGTGCGGTGGTCATTTCCACCGAGCGCGGCAGCGCCGTTTGGCGCCCCTGGACGTTTGTTTATCCCATGGTCAACGCCTTCAGCGTGGTCGATCGCGATAGCCTCACCTCCGAAATGCGAGATGAGACCTCAGTAACCGAGCTGATTATCTACCACTTCAAGCGCCACTACCCTGATGTGGTAACGCCGAGGCCCTATCTGCTCAACTGCGATTCCCGCGAGCTGGTGCCGCTGGATGACGCCACCGGCAAGCCCGTGGTCGACGCCATGCGCACCCTGCGCGACAACGCCCCGCTATACATCACTGTCTGCCGGCCGCCCCGGGAGGTCTGACAGCGGCCTCTGGCCTGACGCACACGGCCATTTCACCTAGAATGGGCGTTTTCCTACCGGCGGTCCGGCCGCCGTACGCCACGGCGGGAGCGTTCGATGTTTTACGCAGGGCTACTCATTGCGGTATCGCTTTTATACATCGCGGTGCTGTTCGGTATTGCCTGGTACGGCGACCGCCGGGCGCGCACCCACGGCGCCAGCCGGCGCCGCCCGCTGATCTACAGCTTGGCGCTGGCGATTTATTGCACCTCCTGGACGTTTTACGGAGCGGTAGGCCAGGCCGCTACTTCCGGCTGGTCGTTTGCCAGTATTTTTGTCGGCCCGGTGCTTACCTTTCTGCTGTTCTGGCCGGTGCTGGCGAAAATGATTCGCGTCGCCAAGCACCAAAACATCACCTCCATTGCCGACTTCATTGCCTCACGCTATGGCAAGACCCAGTCGCTTGCGGTGTTTGCAAGCCTGGTCGCGCTCATCGGCACGCTGCCCTACCTCGCCCTGCAGCTTAAAGCCGTAGCCTCGTCGTTCAGCATTCTGACCGACAGCGCCAGCGCCACCCGTGCACCGCTTTTTGGCGACGCTGCTTTTTACATTGCCGCGGTGATGGCGCTGTTTGCCATTCTTTTCGGCACGCGTCATACCGATGCCACCGAGCACCACGAAGGGCTGATTCACGCCGTAGCGTTCGAATCACTGGTCAAGCTGGCCGCGTTTGTGATTCTCGGCGCGGTGGTCACCTGGGGGATGTTCAACGGGCTCGGCGAGCTGGTGCACTACGCCGACGGCCAGCTCGGCCTTGAGCGTCAGCTGGCCGAACAGGATTTCGCCCACGGCTTCTGGGCCCAGACGCTGCTGGCCATGCTGGCGATTTTTTGCCTGCCGCGCCAGTTTCATGTGGCCGTGGTGGAAAACACCCATACCGACGATGCCCGCAGAGCGCGCTGGCTGTTTCCGCTGTACCTGGCGGCGGTCGCGTTTTTTGTTTTACCGCTGGCCGGGGCCGGGCTGTGGCTGTTTGGCGGCACCGACATCCAGCCCGACACCTATGTGCTGGCGCTGTCCATGGCGTCCGACCACGACTGGCTGGTGCTGCTTACCTTCATCGGCGGCTTTTCCGCCTCCACCAGCATGGTGCTGGTCGCCACCGTGGCGGTATCGATCATGGTGTCCAACGAAATCGTCATTCCCGCGCTTTTTCGCCTGCGCTGGTTTGATACCCAGGCACGCGACTATGGCCGGCTGGTGCTGCGCGTCAGGCGCTTTACCATCGTGGCCGTACTGGTCATGGCCTACGGCTTCTACCGTCTGCTGGCCGAATTTACCTCGCTTTCCTCCATTGGCATGCTCTCGTTCGCCGCCGTCGCCCAGTTTGCCCCGGCCTTGATCGGCGGGCTTTACTGGAAGCGCGGCAACTGGCTGGGCGTTAGCACCGGGCTAAGCGTGGGCTTTGCCGTCTGGGCCTATAGCCTGCTGGGGCCTGCGCTTGTGAATGCCGGCGTGCTGCCCGGCGGCTGGATAACCGCCGGGCCGCTGGGCATCGGCTGGCTCTCGCCTACCGCGCTGTTTGGCCTGCCGCTGGGCGATCCTTTTACCCACGGCGTCATGCTCTCGCTGGGGCTCAACCTTTTCTGCTATATCTTTATCTCCCAGCTGAGCGCTCAGCGGGTCGTCGAGCGCATCCAGGCCTCGCTGTTTGTTGACAGCGTAGAAACCCGCCAGACCTCGATCAATCGCCCCTGGCTGGGGGCAACCACGGTGGGGGACCTAAAAGCGCTGTGCGAACGCTTTCTCGGCGCCGATCAGGTAGCACGCGCCTTTGGCGACTTCGCCCGGCGCGGCGGCACCGACCTTGCCGACGACGCCCGGGCATCCATTGACGTCATTCAGTTTACCGAGCGCTTTCTGGCATCGGTGCTGGGCGCCTCTTCGGCACGTATCGTGGTCAACTCGGCGCTGCAGGGCCGCGGCATCGGCATTTCCGATGTGATCTCCATTGTCGATGAGGCCTCCCAGGTACTTGAGTTCAATCGCGCGCTGCTTCAGGCCACCATCGAAAACGTCCGCCAGGGCATCAGCGTGGTCGATCAGCACATGCGGCTGGTGGTCTGGAACCGGCGCTACCTGGAGCTGTTTCACTTTCCCGATCATCTGATCCGGGTGGGCGCGCCCATCGACCGCATCTTTCGCTATAACGCCCACAGCGGTGAGTACGGCCCGGGCGACCCGGAAGAGCACGTAGAGCTTTTGCTCGACAATATTCGCGAAGGCCAGCCCCACCGCTACGTGCGCTACCGCCAGGACGGCAGCGTGCTGGAAGTGCAGGGCAACCCCATGCCCGGCGGCGGCTTTGTCTATACCTACCAGGATATTACACGGCAAAAGCGCACCGAAGAGGCGCTGATTCGTTCGGAAAACAACATCCGCATCTACACCGACAACGTGCCGGCGCTGATCGCCTATTTTGACAAGGACTGCCGCTACCTGTTTACCAACCGCGCCTACGAGCAGGCCTTTGGCGTGGATCGCCACGCCGTGATCGGCCGGCGCTTTGCCGATGTCATGCCCGCTGACAAAGCCCGCGAACGCGCCGATTGGATCCGCCAAACGCTTGCCGGCGAACGGGTCAGCTTTGAACTGGCCATGCCCATCGGCGGCGAGCGCCACTACATGCTGGTGACCTACACGCCGCACTTCGATGACAGCGGCGCTATTCTTGGCTTTTTCGCGCTCTACCAGGATATTACCGAACGCCGCCAGGCCGAGCTCGCCCTCCAGGAAACCAACGAAACCCTGGAAGAGCGGGTGGACGAGCGCACCCAAGAGCTTTTTCGTGCCAAGCAGCTGGCCGAGGATGCCAACGCCTCCAAGACCCGCTTTCTCGCCGCGGCCAGCCACGACCTGCTCCAGCCGCTCAACGCCGCGCGGCTGTTCACCTCGGCGCTGGCACAGAGCAGCGAAGCGCAAAACGACCGGCACACCATCGGTCATATCGACAACTCGCTGCAGGCCGCCGAGGAGCTTTTGGGCACGCTGCTGGATATTTCCAAGCTCGATGCCGGCGCTCTGACCGCTCGGCGCAGCCATTTTGCTCTGGCCGATATTTTCCGCCCGCTGCGCGCCGAGTTCGAGGTAATGGCCGCCGAGCGCGGATTAGACCTGACCGTCGTTTCCACTCGCCAGTGGGTAGATTCCGACGCCCAGATGCTGCGCCGCATTGTGCAGAACTTTCTTTCCAACGCTTTGCGCTATACCCGGGAGGGGCGCGTACTGCTGGGCTGCCGACGCGCGGGGCAGCGGCTGCGCATTGAGGTCTGGGACACCGGCCCGGGCATTGCCGAGGCCAAACAGGCAGAAATCTTTCAAGAATTCCGCCGCCTGGATCAGGCCTCACGCCACCGTGAAAGCGAGAAGGGTCTGGGGCTTGGCCTGTCCATCGCCGAGCGCATGAGCCGGGTGCTGGATCATCCTATCACCGTGCGCTCTCGGGTCGGCGCGGGCACCGTGTTCAGCGTCAGCGTGCCGGTCGTGGCTGCCCGGCAGGTGGAGAACCCAACGTCCGAACCCCGCCGCCGCGCCGGCAACAAGCTGGCCGGCACACGCATTGTGTGCATCGACAACGAATCGCTGATTTTAGAAGGCATGGCCGCCATGCTCGGCGGCTGGGGCTGCGAAGTATTCACCGCCACCAGCATCGGCGGCGCCAAATCGATTCTGCGCAATATGGAAGGCGATCCGGATGCGATACTCGCCGACTATCATTTGGACAACGAAGTCACAGGGCTGATGGCGCTGGACGCGCTGGCCGAGCGCCAGCACGGCGAGGTGCCCAGCATTGTCATCACCGCAGACCGCACCGAAAGCGTCGCCGATGAGGTGCGCCGTGCCGGCTATCATCTGCTGCAAAAGCCGGTACGCCCGGCGGCGCTGCGTGCGCTGCTGACCCGCACGCTGCAGGCCAGCCGTGGCGCACAGCCAAACGACTAGCTGCGGGCCTTAAGATTCAACCCGGGGCGGATCTACCTCAAGTTTCTGGGCGGCAATGACCGCCTGGGTGCGCGAGTGCACGCCGAGCTTGCGTAAAATAGCGGTGACGTGGGCCTTGATGGTGGCCTCGGACACGTTGAGCTCATAGGCAATTTGCTTGTTCAACAGGCCCTCGGTGAGCATATTGAGCACGCGAAACTGCTGGGGCGTCAGCGATGCAATGGCCTCGGCGAAGCGTGCTTCTTCTTCGTTGGCGTCATCCAGCACGCCGGAAAGCGCCTCGGGCAGCCAGACCTCCCCGTCAAGCACCTCGCTTACCGCCTCGGCAATCAGCGCCAAGGAGGACGACTTGGGAATAAAGCCCGACGCGCCGTAGTCCAGCGCTCGGCGCACCACGTAGGGTTCATCGCTGCCGGAGATGACGGCCACCGGAATATCGGGCATTTGCCCGCGCAGCTGAATCAGCCCGGAAAAGCCGTTGGCGCCGGGCATGTGCAGATCCAGCAGTACCAGGTCGGCATCCGGATGCCGATTAACGGCCTCCGTGGTGGCTTCCATGGTATCGGCTTCGACGATTTCTGCCTGGGGCGTTAGCTGGCGCAGCGCTTGGGTCAACGCTGCACGAAACAGCGGGTGGTCATCGGCAACGATGAACTTATGGGCAATAGCCATGGGGTTTCCTCCGGGTCCTTGAGCGGCCGCCAGGTGCCTGCCGTCGCAACGCGGCGCGCCTGCGGTGAGTGTCGCGCCGCAAACGGCGCGGCACTCGCCCGATGGTACCCCAAGGGCTTTATTCTGCCCAAGGATACCAGGCCCGCCCGGCGCATTTTTTAGCGGTGCGACGGCATCGTCGCAGGCGCCCTTACGCAGCAGTGCCGGCACGAGGCCGGCACGGGTCAGGATGGGCAAAAATGGCAGCCGCTTAGCGGTTGGCGCGATGCTCGATCAGCTCGTCGACAACGCTGGGATCGGCCAGCGTACTGATATCGCCCAGGCCGTCGCATTCGTTGGCAGCGATCTTGCGCAGAATGCGCCGCATGATCTTGCCCGAGCGGGTCTTGGGCAGCGACGGCGCCCACTGAATCACATCCGGCGAGGCGATCGGACCGATATCCTTGCGCACCTGCTGGATCAGCTCTTTTTTGAGCTCGTCGGAGGCTTCGTAATCGTCGGTCAGGGTCACGTAGATGTAGATGCCCTGGCCCTTGATGTCGTGGGGATAGCCCACCACGGCGGCTTCGGCAACGGCGTCGTGGGCAACCAGCGCCGATTCGATTTCGGCGGTGCCCATGCGGTGGCCGGACACGTTGAGCACGTCGTCTACCCGGCCGGTAATCCAGTAGTCGCCGTCGGTGTCGCGGCGGCAGCCGTCGCCGGTAAAATACACGCCGTCGTAGGTCGAGAAATACGTGTTGACGAAGCGCTCGTGGTCGCCCCAGATGGAGCGTGCCTGGCCCGGCCAGGAATCCAGAATCACCAGATTGCCCTCGGCCTGGCCTTCCAGCACGTTGCCGTCGCTGTCCATTACCGCAGGCCGCACGCCGAAAAACGGCTTGGTTGCCGAACCGGGCTTGAGATCTATGGCCCCGGGCAGCGGCGCAATCATGATCCCGCCGTTTTCGGTTTGCCACCAGGTATCCACAATCGGGCAGCGCTCTTTTCCCACCACCCGATAGAACCATTCCCAGGCCTCGGGGTTGATCGGCTCGCCCACCGTACCCAGAAGACGCAGGCTGTCGCGATGGCTGGAGTGCATGGTCTCGTCGCCGTGGGCCATCAGCGCACGAATGGCGGTAGGGGCCGTGTAGAGAATATTAACCTGGTGCTTGTCGACGATTTCGCCTATGCGCCCGTGGGACGGATAGGTCGGCACGCCCTCAAACATCAGCGTAGTGCCGCCGTTGGCCAACGGCCCGTAGACGATATAGCTGTGCCCGGTGATCCAGCCCACATCGGCGGTGCACCAGAACACCTCACCCGGCTTATAGTCGAAGACGTACTGATGAGTCATCGACGCGTAGGTCAGGTAGCCGCCGGTAGTGTGCTTAAGCCCCTTGGGAGCGCCGGTAGAGCCGGAGGTATACAAGATGAACAGCGGATCTTCGGCGTTCATGGTCTCAGCCGGGCATTCCAGCGCCTGCTTGTCGACCATGGTGTGGAACCAGGTATCGCGATGATCGTGCCAGTCGATATCGCCGCCGGTACGCTTGACCACCATGACGTGTTCGCAGACGTCGGTGCCGTCGCGGGTCAGCGCGGCGTCGACGTTGTCCTTGAGCGGCACGTGTTTGCCGCCGCGCACGGACTCATCAGCGGTGATGATAACGCGTGACTGCGCGCCGACCACCCGCTGAGCAATGGCATCCGGCGAGAAACCGCCGAAGATAACCGAGTGCACCGCGCCGATACGCGCGCAGGCCAGCATCGCCATTGCGGCCTCGGGCACCATCGGCATGTAAAGCGTTACGGTATCGCCCTTGCCCACGCCCATTTCCTTGAGCGCGTTGGCGACCTGATTGGTGCGTTCGTAAAGCTCGGCGTAGGTAATATGGCGCGAATCCGCCGGATCGTCGCCTTCCCAGATGATGGCGGTTTCGCCGCCGCGATGGGCCAGGTGCCGGTCCAGACAGTTGGCGGCTACGTTAAGCTCGCCGTCTTCAAACCAGCGAATATCCACGTTGTCGCGGTCAAACGACGTGTTTTTGATCCGGGTCGGCGTCTTGATCCATTCCAGGCGTTCGGCCTGCTCAGCCCAAAAGGCTTGGGGGTCTTCAATGGAGCGCTGATACATGGCCTCGTACTGCGCTTTGTCGGCCCAGGCGTTGGCGGCGAATTCATCGCGCACCGGATGGACTTGTGGTTGTTCGCTCATGGTGGCCTCTCCGTGAAAACACATTGCCTTGTAAACGTTCGCCTGCGGCGTCGTAGCCGCGGCTGCGGCCGTGTCATCAACGACGGCGGCGGCGTTTAACGGCAATGCTTGGTTGTTGTGTTTCCCCCTAGCATAAACCTCGGTAGCGCTCCCTTCCTCTTAGACATTGGTATTAAAATTATTATTTTAATAACAGTACCTTATGCGTCAATCTCGGATGCAGGCCGGGGCAAAAAACCCGCGTGTTACTGCATCACCGAAAGCGGTAACGCCCGCCGCCGAATTCGCTCCGCCAGCGCGTCATTCACCCGGCGGCACAGAGGCCGCGGCGCATTTGGTGCTAAACTGGCCGGCCTGATAGTGATCGTTTTACGCCATTCCACGAGGCTTTCCATGTCTGATTCCGATAACGCCGCTGCCGTCCCCGAGCCGCTAGTAAACGATGAAGCCCTTGAACGGCTGGATGAATTTCTGGATTCCGACCGGGTAGACGAGGACGCGCTGGATCTGATTTCAACCCACGGCTTTATGGTGGCGCTCGCCGTGGCTCCCTGCCATGTGCCCGACGAACAGTGGCAGGCCGAGCTGTTTCAAGGTGAGCCAGCCTACGCCGACCAAACGGAGCGTGACGACATAACCGGCCTGCTGGCCGCGCTGCGCGATAACGCCATGGCGCTGCTGGAACAGGGCAGGCTTCCCGAGCTGCCGTTCGAGCTGGTGCTTGACGGGCTGCCCCCGGAAGAAACGCCCGTTGGCGACTGGTGTGCGGGCTTTATGGAAGGCGTCTTCCTTGATGAAAGTGCCTGGTTTGCCGACGACGACGAAGCCGCCGCTGCCCTGCTGCTGCCGTTTATGCTGCTTTCGGGCCTGTTCGACGATGAGCCGGATATCGCCGAGCTGGCCGGCGACGCCCGGCGTCTGGAAGCGCTGACCGCCCAGCTGCCCGAGCTGGTGCTGGACGTATACCTGCACTATCGCGTGCCCTCGGAGGCATCCGGCGGCAAGCCCAAACCGCGGCCCAAGCAGGCCAAGGCGAACAAAAAAGCCAAGCCCCGCCGCTAGCCGCCCGATGCATCAAGACCGCCCCCCACAATCCCCGCTCTGCCACAGCGGCTGTATTGGGCTAGCGCCCCGGGCGCAGCGAGCGGTGCACATAGATGTCATAGCGGCTGGTCTTGCCCTCAAGGGTATGCGCGACCCTGGGGCCTTCGACAGCCGGCGCCTTACGCGGGCGCTTGACCACCACCCGGTGGGTGGCTACATCCAGTGCGGCTTCAAGCAGCCGCGGGGCGTCGGCGTCGTCGCCGGCCAGCCGGCGAAAAAGGCGCATCTCCTTTTTCACCAGCGCAGACTTCTCGCGGTGGGGAAACATCGGGTCCAGGTGCACAACTTCAGGGGCAAAGCCGGCAGCGGCCACCAGCGCGCTCAGCTCGGCGGCGGCATCGCCCGGCGCCAGCTGCATGCGCGCGGCAATCTCGGCGGTGTCGGCATCGCCGGCGGCGCGCTCAAGGCCGTCGGCCAGCAGCGCAACAATCGCCGGCACACGTTCAATCAGCAGCACCGGCGCGCCCAGACTTGCCAGCACAAAAGCATCGCGGCCCAGTCCTGCGGTGGCGTCCACTACGCTTGGCGTCACGCCCTTGGCCAGTCCGCAGGCCTTGGCAATCAGCTGGCCGCGCCCGCCGCCGAAACGGCGCCGATGGCCAGCCTTGCCGCCAACGAAGTCCACATACAGCGGCTTACCGTCGCGCGCTTCATCGCCGACAAGCACCAACCCTTGGGCGCGGCGCTCAAGCGCGAGTCCGGCGGCCGTCATGGCAGGCGCTGCGCCGCCGACTTTTTCCACGCCACCTCATTGCGCAAATACACCGGCTGGGCCAGGTGCGCAGGCTGGCCTCGGCCGGCGTCGAAATCCCGGGCGGCAAGCCAGGCCATTTCTTCGGCGCGCGGCTCCAGCGGGCCGTCATCCAGTGCGGTATCCAGCGGCGCAAGGCGCGCATTGAACGCAGCAGAAAACTCATCCGCCAGCGCCATGGCAGAGCCCACGGCGGCAAAGCGCTCGCCGGCCGCATCGGGCAGGGCCAGGCGCTCGGGGGCCAGCACCGCTTCTTCGCTCAGGGCCTCAACGCGGCCGTCTACGCAGCGCCAAAATCCCGCGTAGACCTCGTGCATGCGCGCATCGATCAGCGTGGCGATGTGCTGCGCACCAAAGCGGCGATGCGCCTGAAGGGCTAGCGCTTCCAGCGTAGACACCCCAATCAGCGGGCAGTCGAGGCCAAACGCCAGCCCCTGGGCGGTGCCGGCGGCAATGCGCAGCCCGGTAAACGAGCCGGGCCCGCGGCCGAAGGCCACCGCGTCAAGCGCGTTCGGCGCAATGCCGGCCTGGGCCAGCACTTCGTCCGCCATGGGTAAAAGCCGCCGGGTATGCGCCCGAGGCGTCAGAGCAAAGCGCGCCAGACAGCTTTCGCCTTCGCTGCTTTGCTGCCAAAGCGCCGCCGAACACGCGCTTGACGAAGCGTCCAGAGCCAGCAGATAACGTGCCATTATGCCGTCTGCTGGTCCAGTGCGCGGGTCACCTGGCGGGTAATTTCCTCAACGCTGCCAACGCCTTCCACGCGGTGATACTCCGGCGCGGCTTCCGGGTCCTCTTTGGCCCATTGGCGGTAGTACGCCACCAGCGGCGCGGTCTGGTCGTGATAGACCGCCAGGCGGTTACGCACGGTCGACTCCTGATCGTCTTCGCGCTGAATCAGGGTTTCGCCGGTCACATCGTCACGGCCCGGCTCCTGGGGCGGATTGTGCTCGATGTGATAGGTGCGCCCGGAGGCCGGATGCACCCGGCGGCCGGCCAGGCGGTTGACGATTTCCTCGTCCGCCACGGCGATTTCCAACACGTGGTCGATTTTTACGTTGGCTTCCTTCATGGCGTCAGCCTGCGGAATCGTCCGCGGAAACCCGTCGAAGAGAAAGCCGTTTTCGCAGTCCGGCTGGCTGATGCGCTCCTTGACCAGATCAATGATGATGTCGTCGGACACCAGCCCGCCGCTGTTCATGATGTCTTTGACCTTGAGCCCCAGCTCGCTTTCTTCCTTGATCGCGGTACGCAGCATATCGCCGGTAGAAATCTGAGGGATGTTGTAGCGCTCGCAGATAAACTGCGCCTGGGTGCCTTTACCTGCGCCGGGTGCGCCTAGAAGAATCAATCGCATCGTCGTTGTTCCTTGAATGAGCAAAAAAGGTCGTCGTAAAAAAGCTGGACACCGACAATAACGGCGGCGCCGTGATGGCACAACGGTCCATTGGGCGTAGCGCCGCGACAGGGCAGCACTTTGCCGATGACCACATAAAAACGGCGCCCGCAGGCGCCGTTTGCGTCCCCGTCGCCGGCATGGCTTACAGCAGCAGGCGACGGATGTCGGTCAGCACGGTGGACAAAAACACCGTAAAGCGCGCCGCGTCCGCCCCGTTGACCGCACGGTGATCATAGGACAGCGACAGCGGCATCATCAGGCGCGGCTGGAACTCGGCGCCGTCCCACACCGGCTTGGTCTGCGCTTTGGAAACGCCGAGAATGGCGACTTCCGGGGCGTTGACGATGGGGGTAAACGCCGTACCGCCAATCGAGCCCAAGCTTGAGATGGTAAAGCAGCCGCCGGACATGTCCTCGCGCTTGAGCTTTTTGCTCTGGGCTTTTTTGCCCAGCTCAGCCATTTCCCGGGCGATTTCCAAAAGCGATTTCTGGTCGGCGTCGCGCAGTACCGGCACCATCAAGCCGTCCGGCGTGTCCACGGCGATGCCGATATGAACGTACTTTTTCCACACCACGGTTTCGCCGTCGCTTTTGAGGCTGACGTTGAACTGCGGGAACTGCTTGAGCGCAAAGGCGCACGCCTTGACCAGAAAGGGCAGCGGCGTGAGCTTCGCGCCCTGGGCTTCGGCCTCGGCCTTCATCGACTTGCGGAAGGCTTCCAGCTCGGTGATATCGGCCTCGTCAAACTGCGTCACGTGGGGCAGGTTCACCCAGCTGCGGTGCAGGTTGGTTGCGCCCATTTTCATCAGCCGGCCCATGGGCTTTTCTTCCACTTCGCCGAACTGGCTGAAGTCCTGGTCCGGGATCGGCGGAATGCCGCTGCCTCCGGCGGCCGGGGCCTGCTCGCCGGCGGTGGCCGGCGCCTGGCCGGACAGCGCCTTTTTGACGAACGCTTGCACGTCTTCCTTGAGCACGCGGTCTTTCGGGCCGGTGGGCGGCACCTGGGCCAGATCCACGCCGAATTCCCGGGCGAGCATGCGCACGGCGGGGCCGGCGTGTACGCGCTTGCCGTCTTTGGCCGGCGCAGCACTGGGCGCGGCGGCCGGCTTGTCGGCGCCGGACGCGGGCTTCTGCGCGGCCTGTTTTTCCGGCGCGCTTTTCTGCTCGGACTGCTTCTGCTCGGTCTGCTTTTTCGGCGCAGGCTTTTTCTTCGCGCCGGCGACTTCGACGATGCCGATCACGTCGCCTTCGGACACGCTGTCGCCGACCTTCACGGAGACTTCCACCAGCTTGCCCTTGTAGGGGCTGGGCACGTCCATGGAGGCCTTGTCGGATTCCAGCGTAATCAGCGCGTCTTCTTCTTCGATGTCATCGCCAGCGCTTACGGCGATTTCGATGATTTCCGCGCTGTCGCCGATGTCCGGCACGCGGATTTCCTGACGCGCAGGCTCGCCGTCATCGCCGTCATCCTCGTCTTCGTCGGCCGCTTCCGGCTCGCTCTGGCTGGCCGCCGAGGCGCTGTCGTCGGCAGACGTGTCCTGAGAAGCGTCTTCGGCCGCGTCGCCGCCTTCGCCTTCGACTTCCATCTGGCCGATCACGTCGCCTTCGGAGACGCTGTCACCCACCTTTACGGAAAGCTCAACCAGCTTGCCGGTATGCGGGCTGGGCACGTCCATGGAGGCCTTGTCGGATTCCAGCGTAATCAGCGCGTCTTCGGCATCGATCTCGTCGCCAACGCTTACGGCGATTTCGATGATTTCCGCGCTGTCGCCGATGTCCGGCACTGTCACGTCGACGGTTTGCTTGCCGCCGGCCGCCTTTTTCGTCGGTGCCGCGTCTTCTTTCGGCGCGTCTTCCTGCTTCGGCGCTTCTTTTTGCGCCGACGCTTCTTTCTTCGCCGGCGCTTGTTCGGCCTGGTCGTCGCCGGCGTCTTCGCCGCCTTCAACTTCCAGCTCGACGATGTCGTCGCCTTCAGAGACGGTGTCGCCCTCTTTCACCAGCACTTTGAGCACCTTGCCGGCTTTCGGCGAGGGTACGTCCATGCTGGCCTTGTCGGACTCCAGGGTGATCAGCGCGTCTTCCGCTTCGATGACGTCGCCTTCCGACACCGCAATCTCGATGATTTCGACATCGTCGCCGCCGATGTCGGGCACTTTGATGTTTTCGCTACTCAAGGTCGCGCTCCTTCCAAATCGGGTCGAGCCGGCGGGGGGTGCCCCGCCGGGCAGCGGATCAGCTGGTCAGCGGGTTGGGCTTGCTGGCATCGATGCCGTACTTTTTCAGCGCCTCGCCCACGACCTTGCGCTCGATGTCGCCGCGGTCGGCCAGCGCTTTCAGCGCCGTTACGGTGACAAAGTAGCGGTCCACTTCGAAAAAGTGGCGCAGCTTCTCGCGGGAATCGGAGCGGCCGTAGCCGTCGGTGCCGAGGACATGATAGTCCATGGGCACCCAGGCGCGCACCTGATCGGCGTAGAGCTTCATGTAGTCGGTAGCGGCAATCGCCGGGCCCTGACGGCCTTCCAAACACGCGGTAACGTGCGGCTTGGCCGGCTCCTGATCGGGCTTGAGAAACGCCTGGCGATCGACTTCCAGCGCCTCGCGGCGCAGCTCGTTGAAGCTGGTCGCGCTCCAGGTGTTGCTGCCCACGCCCCAGTCTTCAGCAAGCAGCTCGGCCGCCGCTTCGACTTCGCGCAGAATGGTGCCCGAACCCAGCAGCTGAACGTGGCCCTTGCCCTTCTTGCCCTGGGTATGGCCCAGCAGGTACATGCCCTTGATGATGTCGTCGGCGGGCACCTCGTCAAGCGCCGGGTGCTCGTAGTTTTCGTTCATCACCGTCATGTAGTAGAAGACGTTTTCCTTGTCCTGGTACATGCGCTTGAGGCCGTTTTGGACGATGACCGCGACTTCGTGGGCATAGGTCGGATCATAGCTGCGGCAGTTGGGGATGGTCGATGCCTGAATCAGGCTGTGGCCGTCCTGGTGCTGCAGGCCTTCACCGTTGAGCGTGGTGCGCCCGGCGGTGCCGCCGACCATAAAGCCCCGGGCCTGCATGTCGCCGGCCGCCCAGGCCAGATCCCCGATGCGCTGAAAGCCGAACATCGAATAATAGATGTAAAACGGCAGCATCGGCAGGCCGTTGTTGCTGTAGGACGTGGCCGCGGCAATCCACGAGGACATGGCCCCTGCCTCGGTGATGCCTTCCTGCAGCACCTGGCCGGACTGGGACTCGCGATAGTACATCAGCTGGCCCTTGTCCATGGGCTCGTACTTCTGGCCTTCGGCGGCGTAGATGCCGAACTGGCGGAACATGCCTTCCATGCCGAAGGTGCGCGACTCATCGGGCACGATGGGCACCACGCGCTTGCCGAACTGCTTGTTTTTGATCAAACCGTTCAGGATGCGCACAAACGCCATGGTGCTGGAAAACTCGCGGCCCTTGGAGCCTGCCAGCTGCGAGGCAAAGATCTTGTCGTCCAGGCCGGGGATGTCAATGGCCTCGAAGTCTGCATGACGCGTCGGCAGGTGGCCGCCCAGACGCTCGCGCTGCAGCTTCATGTACTTGACTTCCGGCGCGTCCTCGTCCGGCCGGTAGTACGGCATTTCCTTTTCCAGCTGCTCATCGGTCAGCGGAATCTCGAAACGGTCGCGAACCTTTTTCATGACGTCGATGTCGTCGATCGACTTGATCTGGTGCGCTTCGTTGTCGGCCTCACCGCCTTCGGCGGTCAGCCCGTAGCCCTTGACGGTATGCGCAAGAATCACCGTGGGGCGCTCGTTGGCGTTGTGGAACGCTTCGTAGTAGGCCGAGTACACCTTGACCGGATCGTGGCCGCCGCGGTCGAGCTGGCCGACTTCCTCATCGGTCATGTCCGCGACAAGCTCGGCGGTTTCCGGATACTTGCCGAAAAAGTGCTCGCGGGTGTAGGCGCCGCCCTTGGACTTGCAGTTCTGGTACTCGCCGTCGACGGTTTCGTCCATCAGCTTTTGCAGCATGCCGCTTTTGTCTTTCTCAAACAGGTGATCCCACTTGCGGCCCCAGATCACTTTGATGACGTTCCAGCCGGCACCGCGGAACATGCCCTCAAGCTCGGTGACGATGCTCTGGTTGCCGCGCACCGGGCCGTCCAGGCGCTGCAGGTTGCAGTTGATCACGAAGTTGAGGTTGTCGAGCTTCTCGCGGCTGGCAAGGTGGATAGCGCCGAGAGTTTCCGGCTCGTCGCACTCGCCGTCGCCGAGAAACGCCCAGACCTGGCGATCCTTCATGTCCTGCAGGTCACGATTGTGCAGGTACTTGATAAAGCGCGCCTGGTAGATGGACATGATCGGACCGAGCCCCATGGACACCGTGGGCAGCTGCCAGTAGTCCGGCATCAGCCAGGGGTGCGGGTAGGACGACAGGCCGTCCCCGTCCACCTCTTCGCGGAAGCGATCCATCTGCGCTTCGTTCAAGCGGCCTTCCAGAAAAGAGCGCGCGTAGATGCCCGGCGAGCTGTGGCCCTGGATATACACCAGGTCGCCGGGGTGATCGCCGTGGGGGGCGCGGAAGAAATGGCCAAAGCCCACGTCGTAGAGCGTGGCCGCCGACATAAAGCTCGCCAGGTGGCCGCCGATCCCCGGATTCCGGTTGTTGGCCCGGGTGACCATGGCCGCCATGTTCCAGCGGATCAGCGAGCGAATCCGACGCTCCATGTCCAGATCGCCCGGCATGCGCGCTTCGCGATGCGGCGGAATGGTGTTGCGATGCGGGGTTGTCACCGAAAACGGCGCCACGCCGGAATCCTGGCGCATGCGATCGGCCAGGCGGGTCAGCAGGTAGCGGGCACGCCCCTCGCCTTCACGATCCAGCACCGATTCCAGAGCTTCCAGCCACTCTGTGGATTCGACCGGGTCAAGATCTTCTCGTGTCTCCAGACTCATACAGGTCTCCGAATGACGATAAATGACGGTGGCCCCGCAAACCGGGGGCCCGGGTGGCCGCGGTAGTCGTTATGCCACCACAGGCCTGCGTTCGCCGGCGCGCCTTGCCAGCGCAAAATGGAAAACCATTCTACATTCAATAGATGGCGTTCGGCAAAATGTAGTAAATCTACACA
This sequence comes from Halomonas cibimaris, assembly GCF_055379665.1. Lineage (NCBI taxonomy): Bacteria > Pseudomonadati > Pseudomonadota > Gammaproteobacteria > Oceanospirillales > Halomonadaceae > Halomonas > Halomonas cibimaris. The sequence continues at coordinate 413,712 of NZ_AP043828.1, forward strand.
AAGATAGGAAAAGAACGTATTTTCTGGGAAAAACGATACCGTAAAGCCGCTGCTTTGCCAATTCTTCTCACCATAAAATCTTCGGTTTCTGCCCGTCCTTTGCGGCGGCAGTCAGCCCTTTCAGCGCACAGCGCTCGGCGTTATAAATCAACCGATGCGTAGTTAAACTACTTGTTTTACAGACCCGCCAGGCCGTTTTTCACCAGCGCTCGGTCAAGGTATGCCCAGTCGAACGCCGGGCCGGGGTCGGTCTTGCGTAGCGGCGCTACATGGGCATGGCCGGTCATTCGCCCCGCGCTGAGCGAGCGATAGCGCACGCGCAGCCAGCCAATCAGCTCGGCAAGCCGGGCGTACTGGGCGCGGCGAAAAGGCGTGTCGTCGTCGCCTTCCAGCTCAATACCCACGGCAAAGTCGTTGAGCGCCCGGCGCAGCGTGCCGCTTTGCGGATCGCGCCAGCAGGAACGCCCGGCGTGCCAGGCCCGGCGCTCGGGTTCGACAAACTGCACGCAGGCGCCGTCCCGACGAATTAAAAAGTGTGCCGAAACGCGCAGGTCAGCAATGTGCGCAAAAAACGGGTGGGCATCCGCGTCCAGCCGGTTGGTAAACAGCGCTTCGATGGCGTCACCGCCGAACTTCCCCGGCGGCAGGCTGATGGCATGCAGCACGATCAGCGAAACTTCATCGGCAGGGCGCGCATCGGCGTTGGGCGACGCCACCCAGCGGGCCGACGGCCACCGGCCCGCGGCGTGATGTGTCTGGCTCACACGGCCTCCTTATGGCGGATGGCACGGGCTTTTCGCCCGATGTTGAAGGGGTATCATGCTTGTTTTCCTGCGGCCACAGTGGCCTATAATGGCGGTTTATCCAATCGCTTTAGTACCGTTTGGGAAGGCCAGCCATCATGCATTACTACACCGCTCTTGCTGAAGAGATACGCTCAAGCGCCGCTCATCTGCTGGCCGAAGACCTCGGCCCGGGCGATATCACCGCCGATTTGATTCCCGAATCGCAGTGGGCAAGCGCCCGGGTGATCACCCGGGAAGACTGCGTGCTGTGCGGCGTGGCCTGGGTCGACGAAATATACCGCCGGCTGGACAGCCGCGTATCGCTCAGCTGGCAGGCGGCCGACGGCGATCGTCTCGCTGCCGGCCAGTGCTTTCTGACTCTGGAAGGCCCGGCGCGCAGCCTGCTCACCGGCGAGCGCGCCGCGCTCAACGTGCTGCAGACGCTGTCGGCCACGGCCACGGCCACAAGGCACTACGTTGATATGCTCGACGGCACCGGCGTGCGCCTGCTGGATACGCGCAAGACGCTGCCCAACCTGCGCCTGGCGCAGAAGTACGCGGTGACCTGCGGCGGCGGCCATAACCACCGCATCGGCCTGTGGGACGCGTTTTTGATCAAGGAAAATCACATTGCCGCCTGCGGCGGGATCAAGGCGGCGGTGGAGCAGGCGCGCAAGCTGTCAGGCGAGCTGGACGTGGAGGTAGAAGTAGAAACCCTCGACGAGCTGGACCAGGCGCTGGCCGCCGGCGCGGATACCATCATGCTGGACAATTTTTCGCTGACGGATTTGCGCGAGGCCGTCGCCCGCACCGCGGGCCGCGCCGTACTTGAAGCATCAGGCAACGTCGACGACGCCACGCTCAGCGCCATTGCCGATACCGGCATCGACTGCATTTCCAGCGGCGCGCTGACCAAAGACATCAAGGCCGTTGATCTATCCATGCGCCTGGTGGAGCAAAACGCGGCCTGATCGCCCCGCGTGCCGGGTCAGGTTTCCACGGCACGCAGGCGCTTGCGCAACCGGTAACGCTTGAGCTTTTCTCCGCCGCGTTCAACCCGCTGCTCGCCGAGGTTTTCCCAGCCTCGGCGCTCCAGGCGCTCAACCAGCGTCAGGCTGGCTTCGATCTCAACGACATCGCGGCCCTGCTCGACCAGCAGGCGCTCGGCGTGGATCAAAAGCGTCGTGCCGATACCGCGCCCGCCAAGGGACGGCCAAACGTACAGCGTTTCGATTCTGGCACTTGCCGTATCCAGCTCGACAAAGCCCACGCAGCGCCCGTCACACACCGCCACCAGCGTTGTGTAAAGCGAATGCCGGGCCGCCCAGGCGCTGGCCTTGCGCGGCAGCACGCCGGCCCAGGCGCGACGCTGGGTCAGCGAGTAATGGCCCGCAGCACCCTGCATAACGGCGTGATAAAACACTTCGGCCTGGTCGGCCGCATCGCGCGCCAGCGCCTCGCGGTAGATCATGCGCGGCATTGCGCTGCCGCCCGCGGCCGTGCCGGTCTGGCCGTTGTCCGCACAAAACCTCGCCATACGACATGCCTCTCTTTTACCAACGATCCACCAACGTACCTTATACTGGGCCCGCCTTCACCTTTTCTTCCTTTTTGGCCGGCCGGGCAACGCCCGCCCGCCGCGAGGCAGCGACGCATGCACGACCCCTGCTCCCCTTTGCTTTCCGCGCCTGATGGCTGGCCGCTGCGCCCGATCGGCTGGGTCGCCAGCGACTACCCGGACAAGTTCGGCGTGCCCCGCCAGCCGGGCCTGGCGCCGGCGGCAAAAACGACGCTTACGCTGGCGGCACCGTTCAACGATCCGCTGGCGGTACGCGGCCTGGATGCCTTTAGCCATCTGTGGCTGACGTTTGTGTTCCACCAGGCGCCGGGCAGCGCGCGTTTCGCCCCGCTGGTACGCCCGCCGCGCCTGGGCGGCAATCGCAAGGTCGGCGTATTTGCCAGCCGCAGCCCCAACCGCCCCAACCGGCTGGGGCTGTCGCTGGTCGAGCTTGAGCGGGTGGAAGCGGAGGGCGGCGTGCAGCTGGTGCTCGGCGGCTGTGACCTGGTCGACGGCACGCCGGTGGTGGACATCAAGCCGTATATCCCCTGGCTTGAAGCCCGCCCCGAGGCCCGGGCCGGCTTTGCCCCGGCACCGCCGCCGGCGGTCGAAGTGGTGTTCTATCCCGCCGCCTGCGCCGCTATTGAGCGGCGCGCCGACGGCGCTTCCCTTGAAGCGCTGATCACACAGGTGCTGCGCCAGGATCCGCGGCCGGCCTACCGCCACGGCCAGGCCCAGCCCGAGCGAGTTTACGGCGTGCGCCTGCGCGACGTGGACGTGAAGTTTCAGGCGCTTGCGCCCGACCCCGGCGCTGACGCTCATACAGGCGTTCTCACAGACACAAAAATGGCCACTACCTTGGCGGTAGTAGCCATAGAATAGCGGCCATTGAAACGTTACCGGGCTCCCCTGGCGTCAGGCCTCGGGAAACGTGATACCGATGCGCCGGCCGACTTCTTCGTAGGCCTCGATCACCCCGCCAAGCCCCTGGCGAAAACGATCCTTGTCCAGTTTTTCTCGGGTATCGGCATCCCACAGCCGGCAGCCGTCCGGGGAAAACTCGTCGCCGAGAATGACCTGGCCTTCGTGGATGCCAAACTCCAGCTTGTAGTCCACCAGCAAAAGATGCCCCTCGGCAAACAGCTGCTTGAGCACGTGGTTGACCTTGAACGTCAGCGCTTTCATGCGCGTGAGCTGCTCAGGCGTCGCCCAGCCAAACGTCTCGGCCAGCGACTCGTTGATCATGGGGTCGCCGCGCTCGTCGTCTTTGAGGAACAGCTCGAAGGTGGGCGGGTTCAGGGCCGTGCCCTCTTCAACGCCCAGGCGCTTGACCAGCCCGCCGGCCGCCACGTTGCGCACCACGCACTCCACCGGAATCATGTCCATTTTCTTGACCAGGCTTTCGGTCGCGGACAGGCGCTTGTCGAAGTGGGTAGGAATCCCCGCGTCTTCCAGGCGCTCCATGATAAACGCGTTGAACACGTTGTTGACCATGCCCTTGCGCTCAAGGGCTTGCTTGCGCTTGCCGTCAAAGGCGCTGGTGTCATCGCGAAATTCGAGCACCAGCCGGTCAGCAGCGTCGGTGGTGTAAACAGACTTGGCCTTGCCGGCGTAGAGTTCCTGGCGCTTTTCCATGGTACGTCCTCTTGCGTCGACACAGCAGCTCGACGCGGTCAAATGATGGCATCTTAACTTAACGTAGATAGCCGGACACGCGCTCCAGCAGCTCGCGCCGGGCGTCAACGCTGAGCGCTTGCTGGCCGACACTGCGGGCGCGCAGCCGGCTTTTGTCGCCCTGGGTTTCCAGCACCAGACGCACCCGCCGGGGGTCGTCATCGGCGAAGGGGTTCAGCTGGGCCAGCACCCCTTGGCGACGGTGATCCAGCGTCAAATAGCGCACGGTAAACGCGTGGCGCTCGGGATCGCTGGCCAAAAGCTCGCGCTCGCCGGGCTTGTTGAAGTCCAGCGCCAGATAGTAGGCGATTTCGGCCCAGGCGCGATCCGCAGAGTACGGCATGCGCACGCTCACCTCGTCGCCTGTGCGCACCAGCTGTACGGCAAGCTGCTCTTCAACCCGGCGGGCGTTGAGTGAAGAAAGCGTATCCTCGCCGCCGCCGCGGCGGCGCAGATAACGCTCAAGGCGCTCAAGGCAGTCCCCCTGCGACTGGCCGGCGCGTTCGCAGTGCACTTCGCTGGCGCCGGGGCGCACGGCGTTATCCAGTCGCAGCGTTCCCTGGCCGGTTTGCAGCACCCCGCGCGAGGGCACGCTGCGCTCAATGCCGCCGGCCCGCGTGCGCGCAAAGCGCTCAAGCCGAGGCCAGACCCCGGCCGGATCATCCGCCACCACCAGCCAGCGCCTATCGTTGACGCGGCGGGACGTTACATACCCTTCCTCCATGCCCCGGGCGGCGGTCAGCGGGCGCGGCGCGCGGGCTTCTACCGGCGTATCCGGGCGCGCCGACGCCGAGCCGTCTCCGGGCGGCATGGGCAGCGCCGGCTGTACGCGGCTTGCATCTCGGGTATCGGGCAGCGTCAGCGGTGGCGTCGGCGCCGAGTCGACGTAGTCGAGGTTGCGGTCATCGTAAAAACCTTCCCGAGCGCAGCCGGCAAGCGCGACTGCGCCTGCCAGAGCCAGCGGTATCCATTTGAGCGCAGCGTTCATCCAGCCACCTTATGCGTTAAGCGAATTCCGTGGGACCAGGCGCTACCGGCGCGGGGCGTTTCCAGTACACCGCGCCGGTGGTGCCAGGGTCGTGCAGGTTGCGTCTGCCGCGGCATCAGTCGTCGATCACGCCGGCCAGCTGCAGCGCCTCGCTGATGGTGGCGTGATATTTCTCCGAAAGCCACGTCAGCGGCAGGCGCACCCCGGCGTCGGCGTAGCCCATACGGTTAAGCGCCCACTTGACCGGAATCGGGTTGGCTTCGATGCCCAGGTTGGTGTGCAGCGGCATCAGCCGGGTGTTGATTGCGTGCGCGGCGTCGGCATCGCCGGCCACCGCTGCGGTGCACAGCTCATGCATGGCGCGCGGTGCGACGTTGGCCGTCACTGAAATATCGCCGTGACCGCCCATCAGCATGAAATCGCAGGCCGTGCCGTCATCGCCGGAGTAGAGCATAAAACCGCTGCCTTTCAGCCGCGCGATCAGGTCTTCAGCGCGCTCCAGGTTACCGGTGGCGTCTTTCAGCCCGATGATATTGTCCACCTCGGCCAGACGCATCACCGTCTCGTTGTAAAGATCCGAACAGGTGCGCCCGGGGACGTTATACAAAATAACCGGCAGGTTGCTGCCCTCGGCGACCGCCTTGAAATGCTGATAAAGCCCTTCCTGGGTCGGCTTGTTGTAGTACGGGCATACCGAAAGGCAGTAATCGGCGCCGACTTCGCTGGCGTAGCGGGCAAGCTCCACGGCCTCGGAAGTGGCGTTGGCGCCGGTGCCGGCAATCACCGGAATACGCCCGTTGACCTGCTCCACCACGGTGCGAATCACGTCGAAATGCTCGGCAAACGACATGGTCGTCGGCTCGCCGGTGGTGCCTGCCGCAACAATGGCGTCGGTGCCGTTTTCCAGATGGAAGTTCACCAGGCGGCGCAGCGCCTCCCAGTCGATGTCGCCATTGACCTTCATCGGCGTCGCCAGAGCGACAATGCTGCCTGTGATCATCCGCTTGTACCTCACGCAAAAGGGGGGACGCGCCGCCGAATACGGGGCGCGCGCATGGAATTCAAAAAGCCACGCCGGCGGCGGAGTGCCACGCGCGGCGGCTCCACGGTAAATGGTACTCAGGCGGTGAAAGCCTGTACAGCGCAAAGCGCTGCGACTTGAGCAGGCACCGAGCGGAAACACGCTTTTTTGACACGCGCCGGCCACTTGCGTGTAATCGGCGTGATAACGTTGATTGCCATCCCGCATTCAAGGAGTTTTGCATGAGCGTCGACATCGGCCAGCCCGTACCGGATTTTTCGGTTCTTCGTCGTTTCATGTGGATTTGGCCTGATCCAGCAGGCGGCCCACCGGGCTGCCGATCAGGTAGATCATCGCGATGAAGTTGGCCTCGTTCCGGTAACCACGTGCGCGTGACTTGGCCGCCTGGAAGAGTCCGTTCATGCCTTCCAGCCGCGCGTTGGTCAGTCCCGATATCCAGCGCCTCACCACCTGCTCGGCATGTCGCTCCAGCGTCGTCAGGGCCTTCGCCATCGGCTTGAGCAGTGCCTGGCCGGTGACGGCCTCCCGCATGACCTTGAGGTAGTTCGTGATGCGCCACCGGGCGGCACGCGGCGTCGGCGCCTTCTGGATCCAGCGCAGCTTTTCCTTGATCACCCAGGCATCGCCGGTGGCCCCCTGATCGGCTACCAGCTCCTGGAGGGCAGCGACCTGCTTGGCCGTCATATTGCCGTTATCCAGGTTCTTCAAGACCGCCCACCGGAGGGCTTTGGGATGCCCCTTCTCACGGCGTTCCTTCTTGCGGACCTCGTCCAGCGCCTTGGTGAAGGTCTGCACGATGTGGAACCAGTCGACCGTCACTTCGGCGTTGGGCAGGTGCTCGGCCACGCCGCTGAGGAACGCCTGAGACATGTCGCAGACCACCTCGACCACGTTGTCCGGGTCACCGCCATGCGCCGCCAGGAAGGCGCTGAAGGCCTTGATGGCGGCCTTGCCATGGCCCGGGACGGCGAAGAGCACCGGCTCCTGCTTGCGCTGCATGTCGAGGAACACCGTGACGTAGCGCTGGCCGCGCCGGGAGGCCGTTTCGTCCACGCCGACAGTGGCCACGCTGGACAGATCCAACTCACCCAGCATGCGCCCCACGTAGTGGTGCACGATGCGCCACAGGCGCTTGTCCGAGATCTCCAGTTGCCGGGAGACGGCCAGCACCGGCATCTCCTTGACCAGCGACATGGCCGCCTGCTCAAACAGCAGGGTGAAGTCGCTGCCAGGGCGGGCCCAGGGCACCTCGATGCGCTTGACGCCATGCTCGGGGCACTTGGTGCGAGGCACCCGCGCATGCAGGTAACAGTGGTGCTGGAAGAAGTTCAGATGCCGCCACGTCTTGTCGGCGAAGTCATGGGCCGGGCAGGCCTTGCCGCACTCAGGGCAGGGGTAGAGGCTGCCCCGCTCGGCCTCGACGTAGAGGTCCAGGCGGTGGGGCGAGACGGCGGTATCCAGGTGCTGGTCCTTGAGAACCCAAGGTGCTTCCAGGCCCAAGCCGAGGGTCAGAATCTGGGTGCCGTCCATGCCATACCTCCTGTCCATGTGGAGGTCATATCCTGGCCCAGCTCAGGGGGCGAATTCCACACCCAACGACGAAGAGCCGATTTTTCCGCCACCGCCACCGGCAACACCACCGTGACGCTCTCGGCGCTTCGCGGCCAGCAGGTTGTCGTCTACTTTTACCCCAAGGCCAGCACGCCGGGCTGCACCACCGAAGGCGGCGACTTTCGCGACCGCAAGCCGGCGTTTGACGCCGCCAACACCGTGATTCTCGGCGTTTCCCGGGACGGCATCCGCGCCCAGGAAAACTTCAAGGCCAAAGAGGGCTTCAACTTCGCGCTGATCGCCGACAAGGACGAGGAAATCTGCCGAATGTTTGATGTGATCAAGCTCAAGAAAATGTACGGCAAGGAGCATCTGGGCATCGAGCGCAGCACCTTTCTCATCGATGCCGACGGCCATCTCGCCCAGCAGTGGCGCGGTGTAAAAGTGCCGGGCCACGTCGACGACGTACTGGCCGCCGCCCAGGCCCTCAACGCCCAAAGCCAAAACAAGGGCCGCGCATAGCGCCGGGGGCTAGCCGGCTACAGGTCGTCATCAGCGTGATCGGCCGTGGCGTTTTCCTGCGCCAGGCGCCGGTCACGCTGGCGCAGCCCTCGCGGCCAGGCATACACCAGCGCCTTGAGCAGCGTGGCCAGCGGAATGGCAAAAAACACGCCCCAAAAGCCCCAGATACCGCCAAAAAACAGCACCGCGACGATGATGGATACCGGGTGCAGGTTGACCGCTTCGGAAAACATCACCGGTACCAGCACGTTGCCGTCCAGCGCCTGAATCACGCCGTAGGCCAGCAGCACGTAGGCCAGCTCGTCGCTCAGGCCAAAATGAAAGCCGGCCACCGCCGCTACCGGCAGCGTGGCCAGCGCCGCGCCGATGTACGGCACCAGCACGGAAAGCCCCACCAGCACGCCTAAAAGCGCCGAATACGGCACCCCGAGAAAGGCAAAGGTGGCAAACGCCACCGTGCCGACGATGATAATTTCAATAAACTTGCCGCGAATATAGTTGGCGATCTGGGCATCCATTTCCTGCCAGATGCGCGACAGCAGCGTGCGCTTGCGCGGCAGCAGCGACAGCGTAAAGCCGATCAGCGCATCGCGGTCCTTGAGCATGAAAAACACCAGAATCGGCACCAGCACCAGATAGATGATCAGCGCCATCACGTTGCCAAGCGAGGCCAGCGACAGCGACAGCGCGCGCTGGCCCAGCTGGCTGATCTGGCGGCTGGCCGCCCCTACCCAGTTCTGCACCTGGTCCGGGGTAATCAGGTTGGGATAGCGCGCCTGCAGCTCCCCCAGCCAGTGCTGGCCGCTGGCAAACATTCGCGGGGTTTCCTGCACCAGCCCCACCAGCTGATTCCAGATCAGCGGCAGCAAAATCAGCGCCAGCGCCAGCACTACGCTCAAAAAGCCCAGAAACACCACGCCCACCGCTAAAAAGTGCGGCACGCGCCGGCGCGTCAGCGCGTTGACCGCGCCCTGGAGCAAAAAGGCAATGACCAGCGCGGTAAAAAACGGCGCCAGCATCCGGCCAAACCAGATGACCGCGGCAAAGCCGGCAATCAGCACCAGCAGCAGGATCAGCGCCTCCTCATCGGAGAAATAGCGGTCTACCCAGTTTTTGACAATAGTGCGCAGCGTCATGACGCGCGGCCCTCGGCCTTGCGCAGCCGGTAGTAGTACACGCCGTCTACCTGGCGGCGATCTTCCAGCACGTGCGCGCTGTGCTCGGCGAACGAGGCCATATCACGCCAGGAGCCGGCATCGGTGGCCCGCACTTCCAAAAGCTGCCCGCCTGCCAGACGATGCAGCGCCTGCTTGGCCTTGAGCAGCGGCAGCGGGCAGGCCAGCCCGCAGGCGTCCAGCACCGCATCAGGGGCGCTACCCGGGCGCGGCGCTGTTGGTGTAGAGTCTGACATCACCCCTCCGTTGTATTTTGGATTTACGACTCTGCCTTATCGGGCATTGTCGCATACACTGCCACGGTGACGGCGCCCCACCCCGATCGCACTTCAACGTTTGCAGCACTCAATGCGGCATTGCGCCGATGATGTGTCAATGCACAATGCAGCCTAAGTGGCGCTGGCGCATCGCGCAAACCCGCCCGCACTGGGCGAGCGCTTATGCGGATGCCCGCTAGTTTCTCACCAACAGTTTTACCAGCATTGGCTGTCATCGAACCCATCAAGCGGCAACCAAAAAACTACCAGCAGTTTTGTGGAGCAGGATATTGTTCAAAAATAAGCGCATCGGCGGTCTCAATGACCAAGTGCAACATCTGACCCATCAGGTACGGTGTTGCCATGATCCATTGCTACCGCCATCTCACAGCTGAAGACCGAGCCGCCATCATGATGATGCGAGCCACTCACTCGATACGCGCCATCGCGAGTCATCTGGGCCGTGCACCAAGCACCGTGTCACGAGAACTCGCTCGTCACACCGTCGACCCCAGCAAGGGCTACGATGCTAGCCTAGCAGGCTACCGAGCACGCTTGACGCGTCATCGGCCACGTCAGCGACCCAAGCTGCATCCCGGTGGGGAGTTGCTTGAGGTGGTGACCTACCTGTTACGCAAGTACTGGTCACCGCAGCAGATAGCCCGCACACTGAAGCGTATGTCTCCTAACGATTCACGTCGACAGGTCTCGCATGAGGCCATCTACAACGCGCTCTATGTGATGCCTCGTGGCTCACTCAAGAAAGAGCTCATCGCCTGCTTGCGACAGGGTAACGGTAAGCGTCGGCCACGGAGTCGGGGTAAGGATCGGCGTGGTCAAATCCCGGACCTGGTCAGCATCCACCTACGGCCTCCCGAGATTGAAGACCGTCAGATGCCCGGCCACTGGGAGGGCGACCTGATCATGGGCGCTAACAACCGGTCCGCCGTTGGCACGCTGGTGGAGCGCACCACACGGTTGGTGATCCTGGCAAAAGTGGATGGCACCACGGCGACGGCCGCGGCCGTTGGCTTTAGCGACAAACTCAATGAGGTGCCGCGACGCCTGCGCCTATCCATGACCTATGATCAGGGCAAGGAAATGGTGAAGCATGCCGAGATCACTCAGAAAACCGGCACCGCGATCTACTTTGCTGACCCGCATAGTCCATGGCAACGGGGCTCCAACGAGAACACCAACGGGCTATTGCGGCAATATTTGCCGAAGGGCACGGATCTATCGGTCTATAGCCAGGCGGAACTCGACGCCATTGCCGACTCACTGAACACACGCCCGCGCGAAACGCTAGGCTGGCGAACGCCATTGGAGGTCTACGCCGAGGTGCTTAAGAATTCAACCGCCGGTTCGAACACTCTTCAATAGCGTTGCACTTGGAACTTGAGACCGCCATCACTTACAGGAAATGGTTTATTTTTTATCAGAGACACCAATCTTCAGCATACGAAGAAATTTACCAGGATTTTCAAAAAACTCTCCAACACTATACAAATTCCAATTTATTAGTTTAGCTTTCGCAGCATCTTCTTTACTAATAGCAACACCCACTCTGCAAGAAGGCCAAGCCAGCTCTGCTCTAATCACAATATTTCCATCAGTACCTCTTATGCCGAAACCAACCTCAGGGAGCGGGCTATTAAACGCTTTTAGATGATAAATTATGCCATTTATCCCTGGATCTGCCAACATAAAAACAGAATGCCAAGTTTGGATATTAGCTTTTCTCTGCTCCTGGCGTAATTGAGCTATTTCTTGGCGTATTTTATGTGGTACAGCCATATGTCCATGGTTTGATTCCTTGCTATGACAATCAATGCATAGTGCCTTAAGATTATTTTCAGTGTTATCGCTGCGCACTCCGTTGATATGGTGCGTATGCAGCAGATAAGGGTGCTGTGAAAGGTCAACCGCACAATTTTCGCAGCGATAGCTCTTTGCTGCGCGGTAGCTTTGCGAAACTTTCTTCCAGTCTTGAGTATAGCTTTCCGATGCGCCGGGCTTACGGCTTGGGTGGTACGGAAAGAAAGAGTCGTACTGTTCAAAAAAGCGGACAAACGAGAAATTATTAAAAGCCGCTTTGTTTCCAGGTACCGCGTAACCCCCGTAGTTCAGTTTACGCAGACATAGCTTGCAGACTTTCAGATCAGTCATTGCCGTTTGCTCGCGGCCGCCGTAGCTTCGCCCTGTGATATGAAAATACTCGCTATGATCGCGGGTGACCACGTAGCGCTCAAAGCGGCCTCTAGCCCGCATTTCTTCGAGTTTTTGACAAAAGGAAATATGTACCCTGTTACCTTTAGCTCCTTCTATTTCAGCATCTTCAAAACGCGAACGGTGGTCCTGAATATAAAGCAGCACCTGCTGACCTTGCCACATCAGCAGGTCGCCCGGCGTCTCCAGTTGACTCAAATCAGAGACTTCAAGGCCGCCTTCGGGGATCTCCAGCTCAGGGGGTGGAGTTGATGCTGCCTGAAGTTCTTTTTTGACCAGCGGCGGGTTCTCTGCATTCAGCGTCAACGGATCTATATCTACTGGTGGACCCATCCGTGTAACAGCAGCAATTAGTGAGCTAAAATCAACGTCCAGCTTCACGAATCCACCTCGGTGAGAATCTCACGAATCTGAGCTTCGGCATTGGTCAGGATGCGAAAGCTGACGCGCCTTGAGCTTTCAGCATCCTCTTCTCCAGCAGCGTTTTTAATCAGATGCGATGACGAAAGACCTACCGCCGCGGTAGTTTGTTGGACCCAGCTTTTCTGCTGCTGGGTTTCCGGCAGATCGTACAGATAGCTCAGCACCGAGCGCGTTCGATCCTGAGACAGCTGCATGTTGCGAAAGTAAGCCGTATCTTCGCTCACACGGCTGTTCCAACGACTGGAGGTATGCCCTTCTATACGAATCTCGTCGATAGAATCGTGGAAGGGCGTCAGCACGTTCAGGTAGCGCGGGTAAAAATCCTTCAGAATACTTTTAAAGCGCGGGCGCAGCTGAGCCGAACCGGTGGCAAACAGCACTTCCGGCGATTTAAATGTCAGCGCAAGCGTGTCGGCGTCAATTTCAGCCTGCCAAGTATCCAGATCGTCGGCAAACTCATCCAGCAGCGCCTGATAGATCGCTACCTGGGTTTCCTGATAGGTCTCCGCGACCTGCGTGACGTTCTCGCGGACTTCCAGCGCATGGCGCATTAGAGCAATCGAGATCAGCAAAAACACCATCATCAATCCGGCCATCAAGTCCGAAACGCTTAACCAATGGTGCTCGTCCTCGCTGCCTGATGCGCTGCCACGACCAAACAGCGCCTGCATTCGGCTCATCAATAGGCTCCTGAGTTGGCTGACTGCACCACCTTCTGCATTTCAGTCGTCAGCTTCTGGTAGTCTTGGGTAAAGCGTCCGCTGATTTGCCCCAGCGCGCTGCCCATTTCCGTCATCACCCGCTGCAGTTCTTGCTGCATGCTTTCGTCGATACGCTCCATCTGCGCATTAATGTGCTCTCCGGTGCGGGTAACAGCCTGTTGCATGGCAGCTTCTACCTGCTGGTACGCATTGCTGAGTTGAGCCTGGTATTGCTCGCCGGCGTCTTCCAGCGAACGCTGATACTGCGCCTGTAGGTTTTCCAATGCCTCACTGGCCTGACTCTGCGCCTGGCGCAGCTGTTCCTGGGCCTTGTCGCTCGCCTCGCTCATGGTGCCGGTCATTTTGTGGTGCTCATCCGCGACCCGGGTCACCAATTCCTGCACCTGCTTTTGCACGCTGGTAATGGCCGTTTCGTATTCTTCTTTCAACTGACGGTTGCCTTCCTCCCGGCTTATTCATGAGGCTGGCTTGAAAATAAAGATGGCGAGGGGTTTCTCTTGTAGAATCAGGATGTTCCAGCCAGAACTTGATTCAAGAGGACCTCTCGCCATGGGTGAAAGATTATCGTCGTGGACGCCTTCCTGCAATGGTTCTGTTCGGGCCGAGCTAAGCGGCCACCGCACCACCAGCGACAGCGGTGCCCTGCTGCTGCGTGAAGCCCTCGACAACAGCGGTGTCATCCAGGCGCTGGAAGAGAGCCTGGTCGACCGGCGTGATCCACTGCGTATTCGTCATTCCCTGGCCAGCCAGCTGCGAACCGTCGTGTTGCAGCGCGCCATGGGGTGGATCGACCTGGACGATACCGACACGCTGCGTCACGATCCGCTCTGGCAGCTGGCGTGCAGCGATGCACGCGGGATGACGCCTCTGGCACAGGACCGTCCGTCGCAGGCGACGCTGTCGCGGCTGCTGGCCTGCCTCGGAGGGCCCGATAACATCGATACCGTGCATGAAGGCCTGTTGCGCCTGGCGATCTGGCGCCTGGCATCGCTGAACCACGGCGAGCAGCCCGATAACCTGACGCTGGACATCGACGGCCTGCCGATCGAGGTCCATGGTCGTCAGGGTGGGTCGGCCTTTCACGGGCTGTACGGCACACGCATTTATTCGCCGCTGGTGGCCTCGCTGGCCGAAACCGGTGACATGGTCGGCGGCCTGCTGCGCGAGGGTAACGCGGGCCCTGCCGAGAACGCCGATACCTGGATCCCTCACCTGGTACGGCGCCTCAATGAAGGCACCGGTGCGACAGTGACAGTGCGTATCGATGCCGGGTTTACCGGCAACGATACGCTGCTGGCCATGGAAGAGCGTGATATCGGGTACCTGGGCCGGCTGCGCAGCAACAACACCCTTCAGACGCTGGCGGCGCCGTATCTCAAGCGGCCGCCCGGCCGACCCCCGGACCAGCCCCGGGAATGGTGCCATGACCTTGAATACCGGGCCGACAGCTGGCCCGAGCCACGGCGCGTCGTGCTGGTGGTTCAGGAGCGCCCCGACGACCTGTTGCTCCACGCCTTCTTCCTGGTGACCAACCTGAGTCGGTACCACTGGCCGCCGGAAAAGGTGTTATCACTGTACCGCAAGCGCGGCAGCGCCGAGGCGCACATGGGCGAGGTCAAGTCGGCGCTGGATGTTCACCTCTCGTCGACCGATCGCGGCGCCTCCACCGAGCAGAACGTGATGGATCGCAACGAGGCGAGTCTTCTGCTGAGCCTTTACGCCTATCAGGTGCTGCATGGTCTGCGTTGCGTGCTGGAACGGCAAACCCGACAGGGCTGGAGCCTGATCCGAATGCGTGAGCAGGTCCTCAAGGTGGCCGCCACCCTGATCCTCCACGCCCGACGTATCACGGTCCACCTCGGCGCCGCAGCCGATAAATGGTGGCCGACTCTGCTGAAAGGGCTACCAAAACTGACAGCGTTGCGCTGACGCCTCAGCGGTCGCATAAGCAAGACAGTGAGACGCCGGTCCTGTCGATGACCGGCGGTTCCGGCTGCCCGGATGACCGACGACAAGGCAGGGAAGGGGCTGAATAACGGCGATAGCAGCCGGACAGAGCGTCACCGGAAGACGGTGCCGTCTCGAAATCGGCGTTCGGCGACGAGCTACCGGCTCCCCGGGGCTTCAGGATGCCCAGTCAGCGTTCCGGTGAATAAGCCGGGTTCCTGCAAGCCGGTCGCGCTCTCTTCCAGCGTCTCTTTCATGCTGTGGCTGCCGGCGGCCAGATCTTCGGCGGCGTGCTGTGCCGCTTGGCTGATATCGCTTACGGTGTCTTCCACCTGACGGCGAATCTCGGGTACGGCTTCCACAGCGCGATCACGCATATCCCGGAAAGCCCCCAGATGCGATTCAAGATCATCCAGCTGGCGCTGAGTGGTGGCCAGCAGGGGCTCAAGGCCGCTCATGGCGTCAGGAATCGAGGCAGCGCTGTCGCTGATATGCGAGAGGCTGGTTTCGGTTTGAGTAATTGCGGTCACGCCCTGTGCGTACTGATCGCTCATCTCGGCCAGCTGCTGGCGATAGTTTTCCTGCCATTCCACCAGCGATTTGACCGAGGCATCCAGCGCTTTGAAGTTTTCACCAAACTGCTCGGTAAGCTGATTATTAAAGTCTTGAATGACTTCTTTCAGCGCGTTAATAACCTGCTCGGTGGCAGACTTGGACATCATCTCGGCAAAGTCATGCAGCTGCGTCGAGAGGTTTTGCGCAAATTTATCAAAGCTTGCCCGCTGGTCTTCGGCCTGTCGGTTCAGCGCCTCAGCCGCCTCTGCCTGGCGTTCGGCTTCCCTGGCAACCGCTTTGTGGTTATCGTCCTGATTCTGGCGCAGCAAACGAATCTGCCCCGTCAGCGTATCGCTGTCGTCTCCGGCAATGGCCTGATGCAAACGTTCTAGTCCTTCATTTTGCTCGCGCATCAGCTGATAAGTGCTTATTCAAAATTAATCGCGTATTCAGTGCCATAACCACCAAGTAGGCGGTGTACCTCATCACAGAGGCGATCAAAAGAGAGATAGGCTCCCAGCGGCAACCATGCATACTTCATTTGCCGCCACAGTATCTCAATCAAGTTCAGCTCTGGTGAGTAAGCCGATAGGTAAACCAGGTGCACGCGATGCGACATCCACTCAAGTATCTTCCGCCTGAAGGCCTTGGAGCGATGCATGCTGGCGTTATCAAGCACCACGACAGCAAAGGTATCGGGATCTTTCTGCGCCACAAACTGATCGAACGCCTCGATAACAATTTGCGTGGTGACCGACTCAGTCGTCGTGTGATAAACCAATTTCCCCGCTCGGCTGAGGAATCCCAGCACGTTCAGCCTTCGGCTATGTGAGTAGGCCGTTATCTCACATGGTTCGCCGACAGGGCTCCAGGCGTAAGGGACTGACGACGACTGTGAAAAGCCTGATTCATCAAAATAGTAGAGCTCATGGTCACCGAGATCTTCCCATTGCTGAAGTACCTTGATGAGGCCTTGGGTGTTGCGGAAATCCGTTTCGTTGCGCCGTTCCTTCAGCGAATGCCGGATCCGTTTGAAGCTGAAACCGTTTTTTTTAGCGCTCTACGAAGCGTGATCAGGCTAACAATTTTCCCCGTTTCTTCCTGAAAGCGGGCATGCAAGGAGCGAAGCTGATGGGGTTGCTCAGCGACCAGCTCCTGTAGCCGCTGATGGTCCGCATCATCTAGGGCCGGTGTGCGTCCACTCCGTGGCTTGTCGATCAACCCGTCGAGGCCCGACACTTCCCACTTCTTGAGCCATATGGATACGGCATCACGGCGAACCTGCAGTATCTCACTGATTTGGTTGATTGTATGACCCTGATCACTCAGCAAAATAGCATGGGCACGACGGCGCAGAGCGCACTTCTCACCATGGTGATAAGCAGAAAGCAGCGTGTGCAGTTCAGATTCAGATAGTGATTCGACGAAGCGCCTTGCCATTATTCTGTCCGCTTTTTGTCAGAAATTTGGGCACCCATTATGCACGAATATTTTGGATCAGGCACTTAAATATGCTCCGGGCCCACTTCATCAGGGCCGGTGCCTACATCCTGCTTGGGCTGCAGCCAGGGCATACCGGTCGCCACTTTATAGACCATGGTCATCGTCATGCCGAAAAGACTAGTCATAAAGGCCGTCTGTAGCCCGCCCAGCAGTAGACTGATGCTGTCGTCGATATTATCGGGATCAAAATGCAACAGCCCGATCACGATACCCACAAAGGTACCTAACATCCCCAAGGATGTCAGAAGGTTAGGCGTGTAATGCGTTAGGCTGCGCAGCCAGTCCTTTATATAGCAGACAATGGCTGAGAAAAATAAAACGAGAATCAATAAAAAGAAAACGCCAGTCACATTGCTCGCATCGGTATTGCGCAGCCATGTTTCCAGCAATTCGGGTAACTCCAAAAATATACCCATATGTGAACTTCCTTTGTTGCGTGCTTCGGTTATATATGGACCTACCGATATATTGAATCAGCCCGGTAGGAAAAAAGCATTGTAACTATTTAGCTCATGCTGCCTGATCCAGCTCGTCCTCTCGCATGAAGGCAGGCACCTCACCGGCAAACAGTTGCTCCAGCGCCGTGTGCGCCGCCAGGCCCTGTTTAACGGCCGTCGAGAGGAAACTGCGCATCCGACAGAAGATCTCCGCCCCTTCCCACGAGCGGAAACAGCCCGAGATCTTCTGCTGGACCTTTGTCATCCGCAGGTCGCGCTCTCCCTGGTTGTTGGTGAAGGGAACGGCAGGATCCTCGAGGAAGCGCA
Organism: Halomonas cibimaris; assembly: GCF_055379665.1. Taxonomy (NCBI): domain Bacteria; kingdom Pseudomonadati; phylum Pseudomonadota; class Gammaproteobacteria; order Oceanospirillales; family Halomonadaceae; genus Halomonas; species Halomonas cibimaris. The sequence goes on from NZ_AP043828.1 coordinate 431,407, forward strand.
GCACGTCATCCTCATACGCCCGGAGGCGTTCGAGCAGGTTGCGCGCTTTGGTGCGCCTGGTGCGCCCACGGGTTCCGGGGGGTGGCCTGGCCGGTGGCGGACATTCGGCCTCACCCTCCGCCAGGCAGTCCCGGTAGCGAACTCGCCAGCGCTGCGCCTCGTCTGCCGGGAGGCAGCCTCCCGCCTCATCGACGGCGCGATTCATGGCCAACAGCCGATCATGCAGCGACGTCGCCCAGGTTTGCTGGTCGTTGTCCCGGACGCCGGTCAGTTCGCGAAGGTGATGGGCATTGCACAGCGCGTGCCGGCAATCGTGGTAGCGGTAATAGGGCTTCCAATGATCATGCACCAGTACTCCCTGGACGTAAGGCAGGATGCCGATGGCGTCCATGGCCTCCTGGCCGCGCTTTGCATGAGGCGCCAGGTAGGTCAAGGCTTCATTCGAGGCGCAGTGCAGCCAGTAGCGCTTGCCACCGACCTGCATCCCGGTTTCATCGGCATGCACGGTAGCCGCTTCACGTAGCGCCGGGATCACCCACTCGGCAAAGGGCTCGGCTCGTCGGCAGGCCTCCTGGTTGAAGGCAAACAGGGTGCCGGTGCTCAGTGACAGGCCATACTGCGACGTCAGCAGCTCCCGAATGCGCGCATAAGGCAGCAGCTGGTATTGGGAGAGATAGACGGCATGCGCCTTGAGACGCGGGCCATACTGGATCGGGCGGGTCACGCCGTCGGGAAACGGCGCTACATGGCGTTGGCCCCGATCATCCTCCAGCACCTCGGCCTGGTACTCGGTCACCACCGACTGGATCACGATGTCCTGGACCTGACGCTTCTCAACGCCGACCGAGTGATACGCTCTCCCCTTGTTGGGCAGAGTGCGGCGATCGACGCGCAACGATACGACCTCATCCGGGTCGGTAACCGGCTCCAGCGTCCTGCCTTCGTGACCCGGTTGCCCGCCGGGGCGACGCTCGCCCTTTGCCCGGGAGCGGCGTTGGCGGTTGAGGTCCTGTGACGGCGGCTTGCTGCTATTGCGGCTGCTGGTCGCCAGCCGGTCCGCCATCAGCTTGACCAGCAGCATCAGGACGTCGATCGCGGCGCGCAGCGAAGGAGAGACCGTGCGGTCTTCCTTGAGCTGCTGCCGGACCCGCTCGAGGGCCTCGTCGACGTTGATATCTCTGATGGTCATGTTGCCTGCTGGGTGGGGGAGTCGAATGACGGTACTATGCCTGAAGGAACAGCGGGTTGGCGAGTCTCACCCGACGCCACCTGAATAGTTACAAAGCATTAAGCGTGAGGTTGAGAGCAACGCGTAGAAAGCGGGGACTTCGGATAAACCGGCACTTTCCAGCCGGCTTATATATCCACATTCACTCTTATTTAGACGGCTTGGCCGCCCGGCTAAGCTACTCAGGCTTGCGCGCCAGCAGCGTGGCAAACTGTAGCCGGGCGCCGTTGTGCATGGTGCCCGGCTCTTCGTTGTATTTGATCAATTCCCAGCCGGCGTAGGCCTCGCGCAGCTGGCCTTCTTGCAGGGTGAAAGGAAACGGCATCGGGCAGGGGTATTGCGGCGTACTCATGGCGCAGACGATCAGGTTGTAGCCGCCGGGACGGGTGTGCGCCTGCATATCGGCCAGCACGGCGGGCACGCTTGCCGGGTTGAGAAACATCAGCGTGACGGTGCAGGCAATTAAGCCGTAGTCGGCGTCAAGCGCGGCCGAGTTGATGTCGTAGACCCGGGGTGTGACGTTGGTGATGCCTTCGGCGCTGAGAATTTGCTGCAGGCTGTTGATGGCCCCGGGATTGTTGTCCACGGCGGTGACGTCAAAACCGCGTTCGCCGAGATACAGCGCGTTGCGCCCGTTGGAGCAGCCCATGTCCAGCGCGCGGCAGGGCTCGATCACCTTGCATGCCTCTACCACTTCGCTGTGGGCGGGGTTCAGGCCGTAGCGGCCGTTGAGATCAGCAGTCATAAGATCACCTTGAGCGGTTAAACGAAGGTCTGCATGGTAGCGCGTCAGGTGCGTCGGCCGAAGGCAATACCCGAGCTTTTTTTAGCAAAAATCCGCGTAAACCTCCGCCCAGTGCGGGCGGAGATACAAGCGGGAACTGCGAAGCAGTTCTAGTCTGGTATCTTCTGCCCCTGAACATAGGCTTTAAGCGTCTCGCTAGTGGCACCGCCTGCACTACAGGCGAAATACGACCGTGACCACAGCGCGGTGTTTTTGCTCAAACGCGGGATATGCGTATTCAGGTAACGCACGCGTCGAGACGACGTGGACTTCAAGTTGTTGACCAGTACGCTGATCGACAGCTTCGGCGGATATTCCACGAGCAAATGGACGTGATCTTGCTCGCCATCGAACTCAAGGATGCGGCAGTCGAGCTTTTCACAAGCAGACTCAAACGCCTCCTGAAGCTGGCCGATCATGTAGCCGTCGAATACCTTGCGGCGATACTTCGTCGTGAAGATGAGGTGAACAACCAGCCGCGTGACGCTGTACCGACCTCGTCGGTAACCTTCTTGTACACTCACTTGATTTTATCCTTCTGATACCTTAATTTATAGGCATTGTAGCAGTGAGCACTGACATGCTTAAGGCCATCAAGGTACGCATTTACCCCACCACCGAACAGGCGGATTTACTGAACCGCCAGTTCGGCGCGGTGCGTTTCTGCTACAACACCGGCCTTCGCATCATGTCCCATCGCTACAAGCGTCACGGCCAGTCGCTGAGCGCCAAACACGACATCAAGAAACTGCTGCCGGTGGCCAAAAAATCGCGTAAATACGGCTGGTTGAAAGAGGCGGATTCGATAGCGCTCCAGCAGGCGTGCATCAACCTTGACCAAGCCTTCCAGCGCTTTTTCGATCCCACACAGAAAGCCGGTTACCCGCGCTTCAAAAGCAAGCGAGGTCGGCAGTCGAGTTACCACTGCGTCGGCGTTAAAAGCGGCGACAACTGGATCAAGGTGCCGAAGATTAAAGCCATCAAGGCGCGTATTCACCGCCCGATGGAAGGCAAGCTCAAGAGCATCTCGCTGTCGCGCACCGTCACCGGCAAGCACTACGCCGCGCTGCTGTTTGAAACGGGGCAGGACGCCCCGGAACGTCTGCAAGACCTCGATGCCTCAAGCGTCGTCGGCCTCGACATGGGCTTGTCGCACCTCGCCATTGACTCGAACGGTCATAAAACACCCAATCCTCGCTTTCTCAAGCAGGCGCAGCGGAACCTCAGGCGAAAACAGCAAGCATTGTCGCGCAGGCAAAAAGGCAGTGCCAATCGGGCTAAAGCCCGCCTGCTTGTTGCCAAGGCGCACGAGCGGGTAGTGAACGCCCGCAAGGACTTCCAGCACAAACTGTCCCGACAAATCGTTGACGATAATCAAGCGGTGATCGTCGAGACGCTGAAAGTCAAAAACATGTTGAAAAATGCCAGACTCGCCAGGCACATTGGCGATGCGTCCTGGCACGCCTTGGTCGCCAAGTTGGCCTACAAAGCAGAGGAAAAGGGAAAGCATCTGGTCAAACTTGACCCGTGGTTTCCCAGCTCCAAAACCTGCCATACATGCCATCACAAGATGGACGCCATGCCGCTAAACGTCCGGTCGTGGGCGTGCCCCGCCTGTCATACACGCCACGACCGGGACATCAACGCGGCCCTGAACATCAAGCATCAACCCGGCTTATTCATGAGGTCGGCTTGAAAATAAAGATGGCGAGGGGTTTCTCTTGTAGAATCAGGATGTTCCAGCCAGAACTTGATTCAAGAGGACCTCTCGCCATGGGTGAAAGATTATCGTCGTGGACGCCTTCCTGCAATGGCTCTGTTCGGGCCGAGATGAGCGGCCACCGCACCACCAGCGATAGCGGCGCCTTGCTGCTGCGTGAAGCCCTCGACAACAGCGGTGTCATCCAGGCGCTGGAAGAGAGCCTGGTCGACCGGCGTAATCCACTGCGTATTCGTCATTCCCTGGCCAGCCAGTTGCGAACCGTCGTGTTGCAGCGCGCCATGGGGTGGATCGACCTGGACGATACCGACACGCTGCGTCACGATCCGCTCTGGCAGCTGGCGTGCAGCGATGCACGCGGGATGACGCCTCTGGCACAGGACCGTCCATCGCAGGCGACGCTGTCGCGGCTGCTGGCGTGCCTTGGGAGTCATGACAACATCGATACCGTGCATGAAGGCCTGTTGCGCCTGGCGATCTGGCGCCTGGCATCGCTGAACCACGGCGAGCAGCCCGATAACCTGACGCTGGACATCGACGGCCTGCCGATCGAGGTCCATGGCCATCAGGGCGGGTCGGCCTTTCACGGGCTGTACGGCACACGCATTTATTCGCCGCTGGTGGCCTCGCTGGCCGAGACCGGTGACATGGTCGGCGGCCTGCTGCGCGAGGGTAACGCGGGCCCTGCCGAGAACGCCGATACCTGGATCCCTCACCTGGTACGGCGCCTCAATGAAGCCACCGGTGCGACAGTGACAGTGCGTATCGATGCCGGGTTTACCGGCAACGATACGCTGCTGGCCATGGAAGAGCGTGATATCGCGTACCTGGGCCGGCTGCGCAGCAACAACACCCTTCAGACGCTGGCGGCGCCGTATCTCAAGCGGCCGCCCGGCCGACCCCCGGACCAGCCCCGGGAATGGTGCCATGACCTTGAATACCGGGCCGACAGCTGGCCCGAGCCACGGCGCGTCGTGCTGGTGGTTCAGGAACGCCCCGACGACCTGTTGCTCCACGCTTTTTTCCTGGTGACCAACCTGAGTCGGTACCACTGGCCGCCGGAAAAGGTGTTATCGCTGTACCGCAAGCGCGGCAGCGCCGAGGCGCACATGGGCGAGGTCAAGTCGGCGCTGGATGTCCACCTCTCGTCGACGGATCGCGGCGCCTCTACCGAGCAGAACGTGATGGATCGCAACGAGGCGAGTCTTCTGCTGAGCCTTTACGCCTATCAGGTGCTGCATGGTCTGCGTTGCGTGCTGGAACGGCAAACCCGACAGGGCTGGAGCCTGATCCGGATGCGTGAGCAGGTCCTCAAGGTGGCCGCCACCCTGATCCTCCACGCCCGACGTATCACGGTCCACCTCGGCGCCGCTGCCGATAAATGGTGGCCGACTCTGCTGAAAGGGCTACCAAAACTGACAGCGTTGCGCTGACGCCTCAGCGGTCGCATAAGCGAGAGAGTGAGACGCCGGTCCTGTCGATGACCGGCGGTTCCGGCTGCCCGGATGACCGACGACAAGGCAGGGAAGGGGCTGAATAACGGCGATAGCAGCCGGACAGAGCGTCACCGGAAGACGGTGCCGTCTCGAAATCGGCATCCGGCGACGAGCTACCGGCTCCCCGGGGCTTCAGGATGCCCAGTCAGCGTTCCGGTGAATAAGCCGGGATCAAGGCATCGTGCAGTTAAAGGCGGCAGGGCTGTCCGTCTCTGCCTACTGAGGCTCGCGTAAAGCCGGCGTACTGTCGGTAGCAGCTGTTGAAGTGGGAAGCCCCGTCCGTGGCGCATTAGCGCGTAGGGCGGGGAGCAGTCACCGTATGCGCCGTATCCACCGGCGCCGTTTAGCCACGGCACAGCTCGGCCAGCAGCTCAAGCGAGCGCAGGCGATCCTCGCGGTCGTAGACATCGGTCACGACCATCAGCTCGTTGGCGCCGGTTTGCTGCAAAAACGCCTCCAGCCCTTCGCGCACGCGTTCGGGCTCACCTACCACTGCCGCGCCCAGGTTTTGTGCTACGGCGGCCTGCTCGCGGGGCGTCCAGTCAATATGCTCCACCGGCGGCAGGCTTTGGGTGCTGCGGCCGCGATGCAGGTTGAGAAATTTCTGCTGGGCGGTGGTGTTCAGGTAGTGGGCGTAGGCGTCGCTTTCGGCCACGATCACCGGCAGCCCCACCATGGCGTAGGGTTCATCCAGCACTTCAGACGGGCAGAACGCCCGGCGATACAGCGCCAGCGCCTCTTTAAGGTGGGCCGGGGCGAACTGCGCGGCAAAGACAAACGGCAGCCCCAGCTGCCCGGCAAGCCGGGCGCTATAGCCGCTGGAACCCAAAAGCCATACCGGAACGTGGGAATTTTGCCCGGGCACCGCGCGAATGCGCTGCCCCGGCGCGGGCGTGCCCAGATAGCGGCGCAGCTCGGCCAGCCGCTCGGGGAAGTCTTCCACCCCGGCGAACGGGTCGCGGCGCAGCGCGCGCATGGTGGCCCCGTCGGATCCCGGCGCGCGGCCCAGGCCCAGATCAATCCGGCCGGGGTGCAAAGCGTTCAGCGTGCCAAACTGCTCGGCGATGACCAGCGGGGCATGGTTGGGCAGCATGATCCCGCCGCTGCCCACGCGAATGCGCTCGGTCTGGCTTGCCACATGGCCGATCAGCACCGACGTCGCCGCGCTGGCAATGCCGTCAATGTTGTGGTGCTCGGCCAGCCAGTAGCGATGATAGCCCAGCGCATCGGCCTTTTGCGCCAAAGCTACGCTGTCTGCCAGGGCATCGCCTGCGCTTTCCCCCTGACGGATCGGCGCCAGATCCAAAACGGAAAGCGGGGTTTGATCGAGTAACGACATACCGGCCTCGCTGCTGATTGCGGTGACAAATTCCAAGTAAAACAAAAATATAGCGCGCCGTCAGGGTAGGCAGCCCCTTGGCGGACCTTCGCTGCTGCTGACATCGGCGGCCAAAAAACGTAGCGTTTTGCACACATGCCGCTACAGGGCCTGCTTGCGCGGCCCACGCTGAGCGCGACCACGGAGATATCGTATGTTCAACACCACCGCCTGGAATCGAATCCGCTACGATCTGTACGCGCCCGTCTACGATGCCGTGGCCGAGCGCGCCTTGCGTCAGGCGCGGCGTGCCTCGCTTTCGCAGATCGAATGGCGGCCGGGCATGCGCGTGCTGCTGGTAGGCGCGGGCACCGGGCTTGATCTGCCCTGGCTGCCGGACGATATCGCGCTTTACGCAACGGATCTCTCGCCGGCCATGGTGCGGCGGCTGCAAAAGCGCGCCGATGCCCTGGGTAAACACGCGCAGATAGAACAAATGGACGCCGAACGGCTCACCTACGCCGACGGCGACTTTGACGCGGTGATCATGCACTTGGTGCTGGCGGTCATGCCCGACCCGGCCTGCGGCCTTGACCAGGCCTATCGAGTGCTGAAAAGCGGCGGCCAGCTGTGCGTGCTGGACAAGTTCCAGCCGGATGCCCGCCCGGCCGGCCTTGCCCGGCGCGCGGCAAACGCGGTGACCTCGGCCATTGCCACCGACATCACCCGCCAGGCGCGGCCGCTGCTGGAAGGCGCGGGATTTGTCATAGAAAAGGATACGCCGGTACTGCTGGGCTCGCTGGTGCGTGCGCTGGTGGCGCGCAAGCCCTCCACCCGCCGTGTAGAACACCGCACCGATTCATGAGTTGGTGCCGGCGTTGGCGGCGCTGTATTCGCCGCCCACGGGAAACACCAGATCATAGGCCCAGTTGAAGACAAAGGCGTAGACGACGTAGAAAAGCGAAAACGAAATATCCATCTGAAAGGCGTGGAAAACAGACATCTCCAGATACCAGGCGATAAACGGCAAAAGCGCCATCAAAAGGCCGACTTCAAACAAAACGGCGTGCAGCACGCGAATGAGCAGGGTTTTGCGCACCTCACCCCGCAGGCGCTTCATGGCGTGGTCAAATCCCAGGTTATAGGCGTAGTTCCAGCAGGTGGCGATAGTCGCCCCCACCACGGCAATCACGCCGATATCGTTCATCGGCTTGGCGAACAGCCAGCCGCCCAGCGGAATCACCAGCAAAAGACCAATTATTTCAAACGAGATCGCATGGCGAAGACGATCCTTGACGGTGCGCATGCAACCCTCCCAGCCGTGCGGCGTATCCAAGTAGTCGGCCAGTGTAACCAACAACCGCCCGCACTTTCAGCCCGAGGCTTTGGCCATGCACCGCGCTGGGCGGCCAGCGGCGTTTCTCCCGGTGCCGCCTGTGCTAGGCTTGGCCCGATTTTACCGCCGTTGCGCACGGCAATACCGGCATACCAACGCGTGCAAGGCACGCTCAGGAGATTTCATGCGAGTGATTCAGGTCAACGAGCCGGCCCAGCGTGACGCCTGCCTGGCGCGGCTGTGTGCCGACACCTTCGGCAGCGAATCGGGCCTTACGCCGCTGCTGCGCTTTGCCGGCGTCACCGGCGTGCTGTTCGAGCAGCAGGCGGCCCGGGTGCTGGCGCTGGTGGACGATGATTCGCGCCCGCTCGCCCTGGCCCTGCTGGTGCTCGACAAGGCCAACCAGGGCATGACGCCGATGCTGATGCTGGATCTTGACACCCCGGCGGGCAGCTCCCCGGCCATGGTGCTGATCCACGAGCTGGCCCAGCGCGCACCGCTGCGCGTGGACGCCAACGACGACGCCGAGCAGCAGCGCCTGACCCACGCCGGCCTTGGCCGCTGGTTCGACGGCCCCCACGGCATCCGCATCGGCCTGAACGACAAGCACCCGGCGACCGCGCTTGCCGACATCGCCACGCCGCTCAGCGTTGACGACACCGCCGTGGCCCAGGGCTTCAAGCGCGACCGCACGCTGTTCGAGCGCTACAAGCAGCGCTTTACCGATAGCCTGGCGAATTTTCCCGCCGCGCTGTAACACCGCCACGTCACGGAGTTCTCATGCTCGGCTCGGGAAAGCGGCGCTTGCGAGGTCAACGCATCATGCCTGGAATCCTGTTACTGCTGCTGGCGGCCTGGCTGAGCATGGGGCTTTGGCAGCGCTACAAGCCGCTGCCCGCAGGCGTCGGCGTCGCCTGGCCTGCCCGGCCGGCGGAAAACGTGCGGCTGCTCACCGATGAAACCTGGTACGACGCCGACGGGCAGCGCCACGTCGATCAGGCGATTTTTGACGAAGTGCTGGCCCTGATCGGCCAGGCGCGGCGGCTGATCGTTGTGGACATGTTTTTGTTCAACGACTTCGCCGGCAGCGCCACAGGCGACGACGCGCGCCCGCTGTCGCGCGAGCTGACCGCAGCGCTGATCGCCCAGAAGCGCCGCTACCCCGAGATGACCGTGAGGGTGATCACCGACCCGCTCAATACGCTTTACGGCGCGCAGCAGCCCGCGCACTTTGCGCGGCTGCGCCGGGCCGGCGTGGAGCTGATCATCACCGACCTTGCCCGGCTGCGCGCCTCCAACCCGCTGTGGTCGGGGCTTTGGCATCTGGGGCTGAACCGGCTGGGCAACGACGCCGGCGGCGGCTGGCTGCCCAACCCGCTGGGGCACGGCCAGATCACCCTGCGCAGCTATCTGGCGCTGGCCAACGTGCGTGCCAACCACCGCAAGACGCTGGTGGTGGATGACGGCGACGGCTGGACCGGGCTGGTGACCAGCGCCAACCCCCACGACGCCAGCAGCCGCCACGACAACGTCGGCCTGCGCTTTAGCGGCCCGGCAGCACTTGACCTGCTGGCTTCCGAACGCCTGCTCGCCGGCTGGTCGAGCAGCGGAAAAGCGCCTGACGCGAGCGCCTGGCCGGCGGCCTCGGCCAAACCGGCCAGGCAAGCGGCACCGGCCACTGACAGCGACGGCCCGCGCCTGCGCATTCTCACCGAAGCGGCCATTCGCGACGCTGTGCTCACCCGCATCAAGCGGGCAAAGCGCGGCGAGCGGCTGGATATCGCGATGTTTTATCTCTCCCACCGCCCGCTGATCGCCGCTCTCAAGGCCGCCAGCGCCCGCGGCGTGGCCGTGCGCGTGCTGCTCGACCCCAACCGCCAGGCCTTTGGCCTGGCCAAAAGCGGCGTGCCCAATCGCCCGGTCGCTGCCGAACTCCACGCGGCCGGCATCGACGTGCGTTTTTGCATCACCCGCGGCGAGCAGTGCCACACCAAGCTGCTGCTGCACCGCCAGGCCCCGAGCGACCCCGCCGCCCGCGCGGCGATGATCCTGGGCTCGGCCAACTACACCCGGCGCAACCTGGACAATCTCAACCTGGAAACCAACGTCGCGCTTGCCGGCCGTACAGACACGCCGGCGCTTGCCGGTGCCGCCGCACTGTTCGAGCGCCAGTGGCGCTCCCCGGCCGAGCGGCGTACCAGCCGGCCCTTTCTCCCCGAAAAGGCCCCCGGCCCGGTCACCTATTGGCGCTACCGGCTGATGGAGGCCACCGGGCTTTCCAGCTTTTAGCCGCGGCCGGGCGTCAGTCCACTCCCTGCATGGTCTTGCGGATAAACGGCAGGCAAACCAGCAGCAGCGCCCCGCTGCCCAGGGCAATGACCGCCATGGTCACGAAATAGGTCACTTCGGTTTCCGGGGTGTAGAGGCCGCCCAGCTCGCCGCCGGAGGCAAAGCCCAGCGACATCGACATGAAAAAAAGCGCCAGCATCTGCGTTTGAAACGCCCGGGGCGCCAGCTTTGTCGAGACCGAAAGGCCAATCGGCGAAAGGCACAGCTCGGCACAGGTAAAGCCAAGCAGCAGCACCACCAGCACGGAAAGCGGCATGCTGTCCGCCAAGCTACCCAGAAACGGCACATAGCCAAGAAAGGTCAGCCCGATGATGCCCATGGCCAGCACGAACTTGCCCGCAGACGAGGGCTGGCGCTTGCCAAGGGTGGTCCAAAGCCAGGCAAACACGCCGGAAAAAACGATGATGGTCAACGCCTGCACGGACACCAGCCAGCCCACCGGCACCGTCCAGCCCCAGAAGTCGCGATTCACGCGCTGGTCGAAAAACGCGGTAATGACGGTATAGAACTGGCTGTAGAGCGCCCAGAAAACCGCGCTGGTCAAAAACAGCGGAATAAAGGCGTACACCCGGCGCTTTTCTTCATTCGTTACCCGATCGGAGCGCAGGATGACGTAGAAGTACGCCACGGAAGCGCAGGCAATAATGCCCAGCAGCACGGCGGCAAGGTTATCGGCGCGCACCCAGCCCGCGGCGATGGCCAGGGCAAGGCCGGCAACGGCCGCGGCGCCGGCGACGGCGTAGCGTTTGGCACTGCCTTCATCCAGCGGCGTCGGCGCGGCCTTTTGCGCCTCCGGCAGCTGCTTGCGTCCCTTGGCATACTGCAAAAGGCCAGCGGCCATGCCCAGCGCGGCGATGCCAAAACCGTAGTGAAAGCCGGCGCTTTGCTGCAAAACCCCGGTGAGCAGCGGGCCGGCAAAACCGCCGACGTTAATGCCCAGATAGAACAGGGAAAAACCCGCATCCCGCCGCGGGCTCCCCGGCGCGTAGAGCGAGCCCACCAGCGACGAGCAGGTCGCCTTGACCCCGCCGCCGCCCAGCGCGATGCACACAAGCCCCACGGCCACGCCGTGGACGCTGGGAATAAGCGCCAGGGCCGCATGCCCCAGCATGACGATAATGCCGGAGTAAAAAAGCGTGCGTTCAGCGCCGAACACCCGATCGGCAAACCAGCCCCCGAGAATCGCCGCCAGATACACCCCGCTGCCGTAGGCGCCGACAATGCCGATCGCCACCGGCTGGCTGATCGCCAGCCCGCCGCGCGTTGTCTCGTAATACAGGTAGATCAGCAGGATCGCCTGCATACCGTAGAAGGAAAAGCGCTCCCAGACCTCCATGCCAAACAGCGTCGCAAGCGGCCAAGGGTGGCCAAAGAAAGTGCGTTCGCGTCGGGCACGGCTGGCGTTTGGCAGGTCGTTCATGTTGGCTCCACATCACTATGCGGCTAGTGATTGATTAAGGCATTAAGCGGACTCGCCGTCGAGCAAGCGGCAGGGCTCGCCGTGCTGTTCAAGCGCGGGGCATTGTATAAAACATGTGCAAATAATTTGGCAAGGCATACGCTAAAACTTTATGCCGCCGGCGGCATTTACCGCGGTGCATCGTCGCATAGCGCAGAATATTATTGAGACCGAGTCTCATTCATGCAAAATGATGCCGTATACACGGTACACGCCCACTCTTGCAAGGAGCCTTTATGCAACGCCTGCCCCTGATCGCCCTGCCGCTGGCCGCCTTCGCGACCCAAGCGCTGGCGCTTGAATACCCCGTCGGCGAGCCTCACCAAAAAAACGGCATGGAAATCGCCGCCGTCTATCTGCAGCCGGTCACCATGGCGCCTGCCGGCAAGCGGGCCGCCGAGAACGCCGATGTACATCTGGAAGCCGATATCAGCGCGCTGCCCGAAAATCCCTACGGCTTCGCTCCCGGTGCCTGGGTGCCCTACCTGGAGATTGACTACGAACTGATCAAAGACGGCAGCGAAACGCCCATTGAAGGGCGCTTTATGCCCATGATCGCCAACGACGGAACCCACTACGGCGCCAACGTCAAGCTCGACGGCCCGGGCAAGTACCGCCTGACCTACACCGTTAGCGCACCGCAGTTTGCCCGCCACATTGACAAGGAAACCGGCGTGCCCGAGTGGTACGACACTTTCCAGGTGGACTACACGTTCGTATACGCCGGCACCGGCAAAAAAGGCGGCTACTAACGCCTATTGCGTGACGGCCGGCGGCCAACCGCTGTCGAAAGCCAAACGCCACCCAAGGAGGCAGCATGAGCGCACAGGCGCCAACGATCGTGGGGTGTAAAAGCGCCGGGGGAACGCAGGCCACAAGCGCTGCCTGCGCCCGGCTCAGCCGGCACCTGAACGCCGGCACGGGGGCTCTCTGATGGGCGGCTGTCAGACAGCGGCCGGCATGGCGGCGCCGCGCAACCCGCGGCTGGCGGCGCTGGGCCAGGCCCTGCAGCGCCATCGCAAGGCCATTCAGGTGATCCAGTGGCTGGTGGTGGGCATCTATGCCGTGCTGCTGCTGGTGCCGGCCTGGCTGCCCCTGCCCGACCACCAGGCACATATTCTTTCCAACCTGACGGTGTTTTCCGCCTTTGTCTTCTGGGGTATCTGGTGGCCCTTTGTGCTGGTCAGCATGGTGCTGTTCGGCCGGCTGTGGTGCGGCGTGTTCTGCCCGGAGGGCTCACTTTCCGAGGCCGCCAGCCGGGTGGGGCTGGGCCGGCCCATTCCGCCCTGGATACGCTGGAAGGGCTGGCCGTTCGTGGCGTTTCTGGGCACCACGCTGTACGGCCAGATGGCCAGCGTCTACCAGTACCCCACCGGCGCCCTGGTGGTGCTGGGCGGCTCCACCGTGGCGGCCGTGGTGGTGGGGCTGATCTACGGCAAGGGCACCCGGGTGTGGTGCCGCCATCTCTGCCCGGTCAACGGCGTGTTCGCCCTGCTCGCCAAGATTGCCCCGGTGCACTACCACACCGACAAGGCCGCCTGGGAAGACTTCAACCGCCGCGCCCGCCAAGGCGAAGTCGTGCGCCACTCCGCCCCCAACTGCGCGCCGCTGATTCCGCTGAAACAGCTCGACAGCACCAGCGACTGCCACATGTGCTCGCGCTGCAGCGGCTACAAGGGCGCGATAACGCTGCAGGCGCGCAAGCCCGGCAGCGAGCTTATCGCCCCGGCGCGCGATCGCCCGGCCAGCGTCTGGGAGTTTGCCCTGCTGGTCTTTGGCCTGCTGGGCATCGCCATCGGCGCTTTTCACTGGACGGCCAGCCCGTGGTTTGTGCCGCTCAAGCAGGCCATCGCCACCTGGCTGGTCGGCCACGGCTGGCTGTGGCCGCTGGAAACCACCGCCCCCTGGTGGGTGCTGACCAACTACCCGGCGCAAAACGACGTTTTCAACCTGCTCGACGGCGCGCTGCTGATCGGCTACATCCTCGCCACCGGGGTGGTGATGGGCACGCTGCTCAGCGTTAGCCTGGCACTCGGCAACCGCGCGCTGGGCGGCTGGTCCTGGCAGCGGCTGTGGCATTTGAGCTACGCGCTGATTCCGCTGGGCGGGCTGGGGGTGTTTCTCGGGCTTTCTACCGTCACGGTAACGCTGCTGCGCGGCGACGGCCTGCGCATGCTGTGGGTCAACGACGCCCGAGCGGCGCTGCTGATCGCCACCGCCGCCTGGTGCGCGCACCTGGGCTGGAAAATCGCCGGGCGCTACGCCACGGGCTTCAGGCGTCTGGGCGGGTTTGCCGGCACGGCGCTGGCCATCGGCGTGGTACTGCTGGCGTGGTGGCTTATGTTCTGGGGGTGGTAGCGTTAAAACGGCGGCGGGCAGCGCCCGTCGCCGTCGCGGTATAAGCGTTAAGCCGGGCCTTATTTACCCAGCATCGCGTCCACGCGTTCGCGGTTGTCGTCGATCCACTCGGCAGCGGAAGTCTCGAACGGCACGCCGTCATCCTCGTACGCGGCCATCATTGTAGTGGCCGGCGTTACCGCGACGGTGCGACAAGCTTGCCGAACGTTTCACGCAGCGTTTCCGGCGCGAAGGGCAGCGCGTCAGCCTCGCTGGCCTGCCAGGCGGTGTAGTCGCCGCCGCCCAAACAAGCGATCATGTTGTCGGTATCCAGCATTTCCAGGGCATACACCCAGTTGGCCATGATCGTCAGCGCGGCCATGTGCGCGCCCTCGTTGGACGCGGTGCACATGTCGTGGACCAGCTGCAGGCGGTAGTCGCGGAAGTAGGCATCGAAGACCGAGGTCATCAAACAGCCGTCGGTCACCACCCCGCCGATAATCAGATGCTTGACGCCCAGGCTTTTCAGCATCAAATCCAGGCTCGTTTCAAAAAAGGCGCTCCAGCGGTATTTGTCGATCACGATATCGCCGTCCTCGGGCGCCACCTCGTCTAAAATATCGATGCTGTCGCAGTTGTCGGCGTAATACAGCGGCTCGCCGCTGGCGTGGCGGGGCTCGTCCAGGGAAAGCCCGACGCCGTCGTGGCGGTTGATCTGGCGGGTATAAATCACCGGAATACCCGCCGCGCGACAGGCCTCGATCGTGCGCTGGGTGTTGCGCACCACCTCGTCCATGCCGAACAGGCCAAAGCCGCTTTCTTTCTGCAAATCGATGACCACCAGGGCCGTATCACTTATCGTCATGCTGTGTTGTCTCCGGTTGGATGCGCGCTATCAGCGCTCACGCGCTTGAGGGGTTTCGGCAGGCTCGGGCCGAGGGAAATGGGCGAAAATCTCGCCGGACTCCATGGCGTTGGCCAGCCGCATGATCCATGTCAGGTAGGCTTTGGAGCCGTTCACTCGCGCAGCGTCCTTTGCCGCGATTTCGCGAATGTCGCTGTCGGCCGCGTTATCGGCCAGATCGCGCATCTGAGGCTCTACCTGCTCCACTGCCTTGTGGATAACGTCGCGCTCCAGGCGCAGCATCTTGACCATGAAGCTCAGGAAATTCTGGAAAAAATCCCGCTCGGCGATATAGTGATCCTTGCGATCGCCTTTTTTCCACACCTTCACCACCATGCCGGTCTCCATGAGCTCACGGATACCCGTGCTCACGCTGGCCTTGCTCATGGCCACTTCGTCTTTGATGTCATCCAGGGTCAACGGCACTTCGGCGAAGTAGAGCACGGCGTAAACCCGCCCCGCGCCTCCTTTTGTATCCACAATCGGCGTATCATGGCCGGCGACGGGCACGGACGCGGGCGCCGTCGCCATCCTCGATCGCGGAGACCTTCATGACTGACGCCGCCAATTCCCAGGGCCTGATTGTGCTGCAGGGCAATCGCATGGAAGACCTGCGCGATTTGACCCTGGCATGGCTGGGCCAAACGCCGCTGCATCCGCTGGCGCGCACGGTATTTCTGGTACAGAGCAACGGCATCGCCCAGTGGCTCAAGACCTCCATTGCCGAGCATCAGGGCGCGCCGGGCTACGGCGTCTGCCTGGGTACCGAAGTTGCGCTGCCGGCGCGCTTTCAATGGCAGGCGTATCGCAGCGTGATCGAAGCCGTGGAAGGGCCGGGCACGGTGCCGGCCACCTCGCCCTACGACAAAGCCCGCCTGTGCTGGCGGCTGCTCGCACTGCTGCCCGAGGCTCTGGACAACCCGCTGTTTGCCCCGCTTGCGCGCTACCTGCGCCGCGACGACGAGCAGCGCAAGCACTACCAGCTGGCCGAGCGCCTGGCCGATCTGTTCGATCAGTACCAGGTCTACCGCGCCGACTGGCTGAACGCCTGGGAAGCCGGCGACGACGTCATCACCCTGCCCGGCAACCGCACCGCCCCGGTGCCCGAAGAGCAGCGCTGGCAGCCGGCGCTGTGGCGGATGATCCACGCCTCGCTGGATAGCACCCAGCGCCACAGCCACCGCGGCGCGGTGCACCGCCGCTTCAAGGCCGCCGCCGAACGGCTCGACGAGCGCCCGGCCGAGCTGCCGCCGCGCATCGTGGTGTTCGGCCTTTCCTCGCTGCCCCAGCAAACCCTGGAAGTGCTGGCCACGCTCTCAGGGCTGAGCGAGGTCGTGCTCTGCCTGCTCAACCCCTGCCGCTTTTACTGGGGCGAGATCATCGAAACCCGTGAAGCGCTGCGCCGCCACGCCCGCCAGCAGCGCCGCCGGGGCATGCCCGCAGCGCTTCACCACGCCCCCGAGCAGCTGCACCTGCACGCCCACCCGCTGCTCGCCGCCTGGGGCAAGCAGGGCCGGGACTACCTGCAGCTGCTAAGCGAACACGACGCCACCGACGTCGCCGCCATGAACGCCGTGCTCGACCGCTCCGTGGACCTGTTTCTGGCACCGCCCACCGATTCGCTGCTCGGCCAGCTGCAGGACGACATTCTCAACCTGCGCCCGCTGGCCGAAACCCAGGCCACCTGGCCGGCGCTTGACCCCGCCGACGCCTCGATTGCCTTTCACCTCTGCCACAGCCCCCAGCGCGAGCTTGAGGTGCTCCACGACCAGCTGCTTGACGCCTTCGCCGCCGACCCCACGCTCGAACCCCGCGACATCATGGTCATGGTGCCGGACATCAACGACTACGCCCCGGGCATCGACGCGGTGTTCGGCCAGTTCGCCCCGGGCGAGGCGCGCCATCTGCCCTACCACATCGCCGACCAGCAGCAGCGCCACCGCGAGCCTTTGCTGGTGGCGGTAGAAACGCTGCTGTCGCTGCCGCAGCTGCGCTTTCGCGCCAGCGAGATTCTCGACCTGCTCGACATCGCCCCGCTGCGCGAACGCTTCGGCCTGGCGGAGAGCGATCTGCCCACCCTGCAGCGCTGGATCGGCGAGGCCAACGTGCGCTGGGGGCTGGATGCCGCCCAGCGCAGCGAGCTGGGCCTGCCCGAACACGACGAGCTGCACACCTGGCGCTTCGGCCTGGAACGCATGCTCATGGGCTACGCCGTGGGCGAAGCCGACGACGACGCCGACGACTGGGCCGGCATCGTCCCCTACGACGAAGTTGCCGGGCTCGACGCCGCCCTTGCCGGCCCTCTCTACCGGCTGATGCTTACCCTCGGCGAGCTGCGCACACAGCTTGCCAAGCCGCGCTGCGCCGACGACTGGAGCGCCACGCTGACCGCCATGCTTGACGCCACCCTGACGCCCACCGGCAGCGCCGAGCAGGCCCTGCGCGAGCGGCTGCAAACCGCCCTGGAAGACTGGCGCGACGACATCGCCGCCGCCGACGCCGGCCTTGCGCTGCCGCTGGCGGTGGTGCGCGAGAGCTGGCTTTCACGCATTGACGCGCCCCAGCTGTCCCAGAGCTTTGTCATGGGCCGGATCAGCTTTGCCACGCTGATGCCCATGCGCGCCATTCCCTTTCGCCATATCGTGCTGCTGGGCATGAGCGACGGCGCCTACCCGCGGCGGGCCGACGTCATGGATTTTGATCTGATGGCCATGCGCGGCCACTACCGCGCCGGCGACCGCTCGCGCCGCGACGACGACCGCTACCTGTTTCTTGAAGCGCTGCTATCCGCCCGCGAACGGCTGACCATCAGCTGGTGCGCGCGCAGCCCCCAGGACAACGGCGAGCAGCCGCCGAGCGTGCTGGTAGGCCAGCTGCGCGACCACCTGGGCAAGGGCTGGCACCTGGCCGGCCAGCCGCCCCACGCCGAGCGCACCCCCGGCGAGGCCGCCAAGCTTGCCCGGGCGCTGCTCGCCACGCTGACCACCGCGCACCCGCTGCAGCCCTTCGGCGCGGCGTATTTTCGCGCCGACTCAACGCTTTTCACCTACGCCGACGAATGGCAGGAGCTGCATCACGCCGGCGAGGCAGACGACGCCGAGGCAACGCCAGACGCCGCCCTCACCGCCTGGCAGCCCGAAGGGCCCATTGCGCTGGCCGCACTCACCGGCCTGCTGCGCGACCCGATCAGCGCGCTTTTTCACCAGCGCCTGGCCACGCGGATGCACGACGACGATGCGCTCACCGAAGACGACGAGCCTTTCGCCTTTGCCGGGTTGGAGAAATGGCACCAGCGCGACGCCCTGATCCAGCCGCTGGGCCAGCGGCTCGCCCGCACGCCCGCCAGCACCGACGACGACCTCACCGCACTGTTCGACCGTCAGGTCGAGCGCCAGCAAAACGCCGGGCAGTATCCGCCCGCACCGGTCGGGCCGATCATCCGCCGCCAGCTGCTGGCGCGGGTGCCCGCCGCGCTGAGCGCCTATCGCGATCTGCTGGCGCGCTACCCCGAGCCGCTGGCCGTCGCCCCGCGTATCGTCCACGCAAGCGACGTAGCCCCGGCCGAGGGCAGCCCCCCGCTCACCCTGGACGACACCCTGACGCATCTGCACGCGGCGTCCAACGATCCCGCAGACGTTGCTCGCATTGTGCTGCTGACCGGCGAAATCCACCGGGGCGACGACCTGCGCTGGCCGCATGTTCTGCGCCACTGGCCGGCGCATTTGGCCGTGCAGCTGCGCTATCCCGGCGCTGCCAGCCATCTGGTCTCGCCCAGCGGCACGCTGGAGATTCCCGGCATGCCCGCCGCCGACGCGAAAACCCGGCTGAACGCGCTGATGGACGGCTGGCTGCGCGGCATGCGCAGCGTCACCCCGACCCATCCCGATCTGGCCTTTGCCGCCCTGGCCCGCTACCCCGCCGCCGGCGATGAACACTGGCCGCCCCTCGGCCTTGCCGACGACGGCGAGCTCTACCAGAGCTGGGAGACAAGCTGGGCCTATCTCCCCGAACGCAGCCCGCTGGTGCTGCGCGAGTTTGCCACCCTCGACGCCCTGGTGACGCACCCCGACTTCGGCCGCGCCAGCCGCGAGCTCTACGCCGACGTGCACACCTGGATCGGCGGCGCACGCCCGCGCGCCCATCGCCATAACGCCGAAGAGACCACCTCATGAGCCAGCTTCCCCTGACGCTGCCCCTGCGCGGCAACCAGCTGATCGAGGCCAGCGCCGGCACCGGCAAGACCTTTACCATTGCCCTGCTGTACGTGCGCCTGGTGCTGGGCCACGGCCAGCCCGACAGCGACGATTCACAGCGCGCCAACGGCTTTTTCCGGCCGCTGATTCCCCCGGAAATTCTCGTGGTCACCTTTACCGAAGCCGCCAGCCGCGAGCTTCGTGAGCGCATCCGCGCCCGGCTGGTAGACGCCGCCGACGCCTTTCGCGCCGACGCCGGCGACGACGGTCTGGCCGCGCGCGACCCGCTGCTGGCGGCGCTGCGCGATGACATGGCGCCGCACGCCTGGCCCGGCTGCGCCCGGCGTTTGACCCTGGCCGCCGAGTGGATGGACGACGCCGCCATTGCCACCATTCACGGCTGGAGCCAGCGCATGCTCAAAGAGCACGCCTTCGACAGCGCAAGGCTTTTCCGCCAGGAAGTGGTCAAGGATCTAACCGAGCTCACCCGGGAAGCGGTCACCGACTACTGGCGCACCCGGGTCTACCCGCTCACCGAGGGCCTGGCCGCCGCTATGCTTGACCTGTTTCCGTCCCCGGATGCGCTGCACGGCAAGCTGCGCCCCCTGCTGCAGCGCGACGATGCCCGGCTGGTGTTCGGCGGCGAGCCGCTGGCCGCCGGCGACTTCAGCCGGCAGCTGAACGCCTACCGCCACGCCAGCGAAGCGGCCGAACGCCTGGCAGAAGACGCCCGCCAGGCCTACCTCGCCGACGCCGGCGCGGTGCACGATGCCCTGCACGCGCTGCGCGACGCGATGAGCGGCAACACGTTCCGCGGCGTCAAGGACGACGCCACATTCGCCGAGTGGCTAGCCCAGCTGGCCGCCTGGGGGCGCGGCGACATCACCCTGGCGGAGGCCGGCTTTGTCACCAAGCTCGCCCGCGGGCGTCTCAAGCTGAAAAAGGGCCACGCGCTGCCGGACATGGCGCTGTTTGATCGCCTGGAAGACTGGCGCACCTACCGCGACGAAAGCCAGACGCTGGAACGCGAGCTGGCCCCTCGGGTGCTCGCCGACGCCCGAGACTGGGTCCGCCGGCGCCTCGCTGACACCCTTGAGGCCAACGCCCAGCTGGGCTTTGACGACATGATTCGCGGGCTGGCCGAGGCCCTCGACGGCGACGGCGGCGACGCCCTGGTGCGGCGCATCCGCGAGCAGTTTCCCGTGGCCATGATCGACGAGTTTCAGGATACCGACCCGGCGCAGTACCGCATCTTCGAGCGCATCTACTTTACCCCCGACAGCGCTTGCCACAGCACGCCCGACGCCGCCCCGGAGGCGGGCGTGACGGCTGACGGCGAAGAGGCCGCCGCGCTTGTGCTGATCGGCGATCCCAAACAGGCCATCTACGGCTTTCGCGGCGGCGATATCTATACCTATCTTGCCGCCCGCCGCGCTACCCGCGGCCGTCATCACAGCCTGGACACCAACTTTCGCTCCGCCGAGGTCACCGTCGAGGCGGTCAACCGCCTGTTCGCCCGCGCCGAGCGCCGCCACGCCCGCGCGGCCTTCCGCTTTGCGCCAGCTGCCGATACCCCGGGCGCCGAGGCGCACAACCCCCTGCCCTTTGCCCCCGTTCAGGCCAACGGCCGCCGGGAAGTGCTGCACCTCGACGGCCGCCCGGCCGCGGGCCTGACCGGCTGGCTGCTGAGCGACGCCGACCACGACGCCGGCCTGCTCAGCAAAACCGCCTACCTCAAGCGTGCCGCGCACCGCTGCGCCGATCGCCTGGCCCAGTGGCTCAACCAGGCCGACGCCGACCCCAGCGCCGCCGGCTTTATTCCGCCGGACGGCACCGCGGCGACCCCGCTGCGCGCCGGGGACATCGCCATTCTGGTGCGCGATCGCCGGGAAGCCGCCGCCATACGCGATGCGCTCAGCGAACGGGGGCTGGCCAGCGTCTACCTGTCCGATCGCGACAGCGTCTTCGCCACCGCCGAGGCCCGCGATCTATTGCAGTGGCTCAAGGCCATGGCCAGCCCCGAGTCGGTGACCCTGCTGCGCGCGGCGCTGGCCACCGCCACCCTGGGCCTTTCGCTTGCCGAGCTGGACCGGCTGCAGCGCGACGAGACCGCCTGGGAGCGCGTGCAGGAGCGCTTTATCGGCTATCGCCGGCGCTGGCAGCGTCGCGGGGTGCTGCCGGCGCTGCGCCAGCTTTTGCACGACTACCGCATTCCCGCCCGGCTGCTGGCCGCCGAGCAGGGCCAGCGGCGGCTGACCAACCTGCTGCACCTGACCGAATGGGCCCAGCAGGCCAGCGACACCCTGGACGGCGACCACGCCCTGCTGCGCCTGCTCGCCGAGCATCTGCAGGAACCCGGCAAGGACGAGCAGATTCTACGGCTGGAAAGCGACGCCAACCTGATCCAGGTGGTCACCGTGTTCAAGGCCAAAGGGCTTGAATATCCGCTGGTGTGCCTGCCGTTTCTCTGCACCTACAAACCCATCAGCGGCCAGTCCGGCACCCCGCTTTACCATGACGCAGACGACCGCCCGGTGCTCGAACTTGCCACCAGCCAGCAAACGGCCGGGGAAAGCTTCGCCCGGGCCGACGACGAGCGCCTGTCAGAAGAGGTGCGCCTGCTCTACGTCGCCCTGACCCGCGCGCGCCACGCCACCTTTGTCGGCCTGGCACCGCTGCGCCTGGGCAAGGCCAAAACCGCCACTCTGCACAAATCAGCGCTGGGGTATCTGCTGGCCGGCGGCGAGCCGATCCCCGATCTTGCCGACCTGCGCCAGCGCTGGGCTGCGCTGGCCGAAAACAGCCCGGCCATCGCCCTGGAGGAAGAGGCCGGCGCGCCGAGCCGCTACCGCCCGGTGGCCGCGCCGGTGCCGGCCAAGCCCGCGCGCACTCCCGGCCACCGCGCCTTTGCACCCTGGTGGATTGCCAGCTATTCGGCGCTGCAACAGCGGGGGGCTGCCGCCCCGGAAACTCCCAAGGCCGCGGTGCTCGACGAAGGGCTGGAGGAAGAAACAAGCGCCGCCCCGGCGCTTGCGCCGCTGCACCGCCGGGCACCGGCGGCGGACACGCTGCACGCCTTTCCTCGCGGGCCCGGGCCCGGCACCTTTTTGCACGGCATTCTGGAGGCTCTGGCCGAGCACGGCTTCGCCGCCGCGCGGCACGATACCGCACTGCTCGAACGGCTGGCGCGGCGCTGCCAGCGGCGCGGCTGGGACGACCACATTGATACCCTGCGCCACGCCATGGCGCAGTGGCTGGCCACCCCGCTCATCGACGACGGCACGCTAACGCTTGCCGAGCTTGCCCGCTACCGCGCCGAGCCTGATTTCTGGTTTGCCACCGCCGACGCCATGACCCCGGCTTTGGACAAGCTCACCCGGGCGCACCTGTTCCCCGGGGCGTCCCGCCCGCAGCTGGGCTACCAGCGGCTCAACGGCCTGCTCAAGGGCTTTATCGACCTGCTCGCCGAGCACAACGGGCGGTTTTACATCATCGACTGGAAATCCAACTGGCTGGGGCCCGACGACGACGCCTACCACGCCGACGCGCTGCGCCGCGCCATGCTCGACAAACGCTACGACATGCAGCTCGCTCTCTACCTGGTCGCGGTGCACCGCCACCTGCGCCAGACGCTGCCGGACTACGACTACGAGCGCCACGTCGGCGGCGCCATGCTGGTGTTTCTGCGCGGCATCCAGGCGCCGTCCCGGGGCGTTATCCCCATCAAACCGCCGCTGGCCTTTATCGACGCGCTGGATCGCTGCCTGGCCGGCGACCGCGCCGCTGCCAAGGAGGGCTCGCCGTGAGCCACACCGACGACGCCACGCTGCGCCTGGCCCGGGCGCCCTATCCAAGCGCCGATCAGGCGCTGACGGACAACGCCGCCCTGCTCGGGCTGCTGTTTGCCTGGGCGGAATACGGCTGGATTCGCGATCTCGACGCCGCGCTGGCCCACCGCTTGGCGCAGCTGGCGCCGGAAGCCGAGCCCGCCGGCCTGCTGGCCGCCATGCTGGTCAGCCACCAGGCCGGCCAGGGGCATTTGCTACTGGACCTGGAGCGCGCCCGCCGGGCGCCGGAGAGCCTGCTTGCCGTCTCCCGCGATGACGGCGCCCCGCCGCCGCCGGAAGCGCTGATCCGCCGGCTGCCCGCCGGCTGGGCCGATGCGCTGCGCCGCTGGTCGGCCGTGGGCGAAGGGCCGGGCAACACCCCGCTGGTGCTGGAAGACGACCATCTCTATCTGCGGCGCTACTGGCGCCACGAGCAGCAGGTATCCCGGGGCATTGCCGCGCGCCTGACGCCGGCCGAAGCCGTCGAACCGGCCGGCCTGCGCCCGGTGCTGGACGTGCTGTTTCCGCCCGACAGGGCCGGCGCCGAACGCGCCGGTTCACAAAAGCTGGCCTGTGCGCTGGGCGCGCGCGCGCCGTTCACGGTGATCACCGGCGGCCCGGGGACCGGCAAGACCACCACGGTCATCCGCCTGTTGGCGCTGCTGCAGGTGCAGGCCATCAGCGAGCGCGGCGCACCGCTGGCTGTACGGCTGGCGGCGCCTACCGGCAAGGCCGCAGCGCGCCTGAGCGAGTCGATCAGCGGCCAGATCCAGGCGCTGGATGCGCTGGCGCTGCCCCACGCCGTGCAGGTGCAGGCGGCCATTCCCCACGAGGTTGCCACCCTACACCGGCTGCTGGGCGCGCGGCCGGGGACGCGCCACTTTCACCATCACCGCCGAAACCCGCTGGCGCTGGACATGGTGGCCGTGGACGAGGCCTCAATGGTGGATATCGACATGATGGCCGCCCTGCTCGACGCCCTGCCGCCCCACGCCCGGCTGGTACTGCTGGGCGACAAGGACCAGCTGGCCTCGGTGGAAGCCGGCGCGGTGCTGGGCAGCCTGTGCGCCCGGGCCGAGGCCGGCCACTACCAGCCGGCGATCAGCCGCTGGCTCGCCGCTGCCACCGGCATGGCGCTGCCGGCCGCGCTGGAAGACAGCCACGGCCGCCCGCTGGATCAGGCCGTTGCCATGCTGCGCCACTCTTTTCGCTTTGACGATGCCAGCGGCATCGGCCGGCTGGCCCGGGCCGTCAACGCTGGCGACAGCGCCCGGGCGCTGGCCGTGCTCGACGACGATGCCTACCCCGAGGTGCAGCAGCAAACGCAGGGGCTGATGACCCTCGCCCTCGACGGCACCGGCCGACCCGGCGGCTGCGGATATCGCCATTACCTCGGCGGCATTAGCGCAGAGCGCCCCGCCGCCGGCGCCGCCAAAGCCGACTGGGACCGCTGGGCCGCCGGCGTGCTAAAGGCCCACGCCCAGTTTCAACTGCTGACTCCGCTGCGCACCGGGCCCTACGGCGTCGACGCGCTCAATCCGCGCATCGAGCAGGCGCTGGCCCGCGCCGGGCTGATTGCACGGCCCGCCCGAGCAGCCGGCGCCCAGCCCAACCCCTGGTATGAAGGGCGCCCGGTGCTGGTTACCGGCAACGACTACAGCCTCAAGCTGATGAACGGTGACATCGGCATCGCGCTGGCGGTCCCCGCCGAGTTCAACCGCGAAGACGCCGCGATCATTTTGCGCGTGGCCTTTCCCGCCGGGGACGGCCAGGGCGGTATTCGCTGGGTGCTGCCCAGCCGGCTGCAGCAGGTAGAAACCGTCTACGCCATGACGGTGCACAAATCCCAGGGCTCGGAATTCGTCCACACCGCGCTGGTGATGCCGGATGCGCCCTCGCCGATTCTCACCCGCGAGCTGGTCTACACCGCCGTAACCCGGGCGCGCCAAACCTTCACCCTGCTAAGCGCCAGCACCCCCGTGGTGGAAGGCGCCGTGCGCCGCCGCATCGCCCGGCAGAGCCGGCTGTTTACATCTTAAGCCCCGCGAACGGGCTTGGGCTGGAAACAGCGGGACGGCGCGGCGGCCCTGCAAAAAAATTAGCAAGCTAATTAGTCTGATAAATACTTTCAATTAGCCGCGTAGCGCCGCCGGGGGCATCATGGAGCCATTACCGAGGGCGGCCGGCATCAAGGCCACGCCCCTGTCACTGTTACGGAGTTCGACCATGAAGAAGTCACTGCTTTTTTCTCTCGTTATTGCCGCTATTCTACCCGCCGCGGCCAGCGCCAGCGACAGCGCGGTCATCCAGCAGGCCAACCGCAGCATTGCAGAACCGATTGCCGCGACCGCGCCGGCTTCGCTGCCGGCACGGGCAAACGTTGAAGCCAAAAACGTGCTGGGGCACAGCGCCGCGCTGACCCAGGCCGAGTTCGTGCTGATGGCGCGCGCCAACCAGACCGCACAGCTGCCGGAAACCCAGCATCATCTGGACACCCCGAAGCAGCCGGCCGACTGGTAAGCCGTCCGTGCCTGCATAGCAAACGTGCCTGCATAGCAAGCGTGCCTGCATAGCAAAGGCAAAAAAGCCCCGTTCCTGAAAGCAGGAACGGGGCTTTTGCGTTTTAGCACCAGAGTAAATCGCAGCCTAGCGAAAACCTTCCAACACCACTTTGCCCTTGGCCGTGCCGGCTTCGATCAGCGCGTGGGCCTGGCGCATATGGGCCGCGTTGATCGGGCCCAGCACGGTATTCAGCGTTGTGCGAAGGCGCCCGGCATCCACGTCGCGGGCCACGCGGTTGAGCAGCCGGTGCTGCTCGATCATGTCCGGCGTTTTAAACATCGGCCGGGCAAACATGAACTCCCAGTGCAGGCTGGCCGCCTTGGTCTTAAGCCCGGCCATGGGCATGGGCTGCTCGGTATCGTCGATGCTGACGATGCCGCCCTGGGGGCGAATCAGCTCGACGGCGGCGTCCCAGTGGCCCATGTCGTTGAAGATCGCAATATGGTCAACGTGCTCGATGCCCAGCGCGCGCACCTGCTCCACCATAGGCTCGCGGTGGTTGACCACGTGATCGGCGCCGAGCGCTTTCACCCAGCGGGTGGTTTCTTCCCGGGAGGCGGTGGCGATCACTTCAAGCCCTGCGGCTTTTGCCAGCTGAATGCCGATGGAGCCCACGCCGCCGCCGGCGCCGATGATCATCAGGCGCTGGCCTTTATCCGCGCCGTCCGGATCAATGCCCAGCCGCTCGAAAAACGCTTCAAACGCGGTAATCGTGGTCAGCGGCAGCGCGGCGGCCTCGGCAAAGTCAAGCGTGGCCGGTTTGGCCCCGACAATGCGTTCGTCCACGCACTGGTACTCGGCGTTGGAGCCCTGGCGGGTGATGTCGCCGGCGTAGTACACCTCGTCGCCGGGCTTGAACCGCGTCACCTCCGGGCCCACGGCCTCAACGACGCCGCTGGCATCAAAGCCCAGCACCCGCGGCTCGCTGTGCGGGCCGTCGGCGCCGTCGCCCTTGGGGCGACGCAGCTTGGTATCGATAGGATTGACCGAGACCGCCCGGACCGCTACCTGCAGGTCCCGGCCCCGCGGCTCCGGTTTGGGTAGATCAATATCCAGCAGTGCCTGCGGGTTATCCACGGGCAGCTGCTGGGTGAACGCAACCGCTTTCATTACGTCTGCCTCCTTATGCGCGATGCATCAAGATGCGTGGGCTGCCGTGCAAAACGGCAGCGACCGATCCAGTGTGCCCGTAACGCCGCTGAAAGTTAATGCCGGGCGCAGCCGCGGGGCTTTGCCGCTTGTAACTATTTAGCTCATGCTGCCTGATCCAGCTCGTCCTCTCGCATGAAGGCAGGCACCTCACCGGCAAACAGTTGCTCCAGCGCCGTGTGCGCCGCCAGGCCCTGTTTAACGGCCGTCGAGAGGAAACTGCGCATCCGACAGAAGATCTCCGCCCCTTCCCACGAGCGGAAACAGCCCGAGATCTTCTGCTGGACCTTTGTCATCCGCAGGTCGCGCTCTCCCTGGTTGTTGGTGAAGGGAACGGCAGGATCCTCGAGGAAGCGCAGCACGTCATCCTCATACGCCCGGAGGCGTTCGAGCAGGTTGCGCGCTTTGGTGCGCCTGGTGCGCCCACGGGTTCCGGGGGGTGGCCTGGCCGGTGGCGGACATTCGGCCTCACCCTCCGCCAGGCAGTCCCGGTAGCGAACTCGCCAGCGCTGCGCCTCGTCTGCCGGGAGGCAGCCTCCCGCCTCATCGACGGCGCGATTCATGGCCAACAGCCGATCATGCAGCGACGTCGCCCAGGTTTGCTGGTCGTTGTCCCGGACGCCGGTCAGTTCGCGAAGGTGATGGGCATTGCACAGCGCGTGCCGGCAATCGTGGTAGCGGTAATAGGGCTTCCAATGATCATGCACCAGTACTCCCTGGACGTAAGGCAGGATGCCGATGGCGTCCATGGCCTCCTGGCCGCGCTTTGCATGAGGCGCCAGGTAGGTCAAGGCTTCATTCGAGGCGCAGTGCAGCCAGTAGCGCTTGCCACCGACCTGCATCCCGGTTTCATCGGCATGCACGGTAGCCGCTTCACGTAGCGCCGGGATCACCCACTCGGCAAAGGGCTCGGCTCGTCGGCAGGCCTCCTGGTTGAAGGCAAACAGGGTGCCGGTGCTCAGTGACAGGCCATACTGCGACGTCAGCAGCTCCCGAATGCGCGCATAAGGCAGCAGCTGGTATTGGGAGAGATAGACGGCATGCGCCTTGAGACGCGGGCCATACTGGATCGGGCGGGTCACGCCGTCGGGAAACGGCGCTACATGGCGTTGGCCCCGATCATCCTCCAGCACCTCGGCCTGGTACTCGGTCACCACCGACTGGATCACGATGTCCTGGACCTGACGCTTCTCAACGCCGACCGAGTGATACGCTCTCCCCTTGTTGGGCAGAGTGCGGCGATCGACGCGCAACGATACGACCTCATCCGGGTCGGTAACCGGCTCCAGCGTCCTGCCTTCGTGACCCGGTTGCCCGCCGGGGCGACGCTCGCCCTTTGCCCGGGAGCGGCGTTGGCGGTTGAGGTCCTGTGACGGCGGCTTGCTGCTATTGCGGCTGCTGGTCGCCAGCCGGTCCGCCATCAGCTTGACCAGCAGCATCAGGACGTCGATCGCGGCGCGCAGCGAAGGAGAGACCGTGCGGTCTTCCTTGAGCTGCTGCCGGACCCGCTCGAGGGCCTCGTCGACGTTGATATCTCTGATGGTCATGTTGCCTGCTGGGTGGGGGAGTCGAATGACGGTACTATGCCTGAAGGAACAGCGGGTTGGCGAGTCTCACCCGACGCCACCTGAATAGTTACTGCCGCTTTTTTGCGAGGCGTTGTCTTTGCAAGATTTATAGGTATAATCACGCGCGAAACACGCTAGATGGCTTTTCTCAAGGCGAGTCGTTTACCACCAACGCCCACCGCACAAGCAAAGCCACTCCCGCAATATGCAACGTCTTTTGATACGTCGACGTCAGGAGCCATCATGCTACGCACTGTCCTTCTCACGCTGTTTTTCGCCGCTACCCTTACGCTGGTCGGGCTCGCCCAGGCCCAGACGCACGCGCCGTCGCATACGCTGCAAGCAGAGGCCATGCAGCCCGTTTCAGGGACAGTGCAGTAACGCGGTTGCGGGTGTACGCGGATGTTTGCTTAATAAAGGCCGGCGCTAATGCGCCGGCCTTTTGCCGTGCGCTTTTGACGCAAGAAACGACGCAACATTGACCCAGACCAAGCTACCGAACGGACACTGCTATATAGTAGTATATAAAATACATCTTAGGCCGGGCATTGCCGGCCGCCGACCTGCGAGGTGATCCATGCCTGCCGTTCCCGAAACGTCCCGCACAACGCCCAGCGACGCCGATATTCCCACCCTGAACAAACAAGACCCCGGCCGCGGCGCTGCCGTTATCGTTTACTGGCTGCTGCTGGGCAGCATCATGGCGGTGATTACCGCGCCCATCGGCGCGCTGGTCGCGCATCTGAAATATCGCCAGGCCGCGCCCTGGGTGCAAAGCCACCTGCAGTTTCAGCTGCGCACCTTCTGGCTGGGCGTGCTCGCCGGCGCAGTCTTTGCCGCTGTCTGGCAGCTGCTGGGGATGGTCGGCGTTTCGCCGCTCGGGCCCTGGGCCATGGGCTACGCCTTTTTTACCGCCTGCTTTATCTGGCTGATCGGACGCTGCGGCGTGGGCGCGGCACGGCTGATGACCAATCGGCCGATTCCGAACCCCAAAAGCCCGGCCTTTGGCGGCCGCGACGCCGCGCCGGCGGACTCATGAGTGAAAGCGACTCTACCCCGCATCGCGCCGAGATAGCGGCGGATGCTGACCTGCCCAACCCGGGCTGGGGGCCGCTGTCGGCGCTGCCGGGCAACCCCTTGATGTGGGTGCTGATTTTAAGCGAGCTGGCGGTATTCATGGCGTTTTTCGTGCTCTATATCAGCGAGCGCGCCGCCCAGCTCACCCTGTTCGATGCCTCCCAGCAGCAGCTGAACCCGCTAATGGGCGGGCTCAACACCATGGTGCTTTTGACCAGCGGGCTGCTGGTCGCCTTCGCCGTAGAGGCCGTGGCGGCCGGCAACGTGCGCCGCACCCGCCAGTGGCTGGCCGGCGCGGCCGGGCTCGGGGTGGTATTCGGCGCCATCAAGGTGCTGGAATACGCCGGCAAGTTTGCCGGCGGCATCACCCCTGAGACCAATACGTTTTTCGGCTTTTACTACGGGCTGACGGCCTTTCACTTCGCCCATGTGCTGTTCGGGCTGGTGCTTTTGGGGCTGGTGAGCTGGAAAACCAGCGTGGAAAACGTCGAGACCGCCGCGGCTTTCTGGCACATGGTGGATCTGATCTGGATTTTACTCTACCCGCTTTTGTATCTGCTGCGCTGAGCGGCTGCCTCACTTCAAAGGAGATTTCTCATGGTAACGCTGCCCGGCAAACGCCGCCTGCTGATCACCTGGGGCACGCTCATGGCGCTGACGGTGGTCTCTATGGTCTCGGCGCGGCTGGATCAAAACGGCTGGCAGGCGCTGCCGTTGTGGTCGGCAGCGCTGGTGGTGCTGGTGACCGGCTTCAAGGCCCAGCAGGTGATGATGGTGTATCTCAACCTGCGCCAGTCCAGCGGTGCCTGGAAAGGCGCTTTTGTCGGCATCATCACACTGACGCTATTGCTGATTAGCGCGGGCTATCTCTACGCCCGCCTGACGTAAGCAGGCTCTGGCGCTCAGCGCGCCGGCAGCCGAGCCCAGTGCTCCAGCCGGCGGCCCAGCCGCATCAGGGCGTACACCGCCACGGGCATGATCAGCATCAGCGCAATACCCCAGTCGCGATTGTTGATCAGCCACACCAGCGGCAGCATCACCGCTAGCGCCGCGGCGAACCAGACAAGCAGCGCCAGATACAGGCGCGGCTTGTTAAACGACTCTCCCCACGAAGTTCCCATCGCAGCTTCTCCTTTCAGCGCCGTCAGGTGGCAATAATCTGGCGATAAATGCCCGGCAGCGCCAGCGACAGGTGCTCCGGGCGCTCAACAATGGCATAGCCGCCGCGGCCGAACAGGCGCGGGATGTACTGGCCGGCCTGGCGGTCGATGGTCACGCCGAACACGCGCACCTCTTCGCGCCGGGCTTCCAGCACCGCCTTGCGGGTATCTTCAATGCCGTAGCGGCCTTCGTAGTAGTCGTTGTCGTTGGGCTTGCCGTCGGTGAGCATCAGCAGCAGCCGGTGGCGATTGGGCCGCTTGGCAAGCTCGGCGGTCAGATGGCGAATCGCCGGGCCCATGCGCGTGTAGCTGCCGGGCTTGAGCGCCGAGATGCGCCGGGTGACCCGCTCGCCCATGGGCTCGTCAAAGCTTTTTAGCGTATTGACGAAAACCTTGTGGCGCCGCTGGGAGGTAAAGCTGTGAATGGCATAGTCGTCGCCGCAGCCGGCCAGGCCGTGGCCCAGCACCAAAAGCGCTTCCTTGGCCACGTCCAGCACGCGCCGGTCGTCCAGCCAGGCTTCGGTGGAAAGCGAGACGTCCACCAGAATCGACACCGCCAGATCCCGGGCCTGGGTGCGGCTGTCGATGTACAGCCTATCGCTTGACTCGCCGGTGGCGGCAAAGTCGCAGCGCGCGCGAATCACCGCGTCCATGTCCAAATCGCTGCCGTCGAGCTGGCCGCGCAGCAGCTCGCGCCTGGGCCTTAGCGCCTCGAACTCGCGGCGCACCCGGCGGATGCGCCGGCGGGTCAGCGCGTCCGGCGTCCAGTCTTCGCCCTCTTCGCTTTGCTCTTCGCTGTGCACCACGCAGTGCTCGGGCAGATACGCCTGCTTGCGGTGGTTCCACTCCGGATAGACGTGGCGCCCTTTCAGCCGGCCGCCGGCGGCCTCGTCCGGCGCCAGGTCAAGGTCGAGTTTGAGCTTGGACGCCGCCTTTTTACGGTTCGGCGAGAGCACGATTTCTTCCATCTGGTCGGCGGCCTGGCGGGCGTCTTCGTCCTCGTCGTCCACATCGCGGTTGAGATTGACCATCTCCGCCCAGGAGAGCATTTTTTCCGAAGCGTTGAGCATGAAAGGATCGTCGCGGTCGGCCTGGTCCTGCTCGCGGCGGTCAGCCTGGCGTTTGCCCTGATCGTCCTCGTCTTCATGGCGGGTCTTGAGCTCGGCGCCGTCGTCGTCCTCTACGGCGTCTTCCTCGGCGCTGCGGGTGCCGATGGAGACGCCGTAGCCCCACAGCGGCACCGGCAGCGGCGGGCGATACCCCTGGGGCGCGCGAAATTCATCCAGCGCGGCGTGAGGGTCGCGAATGGCCTGCTGCAGCGCAAGCGCCAGCCCGCTTTGCGGGTCCGGCGCGCCCAGCTCGGCGCACAGCGCGGTTTCCAGCGCTGCCTCGACCGGGGGCAGGCGCCGGCGAGCCGGGCGAACGGCCAGAAGCGCGGCACACAGCGCCATATAGCGGTCTTGTAAACCGGGAAAGCGCTCCAGCGCCGCCCGCCAGCTGCGCCGGGCTTCGCGCAGCCGGCACACGTCGGCCTGCAGCGGGTCTGCCGGCAGCGAGATCGGGCGCACCTCGGCCAGATAGGCGGTAAGCCACAGGTACAGATCGCGGTTCAGCGCCGCTTCGGGAAACAGCGCCAGCCGCGGCGGCAGCAGCAGGTGCTCTTCGTCCCGCCGGGCCTGGTCAAGGGCTTCTTCATCCAGCCCTAGCCGCTGGCGCAGGCTGAGCCGATGGCGCGAGGCGCGCCGCTTGATCGCGGCTATCTCAACGCCGGCATCGCCGCCGGCGGCGCGGAAGAACACGCCAAGCAAGGCCTGCACGTCGTCAAGCGTCACCGCCGCATCGGGGTAGTCCGGGTAGCTTTCCGCCCGGGACGCCCAGCGGTGCCAGTGGCGACCGACAAACTCCTCAACCTCAAGAAAATCCAGCATGGCGGCCTCCCGCAGGTGCGTAAAAAACGTGGATGCGTCGATGCGTCAACGGTGTCAGCCGAACGTGGCGTGCACGGCTTCCATCAGCCCTTCTTGCACATCAATATCGTCGGTCAGCGGCTCGACGATGGTTGCCCGGGCGGCGTCCACAATGGGCATGCCGGCGCGAATCAGGGTGGCGCAGTAGACCAAAAGACGGGTGGAAATGCCCTCTTCCAGATCCTGGCCTTTCATGCCGCGCAAACTTGCCGCAAGGTTGACCAGCGCCGCGCAGCGCTCAGCGGGCAGGCCGCTTTCCCGGGCGACGATGTCGCGCTCCACCGCCGGCGGCGGAAAGTCAAACGACATGGCGACAAAGCGCTGGCGGGTGCTGGGCTTGAGGGATTTGAGAATATGTTGATAGCCGGGGTTGTACGACACCACCAGCATGAAGTCGTCCGGCGCTTCGAGCAGCTCGCCGGTACGCTCCAGCGGCAGCACGCGGCGGTCGTCGGTGAGCGGGTGCAGCACGACGGTCACGTCCTTGCGTGCCTCGACCACTTCGTCGAGGTAGCAGATGCCGCCTTCGCGCACCGCGCGGGTCAGCGGCCCGTCCACCCAGCGGGTTTCGCCGCCCTGGAGCAGATAGCGCCCGGTCAAATCGGCGGCGGTCAGGTCGTCGTGACACGATACCGTATGCAGCGGCTTGCCAAGCTTGGCCGCCATGTGGCTGATAAAGCGGGTCTTGCCGCAGCCCGTAGGCCCTTTGAGCAAAAGCGGCAAACGCTGGGCAAAGGCCTGCTCGAACATCTCGGTTTCGTTGCCCACGTTCTGGTAGTACGGCACGGCGGCGTCCGCGTCGGAGGCAGCCGCGCTAGAGGCGGTCACGGTGGATAAAGCCATGAAACACTCCCGGTAAAAAAAGAATACGGCCCGGTAAAAAAGAATTCGGCAGAGTAAAGCGTCAACAAAGCACGGATAGAAAAGGCCCCGCGTGCGGGGCCGATGTGTCTCAGGCGTTGTCAGTGCCGGCTGTCATTTGGGTGCCGCCTACGGGCAGCTGGACGCGCCGCGGGCCGAAAAAGGAGTAGAGCAGCAGTCCCGCGCCAACGGCCACGGCGATGCCGGTACCCAGGCGCATGGCATAGAACAGCCCCAGCTGGTCCTGCACTTCCATATAGTTCATGCCCAGCACGCGCTGCAGGTGGGTCTGCACCACACCGGCAAAGGTCAGCGTGAAGGTCATAAAGCACATAGCCCCGGTTGTGATCCAAAAGCCCCACATGTTCATCACCTGGTTATACGGCTGGCTGCGACGCAGCGACGGCATGGCAAAGGTCATCACGCCGAGGATGATCATCACATAGGCGCCGTAGAACGCCAGGTGGCCGTGAGCCGCGGTCACCTGGGTGCCGTGGCTGTAGTAGTTGACCCAGTGCAGAGTGTGCATAAAGCCCCACACGCCGGCGCCGAAGAACGCCACCGTCGGGCAGCCCAGCGTCCACAGCATGGCGGCCTTGTTGGGGTGGTTGCGACGGCCTTTCCAGAACATGGTAAAGGCGAACATCACCATGGTGAAAAACGGTGCAACCTCAAGCGTGGAGAAAATGCTGCCGATGGGCTGCCAGTAGCTCGGCGCGCCGATCCAGTAGTAGTGGTGGCCGGTACCCAAAAGCCCCGAGAACAGCGCCAGACCGACGATGACGTAGAGCCATTTTTCGATCACCTCGCGGTCCACGCCGGTCATCTTGATCACCAGATAGCCCAGCAGCGAGGCCATGATCAGCTCCCACACGCCTTCTACCCACAGGTGCACCACCCACCACCAGTAGAGCTTGTCCACGGCGAGGTTGGTGGGGTTGTAAAAGGCGAACAGCCAGAAGACCGCGGCCAGCCACAGACCCAGCATCAGCACCATGTTGATCGCGGTCTTGCGGCCCTTGGCCAGCGTCGCGCTGGTGTTGAACAAAAACAGCAGAAAAGAAATGGTGATCAGCACCTTGATCCAGAACGGCTGCTCCAGGAACTCGCGCCCTTCGTGGATGCCGAACTGATAGCCCACCAGTGCGGCGGCACCGGCAAAGGCAAAAATGCCCAGCTGGATATAGGCAAGCCCGGGACTGGCGATTTCACGCTCGGCCTCTTCGGGCATCAGGTAGTAGGTACAGCCCATAAAGCCGATCAAAAGCCACACGATCAGCAGGTTGGTATGGCTCACCCGCATGATGTTGAACGGCATGAAGCTTGCCATGAAGTCCGGCCAGACATAGACCGTGGCGGCCAGCAGTCCGAAAACGATCTGCAGGGCGAATAGCGCCATGGCGACCATGAAGAACGGTAGCGCCACCTTTTGCGTTTCGTATTTCATTGAGGTGTTCTCCTTGGGTTAGCCGGCCGGATGCGGCGGCCAGTCTTGGGCGTCGATACCGTCGGTCCATTCGAGAAAATCGATCAGCGCGCTCATTTCCTCGTCGCTGAAGTCGTAAGCCGGCATCTGCCGGCGTCCCGGCACGTTGAGCGGCTGCGCGCGAATCCAGGCTTCAAGGCCGGTGCGTGCGGCCTCGGCGCTTTCATGCCCGCCGTAGCGTTCCCAGACGTTGGACAGCTCCGGGGCGAAGTAGGCGCCTTCGCCCATGATGCTGTGGCAGTTGATGCACATGTTCTTTTCCCACACCTCTTTGCCGTGCTTGACCGATTCGGTCAGCCCGGCGCTGTCGGTGGAAACGTTCACCATGTACCAGTGGCTGTGCACGGTCAGCGCCGTGAACAGCAGAAAAAAGAACAGCGACCCGCCATAGAAAATATTGCGGGCCGCCGATCTGGTGAGTCCTTCGGCCATGAGTCATCCCCCTTTGCTCGCCCGGCCGATGACGACGGTCGCCGGCCTGCGGTTTTATAAGATGCACTTTTAATGCATCTTTATTGTAACGCATACGCCTTTGAGAAAACGTTGATAAAGGTCAAAAAGGCGTGATAAATCGCCGCATCAGCGGCGAATATAAAGCGGCACGCGGTCGTAGCCGCCGGCAGGATAGCGCGCGCGCACTGCCGGATCATCGTCTACCAGGCGGATTTCCCGCGTGGCACCGATCAGCGCCCGGAGAAAATACACCAGCTCCATGCGCGCCAGCGGTGCACCGGGGCAAACGTGCACGCCGGCACCGTACAGCAAATTGCGCTTGGGGTCACGGTCGAGGCGCACCTGGTCGGGCTCGGGGAAAACGTCCGGGTCGCGGTTGGCCGCCCCCCACAGAATCGTCAGCCGCTCGCCCTGCTCGATCTTGCGCCCGCCGACCTCCACCGGGCAGGTGGCAATGCGCCGGTTGGACATCAGCGGCGCGTCCAGGCGCAGAATTTCGTCGATCAGCTCAGAGACGATCTCCGGCTCGTCGCGCAGGCGCTGCTGCCAGTCCGGATTGGCGGCGAGAAAGCGCATCAAAATGCCGATGCTCGCGGAAATGGTACCCAGCTCCCCCACCGTCCAGTTGCGCATCAGGCTGACCAGCTCTTCATCGGTGAGCGGGCGGCCGTCGACGGTTTCGTTCATCAAGCGCGTGGTCACGTCGTCCGGCGGCGTGTCCATATTGCGGCGCACGTCCAAACGCTCGCGAATCACCCCGTCAAACTCCAGCGCCAGCTCGCCCAGCGCTTCGCGATCGCCGGCAAGCGTTGCCGCCTGCTGGCGCTTGACCCAGTCGCGCAGGGGCTCATGCAGGCTTGCCGGCCAGCCCATGAAGGCGCACTGAATTTCCAGCGCAAAATCCTGGCCCATAGCGGCCATGGCTTCGACCTTGCCGTCATGCGGCAGGCGGTCGACCACGCCTTCGGCAATGGCTCGGCAGCGGGGCGAGAATTCGTCCATGGCTTCTCTGTTGAAATAGGGCTCGATGATGCGGCGAAACTTGGTGTGCTCCGGCGGATCCATGGCGTTGGGCACTGACAGGTGCCGGCTGGCGGCGTTGCTGAAAGTCGCATGATCCTGCAGCACGCGCATCACATCGGCGTGGCGCAGAAGCGACCACTGCAGATAGTCGCTGAACGCCACCGGGCAGCGGCTGCGCATGGCGTCATAGGCTTGAATCTGGTCGGCCTGTACCGCGTCGCTGCGCGGGTTCCAGTCGTTGTGGCGGGAGGGGTTCATGGTGTCTCCTGAGAAAAGATGAGCGATAGCGCGCAGGGAAACATGCCTCGGCTGGCGCGCGTACTGATACAGGTCAAAGCGGCTCTGGCTTGGCTCCGTCATCGGGCGGGCCAACGGGGCAAAAGGTATCCCGGAACCGGCGCAGCTCCGGCTGGTGCTGCGCGGCGATTGCGTGGGCCAGGTCAGCCCCGCGGGGCAGCAGATGGACTTCGCTGCGGCGGCGGTCCTCACGGCCGCGGGCACGCCTGACCAGGCCGGACTGCTCGCAGCGGTCCACCAGCATCACCGTGCCGTGGTGTTTGGCCTGAAGCCGCTCGGCAAGCTCACCGACCGTGGCCCACTGGCGGCCCTTGCCGGCCAGCAGGTGCAATAAAAGCTGATACTGCAGAGGCGTCACGCCGTAGCGGCGGCAGATATCTTCGCTGTGGCGCAGAAAACACCGCAGCTGATAGCGAAACGCCGATAGCTGCTGAAAATCCTGCGGGGAAAGAGAAACGTCACTCATGGCGCTGTCCGCGGTTGCCGCCCCGTACCTTGACAAACGTCCGGGGTCGGCCTAATGGTGAAACGTAAAACATCATACTATGATACTTTTCGCCGTCTGACGAGCGATCCCTTGTCACCCTCAACGTTTGCCATCCACCCTTGAGGACACCGCCATGAATCCCACTACCGTGATCAAACTTCCCTTCACGCGCCGGGCGGGCTGGAAAGAGCTGCAGCGCCGCCGGCCCTCCATTGCCAAGCTGGCGTTTGGCCTGGTGCTGCCCATGTCGCTGCTCCCGCCGGTGCTTTTGTATTACGCCGGCACCCACTACGGCGATGCCTTCACCGCCGGCTTTGGCGAGCGCGAATGGCGCTTTATCACCACCATTTTGTTTTTGTCCGAAATGCTGACGTTTTTCGTCATGGGCTGGCTGATTCATACGGTGGTCAATATCGCCGAGGACATGCGCATCGACTACCAGGACGCCTACCTGCTGGCCGCGCTGGCACCGCTGCCGCTGTGGTCGTCGGCCTTGGTGCTGCTCATCCCCAGCCTGCTGGTCAACGCGCTGGCCGTGCTGGTGGCGCTGGGCATTTCCTGCAGCCTGGTCTATCAGGGGCTCGGCGCGCTTTGCTCGCGCCAGGGCCAGGACATGACCACCCTATCGGCCACCTACACCGTCATGGCCGCCGGGGTGCTGGCCTGGGGGCTTTTGATGGCGATCGTCTGGGCCTATTGATCCACCGCAAAAGCCGCCAGGCAAGTATCAGCCAGGCCGCACTCCAGCACAGCGCCGCGCCCCACAGCGCGGCTTGGCCGCCGCTGACTCGCAGCGCCGCCGCGGCCGCAAACAGCAGCGCCAGCGGCATAAAGGCCGGCTCGTCTTCCGGGTGGGCTTTGGCCCGGCTAACCGCCTGGCGCAGCATCACCGAGCTTGACAACGTGCCCAGCGCACCCACAGTGACGGCGTGCAGCGCCGTACTGACCGGCATGGCCCCGGTCAGCGACAGCGCATACAGCCCAAGCCCTATGGCCAGCCAGGCGTAGCCCGCCATCAGCGCCAGCAAATCCGCCCGAGCCCGGCACTGCCAGGGCGCAAACCCCCACAGGCGACGGGCCACCAGCACGCCGGCCGCCAGCGCCAGCAGCGCGGCCGCATAGCGCCCCTGCGGCAGCCACAGCGTAAGTGGCAATACGCCCAGCAGCACAATCAGCGCCGCTTCGAGCCGGGGCTGCACCCCCGCACCGCTTTTGTTGAGCCGGCGCTTGAAGTAGCCGTTGACCGCCGGGGCAATCAGCCGCCCGCCCATGAACACCATGAGCAGCGCAAGCCACAGCACGCCGGCCTCAAGCAGCGAGTGCGCCGGCCAGCCGCTTTGGTGGCGCGCGGCCAGACTCGCCACGGCCACCAGGCAAATCAGCCCGATCAGCGGTGCCAGCACTTTATTGCGCCACTTTTTCGCGGCGAAAAAGCGCGGCACGACCCACCACGCCACCGCGGCGGCAAAAAGCGCATCGGCAAGGCTTGCCGCTACCAGCCAGCCGCCGCCCGCCGTGTCCAGCCGGCCGATAAGCCACAGTGCCACCAGCGCGGCCAAGCGCCTTGTGGCCAGCGGGCCCAGCAGATAGCCGGCGATCAC
The DNA here is from genome assembly GCF_055379665.1 of Halomonas cibimaris. Classification (NCBI taxonomy): domain Bacteria; kingdom Pseudomonadati; phylum Pseudomonadota; class Gammaproteobacteria; order Oceanospirillales; family Halomonadaceae; genus Halomonas; species Halomonas cibimaris. Next base: position 470,049 of record NZ_AP043828.1, read on the forward strand.
CGCCAGGGCAAAGCCGAACAAAAGCTCCCGGGCGTGCCCGGCCGGCGTGGCCAGCGGCGCAGGCCAGGGCAGCATGCCGTACATTGCCGCAAGCGACAGCGGCACCAGCAGCGCGGCGTGGCAGGCCGCCAGCGGAAAAAACGCCTGCCACGCCGGCACGCGGTCGCGCCGGGCAGCAGAAAAAAAGCGAGAAACAGCGACTGATAACATGGCCACAAAATACGACGTTATCGGTCTTGATACCAGCGCCGGGCCGCGCTTGCCGGCACCGCACAAGTGGCTCAAAATGGCGTTTTACCCGGCGTTAACCCGCACGTTTTGATACGGCACGTTTCTAATACAGCGCTTTTCTAATACAGCACGTTTCCAATAAAGAGGTAGCTATGGCCGAAACGGCCCGACGCGTTTTGATTCTGGTGGTCAGCGGGCCGAGCACGCCGGCGCGCTGCGCGGCCCCCTTTCACATTGCCACGCTGCTGGCCTGCCTGGACGCCGAAGTGACGCTCTATCTGACCGGCGAAGCCGCCGAGCTTGCCCGCCCCGGCGTTGCCGAGGCGCTTTACGCCGAGCCCGACGGCGCGCCGGTGATGCATTTTCTGCGCCAGGCCAAAAAGGCCGGCGCAGGGCTTTACCTATGCCGCAAGCCGCCCGCGCCGGGCCGGGCACCGGCAACGCCCGAGACACTGCTCGACGAAGTTGACGGCTACGGCAGCGGCGGCGAGCTTGCAGCGATGATTCTGGAATATGACAAGGTGCTTTCCCTGTGAAACTTGACGGCTTGACGTTTCCCGACGACCGCCTGTACGCCCCGGAACACAGCCTGTGGCTACGCGAAGAGCCCGACGGGCAGATCACCCTGGGCCTGAGCGACTACGGCGTGGCGCTTTACGGCGCGATCTTTGCCTTTACCCCCAAGCGGGTAGGCCTGCGCATCGAGGCCGGACGCAGCTTCGGCGTAGTGGAATTTGCCAAGGCCGCAGCGGCGGCCAAAAGCCCGCTGGCCGGCGTTGTCAGCGCACACAACCCGCAGCTTGAAAAGCGCCCGGCGCTGATCCATCTGGACCCTTACGGCGAGGGCTGGATGATCCGCCTGACGCCAAACGACTGGCCCGCCGCCCGCGCCGGCCTGCTGGCCGGAGAACACGCCGTTGCCGCGTTTGAAAAACAAGCCGAATGCGACGGCTTCGACCCCGACGACACCAGCGTGCAGGCCTACCGGCGCGGAGGATAAATACGCACGCATTGCCGCCATCCACGCGGGCGGGCGCAAGGATCAAACAGAAAAAGCGAAAAAGAAGGGAGGCGAAAGAAGAAAGGCAAAGAAAAACGCGGAACGTAGCGGAAGAAAGGGGAAAAATGGCGGAAGGCAGTGGGAGTCGAACCCACCCAGGAGCGGCTGCCGCCCCCAACCGGATTTGAAGTCCGGCCGCACCACCGGATGCGATTGCCTTCCTCGATACGCGTCGCCGCCTATTTTAACGCGTTCTGACGCGCTGAACCATGCTGCTTTCCTCACGAATGCCGCGCAGGTTGCCAAATCGGCGCGTTATACCGATGCGATCAAGGTATTCCAACAGCTGCACACAGCGCTTGCGCCCCAGCCCCAGCCGATCGCGAAACGCCACGACGCTCAGCCCCGCATCGCTTTCGGCAAGCGCCATGGCCTCGGCCGCCAGCGCTTCGACGGCTGCGGCAGGATAAAACAGATCCCCCACCACCTGATGCAGCTCCCCCATGCGCGCCAGTTTGCGCAGCAGCGCGCGCACCCGGGCCTCGTCGACGTTTTCACGACGCGCCAGATCGCGCACCCAGGGCGGATTGTTACCGCCTGCCTCAAGCAGCGGCCACAGCCGCGCCTTGAGCGCTTCTTCCTCGGCGCTCAGGCGTATCCGATGCTCCGGCAGGTGCAGCCAGGGGCCGGAGGCGCGAATCGCGCCGGCCCCCAGCGCTTCATCCACCAGCGCGGTATACACCGCCGGCTCCAGATACGCCAGGCCGAAGCGGCGCAGCCGCGCCCGATCCGGCCCCGGCTCGTCGGGCTGCTGGGCGTGAAACGCTGCCAGCGCCGCCGTCAGCGCCTCGCCCAGCGCCTGCCAGCGCGCCCTGGCAAAAAGGCGCTCGCCGCGCCGGGTGCTCACCGAGCGCACCTCCGCGGGCAGACGCCGCAACGCCCCGGGATAGTTGTACTGGCGCACCAGCGCGTCAGGGGCAAGGCCGTTGCGCGCGGTTTGCAGCCGGGCCAGCAGCGTCGCCTCCAGCCCGCCGCCGGCCAGCAGCGCAAGCTCGGCCAGCCGCTCCGGGGTGCGCCGGCTTCTGGCGGGCGCCTGGGGGTCGAGCACGCGCCCGCCGCCCAGGGTAAACCAGGCCGACTGATCGCGCAGCACCACGGCGTCGCCGTGTACCGCATGGGTATAGCCTTCCAACACCAGCTGGGCCGGCCCTTCCTCGCCCGGCGCCAGCGTCTTGCCCGCCAGCAGCGCTACCCGGCCCATCAGCCGCTGGGCGCCGAGGTGGACGTGCACCGGCGTCCAGTGGGCCAGCGCTCGGGGCGCGTCTTCGAGCACTCGCAGCTGGATATCCAGCCGCCGACTCGTCCCCCGCAGGGCCTCGCCCACCAGCCAGCTGCCCCGGGGCAGGTGTTCGGGCCGCAGGCGCTCGCCGGCAAGATTGAGCGCCACGCGCTGCCCCGAGGTGGCCGTTTGTGCCGGGCGGTTCTGGGCGTGCAGGCCGCGTACCCGAAGCCTGCGCGCCCGGCCGTGCTCGTCTTCGCTCCACAGGCTGTCGCCGACGCTTATGCGCCCGGCCAGCGCCGTGCCGGTCACCACTACGCCGGCCCCGGCGACGCTGAAAGAGCGGTCCACCGAAAGGCGGAATTCGCCCTCATCGCTGCGCGCGGCTATCTCCCGGGCCTTTCGAGAAAGCGCCTCGCGCAGCGCATCGACGCCGTCGCCGGTGTGGCTTGACAGCGCAAAGCACGGCGCGTCCGAATAGCCGGTGGCGGCCAGCAGCCGGCGAACGTCGGCTTCGACGGCCTCGCTGCGGGCGGCATCAACGCGGTCGGTCTTGGTCAGCACCACCCACAACCGGGTAATACCCAGTAGCCCGAGAATGGCCAAGTGTTCCCGGGTCTGCGGCATCACGCCGTCGTCGGCGGCGACCACCAGCAGCGCGATATCCACACCCCCGGCGCCGGCCAGCATGTTGTGGATAAATTTTTCATGCCCCGGTACGTCGATAAAGCCAAGCGTGGTGTCGGCGTCCAGCGCCGCGTAGCGGTAGCCAAGATCAATGGTCATGCCGCGCTCGCGCTCTTCCCGGCGGTGGTCGCCGCCGGCCCCGGTCAGGGCGGCAAGCAGCGCCGTCTTGCCGTGGTCAATGTGTCCGGCGGTAGCCACGATCATGCGTTATCGGCTCCTTTTCTGGCAGGGTGCGGCGCTTTCTCCGCGGTCAGCTGGGCGATAAACGCCGCTTCGTCATCCAGCTGGCGCAGGTCGAGCCACAGCGCCCCGGCTTCGATGCGGCCCACCACCGGAATCGGCAGGCCGCGAAGCGAGTCCGCAAGCGCGGCCAGCTTGCCGCCGGCGTCTCGCCGGGGGCCGTTCGGCGTCAGGCACAGCGCGGCGCTGGGCAGCCGCGCCACCGGCTGGGCGCCGCTGCCGATCATGCCCTGGGCATCGGTAACGTCTACCTGCCAGCCCTCTCCCAGCCAGCCGGCCAGCCGCGGCGCCAGGCGTTCGGCCTGGGCGCGGATGGCCTCCGCCGGCCGGGCCAGCAGCGCAAGCGTGGTCAGGCGCTCGGCCAGCCGATCAGGGTCGCGGTAGAGCCCGAGCACGGCTTCCAGCGCGGCCAGGGTCAGCTTGTCCACCCGCAGCGCGCGCTTGAGCGGGTGGCGCTTGATGCGCTCGATCAGCTCGCGCCGGCCCACGATCACCCCGGCCTGGGGGCCGCCGAGCAGTTTGTCGCCGCTGAAGGTCACCACGTCGGCGCCGGCGGAAAGCGAGTCCTGTACCAGCGGCTCTCGGGGCAGGCCGTAATGCGACAGATCCACCAGGCTTCCGCTGCCCAGGTCTTCCACCAGCGGCACGCCCTGGCTCCGAGCCAGCCGTGCCAGCTCCTCGGTGGGCACGCTGGCGGTAAAGCCTTCGATGCGGTAGTTGCTGGGATGCACCCGGGCGATCAGCCCGGTCTGCTCGCCCAGGGCATTGGCGTAGTCGTGCGGGTGGGTGCGATTGGTGGTGCCCACTTCGCGCAGGGTAACGCCGGCCTGTTCCATGATATCGGGAATGCGAAAGGCGCCGCCGATTTCCACCAGCTCGCCCCGGGAAATGACGCCTTCGCGCCCGGCGCCCAGGGCGGTGAGCGCAAGCAGCACCGCGGCGGCGTTGTTGTTGACCACGGTGGCCGCTTCGGCGCCGGTGAGCTCGCACAGCAGCGGCTCGACCAGGCTGTCGCGGTCGCCGCGCCGGCCGTCGGCGAGGTCAAACTCCAGGTTGAGCGGGTAGCGCGCCGCCTGCACCACCGCTTCAACGGCGGCGTCAGGCAGCAGCGCGCGGCCCAGATTGGTATGCAGCACGGTACCGCTGAGGTTGAAAAGGCGCTGCACCCGGGGGCGCTGGCGGGCCTCAAGCCGGCGCGCCAGCGCCTCGACCAGCGCGGGAAGTTCCACGGCTTCCGCCGTTAGCGCGCCGCGGCGAAAAGCATCGCCCAAGGCGGCAAGCTCGCTTCGGGCCGCGTCGCGCACCGCCTGACGGCCAAAGCGTGCCTCAAGCTCGGCTGTGCCGTCAGCGCCCAGCAGGCGATCCACCGCCGGCGGGCGCAGCCCGGGCGGTGCACTCATGATGTTTCCTGGCCGCCGGGAATCAGCAGCAGATTGGGCGCGCGCCGCCGGTAGCCCTGCTCGTCCAGGCGCAGGTCCAGATCCAGGCTCGCAAGGTCTGCAGATACTACTTCGCCTTCCGGCGCCTGCTCCAGATACAGCTGCTTGAGATAGGTGTGACACTCCGGGCAGGCCTCGGCCTTCACGCCGTAGGGGGCATCGTCGAAGTGCAGGTAGTCAAGCTCTTTGGTGCTCAGGCAGTGGCTGCACTTGAGGCGCACGTAGTGCCACTCGGTGGCGCACAGCGAGCACATCAGGTAGCGCACGCCGTCGATGGGGCGGCGATGGCGAATCACCCCGGCCACGGGCAGCGAGCCGCAGCAGGGGCACAGCGTCTGGTCTTCGCGCTCGCGAATTCTGTCGGCGTCGACCTCGCCAAGCCAGTAGCGCCAGGCCAGCTGCAGCGCCGCGCCGAGAAAAGGCGCCAGCGCTGCGGGCACATCGCCAAAGCGCCCGCCCAGCAGCGCCTGCGCCCAGGCCTTGCGCGTTTCACCGTCGGCGTCGCGCAGCGCGGCAAGCGCCTCGCTCACCGCAGCGGCGGGTGTGGGCTGCTCGGCGGCAAAGGCGTCGAGCCAGGCGTCCAGCAGCGTTTGCCAGCCGGCGGTTTGCACCAGGGTATCCACCGCCAGCGGCGGCATGTCGTGGTGATACGCGGCGTCCAGGTCGCCGGCGGCAAGCGCCGGCACGTCGGGCGGGGCGTCCAGCACCTGCTGCTGGGCCCGGGCCACGCGCGCCATAAGCGCCAGATACTCGCCCATGGCGTGGCCGTCGGCCAGCTTTTCCAGCCGTTCGGCGCGAAAGCGAAACTGCCCGTCCGGCGGCAGCTGAACAAAAGGTGGCGTGGTGGCCGAGGCTTCAATCTGGCCCGGCTCAAGAATGGGGGAAGACACAGCGGCCCTCCTTGTCAGTTCGGCATGCGGATTACGCCCCGCCGCCGGCACGGTGGCCGGCGGCGGGGCGTAGCGTTTCAGCGCGCGTTATTTGCGCATTTTTTCATCGTGCCACAGCGGGTGGTGCTTGCGCGCCCAGGCCTGGCTGACCTTGCCGTGCAGCATCGCGCCGACCGAGCCCTTGACCCAGATGGCCGCATAGATGTGCACGATAATGGTCGTGACCAGCACAAAGGCGGCAAAGGCGTGAAGCAGGCTGGCAAAGCGAATCAGCCCCACGGCAAAGGCGCCGCTGAAGTACTCGCGCCAGATCACGATGCCGGTCAGCAGCAGCACCGCAAGGCTTCCCACCAGCACCCAGAACAGAAGCTTCTGGCCGGCGTTGTACTTGCCCACTTTTGGCAGCTTGTCGTCGCGCTTGGCGAGCACGTCGCGCCAGCGGGAAAGCCACTGGCGGTCCCGGCTGTGAATGCGGTTGCGCCCGGCGAAACGCCAGGCCATCAGCGCAAACAGCACGCTCATCGCCACGCCGATAAAGGGGTGGAGAATCCGCGTCCAGGGGCCGCCGCCGAACAGGTGGCTAAGCCAGAACAGCGCCGGGTGAAACAGCGCCAGCCCGGAAAGCGCCGCCAGCACGAACAGCAGTGCGACCGCCCAGTGGTTGCTGCGCTCGTTGGCCGTATATCGCTGGATATCCCGTTTCATGTCAGTGCCCTCCTCGGTCGGCGTCGTGGCGTTTGTCACGCTCGCCGGCCGGCGGCGGCGTCACGTCGTCCACGTCATCTTCCTCGACGCGGTTGGGGCCTACGCGCACGTAGTGGAAGAACCCGGCCAGCGCCGTGGCGCCCATGGCCAGCATCGCCAGCGGCTTGGTCAGCCCTTTCCAGGCGCCGACCATCGGGCTGATGCTCGGGTCCCGGGGCAAGCCGCTGTAAAGGCCCGGCCTGTCGGCGTGGTGCAGCACATACATGACGTGGGTGCCGCCCACGCCGGCCGGATCGTAAAGGCCGGCGTTGTCGAACCCGCGCGACTGCAGATCGGCAATGCGCCCGTCGGCGTGCTCTTTCATGTCGTCTTTGGAACCAAAGACGATAGCGCCGGTGGGGCAGGTTTTCACACAGGCCGGCTCCAGGCCCACGCTTACCCGGTCAGAACACAGGGTGCACTTGTAGGCCTTGTTGTCCTTCTCGGAAAGGCGCGGCACATCAAACGGGCAGCCGGTGATGCAGTAGCCGCAGCCGATGCAGTTGTCCTGGTTGAAATCCACGATGCCGTTGGCGTACTGGATGATCGCGCCGGGGCTCGGGCAGGCCTCCAGGCAGCCCGGCTCGACGCAGTGCATGCAGCCGTCCTTGCGGATCAGCCACTCCAGATCGCCCTTTTCGGTTTCGTGCTCGGCAAAGCGCATCACCGTCCAGGAATCGGCGGTGAGGTCGTCGGGGTTATCGTACACCCCGACGGTGCTGCCGATCTCGTCGCGCACTTCGTTCCACTCCATGCACGCCACCTGGCAGGCCTTGCAGCCGATGCACACCGAGGTATCGATGAGCTTGGCCACGTCCAGCTGCTCGCGCACCGAGGGGCTGGGCGTGGTGGTGGCCGAACGCGCGATAACGTCTTGAGTCGCCATATCAAACCCTCTCCACGTTCACCAGGAACGACTTGAACTCCGGCGTCTGGGTGTTCCCGTCGCCCACGAAGGGGGTCAGGGTGTTGGTGACGTAGCCGTTCTTGGCCAGCCCCACATAGCCCCAGTGCAGCGGAATGCCCACGTGGTGCACGGTTTTGCCGTCGACCTCCAGCGGCTTGATGCGCTTGGTGACCACCGCCACCGCCTCGATATAGCCGCGGTTGGACGATACCCGCACCCGGTCGCCGGCCTTGATGCCGAGCTCGTTGCCCATGGCCTCGCCGATTTCCACAAACTGCTGGGGCTGCATGATCGCATTGATCCGGCAGTGCTTGGTCCAGAAGTGGAAGTGCTCGGTGAGCCGGTAGGTGGTGGCCGCATGGGGGAACTCCTCGGCGCTGCCGAATAGCTCCATGTCGTTGCGGAACACCCGCGCGGCGGGGTTGCTGGTCACTTCCGGCCTGTCCGGGTTCAGCGGGTTGCGCCCGATGGGCGTTTCAAACGGCTCGTAGTGCTCGGGGAAAGGCCCTTCGGCCATGTTGTCCCGGGCAAAGAAGCGCGCCACGCCTTCAGGGTTCATGATAAACGGGCTGACGTCCTCTTCCGGCGCCGAGTTCACGGGGAAGTCCGGCACGTCGGTGCCCGTCCACTTGCTGCCGTCCCACCACACCAGCGGCTTGTTCTTGCTGTCCCAGGGCTTGCCGGCGACGTCGGCCGAGGCGCGGTTGTAGAGAATCCGGCGGTTGGCCGGCCACGACCAGGCCCAGCCCAGCGTCTGGCCCATGTTGTAGGGGTCGGCGTTATCGCGCCGCGCCATCTGGTTGCCTTGCTCGGTCCAAGCCCCGCAGAACAGCCAGCAGCCGCTGGCGGTAGAGCCGTCGGCGCGCAGCTGGCCGAAACCTGCCAGCTGCTTGCCGGCGCTCACCTCAACTTCGCCGCTGTCGGCGTTGCGCACATCTTCAATGGCGTAGCCGTTGAACTCCCGGGCCACTTCATCCGGCGACGGCTCGTCGGGGCGCTTGTAGGACCAGTCCAGGTTCAGGATCGGGTCAGGGAAGGCGCCGCCCTCACGCTGGTACAGATCGCGCAGGCGATGGAACATCCCGCCCATGATGGTGATGTCCGGCCGCGCCTCGCCCGGGGGCTCGCCGCCCTTCCAGTGCCACTGCAGCCAGCGCCCGCTGTTGACCAGCGAGCCGTCTTCTTCGGCAAAGCAGGTCGTGGGCAGGCGAAACACCGTGGTCTGGATGTTGGCGGTATCAACGTCGTTGTACTCGTCAACGTTTTTCCAGAACTCGGAAGTTTCGGTCATCAGCGGGTCCATCACCACCAGGTAGTTCAGCCGCGACAGCGCCGCGCTGATCTTGGCCTTGTTGGGGAAGGAGCCGATAGGGTTGAAGCCCTGGCAGAAATAGCCGTTGACCTTGCCTTCGTACATCATGTCGAAGAACTTGAGCACGTCGTAAAGCGGCTCGTCGAGCTTGGGCAGCCAGTCAAAGCCCCAGTTGTTGTCTTGGGTCACGGCATCGCCGTACCAGGCCTTCATCAGGCTGACGTGGAAGCTTTCGTAGTTCTGCCAGTAGGACACCTGCCCGGGGCGCAACGCCTGCGGCGCACGCTTGGCAATGTAGTCCTCGTAGCTCTGCTCTTCATCCCGCGGCAGGGTCATGTAGCCCGGCAGCAGGTTGGAAAGCAGCCCCAGGTCGGTCAGCCCCTGAATGTTGGAGTGGCCGCGCAGGGCGTTGACCCCGCCTCCGGGCATGCCGATGTTGCCCAGCAGCAGCTGCAGCATCGCACCGGCGCGAATCATCTGCGAGCCTACCGAGTGCTGCGTCCAGCCCAGCGCATAGAGGATGGTCATGGTCTTTCCGGGCACTGAGGTGCCGGCAATTTCATCCCACACTTCCAGCATGCGCTCGATCGGCGTACCGCAGATGCGGCTGACCATCTCCGGGGTGTAGCGGCTGTAGTGCTTTTTCATCAGCTGATACACGCAGCGCGGGTGCTCAAGCGACATGTCCACCCGGGCATAGCCCGCGTCGTCAAGCTCGTAGTCCCAGGCGCTTTTGTCCGGATAGGTGCGCTTATCGGCGTCGTAGTCGTTGAACAGACCGTCTTCAAAGGTAAAGCCGCGCTTTACGATAAACGGCATATCGGTGTAGTTACGCACGTATTCGTGCTGGATACGCTCGTGTTCCATCAGGTAATGGATCAGCCCGCCCAAAAAGGCGATGTCCGTTCCGGTACGAATCGGCGCGTAGGTATCCGCCACCGAGGCGGTCCGGGTAAAGCGCGGATCCACCACCAGCAGCTTGGCCTGGTTGTGCGCCTTGGCCTCGGTCACCCACTTGAAGCCGCAGGGGTGGGCCTCAGCGGCGTTGCCGCCCATTACCAGCACCAGGTTGGCGTTTTTGATGTCGCACCAGTGGTTTGTCATGGCACCACGGCCAAACGTCGGGGCAAGACCTGCCACCGTCGGGCCGTGTCAAACGCGCGCCTGGTTATCGAACCCCAGAATCCCCAGCGAGCGCACCACCTTGTGGGTCATGTAGCCGGCTTCGTTGGACGAGGCGGAAGCCGCCAGAAAGCCCGTGGAAAGCCAGCGGTTGACGGTGTCGCCGCTGTCGTTTTTTTCCACGAAGTTGGCGTCGCGATCGTCCTTGACCAGCCGGGCGATGCGATTCAGCGCCTCGTCCCAGCTGATGCGCTTCCACTCGTTGCTGCCCGGCTCGCGCACCTGCGGGTAGTGCAGGCGGTTGGGGCTCTGGATGAAGTCGACAAGCCCGGCGCCCTTGGGGCACAGCGTGCCGCGGTTGACCGGATGGTCGGCGTCGCCTTCAACGTGGAAGATATCCTGGCTGACGTTCTTGCCGCCGCTGCCGCGGCTGTAGAGAATAATGCCGCAGCCGACAGAGCAGTAAGGGCAGGTATTGCGCGCTTCCTTGGTGTTGGCCAGTTTGAAATGGCGGATCGACTCGGCATAGGCCGGCTCCGGCGCCATGCCCAGCGCGGCAAGGCTGGACGCCCCGATCCCCGCACCGCAAAACTTGAAAAATTCCCGACGATTCATTTCCATCGCGGACTCTCCTCTCGTTGCTTCCGATCTATCGGGCCCTGGCCGCCCTCTTGGTGGAGCTTGGGCGCAGCGGCCATCGGATATGGCAACCGTCATTGCCAGCATGGCGCACCCTGCCGGCATGAACATGAAAATAGGGGCCGCGCGGGCGGCCCTGCTGGTTTGCACATTCAGTTTAGCATGCGCTAACGGCTCACACATCGTCCTTCCACGCCTGCGTCTTATGCCTTGGTCGTAAGGAATGCACGTTTTATCCGCCTGGCACGGCTGCGCTTGCAACTCGCCGGCCGCCGTGTTAGCTTCGCTATATACTCTACTATATAACGGTATGTTCTCTTTATGTGCACCGCGACTTCGCTTTCTTCTCCGCCTCTTTCCTTGCCCAAACCGCTGCGTCTGGCAGTCGCCCTCGCGGCGCTGGGCCTGGCCGGCGCCGCCCAGGCGGGCACCCTGCACGTCGCCGCTGCGGCCTCCATGACCGACGCCATGAACGAAGCCATTGAAACCTACACCGCCGAGCACGACGACGTGGATATCGTGCCGGTGTACGCCTCTTCCTCGACCCTGGCCCGCCAAATTGCCAGCGGCTCCCCGGCCGAGGTTTACGTCTCCGCCAACCAAAAGTGGATGGACTGGCTCGAAGACGAAGGCGTCAACGTGGAGCAGCGTGTCGACCTTTTGCAAAACCGCCTGGCGCTGGTCGCCCCGGCAAACGAAGCCGGCGGCGACTTCACCCCCGGCGAAAGCGGCAAGCTTGCCGGCCTGCTGGATGACGGCGAGCGGCTGGCCGTGGGCGACCCGGACCACGTCCCCGCCGGCATCTACGCCAGGCAGGCATTTGAAGCCCTTGGCGAGTGGGATGCCCTCGCGCCGCGGCTGGCCCGGGCAAGCGATGTACGCAGCGCTCTTGCCCTGGTCGAGCGCGGCGAAACCCCCGCCGGCGTGGTCTACCAGACCGATGCCCGGGCCAGCGACGGCGTTACCACCCTGGGGCTTTTTCCGCTGGCTACCCACGACGCCATCGTCTACCCGGCAGCCGTCATTGACGCTGAGGATAGCGACGAGGCGTCAGCCTTCCGCGCCTGGCTGGAAGGCGACGAGGCGGTCGGCATCTTCGAGGGTTACGGTTTTGCCTCGGCCCTTGATCGGTAAGGATACGACATGCTCTCAGCGGCAGAATGGGACGCCATCCAGCTCAGCCTGCGCATCGCGCTAAGCGCGGTGGGCTGGATTCTGATCCCCGGCATTGCCGTGGCCTGGCTGCTGGCCCGGCGGGAGTTTCGCGGCAAGGCGCTGCTGGACGGTATCGTCCACCTGCCGCTGGTGCTGCCGCCGGTGGTGATCGGCTACCTGCTGCTGGTCTCCATGGGCCGGCGCGGCGTGATCGGCCAGTGGCTCCACGAGCTCGCCGGCATATCCCTGCCCTTTACCTGGCAGGGGGCCGCCGTGGCCAGCGGCGTGATGGCGTTTCCGCTGTTTGTCCGCGCGGTGCGCCTTTCCCTGGAGGCGGTGGATCCCAAGCTTGAGGCCGCGGCCTACACCCTGGGCGCAAGCAAATGGCGGATTTTTCTCACCGTCACTCTGCCGCTATCGATCCCCGGGCTGGTGACCGGCACCATGCTGGCCTTTGCCCGAGCGCTATCCGAGTTTGGCGCCACCATCACCTTTGCCTCCAACATTCCCGGCGAAACCCGCACCCTGCCGCTGGCGCTGTACAGCCTGATACAGACGCCGGGGCAGGAAGCCGCCGCCGCGCGGCTGTGCGTGATTGCGGTGGTGATCGCCATGGTCTCGCTGGTGGCGTCCGAGTGGCTTTCGCGCAACGCCCGCCGGCGGATGAGCGAGCGCGACGGCCAGGAGGCGGCGCCATGACGACGACCGGACTTCAGATCAGCGTTGAAAAGCGCCAGGGGCGCTTTACCCTGGACGCCGACCTCGCGCTTCCCGACCGTGGCGTCAGCGCCCTGTTCGGCGCCTCGGGCAGCGGCAAGACCACCCTGCTGCGGCTGATTGCCGGGCTGGACAGGCCCGATGCCGGCCACGTCACGCTTGGCGCCCGAACGCTGGCGGACACCCCCAGCGGAACATTTCTCCCGCCCAGCCAGCGCCGCATCGGCGTGGTATTTCAGGAACCCCGGCTCTTCCCCCACTACCGGGTGCGCAAAAACCTCACCTACGGCATGCCGGCACAGGCTCGCCCGCGCTTTGACGCCATCGTCAGGCTTCTCGGCATCGAGCACCTGCTCGCGCGCATGCCGGGTACGCTCTCCGGCGGCGAGGCCCAGCGGGTATCTATCGGCCGGGCGCTGTTGACCGATCCGCAGCTGTTGCTCATGGACGAGCCGCTTTCGGGGCTTGACGGCGTGCGCAAGCAGGAGCTTTTGCACTTTATCCTCACGCTGGTGCGCGACGTGAATATCCCCGTCGTCTACATCAGCCACGACCCGGCCGAAATCACCGCCATTGCCGACCACCTGGTGGTGCTGGAAAACGGCGGCGTACTGGCAAGCGGCGCGCTGGAAGACGTGCTGCTGCGGGTGGACCTCACGCGCCAGCTGGGCGGCTTCGATGCCGCCTCCCTGCTCGACGTCAGCGTGGTCGGTCACGACATTGACTACGGCCTGACCGAGCTTGCCGTGGACAGCGAGCGCCGCCTTCAGGTGCCGCTACACGACGCGCCGGTGGGCTCTCGCCTGCGCCTGCGCATTCCCGCCCGGGACGTGGCGCTGGCGCTCACCGCTCCGACAAGCACCAGCTATCGCAACCGCCTCTCGGCCCGAGTGCAAGCCGTCACCCCGCTCCCCGACGACGCCACCGCCGTCGAAGTAGTGCTGGCGCTTGGCGAGCAGCGCCTGCGCGCCCGGCTGACGCGCAAGTCCCGGGACGAGCTGGGCCTGGCAGAGGGCCAGGCGGTCACCGCGCTGATCCGAAGCGTCGCCTTTGATACGCGCTGACGATAGGCTTGGTGACTCTTTTCGTTTGCTTTCCTCTGCCAGGAGGCTGCCATGGCGGATTCTTCCGCTCACCAACACATTGCTCCGCTCACCCTCGACGGCCAGCTGTGGCTCAACGCCGGCGAGCAGCGCCTGGCCAGCCACGGCCGCATGCGTCTGCTGGCCGCCATCGCCGAGACCGGCTCGATTTCCGCCGCCGCCCGGGCCATCAAGATGAGCTACAAGGCCGCCTGGGACGCCGTGGACCAGATGAACAACCTCGCCGGCGAGGCGCTGGTTGAGCGCAGCGCCGGCGGCAGGGGCGGCGGCACCACCCGCCTGACCGCCGCCGGAAGCCGGCTAATCGAAGACTTCAACGCCCTCGACGCCCTGCACCGGGACTTCGTCGAACGACTCAACCGCGAGGCCGAAAGCCTCAGCGACAACCTGCCACTGTTAAGGAAACTCAGCATGAAAAGCAGCGCACGCAACCAGTTCAGCGGTACCGTCTCCGCTATCCGCCAGGGCGCGGTCAACGACGAGGTCGAGCTGACCCTGCCCGGCGGCCAGCGGCTTGTCGCCGTGATCACCCAGGAGAGCGCGGCCTCCCTTGGCCTGGCCGAAGGCAGCGAGGCGTTCGCGCTGATCAAGGCGTCATCGGTGATTATTGCGGTGGAGACCGAGGGCGCCAGCCTGTCCGCGCGCAACTGCCTGGCCGGCACCGTGGAGCGCCTGGTCCCCGGCGCGGTAAACAGCGAGGTGGTGCTGGCCCTTGACGGCGGCGAGCGCCTGGCGGCGATCATCACCCGCGAAAGCGTCGAGCATCTGGGCCTTGCCGAAGGCTCTCCGGCCAGCGCGCTGTTCAAGGCCTCGAGCGTGATTGTCGGCACCCGCTAAGCGGCGCAGCGCTTTACCCCCTGCCCGGTCGCTGAGCAAACGCCGGCGGCCGGCGTCATTTAGCCATGTCGAATAATATTGAATATCATTTGCCTCATGCGGTAACGTGCGCAAACATTCCGACTCGCATACCGAGGACACGTCGCATGAACCGACACCCGCTCGCTGCCGTTGTTTCGCTTGCCGCCCTGATGCCGCTGGCCGCCCAGGCCGCCAACGACGCCACGCCTGACGCGGTCATCGCGAACTACGCCGATATCGCCCACGCCACCTACGAGGACTCGCTGACCGCGGCGCAAACGCTCAACGAGCGCATCGATGCGCTGCTGGAAAACCCCACCGCCGAGACTCTGGCCGCTGCCCAGCAGGCCTGGCTCGAGGCGCGGGTGCCCTATCAGCAGTCCGAAGTGTTCCGTTTCGGCAACGCCATCGTTGACGACTGGGAAGGCCAGCTCAACGCCTGGCCGCTGGATGAGGGCATGATCGACTACGTCGAGACCGACGACTACCAGCACGAGCTGGGCAGCGACGGCGCCACTGCCAACATCGTCGCCAACGACACCATCACCGTGGGCGGCCGCGACATCGACGTCAGCGAGCTGACCCCCGAGGTGCTGGCCGACCTCAACGAGATCGGCGGCTCCGAGGCCAACGTGGCCACCGGCTACCACGCCATCGAGTTTCTGCTCTGGGGCCAGGATCTCAACGGCTTTGACGCCGGCAACGGCGACCGCCCGGCGAGCGACTACGCCGCCGGCGACGACTGCACCCACGGCCACTGCGGCCGCCGCGGCGAGTACCTCGACGCCGTGTCCGACCTGCTGGTCGACGACCTTGCGTGGATGACCGAGCAGTGGGCCGAGAGCCAGGACGACAACTACCGCGCCGAGCTGCTCTCTGAAAGCGACGAGGAAGGCCTGCGCCGCATCCTCTTCGGCATGGGCTCGCTGTCCCTTGGCGAGCTTGCCGGCGAGCGCATGAAGGTGGCGCTCGAAGCCAACTCCTTCGAGGACGAGCACGACTGCTTCAGCGACAACACCCACAACTCGCACTACTTCAACGGCCAGGGCATTCAGAACGTCTACACCGGCATCTACGAGCGCACCGACGGCAGCGTCGTTTCCGGCCCGGCCATCGCCGACCTGGTGGAACAGGAAAACCCCGAGCTTGCCACCACCCTGCGCGGCCAGCTGGAAACCACCATGGACAAGCTTGGCATGATCAAGCAGGCCGCCGAGGCCGAAAGCTCGCCCATGGCCTTTGACATGATGATCGCCCCGGGCAACGACAAAGGCAGTGCGATGATCAACGACGCCATTCTCGCGCTGGTGGCCCAGACCGCCTCGCTTGAAAAGGCCGCCGGCACGCTTGGCATCACCTCGCTGCAGCCCGACACCGCCGGGCACAGCTTCTAAGCATCCGCCGCCCAGGCTGAACGTTGAACAACCGCCCTATGGCCCGGCCGCCAGGGCGGTTTTTGCCGTCAAGACCGCCAACTTCCACGAGGCAGCCCATGACATCGCCTTCTCTGACGCTTATCGCCGGGCTTGCGCTATCCGGCCTCACCCTTGCCGCCCCCGCTTTCGCTGCTGACGCTGCCGGCGCCAGCACCGCCGGCGGCTTTCCCGTGCAGGAGACCCGGCTGACCGGCGGCGCGGGCTCGGTGGAGCAGTTTGACCACAACGCCTATTCGCTGCCGCTGGACAACCTGGCCATGACCAAACGGCTGGACTTCAGCGTGGGCAACAGCTTTTTTCGCAACCCCTGGGTGGTCGCCCCGTCAAGCACCGCCGCCCGTGACGGGCTGGGGCCTTTGTTCAACACCAACAGCTGCCAGGGCTGCCATATAAAAGACGGCCGCGGCCACCCGCCCACAGGCGACGAGACGCCCATCGCGCTGTTTCTGCGCCTGTCGCTGCCCGCCGAACAGGGCGATGACGAGACCCTGAAAAAGCTGGGCGTGGTGCCGGTGCCCGGCTACGGCCGCCAGCTGCAAACCGCCGCGATTCCCGGCGCCGAGCCCGAAGGCAACATGGTCATCGAACACGAAGCCCGCGAGGTCACCCTGGAAGGCGGCGAGACGGTGACGCTGACCGAGCCGCGCTACCGCATCGAAGCCCCCGCCTACGGCGCGCTGCCCGAAGATCTGAAAACCTCGCCCCGGCTGGCCCCGCCCATGACCGGGCTGGGGCTTTTGTCGGCGATATCCGACGACGACCTGCGCGCCGCCGCCGACCCGGATGACGCCAACAATGACGGCATCTCCGGGCGCATCAACCACGTCTGGGACGAGCGCCGGCAGGAAACCATGGTCGGCCGTTTCGGCTGGAAAGCCGGCGAACCCAGCGTCGAACAGCAGAGCATGCACGCCTTCGCCGGCGACATGGGGCTGACCTCGAGTCTGGCCCCGGCCACCGACTGCACCGCCGCGCAGCGCTGCGACGAGTTCGAAAGCGGCGGCAAGCCCGAAGTCAGCGACAAGGTCGCCGACTTCATCACCTTCTACGCCGAAAGCCTGGCCGTACCCATGCGCCGGAACATGGACGATCCGACGGTGGCGCAGGGCGCCCGCCAGTTCAACCGGCTGGGCTGCGCAGCCTGCCACACTCCGCGCCAGCAAACCGCCGACGACGCCTCGCGAGCGGCGCTTGCCGGCCAGACTATCTGGCCCTACAGCGACCTTTTGCTTCACGACATGGGCGAGGGCCTTGCGGACAACCGCGCCGAGTTCGAGGCCACCGGGCAGGAGTGGCGCACCCCGCCGCTTTGGGGCATCGGCCTTGCGCAAACCGTGAATCCCCGGGCGCGCTTTCTGCACGACGGTCGCGCCAAGACCCTTGAAGAAGCCATTTTGTGGCACGGCGGCGAGGCCGAACCGGCCAGGGAGCGCTACCGTAAGCTGCTGAAAAGCGAGCGCCAAAGCGTGCTGCGTTTTCTCGAATCGCTGTAACTCCCCTGTTTGATCAAGGAACCCGCATGGCTCACCCAAGCTCTTTATACCGCGCCGGCCTGACAGCGTTCGCGCTGCTGATGGCCGCCAATACCGCCAGCGCCGGCGAAACCCCGCGCGAGCAGTGGCACCGAGCGGCCGCGCAGCAGTACTCGGCCCTGGCCGGCGCCGCCGAGACGCTCGAACAAAGCACCGCCGACTACTGCGATACCCCCAGTACCGATGGCCGCGCTACGCTGGAGGACGACTGGCTTGACGCCTATCAGCGCTGGCAGGCGGTGCGCTACGTTCAGTTCGGCCCCGTCGAGCAGCAGAGCCGAGGCTGGCAGCTGCAGTTCTGGCCCGACGGCAAGAACCTCGTCGGGCGCAAGGTGAAAACGCAGCTGAACGCCGACACGCCGCCCACGCTCGAGGACGTGGAGCAGGCCGGGGTGGCGCTGCAGGGATTCCCGGCGCTTGAGTACCTGCTGTACGACGACGCCATGGACGCCACTGCGCTCAAAAGCCCTAACGCCTGCGGGTTTTTGAGCGCGGTGAGCACCAACCTGGTCCACGTCACCCGGGCGCTTGAAGACGACTGGCAGTCGTTCGGCGAGCGCTTTATCGGCACCGACAGCTACACCCATACCCTGCTGCAAAGCGCGATCCAGAGCGTGGAGCTGCTGGAAGAAAAGCGTTTGGCGAGCCCCCTGGGGCTACGCGGCAAGCCGGCCAGCATCTATCGCGCCGAGGCCTGGCGCAGCGGGAAAAGCGTAGCGCTGATGCGGGCAAGCCTTGAAGGCCTCCAGAAAGGCCTGATGCCGGGGCTTACCGCGCTACTGGAAAGCCGCGGCCACCCAGCGCTTGCAAACAAGCTGGAAAAGCAGCTGAAGGAGGTAGCCGCGCGGGCCGACACGCTACCCGACGGCCTGGCCCCGGCCATCAAAGGTGAAGGTTCTGGCTCCGAGCCCGAGAAAAAAGCCGCCTTTGCCGACTTCCAGGGCTTTTACGTGCAGCTAAGCCAGCTGCGCCGGCTGCTGGCCCGGGACGTCGCCGCCGCCACCGGGCTGCGCCGGGGCTTCAACTCGAGCGACGGAGACTGAGCGATGACCGTCAACCGAACCCGCCGCCGCCTGCTTGCCGCCGGTGCCGGGGCGCTTGCCCTGCCGGCGCTGCCCTCCCTTGCCTGGGCACTACCCGGGCGAAAACACGCCGACTGGCTGTTCAGCGCCGTGGACGACGCCCGCGGCAACCACCGCATTGCCGCCATCACCCCGAACGGCGAGCAGCACTTTACTCTGGCCATCCCCGAGCGCTGCCACGGCGGCTGCCTCTCGCCCACGGCCCCGCGCGCGGTGGTGTTTGCCCGGCGGCCGGGGCAGCATTTTTACGTGGTGGACGGCGACCGCCGCGAAGTCAGCCACCGCGTCGCCGCCGACGGCGGCCATCACTTTTACGGCCACGGCGTGTTTGCGCCCGACGGGCGCTATCTCTACGTCACCGCCAACCGTCTGGAAGACGCCATGGGGCTGGTGCGGGTATACGACGCCGAAGACGACTATCGCCACGTCCGCGATATCGAGCTTGACGGCATCGGCCCCCACGAAATCCGCCTGCTGCCCGACGGCGAGACGCTGGCGGTGGGGCTCGGCGGCATCAAGACCCACCCGGACTACGGCCGGGTCAAGCTCAACCTGGGCGAAATGGACCCGGCGCTTTTGCTGGTCAACCGCCAAAGCGGCGAAGTGATCGCTCGCCATCGGCCGTCTCACCATCAGTTGAGCTGCCGGCATCTGGACGTGGCCGCCGACGGCACGGTGCTCGCCGGCTACCAGTTTCAAGGGCCGGAGTGGGAAACCCACCCGCTGCTCTGCCGGCTGGGGCCGGACGGCGCGTTCTCGGAGCTTGCGCTGGGGGAGGCGCTGACCGCCAGCCTGCAGCAGTACACCGCAAGCGTCGCTGTGAGCCGCCGCCGGGCGCTGGCGCTGGTGACCGCGCCGCGCGGCCACAAAGTCATCATGCTCAACTATCAAAGCGGCGCGCTGTTGGCCGAATACGCCCTGGCCGACGCCGCCGGGGCGCGCTGCGACGGCGCTGGCGGCTTTGTGGTCTCCTCCGGGCGCGGCGGGCTGTATCGCGTCACCCCCGGCACGCCCAGTGCAGCAGCGCTTGCCGATCTTGCCCTCCAGTGGGACAACCACTTGACCTGACTTACCCGCCCCGGTACCCGATGTGGCGCTGCGTCAGGCGTTTGCCGGCTGCTCGGCGAGCTGGCGGCGTATCAGCTCGCCGAGCTTGCGCGCCGGCTCCGAAGGCCGGTGCGGCGCCCAGTGCAGCGCCAGCTCAATGCTTGGCAGCGCCGGCAGCCCGCTGGACTCATCCAGCGGCTTGAGCATCGGCGTGAGCATGCTGCGGGTAATCACCACAACGGCCAGCCCCGCAATGACCAGCGGCTTGAGCCCGCTCATGGACTGGCTGGTATAGGCCACTTGCCATTGGCGCCCGGCAGATTCCAGCGCCTCCTCGGCCACCTCGCGAAACACATCCGCCCCGCGTGAATACAGCGCCAGCGGCAACGGGTCGCGCAAAAGCGGCTGGTGCTGCAGCCCTACCGCCCAGAGAAGCGGCTCCCGGCGAATCACTTCGCCGCCCGGCGAGTTGCGCTGGCGGGTCACCAGTGCCAAATCCAGCTCATCGCGCTTTACCCGGCTCACCAGATCGGCGCTGGTGCCGCAGATCACTTCCAGCTTGACACCGGGATAAAGCTGATGGAAGTAGCTAAACACCGCCGGTAGCAGCAGGGCATAGTCTTCAGGGATGCCCAGGCGCAGCTCACCGCTGACCTGGCGGGCCTGCATGTCCTGCCATGCCTCGTCGTTGACCGTCAGCAGCCGCCGGGCGTGGGTCAGCAGGCGTTCACCGTCGGCGGTAATCTTCAGCTGCCGCCCCAGGCGCTCGTGGAGTTCGATATCCAGCTGCGCCTCCAGGCGCTTTAGCTGCATGCTCACCGTGGACTGGGTATAAGACAGCCGCCGGGCTGCGGCAGTCACGCTGCCGGTATCGGCCACCGCGACCAGCGTACGCAGCAAAGTAAGGTCAAACGTTGGGGTACGCATAAGGCTCCTTGTGCATTGCCGGCGTTTGCGTTGCTGGCCTTTCCAGGCGCTTAACGGCCGGCGCTTCACGGCTATTACATCACAATCCTTGATATGTACTATCAAAAACTATCGATTTTATGATGTTTCGTTGCGGGCTATGCTACACGAAAGCTGTTCAAGGCAAGGAGCTATCGTATGCATCAAATTCATCTTTTGACCCAGCGTTATTTCAGCGTTGCCGCTGCGTTAGTTGCCGTTGTGCTGTGGAGTGCCGCCCCGCTGCTGTCCGAACAGGCCCGCGGGCTTGCCCCGCTGCCGCTGGCGGCGTTTACCCTGCTGGCCGGTGCCCTGGCTACGCTGCCGCTCAGCCGCCGCCAGCCGACCGGGCACTTAAGCCTGCGCTGGCGCCTGGCCATCTGGATGGGATTGCCGCTGCTGACCACCGGCGCAGTAAGCAGCTACTTTCTGGGTATGCGCCTGGCCCCGGCGTCGGACGCCGCCCTGATCACCTACACCTGGCCTGTGCTGTTTATTCTGCTCAGCCAGTGGCTCACCTTCGGCCGGGTACGTTTTGCAAGCGTGCTCGGCGCGCTGATCGCCTTTGCCGGCGCAGCACTGCTGATGGCCCCTGAAGCCGGCCGCAGCAGCGAGAGCTCGCTTATCGGCTACGGCTTTGCCGCCCTTGCCGCGGTGTGCTGGGCGCTGTATTCCTGGCTTTGCCAGGCCACGCCGGTCACGCTGACCCCGCTGATGCCGCGCATTCTGCTGATCGCAAGCGTGGTGACGGCGGCGGCGTTTGTGCCCTTTGCCGAAGGCCACATTGCGCTGCCCGATAACACCACGCTGCTGGCGGGGCTGGCCATTGGCCTTGGGCCGTTCGGCATCGCCATGGTGGCCTGGGACAAAGCGCTGCGCCTGGGCAAGGCCAGCGTCATCGGCAGCCTCGCCTACGGCGTGCCGGTGCTGGCGGCGGCGTTTCTGGTACTGGCGGGCATGAGCGTGCTGGACTGGCGCCTGCCGATCGCCGGGGCACTGGTGGTGGGCGGCTGCCTGCAGGCCAGCCGGCGCTAATCAACGCGCCGGGGCGCCGAGCGGCTGTTGCGACGTGAAGCGCTGCGCCTTGCCGAATAGCGGCGCAGCCCGTACAGCAGTGCCACGCCCAGCGCCAGCCCGCCCAGCGCCCAGAACACCTCACCGTGGCCGCGGGCCGTGGCCAGCGCACCGAGCTGGCTGCCCAAAAGCGTGACGCCGGCAAGCCCGGGCACGATGCCCAGAACCGAGCCGACCATGTAATCGCGAAAGCGCAGATGAAAGGCCCCGGCCATCATGTTGGTCAGGGTAAAAGGCGCCAGCGGCAGCAGATTGATCACCACCATGGCGCGCACGCCGCGCCCGGCCAGATAGCGCGATAAACCGTTCAAATGCCGGCCGCCGTAGGTAAGCAGCGCATCGCGGCCCAGCCAGCGACCCACCGCGTACGACACCACCGACGAGCACAGCGTGCCAAGCGTGGCGTACACAAAGCCCCACACCGGGCCGAACGCCAGCCCGGTTACCGCCACCAGAATGCTCAGCGGAAACATCACCAGCAGTGCGGCCATATACACCCCGGCCACGGCGATAAACGCCCAGGGCGCATCCCGCCAATCAGGTACCTGTGCCACCCAGTCGCGCACCCGCGCCACGGTCAGAATGTCGTGCACGGCAAGCCACTGCCATAGCGCCGCCAGCGCCAGCAGCACCACCAGCGCACCCAGCGCAATAGTGAGCGATCGTGTCATGTGATTTTTCCCGTTGCGCCGCGCGCTGCCCCGGGCCGGCAAGGCGCAGCGGTCGTATTTCGTGCTATGTTCGCCGGCATCATGTGAAGCCCCCGCCCGAGGAGAACCAAGCGCGTGCGACGCCGGCGACTTATCCCGTGGATTTTCTATCTCAACCTGACGCTGATTGCGGCCCTTTTAGGGTACAAAGTCTATCTCAATTTCTTTGAGCAGGATTTTGCCGCCAACCACGCCGTTCAGGTCAAGCAGATCGAGGCGCTGCTCGAGCAAAAGGCGCACTACCGCTTTGCCGTGCTGGGCAACATCAACAACTCCGTGGGCATTTTCGAGCGCAAGATCATCCCGCTGCTCAACGACGGCGACTACGACTTTGTGGTTTCGGCGGGCAACGCCGTCTCCAGCGGCGGGGAGGACAAGTACCGCGCGCTGTTCGGCACCCTTTCAAGGCTTGAGATGCCTTATCTGCTGACCTTTGGCCCCGGCGAAGAAAGCCGCATCGGCGGGTTTCGCTTTTACGACCACTTCGGCCCCTATCACTTCAGCTTTGCCGCCGGCAATTCGCGCTTTACCTTTCTCGACAGCACCGGCACCACCGACTACGGCTGGCAGCGCCGCTGGCTCGATGAGCTGCTCGCCGCCGCCCACGCCGATAACCACTTTGTGTTCAGCGCCTATCCGCTGTACCCGGTGGACTACTCGGGGCTTTTGCGCCTGGACGACGATTACCTGTTCCCCGAGGGCGCGCGCCGGGCGTTTACCCGGCTGATGGAAAACGCCGGCGTCGACGCGGTGTTTTCCAGCGAACTGGCGCTGTTTGACCGCCAGACCCACGCCGGCACCGACTACGTGGTCACCGGCGGCGCCGGCGGGCTGGTGCTCAACCAGGGCCGCAGCCGCTATCACTTCGTCGCCGTGGACGTGGACGGCGAGCGCGTGACGCTGGAAGCAAAGCCGCTGGACATCGGCCAGCATCCGTTTTGGCGCACGGCGGAAAGCCTGTGGTTTTTCATCTATTCGCTGTTTTACGTGGGCTATCTCAACTTTATCCTGCTGGTGGCCATCTTTATCGCCGTGGCCATCTGGCTGTATCACCGGATCTTTACCGAGCAAGACTACTACCCCGACTTTGATATCGACCCCGACGCCGACGACGGCACGCCGCTGCGCACGGTCATGTTTACCAACAACTATCTGCCGTTTATCGGCGGCGTGCCGATTTCCATCGAGCGGCTCAAGCGCGGACTGGCCGCGCTGGGCCATCCGGTGATGGTGGTGGCCCCGCGCTATTCTCGCCAGGCCGACGACGAGGCCGACGTGCTGCGCCTGCGCTCGCTGCTGCCGCTGGGCAAGCACCAGGAGTTTCGTCTGGCCAACGTGTTCAGCGTGCAGATGGCACGCCGGGTGCGCGCGTTCAAGCCCGACGTGATCCATGTGCACCACCCGTTCTGGATCGGCCGGGCCGGCCAGCTGCTCGGCCGGCTTTTGGGCGTACCGGTGATGTATACCTACCACACCCGGCTTGAGCACTACGCCCACTACGTCCCGCTGCCCGGGCCGCTGTTTCGCAACTTTATCTCTCATGCCTTGGTCAAGCGCTTTGCCAACGGCTGCGACGCGGTGATCGTGCCCACCAGTTCGGTGGAAGAATATCTGCGCATTATCGGGGTGAAAAAGCCGATTTTCGTCCAGCCCACGGGCATCGAGTACGAACGCTTTGCCCACGTCGACGCCGAGGCGGTGAGCACACTGCGAAACCGCCTGGGCCTGGCCGACAAGCGCGTGCTGGTGTCCATTTCGCGGCTGAGCCGGGAGAAAAACATCGACTTTCTGCTTGACGGCCTGCGCCTTTTACACGACGGCGGCGAGCACAGCGCCCACCTGCTGCTGGTCGGTGAAGGCCACGACCGCCGCCGCCTCGAAGCGCGCGCCGCCGCGCTGGGGCTTGGCGAGCACGTCACGCTGGCGGGTGCCGTAGCACCGGAAGACATCCCCGCCTACTGCCACGCCGCCGAGCTGTTTGTGTTTGCCTCGCGCTCGGAAACCCAGGGCATGGTGGTGCTTGAGGCCATGGCCGCCGGGCTGCCGGTGGTGGTCATCCGCTCCAGCGGCATCGAGGATATCGTCAGCCAGGGGAGCAACGGCTATAAAACCGCCCCGGACGTCACCGCCTGGAGCCGCGCGGTGGCCGAGCTGCTGCATGATGCCGACAAGCGCCGGCGCATGGGCCGCCAGGCAGCCGCGTTTGCCGCCGGCCATCGCGTTGAGCACTTCGCCCGTAGCGTGCTGCGCGCCTACCGCTACGCGCTGGCGGTCAAACGCAAGCGCAGCGGCCGTCAGCGCGATAAAAACGCCTGACGCCGCCCGGCTAGTCGTTTTGCGGCTCCGCGGCAATGCGGAACCACAGCGCATAAAGCGCGGGCACAAACAGCAGGGTAATCAGCGTGCCCGCCGCCACCCCGCCGATCAGCACAAAGGCCAAAGGCCCCCAGAAGCTGTCCAGGGTCAGCGGGATAAAGGCAAAAATCGCCGCAAGCGCGGTGAGCACCACCGGGCGGGCGCGCTGTACGCCGGCCTCGACCACGGCCTCGCGCAGGGCCATGCCCTGCTCGCGGTTATCGGCCACCTGCTGGGTGAGTATCAAGGTGTTGCGCATGAGAATGCCGGCAAGGCCAATAAGCCCCAGCATGGCGACAAAGCCGAACGGCTGGCCGAACAGCAGCAGTGCGGCCACCGCGCCGATCAGCCCCAGCGGCGCGGTGGCGACCACCATGAACGTGCCGGAAAACGAACGCATCTGCAGCATGATAAACGTCAGCATCAAAATCACCATCAGCGGCTGCAGCGCGGCAATCGAGGCCTCGGCCTTGGCCGACTGCTCCACCGAGCCGCCGATGTCCATGCGGTAGCCCGTCGGCAGGCCGTCGCGCAGAGCACCCAGCGCCTCCCACACCTCGGCGCTCACGTCCTTGGCCTGGGCGCCGGCCACCTCGGCGTTGACTGCCACAAACGGCGCGCGGTTGTAGCGCTTGATGACCGGCTGCTCGAACGACACTTCCAGATCACCCAGCTGGCCAAGCGGCACGCGCTTGCCGTCCCGGGTTTGCACATCGAGGCTTTTCAAACTCTCCACGTCGCTTGCCGCCGCGCGGCCCACGGCGGGCGCCAGGCGGATGCCGTCGCGCAGCCGGGTGATAGTGACGCCGTCAAGCTGGAACTGCAGCTGGCGGGCCACGTCGTCCGGGGCCAGCCCCAACAGGCTCAGGCGGTGGCTGTCCATGCCTAAGCGCACTCGGGGCACCTTGGCGTCCCACGCCAGATGCGGGTCACGCACATGGGCGTTTTGCGCAAAGACCTCGCGCACGTCGTGGCCTATTTCACGCAGGGTGTCGGCGTCCGGGCCGAGCACCCGCACGCTCACCGGCCACTCCACCGGCGGGCCGTAGAGCAGGGTCTGCACGCGCACCCGGGCCTCGGGGAATTCGCCGCTGTCCACGTGCTGATTCAGCGTCTCAATCAGCGCATCACGGGACTCGATGTCGTCGGCTACGGCGATCAGCTCGGCAAAGGCGGGGTTGGGCTGCTCTGGGGCGGCGGAGATGAAAAACCGCGGCGCACCGCGGCCCACGTAGGCGGAAAGCGAGGCCACGCCGTCGGCCTCGTCCACCAGCGCCTCCAGCTTGCGCGCGGTGGCGTCGGTGGCGTCAATGGCGGTGCCGTCGGGGTGGTGGATGGTCACCAGCACTTCAAGCCGGTCGGAGCTGGGAAAGAACTGCTGCTCCACCGGCCCGGCCATGCCGGCCACGGCCAGCAGCAACAGTGCTGCGGTCAGCCCCACCACGGTTTTGCGGTAGCGCACACAGCGGCTGACCAGCCGGCGCAGGCGGCGGTAGTGCGGCGTCTGATAGACGTTTTCTTCGCTGGTGGCGCGCCTGTGGCGCACCGGCATCAGCTTGACGCCCAGATACGGCGTAAACACCACCGCCACCACCCACGACAGCGGCAGCGCAATGGCCAGCACCCAGAAGATATTGCCGGCGTATTCGCCGACGTTGGAGCGGGCAAAGCCGATGGGTACAAAACCCGCCACGGTGACCAGGGTGCCGAACAGCATGGGCGCGGCGGTGACCTTCCAGGCGTGGCCGGCCGCACTTACCCGGTCCCAGCCCTGCTCCATTTTCACCATCATCATTTCAATGGCGATAATGGCGTCGTCGACCAAAAGCCCCAGGGCGATAATCAGCGCGCCCAGGCTCACCCGGTCGAGATTGATGCCCATGGCCTTCATCACCACAAAGGTCATGGCCAGCGTCACCGGAATGGCGATGCCCACCACTACGCCGGCGCGCAGCCCCACGGCGAGCATGGTCACCAGCATGACCACCACCACGGCGATGAGAAACTTCACCTGAAACAGGTTCACCGCCCCGGCAATGGCGTCGGCCTGGTTGGTCATCACGTCAAGCTCGATGCCCAGCGGCAGCCGGGCGCGCTCGCCGGCCCAGAAGTCGTCCAGGCGCTCGCCCAGCGCCAGGCCGTTTTCGCCGTCGCGCATCACCACGCCCAAAAGCAGCGCGTCTTTCTCAAAGGCGCGCACCATAAAAGCCGGCGGGTCCTCATACCCGCGGGACACCTCGGCGATATCGCCCAGCCGAATCAGCTCGCCGTCGATGCGCAGCGGCACATCGGCCAGTGCCTCCGGGTCGGAGACGTCATTGTCCAGCCGCAAATAGACGCGCGGGCCGGCGGTATCCAGAAAGCCCGCGGGCAGCAGCTTGTTATGCGCTTCAATGGCATCAAAGACGTCCCCGGGGGCCATGCCCAGGCTTTGCAAGCGCGGCATGTCAAAGTCGATCTGCACGCGCTCGTCGCGCTCGCCCAGCACTTCGGCGCGGTTGACGCCGTCAAGGCGCTGCAGCCGGTCGCGGATGCCCTCGGCCTCGCGCAAAAGCTCGCGCATGGAGAGTTCGGGCGCGGTCAGCGCCACCAGCGAGAAATACACGTCGCCGAAGTCTTCGTTGATGATCGGCCCCACTACGCCGTCGGGCAGGCTGCCGGCGGCGTCCTGCATGCGCCGGCGCACCTGATAAAAGCGGTCGGGCACGGCCTCGCCGGGGGTGGATTCCTCGAATTCGATCTGCATGTCCGCCCGCCCGGGGCGAACGGTGGTTTCCACCCGGTCGATGTTGTCCACCGCCTGAATCTGCTTTTCCAGCGGGTCGGCAATGTGGTTTTGCACCTCTTCCGGCGTGGCGCCGGGCCACAGCGCCGAGACCATCATCACGCGCATGGTGAAGTCCGGGTCTTCCGCCCGGCCCATGGAGGCAAAGGCGTAGAGCCCGGAGGCCAGCGCCACCAGCAGAAAAAACAGCGTGACCGAGCGCTCGCGCACCGCCAGCGCCGAGAGGTTGGGAAAGCTCACGATGCCGGCTCCTCGGCGCCCGGCGGCGCCAGCGCCTCAACCGGCATGCCCGGGTTGAGCAGGTGGGTGCCCAGCGCAATCACCGCCATGCCGGCCTTAAGCGCCTCGCCGCTGACCAGCGCCCGGTCACGTTCGATCCGCGCCACGCTGACCGCAAGCGGGCGCGCCTGGCCCTCAACGATGCGCCACACCTGCGCGCCCTCGCCGCGCGCGTCCACCGCCGCCACCGGCACCCGGTACAGCGGGGCCGCCGCGGCCCGCCGGTCAGACGCCGCGGCGAAACGCGTTTTCACCACCTCGCCCAGCCCCACCCCCGCGGGCAGCGCGCCGTCAATGCGGTAGCGCGCCTGCCAGGTGCGGCTGGCCGGATCAACCGAGCCGGACACCTGGCGACGCTCAAGCGCCAGCGTCTCATCGCCCAGCAGCAGCTCGCCGGCGGGCGGCGGGCGCACGTTCGAGGGAAACGCCACTTCAACCTCCCGAGGGCCCGCCTCGGCAAGCCGGGCCACCGGCTGGCCGACGCCTACCACCTGGCCCGGCTCACCGCTGACCCGGGTTAAAAGGCCGTCGCTTTCCGCGCGCAGGGTGGCGTAGGCAAGCGCGGTTTTCGCCTGCTCGACCTGTGCCCGGGCAGACGCCTGCCGGTCGCTGCGCTGCTGCGCTTCCAGCTCGGCGCGATCAAAGGCCTGCCGGCTGAGGTAGTCGCGGGCAAACAGCGTGCGGGCGCGTTCAAGGTCTGACTGCGCGACCGCCGCCGAGGCCCTGGCTGAGGCCAGCTCGGCTTTGGCCGCGTTCAGCGACTGGCGCAGATCGCTGTCGTCCAGCGTCATCAGCACCTCGCCCTTGGCAACCGGCTGGCCGGCATCCACGCGGCGGGTGGCAATCTGGCCGGCAACCTGAAACGCCTGGGGCGTTTCGTAGCGGGCCCGCACGGTTCCGGTCAGGCGCAGGGTCGGCGCGGCGACCTCGGCCACCGACGCGGTTTTTACCCGCCGAGGGGCCGAGTTTTGCGGGCCTTTCGGCGCATCACCGCAGCCGGCAAGCAGCAGGGCGGCACATAAAGCGGCATATAAAAAAGCAGCGAGTGGGCGCATGGCGGTCTCTGGGCTGGCTTGAGTCAGTGGCTCAAGCGTAAATCAAACGCTTGTTTATTAACATGCGCAAGCGTCAGCCCGACCGCTTGAGCCAGGCATAGACGTGGCGCTGCGCATAGCCGACAAAGCCCGCCCGGGCGTACAGCCGGCGTGCCGGGGTGTTGGTGGTATCCACCGAAAGCAGCAGGCGACGCGCCCCGGCGGCGTGCGCGCGGGCAAAGGCTGCGTCAAGTACCGCCCGGCCCAGCCCCTGGCCGCGCGCCTCGGGTGCAAGTCCCATCAGTAAAACCTCCATGCCGTCCACCGCCGGGCGCGGCGCCAGCAGAAGCGCGCCGACGGGCTGTGGCGGTTCGCGGTCGTCAAGATAGACCGCCGACCAATGGGCCGGGGCCGTATCGTCCTGCTGATAAAAGCCCGTCAGCAGCGCGGTGGCCCCCAGCGTTTCGCAAAGGGCAACGCAGTCCAGCGAGTTCTTCTGCACATCGGCAATCACCGCGATCTGGCCGGCGCGGTCAAGCGCATCCCAGGGGCCCAGGCGCACGGTCGTCGCTGCCGGGGCTACCGGCGCGGTGAGGTATTCCAGCGGCGCCACCAGCATCATTCCGGCGTCTTTTAGCGCGGCGGCGGCGTCAGCGTCGTCAGGGCCCAAGACCGCCTGGCAAAGGGCAAAGCCGCGCCGGCGGACCCAACGGCGTGCGCCGCGCAGCAGGGCGCCGCGCGCGCCGCACGCACAGGGCGGCCACAGCTGCGCGGTGTTGCCGGGCAGCGGCTGCACCCAGAGCGCGGCCTTTAGGGTTTGGCCGCGCAGCGCGACCAGCAGCCCGTCCCAGCCGTGATCGGGCGTTTTTTGGTGGTCAGCCACCGCCTGGGCAAGCTCGGCGCGACCGGCGCCATGCCCGGCGGCGGCCAGCTGCATGATGGCCTCCTGGCGCCGCGCCGGCGGGCACGGCACGACGCGATCGCCGCCGGCGTCAAAGGTGTCAGGGGCGGGCACGGGGCGAGCGCTCCTGTGGCGGCAGACCAAGATACGGCGCGTACCTTGAATACGAGCAAGTTCGCCTGCATATCCTAGCTAGCTTATCCATTGATTCACTCATTGATTCGTCCGTTAAGTAGAGAGCCGCCATGTCGATTATTGACCCGCGTACCGGCGAGGCGCTGACCGCGCCGGTTGAGCAAAGCGATGCAACCTCTGCCGCCGCACCGCCCGGCACCGCAGAAAACGGCAGCGCCGCGCCGGGCACCGTGCGCCCGGAAGACGTGATTGTCGACGTCGACGCCGGCAACATTCAGCAGATTCTGGAAGCCTCCATGCAGGTGCCGGTGCTGCTGGACTGCTGGGCCCCCTGGTGCGAGCCGTGCAAAACGCTGACGCCGGTGCTGGAAAAGCTCGCGGTGGAATACCGCGGCGCCTTTATTCTGGCCAAGCTCGACGTCGAGGCCAACGCCGAGATCGGCAGCCAGCTGGGCGTGCGCTCGGTGCCGGACGTCAAGCTGGTCAGCCAGGGCGGGCTGGTCGACAACTTTACCGGCGCGCTGCCGGAAAAAGATATCCGCGAGTGGCTGGGCCGCTATTTTCAGCCGCCGGAAGACGCCCCGACAAGCCCTGAGGAGCTGGCGGAGGCGGCCATGGAAGCCGGCGACGCGGCAACCGCCCGAGAAATCTATCAAGCACAGATGGAGCAGTACCCGGAGCATTACCCTTATCAGGTGAGCCTGGCCCGAGCGCTGGCGGCCGAAGGCCGCGGCGACGAGGCGCGGGGCCTGCTCGACAACCTGCCGCCGGAAGAGCGCGACGCCGCACCGGCGCGCGGGGTGCGTGCCAGCATCGAGTTCAGCGAGCGCGCCCTGCCCCACGCCGAGATCGAGGCCCTCGCCGAGCGCGACGACAGCGAGGCGCGTTTTCAGCGTGCCCTGCGCCAGCTCGCCGACGGCCAATACGAAGCGGGGCTGGAAGGGCTGCTGCGGCTGATGCAAAGCGATCGCGGCTACGGCGACGACGCCGCGCGCAAAACGCTGCTGCAGGTGTTCGACGCCCTGGGCGCCGAACACCCGCTGACCGTGGCCTATCGGCGCAAGCTCTTTGCGCTGCTCTATTAATAAGCCTACGCCTGGCCTTCGCCCTTGAGCAGCGCATCCATACGCTCAAGGGCAGCGTCAAGCTGGGCGGCCGTGGTCCCGAAATTCAGCCGCACAAAGCCGGGGCTGGCAAAGTCCGCGCCGTCGGACAGCGCCACCCCGGCACGCGCCAGCAGCGCCTGCTGGGGCGAATCCCCCAGCCCCGCATCGCGCATGTCAAGCCAGGCCAGATAGGTGGCTTCAGGCGTGCTCATGGTCACCCCGGGCCAGCGCGCGACGTACGCGGCAATCCGCGCACGATGGCCGCGCAGCGTCTCAAGCAGCGCCTGGCGCCAGGGCTCGCCCTCGGCGTAGGCGGCCTTCGCCGCTTCCATCCCCAGCACGTTGCACTCGGGTAAAAGCCCCGCCGCCGCCGTGCTGAAGCGTTTGCGCAGCACCGGATCGGAAATGATCGCACAGGCGGTGGAAAGCCCTGCCAAATTGAAGGTCTTGGACGGCGCCCAGAGCGTCACGGTGCGCGCGGCAAGCTCAGGGTAGGCCGCCGCCAGCGGCCGGTGACGCGCGCCCGCGTCCAGCAGCAGATCGCAGTGCAGCTCGTCGGAAACCACGTAGAGGTCATGGCGCACGACAAGCTCGGCAAGACCGGCCAGCTCGTCATCGCGCCATACCCGCCCGGTGGGATTGTGCGGCTGGCACCACAGCAGCAGGCGGGTTTGCGGGGTAATGGCGGCTTGTAGCGCTGCAATATCCAGCCGCCAGCCCTCGCCGGTCGCCTCCGGCGGGGCCAGGGCGGCCTGCTGGGCGAGCCGGCCGGTATGGCGGGCCACGTCCAGAAACGGCGGATAGATCGGCGTGACGGTTAACACGCCGTCACCGGGCTCGGTTAGCGCCATGCAGGCTAAATGCAGAGCCGGCACCACGCCGGGCAGCCACTGCTGCCACTCGGGCTCAATGGCCCAGCCGTAGTGGGCCAGGCTCCAATCGCACAGCACACCGGCCAGATCGGCCGGCGCGTAGGCATAGCCGAAAACGCCGTGCTCCACGCGGCGCGTCAGCGCTTCAATCACCGCCGGCGGCGAACGAAAATCCATATCCGCGACCCAAAGCGGGAGCACCTCACCGCCGTAGCGGTGCCATTTTTTCGAGGAATAGCCACCCAAGGGGTGGCGCCGCTCGATCGGCGTGGCAAAATCAAACGCCATGAGCTCTCTCCGTTTATATAAAAGCCGATAGTTTGCGGTGCCCCAGCGACGCCGCCACGGCCATTGTTTCGCAACCCGCCGCCGTCGGGAACCGTCAGGAGCCACCCTATGGCCATCCGCTACAATCTTTGGCTTGATCCGGACAATACCGCTCAACACCGCGCCATGGAAGCCGAGCTGGAAGGCTACTTCATGGCCCGCTTCGCCGACTACCCGCACATTAGCCTGGCCGATGCGGACCCTTACGACTATGATGCGCCGTTCAACCGGCTCTACGACGTGCTCATCGCCCGTGCCGCGGAGTTCTGCGAGCGCCGCTGGGGCTATGTTGCCACCCCCGCCCAGCTCAATCGCTGCTTTTTTCGCGCAGTAGGGCGCTCCAGCAAGATCGTGCCGGACGAGCCCTAGGCTGCGCTACGTTTTCTTTTTACGCGCTATTTTCCTTACGCTCTGTTTTTACATCCTGTTTTATGCCCTGTTTTTACGTCCTGTTAGAGATACCGCCATGCTGATCCGAACCGCGCACGCCCCGTCGGCGTCCGAGCTTGATATCATCACCTGTCAGCTGGGCCGTGCGCCGCGCGGCATCGAGGCCGTTGCCGCCGTGGACGGCGAAAATACCCCGCTCGCCCTGCGCATGGCGCCCATCGTTGCCGGCGCGCCTTTTCCCACGCTGTACTGGCTGTCCAGCGAGCGGCTGAGAGTGGAAATTTCGCACCTGGAAGCCGCCGGCGTGATCAAGCAGCTGGAACAAAGGCTACAGGAAGACGCCGACTTTCTCGCCGCCTATCACCAGAGCCATCGCGACTATATCGCCGAGCGCTGGGCATGGATGAACGAGGCGCAGAAAGCCGACATCGCCCGCCGAGGCTACACCCAGGTGCTCACCGAGCGCGGCGTGGGAGGCATCAGCAACTGGGATCAGGTGCGCTGCCTGCACACCCAGTACGCCCATCACCTGGGCGGCCACAACGCCATCGGCCAGTGGCTGGACGATACCTATCGGCTGGATCGCTGCCTGCCGTAAGCGCTGCTTTCTCTTTACCCACAAGGACTTTTTCATGGCCCGTTTTTGCGTTTATCTTGGCTCACGCAGCGGTGAGCACCCCGACTTTTGCCAGGCCGCCACGGCGCTGGGCCGGATGCTGGCCCGGCGCGGCCATACGCTGATTTACGGCGGCGCACGCATCGGTCTGATGGGGGCGCTGGCCAACGCAGCACTGGACGAAGGCGGTGACGTCATCGGCGTGATGCCTGACCACCTGGTCGAACGCGAACAGGCCCATCTCGGCCTGACCGAGCTCATTCGAGTGCGCGACATGCACGCGCGCAAGGCCGCCATGGCCGCCCGCGCCGACGCTTTCATGGCCCTGCCCGGCGGCATCGGCACGCTGGAGGAGCTGTTTGAAATCTGGACCTGGGGCTATCTGGGGCTGCACGACAAGCCGCTGGGCGTGCTCAACGTGCAGGATTTCTACACGCCGCTGCTGAGCTTTGTCGACGCCACGGTCGAACACGGCTTTTTGCATCCGGCCACCCGGCACATGCTGCTCGACGCCGCCACCCCCGAGGCCTTGCTTGACGCGCTGCAAGCCAAGCTTAAGCTAGCAGCCTTTCCCATCATCAGGAGTGTTGCATGTATGCCATGCATTTTAGCGGGCAGCAGGCCCGCTGGCAGGAAACCGCCGAGCTTGATCCGCCGCGCCCCGGTGAGGTGCAGCTGCGCGTTGCCTACGCCGGGGTCAACCGCGCCGATCTGATGCAGCGCGCCGGCCACTATCCGCCGCCGCCCGGGGTAAGCGATATTCCCGGGCTCGAAGTCAGCGGCACGGTGATCGGCGTCGGCGCAAACGTCCGCTCGCTGGCCGCAGGCGACGAGGTCTGTGCGCTGCTGGCCGGCGGCGGCTACGCCGAAAAGGTCAACGTGGATGCCCGGCAGGTGCTACCGCTGCCCCGCGGTTTTTCGCTGCGCGACGGCGCGGCACTGCCCGAGGTGTTCGCCACCGCCTGGCTGAATCTGTTTATGGAAGGCAACCTTCAGCCCGGCGAGCGCGTGCTGCTCCACGCCGGCGCCAGCAGCGTCGGCCGCGCGGCGATTCAGCTGTGCCGGGCGTTTGACCGGCCGTGTTTTGTCACCGCCGGCAGCCAGGCCAAGCTGGATGCCTGCGCCGCACTCGGGGCCGACGAGGGATTCAACCGCCACGACGGCAGCTTTGTGGACGCGGTAAAAGCCTGGGGCGGCGCTGACGTGATTGTCGACCCGGTCGGCGCAAGCTATCTGCCCGACAACCAGCGCGTGCTCAACGCCGACGGGCGGCTGGTGCTGATCGGCCTGATGGGCGGGCGCCACGCCGAGCTGGATATGGGCAGAATGCTGGTGAAGCGCCAGCGTTTGATCGGCTCCACTCTACGCGGCAAATCCCCGGCCGCCAAAGGCGAGATCATGCAGGCGCTTTACACCCACGTCTGGCCTTTGCTGGAAAGCGCCAGGCTCAACATCCAGCTTGACCGCTGCTGGCCGATAGAAGAGGTCAACGACGCCCACGCCTGCATGGAGCAAAATGCCAACGCCGGCAAGCTGGTGCTGCATATCAGCGCCAGGCAGTAAGCGCCCGCGTGTGGGCATAGGTAAGCTGGAGCAGGCGAGCATCGTCGCCGGCGCGGTGGCGCTGAATGCCGTGCTGGGCCATCAGCGCCTCCCGGGTCGGATACCATAGCGCCTGCTGCTCTTCGCTGAGCAGCAGGCGCAGCGTCTCCAGGCGAAACGCCGGCAGCATGCCGGCATGGTGAAACAGCAGCGAAAGCCAGGTGTTGTCAAACCCCCAGCTGTCGCTGTAGACCTTTTCCAAACCGCCCAGCTCGTCGTTGAGCCAGCGGGCCACTTGAATGACGGGGTGGCCTTCGCGCTCAAGGCGTTCACGCGATATGCCGTGAAGCCGCTCGGCCTGGGGGTCCCAGTGCGTCCAGTCCCGCCGGGGCTGAATCAGCAGCGCACAGCCGCTGCCGTCGCCTCGGGCAATGCCCACTTCAATGGGGTAGCTGCCGCGCCCAAAGCCGGACGCTTCGATATCCAGCAATGTCGGTAGCGTCTCGTTCACGGGCTTTCTCACTGGGTCAAGCGCGCGGCGGGGTCGCCGCCGGGTCGGGTTACGATGCGCCGGCGGTCAGCGTGTCGTCGGCCAGCTGCTGCCAGTAAGCTGCCTGCTCGCCGTCGACGGCAAGGCCCAGCTCTCCCTGGCGATAGGCGCGCACCAGCCGCTCGGCGGCAAGATAGTGGCCGGCCTTGGCCGCTCGGGCATACCAGGTAACGGCATATTCGTCCCGACGCGGATACTGCGCGCAGCCGTGCTCGTAGATCCGCGCGACCTGATACTGCGCCTTGAGGTCTCCTGCGTGGGCCGCTTCTACCACGTAGCGGGCACCGCGGGCCTTGTCCTGAGGAGAGGCGCTGCGGTGAAACAGCATATGGCCGTACACCGATAGCGCATCCGGATGCCCGGCCTCGGCGCAGTGCTTGAAAAGCCTAAGCGTCAGCCGCTGGGTGCGCTTTGATCGCGGCAGCAGCCAGCGGGTATGAAAAAGCCTATCGGCCAGGCGATACTCAAGACGCGTCAACAAAGATGATGCCTGCAACATGGCGAACCACCTTGCCTGTCAAGTGGAATCCGGAAAAGCCGCCAACAGCGCACTTGCGGCTACCCTAGTGTGCCCTTGTCCGACCGGCAGCCGGCCAACGGGCTGGCAAGCATACGCCCGGCGCTGCAAGGACTCAACCCCCGTCATTTGCCGCCTGTCATCCCCCTCGCTACCATACGCTTTACGCGCCGGCAACGACGTTACGTCCGCGTCTTCAGGCCTTTCAAAAGGAGATCATCATGCAAACGCGCCCTTTGGGTAACACCGGCATCAACCTGACACTTCCCGCCCGCCGCGCACTGCGCTTTGGGCGAGGGTTCCCGGGTCACCCCGAGAACCTTCCTGCTTCAACACGCCTTCACTAGGCCGTGACGATTAGGCCACAGCCCCCGATCCAGTCGCTCCACAGGCTACCCCCGCCCGTCCGGCGGTTTCGATATTCCGGTTCTTCGTCGTTTCATGTGGATTTGGCCTGATCCAGCAGGCGGCCCACCGGGCTGCCGATCAGGTAGATCATCGCGATGAAGTTGGCCTCGTTCCGGTAACCACGTGCGCGTGACTTGGCCGCCTGGAAGAGTCCGTTCATGCCTTCCAGCCGCGCGTTGGTCAGTCCCGATATCCAGCGCCTCACCACCTGCTCGGCATGTCGCTCCAGCGTCGTCAGGGCCTTCGCCATCGGCTTGAGCAGTGCCTGGCCGGTGACGGCCTCCCGCATGACCTTGAGGTAGTTCGTGATGCGCCACCGGGCGGCACGCGGCGTCGGCGCCTTCTGGATCCAGCGCAGCTTTTCCTTGATCACCCAGGCATCGCCGGTGGCCCCCTGATCGGCTACCAGCTCCTGGAGGGCAGCGACCTGCTTGGCCGTCATATTGCCGTTATCCAGGTTCTTCAAGACCGCCCACCGGAGGGCTTTGGGATGCCCCTTCTCACGGCGTTCCTTCTTGCGGACCTCGTCCAGCGCCTTGGTGAAGGTCTGCACGATGTGGAACCAGTCGACCGTCACTTCGGCGTTGGGCAGGTGCTCGGCCACGCCGCTGAGGAACGCCTGAGACATGTCGCAGACCACCTCGACCACGTTGTCCGGGTCACCGCCATGCGCCGCCAGGAAGGCGCTGAAGGCCTTGATGGCGGCCTTGCCATGGCCCGGGACGGCGAAGAGCACCGGCTCCTGCTTGCGCTGCATGTCGAGGAACACCGTGACGTAGCGCTGGCCGCGCCGGGAGGCCGTTTCGTCCACGCCGACAGTGGCCACGCTGGACAGATCCAACTCACCCAGCATGCGCCCCACGTAGTGGTGCACGATGCGCCACAGGCGCTTGTCCGAGATCTCCAGTTGCCGGGAGACGGCCAGCACCGGCATCTCCTTGACCAGCGACATGGCCGCCTGCTCAAACAGCAGGGTGAAGTCGCTGCCAGGGCGGGCCCAGGGCACCTCGATGCGCTTGACGCCATGCTCGGGGCACTTGGTGCGAGGCACCCGCGCATGCAGGTAACAGTGGTGCTGGAAGAAGTTCAGATGCCGCCACGTCTTGTCGGCGAAGTCATGGGCCGGGCAGGCCTTGCCGCACTCAGGGCAGGGGTAGAGGCTGCCCCGCTCGGCCTCGACGTAGAGGTCCAGGCGGTGGGGCGAGACGGCGGTATCCAGGTGCTGGTCCTTGAGAACCCAAGGTGCTTCCAGGCCCAAGCCGAGGGTCAGAATCTGGGTGCCGTCCATGCCATACCTCCTGTCCATGTGGAGGTCATATCCTGGCCCAGCTCAGGGGGCGAATTCCACACCCAACGACGAAGAGCCGATATTCCTGGCCGCGTTGATATCGCGGTCAATGGCCTGGCCGCAGCCGTCACAGTGCCAGTGGCGCTGCGACAGCGGCAGTCTTTCAATCCGGTGGCCGCAGTGGTGGCACGTTTTGCTGCTGGGCAGCCATTGGCTGACCTGAATGAGCTGGCGGCCCGCCCAGTCGGCCTTGTAAACCAGCTGGCGCAGGAACTCGCCCCAGCCGGCATCGCTGATGGCTCTGGCCAGTGTCTTGTTCTTGAGCATGCCGGCAATATTCAACGTCTCGACGCAGATCACTTGGTTTTCGTTGACCAGCGTCCGAGTCGCCTTGTGCATGGCGTCGCGGCGGCAGTCCGCGATTTTGGCATGCAGACGCGCCACCTTGCGGCGCATTTTGTGGCGGTTGTTCGAGCCTCGCTGCTTTTTGCTCAATCGGCGTTGCAGGTAGGCCAGTTTGGCGGCATACCGCTTGAGATAGCGCGGGTTGCCCGACTTCTGCCCCTGACTGGTGATGAACAGGTCGGTCAGCCCCAGATCAACACCTACGGTGTTAGGAGAGACCGGCAACGGCTCGGGCGTGAACTCGCACAGACAGCTGATGAAGTAGCGGTCTGCACGGTCGCGTGAAATCGTCACGCTGGACGGGGCGCCGGGCAGTGGCCGGCTCCAGCGGATCGGTAGCGGTGTTTTCGTTTTGGCGATAGTGATCTCGCCGTCCCGATAGCGGAAGGCAGCCTTGGTCAGCCTAATGGATTGCCGGCCATCCTTGGCTTTGAAGCGCGGATAGCGCGCCTTGAGCGTCGGATTGAAGAAGTTGTCGAAGGCCGCTTTTTGATCGCGCAGGGCTTGTTGCAGGATCACGCTGGACACGTCCTTCAGCCACGGATATTCCGCCTTGAGGGCCACCAGCCGCTTTTCTGCTGCCGAGTGGGTGAGCGTTTCCCCGCGCTGCTGATACGCTTCGGTGCGATAGGCCAGGGTGTTGTTCCAGACAAAACGCACGCAGCCAAAGGATTGAGCTAATAGCTCAGCCTGCTCGGGCGTCGGATAAAACCGTTCCTTGTAAGCGCGTTTCGTCATTTTGTATAAATATCAGGTGGTGATGGAACCTTCAACCCCGGCACCGCGTTGCGGTGCGCGCTTTTATCACCGCCCGCATGGGGCGATGCTTTACGCGCTATTTGGTAAGCCGGCTGTGTCTGGGCACCATGACGTTTGGCGAGCAAAACAGCGAAGCCGAGGCGCATCAACAGCTGGACCGCGCCGTCGCGTTTGGCATCAACTTCATTGATACCGCCGAAATGTATCCGGTACCGCCGCGTGCCGATACCCAGGGACGCAGCGAGCGCCACATCGGCTCCTGGCTTGCCCGGCGCGGTTCGCGAGACGACGTGATTCTCGCCACCAAGGCCGCCGGCCCGGGAGCGGGAGTGGCACACCTTCGCGGCGGCCCGCGGCTTACCCGCGGGCATTTACACCGGGCTATCAACCAAAGCCTTGAGCGGCTGCAAACCGACTATGTAGACCTCTATCAGCTGCACTGGCCCGACCGCCAGGCGAATTTTTTTGGCCCGCTGGGCTATGAACACGACGAAGACGAAGACGCGACATCGCTGGAAGAAAGCCTCTCAGCGCTCAAGGAACTGGTCGACGCCGGCAAGGTGCGCGCCGTCGGCCTGTCCAATGAAACGCCGGGGGCGTAATGAAGGCGCTGGCACTGGCCGAGCGGCTGGGCCTGCCCCGGGTCGCCTCCGTGCAAAATCCCTACAACCTGCTCAACCGCAGCTTCGAGGTAGGGCTCGCAGAAATCGCCCATCGGGAAAACGTCGGCCTTTTGGCCTACTCGCCGCTGGCCTTCGGCACGCTTTCCGGCAAATACGTAAACGGCGCCCGCCCGGCCGGGGCACGGCTGACGCTGTATGAACGTTTCCAGCGCTACGCCGCGCCCAAAGCGGAAAAGGCCATCAAGGCTTACGTCGCGCTTGCCCGGGACAGCGGGCTTGAGCCATCGCAGATGGCGCTGGCCTATGTCAATTCACGGCGCTTTCTGACCAGCAATATTATCGGTGCTACGACCATGGCACAGCTGGAAAGCAATCTGGAAAGCGAAGCGCTGCGCCTTGACGACGACGTGCTTGACGCCATCGACGCCATCCATCAGCGCATGCCCAACCCCTGCCCGTGATCGCCTTGCCAGCAACCCGTCTCTTATCGGCTTGATAGCGCCGGCCTTGGCCGGGGCTTGCTATCATTGAGACGGCAATCGCCCCGTGTTTTTCCCTACTGGTTTATGGAGCGCTTTATGCTAAGCGTTATTTCCCCGGCCAAAAAGCTGGACTTCGACACGCCGCCCACAGCGGCTGAGTACACCAACCCCGACTTTCTTGCGCAGAGCCAAACGCTGATCGACATTCTGCGTACGTATTCGCCGCAGCAGATCAGCGAACTGATGGGCATCAGCGACAAACTGGCCGGTTTGAACGCCGCACGCTTCGGCGAGTGGCACACCCCGTTCACTCCGGACAATGCCAAGCCGGCAGCACAAGCCTTTCAGGGGGATGTGTATACCGGGCTTGACGCCGCACGCTTCAGCGACGCCGATAACCGCTTTGCCCAGTCGCATCTGCGCATTCTCTCCGGGCTTTACGGCGTGCTGCGTCCGCTGGACCTTATCCAGCCCTACCGTTTGGAAATGGGCACTAAGCTTTCAAACCCGGCGGGCAAGGATCTTTACGCTTTTTGGCGCTCGACCGTGACCCGGGCGCTAAACGACGCCATTGCCGAAAGCGGCTCCCAAGTGCTGGTCAATTTGGCATCCAACGAGTACTTCAAGGCCATAGAGCAAAAAAGCCTTGATGCCCGGGTTGTGACACCGGTTTTCAAAGACGAAAAAAACGGGCGCTACAAGATCATCAGCTTTTATGCCAAAAAGGCCCGGGGGCTAATGAGCGCCTGGATTATTCACCAGCGCCTAAACGATGTTGCCGGGCTGGAAGAGTTCAACGCTGCCGGCTATCGCTTTAACGCGGCCGCCTCAGAAGGCGATACGCTTGTCTTTAGCCGGCGCGAACAGGACCGCCCCTGAGCCTGAGTCAAAAAAACGTAAGCGGCCGCGCCGAACGGTCTCGCAACAGCTGCCGGTGCGCCTGCTGAAACGTCTTTGTATCGCAGCGATCAAGCCACTCATAGGCGGCCATATCCGCTGTGATACTGACGGCCCCGCCGGCAGCGGCACGCTTGCGGGCCAGGCTTGCCTCATCTTGGCGGCGGCTGACCGTGGCCTCGCTCAGCCAGTACACCTCATAGCCTGCCTGCAGCAGGCCAAGCGCTGTTTGCAGCACACACACGTGCGCTTCTGCCCCGCAGATCACAACCTGCGGCCGGCCTGCCTGCGCTAGCGCATTGCGAAAGTCGGCCTCGCCCATTGCGCTGAAATGCTGTTTGCAAAAAAGCCGGTACTGTTTCAGCGCACCCAACAGCTCAGGCGCACTGGCACCGATTTTCTCCGGCGCCTGCTCAGTCACCCAGACCGGCACACCCACAAGTTCCGCCATCCGGGCTAGCCAGCCGGCTTCGTTTACGGCCTGCCGGCCGCTGTCAATCACCGGCAGCAAGCCTGTTTGAGGGTCTACGATCAGCAGCAGGCTATTTTCACGGTACAAACGCATTGTGTATTCTCCGCTCGTACACTCGGGGAGCACTTAGGCAGTGCCATAAGCCCCAAAAAGCCGCTTTAAGCGGCTTTTGTACGGCACGTTCGTCGACAAAATCGTTATTCAGCCGCTTGTTCGGCCGATTCCTGAAGCTCGTTACCCATTTCCTCAATGTTCTCGCCGGCCTGTTCCATACTTTCATCGATACTTTCGCCCGCTTTTTCAGCCGGCCCCTGCTCTTCACATGCAGCCAGACCGCCTGTCATCATCAGTACGCCCAATACCGCTGCCCGTTTTTTCAGCCCTGCATTCATGATCCATCCCCTCTTCTGTACGCTTTAGCGTTGTGCGTTGGTTCTTTCTGCCAAAGGTAGCAGACCCTGGCAAAAGGGGCATACTGCTGCCGGCGCTTTCATATTAGCTGCACGGCCTTGCGCATTGTCTGCCCGGCACGGATGTCACGGCGAGTTGCAAAACGCTACCTCAGATTAAGGGCTGGCCTGATGGCGGGTATCTATGGCCTTGACTACGGCTCTATGGCTATTTTTTTCTGACGCGCTTTTTCTTACACACTTTTTCTTCCGCGCACACAAAAAACCCGGCACGTGGCCGGGTTTTCTGCGTATTGATGCCTGACGATGTCCTACTCTCGCATGGGGAGGCCCCACACTACCATCGGCGCTGAACGGTTTCACTGCTGAGTTCGGCAAGGGATCAGGTGGTTCCCGCTCGCTATGGCCGTCAGGCGTAACTGGTGGTCTATCAAGCTGTGCGATACGTCTCTTGTATCCGGTCGTTGTCCTGCAACCCGACCCCTTGGGTGTTATAGGGTCAAGCCTCACGGGCCATTAGTACACGTTAGCTCAACGCCTTGCAGCGCTTCCACACCGTGCCTATCCACCAGCTCGTCTTGCTGGGCCCTTCAGGAGGCTCGAGGCCTCGGGGATGTCTCATCTTGAAGGAGGCTTCCCGCTTAGATGCTTTCAGCGGTTATCCCGTCCGACCTTAGCTACCCGGCAATGCCACGGGCGTGACAACCGGCACACCAGAGGGTCGTCCACTCCGGTCCTCTCGTACTAGGAGCAGCCCTTCGCAAACATCCTGCGCCCACGGCAGATAGGGACCGAACTGTCTCACGACGTTCTAAACCCAGCTCGCGTACCACTTTAAATGGCGAACAGCCATACCCTTGGGACCGACTTCAGCCCCAGGATGTGATGAGCCGACATCGAGGTGCCAAACACCGCCGTCGATGTGAACTCTTGGGCGGTATCAGCCTGTTATCCCCGGAGTACCTTTTATCCGTTGAGCGATGGCCCTTCCATACAGAACCACCGGATCACTAGAACCTGCTTTCGCACCTGCTCGACGTGTCTGTCTCGCAGTCAAGCACCCTTGTGCTCTTGCACTCACTGCACGATGCCCGACCGTGCTGAGGGTACCTTCGTGCTCCTCCGTTACGCTTTGGGAGGAGACCGCCCCAGTCAAACTACCCACCACACACGGTCCTCGATCCGGATCACGGATCAGAGTGAGAACGCCAATGATGCCAGGCTGGTATTTCAAGGATGGCTCCCCCCGGTCTGGCGACCGGGGTTCCAAGCCTCCCAGCTATCCTACACAGGCAACATCAGCGTCCAGTGTGAAGCTATAGTAAAGGTTCACGGGGTCTTTCCGTCTGGCCGCGGGTACACCGCATCTTCACGGCGATTTCAATTTCACTGAGTCTCGGGTGGAGACAGCGTGGCCATCATTACGCCATTCGTGCAGGTCGGAACTTACCCGACAAGGAATTTCGCTACCTTAGGACCGTTATAGTTACGGCCGCCGTTTACCGGGGCTTCGATCAAACGCTTCGGCGAACCTAACGTCATCACTTAACCTTCCGGCACCGGGCAGGCGTCACACCCTATACGTCCGCTTGCGCGTTGGCAGAGTGCTGTGTTTTTAGTAAACAGTTGTAGCCACCTGGTATCTTCGACCGCCTTCCGCTCCGCCCGCGAGGGGTTTCACGTACCGGCGGCGTGCCTTCTCCCGAAGTTACGGCACCATTTTGCCTAGTTCCTTCACCCGAGTTGTCTCAAGCGCCTGGGGATTCTCACCCTGACCACCTGTGTTGGTTTGGGGTACGGTCGCATCGTATCTGGTGCTTAGAGGCTTTTCCCGGAAGCGTGGCATCAATGACTTCAACACCGTGGTGTCTTCGTCTCGTCTCTCGGCCTTGAGCCGCCGGATTTGCCTGGCGGCTCAGCCTACGGACTTTCACCAGGACAACCGTCGCCTGGCTCACCTAGCCTTCTTCGTCCCCTCATCGCAATACGATCCGGTACGGGAATATTGACCCGTTTCCCATCGACTACGCCTTTCGGCCTCGCCTTAGGGGCCGACTCACTCTGCTTCGATTAGCGTCGAACAGAAACCCTTGGTCTTCCGGCGAGGGCGTTTTTCACGCCCTTTATCGTTACTCATGTCAGCATTCGCACTCGTGATACCTCCAGCGAGCTTCTCAACTCCCCTTCATCGGCTTACACGACGCTCCTCTACCGCTCATCCACAGGATGAGCCCGTAGCTTCGGTACCTGGTTTAGCCCCGTTACATCTTCCGCGCAGGCCGACTCGACTAGTGAGCTATTACGCTTTCTTTAAAGGATGGCTGCTTCTAAGCCAACCTCCTAGCTGTCTGAGCCTTCCCACATCGTTTCCCACTTAACCAGGATTTGGGGACCTTAGCTGACGGTCTGGGTTGT
The DNA here is from genome assembly GCF_055379665.1 of Halomonas cibimaris. NCBI lineage: Bacteria > Pseudomonadati > Pseudomonadota > Gammaproteobacteria > Oceanospirillales > Halomonadaceae > Halomonas > Halomonas cibimaris. The sequence goes on from NZ_AP043828.1 coordinate 513,766, forward strand.
TGCCCTTTCCACAACGGACGTTAGCACCCGCTGTGTGTCTCCCACGCTGCACTCACCGGTATTCGGAGTTTGCCTCGGGTTGGTAAGTCGGGATGACCCCCTAGCCGAAACAGTGCTCTACCCCCGGCGGTGATACGTGAGGCGCTACCTAAATAGCTTTCGAGGAGAACCAGCTATCTCCGGGCTTGATTAGCCTTTCACTCCGACCCACAGCTCATCCCCGCATTTTTCAACATACGTGGGTTCGAGCCTCCAGTTGCTGTTACGCAACCTTCACTCTGGCCATGGGTAGATCGCCCGGTTTCGGGTCTATTGCCAGCAACTCGACGCCCTGTTAAGACTCGGTTTCCCTACGCCTCCCCTAGTCGGTTAAGCTTGCTACGGACAATAAGTCGCTGACCCATTATACAAAAGGTACGCGGTCACAGAACAAGTCTGCTCCCACTGCTTGTACGCACACGGTTTCAGGATCTATTTCACTCCCCTCTCCGGGGTTCTTTTCGCCTTTCCCTCACGGTACTGGTTCACTATCGGTCAGCCAGGAGTATTTAGCCTTGGAGGATGGTCCCCCCGTCTTCAGTCAAGGTTACACGTGCCCCGACCTACTCGATTTCACGCGTTTGGATTTTCGACTACGGGGCTATCACCCGCTATGGCGGCGTTTCCCAACGCCTTCGTCTAATCGGCCACGCGCTTAAGGGCTGCTCCCCGTTCGCTCGCCGCTACTGGGGGAATCTCGGTTGATTTCTGTTCCTCGGGGTACTGAGATGTTTCAGTTCCCCCGGTTCGCCTCGTATTCCTATGTATTCAGAATACGATACTCACCTTGTGGTGAGTGGGTTTCCCCATTCAGAGATGCCCGGGTCGCAGGTTGTTTGCCACCTCGCCGAGCCTTATCGCAGGCTTCCACGTCTTTCATCGCCTCTGGCTGCCTAGGCATCCACCGTGTGCGCTTCATTGCTTGACCCTATAACCCGAAGGAGTCGGGGTCGCAATGACAACGATTACCGGATACGCTTGAGACGTATCACATGATCACTTCATCTGAAATGATCGTTTATCAGCTTGATATACCTTGTTAAAGAGCAACTGTTCAGTGAACAGTGATAAGCACGGCCAAGCGGCCGTCGCTTATCAGTGGTCACGGGACAACAAACGGCAAGGAAATGGTGGAGCCTAGCGGGATCGAACCGCTGACCTCCTGCGTGCAAGGCAGGCGCTCTCCCAGCTGAGCTAAGGCCCCAGTGATTGCCATGCGGCATGGCTTGCCACCAAAACTTGTGTACACCGACGCGGTACTACGCAAGCTGGTGGGTCTGGGCAGACTCGAACTGCCGACCTCACCCTTATCAGGGGTGCGCTCTAACCAACTGAGCTACAGACCCGGAATAACCGCGATGCCTGTGGCACGGGCTACCGTTTGTGCTCTGTTTACTTGATCAGGTAATTCATTGTGGGCACTTGCCGAGCGGGTGACGCATCGATTAAGGAGGTGATCCAGCCGCAGGTTCCCCTACGGCTACCTTGTTACGACTTCACCCCAGTTGCGAACCACACCGTGGTGATCGCCTTCCGAAGTTAGGCTAACCACTTCTGGTGCAGTCCACTTCCATGGTGTGACGGGCGGTGTGTACAAGGCCCGGGAACGTATTCACCGTGCCATTCTGATGCACGATTACTAGCGATTCCGACTTCACGGAGTCGAGTTGCAGACTCCGATCCGGACTGAGACCGGCTTTATGGGATTCGCTGACTTTCGCAAGCTCGCTGCCCTTTGTACCGGCCATTGTAGCACGTGTGTAGCCCTACCCGTAAGGGCCATGATGACTTGACGTCGTCCCCACCTTCCTCCGGTTTGTCACCGGCAGTCTCCCTAGAGTTCCCGACCGAATCGCTGGCAAATAGGGACAAGGGTTGCGCTCGTTACGGGACTTAACCCAACATTTCACAACACGAGCTGACGACAGCCATGCAGCACCTGTCTCTCGGTTCCCGAAGGCACCAAGGCATCTCTGCCAAGTTCCGAGGATGTCAAGGGTAGGTAAGGTTCTTCGCGTTGCATCGAATTAAACCACATGCTCCACCGCTTGTGCGGGCCCCCGTCAATTCATTTGAGTTTTAACCTTGCGGCCGTACTCCCCAGGCGGTCGACTTATCGCGTTAACTTCGCCACAAGGGTCTCAAGGACCCCAACGGCTGGTCGACATCGTTTACGGCATGGACTACCAGGGTATCTAATCCTGTTTGCTACCCATGCTTTCGCACCTCAGCGTCAGTGTCAGTCCAGAAGGCCGCCTTCGCCACTGGTATTCCTCCCGATCTCTACGCATTTCACCGCTACACCGGGAATTCTACCTTCCTCTCCTGCACTCTAGCCCAACAGTTCCGGATGCGATTCCCAGGTTGAGCCCGGGGCTTTCACAACCGGCTTATCAAGCCGCCTACGCGCGCTTTACGCCCAGTCATTCCGATTAACGCTTGCACCCTCCGTATTACCGCGGCTGCTGGCACGGAGTTAGCCGGTGCTTCTTCTGTGAGTGATGTCCTTCGGCCGGGGTATTAACCCGACCGCGTTCTTCCTCACTGAAAGTGCTTTACAACCCGAGGGCCTTCTTCACACACGCGGCATGGCTGGATCAGGCTTTCGCCCATTGTCCAATATTCCCCACTGCTGCCTCCCGTAGGAGTCCGGGCCGTGTCTCAGTCCCGGTGTGGCTGATCATCCTCTCAAACCAGCTACGGATCGTTGCCTTGGTAGGCCGTTACCCCACCAACCAGCTAATCCGACATAGGCTCATCCGATCGCGGGAGCCAAAGCCCCCTTTCTCCCGTAGGACGTATGCGGTATTAGCCTGAGTTTCCCCAGGTTATCCCCCACGACCGGGCAGATTCCTATGCGTTACTCACCCGTCCGCCGCTCGACGCCTGAAGTGCAAGCACTCCATCGTTTCCGCTCGACTTGCATGTGTTAAGCCTGCCGCCAGCGTTCAATCTGAGCCATGATCAAACTCTTCAGTTTAAAATCATATAGTGCATAAGCTGCACCAAACTTGGCTCAAGGTTTCAAACGTCTCAGATAAAACCCGAAGGTTTTTGACGAGACACTTGCCTTGATAATAGGTGATTTGCCACCCACTCAGGCAAGCGCCCACATGAATTACCTGATCAACTTGTTAAAGAGCGTTTCGCAAAGCCGGCTTTTTGCTGGCCGGGCGGCAACGTTTCGTTGCTGCTGCGAAGAAGGCGTATTCTACGCTTTCCGTAACGCTTGTCAAGGACGTTTATAAAACCGGCTCGCTACAACAAAAAAATGAGCCAAAACGCTAACTGTCTGACAAACAAGGGCTTTTAAGCCCGGTCACCGCTAACAACGCGAGGCGTCGTCGGCAGCGGGTGCGTACTGTATGATCTATTCGAACGTTTCGCAATAGGCAAAGGGCATTTTTTTGCGCATGAACCCTCCAAGCCACCGGCGCCTGGCTTTTATGCTGCTACTGCTGGGGCTTGCCCTGTGCATCTGGCAGGCGGCACGCATGGCCCATGAGCAAGCGCTGGCCGGCCTAAGCGACGATGCGCGTAACGAGCTGCGCCTGTCGGCTGCCAATCTACGGGGCTATCTGCTGCGCTATGACTACCTGCCCCAGATGCTGGCCTCCCGCGAGCGCGTAAAACGCTTTCTTGCCGCGCCAGAAAAGCAAAGCCCCATGCCGCTGAACCTGCAGCTTGATCGTTTTCGCTTTACCGCCGGCGTTTCCGACGTTTACCTGCTCAACCGTGAGGGCACCACCGTTGCTGCCAGCAACTGGCATCGCGCCGACACCTTCATCAGCGAGAACTATGCGTTTCGTCCGTACTACCAGGAGGCCATGGCCGGCGGCGAAGGGCGCTTTCACGGGCTGGGCACCCAGTCGCGGGCTCGCGGGTATTACTTTTCGGCCCCGGTGTGGCTGGATGACACCGCCCCGGATGCCCAGCCGGCCGGCGTGGTGGTCGTCAAAATCCTGCTCGACGAGGTCGAGAAAGGCTGGTCAGCGCAGCAGGCCGAATTTTTGGTCACCGACGATACCAACGTGATTTTCATGGCCAGCCGCGAAGCGCTGCGCATGAACGCCCTGCAGCCGCTGAGCCCGGCCCAGCGCCAAACGCTGCGGCAAACCCGCCGCTACGCCCGCCAGCCGCTGGACCCCTCGGGCATTCATATTGAGCATGCCTACCGCGACAACGCCCGCATCGTGCGCTTTACCCACGGCCCGCTAAAGGGCGGGCGCTACCTGAACCTGACCTACCGGCTTGGCGATTTCGGCTGGAACATGCACATTCTCAAGCCGCTGGACGCCGTGGTTCAGGCCCAGTGGCTGGCGGCCCTGCTGGCCGGCGGGCTTTACGGCGTGGTGGCGCTGGGCGGCGGCATTACCTGGCAGCGCCTGCGGCTGCGCCGCGAGCGTGAAGCCTTTGCCGAGCGCGAACGCCGCACTCTGGCCCAGGCACGCGACGAGCTGGAAGACAGCGTAGCCCGGCGCACTCGGGATCTGCTTGCCAGCAACCGGCAGCTTTCCGCCGAGATCGAAGAGCGCCGCCGCGCAGAGGCCAGCCTGCGCCAAACCCAGGACGAGCTCATTCAAGCGGCCAAACTTGCCGTGCTCGGCCAGCTGGCGGCGGGCGTCAATCACGAGCTCAACCAGCCGCTGGCGGCCATACGCGCCTACGGCGAAAACGCCCGGCGCTTTATTGCGCTTTCGCAGCTGGACCAGGCCGACGCCAATCTTGAACAGATCGTCGAGCTGACCCACCGCATGGCCGACATCAGCGCCCAGCTGCGCCAGTTTTCCCGCAAGAGCAGCGAGCGCCACGAGGCCATCGCCGTGCAGTCCTGCGTGGCCTACGCGCTGCGCCTGTTTCAAACCCGCCTTAACGACGGCCACATGCGCCTGGAGCAGCACATGCCGGAAACGCCGGTCTGGGTGCTGGGGGATCTGGTGCGCCTGGAGCAGGTGATCGTCAACCTGATCAGCAACGCCCTGCAGGCGGTACAGGACACGCCCCGGCCTGTGATCGGCATTACCCTGGAGGTGGCCGAGGCCAGCATCCGCCTGCACGTTACCGACAACGGCCCCGGCATGGCCAAGGCCCACCTTTCCCGAGTGTTCGAACCGTTTTTCTCCACCCGCGCGCCGGGTACCGGGCTGGGGCTGGGCCTTTCCATCTCCGCGCGGATCATGGAAGATCTGGGCGGCCGCCTGACCGCCACCAACCGCGCGGAAGGCGGCGCCTGCTTTACGCTTGCGCTGCCCCGCTCAGCCCCGCCCGCTGAAACGCCGGAGACCTCCCATGCATGAGCCTTCAAGCCTGCCGGTGATCGTCGTTGACGATGAGCCGCACCTGCGCATTACCGCCGGGCAAACCCTGACCCTTGCCGGCTACACCCCGCACTGCTTTGCCTCCGCCGAGCAGGCGCTCAGCGCGCTGCCGCGGGATTTTCCCGGCGTTGTCGTCAGCGACATCCGCATGCCGCGCATGGACGGCATGACGCTGCTGCGCACGCTGCAGCAACAAGACCCGACCCTGCCGGTTATTTTGATTACCGGCCACGGCGATATCTCCACGGCGGTGGAAGCCATGCGCGCCGGCGCCTGGGATTTTCTGGAAAAACCGTTTGCCGGCGACCGGCTGCTGGACGTGGTGCGCCGCGGCGTCGAAAAGCGCCAGCTAAGCCTGGAAAACCGCCGGCTCAAAGCCGAGCTGGAAGCCCAGCAGGCCGCGCTGGGGCCGCGGCTGGTAGGCCGCACCGATGTGATATCGCGCCTTGCCACCATGATGCAGCGCATCAGCCAGATTGAAGCCGACGTGCTGGTGTTTGGCGAAACCGGCACCGGCAAAGACCTGGTCGCGCGGGCCATTCACGAACGCAGCCAGCGCCGCCACGCGCCGTTTGTCGCCATCAACTGCGGGGCGGTGCCGGAAAGCATCATCGAATCGGAACTGTTCGGCCATGAAAAAGGCGCCTTTACCGGCGCAGTGCAGCGGCGCATCGGCAAGTTTGAGCACGCCAACGGCGGCACCGTGTTTCTTGACGAGATCGAATCCATGCCGCTGGCCCTGCAGGTCAAACTGCTGCGGGTATTGCAGGAGCGGGCCGTTGAGCGGCTGGGCGGCAACCAGCCGGTCACGCTGGACATCCGCGTGATTGCCGCCACCAAGACCGACCTCAAAGCCGCCGCCGAGCGCGGCGACTTCCGCGAAGACCTGTACTACCGGCTGAACGTGGTGGCGCTTTCGCTGCCCGCCCTGCGCGAGCGCCGGGACGATATTGCGCTGCTGTTCCAGCACTTTGCCGTCGTGGCGGCAACGCGCAGCGGGCTTGAAGCCCCGCCGCTGAACGGCCACGACACCGCCCTGCTGCTCGCCCACGACTGGCCGGGCAACGTGCGCGAGCTGCGCAACCTGGCCGAGCGCTACGTGCTGCTGGGGGCGGCCTTTGACTACCGGCTGGGCGCGCTGCTGGAAGGCGAAAGCCACGACGCCGCCGATGCCGGGCTCACCCATCAGGTAGAGCTATGCGAAAAAAGCCTGATTCACCAGGCGCTGGCTCGCCACCAGGGCCAGGTGACCGCCGTGTGCCGCCAGCTGGGCGTGCCGCGCAAAACCCTCTACGACAAGCTCAAAAAGCACGCGCTGAAAGCCGACGACTACCGCCACCAGTCCGCCCCCTGAGCCAGCAGCGCGCCCAGCACCTCCCACGGCGGCAGCCAGGGCATCAGCGCCGCCGTGGCCGCCAGCATCAGCAGGCTTGATGCCGGCCGGCTCGCATCGGCCAGCTTGAGTGCCGTGCCAAACGAGCGCTTGAGCCGCGCGCCTTCGATATCCACGCTGTAAAGCTCATCAAGCAGCAGATGCACCACAAACCCCAGCAGCACCGCCAGCCCGTGGCTCCAGGCCAGCCACGCCGGCTGGGCCAGCCAGTGCAGGCTGAGCGCGGCCACCGCCCAGCTGCACATCACCCCCGCCAGCAGCGAATGCCAGCCGCCGCGGTGCACCGTCAGGCGGGCAAACAGCGCGCTGGCAACATAGCGCACCGCCACATACACCCCCGCGCAGGCCAGCAGCAGATAAGGCGGCGCCAGCCGCGGCTGCAAGAGTGCGGCGGCCACGGCCAGCGCCAGCAGCCCCAGCAGGGTAAAAATCAGCCGGCTGGAGCGTGAGTGGTCGGCATCGATATCCGGCAGAATGCCGCCCAACGCCGTGAGCGCGCAGACCGCCAGCGCCTGCACCGGCGACCACGCCTGCGCCTGATAGCCGCCATAGGCCAGCACCACCCCGCCGGCCGCGGCCACGGTGCTGTGCGTGCGAAAGTTAGCCATGAGAACGAAAGTTAGCCATGTTAGCCATGAGAGCGCGCCTTGGAAAAGCCGGACAAAATACCAGATTCCGGCCCGCGGCCCTAGACGTAGCCCGGCGAAACGCCAAAAGCCTACCCGCGCGAAGAAAAGCTGAGTGCTGTGACCGTTACCAAAATCAGCCCGATGCCCAGCAGCTGGCCGGCCGCCAGGGTTTCACCGAGCACCGCCACGCCAAACAGCGAAGCGGTGACCGGCTCCACCATGGCCACAATCGACGCCACGGCCGGGCTAATGCGGCGAAGCCCGATGACGTAGAGCACAAACGACCCCCCGGCGCCCACAAGGCCCAGCAGCACAAACAGCGGCAGGTAGCGGTCGCTGAGCACCGCGTACACCTGCCCGACCTCCGCCAGGGCCAGCAGCACAGCGGCCAGCACGGCAAAGGCAACGGTCAAAATCGCCTGGGGGCTGCCATGGGGAGCGGCATAGGTAAAGCCGAAAATAAACACCGCATAGGAAAGCCCCGCCAGCAGCCCGGCAACGCCGCCCACCAGGGTGACGCTGCCGGCCCCGGCCGCATACACCTCGGTGAGCAGCACAATGCCCAGCAGCGTCGCGGCGATGGCGGCCCACTTGCCCGGCGTAGGCCGCTCCAGGCCCCCAACAAAAGACACCAGATAGACAAACACCGGCGCGCAGTACATCAGCGTAGCGGCCACGGCCACGCTGCCCTGCGCGATGCTGATAAAGTAAAAGGCAAAGTTGCCGGCCACGCCCAGCCCGGCCACCACCGCCCCGCCCCACAGCCGGCGGCTGGCAAAAGGGCGGTGCCCCGGGCGCAGCGCCAGCCAGCCGGCAACGCACACAAGCCCAACGGCGCCGCGATAAAACGAAACCACCAGCGGCGGCCAGCCCGCGGCCATCAGCACCCCGGCCATGCCGCCGGAAAGCCCCCAGCCCAGTGAAGCCAGCATCACCAGTAGCGCGCTGCGTGTTGCCATGGTGCCTCCCGTTGCAGTGCTTACACAGCATAAAGGCGCCGCGCCGCCCCATCCAGCGCCTGCCCGCCGAGAACCGCTGGACACAGCGCCCCGAGGCCGTTAGGATACGCCCCCATCAAGCGCCCATAGCTCAGCTGGATAGAGTATCGGCCTCCGAAGCCGAGGGTCGCAGGTTCGAATCCTGCTGGGCGCACCAGATTTTTCAAGGCCTTACGTTAACGCGTAGGGCCTTTTTTTATGCGTGTGTCAAATCTGTGTCATTTCTGCGCCACGTTTGCTGACACATCGCTTTGCGCTCCATTTTCATCTAATGACCTCTGGCCGCGCGTTGGCACAGAATTTTGACACAAGCCTGGTCGTGAAGCGCCAGCTGATCACGGCTGATTGCCTGGCTAATCTCCCAACGACTTAAGCAAAGCGTCACGTGCATCCAGATAAAATTGGATATCTACCTTGGTGGCCATCTCATCCGAGAGATCGAATAGCAGCTTTCGGCAGGTAACCGGCATCAGGATGGCCGTAGCGCCTTTCTCCACGGCGATTTCCACCAGGGTGACTGGGTTATGAATCGGTTCAATAGAGCCACCTAGATTTATCTCACCGACGACAATCAGCCCCCCGCGAAGGCTGCGCCTGAGCAATGATGAGCTCATGGAGATAAGCGCCGCCACGCCCAGCTTAGTACCAGCCTTAGCGGCGTCGAAAGCGCGTAATTGCACGTTGAACTCATGCTGTCGGGGCTCCTTGTCGCCAACCAGTTGCCCGGCGCGCGCATAGAGGTTCTGCTCGGCGTAACCGATGCTCTCCTTGAAAGCGGGTGGAACGGGCTTGTTGAGGATCTTCACGCCGGTGCCGGGCCCCTCATTGACTTCGATGCGGAACAGGCCCGGGTGCTCGTCCTGGCCGTTGCTGGCTTGGCCGCCGGGGCTGATGCTCCACACCTGGCCGGGTTCCAGCGGGTCGTTTCCGATGCTGCTGTCGCTCTGCAGCTCCGGGGTGGCCACAAACTTCTCCACGCCATCCTCGCCCATGGTGTAGCTGAAGTGAGTATTGCGGAACTCGGCGGCGCCGATGCGCTTCTGCTGCTCCTTGACCCGTCGGCGTGCCTCCATGCCGATATGAATGGCCCACTCCAAGTCGTCGTCGCTGGGATATAGGTCATCGCCGGGATATAGCAGTTTCAACAGACCACTAGCGGTTTTGTTGACGGCGTTGGTATCACGGCCGGATAGGGCTCCACCGAAGAAAACACGCCCCTGCCACTGTGAAACGCGGCTCTGGTTGCGCATCTGGCTCCAGCACTCCGAGAGGAAGTCGCTAACCAGGCCGAAGTGATCGGTGAGCAGCTCCTTGCTGACCTTGGGCACATCCCAGCCGGGCAGAAAGGCATGGATGCGATCCATGAAGGCGGTATCGTGGCGCATCTCTTCCGGCAGTGGCCCAAACAGATGGCTGATGCGCTGCTGGTGTTCCACATCCACTTCGAAGTTGCCGACAAGCACGATGGAACCGTCGGCGCGAATGCTCTCCTTGCCACGGGAGAACTCCCCGCTCTCCATATAGCCCTTCATGATGTTGACGCCGTCTTTATTGTCGAACGAAATACCCGACACTTCGTCAAAACAGACCACATCATACTGGCATACCAAACCCCGCTGCCCACTAGCATTGTTGACGAACATTTTAGCTACAGTGGCCTTGCCGCCAGAGATCAGATGGGCATAGGGTGATACCTGCTGGAACAAGTGGCTCTTGCCGGTACCCCGGGGCCCCAGCTCTACAACGTTATAGTTGCGCTCCACGAACGGCACCATGCGCAGCAGCATGGCGTCCTTCTGGCGCTCGTCGAGGCCCGCCGGTTCGATGCCGGTGGAACGCAGCAAGAAGGCTTTCCATTCCTCGGTGGTGAAGTGCGGGCGGGCCTTGGCCAGCTCGTCGAGCACGTCGCGTTTGGAGAGCTGGATCTCGCGCAGGGCGCGGATGCCGAAGGGGCGTCCACCTTGCTCCTGGGCGATGCTGGCGTCATATTCAAGGGTTACTTCTGCATAGAACCCCCCAGTCAGCATGCGTTCATGCGTGCTAACCAAGTCATCGGGGATTCGTACGTCATTCAAGCGGAGGCTTGGCAAGCTTGCCATGTAGGTATCGTTTTTGGTGTCCAAACGCGCCTGGATCAGATCGATGATCTTGATCTCGCCCTTCTCGCGGGCGCGAGCCTTGAACAGCTCCTCCTCGCCGGCCTTGATAGTGCGCGATTTCAGCTGCCGCTGCACCACCTCCAGGCCCTCCTCGATCTCCTCCGGATCGGTGCTGGCACAGTAGCGGCCGAGCAGGAACTCCACGACATAGGTCGGCACGGGAAATTGGCTGGCAAAGGTTCGCACCAAGTCCTTGCGCACCAAGTAGCCATCCAGCAGCTCGGCTGCCTTGCGATCCAGATCATCGAGTTCCATGACGTCTCCTATGTCACCGAGAAGCAAGATTCAGTCATTGAGGGCTATGCGTTTCCACCAATAGTGGTAGAGCGCTGCGCCACCACCTGGCCGTTGTTATCTAGGAGAACGGCGTAAGCGGTTTCTCCTTCGAGGTCATCATCTTCGATCACCACCGAGGCCTTGCCGCCGGCCTTGAAGGGTTTGGGCGAGACCGCAAGGCTGCTGCCCGAGTCCCCGGCGTGGCGGCGTATATCCAGGGTCAGGCAATCGCTTTCGCCCTCCACCACCAGGGTGCAGCGCAGCCCCTTCCATACCAGATCGTCGATCAGCGCCGAGGGCTTTGGACCAGCGCTACCTGTCACCACTAGCTCAGGGATCACGCACTCCTGCAGGCTGAGCCCGCCATGGGTATAGGTCTCCCCCGCCTTGAAGCAGTGGATGCTCTCCGCCAGTGCGAAGTGTACGTGTTCGTTCCAGTACCATGGGAATCGGGCCGCATCGGTGTAGGCGCCCGACTTGAGCTCGGCGCAGCGCCCCCACTTGGTTTCCACCAGACTGGCCGGCAACTCGGTCTTGGGCAACTCCCCTGGCAGCAGCAGCCAGCCGTGATCGGTCACCACACGCACCTGTGACCAGCCCTGGGCCAGCAGTGCCTGAATTCGCTCGGCCACTTCGGCCAGCATGTCATCCACGTTCTGAGCCAGCTTCCAGCCCCGTTCATGGCCGGCATGATCGATATCACCGAACTCGCACCAGGCCGGCCGGGAAGTGTCCAGGGTTTCCTTGTGCAGCTGCTCTACCTGACGACGCTCCAGCACCTGCCAGCCGTTATCACGCAGCAGCTTTTGGAATAGATGGCGAGTGATAGGCGTGAACTGGTAGCCGTCCGGCTCGTCCTGTATGGCGTCGCTGTCCAGAATCGGCGCTACCGCATACTTACCGGTACCAGTGACACTGGGAAGTGCGGCCCAAGCGGTATGCTCGGCAACGTCAAGCCCCCGGTCGAAAAGGCGCTGAGTCAGGCGCTTGCCGCAGTCAAATCGCAGACCATCCACGAACAGCACACACTCGCCGGGGCGGGTATTGGGCGACACCTCGCCACGCTTCAGGCCGTCCACCCCTGGCTGCCACACCTTCTGCAGGTGGCGGGCAGCCTCGTCGGCCCAACGCAAATACATCGTGCGAATCGCAGTAAAGATTGCCTCCTGCTCGCGCTGGCCAGTGATTTCATCCAACGCCCTGAGCAAGGCATCGTCGGCTTTCCAGCCTCTGCTGGCGTAGGCTTGGCGCATATCCTCAGTCTGGCCGCCTGCTAGGCTGCGTTTAGTCACTTGGGCTAGTTCCGCCAGAGGAGCCAACGCCTTTGCCAACGGGCTTTCTCCCAGCTCGGCCCACACCCCGTCACGGCGATATCCGTGCTCCTGCTCCAAAAGCGCCAGTTGCTCCCGTGCCTCATGCGCAGGCAGCTGGCCCAGCGAGCAAAGGCTTTGATAGAGGCGCTCCTCCTCCTGGCGATTGAGTTGTGGCCAGACGGCCATATCGTCAGGTTCGGGGAAGAGCCCCAGGTCAGGCGGGGTGAGGTGGCGCAGCTGTTCGATCAGCTGTGGGTAGTGGTGGGGGGCTTCTGTGAAGCGGGTCCAGACGGTCTTCCAGTTGCCCTGACGCTGCGTAAAGCGCTCCAGGGCATCCAGCACGCTCTGCTGCTCCGGATGAATGCCATAGCGTGAGTGACACACCTGACAGAAGGCCTGCCACTCATGGTCGGGCCGGCTGGCTTTCATCGCCTCGGGCTGGTTGAGCCAGTCCAGCAGATCACGCACCGGGTCGCCGCCGGTGAGCAGGGTATTGAACGCCTCGGCGTCCAGGTGGCGGCCCTGCAAGTCTGTCAGTGACTCCCGGAGCAGGCGGGGCAGGGCGGCCAGCAGCGCCTGGCGTGTGGCGGCATCACCGGCCACATCCAAACCCAGTCCACCCTGCTGGGAGGTGAGAAACGCGCGTGGCGTCCAGTCCTTGGCGTTGATCTGCGACCAGAGCGCGCCGCGGTACTGCAGCTCGGCCAGCGGCTTGAGCGCTTCCGGGCACTCGCTGACGGCGCGTAGATCCTGCCGGCCCACGCCGGGCAGATAGAGGATCGGCGGTGTTTCTGCATCCAGCTCGATGCCCTCCACGGTGCCGGCGATGGCACAGCGCAGCCAGATCGCCGGCCCACGGCGTTTCTCTGGCGCATAGTCGCCCAGCACCAGTAGCTCAGGCAGCGCGGCCTGGATCTGTGAGATCACCGGTTCCCACAGCCGCTCGCGGTCAGGCCACAGGATGCAAGCGGGAGCGACCTGCACATCGGAGTTATAAGCAGCGGCGCCGCGGATGGCTCTGACGAGCTGTTCCATGATAGCCATAGTATGGCCTGTCTCCTCACTGCAGATGCTGAAAGCCCAATAGATTAACGGAAATCAGTAAGTCACCCGAAAACTGCCGGGCTTATGTCCGCTCTGTTCGGATAGACAATGGCACTTTGGGTCCCCGGCACGTTTCCCGCAGAAGCTGCAGGGCGCATAGGAGGCTCTCTCATCCCGCTGCAGGTCGGTCAGTTCGTCGGCTCGATGAAAATGGCCGCCTGGCCTGCCCATCTCCTTTTTGATCAGGGCTTCACCTGGCACCAGCGAGAGATCCTCGCGACTTGCCACATTGGGTCGCAGCAGGATACCTCCTACTGGCTGTTCGCTGTGGCTGCTGCGACCTTCAGGCTTTTTTGCAGAGTTCTCGGCGCCTTTACTTTGCTGCTGCGGCTCGTTCATGGAACGGCCCGTGATGCCTTGCATGATATCCAGCCCGAACTCCAGCGAGTGGATATCCGCATTGTCGCTATCCTCCCTGATGGCAGACTTCGCCGATGCGTGCAGGATCAGGTTATCGTCTACCTCCAGTTGAAGCATGAGCCGTTCGAAGAGCTTTGCCATTGATGGCTCGATCTTGACGTTCAAACAGGCCAGAGGCTGACGTGCATCATTGACCTGAACATGACGCCCATGGCGGGTAGGTGAGAGCAGACTAATCTTGCCGACACCATCGCGAGGATCGGTGCAGTAAAGCGTCAGCCTTTCTGCCTCGCTGACCTCACCGGCAGTGGGCATCTCATAGCCCGCGCCAATGACAGGGAAGTACTGGTTGCGTGCCACGTGGACCTCAATATTCTTGGCCAGCCGCAAGCGTGCCTTGTCATGGGCAATCCAGGCAGCCCCTTCCGAGATTATGGAGAAGCCACGATCGGAGATCTCTACGCGGGTGGCGCCGAACATCTCATAGAGTCCCGACTTGATTGCTGGCATGTTAACGATGCCGCCGGTTGCGAGGCACAGCGAGATATCGGAAGTGGTCAGGTCGGCAGCCTCGATCAGGGTCTTGGCACGCTTAACCCCCTGTCGGATCTTCTGGCCAATGATCTTCTCAAGCTCGATGCGGGTCAGCAGGATATCGACATCGGCATCCTTCACGTCATTTCGGAAGTATCCCGGGATGTAGATGGGCTCCTGCTCCCGAGAGGAGAGCTTGATCTTGGCTTCCTCGGCCCGGGTGAGGAGGCGCAAGCTGGCATCCGGGTTGATATCCGCCTCCTCTGAGCCGAGCCCTGCCGCCTCGACGGCGCGTTTCTCGACCTCTCGGCGAATTGCCTCGTCCATCACGTCACCACCGAGTTCGTCAGTGCCGTCGTTGCGGATCTGCACAAGCATGCCGTTCTGTACCTGGCAGAGCGTCAGGTCCAAGGTGCCGCCGCCCCAGTCGAAAACCAGCAGATATTGCCCCTCCAGGCGACGGATCTCGTTCTCGGGGTCCTCCTTGGTACGTAGGTAACCATAGAGTGCTGCCATGGGTTCATGGACGAACTGCTCGATTACCAGGCCAGCCTGGTGGAAGGCCTCGCGAAGTTCGCGACGCTGCCTACCGTCCATATCGACGGGAATCGTGACGACAGCTCGGCTGACACCCCGGTCATGCTGGTAGCGCCGATCTTCCTCTGTGCCCGTTACCACGTGTTTGACGACATCTGCCACCATGTCCCGAGGGCGCCGTGGGATACCATCGACATGCACATGCTCCCGATTAAGCAGCATCTTGGGTGAGCGCACCACGTTGCCGATCACGCCAATCTCGTGGGTCATGAGGCGCTTTTTGGCCTCGCTCCCACAGATGACACTGTCGCCCTCGTAGCAGACCACCGAGGGATAGGGTTCCTCTCCCTGGTCGAATACCACCGTCTGACCACCAATCACCTGGCTGATTAGGCTGTTGGTGGTGCCGAAATCGAAGCCGAAGACTTCCATGTCATTCTCCTTCTGTATCACTCAGGATCTTCTTAAGTTGCCCTAGCGTCTCATCCACATAGTGGGAGACAATATGCAGCTTGGGCGGATCGCGTTGCAGAGCGATCAGTGCCTCCTCCAGGCGGGGCACTTCGCTCCTCAGTGCCTTGACTACCTGGGAGCGTAACCGGTGCTTGTCATCTTCCAGGTGGACACTGGTGGTCTTGGCATTCTGCTTCTCGTGATGAAGTGACTGCTCAAGCTCTTTTACCCTTGCCAGCAGGGCGTTGTGCTCACGGCGTAGGGCCGAGTGCGCCTGGCGTGCCTGGTCACGCTCGTTGGTGAGGCGCTCTACGTCTCGCTCCAGCCGCTCAAGGTCGCTGGCCTGGCGGGTCCTGGTATTCTCGATCTGGAGTGATAGCCAGCCCAGCGGAGAGAAGTCAGTGGATGCTTGAGCGTAGGCCGACTTCAATAACGCCTCTGTCGCTTGGGTGGGATAGTGGGTTCTGGTGGTAAACAAGCCCTCCGCTCTCAGGAAGCGCAGGATCTCCTCCTCTCTGGCCCACCCCTGGTTGGCCTGCCAGATCATGCTCAAGAACAACAGGTTGCGCAGCTTGGCCTGGCGCTTCTTCTTATCCTTGGCGGGCATCTCCTTGTTGGTCGCAATCTGCTCCGTTCTGGCGGCATAGCGCCTGAAGAGCTCCTTGATGGGGGGACGCTCCTCGTCGGTGAGCGGTAGCCAGTCATCGACAGATTCCATGGCGAGGTCGAACCCTTCGCGGCCAGCATCAACGGCGAACTTCAGTAGCAGATCCTTGATGGTGCGATTGCTGTGGATCTCGAAGGCGGCGAAGGCCAGGTTCAGGGTGCGGGCAAGCGAGGCGTCCTCACGCTGGGCGAGCTCAAGCAGCCCCGAGCGCTGGACAGCTAAGAGGGTGCGTTCCTCCAGCTTCTTCAAGGCCGGCTCGGTAATCTTCTTCGGCACGCCCGAGGATGCATAGAAACGCTGGATGATATCGGAGACGCGTGTAATGTCCTTGCTGCCCTTCGACCGGGTGGAAGTGTCAGATGTCTTATCCAGTTCCTGGTTGGACCTGTCGCCTGATTCGCTGCCCCTACTAGAGCCGATCGGGTGGCCTTGTCCGCCTTGCTGGCTCCCTCGATGTTCCTGAGACCCCTCTAGGAGGGCATCAGGTGCCGAGGGCTCAGTATCTGACTGCTTATTGGCGTTGAGAGCTTTGCCCGCCTGGGCCTTGCCCCGTGAGGCGACACCCGTGGTTTTGTTAAAGATCGGGACAAACTTTTTCTCGTCCTTCGGGGCATCACTCATTCTCTACTTCCTCGATGATTCGGGTGGCCAGGGCCTCGAACAGCGGGCTGTAGCGTAGCTTCCTAGCCCAGCTGGAGGCCTGCTCATGGTCGCCTGCTTCCCAGCAGCTGTTCATGGCCAGGGCTTGGATCTTGACCCGGTCGTGATCGGTGGTGAGTCGCTTGCTGGCCAGGTGAACCAGCTGGGGTAACTGCTCCCGCTGCTCAGTTAGCGGCAGGCTGCAGAAGCGCATGATCTCGGCGGTCAGCGTGTCCACCGGCAGGTTATGGCCGGAAGCGATCTTGGCATCGGGCGCAAGGCAGCGCTTGCCGGCTCGCAGCCCATTCAATATCTGGCAGGCGATGGCGACCTGGCCGCCGGGTGCCTGGGCCTCCGCCTCGCAGAAGGCGTTGTCGTTGAAGTTGACCAACGCCTTGATCAGATTGGCCAGTGGGCGGTTGAGAAAGCGTAGCGCCTCGCGGGCGGTGTGGTACTTCGCTGAATAGTCATCATGGCTCAGGCTGGTGCCGCCGCGCTGATCTTTGGCCAGTACGCCGTAGAGGAAGTCGCTGACGCCTTCCAGGTAATACCGGGCTCCGTCCTCCTGCTTGGCCACCGTGATGAACTGGGCAATACGGTCACTTTCCAGCGGCTGGTTTACGATCAGCGTATTGAAGGCTCGCTCCACCGTGGCCAGCTGCGCCTCGGTGGGGATATCGAATTCGATATGGTAGGTCACCGAGTAGTCGGCGCTGGCCAGCGTGACCTCATGGAAGCCCGAGGTGATCTCGCTAAGCCGCTTGCATGCCTGACGAGTAGTGACCTCCTGCAGGTCGATCATGATTCGCTCTGCCTGTTGGGTCACCCAGTCTTCCTGCGGAAACCGGCTGGCTACTACTTCTCCCCGATCCTTGACGGTGCGGCTACCCACCAGCAGCTGCGGGCGCTTGAAGGGGTGCTGGTCAAAGACGTGTTGTCGACGAGCCTCGCGATCCGCGAAGACTTCGCCGCACTTGTCACATCTGAAGGTGACGGGTTGGTTGGGCTCCGTCGGAATTTCGGGAATCAGCACGCTGCCCCCGGCGTTGCCGGGGTCCACCGCATCGGTGATCTTGGCCATCGTTAGCCTCCCTGCGCTTTACAGCATGATTTTTTATTAATTTCTCGCCGCTTTCTTCGCTGCCAGCGTGAGGTGGTAGTCGTTGATCCGGTCACCTTTGGCGCCGCCCAGCTGGGGCCCGAGGTCATACCAAGGGGCCGATTCCACATCCTTGCCGCGGTCTTTTTTCCAGTGGATATTGGGCTTATGGACCAGCACGCCGGCGCCCTTCTTTTTCACGTCGGGAACCATCATGAAAGGACGAATATTGAGGCGAACGCCGTCGTTGAGATCGGGGTGCCAGCCGATGGGCTGCTCTTCCAGCGGCTTCCAGCGCACGAAGATGTCATAGGGCTCCTCACCCTCAAGAATCAACTCCAGGCTCTTTTGCAGTGCCTCGGCGGCGGCCAGACGGGCCTCGGCACCGTCAATGCCATCAGCTATCTGCTTCTTCTGCTGGGTGATCCAGTCGCCCAGGTAGGTATAGGTCAGGGTTTCCAGGTTTTTGTAGTCGAGCTTATGGTAGTTCACCAGCGCCGAGAAGCCGTCCTTGAGGCCGTCCCAGATGTGCCAGATGAAGGGGCGGTTCTGGAACAGCTTGCAGTGCTGTGCGAAGAACTTGTCACGCAGCCAGCTCTCCAGGTCCTTGCCGGCGTGATCGACGCTCTCCAGCAGCTTGCCACGGGTGGTGGCGGACCACTGATCGCCGTAGGCGTCGGCTAGCAGCCCCTCCAGCCGATCCACGGCGCGCCGCTCACGGCGCACAGCGGGCAGGCAGACGATGCCGTCACGGTCGGCATGGCCGAGCAGCGCCTCACAGCGCTTGACCCACTCGCGTTGCTCCTCGGCCAACTCCATCTCCGGGTCAAGTTCCGCCGGCCAGCGGTAGCCCAGCAACCGGGCCACGGCGACTTGAAGCACCGTGTCGTCGGTACGCAGCGGGCCATGGCCGGTCCATTTGGCCTCATAGTCCCAGATTACTGAGCCGCAGGGGTGGCCATGGAAGATCCACTGGGTGGGGTCGTCGGAATAAGGGTGAGGTAGGCCAAAAGGGTAATCTTTTTGTGCTTGTACCTTGTAACCCCCTAAATCAACAGAAACCTTGACAAATGTAGCATTAGTTACGTTTCTTTTTTGATCTATTTTTTCAAGCTCATCTTTGAATTCTTTTGATTTTATATAGGCCCAAAGTGTAGCTGTGTCGAGTTGGTTTTTTGGTATTATTGCTGCACTGCTTTGATCATATAGCTCTCCGCTGTAAATGGATGCTGGGCACGGCTTAGTTAATCTGATACATACGCCTTTTTTTCCCCAGGCATCTCTTCCTTTTATATATGCTTGATGTGAGTTAGCTAAAGCGCCTTTTCCATCTTCCCATAGTAGAGTGCCAGACCTTCCGCTGAAGTGGAGGGTTGACTCTGTTGGCATTTGGAAAAGGGCCCACTTTTTTGGATTATAATTTCTCTCCCAGAAATTTGAAACGAATCGGTCGGTATCTCCATTTTGCAGTCCGACAAATGATCTCGCATGCAGGCTTAGTAGCTCACCTTTACCAGTCTCATCTAGCAATACCCTGCTATCTGGGCTGTTTAAGCTATCCGATTGTTTTAGAAGCCTTAATTCCCCTGAGTAGAGTTCTAAAGCTTTTTCACTTGTTTCTTTTTTTGCGGATGCGTCTATTCCGAAGAATGAGCTGTTTTTTTCAACTTCAAGCGTCTGCTCTTTTTTCGATGAAAAGAGAATTGCCTTTACAATCTCCCCGCTTATTGTTTCAAATGCCCCTGGTCCAAGTCTGGCAATTGATGATATTTTTGTAAAGTTAAGGACTTTCTCCCGAAATTTTTTATATGTTTTAAGGAACATCCAGTTTTGTGGAAGCACGGTAGATAAGAACCCGTGATTGGCGCAGAGATTCATACACCTTTCATAAAATGCAGTTTCTAATGAAACGCTCCCAGCTGGAAAGTTCTCATCAATGTGATGTTGAATGCCTTGCGAAAGGTCGGCTGCTTTTTTATAGGGGACATTCGTAATGATCCACTGGTATCGCTCACCAAGCAAATTAGCTGCCTTAGCCAGGCCTTGGGCGGTGACGGCTGCTTCATGCTGCTCGTCGCTGTTTTCCTGGCTATTTTCCTTGGAGAGCGCCTGATTCAAAGCCTCAGAGAGTTCCTCCCATTGGGCGACCTTGGCGGCGCTGGTGCGGGTGGGGTCGAGCAGGCTGCCAAGGATCGGGGCATCCTTGAAGCTGTCGTAGAGCCAGTCCAGGGCGATGGTAAGGTTCTTTTTGCCAAGGCCCAGTGCCTTCCACTCCTCCTTGGCCACGCTGATGGGCAGGCCGGAGCAGGCCAGGTGCATTTCCGGCAGCTTGCGATAGCCGCCAGCTTCGGGGTAGCGCCAGGCGGTAAGGGCAAGGGCAAAGGCGGCGAGCTCCACACAGCGCTGGTCGATCTCCAGGCCGTGCAGGTTGTCGCGCAGCACCGCTTCCACGGCATCGCGGGCGGAGAGGCCCTCCAGCTCCATGCGCATGGGCACCAGCATCAGCAGGGTGGCGACCAGGAAGTGGCCGCTGCCGCAGCATGGGTCCATGGTCTTGAGATCAGCGAGGCTCTGCGGCCAGGTGTCGAAGGTGCCAGCGGCGGGTGTCCAGTGGCCGGTCTCCTCGTCCTTGACGAAGCGCAGGTACTCTAGCGGCACGCCCGGCAGGCTGGCCTTGTCGCGCAGCTCCTGCTCGCTCTCGGCATTGGCTAGATCGGTTTCCGAAAGGCGCCGGGCGGCCCACCAGGCGCCCAAGCTGTTATCCAGCAGGAAGCTGACCATATAGGGCTCGGTGAATAGCTGGGTGACCGCGGGCAACTCGTCGGCTCCGATCTTCACCTCGGAGTCATTGATTCTCTTCTTGTTATCGGTCTGCCAGAACTGATACACCCAGCCCAAGCTGTCGCTGGCGTGGAACACTTCCCCCGGCAAGCCGGCCAGCAGCTCTTCCAGCTCGCGCTGATACTCGGCGGCCAAGGTCAGCTCGAATACCGGACTGTCGACGCGAAACACCTGGGGCAGCATGGTGCTGGCCAGCTGTGCCGCCATGGCCCAGCCGCTGGGGTGTCCTTCCTCTTCGGCCAGTTCCTCGCATTCTTCCAACGTCACGGCAACGCCGTCATACATCAGCAGCTCGGTCTCGGCCAAAAAGCGGGCAAACAGCATGCGGTGCCAGTGCTCGTAAGAAATCTCGTCCATCAGCCGTGTGACCGCTTGAGCGCCGTTTTTAAGCGGGTCGCCAAGGCTGCGGGCATGGGCACGCAGCCGGCGACGCAGGGCGCGCTGATCATCGCTTAAATAGCCGGGCGGATTTTCTTCGCCAACCCCAAGCTGACCAAGTGCCGCCTCGGCGGCCTGTTTGGCCACCGGGCGGGCCTTGCGTACGGCGCGGTCGAGCTGGTTGCGGAGTGTCTTGTCGAGTGGCTGCATGCTGATGTCCTTGTTGTTTCTTTCCACGGTATCTCTGTGAATGCGTATTCCATTGCACGTGAGCATTGATTTGCGCATTGGGCGGCATTTAATGCTCAATTTTGTGCATTACGGTGCCGAGCGGTCG
Source organism: Halomonas cibimaris (assembly GCF_055379665.1). Classification (NCBI taxonomy): domain Bacteria; kingdom Pseudomonadati; phylum Pseudomonadota; class Gammaproteobacteria; order Oceanospirillales; family Halomonadaceae; genus Halomonas; species Halomonas cibimaris. Next base: position 534,840 of record NZ_AP043828.1, read on the forward strand.
TAGCCTGCAAGGTGGTGATCTAGAGACCAGATCATGACTCGGCGCTGCGGGTTCTGCTCACAGAGCCGGTGCCAGTCGTGGATGATGGAAAGGTCTCCCAGACCGCTGCCACTGCCGGCATGGTCGGGGAACTCTGCCAACCAGGCTTGCAAGTGCTCGGCCTCCAGGAAGTTGATCGGCTTGAAGGGGCTCTGGCCGTTCAATGCCGCCCCAACCTGCTGAACAAAGCGCTGGGCGCAGGCTCGGCGCTCGCGGCCATCGCCGTGCTGGCCGATATGGTTGCCAGTCTCCAGGATCGTCGCCATAGGCAGGAAGAGAGATTCCCCTCGGGTGAGCCGATCTTCCAGTTCCGCGAGGACGTCAGCGTAGTGGCTGTCCATACCGGGAACCCTGAGCATCTCCACGAATACCGAAGTATCAATCAGGCAAATTGCACTCATCCCTGAGACTCCAAGTCCTGCTTGAGCTGCTCCAGCCAGGCCAAGGCACTGTCGCGGCGCTGCTCGGATGAGGTATCGTCCTTAAGGAAGCGTTCCAACACTTTGCGCGTCATTAGCTGGCCCAGCGGCCCTTGGGCCACCAGCTCGCTGTAACGCGGCATGTCACCAAGGCGTACCAAGCGGCTATCACCCTGCTGCGGGTCACGGTAGCAGCACAGCACATCAGCCAAGGCGGCATCCGGCAGAGCGTCCAGAAGCGCGGGATTATGAGAGGTCATCAGTACCCGCAGCTGCCGCTGGCTGGCCACCTCGCGAATTTGATTGACAAGCACATCGGCGCGGCCAGGATGTACGCCATTGTCGACTTCTTCGATGATCAGCAGCGCGCCCTCGGCTGCCGAGAGCAGCGCGGCACCCACGGCCAGTACGCGCAGGGTGCCATCGGAGAGCAATGGAGCGTCCACCAAACGCTGCTGCTCGCCGAACGTCTCTTCCAGGCGAACCATGACGTCCTGCCGAGGCGTTTCGATGAACTGAATGTCGGTAATATCCTGCTCCGGCAGCGAGCGAATAAAGTCGAGCAGTGCCTGTTTGCTTTCCGCGTTCTGGCATAGTTGATAGAGCACGGCGGACAGGTTACTGCCATCTTCCTTAAGGAATTTATCTCCGGCATATTTGTAATCACGCATCTGTGCTGGACGCGGATCCAGAAAAACAATATTACGCAGCGTATCACGCAGAGCACGGGTCACCTGGGGTATCAGCTCTTGCGCTTTGGTATGTTTTTGCTGAAACCGTCCTGGGGTTTCCAACTGGTAAAACACCGCCTGGCCGTTGGAACATGGGATATGTGGCTTGCTGGGGCCTTTCATAAAATTATTGTAGGCGATGCTAATTTCATCGCTATGCTCATTGGGCTCGCTGTCCACTCGGTAGAGCGGCACCGTTTGGTCGATGCTGGTGATTTGCTCATTTGCGACGACGAGACGACTGCTTAACTGATCGATCGTAATAGAGAAATCACACCACTCGTCGGGGGCATCGGCCAGGTGGGCATCCAGTGTGAATGGCTCCCCTTCAAGGCGAAACAGATCGCGTGCCTGGCCGCGCACTACGGTATCTCCCCCCTGGATGTCACGTTCAATATCATCCAGCCGCATGCCCTTTGCCAGCCAGTTGAGCAGACGAATAGCCTCCAGCGCATTACTCTTGCCAGACGCATTAGGCCCTACCAGAAACGTTAGCGGTGCCAGATCCAGCCTGGCCTGCCGGTAGCTTTTGAAATTGGTCAATTGAATGGATGTCAGCATGAGATAGACCTTGGTTACTGAGTAATCACCGGCCCGTTTTGGAGGGCTTCGCGCAACTCATGGCGAGCCTCATCCAGCCAGGCCTCGATATCGGCCTCGCTCTTGAGAGTGCGGCGCGCCAGGCTGACAAACTGCACCTCGGGCTCCATCTCCTCAGCAGCCTTGACCAGCACTTCGTCGAAGCGGCTGGAAAGCGCGGCGATGCGGTCGGCCAGAGCGTCGGGACGCACGTGGTTCAGAGTCTCCAGCACCTGGTCGGTAGCGCCGAGGGTGATCTCGGGCGCATCGGCTGCTGTCAGTCGCTTGGCGGCCAGCAGATCGTAGCGCTGATCCGGTGAGAGTTGCTGCCAGTTGTCGTCTGCCTCCAAACGCTGCATGCCGGCGGCGTGTTCGTCCGCATAGCGCTGTTGGAGTTCGTTGAAGGTGTCACGAAACTGCTGGGTGAAGTTAGCCAGCAGCGGCTGGACGGGGTCGGGGTCATCCAGCAGCGAGCGATGCTCGCGGATCTGGCTGACCTGGACGAGCAGCGGCTCTGCATCGGGCAGGCTCTTGGCATGATCGGCCAGGCGCTTGAGCGTGACCCATTCAGGGCGACGCTGCTGAAGCTTCTCGGCAGTGGCCTGCCACTCGTCGATGGCGGCGAGCAGTTCGGCCTGGTTGCTGACGATGGCCTTTAGCTGATCGTTACCACTGCTAGTGCGAATGGCTTCAAGAGCATCCAGACGGGGGGCTTCCGGTGTCGGCGGTTCACCCCCGGCCTGTTCGGCCAGGGATCGGAGTCTGTCAGCGAATTCGGGTGCCTTGGCTGACTCCTCGCCGGACTTGGCGTGCACGCCGAGCTTCTGCATCACCTTGCGGATCTTGATGCGCTCGCCAGCGGAGATGGTGGTGGCCTCCACGCGAAACTCGGTTTTGCCGATGGCGCGGCGATCAAGCTGCTGAGGAGCGGTACCATCACTGGCACGGATCTGCCCGGCGATCAGCAGCACCTGCAGGGCGCCATCGATGGCGTCCTGGGGCCAGCCGTAGTCGCCGTGCTCGAAGTGGTCGCGGATCTCGCTGCCTTTCTTGCCGTTGCCCAGATAACTAAGAATGGCCTTGCACACCGGATGGGCTTGGGGCTCGCCCTCGTAGCCCACGGCCTTGAGAGCATCGGGGGCACCCTGCTTGGCCTTGGCGTAGACTTTGTCCCAGCTGGCATGGTCAGCCTGATGGAACTTGGGATGCAGGCGAGTCAGAGCGTTCTCGGCCCCTTCTTGAATCGCCTCACGCAGGGTCGAGCCAACGATTTCGTTACCGCCGCCCTGAAACGTTTGGGCACCGTTAAAGGCTTCTCCCAGTAATTCGCGAATACGCCGTTGGGCGGCGTCGCGGGTGGTCTGCATGGCGGAGCGAGCTTCTTCCCCTTCGGGAGTACCTGGAGTGCCGCGTGTTTCCAAAGTAGCGCTGGCGGCCTTGAACTCAATTAGCCGGCTACGTAGTTCATCAGCAGAGCGCTTGGGGATGAACACAAATAGCGTAGGGGATTCCGCCCCTGCCTGAAGGGCGTCAGCGCGCACTTGGCTAATGTCGTCGGACCAGCCGTTGCGCACCCATACATAGAGCTTTTCGGCTGCATCACGGGGCAGCTCTACGTCAAAATACGGGTGGAGCGGGCGCGGCACTTTGGACTCACCATGAGGCACGCTAAGATTGCCGACTTGCTTGGCAAAGTGCTGACGGATCAAGTCGTCACGCTCGGCCTCGATCTGATGCGTGGCATTGCCCAGACCGCTCTGGTGAGACAGAAAGGCATCGTTCCAAGCGGCGCTTTCCTCGGTCTGGATACGGTACTCATCACCCACTTTGATGATGAATTCACATTTGTCGAGCAAGCCAGGCAAGCGACTGCGCAGCGAGCTGCTGCCCGCCTTGAGGTCATCGACCAGCAGATCGGCGATGTTGGCCAGCGTTGGATACAGACCGAGCTCGGTATTGGTGCTGGCCACCTTGTTGATGATAAAAACAATGGCGCAGGCACGAGCCGTCAGCTGCTCTTCTTCACTGCCTTTGTGCCACTGCAGGCTGGCATCGTGAAGCTTGCGCGGCAGTATGCGGAACTGCAGTAGTTTGTCCGACAAGTTGAAATAAAGATAATCGGCAGCAATTACGTGACCAAGCGGCTCATCCAGATTTGTCTTGATGGCGGAATGTATCAGGCTAAGCTGGCCCCGGATCTGACTATCGGTGCCGGTCTGGTCAAGCACTCTCAGAGCGGCATCCCAGAAGCGTCGGCGTACCGGCAGGATGGGATAGTCCTGGGCGAAGTACTGAATGTCTTGCTGACGATGGGCGATGGAGGTTTCTGACAGGTGACGAGAGATCTCACCTAAGTTATTCTCCATCATCTCGGTAACGGGGCTTTTGGCCTCGGGCTTCTTGGCTAACAGCACCTGGCGGATAACGGCATCAACGTCGGCATCCGACAGTTCAACACGGAGCGTAAAACGGCCTTGAAGGCGAGCCAGGTTGCTGGTGCCGGTGATGGCGGTTTGGCCAGTGCCGATCACCATCAAACGATTGCCTATTTGTTTGCCACAAGCTTCAATTGCCTCTTGAACTTCGATGGAGCGCTGACCATCAGTACCGATATACTGCTGAACTTCGTCTAGCACTACCAGTGTGAGTGGCATTTTTCCATCACGACACAGCGCCTGCCGAATGGCACTCACCATATCATCGCTGCTGACGTCATCCACGTTTGGGTAGAGGTTCATCAGTGTCGGGGCGCAAGCTTGAGTGCTGCTAAAGAGCTCGGGCTTTGCGTCCACTAATGCATGATGCAGTGTGGTGGAGACCGTAAACATCTCGACTTCTTTCTGCCAGGGCTTTCCCTCGGCTTCGACAGCCTGTTGGATTTGCTCAAAAATCCCCTCTTCTTTTAGCCACATGACAAAGCGAGCGGCAGGATACTTAGCAGGCAACCCGGCCGCACGAAAGAGTATCGAGAGAAGTGCCATACGCGCGCTGGTATCCCGCGCGCTGGTACCAAGGGTACCCGATGCGGAAAATAGCCCCCCGTGACGCTTCCCCTGAGTGGAGAGCTCTTTGAAGAGATCCTGAATTTCTGGAGGCAAATGAACGAGGCCGCGTGCGGCGGCACCGTCATCAAGGGTGACGTCTTCCCAAAGATTGCGCAGCATCTTGGCCATGTGCGACTTGCCCGACCCGAAGAAACCACTGATCCATACGCCCGGCTGCTGGGTGGCACCACTACTCAAGTTACTTAGGTAAGTATCGAGGATATCCTGCATGCCCCTGGCGTACTGGCCATCGCAGACGAAGGTCTCCAGCTCATAGCGCAGCGCTGCCTGGGCAAGTTCACTTCGGTCATCGTTAACATAAGCAACGCCCTCGTTGACCAGGCTCTGCTGAGATGGATCTTTGGCGTAGATATCACGGTTGCGCATGCGTCCGTTCCCCTGGGAAAGCGAAGTTAAAAATTTGTTCGTGGCGCTGGCTTAGCGCACGCCATCAGCGGTGATGGGCGTAGCCAAATAGTTCCAGCCGTCGTAGCCGTCCAACAGTCGGTAGTTATTGTTCTCAAAACTGCCTGGAAACATGACCACCAAGCGGCCGCTAACATGGTGAGCGAAGCTATCGACTACGGCCTTGACCTTGAGAAAACCAAAGAGGCTACCCACACCATACAGGGCTATCACATGGTTGCTGCCTGCATTTTTTTCCCTGACGGTGTTAATAAAGCGCTCTTCCAGCCACTCCAGATAATGATGATCAATCATCTTGAGTTGGCTAGGCATAGCAAAGAAGGCCTCAGCATACTCCTGCTCGCCCATCCACTGGGCAAAGGTGTCGGTAAGGTCGAAGGTAACCCACTCATGACCTTCCTGCCGCGTCGCTAGTTCGAATTCCCCCAGATGGGCGCGAACGCGCAACTCCTCGGTTTCTGGATAGATACAAAAGACCACGCGCTGAGCAGCGGCAGCATCGTCACGCCAGGGCAAGCCGACAAAACGACTATAGGAGCCCACCAATCGATTGATTTTACTCATGGCTGCTGTCCTGCTGAAAAGCCGGCGTGGCGTCGCCGTATGTCAGCGCACGTTCAACCACGCTATTTTGCGCTGGAAAAGCAACGTCGATGACGTTGTCAATGTGGCGCATTACGATCCAACCTTTTGCTGAGGCTTGTGCTGCCAATTCCAACACACGCTCATCACCCGCTTCCAGAAGCCGGCAATACAGACTGCGTAGCAAAAGCTCTCCTCTGTCACCCTGCAGCCAAGAGAGATACAGGGCATATGCGACGGCACCTGGCGTCACAGGAGGCTGCCGGCGTATTTTTTTGCTTCGCCCCTGGAGGTGCCCTGACTTCGTTAGGCTGCTATTGATGTTTTGCGCTGATGATTTCCGCGTAGCCGGGCTAAACCGGTTGGGCCAGAGCGTCTCAATCTGCTCCTCTAGCCATACCCTGGCTATGGATGTTCCGCAGGGATTGGCGAGAATGATCGAGACAGTGTCGCGTAACAAACTATCGCGTGCCATTGAGGCTAGCAAAGCAAGCATCGGACGTGCCGCCTCATCGCGAGACCAAAAATAGCGCAGCCCTGCGCTTACCGGGTTGTCGGGATCCAAACCATATAGTTCAGCCAAGTGTCGCGCCGTTAATTGGCGAGTACGCCCTGAGCGTTTACCCAAACAGTTATATTCGCATATTGCGATGCGATAGTCAGTGGGGGCCGCATCAGCGGGCACGTGCTCAAACAAGGTCAAAAGCTCGTCCAGCATGATGGTGCGTGAAGAGTGTACGCCGCCTTTACGGGTGATAAAGCCCAAGCTCTCAAGGATAGCGGTAGTTAGCATTTTCGATTCCAAAACAGTGTTTTAAAGCAGCGTGGCCTGAATCGTATATATGTATTTCTACTCAGAGCGCTTGGATAGTGGCACATACTCAAAAAGCTCCCCCACCTGGCAGTCAAAATAGCGGCATAGCTCCGCCACCACCTCCAGCTCCACGCGGCTGGCCGTTTCGTGATACAGCCGCGTCACGGTGCCTCGGTTGATGCCGGTATCACGTGCAACATCGACAATTTTCAACTTTCTCTCCCCCATGATGCGGGACAGGTGACACTTAATCATCACGCCTCCTAGCCCTTTTTGATCTACAGAAGAACAAAAAGGGTTGCAAAAGATCTTTTATGGGCTATATTGGTCTCCAGAAGGGCATTTGGCCTTATATGAAGCCTTATTGTTCTTCTGGAGCCTACCACAAGGAGGCAGGCTATGTCTGTTCATTATCTGACCACCAGCGAGCTCGCCGAGCGGATCAAGTACGACATCCGCACCATTCGCGAGCGCCTGAAAGACAATGTGCTGATCGAAGGCATCCATTACATCCGTCCGTTTGGCGGCCGCAAGATTCTGTACCTGTGGGAGCCCATCGAGCGCGATATGCAGCTGTATTCCAAGGAAGAAAGCCTGGGTGTGCCAATGGCGGGTGGAGGTACTTGTCATGGGTAGGATTGCCGTACGCAAAGAGACGCAGAAGCTGTTTTTCGATTTTAACTACTTGGGCAAGCGCTGCCGCGAGCAGACGGCGCTACCGGATACGGCGGCGAACCGTAAAAAGCTTGAGCGGATTCTGCAGAAGATCGAGGCGGAAATTACGCTAGGCACGTTCGATTACGGCCGCTACTTCCCTGATAGCCCGCGTGCCAAAAAGCTCAGCAAACGCGCGCTGACCAGCGTAGGCGGCTATCACGCGACGCCGCTGCTGCGCGAGTTCGCCGAGACGTGGTTTGCCGAGAAGGAGATCGAATGGCGTGAGACGCAAATCGTGACGGTGCGGGGGTGCTTGGATCAGCACATTGTGCCTGCCTTGGGGGATAAAGAGGTCGGCAGCATCACCCGCGCAGAGATTCTTGAGTTCCGAGCGTCCCTCGCTAAAGTTCGCTCCCGGAACGGCAAGACACTCTCTGCTAGCCGTATCAACCACATCATGACGCCTTTGCGCATGATGCTGAATGAAGCCGCCGACCGCTACGAGTTTAGCTCATCGTTTCGCGGGATTAAATCGCTCAACGTGCCGCGCACCGACGTGGAGCCCTTCACGCTGGAGGAGGTGCAGCGCATCCTCCAGCGGGTGCGCCCGGACTTTCACGAGTATTACGCCGTGCGCTTTTTTACCGGTATGCGTACCGGTGAGATCGACGGCCTGACCTGGGAGCACGTGGACTTTGCACGGCGCCAAATTCTGGTGCATCAGGCGCTGGTCGCGGGTGAGTTCGTCCCCACCAAAACCGACGGCTCGTTTCGCTCTATCGATATGTCGCAGCCGGTGTTTGACGCCCTCAAGGCGCAGTACGAGGTAACCGGCAAAACCGGCTTGGTGTTTACCACCAGGAAGGGTACGGCGCTGTCGCATCGCAATGTGACCAAGCGGGTGTGGTACCCGCTGCTGGAAGAGTTGGAGCTGCGCCCTCGCCGCCCATATCAGACGCGCCACACCGCCGCAACGCTGTGGCTGGCAGCCGGTGAAAGTCCGGAATGGATTGCTCGGCAAATGGGCCATACCACCACCGAGATGCTCTTCCGCGTGTATTCGCGTTTTGTGCCCAACCTGACGCGTCAGGACGGCTCAGCCTTTGAGCGCATGCTGGAACAAAAACAGGCGTAAGGAGACGATGATGTATACCTTGGATGCTATCAAAAAAGCCCGCGAAGATATCGAAAGGTCGCTCCGGGCTGAACAAAATACAAAAATTCAGCGCCGTGTGGAGCGGCGCCTGGCTGAGTCTCTGGCAGCTGCCACCAGCATCGCCAGCGGCAGCGGACTGGTAATGTGGTTGGGCAACGGCGATGAAAAAAGCAATTTGGATGCGCTGGTGACATGGACAAGCTTCACGCTCAAGCAGCTGGGCCTTGAAGCCAACCGCCAGGCTATTCCGCATCTGCTGGCCGAGCTGGAACGCACCCTGTGGGCCTGGGAGGATCAGTCATGGCATTAACGCAAACGCAACAAGCAGCGAAGGCTGGCCGCGTGTTTGAGCATGAGGTGTACGTGGCTGGGGTCGAGGGTCCCGAGTGGCTGATGGAGCACCGAGTCTGGGCGCTGTATGTGATCGGCGCCAAGGGCGGCTGCCACTTTTACCTTACCGATCGCCACGTTAACGCGCACGGCGTACCGCAGATGGGACAGCGTATTCAAGCCACGGCTAAATGGGCCAAGTTCATCAGCATCCAGCTGTGCTTTCTCACGGCGTATCACGTAGTCAGCGACCCTCTGCCACGCTGATACTACTTCGATTTACGGCAAGACCTATCCCCAGCCCGCAGATATTGTAGGCTGGGGATACTTTTTATGTCTCGGCCTCAGCGCCATGTACCTCGTCGCTGCTGGTTAATCCCAGGACCAGCAGGGCCATAAAAGCGGAAAAACGCACTGCCTCCCATAGCGGCTGCTGAGTGCTGGAGTAGCTGGCTTCGCGGGTAATTTTCAGGTCAGCATTGCCGTACCAGTGCCGCGTTTTACCCGATTTAGATGCCGCTGGCACCAGCTCTATGCGACGCTGCGGAATGTCTGTTTCCTGCGCCCAATAGCTTTTTACCGCTTTTTTCTTGGCTGCTTCTTCCACCTCTACCACCAGCCACGTATGGATCATGCAGCGTAACGGCCTGAGCATACGGCGAATGCAGCGGATGGCATGGGCATCCGGCAGCGTGATATGGCCGGTGCTTCGCTGCATGTGCCGGCGAAATATTGCCAGGCTTTCTTTGGCTTCATCGGGCTTATCATGATGCCAATCCAGCAATTGATGAAAGAATTGTCCCGCTTCTTTGAGCACACGGGGCTTGATCGGTGGTGCCATGCAGCGGTACAGCTCGGGCATGTAGAGATACTGCGCTGCCGCCAACTCGTCGCGTCGATCCTGCTGCTCTCGGCGACTGAAGCGCTGTTTATCCCGGCGCGTCTTTTGCTGCATCAGCCGCTCGCCGTTATCCACCCATGCCGCCAGCTGGTCGGGCGCCACGACAAACCGCCTGGCCGTTTGCTCGATCGCAGTATTCGGGTCGATGCCTCGGTATTCCTGCTGCTCGATAAGCCGCAGGCCCTGGTAAATTGTGATGGCCTCTGGCCACTCGAAGGCGGCATCCGTCAGCGTATCCAGGGGGTTGTCGGCCGGTGGCCGGTATAGCTGCCAGGCATCTTCCTGCGGCATCGCCGCGCAGTAGTGCTTCCAATCACCTTGGGTCGGTTCCAGCAAGTCGCTGGCATGGGTTTCCCGACGGAGCTTATGTCGGCTGCGCCAGCTGCTCAGCGATGTTTTGGAGCTCGCGTTCAGCAGCTCCATTTGCATATCTATCGTCACCAGCGGATCAATGCGCTGGCGCAGGGTATGGCCCAGCGTCCAGTCTACCAGGTGGGAATACGTGTCCAGGGTTTCATCGGGGCTGGCATGCCCGGCCCAGAGTGCCAGCTGCCAGAGCCGCTTGCGTGAAGGGCTGGTGTGCGGCACAAGACCTGCCTGCGCGGATATATCAGCGTCCAGGTTGGGCATGGCGATGTGGCCTTCATCATCGTGCTGCCAGGCATCTGGTAACAGCTCACCGGGCGTTCGCTCCAGCAGCCGCAGCAGCGTGAAGGTGACAAAGCTATGACGCAGGTGATGGTAGCGCAGCGTTGCATCGCCGCTTACCGTTTTGAGCGCCGTCTGAATGGGCCTGAAAATCTCCTTGTCACCCAGGGGCAAGGTGCCGCCACCGCTGCGGCAAAATAGCAGGTGTTTTTCAGCCGCCTGGGTGGTGCTTTCACCGCGACGACGCTGGCACCAGTCGATTAGCTGGCGCTTTTCGTCCGGCATTAAAAGCCATAGCGGTAGCCGCCGTTTGGCCGAGTACGTTTTGCCCTTGTGGAACTGGTTGGCACGAATCAGCAGCTCGCCCGGCACCTCGTCATGATCCAACACGTAGGCTACGTCGCGTACCAGCAGCGACGCGCATTCGCTGCGCCGTAGGCCCATCCGATACCCCAGCATCAGCGCCAGCGACTGCATGGTACGAAAGCGCTTGGGCTGCCGGGAGCTCTCAATAATCGCCAGGGCGCGCCGATACTCCGCCGGGGTAATGATATTGGTATCCGCCAATGACGCCGTGCCCTTGCCCACTTCCAGCTCAACATCCGGCGCGGCCTGGGTGTCGATCACATAGTCATGAAACTGCCGTAACCGATTTTGCACGCGCGCACGGCTGCCGGGATTTTTGGCGTCGCTAATCACACGCTCATAGAGCGCCTGCCACTCGCCGGCATCCAGTGCTTGAACGTCGTCAATCTCATAGCCATGAGCCAGCAGCGGACGTGCAATGTTGGATAGGTACGTTGCGACCGAACTGACTGCCAACCTGGACTTGACGCGGCCGCCGTGCTGCATCAGTGATTTTGCCCAGCCGGCCAGCAGCTTCAGCAGCGGGCTGTTTTTATCCGATTCTGTTAAAAAACGCTCGATATGCTGTAGGCTGGCCTCGCGTCCCGTTTGGCCCGTAGACGTTGTGAAACCACTCTGGAGCTTTCGTAGCTGCTGCATTTGGTCAGGCAGCTCGGAAGCCCTTGGCGGAACCGGTGCATAGGTCAGGCCGGTAGCATCGGTGTCATCCTGATGGCTCGCCAGCGTGATCGTTTGCCCGGTAGTCAGCCGATGCCAGGTCGACGGTCGTAGCGACGGCGCAGCACTCGTACTGCCGGCGTAGCTCGTCAATAGGGGCATCATATCCAGCGATGTCGAGGTGTGAGCGGCGGCGATAAACCAGCCCAAGCTTTTGGGTGGCCTCGCCGGTGCTACACGCTTGGCGTAATAGAAAAAGCAGGTTTCCACGTTGATTCGAGAGGGCCACGCTTGCCCCACTCGTTGATAGTAATTCAGCAGTAGCAGCTGGTTCATCGGGCTTAAAAACAGCCGGCGGTACAGCGTGTTAGCTTCAGTATCCTGAATTCATAGAATAACTGCAGCACTTTGGACCACAAGGTAGAGGCAGGAGGGCCAGTGCCGGTACCCTCCCTGCTTTACCGACCAAAGTGAAGCAGAGCATGGGATACCAACAGCTGACCCAGACACAACGATACCAGATTTACGCCCGCCATGACTTGGGCAGGAGCCAGCGACAGATCGCCAGGGAACTGGGGCTCCACAACAGCACGATTAGCCGTGAGCTGCGCCGCAACGCGACGGCCAGCGGCTATGATCCTGAACAGGCTCAGGCTTGCAGCGATCACCGACGCCGTACCGCCCGCAAGTGGACGAAGCGCTTGCCCAGCTTGATCGCAGCGGTGGCCGACCGACTTCGTGAAGAATGGAGCCCAGAGCAGATCAGTGGATTCATGGCACCGTTGGCCGGTATCGGCGTCAGTCATCAGTGGATTTATTCCCTGGTCTGGGAGGACAAGGCCCGCGGCGGCACGCTTTGGCAGCATCTCCGGCAGCCCAAGAGGCGCAGCAAGCACCGTGTTCACGCCAAAAGCGCAGGGCTTGGCAAGATACCTGGTCGCGTAGGTATCGAACATCGCCCAGCCGAGGTTAAGAGTCGGCGCTACATCGGACACTGGGAGGGTGACACGGTGCTTCAGGGACATAAGCAATCAGGCATCGTCACGCTGGTTGAGCGACGCAGCGGCTATCTATTGGCGGCACGGCTACCCACCATTACAGCGGCGTTGACGAAAGCGGCCATGATCCGCCTGCTGAAGCCTCGTCGAGGTGCGGTGAAAACGATCACGCTGGATAATGGCTCGGAGTTTTCGGAGCACCAGGCCGTGGCGAGCGCCGTAGCAGCGAGAACCTACTTTTGCGACGCCTATTGCTCAGGGCAACGTGGCACCAATGAAAACACCAATGGCTTGATTCGGCAGTATTTTCCCAAGGGAACTAGCTTCCGCCAAGTCACCGATGCCGAGCTACGCAGGGTGGTGAGAAAGCTCAATGACCGCCCCCGAAAACGACTCGGCTATCGAACACCGGCACAGGTGTTCCTGGGGGAGTACTCTGGAGCACTGAATACCCCGGCTTATTCATGAGGCTGGCTTGAAAATAAAGATGGCGAGGGGTTTCTCTTGTAGAATCAGGATGTTCCAGCCAGAACTTGATTCAAGAGGACCTCTCGCCATGGGTGAAAGATTATCGTCGTGGACGCCTTCCTGCAATGGTTCTGTTCGGGCCGAGCTAAGCGGCCACCGCACCACCAGCGACAGCGGTGCCCTGCTGCTGCGTGAAGCCCTCGACAACAGCGGTGTCATCCAGGCGCTGGAAGAGAGCCTGGTCGACCGGCGTGATCCACTGCGTATTCGTCATTCCCTGGCCAGCCAGCTGCGAACCGTCGTGTTGCAGCGCGCCATGGGGTGGATCGACCTGGACGATACCGACACGCTGCGTCACGATCCGCTCTGGCAGCTGGCGTGCAGCGATGCACGCGGGATGACGCCTCTGGCACAGGACCGTCCGTCGCAGGCGACGCTGTCGCGGCTGCTGGCCTGCCTCGGAGGGCCCGATAACATCGATACCGTGCATGAAGGCCTGTTGCGCCTGGCGATCTGGCGCCTGGCATCGCTGAACCACGGCGAGCAGCCCGATAACCTGACGCTGGACATCGACGGCCTGCCGATCGAGGTCCATGGTCGTCAGGGTGGGTCGGCCTTTCACGGGCTGTACGGCACACGCATTTATTCGCCGCTGGTGGCCTCGCTGGCCGAAACCGGTGACATGGTCGGCGGCCTGCTGCGCGAGGGTAACGCGGGCCCTGCCGAGAACGCCGATACCTGGATCCCTCACCTGGTACGGCGCCTCAATGAAGGCACCGGTGCGACAGTGACAGTGCGTATCGATGCCGGGTTTACCGGCAACGATACGCTGCTGGCCATGGAAGAGCGTGATATCGGGTACCTGGGCCGGCTGCGCAGCAACAACACCCTTCAGACGCTGGCGGCGCCGTATCTCAAGCGGCCGCCCGGCCGACCCCCGGACCAGCCCCGGGAATGGTGCCATGACCTTGAATACCGGGCCGACAGCTGGCCCGAGCCACGGCGCGTCGTGCTGGTGGTTCAGGAGCGCCCCGACGACCTGTTGCTCCACGCCTTCTTCCTGGTGACCAACCTGAGTCGGTACCACTGGCCGCCGGAAAAGGTGTTATCACTGTACCGCAAGCGCGGCAGCGCCGAGGCGCACATGGGCGAGGTCAAGTCGGCGCTGGATGTTCACCTCTCGTCGACCGATCGCGGCGCCTCCACCGAGCAGAACGTGATGGATCGCAACGAGGCGAGTCTTCTGCTGAGCCTTTACGCCTATCAGGTGCTGCATGGTCTGCGTTGCGTGCTGGAACGGCAAACCCGACAGGGCTGGAGCCTGATCCGAATGCGTGAGCAGGTCCTCAAGGTGGCCGCCACCCTGATCCTCCACGCCCGACGTATCACGGTCCACCTCGGCGCCGCAGCCGATAAATGGTGGCCGACTCTGCTGAAAGGGCTACCAAAACTGACAGCGTTGCGCTGACGCCTCAGCGGTCGCATAAGCAAGACAGTGAGACGCCGGTCCTGTCGATGACCGGCGGTTCCGGCTGCCCGGATGACCGACGACAAGGCAGGGAAGGGGCTGAATAACGGCGATAGCAGCCGGACAGAGCGTCACCGGAAGACGGTGCCGTCTCGAAATCGGCGTTCGGCGACGAGCTACCGGCTCCCCGGGGCTTCAGGATGCCCAGTCAGCGTTCCGGTGAATAAGCCGGGAATACCGCAGGTGCTGCGCTTATTGTTTGAATTCAGGTATGGCAACTATGTTGACAGACTCCGTAGCGGCCTCATCACAAACGCCATTAACCGAGTGCTTCATCACCTCAGGATCGCTGAGAATTTCAGTCAATGCGGGAACATCGTCGAGGGATAACCGACGTAAAACCAATCTCTCCGTTTCACAAACCTGCACCATAGCCTCCCTGTGCATAACAGCTATTAGACGGAACGCTCTGATATTGAATGAACGTGCCGGCGCGTTTAACAAAATTATCCCGCGTACCTTTCTTTTCCTAACTCATTGATATTATAAAATATTAAGAATAGCTCGGCAGCCTAAGCAGAACTCGCGCGCTTGCACGTTTTTCCCGAACCAATAACACTGTATGCATAGCCATCTAAAGAGGAGCGCCACATGAATATGCACAGCAGGCCGCCGAAGCTGATGGTTCGAGTGAAGGCCACCTGCGCATAAAACGCTATAGCCCGCGCATCGAGAAGACCTACTGTTACTGGATACGCTTCTTCATCCGGTTCCACACGTGCGGCATCCTGCGAGTATCAAAATCTTCTAAAGCGAAATTAGCATTTCCGCACCCACCCTTCCACATTCCTGCCACATTTCTCATGCTTTTTTCGTAGCAACACAAAAAAGCGCCTCCGCAGAGGCGCTTTTCCATCAGGGCGGGCGGCTGTAAGCTTCATCCGGTGTGGTCTGCGTTATTTACCCGCGACGACGGGCAGTTCCACCACCACTTTTAACCCGCCAGCGCTGGCGCGGCTGAGCTGCATACGGCCGCTGTAAAGAGCCACCAGGTCAGTCACAATCGCCAGCCCCAGGCCACTCCCCGGGCGTTGTTCGTCCAGTCGTTTACCGCGCTGTACCGCCTGCTGACACTCCGCTTCGGACATGCCGGGGCCGTCATCGCTAACGGTTAAAGTTAACTGCTGCTCGTCTCCTGTTACCTGTAGCTGCACAGCGCCGTGTGCCCAGCGCAGCGCATTGTCCAGCAAGTTGCCTACCAACTCCTGGATATCCTGCGCATCCATATGCACCTTGATGCCACCCGCCCAGGTGGGGCGCAGCGCAATGCCGCGCCGCTGGGCAAGCCTGGCCAGCCCATGGAGCAGCGGCGCCAGGGTAGCGTGCAAATCAATGGGCGCAAAGCGTACACCCTCGCCCGCTGCCGATGCCCGCGCCAGGTGGTGGCGTACCGCGCTATCCACGCGCGCCAGCTCCACTTCCCAGGCGGCGCGGTTCTCTTCCGGCAGTTGGCGTAGCTGTAAGCGCATCACACTCAGCGGGGTTTTCAGCGCATGGGCAAGGTTGCCAGCGGTGTGGCGGCCGCGTTCGATCAGGCGCTGATCGCGGGCCAGCACCGCGTTCATCGAGGCTGCCAGGGTCGCCAGCTCATCAGGCAGGCGGGTATCCAGCTGCTCCGCATTCCCCTGCTCTACATCCTTTAGATTGGCGTGCATGCGGCGCAGCGGTGCCAGCCCCCAGCGCACCTGCAGCGCCAATACGCCCAACAGCAGCACGCCCAGGCCGGCCAGGCCACCCCACAGCAGGCGCTGAAATTCGCCAATATCCCGAGCTAATGAATCGTCCTGCGCGGCCACACTAATATGCAGCGGCGCGGCTAACGGCGCCAGGTAAATATCGCGCTCTACCACCCGCAGCGACTGGTCTCGGGGGCCAGATATCGAGCGGGCGCTAATCGCGTCATTGGCGATGACCGGCAGGCGCTGATCCCACAGCGAGCGCGAAGTCAGGGTGTTTTCCGCGCCATCGGTAATTTGCCAGTACCAGCCGGAATAGGCATTTTCAAAACGCGGGTCGCCTAGCGCCCGGTCGTGTACAAGCTGCTGTTCAAGGCGGTCATAGGTAACGCCCGCGATGATGACGTTCAGGGTGGCCCCCAGGCGCTCGTCAAAGGCCTGCGTGGCCGAGGTACGATAATGATGAGACAGCAGCGTACCCGCGATGGGCAGCGCCAGCCCGACCATCGCCAGAGCGGCCAGCAGTAGCCGCACGCTGATGGAACGCTTGGCCCAGCGGTCTTTCCAGGCGGTGGTATGCTGGCTCATTCGCCAGCCGGCTCTTCAGCCAATAGCCGATAGCCCTGACCACGCAGGGTAGCAATGCGCCAGCTACCCAGTTTTCGGCGCAGCCGGCTGACCTGAACATCAATCACGTTGGAGTCCGGTTCGTGGTCGCGGTCGTAAACGTGCTCTGACAGCTCGGTACGGCTGACGATCCGCGGCGCGGCGTGCATCAAATAACCCAGCAGACGGGTCTCCTGGGCGGTTAACCCCACCGGGCGACCGGCAAGCGAAACGTGCTGAGTGTGCGTATCCAGACTCAGCTCGCCCACTTTCAGCACCGGGTGGGCGTGGCCATGACTGCGGCGCACCAGGGCGCGCAGGCGGAAGAGCACTTCCGCCGATTCGAACGGTTTGGTGACGTAATCATCGGCACCGGCGGTAAATCCTGCGGCTTTATCGGCCCAGCGCTCTCGGGCGGTAAGGATCAGCACCGGCAGGTCGATGCCATCCTCCCGCCATGCGGAAAGCCAGCGAGTGCCATCGCCATCGGGCAGTCCAATATCCAGAATCAGCGTGTCGTAGGCTTCCGTGCGCACTAGAAAATCAGCGTCCTGGCCCGTCGCCGCATGCTCTACCAACCAGTCTCCGTCGCGTAGCGCCTGGCTGAGCTCACGGGTGAGCGCCTGGTCATCCTCTACCAACAAACACTTCATCGGCTAACTACCCTTCCTTTTATATGGCAAATGGGAGCAATAGGCTAACGGCGCATATCGTTGATACGCACCCCTTCGATGGACATCAGCTGGCCGTTATGGCCGTCAAACTCGAACTCGACGACTTGCCCTTGCGGGCCCAGCAGCTTGATTTCGTATTCGACCTCTCCCTCTTCACGCTCCACCTCAACCTCCAGCACTTCACCTATATAGTGGGCTTCCAGCCAATCCAGAATGGAGTCGAGGGACACCACTTCACCACGGCGTACTTCGCCGTGTAACGACTTCCAGTGCTGGTCACCCGCAGCGCTGCCCACCAGCAGTAGCACCAGCGCTAAACCAGTGACATTGCGGCGAGCGCTTCGCTGGAAGCTGCCCAGCGGCTGTATAAGACGGCGGAAGAGTTTACGCATAATGCCAGCATGCCAAAAACAACATGAATGCTAGATGAACAGCTTCTTCAGCTTAAGGAAAGTATCGCAGTGGTATAAATTCCCCATCGCATCCGCTGAATGCGATTAATCCATTCTCGTACAGACACTCGTGTACAAATGCGTAAGGAAGGAATTTGCCATGAACACCATGAAAAAAATGCTGCTGATCCCGACCTCTGCCCTGCTGCTTGCCGCTGCTGCGGGTAGCGCCCAGGCCGACTCACTGCCGATGGATCGCATCGATGACGTATTGACCCACGCCAATGAATACGGCTTCAGCCACTACGAAGAAGTCAGCATTGAAAACCGTGGCCGCGTAGAAGTGGAAGGTTGGCTCGACGATGAGTGGTACGCCGACGTGGAATTTTCCCTCGATAACGGTGAAACACTACAAGAGCAACGTGAGCGCCTGATCACCAGTGCCTGGGGTATGAGCGAAGACGATATCCGCCAGGCGCTCGACGTGGCAAGCCAGGAAGGCATGGTAGAGTTTGAAGATCTCGATATCGACAAGACCGGTATCATCGATGTGGAAGGCCGCGATAAAGATGGACGTGAGCTGGAAATCAGCGTGCGTCAGGGCTCTTCCGAAGTCACCCAGATTGAGCGCGATTAATGTCTCCAGCTAAGCGCTTGGCGGGCTCCCCACGGGGAGCCCGCTGCGTTTATGGTAGGCCGTTGAAGCATGCCGCTAAACTTATCGTGCCGACTTTATCGGGGAAGCTGAGCGTAGCTCCGTGTTGAACAAAGGCGTTAACAGTCTATCTGACACTCCCCGCCAGCCCAGCAGACAAAGCGGCTTCCCAGCCTGATGGCGGCGGTGTCCAAGCTTTTGGTCACCCAGTCATCAGGATAAGCCGTGATCGGCTGCCTGCTTGTACTGCTTGAGCTGGCAGACACGCTCTTTAAGCAGCTCGATGGCATGGCTGGCAACGATAACGGGCTGCAACGTGCCGCCGCCGGATATGCTTTCCGACCACCAGAACTCGGTCTCCGCCTCACGAAATTTAAGCCACGCCAGCTGGGCTTTCTTCAGCGCGGCCTGCTCATCCGCCGCAAGGCTCTCCATCAGCTCCTGATACGCCATGTTCAGCTCCGTATCCCAGCCCTTGTACGCCCGGCCCTGGGCGTTGCGCATATCCAGCGTAACGCCACCGCTCGCGTCCATGTCCCGCTCAAATTGCACGTCGATGGGGTGCGGATGACCGGAATCGCAGAAAGTCTCTGCGGCAAGTGCCAGCGGCGCAAACGCTGCCAGGGAAAGAACCAGAACGGTTTTTTTCATGATATCTCCAAGTAAACGGGGCGAGACAGCAATAAGCGTACATACCGCCGGTAACCAGGCCTATGCCGGCGTTAAACACCACAGCGAGGTAACTTCCGCGCTGCGTGCGGCGTGGAGCGGGTCCGTGCTGTCCTGGCTGCGGCCGTGCTTGGGCTGGGTGTCGAGCCGGTATTTCACGTCCAGTTTTGCCTCGGCAAACCACGCCAGCAGCTGTTCTCGGGTACGCAGCTGCAGGTGCTCGGCCAGATCGGACAGGATCAGCCACACCTCCCCCTGCGGTGCCAGATGCGCACGGACGCCCTGCAAGAAGCCGCGCAGCATCCGGCTTTTGGGGTCATACACGGCGAGCTCCAGCGCCGAGCTGGGCTTCGCCGGCAGCCAGGGCGGGTTGCACACGATAAGGTCGGCCAGCGGCTGCCCCGTCGGAAACAGGTCGACCTCCTGCAGCTGTATTTCCGAAAGTGCTGAACGCTCAAGGTTATCGGCCGCGCAGGCCAGCGCCCGCGGGTTGGAGTCCGTGGCAACGACCTGCCCCACCCCGCGCTTCGCCAGGATGATCGCCAATAACCCCGTACCGGTGCCGATATCAAAGGCCACCTCGTGCCTGGCCGGCAGCGGTGCGTCCTGCACCCTATGCGTCAACGTAGTTGTCACCCAAACGGATTGAGAGGTGATCAACGTGCGTTACCCCGCAGAGCGTAAGGA
Source organism: Halomonas cibimaris (assembly GCF_055379665.1). NCBI lineage: Bacteria > Pseudomonadati > Pseudomonadota > Gammaproteobacteria > Oceanospirillales > Halomonadaceae > Halomonas > Halomonas cibimaris. The sequence goes on from NZ_AP043828.1 coordinate 554,542, forward strand.
AGCCATCCTCAAGAAGATGGCGCCGCCCATGAACATGACCATCCCGGAATTAGCCGAACAGGAAGGCATCACCGCGACAACCCTCTACAATTGGCGGAAACAGGCCAGAGCACGAGGACAGGTTTTGCCATCACGTTCTACCCAGCCAGATCAGTGGACCAGCCAGGAGAAGTTCCAGGTCGTCCTGGAGACAGCTCCGATGAACGAGGCTGAAGTCAGCGCCTACTGCCGCGAGCGCGGGCTCTACCCCGAGCAGGTGGAGGCCTGGCGGGATGCCTGCATGAACGCCAACGACGATGCGGCAGCGCAGGCCAAGCAGCAACGCCAGGCCCGCAAGGAGGAGCAGAAGCGGCTCCGTAAGCTGGAGCGCGAGTTGCACCGCAAGGACAAGGCCCTGGCCGAGACGGCGGCGCTGTTGGCCCTGTCAAAAAAAGCCGAGGCGATCTGGGGCACGACCAACGACGAGGACGACTGACCAGCCTCCCGGATCGCCAACGCATCGTGACTCTGGTGCAAGACGCCCAGCGTGACGGTGCTCGGCTGGCCAAAGCCTGTCAGGTGATGGGTATCAATGTGCGCACCTGTAGTGGCATAGTGAATCTGGCCACCTGATTTTGAGTGTATGATCACTCACAGAGACAGTCAGGTGCAGATGATGACGAAGAAGAGAACGTTCAGCCCGGAATTTCGCTTGGAAGCGGCCCAACTCGTGGTCGATCAGGGTTACACGCTGAAGGCGGCGTGCGAGGCCATGGGAGTTGGTAAATCCACCATGGAGTATTGGGTTCGCAGGCTTCGGGCTGAGCGGGCAGGCAAGGCGCCGCTGAAAGGTGAGGCTCTGACGCCGGAACAGCGTGAAATCCAGGAACTGAAGCGCAAGCTGCGGCGGGTGGAGGAAGAGAAGGCAATATTAAAAAAGGCTACCGCTCTCTTGATGTCGGACTCCCTGAGCAATTCTCGATAATCGAGCGACTTGAAGAGAGCTATGCGGTGCAGCACTTGTGTCAGGTGTTTGGGGTGCATCGCAGTAGCTACCGGGCCTGGCGTGGCCGGGATAGAAGGCCTTGTGAGACTGAGCAGAAGCTGCTGGATCAGGTTGTCAAGGCGCATACCGTCAGTAACGGCTCTGCCGGCGCTCGCAGCATCGCCAACATGGTTACGCAGGCTGGAACACCGTTGAGTCGTTATCGGGCCAGCAGGCGGATGAAGCAGTTGGGGCTGGTGAGCTCACAGCCGCCAAGTCACGCCTACAAGAAGGCTGATCAGCCGCACCTGGATATCCCGAATGCTCTCGATCGGGAGTTCGATGTAAAGGAGCCCAATCAGGTATGGACCGGCGACATTACCTATATTTGGACAGGGATACGCTGGGCTTATCTGGCGGTGGTCATCGACTTGTATGCCCGTAAGCCCGTGGGCTGGGCATTGTCCTTGTCGCCGAATACGGAGCTGGTGAAGAAGGCACTGACCATGGCCTACGAATCGCGTGGAGAGCCACCGAACATCCTGTTTCATTCGGATCAGGGTTGCCAGTACACCAGCCTGGTATTCCGACAGACGCTCTGGCGCTACCGGATGACGCAGAGTCTCAGTCGCCGTGGGAATTGCTGGGACAATGCCCCGACAGAGCGCTTCTTCAGGAGTCTGAAAACGGAATGGATGCCAGAGATTGGCTACCCCAATGTTGCGTCGGCGAAGCAATCTGTCACTGATTATATGATCGGTTATTACAGCAGCCTCAGGCCGCACAAGCATAACGGTGGGCTGCCGCCGAATGTGGCAGAAAAGAACTACTGGAATGCTCAAAACTCAGTGGCCAAAAACACTTGACCACTACAATCAGGAGTCAGTAGCACTATGTTGGGGCATCGGACTGGCTAGCCTTCAAGGCGGCGTAGAGGGCCGTCTTGCTGACCTTGATCCGTGCAGCGGCCTCGCGGACATTCAGCCCATTGGCCAGGTGCTCCATTGCCCGCTTCAATTTGTCGTCGGTGACGACGGGTTTGCGGCCTCCTTTACGGCCACGAGCGGCGGCAGCGACCAGTCCCGCCTTGGTGCGATCCCGAATCAGGTCGCGCTCGAACTGCCCCAGGGCGCCGAACACGTGGAAGATCAACCGCCCACCGGGCGTGGTGGTATCGATGGCTTCGGTCAACGACCGGAACCCGACACCACGCATCTCCAAGGTGCTGACCACCTCGATCAGATGCGGCAGCGAGCGCCCCAGTCGATCCAGTCGCCACACGACCAGCACATCCCCGTCGCGTAGGAACTCCAGGGCAGCCGTCAGGCCGGGGCGTTCCGCCTTGGCCCCAGAGACGGTGTCATCGAAGATTCGCTCGCACCCCGCCTTGTGAAGCGCATCGGTCTGCAAGGCGGAGTCCCCCCCAGTGTCAGGATGAGTGTCGTGCCCTCTGGTACCCTGTTCTTATAAACCGATCAGGGGGCAAAAGGAGACGCTCATGCCTCGCTACTCCGAGGAACGCCGACAAGCCGTGGTGGCCAAGCTGCTGCCACCCCACAACCTGACCCCGCACGAGGTGGCGGAACAGGAAGGCATCTCAGTGGCTACCGTCTACAAGTGGCGCAAGGAGGCCCGTGCCGAAGGCCGTTGCCTGCCGGATGCCCTGGGCAAGGGCGCTGACGGCTGGTCCTCTCGAGACAAGTTCACTGCCGTGGTCGAGTCTGCTGCGATGAATGCCGAGGAGATCGCCGAATACGGCCGGCGTCGTGGCCTGTACCCCGAGCAGTTGGAGCGGTGGCGCCATGACTGTGAGCAGGCAGCCAGCCTGTCGCATACCGAACGCCAGCGTGAGGCCGATGAAGCCAGGCAACAGCGCAAGCGCATCAAGCAGCTGGAGAAGGAGTTGGCCCGCAAGAACGAGGCTCTGGCCGAAACCGCTGCGCTGCTGGCCCTGAGAAAAAAGGCGAGGGCGATCTGGGGGGGCGAGGACGAATGATCAGCGGCCCGGATCGCCAACATGCTGTCGAGCTGATCGACGAAGCCCGCGCCAACGGCGCTCGTCTCGAGCCTGCCTGTCGTGCGCTGGGGCTCACCGCCCGTACGTATCAACGTTGGACGCGTGACGGTGGCCTCCAGGAGGATCAGCGCCCTTTTGCCGAACGGCCGGTGCCCGCCAATGCCCTGACGGCCGTTGAGGAGCAGGAGATCCTCGACGTGTGCCACCGGCCGGCATTCGCCAGCCTGCCACCCGACCAGATCGTCGTGCGGCTGCTGGACGAAGAAAGCCGCTACATCGCCTCGGTATCGACGTTCTACCGGGTATTGCGACGGCATCACGAGGTCGTCCCCCGCGGGCGTGCCAGAGCGCCGAGGCACCACGCCAGGCCCACGACCTACCTTGCAACCGGCCCTAATCAGACCTGGTCCTGGGATTGCACCTGGCTCGGTGGGCCGATCAAGGGTGAGCATTATTACCTGGTGATGATCCTCGATATCTTCAGCCGCAAGATCGTTGGCTGGGAGGTCTTCCTGGCCGAGTCAGAGCTCAACTCGCGCACCGTCATCGAGCGGGCCGTGCTGGCCGAGAAGGTGGTCAACCAGCCGCTGGTGCTACATGCCGACAACGGCAGCCCGTTCAAGGGCGCCACACTGCTGGAGAAGCTGCACGACCTCAACATCACGCCGTCCTACAGCCGGCCACGGGTCAGTAACGACAACCCCTACTCCGAGGCGGCGTTCCGTACCTGCAAGTACCGGCCGGATTACCCGGTGGACGGCTTTGCCAGCGTCGCTGAGGCACGGCAATGGGTGCATGGCTTCGTCCACTGGTACAACCATGAGCACCGCCACAGCGGCATCCGCTTCGTGACACCGGCCGAGCGCCATGCTCGTCAGGACAAGGCCATCCTGACGCGGCGTCACGCGCTGAACCTGGCGGCCCGGCAGGCCAACCCGTCGCGCTGGAGCGGAAAGACTCGCAACTGGACACCCATTGAAACCGTCTCGCTCAATCCGGAGCGGGAACCCCAGGTCACGCTGGCTGAACCAGAAAAACAGGCGGCGTGACAATGATCAGACACGACAACTTGCTTGACATCTACCGGTCCTGCTCCGCCGTCGAGACCCGCGCATAGCCGATCAGTGCCATGGACCGCCTTTTTGTCCGTTTATCCGTCCGCCTATCATATTGTCCGAAAACCCATCAAACAAGGTTATTCTCGGACAATGTCCGGCTTGGCCGTCTAATGATCGTTTTCTGGACACCCTTCGTTGCATGTAACGGAAGGGAGCGCTACCCTGTTACATGAAACGGACGGAGGATTCGCCATGGTAGCAACCGACAACGTGAACAACCGGGTGAAGAGGCACCGTGCCGCCTTGCGCGCGGCCGGCCTGCGCCCGATCCAAATCTGGGTACCGGATACTCGCCAACCCGGCTTCGCCGAAGAGGCCCGCCGCCAGTGCGCTGCCGTCGCGGCCGCCGACGCCGGGGATCAGGATCTTCAGGACTTCATGGATGCCGCTCTCCTGGACCTGGACGACGACGAGTGTGACGCATGAGGCGTGGCGACCTGGTGACCATCGCCATTTCGGGTGACTTCGGGAAGCCGCGTCCCGCCCTCATTATCCAGTCGGATCAGTTTGCCGGAACCGGCAGTGTGACGGTGCTGTTGCTCTCCAGTACCCGGGTCGATGCCCCACTGATCCGCCTCGATGTGGCACCCACCCCCGAGAATGGTCTGCAGCGACGCTCCCAGATCATGGTGGACAAGCCCATGACGGTGAAGCGAGAGAGGGTGGGAGAGGCCTTCGGCCACCTCGATGACAGCACCATGGTCGCCGTCAACAGAGCGCTGGCTGTCTTCCTGGGCTTCGCGTGAGCGTGGACCACCATCGCTGCCCCATGCCTTCCTGAGACCTACCCAACGCTCAGCCTGATTGTCTTCTCCAATCGGGATGATCAGCTTGGTCCGAAATTTGGGGACCGCTTCACTGGACCCGATATCTACATTAGCCAGGCCAGCAGCAGCGGCAGGTAGAGCAGCGAAAGCAGGGTCGAGCAGAACACCAGACTGGCGACATACTCCGGTCCACGCCGTGCCTTCTGGGCAAACAGGTAGTTGAACACCGCCACCGGCATGCTCATCTGCAGCACCACGATGCTGTGGGCCAGCGGTGGCAGACCCAGCAGCGTACCGATGCCCCAGGCCAGCGCCGCGGCGACCGGGATGCGCAGCAGGCTGAAGCCGATGCCGGAACGCAGGCTCTTCACCTGAATGTTGGCCAGCGAGACGCCCAGGGTGATCAGCATCAGGGGTACGGTAAAGCCCGAGATCAGCTCGACGCTGTTAGAAAGCCAGCGGGGCAGAGCGGTGCCAGTCAGCAGCAGGGTCAGCGACAGCAGGATGGCGTAGACGGTCGGCGTGCGCGCCAGGGTACGCAGTGGGTTGTCGCTACTACTGGCCATCACCGAACCCAGGGTGAACTGGAACAGCGAGACGGTGACCATTACCGTGATGCCGTAAGCGAAGCCGGCGCTGCCGAAGGCATAGAGCACGACCGGCAGGCCCATGTTGCCGGTGTTGGGATACATGGTCGGGGCCAGCAGCACCCGCCAGTCTTGGCGAAGCAGGCGTGCCAGGGGCCAGGTCATCGCCGCCATGGTGCAGATCACCAGCGCCGTGGCCAGCATGGTGCGGCCGAAGTTGCCGGCCTCAATCTCGGCACCGGAGAGTGAGGCGATCACCAGTGCCGGCGTGCCGATATTGAAGACTAGCCGAGTAACGAACTCTACCGGGTAGGGTTGGCCGAGGCGAACCCAGAAAAAGCCTAGGCCCGCCCCGGCCAGTACCGGGGCCATCACGGCGAAGAGTTCGGCAAGCATGCAGGCGCCTCAGAGTAGTGAAGGGTCCGCCATTGTCTGGAATCGGCACAGAGTTTGGCAAGGCGGTGTTTATAGGGGGGATGCCACGTCGTTAGCACTGCCCGGCGCATCAAGCCAGGCGTCCAGGTGGTGGGGCGTTGGCCATCGAGATAGAGCAGGATGTTCGCCAGCGGCCGAGTTGATCAGCGTTACTGCTCAAAAATTTGGTGTGGTGATAAAGCATCCTTCATAAACCAAACGGGCCAAAGGTCAAAAGTGTCCGACATCCGGACACCCCAAAATCACGGTGTGTGCCAGCTTGTGCCAGGCCGGAAGGCGAAGGGCGGCGTTAATTGGTGCAAAAAGCCGCCGCCGGAAAAGATAAACCCATAAAATTTATGGCGTATTATGCTGATATATATAAGTTTTTGCGTTTCTAGGGTTTATGGAAGCCGGCGGCGCAGGTTAGAAGATGGTGCCGCCGAACCGGCCTCCGAAGCCGAGGGTCGCAGGTTCGAATCCTGCTTGGGCGCACCAGATTTTTCAAGGTCTTACGTTAACGCGTAGGGCCTTTTTTTATGCGTGTGTCAAATCTGTGTCATTTCTGCGCCACGTTTGCTGACACATCGCTTTTCGCTCCATGTTCATCTAATGACCTTTGGCTGCGTTATGGTACGGGGATTGGCACAAGAATCTCGGCGATAGCGAGTCAGGAAGCTGGCATTCACGCCATGGTTTTCGATACACCTGCGACTGCTTGTTGGTCAGCTACACTCCCTCCACCTCAATACCATGACGAGCGAGCCAGCTCTTGCGCTGCTCGTAGTCCGGCATTGCGTGTTCGAGGCGGCGCCAGAAGGCTTGGGTGTGGTGAGGCTCGTGCAGGTGAACCAACTCGTGTACGACCACGTACTCGGCAATATGGCGGGGCAGTAATATGGTCTTCCAATGGAAATAGATCCGGTTGCCCTTGCCGCAGGAGCCCCAGCGGTAGCCAAGATCCTGAACTGCCACGCCGGTGGGCGCGGCATTCATCCGCTGAGCATGCTGCTTGACCCTGGCGCCAAGCCAGTCTCGGGCGCGTGCGCTGTACCAGTGGATGAAATGCTCGCGGGCATTGGTTAGACAATCCTCGCGCAGATAGAAGCGCCCAGCGACTAACTTAAGTGGGGCATCTTGTGAATTGTTGGGCACTCGCTTGAGCCGATAGCTGCGCCCCAGGTAGAGAAAACCCTCACCGTTGACGTACTCCTTGTGGGGCAGTTGGCGACGGCGTTCGGCCTTTTGCGCCAGCTTTTGGTAGATCCATAGCCGTTTTTCGAGCACAAAGTCGCGAAGATGCTGCGCATCAGTGCCGGTGGGCGCTGCGATTATCAGTTCGCTGTCGCGGTCCACGGTAATCTCTAGCGTTTTGCGGCGAGAGCTCTCGCGCACGTCAAAGGTCAAATCGTCCACGACCAGCTGCGTCATGTGTTCACCAGCCTGTTATGGTTGCTGCGGGCCAAGTCAAAAAGCCGTTCGGCGGTGGCTTCGGCTTGATCCATGGGCACTAGGCTGCCCATCATCAGCTGGCTGAACAGCTCCTGCTTGAGGCGCTCCTGATCTGGGATGTGAGATGGCTTCCAGAAATCGGGGATGGCAATCTCCTGCTGGATCGTGGCCACCATGTCCTCAGTAGTACTGAGCAACTTTTGTGCCGTGGCAGCTTCTATCGTCTTCATATCCAGACTGGCGCTGGCCAACAGCTCGCGCCAGAAGGGCTCCGCGTGAGCGGGCATTTCGGGGACTGTCTCGCCATCTAACGTGGCACCATCCCGTAATTGATCGATCAGTGCCTTGAGTGCCGCCACCTGTTTGTCCCACTGGCCATCGAGCTCATCCAGCAGCTGCTCCAGGCGCTCGCTCAGCTGGCCATACTTCACCGGGTCCTCGTCCAAGTGCTTGCGTACGTGGGAGCGCACGGCGTGCTCCATCTCCGAGGCCTTGGCGCGACCGCCCACTTGGCGGCCGATATGCTCGTCGAACTCGGCGTCGGTGAGCTGTACCGGCGGGATGCGTGGGTTGATGCCAAGTGAGATAACGTAATCGTCGATCAGCTTGCGTACCTTGTTGCCGATGTCGCGACCGGGCTCCTGAGTGTCCTTGTAACGGTTGCGCGCCAGCGCGTGGATATAGGCGAGCCGTTTGGCGTCATTGACGAACTCCAGCCCCTCAGGGCGCGGCAGCACATCATCCAGGCTGCGGTTGAACTCCTTGAGCTTGACCAGGAATTCGGCCCGCAGTCGTTCGTCGGCGAGCACCTGCACCGCCTCCTCGGCGTCATCCAGGCTGTCCACGCCCTGGGCGCGAAATACATCGACTACCCGAAGGTGACGGTCACGCAGTAACGGAATCTCGTCCTTGAGGCTCTGCAGGGCGCCCTCGATGTCCTCCTCGCTGTAGGCGGCCAGCGCCTCCTTGAGGTGGTTGGCCACACCGAAGTAGTCCACCACGATGCCGTGGGTCTTGCCATGGCCGGTGCGGTTGACCCGAGCAATGGCCTGCAACAGCTCGGCCTCGCGCAGTGATCGGTCCAGGTACATCACCCCCTCGATAGGCGCGTCGAAGCCGGTGAGCAGCATACTCTTGACGATCAGGAAAGCTAGCGGGTCGTGCTTGGTGGGATCCTTCGGGGACGTGCCACCCAACGGCGGCAGCGGCTTTTTGAAGCGCTTGACGTGGTTCTCGACGGCGGCGCGGTCGCTCCACTTCGCCCAGCTGGGATCGTCGTTGTTGCCGCTGCTGAATACCACCGCAAACTCAAGCTCGCCGAGCACCTGACGATAGCGCCAGGCCTGGATCGCTGCCTTGACCCGCAGGGGCCGATTCAAAAGCTGTGTATCGTCCAGCGCCTTGTCTTCGGGAGAAAGTGCCACCGCCTCCTCCAGCAGATCGACCTTGGCTTGCTCAAGGGCTTCGAAGAAGCGCAGCGCCGCACGGCGGCTGTAGGCTACCAGCTGAGCCTTGTAGCCGTTGGGGAGGATGTGGGTAACGTAGTGACGCAGAATGTCATGGGCTTTCTCCTGAATCAGCTGCGGCGCCTCGAAGATCTGCCCCTTGGTGGCGTACTTCTTCTTGATCGCTTCCAGCTCCTCCTTGCTGTGATCACGGAACAGGTCTTCGAACAGGCCGTCGAGGCTGGCGCCGTCCTTGATCGCCCCCTTGGCAGTGCGCCCCTCATAGAGGATCGGTACCGTGGCACCGTCCTGCTCGGACTCCTTGATGGTATAGCGGTCGATGTACTCGCCGAAGATGTCGTGGGTGCGCTTTTTGTCACCCATGATGATGGGCGTGCCGGTGAAGCCGATGCGCGCAGCGTTGGGCATGGCGCGCATCATATTGGCGTGTAGATCGCCGGCCTGGGTACGGTGAGCCTCGTCCACCAGGATCAGGATGTCCTCGCTGGTATTGAGCACCTCGAAGGGCTCGCTGAGGGTCGGTTTCTTGGTGGGTTCGGCGGCATCACGGCGGCCGCTGTCTAGTCCACCAGCGGGTACGTCATTGCCCGCCTCAGCTTCCGCTTCGCTTTCGGTATCAGAGTCGTGATATTGCTGGTCTCTGTATTTCTGCACCGTACCGAACACCAGACCGGGACCATCGCGGCTCAGCAGCTTCTTGAGTTGGGTGGTATTGCCCGCCTTCTCGACGCTCTCGCCGGTGAGTGCGGCGGTGGCGGAGAGCTGGGCCTGCAGGTCCTTGCGGTCGGTGATGACCACTACCTTGAAACGGCGCAGCGTCGGATCGGTGCGCATCTTGCGCACCAGAAACACCATGGAGAGGCTCTTGCCACTGCCTTGGGTGTGCCAGACGATGCCGCCACGGCGATCGCTCTCACCATCCTCGCGGCGGGTCTTGCCGCTTTTCAGGCGCTCTATGGCTCGAGTGACGCCACGGAACTGCTGATAGCGGCACACCAGCTTGATCGCCTGGCCGCCAATATTCATGAACAGCGTGTAGTGGCGCACGATATCGAGCAGGCTGGTGCGGGTGAGCATGCCGGCGATCAAGCGCTGCTGGGCGGAGAGTTCGGCCACGCCCAGATCGATGGCAACCTCCGCTTCTCGCATCGGGGCCACCGTCTTCCAGCTCAGGTAGTGAGCGAAGCGAGCCCCAACGGTGCCAACGCGGGCCTCATCGAAGTTGCTGGCCACCAGGAACTGGCAGGTCGCGAACAATGCCGGAGCACCTTCGTGCTCCCCGACCTCGTTCTCTAGAAAGCGCTGGTCGTGGTAGCGACGTAGTTGATCCGCCGCCTCACTAAGCCCCTCCGGCACGGTGCGGCTTTTGCACTCCACCACCACCAGCGGAATGCCATTCACGAATAGCACCAAGTCCGGGATCACGTGGCCCTTGGCGGAGTCGTGGCCGGGTGGGCACTTCACCTTGAACTGGTTGACTACGGTAAAGACGTTATTGTCCGGCTCGTCCCAGTCGATATAACGCAACACTTGCCCGCGGCCGCCATCCCAGCCCTTGAGCCCCTCCACCGCCAAGCCATCATGGAGCAGCTCGGTGGCCTGTTTATTGGCCTCCAGCACCTTGCTGGCCGACAGCCGGGTGATGGCCGCTACTGCCTGATCCAGGCGCGTTTCATCGAGCCAGGGCTGGCCATCACGCTGGTTGATCGCCCGCAGCCGCTCGCGCAGCACTGGCTCCATCACCACTTGGGCAAAGCTCTCGCGGTGGGTCACGGCGGGATCATCCACCGAACCGGCCAGGTATTCCCACCCCTGGTGTACCAGCTGGTCGATAAAGGGCTTTTCGACATCCGTGTATTCGGGGGACGACATGGCGGCTCCGTCGTTTACATGAGCGTTATTATATAGTAGCGAAAGCAGTGCTCAGCGGGAACGGCTCGGTGATCTTGCCTGCCTTTTCGCCTCACAGGCGATAGCTCGCTTGACCTCTATCGCGGGGGCTACAGCATTATCGATGGCCTTGGGTGCAAGCTGCTATGCTTGTGTATAAAATAGACGCATCAGATCAGGAGATAGCCATGACGGTACCCAACAAGCAAAACGAACATCGCAAGGTTAGCCGTGAGGCCTTGTTGGCGGCGGTAGCCTCTTCAACCGCCGTTGAAACCGGACAGTCAAGCCAGGATATCCAGGCTCAATTACGCGCTGAGAAGTCTCGCTTTAAGTCCCTGCCGCTTGCCTGATCTGCTCCACCATCGGCTCGTAGTCGCCTGCTAAACCGGCATGAATCGCGCGAATATAATCCATCTTATTCGCCGTCCAATCGTCATAATTCAGCAGCCCCAGTCCCGCCTGGAACGCCATGGCATCTGCCAGCAGGCGAGCCAGGCGACCGTTTCCTTCCCGAAACGGGTGCACCAGAATCAGCTCGACATGCACCTGCGCAATGGCGCGTATCGCTTCCTTGCGTTGCATGCCATGGCAAGGCGTCAACGGCATCAGCCATTTCTTATCCAGCTCGCACAGCAGGTAGGGTAACTGAGCCGCCGCTGCGAATGGAAAGCCATCTTTTTCCATGTTGACCTGTCGCTCTTCTCCGGCCCAGTCGTAAAGGGTGCCAAGCCAGCGGCGATGCCACTGCTTCAGCAGTGCAACATCCAATGGCTTGTCTTCCTCCAGTGACGCGAACACTTCCTCGTAGAGCTTGAATAGAAGCACGGCCTCAGCTTCGTCCAGGCTATCCTGATCGGTGATGCCGAGTTTGTTAGCCATGACTCGGCCATCGGAACCGGGTTCGGCACTGCCTTGGGCCCCTGCGGTGCGATATCTATTCATTCAAGCTCTCCTGAAGACAGAGTTATCTGTGGCTTGCCATCATTTTTAATCGCAGACGGAAAACGCTGGCAAATGGCTTGAGCCGTATCCAGCTCCGGCTCAGGCCTCGGCATTACTGAACGAGAGCATCTTCAGCCATCTCGGCGCCTTCATCCGCCCCCGCCAGCGGCTGTTTGCCCATGGCTTTTGCGATGATTTCCAGCAGCAGGCGCTTACGCTGCTGGTAGAAGGCATCGAAGTCGTCAGCACGCAGGGCGTCGGTAGGAATACGGTGCCCCTCGAGGATGGTGTTCATCGCTGCGTCATCAAGCTGGACCTGCTCGTGGTTCTGCAGGCGGGCCAGATACTGCGACGGCGCATCGCCACCGATCATGCGGTTGGTGCTGGCAGAAATCGGCGTTTTGTTGATGATGGCGTTGTAAACCCGGTGGGAGATTCCCCGAGCTTCGCACCAGGCACGCGGGAAAATATGGTGAATATCGAGATTCACGTCCTGTTTATCCAATTCCTGAATATCGCCCTTCCAGAAAAAATCCTCGGCACCCTCACGCAGGACCAGCACGTTGATGCCCTTATAGGCGGCACTGTTGCGGCTACGCAGGGATTCCAAGCGGGTGGGGTCGAAGGAGGCGTCGGTCACGGTGCGCGGCAGGTCCGCACCGTCCTCGATCCAGTTCATTAGCTCCTCTAAATCAAGGGCAATGCGAGTATCAACGGAGCCGCCGTAGAGCTCGCCCAGCACGCCGCTCCAGAACCAGCGCGAGAGCTTGGCGTGGATAAGCGGTTCGCGCCAGCGGTTGCCGAGCAGTGTCACCACCGCCGCCAGTGGCACCAGCTGGGTGGCGTAGGGCAGTTCGCGTCGGTTATAGAAGCATTCGCCCTTGAGGAAGTAGGCTGCCTCGATAAAGCCTTTCTCCACGGCATCGGCCCAGCGCAGGTAAGCATCGAGCGGCAGGTCGAGCACCGAGGCACGCTTGGCACTGACCGGGCGCACCTGCTTGCCCGTCTTGCCGGCGGCCAGGTCGTCCTGCTTGCGTTCACGGGTATACAGCAGGGTGATGGCCTGCAGCAGATCGGTACTTTCAACGTCTTTCAGCAGTTCATGTTCTGCGAAACGGGCCTTGCGCGAAGGCACTTTGCGGATATCCGAGCCGTACCAGTCGTCGCGCAGGTTGTAGCCTTCGGCGGCGTAGCTGGCGGTGATCAGCTCAAACACCGAGAGCTGCACGCCGCCGGTATTGACCTTCTCGAACACCAGGCAGACGGCTTCCTTGGAGGTCTCCTTCTTTAGCTCAATTACCGGCAGCTGGTAGGACCGAAAAGCATTAATGACACCCTTGCGAAACTTCATATAGGTGCTGAAATTTTCGGGCGCAAATTCCTGCAGCGCCTCTTCATAGTCATCCGAGTTGATGATCTGATCGCAAGGAAAGTAAAGCTGTTCGCACTCCAGCTGACGGGTGGACAGATCCAGGTCCACGTCGCGGGCGAAGTTTTTGCGCGTCTGGCGGTTACTGTCTACCGCGATCACGGCATCTTCCAGGCGATCTTCGCCTTCCAGCGCCATTCGGATATCAAAGTAGTAATGCCGTTTTATGTCCTTGCCTTTGGCGGTGCGAGTATCCACCGGAGAGTCCAGGCCTACCGCCTGGGTTAAACTGGTCAGGCGCTGCTGGCCGTCGAGGATCAGATGATCCGGATCTGCGGTAACCGTGTTCGGGTCGATGCCCTCTACCGGGCGCGTTTGGAAGCGCACCTCGCCGCCGGTTTCCATTAACATCACCGCCCCCACAGGGAAGGAGCGCGCGATACTGACCAACAGACTCTTAACATGGTCGTTGTCCCACACCCAGCCGCGCTGAAAGTCCGGAAGCTGGATCTTGCCGGTGGTGATGTCCTTTAGAAGGTCGGGTAGCGAGCGCTTGGTGCTGTCGAAGGTGGTCATGGCAGCTCTCTTTGCGGGGTGATCCTGGTGGTGTGATATTGATGAAAAAGCCTCGGTCTATGCCGAGGTCTGGGCCTGATCGAGTAGCGGGGTGACACGGACGCGGCCGGTAAGGAGGTCGTCCATGAGAGCACCTTTCAACTGTTTATCCTTTTCTAAAATTTCTGTTTCAGAATTTATTTTGGTATCGACCTTCCTAAGCCTATCAATGATTTCTATCTGCTCTTTCTCAGGAGCTATTAATGTCAGTGTTTTAATAAAATCTTTTTGAGATAAGAAGTCTCGCGCTGACCCCTGGGACATTCTCATATGACGGGAAATAGCGTCAGGTAGTATTGAATAAAGATAGTCTCTTGACATTGGATGTTGCGGCTCTAACCTCCACATGTTCTGGTTTTGTAAGGCGGGACAAATTGAAGCCGGAACACGTCCAAGTTTCCCTGTGGTGGCACCGACCATGACTAACACTATTTCACCACCCAAAAGCTGTTGCTGCTTTTGCATCTCAAAGAAGGTCGAAGGTAAGAAGACCATTTCATCTCTATTTATACTGCTTTTTCCTATATCTGATACACGAAAACTAGGCGTCCCAGAAGAGCAGTAATCAGATGCCGAAAAAGCAAAACCCAAGTTAATAGTCAATATCCTTTCAAGGGGTAGGCACTCCCACTCCCTCGGAATCAGCCCCAGCGGCGATTCCTTGTAGAGCCCTGGCGCCTGCTCGGGGCTGGGGCGCAACTGGCCGTTTTCGTCGATACCGCGGGTCAGCAGGTCGTGGAGCAGGCCCTCCTTGACTTTCTCCAGTTTGGCGATCAGCGCTTCGGTTTTGTGGATCTGGGTGTCGATAGCTTCAAGCACGTCAGCTATTTTTGATTGCTGCTCAACTGGAGGCGCAAACAGCTTGAAGCCGCGCACGTCATTATCAGTGACAGCAGGATAGTTTGAACCGACAGCAGAATTAACCGATTGTCGCAGTATGCCATTGCCAAGCAAGGAGAAAAAAAGGTACCTGCCTTCAGCCGATTCGCAATGAGGACGGATAACAGTAAAGCCAGTGGATGCGACAAGGGGTTCAGTTTGTTTGTTTGGCATATAGCCATGAGATTGGAGGTTAGGCCTAACAGTGCCAAAGAGGGAGTCGCCTGGGTTACAGACGCGGCGAGCACGGCTTGGCGCTTTCTTAAAAGAGAACCTCTGTAATTTTCCCCAGTCAATGCTTCCATTACCAACAGAGCCAAGATCAATGTATAGGAATGCAAAATCCTGATCAGTGTTTGCGGAGAGTGTATCTGGATTGATATCTGCTAGTTTTTCAATTGTCTTCCACTCATACATATCCCAGCCCCTCCAGGTACTGCTGCAGTTCTTTGGCAGCGGCGTCGCGCTTGGTTTCGATGTCGGCGTGGGTGACACGGTACTTGTCCCACCAGGTCTCGAAGGCGGCGATGACGTGCTGGCGCTGCTGGCGGATATAACGCTCGAGGATGCTCTTGAGGTCGTTGAACAGAATAGTGCCCACTAGCTCAGCGGCGGCGTCCTCGTTCAGCGCATCGACGGCAGTATTGAGCTGTTGCTCGAAGCTAGCGATCTTGGCCTTGTGCTGTTTACGCACTTGAGTACGCTCCCTCTTCCACGCTTTGATGTCTTCCGGCATGGGAGCGTCGTCCTCGCTGGCTTCGTCTCCGTCGTCACTGCCTTCGGGGGCGGGCTTGGCCTCGGCGGCCTTGATGCGGGCGTCTAGCTCAGCGGTGTGGGCGGCGAGCGCTTCCAGTTTAGCCACGTAGTCTTCCAGCAGAAAATGCACCAGACGATGATTCAGCGGGTTAGCTTTGCTCTGGTCGTCGTCTAGCAGGCTTGCGATGGCGGTGCGCCAGGCGTCTACCACACCCAGACAACCGCGAGCCTGCAGGGTGCGAAACTCGTTCTTGTTGTCGAACCAGAAGCCCGCGATGATGCCGCGCACCGCGAAGCGGTCGAGCATAGCGGTGGGCTCCAGCGCCGCCGAGAAGCTGCCCAGCAGCACGTCGCGCAGTTGGGTGAGGCGGCCGCCATTGCCGGAAAGACCGGTGATACTGCCGCCATGTTCGTCCCACCAGCGCTCAAAGGCCGTCATCACCCTGCCCTCCTTGGCGATGAGCCCGGTATTCTCCTCAATGGCGGGCTTGAGGTCGCGCTTCTCGCTCAGGTCCTCGGCGAAGTCCACGTAGTCTGGCTCTTGCTGGCGTTCGCTGAAGAGCACCATGGGGTCAAGGCCCTGGGCGTCGAATAGCGCTCTCTTGGCCTCAATCTCAGCCACCGGCACGCCACCTTTCAGGTGGGCGCGCACGTCCTGGGGCTCCGGCGACGGGGTGTTGTCGGCGTAGCGGCGGATGTTGAGGTTGTAGTCGTTCTCGCGCAGCTCTTCGAGAGGCACGGCGCGGGCGAAGCCGGGAACCTCTGTAAAGGACTCGAAGGTGCTAGCGGTTTTCTCGATGTGCTCGGGCAGCAGGTGGTTCTGGGCGCGGCCTTCGTAGTATTCGCGATCGGCGTTGATAAATAGCACCTTACCTCTGCGCGCCTCGGGCTTGGCGTTCTTGGCGCGTAGAATAAGGATGCTGGCCGGAATGCCGGTGCCGTAGAAGAGGTTGGGGGCCAGGCCGATTACCGCTTCGACCAGATCGTCCTCCAGCATGCCCGCGCGGATGCGCTTTTCATCGCCGCCGCGGAACAGCACGCCGTGGGGCATGACGGTGGCCAGGCGGCCGTCCGACTTGAGGCAGGCGACCATGTGTTGCAGAAACATCAGGTCGGCTTTCTTGGCGCCCTCGGGCACGCTGCCGTAGTGGAAACGTTCGGGGAAGTTCTGGCTCGGCGTGTAGCCAATTGAGAAGGGTGGGTTGGTGAGGATCCGGTCAAAACGCACCAGTTCGCCGCCCTCGACGTGCTGTGGGTCGGTGAGAGTGTCGTCGTTGCGTAGATCCGCACTGCTCACCCCGTGCAGCAGCATGTTCATCTTGGCGATGGCCCACACCGAGCCCGACGCCTCCTGACCGAACAGGTTGAGTCGGCGGGGATCGCCGCCCTGTTCCTCCAAGTATTCTTTGGCGTGGATCAGCATGCCGCCGGACCCCATGCAGGGATCATATACGCTGTGATTTTCCTGCGGATCCATTAGCCGCACCATCATGCGGACCACCGGGCGCGGGGTATAGAACTCGCCGCCTTTCTTGCCCGCGGAATCGGCGAAGTCACGGATCAGATACTCATAGGCGGCACCCAGCAGGTCGGGGAACTCGAAGTCCTCGTTGCGCAGCCGGTACTCGCTGAAGTGGCTGATCAGGTCGCGGAGTTTCTTGTCTGGCAGCGTGGTCGAACCCACCTTGCGGGTGAAATCGATGTGCTCCAGCACCCCGGCAAGGCTGGGATTGTGTTCTTCCAGGCCGGCGAGCGCCTTGTTCAACACATTGCCGACGCCCTGATGGGCTTCATTGAGCAGATACGGCCAGCGCGCCTGCTTGGGCACGTAGAAAGTGGCCTTGTACCAGCTTGGCATCTCGATGACCTGGACGATATCGATCTCGCCCTTACCGGCCTGGGCGAGCTGCTCGCGCACTTCCTCCTGACGCTGTTCGAACACATCCGAGCAGCGCTTGAGAAACAGCATGCCGAAGATGTATTCCTTGAATTCCGAGGCGTCCATGCGCCCACGCAGGATATCGGCGGCCTTAAACAGGTGCCGTTCGAGTTGATGAAGGGTGAGAATCATGGAGGTCCTTGAGGAATATGCCTGGGGGAATGCTTGCAGCGCTACTCGGGCTGCTCGTTCATCGGAACGTACTCGATAATCTCTTCAACGCGGCAGTCAAAATAGGCGCATAGGCGGTCTACCTGCTCCGTACCGGTGTTGTATCCACGCTGGTTGGCAATTTTGGAAAGCGTCGTGCGGTGTATGCCGGTGGCCTTGGCTACCTCATCCAGCGTTACCCGGCGGTTTTCCTGAAACCCCTTCTCGGCCAGCATCTCTTTTAAGCGGAATCTAATCATAAGCTTACCTTGGTTGACTAGGCATAGCCTATCAAACTCATGGCGCAACCGCATCTTATGTAGCGATGAAGCAACAAAAGATGCTTGACACCTTCTTTCTGTCGCCTACTATGTAGCGTGAAGGCTACGTAAGGCCACTAAGGAGGACATACGATGTCTACTAGCTACTTAACCACCAGCGAGCTCGCCGAGCGGATCAAGTACGACATCCGCACCATTCGCGAGTGCCTGAAAGACGATGTGCTGATCGAAGGCATCCATTACATCCGCCCATTTGGCGGCCGCAAGATTCTGTACCTGTGGGAACCCATCGAGCGTGATATGCAGTTGCATTCCAAGGAAGAAAGCCTTGGCGTGCCAATGGCGGGTGGAGGTGCATGCCATGGGTATTGCCGTACGTAAAGAGACGGGAAAGCTGTTTTTCGATTTTAACTATCTGGGCAAGCGCTGCCGTGAGCAAACGGCGCTATCCGATACAGCAGCGAACCGCAAAAAGCTTGAGCGGATTCTAGAGAAAATCGAGGCGGAAATTACGCTTGGCTCGTTTGATTTCGGCCGCTATTTCCCTGATAGCCCGCGTGCCACAACGCTAAGCAAGCGCGCGTTGACCAGCGTAGGCGGCTATCACGCGACGCCGCTGTTGCGCGAATTCGCCGAGACGTGGTTTGCCGAGAAGGAGATTGAATGGCGTGATACGCAGATCGTGACGGTGCGGGGGTGCTTAGATCAGCACATTGTGCCGGCCCTGGGGAATAAAGAGGTCGGCAGCATCACCCGCGCAGAGATTCTTGAGTTCCGAGCCTCGCTCGCCAAAGTCCGGTCCCGGAACGGCAAGACGCTCTCTGCTAGCCGTATCAACCACATCATGACGCCTTTGCGCATGATGCTGAATGAAGCCGCCGACCGCTACGATTTTAGCTCATCGTTTCGCGGGATTAAATCGCTCAACGTGCCGCGCACCGACGTGGAGCCTTTCACGCTGGAAGAGGTGCAGCAAATTCTCCACCGGGTGCGTCCGGATTTTCGTGAGTATTACGCCGTGCGCTTTTTTACTGGCATGCGTACCGGCGAGATCGACGGCCTGACCTGGGAGCACGTGGACTTTTCTCGGCGTCAAATTCTGGTGCATCAGGCGCTGGTCGCGGGTGAATTCGTCCCCACCAAAACCGACGGGTCGTTTCGTTCCATCGATATGTCGCAGCCGGTGTTTGACGCTCTCAAAATGCAGTACGAGGTGACCGGCAAAACCGGACTGGTATTCACCACGCGTAAGGGCACGCCGCTCTCGCATCGCAACGTGACCAAGCGGGTGTGGTACCCGCTGTTGGAAGAGCTGGGGCTGCGCCCTCGCCGCCCATATCAGACTCGCCATACTGCCGCGACGCTGTGGCTGGCATCCGGTGAAAGCCCGGAATGGATCGCTCGGCAAATGGGCCATACCACCACCGAGATGCTCTTCCGCGTGTATTCGCGCTTTGTGCCCAACTTGACGCGTCAGGACGGCTCGGCCTTTGAACGCATGCTGGAACAAAAACAGGCGTAAGGAGACGATGATGTATACCCTGGATGCCATCAAAAAAGCCCGCGAAGATATCGAGATGTCGCTGCAGGCTTCGCAAAAAACGAAAATTCAGCGCCGTGTGGAGCGGCGCCTGGCTGAGTCCCTGGCGGCGGCTACCAGCATTGCCAGCGGCAGCGGGCTGGTGATGTGGCTGGGCAACGGTGATGAAAAAAGCAATTTGGATGCGCTGGTGACATGGACAAGCTTCACGCTCAAGCAGCTGGGTCTTGAAGCCAATCGGCAGGCCATTCCACACCTGCTGGCCGAGTTGGAACGTACTCTGTGGGCCTGGGAGGATCAGTCATGGCACTAACGAAAACTGCACAGACGCCGCAGGGCGGGCGCACTTTTGAAGGTGAGCTTTATATCGCCGGCGTGGAGGGCCCAGAGTGGCTGATGGAGCACCGAGTCTGGGCGCTGTATGTGATCGGCGCCAAGGGCGGCTGCCGCTTTTATCTTACCGATCGCCACGTTAATGCGCATGGCGTACCGCAAATGG
The DNA here is from genome assembly GCF_055379665.1 of Halomonas cibimaris. Classification (NCBI taxonomy): domain Bacteria; kingdom Pseudomonadati; phylum Pseudomonadota; class Gammaproteobacteria; order Oceanospirillales; family Halomonadaceae; genus Halomonas; species Halomonas cibimaris. The sequence goes on from NZ_AP043828.1 coordinate 574,190, forward strand.
GGCAGCGCATTCAGGCCACGGCTAAATGGGCCAAATTCATCAGCATCCGGCTGTGCTTTCTCACGGCGTATCACGTAGTGAGCGACCCGCTGCCACGCTAATGCTACTTTGACTACGTGTCGGGTCCCGTGTGATTGACAACTCGTTTGGTAAATAGCTCAGGTCGCTTGGCCTGCCACTCCTTCATCGCCGTGATCGGTGATTGATGATGCAGCGCCTTCTGAGAGATGTGGTGATTGTACAGCCAAGCGTAGCGTTTGAGCGTCTGCTCCAGGTCCTCGCCTGAGGTATAGCGCCGGGTCGCCAGCACGTCGCTGATGCGGCCGTTGAACCGCTCTACCATACCGTTTGTCTGCGGCCTTCCCGGCTTGATCAGGCGATGGTCGATACCATGGGTCTGGCACTGCTGGTCGAAGGGGTGGCGGCCGCTGGGCTTGCGCTCACCTGCCCGCGTAAAGCGATCGGTGAACGACTTGCCGTTATCAGTCAGCACCGTCTGGATCGTGAAGGGAGCCTTCTCCTCCACACGCTTCATGAACGCCTTGGCATCCTTGGCGGACTGGCTGCTCCTGACCTCCAGATAGACCCAGCGTGTGGCACGGTCGATGGCGACATACAGGTAGCGCTTCTGCTCCTCGTCGGGCATCTGGGGCAGGTGCTTGATGTCGATATGCACGTACCCGGGCTCGTAGTCCTTGAAGGGCTTGTGCCGGGGCTTGTCATCATCTCCGGCATCCTGACGGGCCAGTTCTGCCAGTGTCGGCACCTCGCGGCGCTTGAGCATGCGATGCAGGCCTGAGCGGGACAGTCGAGGGTTCAAGAACTCACGTGCCACGACAAGCAGGTCATCCAGACCGAGGCGCAGGAATTCGCGGGCGGCGATCAGCACCTCCTCCTGCTCGGACGTGAGCGTGGCCAGCAGGTTATGACGCGTATGGGGCCGATCATAAACATCCTCACGGTACCGCCAACGCCGGATGGTCGCGGTGGAGACGCCAAACTGGCGGGCCAGCTCGCTATCCGTGATGCTGGAGGGTGCCGCCTGGATCTCGGCACGAATCTTCGGTGTCGTCGTGGCCTGCTTATGCAGCTTGATGTCCATGAACCTGCTCCCGAATGAATTGCTGTAGAAGCTCTCTGGCTGCGAGCAGAGGATAACTCCTATAGCTCATTTGATCATCCGGGACCCTACAGATAGCCTCGAAAGCGACTCGGCTACCGGAAACCGGCACAGATCTTCCTGGGGAAGATTCAGGATCGCTGAACACCGCAGATGCTGCACTCATTATTTGAATTCAGGGGTTAGAACCGGTACTTCAGGCTCCCAACTACGCTGCGCTCTTCCCCATAATAGCACCAATACTCACATCCGCTGACGTACTCCTCGTCGGTCAAGTTGTTGACGTTGACCTGGGCGGTCCACTGTGGAGTAAGATCATAGCTGGCCTTAGCGTCCCACAAGGTATAAGAATCTACCTGAGTATCCGAGTATTGCGGGCTATCCTTAGATTCGCCCACATAACGTACGCCACCACCGATATTCAGGCCGCGTAACAACCCCTGGGCCTCATAATCCATCCACAGTGAAGCCTGATTGCGAGGAATCAGGCCGGCGCGAACATCTTTCTGAGCCTGGCTGAGATCAACGCGCACGTCGGTATAGGTATAGGCTGCAGTAACCTTGAGTTCATCGGTAACATAACCCACGCCCTCGACTTCAAAGCCCCGGGACTTACGCTTGCCACCTTGACGATTCGACGACTCGCCGCTGACGTAGAGGGTGTCAGATTCTTCGAGATCAAAGACCGACGTAGTCACATAGCCGTCGAGCCAGCTCGGCGCGTACTTAACGCCCAGCTCCCACTGCTCACCTTCACTCGACTGGTAAACATTACCGTCAGGGTCGGTACCAATCTGCGGCGAGAATGACTCACTATAGCTTAAATAGGGTGAAACACCGTAGTCGCCGAGGTACATCATACCGCCAGAAAAGGTCATCTCATCCTCGCGACCCCCGCCATTATCCTGACCGTCAATACGATTGGTCACGTCAACGCTGTCATGACGAAGGCCGGCGAGAAAGATCCAGCGATCATCCATACGCAGCTGATCTTGAGCGTAGAAGCCAAGCTGCTCCTTGCCCTCCTGGTGTTCAGTGCCACTGCGTGACGACGGTGTGAAGTTGCCATAGTCAGGATCGAAGATATCGAAGGGACCACCGAAAGCAGCATCGTCGTAATTGTCGTAGTTGATATCCAGGTCTTGATAGTCGAAGCCAAGCAGCAAGGTGTTCTCTAGACGATCAGTATACCAGTGGCCGATCGCGCGGCTATCCACTGTGATGGCATCGTAGTCACCATCGCGGTAAGTCATTCCACGCTGAGCATGGCGATCATCGAGCATATACGACACATAGACATCACGCTCGAGCAGATCCAGATGACTATAGCGCAGGTTCTGCTCAAGGTCCCAGGTATCGTTGAGGCTGTGACTCAGCTCATAGCCCAGCGCCCACTGCTCGTGCTCCTGCCTCTCATAGCCGGGCTCGCCCAGGTTGTCCTCGGGATCAAGCTTGCCAAACGGCGTATTGTTCACAGTGCCATGGGGCAATTTGAAGCCGTTGGTCGGCGTCCCGTGATCTTTCAGATAGCTGGCAAGGAAGGTAATGCCGGTGTTATCCGAAAGGTCCACCTCTAGACTTGGTGCCAGATAAACGCGCTGGTTGTCAGTATCCTCAATGGCGCCATCACCTTCGCGGAATAACCCAACCATGCGATAGCGAGCGTCATCGCGGTCGGCCACGGGGCCAGACACATCGATACCCACCTGCTTATGATCATTGCTTCCGGCCTGCAGCTCGACCAGGCCCCGACGCTCTTCGGTAGGCCGCTTGCTGACAGCGTTGATCACGCCGCCCGGAGGGGCTTCCCCATACAGGATGGAGGCAGGCCCCTTGAGTAACTCGACGCTTTCAAGACCAAAGGGTTCGGTGCTCCACCAGAAGTAGCCGCCTTCGCGAAACTGGCGCAGCCCATCCTGATAGGTGGAATCCTCGGCGTTGAAACCGCGAAGGTAGAACCAGTCGGCCTTGTTGTCCTGCCCAAAGGGCTGAGACAGCACGCCGCTGCGGTATCGAAATACCTCGTCATACTTATTGACCTGGCGGTTATCAAGCTCTTCGCGAGATACCTGGGAAGTGGAGCGCGGCGTCTCCAATATCGGCGCATCGACCTTGAGCGCTGTGCCGGTTACAACCATGGTATCGGTATTGACGTCGGCAACGGCGTCAGATTGCGCAAGGGCCAAAGGCGAGATGCCTAGCAAGGAGAAGGAGAGCGTTAGCCCCATGCCACGGCGAATCGCTACGGTTACGGGAGACAGCCCGGAAAATGGCGGGAAAGTTTGCATCGACAAAGGCCTTGATATGGCAGCGGGAAAAGATCATGGCCGGCTTACCGGGTCGCATGTGAAACATGCTCCGGGATGCTAATCGTTTTTATTTGCAGGCGCAATCACGCGTATTCCAGCGTCGTCTGCTGGCAACGATTACCTCACCATACGGGCGCGGATTTCTGACATTGGCATAAAGGCGCCGAAAGCTCCGAAACCGATAGCCGGACGCTGCGGGTCTCTCACAGGTCTTCGTTCAGCCTCGCGACGGCGTCTTTACTGACTCGCTCACGACTGGCTCCGGTCAGTTCGCTCAAGTGGCCCGCTCGCATTTCGTAGAGACGATCAGCATGGTGAAAATAATGATCGTCGTGGCTGATCGCAAATACCGTCTTGCCCATGTCCTTGAGCAGCGGCAGCAGGTCGCGATAGAAGAACCGACGGAACTGCGGATCCTGATCGGCGGCCCACTCGTCGAGCAACAGAATATCGCGCTCTTCGGCCACCGCCATCAGCAGAGCTAGACGCTTGCGCTGCCCCTGGGATAGCGCTGGGTTGGTCACCCGCTGACCGTCAAAATGAAGTTTCTCGCGCATGGCAAGATGCTCAAGCCAAGTATCAACCAGAGACGAGTCAGCTGCCTCACCGCTGGGGCCAACAAGCCTGTCAAAGGGATGAAAATCGGTGAATACGGCCGAAAAGCGCTGGCGAAAGGCCTCCCACTCGCCCTCGCCAATCGCATACCCGTCAAGGCGAATCTCACCACCCTGGGGACGATACAGCCCCGTCAGCAGCTTCGCCAGCGTCGACTTGCCACTCCCGTTTCCGCCGATCAAGAAGACCATCTCGCCGCGTTTCAGCGTCAGATCAATGGGCCCAACAGCAAAGCCTTCACGGGCTTCGCTCGCGGCGTAACGAAAGCTGACGCCCTTCAGCGTCAGGGACTCCCAGGCATCATCCCGGGTTTCTCTGCCGGCAAAGCCCCCGCGGTACTCGGTCAGAGCAAGGCTATGAAGCTTGTCGAAGGCCACCTGAGCGCTGAGCAGCGTTGGCAGCGCACCGACAGCCGAGATCAGCGGCGTGCGCAGGAATAGAAGCGTCAGCGAAAAGGTGGCGGCCACCTCGGTCGTCGCCCAACCGAGGCCGTTGGCAAGATAGAAGACCACGCCAATCGCACCAAGCATCATGATGTTGGACCAGTTCAGCGCACTCAAATGAAAGGTATCAGCGCGAATAATGTGATGACGATAGTGACACGCATCGCGGTCGTAGTCGTCCTCGTAGAGGCTTTGTGCACGCGCTCGGTTAAGCGCCAACTCCTTTCGCCCATGAATCACCGCCTCGAAATCAGCGTAGAGTCTGTCCTCGGTTTCTCGCACCTGAGCGAGGTGGCGATAAACCCGCGCCACCAGCCAGGAGCCACCGGCAATGGTGGCGCCTACCCAAACCGCCGTGACCCCGAGCAGGCTAGGCGACAGCCACGCCAGATAAGCCGCGGAACCAAGGGTCAGCACGACGCCTTGAATCAGCTCGGGCAACCGCACAAAGGCGATAGTGATATTGCGTATATCGCTGGACAGGCTGGCCAGCAGCTCGGCGCTGCCGAGGTGCTCCAGGCGCTCGATGTCGGTATCAAGAACCTGCTTCACCAAGCGCCCACGCAAACCGTAGACGAAGTGGTGACCCAGGGTAGTCAGCGCCAGCTGGGCACCCAGGGTCACCACAAGCAGCAATACGATCACCCCCAGAAACATCGGCAGCACATGGCCTGGATTTCCCACGCTCTCGATCAATCGCTGATTGATGAAGGCAATAGCACCGATGCCAAGCGCTGCGCTAACCAAGCTCAAGACCATCACTGCAAGAAAAGGCCAGCGATAGTGGCGATAGACGACGCGTAGAAGGTCCACGGCAGCACCCGACGTTGTTGGAGGCGATAAAAGATAAGGCGCCGCTCAGTTCCTGAAGAACGGCGGCGGCGTATTGTGGCTCAGTGGAGTAGACCGAGCAAAGCCCCTATCCCCCGCCAGCCCGGCGCTATCCCTCTACTCCCCTGAAAGCAGCGTGCTGTCGAGTCCAGATGATCGCTTAGATCGTTTTCCACCGATGCCGGATACGACCACCTCTGACTGAATTCAAGCAACAAATACAGCACCCGAGGTGGTGAAATTAATGCAAGACATCGCTATTGAATTTAATAACTATTCGCATTTAGTATATGTAGGGTCCCGCTGAAAACTTTACCTAACCACTGTGGTGGTCTCCCGCCCGCTTTCGGATACGCCATGACGCTCGCCCTTTCACACCTCTACTACGGTCCCCTTGAGCACTTTACGCCCCCGGTCATCGGTGAGGCCTTTCCAAGTGATGCCATCTGCGGCGAATCCTTGTTGGACGCCTCCGTGCTCAGTGATCTACTGGCTCGTTTTGCTCTCCAACACGAAGGAGACGACCTCAAGGCTATCGCTTCGCTATGGTCAAAGTGGCATTTCGCCAACGTAGCAGCGCCGGCGCTGGCTGCTAACCTGCTGCTAGCACGGGAACTGCCGCTGGCGCTCGACGAAATGGCCATCATCACCAATGAAGAAAGCCGTACCACGCAGCTTGTCCTGCTTCACGAAGGCAAGCCGCTGGGCTCTCTTGATGCCTTTACCCGCTTCGAGCAGCTTCTTCAGGGCCACATTGCCCCTTTGATAGAAAAGCTAGCCGGTCTCTCGGGTGCTTCACCCAAAGTATTCTGGAGTAATTTCGGCAACTACTTCGAATACTTTTCCCACGCTACGGCGGAGCACCCCATGGCCCTGTCAGGTTTGGCCGAAGAACCTCTACGCCTGATCAAGCATCGCGCCTATCCCGATGGACGACGCAACCCGCTGTTCATGCCGGTGCGTTATCTGGCCGATAAAAGTGAAAAGAGCTGCCGCACTCGGCGGCTCTGCTGTCTTCGCTACCGCCTGCCCGAATTTTCCTACTGCGGCAACTGCCCGCTGGAATGCACACGGTCTCAATCCACCTCAGGGGACGCACCGCGTGCAGATCTACGCTGAAGACTTGAAAAAATTTGGCGCGCGCCACGGCATCCTCTATCGCTTTGGCGACAACGATTTCCTCGGCGAGAACCAGGCAAGTCAGATGCCGTCGCGCCCGATCCTTAGCGGTCACGTGCTCGAAGAAACGCCCCGCCCCGGCTGGCTGATGACCTTTTCCGACGTCGACGTACTTGAACCCTACGACTCCTGTTCGCGTCTGGTCGCCCCGCTATTTATCTGTATCGTTCTAAAGGGGTCGATCGACGTCTGCATCGGCTCGCGGCGACATCGGCTAAATGCCGGCAATGCCATGAGCGCCCGTCTCGCCGAGCAGTTGCCGCTACAGGTCCACCAGGCCGCCGGCCAACGCCTGATAACGCTCAATCTGGCGCTGGAAGGTGACGCTATCGAGGCGCTGAGCCAGCAACCCGCCATCGGGCCACTGCTTGCAGCCGATAGGCCGCACCTGCATCTGTGGACGCTGCCAGGCTATGTGACGCCAATGCTTGAGCAAGTCACTGCCCCTCAGCCGTCTGCCGGCCAGCACTGCCTGCTGCTAGAGGCGATCTGCCTGCAGCTGCTATCCCACGGGCTGCCCCACCGCGACTACATCCGCTGTTCAGGCATCTCACCCGGCGAGCGCGAACGTCTTGAACGAGTCAGACGCCGGCTCCATAACGCTCCCACCGAGTCTCATACTTTGGCAGATCTCGCGCTCCAGGCCTCGATGAGTCAAACAAGCCTACGCACCAAGTTCCAGCGCTGCTTCGGTCTGTCGCTATTCGACTACCTGCGCGAACGTCGGCTGCAGCTTGCCTATCAACTCCTCCAACAGGGTTATAGCGTGCAACAGGCGGCTCACTTGGGCGGCTACAATCACGCTACTAACTTCTCCACTGCCTTCCGCCGCCGCTTCGGCATGTCGCCAAGCGCCTTGGCCTGACGCTTATGTCATCTCGCATAACGCTTGCGTCATTGCGCATAGCCGCAAATGGCCCTCGAAATGTAATAATTTGCATTACCAATAAAGTTCAATCTCGGCCTCAATCCGTCGGCCCCAAGGCGAGAGGCCCCGACCGGTAAGTGAATGACATGCACTTTTGCCCATTGCTCTCCTCTCGACGGCCTTACTCCGTGAAAGTCGGACCTGCCCTGCTGGCGGCCAGCCTCTCTTCGGCAGCGTTGGCGCAAGACACCGCGTTTGATGCGGCCACCGCCAATAGCAGCGGCTCTGCGGCTGACGCCTCAGCGCTCACTCCCATGACCGTGACTGGCCAGGCTGCGACCAAAACCGAGACACCGTTTCGCGAAACGCCGCAGGCGACGTCCACCGTCACCGCCGAGGACATTGAGCAGCGCGGCGCCCAGACCGTTCAGCGCGCACTCGACTACTCTCCCGGCGTCTATACCAACCAAGTCGGTGCCTCGAACCGCTACGATTACATCGTGCTGCGCGGGTTTTCCGATGGCAGCCTGAGCAACACCTTTCTCGATGGCCTGAAACTGATGGGAGATACCAACTCCTACAGCTCGCTGAGTATCAATCCGTACATGCTTGAGTCTATCGAAGTGGTCAAGGGGCCGGCGTCGGTCCTCTATGGCCGAGCCTCCCCCGGCGGTCTGGTAGCACTGAGTAGCAAACGCCCAGAGTTCACCGCCACACCCACCGGCGAGGTGCAGATCGGATTCGGCGACAATAACCAAAAACGCGCTGCTTTTGATATCACCAGCAGCATCGATGACCAACAGCGCGCTGCCTTTCGCCTCACCGGTGTTGCCCAGGGCGCAGACACCCAGTTCGGGCCGGTCGAAGAAGAGAGCTATGCCATTGCACCGTCGTTGACCTGGGACATTACCGATGCCACGACTCTGAATCTGTCGGCCTATCTGTCCAGAGAGCCGGAGGGTGGCTATCACTCCGGCCTCCCCTATGAAGGCGCAGTGGACAGCCGTTTCGGGCCTCATATCGACAATGAGTTTTTCGAAGGCGAAGACGACTACGACAAATTCGAGAGCGACCAGGTCCTGGTTGGCTACGATATCGAGCACCGCTTCAGCGACGACATCAGTGCTCGTCAGAAGGTGCGCTACCTGAAGTCTGACGTGGAGCTCAACCAAGTCTACGCCTTCGGCTGGGCCAGCGACACTGAGCTCAACCGCTACTACTCCGGCGGCGACGAATCGCTCAAGGCTTGGACCGTCGACAACCAGTTTGAGGCCAGCGTTGCCACCGGCCCCATCGAACATCGTGTGCTCACCGGCCTCGACTACCAGACCCGCGACAATGACGTGGTCTGGATCTCCGGCACTTTTCCTGCCATTGATGCCTTCAACCCGAGCTACGGTGCCGATCCCATCGGCGACATCGCCGTCACCACCCGTGAGCAGCACAAGCTCGAGCAGACCGGCGTCTACCTGCAAGACCAGCTGAGCTGGGACCGCTGGCACCTGGCGCTCGGCGGGCGCTACGACTGGGTCAACATCGAAAACGAGAATCGCGATACCGGTGCCGTAAGCAAACTGGACGACACCCAGCTCAGCGGCCGCGCAGGCTTGCTGTACGCCTTCGATAACGGCATCTCTCCCTACGTGAGCTACTCCACCTCGTTCACTCCAACGAGCTTCGTCGACGCCGCGGGCAATCTGCTCGAGCCGACAGAAGGTGAACAGGTCGAGACCGGGCTCAAGTTTGAACCCAACGGCACCCAGGACCAATATTCGGTCACGCTGTTTCATATCAACCAGAAGAATGTAGCAACCAAGGAGCAACCTACCGACCCCTACCGCGCCGTGGGCGAGATCGAATCCCGGGGCATCGAGCTCGAGGCGAACACTCAGCTGACCGAAGCGCTACGCCTGCAGGCGGGCTATACCTACACTGATATTACCTACTCAGAGAGTGACGATGGCAACGAGGGCAACAGCGCTATCTACGCGCCGAAACACAGCGCTTCCGTGTGGGGCTACTACGATTTCATGAAGGGGCCGCTTACCGGCCTTAACACTGGACTTGGCGTACGCTATCACGCCGATATTCAGGCCGACCGCGCCAATACCGAGATGGTGCCGGACTATACGCTGGTCGATGCGACCCTGGGCTACGACTTCAGCCAGGTTGGCCTTGAGGGCATGTCCGCCCGCCTCAACGTCAACAATCTGCTGGACAAGGAGTACGTGGCGTCATGCAACTCGCTGGACTTCTGCTACTTCGGCGCCGAGCGTAACGTCAATGCCACTCTGAGCTATCGTTTCTAGCGGCCGAAAAGAATGGCGTATTGACATTTCCGCTGGAATTGATAACCATTACCTTTTCGTGTTTTTCAACTCCTCCTACAGCATCATCTCTCGCGCGGGAGATGATGCGGAGACCATGATGCTCGACGTTCACGCCGCAAGCTTTGAAATCCAGGGTAAACGCCTGCTACACCCTACAACGTTGAGCTTCAAGACGGGACGTATCCATGGCCTAATCGGCCACAATGGCTCAGGCAAATCCACTCTACTCAAGCTGCTTGCCCAACAGCAGCAGGCTACCCGTGGTGCCATACACTTCGCTGGCCGCGAGCTGTCTACCTGGGGCCAGCGTGCCTTCGCCAGGGAAGTCGCCTACCTGCCTCAGCATCTGCCCAGTGCCGAAAGCTTGACCTGTCGCGAGCTGATTGCCTTTGGCCGCTATCCATGGAAAGGCTTGCTTGGTCGCTCCCGCCGCGACGATATTGAGCGCATAAACCGTGCCATGGCGTTAACTCATACCGGGTCTTTCGCTGATCGCTTGGTGGACACCCTTTCCGGTGGTGAACGCACGCGGGTGTGGCTAGCCATGCTGCTTGCACAGGGCAGTCGCCTGCTGCTGCTCGACGAACCCTTGGCGGCCCTGGATGTTGCCCATCAGGTTGAAGTCATGTCGCTGGTGCAGACCCTATCCCGGGAGCTGGAACTGGGCGTTGTTATCGTGCTGCACGACATCAATATGGCTTCGCGCTACTGCGATCATCTGGTCGCCCTGCATACCGGCCGGGTCATTGCCGAAGGCTCACCGGCACAGTTGATGCATAGTGACCTGCTGGAAAAGATCTACGGTATCCCCATGCAGGTCATGCCCCACCCTAGTGGGGAGCATGCCGTTGCCCTTGTGCACTAACGCCCCCTCTCTGTCAACACCATGATTTATCGCTACTATCACGCCTTTATAACTCTGCCCCTAACGCTGGCTTTGGTCATAGCGCTGGCGTCCCCGGCCTTTGCCGGTCCCCGGATCGCCAGCCTCGACTGGACCCTGGCCGAGACTCTCATCGCGTTAGACGCGCCGCCGATAGCGCTGGCTCAGACCGACGACTATGCAAGCTGGGTGGGTCAATCAACGCCTATGTCGGTCACCGACATAGGCCTGCGCACCCAACCCAACCTCGAACTGCTGGCGAACCTCGCTCCCGATCGCATCCTGATTTCGCCGATGTTCGCCAATCTCGCACCGCGCCTCTCCACCATAGCGCCGGTGGAAACGCTTTCGATCTATACCCCCGACAAACCGGTGTGGCCAGAGCTTGAGGCGCTGACACGCAAGCTGGGGGAGCTAAGCGATCACGAAAAAGCCGCGGAACGGCTGGTTGCATCCTCCAGAGCTGAGATCGATTGCCTGGCCTCACGCCAGCCGGCAGCACCCCGGCCGTTGATGATCGTCCAGTTCATGGATGCTCGCCATGTCCGTGTATTCGGTGCCAACAGCCTGTTCGACGCTGTCATCAATCAGCTTGGCCTGACTAATATCTGGAAAGAGCCGACTAACGCCTGGGGTTTCAGCCTGGCGGGCCTTGAGCGCCTAATCAGCCTCGAGCAAGCACGCCTGGTCATCATCGAGCCCTACCCCGCGGGCGTGGCCGAAGCGCTGAAAACCAGCGGTCTGTGGCAAAGCATCCCCAGTGTAACCCGCGACGACGTTATCACCCTGCCGCCAACCTGGAGTTTCGGCGGCTTACCGTCGGCGATGCGTTTCGCCAAAACACTGACAGCGGCACTGAGCGACGCTCAATCACAAACGCTCGGCGCCTGCGCAAACGGTAAACCGCCAGAATGAGCGTCCAGCACCTCGCCAATCATCTGCAGGTTTGACACCACCCCAGACGTCACCACGGAGAACGCCCATGGCAACGAGTGAGCGGCGGCCGCTATCGGTATTGACTGCGCCAATCCTGGCCGGCAGCCTACTTCTGACGGCCTTCCTCTTAGGGCTGGTGGTGTCGCTTGCGCCATTGAACGGCCTAATAACGGCATTCAAGAGCCTGTTCACCCCCGCTGTCGGAGTGGATGGCTTAGTGCTGCACTACAGCTGGTGGCCGCGCCTCACAATGGCATTGCTCGCCGGCGGCGCCTTAGGGCTTGCCGGCGTGCTGATGCAACAAACGCTGCGCAATCCTTTGGCATCACCCACGACCTTGGGCGTCGCCAGCGGCGCTAACCTAGCACTGATGACGGCAACTCTTGTAGCTCCCGGCCTGCTTGTCGCCGGTCGCGAGTGGGTCGCCCTGGGCGGCAGTGCCAGCACCATGGCTCTGGTCTTCAGTATTGGCTGGCGACGTGGGCTGTCACCGGGCGTCGTCGTGCTCGGCGGCCTGGTAGTGAATCTCTACGCTGGCGCCCTCGGCATGGTGCTCCTGCTTTTCCATCAGGAAGAGTTAAAGGGCCTGCTGGTGTGGGGCGCTGGGTCATTAGCCCAGAATGACTGGTCGTCAGTGGCCTATCTGGCACCGCGACTGGCCATTGCCGGGCTCGCATCGGCCTGTCTGATCCGGCCCTTGGCGCTTCTAGAGCTCGACGACGCCAGCGCCAAGAACCTCGGCATTTCGCTCAAGTGGCTGCGCTTGGGCGGGCTTGGCCTCGCCGTATTCCTCACCGGCTGCGTGGTCAGCGTGGTTGGCATCATCGGCTTCATCGGCCTTGCGGCACCCAATATCGTGCGCTTGGTCGGGGCCCGGCGTCTCAAGGCACGACTCATCGGCTCGGTTCTCCTTGGGGCCCTGCTACTCGCCACAACCGACCTACTGCTGCAAGGATTTGCCGGCAGGCTGCCGACGCTGCTTCCTACTGGCGCCACCACTGCTGCCCTCGGTGCCCCCCTGTTATTATGGCTAATTCCACGCCTGCGTATGACCGCCCGCCGCCCGCCCAGCGCCAGCAGCAACGAATCCTTTCGTCACCCCCTGCCGGGCCGGTTGATGATCGTCTTGATGGTGCTGATCGCCGTTGCCGCCCTCGCCGGCCTAACTATCGGCCAAGGCCCCAATGGATGGGATCTGGCACTCGATCCTCCGGTACTTGAGTGGCGCTGGCCACGCCTACTGGCCGCCGCCGGAAGCGGTATCCTGCTGGCGATTGCCGGCACCCTGATTCAGCGTGTGACCGCCAATCCCATGGCGAGCCCTGAGCTACTCGGCATCAGCGGCGGGGCCGCTATTGCTCTGATCATCACGCTATTTTTGATCCAGGGGCCCAGTAATTTGCTGCTGGTAGGCAGCGCAACACTAGGCGCTCTGATCACCCTTGGCGTACTGTTGGCACTTAATCACTCCAGTGGATTTCAGCCAGAACGACTATTGCTATGTGGCGTCGCCATTACTGCGCTGTTTGATGCGGTACGCTCCATCACGCTCGCCGGCGGCGACCCACGAGGTCAGCAGGTGGTAGCGTGGTTATCTGGCTCTACTTACTACGTTGACCCTATTTCGGCGCTGGTGGTGCTGATCGCTGCTTTACTGCTGGCTCTAGCCACACAGCCGCTGGGGCGCTGGCTGGATATTCTCCCGCTTGGCGCAGCGGCCGCGCGAGCGCTAGGCATTCGCGTGGAAAGCGCCAGGCTCGCTCTGCTTTCCTTGGTAGCGCTACTCACCGCCGGAGCCACGCTGATTGTCGGGCCCCTGTCGTTTGTCGGCCTACTGGCGCCGCACATGGCGCGCATGCTTGGTTTCTCGCGGGCTCGCAGCCACATGGCAGGCGCGGCTCTGCTCGGCGCCCTGTTGATGGTCGTGGCTGACTGGCTCGGGCGCCAGCTGCTGTTTCCCCAGGAAATTCCGGCCGGCCTGGTTGCCTCACTGATCGGCGGTAGCTATTTTATGTGGGGGCTGAGGAAGCTTTAAGATCATCAACAAAAAGAGGCGGAAAAGTGCTGACGGGCAAGGCCCTGTATTATGTAGTCTCTTGTGCTTTCTTTATATTTCTGTAATTCTCGACATATGGACACGAATAAAGCTCTCGAAGCCTTCGCGGCGCTTTCCCAGGCGACCCGCCTAAACACCTTCCGCGTACTGGTGCGCCACGAGCCGGAAGGCCTTCCGGCCGGTGAGATCGCACGCCTGCTGGACGTGCCGCATAACACCATGTCAACTCATCTGGGCGTGCTGTCTCGCGCGGGGTTAGTCGTTTCGCGCCGCCAGAGCCGCTCGATTATTTACCGAGTCAGCCTCAACCACATGCGCGAAACGCTCGGCTTCCTGGTGCGCGACTGCTGTGCCGGGCGCCCCGAGCTCTGCGAGCCGCTGCTCGAAGACCTGAAGCCCTGCTGCCCACCGTCGAAGGAAACCGTTTCATGACGCACGACCCACTCCCCAACATCGATCCGGAGCAACTGAATGCCATCGATATCAACGCTCTGGTGGGCCCGGACGAGCCGCGTCATGCCCCGCGTATCCTGGTGCTCTACGGCTCGCTGCGCGAGCGCTCCTATTCGCGCCTGCTGTCCGAGGAGGCTTCCCGCCTGCTGCGCTGGTACGGCTGCGAAGTGCGCACCTTCAATCCCGCCGGCCTGCCGCTGCCCGACGATGCCGACAGCGATCACCCCAGGGTGCAGGAACTGCGCGAGCTGGCCGAGTGGAGCGAGGGTATGCTGTGGGTCAGCCCCGAACGTCACGGCGCCATGACCGGCATCATGAAGGCCCAGATCGACTGGATCCCTCTGGCGCTGGGCGGCGTGAGACCGACCCAGGGCAAGACCCTGGCGGTGATGGAGGTCTCCGGCGGCAGCCAGAGCTTCAATACCGTCAACCAGCTGCGCCTGCTCGGCCGCTGGATGCGCATGCTGACCATCCCCAACCAGTCCTCCGTGCCCAGAGCCTTCAACGAGTTCGACGAGGCCGGGCGCATGCTCCTGTCACCGCTTTACCAGCGCGTGGTCGACATCTGCGAGGAGCTGGTGAAGTTCACCTGGATGACCCGAGGGCGGTCGGCCTACCTGACCGATCGCTATTCGGAGCGGGTCGAGAGCGCCGAGGCCGTGTCTCGGCGCGTCAACCAGTCAACGCACTGAGACCACCCACCGGAAAAGGAGCCCTGCATGCTGGCGTTCGCCATCTTTGTTATCACCCTGGTGCTGGTGATCTGGCAGCCCAGAGGGCTGGGCATCGGCTGGAGCGCGCTGGGCGGGGCCGCGGTGGCACTGGCCACCGGCGTGGTCGGCTGGGGTGATGTGGGCATCGTCTGGCAGATCGTCTGGGATGCCACCTTTACCTTCGTGGCGCTGATTATCATCTCGCTGATTCTCGACGAGGCGGGCTTCTTCGCCTGGGCCGCCCTGCACATCGCCCGCTGGGGCAACGGCCGGGGCCGCCTGCTGTTCCCGCTGATCGTGCTGCTCGGCGCGATGATCGCCGCGCTATTCGCCAACGACGGTGCCGCTCTGCTGCTGACGCCCATCGTCGTCGCTATTCTGGCGCGGCTCGATTTCCGCCCTGAAGCCGCTCTGGCCTTCATCATCGCCACCGGCTTCGTCGCCGACTCAACCAGCCTGCCGCTGGTCATCTCGAACCTGGTCAATATTGTCAGCGCCAACTACTTCGACATCGGCTTCAGCCGCTATGCCCAAGTGATGCTGCCGGTCGATCTGGTATCGCTTCTCGCCACGCTGGTGGTGCTGGGCCTCTACTTCCGCCGTGACATTCCCGCCCGCTACGAGGTTGAACGACTCGAGGCACCCGCCACGGCGATCCGCGACCGTCAGGTTTTCCGCGCCGCTTTCCCGCTACTTGCCGTGCTGCTGGTCGCGCTGTTTTTAACCACCCGCTGGCCGATTCCCTTCGCCGCCATCATGGGGATAGCGGCGCTGGTGCTGATGGCGATTGCCGGGCGCTGGTTCAGCTCGAGCCACGTGCACGTCATCTCGCTGAAGAAGGTCATTGGCAACGCCCCCTGGCAGATCGTGCTGTTCTCGCTGGGCATGTATCTGGTGGTCTACGGCCTGGGCAACGCCTGGCTCACCGCCGAGGCCGCCCGGGTACTGGAGTGGCTGGGCCACCAAGGCACCTTCGTGGCCACCCTGGGCACCGGTTTCGCCTCGGCAATTCTGGCGTCGCTGATGAACAACATGCCCTCAACCCTGGTGGGTGCCCTGGCGATCGACCAGGCCCAGGTGTCAGCGACGACCCAGCAGCTGATGCTCTATGCCAACGTTATCGGTAACGACTTGGGGCCCAAGTTTACGCCTATTGGCAGCCTCGCCACCCTGCTATGGCTACACGTGCTGGCCGGCAAGGGCTACCGCATCGGCTGGGGGCAGTACATGAAGGTTGGTCTGGTTATCACCCCACCCGTGTTGCTGGCTGCGCTGGTCGCCCTGGCGCTCTGGCTGCCCATGCTGCCGCTCGGCTAATGTGCACTGCCTAGCACCGGCTTGATGGCATTGAGCATACGCTCTGCTCTCGCCGAAAGCGGCCACTCGGCGCGATGCAGCAACCATAACGTATCCACGACGGCCGGTTCGCCGGTGACAACGCGTATCGCCTCAGGGCGAGAAAATGCCTGACGCGCGAATCGGGGCAGCACGGTAAACCCTAGCCCCAGCGCCACCGGTTCAAGAATCAAGCCAACTTGATTGGTAAAGCCGTGATTCGGCAGACTGCACACGCCGGAAAAGCCGGGAAAACGACGGCTTAGCAAGCGCGTGGCCATCTCATGACCGTCGGGATGATCGATAAAACCCAGCCGTGCAAGATCGGCCCACTCATCAGCCTTGGCATGGGCCGGCACCACAAGCTCCAGCGCCTCACGCGCAAAGACCGATACGGCCAAACGTGGATCATCCTGCGGCAGCGTCACGATCCCCAGCTCAAAACGATTTTCGAGAACGCCCGCCACTATCTCCTGAGTCGGGGCGAAGCGATGGTAAATGGATAGTCCAGGCGTCGTGCGCTGTATTTCCAGCAGGTGAGGGTATAGCGCTAACCCAATGCTTCCCGGCGTGATTAGGCTGACTTCTCCTTGCTGGCCATCGTCGTCCGTCAGCCGTTGGTGCAAACGGTGATTCGCTACGCCCACCTCGCGACTGTACTCGCATAGCGCATGACCCGATGGCGTGAGTTCCAGCCGGCGCGGATGGCGGATAAACAACGCCCCCACTTCCCCTTCCAGACGCTTGATGTGCTGACTGACCGCTGCCTGAGTCAAGTCCAGCCGTTCGGCGGTACGCGTGAAGTTACCCAGCTCAACCAGGGTGGTAAAAGTACGGAGCCACTGAGGATTAATCATAACGAAAACTTATCATTATCATAACGACATGTCGATTCACCTTATAGCAAAGGCCGCATAAAATCTGACGAATCCCCACGAATATGTTGCTACTCGCCGCATAGGCTCTGCTCCCTGACTTCCTCGCGAAGTCGTGCTCGGAGGGTTGTCCAAGCAGGCCAAGGCACGGCGTCGGGTTGATGACGACGAAGACATTCCAAGCCCAGGCGCCACACGGAAAGCACGCTCCGGTGCCGGATACTGTTGCTCTGATAGCGCCGCTGTTGCCCCCGGGCTCGGACATCCAGGCCGGCCACCATCATGGCCACGTTCGCCAACATGGCGATCAGCAGCAGGACCTCGATGCGCTTGCCCTGGCGAGACTGATGCATGCCGAAGCCCAGCCCGAACAAGGGGCTTTTGACATCGCGGAACCCTTCCTCAATCTGCATGCGCTGTCGGTAGATCGTTACCACTTTATTCGCCAGCGTTGAGCGGTCCGGCAGATTGCTGACCAGCACCCAGGGCTCCTGCTGACGCCGGGCGATCGTCCGGCTGCCGCCGTCCCGAGAGATCCGGCCTTGTTTATTGCGATGCTTACGTCCCCGTGGCGGTCGATAATAGAGCACCATCTGAGCGCGGAACGGATGGTTTTCGGCGATCCGGACGGAGCCCCACGCCTGCGGTTCCGATGTCGCGTGTTGAAACAGGGTCTTCACGGGTTGCCATGCTTCGCCTGACGCCTGGTAACGGGCGGGCTGACGGACCCGTCCAACGATATACCAGCCGCGCGCTTCAACGGCCCGAAACCACGGGTTACGAAAGCCGGCATCGGTCACCAGGATCGGCGTGGCCTTGTCGGGCAGGATCCTTGCCAGCGCATCCAGCAGATAGGCTTCACAGTATGGGCATCCTTCCTTGTGATGAACCTTCTCGAAGATGGGCAGCGATCGCCCGGCGAAGGGCACCGCCGCACGCAGCAGGAAATGCCTGCCGCGGTCATCAATCGGCGACCAGTCCACCAGAATCAGTGGGCGTGTTGTATGGCCGATCAGCAGCGAGGCCATGAGCCAATAGAACAGCGGTCGTTCCTGATGAAGGTGAGGGTTGCCTAATAGTCGATCGACTCGTTTGATGGCGTGCTTGGCATCCGTCGAGCTCGGCAACGCACGGCCAATGGCCGTTAATCCCAGACGTCGCTCGCCCAGCAGAGCGCCAACGGTATCGAGGACGGTCTGTAGCCGCTTGGCATGGATCACGGAGAGTGAAGACGTCAGCAAGTTATGCAAGAATCGAGGGGCCTGCATGGGTCTCCTTCGCATGTTGTTGTGTGTCGTAACTCACAACATGCATGACTCATGCAGGCTTTTTCAATCCTATCATGCTGATTTTATTACCCATTTCATGGGGATTCCTCAGGCATAAAATGGCATTCGTTAGCTGATTCACCTCCCTTGCCAACAGGAGCTTTTATGCCTCAGGTTTACCCCCGCACGTTTTCCCATATCGGCATTTCCGTGCCCGACGTTCAAGCAGCCATCGACTTCTATACCCAGGTATTGGGCTGGTACTGTAGTGGTCAAGTATTTTTGGCCACGGTATTTTGAGCATTCCAGTACATGGTTTCAGCCGCATTGGGCGGCATCCCATCGTTATGGGTGTGCGGCCTCAGGTCGCTATAATAATGGATGATGTAATCCGTGATCGATTGCCTTGCCGCCGCCATGTCACGGTAGCCGACCTTCGGGATCCATTCGCTCTTCAGGCTCCGGAAAAAGCGCTCGGTCGGCGCGTTATCCCAGCAATTTCCTCGGCGGCTCAGGCTTTGTGTCATCTGATAACGCCAAAGGCTCTGACGAAAATCCAGGCTGGTGTACTGGCACCCCTGATCAGAATGAAACATGACATGGGCCGGCTTACCACGTGACTCCTGAGCCATCATCAATGCCTTGCTGACCAACTCCGTATTCGGCGAGCGGGACAGCGCCCAGCCGATGGCTTTGCGCGAAAAAAGATCAAGCACCACCGCCAGATAGGCCCAGCGCGCTCCTGTCCATATAAACGTGATGTCGCCTGCCCAGGTTGTGTTGGGTCTTTCGACATCGAATTGACGATCCAGGTGATTGGGGATATCCAGATGCGGCTGGTGGGCCTTTTTATAGGCATGCCGTGGGGGCTGCGTGCTTACCAGTCCCAGCTGCTTCATTCGTCTACCCGCGCGGTACCGGCTCAGCGGCGTTCCCGCCTGTGTCACCATACGGGCAATACTGCGTGCACCGGCAGAGCCCTTGCTGGCAGCGTGTGTTGCGGTGATTTTCTGCCGCAATGCCTGTTCCGTCTGACTCGGCGCTGCATGGCGGCTACGCCATGCGCGATAACTGCTGCGGTACACCCCAAACAGGCGACACAGGCGCTTCACCGCGTAGCTCTCTTGAAGTCGCTCGATTAGCGAGAACTGCTCGTGGAGTCCGACATCAAGAGAGCGGTAGCCTTTTTTAGAATGGTTTTTTCCTCTTCAGATCGACGCAGGCGGCGTTTTAAATCCTGAATTTCGCGCTGCTCCGGGGTCATGGCTTCGCCTTTTTGCGGTGCTTTACCCGCTCGTTCGGCGCGGAGCTTGCGAACCCAGGATTCCATGGTGGTTTTTCCGACGCCCATCGCGGTGCTGGCGGCCTTCACTGTGTAGCCCTGATCAACCACCAGTTGCGCTGCTTCCAGACGAAACTCCGGGTCAAAATTTCTTTTCCTGGTCATTCTGTCCACCTGATTTTTTCTCTGTGAGTGATCATACACTCAAAACCAGCTGGCCAAACTCACTATGCCACTACACTATGCCACTACAGTCCAGTCCACCACTTCTTAATCACCCAAGCATCTGATTCGGCATTCTGATAAGCCGCCAGCTCTTGGGGTGCCGCCAGCTGCCCGGGCGTAAGTGCCTGATCCAAAATATTCGTGCATAATGGGTGCCCAAATTTCTGACAAAAAGCGGACAGAATAATGGCAAGGCGCTTCGTCGAATCACTATCTGAATCTGAACTGCACACGCTGCTTTCTGCTTATCACCATGGTGAGAAGTGCGCTCTGCGCCGTCGTGCCCATGCTATTTTGCTGAGTGATCAGGGTCATACAATCAACCAAATCAGTGAGATACTGCAGGTTCGCCGTGATGCCGTATCCATATGGCTCAAGAAGTGGGAAGTGTCGGGCCTCGACGGGTTGATCGACAAGCCACGGAGTGGACGCACACCGGCCCTAGATGATGCGGACCATCAGCGGCTACAGGAGCTGGTCGCTGAGCAACCCCATCAGCTTCGCTCCTTGCATGCCCGCTTTCAGGAAGAAACGGGGAAAATTGTTAGCCTGATCACGCTTCGTAGAGCGCTAAAAAAAACGGTTTCAGCTTCAAACGGATCCGGCATTCGCTGAAGGAACGGCGCAACGAAACGGATTTCCGCAACACCCAAGGCCTCATCAAGGTACTTCAGCAATGGGAAGATCTCGGTGACCATGAGCTCTACTATTTTGATGAATCAGGCTTTTCACAGTCGTCGTCAGTCCCTTACGCCTGGAGCCCTGTCGGCGAACCATGTGAGATAACGGCCTACTCACATAGCCGAAGGCTGAACGTGCTGGGATTCCTCAGCCGAGCGGGGAAATTGGTTTATCACACGACGACTGAGTCGGTCACCACGCAAATTGTTATCGAGGCGTTCGATCAGTTTGTGGCGCAGAAAGATCCCGATACCTTTGCTGTCGTGGTGCTTGATAACGCCAGCATGCATCGCTCCAAGGCCTTCAGGCGGAAGATACTTGAGTGGATGTCGCATCGCGTGCACCTGGTTTACCTATCGGCTTACTCACCAGAGCTGAACTTGATTGAGATACTGTGGCGGCAAATGAAGTATGCATGGTTGCCGCTGGGAGCCTATCTCTCTTTTGATCGCCTCTGTGATGAGGTACACCGCCTACTTGGTGGTTATGGCACTGAATACGCGATTAATTTTGAATAAGCACTTAAGGCCTCGTTGTCTAGACTTTCCCGCAAGGTTTAGCGCCGCACTCCGGGATATCTCTGCCCGCGGTGTTCCCTCTTGCGCACCTCGTCCAGTCGCCTAATGAAGGTCTGCGCGAGATGGAGCGACGAAGGTAATCGACTCTGCGCTGCATATTCGAATATCGCCGTAAGCAGCTCGCCAAAAAAAGCTCGTTCACCTTTGGCGGCCAAAGGTCAAAAGCGGTACAAAAGCGGACATATCAAAATCACGGTATGTGCCGGTTTGTGACAGGCAGGGTGGCGAAGGGCGGCGTTAACCGGTGCGTAAAACCGCCGCAGGAAAAGATAAACTCATAAATTTTATTGAATATCATGCTGATATATATATGGGTTTTTAAGTTTATGGGGTTTATAGGAACTGGCGGAGCAGGTTAGCAAAAATCCGCGTAAACCCTCGCCCAATGTGGGCGGGAATACAAAGCACGGCGGGAATTTGAGCTGTGTATCGGTGTACTCAGGGTAAGCTGAAAAGCATGACCTTGTCGCGCACCGTCACCGGCAAGCACTACGCCGCGCTGCTGTTTGAAACGGGGCAGGACGCGCCGGAACGTCTGCAAGACCTCGACGCCTCAAGCGTCGTCGGCCTCGACATGGGCTTGTCGCATCTTGCCATTGACTCAAGCGGTCGCAAGACTGCCAATCCGCGTTTTCTCAAGCAGGCGCAGAAAAACCTCAAGAGAAAACAGCAAGTCAAGAACATGATGAAAAATGCCAGGCTCGCCAGACACATTGGCGATGCGTCCTGGCATGCCTTGATCGCCAAGTTGGCCTACAAAGCAGAGGAAAAGGGAAAGCATCTGGTCAAACTTGACCCGCGGTTCCCCAGCTCCAAAACCTGCCATGCATGCCATCACAAGATGGATGCCATGCTGCTAAACGTCCGGTTGTGGGCGTGCCCCGCCTGCCATACACGCCACGACCGGGACATCAACGCGGCGCTGAACATCAAGCATCAAGGCATCGTGCAGTTAAAGGCGGCAGGGCTGTCCGTTTCTGTCCAATGAGGCTCGCGTAAAGCCGGCGTACTGTCGGTAGCAGCCGTTGAAGTGGGAAGCCCCGTCCGTGGCGCATTAGCGCGTCGGGCGGGGAGCAGTCACGCGACTACATAGTGTTCGGGATCATAGCCACTGGCCGTCGTGCTGCGGCGCAGTGCACAGCTAATCGTGCTGCTGTGGAGCCCCAGTTTCCTGGCGATCTGTCGCTGGCCCCCGCCCAAGTCATGATGGGCGTAAATCTGGTATCGTTGTGTCTGGGTCAGTTGTTGGTTCTCATGCTCTGCTTCACTTTGGTCGGTAAGTGCCTGATCCAAAATATTCGTGCATAATGGGTGCCCAAATTTCTGACAAAAAGCGGACAGAATAATGGCAAGGCGCTTCGTCGAATCACTATCTGAATCTGAACTGCACACGCTGCTTTCTGCTTATCACCATGGTGAGAAGTGCGCTCTGCGCCGTCGTGCCCATGCTATTTTGCTGAGTGATCAGGGTCATACAATCAACCAAATCAGTGAGATACTGCAGGTTCGCCGTGATGCCGTATCCATATGGCTCAAGAAGTGGGAAGTGTCGGGCCTCGACGGGTTGATCGACAAGCCACGGAGTGGACGCACACCGGCCCTAGATGATGCGGACCATCAGCGGCTACAGGAGCTGGTCGCTGAGCAACCCCATCAGCTTCGCTCCTTGCATGCCCGCTTTCAGGAAGAAACGGGGAAAATTGTTAGCCTGATCACGCTTCGTAGAGCGCTAAAAAAAACGGTTTCAGCTTCAAACGGATCCGGCATTCGCTGAAGGAACGGCGCAACGAAACGGATTTCCGCAACACCCAAGGCCTCATCAAGGTACTTCAGCAATGGGAAGATCTCGGTGACCATGAGCTCTACTATTTTGATGAATCAGGCTTTTCACAGTCGTCGTCAGTCCCTTACGCCTGGAGCCCTGTCGGCGAACCATGTGAGATAACGGCCTACTCACATAGCCGAAGGCTGAACGTGCTGGGATTCCTCAGCCGAGCGGGGAAATTGGTTTATCACACGACGACTGAGTCGGTCACCACGCAAATTGTTATCGAGGCGTTCGATCAGTTTGTGGCGCAGAAAGATCCCGATACCTTTGCTGTCGTGGTGCTTGATAACGCCAGCATGCATCGCTCCAAGGCCTTCAGGCGGAAGATACTTGAGTGGATGTCGCATCGCGTGCACCTGGTTTACCTATCGGCTTACTCACCAGAGCTGAACTTGATTGAGATACTGTGGCGGCAAATGAAGTATGCATGGTTGCCGCTGGGAGCCTATCTCTCTTTTGATCGCCTCTGTGATGAGGTACACCGCCTACTTGGTGGTTATGGCACTGAATACGCGATTAATTTTGAATAAGCACTTAAAGCAGGGAGGGTACCGGTGCTGATCCTTCTGCCTCTACTGTGTTGGCCCAAGTGTAGCAATTATTCCATGAAATCAGGACACTGAGGGAATCATCAAGGAGTTAAAAAATGAAACGCCGTGACTACGCGATTGCCGGGGGTGCGGTATGAGCATCGAGACCGCAGATCCCGAACGACCTTCGGAGCATTCAGACAAGGCGATTCTTCCCCCGGTCAACTGGCCCGTGTTCATCTGGGCCGCTATCGGGTCAATAGCGATCACCCTGTGGGCGCTTATCACTCCCGAGTCCGCTCAGCAAACGCTGGGTGCTGTGGTGGGGTGGGCCTCGGGCTGGTTTGGGTGGTTCTACGTCCTGCTTGCCGGCGGGGTGCTCACCTTTGTGATCTATCTCGCCTTTTCGCGTTTTGGCAACACCAAACTTGGGCCGGAAAACTCCAGGCCCGAGTTCTCAACCCTCGCTTGGGCGTCCATGTTGTTTGCCGCCGGCATCGGTACCGACCTGATGTTCTTTGCCGTCGCCGAACCCGTCACCCAGTACCTGCATCCGCCTTCGGGTGCAGCAGAAACCGTTGACGCTGCCCGGCAAGCAACCGTATGGACATTGTTCCACTACGGCCTCTCCGGATGGGGTATGTATGCGCTGATGGGGATGGCCCTGGCGTACTTCGCCTATCGAATGAAGCTTCCCCTCGCCGTGCGCTCCGCGCTGGCCCCGGTCTTCGGTAAGCGCATTCACGGCCCCTTGGGCGACACCGTGGACTTTGCCGCACTTCTGGGCACGATCTTCGGCGTGGCCACCTCGCTGGGGATCGGCGTGGTGATGGTCAACGTGGGGCTCGCCACCGTACTGGGAGTGCCGGTGAGCACCGCTACCCAGGTGGCGATTGTCATCATGGGCGTGGGCGTGGCCATTCTCTCGGCGGTATCAGGGGTCGATAAAGGTATCAAGTTCCTGTCGCTGCTGAACGTGTTCTCCGCCATCGGTCTGAGCCTGTGGATCCTCATCACGGGGAAAACCCAATACCTGTTGGATGGCCTAGTGCTGAACATCGGGGATTTCGTCAACATGTTCCCCGACATGGTCCTGCAGACCTTTGCCTTCGAGGAGACCGGCAGCTGGATGAGCGACTGGACCCTGTTCTTCTGGGCCTGGTGGGTCGCGTGGGCGTCTTTCGTTGGCATGTTCCTTGCCCGAATCTCTCGCGGGCGCACGATTCGCCAGTTCGTCATCGGCACGCTGACAATCCCGTTTGCGTACATCCTCATGTGGATCTCCATTTATGGCAACTCGGCGCTGGATATTATCCGCAGCGGGGACGCCGAATTCGGTGTCCAGACCGTTCTCAACCCCGAGAGCGGCTTTTACGAACTGCTCTCGCACTACCCGGCGTTCATGTTCATCGCCGGGCTGGCGACGCTGACCGCGCTGCTGTTCTACGTCACCAGCGCCGACTCCGCCGCGCTGGTCATGGCGAACCTATCCTCGCGCCTACCGACGCCCCAACACGATGGACGGGCCGCGCTGCGGATCTTCTGGGCGATCACCACTGGTGCGCTTACCATCGCCATGCTCATCGTGGGCGGGATCGGCGCCTTGCAAAGCGCCACGGTCATCATGGGACTACCGTTCTCCTTCGTGATGATTCTGGTAATGGTCAGCCTGTACCGGTCGTTACGGGTAGAAGCCCGGCGCCTGGACAGTGGCAAGCAGGCCATGCCCCGTACGTTGTCAGGGCGCACCGCTCGTGGTGGAGAGATGCGCTGGCAGCAACGCCTGGGGCGGATGCTCACCTTCTCCAACGCGGGACGGGCACGGGAATTCGAAGAGAAGGTCCTGTTGCCCACCTTCGGTGAAATCGTCGATGAATTCAGCGAGCGTGGCATCACCGCGAAGTGTGACAAGTACGTCGACGAGGAAGGTGACAGCTGCATCGAACTTGAGATTGACCCCTCATCCGAGCACCCCTTCCGCTACCAGGTGTTTCGCAAGGAAGCACCGATACCGCATTTTGGCGGGCGTCCGACCCAGGTGGCAGACAAATTCGTGCGCATGGAGGTCTACCTCGACGTCGCCGATGCGCAAGGCTACGACATCATGGGCTACACCAGAGAGCAACTGCTGGATAACGTGCTGGATCAATACGAACGCCACCTGGAGTTTCTGCAGATGCAGGAATTTGCGCTCACTGACCAAGAGGTAAACTGACGCAAACGCGTGCAAGTGAACGTACCCGGGGTGCCCGGTACAGGGAGGCCAGTAGGCCTCCCTGTTTTTATTGTGCGCCAGGAATGGCGCGTAGCACCGGCAGGTGCTGTTCCTGAGGGTTGTGTCTCGGGAAGTACGCGTTGCTCAACGGCTTGAGCGAGTTCGGCAAGCTGCATTTTGTTGAAGGCGACACCGGTATTGGCAAATCGCTGGCCTACCAGCTGGTGCTGGCCGACTGGGTAGCCAACGGCAAAAAGCAGGGCGGTAAGCACGCGGCCAGGCGCGGGCTGATTTCCACCTACTCCCGAGCCCTGCAACGCCAGCTGCTGGCAGCGGATAACCTCGCCGTGGTGCAGGGATATCTGCGCCATGCGGGGCTGCCGCCGTTAAGCTTTGCCCTGCGCATGGGCCGGGAGAACTACCTATCGCCCGAGCGGCTGGCACTGGAGCTGGGCGTTACCCAGCTAAGCGATGCGGTAGACAACGTGCGCCTGCCACAGGCCCAGCGCCGCCTGGCGAAGTGGGCGCTTGAAAGCGACGGCTGCCTGATGGATCTGGACGCAGCACTGCTGCCCGAAGGTGTGCAGCCGGCGGATATCGCCCTGCGCCCCCAGAACCCGCTGCCGGAGGCGCTGGCCGCTCAGCAGGAGCACGCCCAGCAATGCGATATCGTGGTCATCAACCACGCGCTGCTGGCGCTGGATCTGGTGACCCAGCGCCAAATCACCCAGATGCAGGCGCCTCACGTACTGCTGTTGGACGAAGCCGAACACTACTCCGAAATGGCCGAAGAGCTGCTGAGCCACCGTATTTCGCTGCAGTCGGCGGCTTCTGTCCTCAAGCGCCTCAAGCAGCGCGGCGTGGCCGAGCAGTGGCAAACGCTGGTAG
This sequence comes from Halomonas cibimaris, assembly GCF_055379665.1. Lineage (NCBI taxonomy): Bacteria > Pseudomonadati > Pseudomonadota > Gammaproteobacteria > Oceanospirillales > Halomonadaceae > Halomonas > Halomonas cibimaris. Next base: position 600,631 of record NZ_AP043828.1, read on the forward strand.
ACAACATGGCCAGCACCGAACACGCGGGCAGTGCCGGCAGCATGGGGCAAGGCCAGCGCGAGGGGCTGCAGCAGGCAGTAGAAGTGCTGCTCAAACGCCGCCCGCGTGAAAGCAGCCACGACCCAGCGCTATGGCGCGAATGGCAGCACCTGCGCCACAGTGCCGAGCAAATCGCCCGTCGCCTGCGCGAAGCCAGCCGTTATCTGGTGCTGGACTACTCGCCGGTACGCGGGCTACCCGGCGTGGTGGCCCGCGCGCCCGGTGCCGCTTCTAGCTTGAAGGCCGGGGCCGGCGAGCGCGTGACGTTTCTTACCTCCGCCACCCTGTCGGACCTGGACCACGCGCCGGGCGAGACACCCAACTTCCGTTATATGCGCAGCCGCCTGCAGCTGCCGGTAACCCATAAGCGCAGCGGACTACAGTGCAGCTTCCAAGCACGCCGCTTTGGTACCCTGCGTTTCCGCCTGCCCCGTGGGCTGCCACACCCGCTGGCTCATGAGGCCGAGGGCTGTTACCGCCTGGCCGATGATTTTTGCCGTCAGGCGCTGCCCTATATAGTCGACCGCCCCGGCCGCACCCTGGTGCTATGCGCCAGCTACGCCGACGTCGCCGCGCTGGAAGCCGCCTGGCCCCAAGCCCACGTTCATCGGCTGGTGGCCCACCGCCAAGGCACCGCGCTGGGCGAATTGGTCGCCGGGCTAAAAAACGACGCGATTTTAGTAACCCCCGCCGGCTGGGAGGGGCTCTCCCCTGCGCGGGAAGGCCACCAGGCCTACTGGCAGCATCTGGTGATCGTGCGCAACCCGCGGCCGCTGCGCAGTCGAGTCGAGCAGCACCTGATCGAAGACCTGCTCTACCGCCGCGACGTACCGGCGGAAGATGCCACGCGCATTGCCCACGGCATGCTTCAGCGCCAAAGCACGGTGCGCACCCTGCACAAGCTGCGCCAGGGGCTGGGCCGCGCCATCCGCCACCCGGATGATGACGTACAGGTCACCCTGCTGGAACCGCGCATTCCCCGCCCTTCGGGCTACCCGCCCGTCAAGGGCGTATACGCCAGTCGCGTACTGCTGGGCGCCATCCCCGCGCGGTTTATGTACGCCTACCAAAACGCCGAAGAGCCCGGCGGCAGCGCAGAGCAAGACACCGCCCAAAGCCGCCTCGCCGCACTGCTGTAGCGCTGCCGCGAGGCCTGCCGGAACGGCCACAGCATCTACTGCCGCGTCACCGCGAGCGCAAGCGCGGCGGTCTCCTTGCACGCCCAGTCCGTACAAGGCCCGGAACGTATTGATAAGCGCCGGGCGAAGCAGGCCTCAAGGTCTGTCTGCCTCTGCCGATATACCTTCCGCAGGGTGAGTCATGGCGAGCACGGCGAAGCCATCTCGGGGTTTCTCACTATCGCTACCCAGTATCACACAAACCGTTACAAACTTTTTTACCCAAAATCCTAAAGCTTTTCCTGCACCTGCCGTTAACCTTAATACCGGCGCACAACGTGGCCGAAAAACTGGCCTCGAAGGTCAGAAGAACCCGAAAGGAGAATCACCATGTCCGTGATCAACACAAACATCACTTCCATGATTGGCCAGCAGAACCTGCAGAGCTCCCAGTCAAATTTGACCACCAGCATGGAGCGTCTGTCCTCCGGCCTGCGCATCAACAGCGCCAAGGATGACGCGGCCGGTCAGGCCATCGCCAACCGTATGCAAGCGCAGACCACCGGTCTGAGTCAGGCTCAGCGTAACGCCAACGACGGTATCTCCATCGCCCAAACCGCCGAAGGCGCGCTCGATCAGATCAACGATAACGTACAGCGTATCCGTGAGCTGACCGTTCAGGCGCAGAACGGCACCAACTCCAAGGATGACCTTCAGTCCATCCAAGATGAAATCAATCAGCGTACTGCTGAAATTGACCGCGTTTCTGATGAGACCAACTTTAACGGCGTTAAAGTGCTCTCAAGTGATACAAGCGTTTCTATCCAAGTAGGCGCAAACGATAATGAAACCATCAGTGTTGGCTTGGAAAAAACCGACTCCGATCAGCTTGGCCTTGGCAACCTAGATGTTACCAAGTTTGCTGCCCTAAAAGCAGAGGACTTAGACTCCAGCGGGACTTCCCTTGAAATTGTAGATAGTAGTGATGCTGCACTTGAGAACGCTACCGTTATCGAAGGCTTTAAATTAGATAGCGATGGTGAAGTAGAACTTGATGGCGATGGCAACACACAAGCTGTTAACTATATCAAAACAGAAGACGGTAAGTTTTTCGAAGCATCAACAGCAACAGCTGATGGTGTTGTAACGGCGAAGGCTGGTGATGCAGTAACTGACAGTGACAAACTCATTGAAGCGGGTCTCTCTCCCTTAGAAAATATCGATAATTCACTGAAAACTATCGATGGCTTCCGCTCAGACTTGGGTGCGATTCAGAACCGTTTTGAGTCTGCCATCGAAAATCTGAGCACCAATGAGACTAACCTCTCTGCCGCTCAGTCGCGTATCGAAGACGCCGACTATGCCGCTGAAGTGGCCGACATGACCAAGAACCAGATCCTCCAGCAGGCAGGCACCTCGGTTCTGGCCCAGGCCAACCAGCTGCCGCAGAACGTACTGTCTCTGCTGGGCTAAGCTGAAGCTCTTAATAACCGCCCTGCGGGGCGGTTTTGAGACTGGATTTTGACGGGCCCCGATGGGGCCCGTTTTTTTGCAACTGAATATAAAAACTGATGTTATCAAGTATCCATTTAAATAAAAGGTTTTTTCAATGCTGTTGTTCGTATCAGCTGTTGCTTTTTTAATAGCTTTTATTTTATGCCTTTTTGCTTACTCACTAGTTATTAGAAGTGAGCGTGGCCTTTTTTCTCAAATCCTTTTCAGTCTTAGAGTGGGTGATAGAGAAAAGGCTAGTCGCGACGTTGAAAAGTTGTGCAAGATACTTAATTGTTGCCCTAGCGTTGTTGAGGCCTATAAAGAAAATGAAGAAAACTCAAAGGAGGTATACAGGAATTTTTTAGGATTTTGCTTATCTATTTTTATTGCTTTGTCAATTTTTCTTTTGATTGTTGTTGGCTTGATAAGCGCAGAAGCAGGCCTGCCTATAATAACTGGGGCAGCAGGTTATGGTTTGTCATCTTTGTCTACAAGAAGGGTTCATAATAGAAGAAGCGAAAATAAAGCAGACATGAATAGCGAATAATACCGCAGAGTAGCTGCAGTATTTTTTCTGCAATTATCCTTGTTACCATTAGACTGCCTAATCCATTGTCACTACCCGGTAGTTTTCAACCCAGGAACTTCCATGACCGAATCCAGCACCACTCCCGCCGTTGACGTAAAAGCCGAGCTTGAGGCCATCAGCCAGCTGGTCAACTCAAGTGAAAAAGCCGATTGGGAGGCCGCCCTTGAGCGGCTGGAGGCACTGGAGGCCGAGCACCCCGCTAGCGCCGAGGCCCAGTGCCTGCGCGGCTACGCCCACGCCAACCTGGAGCACCCCCAGCGGGCATTAAATGCGCTACTGGAGGCCTCTTACCTGCGCCCCAACGATTTCAAGCTGTTCCACCAGCTGGCCAAGCAGCACGCGCGGCTGGGCCACGACCGCGCCTGCCTGGGCGCGCTGCGTCGCTGCCACCAGCTAGCTCCGAAAAACGTTGAGATTAAGCGCATGATGGCCGCGCTCTGTTTTATCACCGGCCAGCGTAACGAGGCGGAAAAGCTGCGTCGTCAGGCAGTGCGTGAAAAACCCTTTTATATTTCCGGTAGCGCCACGGAAAACACGAAGATACGCGTGCTGGTGCTGCAAACGGCGTACTCCACAGATTGGAGTGTCAACCGGCGAGATTTCACTAAGCTGATGGGCGAAGGCCACAACAACCTGCCAGGGCTTCTGGACGAACGGCACATTCAGCGTATTACCCTTTACGTGGATGAGCTGGCTAACCACCCAGAAATTATCCGCAAGCTGCCGGCATTTGACGTGATTTACAACGGCATTACCGACGCCGAACGCTGCGAGCACGCGCTGGGGCTGGCCATGCAGCTTTGCCACAAGCTGAATAAACCGGTTATTAACCAACCAGAGGCCGTGCTTAACGCCTCGCGGGAAGGTAACTACGCCCGTTTTAAAGACCACGAGGCGATTATTCTGCCCCGCGCGGTCAAGCTGGAAAACGTCACCGGCAGCTGCTGCGGCGCCGTGCGCGAGGCGCTTGAAAAGCACGAGCTTGAACTACCACTGATTGTGCGCGTCGCCGGCTACCAGGGCGGTAAATTCATGCACAAGGTTGAAGACGTGGACACCCACGACTTTGCCGATATTGATGAATTGTTGGCCAAGGGGCCGGAAACGCTCTACTGCATTCGCTACCACGACAGCGGGATCGACCACCCCCGCGCGCCGGGGGCGACGCTATATCCCAAATACCGCGCTTTTATGGTGAACGGTAAGCTTTACCCTATCCATGCTTTCTTTGGGCATGGCGAGTGGAATGTTCACAAGGTAACTCATGACCCAACAGCAAAGCGCTTTCCCTGGTTAATAGATGAATGGGAAAAAGAGTATCTAGAAGAACCTAGTAAAGTTCTTCCTGCGGGAATGTGGGATACATTAGAGATTGCGCTCCGTCAAGTTGACATAGATTACTTGGGCGTTGACTTCTCTGTTGTTACGGAGCCAGGGGATGCTGAAAAGCTGGTAATTTTTGAAAGTAACCCAGCAATGCGTAATTGGCTGGATCGGTACCCTCCAGAGTCACTCACTTACTCTATGTATTATCGTGTCACTTATGCCGTACACGATATGCTTGCCCAGCGAGCCGGAGTGAAGCAGTGGGACTTTGAGCTGCACCCCGGCCAGCCAGAAGAAGAGGAAAGCGCCGCCCCCGAAGAACCGACGTTCGACTGGCAGTTTACCGACCGGCTGATCGCCGTGGATAACGCCGCCCACCTGCCGCGTCAGGCCAACTTCCATGAACGCATGGCGTCCAATGCCTTTGCCGTGGTGGCGTTTGATCCGGCCAGCCGCGTGGTAGCAGGCAACGTCGCGAGCGTGGAGGAGTTCCAGCATATACCCCACGCGCTGCTGGGCAACGGCCAGCCAGCCACGCTTTACACCACGCTGGATGAAGCCCTGACCGCCACCCTTGAACCGCTGCCCGCCGAGCGCCAGTCAGAGAGCCAGCGCAGCGGTGCCCAGGTGCTAACGCGCCTGCCGGTGAACACGCTGCGGCTGGACGACATCGACGGCCTGGCACGGCTGGACTGGCTGATTCTGGACGAACGCGCCGACGCGCTGGCCGTGCTGGAAAACGGCGCACGCGCGCTTCAGGATACCTTGCTACTGCAGGTAGGCGTGGCGTTTACCCCCACCTACGTAGGCCAGCACGGGCTGGACGCCGTCAGCCACTGGGCCAGCCGCCACGGCTTTGCTTTTTATCGCCTGCACGAGCCCAGCCACCAAAGCCACCTACCCGAACGCGACGGGCTCGCCCGCACACAGGCCACCCAGCTAACCCGCGCCGAAGCGCTGTTTATCCCCAACGCCGAGCGCATGGCCAAGCTGGACGACAACGCCCGCCAGCGCCTGGCGTTCCTGCTGGATACGGTCTACGGCATTCACGACCTGCCCTACCGCCTGCTGGCCGACTGCGACACAACGCTGGCCGAGGACTACCTCAAGGCGCGGGGGTATGTGAAAGGCCAGGCTAACAGCACGCAATAGCACTGCTATCGCCACGGGGCTTGGCTGCCAGCCGCCAAGCCCTTATCGAGTGAAGAATATTTCAGAAAGCAAAAGGATAAGGCATGGGTGTTCAGTTTGGCCCCAGAGAGCTTGGCCGCAGATTCTTCGACACGACCCTTATCCGTTTAACGCCCGCAGCACGGGTAAATTTGTAGCGCAGCGAAAAATTTGTCCCCGATGCCTGTCAAGCTTGTTGGAACACGGGATCACGCGGCTTCTAACTGCTGATCCTGCATGAAGATCGGATCTTTTTGATCGGGATTCAGCCAGGCCGTCCGGCGTGGCGTCCAGTTGCGGGTGGCGCCGCTCCACCGACCCGGATGTTGCCGTTTCGCCTCGGCATAGATGGCCTCCCGCCTTGCCAGGACCTCGTCATCCTGGCCGGCATGCCGCTCCGCCGGGGTGACGAAGCGGATGGCGCTGTGGCGGTGCTCGTGGTTGTACCAGTGCAAGAAGCCGGTCACCCACTGCTGCGCCGCTGACAGGCTCTCGTAGCCGTCCGCCGGGTAGTCGGGCCGGTACTTGCAGGTCCTGAACAGCGACTCCGAGAAGGCGTTGTCATTGGAGACTCGGGGACGGCTGTACGACGGGGTGATGTTCAGTCGCTGCAGTGTCGCTTGAAGCGTCGACCCTTTCATAGCGGAGCCATTATCAGCGTGCAACACCAACGGTGTGTTGATGCAGCCTTCGCGCAACACGGCGCGCTGGATAACCTCGCTGCTGTTGGCCATGCACTCCTGGTCGAAGACCTCGGCATCGACGATCTTGCGGCTGTAGATGTCGACGATCATGTAGAGATAGTAGAACTGTCCCCGCACCTGGGTCGGTAAGTACGTCACATCCCAGCTCCAACAGGCATTGGGACGTGTCACGCGGTGTCGCTGAGGATCCCCCTTGGGGCATGGGGTACGAGCGCGGCCACGCTGGTGCTGCTCGCCATGCTCCCGGAGGATGCGGTAGTAGCTGGACTCTGACGCCACGTAGAGCCCTTTCTCGTCCAGCAGCCGCGGCACGATCTGCCCGGGCGGCAGGCTGGCGAACTCGGGACGATGGCAAATCTCCAGCACCTGCTGACGCTCTTCAGGTGACAGGGCATGGCTCGGGACAGGCCGCACGGCCTGAGGCCGGTGATCCTGATCGCCCCGACCCCAACGGCGATAGGTGTTGGTACCGATGCCGAGCTCTGCGCACGCGGTTTGCAGGCGGGCTCCCTCGGCACGCGCCTCATCGATCAGCTGTACGGCGTCCTGGCGATCTGAAGTGCTGATCATTCGTCCTCGTCCCCCCAGATCGCTCGGGCTTTTTTTCTCAACGCCAGCAGCGCAGCGGTTTCCGCGAGTGCGGCCTCCTTGCGGCGGAGTTCACGCTTGAGCTCCTTGTTCTCCTGGCGGTCCGCCTTGCGGGCTTCATTCTGCTGCTTGGAGGCGGCATCACTCCGGTCGTTGGCGCCTTCGCAGCTCGCCCGCCAGCGCTGAATCTGCTCAGGATAGAGGCCGCGCTTCCGGCAGTACTCAGCACGCTCGGCCTCGCTGAGGGCAGCCGTCTCCAGAACGGCGTGGAACTTGTCTTGCGAGCTCCAGCCCTCGGGATCATCGCTCTGGTCTGGTAGCAAACGGCCCGCTTGCCGAGCCTTCTTGCGCCAGTTGTACAGCGTCGCTGAGGAGATGCCTTCTTCCTGGGCCACTTCCGCCACCGTGCGGTTGTGCGGCGGGAGCAGCTTCTTGAGGATGGCTTCCCGGCGCTCGTCGGAGTACTTCATCGGAACCTCGTCACGCCCCACATCGTTCAGAGTCTAACAGCCGCTGAGGCTCCATCTAGCTTGACAGTGGGGGTCCCTGTGCCTGCGATTGTTATGAATCTTGGATTCAATCAATAGCAGCAAAATTAAGGCTAGAAACCATTTGCGATATATTTAATTTGTAACTATTCAGGTGGCGTCGGGTGAGACTCGCCAACCCGCTGTTCCTTCAGGCATAGTACCGTCATTCGACTCCCCCACCCAGCAGGCAACATGACCATCAGAGATATCAACGTCGACGAGGCCCTCGAGCGGGTCCGGCAGCAGCTCAAGGAAGACCGCACGGTCTCTCCTTCGCTGCGCGCCGCGATCGACGTCCTGATGCTGCTGGTCAAGCTGATGGCGGACCGGCTGGCGACCAGCAGCCGCAATAGCAGCAAGCCGCCGTCACAGGACCTCAACCGCCAACGCCGCTCCCGGGCAAAGGGCGAGCGTCGCCCCGGCGGGCAACCGGGTCACGAAGGCAGGACGCTGGAGCCGGTTACCGACCCGGATGAGGTCGTATCGTTGCGCGTCGATCGCCGCACTCTGCCCAACAAGGGGAGAGCGTATCACTCGGTCGGCGTTGAGAAGCGTCAGGTCCAGGACATCGTGATCCAGTCGGTGGTGACCGAGTACCAGGCCGAGGTGCTGGAGGATGATCGGGGCCAACGCCATGTAGCGCCGTTTCCCGACGGCGTGACCCGCCCGATCCAGTATGGCCCGCGTCTCAAGGCGCATGCCGTCTATCTCTCCCAATACCAGCTGCTGCCTTATGCGCGCATTCGGGAGCTGCTGACGTCGCAGTATGGCCTGTCACTGAGCACCGGCACCCTGTTTGCCTTCAACCAGGAGGCCTGCCGACGAGCCGAGCCCTTTGCCGAGTGGGTGATCCCGGCGCTACGTGAAGCGGCTACCGTGCATGCCGATGAAACCGGGATGCAGGTCGGTGGCAAGCGCTACTGGCTGCACTGCGCCTCGAATGAAGCCTTGACCTACCTGGCGCCTCATGCAAAGCGCGGCCAGGAGGCCATGGACGCCATCGGCATCCTGCCTTACGTCCAGGGAGTACTGGTGCATGATCATTGGAAGCCCTATTACCGCTACCACGATTGCCGGCACGCGCTGTGCAATGCCCATCACCTTCGCGAACTGACCGGCGTCCGGGACAACGACCAGCAAACCTGGGCGACGTCGCTGCATGATCGGCTGTTGGCCATGAATCGCGCCGTCGATGAGGCGGGAGGCTGCCTCCCGGCAGACGAGGCGCAGCGCTGGCGAGTTCGCTACCGGGACTGCCTGGCGGAGGGTGAGGCCGAATGTCCGCCACCGGCCAGGCCACCCCCCGGAACCCGTGGGCGCACCAGGCGCACCAAAGCGCGCAACCTGCTCGAACGCCTCCGGGCGTATGAGGATGACGTGCTGCGCTTCCTCGAGGATCCTGCCGTTCCCTTCACCAACAACCAGGGAGAGCGCGACCTGCGGATGACAAAGGTCCAGCAGAAGATCTCGGGCTGTTTCCGCTCGTGGGAAGGGGCGGAGATCTTCTGTCGGATGCGCAGTTTCCTCTCGACGGCCGTTAAACAGGGCCTGGCGGCGCACACGGCGCTGGAGCAACTGTTTGCCGGTGAGGTGCCTGCCTTCATGCGAGAGGACGAGCTGGATCAGGCAGCATGAGCTAAATAGTTACTTTAATTTTTTCTTTATGCAGTAGAGTCTGATCATGTCCCAGATATTACTCTCACAACCTTGCAATACGATCCAGAATATTGGGTTCTTCGTCGTTTCATGTGGATTTGGCCTGATCCAGCAGGCGGCCCACCGGGCTGCCGATCAGGTAGATCATCGCGATGAAGTTGGCCTCGTTCCGGTAACCACGTGCGCGTGACTTGGCCGCCTGGAAGAGTCCGTTCATGCCTTCCAGCCGCGCGTTGGTCAGTCCCGATATCCAGCGCCTCACCACCTGCTCGGCATGTCGCTCCAGCGTCGTCAGGGCCTTCGCCATCGGCTTGAGCAGTGCCTGGCCGGTGACGGCCTCCCGCATGACCTTGAGGTAGTTCGTGATGCGCCACCGGGCGGCACGCGGCGTCGGCGCCTTCTGGATCCAGCGCAGCTTTTCCTTGATCACCCAGGCATCGCCGGTGGCCCCCTGATCGGCTACCAGCTCCTGGAGGGCAGCGACCTGCTTGGCCGTCATATTGCCGTTATCCAGGTTCTTCAAGACCGCCCACCGGAGGGCTTTGGGATGCCCCTTCTCACGGCGTTCCTTCTTGCGGACCTCGTCCAGCGCCTTGGTGAAGGTCTGCACGATGTGGAACCAGTCGACCGTCACTTCGGCGTTGGGCAGGTGCTCGGCCACGCCGCTGAGGAACGCCTGAGACATGTCGCAGACCACCTCGACCACGTTGTCCGGGTCACCGCCATGCGCCGCCAGGAAGGCGCTGAAGGCCTTGATGGCGGCCTTGCCATGGCCCGGGACGGCGAAGAGCACCGGCTCCTGCTTGCGCTGCATGTCGAGGAACACCGTGACGTAGCGCTGGCCGCGCCGGGAGGCCGTTTCGTCCACGCCGACAGTGGCCACGCTGGACAGATCCAACTCACCCAGCATGCGCCCCACGTAGTGGTGCACGATGCGCCACAGGCGCTTGTCCGAGATCTCCAGTTGCCGGGAGACGGCCAGCACCGGCATCTCCTTGACCAGCGACATGGCCGCCTGCTCAAACAGCAGGGTGAAGTCGCTGCCAGGGCGGGCCCAGGGCACCTCGATGCGCTTGACGCCATGCTCGGGGCACTTGGTGCGAGGCACCCGCGCATGCAGGTAACAGTGGTGCTGGAAGAAGTTCAGATGCCGCCACGTCTTGTCGGCGAAGTCATGGGCCGGGCAGGCCTTGCCGCACTCAGGGCAGGGGTAGAGGCTGCCCCGCTCGGCCTCGACGTAGAGGTCCAGGCGGTGGGGCGAGACGGCGGTATCCAGGTGCTGGTCCTTGAGAACCCAAGGTGCTTCCAGGCCCAAGCCGAGGGTCAGAATCTGGGTGCCGTCCATGCCATACCTCCTGTCCATGTGGAGGTCATATCCTGGCCCAGCTCAGGGGGCGAATTCCACACCCAACGACGAAGAGCCGAATATTGGCTGACCATCATCAAGGTTATCAAGGCTCAAAATCCCTGAGCGCTCTATCTCCTGAAAAATTGAATGCAGGTTGTTTCGATCTAGCTGCGTAACTCGCTCAATTTCATAAGGGTCAACGTATATATTTTCGGTTTCTCTGCCTAAGAAATTTAATTCATACTTTGCCCTAGATAAGGAAATTGCAAAAATCTGTTTTGCATCCGGAGAAAGAGAAGCCAGCTTATCTATCGCTGCATTAAATGCTGTTACTTCTTCATCGACATGTTCTGGCTCACGCAGTTCTTCTCCAAAAACTTCAATGTAAAGAGTTTTCAGACTAGAAACTTTACCAACGACTATTCCTGAGGTCACATCGGCTATCGTAGACTGCATTTGATGAACAAAGCGGTCAATATTGCTGTAGATTTCTTCATGCTGCCGCTTTATCTCCTGCAATCTTGAAACAGGGTAAACTTGCTCTTTGTTAGTTTCTATATGATGGTCATAGCACATCAGCATCAAGTTTTCAAAGGATCTACGAGCCTCATTAGACATGCTAGGATTAAAGCGCTCCCCCCCAGGCATCGCTGCTTCAATGTGGCAAATCTGACCAACGAAATTGCCTTCGTTGTTGAACATGGGGTGACAGCATCCTGGATAAGCGCATTGATTACCTGATAAAGAATATAGTCTTCTCAAAGTATCTGATGACGGCTGTAGTCTTTTCGGTGTTTCCATAAGCTTTACCTATCCTTATATGTCCGACGTGGCGCTTCATAACAGGTATTAGATGTCGGGTCCCGTGTGATTAACAACCCGCTTGGTAAATAACTCAGGTCGCCTAGCCTGCCACTCCTTCATCGCCGCGATCGGTGATTGATAATGCAGCGCCTTCTGCGAGATGTGGTGATTGTACAGCAAGCGTAGCGTTTGAGCGTCTGCTCCAGATCCTCGCCTGAGGTATATCGACGGGTGGCCAGCACGTCGCTGATGCGGCCGTTGAGCCGCTCTACTATAACGTTCGTCTGCGGCCTTCCCGATTTGATCAGGCGATGATCGATACCATGGGGCTGGCACTCCTAGCCGAAGAGATGGCGGCCGCTGGGCTTGTGCTCAGCAGCCCGTGTGAAACGATCGGATAATGACTTGCCGTTATCCGTGAGTACCGTTTGAGTTTTGAAGGGGAGCTCTTCCACCCGCTTCATGAGTGCTCCAAAGCACTTCCCCCAGAAACACTTGTATAGGTGCTCGATAGCCGAGCCGGTGTCGTGGCCAGTCAATTAGCCTTCTCACTACCCTTCGTAGCTCGGTGTCAATGACTTGGTGGAAATTGGTACTCTTGGGAAAACACTGCCGAATCAATCTGTTGGTGTTTTCAGTGTTCCCGCGTTGTTCCGAGCAGTAGGCGTCGCACAGGCTGTGTCACCTTGGCGGCAGTAGCCTTTTCCTTGAAGATATTCATGACCACGGTCGCCTTACGCTTGTCGTTCCATCACTTGATTGAGTTGTCGTTACTCATAATGTCCCCCTGATGACTGCGCTTATAATTTGTGCAGTTATAGAGGGGGGGCAATATCCCTCAAGTTCTTCAAAAGGCAGTCTTGCAAAATTTTAATATCAATATTTTTAATTTTCGCCATTTCTATAAGTGCTGGCTGTACGTCTCCAGGCCTTACGGGCAAGTTAGATTTCTTTACAAAAGGGCCATCTGTTTCCGTAAGCAGTCGATCGCTAGGAATCTCGCATAGAATACGACGTCCCTTTAGGGAACTAAGCATCCGCTCATTCACGGAAAAATAACACCCCAACTGAACACCACGCCGCACCTCGGACATAGTTCCTGTGAACCAGTGTAAGACTACTTTCCCACGGTCAGCTGGTAGATATTCCTCGACCAGGTCGAGAACATGCTTCGCAGATCGCACACTGTGCACACTTAGAATTTTATCTCCTGCCTGCGCACAAAGATAAAGAATTGAACGAAAAACTGCCCTTTGCTGCTCAAATGACCGATAGTGACGCGGGCCAGCATCCAAGCCAACCTCTCCGATATATCGCGTTTCGGGAAGGAGCTGCTCAAACAAGCTTAACTCATTCGCTCTCTCCGAAACCAGTTGAGGGTGAAGCCCTAACCCGGCATGTACGAATTCACTATTACTCGCCAACTGCCTGTTTCGCGGGAAAGCTTTGGGAGTAGTGGTAACTGCCAAGGTTGCCGTTTGTCGTGCCTCACACTCCGCGATCGCACCCTTCAGATCAGGATAAAGGTCGAGGTGACAATGAAAATCCACAAATTCAGTACGCATATCATTGACTCGGTTTGGCGGTAACGCCATCAAGCAGTTCGGCCACTTCCAAGATACCCCGTCGGAATACGTCGGCATAGTCAGGCACCTCGGCCGGCGCAGCTGTTAACGGCCCGGGCTTGTGAATCAGAATATTAACTAGTTCTGGCCGATCAGCTAATCGCTTGGCCATGAGCTGAAACGATCTTACATGTTCGCCCTCCGACCTGTCAGTAAAGAGGGTTTGCGCCGCAAGGTCCGAAATGGTGTAAACCGTAGGATCGCTTGACTGGAGTCCAGCCGCTAAGGAGGCGCGACGGATGAGACATGGAACACAGTAGCCACAATGGCGCGGTGACAGTTTCTTGTAACGCGCTTTCGCCGGAGAAGAGCACGACATCGAATTACCAACTACCTCTTTAAGAAAGTCCAGGTCCGTACAGGAGCTCACCATCTCTCCTTTCGTGCTGTGCCGATACCGGTTCAAAAGCGTTGCTTGGATGCCGATACTATCAAGCAACTGGTTTATGCCTGCCATGAAGTGGGGATGTGCCGTTCGCGTACTTAGCGCGCCAAACCTCAGAGGATCTAGCGGAACATTGAGTGCGATCAAACCATTTTCAGGCACATTCACAGTGACCGGCTTCTGGAATGCTGAGGCCGCCAGAGACGCTAGAGCGAAAAACAAAAAAGATCGCCCACGCTGGGTATCCTCGACCTCGCCAGTATCCAGGTGGTTATGATCAAACCCGAGGTGTACCCGAATAGCTTGGGGCTCAACTGAGGGAAACCGTCGCCGTATACGCTCAAGGAGATATGTTTGGGCCTTCGCTGTTTCTCCATCCCAGTAGTGACTGACAAGGAGGGGATACTTACCGTCATTGATAAGATCGATCGCACCAATCAAGCTGTCCAACCCGCCGGAGAATAAACAAACCTCGTCAAAGCCGTCGAGTAAAAAGTTTTCGGTTGGCTTAACTATTGATGACATGTGCTCCGGACGAGCTCGGAAGAAGAGTCGCCAATGGTCACCGGTTAGAAATTTCAAGAGCGATTCAATTCGCCGAGATAACCGCGCCCACAGAGACGGGTCTGAAACCGGCACATAGAGATCGATCTCCCGTGTCCAACCATCCTGAGCGTTAATATTCCTTGACACACGCGTATCACCGGCGTTGACCATAGCGGCGACCAGCACAAGATCTACTGCCTCTTCTGTTGGCTCCAGTCCTAGTGAGGACAGTTGATCGAGTGCGTGCCCAATTCCGAAGTCTATCCTTCGGTCAGCGTTCAGGAAGTCGATCTCATAGTCCGCAGAGTCCCTCTGGATAATCCGAACGTTCGCCTTATCATCGGCACCAAGGCGTCCAATCAGACTAAACCTTTTCATAACGCATCCCCCATAGCTTGCATAAGGTTAAATGCGGCCTCGTACAGGTCGAAAACGAAGTCATCAATCTGTTGACCAGTCACATCTGCCAAGTTAGACCCAAAAGACGAAAACCTGTCCCGAACACAACCCTCTACGAATTCATGTAACATACGCTGCACCCGCTCTACCGAAGTAAGATCGGGCGAGACGCGGATGCTGTTCGTGCCAACCTCGTTCAATATCTTACCCTCAATAGATCGACTAACAACGCCGATAAAGAACTCCTGAAGATCGGCGGGCGTCATGTCGTCAAAATTACCGACGCCCTCGGCTGCCATTGTAGCAATGGTTTCGAGCATCGCATCACGTGCGATCGCCTCATCGATCGTCCCTCCCGGCGGGCACAATGCGTCCGTCAACGCGACGAATACGTCTACGGCTGGCGCACCTGCAAGTCCGTCAAGGTTGAATGGCCTCAATGCCTCTGCAGGCCCTTGTGTAGCAAAAGTGCGCGCGAGACCGGCCAAGCCACCGGCTGTAGCCCGAGAGTTAGACATGCGGCGCGAAGCCCCTCTCCCACCACCACTTGCAGCTACATATCGTCCCGCGCCGCGACGAATAGCCCTGCCGTCAGAGGTTCTGGCTCCCCGCGTAAGGCTTCGACGCGCGTTACCAAGTCCTGCGCCAGCAGATGCTGGCTGTATTGGAGGATAGGTAGTTGATGACACCTCACCGTCACTATCACCACTGCCGTCAGGCGATTCGCCGCCTTCCGGCGCAGCAGGTGGATCATCGACCCAGCTTGGCACCAGCCCGGTCTTTGAGCCGCCAAAAGATCCTGAAGTCCCCATTAGTGTCTCTCCCCACCTTTACCCATTTGCCCCGCCGCCTTGGCCGCGACCTGCAAGGGTTTATTGTCATCCTGTGCAGCCCATTCTGAAAGGAGCGTCTTGAATTCCTCCTTCACATCCTCCGACGACAATGCATTCGTCCACCCTGTTACAGCCCATGGACCAAGTTTGGACACCGGCAGCCCCTTGAGAAAGGCAATAAGGGAAGACTGCAAAAACGCGTGATGCTGACAGATTACTGCGAGACCCAGCGCACCGACTGGCTGCTCACTAAAATCTTCCGCTACAGTGGCTTTGGCTCGCAAGGCATCAAAAAGCTGCTCGGCTTCGGAGCCAGGCAGACGCGCCACCTCCGCAGAAGCCTGCCGCACCTGAAGCGGTGGACCACTGAGCTTAGCGAGTAGCTCATCAAGCTCTCCGAGCGACGTGACCGCGCCGAAAACGCTGCGTCTATCACGAGTTACGAAGACGTATGGCCTAAGATCGTATTCGGCAAGTGGTGGATCGATCCTGGCCCACTGCTTGGCCCACTCCATATTAGGCCAATCTGGTAATTCTGATGCTTCGAAGGCCACGTCGCCCTCTGTATCATCTTTCTTACCTCCCTTAGCATTCTTCGGTTCTTGCCTTTCACCACGGACCACAGCTTCAAGCCCGGCCAGCTCCTCAGAGGCCCCTGTCCCTGCCGAACCTCGCGCAATTGCATCGTAAACCTCCGGCGCAAAGCGTTCCGCCAACATGATTTTCGCCAAAACAGTTGGATTCAGGTCATCGCCAAACCCCCTCTCCTCCGCGATTGCAAGGCGTAACGCCATCGTATTGATAAAACGTTTCACCTGCCGGGGATTGCCGCGCGCACCGTCAGTCAAGATAGGCGCTATCCGGTAAGCAAGGTCGAGTGCCCGCTCTACCGAGAGCGGCACGGCCCCTAGCGCCTCCGCAACTCCGTTGCGATCGAGACCCGGGCCTTTCCATGGGCGCCGCAAAATCTGGCGTGCAAAAGCAACCAACTTCTGAAACTCATCCGACTGCTCACCGCACTCGTTCAGTACAAGTAAAAGGGTGATATAGATACGAGTCTCGGCATACCCTAGAGACGGCAGACGAAACGGAACCTGAATCAGCTTTTCGAGATAGTTTCGCGCATATGTTGCTGGCCCAGCAGCCACCGGAAGATCTGGGAAATGCTGCCTCACAGCATATTCGATCATGCCCTCGTCGGCAGCGATGACGAATGCAGCCTTAGGCACAAATAGGAAGAGGCGAATGGCCTCCAGAGTTTCAATTGCGGTCTCGGGAAGACAGCGATCCAGATCATCTACTAGCACAACCAAGCGATCGATATCAGCGCGGCGCAAAAGCTCCTCAAACTCCTCACGAAACGCATGCATCTGCTGTGGTGCAGTTTCAGGCTCCGCCTCCTTGAGATATTGCCCTGCCTGCTCGACGACTGACCGCAGGTCACCTTGGGTGATCGAGTCAGCCGACTTTCCGATCAGGCTTGACGTAGTGCCGTAAAGTTCCTTCAGCGTGTCCGGATGGGGGACGCCGGTCGCTGCAGTAAAGGCCATGCCACCGACTTTGCGCGCAAGCTTCATCCAGTCGACCCTACGCAAAACCGTTTTTGCCTGGTCAACAACCTGGGTCGACACTGACTGGCGCCGCAGCAGTTCCTCTACAATTGTCTCGATAAGGACTGCTTTTGCGTCCTCGTACCCTTGAAATAGCCATCCATTGAATCTCACGCAAAGGACACGCTCACGGTCGGCAAAAGCCTCCTCTACCATCATCAAAACACTTGACTTTCCAGCGCCCCAGTCACCGTGAACGCCAACTGTTAGCGGTTCGTCTGACTTCTCATTGACTAGGCGCACTACGGTATGTGCAATGGCTTCATAATATAGTAAATCAACAGATGTTTCGTTATCAGCAACAATCATACAGTCCCTTTTGTATAGTTCTTTTTTGTTGTATTTCTCTTGGATTAAGTTATATTTAAGTGCATGGTATGAGGTGTTGTGTGAAGATTATAAGTTATTTTGTTTTTTGATACCTTAAAGCCTGAGATAATAGAATAACTGCAGCAGTTTGGCCAGCACGGTAAGTGCTTATTCAAAATTAATCGCGTATTCAGTGCCATAACCACCAAGTAGGCGGTGTACCTCATCACAGAGGCGATCAACCCGGCTTATTCATGAGGCTGGCTTGAAAATAAAGATGGCGAGGGGTTTCTCTTGTAGAATCAGGATGTTCCAGCCAGAACTTGATTCAAGAGGACCTCTCGCCATGGGTGAAAGATTATCGTCGTGGACGCCTTCCTGCAATGGTTCTGTTCGGGCCGAGCTAAGCGGCCACCGCACCACCAGCGACAGCGGTGCCCTGCTGCTGCGTGAAGCCCTCGACAACAGCGGTGTCATCCAGGCGCTGGAAGAGAGCCTGGTCGACCGGCGTGATCCACTGCGTATTCGTCATTCCCTGGCCAGCCAGCTGCGAACCGTCGTGTTGCAGCGCGCCATGGGGTGGATCGACCTGGACGATACCGACACGCTGCGTCACGATCCGCTCTGGCAGCTGGCGTGCAGCGATGCACGCGGGATGACGCCTCTGGCACAGGACCGTCCGTCGCAGGCGACGCTGTCGCGGCTGCTGGCCTGCCTCGGAGGGCCCGATAACATCGATACCGTGCATGAAGGCCTGTTGCGCCTGGCGATCTGGCGCCTGGCATCGCTGAACCACGGCGAGCAGCCCGATAACCTGACGCTGGACATCGACGGCCTGCCGATCGAGGTCCATGGTCGTCAGGGTGGGTCGGCCTTTCACGGGCTGTACGGCACACGCATTTATTCGCCGCTGGTGGCCTCGCTGGCCGAAACCGGTGACATGGTCGGCGGCCTGCTGCGCGAGGGTAACGCGGGCCCTGCCGAGAACGCCGATACCTGGATCCCTCACCTGGTACGGCGCCTCAATGAAGGCACCGGTGCGACAGTGACAGTGCGTATCGATGCCGGGTTTACCGGCAACGATACGCTGCTGGCCATGGAAGAGCGTGATATCGGGTACCTGGGCCGGCTGCGCAGCAACAACACCCTTCAGACGCTGGCGGCGCCGTATCTCAAGCGGCCGCCCGGCCGACCCCCGGACCAGCCCCGGGAATGGTGCCATGACCTTGAATACCGGGCCGACAGCTGGCCCGAGCCACGGCGCGTCGTGCTGGTGGTTCAGGAGCGCCCCGACGACCTGTTGCTCCACGCCTTCTTCCTGGTGACCAACCTGAGTCGGTACCACTGGCCGCCGGAAAAGGTGTTATCACTGTACCGCAAGCGCGGCAGCGCCGAGGCGCACATGGGCGAGGTCAAGTCGGCGCTGGATGTTCACCTCTCGTCGACCGATCGCGGCGCCTCCACCGAGCAGAACGTGATGGATCGCAACGAGGCGAGTCTTCTGCTGAGCCTTTACGCCTATCAGGTGCTGCATGGTCTGCGTTGCGTGCTGGAACGGCAAACCCGACAGGGCTGGAGCCTGATCCGAATGCGTGAGCAGGTCCTCAAGGTGGCCGCCACCCTGATCCTCCACGCCCGACGTATCACGGTCCACCTCGGCGCCGCAGCCGATAAATGGTGGCCGACTCTGCTGAAAGGGCTACCAAAACTGACAGCGTTGCGCTGACGCCTCAGCGGTCGCATAAGCAAGACAGTGAGACGCCGGTCCTGTCGATGACCGGCGGTTCCGGCTGCCCGGATGACCGACGACAAGGCAGGGAAGGGGCTGAATAACGGCGATAGCAGCCGGACAGAGCGTCACCGGAAGACGGTGCCGTCTCGAAATCGGCGTTCGGCGACGAGCTACCGGCTCCCCGGGGCTTCAGGATGCCCAGTCAGCGTTCCGGTGAATAAGCCGGGATCAAAAGAGAGATAGGCTCCCAGCGGCAACCATGCATACTTCATTTGCCGCCACAGTATCTCAATCAAGTTCAGCTCTGGTGAGTAAGCCGATAGGTAAACCAGGTGCACGCGATGCGACATCCACTCAAGTATCTTCCGCCTGAAGGCCTTGGAGCGATGCATGCTGGCGTTAAGTGCTTATTCAAAATTAATCGCGTATTCAGTGCCATAACCACCAAGTAGGCGGTGTACCTCATCACAGAGGCGATCAAAAGAGAGATAGGCTCCCAGCGGCAACCATGCATACTTCATTTGCCGCCACAGTATCTCAATCAAGTTCAGCTCTGGTGAGTAAGCCGATAGGTAAACCAGGTGCACGCGATGCGACATCCACTCAAGTATCTTCCGCCTGAAGGCCTTGGAGCGATGCATGCTGGCGTTATCAAGCACCACGACAGCAAAGGTATCGGGATCTTTCTGCGCCACAAACTGATCGAACGCCTCGATAACAATTTGCGTGGTGACCGACTCAGTCGTCGTGTGATAAACCAATTTCCCCGCTCGGCTGAGGAATCCCAGCACGTTCAGCCTTCGGCTATGTGAGTAGGCCGTTATCTCACATGGTTCGCCGACAGGGCTCCAGGCGTAAGGGACTGACGACGACTGTGAAAAGCCTGATTCATCAAAATAGTAGAGCTCATGGTCACCGAGATCTTCCCATTGCTTGTAGTGGTCAAGTATTTTTGGCCACGGTATTTTGAGCATTCCAGTACATGGTTTCAGCCGCATTGGGCGGCATCCCATCGTTATGGGTGTGCGGCCTCAGGTCGCTATAATAATGGATGATGTAATCCGTGATCGATTGCCTTGCCGCCGCCATGTCACGGTAGCCGACCTTCGGGATCCATTCGCTCTTCAGGCTCCGGAAAAAGCGCTCGGTCGGCGCGTTATCCCAGCAATTTCCTCGGCGGCTCAGGCTTTGTGTCATCTGATAACGCCAAAGGCTCTGACGAAAATCCAGGCTGGTGTACTGGCACCCCTGATCAGAATGAAACATGACATGGGCCGGCTTACCACGTGACTCCTGAGCCATCATCAATGCCTTGCTGACCAACTCCGTATTCGGCGAGCGGGACAGCGCCCAGCCGATGGCTTTGCGCGAAAAAAGATCAAGCACCACCGCCAGATAGGCCCAGCGCGCTCCTGTCCATATAAACGTGATGTCGCCTGCCCAGGTTGTGTTGGGTCTTTCGACATCGAATTGACGATCCAGGTGATTGGGGATATCCAGATGCGGCTGGTGGGCCTTTTTATAGGCATGCCGTGGGGGCTGCGTGCTTACCAGTCCCAGCTGCTTCATTCGTCTACCCGCGCGGTACCGGCTCAGCGGCGTTCCCGCCTGTGTCACCATACGGGCAATACTGCGTGCACCGGCAGAGCCCTTGCTGGCAGCGTGTGTTGCGGTGATTTTCTGCCGCAATGCCTGTTCCGTCTGACTCGGCGCTGCATGGCGGCTACGCCATGCGCGATAACTGCTGCGGTACACCCCAAACAGGCGACACAGGCGCTTCACCGCGTAGCTCTCTTGAAGTCGCTCGATTAGCGAGAACTGCTCGTGGAGTCCGACATCAAGAGAGCGGTAGCCTTTTTTAGAATGGTTTTTTCCTCTTCAGATCGACGCAGGCGGCGTTTTAAATCCTGAATTTCGCGCTGCTCCGGGGTCATGGCTTCGCCTTTTTGCGGTGCTTTACCCGCTCGTTCGGCGCGGAGCTTGCGAACCCAGGATTCCATGGTGGTTTTTCCGACGCCCATCGCGGTGCTGGCGGCCTTCACTGTGTAGCCCTGATCAACCACCAGTTGCGCTGCTTCCAGACGAAACTCCGGGTCAAAATTTCTTTTCCTGGTCATTCTGTCCACCTGATTTTTTCTCTGTGAGTGATCATACACTCAAAACCAGCTGGCCAAACTCACTATGCCACTACAGCTGAAGTACCTTGATGAGGCCTTGGGTGTTGCGGAAATCCGTTTCGTTGCGCCGTTCCTTCAGCGAATGCCGGATCCGTTTGAAGCTGAAACCGTTTTTTTTAGCGCTCTACGAAGCGTGATCAGGCTAACAATTTTCCCCGTTTCTTCCTGAAAGCGGGCATGCAAGGAGCGAAGCTGATGGGGTTGCTCAGCGACCAGCTCCTGTAGCCGCTGATGGTCCGCATCATCTAGGGCCGGTGTGCGTCCACTCCGTGGCTTGTCGATCAACCCGTCGAGGCCCGACACTTCCCACTTCTTGAGCCATATGGATACGGCATCACGGCGAACCTGCAGTATCTCACTGATTTGGTTGATTGTATGACCCTGATCACTCAGCAAAATAGCATGGGCACGACGGCGCAGAGCGCGCTTCTCACCATGGTGATAAGCAGAAAGCAGCGTGTGCAGTTCAGATTCAGATAGTGATTCGACGAAGCGCCTTGCCATTATTCTGTCCGCTTTTTGTCAGAAATTTGGGCACCCATTATGCACGAATATTTTGGATCAGGCACTTAGAGGTAAGAAAGATGGCCTCAAGCTCTTGGTATGGATTGACCTGTCAGCGGGTGGCTGTGACTAACGACATGTTGCGTTCTCTATGCTCATGGCTCATGGCTCAGGAAGCGAAGGGCTATTAGCGACGGTGGATCTCTCTGATATTCGTGGGTTGGTTACCGACCTGTCATCACTTCGTCGCGGAGCTGCCCTGGTCTACGATCGAGGGTCACCTTACCCCGGAGGGTAGGGCTTCATAGGAGGCACTGGGGTTCTCCTACCGGCCCAACGCTCCCTGAGCCATAAACACGAGAAGCGCATGGTTAAGCTGTCGCCCGACTGCCGTGGGGCTGCCCATGGCTTCGCAGGCGATGGCCCACAAGAAGCCCGCCAACTCGCGAACGACCGCCGTAGTCACCTGCTGTTTGGCCTTGCCCGTGGCGGCTAACCGGCGATAACGCCCCCACAGACGTTTCTGTGCCTCCCAGGCGCACCGGGGACGTTCGCTCGGCACGTTGTTGGATAATGCGGGTTTTACGTGCCGGGTAGTGATAGCTCCAGTCCGACTCCACCAACAGGAGTCTATGTGACCGTTGCCCGCCTTGTCGACGACTGCCGCCGCTGGAGTGCCGGTAGATGTCAAGCAAGTTGTCGTGTCTGATCATTGTCACGCCGCCTGTTTTTCTGGTTCAGCCAGCGTGACCTGGGGTTCCCGCTCCGGATTGAGCGAGACGGTTTCAATGGGTGTCCAGTTGCGAGTCTTTCCGCTCCAGCGCGACGGGTTGGCCTGCCGGGCCGCCAGGTTCAGCGCGTGACGCCGCGTCAGGATGGCCTTGTCCTGACGAGCATGGCGCTCGGCCGGTGTCACGAAGCGGATGCCGCTGTGGCGGTGCTCATGGTTGTACCAGTGGACGAAGCCATGCACCCATTGCCGTGCCTCAGCGACGCTGGCAAAGCCGTCCACCGGGTAATCCGGCCGGTACTTGCAGGTACGGAACGCCGCCTCGGAGTAGGGGTTGTCGTTACTGACCCGTGGCCGGCTGTAGGACGGCGTGATGTTGAGGTCGTGCAGCTTCTCCAGCAGTGTGGCGCCCTTGAACGGGCTGCCGTTGTCGGCATGTAGCACCAGCGGCTGGTTGACCACCTTCTCGGCCAGCACGGCCCGCTCGATGACGGTGCGCGAGTTGAGCTCTGACTCGGCCAGGAAGACCTCCCAGCCAACGATCTTGCGGCTGAAGATATCGAGGATCATCACCAGGTAATAATGCTCACCCTTGATCGGCCCACCGAGCCAGGTGCAATCCCAGGACCAGGTCTGATTAGGGCCGGTTGCAAGGTAGGTCGTGGGCCTGGCGTGGTGCCTCGGCGCTCTGGCACGCCCGCGGGGGACGACCTCGTGATGCCGTCGCAATACCCGGTAGAACGTCGATACCGAGGCGATGTAGCGGCTTTCTTCGTCCAGCAGCCGCACGACGATCTGGTCGGGTGGCAGGCTGGCGAATGCCGGCCGGTGGCACACGTCGAGGATCTCCTGCTCCTCAACGGCCGTCAGGGCATTGGCGGGCACCGGCCGTTCGGCAAAAGGGCGCTGATCCTCCTGGAGGCCACCGTCACGCGTCCAACGTTGATACGTACGGGCGGTGAGCCCCAGCGCACGACAGGCAGGCTCGAGACGAGCGCCGTTGGCGCGGGCTTCGTCGATCAGCTCGACAGCATGTTGGCGATCCGGGCCGCTGATCATTCGTCCTCGCCCCCCCAGATCGCCCTCGCCTTTTTTCTCAGGGCCAGCAGCGCAGCGGTTTCGGCCAGAGCCTCGTTCTTGCGGGCCAACTCCTTCTCCAGCTGCTTGATGCGCTTGCGCTGTTGCCTGGCTTCATCGGCCTCACGCTGGCGTTCGGTATGCGACAGGCTGGCTGCCTGCTCACAGTCATGGCGCCACCGCTCCAACTGCTCGGGGTACAGGCCACGACGCCGGCCGTATTCGGCGATCTCCTCGGCATTCATCGCAGCAGACTCGACCACGGCAGTGAACTTGTCTCGAGAGGACCAGCCGTCAGCGCCCTTGCCCAGGGCATCCGGCAGGCAACGGCCTTCGGCACGGGCCTCCTTGCGCCACTTGTAGACGGTAGCCACTGAGATGCCTTCCTGTTCCGCCACCTCGTGCGGGGTCAGGTTGTGGGGTGGCAGCAGCTTGGCCACCACGGCTTGTCGGCGTTCCTCGGAGTAGCGAGGCATGAGCGTCTCCTTTTGCCCCCTGATCGGTTTATAAGAACAGGGTACCAGAGGGCACGACACTCATCCTGACACTGGGGGGTGCTCACTGGGCACCAAGCCCAGGTAGGCCATCAGCTGTCGCGGTGAGTCAAAGCGGCTGATGTCGCCCAGCTCGGCCACACAGTCATGTAACGCTACTGAAGAGTACTTGTGCCTGCGACCGATTTCTTGAGCACGCCCGCATAAACTTCCAGCGTCTTGCTGTAGTGGTCAATTAATTCCGGACAGTACGTTAAGTTTTTCCTCAGTTACCACGGGCGATATCTCACCGTTGAAGGCATGAGGACGCTGTCGGTTGTAATAGCCCATCAGATAGTCACCAATATCCTGACGAGTCGTGTGCAGCGCCGTATAACCCAGCGCAGGTATCCATTCCGTTTTCAGACTGCGGAACAGGAGCTCCATCGGGGCGTTGATGCTCCTATGTCAAAGCACGGCACCGGCAGCCTGTAAATCCTTGATGATGGGCGGATAGAGCTCACGAACAATGTAGCGCTTGAGACACCGGTGGATCTCAGCAGTTGCCACGACGGCTCATGCTTTGCTGCATGCGATAATGCCATAGCCGCTGAAGGAACGACCGGCTGGCATACTGGCTACCCTGATCCGGGTGGAACATGACACCGTCCGGTTTGCCGCGCGATGTCCAGGCATGATCCAACGCCTTGATGACCAGCCCACCACACGTCGTGCATACAGATCCATGACCACCGCCAGATAGCTCCATTGCTGCCCTGTCCAGATGTAAGTGATATCGCCACACCAGGCACGGTCGGGGCGACTAACTGTAAACTCCCGAGCCAGCAAGTTGGGAAAATCCGGCTTTTCCACCGTTGCCGTCCAATAGGCATATGGCCCTGGCTGTCTGGAGGCAAGGCCAAGCTCACGCATCAGACGACGCACTTTGAAGCGTCCGTTGGAGATGCCGACCTGATTGAGTAACACCTTGATCGTGTGGCTACCGGCTGAGTCTCGACTCTGGGTAAACACGCGACGAACCATCGCTCTCAGGGACAGTCGATTGGCATCGATGTTTTGCCGCCGCTGGCGGTAGTCGTAGTAGCTTGAGCGACTGACATTGAACGCATCACAGACCATGGAAACCGGCATTTGCTCACTCAACTGGTCTATTAGCGCGTACGATTCATTCCGTCCTACATCAAGAGAGCGGTAGCTTTTTTTAGTATGTTTTTCTCCTGCTCCAGCCGCTGGCAGCGGGCTTCCTACTCCTGAATACGCTGTTGTTCCGGGGTCAATGTTCTGGAGGCCGGTGTAATACCACCGCGCTCATCGCCGCAACGTATTTTCGCCAACATCCAGAGAGCGGTTGGCTGCCGCTATCGAATAGCCTTGATCCAGCACCAGGATAGCAGCTTCCTGCTTGAATTCCGTGGAAAAGGAACGTCGTTTTCTGGTCATGAGACACCTCGTTCAGGGTGGCAAGCTTACCACCCAAGTGAGTGTCCGGTTTCATTAGACCAATACACCGGGGAGTCCGCAGACGAACGGTATGGTAGAGCGGTTTAACGGCCGCATCAGCGACGTGCTGATTATCACCCTGTCAGCCGGCCATATACCTATGGCCAGTTACTTGCGCACGGTGGCAGCAGCGGCCGATAGCTATCAAGCTGGGCTTGCAGACTGTCCATGCTTCGTCTATTTTCACCCGCCGGCATAGCTGGTGGCTTCTTGTGACGTTCCGATTAAGCACCTCGACTGTGTACGAAAGCTAGCCCGCAGACTGCGAGCTGGCCATTCAAAAACAGATATCAATCTGCCGGGCGACAGGCCGAAGCGCAACGAATGGCTACCGCTGGAATCACGTCACCATTTTTTTTGGTGCGACGATATCGCTTCCCTCAAAAAACAGCTTGGCCAAGGGTCAAAAGTGTCCGGAAATCGGACACGCCCAAATCACATTATGTGCCACGCTGTGTCCAGCCGTATGGCGAAGGGTGGCGTTAATCGGTGCTGCATACGGTTCTTAAAAAAGGTAGTTTTTACAAAAATTTATTATAAGCAGTTGATAAATGGATGTTTTCAGGTTTTCAGAAACTACCTCGGAACAAAATAGAGCTCAGTAAAATTGGGAAAGACCGGCCTCCGAAGCCGAGGGTCGCAGGTTCGAATCCTGCTCTTGACGCCGGCAGCCTGCACCAGGCGGGCATGCTCGCGCAGCCAGTCGGCGGTGTTGATGTAGACCATGTCGGCAAAGTTGAGGCTGCCGCAGTCCAGGGTGCAGAGTTCCGGCAGCAGCTCGCCCACCGGCTCGTGGCGCTGGGCCGGGGTCTGGATGTCGGTGCCGGGGCCGCCGCGGGTGGGGTCGTTGGGATCCGGGGTCCAGTCGCCGCCGCCGCCGGCGGTGATGTTCATGACAATGTCGGTATCCGCCTCGCGGACCCGCTCCATCACCTCGCGGAAGTGGTCGGTGGAGTGGCTGATACCGCCGGTTTCCGGGTCGCGGACGTGGATGTGCGCCACGCTGGCACCGGCGCGAGCGGCCTCGATGCAGCTGTCGGCGATCTGTTGGGGCGTTACCGGTACGTTGGGATTCTTACCGGTGGTGTCGCCGGCGCCGGTAACGGCGCAGGTGAGGATGACATTGCGGTTCATGGGGACCTCTTGGCAAAACGTTGATGCCAGTGTCCCCTGTCCAGGTTATAACAAAAGTGCAAAAAGCGACGTTAATTTGTCGAAAAGCGTCGCTTATTGGTCCGCAATCATCACGGATTTGACGTTGACGAACTCTTTCATGCCGAAACCGCCGTGCTCACGGCCGTAGCCGCTGTCTTTAACACCGCCGAAGGGCAGCTGCGGCTGGGCGATGTTGTAGCCGTTGACGTTGACCATGCCGGTATCGAACAGGTTGCGCGCGATGTCGACGGCGCGCTTTTCGTCTCTGGAGAAAATGCCGCCGCCCAGGCCGTAGCGGGAATCGTTGGCCACGCGGATGGCCTCGGCTTCGTCTTTCACGCGAATCAGGGAGGCCACCGGACCGAACAGCTCTTCGTCATAGGCGGGCATGCCGGGTTTCACGTCTTCCAGCACGGTGCTGGGGTAGAAATAACCCGGGCCGTCGGGAATCTCGCCGCCAAATACGCAGGTCGCCCCGGCGTCCACGGAGCGCTTGACCAGGTCGTGCAGGGTGTCGCGCAGGTCTTCCCGGGCAATCGGGCCGAGCTGGGTATTTGCGTCGGTGGGGTCGCCGTATTCGATCTGGCGCATCTTCTCGACGAACTTGTCACGGAACTGCTGATAGACCGAATCCACCACGATAAAGCGCTTGGCCGCCACGCAGGTCTGGCCGTTGTTGTAGATGCGCCCCTGTGCGCAGATTTCCGCTGCCTGGTCGATGTCGGCGTCGTCCAGCACCAAAAAGGCGTCGTTGCTGCCCAGCTCCAGCACGGATTTTTTCAGGCACTCGCCGGCCTTGGCGGCCACGGCGCTGCCGGCGCGCGGGCTGCCGGTCAGCGTGACGCCGCGCACGTATTCGTGCTCGATGAGCGGGTTGACCTGATCCGCGTCGATCAGCAGGTTGCGAAACACGTTGTCCGGTAGGCCAGCCGCGCAAAAGAGCTTTTCAATCGCCACCGCCGAGCCCCAGACGTTGGGGGCGTGCTTGAGCAGCACGGTGTTGCCCGCCATGATGTTGGCGATGCTGTAGCGTATGACCTGATAAAACGGGAAGTTCCAGGGCTGAATGCCCAAAATCACGCCCGTGGGCTGGTAGCTGACCAGGGCTCGGCCGCCTTGCAGCTCGCGCTCTTCATCCGCCAGCTCTTTCCCTGCGTTATCGGCGCTGTATTCGCAGATGGCCGCGCACAGTTCGATCTCGCCGCCGCCCTGGGCAATCGGCTTGCCCATTTCCCGGGTCATCAGAGCGACGTACTCCTCCTTGTTGGCCCGCAGCCGCCGGGCGATTTCGCGCAGGATGTGGCCGCGCTCTTCAAGGCTGGTTTTGCGCCATTCAAGGAAGGCCTGGTGTGAGTCACGAACCGCTTGCAGCGCCTGTTCGTCGCTGAGCATTTCATAGGTGGCGATGGGCTCGCCGGTGGCCGGGTTGATGGTTTGATGTGTCTTTGCCATGTCGTCCTCCCTTGTGGATGGTCGAGCGCGTAGCGGCGACGCAAACGATGCATCGGCGGCGCGCCGGGCTACCCCCAACGTCTGCCCTTTCAAGCGCTATTTCAAGCCGCCCCCCCAAATCTTGCCGCCGTGTTTCACCGGCCTGATGTATTCTGCCGGTCTGATATATTCTGTTGGTCTGATATATTCTGTTGGTCTGATATATTCTGTTGGTCTGATATAGTATTCGGACGCCGGCGCCATGCTCTGTGCCCTGTGCTTTTTGAAACAGGCGATTGGCGCGCAACACGCTCGCTTTACGGAAGCCCGATACCATGCCATCGCTCAAGAAAATGAGCCTGTTTATCACCTCCGCCACCGTTATTGCCCTGCTGCTGCTGTGGGTAGGCTGGCAGGGTGACGTGGCAGCGGCGCTGTTCTCCCGCCTGCAGGACACCATGGCAAGCTCTACCGGCTGGCTGCTCATCCTCATCATGAACGCGGTGCTGCTGTTTTCCCTGTATCTGCTGTTTACGCCGCTGGCTCGGATTCGCCTGGGCGGGCCTGACGCACGCCCCGAGTTCAGCCGCCTTGACTGGTTTGGCATGCTGTTTGCTGCCGGCATGGGCATCGGGCTTTTGTTCTACAGCGTGTCCGAGCCGCTGCAGCACTACGCTTCATTTGGCCCGTACCTGGATAGCGATGCCGCAACCGCCCAGGTGTCTATGGAGATGACGTTTTTGCACTGGGGGCTGCACCCTTGGGGCATCTACGCGCTGGTCGGGCTGACGCTGGCGTTTTTTCACTATAACACCGGTCACAGGCTCAGCTTTGAGGCGCCGCTGCGTGAGCTTTTGCCCCCCGCCTGGGCGCGCCGGGTGGGCTGGGTGGCCAATATGGCCGCGGTGATCGGTACGATTTTTGGCATCACCACCTCTCTCGGGCTCGGTGCCAGCCAGGCCAGCGCCGGCATCGCTGAGCTCACCGGGCTGGACGCCAGCCTGGGGCTCAACCTTGGCGTGATCGGCGTGGTGTGCGCACTTGCCATGGTCAGCGTGCTCAGCGGGCTGGGTAACGGGGTTCGTCTACTCAGCAAGCTCAACTTGATCATCGCGGCAGGCCTGATGCTGTTTGTACTGTTTGCCGGCCAGCCGCTTTTCATTTTCAAGGCGCTGGGTGAGCATCTGGGCACCTATATAAACGACCTGCCTAAGCTGTCTACGTGGAATGAAACCTACACCGGCACCCAATGGCAGTCGCAGTGGACGATTTTCTACTGGAGCTGGTGGATTTCCTGGTCGCCGTTTGTGGGCATGTTCATCGCTCAGGTATCCCGGGGCCGGACCATTCGCGAGTACCTGCTTGGCGTACTGTTTGTCCCGACGCTGTTCAACTTTCTGTGGATGACGGTGTTTGGCAGCAACGCGCTGTTTTTGGAGCTTTTCGAAAATGCCGGCTTTGCCGAGATCGTCACCGTTGCCCCCAACGAGAGCCTTTATCGCCTGCTCGACTATCTCCCGTTCAGCACCTTTACCACGGGCGTGGCCGTGCTGGTGGTGCTGATATTTTTCGTCACCTCGGCCGACTCCGGCGCGCTGGTGGTCTCAACGCTTACCTCAAACGGTAACGCCCCCAGCTGGCGGCAGCGCTTCTTTTGGGTCGCGGCGGTGGGGCTGGTGACCGCCTTTCTACTGCGCGCCGGCGGGCTGGATGCGCTTCAGTCGGCGGCCATTGCCAGCGGGCTGCCGTTTGGTCTGCTGCTGCTGACGTTCATCCCGGCGCTGCGTATTGCCCTGCGCCGCCCCTATGTGCGCCCCGATGACCACGCTACGCCACCGCGCGATGCAGCGGCGAACAAGCCGGTAGACGACCCCCGCAACTGATGCAGCGGGCCCACCCGGCCTGCTTTCCAGCCGGGTGATCGCCGCCTACCGGCCGAGCGGCCCACCGTTGATGCGTGACAAAGGCTCGTTGACCTCAAAGATCTGCGCTTCGATACCGGCAATGCCCATCTCGCCAAGGCGCGCGCTGTGCTTTGCAAGGTAGGCCTCGGCACTGGCCGTATCATCGAAAAGATACACCCCGCCGGCCTGGCAGCGCTCAGGAGACTGCGTCCAGAGTTTCCAGCGCAGGCCGGGCTCTTCGTTGATGCTGGCGGCGAGTTCGGCCATCATCTCGTGCATGGCCTCGCCAAAGGGGCCGTTAAAGGGAAAGTACACGTGCAGCATGGCAGGCATGGTCAGCTCCGATTCGGTAACGTGTGTTCATTACAAATCGCCTCTAAAGGCGTCCGATTAAAAATCCGCCGTCAAAGACGATGAGCGCGTAGCGCGGCGGGCAGGGAGTGTCAGCGTTTTCAACGCCCGTCTTGAGTGCTTTGGTCTATTATAAGCATCCTAACCTATTATAAGCACTCTGGTCTGTTTGCAGGCCTTTGAACATACCCGGCCTGCAAGCGAGTGCGCTGCAAAAAAGGAGCTTTACGACCATGCAATCCCGCTGCCGTCCGGCATCGCTTTTAAAGACGGTCAGCGTGCCGGCGCTGGCCGCCCTGCTGACCGGCTGTGCCATGCTGGCGCCGGCGCCGCCGCCCAACCAGCAAAATATCTGCGAGATCTTTCGCGAACAGCCCGACTGGTACGACTACGCCCGAGACGCGCAGGCGAAATGGGGCACACCTATCGCCACGCAGATGGCATTTATCCAGCGCGAGTCCAGCTTTCGCAGCCATGTAAAACCGCCGCGAAGGCGGCTGCTGGGCTTTATTCCCTGGACGCGCCCCTCGTCGGCCTACGGCTACGCGCAGGCTCAGGACCCGGTCTGGGGAGAATACAAAGACGACGCCGGGCGCCTTTTTGCACGCCGCACCCACATGAAGCACGCCACCGACTTCATCGGTTGGTACAACGCCCGCACGCACCGCATGACAGGGCTCTCCCTTCATAACCCCGAGCATCTGTATCTGGCCTATCACGAAGGACAGGGCGGCTATCAGCGCGGCTCCTATCGGCGCAAGCCGGCGGTCCGTCAAGCGGCCCGTCAGGTATCGCGCAGCGCCTCACGCTATCAGCGTCAGCTGGCGGCCTGCGAGGCAGAGTTTCGGTGCGACGGCCTGCTGGAGTTCTGGCCTTTCTGCCGATAGCGGCTCATGCACACCGCGCGGGCCGCTCTCAGCTAACATAAAAGAAACTGATAATAAAACATATATAAAAAGCATCTTTTACTTTTCGGATTGTTTTACTGAATACGTATAGTAAAACGGCACCGTTGACGCGCATCAACCAAAGTGCAGTTTATGGGGCATCGCACCTGCCGCCAGCATCGTAATTTATTAAGATACTATTATATACTGTTTCATAAATACGTAAAAACTCGTACCGTCTATTAAGAAAATACAACAATAGCCGATTTTTCAAGTTCGATTATTCGAGCTGTGTATTGCGTAAAGACGCGTATTGCGTAAGCGACGCGCAACCGTCTTGCGCCAACCAAGGGAGCATGCCATGCCAAGCAAAGGCAAAAAAATTTCCGTGACGGTGGTGGCACTTGCCGCCGTCGGCGTCGCCGGATTCCTCGTCCTCACCTCCCCCTGGATGTGGTCGGCGACACACGACATTCCCGATATTGAAAGCGCCAAGGGCGAGGCCGATCTCGACAACGGCCGGCGCATTTTCGTCGCCTCCGACTGCGCCACCTGCCACGCCACCACCGGCCAAGAGAGCGACGAACAGCTGGGCGGCGGCATGGTGCTGGATACCGCCTTCGGCAAGTTTCACATGCCCAACATTTCGCCCGATCCGGAGCACGGCATCGGCGGCTGGAGCCTGGCCGAGTTTGACCGCGCACTGCGCGAAGGCGTCGGCCCCGGCGGCCCCTGGCCCGACGGCAAAAACCTGTATCCGGCGTTTCCCTACACGTCCTATGTGCGCATGGCGCCGGAAGACGTACGTGACCTCTACGCCTACATGATGGCGCTTCCGGAAAGCGACAAGGTCGTGCCCGACCACGAGCTCAAGTTCCCCTACAACCTGCGCCGGGGCATCGGTGTCTGGCGGCTTGCCTTTCTTAACGACAAAAGCACCCAAGAGATCGGCGTAAGCACGGACAGCCTGCCGGAAGGGGTGGACCACGAGCAGTTCGAGAAGGGCCGCTACCTGGTGGAAAGCGCCGGCCACTGCGTTGAATGCCACTCGCCGCGCACCTTCATGGGTAACGTACCCGGCGACATGCGCTACGCCGGCGGCGAAAACCCCGAAGGCACCGGCTACTTCCCCAACATCACCCCGGACGAAACCGGCATCGGCTTTTGGTCGGCCGCCTCCATTGCCAACTACCTGCATACCGGCATTAGCCCCATCGGCCGCAAGGCCGGCGGCGACATGGCAGAAGTGATCGAAAACACCTCCCAGCTCCCCTGGGAAGACGTGCAGGCCATGGCCGTTTACCTGAACCACCTGCCGGCCATTGATAATCCGGCGCCGGGCATGCCTGAACCCAACCGCACCGAAGAAGTGGTGATGCTCGATAACGTGGTGGACAACCGCCCGCCGCTGCCCACCAGCAAGCCGCAGAAAATCGACGTGGGCGAGCGCATCTACGTTGCCGGCACCAAGTCGCTGTACCTTTCTGCAGACGCCTCCCGCGGTGAAAACGAAGACGGCAAGCTTCTTGGCGGCGCCTCGCTTGAAGTGTTGGATCGCAAAGACGACAGGCTCAAGTTCGAGATCACAGGCTGGCAGCCGGCCAACTCCCCCATGGTGATCTATCAGGAAAAAGGCCAGCGGGTCATCATGGCCGCCCTTGGCGACGACGCCATTGAGGCCACCCAGCGCGGCGAAACCGAAACCGATCCTGACACCGATCAGCTATGGCGCCCGGTGACGCTGCAGGCCTGGTCTGACGTCGGCGACGTGAACGTTGACCTCGATGCGCTCTGGAGCTACAGCAAAAACGCCTACCAGACCAGCTGCTCGTCCTGCCATACGCTGCCGGCGAAGGAGCACTACACGGCCAACCAGTGGGTCGGTACGCTCAAGTCCATGGAGCGCTTCACCACCTTCAGCGACGACGAATACCGCCTGATCCTTGCCTACCTGCAAAACCACTCAAGCGATCTGTCGCCCGACCAAACCGGCAAGCCGGTGCCCAAGCACGCCAGCGAAGGAGTGCCGCAATGAGCCGCGAAGCCGACATCGCCACGCTGATGGCCGCGGCAGACTGGCTTGGCGGGGCCTTTGCCGCCCCGCCCGACGCAGAATGGGTTGAAGCCAACGCCGCCCCGGCCGGGCGCGATGCGCGGGCGCAAATCGGTGAGCGGCTGCGCGCCCAAGAAACGGCCCGGGCCATTGACCGGGCCCTTACCCGGGAAGCCCCCGCAGCGCTTGCCGTCACGCTGCAGCGTCGCTATACGGCGCTGTTCGAGGGCATCTTTCCGCCCAGCGCCGTGCTGCCCTACGAAAGCGCCTGGCAGCCGGGCACCGATGGCACGGTGCTCGGCGGCACGCCGGTGGCCGAGATGGAAGCCACCCTGCGCGCCCTTGACCGGCACGTCAGCGGCGCGTACCGCGAGCCGGCGGACCACCTGTCCGTTGAACTTGCCGCCCTTGCCATGGCCCTGGGCGAGAGCCAGACCGCCCTCGCCCGGGCCATGACCCGCCGGCTTCAGGGCTGGGTGCCGGCCTTTTGCGCGGCGCTGTCCCGCCAGGACGCCGACGGCTTTTACGCCGCCGCCGGCGATTTAGTGCTTGCCCTGATCGGTGAGTCTGCCGCTGCGCTTGAGGGAGAAGAAGCGATAGCGACCGAACGAATTGAAGGAGAGTCCGCATGAGTACCAAGTTTTCCGACGCTTCCGTCAGCGCCTTCTCCCGGCGCCGTTTTCTCCAGGGCTCTGCCGCCACCGCGGCACTGGGCTCTCTGCCGTTTTCGATGTCGCTGCTAAGCCGCGGCGCCTGGGCCCAAAGCGGCCGGCAGGCCATTCTTTCGGGCAGCCACTGGGGGGCTTTCAAGGGCATCGTCGAAGACGGCCGCGCCATCGAATTCAAGCCCTGGGCCAAAGACCCCCACCCCACCCCGATGCTGGCAGGCGTGCGCGATTCGATCTATTCCGCCTCGCGCATCCGCTACCCGATGGTGCGCCGCGCCTGGCTGGAGCAGGGACCGGGGGCCGACCCGGACAGCCGCGGCGACGGCGACTTCGTCCGCGTTACCTGGGAAGAAGCGGTTGACCTGGTCGCCAGGGAAATTACCCGGGTGCGCGACACCTACGGCCAGCAGGCGGTGTACGGCGGCTCCTACGGCTGGAAAAGCCCCGGCAAGCTGCACAACTGCAAAACGCTTTTGCGGCGCATGTTGAACCTGACCGGCGGCTTTACTTCAAGCATCGGTGACTACTCCACCGGGGCGGCCCAGGTGATTTTGCCCTACGTCAGCGGCTCCATCGAAGTCTACGAGCAGTGCACCACCTATCCGGTGCTCGCCGAGCATACCGAGCTGATGGTGTACTGGGGCTGCGATCCGCGCAACAACTCCCAGATCTCCTGGCAGATCGCCGACCACGGGGCCTTCGAGGGCATGGAGGCGCTCAAGAAAGCCGGCGTCAAGGCTATTTCCATCGACCCGCTGATGACCCAGACCTGCGAGTACCTGGACGGCGAATGGATCGCCCCCAAGCCGCAGACAGACGTGCCGCTGATGCTGGGCATTGCCCATACGCTGTACAGCGAAGACCTCCACGATCAGGCCTTTCTCGACCGCTATACCAGCGGCTTTGACAAGTTCCTCCCCTACCTGACCGGCGAGACCGACGGCCAGCCCAAGGATGCCGACTGGGCGGCGGAGATCTGCGGCCTTGAGGCGGACACCATTCGCGATCTGGCCCGGCGCTTTGCCGGCCACCGCACGATGCTGGCGCTGGGCTATTCCATGCAGCGCCAGCACCACGGCGAGCAGTCCACCTGGATGCTGGTCACCCTGGCCTGCATGCTCGGCCAGATCGGCCTGCCCGGCGGCGGCTACGGCCTTAGCTATCACTATTCGTCCGGCGGCGCACCGACTCACGAAAGCCCGATTCTCAAGGCCATCGGCGATGCCGCCGGCGGCGGTGACGGCGGCTCTGTCGACGAGTCCGGCAGCGATATCATGATCCCGGTGGCGCGTTTCGTCGAAACCCTGCTCAACCCCGGCGAGACCATGCAGTTCAACGGCAGCGAGATTGAGCTTCCGCTGGTCAAGCTGGCCTACTGGGCAGGCGGCAACCCCTTTGCCCACCACCAGGACCGCAACGAGATGCTCCGCGCCTGGCGGGAGCTGGACACCTTTATCGTGCACGACTTCCAGTGGACCGCCACCGCGCGGCACGCGGATATCGTTTTGCCCACCACCACCTCCTACGAGCGCAACGACATCGAGCAGCTCGGCGACTACGCCCTGAGCCATGTCGTGGCGATGAAAAAGATCGTCGAGCCGCAGTTCGAGGCGCGCAACGACTTCGACATTTTCGCCGCCATTGCCGACAAGATGGGCAAGGGCTACGAGTTTACCGAAGGCCGCACCGAGATGGACTGGATTCGCGGATTCTACGAAGGCGCCAAGATCGAGGCCCGCGCCAAGGGCATGGAAATGCCGGTCTTTGACGTGTTCTGGGACTCCAACGAGCCGCTGGCTTTCCCGTTAAAGGACGAACAGAAATACTTCGTCAGGCACGAAGCCTTCCGCGAAGACCCGATCCTCAACGCCCTGGGCACCGCCACCGGCAAGTTCGAGATCTACTCCCGCGCCGTCGCCGAGTACGGCTACGACGACTGCCCGCCGCATCCGACCTGGCTTGAGCCCATCGAGCGGCTTGACGGCCCCACCACCCGCTACCCGCTGAGCATTGCCAGCAACCACCCCCGCGGGCGTTTGCACTCGCAAATCTGCGGCACCTCCTTCCGCGAGACCTACGCGGTGCAGGGGCGCGAGCCCTGCTGGCTCAACCCTCGGGATGCCAGCGCGCGCGACATCAAGGATGGCGACGTTGTGCGCGTGTTCAACGATCGCGGGCAGCTGCTCGCCGGCGCGGTGGTCACCGAAGACATCATGCCCGGCGTCATCCGCGTGCAGGAAGGCGGCTGGTTCGACCCGGTCACTCCCCGCAATATCGGCAGCCTGTGCAGCTACGGCGACGTCAACGTGCTGACGCCGGGCATTGCCACCTCCAAGCTGGCCCAGGCCAACTGCGGGCAGACCGGGGTCGCCGACGTTGAGAAATTTACCGGTGACCTGCCCGAGGTCACGGTATTTTCCCAGCCGGCACCGCGCAACGCCGGCTGACGCGAACCGGCACAGCGCGTAACGCCGTTCCTCTAACCGGGCCGCCAACGCGGCCCGGTTTTTTGTGCTCGACGTTTACGACACACGTTTGCGGCACACGTTTGCGGCGAACGCTGGGCAACGATTCCACGCCGTCGCGGCGGCGCTGTAGCACGAAAAATTCCCGTATGGATGCGATAGTTATTGCAAATAAAAAGTATTCCCATTAGCTTATAGCGCGTTGCTAATTCACACACCGCATCCGTCAGGGAACCTCATGTCATTTCTTCCGCCC
Source organism: Halomonas cibimaris (assembly GCF_055379665.1). NCBI lineage: Bacteria > Pseudomonadati > Pseudomonadota > Gammaproteobacteria > Oceanospirillales > Halomonadaceae > Halomonas > Halomonas cibimaris. The sequence continues at coordinate 637,088 of NZ_AP043828.1, forward strand.
CGGCAGGCCTTACGTCCCCACTCCCGGTTTTCCCAGCGCGGGCTGGCGCTGGCCATGGCCGGACTCGCCAGCGCCGCTGTCCAGGCCCAAGACACCGCCAAGCTTGACGATGTGGTGGTCACCGCAACCGGCCACCAGCAGCAGACCAAAAATGCGCCGGCCTCAATCAGCGTGATCGATCGCCAAACCCTTGAAGACAAGGCCTACCGCGACGTCACCGACGCGCTGAAAAACGTGCCCGGCGTCATCGTCACCGGCGGCGGCTCCTCAAAGGACATCAGCCTGCGCGGCATGGGCGCCAAATACACGCTGATGCTGGTGGACGGCAAGCGCCAGGGCTCCCGCGAGACGCGCCCCGGCAGCGACGGCCCGGGCATCGAGCAGGGCTGGCTGCCGCCGCTTTCCGCCATCGAGCGAATCGAGGTCATCCGCGGGCCGATGTCATCGCTTTACGGCTCTGACGCGCTGGGCGGGGTGATCAACATCATCACCCGCAGCGTCGAACGGGAATGGGGCGGCAGCGTCACCGTCGACACCACCATTCAGGAAGACGCCGACTCCGGCGACCGCCAGCAGAGCCGCTTTTACGTGGGTGGGCCGCTCACAGAAGACGTGCTCGGGCTCAAGGTCTACGGGCAGTACACACAGCGCGACGAAGACCGCATCGTCAACGGCTACAGCGACCAGCGCCTGGCCAACGCCACGGCCGAGCTGAGCTGGAACGTCTCCGAGGATCACGATCTGTCCCTGGAAGCCGGCTATAGCGAGCAGGAGCGCACCACCAATCCCGGCAAGTCCATCGCCGAAGAAGGCCGGCGCGGCCCCAACACCCGCTCCACGGATGAATACGACCGCCGCCACTATACGCTCAGCCACCAAGGCAGCTGGGATATCGGCACCTCAGACAGCTACGTGCAGCACGAGAAGGTCCGCAACCCCAGCGCCCGGGGCGGCATCGACTACGAAAACACCGTGTTCAACACCCAGACGGTGCTGCCTTTGGGCATGCACATGCTAACGCTTGGCGGCCAGTACGGGGCGCAAAAGCTCACCAGCCAGGGCAACACCCTGGCAGACGGCGAAGGGCAGATCGACCGCTGGCAGTGGGCGCTGTTCGTTGAAGACGAGTGGATGCTCACCGAAGACTTCGCCCTTACCGGCGGCGCGCGCCTGAACAAGGATGAAAACTACGGCACCCACTGGACGCCGCGGCTTTACGGCGTGTGGAACACAACACCGCAGTGGACAATAAAAGGCGGAGTGACCAGCGGCTATCGCGCCCCGGACCTGCGCTACACCGCGCCGAGCTGGGGCCAGGCCACCGGCGGGCCCGGCGGCAACGCCCTGCTCATCGGCAACCCGGATCTGGAGCCGGAAAAAAGCCTGAACAAAGAGCTGGGGGTGCGCTGGGACAGTGACGGCGGCGTTCAGGCAGGGCTCACCGTCTTTCACAACAAGTTCAAAGACAAAATCGCCGAGGACCCGGTGTGCTACAGCGGCGCCTACCGCGGCGACGACGTAGCACCGGAGTGCATCGTGGCAGGCGACGACCACGAATACGCCTATATCGATACCCGCAAGAACATCGACAAGGCCGTGACCCAGGGCATTGAAGCCACGCTGACCCTGCCGCTGGCCGAGACCTACTCGCTTACCGCCAGCTACACCTATACCGACTCCGAGCAGAAAAGCGGCGATGACAAGGGCGCATCGCTCAACAACCTGCCCGAGCACATGGCCAATGCCACCCTGGACTGGGCGCCGCAAGGCCCGCTTTCCGCCTGGACCCGGGTCAACTTCCGCGGCCGCTCCAGCGGCGCGCCGCAGTTTCACGGCAGCAGCGGCCGGGAAATCCCCTCCTACACCTTCGTTGACGTGGGCACCACCTATCAGCTCACGCCCAGCGCCAAGCTGTTTGGCGGCGTGTACAACGCCCTGGACAAAAACGTGAACTACGCCGACTTCGAAAAGGTCCTCGACGGCCGCCGCTACAATCTAGGCCTTACCGTGGCGTTTTAAGCGCCGGGTGCCCGCGCCAAAGTGCGGGCACAAAACGCGGCCGCCTCTTTACTTTTTCCTGGCGGATGCGTATTAAAGCATCCGGCGACGCGGCGACTCCGCCGCCCAACAGAAAAACGCAACCTGCCGGGGATCACCATGGGTCTGATCGTGACATTACTGCTGGTGGTGGGATGTATCATCCTGGCCACCAGCAAGTTCAAGCTGCATCCGTTTCTTGCTCTGCTGGGCGCGGCGTTTATCACCGCATTTGCCTACGGGCTGCCGATCGACTCGATAGTCGAGACCGTCACCGCCGGCTTTGGCGGCATTCTGGGCTACATCGGTCTGGTCATCGTGCTGGGTACCATTATCGGAGTGATCCTGGAAAAAAGCGGCGCGGCGATCACCATGGCCGACGTCATGATCGCCAAACTCGGCGATCGCTTCCCTACGCTGACCATGTCGGTGATCGGCTACATCGTCTCCGTTCCGGTGTTTTGCGATTCCGGCTTTATTATCCTCAATTCACTGAAGGAGTCGCTGGCCAAAAAGCTCGACACCTCGCCCATCGCCATGAGCGTGGCGCTGGCCACCGGGCTTTACGCCACTCACACCTTTATTCCGCCCACGCCGGGGCCCATTGCCGCTGCGGGCAACCTGGGGCTTGAATCCAACCTGGGGCTGGTGATTGCCGCCGGCATTCCCGTGGCTGCGGTAGCCGCCCTTGCCGGCATGTTCTGGGCGCGGCGCTTCGTCAATACCCAGCCGGACGTGGACGATACCCTGACGGAAGTTGATGCCCGCCACCAGCACCAGGACTGGGAAGCGCTCAAGGCCAGCTACGGTCGCCTGCCCCGGCCGCTGGCGGCGTTCGCGCCGATCATCGTGCCCATCGCGCTGATCTGCATCGGCACCGTGGCCCGGCTGCCCGCCGCGCCCTTCGGCGAAGGCAGCGTCATGGCCGTGCTCAGCCTGCTGGGCCAGCCGCTGGTCGCCCTGCTCATCGGTCTTTTGCTGTCCACAACGCTGCTGAAAAGCGACAGCAAGATCAGCGAGTTCAGCGAGCGCATCAGCGAAGGCATCGTCTCTGCCGCGCCCATTCTGCTGATTACCGGGGCCGGCGGGGCGTTCGGCGCGGTGCTCAGCGCCTCGCCGCTGGGCGACTATCTGGGCAGCACGCTTTCCGCCCTGGGCATCGGCATTTTCATGCCGTTTCTCGTCGCCGCCGGGCTGAAGTCCGCTCAGGGATCGTCCACCGTAGCCCTGGTGACCACTTCAGCGCTGGTCGCGCCGATGCTTGACGCGCTGGGCCTGGGCAGCGACATGGGCCGCACGCTGACGGTGATGGCCATCGGCGCCGGGGCGATGACCGTTTCCCACGCCAACGACAGCTTTTTCTGGGTGGTTTCGCGCTTTAGCCGCATGAGCGTGGGGCTTGCCTACCGCGCCCAGACCCTGGCGACGCTGGTACAGGGCGTCACCGCCATTGTGCTGGTCTACCTGCTGTCGCTTTTGCTGCTGTAGCCGCTTTTTGCCCTCCGTGCGCTTGGGCGGGTAAGCTTTGGCTCTGACCTTTTCTTCGTCAACGTTCGGTGCATGGACGTTTCATTCGCGGATTTTCAAGGAGCCATCATGTATTCCCACCAACGCTTTGTTCCGCCCGCCCTGGGCGCCGCCGTGCTCATCGGCGCGCTTGCCGCCGGCGCTGCCGCCGCAGCCGAAGAGCCCGCCGAGGTGCGCTTTGCCGTGCCTTCCTGGCCCGGGGTCACCGTCAAAAGCGAGCTTGCCGGCCAGCTGCTGGAAGCGCTGGGCTACGCGCCCCAGCAGCAGGAGCTGGGCTCCACCATTGCCTACGAAGCGCTGAACCAGGGCGATGTGGACGTCTACCTCGCCGCTTGGCTGCCCGGCCAGAGCGCCTCCTACGATACCGCCATGAAAGAGGGCGTGATCAACGATCTGGGCAACAACGTCGACGGCGCACGGCTGGGCTTTGCCGTGCCCACCTACGTCTATGATGCCGGCGTGACTTCGGGTGAGGACCTCAAGGATCCTGAGCTGCGCGAAAAATTTGGCGATACGATTTATGCCATCGAAGTAGGCTCGGGCATCAGTGAGATTCTTGACGATAACAGGGACAAGGACACCTACGATCTGACCCGGTGGAACGTATCCGAAACCTCCACTCCGGGCATGCTGAGCACGGTCAAGTCCGCACTACAGCGCGAAGAGTGGGTCGTCTTCACCGCCTGGACGCCGCACTGGATGAACATCGAATACGACGTGCGCTACCTTGACGACCCTGAAAACTTCTGGGGCGACGAAAGCGGCCGCAGCAACGTGCGCACCCTGGTCACCCAGACCTTTGCCGAGCAGCAGCCCAACGCCACCCGGCTTCTCAACCAGCTGCGCTTCAGCGCCGACGACCAGAGCGCGATGATCTACGGCTACAGCTTTGACGAAAAGCCCGCCGACGACGTCGCTCGCCAGTGGCTGCAAAACCACCCCGCGCAGGTCAAGACCTTTGTCGACGGCGTAACTACCCGCAGCGGCGAGCAGCAAGCCTGGCCCGCCGTGCAGGACGCGCTGGAGATTCCCGACGCCTGATCGGCCCCCCGCACGTCACTGGCTAATCCAGCATCCATCCAGCCCAACACAGAGGGTCGCTATGCGTATCGTTCCCGCGCTGATTTTAGGCGCCGCCGGCATTATCGCCGCTACCTTCATCGGCAGCGGCCTGACCGATCTGGGCACCGGCGACCGCTACGTGACGGTAAAAGGCCTGGCCGAGCGCGACGTCACCGCCGACACCGCCCTTTGGCCGCTGCGCTTTGTGGCAACCGGCGACACCCTGGAAAACGCTCAGGCCAACGCCCGGGAGAGCCAGCGCGCCGTCATGGCCTTTCTGGACCGCCAGCAGATCGACACCGACGCAGTAGAGCTGCAAAAACTCAGCGTCAACGATACCAGCGCCGACCCCTACCAGAGCAGCGACGGCGGGCCGACCTTCATCATCAACCAGACCCTCACCGTGCGCAGCCAGAATATCGATCGCGTGCGCCGGGCCGCACAGGCCATCGGCGAGCTGGTGGATGCCGGCGTGGTGCTGTCGTCCGACTACGGCGACAGCGGCCCTAGCTATCTGTTCAGCCGGCTCAACGACATCAAACCGGAAATGATCGCCAACGCCACCGCCGCCGCCCGGCAGTCCGCCGAGCAGTTTGCCGAAGACGCCAACGCCGAGGTGGGCAAGCTTCGCCGTGCCAACCAGGGCGTGTTCCAGATCCGCGCCCGGGACCACGCCGCCGGCGTCAGCCAGACCCAGCAGGCGGAAAAGACCGTCCGCGTGGTCACCACGGTGGACTATTACCTGAAATAAGCGGTGGCGCCCAGGCGCCGGACACGCCTGATGGAACGGGTTACCAAATAGCGCGTAAAGCATCGCCCCATGCGGGCGGTGATAAAAGCGCGCACCGCAACGCGGTGCCGGGGTTGAAGGTTCCATCACCACCTGATATTTATACAAAATGACGAAACGTGCCTACAAGGAACGGTTTTATCCGACGCCCGAACAAGCCGCCTTGCTGGCGCAATCGTTTGGCTGCGTGCGTTTTGTCTGGAACAACACCCTGGCCTATCGCACCGAAGCGTATCAGCAGCGCGGGGAAACGCTCACCCACTCGGCAGCAGAAAAGCGGCTGGTCGCCCTCAAGGCGGAATATCCGTGGCTGAAGGACGTGTCCAGCGTGATCCTGCAACAAGCCCTGCGCGATCAAAAAGCGGCCTTCGACAACTTCTTCAATCCGACGCTCAAGGCGCGATATCCGCGCTTCAAGGCCAAGGATGGCCGGCAATCCATCCGACTGACCAAGGCTGCCTTCCGCTACCGGGACGGCGAGATCACTATCGCCAAAACGAAAACACCGCTACCGATCCGCTGGAGCCGGCCACTGCCCGGCGCCCCGTCCAGCGTGACGATTTCACGCGACCGTGCAGGCCGCTACTTCATCAGCTGCCTGTGCGAATTCACGCCCAAGCCGTTGCCGGCCACGTCCCGTACCGTGGGTATTGATCTGGGGCTGACCGACCTGTTCATCACCAGCCAAGGGCAGAAATCCGGCAACCCACGCTATCTCAAACGGTATGCCGCCAAACTGGCCTACCTGCAACGCCGGCTGGCGAAAAAACAAAAAGGCTCGAACAACCGCCACAAAATGCGCCTCAAGGTGGCGTGTCTGCACGCCAAAATCGCGGACTGCCGCCGCGACGCCATGCACAAGGCGACTCGAACGCTGGTCAACGAAAACCAAGTGATCTGCGTCGAGACGTTGAACATTGTCGGCATGCTCAAAAACAGAACACTGGCCAAAGCCATCAGCGATGCCGGGTGGGGCGAGTTCCTGCGCCAGCTGGCCTACAAGGCCGACTGGGCGGGCCGCCAGCTCATTCAGGTCAGCCAATGGCTGCCCAGCAGCAAGACGTGCCACGAGTGTGGCCACCGGATTGAAAGACTGCCGCTATCGCAGCGCCACTGGCACTGTGATGGCTGCGGCCAAGCCATTGACCGCGATATCAACGCGGCCAGGAATATCGAAACCGCCGGACGGGCGGGGGTAGCCTGTGGAGCGACTGGATCGGGGGCTGTGGCCTAATCGTCACGGTCTAGTGAAGGCGTGTTGAAGCAGGAAGGTTCTCGGGGTGACCCAGGAACCCTCGCCCAAAGCGCAGTGCGCGGCGGGCGGGGAGTGTCAGAGCACGCTCAGGCCTACCACGGCAAAGGTCGCTGCGGTCAGGCCCAGGCCCAGTAACAGCGCCAAGCCGTCCCGGGCCACCAGCCCCAGCCCCAGCAGCGTTAGCGCAAGCCCTGCGCCGTTGGCGCTGAAGGGGATGAACTCCATCGGCGGCATGGCCAGCGCAATGGCGATGCCCGTAAGCGCGGTAAGCCGGCTGCCCCAGTAGCCGGTGAGCCACGGCAGGCGCACGCGCAGCAGCCGGTCTACCCAGCCGGCAGGCTTTTTCAGATACGCCAGCGCCTTGTCGAGCTTGTCCCGGGAGATGCTGCGCCTGAGCAGCCAGCCGGGCAGCCAAAAGCGCCGCCGCCCGGCCAAAAGCTGCCCGGCGGTGAGCAGCACCAAAAGCGCCATGAGGGTGGGCATACCGGGAATATCGCCGATCAGCGGGGCCAGCGTAATCAGCCCGGCAACGAGCAGCATGGGCCCGAAGGAGCGCCGGTCGATGGCGGTTAAAATGTCTTCTACGCTGACCCTGGGGTGGCGGCGTTCAATGCGCTCCAAAAGCGCCAGCAGCTGGGTCAGGCTCGCGGTGGGCGGAACGTTTTCAGGCGCCAGCGTGCGATCGGCGGGAGCATCCGACATCAGCGCGGCTCCGTTTCGAGCTTGGCGCGAATAAAGTCGCCGTGGCTGACGTATAAAAGCCCTGCCAGCCGGCGAATACGGTGCTCTTCCTGAGGGTCGATCGTGCCGTCGACCCAGGCCATCTGCCACATCAGTTTGACCAGCTCAAAGCGCTGAACCTGATCGTAATGGCGGCTGATCAGGCGCACAAAGCGGTAATGATCAACCGATTCATCGGTGGTTTTTTCGGCCAGCGCCATAAGCTCATCGACGTCGGCGGCCTTTACGGAAAGCCTTGAGACCAGCATGGTGCGCAACGCCTCGCGTTCGCTGGCGCTTGTGTCAAAGTCGGCGCGCATGATCTCGCACAGCAGCGCCGCACAGGCCAACTCCAGGGTAAGCGCAGGATTCTGGCTGCGTTCGGGCGCGGCCAGTGCGCGCTGAAAAAACCGGGTGACAGCGTCCAGCATGTAGGGCTCCCGTTTATCGACGTATAGCATCACAAGTACACAGTGTCGCCTGTGACCGCGCGCGCCGGCCAAAGTTGCAGCGTCTACGTTTCTATCCGACGCTGCCCGGCTCGCCTTTGTCTCTTTTTCTATCTTCTTTCTACTTTTGACTCGTCAACGAGGCCGCCCATGGACACTTCGCTCTGGTTTATCATCGCTGCCGCTATGCTGACTGCCGTTATGACCGGGGTCGGTGCGCTGCCCTTTTTGTTCGTCAAAAGCCTGGGGGCGCGTACCATGGGCTGGTCCAACGCCGCCGCGGCCGGTTTGATGCTGGCCGCAAGCCACAGCCTGATCGCCGAGGGGGTCGCCCTTGATATTACCCTGACGTTTGCCGGCGTGCTGCTCGGGCTGGGCGCGATCGTCGTGTCGGACAAGCTGCTGTCCAACAAAGGCGAGGTTGAAATAGCAGAGCTCAGCGGCGCTAACGCGACCAAGGCGCTGATGATTCTGGGCATCATGACCGCCCACTCTTTTGCAGAGGGCGTGGGCGTAGGCGTTTCCTTTGCGGGCAGCGACGGGCTTGGCGCTTTCATCACTACCGCCATTGCCTTTCACAACGTGCCGGAAGGTTTGGCCATTGCGCTGATTATGGTCCCGCGCGGCACTCCGGCCTGGAAAGCCGGCCTATGGGCCATCTTCACCAGCCTGCCGCAGCCGCTGATGGCGCCGCCCGCTTTTCTCTTTGTGGAAACCTTCCGGCCGCTGCTGCCGGTCGGGCTCGGGGTTGCCGCCGGGGCGATGGTCTGGATGGTCTTTTCGGAGCTGTTTCCGGAAGCGTTAAAGCGCGTCAGCCATAGCTCGGCTGCCACGGTGGCCACCCTGGGGTTTGCCGCTATGATGGCCTTCCAGATGCTCGTACTCGCCTAGCAAAGAAAACGCCCCGCCGATGCAGCGCGGGGCGTGGTGCGGCCGGGCCTTTACCGGGCGCCGGCTTAGCGGTGCGCTTACATGGCCGCGCGGAAAATCGCGGCCACTTCCTCATCGTTTAGCCGGCGCGGGTTGGTCGCCGCGCATACGTCTTGCTGCGCGTGCTTGACCATGGTGTCGATGTCTTTTTCCTGCACGCCCAGCTCGCTGAGCGTGCGGGGAATGCCCACGTCGCTGGACAGACAGCGGATGGCGTCTATCGCCTGCTTGGCGGCGTCGCGCACCGCCAGCCCCTCGATGTTTTCCCCCAGGGCCTGGGCAATGTCGGCGTAGCGCTCCTGCGCGGCCATCAGGTTGACCTCGCAAACGTGGGGCAGCAGCAGCGCGTTGCACACGCCGTGAGGCAGATCATACATGCCGCCCAGCTGGTGGGACATGGCATGCACGTGGCCAAGGCTTGCGTTGTTGAACGCCATCCCGGCCAGATACTGCGCATACGCCATGCGATCGCGCGCTTCCAGGTTATCTCCGCGCGCCACGGCCACGCGCAGGTAGCGCGAAATCAGCTGCATCGCCTGCAGCGCGCACGCATCGGTAATCGGGTTGGCCGCTGTGGAGACATAGGCCTCTATCGCATGGGTCAGCGCATCCATGCCGGTCGCAGCCGTCAGCGAAGGCGGCATATCCACCATCATCGATGGATCGTTGATCGCCAAATCCGGCGTAACGCGCCAGTCAACGATGGCCATTTTCACGTGGTTGGACGTATTGGTGATGATGGTAAAGCGCGTCAGCTCACTGGCCGTGCCCGCCGTGGTGTTGATCGCGATAAAAGGCGGCAGGCCAGCGGCCGACTGATCAAGCCCTTCATAGTCGGCGATGGCGCCGCCGTTGGCCACGACCAGGCCGATGCCCTTGCAGCAGTCATGGGAGCTGCCGCCGCCCAGTGAAATCAGCATGTCGCACTGGGCGCGCTGATAGACGTCTACGCCCTGCTCGACGTTTTCGTCGGTGGGGTTGGGGACGGCGTCATCGAAAATTTCGTAGGCAATGCTCGCCTGCTCAAGCAGATCGGTGACCTGTTTGGTGTACCCAAGCCGGGTCATGCCCTTGTCGGTCACGATCAGGGGCTTTTTCCCGTTCAGAGACGTTACGCGCTCGGCAAGCTCCGAAAGGACGTTGGCTCCGAACAACGATACAGAAGGCATGAAAAAACCAGCAGTTTGACTCATGTTCCATTCCTCGCTATAGGCCGCAGCCCAGAGAAGCCGCTGCGGCTTGGGTTTGTCCACCGATGATAACCCGGTTACCACAGACGGTGCTTGACGCATGGCAACAAAGCACAGCAAGACAGGCCATACGGTGTGGCAAAAGGCCGCACTCTCAGGGTTTAAGGCGGTAGCCGGTGCGAAAGATCCACGCCACGGTGGCCAGACACAGGCACAAAAACAGCGCAATCACCGCAACGCTGGCGCCGACGCTTACGTCGCTGATGCCGTAAAAGCTCCAGCGAAAGCCGCTGACCAGATACACCACCGGATTGAACAGCGTCACGCCCTGCCAAAACGGCGGCAGCATATCGACGGAATAAAAGGTGCCGCCGAGAAACGTCAGCGGGGTAATCACCAAAAGCGGCACCAGCTGGAGCTTTTCAAACCCGTCGGCCCAGATGCCGATAATAAAGCCAAGCATGCTGAAGGTTACCGCGGTGAGCACCAGAAACAGCAGCATCCACAGGGGGTGCTCGATGCGCAGCGGCACAAAAAAGTTGGCCGTGACCAGAATGATCAGCCCCAGCAGTATCGATTTCGACGCCGCCGCGCCCACATAGCCGATGACGATTTCCAGATACGAAATCGGCGCGGACAAAAGCTCATAGATGCTGCCGGAGAACTTGGGAAAAAAGATGCCGAACGAGGCGTTGGACACGCTCTGGGTCAGCAGCATCAGCATGATTAGCCCGGGCACGATAAAGGCGCCGTAGCTCACCCCTGCCACCTCGGAAATGCGCGAGCCGATGGCTGCGCCAAACACCACAAAGTACAGCGAGGTGGAGATCACCGGCGAGACAATGCTTTGCAGCAGCGTGCGGCGCACCCGGGAAATTTCGGCTTTGTAGATGGCGCGAACGGGATAGAAATTCATGCCGGCTCCTCGATCAGGTCAACAAAGATATCCTCCAGCGAACTTTGCCGGGTGTGCAAATCCTTGACGCGGATATCAGCGGTTTTCAGTGCGCTCAACAGCGCGGCGATGCCGGGCTCCCCCTCTTCTCTGGCCGCGCCGTCGTAGGTGTAAACAAGCGAGGCGCCGTCGTCGGCCAGGCGCAGGGCAAACGGTGCCAGCGCATCGGGCACGCGCTCAAGCGGGGTGTGCAGCTGCAGGGTGAGCTGTTTGCGACCAAGCTTTTGAATCAGCGCGGCCTTTTCTTCCACCAGCACTACTTCACCGTGGTTGATCACGCCGATACGATCGGCCATTTCCTCGGCTTCCTCGATGTAGTGGGTGGTGAGAATAACGGTCACGCCGTCGTCGCGCAGCCGGCGCACCACGTTCCACATCTCCCGGCGCAGGGCAACATCGACCCCGGCGGTGGGTTCGTCAAGAAACAATACCCGAGGTTCGTGAGACAGCGCCTTGGCAATGAGCACCCGGCGCTTCATGCCGCCGGACAGCGTCATCAGGCGGTTGTTGCGCTTGTCCCACAGGGCCAGCGCGCGCAGCACCTTTTCGATATGCGCCGGATTTGGCGGGCAGCCGAACAGCCCGCGGCTAAAGCTCACCGTGTTCCACACCGTTTCAAAGGCTTCGTTGGTCAGCTCCTGGGGCACCAGGCCAATGCGCGAGCGCGCGGCCCGGTAGTCGCGGATGATGTCGTAGCCGGCCACGCGGATCTCTCCGCTGCTGGGGGAGACAAGCCCGCAGATAATGCTGATCAGCGTGGTTTTGCCCGCACCGTTGGGGCCGAGCAGAGCAAATATTTCGCCGCGCTGGATCTCAAGATCCACGCGCTTTAGCGCCTTAAAGCCGCCCTCGTAGGTCTTGCCCACGCCGTCAATACGGATAATGGGATCGTTCACCGCGCGCTCCTTGCCAACGTGTAAGGTCGTCTAGGTTAGCACGCCTGGCAGAGCACGCGGCACACCGCGATCTGGCCCCGGCCTGGCCGCTGTACCTTCGCACCCGGCCGCCCCGCAGAAGGGCGGGCCCTTGGCCAGGCTTGAATAGCGCTGCCTTTTCAGCGTGAGACCGCTTTCCTATGTACGTCATCTGTATTAGCATTTTTCAATACCTGCAGAGCGTGCGCCATGCACGCGTTTTTTTCGTCCATTCATTGCATAAAGCCTGGAAACAGCATGTCTGATAAAAGCCCTCCCGCCGGTCCGCTGATGCGCGGCCCCTATCCGGAACTCACGCCCCATGCCGTCATCGTGGGGTATTTTCTGGGTATTATTCTGGCCGTTTCCATTGGCTATGCGTCCTTGAAGCTGGGCTTTTCCATTGAAGGCTCAGAGCTTGCCGCGATTTTGGGTTTTGGCATCCTGCGCGGCATGCTGCGCCGCCGCTCGATTGTGGAAAACAACGTGGTGCAAACCGTGGCCTCGGGGGTCAACGGGGCCTCGTCCGGCATGATGTTTTCCGTGCCGGCCATTTTCATTCTGGGTTACGGCACCGAGTTTAACCCTTACGTTCTCACGTTCGGCGCCATCGCCGGGGCCTTTTTGGGCATCGCCTTTATCATTCCCCTGCGTAAACAGATGATCGACTACGAACGCCTGACCTACCCCGGCGGGGTGGCAGTGGCGTCGATTTTGAAATCCCCCGGCGCCGGCATCCGCAAGGCATCGCTGCTGGTGGGGGCGATGCTGCTTTCCGGTGTAGTACACATCGTCTCGCTGGTTTCAGGCGTGGAGTACTGGCCGCTGTTTGAACAGCTCGGGCTACCGGCGTATCTCAACGGCACCTGGTATCTATCGCTGATGACCGTCGCCGTTGCCTTTATCGCCGGACGCGGCGGGCTTGCGTTTATCATCGGCGGTTTTGTGTGCTATTGGGTTTTAGCCCCGCTGCTGGCGCTCACCCATGCGTTTCCCGTCATTGACGGGGTCACCATCACCGACCCTGACGCGCTGCGCCTGATACTTTTCCGGCCTACCGGGATCGGCATGCTGATCGGCGGCGCCGTTGTAGGCGTGTTCTTTGCCCTGCCGCTTATTACCTCGGCGATCAAATCGATGCAGTCATCGGCCAAGAGCAACGCAGCGCTAAGCCGTGACGAAATGCCCATCAAGCTGCTTTACTTTGCGGTGATAGGGGCGGCCATTTTGCTCGGCGTAATGGCGGTCACCTCGGCCAGGGAAGTGGGTCTGCTGCGCGGCGTCACCATGGCCGCGCTGGGTACTGTGTGGATCTGGATGGCAGGGATTATCCTGTCGGAATCCATTGGCCGCACCAACTGGTCACCGCTTTCGGGAATTACCCTGATTGCCGTAACCCTGCTGATCATGGTGACCCAGATGTTTGGCGGCATGAGCACCGGCCCGGCGATCATCGCCGCAATTACCGTCGGCGCTGCGACATGCGTGGCGATGAGCCAGGCCACCGACCTGATGCTGGATTTGAAAACCGGCTACCTGGTCGGGGCGACCCCGCGCCAGCAGCAACTGGGCCAGTTCATGGGGGCGTGGCTTGGCCCTATTGTCGTGATCATTTTGATTTTCATGCTGCACAAGGCCTTCGGCCTCGGCGGCAAGGAGTTTCCCGCGCCGCAGGGGCAGGCGCTGGCTTCCATGATTGAAGGCATTACCGGCGGCGATGTGCCGTCCGCAAAATACATGGCAGGAGCGCTGCTGGGCGGTCTGCTTTCCCTGCTGCAAACCGGCCTGGGCATTACCGTCGGCCTGGGTTTTTATCTGCCCTTCAGCATTGTTTTAACCTACGCCGTTGGCACCCTGGTGCGAGAAATCGTCGACCGTACCAAAGGCAAAAAGTGGGCAGAAGATAAAGGCATTCCGATTGCCGCCGGCCTTATCGTGGGCGAAGCCCTGGTCGGTGTGGGCAACGCCGTTTACGTTATAGCCGCCGCCTAAAAGGAAGATATGATGAAAAACGTAGCCTTTGTTTTTGTGATTCTGGCCTTTTTAGGCGGTGCTTTTCTTACCTCGCTTGATGCCGAAAAGGTTGACTGGCTTTTTTTCCTGCCCATCGTCACGCTTGGCTTTATAGGGGCGTTCTTTTATATCAGAGCGTCCAACAAAGCCGCGATTCACGGCGACACGCTGAAAAACAACCAGGCGGTGATGGCCACCTCGCTGCATCGTATCGTGGCGAATCTCGACGCCCTGGAAGGTCGCAAGGACAGCATCCCGACCTATGAAATGCGCTTTGAAATTGATCGTGTATTTCGCGATGACTTGATGCGCTTTGCCGATGCCCGTAACAGCATGAAACACCTTTTCGGCATTCAATGTTTTGCCGACATCATGAGCTCCTTTGCCGCCGGCGAGCGCTATATCAACCGCATCTGGTCGGCCTCGACCGATGGCTATATAGACGAGGTGTTATTGTACATCTCGAAAGCCAACGCCCAGTTCAAACATGCCCAAGAGGTCTTCGATGCTGCCCAAAGGCAGGTGAATTCTTGAGCTCGTCGAGCCAAAAGCGCCGGGAAGGCGACGCGGCGTAGGCGGCCATACGCAAGGGCGGCTGCCGGCGCCGCGAGCCCGCCGGCAGCCCAGCGGTTTATCCGCCGGCAAGCCACAAACAGGTGACCGCATCGCCCTTTGCCACCGTGGCATCGGGCGGTACATCCACCAGCACATCAGCGTCTACGCAGGACGACAGCACCCCGGAGTTCTGGTCGGCAAAAGCTGTCGCCACCGGGCCCTGGGGGGTGAACGCCAGCGCGGCGCGCATATAGTGGCGGCGCGGGCCGGTACGGGTGGCAAAGTCGGCGGTGGCGGTCATCGCCGGCAGCGTGGCAAGCGCGGCGCAGCCGGTCAGCGCGCCCATCAGCGGGCGCAAGAAAAGCCAGGCGCCGACAAAGCTTGACACCGGATTACCGGGCAGCCCCACAAAGCGCGCCTCGCCGCCCTCTTTGGCCTCGCCGCCGTGCTTGGGTAAACGCCCCAGGGCCAGCGGTTTGCCCGGGCGAATGGCCAGCCGCCAGAGATCCAGCCGGCCCAGGCGCTCCAGGGCGTTTTTAACGTGATCTTCCTCGCCTACGCTAACCCCGCCGGTGCTGACCACCACGTCGGCCACCTCGGCGGCCTCACGGATGATCGCTCGGGTCTGGCCAACGTCGTCAGGCACGTTCACCCGGCGGACCACCTCGGCGCCGAAGCTTTCCAACAGACGCGTCAGCATGGGGCGGTTGCTGTTGTAGAGCTGCCCCGGCCCCAGCGGCGTGCCGGGGTCGATCACTTCATCGCCGGTGGATAAAAGCGCCACCTTCGGCCGGCGGCGCACCGCAACCTCGACGATACCCTGCCCGGCCAGGTGCCCCAACGCGGCGGCGTTGAGCCGGGTACCGGCGGCCAGCAGCTCTTGGCCGTAGGCCACGTCTCGGCCGCGCCGGCGGATGCTGTCGCCGGCGCTCAGCCCGTCGGGGAACACGGCATGGTCGCCGTCGCGCTCAACGCGCTCTTGCATCACCACGCAGTCTGCCCCCGGGGGCAGAGGCGCGCCGGTAAAAATCCGCGCGCAGCTGCCGGGCAAAAGCGCCTCGGGGGCGCTGCCGGCGGCTATGCGCTGGCTCACCGGCAGCCGCTTGCCGGCGTCTGCGGCGCGCAGGGCGTAGCCGTCCATGGCGCTGTTATCAAACGCCGGCACGTCAAGACGCGCAATTTGCGCATCGGCCAGCACGCGCCCGCCGGCCTGCTCCAGCGCCAGCCGCTCGCCGGCCAGCGGAGTGACGCCTTCCAGCAGCGCGCCCAGCGCCTGCTCTACGCTGCCCGGCTCGGCAGAAAAGTGCGAACAGGTATGCTCAGCCATGCTGCCCCCGCCCCGGGATCACCAGGCTGGCAAAGTTGCACGGCTTGTGGCGGCTGTCGAGCTGCTCGGCAAGGATGCCGTCCCAGCCGGTGCAACAGGCACCGGTAGAGCCGGGCAAGCAGAAAATGACGCAGCCGTTGGCAAGCCCGCCGAACGCGCGGCTTTGCACCGTGGAGCTGCCGATTTCATCGCCGCTGAGCTGGCGAAAGCGCTCGCCGAAGCCCTGCACTTCCTTGTCCAGCAGCACCGTCACCGCTTCAGGGGTGGAGTCACGGCCGGTAAAGCCGGTGCCGCCGGTGGTCAGCACTACCTGAACGTCAGGATCAGCGATCCAGCCGGCGACGATGGCGCGAATGCAATAGACGTCGTCTTTGACAATGCGCTTGGCCACCACCTGATGGCCGGCGGCGGTGGCCCGTTCGACAAGCGTCCGGCCGCTTTTATCGGTATCCTCGGTGCGGGTGTCAGAAATCGTCAGCACGGCAACGTTCAGCGGTACCGGCGCCTCGCTCATGGGCTCGTTCATCGGCTAGGCCTCCTGCTTTTGTGCCTGGCGCGCCTCGAAGGCGGCCAGCTGTTCGGGGGTGGCTTTTTGCTGGTAGCGGGCTTTCCACTCGCTATACGGCATGCCGTAGACATACGCTCGGGCGGCGTCGTAGTCGAGCGCCTCGCCGCGCTGCTCGGCCTCGGCCACCAGCCACTTGGCCAGGCAGTTGCGACAGAAGTCCGCCAGGTTCATCAGCTCGATGTTTTGCACTTCCTTGTGCGCGTCGAGGTGGCGCAACAGACGGCGAAAGGCCGCGGCTTCAAGCTCGGTACGGGTTGAAGGGTCCAGCGCTTGCATGAAAAATCTCTTCTAACGGGCCGCTTGAAAAGCAGCGTAAATGACGGTGGAACAACGCGTCCGGCCAGCTTAACAAAATGCACGCCGGCGGCCAGGGCCGGCATGGCCGTGCCGATCGCCGGAAACACTGACCGATCGGTCAACAAACGGGCTGGACAAAGCACCAGCCGCAACGCCATCATTCCCATACTCGACCGGTTGACTCAGGTATAGCACGCCCCGCCGCACAGCCAAAAACGCCGGCGGCGGGCCACGGAGACCCGCATGATTTCCCCCCATGATCTTACAGGGCTGATTCTCGCCGGCGGCCAGGGGCGCCGCATGGGCGGGCGCGACAAGGGCCTGGAGCGGCTGGCCGGACGGCCGCTGGTAGCACACGTCAGCGAGCGCTTTGCCGGCCGGGTCAGCGAGCTTTTGATCAGCGCGAACCGTCACCCCCGGTGCTACGCGCGCTACGCAGATCGCGTACTGGCCGATCAGCATCCCGGCTATCCCGGCCCGCTTGCGGGGCTCTACGTCGGGCTCTGCGCGGCGCGAACGCCCTGGCTTGTGGTGGCACCGTGCGATACGCCGGCGCTGCCCGACGACATCGCCGCGCGCCTGATCCATGGCCTGGGCGAGGCCGACATCGCCGTGGCCCACGACGGCCAGCGCGCGCACCCGGTAGTGGCGCTGCTGCGTACCGATCTTAGCGAGGCGCTGGGCCAGGCGCTTGACGCCGGCGAGCGCTCGGTCAGCGGATTTTACGCCGGCCACCGCGTGCGCTACGTAGCGATGGCCGACAGCGCCGCCGGGCTTGTCAACGTCAATACGCCGGCGGATAAAACACGCCTTGAAGCCACACGGGCCGAGGAGGCCTTATGAGCGCATCGTCATCCCCTTGTACCACCGAGCCGCTGTCCTGCTTTGCACTGGATGATCAGCTGCTCAACGTAGATCAGGCCCGTCGCACCCTGCTGACGCTGGTCGAAACGCCGCTTTGCCACGAACGCGTGGCACTGCCCAACGCCCACGGCCGGCGGCTGGCGGAGCGCATTATCGCGCCGATCGACGTGCCGCAAAATACCAACGCCGCCATGGACGGCATCGCCCTTGCCTGGCAGCCCGGCCAATCCCGCTGGCCGCTTGTCGGCCGGGCGCTGGCCGGGGTGCCCTTTCGGGCGACGCTATCTGCCGGTGAGTGCATAACCATTGCCACCGGCGCGCCGCTGCCGGCCGGCGCCGATACCGTGATTATGCGCGAACAGCTGACCCAGCACGACGATGACGTCGTGGTCAGCACTCCTGAGCGCGTGCGCACCGGGCAGAACGTACGCAGGGCCGGTGAAGACATTGCCCGGGGCAGCGTAGCGCTTGACGCCGGCGAGCGGCTCGATGCCGCAAGGCTCGGCTTTGCCGCCTCTCTGGGCGTTGACGAGGTGACCGTGTATCGCCGTCCTCGGGTGGCGGTTTTCTCTACCGGAAGCGAAGTCACCGCCCCGGGCGAGGCCCTGCCGGAGGCGGGCATTTTTGATGCCAACCGCTTTACCATCAGCGGGCTTTTACGCGAGCACGGCGCCGAAGTGGTTGATCTGGGCATTCTGCCCGACTGCCCGGCCACCATCCGCCAGGCCCTTGATCAGGCCGCCAAAAAGGCCGATCTGGTGCTGACCAGCGGCGGGGTTTCCATGGGCCAGGCCGACTACACCCGCGAAGCCCTGGGGGCGCTGGGCAAGCTGGCCTTCTGGCGCGTCGCCATGCGCCCGGGCAAACCGCTGGCCTGCGGCTGGCTGGGCGAGGCGCGCACGCCGTTTGTCGGCCTGCCGGGCAACCCGGTGGCCGCCATGGTCGCCTTTTTACAGTTTGTCGCACCGCTGCTCGGCCGGCTTCACGATCAACCCGATCCCACGCCCCGGCGGCTAACCGCCGCGGCGGATGAAGCGCTGAGCGGGCGCGAAGGCCGCTGCGACTTTATCCGCGGGGTGTACAGCGTAAGCGCCGGCGGGCAGCTGACGGTGCGCAGCACCGGCGCTCAAGGCTCCGGTATACTGGCGTCAATGGTAGATGCCAACTGCCTGATTGAACTACCCGACACCTGCGCGGCGGTATCGCCGGGCGAGACCGTCACGATTCAGCCGCTGAGGAGAGATTCGTCAACTACCTCTCCCTGAAGGGAGAGGCTTGTGAAAACAGGCCCGGTTGACCAGGGAGAGCGGGCAACATGGCCACTACGTTGATAGCAGGTCGTCAAGACTCACCGCCGAATGCTTCCTCAGTTCGGCGCTCTGAAAGGTCGGGATCATGCGGGCGCAAGGTAAAACGCCGAAGGTCTTGACCGCTGCCGCCAGGCAGGAGCCGGTTATCGACATTCCCGAGGGGAGACGGATCGAACGATCCGCGACACAAGGCCCGTAAGGGCATGAACACGGGAGGAAATCGCCATGGCGGTTTTCGTATGGGATAAACACAAGCAGCCGTTGATGCCGTGCAGCGAAAAGCGTGCCCGATTGCTGCTGGAACGCGGTCGCGCCGTAGTACACAAACGCTACCCGTTCACGATCCGGCTCAAGGATCGGGTAGGCGGCGACACGCAACCGCTTCGCCTGGGCATTGACCCCGGCAGCAAGACCACGGGGCTGGCGCTGATGCGTGAATCGGACGGTGAGCAGCGCCATGTGCTGTGTCTGTTCGAGCTTTTGCATCGCGGCTTCCAGATCAAAAAGGCGCTGGAGCAGCGCGCCGCGTTTCGGCGCCGCCGCCGCTCGGCCCATCTGCGCTACCGGGCGCCACGGTTTAACAACCGCACGCGCAAAGCCGGCTGGCTGCCACCATCGTTGCAGCATCGTGTCGATACCGTCACGGCCTGGGGGGAACGGCTGCGCAGGCTCGCCCCCATCACCGCGCTGGATCAGGAGTTGGTGCGCTTTGATACCCAGCGGCTCGACAATCCGGAGATAAGCGGCGTCGAGTACCAGCAAGGCACGCTGCTCGGTTACGAGGTGCGGGAGTATCTGCTGGAAAAGTGGGGGCGGGCATGTGCCTACTGCGGCGCCACCGAGACGCCGTTGGAAGTCGAGCATGTTGAACCACGCAGCCGGGGCGGTTCCAACCGCATCAGCAATTTGACGCTGAGTTGCCGCGCCTGCAACCAGGCGAAGGATACGTTGCCGCTGGCGGACTTTTTCGCCACCGACAAGGGCTTGAAGAAGCGCCTCAAGGCCACCGGTATGTCGGCAAGCGCGCAGCTTGAACGCGTACAGCGCCAGCTCAAGCAGCCGCTACGCGATGCCAGTGCAGTCAATGCGACCCGCTGGGCGCTGTTTAATGCCCTCAAGGCCACCGGCTTGCCGGTGACGGTCGGCACGGGTGGCCGTACCAAATACAACCGCCAGCGGCTCGGCATCCCCAAGACCCACGCCCTGGACGCCGCCTGCGTCGGCCCAATGGACGCCTTGCACCATTGGCAGGTGCCGACGCTGACGATCAAGGCCACCGGACGCGGCAGTTATCAGCGCACTCGGCTGACCCGGCACGGCTTTCCGCGTGGCTACCTGATGAGACAAAAACAGGTTAAGGGCTTTCAGACCGGCGACATGGTGAAAGCCATCGTGCCCGCCGGCAGGAAAGCCGGCACGCATACGGGCCGTGTGGCCGTGCGCAAAACCGACCGCTTCAACATCCAGACGCAACAGGGGGCAGTGCAAGGCATTTCGTACCAATACTGCACCCTGATTCAGCGCGGTGATGGCTACGGCTACCACCTCACACCATCCATCAACCACAAGGGAGGAGCGGGACAGGCGGTAGCGTAATCCGGGTCGCCCTGCGGGCGACGCGCTATCCCTCCCGGCACTCGAAGTACCGGGTATCCCGCGCAAGTTCTGATGACGCGCGATCCACAACCAACGCAACGGCCACACCGTTCACAGCGGCCGCCCCAGCAGCAGCTGATCGACAGCTTCGGCCGGCGGGTCAACTATGTGCGCATGTCGGTCACCGACCGCTGCGACTTTCGCTGCGTGTACTGCATGAGCGAAGACATGACGTTTCTGCCCCGGGCCCAGGTGCTGACGCTGGAAGAAATGGGCATGATTGCCCGGGCCTTCACCGAGCTTGGGGTGGAAAAAATCCGCCTGACCGGCGGCGAGCCGCTGGTACGCGGCGGCATTACCCAGCTGGTGGACCACATCGGCGCGCTGCCCGGGCTTGATGATTTCACCATGACCACCAACGGCGCCAGCCTGCCCAAGCACGCCGAGGCGCTCTATGCCGGCGGGCTGCGCCGGCTCAACATCAGCCTGGACTCGCTGGACGCCGAGCGCTTCAAGCGCCTGACCCGCACCGGCAACCTTGACAAGGTCATCGAGGGCATCCGCGCGGCCAAAGCGGCCGGCTTTGCGCGCATCAAGCTCAACGCGGTGATTCTCAAAGGGCGCAACGAAGACGAAGTGCTGGACCTGGTGGAATTTGCCCGGAATGAGGGGCTGGATATCAGCTTTATCGAGGAAATGCCGCTGGGCGATGTCTCCGATCATTCCCGGGCAGAAACCTACTGCTCCAGCGACGATGTGCAAAAGCGCATCGAGGCGCGCTATCCGTTGATTCCCACCACCGAGGCCACGCCGGGGCCGTCGCGCTATTTCCGCATGGCGGACAGCGACTCGCGCATCGGCTTTATTTCACCGCACAGCCACAACTTCTGCTCCACCTGCAACCGCGTGCGGGTCACGGTGGAAGGCCGGCTGCTGCTGTGCCTGGGCAACGAGCATTCGGTGGACCTGCGCGCGGTGCTGCGCCGCTACCCGGGCGACATGGACGCGCTGAAAACCGCCATTATCAATGCCATGCCGCTCAAGCCCGAGCGCCACCACTTCACGACCGACGGGGACGTACAGGTGGTGCGCTTTATGAACATGACCGGTGGTTGACGTTCTCCCCTGCCTGCGCGCTTGGCGTCTCACAAAGCGGTTTTACGTCGCCGCCCCGCGCCACCGGGCTTCAAGCTCATCTACCGGCAGCGGGCGGTCGAACAGGTATCCCTGATAGGCGTAGCAGCGCCGCGCATAAAGCCATTGGCGCTGCTCGTCGGTTTCCACGCCTTCGGCAATCACGGCAAGCCCCAGGCTATGCGCCAGCGCGATGGTACTTGCCACAATGGCGCTGTTGGCCTCGCTTTGCGGCAGGTCACGAACAAAGCCCTGATCAATTTTCAGCTGATCCAGCGGCAGGTAGGCCAAATAGGCCAGCGACGAATAACCGGTGCCGAAGTCGTCCAGCGAGAACTGCACGCCCTGCTCGCGCAGGTGCTGCATTTTCTCGCGCGTTTCGTTGCGAGCATCGACAAACAGCGTCTCGGTCACTTCCAGCTTAAGCTTCGCTGCCGGCGCGCCGGTGCGCTGCAACACGGCTTTTACCCGAGGCACGAAATCGTCTTCGGTAAACTGCACGGGGCTGATGTTGACGGCGATCTCCCAGTCCGCGGTGCGCGCATCACGCTGCCATGCCACCAGCTGCCGGCAGGCGGCTTCCAGCACCCAGATGCCGACTTCGTTGATCATCCGCGTGCTTTCCAAAAGCGGGATAAACGCACCCGGAGAGACCATGCCGCGCTCAGGATGCGACCAGCGCAGCAGCGCCTCCACGCCGGTGAGCTCGCCGTTTTCGTCAACCTGCGGCTGGTAAAACAAGCGCCACTCGTCGTTTTCCTGCGCCCGGCGCAGGTCGGTTTCCAGCTGCGCCCGGCTGACCAGCTCGGCCTGCATCTTCGGGTTGAAAAAGGCCAGCGTGTTGCGCCCGGCTGCCTTGGCCTGAAACAGCGCTATGTCGGCCTGCTGCAGGCAGGACTCCGCGCCGGATTCGCTGCCGTCGAGCGTGGCGATGCCGATGCTGCCGGTGATCATGACCGTGCCGGTATCCAGCACCACCGGCATACTGATGGCGTTGAGCAGCCTGTGCGTTATACGCTCGGCCTGCTGCGCCGCCGCTGCGGGATCGGCATCCAGCGCGCGAAGCAGCACGGCAAACTCGTCCCCGCCCAGCCGGGCCAGCGTGTCGGCGTCGGCAAGCGTGCGCTTGAGCTCGCGGGCAATGTGCTGCAGCAGCTGGTCGCCAGCGTAGTGGCCCAGGGTATCGTTGATCTGTTTGAAATTGTCCAGATCGACAAACAGCAGCGCATCGTGGGTCGAGCTGCGCCGGGTGTCTGCCAGGCTTTCGCTCAGGCGATCAAGAAGCAGGCGGCGGTTGGCAAGCCCTGTCAGCGGGTCGTAAAACGCCAGCCGCTGAATTTCGCGTTCGGCGGCTTTGCGCTCGGTAATGTCACTTAGCGTGGCGACGTAGTGCGTCAGCTCACCGCGGTCGTCGTGCACCGCACTCAGGGTCAGCCATTCCGGATAGACGTCGCCGCCTTTGCGCCGGTTCCAGATCTCGCCTTCCCAGCAGCCATAGCGGTTCACGCTGCGCCAAAGCGATTGATAAAAGGCGGCGTCGTGGCGCCCGGAACTGAGCACGCGGGGATTTTTGCCCAGCACGTCTTCTTCTGCGTAGCCGGTAATGTGGGAAAACGTTTCGTTGACCTTGAGAATATGGCCCTGGGCGTCGGCGATCATCATGCCCATATGGGTATGAAAGGCGGTAGCGGCAATACGCAGATCGGCCTCGTTGGCCCTTGTCTGGGTGACGTCGCGCACCGTCACCATAACGCCGCTGAAGTGCCCGTCGCCGGTGGCCAGCGGGCTCAGTATCGCCTGAAAGTAGTGCGGCTGCCCCTCCCGCCAGGTTTCGTAGTCGAAATCGATCGCCTGGCCGCTGCGTCTGACATCTTCAAAGATCCGGCAAAACTGCCGGCTGGCAGGCTCAGGCAGCGTCTGTGCGTAGCGCGCGCCCAGCTTTGACTGCGCCGGGTGCAGCAGCGCTTGCCCCTGCGGGACGTGAACGTAAGTAATACGGCCCTCGGCGTCGAGCACAAAGATCATGTCCTGGATCGAGCACACCAGCGCTTCCAGACGCGCCTCACGCATCTGCGCCTGGGCGCGCGCGGCTTCGCGCTCGCCGATACGCTCGGCCAGCTGGCGATCAAGCTGCAGGCGGCCAAGGTAGTGGCACACCACCCAAAAGCCCAGCAGGGCCACGGCGCCGGCAATCAGCACCAGCGACCACAGACGCTGCGTCCAGCCGGCCAGCACCACGTCAATGCGGTCACCGACTATCACCGTGTACGGCAGATCGGACAGCTTTTCCAGCCGGTACAGCCGCTCGACGCCGTCCAGAGGCGATACCAGCCGCATTGAGGCGGAGCGCGCATCGCCTTGCAAAAAAGCGGCCAGGGTGTCGCTGTCGGTCAGTGCGTTAAGCCCGCCTGCGCTGTCGATGCTGGGGCGGCGAGCCAGCAGCTGCTGGCGGTCGTCGATCAGGGCCACGCTTTCGCCGTCGCGCATGGCGAGACGCTCCAGAGGGCTGTCAAACACCCGGGGCGTAAGCCGGGCGGTTACCAGCCCGGCAAAATCGCCGGCGGCATCGCGCAGCCGTCGCGTGTAGGCAATATAGTAATTCTGCGTAAAGGCCGACCAGTACAGCGGGCTTGTGTGCTGGTCCCGCGCCGGATCGTTGATAAACGTCCGATAGTAGGCCATCCCACTCAGATCAAAGCCGGGCGGGTGGTAGCCGGCCGAACTGGCGCGCACCCGGCCTTGCACGTCAATGACCGCAAGCTCGTCGATCAGCGGCAGCATATCCCGGCGCGCGGCCAGCGCATCCGCCAGCGCGTAGGGGGTGTGCAGCACAGCGTCAAACGGCGGCGCAAGCAGCGGCGCGACCCCCGTCAGCGCCTGATCGCTCAGAGCGAAGGTGGTGTTGACCCACTGGGCAATCAGATCCGCACGGGTGGCGTTATGCCCGTCGGCGGTTTCAAGCTCGCGCTGATACTGGTCGTAAAGCAGCCAGGAAAAGACCGCCAGCATCACCGCCAGCGCCACGCCGTAAAAAATAAACGCGCGGCAGCGAAGACGCCGGCACGTGCGCTCAGTGATGTCGTAAGGAATGCGGGAAGCGTCGGTCATGGCGCAAGCAGATCTCTGTCGTCGTCGCGGCTGCCACGGTAGCACGACGAGTCAGGCAGAGCCGTTATCTGTCTACTCGCAATGCCGCCTGCATTGCCGATTGCTGCTACATTACCAGTTACTATATCAGTTGCTATGCCAGCTACTATGACATAGTTATGACAGCTAACGCAGCATCGTACAAGGTGCGTCCATGCAGTAAGCCCTGCTGGCGATACACACCCGCTGCGGCCGCGCAGCAAAGGGGCCGCGGCCGGCGTCGAGCGGTGGCGCAGGGGCATGGCGTTGACAGGCCGATACAATGCCGCTAGCGTTAGCTTAAAGCAAATGAGAATCAATATAAAAGGCACCCCGGTCATGAACAGCGAAGCCCGCCAGCTGCGTCAGACACTGATCTTTCTACGCACCTCGTTCGAGGCGATACAGCATTCCATTGCCGGCCGCCTGGACGATCCGCTGCCGTGCTGGCTGGACGCCAGCCTGCTTGCCATGCTGTCAAGAGAGCTTGACCGCTGCCAGCAGCAGGCTGAACCGCTGTGTGCCGATTCCGGCCGGCAGCTCAGCGTCGCCGCGGAGCACTGTGATCGATTGCTAAAGCAGTGCCCCGGCGTGCTCAGCAGCACCCTGTGCCATCGCCAGCTGGCCGCGATTTTGCTGCCGCTGGGCCATGCCGTGGCCTGCCTGGAACGGCCGACAAAAAAGCGCCGCTGGCCCTGGCAGCGGCGCTGAATCCGTCGGCGCGCCGCATACAGCGGCCGCTAGAACGTTTCCCAATCGTCGTCGTCGCTTGCCTGTGACGTATCACGGCCGGCCGGCGCGGGCGCGGCTGCAGGCGCCGCTGCCGGCCGCGATGGCGCCAGTGCCGGCTGCTCGGTCTGGTGGTCCAGCTTGAAAAAAGCCACCGCATCGGCCAGCTCGCCGGCCTGGGACTCCATGGAAGCCGAGGCGTTGGCCGTTTGCTCCACAAGCGCTGCGTTTTGCTGGGTTACCTCGTCCATCTGATTGATGGCGGTGCTCATCTGATCAATCGCGGATGTTTGCTCGTCAGAGGCGCGGCTGACCTCTTCCATCAGGCTGGATACCTTGCCGATGTTGCCAACGATCTGCTCCATGGACTCGCCCACGGCCTCGACCAGAACGCTGCCCTCCTTGACCACGTCGCCGTTTTCCACAATCAGCTGCTGTATTTCCTTGGCCGCATCGGCCGAGCGCTGAGCCAGGCTGCGCACTTCCTGGGCGACAACGGCAAAGCCGCGCCCCTGCTCACCGGCGCGGGCCGCCTCTACCGAGGCGTTCAAGGCCAGAATGTTGGTCTGAAAGGCGATGCCGTCGATCAGCTTGACGATGCCGCTGATTTTATCCGAGCTCTGCGTAAGCTCGTGCATTTTGCCCACGGCCTTTTCCACCTTTTCGCCGCCGTCGCTGGCCGACTGGCTCGCCGTGTGCGCCAGCTGGTTGGCCTCGCTGGTATGGCGGGTGTTGTTTTTCACCGTAGCGGCCACTTCTTCCATGCTTGCCGCGGTTTGCTGAAGGCTTGAGGCCTGCTCTTCGGTGCGCTGTGACAGGTCCACGTTGCCCGTGGAAATCTGCCCGGACGCCGTGGAGATCGAGTCGGCGGATACCTGGATGCGCCCGATCAGCTCGCTGAGCTTATGCTGCATGGCCGCAAGCTCTCGCATCATGTCGCCGATTTCATCGCGCGTGGTGCTGGCAATGGTGTTGCTCAAATCGCCCTGCGCCATGGCGTGGAAGTGGCCCTTGACCAGCGCCAGCGGGCGAATAATGCGCCGAACCAGCAAAGTGCCCAGCACAGCGCTGATGATCGCAGCCGCAATCAGCGCAGCGATCATCAGGTTGCGCATAAACGCCACTCGGTCTTCGGCGTTTTCGTAGGCGCTTTTGGCCTGCTCTTCTTCCTCGTCAATCAGCGCTTTCAGCGTTGCGCTCATCCTGTGGTAGGCCGGCAGCGCCTCGGTAAAGGCCGTCTCGTTGGCCCGGTCATACTCGCCTGCCAGGTACAGCGGCATAATCGGGTTGATCGCCGACAGCAGCGCTTTGTACTGCCTGCGAAACTGCTCCACCGTTGCCGCGCTGTTCACGCCGAGGATGCCATCGCGCAGGTTCGTCCAGGCTTTGTCCAGCGCCGACATGTCGGAGACGATGTTGTCCATGTGCTGCTGGACTTCATGGTCGTGCAGATCGCTCACGGCCAGCGCCGGATCGTGCTGCCCGGCCAGCGTCAGCTCCAGCACCATGTCCTTGGCATAGTCGTTCAGCGAGGTGATCTGCTGCGTGGACCGCAGGCTATCCTGATAGAGCTTGTCCACGGCACGGCTGGATGCCGCCATGCCGACAAACCCCATAGCGCCAATAAGCAACATCAGCGACAGCATCAAGCCAATCATGGCAACGAGGTAGGACTTGATAGTCAAACGCATTGTGTCTCCTTTTAGCGACGCAGGTCCGTCTGGCAACGCAGGTACGTCGGCAGGCATGTAGATACGTCATTATTATACCTGAATTGTCGCCCCAATTTAGCGCCGCGGCTGACCTGTATCAAAAGATTCAAGGATATTCCCCGATGCCATAACGCCGGCGCCCTTGCAACACGCCGCCGGCTTGCCCGGACAGCAGCGTCGCGGGCAAAATGCTCGTTTCATGTCACAACGGTGTCGGCCGGCGCCGTGCGGCGCTTACGGCCAAAGCCGGGGAGGTGGAAGTGTTATTGTCAGTAACCAGCCTGCTGGTGTCGCTCGGCCTGGTCATTGCCGCGGCATCGAGCGGTGCCAGATTTCGCCCCGACGACTGGTATCGTCAGCTGAAAAAACCCGCCTGGACCCCGCCGAATCTGGCCTTTCCCATCGCCTGGGGCGTGCTGTATCTGCTCATGGCGCTTGCTGCCTGGCGGGTGTTCATGGCCGAGCCTTCGGCGTGGCGCACGGCAGGGCTTGTCGCCTATGCGCTGCAGCTGGCCGCCAACGCCGCCTGGTCGTGGCTGTTTTTCGGCCGCCGGCAGATACTGCTGGGGCTGGCGGACATTGCCCTGCTGCTGGGCCTGATTGTGGTGACCACCGCCCTGTTCTCCCACGTCAGCGCCCTTGCCGGCTGGCTGATGGCCCCGTATCTTCTCTGGGTTATGCTGGCGCTGGCGCTTAACGCCAGCGTTTGGCGGCGTAACCGCGGCGCCTAACGGCGATCGCTTCGGGACAACACAAAGAGGATGCACGCATGGAAACCCTGCCGCTTGCCGAGATATTGGCACTCGTTTCGCTCACGCTGGGGCTGACAGCAGCGGCTATTTTTTCCGGCATCGCCCTTTCCCGGCGGCGCAAGCAGGCCGCTGACAGCTCGCCGCCGGCTCCCAAAAGCGCAGCCGGCGAGCCGGCGTCACCCCACGCGGAAGCGCAAAAGCCGGCAGAGCGACGGCAAAACCCCCGCCAGCATTCGCTTTTTTTGATTTTTACACAGCCCGGCCGCGCCACCGATCAGCGCCTGATCGACTGGCTGAAAGAAAAAAACGCCACCTACGACCCGCTGACCCAGGTATTTCACATCAAGGGCAATCACCCGGCCAACCCCGTTAAGTGCCTGATCCAAAATATTCGTGCATAATGGGTGCCCAAATTTCTGACAAAAAGCGGACAGAATAATGGCAAGGCGCTTCGTCGAATCACTATCTGAATCTGAACTGCACACGCTGCTTTCTGCTTATCACCATGGTGAGAAGTGCGCTCTGCGCCGTCGTGCCCATGCTATTTTGCTGAGTGATCAGGGTCATACAATCAACCAAATCAGTGAGATACTGCAGGTTCGCCGTGATGCCGTATCCATATGGCTCAAGAAGTGGGAAGTGTCGGGCCTCGACGGGTTGATCGACAAGCCACGGAGTGGACGCACACCGGCCCTAGATGATGCGGACCATCAGCGGCTACAGGAGCTGGTCGCTGAGCAACCCCATCAGCTTCGCTCCTTGCATGCCCGCTTTCAGGAAGAAACGGGGAAAATTGTTAGCCTGATCACGCTTCGTAGAGCGCTAAAAAAAACGGTTTCAGCTTCAAACGGATCCGGCATTCGCTGAAGGAACGGCGCAACGAAACGGATTTCCGCAACACCCAAGGCCTCATCAAGGTACTTCAGCAATGGGAAGATCTCGGTGACCATGAGCTCTACTATTTTGATGAATCAGGCTTTTCACAGTCGTCGTCAGTCCCTTACGCCTGGAGCCCTGTCGGCGAACCATGTGAGATAACGGCCTACTCACATAGCCGAAGGCTGAACGTGCTGGGATTCCTCAGCCGAGCGGGGAAATTGGTTTATCACACGACGACTGAGTCGGTCACCACGCAAATTGTTATCGAGGCGTTCGATCAGTTTGTGGCGCAGAAAGATCCCGATACCTTTGCTGTCGTGGTGCTTGATAACGCCAGCATGCATCGCTCCAAGGCCTTCAGGCGGAAGATACTTGAGTGGATGTCGCATCGCGTGCACCTGGTTTACCTATCGGCTTACTCACCAGAGCTGAACTTGATTGAGATACTGTGGCGGCAAATGAAGTATGCATGGTTGCCGCTGGGAGCCTATCTCTCTTTTGATCGCCTCTGTGATGAGGTACACCGCCTACTTGGTGGTTATGGCACTGAATACGCGATTAATTTTGAATAAGCACTTACCGTTGCCAACGCCTTCCCACCGGGTGAAATGCCTGACCTGCTGCGCCGGCGCGACGCCGCCGACGATCCTGTCAAAGGCATCAGCCTGCTGGTCAAACCGCCGCTGCGCCGCCGGAGCAACGATCAGGTGCGTCTTTACCCCGGCTTATTCATGAGGCTGGCTTGAAAATAAAGATGGCGAGGGGTTTCTCTTGTAGAATCAGGATGTTCCAGCCAGAACTTGATTCAAGAGGACCTCTCGCCATGGGTGAAAGATTATCGTCGTGGACGCCTTCCTGCAATGGTTCTGTTCGGGCCGAGCTAAGCGGCCACCGCACCACCAGCGACAGCGGTGCCCTGCTGCTGCGTGAAGCCCTCGACAACAGCGGTGTCATCCAGGCGCTGGAAGAGAGCCTGGTCGACCGGCGTGATCCACTGCGTATTCGTCATTCCCTGGCCAGCCAGCTGCGAACCGTCGTGTTGCAGCGCGCCATGGGGTGGATCGACCTGGACGATACCGACACGCTGCGTCACGATCCGCTCTGGCAGCTGGCGTGCAGCGATGCACGCGGGATGACGCCTCTGGCACAGGACCGTCCGTCGCAGGCGACGCTGTCGCGGCTGCTGGCCTGCCTCGGAGGGCCCGATAACATCGATACCGTGCATGAAGGCCTGTTGCGCCTGGCGATCTGGCGCCTGGCATCGCTGAACCACGGCGAGCAGCCCGATAACCTGACGCTGGACATCGACGGCCTGCCGATCGAGGTCCATGGTCGTCAGGGTGGGTCGGCCTTTCACGGGCTGTACGGCACACGCATTTATTCGCCGCTGGTGGCCTCGCTGGCCGAAACCGGTGACATGGTCGGCGGCCTGCTGCGCGAGGGTAACGCGGGCCCTGCCGAGAACGCCGATACCTGGATCCCTCACCTGGTACGGCGCCTCAATGAAGGCACCGGTGCGACAGTGACAGTGCGTATCGATGCCGGGTTTACCGGCAACGATACGCTGCTGGCCATGGAAGAGCGTGATATCGGGTACCTGGGCCGGCTGCGCAGCAACAACACCCTTCAGACGCTGGCGGCGCCGTATCTCAAGCGGCCGCCCGGCCGACCCCCGGACCAGCCCCGGGAATGGTGCCATGACCTTGAATACCGGGCCGACAGCTGGCCCGAGCCACGGCGCGTCGTGCTGGTGGTTCAGGAGCGCCCCGACGACCTGTTGCTCCACGCCTTCTTCCTGGTGACCAACCTGAGTCGGTACCACTGGCCGCCGGAAAAGGTGTTATCACTGTACCGCAAGCGCGGCAGCGCCGAGGCGCACATGGGCGAGGTCAAGTCGGCGCTGGATGTTCACCTCTCGTCGACCGATCGCGGCGCCTCCACCGAGCAGAACGTGATGGATCGCAACGAGGCGAGTCTTCTGCTGAGCCTTTACGCCTATCAGGTGCTGCATGGTCTGCGTTGCGTGCTGGAACGGCAAACCCGACAGGGCTGGAGCCTGATCCGAATGCGTGAGCAGGTCCTCAAGGTGGCCGCCACCCTGATCCTCCACGCCCGACGTATCACGGTCCACCTCGGCGCCGCAGCCGATAAATGGTGGCCGACTCTGCTGAAAGGGCTACCAAAACTGACAGCGTTGCGCTGACGCCTCAGCGGTCGCATAAGCAAGACAGTGAGACGCCGGTCCTGTCGATGACCGGCGGTTCCGGCTGGCCGGATGACCGACGACAAGGCAGGGAAGGGGCTGAATAACGGCGATAACAGCCGGACAGAGCGTCACCGGAAGACGATGCCGTCTCGAAATCGGCGTTCGGCGACGAGCTACCGGCTCCCCGGGGCTTCAGGATGCCCAATCAGCGTTCCGGTGAATAAGCCGGGTTTACGTAGAACTTGCCGATGAGCTTCAGGCACTGCTGGGCGGCGATATGCTCGACGATCAGCGCAAGCCCGCCACCCGAGAGACCTACCGCCGCATCATCGGCGAGTGATCGCGGCCTGTTCGCCCGCTTCGGGCGAAAGCCGGCACAGCGCCCGGCCGGCCAGCACCTCGGCGACGCGCGAGGCCAGAATAGCAACGATGCCGGGATGTTCCCCTACCAGCGCGGTAGCACTGATGTCGCGGCCCGGCCGTTTTGTGGCCGCCGCGCAGATCTCGGCGATATCGCCGCCTTCCCCGGCGTGGCGCCCGGGCGAAAGAAACAGCAAAGCCAGCACCAGATGATGCTCGGCCAGGGCGTCACTTTCCAGCGCCTGGGCCAAAAGCGGCTCGTTAAAGCGGTAAGCATCGCCTTCGCGGCGCTCCATGGACGCCGGCAGCACGCGGATCGCCTCGTTTGCCAGCAGCACACTGAGCTGGCCGGCCAGGCGATTGCGCACCGCCGTCACCTCAGGGGCGGGGCTGCCATGGTCTACCAGCACCACGCTGAACGGCGCGCCGCGCGGCGCGCCGGCGCGCACGTTATCGGCCAGTATCTGCGCCAGGCGCAGATCCACCGGGGCCTGCTCGTCCACCAGCGGCTTGGCCACCGTAACCGCTACCCCGGGAAAACGCGCCTGCATCTCCCCCATCCGCCGGGGCAGATAATCGGTCAGCGCCCGGCTGGGGCCGAAGAAAAACGGAATGACGATGATTTCCTTCGCCCCCTGCGCGGCGGCCCGCTCAGCGGCCGGACCCAGGGTGATCGCCGGTTCACCGTCCAGCGCTTCGGCGGGAATCTTGTACGAATGCAAAAGCGAGGCCGCCTGTACCGGCTCACCGCAGGCGGCGCTCAGCTGAGCGGCGACTCGGCGCAAACTGTGCGTGGCGCCGGCGCGTAGCGAGCCGTTATCCACCAGAAAAATCGCGCGTTTAGGCTCTGACATGGCATCGTCCTTCTATTGGGGAATGGTGCTATACCCGCAAGCCGGCATAGCATGTGGCGCCTTAACCGCTGTACGAACCAGGAAGCACCATGCCGACATCCTCCCGGTCCACCGCCGTTTCACTTTCCAGCCTGCTGCTTGCCGTTGCCGGCGCCGTGGGCATGGCCACCATCGGGGTCATTTCACGGATTACCGGGCTAAGCGCCGAAAGCATCACGTTTTATCGGCTGGGGCTTGGCGCCTTTTTTCTGCTGCTTTATCTGCTGCTTACCCGGCGCGGCCGCTACCTGCGCTACGCGCCGGGCTGGGGTGTGGCGCTCAGCGGCGGTTTTCTCGCCGCGTTCATTCTGTTCTATGTCCAGGCCATGAACTATACGCAGATGGCCAACGCCATTTTAATGGTGTATCTGGCGCCGGTGGTATCTGCCGTCATCGCCCACTTTCTGCTGGGTGAGCGGCTAAGCAGCACCCAGATTGCCTGCATTGCCACGGCGCTTTTCGGCTTTGCCATGATGCAGGAATTTCGCCTGCAGCTACGCGGCGGCGACGACGCCATCGGCCTGGGCTTTGGCCTGCTGGCAATGCTTGCGTACAGCGCGTTTATTCTTACCAATCGCGGCCTGCCGCCGCGTCTTAACGACCGCACCGGCGCGTTCTGGCAGCTGTTTTTCGGCGCGCTGGCCATTTTGCCGTTCGCCCTGCTCAGCCCTGATGGCCTATCGGCGGCCCCCTGGCAGTGGCCGTGGCTGCTGGGTGCCGGCCTGGTGCCCGGTTTTCTGGCGCTGCTGTTTGCGGTGCTGGCCATCAACCGCCTGCCTACGGCCCTGTACGGCACGCTTGCCTACTGCGAACCGCTGGCGGTTGTGGTATTCGGCTGGAGCCTGTTCGGCGAGGCGCTGACGCCGCTGCAGCTGGCCGGCGGTGGCCTGGTACTGGCCGGCGGCATCCTTCAGGCACATCTGGGCCGGCGTCGCTGAGCGCGAAAACGCTACACGGTCAGCCAGCCCAGCACCAAAAGCCCCAGGCCCACCTGCACGATCGTCCCGAGCAGCCTGCCGCGCAGCAGCGCGCGAAACCCGCCCAGCAGCAGAAAAAGGCCCACCGCCAGCACCAGGATGCTGAAAAACGAGTCACTGATGCCAAGCGATCGGGTCAGCCCGCTCACCACGTCGTTCACCGCGGCCAAGACATTGGCAAAAAGCGAGCGTAAAAACGTCACTACCGCCTGGATGGCGTTACCGATGGCCTCGCCTGCATCGTCAAAAAATCCGCTAGCCGCCATGTCATCGCCCCTTTCGTGTTTGCAAGTGATATCGCGTTGGCAAGTGCTGGCGACCATCATCCCTTTATCCCGCCGCCGGGCGCAACGTTGGCCGACACCAGGCCGGCGCCTATAGACTTTTTTTGCATTGCATCACCGGCCCTGCCCGGGGTATTACATACCCAGCGCACGCGGGAGAGACTGCCCCGGCGCGTACGTGGCAAACGCGTACGCCGCCCGGCGGGCAGCGCCGAAGGAGCAACAGCCCCGGAAACTCTCAGGCAACCGGACCGCCTGCGCCACAACATTCCGAAGAGCGGCCGGCCTGAATGCGCCGGCACACCGAAGGAGCAAGCGCTGCAGGCGTGAATCTCTCAGGTTCAAAACGGAAGGGGCGAGCGCCAAACGCCGACCAACAGTCCGGCTACGCTTTTTTATCACCCCCTTGACCCTTTCCGGGAGCACATCATGCGCCATATTGCTGTTATCGGTGGCGGTATCACCGGTATTACCACCGCCTATAGCCTGTTGAAGCGCGGCTTTGACGTGAGCGTTTTCGAACAAAACCGCTACGCCGCCATGGAAACCTCCTACGCCAACGGCGGCCAGCTGTCGGCTTCCAATGCCGAGGTCTGGAATCACTGGCCGACCATTTCCAAGGGGCTGCGCTGGATGCTGCGCCGCGATGCGCCGCTGCTGGTCAACCCCAAACCCAGCTGGCACAAGCTTAGCTGGTTTGCCGAGTTTATCCGCGCCATTCCCCGCTACGGCGACAACACCGCGGAAACCGCCCGGCTGGCCATTGCCGCCCGCGAGCATCTGTTTGCCTGGGCCGAAGAAGAAAACATCGATTTTGACCTCAAGAATGAAGGCATCCTGCATATTTATCGGGACAAGGCCGGCTTTGACCACGCCGCCGAAGTCTCCAAGCTGCTGGCCCGGGGCGGGCTTGAGCGCCGCGCAGTCACCCAGGAAGAAATGCGCGCCATCGAGCCGACGCTTGCCGGCGAGTATTACGGCGGCTTTTATACCGAAAGCGACGCCTCGGGCGATATTCACAAGTTCACCCATGGGCTGGCACAGGCGGTAGAGCGCCGCGGCGGCAAGATTCTCTACGGCCACCGCGTACACGATCTCGGCGCCGGCCACAGCGGTGCCTGGATCACCTCGGCGGCCGACGACCAGGCCCCGGTACGCCAAACCTTTGACGGCCTGGTCATCTGCGCGGGTACCGCCAGTCGCACGCTGGCCGCCAAGCTTGGCGACCGCGTCAACGTCTATCCGGTCAAGGGCTACTCCATCACCGTAGAGCTTGACGACGACGCCTCGCAGCGCGCCGCGCCGGCGGTCAGCCTGCTTGACGATGAAACCAAACTGGTGGCCAGCCGCTTTGGGACGGATCGCTTCCGTATTGCCGGCACGGCCGAGTTCAACGGCTTTAACAAAGACATTCGCGACGACCGCATTCGTCCGCTGATCCGCTGGGTGGAGGAATGCTTTCCCTCCGTGAGCACGCGCCGGGTGGTGCCCTGGGCCGGGCTGCGGCCGATGATGCCCGACATGATGCCCCGCGTGACCCGGGGCAAACAGCCGACGGTGTTTTACAACACCGGCCACGGGCACCTGGGCTGGACGCTTTCCGCGATTACCGCAGAGCTGCTGGCCGATAACGTCAGCGCCGCGGCAGCGCCCGGGGTGGAAGCCCACGCGCGCTAGCTTTTACGGCCGCCGCACCGCCTGGCACGGCGGCCCCTCACGTTCAGCGGGCCTTGAGCGCTTCCAGCGCCGCCTCCAGAGAGGCCCGCTCGCGCTGCGCGTACAGCGCAATTTCGTCGATCACTTCTCTGCCCAGCGCGGCCTCAAACGCCGTCTGGCTGTCTCTGGTGTGGTTACCGGGGCGACGGGCGGACTCATCAACCGACGGTGAATCCGCCGACAGGTTCGACTGGAAAATGCCCGCCGCACTCACCGGAAGAAAGTCCTCATACACCATGGGCGTGGCCGCCAGCGCGCCGTCGGCAATCAGCGCCTCAATATGCGCCTCGCCCGGGGCCTCGGCCGGGCGCTGGCGGCTCCGCCGGTCAGCGTCCGCCACCCGATAGTGGAAAAACGCCAGTCCCTGGCGGCGTAGCGCGGCTTCGTCGTCGGGGAACGCGGCAAACGCCTTTGTCAGGCGCGCCTGATGGGTGGCGTTGTCCGACGTTTGGGGCTGCGCCTTCACCTCGGCCAGCAGTCGATCGTACAGCGCGCGCCCCTTGGCCGTCAGCGCCGCGCCGCGCTGCTCGATCTCGCCGAAGCGAGCGGTATGCGAGCCTGCAGCAGCGCCAAAGCGCACCGGCTCGTTAAGCGCTTTAAAGCTGGTCTGGCGCAGCAGCAGCGGGCAGCGCCTCGGCGGCGGCCCTTCAATAAGGGCCTTGGGGGTGATGCCCCGTTCGGGCATGCGCCGCTGGACTTCGTCGATATCCAGGGTGCGCGGGGTCAGATGGTTGATGTGCGGGCCGCGAAAACAGACGACATCGGCAATCAGCGGATGCTCGGCGCTGAGCGCGTCGTAGGTAGGCTTGTCCACCGTGGCATCGCTGTGCCAGCGAAACGTTTCCAGCGCCTCGGCGACAAAAGCGTCGGCATCGGCGTCGTCAAGCCCGCCCCGGACCTCGCAGCGCTCGATCAGCGTTTTGACGCCAGGGGTAAAAATGTCCCGCGCGTCAAGCAGCGCCAGCGCTTGCTGGCGCAGGGCGTCTGAAGCGATCAGCTCCGGGCGCAGCAGCGAGGTAAAAACGCGAAACGGGTTTTTCTGCAGGGCGTCGTCGGCGACCGGCCGAAACGCCGTGGAGTGCACCGGCACGCCGGCCGGGGCCAGGTCATAATAGCCCACCGGATACATGCCCATCACCGCAAACAGGCGGCGCAGCATGGCAAGCTCATCCGGGGTGCCTACGCGTATGGCGCCGTGGCGCTCCACTGCCAGCCGGTGCAACCCGCCGGCCGATGCCAGACCGGCGGCAAGCGCTTCGTCGGCGGCCAGGGTATCCCGGTTGACTTCCTCCACCAGCTCAATCAGCGCGCCGTACTGGGGCACTTCCCGGCGGTACATCGCCGACATGGCGCCGGCAAAGCGCGCGCGTATCTGATCGGGGCTTATCCACTGGCTCATAAAAACTCCTTGCTCATAAAGACTCCTTGTCAAGCTGCAACGTGTCTGCCCACTATACCCGGACGGCCGGTCATGATACCTGCTCGAATAAACCCGCTTTTTGCACCAAAGCGCCATCGCCGCGGCTCACACAATCGTTGGCTGCCCTGCATACAAGCCTGAAGGCCACGCTTTGCCGGTTTGCCAGTCAGGCAGGTAGCGCGCATACTTTATGCGTTTATTGCCTTGCGTGGCGCCGCCGGCGGGCATGAAACAACAACCCGATAGGCTCGCCGGCACGGCCGCTCGGCGAAGGGAACTTGTGATGGTTCGCAGTCAAAAACAACCGCGCCGGCAAGCGTCAGCGCCATGTGCCGACACCGCCCTGCTACAGCGCTACCGGGCTGCGTTTTTGCAGTCTCGCGAAGCCATTGTGTTTGTCCGCCGGGATCGCATCATTGATTACAATCCGGCGGCGCTGGCGCTGCTGGGCATCGAGGGCAACGCTTGCCTGCCCAAGCTGGATCTGATGCACTTTTTCCCGGCCCAGCAGCCCGGCGGTAAAAATAGCCGCACCCTGGGCAGCCTCTACGTCAAACAGGCCATGCGCCACGGCAAGGCGCTGTTCGAATGGCGCCTTCGGGCGCACAGCGGGCGCGTCTTTCCCGCCGAGATCATGCTCAGCCGGATTGACATGCCCGGCGAGGTTCTGCTGCAGGCCACCGTGCGCGATATTTCCCGGCAAAAGCGCCTGGAACAAGAGCTTGCGCGCAATGCCACCACCGACTATTTAACCGGCGCGCATAACCGCCAGCGCTTTGACGAGGAAATACGCCGAGCGCTGGCCCGGCGGCGGCGCAAACAGGTGTGCTCGGCGCTGATTCTGCTCGACATCGATCACTTCAAGCCGGTCAACGACACCTACGGCCACGCCGCGGGCGATAACGTGCTCATCGAGCTGGTGGCCCTGCTCGACGCCAATTTGCGCATCCCCGATATTCTTGCCCGCTGGGGCGGTGAAGAGTTTGTCATCGTGCTGCCCGATACCGGCCAGCGGGAGGCGCTTCAGCTGGCCGAACGCCTGCGCGAGCTGATTGCCGCCCACGCCTTTAGTACAGTGGGCCGCATTACGGCCAGTCTAAGCGTGACGACCCTGGCGCCGGACGATACGCCGAGCCGCTGTCTCAAGCGCCTTGACGACGCGCTTTACCAAGCCAAGGATCAAGGCCGCAACAAGGTGCTGAAGGCGGCACCCGCCGTCATTACCCCTTCAGCGCACTAGCGCAGCCGTTGGCGCACGCCGGCGCAGGGCTTACGCTGGTGGCCTGTCCCGCAAGGAGCCTGCATGCCTGCGCTTACCGCCCACCGATTACTCACCGATCTTGCCGCCACCCAGCGCCGCCGCCTGGCTCTGGCCGTGGCCTGCGGGCTGCTGGAAAGCGCCCTGGCGCTGCTCGCAGCGGCGCTGTTTGCCTGGGTGGCAAGCGCGCTGCTGGTCAACCACCAGCCGCTGGCGCGCACCGCGCCGCTGCTGGCGCTGTGGCTTGCCGCGCTGCCCCTGCGCGGCCTTTTCGGCTACGCTCGGGAAACCCTGGCCCAAAACGCCTCGCTGGCGGTGCGAAAGCGCCTGCGCCGCCGGCTGTTGGATCACCTGGCCGAGCTGGGCCCGGTCGCGGTGGCCGGCCACCATACCGCCTCGCTGGCGTATCAAGCGGTAGAGCAGATCGAAGCGCTGGACGGCTATTTTGCGCGCTTTCGCGTGCAGCTGGTGCTGGCCGTGGCGGTGCCGCTGCTGGTGCTGGGGGTAACGTTTTACCTGGACTGGCTGGCCGCGATTTTTCTGCTGCTGGCCGCACCGCTGATTCCGCTGTTCATGGCGCTGGTGGGCATGGGTGCCGAGCGGCTCAACCGCGAGCAGTTTGCCGCCGTTTCACGGCTTTCAGGCCACTTTATCGACCGGGTGCGCAGCCTGACCACGCTGCGCCTGTTCGGCCAGACCCGGCGCGCCGGCCACAGCGTTCACGCCGCGGCAGACGGCTACCGCCTGCGCAGCATGCGCACCCTGCGGCTGGCGTTTTTATCTTCGGCGGTGCTGGAGTTTTTTGCCTCGGCGGCCATTGCCGTGGTGGCCATCTACGTCGGCTTCGGGCTTTTGGGCTATATCGAGTACGGCCCCGCCGACGAGCTGACGCTGTTCAGCGGGCTGCTGATTTTGCTGCTGGCACCGGAATTCTTTCAGCCGCTGCGCAGCCTGGCCCAGCACTATCACGACCGCGCCGCCGCCCTCGGCGCAGCCGAACGCATCGCCGAGCTGCTCAACCAGCCGGTGCCGGCCAACCGCCGCGGCGACGCCACACACCCCGCCCCGGCAAGCGACAAAGACCTGCTGGTGCTCGATGCCGCCAGCGTAGCCCACCCGGGCCGCGGCACGGTGCTGGGGCCGGTGACCGCGACGGTCAAGCGCGGCGATACCGTGGTGGTCACCGGTGCTTCAGGCAGCGGCAAATCCACGCTGCTGCAGCTGGCGGCCGGTTTTGTCGCCCCCGAGGAAGTCGGCACCTGCCGGCGCGCCCGGAACCTGCGCTTTGCGTGGATGGACCAGCGCCCGCTGCTGGTGCACGGCACGCTTGCCGACAACCTGCGCCTGGCCGACCCGCAGGCCGACGACGCCGCGCTGACCCAAGCCCTAAGCAGTGCGCACCTGGGCGAGCTGCTGGCACGCCTGCCCCAGGGGCTGGCGACTCCGATAGGCGAGCACGGCGCCGGGCTTTCCGGCGGCCAGGCCCAGCGGCTGGCGCTGGCGCGCATCTTTTTATCCGCCGCGCCGCTGGTGCTGCTGGACGAGCCCACCGCGCGCCTGGACAGGCACAGCGAACAAGCCGTGATGGCCGCGCTAGCCGATCTTCAGGCCGCCGGGCGCACCCTGATGATTGCCACCCACCATCCGGCGCTGATCCGGCTGGCCAGCCGCCGCTGGCAGCTCGATCACGGCCGGCTCAAGGAGCTTTTCCATGGCTAAAGCGCCCTCTTTGATCACCGCGCTGCGCCCCTGGCTTGGCGTGCTCGCCGGGCGGCGGCGCCGGCTGTGGCTGGGCGGGGGGCTCATGGCGCTGACGCTGCTCTCGGCGCTGGGGCTGTTTGCCGTATCCGGCTGGTTTATCACCGCCACGGGGCTCACCGGCCTGCTGCTCGCCGCCGGCGCGGCGGCCACGCTGGACGTGTACGTGCCCGGTGGCGCGATTCGCCTGTTTGCCGTCACCCGTACGGCCAGCCGCTATCTGGAGCGGCTTTATAACCACGACACCGTGCTGCGCCTGCTCGCCGATTTGCGCACCCGGCTTTTTACCGCGCTGGCCGGCCAGGACAGCCGGGTACTCGCCGGCCGCCGGGCCAGCGACTGGCTCAACCGCCTGACCGCCGACATCGACACCCTGGACAGCCTCTATCTGCGGCTGCTGGCCCCGCCCGCCGTGGCGCTGCTGGCCGGCGCCCTGCTCAGCGCCGGCGCGGCGTTTTTTGTGCCGCAGGCAGGCGCGGTGCTGGCGGCCGTGCTGCTGGCCGGCTGGCTGTGGTTGACCCTGGGGCAGGCGCGGCTGGGCATGAGCGCCAGCCGGCGCCACGTGGACGAGCTTGAGGCGCTGCGCGGCGGGGTCATTGACACCTTGCAGGGGCTGGCAGAGCTCGAAGCCTACGCCACTCTGGCCCACCGCCGGCGCCGGCTTGAAACGCTGGAAGCGCGCCTGCACGCAAGCCAGCGCCGGCTGGGGCGCCGGGTTGCGCTGGGTAACGCCGTGCAGGTGTGGCTGGTGGGCAGCGCCACGCTCGCCACGCTGTGGCTGGCCGCCCGGGCCTTTCAGGCCGGCGGCATCAGCGGTGCGGTGATGGTCATGCTGCCCATGGCGGTGCTGGCCATGAACGAGGCGTTCGGCGCGCTGCCGGCGGCCTTTACCTGGCTGGGGGCCACCCGCGGGGCCGCCGAACGCCTCAATGAGCTGAACGCCACGCCGACGACAACCCCGCCGGCCGCAGCGCCCCCGCCGGAAAACGCCCTGACGCTGACGCTTGAGCGCGTCGGCGTGCATTACCCGGATGCGCTGCAGCCGGCGCTGAGCGCGCTGTCGTTCACGCTCGCGCCCGGCGAGCGCCTGGCCGTGGAAGGGGCGTCGGGCTCGGGCAAATCAACGCTCACCGCCCTGCTCGGCCGCCAGCTGGCGCCGTCAGAAGGCCGTATTACGCTGGGCGGCGTAGCGCTCGACGCCTGGCCCGACGCCGCGCTGCGCCGCCGAGTGGCGGTACTGACCCAGCAGTCCGAGCTGCTCGATGATAGCCTGGCGGCGAACCTGCGCCTTGCCAGCCCGGACGCCGATGACGCCGCGCTATGGCGCGCGCTTGACCAGGTTGCGCTCGCTGACTGGGCCGATGCGCTGCCGCAAGGGCTCAACACCCGGGTGGGTGAAGGCGGCCGGCGTATTTCCGGCGGGCAGGCGCGCCGAGTGGCGCTGGCGCGGATTGTACTGCGCGACCCCGCGCTGGTGGTGCTCGATGAGCCTTTCGCCGGCATCGACCGCGCTACCGCGCAGGCGCTCAGCGCCGCGCTGGACCGCTGGCTTGCCGGGCGCAGCGTGGTCTATCTTGTCCACGAGGCCGACGACGCGGCGCTGGCCGGCATCGCACGCCGCGTGACTCTCGTTGAAGGACGCCCGGCCGCTGCGACAATACACCATGGCACACCACCTGCCGCTCGGTAATAAGATATACGTAAAACGCATAGTCGGCGCTGAAGCGGCCGCCCTCTCATCTCGTTTTCCCTGACGATCAAACGCCGGCCGCTCCGTCGCCGTCTCCCCTGTATCGGCTCTCTTTTCCTCGGAGGTCATCATGGAGCTGGATCCGCTGCTGCTCTCCAGGCTGCAATTTGCGTTCGTGGTGCTGTTCCACGCCATTTTCCCGGTGTTTACCATCGGCCTGGCATCCTACATTGCCCTGCTGCACGGCCTGTTCTACAAAACCCAAAACCCTGCCTGGGACCGTTTGGCCCTGTTCTGGACCAAGGTTTTCGCCGTGGTCTTTGGCATGGGCGTGGTGTCGGGCATCGTCATGTCGTTTCAGTTCGGCACCAACTGGAGCAACTTCTCTCAGGCCACGTCCAACTTTTTAGGGCCGGTGCTCAGCTATGAAGTACTCACGGCGTTTTTCCTTGAGGCCGGCTTTCTCGGCGTGCTGCTGTTCGGCCGAGACAAGGTGCCCGAAGGCGCGCACCTGTTCGCCGCGCTCATGGTGGCGCTTGGCACGTTCATTTCCTCGTTTTGGATTCTTGCCGCCAACAGCTGGATGCAGACCCCGGTGGGCTATGAGCTGGTCGACGGCCAGTTCCACATCACTTCCTGGAGCGAGGCCATCTTCAACCCGTCGTTTCGCTATCGCTTTGCCCACATGGTCATGGCGTCATTTCTGACCGGGGGCTTTGTGGTGGCCGGCGTCAGCGCCTGGTTTCTGCTGCGCCAGCGCGACGTCGAGGCCAACAAGAAAGCGCTTTCCATGTGCCTGTGGCTGCTGCTCTTTTTGGCACCGGCCCAGGCCGTGGTCGGAGATTTCCACGGCATCAATACCCTTGAGCACCAGCCCACCAAGGTAGCCGCCATGGAGGGCAACTGGGAAACTCAGGCCGGCGCACCGCTGCTGCTGTTTGCCCTGCCCGACCAGAGCGCCCAGACCAACCGCTGGGAGCTGGCCATTCCGCATCTGGCCAGTCTGATTCTGACCCACGATGTCAACGGCACGGTGCCCGGGCTCGAGGAGGTGGCCGCTGACAAGCAGCCGCCGGTGTTTATCGTCTTCTGGGCGTTTCGCATCATGGTCGGTCTGGGCCTTGCGATGATTGCCGTGGCGCTGGCCGGGCTGGTGCTGCGCCGGGGCGGGCGCGTCTACCGCCATCCGCTCTATCTGAAAACCCTGGTGGGCATGATCGGCGCGCCTTTCGTGGCGGTATTGGCCGGCTGGGTGGTCACCGAGTCCGGCCGCGCGCCCTGGCTGGTCTACGGTGTCATGACCCACGCCGAGGGGGTAACGCCGTCTCTTTCCGGCGGTACGGCACTGTTTTCGCTGATCGGTTACATGGCGGTATACGCTGTGGTGTTCATGGTGGGGATCTACTACCTCACCCGGGTTATCAAAAGCGGCATGCTGCCCGAGCCCGACGAAGTC
Organism: Halomonas cibimaris; assembly: GCF_055379665.1. Lineage (NCBI taxonomy): Bacteria > Pseudomonadati > Pseudomonadota > Gammaproteobacteria > Oceanospirillales > Halomonadaceae > Halomonas > Halomonas cibimaris. Next base: position 679,797 of record NZ_AP043828.1, read on the forward strand.
CACGGCGAGGTGGAGCGCGCCAAGCGCCCGCTGTCCGCTGTGCATACGCCTTTTGACGACAACGACCTGCGGGAGGCCAAGTCATGAGTCTGGATATTACGCTTGTGTGGGCCGGCATTATCGGCTTTGGCGTCATCATGTATGTATTGATGGACGGCTTTGATCTGGGGCTGGGGATTTTGTATCCCTTTGCCCCGGATGAAACGTCACGCGATGTGATGATGAACTCGGTCGCCCCGGTATGGGACGGCAACGAAACCTGGCTGGTACTGGGCGGCGCCGGCCTGCTGGGTGCCTTTCCGCTGGTGTATTCGGTGTTTCTGCCGGCGCTTTACATCGGCGTGTTCCTGATGCTTGCGGGCCTGATTTTCCGCGGCATTTCCTTTGAATTTCGCTTCAAGTCGAAAAAAAATCGCCACTGGTGGAACCGCGCGTTCTGCTGGGGCTCGGTGGTGGCAACCTTCGCCCAGGGAGCGGTGGTCGGTGCCTATATTCAGGGCTTTCCGGTGGAAGACAGGGTCTTTGTCGGCGGGCCTTTCGACTGGCTGACACCGTTTAGCGTGCTGACCGGGCTGGGCTTGATGGCCGGCTACGCCCTGCTCGGGGCCACCTGGCTGATTTTGAAATCCGACGGCTACGTGCAGGATTGGGCCTACCGGATTACGCCCCGGCTGCTGCTGGCGGTGCTTGGCATTTTTGCCATTGTCAGCCTGTGGACACCGCTGGTCAGCGTTGATGTGCGCGAGCGCTGGCTCAACCAGCTGCACGTGATCTGGGTCTTGCCGATTCTCGCCATGGCCTGCGCCGCCGCCCTTTATCGGGCGGTCAAACGCCGTGAGCAAGGTCGGCCTTTCCTGATGACGCTGGGGCTTTTTGTCTTTACCTACCTGGGCATGATTGCCAGCAAGTGGCCGGTTATCGTCCCGCCCGACTACACCATCTGGGACGCCGCCTCGGCGCCGGCCTCGCAGATGTTTCTGCTGGTCGGCACGGTGCTGGTGATTCCCATCGTTCTTGCCTACACCGCCTGGTCGTACTGGGTGTTCCGCGGCAAGGTAAAAGCGGATGACGGCTACCATTAACCCACTCGCTGCCGGCAAACCGCAAGAAAACCGCCTCGCTTTTTGCGAGGCGGTTTCTTTTTTGCCTGCATGCCCGTTCAGCCTGCTTGAGTTTACTGCGGCGGGCGGAGAGTGTCAGTGCGGCTGGCGGGTTTTGCGCACGTAGGGCAGCGGCGCCTCGAACTCGCCGAACCTGGCCCGGGCATCGTCGTCAGAGACGGTCGGCGGAATAATCACATCTTCGCCGACGCGCCAGTCGGCCGGTGTGGCAACGCCGTGGCCGGCGGCCGTTTGCAGCGCGTCCAGCGCGCGCAGAATCTCACCGAAGTTACGCCCGACGTTCATCGGGTAGGTCATGGACAGCTTGAGCTGCTTGTCCGGGCCGATGATAAATACCGAACGTACCGTGGCGCTGTCCGCCGGCGTGCGGCCGTCCGGCAGGTAGGCCTCAGCCGGCAGCATGTTGAACAGTTTAGATACCTTGAGATCTTCATCGGCAATGATGGGAAAGCCCACATCGCTGCCGCAGTAGGTTTCGATATCGTCAATCCAGCCCTTGTGCTCTTCCACGCCGTCCACGGAAACGCCGATCACCTTGGTGCCGCGCTTTTTCCACTCGGCATCGAGTCTGGCAACGGCGCCGAACTCGGTGGTGCACACCGGGGTAAAGTCCTTGGGGTGGGAAAACAGGATCGCCCAGTCATCGCCGATCCAGTCGTGAAAACGGATGGGGCCCTGGCTGGTTGACGCTTCAAAATCCGGAACGGTCTCGTTGATACGTAGCGACATCGTTGACTCCTGACGGTTATATGAGCAGCGTCTTGGATAGGTGCGGGATGATCAAATACAAAAGCCATCATAGCGCAGCGAATTTTTATAGCCAAATCGCATTAAATAAAAAATTATTATTACTTAATTACGATAACCACCTGGCCAAGCGGCAAACGGAAACAACACTTTTTTACAAAATTCAGCCGTACCGACAGTGTCTTGCCCGCAACGATCCCGAGTCGCAAAACCTCAACACCGTGGACGGGCTTTTGCTGCTCGGCGGCGGCGTACCGCTGATACTCCCCGCCCGCTGCGCTATGCGCTTTGGGCGAGGGTTCCCGGGTCACCCCGAGAACCTTCCTGCTTCCACGCGCCTTCACTAGACCGTGACGATCAGGCCACAGCCCCGATCCAGTCGCTCCACAGGCTACCTCCGCCCGTCCGGCGGTTTCGATATTCCTGGCCGCGTTGATATCGCGGTCAATGGCCTGGCCGCAGCCGTCACAGTGCCAGTGGCGCTGCGATAGCGGCAGCTTTTTGATCTTGTGGCCGCAATGGTGGCACGTCTTGCTGCTGGGCAGCCACCGGCTGACCTGAATGAGCTGGCGGCCCGCCCAGTCGGCCTTGTAGGCCAGCTGGCGCAGGAACTCGCCCCAGCCGGCATCGCTGATGGCTCTGGCCAGTGTTCTGTTTTTGAGCATGCCGGTGATGTTCAACGTCTCGACGCAGATCACTTGGTTTTCGTTGACCAGCGTCCGGGTGGCCTTGTGCATGGCGTCGCGGCGGCAGTCCGCGATTTTGGCGTGCAGACGCGCCACCTTGCGGCGCATTTTGTGGCGGTTGTTCGAGCCTCGCTGCTTTTTGCTCAGTCGGCGTTGCAGGTAGGCCAGTTTGGCGGCGTACCGTTTGAGGTAGCGCGGGTTGCCCGACTTCTGCCCTTGGCTGGTGATGAACAGGTCGGTCAGCCCCAGATCAATACCTACGGTGTTAGGAGAGAACGGCAACGGCTCGGGCGTGAATTCGCACAGGCAGCTGATGAAGTAGCGGCCTGCACGGTCGCGTGAAAGGGTGACGCTGGACGGGGCGCCGGGCAATGGGCGGCTCCAGCGGATCGGCAATGGCGCCTTTGTTTTGGCGATAGTGATCTCGCCGTCCCGATAGCGGAAGGCGGCTTTCGTCAGCCGAATGGATTGCCGACCATCCTTGGCCTTGAAGCGCGGATATCGCGCCTTGAGCTTGGTGTTGAAGAAGTTATCGAAGGCCGCTTTTTGATCGCGCAGGGCTTGTTGCAGGATCACGCTGGACACGTCCCTCAGCCACGGATATTCCGCCTTGAGGGCCACCAGCCGCTTTTCCGCTGCCGAGTGGGTGAGCGTTTCCCCGCGCTGCTGATACGCTTCGGTGCGATAGGCCAGGGTGTTGTTCCAGACAAAACGCACGCAGCCAAACGATTGCGCCAGCAAGGCGGCTTGTTCGGGCGTCGGATAAAACCGTTACTTGTAGACGCGCTTCGTCATTTTGTATAAATATCAGGTGGTGATGGGACCTTCAACCCCGGCACCGCGTTGCGGTGCGCGCTTTTATCACCGCCCGCATGGGGCGATGCTTTACGCGCTGATGAGTAAAAATTGACAATGCGGTTATTGGCGCCATTGGCGTAGCCGGTGCCGGCGGCTCGGCCATTGACGAAGGCTGTGCCCTTGACGCTATCAGCAAAGTACTATAAAAATTCGCCCGCATGCCGAAATACGTATAACGTCTGAACAACTTTATTTCCGGAGACGCACCATGAGCACCAAACTGACTGCAGCGCTTGCCACCGGCGCTTTGGCTGCCACCCTGGCTACCACCGCCATCGCCGCTGACAACCCCTTGAGTGTACACGTGCTCAATATCGAAAATGGCCTGCCCTCGTCCGGCGTTGATGTCACCCTGGAGCAAAAGCAGGACAGCGGCTGGAAGCAGCTCAGCGCCGCGACGACCGGCGAAAACGGCCGTATTAATGCGCTCTACCCCGAAAACACGGCACTGGCCAACGGCACCTACCGCGTAACGTTTGAGACCGGCGAATGGTTCAAAAACCATGAAACCGCAACGTTTTTCCCCGAAATTCCGGTGGTCTTCTCCATTGACGGCGAGCTGGATCACTACCACATTCCGCTGCTGCTGAGCCCGTACGGCTACTCAACGTACCGCGGTAACTGATCCCCGCTTGCCAACGCCTGCCCGGACGGCGGCATCGCCCTGCGTAAGGCTTGCCCGAGCAGGGCCTAGGCGCCGCGCCGGTGGTCGGCGGTAACGCTGAGAATCGTCAGCGTGTTGGTGCCGCCATGGGCATTTCTGTGATCGCCGCGGGTGACGATGACGTGGTCGCCGACGTGGGCAAGCCCCTCTTCGACCAGCAGCGCCAAGGCGTTGTCGTGAAGCGCGCTGGCCGCCATGTGGCTGGTATCAAAGGCCAGCGACACCACGCCGCGATACAGCGCCATGCGCCGCTGGGCGACAGCGCTGTGTGCAAGCCCCACAATGGGCAGGCCCGAGTGAATGCGCGAGGCCATCAGCGCGGTATAGCCGCTTGATGTCATACAGGCAATCGCGGCCACGCCTTGCAGGTGGTTGGCGGCGTACATCGCCGACAGCGCCACGGTCTCGTCGCTGCGGGTAAAGCCCTGGTGAATCCGGTGGCCGGATTCCTGAGCGCTGCGTTCACGCTCGGCCCCCAGGCAAACGCGATCCATGGCTTTTACGGTGTCGACCGGAAAGTCGCCGATGGCCGTCTCGGCGGAGAGCATCACCGCGTCGGTACCGTCGAGTACGGCGTTGGCCACGTCGAAAACTTCGGCTCGGGTGGGCAAAGACGATTCAATCATCGACTCCATCATCTGAGTGGCGGTAATCACCGCACGATTCAGGCTGCGCGCGTGCTTGATAATGCGCTTTTGCACGCCAATCAGCTGGGAATCGCCGATCTCCACGCCCAGATCACCCCGGGCCACCATGACCGCGTCGGATGCCCGGATAATGCCGTCCAGGGTGTCGTCATCGGCTACGGCCTCGGCGCGCTCGATCTTGGCCACCAAACCGATTTCCCGGCCTTTCTCGCCCAGCAGCCGACGCGCCTGTTCTATGTCGGCGGCGCTGCGCGGAAACGACACGGCCATGTAGTCCACGCCGATATCCAGCGCGGTTTGCACATCCTCTTTGTCCTTGTCGGTCAGCGCCGGTGCGGACAGGCCGCCGCCGAGCTTGTTGATGCCTTTGTTGTTGGAGAGCGTACCGCCGACCACCACGCGGGTGTGGACTTCACAGCCCTTGACCGCGTCAACGTCAAGCACCAGGCGGCCGTCATCCAGCAGCAGGCGATCGCCCATGCTCAGGTCATCCGCCAAGGGCTTGTAGTCGCAGCCGACCCGGGTGGCGTCGCCGGCGTCGCTGTCAAGCTCCATGTCAATAACGAAGGGCTGACCTTCTTCGAGCTCGACTTCGCCGTCCTTGAAGCGGGCGATGCGAATCTTGGGGCCCTGCAGATCGGCAAGGGCGGCGACGCTTTTGCCGATGCGCTGGGCAATGTCACGCACCTGCTGCAGGCGGCTGCGATGCTCGGCTGCCGTGCCGTGGGAAAAGTTCAGACGCACAACGTCAACGCCGGCGCGCAGCATGCGCTCCAGCTCGCCCTCACGGTCACTTGCCGGCCCCAGGGTGGCAACAATTTTTGTGCGGCGAATGGGCGTATAGGCGCTGTTGTTGATACGAACGTTATTCACATAAACGGTATTCATTTAAACCTCAGCGGCGGACTACTGCCCGATTTCGTGATTGGCCAGCTGTTCCAGCACACAGGCGATGCTCGCATGGTCCCGTTCGGCGCCGCCGCTGGCAACGCAGGCCTGCAGCAGCTGCTGAACGTTGGCAGTACCCGGCAGCGACAGGTTCAGCGTCCGCGCACCCTCCAGTGCCAGGTTGAGGTCTTTATGATGCAGCTTGACCTTGAAGCCCGGGTCGAAGGCGCGGTTGATCATGCGCTCGCCGTGAACGTCGAGAATTTTCGACTGCGCCAGCCCGCCAAGCAGCGACTCGCGCACCTTGGCAACGTCGGCGCCGGCCTTGGAGGCAAACAGCAGGCCTTCGGCAACGGCTTCGATGGTCAGCGCCACCACGATCTGGTTGGCCGCTTTACAGGTCTGGCCCGCGCCGTTTTCGCCGATATGGGTGATAGATGAGCCCATCACTTCAAGCACCGGCTTGCCGCGCGCAAAGGCCGCTTCGCTGCCGCCTACCATCACGGTAAGCGCGGCATTGATGGCGCCGCCTTCGCCGCCGGATACCGGCGCATCGAGATAGTCACCGCCGGCCTGCTTGATGCGCTGGGCAAAGTCCTGGGTGGACATCGGCGCGATGGAGCTCATGTCGATCACCAGGGTATCTTTTTTCAGGCCCTCGATGACGCCGTCTTCGCCGAACAGGACTTTTTCCACATCCGGGGTGTCCGGCACCATGGTGATGATGATCTCGGAGTGTTCGGCAACCGCCTTGGGGCTTGCGACCACGTTAGCGCCTTTTTCCTTGAGATCAGACGGCAGCGGCGAGCTGTGCAGCGCGGTGTAGATGTCGTGGCCGGCGTCCAGCAGGTGGCCCGCCATCGGGCGACCCATGATACCCAGTCCAATAAAACCGATCTTGCTCATGTCGTTCTCCTACGCAAATTGTGTGTCGCCAAATAGCGTGTCGCCAAACAGCGTGTTGCAGCATGCACCGGGCGTTGACGGATCAGCGCACGCTGTCAAGCCAGTCCAGCCCTTCCTGGGTGCCGGCGGCGGGCTTGTACTCGCAGCCGATCCAGCCGCTATAGCCCAAGCGGTCAAGGTGGCTGAAGAGAAAAGGATAGTTGATTTCACCGGTGCCCGGCTCGTGGCGGCCCGGGGTGTCAGCCAGCTGCACGTGGGCAATGCGCTTGAGGTGCTTTTCGATGGTCGGCGCAATGTCGCCTTCCATAATCTGCATGTGGTAGATGTCGTACTGCAGTTTAAGATTATCGCTGCCCACCGCGTCAAACAGCGAAAGCGCCTGCTCGGTGCGGTTGAGGAAAAACCCCGGGATGTCGCGGGTGTTGATCGGCTCGGCGATCAGCAAAATCCCTTCGGCCTTGAGCTTGTCCGCGGCAAAACGCAGGTTGTCGATCAGCGTCTTGCGCGCCTCTTCGTCGCTTACGCCTTCCGGCTGCTTGCCGGCCAGGCAGTTAAGCTGAGCGTTGCCCAAAACCCTGGCGTATTCGATGGCCTGATCCACGCCGTCGCGAAACTCGTCCACGCGGTCCGGGTGACAGCCGATGCCGCGCTCGCCGCCGGCCCAGTCGCCCGCCGGCAGGTTAAACAGCACCTGCTCCAGGCCGTTGTCGTCGAGACGCTTTTTGATCTCGGACGCTTCGAAGTCGTAGGGGAAAAGGTACTCCACGCCCTTGAAGCCGGCCTTGGCGGCGGCCTGGAAGCGGTCGAGGAACTCCACCTCGGTAAACAGCATGCTGAGGTTAGCAGCAAAGCGAGCCATGGCAGCTTTCCTGTGTTAGCGGATATGTTCTTCCCCGGCCCCTGGGCCGGGCGCGTCGTGCGGTTCGTTGTGGCGACATTGGTATGGGTCGTCTTATTGTGCTTTACCATGGCGCGGCCGCGTCTTGACTGCTCCCCTCCCTTCGCGCTTTAGCGCATCAGGAAGAGGATTCCCACTTCATCGAGAATCGGACGCAGGGGCGTGCCCTGTGCCACTTACATTCTCTCCAAGGGCTAACACCGCCAGCCCGGCGGCTTTAATGTTGACCGCGGCGTTGATGTCGCGGTCATGGTGCGAGGAACACTCCGGGCAACACCAGGCGCGGATATGCAGGGGCATGTTGTCCATGACATGGCCGCAGTCAGAGCAGCGTTTGCTCGACGGATACCAGCGGTCGATCTGAACCAACTGCCGACCTGCCCAGAGTGATTTGTATGTTAGCTGGCGCACGAATTCGCCCCAGCCGGCATCGCTGATCGACCTGGCCAGCGAGCGGTTTTTGACCATGTTCTTGACCGACAGGCTTTCGACGCAGATCACTTGGTTCTCGTTGACGATCTGGCGGGACAGCTTGTGCAAGTTGTCCTTCCGGCAATCGGATATTTTGGCGTGAAGTCGGGCGACTTTCCGGCGGGCTTTGGCACGATTCGCCGAGCCAGGCGCTTTCTTGCTCAGCCGTCTTTGTGCCCTGGCCAGTCTGGCCGCGTACTTTGCCGTGTGGCGGGGATTGCCGATTCGATGCCCGTCGCTGGTCACAAACAGGTCTTTCAGGCCGAGGTCGATACCGATCATTTTTGGCACCACGGCCAGAGGTTTCGCTTCCTCCTGGCATAGGCAACTGATGAAGTATCGACCCGCGACATCCTTGGAAACGACGACGGTGCTGGGCGTGGCGGGAAGCTCGCGGCTCCACCGAATCGCCAGCGGCTCCTTGCACTTGGCAAGAAAAATCCGGCCGTCGCGGTACTTGAACGCCGAGCTGGCAAATGTTGCCGACTGGCGATGGTGCTTGCTCTTGAAGCGTGGGTACCGGGCCTTCCCGGAAAAGAAGTTCTTGAAAGCAGCCTGCTGATGCCGCAGGCATTGTTGCAGCGGCACCGAGCTGACTTCCGACAGGAAAGCCGTCTCCGGCGCCTTCTTCATTCGGGTCAGGAAGGCACTGGCATCGTTGTAGCTGACCGTTTCCTGACGCTGATAGAACGCATCGGTGCGATACCGCAGCACTGCATTCCAGACGTATCGCACGCACCCGAACGTCCGCGCCAGCAGGACTTCCTGCTCGGGCGTCGGATAGAATCGGTATTTGTAGGCACGATCAACCGTCATTCTTACAAGCTATCTCAAGTTATGTAACATGGCAATCATTAAAGCCCGAGGTGCCCATCGGGCACCGCGCTTATATCCCCTCCCTTCCCCCGCCGGGCGTCAGGAAAGGGTTTTACGCGCCTTTGGATAAAAAGGGCAGCACGCCTCTTTTCGACCTTGGTCGCTAGCCGGAAAAGCCTGATGCGCTGTCTCTTGCCCTGACGCAAGCGTCGGCAGGGAAAAAAGTGGATAATGCCGAAAATGATGCCGTGAATACGCCCTGTTCACGGCATTATTGGGTTCTTCGTCGTTTCATGTGGATTTGGCCTGATCCAGCAGGCGGCCCACCGGGCTGCCGATCAGGTAGATCATCGCGATGAAGTTGGCCTCGTTCCGGTAACCACGTGCGCGTGACTTGGCCGCCTGGAAGAGTCCGTTCATGCCTTCCAGCCGCGCGTTGGTCAGTCCCGATATCCAGCGCCTCACCACCTGCTCGGCATGTCGCTCCAGCGTCGTCAGGGCCTTCGCCATCGGCTTGAGCAGTGCCTGGCCGGTGACGGCCTCCCGCATGACCTTGAGGTAGTTCGTGATGCGCCACCGGGCGGCACGCGGCGTCGGCGCCTTCTGGATCCAGCGCAGCTTTTCCTTGATCACCCAGGCATCGCCGGTGGCCCCCTGATCGGCTACCAGCTCCTGGAGGGCAGCGACCTGCTTGGCCGTCATATTGCCGTTATCCAGGTTCTTCAAGACCGCCCACCGGAGGGCTTTGGGATGCCCCTTCTCACGGCGTTCCTTCTTGCGGACCTCGTCCAGCGCCTTGGTGAAGGTCTGCACGATGTGGAACCAGTCGACCGTCACTTCGGCGTTGGGCAGGTGCTCGGCCACGCCGCTGAGGAACGCCTGAGACATGTCGCAGACCACCTCGACCACGTTGTCCGGGTCACCGCCATGCGCCGCCAGGAAGGCGCTGAAGGCCTTGATGGCGGCCTTGCCATGGCCCGGGACGGCGAAGAGCACCGGCTCCTGCTTGCGCTGCATGTCGAGGAACACCGTGACGTAGCGCTGGCCGCGCCGGGAGGCCGTTTCGTCCACGCCGACAGTGGCCACGCTGGACAGATCCAACTCACCCAGCATGCGCCCCACGTAGTGGTGCACGATGCGCCACAGGCGCTTGTCCGAGATCTCCAGTTGCCGGGAGACGGCCAGCACCGGCATCTCCTTGACCAGCGACATGGCCGCCTGCTCAAACAGCAGGGTGAAGTCGCTGCCAGGGCGGGCCCAGGGCACCTCGATGCGCTTGACGCCATGCTCGGGGCACTTGGTGCGAGGCACCCGCGCATGCAGGTAACAGTGGTGCTGGAAGAAGTTCAGATGCCGCCACGTCTTGTCGGCGAAGTCATGGGCCGGGCAGGCCTTGCCGCACTCAGGGCAGGGGTAGAGGCTGCCCCGCTCGGCCTCGACGTAGAGGTCCAGGCGGTGGGGCGAGACGGCGGTATCCAGGTGCTGGTCCTTGAGAACCCAAGGTGCTTCCAGGCCCAAGCCGAGGGTCAGAATCTGGGTGCCGTCCATGCCATACCTCCTGTCCATGTGGAGGTCATATCCTGGCCCAGCTCAGGGGGCGAATTCCACACCCAACGACGAAGAGCCCATTATTGCTTGCTTCACCTTGTTTATCTGTCCTGCTATCGGAGAACAAAGCGAATGAAACTCTGGGACAATCTCACCATGCGCATGAGCTGGACGCTGGTCCTGCTGACGTTTCTGGCAATGATGCTGGTGCTAAGCGGTGCCGGCCTCTACGCCGTCGACCACAGCCGCCAAAGCATCCGGCAGCTGACCCAGGTCAACGTTAGCCAGCAGTCAGCGCTCAATCGCCTCAATTCCGCACTGCAAAACATTCGTCTGGATCTTGCCGATCTTTACGTCGATCGCGTTGAACAGAACAGCCCCGGCGCAGCCGCCAGGCGCCAGCAAGTCGCCGAGCTTGATGAAACGCTGGATCAGGCCAGCGCCCTCTTTACCGAATTTGTTGACCTGCCGGCCGCCGAGCAGCACTCAGCGCTGATTACAGCGCTTAAAGACAGTTTCGTGCGCCTGCGGGATGCCCACCTGCAGCCGCAGCTAAACGCTTTGGCACAGGGCGAGCTGGCGGCGTATCGCAGCGGCCGCGAGGGCTCCCGGCGCGCCTACGACGCCTTTTATCAGGATGCCGCGCGCTTTTTTCGTACCGTAGAAGAGCAGGGCGGCGCGCGCCTGGAGCGCTTTGATACCGTGGTCGACTTTGCCACCGCGATCATTATTGCGGTGTTCGTCTTCGCACTGGCAGTGACCGCGCTGATCTATTGGGGGGTCGGTGCGAACCTGATTCGTCCTATCAAACGCTTGATTCAGCAGTTCGACATCATGGCTGAGGGCGATCTTTCCCACCGCCTGGAAAGTCGCGGCAGCAATGAGATCGGCCAGCTGTACGCCGCGCTCGACCACATGCAGCAGGCGCTGCTCAATACCGTCACCACCGTGCGCGACAGCAGCAGCGAGGTCTATGACAGCGCCAGCCATATTGCCCAAGGCAACCAGGACCTGTCCGCCCGCACCGAGCGTCAATCGGCCTCGCTGACCCAGACGGCCTCCAGCATTGAAGAAATGACCTCAACCATGGAGCGCAGCAGCGACAATGCCTCTCAGGCCAATCGCGTAGCGGAGGAAACCGCCGACAAGGCAGAAAACGGCAGTCACGTGGTGCAAAGCGTAGTCGAGCGTATGCAAGAAATTCGCCAAAGCTCACGCCAGATTACCGACATCATCACGCTGATCGACTCCATCGCGTTTCAAACCAACATTCTTGCGCTCAACGCCTCGGTAGAAGCCGCCCGCGCCGGCGAGCACGGCCGCGGCTTTGCCGTCGTCGCCAGTGAAGTGCGCCAGCTCGCCACCCGCAGCGCCAGCGCCGCTACCGATATCCACAAGCTGATCGACACCACCGCCCAGCAGGTAGAAGCCGGCGCCGAGCAGGCCGATTTGGCCGGCGATACCATGAACGATATCATTGCCTCGGTCAGGCGCGTCACCGCGCTAATGGAAGAAATCGACGTCGCCACCCGAGAGCAGCGCAGCGGCATCCAGGAGATCAACACAGCGATCAGCGACATGGAGCAGACGACCCAGCAAAACGCCACCATGGTGCAGCAGGCAAGCACAGCGGCCCAGCAGCTGCAAAGCGAGGCCGACCGCCTCAACCAGATCGTGGCGCGCTTCACCCTGCCTCGGGATAACGACGCCGCCGCAGACGCCGCGCAGCACCCGGCCCTGCCGGCGTTTTAATCCAAAAGCGGGCAAAGCGCCGGCCGCTTTTGCTGCATTCACATAAACCTGACACGCTATCAGCTTGGCACGCTATAAGCCCGGCACGCTGATTGCGCGTGCCACTGCTACGGCACATCGACTTACCCTGACGAATGCGAGAAACAACATGCAGCGCACGATAAAAACCGCAGGCGGCTCCATGCTTTTGGGGCTGGCCCTTGCTCTGACCGGCTGCGCAAGCAGCCACACCGGCGAGCAGCCGGCCGCCGATAAAACGCCGGACGTAGCACTGACCGACACCTACTGGAAACTGGCCGCGCTGGAAAACGGCCCGCCGGTCACCGCCCAGGATAACCAGCGCGAAGCGCATTTTGTCCTGCACAGCGAAGGGCAGCGCGTCGCCGGTGCCACCGGCTGCAACCAGCTGATGGGTAACTACAGCCTAAGCGAGAAACGCCAGCTCCGCTTTGCCCAGCTGGCCACCACCATGATGGCCTGCCCGGATAGCCAGGGAGTGGAGCGCGCGTTTCTCGATGCGCTCAACCAGGCCAGCGGCTGGGACATCAGCGGCAAAACGCTGACCCTGACCGGCGCCAACGACGCGACGCTTGCCCGCTTCAAAGCCGTGCACCTGTATTGAAAGCGCCTCGCCAGTTGTTTTTATACGCAAAAGCCCCGTCAAAACGGGGCTTTTTTGCGCTCGGACGCTTGCTTGTGGCCGCCAGGTGTATGGTTCCGAAAAGTAGTGGCCAGGGTTTTCATGAAATCTCTTGGGTTCCTCCTGCCAGCGCCTTCTGCTTGCATACATACGAACATGTATGTATGTTACAAGCCCTTAAATCATTGTTAAAATTCCGGTTTTGTACTCTGTAGTGGCCGGGTTTTCCGGCCGCTACATCGCTGTGCAGCGTAGGGGCCTTGGGCAGACTGTCAAAACCAGCTGGCCAAATTCACTATGCCACTACATTTGTGATGGCGAACCTTTTCTCTACGTTTTTCACCCGAAAATAAAAAAACCCCGCTTCGCGGGGCTTTATGGATCACCTTAATTTTTAATCGTTACAAATTACAGTTGCCATGATCTAGAACGGAATTTCGTCGTCGAAATCGTCGAAGCTATCCGGGCTGGGTGCGCCGTAGCTGCCGCCGCCCTGCTGCCCGGGCTGGCCCTGCTGTGGCGGCTGCTGAGGGGCAGGCTGCTGAGACGGCTGGCCGGGATAGCCCTGCGGCTGCTGCGCCGGCTGCTGGCGAGGCTGCTGGGACGGCTGGCCGCCCGGATAGCCGCCCTGCTGCGCATAGCCGCCCTGGTAGTCGCCGCCGCCACCGCCGCCGCGGGAGTCCAGCATCTGCATGTCGTTACACACTACCTCGGTGGAGTAGCGGTCCTGGCCATTTTGATCCTGCCACTTGCGGGTTTGCAGCCGCCCTTCAATGTAGACCTTGGAGCCCTTGCGCAGGTACTGCTGGGCAATTTCCGCCGTTTTATTGAACAGCACAATACGATGCCACTCGGTACGCTCCTGGCGCTGGCCGCTGGCACGGTCCATCCACGTATCCGTGGTCGCCACGTTGAGATTGGCCACCGCCGTGCCCGAAGGCGCAAAACGCACCTCGGGATCCTGGCCGAGATTGCCGATAAGAATGACTTTATTGATACCGCGAGCCATCAAATACTCCTTGATGCGTCCGTAAAGGTGTCAGCCGGCATCGCCGGCATCAGGGGAATGCGTAGCCGCCGCCGGCAGCAGCCGGGAAAGCGCCGCCTGGTCGAGCGTTTGGCGGTTCACCTTGAGGTAGGCCACCTGCTCTTCGGGCACAAGCATAACGTCTTCCACGCCGGCAACCCGGGCCAGGCGCTCCAGCAGCGCCTTTTGGGTAGCGGCCGAGGCGCCGTCCAGTGCCACCACCTCGCTTGCCAGCGGCGGGGGCTTGGGCAGTGACCACATGATACCCCACCAGGCCAGCGCCAGCGCCGCGCAGCCTAAAAATACGGCGTTGAGCCCAAAGGCACTGGACAGCCAGCCGCCCAGGGTTCCGCCCAGAAACGCGCCCAGAAACTGGCTGGTGGAATACACACCCATGGCCGTACCCTTGGCGCCGGCCGGTGCGAGCTTGCTGAGCATGGACGGCAGCGTCGCCTCAAGCAAATTGAAGCCGGTGAAAAACGCAAGCAGCAGCACAAAAAGCCCCGCGCCGTGAGACAGCGGCAGGCCCAACCCGGCCAGGCTCAGCGCAACCGTGGCAATGGCCAGCAGGCAAACCGGCTTTGTCAGCTGCTTTTTTTCCGCCACGATCACCAGCGGAATCATCAGCACAAAGGCCCCGCCCATAATCAAAAGGTAGGCAAGGCCGTGCCACGATTTGTCGATACCCGCCTCCACCAGCCGCAGCGGCACCGCCACAAAGCTCGCCATCAGCGTCAGGTGCAAAGCGAAAATCGACAGATCAATGCGCCACAGATCGGGCCGGGTCAGCACGCGGCCCAGCTGGCCGCGGTCCATCCCCACGTCCCTGTGCTTGACCCGGCGCGGCGCGGCCGGCACCCAGCGCCAAAGCACCGCCAGCCCCACCGCGGTCATCGCCGTGGTAAACCAGAACACGCCGGCAAGCCCGGTCACGGCGGCAAGCCAGGGCCCCAGCGCCATGGCCACGGCAAAGGCCACGCCGATGGACAGCCCGATGGTGGCCATCGCGGCGGTGCGTACCTGCTCGCGGGTCTGATCGGCCAGAAGCGCCATGATCGCCGCTGCCACCGCGCCGCTGCCCTGCAGCGCGCGCCCGGCAATAATGCCGGTGATGGAGTCGGCCAGCGCCGCCACCATGCTACCCAGCGCAAACAGCACAAGCCCCGCAGCGATTATACGCTTGCGCCCGAAACGATCGGATAAAAGCCCGAAGGGAATCTGCAGGCAGGCCTGGGTCAGCCCGTAGACGCCCAGCGCCACGCCCACCAAAAGCGGTGTAGCACCGGCCAGCTCGTCGGCATACAGCGCCAGCACCGGCAGCACCATGAAAAGCCCCAGCATACGCGAGGCATAAAGCCCGGCAAGGCCGCTGATAGCGCGGCGCTCAGCAGGCAGCAGCAGTGCAGAAACCTTGGCCATAGAGTCTCAACGTTAGGAAAACGCGCCTGAGGCACACGCCCGGGCAGCGCTGAAAAGAGCGGGGAGGCGTTTTATTCTAGCGCGCTTGACGGCCAGTGAAAACGCCGGCGGCGCCACATCGCTGCGCGCTTTGCCCAGACGCCGCGGCAAACCGTATACTGGCGCCTTTGCCGCGCGTAATGAGGTCGTAATGGAAAGCATTCAGGTCAGGGGCGCCCGCACCCATAACCTCAAGGAAATCGACGTGACCCTGCCCCGGGACAAGCTCATCGTGGTCACCGGGCTTTCCGGCTCGGGCAAGTCGTCGCTGGCCTTTGACACCCTCTACGCCGAGGGCCAGCGGCGCTACGTGGAGTCGCTTTCCACCTACGCGCGCCAGTTTCTGTCGATGATGGAAAAGCCCGATATCGACCATATCGAAGGGCTCTCGCCGGCGATTTCCATCGAGCAGAAATCCACCTCGCACAACCCACGCTCAACCGTGGGCACCATTACCGAGATCTACGACTACCTGCGCCTGCTGTTCGCCCGCGCCGGCACGCCGCGCTGCCCCGAGCACGGTGCCGACCTCGAGGCCCAGACCGTCTCCCAGATGGTCGACCAGGTGATGAACCTGGAAACCGGCACCAAGCTGATGCTGCTGGCTCCGGTGATCAAGGGCCGCAAGGGCGAGCACCTGCAGCTTTTGGCCGAGCTGCGCGCCCAAGGCTTTGTGCGGGTACTCATCGACGGCCAGGTGCTGGAGCTTGACGACATCGCCCCGCTGGACAAGCGCAAAAAGCACGACATCAGCGTGGTGGTCGACCGCTTCAAGGTGCGCGACGATATCGCCCAGCGGCTGGCGGAATCGTTCGAGACCGCGCTGACCCTGGCCGACGGCACGGCGATGATCCATTACATGGACGGCGACGCCGAAGACCTGGCGTTTTCCTCGCGTTTTGCCTGCCCCGAGTGCGGCTACTCGCTGGCCGAGCTTGAGCCGCGGATGTTTTCGTTCAACAACCCCGCCGGCGCCTGCAGCGGCTGCGACGGGCTCGGGGTGCAGCAGTACTTCGACCCTGCCAAACTGATCAGCCACCCGGAGCTGTCGCTGGCTGAGGGTGTGATCAAGGGCTGGGACCGGCGCAACGTCTACTATTTTACCCAGCTGAAATCCCTTGCCGACCACTACGGCTTTGCCCTGGAAACGCCCTGGCAGGAACTGAGCGACAGGCACCGCAACATCGTGCTCAACGGCACCGGGCGCGAGCCGGTGCCCTTTGCCTACGCCAACGACCGCGGGCGCAAAGTGACCCGGGAGCATCCGTTTGAAGGCGTATTGCCCAACCTCAAGCGTCGCTTTCACGAAACCGAATCCACCATGCTGCGCGAGGAGCTTTCGCGCTACGTCACCTCAAGCGCCTGCACCCGCTGCCACGGCACCCGGCTGCGCCGGGAAGCGCGCCACGTCTTCGTCGACGACTACACCATTGCCGACGTGGTGCGCATGCCCATCGGCCAGTCCCAGGCATACTTCTCGACCCTTGAACTCTCCGGCCGGCGCGGCGAGATTGCCGCCAAGATCGTCACCGAGATTCACTCTAGGCTGGAGTTTCTGGTCAACGTGGGGCTCGACTACTTAAACCTTGAGCGCAGCGCCGACACGCTCTCCGGCGGCGAGGCCCAGCGCATCCGGCTGGCCAGCCAGATCGGCGCGGGGCTTGTGGGGGTGATGTATATCCTCGACGAGCCCTCCATCGGGCTGCACCAGCGCGACAACGACCGCCTGCTCAAGACTCTTGAGCGGCTGCGGGACCTGGGCAACACCGTGATCGTGGTGGAGCACGACGAAGACGCCATTCGCCAAGCCGACCACGTGCTGGATATCGGCCCCGGCGCCGGCGTTCACGGCGGTGAGATCGTCGCCCAGGGCACGCCGGAAGAGGTCATGCACACCCAGGGCTCGCTCACCGGCGAGTACCTGCGCGGCGAGCGCGAAATTGCCGTGCCGCCCCACCGCATTCCCGGCAATCCGGAAAAGCAGCTGGTGCTTGAGGGTGCTACCGGCAACAACCTGCAAAACGTGACGCTGACGCTTCCGCTGGGCTGTTTTGTCTGTGTGACCGGCGTGTCGGGCTCGGGCAAGTCGACGCTGATCAACGGCACGCTGATGCCCATCGCCGCCCGGGATTTAAACCGCGCCACCACGCTGACGCCGGCGCCGTACAAGTCACTCGACGGACTCGATCAGCTGGACAAGGTCATCGACATCGACCAGAGCCCCATCGGGCGCACGCCGCGCTCCAACCCGGCCACCTACACCGGCATTTTCACCCCCATCCGCGAGCTGTTTGCCGGCACACAGGAAGCGCGCTCGCGCGGCTACAAGCCCGGGCGCTTCTCGTTCAACGTCAAGGGCGGGCGCTGCGAGGCCTGCCAGGGCGAGGGCATGATCAAGGTGGAAATGCACTTTCTGCCCGACATCTACGTGCCCTGCGACGTGTGCAAGGGCAAGCGCTACAACCGCGAAACCCTGGACATCCACTACAAGGGCAAGACCATCGACGAAGTGCTGCAGATGACCGTGGAGGAGGCGCTGGCGTTTTTCAGCCCGGTGCCGGCCATCGCCCGGCGGCTGCAGACGCTTCTGGACGTGGGGCTGTCCTACATCAAGCTGGGGCAAAGCGCGACCACGCTGTCCGGCGGCGAGGCCCAGCGGGTCAAGCTCGCCCGGGAACTGGCCAAGCGCGACACCGGCCAGACTCTGTACATCCTCGACGAGCCCACCACCGGGCTGCACTTCGAGGATATCCGCCAGCTTTTGGTGGTGCTCCACCGCCTGCGCGACCACGGCAACACGGTGCTGGTGATCGAGCACAACCTGGACGTGATCAAGACCGCCGACTGGCTGGTCGATCTGGGCCCCGAAGGCGGCTCCGGCGGCGGGCACATCATCGCCGAAGGCACGCCCGAGCACGTTGCCACCGTCGAAGCCTCCCACACCGGGCGCTTTCTCGCGCCGATGCTTGAGCGGGCGAAAAAATCGACGGCAAAAAAATAGCGCCCCGCAGGGCGCTATTGCCAAAGGCGCCGGCATAGCGGGCGCCAGCTCGAAACCACTGGCCGATAAGGCCAGTGGTCAAGGGCCGCTAGTCGGTCATGAAAGGTCGGTCATGAAAGGATAGTCGGTGTAGCCTTCGGCGCTGCCGCCGTAAAAGGTGTCGGGATCGGGCTCGTTGAGCGCGGCCCCCTGACGGAAGCGCTCGACCAGGTCGGGGTTGGCGATGTACGACCGGCCAATGGCCACCGCATCAGCGATGCCCGCGTCGATAATGCGCTCAGAGCGCTCGGCATCGTAAAAGCCGCAGAAGATCAGGCTGCCGGTGAAGCGCTCGCGCAGGCCGCGACGGAAATCGTCGGTCAGGGTAATGTCGCCACCCGCCCAGTTGGGCTCGTTGATGTGCAGATAGGCAATGCCGCGCTCGCTCAGCTGGCCGGCGAGATAAAACGCCATGGCCTCGGGCTCGTCGTCGGTCAGGCCGAAGATTTCGATAAACGGCGACAGGCGCACGCCCACGCGGTCAGCGCCGAATACCTCCATCACCGCGTCCACGACTTCCAGCGGAAAACGCGCGCGGTTTTCAAGCGAGCCGCCGTAGCGGTCGGTGCGCTGGTTGCTGCCGGTGGCGAGAAACTGGTTGAGCAGATAGGCGTTGGCGGCGTGCACCTCAATCATGTCAAAGCCGGCGCGCTTGGCACGCACCGCCGCTTGACGGTAGTCGTCCACGACCTCGGCGATTTCTTCCGTTTCAAGGGCCCGAGGCGTGCTGGTGGGATGGCGCCCGGCGCTGCCGTCGTCAAACTCCACAAAGCACTGGGCACCTTCCCCTTTCAGCGCGCTGGGCGCGACCGGCGGCTGGCCGTCGGGCTGCACCATCTCGTGGGAAACGCGCCCTACGTGCCACAGCTGCAGCGCCATGCGTCCGCCCTTGGCGTGCACCGCATCCACAACGCCTTTCCAGCCGGCTTCCTGCTCGTCGGTCCAGATGCCCGGGGTATACACATAGCCCCGCGCGGTGGGGGAAATATTGGTGGCCTCGCTGATAATGAGCCCCGCGCCGGCGCGCTGGCCGTAGTAGGTCTGCTGCAGCGCGCCGGGGACGCTATCCGGCGTGCGCGCCCGGGTCAGCGGCGCCATGAGGATACGGTTGGGCAGCGTCAAGCTGCCAAGGTTAACCGGTTGAAGTAGCGTTTCGTGTGCCATGGAGCATCCTTATACACAATGAGCAAGGGAAAAGAGACGTTACAGCTTGACCAGCATTTTGCCCTGATTGCTGCCGGAAAACAGGCCGAGAAAGGCGTCAGGCAGGCTTTCAAGCCCTTCGTGGACGGTTTCCTGATAGTCGATCTCGCCGCTGGCCACTCGGGGGCCGAACTCGTTGATAAAGTCGGTGTGGTGTTCCCAGTGGTCGAAGACGATAAAGCCCTGCATCCGCGCCCGGCGGATCAGGATCATCGCCAGGTTGCCGGGCCCGGCGGCGGGCGCGTCGTCGTTGTAGCGGGCGATCATGCCGCACACGGCGATGCGAGCCCCCACGCGCAGGTTGTTGAGCGCGGCTTCCAAGCAGTCGCCGCCGACGTTTTCATAGTAGACGTCAAAGCCTTCAGGGCAGGCGTCTTTTAGCGCCGCACTCAGCTCGGCGGCACTTTTACCCCGGTAGCTCACCGCCGTCACGCCCTGAGACTCAAGCCACTCAAGCTTTTTGGGATCGCCGGCAATGCCCACCACGGTGCCGCCGTTGGCCTTGGCCAGCTGTACGGCCAGCGAGCCCACCGCGCCGCCGGCCGCGCTCACCAGCACGTTGTCGCCCTTTTGCATGTTGGCGATCACGTTAAGCCCCACCCAGGCGGTGGTGCCGGGCATGCCCAGCACGCCCAGATAGGCCTGCTCGGGCACATCAAACTCGGGCAGCGGCTCGGCCTGATCCGCCGGCAGCTGGGCCACATCGCGCCAGCCGGCCATGTGGCGCACCTTGTCGCCCTGCTTGAAGCGCCCATCGCGGGATTCAATCACCTCGCCCACGGCGGCGCCTTCCAGCGGCTCGCCCAGGGTGAACGGCTCGATGTAGGTGGTCACGCCGTCCATGCGGCCGCGCATGTAGGGGTCCACCGACAGCCAGGCGTTGCGCACGCGAATTTCGCCGTCTTCAAGCGGGGCAAGCTCGCGGGTTTCCAGCGCAAACAGGTCTTTGGACGGCAGGCCCTGGGGATGCTCGTGAATGGTGTAGTAGCGGCTTTGCATAGCGAGCTCCTGTCGAGTTATGTGGCCAAGCGCCGCCGAGAGGCGGCGCGAATGCTCACACTGTATGCCTTTCGTCCCGTATCACGCCAATGCAAGATGCTTAAAAGCATTATGCATAATGCTGATATCATACGCCTTGAAGCTGTTTTCCATGACCCCAAGGGAGGTTTGCCATGCAACTCTCGGAGCTGGCCCGCCATGACCTGAACGCGCTGGTGACGCTGCACGCCCTGCTCGATTCGCGCAGCGTCACCCGCGCGGCCCAGCGGCTGAACCTTAGCCAGCCGGCGGTATCGCGCACGCTGTCACGGCTGCGTCAGGCCTTCGACGACCCGCTTTTTGTACGCACGCACCGCGGCCTGCGCCCCACTGCCAGAGCTCAGGCCCTGGGGCCGCCGCTGGCCAGGCTGCTGGAGGAACTCGGCGCTTTGCTGGCACCGCCGGCGTTTGATCCGGCAAGCACTACCCGGCGTTTCCACATCGCCACGACCGACTACGGCATGCACGCCTTTCTTTCCCCCCAGTGGCAGCGGCTGAAACGCCAGGCGCCGCACCTGCGTCTGGAAATACAAAACGGCAGCGAAGACATCGAGCAGCAGCTCGCCGAAAGCGGCCCGGAGCTTGCCCTGTGCGTACCCGGCGAACGGGTGCCGGCCAGCGTCCACGGCCGGGAGGTGGGCCGCGATGCGTTTGTCTGTGTGATGCGCCGGGATCATCCGCTGGCTCAGGACAGCCGGCAGGAGCTGACGCTGGAGGCGTTTTTGCGCGCCGACCATCAGCTGATCAGCATGGGTGGGGATGACCGCGGGGCGGTCGATTTAGCGCTGGCGCGGCAAGGCCAAAAACGCCGGG
This sequence comes from Halomonas cibimaris, assembly GCF_055379665.1. Taxonomy (NCBI): domain Bacteria; kingdom Pseudomonadati; phylum Pseudomonadota; class Gammaproteobacteria; order Oceanospirillales; family Halomonadaceae; genus Halomonas; species Halomonas cibimaris. The sequence goes on from NZ_AP043828.1 coordinate 701,018, forward strand.
TCAGCCTGCGTCAGCCACACTTTCTGGCGGCGTTTTCCACCACCGTGGGCAGCGATCTTTTGCTGTGCGTGCCGGGATGCCTGGCGGCAAGCGTGGCCGACCACTGGCCGCTGGCCGTGCGAAGGCTGCCCCTTGCGGTGCCTTCCTTTGCCTACTGGCTGGTATGGCACGAGCGCCACCAGGCCGATGCCGGCCATCGCTGGCTGCGCCACACCCTGTTTGACGGCCTGGCGGCACGCCATCGCGCACTCAGCCAGCGCCCGCTCATTGATCCGGACGGCTCATTGCGCTACCAGTTCAGCCCCAGCCCCAGGTTGTAGGTAGTATCGTTGAGGTCTTCCACGCTGTTTTTCACCCAGTCGGTTTCTACCGACAGCTGCAGCGAGGCCCAGTCGGTCAGCGGATAGCGCAGGCCGGTTTTACTCGCCAGCAAAAAGCTGGTGCTGCTGGACAACGCCTGACCCGCGCGGCCGTTGGCGTACACCTCAAAAAGCTGATTCCACAGATAGCGGTTGAACTGCCACTGCAACACCCCGGAGTGGAACGTCTCATTGTGCCGGCGGGCATATTCATAGCGGTTGCGGGTTAAAAGGGCCGAGAGCGAAAACGCGCCGCGCTCGTTGTCCCACAGCTGATAGCCCGGCCCCAGGCCAAGCGAGAAGCGCCGCTCAAGGGCCTCGTTCCAGTCGCGGTAGGTGCTCACCCGCCCCTGCCAGAAACGCTGCGAGGTAAAAAACCGTTCCGGAGCGTAGGACAGACGCCAGTCGTTCTTGCGCCGCTTGCCGTCGCGGTATTCACGGTGATAGCCGGCGCGCCAGGTATGGCGCCACCGGCCGGCTTCGATACGCTGGCGCACATCCAGCTCAAGCTCTTGAGTGTCGGCGGCACTGTGCTCATATTCAAAGGCCACATCAATACCGCCGGTAGCCGTGAACGGACGATCAATCGACGACGTTGCAGCGCGGGCAGGCGCCGGCTTGGGCTCGGGCTCGGGCTCGGGCGGCGCCTCCAGCGCCACGCGTTCGACGCGGCCCGCAGCGACTGCGATTTCACCGGCGTAGTCGGTCTTGATACGCACGTGCGATGCGGTTTTTTCCACCACTTCTCCGGTGACACGGTCACCGTTTTTCAGCCACAGGGTATCGGCGCGCAGCGGCAGCGCCGCCATGACCATACTCGCCACCCCCCACGCTTTGATCACACGGGTGGCAACCTCATCAGCCACACTTGGACCAGCCGCAGCCGGCATAGCAGGTCGGGCAGCCGTCCATCATGATCAGCTCACCGCGACATTCCGGGCAGTGGCCGACCACCGCCGGGCCGGCCGCCGGCGCCGCAGCATCGCCGCCAATCGGCTCAACCGTGCCGGTTTCGGGCGCGCTGGCGTCTTCTTCCTCGGGCTGAAAGGCGGGGCCGTGCGCCATGCGCTGAGCGTAGCGCTCGACCAGCGCTTCCACCGGCACCTGATTGCCGTCCTGGTCGAGAAAGCCCCGGCGATACAGGATTTGCTGGATCGACCAGGCAATGGCCGAGACTTCCGAGTCGTGAAACACCGGCTTGCCGTAGCGGTTCCAGCCGCAGCGCACCAGCCCCTTGTCCCAGGCGACCTTGCGCAGATCCGCCACCGCCTGGGTCACATAGCCACCCCGGGCGGCCAGCGACAGGCTGCGCATGGTGGCGGTGATCCACTGGTGTTCGCTGGAAAGCTGCCCGGAAGGAAAGAAAAATTCCACCGGGCGCTCAATGACCACGCGCTTACCGCCGACCACGCCTTCCACCGGCATGAACGACACCAGCAGGTAGACTTTTTTGCGCCCTTCGGCGCCGACGTAGGAGATCTTCTCCGACACCGCTTCCAGCGTCCCTTCGGGGCGCGAGGCAATGCGCAGGGTCAGCGGGTTTTCCTCCGGCAGGGTCGCTTCGCGTTCAGGCTCGGCGGCGGCGGGTTCATCCTGCTTGATGCGGTAGCCTACGATTTTTGAGGTAATTTCAACGGCCATGATGGTCTCCACTTAACAGAAGGTCTAAAGGACGGACACGGAATAACGCCCGGGCGGCCCCGGGCGCGAGGCGCTTACCACTTGCCGTACGTGCCTTCTTTCAACGCATCAAACAGGTTGGCGGCGTTATGTTCCTCGCCATCGTAAATCACCGTGTCATTGCCGTTAAGCTCGACGGTTTCGCCGTTTTCCAGCTCGAATTCGTAGGTGGTGCTCTTGAGATCATCCTCGCGCACCAGCACGCCCTGAAACGCCTCGGGGTTGAAGCGAAACGTCGTGCAGCCCTTCAGCCGGCTTTCGTAGGCCTGCAGGTACAGGTCTTCAAACTGCTCGAAGGGGAACTCCGTGGGTACGTTCACCGTCTTGGAAATCGCCGAGTCGATCCACTGCTGGGCGGCGGCCTGTACCGCTACGTGCTGCTCGGGAGTGACGCTGTCGGCGGTGATGAAATAGCCCGGCAGATCACTTTCCACGGCGTCGGCGGCGATAAAGTGGCGGTATGCCGCAAGCTCGAACGACACCACCTCGACCTGCTCTTTGGTTTTCTTGCCGGTCTGGATGACGTTGCGGTAGTAGCGATGCGAGAACGACGGCTCAATACCGTTGGAGGCATTGTTGCCCATGGACAGCGAGATCGTTCCCGTCGGTGCAATCGAGCTGTGGTGGGTAAAGCGCGCGCCGTGCTCGGCAAGCGCTGTCACCAGCTCAGGGTCGCGCTCGGCGATCTTTTCCATATAGGCGCTGTAGCGGGCGTGCAGAATGCGCCCGGGCACCTTGTCGCCCACTTCGTAGCCGTCTTTGGCAAGCTGAGGGCGCTGGCGCAGCATCCGCGGGGTCAGCGTGTGCTCTTCTTCCAGCACCGGCGCCATGCCCTTTTCTTTTGCAAGCGCAAGCGCCTGTTTCCAGCCCTCGATGGCCAGATGCCGGCTCACCTCTTCGGTGAACTTAAGCGACTCCTTCGAGCCGTAGGGAATCTTGAGCATGGTCATGGTGGAGCCCAGCCCCAGAAAGCCCATGCCGTGGCGGCGCTTGGCTTCGATCTCGCGCTGCTGCTCGGGCAGCGGCAGCCCGGCGATTTCCACCACGTTATCCAGCATGCGGGTAAAGATCGCTACCACCTCGCGGTAGCGCTTCCAGTCAAAGCGCGGCTTGTCGCTGAACGGATCAATCACAAAGCGCGTCAGATTCACCGAACCCAGCAGGCATGCGCCTTCTGGCGGTAATGGCTGTTCACCGCAATTACCTGTCACCAACCCATTGAATATAAGGTTGTTTTTATCATTTTGGGTCGTATCAAAGACCGCTTCTTTACCGATATATTCAATCGAATCAATGCTTGCCGCATAAGACGTGTCGACAGCGCTTGAGCGCATGCTTTGCCACTCTTGGTACTTGCCGTTTTTACTCTCGGTCAGAAAGCCGATTTCCTGCATAAAGCGATCACGGGAGCTTGAGCCAATCAGCAGCTCGTAGTCGGCCTTGCACTGGTATTCACGCTGACCGCCGCGTCCGTCCGGGAGCATCCGCTGGCCGGCGTTACGCCGCTTGAGAATCCGGCAGAAGATACCGAAGTTGCTCAGCAGCATCTGTACCTCTTTAAGCAGCTGGGGCTCACCGGAGGCCAGACGAATGGTGCAGTAGGCGTTCTTGTCATCGCGCTGTACCGTGCCGTCGGCCTGAAATAGCCCGCGCAGGTATCCTTTAACGCACGCTTCGCTGCCCCGCCAAACCACTTCCGGCACCTTGAGCTTGGTGCTCCTGGTAAAACCGTAGTGCTCCAGCAGCCGCGCCAGAATCACCGAGCGGATAAACAGGTGCTGACGCTCGGCAACGGCAACCGGTGCTACCTGATATTGCCGGCCGTTTTGGGCGGAGTGGGCGATCAGTTCATTAATGTATTCCGCCGTGACGTCAGCCAGCGGCCGGTCTTCGCCCCAAAAGTTGACGCATACGGCTTCCTTGCCATTGCCGCGGTTGGTGAAGTGGCCGTCGCCAGCAATCAGCCCCAGCAAAGTGCCCAGCTTCTCGTTGCCCTCGGGGCCAAACTGGCCCTTGCCTGACTGCACCCAGATTTGATCGCCGACCTTGACGTCCTTCAGCGGAATCTTGCCCCGCTGGGTATAAAAGTCGTGCCAAGCCGTGGCTTTAATTTCATAGCCTTCACGAGTCGTCACTCGATATACATCGGCTTGTTGTGCCGTCATAAAAGCCGATACGGCGGGGCGTGTCTCCACGCCTTCGCTGCCGTTTTCCAGCGCCCTGCGATCTACGCTGACCTGCAGCTCGGCCCCACGCTGATACAGCTCGCCAATGGGCACTTGCCCAAACTGAGTATGCAGCCGCGTATCCGCCGTAACGCACGGATTGGTCGCGCGGATATCTTCGCAGAACCAGTTGTTGTTCAGGCGGTTGACCTGGTCGATGAGGATAAAGCCCGGCTCGGCGTAGTCGTAGGTGGAGGCCATGATGGTGTCCCACAGCTCCCGGGCCTTGATCACCTCGACGATGCGGCAGGCCACGCGGCCCTCACTATCCACGGTGTAGCCGTCTTCGATCACCGGCCAGTCACGGTAAATGATCTCATCTTCACTGACGTCGTCTTTCTCACCCGGGTGCAGCGGGAACGCCAGCGGCCAGTCGGCCTTTTGCTTGACCGCTTCCATGAACTCATCGGTAATCAAAAGCGAGAGGTTGAACTGGCGCAGCCGGCCGGCTTCGCGCTTGGCCTGGATGAACTCGCGCACGTCCGGATGGCCCACATCGAAGGTGCCCATCTGCGCGCCGCGCCGGCCGCCGGCGGAGGCCACGGTGAAGCACATCTTGTCGTAGATATCCATGAACGCCAGCGGGCCGTTGGTACCGGCACCGGCGCCGAACACAAAGGCCCCCTTGTGGCGCAGGGTAGAGAAGTCGTAGCCGATGCCGGCGCCGGATTTCAGCGTCATGCCCGCGTCCACCACGGAATCGAGGATATCGCGCATGGAGTCGCGGATGGTGCGCGACACGGTGCAGTTGATCAGGCTTACCGCAGGCTTGTAGGCTTCTGCGCCGGCATTGGATAAAATCCGCCCGGCGGGCACCGCACCGTTTTCCAGCGCCCAGCGAAACTTGGGCAGCCACTGCTTGGCCTTGTCACCTTCCACCTCGGCCAGCGCCCGGGCCACCCGCTCAAAGGTGGCGTTAACGTCGCCGTCCACCGGCTCGCCGTGGCGGTCCTTGAGGCGATATTTGGCATCCCAGATTTCCCGCGAGGGGGCCTGCAGCGGCACATCGTTGGACGACTTAACGGCCTTGGCAGCAGTACTCATGACGCAAAACTCCTTCCCCTCGGGGGAATAAAAAGACGACTAAACGGCGGCATTATACGTAGTGGCGTGCGGAAGTACAGAAGCGCAGCTTCATCAATATAGAGCAAAAAATTGCAGAAATGTTACTACATATAGTTATCAAGGCAATTTTACGCGGCAAAACAATCGCCTGGCTGTTACTCCGACACGCCTCGCTATAGGCTTGGGCAGCTGGCCGCCGGCACCCAGGTTTCGTTTCCACCATCACAGGCAGACACTTCGATGACACAGCACCGGCAGTACGCCCTACGCACAAAGCGGATGATGATTTTCGCCGCGCTGATTGCCGGCATGCTCACTGGCGGCAATGCCCAAGCAGCGGCGTTCGACGTAAGCGATGTGGCTACCCACGGCGACTGGCAGACGGCCACGCTTTCCCGCGAGACGACGGATACTCAGGAGCGGCACTTTCGCGCCGTGGAAACCGCCAGCTACAGCGACGCCAGTTTGAGCGTGAACGCCACAGCCGGCGTCTGCGATATGCCCTGGCTGGAGATGCGGGTAGCGCTCAAAGGAGAAAAGCAGACCGCCGCACTTGTGCCGGCGCGGGTGCGAGTAGACGATAAAACCCTGCACACCCCGGTTGCCGAGTTTTTTACCCAGCCGGAAAACGACGGTTTCTACGCGCACTTCTATCTGCATCACCCCGGTGAGCTGTTTGACGAAATGCGCGAAGGCGAGCAGCTATTTTTAGGCTTTGAGCAAAAGGGAAAGGCGCCCTGGTACATGATTTTCCAGCTCGACGGCGCCGGCGCCGCCATGAACCAGGCGCTAGCGCGCTGCCGTCGCGCGTCCGGCGTCTGAGACCCGGCGCAGCACCAGCTCTACGCGGCGGTTGGCCGCCCGCCCCTTCGGCGTGGCGTTGCTTTCCAGCGGCCGGGTCGCGGCGTAGCCCACCGCGCGCATGTGCTCAGCGTCAAGCCCCTGGCCCTGCAGATAGCGCAGCACCGCAATGGCCCGGGCAGCGGAAAGCTCCCAGTTGGAGGGATAGCGCGACGTGGCAATGGGCACGTTATCGGTGTGACCTTCAATGGATATCTGGCCGTCAAAGCTGGCCAGCACATCCACCAGGCTTGCCACCACGCCACGCCCCTGATCGGTCAGCCGCGCCCGGCCGCTGGCAAACAGCAGGCTGTCGTCGATGCGCAGCGTCACGCTTGCCTGGCCCTGGCTTACGTCAACGCCGGGGATGCTCAGCCCGGAAAACGCCGGCTCAAGGCCGCTGTGTCGGGGCTTGATGCCGGTGGCCAGCGCCGTCAGCGAAAACGCCGGTACGCCGGCAGATGCCTGCTCGCGGCGCTGGCTGTTCTCGCCGCCGGGCGGCGCCAGCGCCAGCAGCAGCACAAACAGCGTAACCAGCAGCGTCAGCACATCCAGATAGCTGGTCAGCCAGCTTTCATCGTCGCCGCTGTCCGTGGGCGGCGGCTCAAGCGTGCGGCGCGTATCCCGGTCGAGCATGGCGCTATTCCTTTTTCCGTGCTTTCACTCCGGGATCGCGAATTTCGTCGTGATAGTTGGCCACAAAGGAGTTCAGCGTTTCTTCGATAAACGACGGCAGGCGGCGCTTGGTGATCAGCGAAATGCCCTCCAGCACCATGTTCATGGTGATCAAGCGCTCTTCGGTGCGCCGCTCAAGCTTGACGGCAATGGGCTTGAAAATCAGGTTGGCCAGCAAAATGCCGTAGAAGGTGGTCAGCAGTGCCACCGCCATACGCGGGCCGATAACGTCCAGGTCCCCGGCGTCCATCACCTCCAGCATGTTCACCAGCCCCACCAGCGTGCCGATCATGCCAAACGCCGGGGCATAGGTGGCCATGGTGCGAAAAATCTGCGCCTCGGCGTGCTCCCGGGCTTTCAGCCGGGCAATGCGCCAACGCAGCATGTCGAAAATCTCGTCTTCCTTGGTATTGGCAATCACCAGCTGAATGCCCGAGCGCAGAAAGGGGTTGCGGGTATACTGCAGCTGCTCTTCCACCGCGCGCACATCCCCCTTGAACCACAGCCGCGACATGTCCACCAGTTCTTTGATGTCGTCGCGCACATAGGTGTTTTCCCGCCGGAACACCACGCCCACCAGGCGCACCACGCGCACCACCTCACGCAGCGGGTAGCTGATGAAGGTGGCCGCCAGGGTGCCGGTCACGACAATGGCAAGCCCCGGCAGGTTGACAAAGCTCCCGGGGGATTCTGCGGTAAAAAACAAAACGCTCACCAGCAGTACGATGCTGGCAAACATGCCGATCAGCGTTGACGGGTTCATCGACGGCTCCTTGCCGGATTAAATATCTGTGGATCGGGCCGATTCGTGCAGCTTGGCCCGCAGCCGGCTGACCGCCTGGCTGTGGAGCTGAGAGACCCGAGACTCGGTAACGCCGAGCACCGCCCCCACCTCCTTGAGGTTGAGCTCTTCTTGATAGTAAAGCGCCATCAGCAGTTTTTCGCGCTCGGGCAGTGCGTCGATGGCGGCGGTGAGCCGGGCACGCTGCTGCCGGTCCAGCAAGGCGTTGAACGGCAGGCCGGCATCCGCGCTGGCGGCGGGCTCGCCGCTGTCAGCCACCACCTCTTCGTAGGGCAGCAGATAGCCGTTGTTGGTGTCGTGAAGCAGCTTTTGATAGTCGGCCAGCGCCATGTCGAGTTCGCCGGCGATCTCGGTTTCCTCGGGTGCGCGCCCCAGCCGCTGCTCCAGCCGGCGCACGGCTTCATCTACCGAGCGCGACGCCCGGCGCACGCTGCGCGGCAGCCAGTCCCGGGTGCGCAGCTCATCCATCATCGCCCCGCGGATGCGCTGGCTGGCAAAGGTGGCGAAGCTGGCACCCTGGCTGGCATCAAAGCGGCTCAGCGCTTCCAGCAGGCCGACCGTACCGGCCTGGATCAAATCGTCAAGCTCGATGCTGGCCGGCAGCCTGACCTGAAGGCTGAGCGCCTGGCGCCTGACCAGCGGCATGTACGCGCCCAGCTGGTCCTGCTGTTGGTATCTGCCTTGTGCTGTATACATCGTCTCGTCTCACGGCCCCTGGTCATCGTTATCCCGGCATGTTACTGCCGCGCCGGGTCAGCGGAAGCTGACGATTAGCTGCATGCCCTCGATTTGAAACGGCGGCTGTCCGGGCGGCAAACGAAAGCGGAAATATAGCGGTGCCCCGGCGCGGTAGCCGGCAAACGCCCGGGTGGCCCCGCGCCGGCCTGCAAGCGCTACGCAGCCCCGGGGATGGCACAGCCAGGCATCAACGCTTTTACCGGGCGGCGTGGCAAAGCGCCACTGCACGCGTTCAATGGCGCGGCCGTCCGCGTGGGCCGCAGCCGGCGGCGCAACGCGGCGGGTGGCCGTCGAGCGGTCGCTCATGGCCACCGTCGTCGCCGGCACTGCCGCCACCCAGCTGCCGGTAGCGGCTATAGCCGCCGCCGGCAGCCCAACGCTTAACACAAACAGCGCGACCAGCATGGCCGTGCCTTGTCTTCTTTGCATTGCGCTCTCCTGACGGCTTCTTTCCGGCGGCGCTGGCGACAAAATAACGCCTTTTTGCGCTTATTGAGCCAAAATCAGCAGCTTCACGCCGACATAGCAACGCGCTGCATCGTGCAAGTTATCCAGCAAACCGGCGCGTGGCAAGTGCGGCTCGTGCAGTGCCAGCAGGCGCCGGGGGCCGCCGTTTTGGGCCAGCTGGCGCAAGGTGCGATAGGTGTCGGTGAAGGCATCCGCGTTGCTCTCGACCCACAGGGCCCAGCGCGCATGCTCTCGCGTCAGGCGGGGTAGCGCCGGGTCATCGGGCATTACCAGGCGCACGTCCCAGTCGTCCGGGGCGCCTGCCCAGCGCCGCCCCAGCGCGGCCCACTGGCCTAGCCGCGCCTTGACGCGCTCGACGTAGCGCGGCCCGCGCCCGGGAAGCCCCACAACCATCAATACGGTGCGCCGGCGCGCAGGCCGGGCGTTAACCACCGGCGCTTCGGCGGCCGGCGCGGCCGGGGTCGCCGGTAGCGGCGCTTCCTGAGCGCTGTCGTCGGCCTGATGACGGCGCTGCAGGCTGGCCCATTGGCGCAGCCCGGCGGCCTGATCACGGGGGGAAGCGCTCACGCCACGCCCTCCCGGCTGACGCTGCTTAGCTGGCGAATGGCATCCCGGGCCATGAGCGCATGAAGCAGGGCATCAAGCAGAGCCGTATCGCGCCGGCGCGGGCGAGCCCCCGAAAGCGCCAGCAGGTCGTGGCGCAGCGCCGCGGCTTCGTCGTCGTCGGCTGCGTCCAGATGGTGGGCCGCCGCCGCCGCGCCGCTGGCCATGAGCAGGCGCACCTCGGTCGTGACCTCGCCGCCGTCGTCGTCTTTGAGCTGGCGAAAGGCGCGCCGGGTCAGCGGCCCAACCCCTTCCCCCTGCAGCTGGGTCAGCAAAAGCGAAAGCGCCTCGGACCCCAGCCGGCGCGGCGTCAGCCAGTAGCGACGCACCACGATTTTTGCGCTTTCCGGATCGCACACTTCTCCGTACCACCCGAGCATCGCTGTGCCCCTGTCGTCGGTAACTTCGGCGTAGACGTTTTTCAGCTGCATGGGGCGCGCGCGAAAGCGCACGTCGACCTGATGGGTCGGCGTGCTGTCGGCAAACAGCTGGCGCAGCGTCAAACGTTGCCCGCCGTCGTAGACTCGCTGAGCCCCGCTCACCTGGCTGACCCAGGTCAGGCGGGCGTCTTCCAGCCAGTCTCGCGTGGCCCCGTCAGGCAATGCGGGCAGCAGGTGCACCGCAACGCCTGCCTGCTCGGTCAGCTCGGCGAGCCGCGCCTGCCAGCCGGCAGGCCGGCGATTTTGCAGCCAGGGCAGCGCCAGCGCCGCGCCGTCGGGGTCAAGCCCCATATCCGGCAGCGCCCAGTCGCAGCCGCGCTCGTTGCGCCGCGGCGACCAGCGCATGCCCAGCACCGTGTCGGCGGGCGGATAGTGCGCCAGCAGCCGATCGAGCCGCGTGCTCTGCACCGCGCGCGGCAGCGCCGCCAAATCCCAGCACTGTTCCAGGGCGTCAAAACCGCCCACCCGGGCACGCAGCCGCGTGAGCACCGAGGCCAGCCGCCGGCCCTGGCCCAGCACGTCCCGCGACCAGCGGGGCAGGCGCAGCGGCGCAGGCGGCGCCTTGTCGCCGTCAGCGCCGTGGGCAGCGGCGCTCTCCAGCGCCTGGGATATCAGCGCCGAAGCATTGGCCGGCGCCATGTCTTCCGGCACGCGCTGGCCGTGGGAGCCAAACAGCACGCGCAGGCCGTGGCGCATGGTAATATCCAGCACCGGCCCCAGCCGGCCGGCCTCGTCTTGTTTGGTAATAACGCAGTCGTCCAGCGCTGCGCCGGCCGCACGGGCGGCCTGGCGATAGCGCAACACCACCTCTTCCAGAGTTTCAGGCTGGCTGGCGGCGTTGAGCAGCAGCGCCATGCGCACGTCTGCGTGACCGCCCTGCAGCTGGGCAATCTGCTCGATCACGCGCTGGTCGCGCTGGCTCATGCCCACGGTGTCGATGATGACCCAGCGCTTGCCTTCCAGCTGCACAAGCAGCTCATCGATGGACTGCTCGGCGTCCAGCGCGTGCATGGGAATATCCAGCAGGCCGGCATAGATGCGCAGCTGCTCGTGGGCGCCGATACGAAAGCTGTCGGTGGTCACCAGCGCCACCGGCTCGGTGCCGTGGCGCATGACAAAGCGGGCGGCGAGCTTGGCGGTGGTGGTGGTCTTGCCCACCCCGGTGGGGCCCACCAGCGCCACGATACCGGGGCGATCAAAAAAAGCCTGCTCTTCTTCCAGCACGGCCAGCCGCGCCGTGAGCTGCTCACGCAGCCAGGCCAGGGGCGCATCGCTGTCGTCGGGCTCGGCGGCCGTTTCCGGCGGCAGTGCGGCCAAAAGCTCGGCGGCCATCTCGTCGCTGATGCCGATATCGCTGAGCAGCCGCTGCAGGCGCGCCGGCCAGCTCGGCGCCGCCGGCGAGGCCGTGGCGGCCGTGCTGCCGGCCAGCAGCGTGCGCATCTCCTGCATTTCCTGAAGCAGCCGCGCGCTCATCGTAGTCATCGCATCGGCCGTGGCACCCGGCGCGTCTGCGCTGTGCTCTGCGGGCAAGGCCTGCCGAGCCTCGCGGTGCAGCCGGGCGTAGTCAGCGCCGGGCGGTTCAGACGCGGCCGGCGCGGTGTCCGTGTCGGGTGCCGCGCCGGCCACCGCCGAGTCGGCCATGGCAAGAATTTCCACACCGCCCTCGGTGCGGCGGTTGGCAACGATCAGCGCATCGTCACCGAGCGCCGCGCGCACCTGGCGCATGACCTCGCGGCTTGTGGCACCCACGAAACGTTTTACGCTCATGTTTCATCCTTTGCCTGGGTAACGTGTTGCAGTATACGCACGACCGCCGCGGCTACTGCCCGCCCACTATAGTAACCACGCGCAGGGTGCGGTCATCAGGAATTTCCGCCTGGGACATCACCACCAGCTGGCGCAGCCGGCGGCGCAAGAAGCGCGCAAGCACCGCGCGCAGCGAGTGCTGCACGACCAGCACCGGCGGCTCGCCGGCGTTTTCGTGGCGGCCCAGGGCCTGCTCGGCCTGATTCATCAGGGTATCCGCAAGCCCCGGCTCCATGGCGCCGTTGCCGCTCATGGCCTGCAGCAGGATCTGCTCCAGCTGGCCGTCCAGCCCCATGACGTTGAGCGTCTCCTGGCCGGCAAACCACTGCTGGGTAATCGCCCGGCCCAGCGCCACGCGCACAAGCGAGGTCAGCTCGCCGACGTCCTGCTGCTGGGGCGCGTATTCGGCCAGGGTATCCAGCACGGTGCGCATATCGCGGATGGAGACGTCTTCATCCAGCAGGTTTTGCAAGATGCGCTGCAGCACGGTGAGCGAAATGGCCTTGGGCACGACTTCCTCGACCAGCGCCTTTTGCTCTTCGCCAAGCTTGTCGAGCAGCTTTTGCACTTCCTGACGGCCGAGCATTTCCGGCGAATGGCGATGCAGCAGGTGGTTGAGGTGAGTGGCAATCACGGTGCTGGCGTCCACCACGGTATAGCCGTATACCTGGGCGTGTTCGCGCTGGCCGCTGTCAATCCATACCGCCGGCAGGCCGAACGCCGGGTCCTGGGTGGCCGTGCCCTGCAGCTCGCCGGACACCTGGCCCGGATCAATCGCCAGCCATTTGCCCGGCTGGGCCTCGGCGCGGCCGATTTCCGCCCCCTTGAGCGTTAGCACATAGGCGTTGGGGTCAAGCTCCAGATTATCGCGGATGTGGACCACCGGCGGCAAAAACCCAACGTCCTGGGCGAACTTCTTGCGCACGCTTTTAATACGCCCCAAAAGCTCGCCCTGCTGGCGAGCGTCCACCAGCGGAATCAGCCGGTGGCCCACTTCAAGCCCCAGGGTGTCTACCAGCTGCACGTCATCCCAGCTGGCTTCCGGGGCTTCCTGCGCCGCCGGCGGCGGCTCGGCTGCCATGTCCTGTTCGACCAGCTGCTGGTCCCGGCGGCGGATCAAAAACCACGCCAGCCCCGCCAGCAGCAGGGTGAAGATGATAAACACCAGGTTGGGCATGCCGGGAATCACGCCCAGCAGGCCCATGACAACGGCGGCCAGAATCATCACCTGCGGGTTGACGAACAGCTGGCTCATCATCTGCTGGCCGACGTCCTGATCGGTGTTGACCCGAGAAACCGTAACGCCGGCGGCGGTAGAGATCACCAACGCCGGAATCTGCGCGACCAGGCCGTCGCCGATGGTCAGCAGGGTATAGGTCTGGCCGGCATCGGCAAAGCTCATGCCGTGCTGGAGCATGCCGATCAAAAGCCCGCCGATGACGTTGACCACCATGATCACCAGCCCGGCCATGGCGTCGCCGCGGACGAACTTGCTGGCGCCGTCCATGGAGCCGTAGAAGTCGGCTTCCTGAGCGACTTCTTCACGGCGCTTTTTGGCATCTTCTTCGCCGATCAGCCCGGCGTTCAAGTCGGCGTCGATGGCCATCTGCTTGCCGGGCATGGCGTCGAGCATAAAGCGCGCGCCGACTTCGGCAATACGTCCCGCACCTTTGGTAATGACCATGAAGTTGATCACCACCAGAATCAAAAACACCACCAGGCCCACGGCAAAGTTGCCGCCGACCAGAAACGTACCGAAGGCTTCGATGACCTTCCCCGCCGCATCGCCCCCCTCATGGCCTTTCATCAGCACCACGCGGGTAGAGGCGACGTTAAGCGACAGCCGCAACAGCGTGGTAAACAGCAAAACGGCGGGAAAGGCGGCAAAATCCAGCGGCTTTTCCGCAAACATGCTGACCAGCAGAACCAGAACCGCCAGCGCGATATTGAAGGTAAACAGCAGATCCAGGATGAAAGGCGGCAGGGGCAGAATCATCATGCCCAGAATCATCAGGATCAAAAGCGGCCCGGCGAGCAGCTTCATGCGCACATCGCCCATCCAGCCACGCTGGTTAAACAGCTGGGTCATGCTTTTCATGAGGCTGCCTCACCGCCGGCCTGGCGGCTGTCCATTTCCGGGGGTACCGGAAGATTGCTCGGGGTCGGGGGCACCTCGCCTCCTTGGTCTGACGCGTGCTTCAGGCGATACGCCCAGGCCATGACTTCGGCCACGGCGGTGTACAGCTGGGCAGGAATTTCCGCGTCCAGATCCACGTGATGGTACAGCGCCCGGGCCAGCGGTGCGGCCTCCAGGCGGGGAATACGGGCGTCTTCACCCACCTCGCGTATCTTGGCGGCCACGGCATCGGCGCCTTTGGCCACCAGCCGGGGAGCGCCCATCTGCCCTTCCTGGTATTTCAGCGCGACGGCGTAGTGGGTCGGGTTGGTGATGACCACATCGGCCTCGGGCACCTGACTCATCATGCGTCCGCGGGCCATGGCCTGCTGCTGCTGGCGAATGCGGCCCTTGACCTGGGGGTCGCCTTCGGATTCCTTGTGCTCGCGCTTGACCTCGTCTTTGCTCATACGCAGCTTTTTGGCGTGGCTGTAGAGCTGGAACGGCACGTCGATAAGAATCACCACGATCAGCGACAGCACCATCAGCCCCGCCGCCTGAGCGGCCATCATGAGCGCGGTGGCCAGGCCCTGGCGCACCGGCAGGTCCATCAAGGAAAGAAACTTGCCGATATTGAAGTACAAAAACGCCGCCACTACGCTGCCCACCAATACCGACTTGGCCAGCGCCTTGGCCAGCTCGATCAGCGCCTGCAGGGCAAACATGCGCTTGATCCCCGAAAGCGGGTTGAGCTTGGAGATTTTCGGCTGCATGGACTTGGCCGATATCAGCCAGCCGCCCAAAAGCGCCGGTGCCACCAGTGCGATGACGGTCAGCAGCAAAAACAGCGGCAGCATGGAAAACAGCATCTGCTTGCCGGCATTCAGCGCGACCACCAGCATGGGGGTGGTTTCCAGCGCCTGGCGGCGGTCAAACACAAACGCCTGCTCCATGATCGCGCCCAGCTGGTCGTAGAGCGCAGGCCCCATGCCGGCAAGGCCGATAACGCCGCCGAGCAGCATCAAAAACGTGGTCAGCTCCCGGGAGCGGGGTACCTGACCTTCTTCGCGCGCCTTTTCTTCTCGTCGGGGCGTGGCCTCTTCGGTTTTTTCCTCGTCGCTGTCGCTATCTGCCATGGCTGCCTGCTGGTGTAAAACGCCCCGCGCCCGGCAGGGTTAAAATCCCAGATTGTCGAGCAGGTCGTCGACCTGATCCTGGTCGGATACGACGTCGGGCACATCATCCTTGACTTGCGGGCCGTTCAAAAGCTCGTCGTCGCGTCGTGCACTGTCGCTTTTCCACTGATCCTCGGCCTTGCGCTGCAGGGTTTTCCGTGCCTGGGCTTCGGGCATGCTGTCGATGAGCACCTGGACGAGCTGCTGTTCGATCGCGCGGATCACGTCCATCATCTTTTTGATCACCTGGCCTGTCAGGTCCTGAAAGTCCTGGGCCATCATGATTTCCAGCAGCTCTTTATGGGTGGCGGCGGTCATATCCGGCACCTCACCGAGGTACGCCCGGGTGTCTTTGACCAGCGCCTTGGCATCGCCCAGCTCCTGCGGGGCCTGAAACCACGCATCCCAGCGGGCATCCAGCTTTTGGGCAGCTTCACTGAGCCGGTCTTGCACAGGCTGGGCGCGATCGATGGCGTTCAGCGAGCGCTCGGCGGCCTGTTCGGTCATCGCCGCTACGTAATGAAGGCGATCGCGAGCGTCGGGAATGGCCTCGGCGGCCTTTTCCACCTCTTTGTCCAGGCCCAGTTCGCGCATGTTCTCGTGGAGCATACGCGTCAGCTTGCCAATACGCTGAATCAGTTCTTCGGGGGCCTCTTCAGACGGCTTGGCAAAACCGCTCGGCTTATGCTGGCTCATGGTCATGTCTCCCTGCTTTCCCGCACTGTGTCACCGCTTATTTACCCATCTTGTCGAAAATCTTGTTGAGCTTTTCTTCCAGCGTGGCGGCGGTAAAGGGTTTGACCACGTAGCCGTTGGCTCCGGCCTGGGCGGCGGCGATAATGTTTTCCTTTTTGGCCTCGGCCGTTACCATCAGCACCGGCAAGTCTTTAAGCGCATCGTCCTGGCGAATTTCCTTGAGCATTTCCAGCCCGTCCAGGTTGGGCATGTTCCAGTCGGATACGACAAACTCGAAATTGCCCGCCCGCAGTTTGTTCAGCGCATCCTGGCCGTCTTCTGCTTCTTCCACGTTGGTAAAGCCAAGCTCTTTGAGCAGGCTGCGCACGATGCGGCGCATGGTGGGAAAATCGTCGATCACCAGAAAACTCATGTTCTTGTCGGCCATTGCGTTTCCTCTTGCGTACAGTTGGTATTCATGGCGTGCAGCGCTGCCGGCAGGGCCGGCTGCCTGTCATAAAAAAAGGGATGAAAATTCTTTAAAACTCTTCCCAAAAATTCTTTAAAACTCTTCCCAGTCGTCCAGCTCATCCTTGGCCGGCGCCGGTGTGCTACGCGATGCGCCCGCGTAGGTGGGCCGAACGGCACTGCTCGCCGCAGCCGGCAGCGCCGGCGAACGCACGCCCGGCGACGAGCCCGCCTGTTGGCCGGCCAGGCGAAACACCGCAACGGTGTCTTGCAGCTGGCCGGCCTGTTCCTTGAGCGCCTCGGCGGCGGTGGAGGCCTGCTGGACGAGCGTGGCGTTTTGCTGGGTCACCTGATCCATCTGCCCCACGGCCTGGCTTACCTGCTCGATACCGTCGCTTTGCTCCTGGGAGGCGGCGGAGATTTCATCCATGATGTCGGTTACCCGGCGCACCGAGGTGAGCGTATCGGCCATGGTCGAGCCGGCCTGTTCGACCTGCGTCGACCCTTCATTTATCTGGGTCACCGAGGCGTCAATCAAGGTCTTGATTTCGCTTGCGGCATCGGCGCTGCGGCTTGCCAGGTTGCGCACTTCCGCGGCAACGACGGCAAAGCCGCGCCCTTGCTCGCCGGCACGGGCGGCCTCGACCGAGGCGTTAAGCGCAAGAATGTTGGTTTGAAAGGCAATGGAGTCGATCAGCCCGGTAATATCGGCCACCTGCCGAGAACTTTGGGAGATGCCGTGCATGGTCTTGACCACTTCGTCGACCACCGCACCGCCGCGTTCAGCGGTTTGCGCCGCTTCCTGGGCCAAACCGTTGGCTTGGCGCGCGTTTTCTGCGTTCTGGCGCACCGTCGCCGTCAGCTCTTCCATGCTTGAGGCGGTCTGCTGCAGCGAGGCCGCCTGCTCTTCGGTACGCGAGGACAGATCGGCGTTGCCCCCGGCAATGTCCTGGGAGCGGGCGTGAATGTTGCCGCTGCCCTCGCGAACGTTGCCCACGATGCCGACCAGACTTGTCTGCATCTGGCGCATGGTAGCAAAGAGCTGGCCGATTTCGTTGCGGCTGTCCACTTTGATGTCTTCGCTCAGATCCGCCCGGGCGATGGCTTCCAGCCGGGCAACGGCTTCGCGCAGGGGAACAACCAGCACCTTGCGAATGCCCAGGTACAAAAGCAGCGTCAGCAGCGAAGACAGCGCAAGCACGGCAATGCCTGCCACGGCAAAGTCGGCGCGCCTTTGCCGGTAGTCGCTCACCACTTTGGCTCCGCGGCCGCCGGTGATCGCCGCAAGCTGCTGCGAGGCATCGTCGAGCCGGCGCAGCGCCCCGTCCCTCTCGGCGTTCGAGGGGGCACCGCTTGCCAGCACCTCGCGGGCCCGGGCGATCTGCTCACCTGTGCGGTTTACAACTTCTACGTGTTCGGCGTTAAAGCTTTTCAGCGCCAGCAGGCTATCGTTGGCCGACTGGCTTGCCATCCAGCCAAGAGCCGCTGTAAGCAGCACAAGCGCAAGGGAGCACAGCATCACCCCGTTAATGACTTGGCTAATACGGAATCGGCGTAGCAGCGTACCCATGAGGCTCTCCTTGGCGGCAGATTAGACGCGCTGCGCATGGCCGGAGGCCGCGACCAGCGACAGCATGCGCCCGGGAATGTCATCGAGTGCCAGCACCTCCTGGGCCGCGCCGGCGGCCATCGCTTCGCGCGGCATGCCAAAGACCACGCAGGAGGCTTCGTTTTGCGCAAGCGTCGCTGCACCGGCCTGGCGCATTTCCAACAGTCCCTGAGCCCCGTCTTTGCCCATGCCGGTGAGAATCACGCCGATCGCATTTTTTCCCGCCTGCTGGGCGGCCGAGCGAAACAGCACATCCACCGATGGACGATGCCGATTGACCGGCGGGCCGCTATCAAGCCGGGCAACATAGTTCGCCCCGCTGCGCGCCAGTTTCAGGTGCTGATCACCGGGGGCAATATAGGCATGACCCGGCAGCACCCGCTCGCCGTCCGTGGCCTCCTTGACGGTAACCCGGCACAGGCGGTTGAGCCGTTCGGCAAACGAGCGGGTAAACCCGCCGGGCATGTGCTGGGTGATCAAAATTGCCGGCGCGTTGGCCGGCAAGGGTTCAAGCACCGCCCGAATGGCTTCGGTGCCGCCGGTGGAAGCACCGATGATGATCAGTTTTTCGCTGGATACCATCGGCGCACTCAGCTCTTTTCTCGGCGGCGTGTTTTTGTGGCGTGCCTGGCGCGGCCGCGAGCGCGCCGCGGCGCGCAGCTTCTCGGCGATCTCGGCGGCATATTCCATCATGCCGCTGCGAATCCCCAGGCCGGGCTTGGCGACGAAATCCAGCGCGCCAAGCTCCAGCGCTTTCAGGGTGATTTCCGAGCCGGACTGGGTCAACGACGACACCATCAGTACCGGCATGGGCCGCAGGCGCATCAGTCGTTCGAGAAAATCCAACCCGTCCATGCGCGGCATTTCCACGTCCAGCGTGATGACGTCGGGATTGTGCTGCTTGATCAAATCGCGCGCCACCAGCGGGTGCGGCGCCACGGCAACCACCTCCATGTCCGGCTGGGCATTGATAATTTCGGTGAGCAGATCCCGAATCAACGCCGAGTCGTCAACGCAGATGACTTTTATTTTCTTTGTGCTCAAGGCACGCCTCCTGTGACCTGGACGACGGACGCACCAGCGCGTCCTGCTGGCGATCTCATGCTACTTTGCCAGGGTATAAACGGTTTGCCCGCGCAGCTTGAACTCGGGGCTGATGTAGGAAAAGTTTTCGGAATGGCCGGCAAACAATAGCCCGTCCGGCTTGAGCAGCGGCGCAAAGCGCCGAAGAATATCCGCCTGGGTCTGTTTGTCGAAATAAATCATGATATTGCGACAGAAAATGGCATCGAAAGGCCCGTCCAGCGGCCAGCGCGGCGCCAGCAAATTCAACGGCATGAACTCCACCATCGCGCAAAGCTCCGAGCGCACCCGGGCAAAACCGGCATGGCGCCCCGTGCCGCGCTGGAAAAAGCGCTTCATGCGCGCCTGGTCAAGCTTGCGCACCTGCTCCAGCGGATACACCCCCGCCTGGGCTCGCTTGAGCGCATCGGTATCGATGTCGGTGGCCACAATGCGGGACTGGCTGGCCTGTGCGCCCAGGGTTTCCTGCAGCGTCATGGCCAGCGAATAAGGCTCCTCGCCGGTGGAGGCGGCAGCGCACCATATCTTGACCGGCCCGCGCACCTGGCGTACGTGCTCGGCCAGCAGCGGAAAATGGTGCGCCTCGCGAAAAAAGGCCGTCAGGTTTGTGGTCAGCGCGTTGGTAAAAGCCTGCCACTCGCGCGCCTCCGGCTGCTGCTTGAGCCGCGCCAGATAGTCGCTAAAACGCGTCAAGCCGTGGTGGCGCAGCCGTTTGGCCAAACGGCTGTAGACCATTTCGCGCTTGTGTTCTGCCAGCACAATGCCGGCACGCTGATAGATCAGCTCGCAAATGCAGCGAAAGTCGGCATCGGTGAGAATAAGATCGCGCGCGGCGTAGTCGCCGCTGCGCTTAACACCGGTATCCGTGCCGGCAGCAAATTCACTCAAAACGACTCCTTTAGCCTGACAGGCGCCTGTTTTTCGGCGCTTGCGTGCCGAATCGGCAACGCTACGATTCCTGGGTGCTGTCGACCAGGGCCATTTCCTCGCTGGTGAGCAGCTTGTCGATATCCACCAGTACCAGCATGCGATCGTCAAGGCTGCCAAGGCCGTTGAGGAAATCCGAGGACAGCGTCACGCCGAATTCCGGCGCCGGCTTGATCTGCTCCGGGGTCAGCGTCATCACATCAGACACGCTGTCAACCACGATGCCGACAATACGATCGGCCACGTTGACCACGATCACCACGGTCTGGCCGCCATACTCGACGTTTTCCAGACGGAATTTGATGCGCAGATCGACAATGGGCACGATGACCCCGCGCAGGTTGGTCACGCCCTTGATAAAGTCCGGGGCGTTGGCAATCCGGGTGACGTTTTCATAGCCGCGAATTTCCTGCACCTTGAGAATATCAATGGCATATTCTTCATCGCCCAAAGAAAACACCAGAAACTCGCGGTTTTCCGCTTCGGCAGCGGCGAGCACCGCATCGTTGTTGGCTTGGCTCATGACGGCTCAGCCTCCTTTTTGGACAGGACCGTGGGGGAATCGCCGGTATGTCGGCCGGCTTCTTTCTGCTTGCGGCTCAGGCGATGCAGGCCGGTAATGTCAAGAATCAGGGCAACGCTGCCGTCACCCAGAATCGTCGCGGCGGACACGCCCTGAACCTTGCGATAGTTGTCTTCCAGGTTTTTGACCACCACCTGCTGCTGGCCAACCAGCTCGTCGACCAGCATGGCATAGCGCCGCCCTTCCCCCTGAACGATCACCGCAATGCTCTTGGTCGGATCGGTAATGGCATCCTTGACGTCAAGCACTTCGTGAATGGCGATCACCGGCAGGTACTCGTCGCGGACCTTGAGCACGACGTCGTCGCCGGCCATGGCGTACATATCCTCCCGGGCCGGCTGCAGCGATTCCAGCACGGCGGAAAGCGAGAGAATAAACGTTTCGCTGCCCACCTTGATCGACATGCCGTCGAGAATCGCCAGGGTCAGCGGCAGCACGATACGCGTGTTGGTACCTTCGCCCTTTTTCGACTGAATTTCCACACGGCCGCCCATGCCCTGGATATTACGCTTGACCACGTCCATGCCCACGCCGCGGCCGGAAACGTCGGTCACTTCGCTGGCCGTGGAAAAACCCGGGGCGAAGATCAGCTGCCAGACGTCTTCATCGGACATGGTATCGGACACGTTGAGGCCGTTTTCCCGGGCCTTGGCCAACAGCCGCTCGCGATCCATGCCGGCACCGTCATCCTTGACCTCAATCAGGATATTGCCCCCTTGATGCCGCGCCGCCAGCGTTAGCCTGCCGGTACGCGGCTTGCCGGCCGCTTCGCGTTCGTCGGGCATTTCGATGCCGTGATCGAGGCTGTTGCGCACCAGGTGGGTAAGCGGGTCGGTGATACGCTCTACCAGGCTTTTATCAAGCTCGGTGGACTTGCCTTCGGTCACCAGTTCGATGTCTTTTTCCAGCTTACCGGCGGTATCGCGCACCACTCGGGGAAAGCGGCTGAAGACAAATTCCATGGGAATCATGCGGATCGACATGACCGCTTCCTGCAGATCGCGGGCATTGCGCTGCAAAAGGTTCATGCCGTTTTGCAGTGCACCGTTATCGTTGGCCTGAGCATCCAGATCGCTGACCGTCTGATCCAGCATCGACTGGGTGATAATCAGCTCGCCGACCAGGTTAATAATCTGGTCGACCTTGTCCACCGATACGCGGATAGAGGACGACTCGGCGCCGGCCTTTTTCTTTTTCGGCTTGGACTTGGGCTTGGGTTTGGGTTTGGGCTTCGGCGGCGCCTTGGGCGTATCTGCCGCGGCGCTTTCCGGCTGTGCCGGGGTATCCGCCTGCTGCTCGGGCGCCTGCGGGGCGGCAGGCGCTGCGGCGACGGCCGGCTCAGCGGTTTTTTCCGGCTCATCGTCCGCTGCGGGCGCTATATCGATTTGGCCCGGCTCAACAATAAAGCACATGACCGCTTCGATATCGTCTGCGCTGGTCGAACCGCGGAGAATGATCTCGTAGCGCGCCTCGTCTCCGGACTGCTCCACGATTGTGCCCAACTGATTCAGCTCTTCGACCAGCAGCGCACGGTCTTTTTCGTCAACGCCCAGCAGCAGCACGCGCAGCGCCTGCTCTGCTGAGGCAGAGCTCGCCGCGGGCGTGATGTCTACCTGTTCGGGCTCAACGATAAAGCACATGACCGCTTCGATATCGTCGGCCGCAGTCGTTGTGCTGATCGTCACCTCGTAGCGAGCATCATCGCCTGCCTGTTCAAGCACCGTTCCCAGCTGTGCTAGCTCTTCGACCAGCAGCGCGCGATTTTTCTCGTCTACGCCCAGCAGCACAACGCTAAGCGTGGCTTCGCTCTCGTCGTCGGCGGGCGAGGCGTTAGCGGTATCTTTTTCAGGTGCCGTCTCTGGCGCGGGCTCGGATGGCGCAGCCGCTGCGGGCGCGCCGGCGGCCTCAAGCTCTTTGCCCATTTCTTCCAGGGCAATTTGCTGCAAGGCCTGGCAGATGCGCTCAAAGGTTTCGCGATCGGGCTCTTCCTCGTTGCGATAGGCATTTAGCTGGTCGTGCATGATGTCTTTGGCCTCTAAAAACGTATCAACGAGGTCGGTACGCAGCGCAAGCTCACCTTGGCGCGCGTGATCAAGCAGGTTTTCGAAGATATGCGTGGTTTTTTGCAGCACGCTAAAACCAAAAGTGCCCGCGCCGCCCTTGATCGAGTGGGCGGCACGAAAAATGGCGTTGAGCTGCTCACCGTCCGGATTATCCACATCCAGGGCCAAAAGGTGCTGCTCCATGTCGGCGAGCAGCTCTTCGGCCTCTTCAAAAAACGTATCGAAAAAATCGGTTATATCCATGCCGTCCCACCTTGCCAGCTCGTCGTTGTATACCTTGAAGTGCGCTGCACCCGCCTTACTTTGCTGCGGCGTCTATTTTGCTACGGCGTCTATCACGCCCGCCGGGACGTTGATCTCTACACCTGTTTCGCTTTCTACCGCTGGCGCTACGGTTTTTTTGCCCGGCAGCGGTGAGGGCATCTCGGTCATGACGTTCGGCCGACGAATCGCCCGGGCAATCTCCGGCAGCAAGACCAAAAGCTCGATCCGGCGATTGGCCGGATCATCGGGCTGGGTATCCGGTAAAACGACCCGATCGGCAAAGCCGGATACGCGCAACAGCTGAGCCGGGTCCAGCCCGCCGGCAATCAGTTCGCGCCGTGAGGCGTTGGCGCGTTCGCTGGACAGCTCCCAGTTGCTGTAGCCTCGGAAGTTACCGGCGTAGGCGACGCTGTCAGTATGGCCGCTGATGCTTAAATCATTGGGCAGCTCGTTGAGCAGCGGCGCGATCGTACGCAGCAGATTGCGCATATACGGCTCGACCTGATCGCTGCCGAGTTTGAACATGGGCCGCTGCTCGGTATCAAAAAGCTGAATACGCAAGCCTTCACGGGTCAGATCAAAGTGCATCTGGTCGCGCATCTGACGCAGCTCTTCGTCCTCGGCGATTGCCCGCTCGATACGCTCTTGCACGTTGCGAAAAAAACGCCTTTCCTCAACGCTTGGGCGCGAACGCTGCAGGCTGTCAATGCGCGCGCGCTCGCCTTCGCTGTAGGTGGGATCCGGCCCACCGCCGGGAATCGGGCTGGTGCTTCCCGACCCCTCCCCACCGGTAATCGCGGTAACCAGCGGCGTGCTGAAATATTCGGCAACCCCCTGGCGCTGCTCTTTGCTTGCCGTGCTCAGTATCCACATCACCAGAAACAAGGCCATCAGCGCGGTCATGAAATCTGCCAGCGCGATCTTCCAGGCGCCGCCGTGGTGGCCCTGCACCACCTTCTTGCGCCGGATGACAATCGGGCGCCGCTGTTCCCCTTGGCTCATGCACCGCCTGCTTTCTTGGCTTCGCGCACATAGTCTTCCAGCTCAGAAAACGTCGGCCGCTCTGCAATGTGCAGCGCTTTACGCCCGAACTCAATGGCGATCTGCGGGGCGTAGCCGTGCAGGCTGGCCAGCAGCGTCACGCGGATGCACTGCAGCATTTTTTCCGCTTCCTTGGCCTGACGATCCAAGTGGCTGGCGGCCGGCATGATAAAGCCGTAGCCCAATAAAATACCCAAAAAGGTGCCCACCAGGGCATGGGCAATCATTTCTCCCATTTGCGAGGCGCTGGCATCGGCATAGGTCAAGGCCTTGACCACCCCCATCACCGCCGCCACGATGCCAAACGCCGGCATGGCATCGCCCACCTTGTGAATGGCATCGATCGGAATGTGCGCCTCCTGCTCGAAGCCTTCGATTTCGTGGAGCATCAGCTCGTCGATTTCCATGGGCTCCATGCCGCCGCTGACCATCAGGCGCAGGTAGTCCGTTAAAAAATTCAGAATGTGCGAGTCGGCCAAAAGCGCCGGGTGCTCCTGGAACAGCGCACTTTCTTCGGGATTGTCGATATCCCGCTCGATGCCCAGCATACCTTCTCGGCGAATTTTCGACAGCAGTTTGAACTGCAGCGCCATCAGCTCCATGTACAAGGCCCGGTTGTACTTTTTGGTGCGACGCAGCTTGGGGAAAATCTTGAGCGTGGCCTTGATGGCCTTGCCGTTGTTGGACGCAATGAAAGCCCCTACGCCGGCCCCGCCGATGATCAAAAGCTCCAGAGGCTGGTAGATAGGCCCCAGGCTGCCGCCGGCAAGCACATAGCCACCAAACACCGACAGCATTACCACGAAATAACCTAGCAACAGAATCACGGGCGGAGTCCTTTGGCCTTTATCGTAAACGGGCGCTGCGACGCACATCGGCCGGCGCTATGCGTGGGGCCGGGCTATCTTATCGCGTCGGCCGTACCGCACCGTTGTTGAGTGATTGATCCTGGCGGGCGGCGTTTTTTTCTGCCTTGGTCCTGCGCGTCTTGCCGGCCCGAGACGGCGGCTGGCAGATGCCGCACACGTAGTCTTGGGTGGGGGTATGCGCATGGCTGACAAAGCGCCCGGCGCAGCGTGTGCAGGTCGACAGCTGCAGGATATCGCTTTCAAAAAAGCGCACCAGCGTCCATGCTCGGGTGAGCCCCAGCACCGGCTCGGCATTTTCCAGCTGCATTTGCTCGTCGTAGAGCCGATATGCTTTGACAAAGGCTTCAATTCGCTCGCAGCACGTCTGCTCCATAAAGCTTACATACATCGTATAAAAAAGCGACGAGTGGATATTGGGCAGCCAGGTAATAAACCAGTCGGCGGAAAAAGGCAGCATCCCCTTGGGCGGCGAAGTGCCGCGGACTTCCTTGTACAGCCGGATCAGTCGGGTGCGGCTAAGTTCGGTTTCGGTTTCAAGCACCTGAAGCCGCGCGCCCAGCTCGATAAGCTCAATCGCCAGCTGTACCTGGTGCATTTCATCCATCAGGCTTTTCTGGCTCACCGACGCGCCCTTTCATCCGGGCGTTCAAACGGGGTATCGGCGAGCAGCAGCGCCGCATGCAGCCCGGATAATCCCTGATCGCGCGGATCCTGGGTTACCTGTTGCAGGCGCTGGGCGCTAATGCTGGCAAAATGACACAGCAGCTGGTTGCTGCGCGACAGCTGCGTGAGCTGGCGCGCGTTGAGGGAAAGCAGCAGGTCGGCCGTCTCTGCGTCTACCTTCAAGCGGAACATGCCGGCTTCACGATCCTCTCCCAGCAGCCGCTGTGCCAGCAGCAAATAGGCCAGGTTCATTTCCTGTATTTCATCAATAAAGCTCGTTTGACTCATGGCATCGCTTTCGGTTTAGCGCAAATATTGGCGTTGTTTTTTTGCGCTTTTTTGCACATTACATTTTTAAACAGTGCCTACAATGCAAGTATGAGGCGCCGAGTGTCAACGTAACGGCGTAATATCCTCCCCGGAAAGCTCAAAAACCCAGACCAAAAGCTCTGCGATCACCTGATACAGGCTAGCGGGTATCTCCTCGTCGATATTGAGCTGCATCAACAGGGCAACGATCTCCGGGGCATCGTGGACATAAATGCCCTGACGCTGGGCTTCAGACATAATGCGCTCGGCAAGCTCGCCATAGCCCTTGGCCACCACGCGCGGCGCGTTGTCCTGGCCCTGATACGCTAACGCAACGGCTCGGCGGCGCTGCTCTTCACTCATCGCTATCCTCGCTCAAATAGCGCGCCTGCACGTTAACCTGCTTCAGCGCCAGCGCAGACAGCCGCGCTTCCAGCTGCCCCAGCCCCTGCTCCAGCCGCTCATGCACATGCCGGCTAGCGGTGGATAAATCCACGTTCAGCGTTTGCCGATACAGCCGCAAAGACACGTCAAACGCGCCCAGATCAGGCACTTCCAGGCGAAGGTCGGTCTGCCAGTTTTCCTGTGACGAAGCCCCGCCCCCGCTGTCTTCTTCACCTTGCTCTTCCTGCTTTGCCTGACGCTCGGGCACGGTGATCGCCAGCGCCATGAAAATGCCGGCCCATACGTCACCTTCCCAGCGAATGGTCGGCGTAACCAGCATTTCCAACTGCTGACGCACCAGCCCTTGAAGGCTTTCGTGTACCACATCTCGGGATCTATGCGCAGCGGCCTGCGTATCGCGCGTGCTGTTTATTTCTACGTCAGCGCCTTCTGCCCCGGCCGCAGCACCCGCAACCTGATGGGCCGTTGCCGAGCTTGGCAGCAGCACACTTCCCGGCGTGATGAAACCGGCGCTGCCGGTCGTGCCCTGGGGGGTAGTCGAGGCCTGGGCCGGCAGCGCAAAAGGCACCGGGGTCGGCAGCGACAGCAGCGGCGGCTGGGCTGCCACAGGATTACGCATCACGGCAGCACCCGCGCCGGCCAGCGCCCGGCTGCCGGTGGCCTCCGGTAACGCGCGCACGCCGAGCTGCATCTGCGGCTCGCGCAGCAGCTGCTGGCGCGACATATCACCTTGAAACCAGCGTTTGACATGGGCTTCGTAAAACAGTCCGCTATCGCGCACGCTGGCCTCCAGGCGCTGGGCCAGCACCTGGGGGGAGGCAGCCTCGGTTTCTGACATAAGCGGCGCCTGGGGGCGCAGCGCAGAAGGCGGCGCGGGAAAGCGCATCAATACATCGGCAAGGCTGCGCGCCGCGGGGCTGAAGTGCGTTTGCGTGGAACCGGGCGTACCCGACGGAAGTGCGGCGCCACGCTCGCTACCCGGCGCTGCCGGCAGCCGCCCGGCGTTACCGATGCGCGGATCGGCACGGGCGTCCAGGCGCGAGTCGCTGCGCAGCGCGCCGGGCCCTTCCCCCGCATCAACCGGCCGTACAGGCGGGTTGAGCTCCTTGGGTCCCGGCGTGCCTCCTTTGCCCAGCACCTGGTGCAAGAGGGTGTCGATCAGCGGCGTGATGGTGCTCACCGAGGCCTCGGTGCGTCGTCTTCTTCACGATGTGTGTAAAACGCATCGGTTTTGCCCTGCTGCGGGCCGTACGCGCGATGCAGACGCCGCTCTTTTTGCGACACGGCAATCAAGCGGCCAAGTTCATCGCGCCTTGCGACCAGCTGGCGGCGCGTGTGCGCGTCGTAGTCCAGTATACGCTCCAGCAGCTCGGCCTTGCGCTCCTGGTGCTTTGGGTCCAGCGCCACGGTAGCTTCCAGATCACGCAGCTTGTCCACAAGCATCAGGTAATGGGTGCGCTGATCGATCAGTTCAGCCCAGTGCCCGACGCTGGCCAGCTCGTGCATGTGCGCGGCGCTTTCCAGAAGCGCTGCATAAGCGTCCAGCAGCGCCTGCTGGGCGGTGGCACGCGGGGGATGAGTCGGCGCGCTCATGGAAACCTCATGCACTCTGCGACTGGCCGATGTCACGCCACGCAGACGCAATTTCATCCAGCAAGCTTTCCGCGCTGTCCAGGCTTTCCTGGTCATTGCGCAAGTTGGCCTGCAGCAGCAGCCGGGCGATGTAGTCATAGAGCGTTCCCAGCCGCTCGGCAATTTCACCGCCCTTTTCTTGATCGAGTGCTGCCATCAACCCGTTATTGACGATGTCCAGCGCCTTGGAAATGGACTTGCCCTTTTCCACAACGTTACCCGACTGCATGTGAATACGCGCCGCACGAATCGAGGCGCGGGCACCGTCAAACAGCATGACAATCAGCTGGTGCGGGCTTGCCGACATCACACCGCTTTCCACGCCGACCCGCGCATAGGCATCGGCTCCCTTACCGTAGGCGGCCGCTCCGCGAGAATAAGTCATAAACGTAGCCTCTTCTGTGTTCAACTCGCCACCCGTGCGTGCAGCGGCGATACGGATGCCGGCAGATTGCCGTGCCGGCAAAAAAAATATCGGCGGCCGGCGCCGTGACTTTAGTCGCCTGGCCGCTTTTCGCCCTTCAGGTTGATACCGCCACCTCGCTTACCGGCTTGCCCAGCCGCTCTGTCAGATTTTGGCGCACCTGCTCTTGCAGATTTTTGGCTGTGGGCGGCTCAGGGTGTGAAGTTATCTGCACTTCCAGCGGGTTGCCCTGGTCGTCAACGCGCAGCACCCAGGCCAGCTGCTCGCTGGAAAAACGCACCAGCGAGCCCACCGGCAGAACCTTGAAGTGGGCGACGTAACGCTTGATCCAGCGCGGATCAAACTGGGCCGGCTGGCGCAGCAGGTGGCGATAGACCTGCTGGACGGTACGCGCCGGGCGATCAGCACGATCACGGCGCATGGCTTCGACCACATCCACCACGGCGGCGGCACGCGCAAGCTCACCGAGCTGCTCACCGGTCACGCCTTCAGGATAGCCGCTGCCGTCCATGCGCTCGTTGATACCGCCGATCATCGCCCGGGCGACGCTTGCCGAAAGCCACTGGCAGCCGCGCAGCCGCTCTATAATCAGCGGCACGTGCTCTTGCAAGGCGCGGCGGTGCGAGTCGTCAAAGCGGTCCGCCTGGAACAGCACCTGCGGCACCAGCGCCTTGCCCAGATCGTGCACCATGGCGCTTGCCGCAACGGCCTTGCGCACCTCGGGCGGCATGCTGCCCCCGACCAGATCCAACAGCTGCACCGCCACCGCCAGGCTGTGGCGCACCAGCAGCGGTTCACGGGTCATGCAGCGCGTGGCGAACAGCAGCGCCTCGCGGTCTTCTTCGTGAAGGCGCAGCAAGCGATCGGCGTAGTAGGAAAGCTGGCGGGAATCCACGTTGCTGCCGCTTTGCAGCAGCAGCATCTGCGCGTCCAGAAACGCGGCCACCTTGGCCAGGCGTCGGGCAACGGGCGTGGCATAGTGGACAAACTGCCGCCGCCCGATATGCGCCTCCGCCGAGCGCTTTTGCGCTTCAAACAGCGGCGACGGCTGACGCTCGTCCTGGCCCTCCTTGCTATAGCGAGCGGATTCCCGCTCGATTTCACACACGAAATACCATATCTGGCGCTCTTGCTCGGCGCTGCACTGCGTAAAACACAGCCCGACGCGCAGCAGCTGCTGATCGGGATCGGTTTTCTGGTGTCGCACTTCGCCATGAATGGCGAAACGCGTGCCGTCCGGAAATGTCATTGTCAGCTCAAGCGGGCTGTCCTGGGCCTCGGCAAGAATGCCGCTCGCCGTTAGCGGCAGCTCCAGCTGGCAGCCGCTCTGGGACAGATCGCGCAGATCGCCCTGTACGGCGGCGTGATTGACGCCCTGAAGCGTCACGGTCACTTTCATGCCCATGCGCAGCTCGGCGCGAAACGCTTCACGGCGCTGCAGCACGCCAAGCGATGTGGGATAGTCGCTGCAGCATAGATAGCGCCCGCCCACGTACCGGACCTCGGTTAGTACCAGCCGCGGCGTGCGTACCACCTGCCCCCGGACCTGGCCACGCAGGTAAAACGCCTCTCCTGCCTGCAGCCGGGGCAGCCAGTGCTCAACCGACGACAGGTCCATGACCAGCACCTCCCCGGGATGCTGCTCTCGCAGCACAATCGGCTCAGGCCCGGCGGTGGCGTCAGCAAGGCACAGCGATGTGCCGCCGCTTTCAATAAGCGCCTCAAGCAGCTGTGCAATTTCTCTCGCCACGCCTACCGTTTCGTACTCTGTGTTCTGCACGTCCATTATTGCCCTGCTCCTGTGCGCGCCTTAAAGCAAACCGCCCGATCTTGTCAAACAAAACGTTTTATACTAAAGCTTTTTAGCGGCATTGCCGATACGCTACAGGTTGCCAGACAGGAAAAAACGGCGCGGCGACGATCAAACGGCCACACACGCAGCGTTGCAGCGCCACTGCCAAGAGGAAGGACTCATGCATTCTCCCTGGATTGATGCGTCAAGCACGCCTTCACCGCCAACGCTTCACGACACCGCCCCGCGACAGCGCCTGAAAGGCGCATTGAGCGCGCTGCCACCGGCGGATAGCGCACCTTTCGCACACCCGCATCCCCCCGCACCTCAGCCGCTCAGCAGCGCCGATCTGGTCGACCCCGTGCAGCGCATCAACAGCGTTATGCGCCAGCACGGCCTGGAGTTCGACCTGAGCGACGAGCGCGTTGTCACCCGCGTGATCGATCGCGAATCAGGCGAGCTCATCCGCCAGATTCCGGCAGAAGAGGTGCTGCGTATCGCCGAACGGCTGAACGAGCGGCAGGGCAATCTCGTCTCTTCCCGGGCATAGCCGGTCATACAGCACGCAGGCCATGTACAAAGCTGTGCGTACATGCGCGCAGAGCCGTACACCGCTACGTACACCGCCGTACACAAAAGAGGGCGCTGCGCGGCTAGCACAGCACCCGGTAATGGCATACAGTCTGCTTGGCGCCGGGCCTAGTACTACAGTCGTAACTACAGCCGTGATCGTTCATGCATTGCCATCCGGGCTTGCTGCTGCCGACAGTGGCACTGCCAAGCCCGGTACTGGTGCTTTCGTCGCCAGTCCGACCAATGAAGCACATGGGACAGGGCCTGTTGTCCTTGCCATAGACATCTCCCGATTAGTCGCCTGAGCTCGGAGAGTGTCAACTGAATCCTGTCGGTACGAGTTTTTTTTGCTGGTGACTCGCTTGCCGTATCGCCACCAGCAAGGCGTGGGCGAGCAGCGACAAAGTAATGTGGCGATGCCAACTGGCCCAGCGCCTCACCTCATACTCATCCAGACCGCATTCCCCCTTGGCCGTCTGAAAACCCTGCTCGATTTTCCAGCGCTGACCCGCGACTCGAACCAGCGTCTCTATCGATACCCAGTCCCTGGGCGCGTGGACCACATAATAGGCCAACTCATCCGGTGTCGAGAGGCTACGTCGGATCAGAAGATAATGGCCCCAGCGGCGTGCCTCTTCCGTAGGCTGCAGCCTTGTCAGCGGCGTCAACGCCCAGTCGTACCTGCGTTCGCCCTTGCTGCCTGAGCCAGCGGATAGGGTCTGCCATGCGTCATCCGGCAGTGCCGCCGCGATCTCGTCGGCTCGCGTGTACTGGAAACTCTTCCACCACAAGGGTTCGTTGCAAGCCACTTCTAAAACAAAGGGTTGTGAGCGATCCTCCAGCCACAGACGCAGGCTGCGGTTACCGCCATAGACGCTATCCCCCGTCACCCAGGCGGCCGGTATGTCCTGATCCATCGCGCGCTCCAGCATCCGGCGAGCGAGCTCGGGTTTGCTGGCAAATTCGACGTCATCAGGGATGCCCGCACGCCGACAACGCTCGCGGTCCTGTGTCCAGGATTTGGGCAAGTACAGGGCGCGATCCAGGAAGGCATGCCCTGCCGGGCTAGCGTAGAGAAGAAAGACCCCGATCTGACTATTTTCGATACGGCCGGCGGTGCCACTGTACTGGCGTTGCACGCCGGCCGAGTGCTGACCTTTCTTGATAAAGCCGGTCTCGTCCAGGACCAGGACACCCTCAGGCGAGCCCAGCGTATCGATGACCCATTGGCGGAGAATATCGCGTGCTGCGTCCGCATCCCAGCGGGCACGATCCAACAGGTACTGCACCCCATCTGGGGTGGCATCCCCGAGCCACTCGGCAAGATGCCAGCTATTCTTACGTTCGCACTGACTAAGCAGACCCTGGAGGTAGCGTAGTGCGCGATCGCGCGTTTCCGAACGCGGAAAGAGCGGGCCTAACCGATCTGCCAGGTCATCCAACAATGCTGAGACAGAGAGATCCAGTTCTTGCATCCTTCACCCTGTGATCGCTTCCATATCAACCACATGCATTGTAGCTTATTCAGTTACGACTGTAGTACTAGACCTGCATGTTCATTACGTCGCGATAGGCCGATACCATTCGGTTGCGCACCTGAAGCCCCATCTCAAAGGCGACGCCGGCCTTTTGCATGTCAACCATGACATCGTTGAGCGCCAGGTTGGAATCGCCGCGTTGAAACGCCTCGGCCTGGCTTGCCGCCGT
The DNA here is from genome assembly GCF_055379665.1 of Halomonas cibimaris. Classification (NCBI taxonomy): domain Bacteria; kingdom Pseudomonadati; phylum Pseudomonadota; class Gammaproteobacteria; order Oceanospirillales; family Halomonadaceae; genus Halomonas; species Halomonas cibimaris. Next base: position 733,097 of record NZ_AP043828.1, read on the forward strand.
CTGCTGCAGGTCGTTAATACGCTGTAGCGACGCTGCAAGCTCACCGCCAAAGCTGCCCGGCTGCTCAGCGGCCCCGGGCTGGGTGACTGTTTCAGGGCGCTGGCCGGCCTGACTCGCCAAACTTTGCATCTGCTGTAGCGCGGATTGAATTGCGGGCGTTGTCATGGGCATGCCTTTAACGCTAAAAAATGAAATAATGGCATAACATTACCATCGGCGCGATGAGCCTTATGCGAACAAATGCGTATAAAACTCCGGGCTTTTCCTACCTTCAGGGCAGGTCGATCACCGGATAATAGCGCTCATCACGCCTCCGCCTGCTATACCGGTGGCACTCATGCGCTGAGTCCACCCGCCTGCGGACCATCGCGATTGACGGATAACAGCCTATGCTTTCTTCGGTGATGCGCCTTGACCATCGCCGGTTTTGTCTGCTTACCCGGAGGGTGGGATGAGCGAAACCGGTGCAACGGCAGGCCGTCAAAACACAAGCGCTGCCTCGCAAAGCGGCGCAAACCGCAGCGACAGCGCCGCGTCAATGACCGGGCGCATCACACAGCAGCTGCGCAGCAACCCGCTGGTTGCCCTGCTCATTGCCGGGGCGGCCAGCATTGCCGTTGTCGCGGCCCTTTTGATGTGGGCCAGCAGTCCCGACTACCGGGTGCTGTATAACAACCTCGATCAGGCCGACGGCGGACGCATCATTACCGAGCTTGACAGTCGCGGCGTGCCCTATCGCTTCAGCAACGGCGGCCAGGCGCTGATGGTGCCCGGCGAAAAAGTACACACCCTGCGCCTGCAGCTCGCCGAACAGGGCCTGCCGCAGGGAGGCAACGTAGGGCTGGAGCTGCTTGACGATCAAGCCTTCGGCATCAGCCAGTTCGCCGAGCAGGTCAACTACCAGCGCGGTCTGGAAGGCGAGCTGGCCCGCTCCATCGAGTCGCTGGGCCCGGTCAAGGAGGTCCGCGTTCATCTTTCCATGGCCAAACCGTCGGTGTTCATCCGTGACCGCGAGCCGGCCAAGGCCTCGGTGGTACTCACGCTGCTGCCCGGCCGCGTGCTGGGCCAGGGGCAGGTCAGCGCCGTGGTGCACATGGTGTCCAGCAGCGTGCCCGAGCTGGCCGCCCAGGACGTCACGGTCGTCAACCAGAACGGCCGTTTGCTGTCGGCCGATACCGGCCAAAACAGCGACCTGGACGGCTCGCAGCTCAAGTACATTGCCGAAGTCGAGCGCTCCTACCAGCAGCGCATCGAAAATATCCTGACCCCGATTGTCGGCGCCGAAAACGTGCGCGCCCAGGTGGCCGCCCAGATCGACTTCTCCCAGCGCGAGCAAACCTCGGAAACCTACGGCCCCAACCAGCCGCCCAACCAGGCCGCCGTGCGCAGCCGCCAGCTCAGCGTCTCGCTTAACGGCGACGACCCACTGGCATCGGGCGTTCCCGGCGCCTTGAGCAATACGCCCCCGGGCGCGGCCATCTCACCGATCAACGCCGCCGACGAGCCGGCAGAGGACGGCCAGGACAATCCGCCAAACAACGCCCAGGCGGGCGAAGGCGAGGACAGCAGCTCGGTCAGCCGTCTCAACCAGGACGACGTCATCAACTACGAGGTTGACCGCAACGTTGAGCACGTACAGTACCGTCGGGGCCAGGTGCAGCGCCTTAGCGCTGCGGTGGTGGTGGACTACCGCGACGAACAAAACGAGGAAGGCGAATGGCAACAGGTCGCTCTAAGCGACGAAGAAGTCAGCCAGATCAAAAGCCTGGTACGCCAGGCCATGGGCTTTACACCGGTGCGCGGCGATGCCATCGAAGTTGTGAACACGCCCTTCGCCAACGTCGTCGAGGAAGAAACCGTAACGCCCTGGTGGCAGCAGCGCGACGTGCTGACCCTGCTGGCAAGCTTGGGCCGCTACCTGCTGGTCGGTCTTGCGGTGCTGCTGCTCTACCTGCTGATTTTGCGTCCGCTGATCAAGCGCTACACACAGCCGCCGGCTATGGCATCCGCGCCCGGCGCTACGCTGAGCACAAGCGTCGGCGAAGATGACAGCGACGCAGACACCGCCGAAGGCAGCGAGGCCGATGACGGCTCGTACGAAAAACCCAAGCGCAAGCGCAAAACGTCGCTTTACGAACACAACCTCAACGATCTGCGCGAAATGGCCCAGGAAGATCCGCGCATGGTCGCCATGATTCTTCGCAGCTGGATGAACGCCCAATGAGCGCAGTTGAAGCAATGAGCGGCGCCCGCAAGAGCGCCATTTTGTTACTCGCCCTGGACGAAGACAGCGCCGCTGACGTCTTTCGTTACATGGGGGCCAACGAAGTACAGGAAATCAGCCTGGAGATGACCCGTCTCCAGCAGGTATCCCACGAAGATATGAAAGCCGTGCTGGAAGCCTTTCACAAGGAAACCGAAGATTTTGTCGCCCTCAACCTCAACTCCAGCGACCATGTTCGCTCGGTGCTGACCAAAGCGCTGGGCAGCGAACGCGCGACCAGCCTGATCGAAGACATTCTCGAAACCACCGGCGAAAGCTCCGGTATCGACTCGCTGAACCTGATGGAAGCCTCGATGGTCGCCGAGCTGATCCGCGACGAGCACCCCCAGATCATCGCTACCATTTTGGTACACCTGGAGCGCCATCAGGCCGCCGACGTTTTGGAGCTTTTCGACGAGAAGCTGCGCAACGACGTGGTGCTGCGCGTTGCCACCTTCAGCGGCGTGCAGCCCGCCGCGCTGCAGGAATTGACCGAGGTACTCAGCAGCATGCTCGACGGCCAGAACCTCAAGCGCAGCAAGATGGGCGGGGTACGCACCGCCGCCGAAATTCTCAACCTGATGAACTCGTCCCAGGAAGAAGTCGCCATCGAGACGGTGCGCTCCCACAGCGAAGATCTGGCGCAGAAAATCATCGACGAAATGTTTTTGTTCGAAAACCTGCTCGACCTGGACAACCGCGCCATTCAAATGGTGCTTCAAGAGGTCGAGACCAACTCGCTGGTGGTCGCACTCAAAGGCGCCGAAGACGTGCTGGTGGACAAGTTTTTGCGCAACATGTCCCAGCGCGCCGCCGATCTGATTCGCGAAGACATGGAAGCCCGCGGACCGATCCGCGTCTCTCAGGTGGAAACCGAACAGAAAGCCATTCTGCAGATCGTACGCCGCCTTGCCGACGCCGGCGAGGTAGTGCTGGCCGGTGGAGACGACGCCTATGTCTGATCGCCCCGGCGCCGAATTCGACCGCGACGGCAGCTGGCAGCGCTGGCAAATGGGCGAGCTCAAGCAGCCCACGCGCGCCAAAGACCCCCAGCCCGGCGCCTCCCAGCAGCAGCGCCGCGCGGCCGCAGCGCGCAAGGCCGCCGAACAGGCGCGCCAGCGCGAAGCCGAAAAACGTCAGGAAGAATACGCCAAACTCCGCCAGCAGGCCGAAGAAGACGGCTATAAAGCCGGCTTTGAGCGTGGCCGAGAGGAAGGCCGGGAGCAGGGGCTAAGCGAAGGCCGCCAACAGGCCCAGCAGGAGCTGGAAAAGCAGCTCAAGGAAACGCTGGCCCCGCTTGAGCCCCTGGCGCGACGCTTTACCCAGGCGCTGGACCAGCTTGACGACAGCGTGGCGCAGTCGCTGGTTGAACTTGCCCTGTCCACGGGCAAGTACCTGGCCGGCGACGCGCTAAGCGCCTCGCCCGAGCAGGTACTGGAGACCGTACGCGCACTGCTGCACACCGAGCCGCCGCTGGTAGGCCAGCAGCGGCTGTGGCTACACCCCGACGACCACGCGCTCGTCGCTCACCACATGGGTGACGAGCTCGACGCCGCCGGCTGGAAGCTCCAGCCCGACGCCCAGCTGGCCCGTGGCGACTGCCGCATCACCAGCGAACAGGGCGAAGTGGACGCCACCTTCGAAAGCCGCTGGCAAGCCATCAACGCACGCAAACGCACGCGCGACAGCGCCACCGGCGCGTCCGACACCGATGCATGAGGCCACTGTAACACCATGAGCCACACCTCCTGCCCTCACCAGCAGCGCTGGCATACCGTGCTGCGCCGCACCCAGCAGCGGGTCGAGCGCCTGCCGCGCACCCGCATCAGCGGACGCGTGGTGCGCGCCACGGGCATGGTGATCGAAGTGGTCGGGCTGAAGGTGGCCGTGGGCAGCGCCTGTCACATTGAGCTGCCCGGCATGGACGACCGCCCGGGGCAGCGCCGCCGCCAGGCCGAGGCCGAAGTGGTAGGGTTTGCCGGCGACAAACTATACCTCATGCCCCTGGAAGAAATATCCGGGCTTATGCCCGGCGCGCGCGTCACACCGCTGGGCGAAAACAGCGGCCACAGCGCCCGGCGTTTCCCGCTGGGCGAAAGCCTGCTGGGCCGCGTGATCGACGGCAACGGCACGCCGCTGGATGACGCTGAGCCGCTGGACGAAGCGCCCCGCGACACCCTCGATACGCCACCGCTCAACCCGCTGTCACGCGCGCCCATCGACACCCAGATTGACGTGGGCATCCGCGCCATCAACGCGCTGTTAAGCGTCGGCCGCGGCCAGCGCATGGGGCTGTTTGCCGGCTCCGGGGTCGGCAAGTCAGTGCTTTTGGGCATGATGGCGCGCTATACCCGAGCGGACGTCATCGTCGTCGGGCTCATTGGCGAGCGCGGCCGCGAAGTGCAGGATTTTATCGACAACATTCTCGGCCCCGAGGGCCGCCGGCGCGCTGTCGTGGTCGCCGCCCCGGCGGATACCTCGCCGCTGCAGCGCCTGCAGGGGGCGGCCTACGCCACCCGGCTTGCAGAAAACTTCCGCGACGACGGCCATGACGTGCTGCTGATCATGGATTCGCTGACTCGCTACGCCATGGCCCAGCGTGAAATCGCCCTGGCCATCGGCGAGCCGCCGGCCACCAAAGGCTATCCGCCGTCGGTATTCGCCAAGCTGCCCGGGCTTGTGGAGCGCGCAGGCAACGCCGAGCACGGCGGCGGCTCCATCACCGCCTTTTATACCGTGCTCACCGAAGGCGACGACCAGCAAGACCCCATTGCCGACTCGGCCAGGGCCATCCTTGACGGCCACATTGTGCTCTCGCGCAGCCTGGCTGAAGCTGGGCACTATCCGGCCATCGATATCGAGGCTTCGATCAGCCGTGCGATGACCGCCATCACCGATGCAGCCCAGCAGCGCCAAGCGCGGCGACTCAAGCAGCTTTTTTCACGCTACCAGCGCAACCGTGACCTGATCAGCGTCGGCGCCTATACCCCCGGGCACGATCCGCAGCTGGACGAGGCCGTCAATCGCTTCCCCGATCTTGAACGCTTCCTCCAGCAGAACATTGAGGAATGTGCGACGATAGACGCCTCGCGACAGGCGCTGGCCAACGTTACCGGCCAGCCGACGCAGGCCTCAGCAGGAGGGCAAGGATGAGTCATTCGCAGCTCGACATGCTCAGCGACCTGGCCCGGCAGGCCCGGGATCAGGCCGGGCAAACGCTCGCTCAGGAGCGCCAGGCCGAGCAGCAAACCACCGCCCAGCTTGACGCGCTCAAGCGTTACCGCGCCGAGTACAGCGCGCGCTTTCAGGCGGCCATGCGCGAGGGTATCGACCCTGCCAGCATGTACAATTATCAGCAGTTTCTCGCCTCGCTGGACACCGCGCTTGAGCGCGCGCGCCAGGCTCTCAACGAACAACAGCAGCGAGTGGCGAAAAGCCAGACGCAGTGGCGCCAGCAGCAGCGTGCGCTCTCGTCCTACGACACCCTGACGGAGCGCCGCCTGCGCCAGGCGCAGCAGCGCCAAGGCCGTCAGGAACAAAAACACAACGACGACCTGGTCAACAGCCGCACGGCACGCCGGCTGTCGGAAGCATCGTATTAACGGCGAAGGGGATTGCCGTCAACTACCTCTCCCTGAAGGGAGAGGCTTGTGAAAGCAGGCCCGGTTGACCAGGGAGAGCGGGCAACATGGCCACTACGTTGATAGCAGGTCGTCAAGACTCACCGCCGAATGCTTCCTCAGTTCGGCGCTCTGAAAGGTCGGGATCATGCGGGCGCAAGGTAAAACGCCGAAGGTTCTGACCGCTGCTGATAGCGTATCGTCGGCAGGAGCCGGTTATCGACATTCCCGAGGGGAGACGGATCGAACGATCCGCGACACAAGGCCCGTAAGGGCATTGATCAGGAGGAAATCGCCATGGCGGTTTTCGTGTGGGATAAACACAAGCAGCCGTTGATGCCGTGCAGCGAAAAGCGTGCCCGGCTGCTGCTGAAACGCGGTCGCGCCGTGGTGCATAAACGCTACCCGTTCACGATACGACTCAGGGATCGGGTGGGCGGCGACACGCAACCGCTTCGCCTGGGCATTGACCCCGGCAGCAAGACCACGGGACTGGCGCTGATGCGTGAATCGGACGGTGAGCAGCGCCATGTGCTGTGTCTGTTCGAGCTTTTGCATCGCGGCTTCCAGATCAAAAAGGCGCTGGAGCAGCGCGCCGCGTTTCGGCGCCGCCGCCGTTCGGCCCATCTGCGCTACCGGGCGCCACGGTTTAACAACCGCACGCGCAAAGCCGGTTGGTTGCCGCCCAGCCTGCAGCATCAAGTCGATACAGTGATGGCGTGGGTAAAGCGGCTAAGCAAGCTCGCCCCCATCACCGCGCTGGATAAGGAGCTGGTGCGCTTTGATACCCAGCGGCTCGACAATCCGGAGATAAGCGGCGTCGAGTACCAGCAAGGCACGCTGCTCGGTTACGAGGTGCGGGAGTATCTGCTGGAAAAGTGGGGGCGGGCATGTGCCTACTGCGGCGCCACCGAGACGCCGTTGGAAGTCGAGCATGTTGAACCACGCAGCCGGGGCGGTTCCAGCCGCATCAGCAATTTGGCTCTGTCGTGTCATAACTGCAACCAGGCGAAGGATACGTTGCCGCTGGCGGACTTTTTCGCCACCGACAAGGGCTTGAAGAAGCGCCTCAAGGCCAATGGTCTGTCGGCAAGCGCGCAGCTTGAGCGCGTACAGCGCCAACTCAAGCAACCGCTACGCGATGCCAGTGCAGTCAATACGACCCGCTGGGCGCTGTTTAATGCCCTCAAGGCCACCGGCTTGCCGGTGACGGTCGGCACGGGTGGCCGTACCAAATACAACCGCCAGCGCCTCGGTATTCCCAAAACTCACGCCCTGGATGCCGCTTGCGTCGGTCCAATGGACGCCCTGCACCAATGGCAAGTGCCAACGCTGACGATCAAGGCCACCGGGCGCGGCAGCTATCAGCGTACTCGGCTGACCCGGCACGGTTTCCCTCGAGGCTACCTGATGCGACAAAAACAGGTACACGGTTTTCAGACCGGCGACATGGTGAAAGCCATCATCCCCGCCGGCAGGAAAGCCGGCACGCATACGGGCCGTGTAGCCGTCCGCAAAACCGGCCGCTTCAACATCCAAAGCCAGCAAGAGGCAGTGCAAGGCATTTCGTACCAATACTGCACCCTGATTCAGCGCGGTGATGGCTACGGCTACCACCTCACACCATCCATCAACTACAAGGGAGGAGCGGGACAGGCGGTAGCGTAATCCCGGTCGTGCTGCGCACGACGCGCTATTCCTCCCGGCACTCGAAGTACCGGGTATCCCGCGCAAGTTCTGATGAACCTTCACGCTTTGCTCGCCAACACTGCATCGCAGGGGCAGCCCGAAACGGGCGCACGCCGCTCCGCAGAAGGCACACAGGCCGGCAGCTTTTCCCGGGCGCTGGGCCAGGCAACGGCGTCCGGTGCCGGCCACCTTGAGCGCTCGCGTCCGGCTGCCGACCCGGGCAACGCCGCTAGCGCCCAGCGCATTGATCGCCAGCTGGAAGCGCTGGGGCTCAGCAAAGCCCAGCGGCAAAGCAGCGAAATACAGGCGCTGATGGAACACATTCGTCAACACCCTGAAATGGCCCAGGCGCTGCAGACGCTTGCCGACACGCTCAGCCCCGGCACGCCCCAGGCCGCGCCGGCCTTGTCCGGCAACACACCCGAGCTCAACGATATTGCACAGCGGCTGGATCTGCTGGCCGAATTCAGCCCGTCAGCCGGCAGCGATAGCCAGGCAGCGCAATGGCGCGAGGCGCTGGACGATCTGCTGCAGAGCGAGGGCGACGGCTCGCCGGCAGCACCGCTGGCCGGGCTGCTGGCCGCCATGACCCAAACCGCCGGCGGCAGCGATAAAGCGCTGCCGACGCAGAGCAGCGGCCTGTCCGTGGACGCGCTGCTGGCCCAGGGCAACAGCCAGCCCCGGCAGGCAGGCGACGCCGCAGCCCTCGCCGGTCGTCCCGCAGAAACCGCTGCCCTCGCCAGCGCACTTGCAAGCGCCAGCCAGACAAGCCAGGACGGCGCGATCAGCGTTTCTGCCTCGCCCCTGAACGGCACGGCGCTACGCGCGGCCTTGACCACCGCCAGCGATGCCGCCGGCCATGCCTCGCCCCAGGCGCTCACCGGTGCACTGGCGTCCGCCGGTGGCAATAGCGCCGCCGGCATGGCCGGCGCACCGGCTCAGGCAAGCGTGGCCGCACCGCTGGGAAGCCCCGCCTGGCCCCAGCAGCTAGGCCAACAGCTGGCCCAGTTCAGCCGGCGCGGCGGCGAACAGCAGGTGCAGCTGCAAATACATCCGGCCGAGCTGGGGCCGCTTTCCGTCTCGCTGAAAGTCAGCGAGCACGGCGGCACCCAGGCGCATTTCCTCTCCTCGCACGCCCAGGTGCGCCAGGTGGTTGAACAGGCCATTCCCCAGCTGCGCGAAGCGCTGGCCGAACAGGGCATTGCCCTGGGCAACACCTCGGTGGGCGAACAGACATCCGGGGACGAACCGGCTTTCGCCAACGGCGGGCAGCCCGGTACGGCCGCCGGCAGCGGCGCTGATGCCGAAGGAGCGGAGAGCCTTGAGCCGGCGACCCGCGCACAAACGCTAGCCGTTGACGGCCGCGTTGACCTTTATGCTTGATACCTGAACGTGAAAAGCGTTGCTGCTTTATACAAGCCGGCATACGAAACGCAAAGATGGGCTCCCAAGGCGGGCCTGTTCCTTTCATCAAGCGCGAAGATCTGGGGCATAATGTCCGGTTCGCGCACGACATAGACAGGAAATACATATGGCAGAAGCAAGCGGCGGTTCCAAAAAACTGCTCTGGATCATGGTGATTTTGGTGGTGCTCTCGTCGCTCGGGGCAGCCGCTGCCATCTACATGGTCATGAGCAAAGGCGGCGATGCCGACGCCAGCGCGGCCGCACAGGAGGTCGCCGAGCCAAAATCACCGATTTTTCAGAAGATCGAGCCGTTTACCGTTAATCTGGCCGGTGATCGCAGCGGTTCTCGCCTGCTGTATACCGGCATTACCCTACGCGTAGGCGACGAGCAGAGCAAAAAGCTGCTTGCCGATCACATGCCACAGGTACGCAGCCGCCTGCTGCTGCTGCTGTCGGACAAGCAGGCCAGCGAGCTTTCCACGCCCCAGGGCAAGGAAAAACTGTCTGCCGCCATTATCGACCGGCTGAGCCAGCCGCTTACCGAAAACCAGCCTCCCCTGGATCTTCGCGAAGTGCTGTTCACCGAGTTTATCGTGCAATAATCCCGCCCATCCGGAGCCATCATGTCGCAGGACGATTTACTGTCCCAGGAAGAAATTGATGCCCTGCTGAAAGGGGTCAGCGGTGACGATGAGCCGGCGACACCATCGGCTCAGCAGGATAGCGAACCCTCACGCATACGCCCTTACGACCCGTCGACCCAGCACCGCGTCATTCGCGAACGCCTGCATGCACTGGACTTCATCAACGAGCGGTTTGCACGTTATTTCCGTACCGGGCTTTTCAATCTTATTCGGCGCAGCGCCGACATTACCGTGGAGTCGGTGCGCTATCAGAGCTTCAGCGACTTCTCGCGTAACGTGCCGGTGCCGACCAACCTCAACCTCGTGGCCTTGAAACCGCTACGCGGCTCAGCGCTGGTGGTATTTCCCCCCAGCCTGGTGTTCATGGTGGTGGACAACCTGTTCGGCGGCGACGGACGCTTTGTCACCAAGTCAGACGGTCGCGATTTCACCAACACCGAGCAGCGCATCATTCAGCGCATGCTCAACCTGGCCATTGAGGCCTATCAGCAGGCCTGGAAAGTCGTGTACCCGCTGGATATCAGCTTTCTGCGCTCTGAAGTGCAGTCCAAGTTTGCCAACATCACCAACTCGCCCAACGAAATCGTGGTGAACACCAAGTTCAACCTGGAAGTGGGTAACCTTTCCAGCAGCTTTCAGATCTGTATACCCTACGCCATGATCGAGCCGCTGCGTGATCTGCTGGCCAACCCGATCAACGACAGCAACCACGACCAGGACGGCTCATGGAATCGGCGCATGGCCGCCGAGCTGCGCCATTCCGAAATCGAGCTGGTGGCCGAGTTCGCCCACATTGCCAGCCACATCGGCCAGGTCATGGGGCTCAAACAGGGCGATGTGCTACCCGTCGACATTCCCGACACCGTAACGGCCCACGTTAACGGTGTGCCGGTCATGGAATGCCAGTTTGGCAGCCAGAACCAGCAGCGCGCCCTGCGCGTACAGAAAATGTTTGATCACGCCGCCATGAACAACATATCGCCCAGCGACTTCACCGCCAAGTCGACGCGACAGAAAGCCAAGGAATCCAACGCATGACTGATCCCAATAAGCCGGATGATCAGACGCCCTCTGATGAGCCGTCCGCGACGCAAAGCCACAATGCTAGCGACCCGCAGAGCGTGTCCGACGACGACTGGGCGGCAGCCATGTCCGAACAGGGCGTAAGCGAAAACGACGCTGCCGATGCGGCGTTTGACCAGGCCGGCGCGGCACCGGACAGCGGCGAGGAAGCCGACCCCTGGGCCGCTGCCATGGCCGAGCAGCAGGCTGCGGAACAACAAGAGCCGGCAGAGGACGATTCCACAGCCCAGCAAGCGCCGCAGCCCCAGGCGCGGGAAGCCAGCAGCGACGTGTTTCCGCCCCTGGGCGGTGAACAGACCAGCGATACCTCGCGGGATCTGGAAATGATCATGGACATTCCGGTCAAGCTGACCGTCGAGCTGGGGCGCACCCGGCTGACGATCAAGCAGCTGCTGGAGCTGGCACAGGGATCGGTGGTGGAGCTGGACGGCCTGGCCGGCGAGCCCATGGATATCCTGATCAACGGCTATCTCATCGCACAGGGCGAGGTGGTCGTGATCGAAGACAAGTACGGCATTCGCATCACCGAAATCATTACGCCTTCCGAACGTATTCATAAGCTCAACCGATGAACGCTGATACCGCCTCAAGCAGCGCCGCGGATGCCGTCGGCAGCAGCGAGACGCTGCTGGGCATGGCCGCCCTGGGCAAGACGGCGGCAGCGCTGGGGCTGGTCATTGCCATCATCCTGGTGTGCACCGTGCTGCTCAAGCGCTGGCAAAAGCGCTATCAGCCACACAGCACTCGCCTTCAGGTCGTCGGCAGCGCTGCGGTGGGCAGCCGCGAACGCGTGGTGATCGTCGAGCTTAACGACACCTGGCTGGTGCTTGGCGTAGGCAGCGGGCGCGTCAACAAGCTTCACGAGTGCCCGGCACCGCCGCGCCAGCCTGACGCAGCACCCGATGCGCCCTCGGCTTCGGGGTTCGCTGCGCACTTTGCCCATGCCCTGCACAAGTCGAATCCACACCAGACGCCTCCCACTCGCTCAACCCGCAAACGTTCGCTATGAACCACAGGTACAGGCGGTCAACTCGTCTCTCGCGCTGCTGCCCGACACTCGGCGGCATCCTGCTCTGCTTGCTGCTACTTGCCGGTTTTACGCTGTCAGGCACGGCGCTGGCCCAGTCCATCCCCGGCGTAGTGACCCAGCCGCTGGAAGACGGCGGGCAAAAATGGTCGCTGTCGCTGCAGACGCTGCTGTTTTTAAGCTCGCTGGCGTTTCTGCCTGCCCTGCTGCTGATGATGACCAGCTTCACCCGCATCATTATCGTGCTGAGCCTTCTACGTACCGCCATGGGCACCCAGGCCACGCCGCCCAACCAGGTGCTGCTCGGTATTGCCCTGTTTTTGACTTTTTTCATCATGTCGCCGGTGCTCGATCAGGTCTACACCACCGCTTGGGTACCGCTGACCGAAGACAATATCGGGCTGGAAGAGTTTTTGCGGCTGGCTCAGGCGCCGTTTCGAGAATTCATGCTGGCGCAAACGCGGGAGCCGGATATTTCTCTGTTTGTGCGCCTGGCCGATATCGGCCCGCTGCAGGGCCCGGAAGAGCTGCCCATGCGCGTGCTGCTGCCGTCTTTTGTCACCAGCGAGCTCAAAACGGCGTTCCAGATCGGCTTTACCATCTTTATTCCGTTTTTGATCATTGATCTGGTCGTCGCCAGTACGCTGATGGCGCTGGGTATGATGATGGTGCCGCCCATCACAATTTCGCTGCCGTTCAAGCTGATGCTGTTTGTGCTGGTAGACGGCTGGCAGCTGATTATCGGCTCCATGGCGGAAAGCTTCTATATCATTTAGCGCCGCCGCTTCACCGCTCGAGGAGGGCTTGCCATGACCCCGGAAATGGTAATGAGCATCGCCTATCAGGGCATGCGCGTCACGCTGTTTCTTGCCGGCCCCATTTTGCTGGCAGCGCTTTTGACGGGGCTTTTGATCAGCCTTTTTCAAGCCGCCACCCAGATCAACGAAATGACCCTGACGTTTATCCCCAAGATTCTCGCCGTTTTTGCGGTGCTGGTTATTGCCGGGCCCTGGCTGATCGGGCTGATCACGGATTTCACCCACCGGCTATTCACCAATATTCCCTCCATGGTGATGTAGCCAGTGGTCGAGGTCACCTTCGCTCAGCTTCAGGGCTGGCTGGTCGCGTTTTTCTGGCCGTTTGTGCGCATTACCGCTTTTATGGCCGTCTCCCCGCTATGGGGGCATTCCAGCGTGCCCAACCGGGTCAAGGTGGGGCTGGCAGCGCTGGTGTGCGTGGCCGTTGCGCCTTTTTTACCGCCCATGCCGGACGTAGCACTGATGTCCTGGACCAGTATCGGCATCATCATCGAGCAAATTCTGATCGGCCTGGCCATTGGCCTGGTCATGCACATCATTTTTGCCGTGGTCCAGGCCTCGGGCGAGTTTATCGGCCTGCAGATGGGGCTGGCTTTTGCCAGCTTTTACGATGCCGCCAGCGGTACCAACATCATGGTGCTGTCGCGCATTCTGTACATGGTAACGCTGCTGATGTTTCTGGCCCTCAACGGCCATCTAATGGTGCTGGAAACGCTGGTCATGAGCTTTCAAACCCTGCCTATCGGCGTGGATACGCTCAACGCCAACGCCTTTGAGCTGCTGGCGCGCTACGCCGGCACCATTTTTGCTTCGGGTATGCTGCTGGCCCTGCCGCTGGTCGGCTCGCTTTTGATCATCAACTTCGCGCTGGGTATTCTCAACCGCTCGGCCCCTCAGCTAACGGTGTTCAACATTGGCTTTCCCACCTCGCTCACCGTTGGGCTTACGCTGATGATGGTGCTGATGACCGATCTGGGGCGCTTTCTTGAGCGGTTATTCCACCAGGGGCTGAATTTTATGCAGGGCCTGATCGAGCTGATGGCCCAGGTGAGCTGAACTCGCCCCGGCCACTACGCCAAGGCCCGTTCCAGGGCCCGTGCGTGCGCCAGGCGGGCTAGCGCAGATAGTCAAACAGCGAGCTGCTCTTGATATTGGCAAACGCCTGCTGCGAGGCCTGCATGCCGACCTGGCGCAGGCTGTACTCGGAGATGGTATCGACGTAGTCAAGATCGACCAGATCCGATAGCGTCTGCTTGTAGTTCTGCATGCGATTGGCGCCGACGCCGTCCACCACGTCCAGCTCGTTGAGCCGTGCCCCGGCCGAAGCGCGAACGGTCAGCACGTTATCCAGCGTATTGTCCAGATTACGCATGGCCGCGTTGACCGTATTGCGAAAATCCGCCTTGGCCTGCGGACTGTCGTTGGGCGCCTCCAGCACGCGAATGGTCTCTTCCATGGTGCTGAACAGATCCGCTGAATGCTCGCTGCCGCCCGCCTTCTGTACAGCGACGGTATCGCCGCTGGCAGGCTCGCCTTCAAGCGTGATATTCAAACCGCCAAAGGAGACGGTCTGGCCGTCTTCACCGCCGCCCGTGTATTTTGTATCCACTACCGGGTTGCTCGACGTGTCATCCAAGTTATTGACAATAACATTCATATCACCGCTGTTATCATCGAACTTGATTTCAAAATTATCGCCGTAGCCGTCAGCATTAACGTCTGCCGTATTCGGCCCGGTAAACGTCACGTTGCCCTTGTTGCCGGTGCCTGCATCAGCATCAATCGGCGGCGTCTGGGCAATGTAGCCCGCACCGCTGGGCACGCTTTGGAAAATATCCTCGCCGTTGGAGGTCACCGGCATCAGCCGGGAGGCATCGATGCGCTGCTCGCGATTGTTGCTGTCGCCTGCGTACTGCACCTGCCCATCGGCATCCTTGACGAAAGGCGGTTTGTTATCGGCATAGCCGCCAAACAGATAGCGGCCGTTGCCGTCAGTGGCATTGGCCTGGCCGATCATGGTCTCGTAGATGCCGCGCATTTCGCTGGCGATGGACTCGCGATCAACGTCGCTTAGCGTGTCGCTTGAGGCCTGCACCAGCAGGGTCTTGGCACTGGTCACCGCATCGCTGACGCTGTTGAGCACGCTTTCCGTCTGGGACAGCGCGTTGCGCGCCGACACCCGGGCGTCAGCATACTGCTGAGTCACCGCTTGGGACTGATCCACGCCCACGGCGCGAGAAGCGGCCTGCGGATCATCGGACGGATTGACCACCCGGCGGCCGCTGGCCATCTGCTCATTGACTTTCATGAACTCCGCCTGCTGCCGGTTAATCGACGCAGCGCTTTGCTCAAACATCGTGACAGAACTGATACGCATAGCGTGAACTCCCGATTATCAGCGCAGGTTGAGAATAGTATCCATCACCGAAGACGCCGTATCGATAACTTTGGCATTGGCCTGATAGAACTGCTGATACTTCACCAGGTTGGCGGCTTCTTCATCAAAGTTGACGCCGGACTCCGACTGCTGAACCGCTTCCAGCTGATCGGTCAGCCCCTGGCGGGCCTCGAGGTTCACCTGGGTAATATTGGTGCGGTTGCCCACATCGCTGACCATCGCACCGTACGCGCCGCTCAGCGTCGCACTGCCGGCGACGAGATCCTCGCTTTGCAGATCCTGCAGCGCCAGCGCATTGCGGTTGTCGCCGGGGCCGGTGGTGCCGGTGCGCCCGGTAAAGGTCACCCCGCTGGTGCCGCCGGTGGGCAGCTGGTCCACGGTAAAGCTGAGCACGGTTTTGCCGGTGGCGTCGTCTTTAATGGTGAGGCGTTCGCCGGGAGCCAGGGTGTCGGCACCGCCGCTGTTTACCGAGAGTACGTTGTCAATCTCGCTGCCGTCTTCCTTATAGACGCTGAACACGCCTTCGGGCGGCGGATTGCTTGGCACCGAGCCGGCATCTGGCGAGACGAAAAGGTTGTTGTCGCTGTCCGCGCCGAAAAAGCCCAGGCTCAGCGAACCGTCGTCGGCGGCTTTTACCGCAAAACTGGGCGGACGGTAGTCGCTGTCCATGTCCTGGAAGGCCGGAGCGACCTCAATATCACTGACTTCCAGCTGGCCTTGTACCTGGCCGATGGGGCCGCTATCGCCGTTCACGCCGCCGGTCCCTGGCGTGCCGGGCATATCGTCCCAAGTGGCCTTGATGTCAAATCTACCGTTACCTGAGACTAGCAAAAATAGAGGCTCTTTTACTTCATCAATATTGACTCTCTCTTCTCGATAGTTCGTGTCTGTACTTAGATCGTTAGGGGAAGTGTCAAATCTGTTGCCATCTCCTGTATAGGTGAAATTCATGTCTGCATAATTTGATGTTGCAGGATCTGAGAGGTCTGCGGAGTACTTATCCTTTCGGTTTAGAAGGTGGCTGCTATCGTACTTTGTTCCTTCATCAAAACCGTTAATGAGGGTAAATATATTTTCTTCTACATCGTTTGCTGATTTGATAATAATTCCATCAGCATTATTTTTCCAAGTATAGTCTGTTTCTTTACCTTCCCAAACCGAGGGATCAGCATCCGTTCCTTCCACTGGCGTGCCTATTAGATGCTTGCCGTCTCGGGTAAAGAGCTGGATATCGTCGTCCGCTCCGCGATCGTATAGATGAATGGTGACATTTTTTGCTCCCGTAGGAATAAATGCGAAGGGCTCAAGACCTGATTCAACTCCTTTCTTTATTTCGCCGCTTGTCAGCTCTTCATTGATGACTCCGGTTTCACCCAGCCGGTCTTCGCTTTGCCCTTGAAAATCTACCTGATCGTAGGGCATGGGCTGCACCGGCCCCAGGGCGGCAGCAATCTTGTCCAGATCGCCGATGGCGGTTTCCATGCCTGCACCGGCTCGGCGCACGGGCTGCACTTCAAACGTATCATCGGCCGCGGGCGTACCGGAGAATGTCATTTCAACACCGCCAAAGGACAGCGTATTGGTACCACTATCCCACTCGGAATCTACTTCAGCGCCGTTATCATTACGAGTCACAACAGGGCTACCGCTTTCCATCGTCACGGTGTAATCAGTGGCACGCAGCTGGTCGATATTGCCGTTATCAAAACGAATTGCGTCAACGTTGGCCGTATTGTTTGAACCGCTATACGCTTGGGGCTCGCGGACGTTAAAGAAGTTTTCCCCCTGATTGCCGTCAAGATCCACGCCCATCCTGTGCTGCTCGTTGAACGTCATTGACAGCGATACCGCCAGCTGGCCAATCTGGTTTTGGGTCTTGTCCAGCGTCTCTGAGCGAAACGACATCAGCCCACCGAGTGAGCCGCCTTGCACGGTATCTTCTTCCAGCTCGACGAGATTACCGCCGCCGTCACGATAGCCGACAACGGTACGCTGGGGATCGGCGTCAGATTGCATAGCTTCAAGCTTAAAGGAATCGGTGCCGGTGACCAGCGGCTGGCCGTTGGGCAGGCTGACGTTATAGGTCTTGCCGTCTTGGACGTTCAGGCGCAGGTCCATTCGCTCGTTGAGCTCGGAAACCAGCCGGTCACGCTGATTCAGCAGGCTGTTGGGCGCTTCCCCGGTGCGCGCGCGGGCCAGTGAAATCTCGCGATTGGCATGGGCAATCTGCTTGGTGGCGTTGTTGATCTGGGTGACTTCGTCTTCTATCTGGCCGTTGATATTGCCCTGCATATCCTGCAGATAGCCGTCGAAGGAGCGAAACTGGGCGCTCATGGTGTCCGCTGAACCCAGCACACCCTGCCGGGCGGCCGGGTCAGACGGGGCGCTGGCAAGATCTTCCAGTGAGGAGAAGAATCCTTGCATAAGCGGGGCCAGCCCTGCCTCCCGATCCGCCAGCAGGTTGTCGATTTGTGATACCTGAGACGCGTAGGTTTCCAGCGCGCTGGACTCGCTTTTGGCGCTGTTGAGCTGGGTTGCCACGTATTGGTTGAACTGGCGCTCGATATCGTTAACGCGCACGCCGCCGCTGCCCACCGAGCCTTCGCCCAGCTGGGTAATTTCGCGATTATAGCCCGGCGTGAACACGTTGCTGATGTTGTTGCTGGTAGTTTGCAGGGCATTTTGCGCGGCGTTGAGACCGCTTAACCCGGTAGAAAACATGCTCATGATGTCAATCCTTTAAGCCGATGCCACCGTTATCGGCAAGTTACGGCCAAACTTGAACGCTTTACGACACGGTTAGCGCAAAACGCCGGGGTGGCTTAGCGTGCCTGCGCCAGCCTGCCGGCATCGCCGGGGAGCGGCCCCAGGGTATCCATCACCGCTACCAGTTTGGCGGCATAGCCCGGGTCGGTGGCATAGCCGCCTTCCTGCAGCGCCAGCGCCGCGCGCCGGGCATCCGGGGCGTTAACTACGCCGGCATAGCGGGGGTTGTTGCCGATAAGGCCAGCGTAGTCGGTAAAAGCGTGCTCGAAGGAGTCATATACGCGAAACGTATCTACCTTCTGAACGCGGCGACCGTCGATATATTCGTGGGTAGTGACCGCAGTCGTATCGCCCTGCCAGCTAGTGCCCGCCTTGATGCCGAACAGGTTGTGGCTATTGCGCCCGCTGGAGGTGGTTATCTCGTGGCGGCCCCAGCCGGTTTCCAGCGCTGCCTGGGCTAAAATCAGCTTCGCCGGCACTCCGGTGGCATCACTGGCGGCCTGTGCCGGCCGGTCTAACGCCTGCATAAACTGCTGTACGTGATCACCGGCTGGCGCCCCACTTTTCGCTGCAGCCGTTTGCCTCGCATCAGGCGTTTGACGCACTGCATCCAGCGCTTGCCAAAACCCTTCGCCTGCGGGCGAAGCGGGGCGTAAACGCGCCTGCGTACTATCCGCCGGCGATGAATCGCTCAGCTCGCGCGGCGTCCCTCGCGGAATACCGGCAATCAGCGATGAGGTATCAGCCGGGAGTTGGCTATCCGCACTGCCGGGCAGCGCGCCCTGGCGTTCCAGCTGGGCGACCAGCGCATCGGCCAAGCCGACGCCGCGGTCCGCCACTACCTGCGACCACTGCTTATCCATCATTGACTGGTACATGTCCAGCGCCTGGCTATTGACCAGACCGGATTCGGGAATCGCATCGCGCATGCTTTTCACCATCATCTGCACGAAAAGCGCCTCGAACTGCTGAGCTGCACCCTTCACGCCCTCCTTGGGGTCAGTACGCGCGGTGTGCTGCATGCGCTGAAACCCTTTCACGTCCAGCGCAAACTGATCGGCCATATTTCGGGTCACGGCCATTAGATTACCTCCAGCTCGGCACGCAGAGAGCCCGCGCTTTTAAGCGCTTCCAGTATGCTCATCAGATCCGTAGGGGTCGCACCCAGCGCGTTCAACGCATTAACCACGTCGTTGAGCTGGGCCCCTTCCACCGTCTGCAGATAGGCCTCTTGCTGCTCGATATCGATATCCGTGTCGGGAACAACGGCGGTTTCCCCTTCGCCCAGCGGATTCGGCTGGCTGACGCCGAACTGGGTATCGATCATGATGGACAGATTGCCGTGCGCTACTGCTGCCTTGCGCAGCGTCACGGCATTGTTCATCACCACTGAGCCGGTGCGGGAGTTGACGACCACCCGGGCCGGCGCCTCGGTGGGGGTGACGCGCACGTTTTCCACCCGCGCCATGAAGTTGACCCGGGCGTTATCGCTTGCCGGGCCGTCCAGGGCAATCACGCCGCCGTTACGGGCGTAGGCTACACCGCGGCCAAATTCACTGTTGATCGCCGTCACCATGCGCTGTGCGGTGCCGAAGTCTGCCTGGTTGAGCTGCAGCTCAAGCGTACCGCCGTTGGCTCCGAGGTTAAGCGGCACTTCTTTTTCCACCAGCGCCCCGCCGGGAATACGCCCGGCGGCCTGATGGTTGATCTGAACACTGCTGCCGCCGGCCTGAGCACCGGCGCCGCCTACCAGCATGTTGCCTTGGGCGAGCGCATAGGTATCGCCGTTGGCCCCTTTCAGCGGCGTCATCAGCAGCGTACCGCCACGCAGGCTGTCAGCGTTGGCAATGGAAGATACCACCACGTCCAGCCGCTGCCCCGGGCGGGAAAAGGGTGGCAAGTCCGCCGTCACCATAACAGCGGCAACGTTACGCAGCTGCAGGTTGGTGCCTTCCGGCACGCTGACCCCCAGCTGGGAGAGCATGTTGGTCAAACTCTGGCTGGTAAACGGTGCCTGAGTGGTTTGGTCACCGCTGCCGTCCAGGCCGACCACCAGGCCGTAGCCGGTCAGCTGGTTATCGCGCACCCCGGCAAACCCCGCCAGCTCGCGAATCCGCTCGGCATGGGCCGGTAGTGCCAGGGCCGTACATGCCATTGCCAGCGCCAACAGCGGCAGAAACCGCCGGCGCCACGCGCGGCTCAGTCGTTTTAGGTCAGGTTGCATTGCTTGCCCGTCTGTTCGTCTACCGCTTGCGCCGATCCGCGTTAGAAAGGCGATACGTTGAGGAAAAAGCGCTGCAGCCAGCCCATGTGCTGCGCTTCGTTGATATAGCCATCGCCGACGTATTCAATGCGCGCATCGGCCACCTTAGTGGAAGGCACCGTGTTCTGCGCGGTCACTGTGCGCGGGTTCACCACCCCGGAAAAGCGAATAAATTCGGTGCCCTGGTTAATGGCGATCTGCTTTTCGCCGCGTACACGCAGGTTGCCGTTGTTCAACACTTCAAGCACAGACACAGTGATGGTGCCGGTAAAGGTATTGTTGGCACGTGAGCCGCCACCGCCGGTGAAGTCGCTTTCCCCGGAAATGTCAAAGCCGTATTCGGCCAGCCGATCCAAAACGTCGGGCAGCTGATCAAGCTCCAGGCTAGCGCTGCCGCTGCGATCGGCATTGGACTGTGAATTCTTGCTCGCGCTGACTTCTTCATCCAGCACAATGGTGAGGATATCGCCGGCGGCCCGCGGACGACGATCTTCAAACAGCGGCTGATATCCCTGCCGCACCTGATAGATAGAGCCGTTGGCTACCGGCGGCGGCCGATCCACCACTGCAATACGCTCCTGTTCGCCCACCACCGAGGCATGGGGTATCTGGGCACAGCCGCCCAGCACAAGCATGGTGAAAACGAGCAGGCCAAGCAGCCAACGTGGCCGGTAACACCGTCGGGGCAGGATGAGAAAAACCCGTGACATATGGCGTTACAGCTGGCTCAAGCGCGCCAGCATTTCATCGCTTGTGGTAATCGCCTTGCTGTTGATTTCATAGGCGCGCTGCGTCTGAATCATGCTGACCATCTCTTCCACGACGCTGACGTTGGAAGTCTCCACGTAGCCCTGCATCAGCGTGCCGGTACCGTTGACGCCCGGCGGATTCTGGTTGGGCGCACCGGATGAGCCGGTCTCCAGATACAGGTTGCCGCCGATACTCTCAAGGCCGGTCGGGTTGTTAAACGAGGTCAGGTTAATCTGGCCAACTTCATTATCTACCGGATTACCCGGCTCGCGCACGCTAACGATGCCCTCTTCGCCGATGGAAACCGATAGCGCATTGGCCGGAATAAAAATCGCCGGCTCCAGCGGATAGCCGTTGGCGTTGACCATCTGGCCGTTCTCATTGAGCTGAAAGCTGCCGTCGCGCGTATAGGCGGTGGTGCCGTCGGGCATGAGCACCTGAAAAAACCCCTTGCCCTCAATGGCCATATCCCGGGAGTTTTCGGTCTGCTCAAGCCCGCCCTGGGTGTGCAGGCGCTCGGTGGCTACCGGGCGCACCCCGGTGCCCACCTGCATGCCCGAAGGCAGCCGATCCTGCATGTTGTTCTGCGCGCCGGGCTGGCGCATATTCTGATACAGCAGGTCTTCAAACACCGGGCGCGAGCGCTTGAAGCCGTTGGTGCTGACGTTGGCCAGGTTGTTGGAAATGACGTCAAGCTTGGTCTGCTGCGCTTCAAGCCCGGTCTTGGCCGTCCACAGTGATTTGATCATATACGATTCCTTTACATTAAGGCCGATCAGCCCTGCATCGAAAGCACGGCGTTGGCCCGCTGGGCGTTCTCGTCTGCGGTGCTGATCACCTTCATTTGCATGTCGTAGCGTCGGGCAACGTCGATCATGGACACCATGGCGTCCACGGCGCTGACGTTGCTGCCTTCCAGCGTGCCGCTGACCAGGGTCGCTTCGTCATCGGCCGCCAGAACGCCCGGAACGCCTTCGGCGTTTTCCGGCGCGCGAAACAGGCCGTCATCGCCGCGGTTAAGCTCACCGGGCGCCGGCGTCACCAGTTTGATGCGCCCCACGTCAACCAGCGCTTCCGGCCCTGAGCCTCTGGGAATAGCGCTCAGCGTGCCGTCAGAGCCCATAAACACTTCCGATCCCTGGGGCACGTTGATCGGGCCGGCATCGCCGAGGACCGGCCGGCCAACGCTAAGCAAAATGCCGTCGGCGTCAATCTGCAGGTCTCCTCGACGCGTATAGGTTTCGCTGCCGTCTTCGGCCTGCACCGCCATCCAGGCATCACCTTTCATGGCTACGTCCAGCGTGCGCCCCGTGCGTTCAAGGGGCCCTTGGGAGTAATCGGTCGCCGGCGTGGTGGTCACCGCAGACGTGCGGGTAGGCAGGCGGCCCTCGCCCATTACCGGCACCGAGCGTACGGCATCCAGCTGGGCGCGAAACCCGGTGGTCGAGACGTTGGCGAGATTGTTGCTCACCACCGATTGCTGATCCATGCTGTGTTTGGCACCGCTCATGGCGGTATAAAGCATCCGATCCACGCTTGACTCCTCGAAACTACAGCAGCGTTAGAGGTTGATAATCGTCTGCAGCAGCTCGTCCTGCGTGCTGATGGTGTTGGAGTTGGCCTGATAGGCGCGCTGGGAGACGATCATGTCCACCAGCTCCTGGGCCATATCGACGTTGGACGTTTCCACCGCACCGGGCTCAATCAGCCCGCGCTGGCCGCTGCCGGGTACGCCCACCAGCTCCTGGCCGGACGCGCCGGTGGCAGACCAGAGGTTATCCCCTTCAGGCTTCAGGCCTTCCGGGTTGCGAAAGTCCGCCAGGGCAATTTGACCTGCCGCGCGCGACTCCTCGTTGGAGTAGTTACGCATGATGGTGCCATCATCCTGAATGGTGGTGCCTACCAATGAGCCGGATGTGTAGCCGTTCTGACTAATATCGTTGACGGTGGAGCCATTGGCATATTGGCTGGTACCGGCAAAGTCCACTTCAATCTGCTGAGACGTGAGCGTATCGCCGAACTCACTAGTAGCAGTATTCCCATCCGGATCTATCACCGCCTGCGGACTGTCTAGGTCAATGGCAAAAGGTTCAAAGTCGGGATTTAGACGGCCGTCGGTAGTGAAATCAAAGTCTTGACCGTCAGCAATATCAGAAAACGCATAGGTCGGCGCACCTTCAGGCCCACCCGACATCCGCGCATCCACTCGCCACTTGTTGGGGTCAGTTTTGGTAAAATACGTCGTCAGATTGCGCGCACTGCCTTGGGAGTCGTAAACCGTGGCGTTGGTCGAAAAGGAATATTCGCTAGGGTCCAAGCCATTAGCAATATCTTGCGCCGTAAATGTTGGCTTTAACTTCCCTTCTCCCGCATCGAGATTGAGCGATATATCTAGGCCTGTCGTCGCGCTGGCTTCGAGACCACTCGAATCAACGGTAAGTGCTTCGACATCTCCGCCGGGCTGCACTTCGCCGTTGGCATCCGCGCTGTAACCCATGATTTTTGCACCCTGGGCGTTCACCAGGTTACCGTCAGCGGTCAGCGTCAGCTGGCCGTTGCGCGAGTAGCCGACTTCACCGCTGGGCTGCTGAAAACGGAAAAAACCATCGCCGGCAATCGCCAAGTCCATATTACGGCCGGACGATTCGATATTGCCCTGATTGAAGTTTTGCAACGTGGTGGAAACTTTCGTTCCCAGACCAATACGCGACTGAGCGAACACGTCGGCAAACTGCACCTCAGAGCTTTTAAAGCCCACGGTTTGCGAGTTGGCGATGTTGTTGCCGATGGCACCAAGTTTTTCCCGCTGCGCGTTAAGGCCGCTGAGTGCCTGTGAAAAGCTCATGCTTGTTTCCCCTGAAAATAGCTCAAACCAAAATCGTACCGGCCTGTACCGGCGACGCGGCGTTTAGAGAATCTGTTTGATGTCGTTCATGGCGACCTGGCCGTAGACGCCGCCCAGATCAAGGCGCACATCCTCGTTGGCGGTGGCCGGCGTCACGCCCTGCACCAGGGCATAGTTCAGCGCCGTTGACGGCATTTCTTCACCGTCAGCGTTGAAGGCGTTCAACGAAACGTTGTAGGCACCGTCCGGTGCTGCCTCCTTGCCGTCGGTCTGGCCGTCCCAGCTAAAGGATTCCACGCCCGCTTTGACATTTTTGATCTCTCGGGTGGCAACGACTTCACCGCTTTGGTTGGTCAAAGTGACTTCAACCCGGCTGGCCGGACTTTCCAGCTCGATACCGAACGGCGTCGTATGGGTCTTCCCTTCTTCACCCGTGCTCACCTTGACGTTATTACCGGGTACCAGCACAGCATTGCCGATCAACCCCGAGGCCTGGAGCATCTGTGAGGCATCTACTTGCTGGGTAATGCCGTTGAGCGTGTCGTTGAGCTGCTCGATGCCGCTGACGGTATTGATCTGGGCAAGCTGTGCGGTCATGTCCTTGTTTTTCATCGGATCCATGGGATCCTGGTTTTGCAGCTGAGTAATCAGCATGGTCAGAAAGCTTTCCCGCAGCTCGCCCGACTGGCCCTGGTTAAGCTTCGGACCGCCGCTTTGCGTATTAACGTTGTTGAGAACACTCGGATCGATATTCATGGTTTACCCTTGGCCGAGACGCAGCGTTTGCATCAGCATTTGCTTGCTGGTGTTGAACACTTCCACGTTGGCCTGATAGGAACGTGAAGCAGAGATCATATTGACCATTTCCTGGGCGGGCTCAACGTTGGGCTTGGCAACATAGCCTTCCTCGTCTGCCGCCGGATGATTGGGCATGTACTCCATGCGCAACGGCGAGGTATCTTCGACGACTTCCGTAACCTTGACCCCGCCCACCTGGTAGCGGTTGTTTTGCGCCTGCGTCTCAAACATCACCTGCTTGGCGCGGTAGGTCTCACCGTCAGGGCCGGCTACGCTGTCAGCGTTGGCCATGTTGCTGGCGGTTACGTTCATTCGCTGCGACTGTGCGCTCATCGCCGAGCCGGCAATATCAAACGCGGAAAACATTGCGATCTCCCTGTGTCTTCAAACGGCTTATTCCGGCTGCATGGCCTTTTTGAGCCCCTGGATGCGGCTGTTGATCATGGATAGCCCCACCCGATAATTAACGGCGTTATCGGCAAACGCCGAGCGTTCACGGTCCATATCCACCGTATTGCCATCAAGGCTTGGCTGATCAGGAATGCGATAGAGTAAACGGCTCTGCTGCGCACCGCCCCAGGCCTGCCCTTGCCCGGGCAGGTGGCGCTCTGAGGTCCGCGCAAGCGACAGGCCGCCCTGGCTGGCAGATTCGCCGGCTTTTTTCAGCTCGCTGGCAAAGTCAATATCCCGCGCCTTGTAGTTCGGGGTATCGGCATTGGCAATATTGGCGGCCAATACGTCGTGGCGCGCCTTGCGCAGCGACAGCGCCTGCTGCTGGAAGGTAAAGGCAGACTCAAGCTGATCAATCATCCCGGTGCTCTCGAAAAATAAAACGGAATTTGCTGATGCTCTACCATACTCTCTGCTCTGTCACGCCAAAGCATCAAACAGGCATTTCCTGGACCATTATTTCAGGCGATGCTTCCCCGTGCGTTTTCTTATACTAGCGACTACTGCTGCCCCGGCACGTTCAAACCAAGCCCAACACGCTCTACGAACTGGCATCCACTATGCTTCCATCCTTGTTCGCCCGGCTGCCTCCGAAAGCCGCACGCCGGCGCCGTATCCTCTCATATTTAACGGGATACGGTCTTGCGGCATTCACCGTGCTCGCGGCATCCGCTGTGTTAGCAGCGTCCACGGCATCGGCCAGCAGCGACGCGCTGATGCAGGATATACAGCAGTTTCTCCATCAGCGCGCTCGCACGCTGGGCGACGACATCATGATTGAAGTGCGCCCTCCGTCTCCTCATCTGCCTGCCTGCGTAAACCCTGAACCGTTCCTTCCTGATGCCGACAGGTCGCCTCTAGGCCGGGTTACCGTGGGTGTACGCTGTGGCTCGCAGCATCGCCAAGTACGCTACGTGCAGGCAAAAGTGGATGTTATCGGTCAATACGTCGTTGCAGCTGAGGACATATCACGCGGCACTCGTCTCACAAAAGGGCTGGTCCGCAAACAGTCCGGCAATCTCGGCGATCTTTCCTCACGCACGCTCATCACCGTGGAGGAGGTTGTGGGTAAAGAGGCGCGTCGTCCAATTCGCCGCGGCAGCAGCTTTCAACAGCAGGACGTTCGCGCTCCGCTACTGATCAGGCGCGGCGATGCCGTCACGGTTATGGCCCAGGGCAAAGGGTTTCGCGTCACCCGAGAAGGCAAGGCCATGGAAGACGGCAGTCAAGGGGAGACCATTCGCGTGCGCCTGGCACGACGCGAAATCCTCAATGCCCGCGTAGTCGGTGAGGGCCGGCTGGCCATTGGTTTTTGAATTTGGCACTAAAGTTTTCACCCGCTTAGCCGATACGCTGAGATAGCTGGCGCCCCGGCGCCATGACCGTTAACGGGAGGCACACAGCGTGAAAATCAGCCATATCAACATACCGCCCAGCCCCGGCCAGGCCCCGCAGCGCGGTGAGCCTCAAAAGGCCCAGCGAGAGGCATCCGCAGCCTCTCAGCCGCCGTCGTCGGGCGTGTCTCATATTCGACAGCAGCACGTTGATACGACACAAGACATCGATACGCTTAGAGTCGAAGAAATACGTTCGGCCATCCGCGATGGAAAACTCGAAATACACGCCGAGCGCATTGCCGAAGGACTCATCAACAGCCTTGACACGCAATAACCGCAGGGCACACAGACTACGACAGGAGATGGATCCATGAGCCTTGCTCGTCTGCTTTCCGATCAGCAAACACGTTTGGATAAGCTGATCGCCCTGATGGAACACGAACGGAGCCTTTTGACACAGGGCCACATTGACGGTAGCCGTCTGGCCCGTATTGCCGAGGATAAACAAACGCTGCTCGCCGAGCTTGAGAGCATGGAAACGCTGCGGCACAGCGTACAAAAGCGGCTCGGCTATCCGGATAGCCCCGACGGCGCTCGGCAATCGGCAACGGATGCCGGCTGCGCTCGCAGCTGGCAGGCGCTGCTGGAAAAAAGCGAGCGCGTCGCACGCATGAACGAGCAGGTCGGTCAGATGGTTTCGCTGCGCATGACACACAACCAGCGTATGCTCGATTATATACACCGGCTTGCCGAGAAAACGCTCTACACGCCTGACGGCCGCAATAGTGCTCAGTCAGGAAGAATCAGCGCCTCAGCCTGACGCTTTCAGCATAGCCTGAAACCGCACTAAACTGGACAGATGCTAAACAAAGAGCTTCAATAATAACGGAAATGTAGCGTTTTTATTAAGGAACAGCATGTTTAGCCACCTACCTGACGCCTATACCGCGGTGGTCACCGGTACCAGCGGCGGTATCGGAAACGCCATAGCCAAAGCCCTGCTCGCGTCTCCCCAGCTGGGTAGGCTCATTGCAGTCAGCCGCTCTACCACGCCTTCTTTGGATCATCACGATGCGCGCGTGACGACGCTCGCTTTGGATGTGACGCAACAAAATGATCGCAAGGCGTTACGAGAGCACCTTGACGGTCAACCTGTGCACCTGCTGTTCAATGCGATTGGCACGCTACACGATGAGTCTCTTGATATACATCCGGAAAAGCGCCTGGAGCAGCTTAGTGCCGATGCGCTGGCTCATTTGATGCACGTGAACGCCTCAACGCCTATATTGCTTCTGGCAGCACTCAAGCCTTCTCTTAAGGGAAAACATCCTGCAATTTTTGCGAGCCTGTCAGCGCGCGTCGGCTCCATCAGTGATAACGGCTTTGGCGGCTGGTATAGCTACCGGGCCAGTAAAGCCGCACACAACATGCTGATGAAAACGGCATCCATTGAACTGGCCCGCCTGAACAAGGCATCTATTGTGCTATGTTTGCACCCCGGCACGACCAATACGCCGCTTTCCGAGCCGTTCCAAACCCGGGTGCCGCCAGGCAAGCTGTTCTCACCGGCGTTTGTGGCGCAGTGCCTGATTGACGTTATGGCAGCGCGCACCCCGGAAGATACCGGCAGTTTCTGGGACTGGGATGGCAAGCCGATCGAGTGGTGACACGCCCGGACAGAATCAGGCAGAAAACTTTACACAAATTCTGCACACAAACCTTACGCGCACACAAAAAACCCGGCGCTTGGCCGGGTTTTCTGCGTATTGATGCCTGACGATGTCCTACTCTCGCATGGGGAGGCCCCACACTACCATCGGCGCTGAACGGTTTCACTGCTGAGTTCGGCAAGGGATCAGGTGGTTCCCGCTCGCTATGGCCGTCAGGCGTAACTGGTGGTTTATCAAGCTGTGCGATACGTCTCTTGTATCCGGTCGTTGTCCTGCAACCCGACCCCTTGGGTGTTATAGGGTCAAGCCTCACGGGCCATTAGTACACGTTAGCTCAACGCCTTGCAGCGCTTCCACACCGTGCCTATCCACCAGCTCGTCTTGCTGGGCCCTTCAGGAGGCTCGAGGCCTCGGGGATGTCTCATCTTGAAGGAGGCTTCCCGCTTAGATGCTTTCAGCGGTTATCCCGTCCGACCTTAGCTACCCGGCAATGCCACGGGCGTGACAACCGGCACACCAGAGGGTCGTCCACTCCGGTCCTCTCGTACTAGGAGCAGCCCTTCGCAAACATCCTGCGCCCACGGCAGATAGGGACCGAACTGTCTCACGACGTTCTAAACCCAGCTCGCGTACCACTTTAAATGGCGAACAGCCATACCCTTGGGACCGACTTCAGCCCCAGGATGTGATGAGCCGACATCGAGGTGCCAAACACCGCCGTCGATGTGAACTCTTGGGCGGTATCAGCCTGTTATCCCCGGAGTACCTTTTATCCGTTGAGCGATGGCCCTTCCATACAGAACCACCGGATCACTAGAACCTGCTTTCGCACCTGCTCGACGTGTCTGTCTCGCAGTCAAGCACCCTTGTGCTCTTGCACTCACTGCACGATGTCCGACCGTGCTGAGGGTACCTTCGTGCTCCTCCGTTACGCTTTGGGAGGAGACCGCCCCAGTCAAACTACCCACCACACACGGTCCTCGATCCGGATCACGGATCAGAGTGAGAACGCCAATGATGCCAGGCTGGTATTTCAAGGGTGGCTCCCCCCGGTCTGGCGACCGGGGTTCCAAGCCTCCCAGCTATCCTACACAGGCAACATCAGCGTCCAGTGTGAAGCTATAGTAAAGGTTCACGGGGTCTTTCCGTCTGGCCGCGGGTACACCGCATCTTCACGGCGATTTCAATTTCACTGAGTCTCGGGTGGAGACAGCGTGGCCATCATTACGCCATTCGTGCAGGTCGGAACTTACCCGACAAGGAATTTCGCTACCTTAGGACCGTTATAGTTACGGCCGCCGTTTACCGGGGCTTCGATCAAACGCTTCGGCGAACCTAACGTCATCACTTAACCTTCCGGCACCGGGCAGGCGTCACACCCTATACGTCCGCTTGCGCGTTGGCAGAGTGCTGTGTTTTTAGTAAACAGTTGTAGCCACCTGGTATCTTCGACCGCCTTCCGCTCCGCCCGCGAGGGGTTTCACGTACCGGCGGCGTGCCTTCTCCCGAAGTTACGGCACCATTTTGCCTAGTTCCTTCACCCGAGTTGTCTCAAGCGCCTGGGGATTCTCACCCTGACCACCTGTGTTGGTTTGGGGTACGGTCGCATCGTATCTGGTGCTTAGAGGCTTTTCCCGGAAGCGTGGCATCAATGACTTCAACACCGTGGTGTCTTCGTCTCGTCTCTCGGCCTTGAGCTGCCGGATTTGCCTGGCGGCTCAGCCTACGGACTTTCACCAGGACAACCGTCGCCTGGCTCACCTAGCCTTCTTCGTCCCCTCATCGCAATACGATCCGGTACGGGAATATTGACCCGTTTCCCATCGACTACGCCTTTCGGCCTCGCCTTAGGGGCCGACTCACTCTGCTTCGATTAGCGTCGAACAGAAACCCTTGGTCTTCCGGCGAGGGCGTTTTTCACGCCCTTTATCGTTACTCATGTCAGCATTCGCACTCGTGATACCTCCAGCGAGCTTCTCAACTCCCCTTCATCGGCTTACACGACGCTCCTCTACCACGCATCCGAAGGATGCGTCCGTAGCTTCGGTACCTGGTTTAGCCCCGTTACATCTTCCGCGCAGGCCGACTCGACTAGTGAGCTATTACGCTTTCTTTAAAGGATGGCTGCTTCTAAGCCAACCTCCTAGCTGTCTGAGCCTTCCCACATCGTTTCCCACTTAACCAGGATTTGGGGACCTTAGCTGACGGTCTGGGTTGTTGCCCTTTCCACAACGGACGTTAGCACCCGCTGTGTGTCTCCCACGCTGCACTCACCGGTATTCGGAGTTTGCCTCGGGTTGGTAAGTCGGGATGACCCCCTAGCCGAAACAGTGCTCTACCCCCGGCGGTGATACGTGAGGCGCTACCTAAATAGCTTTCGAGGAGAACCAGCTATCTCCGGGCTTGATTAGCCTTTCACTCCGACCCACAGCTCATCCCCGCATTTTTCAACATACGTGGGTTCGAGCCTCCAGTTGCTGTTACGCAACCTTCACTCTGGCCATGGGTAGATCGCCCGGTTTCGGGTCTATTGCCAGCAACTCGACGCCCTGTTAAGACTCGGTTTCCCTACGCCTCCCCTAGTCGGTTAAGCTCGCTACGGACAATAAGTCGCTGACCCATTATACAAAAGGTACGCGGTCACAGAACAAGTCTGCTCCCACTGCTTGTACGCACACGGTTTCAGGATCTATTTCACTCCCCTCTCCGGGGTTCTTTTCGCCTTTCCCTCACGGTACTGGTTCACTATCGGTCAGCCAGGAGTATTTAGCCTTGGAGGATGGTCCCCCCGTCTTCAGTCAAGGTTACACGTGCCCCGACCTACTCGATTTCACGCGTTTGGATTTTCGACTACGGGGCTATCACCCGCTATGGCGGCGTTTCCCAACGCCTTCGTCTAATCGGCCACGCGCTTAAGGGCTGCTCCCCGTTCGCTCGCCGCTACTGGGGGAATCTCGGTTGATTTCTGTTCCTCGGGGTACTGAGATGTTTCAGTTCCCCCGGTTCGCCTCGTATTCCTATGTATTCAGAATACGATACTCACCTTGTGGTGAGTGGGTTTCCCCATTCAGAGATGCCCGGGTCGCAGGTTGTTTGCCACCTCGCCGAGCCTTATCGCAGGCTTCCACGTCTTTCATCGCCTCTGGCTGCCTAGGCATCCACCGTGTGCGCTTCATTGCTTGACCCTATAACCCGAAGGAGTCGGGGTCGCAATGACAACGATTGCCGGATACGCTTGAGACGTATCACATGATCATTTCGTCGGAAATGATCGTTTATCAGCTTGATATACCTTGTTAAAGAGCGACTGTTCAGTGAACAGTGATAAGCACGGCCAAGCGGCCGTCGCTTATCAGTGGTCACGGGACAACAAACGGCAAGGAAATGGTGGAGCCTAGCGGGATCGAACCGCTGACCTCCTGCGTGCAAGGCAGGCGCTCTCCCAGCTGAGCTAAGGCCCCAGTGATTGCCATGCGGCATGGCTTGCCACCAAAACTTGTGTACACCGACGCGGTACTACGCAAGCTGGTGGGTCTGGGCAGACTCGAACTGCCGACCTCACCCTTATCAGGGGTGCGCTCTAACCAACTGAGCTACAGACCCGGAATAACCGCGATGCCTGTGGCACGGGCTACCGTTTGTGCTCTGTTTACTTGATCAGGTAATTCATTGTGGGCACTTGCCGAGCGGGTGACGCATCGATTAAGGAGGTGATCCAGCCGCAGGTTCCCCTACGGCTACCTTGTTACGACTTCACCCCAGTTGCGAACCACACCGTGGTGATCGCCTTCCGAAGTTAGGCTAACCACTTCTGGTGCAGTCCACTTCCATGGTGTGACGGGCGGTGTGTACAAGGCCCGGGAACGTATTCACCGTGCCATTCTGATGCACGATTACTAGCGATTCCGACTTCACGGAGTCGAGTTGCAGACTCCGATCCGGACTGAGACCGGCTTTACGGGATTCGCTGACTTTCGCAAGCTCGCTGCCCTTTGTACCGGCCATTGTAGCACGTGTGTAGCCCTACCCGTAAGGGCCATGATGACTTGACGTCGTCCCCACCTTCCTCCGGTTTGTCACCGGCAGTCTCCCTAGAGTTCCCGACCGAATCGCTGGCAAATAGGGACAAGGGTTGCGCTCGTTACGGGACTTAACCCAACATTTCACAACACGAGCTGACGACAGCCATGCAGCACCTGTCTCTCGGTTCCCGAAGGCACCAAGGCATCTCTGCCAAGTTCCGAGGATGTCAAGGGTAGGTAAGGTTCTTCGCGTTGCATCGAATTAAACCACATGCTCCACCGCTTGTGCGGGCCCCCGTCAATTCATTTGAGTTTTAACCTTGCGGCCGTACTCCCCAGGCGGTCGACTTATCGCGTTAACTTCGCCACAAGGGTCTCAAGGACCCCAACGGCTGGTCGACATCGTTTACGGCATGGACTACCAGGGTATCTAATCCTGTTTGCTACCCATGCTTTCGCACCTCAGCGTCAGTGTCAGTCCAGAAGGCCGCCTTCGCCACTGGTATTCCTCCCGATCTCTACGCATTTCACCGCTACACCGGGAATTCTACCTTCCTCTCCTGCACTCTAGCCCAACAGTTCCGGATGCGATTCCCAGGTTGAGCCCGGGGCTTTCACAACCGGCTTATCAAGCCGCCTACGCGCGCTTTACGCCCAGTCATTCCGATTAACGCTTGCACCCTCCGTATTACCGCGGCTG
Source organism: Halomonas cibimaris (assembly GCF_055379665.1). Classification (NCBI taxonomy): domain Bacteria; kingdom Pseudomonadati; phylum Pseudomonadota; class Gammaproteobacteria; order Oceanospirillales; family Halomonadaceae; genus Halomonas; species Halomonas cibimaris. The sequence goes on from NZ_AP043828.1 coordinate 765,646, forward strand.
CTGGCACGGAGTTAGCCGGTGCTTCTTCTGTGAGTGATGTCTTTCGGCCGGGGTATTAACCCGACCGCGTTCTTCCTCACTGAAAGTGCTTTACAACCCGAGGGCCTTCTTCACACACGCGGCATGGCTGGATCAGGCTTTCGCCCATTGTCCAATATTCCCCACTGCTGCCTCCCGTAGGAGTTCGGGCCGTGTCTCAGTCCCGATGTGGCTGATCATCCTCTCAAACCAGCTACGGATCGTTGCCTTGGTAAGCCGTTACCTCACCAACCAGCTAATCCGACATAGGCTCATCCGATCGCGGGAGCCAAAGCCCCCTTTCTCCCGTAGGACGTATGCGGTATTAGCCTGAGTTTCCCCAGGTTATCCCCCACGACCGGGCAGATTCCTATGCGTTACTCACCCGTCCGCCGCTCGACGCCTGAAGTGCAAGCACTCCATCGTTTCCGCTCGACTTGCATGTGTTAAGCCTGCCGCCAGCGTTCAATCTGAGCCATGATCAAACTCTTCAGTTTAAAATCATTGTGATTCTTGCTTTCCGCCGCCCGAGGGCGTTGGAAAAAGCGAATCAATCTTGGCTCAAGGTTTCAAACGTCTCAAACAAAACCCGAAGGTTTTTGACGAGACACTTGCCTTGATAATAGGTGATTTGTCACCCACTCAGGCAAGCGCCCACATGAATTACCTGATCAACTTGTTAAAGAGCGTCTCGCAAGGCCGTTATGTCGGCCTGCAAAACGGCGATGACTTGCCGTCTCTGCTGCGAGGAAGGCGTATTCTACACGCCTTGAAGTGGTTGTCAACTGCGATTCTTTAAACCGCCACGATTTTAAACTCGCATAAATTGTTGACACCCAAGGCCTTTTTTGGGCCTTTCACCGCGGGCAACGCTTGGCGTCGCCTGCAGCGGATGCGTACTCTACGGGCTGAGGCGGCGTTTGGCAAGGGATGGCAGGAAATAAATTATTGCCCGGGTTTTAACTTACGCATCACTGCCTGAACTGGCCCTGACGCAACGTAAGCGCCAAAGAGCAGCAGCAGCATGACAGAAGGCTCGACGGAAATCATCACAAAGCCCAGCACAACCGCTAACAGCACGACAAAAGGCACCGGCTTTTTGAAGTCAATATCCTTGAAGCTGTAATAGCGCACGTTGCTCACCATCAGGATCCCGGCGGCGGCTACCAGCCCCAGCATCAATAGCTTAAAACCCAGCTCATTGGCTTCAAAGCTGTTAAATGTCCATACGCTTGCCGCCACCAGCGCCGCGGCCGAAGGACTAGGCAGCCCGATAAACCATCTTTTATCCACGCTGCCAATCTGCACATTGAAGCGCGCCAAGCGCAGTGCCGCACAGGCGACGTACAAAAATGCCACCACCCAGCCGGTCTTGCCGATATCCTGTAAAATCCAGGTAAAGGCCACCAGCGCCGGGGCCATGCCGAACGAAAGCATATCGGCCAGGCTGTCATATTCAGCGCCGAACTCGCTTTGCGTATTGGTCATACGCGCCACGCGGCCGTCCAGACCGTCCAGCACCATGGCGATAAAGATTGCCACGGCAGCCGCTGAAAAATCGCCGTTAATACCCGCCACTACGGCAAAAAATCCGGAGAACAGCGCCGAGGTGGTAAACAAATTGGGCAGCAGATAAATGCCTTTGCGACGCACTTTCTCCCCGCCTTCCATGGATTCTTCTACCACCTCGGTCTCTCGCATGAAGGCAGCGGCAAGGTCTTTGTTGCGCCGAGTGCCCGCCTGATCGTCGCGGGATGCCGAGGACGGCACGCTATCACGATTCTCTTCAGTCATAGCAAATACCCTGCACCACAGTGAACATCCTGACTCATGAGTGGCCTCCCCTCTGAAATAAAAATCTGTTGCGTCCCAGTTTGCATTCTACATGGCAGCAACGCACCCATCATCGGCAAGGCCCCAAACCTTTGAGCGCAAAACGCAAAAAAGCGCGCACGGTCGTGCCGTGCGCGCCTTGATACGCCGCCATATCGCGGCCGCCTATCGCTAAGCGAAGCGACTTGGCTTAGTTCTTCTCTTTATCCACCAGCTGATTGGCAGCAATCCAGGGCATCATGCCACGCAGCTTGGCACCGACCTTTTCCATTTCGTGCTCGGCGTTGAGGCGACGGCGCGCGGTCATGGAAGGGTAGTTCGTCTCGCCTTCAGTGATAAACATCTTGGCGTATTCGCCGGTCTGAATATCCTTCAGCGCCTTGCGCATGGCTGCGCGTGACTCTTCGTTAATCACCTTGGGCCCGGTAACGTATTCACCGTACTCTGCGTTATTGGAGATGGAGTAGTTCATGTTGGCCACGCCGCCTTCATACATCAGGTCGACGATCAGCTTGAGCTCGTGCAGGCACTCAAAGTATGCCATTTCCGGCGCATAGCCTGCTTCCGTCAGGGTCTCGAAGCCTGCCTTGACCAGCTCGACGGTACCGCCGCAGAGCACGGCCTGCTCGCCGAACAGGTCGGTTTCCGTCTCATCCTGGAAGGTGGTTTCGATGATGCCGCTACGGCCGCCGCCGATGCCCGCTGCATAGGACAGCGAGAGCTCTTTGGCATTGCCCGATGCGTTTTGATGAACTGCGATCAGGTCCGGAATACCCCCGCCCCGCACAAATTCACTGCGCACGGTATGGCCCGGCGCCTTGGGCGCAATCATGACAACATCCAGATCGCTACGCGCTTCAATCTGGTTGTAATGGACGTTAAACCCGTGGGCAAATGCCAGCGTGGCGCCTTCCTTCAGGTTAGGCGCCATCTCGTTTTCATAAATGGCTTTCTGGTTTTCATCCGGCGCCAGCATCATGACCACGTCAGCGGCTTTGCACGCCTCAGCGACGGTTGCCACCTTCAGCCCGGCAGCTTCAGCTTTAGCGGCAGACGCAGAGCCTTCGCGCAGCGCTACGGTAACGTCCACGCCGGATTCCTTGAGGTTGTTAGCATGGGCGTGCCCCTGAGAACCATACCCCACGATCGCAACCTTTTTTGCCTGGATAAGTGACAAATCGCAGTCTTTATCATAATAAACGCGCATAGCAGAAACTCCAGAACGGTATAATCAGTGTCAACAGCGTGCACAGAAAAGGTTCGAAAAACACCCTTTTACGCTGCCTGGCTTGCAAGGCAGCAAGCGCTACGGCATGCCACTGACTCTACGCCACCACCGCTATTGCGTAAAACGCTATATTTGCAATATAACATTGCAAATATAGCAACACGGAGCCGCCATGGATTTTCGCACGCTGCACCACTTTATGCTGCTCGCTGACACACTCCATTTCGGCCGCGCCAGCGAGCTGTGTCACATCAGCCCGTCAACGCTTAGCCGCTCCATACAGCAGCTGGAAAACACCTTGTCGGCAACGCTTTTCGAGCGCGACAATCGCCACGTGGCCCTAACGCGACAGGGACTGACATTTCAGCGTTACGCCCGTGAGACACTGGAACAGTGGGAAGCCGTTAAGCGCTCTCTGGCCGATGAGGCCGAAAAACTCACCGGCTCTATCAGTATTTACTGCTCGGTCACCGCAAGCTACAGCTTTCTATACACTCTGCTCAGCGATTTTCGCCGCCAGCATCCGGGGATTGAATTAAAGCTGCGCACAGGGGACCCGGCGGAGGCCATGAGTCGAGTGCTATTCGGAAGCGACGATATGGCGATTACGCCAAGACCTCGGCATCCGCCAGCGGCGCTGGGGTTTAAATCACTCACGCGCTCGCCGCTTGTGTTTATTGTCCCAAGCGCAGCTTTGAGCTGGCTGCCGCACCGCCCGGAAAGTTCAACCGCAGCGCAGTGGCGCGACGTTCCCATGATCTTGTCCGAGGCCGGCCTGTCACGCGAGTACACCGATACCTGGTTCAAGGCGCTGGGGATTATCCCGCACATCTACGCCCAGGTAGCCGGCCATGAAGCCATTGTCAGCATGGTGGGGCTGGGGTTTGGCGTGGGCGTTGTGCCACAAATCGTGCTGGATAACAGCCCCCTGGCAGATCGCGTTCGGGTGCTCAGCGTCAAACCAGAGCTGCCCCACTACGATGTCGGACTTTGTATGCTGAACCGCCGCCTGAAAAGCCCCAGACTCCGGGCACTGTGGGACGCTGTTAACGAACACAGGCGTTAACACGCAAAAACGGCAGGCCGCAGCCTGCCGTTTGCATCATCTTGGAAAGGTTTTGCATGGTGCTAGAAAAATGAGCCCCGAGGCTACTTTTTTGGCGCAACGCCTCTTGGCCGTGGCACGCTTTCCTGACGCATGCTGTCCGAGCCGCGTGGGCGCACGTATAGCACAAGCGCGTGATCGATGAGTTCAAAACCGTGCTCTTCTGCGATTTCCTGCTGACGCCGCTCGATCACTTCATCCATGAATTCGAAGATTTCGCCGCTTTCCAGGCAAACGATGTGGTCATGATGTTCTTCCTGGGCCATCTCGAACAAGGCATGCCCGCCGTCAAAATTGTGACGAATAACCAGCCCAGCCGACTCGAACTGAGTCAACACCCGATAGACGGTGGCCAGCCCTACATCCTCGCCCGCATCAATCAGCGTTTTATAAACTTCTTCAGCGCTTAAGTGATGCTGACCCGAAGCGTTTTCGAGAATCTGCAGGATTTTGACTCGCGGCAGGGTCACTTTCAGCCCGGCTTTACGCAGTTCATTATTCTGGTCGGCCATGATCACTCTTCGCAGTAGCAGGTTAGGTCGGTTATGATCGACCAAAACCACGATAGTGAAGAACAGGCGCAAATGCAAAAACTGACGAGAATCATCGCTTTTTCCCTTACCTTGGCCAGCGTAAGCGGCTGCAGCAGCCTGGGAATCTATAAACGCGACATTCCCCAGGGCAACCTGGTCACCCAAGAGATGGTTCAGCAGCTGCACAGCGGCATGAGCCAGCGTCAGGTCACACGCATCATGGGCAGCCCCTTGCTCAAGGCACCGTTTGATGCCCGCGAATGGGACTACGTGTTCCAGCTGGACAAGGCCTACGGTGACGTTGAGACCCGGCGCGTCACGCTGACGTTCAACGATGCCGGCCAGCTGATCAACATGGAAAAAGATGGCGCCATTGCCGATGATCTACCTCTGAACGTGAACACCACTCCGGGCGCCGCTAACAAGGTCGATCCGCTGAATACGCTACCCAAGGAAAGCACCCAGGTGCCAACGCCGGATGCCGGGCCGGCCAGCGCGCCGCGCTAACGGTCGCGCTGACGCTGAGCCCTGGCCTGCCTGGCAGCCTTGGGGTCGATCACAAGCGGGCGATAAACCTCTACGCGATCACCGTCACGCAGCCGGTAGCTGTGTGGCGCACGGAGTGCTTTGCCAAAAATGCCTATCGCCGGCTGGCGAAAAATAGCGTCCGGCACTTCAGGAAAAAGGCCGGGCAAATTAGCCCGCTCAACCGCCTCGGCTGCGGTGGTGTGCGGCTCAACCTCAAGGCTGATCAGCCGCTGCCGGCACGGCAGGGCAAACGCCACCTCAATATGCAGTAATCGGCCTGTTGGCACACCTGGCTCCTCGTCACTTTCCGCTTTTTCGCTTTCTAGCGCAGCCTTTTCCGCTGAGCTTGCCCGGACATTAGACGGCTGCATACCGATCAGCGGCCGTAGAGCTCATCGGCACGGCGGGTAAACGAATCCACCAGCTGAACGGCAATCTGCTGAAACAGCTTGCCAAACGCCATACTCAAAAGACGGTTGGCAAACTCGAACTCCATCTCCAGACTGACCTGGCACATGGCATCGTCTACCGCAATAAACTGCCAGCGCCCCTTGAGCCGCTTGAACGGCCCTTTCACCAGCGACATTTCGATTCGCTCAGGGGCATAAAGATCATTACGCGTGGTAATGGTCTGCTCGACACCGGCGCGCCCGAGCGTCATCTCCCCCACCAGATGAGTCTCGTCACGCTCAAGCAGGCGAGCACGGCGGCAGCCGGGTAAAAACTGCGGGTATTGCTCAAAGTCGTTCACCAGCTCAAACATTTGCTGGGGCGTATGCCGCACCAAGGCGGAACGATTCACGGTTGGCATTGACCTCTCCGCTGACTTCACAGTGCCCAAGGCGTATCATTGGGGCAAATTTTCACAGATGGTACCACGCCTTTTCCATTCACGAAGGGCAACCCACTGATCAATGACGAGGTGACATGGCCACGAAGAAGGGGAAAACCAAAAAAGGGCCGGGCAGCAGCGTTATTGCCCAGAACAAAAAGGCGCGCTTTGAATACCACATCAACGAGACGTTCGAAGCCGGGCTTGCGCTTGCCGGCTGGGAGGTCAAAAGTCTGCGTGCGGGCAAGGCCCAGCTTACCGACACCTACATTCTCGTGCGTCGAGGTGAGGCCTGGCTGCTGGGCAGCCACATCATGCCGCTGGACACCGCCAGCACCCATGAGACTGCCGATCCCACGCGCACCCGCAAGCTGCTCTTGCACCGCAAGGAAATCGCCAAGATTTTCTCCGTAACCCAAGACAAGGGCCATACCTGCGTGCCGCTCAAGCTGTACTGGAAACGTAATCTGGTCAAGTGTGAACTGGCGCTGGTCAGCGGCAAAAAACAGCACGACAAGCGCGCTACCGAAAAAGCCCGCGACTGGCAGCGGCAAAAAGGTCGCATCATGCGGGAACAAAACAAAGGATAGCTGGTCAATGAGCAGTGAGCACGTTAGAATGCTCACACGTTAAGGGGGCGACATGGTCTCGACGCTGATGACAACCCCTGCGGTGCATGCCGAGAGTGTGATGTATCTCGTAAATTCAACATCACGAAAAATAGTCGCAAACGACGAAAACTACGCTCAGGGCGCGCTGGCAGCGTAAAAACTGCTAGCTTCTTGTCCGGCTCCAAAGCCATGTGCCTGTTCATGGCAGCGGAGATACGAGCTAAAACTGACAGGATCGCAGTTGGCGGCGCCTTCACGTCGACTGTTAAACTTTGGAAGGCTCGCGTGACTGAATCCTGATCGTCGGAGTCGGTCGCGCTAAAACAAAAGACGAAATCTAAGCATGTAGAGCCAATGGGCGAGTATCGGCGGACGCGGGTTCAATTCCCGCCGCCTCCACCAACATCAGGTTTCAGGAAGCACCAAAACGTTCCACAAACCGCATGAACAGGGGCCTCCGGGCCCCTTTCTTGTGTCTGGACGTCCCAAAATGATTCTTGACACCCCACCTGCCTGGGGGCATAAATGGGGGCATAACGTCGAGATCAATATGCTGATGCCCCCAAATGGAAGTAAAAGGCACAAAGCCCAGAACCACGGGCTTAACGCCCATGCGCTTTGTGCCAAGACCTGCTTTCCCTTGGGGGCATAAGCCAAAATTCGCCCCAAGGTGCCCCCAATGAGTCGCCAAATTAATAAGCTAACGGCTACGGCCATCAAGGCAGCCAAGCCCCAGGAAAAAATCTACAGGATGCCCGACGGTGGTGGCCTATACCTGGAGGTAGCTAAAACCGGCAGCAAGTACTGGCGCATGAAGTATCGCTACGGCGGTAAGGAAAAGCGTCTGTCTATCGGCGTATATCCAAACGTATCGCTGGCATCGGCACGCGAAGTCCGCGACGATGCAAAACGCCAGCTCGCTGAAGATATAGACCCCAGCACGGCCAAGCGCATTGCTCACCAGCAAGGTGTAGATGCATCAGCCAACACTTTTGGCGCTGTTGGCATGGAATGGCTTGAGCAGGTTCATCAGCACGATGTGGTGCCCGCACATTACATGCGCAACAAACGCCGGCTGGAACGTGACGCTTTTCCGATTATCGGCAAGCGCCCGCTGGCCAAGATCACGCCGCCCGAACTGCTGGATTGCCTGCGTCGCATCGAAGCACGCGGCCACATTGAGACTGCCCATCGCGTAAAAACATTGTGCGGCCAAATATTCCGATACGGCATTGCCACAGGACGAGCGGAGCGTGACCCAACTCCAGACTTGCGTGATGCTCTCCGATCAAGCAATACGCGGCATCATGCTGCGATTACTGATCCAGAAGAAGTCGCTGTCCTGTTACGCGCCATAGAAGGCTACGGTGGCCAACCTGCGACCATTGCCGCTCTCAAAATAGCGCCGCTGGTTTTCACTCGGCCGGGGGAATTACGGCAGGCGAAATGGGCTGACTTTGATCTGGAAAAAGAAACCTGGTCTTTCCATGTGAGCAAAACAGGGCAGCCTCTTATCGTGCCCCTCCCAACGCAGGCAGTAAAAATCCTACGAGACCTTCACGGCCTCACCGGGCGTTCAGAATTTGTTTTTCCCGGGGCACGTAGCGATCAGCGCCCAATGAGCAACGCTACGCTGAAAGCCGCATTAGATAGAATGGGGTTCAAGGGCGAGATGACCGCCCACGGCTTTCGCGCCATGGCACGTACTATCTTAGCCGAGCAGCTAAATTTTCCAGAGCACATTATTGAGCAGCAGCTGGCGCATACCGTGAAAGACGCTAACGGACGCGCCTACAACCGTACCAAATATCTCGATCAGCGGCGGGAGATGCTGCAGGCCTGGGCTGATTATTTGGAGAACTTAGTAGACCCATCATCGGCCTAAATTTTGAGGCCCGCATAATTATTTAGCACTTCAGAGTCCTTCCTCTGCATTCATGGCGCGGGGCATACCCAAGCCTCGACTCGCCTAGCTACAGCTTCACGGCCGGCGCGCTCGGCTTTTTATGGCGCGCACCGGCATCGTCTACGTCGGCAGCACTACCCAGCGCGCCAGCTCCCACCGGCTCAGCCTCAACAGATCTGCTGTCGGAAATGCGCTGTTGAATGTCCGCGGAAAAAGGCTTCCAGCCGGGTAAAAATTTGGCGAAAGTTTCTGTAGCCGCGTCACCTGACATACAGCCATCGGGACCCGACATGGCACCGCCAGCTAATGACACTGCGCCTGGTAGCACGGCCTTATCTGCTGAAGGTCTAATGGCAGGTTCCGGCTCATTGACGTTTGAAACCACCGCTCACGCGAGCCTATATGAAGCAGATGTGGCGTTTTGCAAGCGCCTCATAGCGTTGCGGTTCCAGTCAAATTGAAAAAAATTTGTAACTATTCAGGTGGCGTCGGATGAGACTCGCCAACCCGCTGTTCCTTCAGGCATAGTACCGTCATTCGACTCCCCCACCCAGCAGGCAACATGACCATCAGCGATATCAACGTCGACGAGGCCCTCGAGCAGGTCCGTCAGCAGCTCAAGGAAGACCGCACGGTCTCTCCTTCGCTGCGCGCCGCGATCGACGTCCTGATGCTGCTGGTCAAGTTGATGTCGGACCGGCTGGCGACCAGCAGCCGCAATAGCAGCAAGCCGCCGTCACAGGACCTCAACCGCCAACGCCGCTCCCGGGCAAAGGGCGAGCGTCGCCCCGGCGGGCAACCGGGTCACGAAGGCAGGACGCTGGAGCCGGTCACCGACCCCGATGAGGTCGTGTCGTTGCGCGTCGATCGCCGCACTCTGCCCAACAAGGGGAGAGCGTATCACTCGGTCGGCGTTGAGAAGCGTCAGGTCCAGGACATCGTGATCCAGTCGGTGGTGACCGAGTACCAGGCCGAGGTGCTGGAAGATGATCGGGGCCAACGCCATGTAGCGCCGTTTCCCGACGGCGTGACCCGCCCGATCCAGTATGGCCCGCGTCTCAAGGCGCATGCCGTCTATCTCTCCCAATACCAGCTGCTGCCTTATGCGCGCATTCGGGAGCTGCTGACGTCGCAGTATGGCCTGTCACTGAGCACCGGCACCCTGTTTGCCTTCAACCAGGAGGCCTGCCGACGAGCCGAGCCCTTTGCCGAGTGGGTGATCCCGGCGCTACGTGAAGCGGCTACCGTGCATGCCGATGAAACCGGGATGCAGGTCGGTGGCAAGCGCTACTGGCTGCATTGCGCCTCGAATGAGGCCTTGACCTACCTGGCGCCTCATGCAAAGCGCGGCCAGGAGGCCATGGACGCCATCGGCATCCTGCCTTACGTCCAGGGAGTACTGGTGCATGATCATTGGAAGCCCTATTACCGCTACCACGATTGCCGGCACGCGCTGTGCAATGCCCATCACCTTCGCGAACTGACCGGCGTCCGGGACCACGACCAGCAAACCTGGGCGACGTCGCTGCATGATCGGCTGTTGGCCATGAATCGCGCCGTTGATGAGGCGGGAGGCAGCCTCCCGTCAGACGAGGCGCAGCGCTGGCGAGTTCGCTACCGGGACTGCCTGGCGGAGGGTGAGGCCGAATGTCCGCCACCGGCCAGGCCACCCCCCGGAACCCGTGGGCGCACCAGGCGCACCAAAGCGCGCAACCTGCTCGAACGCCTCCGGGCGTATGAGGATGACGTGCTGCGCTTCCTCGAGGATCCTGCCGTTCCCTTCACCAACAACCAGGGAGAGCGCGACCTGCGGATGACAAAGGTCCAGCAGAAGATCTCGGGCTGTTTCCGCTCGTGGGAGGGGGCGGAGATCTTCTGTCGGATGCGCAGTTTCCTCTCGACGGCCGTTAAACAGGGCCTGGCGGCGCACACGGCGCTGGAGCAACTGTTTGCCGGTGAGGTGCCTGCCTTCATGCGAGAGGACGAGCTGGATCAGGCGGCATGAGCTAAATAGTTACAAAAATTTATGCAGTAGGGCAAAAATCTCAGCGCGACCCTCTTATTAGCTGATGTATGCCGAAGAAACATCCATCTATTAGGAGGTCACATGGCCCTACTGCGACAGCCCGAAGTTCTGCAAAAATGCGCGCTAAGCCGTTCGGGACTCTACCGGCTCATGGAGGCGGGGGATTTTCCTCCGCCTGTCAGCATCGGCACGCGTAGCAAAGCGTGGGTGGAGCAAGAGGTTGATGAATGGATCGATAGCTTGGTTCGTCAGCGGGATGCCGAGAGCTAAAAATGTATGCCACTACACTGCAGGGTATGACCATCGCGTGTGATGGTTTGCCCCAAAGGGCTCTGAATCAGTTCAGGTTCGATACTCATGATCATGTCTCGTGATTAGCGGCGCCGAGAATAATATTGACGCAGCAGTGGATGTGCTTGCCTGCGGATAACCCTAACAGTGAGGACATCCTGAGAGTGCTATTGCAAAAACTCCTGAGCGTGAAATCACGGCACTTATCCGCTCACATGGCATTGTCATCTTTTCTTCTGCAGTTGAGCCTTACCTGGGGAGGCTCGGCTACTCCACCCCGAGCGCCTTCACCACGGCGTCCACCGGCTCCGAGTAAAAGCTGGTCTGAAACTTGGTGAACAGCTCGGCCGGAATCGTGGCGATGTCTGCGGCGCTGGCCATGGGCAGGGTGACGCGCTTGCCGCCGGCGTCAAACGCGACCTGCAGGCATTCCGCCAGGTTGTCGACCTTCTTGAGGTTGCCACCCAGGCTCATGTCGCCGAGAACAACCATCTGGCTTTGCGCGGGCTTGCCCAGCAGCGCCGAAGAAAACGCCACCAGGCTTGCCAACGACAATTCGCGCAGCGTGCCGGTGTTCTGCAAATCAACCACGTGCAAATGGAAGTCATGCTCCAGCACCTTGCGCGAGCCGCTGATACGCCCAGCGTTGGCCTTGAAGTAGTCGAACGCCAGTTTGACCTGTTCCTTGGCCTCCATGGAGCTGCCCAGGCCTGACATGGCAAGCTTGCCACTGCCGGCGGTGACCTGCATTTCGATGCGGTAAACCCCGGGCATGCCTTTTTCGCTAAGTCCAATGGTATGTATCACGCCGGGGTTGCCCAGCCCGTCGGGGATCAGCCCGCCGCCGCCCTGCTCTTTGACCGACACAAAGTGCTCTTCCAGGGTGTCCTTGTCGATGTAGCTGAAATGGACGTCGTAAAACTCCATGCCGCCGATCTTTTTCAACTGCTCCTTGATGCGGCGGCGTACCTGCAAGGCGTACTCCAGGCAATCGCGCACATCGTCTTTTTGGTACTCCCCGTGCGGGAACAGCAGCTTGAGCAGCCCGGATACCGTCTTGCGCACGGCAATCACGTCGCGCTGGTTGAGGTTGTCGCCCAGGCGGAAGTAGACATCAATAGCATCGGCAAAGCTGCGGCGGCGCATCTCGCGGAAGTATTCGGCCAGATAGTCAACGATGAACCCGTAGCGCTGGGTGAAGAAAGACGGCCGCATCTTGGGAATTTCCCAGCCGGGAATATAGGCATGGAAGCGGTCAAAGAACGCGGCGTCGATCATCGCTTCGGGAAACGGCGTCAGCAGGTGGCTGGTTTTCACCAGCGACTCCACGCTCTGGTTGATGTTGCCGACAAACACCATGGACGCCGACGCTTCCATCTGCTCGCGGCCCCGGGCGAAGGACCCCGACGCCATATAATCCTTCATGATCTGCACGCCGTCGTTGTCCTTGAACGAGATACCCGCCACCTCGTCAAAGGCCACCAGATCCCACATGCCTACCAGGCCAATGCGCCGCGTGCTCATGTTATAGAACAGGTTGGCCACCGTGCTTTGGCCGCCGGAGACCAGAATGCTGTTGGGCGAACATTCCTTATAGATATGGCTCTTGCCGGTCCCGCGCGGACCCAGCTCGCAGACGTTGTAGTTGTTCTCGACAAACGGAATCATCCGCGCCAGCAGGTGCCACTGGACTTCGGCATCCAACTCCGCTGGCTCCATGCCGATAGCGCGCATCAGCCCCTCGCGCCACTGCTGAGTGGTAAAGGCGCGACGCCCGTCAAAAAGCTCATCCATGTTCATGTGCGGCATCTGGATGGGCTTGAGCTGGCTCACGCCAAACGGTGAGCCATTCTGCCCTTCTTCATGGTAATAGCTCAGGGTGGCTATCACCCAGATACCGCCGACCAGCAGCTTTTCGTGCTCCTTGACGATGCCCGCAGAAATCTCGGCGTCCTTGATGCCCAGGTTACCGAAGGCGGCCTCGTAGCGGTCCTTTTTATCGTTCAGGCGCACTGCGACCCGGTCGATGACTTTATAGCTGCCGCGCTCACGCACCAGCGACTTGATCTTCTCGGCTTCGTCAGGGCGCACGTAGTTATCGGCGAGGATTTGCTTGACGTTGTCCAGCCCCTGGTCAATCACCTCAGGATCGTCAGACGCGCAGTACATGCCAAGCAGATACTCCAGCACATATACCGGCACGTTGGCGCCTTCCTTGACCCGCTGGGTCAGATCCTTGCGCACCACCCGGCCGGCAAAATGGCTGTTGAGCAGCGCATCGAGGTCGCTCTCCTGATCGGCGGGTAAAGCTGCCTCCGCCTGCGGCTCGTGGTCGGTACTCAACGTCACGCTACATTCTCCATCATACTGTCCATGCTCTACCTGTTCCCCGAGGTTGCCCTCCTGGATGCCTCCATACGCTCGCTACAGGGTATCAGCACCGGGCAATGGCTGCGCTTGGCCGTCGACTCAAAAGAAGTCATCGGTAAACGCCAAGTCAATCACCACACGGTAACGCTCCAGCTCGGTGCCCAGGTCCTTGTCACGCAGCACCAGAAAATAGTCGCGCTGGCGGTCAAAATCGGTGCCAGAAAGCGACAGACGCGCGGCTTTTATCCGCTCATTCATGTTGTCGCTGGTACTATCAAAGGTCAGCGTTTCCTCACTGGAGACCATTTCATTGTCCGCAAAAATCGCCACGGCCAGCGTGATGGGTTTCAGCTGCTCGTTGACGGCTTCGGTCTGCAACAGCTCAAAGCGCTGAATGTTGTTGACCATTTTCAGAGATGCCTTGGGCGAAATCACATCGACTTTGCGGCGGGTACGCTTCTCGACTTTTTCACCGCGTAGCTGCTTGACGGTCAGCACCGGCACGGCGATTTCCTGAGGCATGATGCCGCCGTGAACAAACCGCGCGCCGCCGACGAAATGAAAGCGGTGCGCCCCCTTGGGAATCCAGAATTCGGTCACACAGGAAGTACCCGCTGTCTGTTGAGTGCGGCCATGCCATACGCTGGGGTTATCCGGTAAATTCGCGCCCAATACGTAGCGCTTTTTGCTCTTGAACGTGCCACTGGGCTTTTCATTCAGGCGAGTCCGGTCGCTGTCGTCCAGTGTGCTGCGCTGAAACAGGAAACCGTGGTCGGCCGTGACCAGCACGGTGCTGGTATTGAAGTGCATCAGCACCTTGCGCGTCAGCGAGTCCAGCTCTTCAATGGCGTCCTCCACGGCGGCAAAGGTCTCGCTCTCGGTGCTGGCGGTGTCCCCCCGAGCATCGATGACGTTGTGGTAGACGTAGACCAGTTGCACCCCCTTGAGCGCTTCGCGGCCCTGATCCCGAGACCAGCCCTTGAGCGTCTCGGCGGTGACCGCCAACGCCTGCCCGCCCACGGCCTCATTCAGACGCTGACTGCGGTTGTCGGTCCCCTGGCTCGATTTGCCATCCACCAGCACGCTATCGCACCCCGGCTGATATTCAAGCTCACGGTGAGGCAGCAAGGAAGCCATCCCCAACGTGGTGTAGCTGGGCACCACGCCTAGCTGGGTGCTCAGGGAGGCTTCGCTGTAGCGCTTGGCGTTGATGCGCTCACGCAGCTCCTCGGCGGCTTCATAGCGGAACGCATCGCTGATGATCACCACCAGCCGCTTATGGCGGTGGGCGTCCAAGTGTGGGCTGACGGTATCGCGGTAAAAGTGCTGCTGGTGGGGAATACGCGGCAGCTTCCAGTCGCGCAGCCGGTCTTCGGCGTCAATGCGCTCGCTCCAGTTGCGGGTCAGCTGGCCCAAAAACCACGTCTCATAACAATGCTCCACGGCGTCATCAAGCGGCTTCAGCAGCTCTACGCCGGCGCTGTCAGACGCCACGGCGTAGTGGCGATAAGCGGTATCAAAGCGGTACAGCTCATCGCAATACGCCTGATACAGCGCCTCGACGCTTGAATAATGAAACCCATCAGCATGCTTTTGGCGCAGCGAAAACAGCTCAATAGCGGCGGTCAGTGCGGCGTACAGCTGACGATAGAACTGGCGGCGCTCGTCGTTTTTATGCCGCGATGCCCAATAGCCGTCCAGCCGCTTGGCGATAACGTCACGAAACGTCTCCAGCGCACGCCCGTCTGCGTTTGGGATCGCCTGGCAAAGCTCCACGATAAGCCGCTTTTCAACCGCCTCAAACGTGGCGACGTCGGCCAACTGCTCCAGCGGCACCTCACGGATCTTGTCTTCTATCCGTAGCGCCTCGGCTACCCAGCCGGAGATCACGTCGAACGCCGGATAAAAGCGCGAGCTGTCCCGCCAGCGTGAGAGTAGCGCCCGCGACGTCGCCCGCGCATTCACCGAGGCAATGGCATGGCCTTGCGCCCAGTCGGGAATATCCGCAATGCTCTCGCAATAGCCGGTGGTCAGCAGGCGTAGCATCAGCGGGCCAAATGCCAACGTGGCCTCGCCGCCAAGCTCAGCGTCGCTTGCCGGGTAGCCCACCTCCAGCTGCAGCGCCCGCACCAGACTCGGCACCAGTCCGTATTTGGCCATCGCTTCCAAGGAAGACGGATTATTCTCAAGCCCGGCGTCTTCCTTCACCGCCTCGTCAGCCAAGTGAAACAGCAGCGTCGCTACGTCTGCCGTGGGCGCGCCCACGACCGCCGCACACATAACGAGATCCAGCCCGTCCTCGTCCAGCTCCGGCGTCACCAGCCGCTTGAGCGCGGCGAAGCGGCTTTTGGCATTCAAAAACACCTTGCGCTGCGCCAGATGCTCGCGCAGTGCGTGTCGCGCAAAGCCCAGCTCGTTGAACATCAGTGACGTAGGCTCAGCATCGAAGCGGCCGGCATACAGCTTTATATCCAGCAGCCAATCATTCTCCGGCGCCGGCTCGGCATAGGGGAAATACAACAGCGTGGGCACATCCGGCTCGTCCAGCTCCAGGCGAAGCTTCACGCCGAAGGTAGACTGACCCTCCATATTGAGTACCTGCACCCCGTCCAGCGCGAGTTCGTCCAGAGCATCAACAAAGCTCTCGGCGGCGTCGTACCAGAAAACCAGGCGATGGCCTTCCGAAAAAAAGACTTTTTGGAGCCCCTCCTGGAGTTGGTCAGGCTTCATATACGCCACCTTGTCGACAGATCATGATGGATGAAAGTAGTGATATATATATGGATCGCCATCACCATTCGCTCACAGCGCCTCATAGTAATCACGGATCATTTTTGCCATCAGCTCCCGTCGTGCCTCCAGAAAATCCTGATAGTTATGTGCGGTAACATCATGAATAAAATCAGGAATTGCGTTGTCCCGGAGGTTTTCTTCCAGGTCCGCCTGAACGGTAATTTCGCCTATTTTCAGCCCACCCGAGTCAATTTGCTCGGCCACCCAAGCCATATATTCCTGTGGGGGATGATCCTTGATAGCGATATTGATGGGTGTTTCCGTGAGAGCCAGGTTGGCAATCTGGTTGTAATCTCCCTGCTTGGGAAAGCCGTTCTTGATCAAGTAGTTCTTCGGCACAATATGGTGCATATCACCGTGCCCCTCGATCATCTGAGCGACACTGACCGACTTGGACAAAAAGCCGCGCCCGCCGTTATTGACTCGTGCCGCAAGGTAAATCTGAAAAGCCGGGCTACGCTTGCTTGGCGATACCAGCTGCTGATGCAGTGCGACGTCCCAAAACCCGTCGCCCAACTCTGAGGATTCGATAACACGCAAATAGTCTGCTGCACCCTGTTCGCTGATACGGCGCAGGTCCATTTCCCAGGTGGACTCAAAACTGCCCACGGCACGGCCCGTCAACAGCGTCATCACGAACCAGCGCTTAACGATTTTCGCCCGTTCTCCCTCGTTCAGCTGATCATCATCGCGCAGGCGCAAATACAGTGCGTAGGCAAAGTTCAGCGCGTTTTTTGAGCCGATCATACTGGCATCGATAAAGCCTGCCGATTTGATCATCATCACAAAGCGCTCCAGGTGCGTCTTGCGTACCAGTTGATCCAGTGCGCTGGAAAACCGGGCATACGCATCAGGAATGCGGCTCTCATCGATCTTGCGGGTTTCCGGGTCAAGGCCGGATAGCTCACTGACAATCGCGCTCGCCTTGCCCCGACTGAAGCCTACCAGCCCGGCAATCCGGATAACGTCGGTATATTCGGGCTGAAAAAGCTCATCAGACTGATTCTTGAGCCACTGAATTTTGCCCAGATGCTCCGAATCGGCAAATTCCTTATCATTTTCACTGATGTCATCAAAGGCATGGCCGGAAACGCTGAGATGGCAAAAGTAGTCGATCAGTTTACGAAGATTGCGCCCTTCATCGCCGTAAGTGGCAATCTTGCTCATCACAAAGTCAGCGCTGGAAAGCGGCACCCCCTTGGCGTTAATGCGCACGAAGATCTCGGCCACGGTCTCCACGTCCAGGTCATCATTCAGGGAAATAACCCCAACCTGGGCATGTTCAATATTCGCTAGCTTGCCGACCGCCGCTTCAACCTGCCCCTCGTCTGCGTCAGGGTTTTTCTCGAAATAACGGCGCAAAAACGTGAGCTGGCTCGTGCCGGCAAAAATCTCGCTGATATCGTGGATCCACTGACTGCTGTTTCTGATCGCGGGCGTCAGCGTGGCAAATTCTTCGGTTAACGGATTGAAGGAGACGACAATACGCTTTTTCTGGTAGCGCTTTCCTACCACAGGCTGTCCGGCAATAGCGGCTCGCAAAGCGGTTACGCGCTGCTGACCATCGATCAAAATCTGCTGATGCGCGGCAACTTCACCCCCTTTCAGCTTGGCGCCCACTGACTGCCAGGTAATCAGATAACCAACCGGATAGCCTTTGTACAAAGAGTCCATCAGGTCACGCACCTGAGACGTCTTCCAAACAAAGGGGCGCTGTAGCTCCGGGATTGCAATTTTGTCACTGCGGACATCGGCCAGCACCTGGCTGACGGCGGTTTGCTTTACTTCGTACTTTGCCATTTCATCACTGCTTATTTTTGAAACTCTAACTCCACCGCCGACTCATCGCCGCAGTGGATGAAAAACCGCCCCTTGGCGGTACCTGAAGCCGTCAGCTCAAACCAGCCACGGCCGGATTTTATGTTGCCGTCATCGTTGCCCGACCAGGAAAAGTCAACGCGCCGGCCATCGTCTGACAGGCGGTAGTCCAGTTGGCCTTCGACGGCGCCAAACATGAAAAAACCCAGTCCGTCTTCGTCAAACTGAAAATGGCCGGATTGGATCAGGTCGACAAAGTCCTGATCCCATTCTTCCATCCAGGTGATGCGCCAGTAGCCGGTGAGGTTGCTCATTTTAGCTCCTTGCCTGGCTGACGACCTCAGCCAGTCGATTTTTGAATGCGTCCAGCGACGGCAGATCAATGCGCTCCCACTCGATGCCACCTAACTTGGCCAGTTCAGCCAGCTCATCGGCGGAGGTTTTGCCATTCAGCGCCTGGCTTAGTTGATTTTTCAGCGAATTAGGGCTTCTGTCGTTGCCCGATTCATCTTCCAGCCTAGCGCAGTGCTGATACGGCGACTGCGGCTTGAGCGCGCACAGCAGCCAGGCCTCGGATTTCGGCTTGGGAATCATAGCGACGCCATCGTCAAAGTTCTCCGCCGCAAAGCCTGCCATCATGGAATCGTATTTGGCCTGCCACTCTCCGCGCTCGGCGGATGATGTACCGTCAGCATCGCGAAACAGCACGGCAATCACACGGTCGTTGACGTCGTTAGCCAGTGCTACGGCACATCTTGCCAGTGCACGTGCGTTATAAAAGTAGTAGGCGGTTTCACCAGGTTTTTTCTTGCCGCGCAGGCGCATGGTCTTCCCAGCAGGCGTATGCTTGTGCCTGACTAGGTGTTGCTTGGCGGCAAAGAGATATAGTCAGATCTTGTGTATGGAAGGAAAAAGGGAAGGTGGCGTATCCTGTTGATTGATCACTACCACGATCTCAACCAACACGAGAGGATACGCCATGACGGATTCTACCCTTTCATCCGTGACGCCACCAAACACCGGTGCCAGCGACCCGTTGCATGAGTTGCTGCGCCAGGGAGCCCGGGACCTGATCGCCCGGGCCGTGGAGGCGGAGCTGAGCACGTTTTTGGCGCAGTATGCCGACAAGACACTGGAAGACGGCCGCCGCGCCGTCGTGCGTAATGGCTATCTGCCTGAGCGCACGGTGCAAACCGGCATTGGCGACGTCGAGGTCAAAAGCCCTCGGGTCCGTGATCGCAGCGGTGACGGGGCTACCTTCACCAGTGCGCTGTTGCCGCCTTATCTCAAGCGGGCACGCAGCATCGAGGAGCTGATCCCCTGGCTTTACCTGAAGGGGATCTCGACCGGCGATTACCAGGAGGCGCTGGCGGCCCTGTTGGGCGATAAAGCCAAGGGACTATCGGCCAATACGGTATCTCGGCTCAAGAAGCAGTGGGAAGACGAGTATCGCGATTGGCAGCAGCGGGATATGTCGGACCCGCGTTATGTCTACTGGTGGGCCGACGGTATCTACAGCAATGTGCGCATGGACGACCGCCTGTGTCTGCTGGTGGTCATCGGTGTCACCGAGCAGGGTCGCAAGGAGCTGGTGGTCGTCGAGGATGGGCGTCGGGAGTCGGAAGCCAGCTGGATCGAGCTGCTGACAGGGTTGCGTGAACGCGGGCTGACAACAGCCCCAAAGCTCGCTGTCGGCGACGGCGCCATGGGGTTTTGGGCCGCCCTGAGCAAGATCTACCCGGAGACGGACCAGCAGCGCTGTTGGGTTCACAAGACCGCCAACGTACTGAACAAGCTGCCCAAATCCGTGCAACCCAAGGTCAAGGCGGATCTCCGTGAGATATGGATGGCCGAAACGCGCGACGAGGCGCACAAGGCGTTTGACCGCACCGTAAAGCGCTTCGAGGCCAAATATCCGAGAGCCATGGAATGCCTGGCGAAGGATCGGGAGGAAATGCTGGCTTTTTACGCTTACCCGGCAGCGCACTGGGCGCATATCCGCACGACCAACCCGATTGAATCAACGTTCGCCACGGTCCGCTTGAGGAGCAAGCGCAGTCGAAGCTGTGGCTCCCGAGACACCACCCTGGCGATGGTATTCAAGTTGCTTCAAAGCGCTCAACAGCGCTGGAAGCGAATAGCCGGGTTCAACAAGCTGGAGCAGGTCGTCAATGACGTCAGGTTCCAGGATGGAGAACCCTTGACCGATCAGTCAGACAGGACGGCCGCCTGACCGGCCATACACAACTTTTGACAATAGCTCGGGTTTCCTGCAGCCCCCTGCCCTTTGATGATATACCCTTATGCAGTATTCAAAGCATAATATAAAGAAAACCAACGTATGACCATAGAAGCTTGTTATTGGACGGTTTCCTTCAGCAATTTAGGTTCTGCCTGAAAAGTCGCAGCTGTTATGCTGTCTCTGTGTATTGAGCAGGAGACCGTCATGGCAGGCCGTTATGAGCTTACCAATCAGCGCTGGCTAATGATCAAGGACATCGTTTCTCCACCGCAGGCGATGGGACGTCCACGCCGGGATGGTCGCCAGATGCGCAACGGTATTATACTGTGGAATCTCTGCTCGGGAGCACAGTGGCGTGATAACGGGACTTTCGACCGAATTTTGACTCGCTTACATCTCCGTCTGCGTGAAGATGGCTATATAGATCTCGACACATGGATGGTGGGTCCCACGTCCATCAGAGCGACTCAGCCAGCCAGCCAGCGGTGCCGGCAAAAAAGGGCTCTTCGTCGTTGGGTGTGGAATTCGCCCCCTGAGCTGGGCCAGGATATGACCTCCACATGGACAGGAGGTATGGCATGGACGGCACCCAGATTCTGACCCTCGGCTTGGGCCTGGAAGCACCTTGGGTTCTCAAGGACCAGCACCTGGATACCGCCGTCTCGCCCCACCGCCTGGACCTCTACGTCGAGGCCGAGCGGGGCAGCCTCTACCCCTGCCCTGAGTGCGGCAAGGCCTGCCCGGCCCATGACTTCGCCGACAAGACGTGGCGGCATCTGAACTTCTTCCAGCACCACTGTTACCTGCATGCGCGGGTGCCTCGCACCAAGTGCCCCGAGCATGGCGTCAAGCGCATCGAGGTGCCCTGGGCCCGCCCTGGCAGCGACTTCACCCTGCTGTTTGAGCAGGCGGCCATGTCGCTGGTCAAGGAGATGCCGGTGCTGGCCGTCTCCCGGCAACTGGAGATCTCGGACAAGCGCCTGTGGCGCATCGTGCACCACTACGTGGGGCGCATGCTGGGTGAGTTGGATCTGTCCAGCGTGGCCACTGTCGGCGTGGACGAAACGGCCTCCCGGCGCGGCCAGCGCTACGTCACGGTGTTCCTCGACATGCAGCGCAAGCAGGAGCCGGTGCTCTTCGCCGTCCCGGGCCATGGCAAGGCCGCCATCAAGGCCTTCAGCGCCTTCCTGGCGGCGCATGGCGGTGACCCGGACAACGTGGTCGAGGTGGTCTGCGACATGTCTCAGGCGTTCCTCAGCGGCGTGGCCGAGCACCTGCCCAACGCCGAAGTGACGGTCGACTGGTTCCACATCGTGCAGACCTTCACCAAGGCGCTGGACGAGGTCCGCAAGAAGGAACGCCGTGAGAAGGGGCATCCCAAAGCCCTCCGGTGGGCGGTCTTGAAGAACCTGGATAACGGCAATATGACGGCCAAGCAGGTCGCTGCCCTCCAGGAGCTGGTAGCCGATCAGGGGGCCACCGGCGATGCCTGGGTGATCAAGGAAAAGCTGCGCTGGATCCAGAAGGCGCCGACGCCGCGTGCCGCCCGGTGGCGCATCACGAACTACCTCAAGGTCATGCGGGAGGCCGTCACCGGCCAGGCACTGCTCAAGCCGATGGCGAAGGCCCTGACGACGCTGGAGCGACATGCCGAGCAGGTGGTGAGGCGCTGGATATCGGGACTGACCAACGCGCGGCTGGAAGGCATGAACGGACTCTTCCAGGCGGCCAAGTCACGCGCACGTGGTTACCGGAACGAGGCCAACTTCATCGCGATGATCTACCTGATCGGCAGCCCGGTGGGCCGCCTGCTGGATCAGGCCAAATCCACATGAAACGACGAAGAACCATATATTGACAATCACCATATCTGCAATGGAGTCGAGATGTCTATTTGGGAAGGGGTAAGCGAATTCGTGGCAGTCGCTGAGACAGATAGCTTTACCCAAGCATCCAAACGATTAGGTATCTCTACCGCTCAGGTCAGTCGACAGGTCAGCGCATTAGAAGCCAGGCTGTCAACCAAGTTGCTTTATCGAACAACTCGAAAAGTCTCCTTGACCGAAGAAGGGCAGATTTATTATCAGCACTGTCGACAGGTTCTCGACGGATTGGAAGAAGCCGAGCGAGCCATCACCAACCTGCAGCTTACGCCAAGAGGCAGGCTACGGATGACGGCCCCCGTAACATACGGCGAGAAGGTTATTGCTCCCCTGATCAACAACTTCGTGGTTCGCTATCCGGAGCTTGAGGTACAGCTTCACCTGACCAATCAAAAAATGGACTTGGTCGCCGAAGGGTACGATCTCGCGGTGCGTATGGGGGAGCTGGAAGATTCTAGCATGATGGCAAGGCGGCTATCCTCGAGAGCTCAGTACGTATGCGCCTCTCCGGAGTACCTTTCCAATCATGGTACTCCCCATTCCTTGTCGGAGCTGGAACAGCATAACTGTCTGCAGGGGAACCTGGATTACTGGCGTTTTAATGAGAGGGGAAAATCCAGAAAAACCAGCGTAAAGGGAAACATCACTTGCAATAGCGGCTGGACGCTCCTCGATGCTGCGCTAAAAGGCATCGGGATCGTTCAACTGCCAGATTACTATGTGAAACAGGCCTTGGATTCGGGGAAATTAATATCTCTACTGGAACATTACCAGGAAGACGATGAAGGCATTTGGGCAGTTTATCCTCATAACCGACATCTGTCACCGAAAGTACGCATGCTCTTGGACTACTTTAGTGAGTCGCTGAACCGAGGCTCATGATTATACAACTTTTCAACGCCTAGCAGATTCGCATGGTAGTCTCGAGTTACAACTGTAACCCTATTGAAGGGTTCCCGGACCTTACCGTTGCCGTACCGCAAACAGGCGATGAGCACTCTCTTGAGAGCGCCCCGGGGCATCATATAGATCACGTTATAGATAGCCTCATGGGATACTCGATGGGCCAGGTATTGCGCTTGATCATTGAGATCTCTGTTATTACACTGTCTCCAACCTGGCTTGTTCCGTTAATGAGTCAATTGCCAGCCGTCGATGATACCGATACTGATGAGAATCCAGGGGGGAGCTGCGCCATTGCTCTGTCAACCTTGCTGCCTGCATTAACATGGCACTATGATAATCTTTCCCTTGAAGCTGTTTCAACATTCGTGCCGAAGGCGTCAACTCGGGATGCCGCAGTAGGGCGCTGAAGTGAGTCACAGCCCGAACATGGCCCTGTCCGGCTTTATCAAGCAATTGGGCAATCTCAGTCAAGTTGGCGAATAGCCTGTTGCTCCATTCCAGGAGGCTGATCTCACCCGCGGTCGTTTCCAGCAGCAAACCCACGTTTCGGCCATTTTCGGCGACTCGGATTTGATTTTTTCGCAGTCTCTGTTGTTCTTCGGCCGTGATCGACGGGCTATCTTGCAGCAGGCAAAACAGCAGAAACGTATCTAGTAAGCGCACCTGAGTCTCATCTATGCCCAGCGGCAGAAAGGGATTGATGTCCAGGTTACGCACTTCAATGTATTCCACGCCCTGCGCAGCCATGGCCTGCAGCGGTGTTTCTTCGGCTCTAGTCACCCGCTTGGGGCGGATATCGCTGTAATACTCGTTCTCCAGCTGCAGAATATTGTCGTTCAACTGGCGGCATTCACCCTCCACCTCGACACCGATCCGGGAATAACGCGGATGCGGTGTATTAAGGGCCCAATCCAGATCCCGGCTGTACTCTGCCAGGCTATTGGTGCTGATATTAAGCGTGGCCTGAGCATCATTCTGGTACCCGAGCCCACTCATACGCAAAGAGGTAGCGTGGGGCAGATAAAGGGTATCCTTGCCCAATTTGGCCAGCCTATGCGGACGGCCAGCCATAAAAGATTGGCTGAGCGCGGGGGAGGCACCGAACAGGTAGAGTAGCAACCAGCCGTAGCGACGAAAGTTGCGTATCAGGGCAAAATACTGGGCCGAGCGGAACTCGACCAGCGAGTCCTGACTGCCCAGCAACCGCCGGTAGCCCTGCCAGAAGCTATCGGGCAGGGAAAAATTGTAATGGATGCCGGCAATACTTTGCATGATACGTCCATAACGGACATCCAGCCCCCGGCGATAAACATGCTTCATCCGACCCAAGCGGGAGCTGCCGTACTCGGCGATGGGAATGCTGTCGTTGCCCTGCAGGGCACAGGGCATGCTGGCGGGCCACAAGTACTCGCCGTCTAACTGACTGGCGGTGTAACGGTGCAACTTCTCCAGAAACCCCAGTGTCTCGTCAACCTGCTCACCGGCGGGGGTAATAAACTCCAACAGAGACTCGGAATAGTCGGTGGTGATATAAGGGTGAGTGAGCGCCGCTCCCAGAGCAGGCGGGTGAGCCGTCTTTGCCAGTACGCCACCTGCGGTGACCCGCAAGGCTTCTTTTTCGATGCCACGGCGAATATGGGCCAACTGCGGCAGTAGACCGCTGGCGGCAAGTTGGGCTAAGCGCGGGGTAAGGGGTGACGTCACAAGGTACCTCTATATCATGTAAATCAATCAGGCAAACAGGCCGGTATCGACCGTATTACCGGACCAGAAGCCCGGCAGGCGCTGGATATCACCCATCCCTGGTGAATCAGTGGCTGTATCCCTGAGACAGCTTAATTAATGCGATCCCGCCGACGATTAACA
This sequence comes from Halomonas cibimaris, assembly GCF_055379665.1. NCBI lineage: Bacteria > Pseudomonadati > Pseudomonadota > Gammaproteobacteria > Oceanospirillales > Halomonadaceae > Halomonas > Halomonas cibimaris. Next base: position 790,435 of record NZ_AP043828.1, read on the forward strand.
CCATGCCGCCCCATACCGACCAATCCAGGTATTGTCGTACACAATGTAGACAGCAAGGTCACCGTCATGACTGCCAACCCCGCCCACAGGGCATGGGCAACACCGAGCGGCATCCCTTTCATGGCCTGCCCTAGACACAAGAAGTCGATCAAATGCCCCATGATGACCAGTACCGCAGGGACGGGCTTGTTGAAGCCGCGGCTGTCCTTTAACGCCACATGGGAAGCACACACCGTATCGGAAACAGCCAGCTCATCTTAGAGCCCTTTATAGTGGGGATTGAGGATGTCTTTAAGGCGTTTAAGCAGTATCAGTGCCGTGACCCTGCCCCAACCGAACAACACCTGCTGATGCAGCCGAAAAATGGCGTCGTAGAGAGTGCGGATCAACCGCCCTTTCAGTATCAACTTGTTATTAGCCAGGGCACCTACCGCATTGTTATGGCCAATGGCGATGACCATGCCGCCGTCATGGAACACGAAAGGTTGCAGTTTGCGACCCTTTAACCGTCGCTTGAACTGCGTGGCCAGATGGCATGCCGCCTGGTTTGCCGCCTGCGCCCTGGGCGGTACGAAAGAACCGTCCGGCTGAGGGCATTCGGCACTGTCACCGATAACGAAGATGTCCGGGTCCTGCCAGGTCTGCAGGGTGGCGGACACCTTCAACTGGTTGAGGTGATTGGTCTCCAGGCCATCCAGCTCAGTCAGCCAGTCGTCACCTTTAATCCCGGCGGCCCAGAACTGCAGATCCGAGCCAATACGTTCACCATTGGCAGTAAACAGGCAACCGGCCTCCGCCCGCTGAATGCGGGTTCTCACCCTCACATCAACGCCCTGGCGGATCAGTGCCCGACGGGCCTGCTCCGAAAGTCTGACCGGGCCTGCAGGCAGGATCCGTTGTGCCGCTTCAATGAGAATGATCTGTAAGTGCGCGGCTTGGCTGTAACGCCCCAGACGCTGGCTGACCTTGGCGAGCTCGGCAGCTAACTCAACCCCGGTGGCACCAGCGCCAACGATCACAACACGGCGAGGCTCATTAGCCCTGAGCAGTGGGTTGATGTGCTGCCAGGCTTGCTGAGCCTGGTGCGGTGAGTCCATAAACAGGCAATGTTCCGATACGCCTGGGGTGTTAAAGTCATTGCTGCTCGCTCCTACTGCCATCACCAGATAGTCGTAGTCAAGTTCAGTGGCCTGACCATCGATGCCGCGCAGGTGCAGGATCTTGCCGCTGCGGTCCAGCCCGGTCATGGAGGCCTGGACATAACGGTAGCCGCTGCAGACCGCATGTTGAAAATAGCTGACCGCATTCAGCTCATTATCGAAGGTGCCGGCAGCGATCTCATGGAGCCGGGGTTTCCAGTAATGGTGGGAGGACGGCTCTACCAGGATCACTTCATGGTCCCGACTGCCTTGCAACTGACTGCCCAGTCGGGTGACCAGCTCAAGACCGGCGGCCCCGCCGCCGACAACTACGATTTTTGACATTGTGACCCCCAATCAGCGAGCCTTTGGTCATTATCCGAAGGAAAAAAAGAGTTTCGGGACAGGTTCCCGAATGAATTGCTGATATCATATTGTCATTTCACCTGGCCATTAACAATCGGCTTAATATACAAATTACTTTTTACTGAGTGTAATAATCGGCAAGGTGATAGCCGTTTATTGCAGGCAGCCCCCCTGGGGAGTAATGGCAGGCGGAAGTTCGGTTTCTTCCAGGGCTCTTAGCAGGCTGATTTCAATGGCACGGGACATGGCCATCAGCGGAAGGTCGTTAGTGGATAAACCAAACGGCTCTTCCAGTTCTTCGCTCAGGGCATCCAGCCCGAAAAAGGCGTAGGCGATCACGGCGCAGACCAGCGGCGTGACCGCGCCCAGGGACGCCACCAGACCAAAAGGCAACATCAGGCAGTACAGATACGTAGTGCGGTGCACCAGCAGCATATAGGCGAATGGCAGCGGCGTATTCTGAATGCGCTCGCAGGCCGCTAACACGCTGGTCATGGACGTCAGCCGTTCATCGACGCTCTGGGCGAAGAAGTCCGACAGTAATTGCTCACGCCGGCAGTAACCAAGTTTTTCTCCCATCAGGCGCAGCAAAAATTCCGGTTTGTTGTCCGCCTCTGCCAGCGCCGCATAGTGCTCCGCATCGACGTAGCCGGCGATGTCATCCCAAGCATCGGTGCAGCGCAGCTTATGGCGCAATGCGTGCACGAAGGCGATGACCAGGAGCACGAAACGCCGCCGGGTCAGCAGGTTTACCTCCGATTCCAAATCCATAAAGGCGTTCATCTGGCGCGCCAGGCTTCGCGTATCCACCACCAGCTGTCCCCACTGCTGCCGCGCCTCCCACCAACGGTCGTAACTGGCGTTGTTGCGAAAGCCGAGAAACAGGGACAGGGCGATACCCAGAAGTGCGAACGGCGTGGTGACATAGGAGGGGAAAAAACCCGGCCGGTAATACTGTACAGCAGCGACCACGGCGCTGAGCAACGCGACGAACAGAATCTGCTTGTAAATCTTCTGAATGATGGAGCCGCGTAGGGTAAAGAACAGCCTGAAGGGGTTGGGTTTCGATCGGACAATCATCGCTTTCTCCTGGGGTGGGCAGCACCGTGGCGACGCGTTTGCCGCGGCGCCACGGCTTGGGCCTTACAGACCCAGGTGTCGGGCATGAAAACGCAGGTGCTGCTCGATAAAGCTGGCAATGAAATAGTAGCTGTGATCGTAGCCGTCGCGACCATGGAGCTCCAGGGGATAGTCATTGGCCCTGGCGGCCGCTTCCAGCATCTCCGGCTTGAGCTGCTCGACCAGGAAGTCGTCGGCTTCGCCTTGATCCACCAGGGCCGGCACCTTGGCATCGGTCTGGCGCATCAACAGGCTGGCGTCATAGCTTGCCCAGCTGTCGGTATTCTTGCCCAGGTAGGCCGAAAATGCCTTCTTGCCCCAAGGGCAATTGACCGGGTTGCTGATCGGACTGAAGGCCGACACCGAACGATAGCGTTCCGGGTTGCGCAGGGCGATCACCAGGGCACCGTGGCCACCCATGGAATGACCGGCTATGGCGCGCTTGTCGCTGACCGGGAACATGGCCTCGATCAACTGGGGCAGCTCATTCAGCACATAGTCATACATGCGGTAATGGCGATTCCAGGGCGCTTGGCTTGCGTTGACATAGAAGCCCGCGCCCTTGCCCAGATCATAGCCGTCATCATCGGCCACCTCATCGCCGCGGGGGCTGGTGTCCGGCGCGATAATGGCCATGCCCAGTTCGGCAGCGATGCGCTGGGCACCGCCTTTCTGCATAAAGTTTTCATCGGTGCAGGTCAGGCCAGACAGCCAGTACAGTGCCGGCACCTTGCCACCGCTTGAGGTCTGCGGAGGCAGGTAGATGGCAAAACGCATGGAGCAATTCAGGGTTTCTGAATAATGGCTGTACTGTTTATGCCAGCCATCGAAGCTCTTGTTGCAGCTCAGATTTTCAATGGTCATAAGGTACCCTTAAAAAAAGCGGGTCGCCTGCGGGGGCAGGCGACCGCCTGGCTTACTGGTCGAAATGAATGACGGTACGGATGCTCTTGCCTTCATGCATGAGTTCGAAGGCATCGTTGATCTTCTCCAGCCCCATGGTGTGGGTGATGAAGTCATCTAGCTTGAACTCGCCCTGCATGTAACGCTCGACATATCCCGGCAACTCAGAGCGCCCCTTGACGCCGCCAAAGGCAGAGCCTTTCCAGACCCGACCGGTGACCAGCTGGAACGGACGGGTGGAGATTTCCTGACCGGCGCCGGCCACGCCGATAACGACAGACTCGCCCCAGCCTTTATGGCAGCACTCCAGAGCGGAGCGCATCACGTTGACGTTGCCGATACACTCGAAAGAGTAATCCACACCGCCGTCGGTCAACTCGACGATCACGTCCTGGATCGGCTTGTTGTAGTCTTTCGGGTTGATGCAGTCGGTGGCACCCAGCTTGCGGGCCAGCTCGAATTTGCTCTCATTGATGTCGATGGCAATGATGCGGCCGGCCTTGGCCATGGTGGCGCCGATAATAGCCGACAGGCCGATGCCGCCCAGCCCGAAGATGGCCACGGTCGCGCCCTCTTCCACCTTGGCGGTGTTCATCACCGCCCCCATGCCGGTGGTCACGCCGCAGCCGAGCAGGCACACTTCCTCCAGCGGGGCTTCCTTGTTGACCTTGGCCAGGGAGATCTCCGGCAGCACCGTGTATTCGGAGAAGGTGGAGCAGCCCATGTAGTGGTAGATGGGCTGGCCGTCCTTGTAGAACCGGGTGGTGCCATCGGGCATCAGACCCTGGCCCTGGGTCTCGCGGATCTTCTGGCACAGGTTGGTCTTGCCGGATTTACAGAACTTGCACTCGCCGCATTCCGGGGTATACAGGGGAATCACGTGATCCCCCACCTGAACGCTGGACACGCCTTCGCCTACCGCTTCAACGATACCACCGCCTTCGTGGCCGAGGATCGCCGGGAAGATGCCTTCGGGGTCCTCGCCGGAGAGGGTGAAGGCATCGGTGTGGCAGACACCGGAGGTCACCACGCGCACCAGCACTTCGCCGGCCTTGGGTGGCATCACATCCACTTCCTCGATGGACAGCGGCTGGTTCGGCCCCCAGGCGACGGCGGCTTTGGATTTGATCATCTGAGTCATCAGGCTCTCCTGTGGTTACAGTGCGGCGGCAAGATGGCCTTGCCTTCTCGCTAGCGGCGATTATATTTGTCTCCGGATGAATGATAATAACCCGTAACGACAAATCACTTTTACGGTATAGAAAAAGTTTTTTGATTTCATTCCGAGGGATAAAAATGCTGAGTCCTGGCGTGGTTAATCATTACCAGACGCTCATCGCTCTATTTCCATCCCAAGAATAATGATTATCGCTCGGTGGCTTCGCGGGCCAGTTGCATGGCATTCTCACTCACGGCGATATGGCTCGGCGACTGGTGGTAGGCGCGAAGCTTGAGCCGGACCTCGGCCATGGCGGCACTGTCGCCTGCGGTGTCGAAGTCTCGAGCCACGACCTGACGGTCGTAATCGCCGTCGACCTGTCGGGTGAGGGCCGACAGCGGCTCCTGGTTGAGCCGCAGGGCTCGATCGGTGGCTGGATCAGCCTGGGCGGACAAAGGCAGAGCGGCGAGCAGCAGACTGGCAGCGATTGACTTGGTTTTCATGGAAGTTTCCTCTTGTTACTTGAAAATGGGTCTTGGCTTTTAATGGGAAGCTAGCGAATCTCAGCGATAACCCCTGCCTTGATTCGATGTGAGCATTCTATTTTTTTCACAAATCGAGATAAACATGGCAATTATAAAATGATCATTTCACTACAGTAATAATACGGCTCTTCGTCGTTGGGTGTGGAATTCGCCCCCTGAGCTGGGCCAGGATATGACCTCCACATGGACAGGAGGTATGGCATGGACGGCACCCAGATTCTGACCCTCGGCTTGGGCCTGGAAGCACCTTGGGTTCCTGGATTCATAGAATAACCGCAGCACTTTGGACCACGAGGTAGAGGCGGGAGGGGCAGCGCCGGTACCCTTCTCGGCTCACCTACCAAAGTGAAGCAGAGCATGGGATACCGACAGCTGACCCAGACCCAACGATACCAGATCTATGCCCGTCATGACTTGGGCATGAGCCGACGTCAGATCGCCAGAGAGCTTGGCATCCACAACAGCACGGTCAGCCGGGAGCTGCGCCGCAACGCTACCGACAGCGGTTACGAGCCTGAGCAGGCGCAGGCCTGCAGTGATCATCGGCGACGCACTGCCTGGAAGAGGACAAAGCGCTTGCCCAGCATGATTGCCGCTGTCGTCGACCGGCTGCGAGAGGAGTGGAGCCCAGAGCAGATAAGCGGTTTCATGGGGCCCTTGTCTGGCGGCGGCGTCAGTCACCAGTGGATCTATTCCTTAATCTGGGATGACAAGGCCTGCGGTGGCGATCTCTGGAAGCACCTCCGCCAGCCCAAACGGTGCAGCAAGCATCGGGATCAAGCCAAGAGCGCAGGACTCGGCAAGATTCCCAACCGCGTGGGCATCGAGCATCGCGCGGCTGAGATCGATGAAAGGCGCTTCATTGGCCACTGGGAGGGTGACACCGTGGTCCAGGGGCACAAGCAGTCGGGCTTGGTCACGCTGGTCGAGCGCCGTAGCGGCTATCTGCTGGCGGCACGGTTGCCGAGGCTTTCGGCGGAGCTGACGCAAAAGGCCATGATTCGGCTGCTAAAACCTCGCCGCGGTGCTGTCCAGACCATCACCCTGGACAACGGCTCGGAATTCGCTGATCACGAGACCGTGGCCCAGGCGGTAACGGCAGCGACGTACTTCTGCGATCCCTACTGCTCCGGGCAGCGTGGGACCAATGAGAACACCAATGGCTTGATACGACAGTACTTCCCCAAGGGAACGGACTTTCGACAGGTCACCGATGCCAAGCTGCGCAAGGTGGTCGAGAAGCTGAATGACCGACCCCGAAAGCGTCTCGGCTATCGCACACCGGCACAGGTGTTCCTGGGGGAATATTCAGGAGCCCTGGATACCGCAGGTGCTGCGCTTGTTGCTTGAATTCAGGGTTCTCAAGGACCAGCACCTGGATACCGCCGTCTCGCCCCACCGCCTGGACCTCTACGTCGAGGCCGAGCGGGGCAGCCTCTACCCCTGCCCTGAGTGCGGCAAGGCCTGCCCGGCCCATGACTTCGCCGACAAGACGTGGCGGCATCTGAACTTCTTCCAGCACCACTGTTACCTGCATGCGCGGGTGCCTCGCACCAAGTGCCCCGAGCATGGCGTCAAGCGCATCGAGGTGCCCTGGGCCCGCCCTGGCAGCGACTTCACCCTGCTGTTTGAGCAGGCGGCCATGTCGCTGGTCAAGGAGATGCCGGTGCTGGCCGTCTCCCGGCAACTGGAGATCTCGGACAAGCGCCTGTGGCGCATCGTGCACCACTACGTGGGGCGCATGCTGGGTGAGTTGGATCTGTCCAGCGTGGCCACTGTCGGCGTGGACGAAACGGCCTCCCGGCGCGGCCAGCGCTACGTCACGGTGTTCCTCGACATGCAGCGCAAGCAGGAGCCGGTGCTCTTCGCCGTCCCGGGCCATGGCAAGGCCGCCATCAAGGCCTTCAGCGCCTTCCTGGCGGCGCATGGCGGTGACCCGGACAACGTGGTCGAGGTGGTCTGCGACATGTCTCAGGCGTTCCTCAGCGGCGTGGCCGAGCACCTGCCCAACGCCGAAGTGACGGTCGACTGGTTCCACATCGTGCAGACCTTCACCAAGGCGCTGGACGAGGTCCGCAAGAAGGAACGCCGTGAGAAGGGGCATCCCAAAGCCCTCCGGTGGGCGGTCTTGAAGAACCTGGATAACGGCAATATGACGGCCAAGCAGGTCGCTGCCCTCCAGGAGCTGGTAGCCGATCAGGGGGCCACCGGCGATGCCTGGGTGATCAAGGAAAAGCTGCGCTGGATCCAGAAGGCGCCGACGCCGCGTGCCGCCCGGTGGCGCATCACGAACTACCTCAAGGTCATGCGGGAGGCCGTCACCGGCCAGGCACTGCTCAAGCCGATGGCGAAGGCCCTGACGACGCTGGAGCGACATGCCGAGCAGGTGGTGAGGCGCTGGATATCGGGACTGACCAACGCGCGGCTGGAAGGCATGAACGGACTCTTCCAGGCGGCCAAGTCACGCGCACGTGGTTACCGGAACGAGGCCAACTTCATCGCGATGATCTACCTGATCGGCAGCCCGGTGGGCCGCCTGCTGGATCAGGCCAAATCCACATGAAACGACGAAGAACCCAAAAAAGGGGGATCCATAGAGCCAGTGGATCATGCGCTCGGCCGCAGTCGCGGTGGGTTGACCACAAAGATACATCAGTTGTGCGATAGTCGGGGCTTTCCACTTGCCTTTTCTTGTCAGCAAGTCAACGCGCCGATTCGGCCTACATGACGGAGCTATTGGAGAAGGTCCGGTTGCCGGGTCGTTTGGCCGCCCTCGCAAACGTAGCCGTTATATCGTGGCGGACAAGGGATACGACAGCGATGCGTTGCGCCATTGCTGCACGCGATATGGCATGCGCCCGATCATCCCGCAGCGTCATATTCACCGACGCCCGCGCCCCAGCCTACCGCATCAGTTTGATCGGCCGAAATATCGCTAGCGTAACGTGGTGGAGCGTCTGTTTGGCTGGCTGAAGGAAAAGCGTCGGCTAAATACGCGTTATGACAAGCTGGCCAGCAGCTTCAAGGCCATGGTGACGCTGGCGTGTATCGAACGATGCATGAGAGCCGACTTTTCAGACAGTATCCAAGCACCATTCGATCATACAAGCCCTACATTGCGTGCCGTTGGCATATAGCCTTCCAGCGTGTCGAGTCAAGCAAGCTGATTAGCCTTTATAGTGTAGGTCTCGACAATGCGCCCTGAAGAAATTCCAACTTGGCATCAGGGTAAGCGTCAAAAATATATAAGGTTATATCAGTAAGGATGATCCTGCCCCAACAATATAGCATCGTGAAGCCTGTGGTGATTGGGATAGCCACGCTGGAGCCTGTCGTAAACAACCACGCGGGGGCACTGCATGATATCGTGTTGCAGATAATCCATCTCAGGCACTCACAGGTCAGCATACCGGCATATCAATCAACGTGAGATTCAACGAGGACTGCCATATCGCCCCATGCTGTAGGCTTTTGCCCTTTTGGGGTCAAGCACCATAGTACCGGATAGCCAGGATCACTTTTCAGCGCGTCTATATGGCCGTCGGTAAAGGCTACCAGCACGTCCGGCGGCGTGGTTTCCAGCACGGTAAACACCGGGCGGATATCGCTGCCGCCGCCGCCGTGGCATTCCCACTGGTGCAGACGGTACAGCTCGCTTTCATCCAGCGTGGTGCGCCGGGCGACTTGCGCATCAAACTCCAGCACGTCGAGCCGTACCCGGTCGCACGCGCCTAAAATCCCTGCGAGCTCGCTTAAAAAGTGCGGCAAATCCCGCTGGCAGCTGCCGCTGGTGTCCAGCGCTACCGCCAGCGAGAGCGTTTGGCTACGCAGGCTGGGCAGGTACAGGCCCTGGTACACATGGCGGCGCGAGGGTGGCAACCACCGGCGGCTGCCACCGAGCGTATTTTGTATAAACGCGGCCAGTACCTGCTGCCAGGGCACCTCCGGCCGGCGCAGGCCCTCCACCAGGGTACGAATATGGGCCGGCAGGCTGCCCTTGCCGTCCTGGCGCTCCGTCTGTTGCGCCGTCGCTATCAGCCGCTGCTGCCAGCGCCGGGCGTTGTCGGCACTCACCGGGCGCGGGGTGAAATCGGGGTCGTTGACCTCGCCCGTGCCGCTCAGCGCGCCGATCAGGTCGTGTACGTCCAGCGTTTGACCGCGGGGCGGCCGCGAGCTTGTGCTCAGCCGCGCATAGATCTGCTCGGCGGATTGGCCAGTAAAGTCGGCGTGATACAGCGCATCGTCCGGGCAGTGGCCCAGCAGGCCCTTGAGCAGCGCGTTGATTTCGTAGTCGCAGGCGTGGTTCCAGCGCTCGGGCTCGCGGCCAAGCTCGCGGCGGTGATGCCCCAGCGCGCAGTGCCACACTTCATGGGCAAGAATAAAGCGCCGGTCGGCGTCACTGCGCGAGGCCATAAATTCGGCGTTAACGAATACCGCCTCGCCGTCGGTGCCCGCGGTGGGTAGGCGGTCGTCGACCACCGCTATCAGGTTCAGCTGCATCATCAGCCGCGCGGTAAACGGCTGGCGCGTCATCAGCCAGGCGCGATCCTCTTCGCAGGTCTGCTGCACGCGGCGCTTTAGCTGCTGCTCACCGGCGTTGGGCGCGCGCTTAGCCATTCAGCCAGTCCTTTTGTGCCTGTGCCTGTGCCTCTTGATGCTCGGGCAACGTGACGTCAGAGCCGGCTGCCCCCATCTGGGCACTGAAGTGCTGATAGAACACCTCGCCGTGCTGCTCGCTCCAGGCGGTAAAGTCCGGGTGGCTCAAAAGCGCCAGCGTTCGCCGCTGGGTGGCGGCTTCGTCCGGCCCCTGCAGCGCATCCAGCAGGCAGAGCGTGGCAAAATCGGCGGTGAGTTCACGGCTGATGGCAAAAAAGCGCCCCAGCCGCTTTTGAACTGACCCCATAAAGTTGGACGGTTCATTTAGCTGGCATCCAAGGCCTGAGTCCTGTACTGCACAGGGCTCAGGCCTTTTAGCGTCAACTTAATGCGTTCGTGATTATAGTAGTGGATGTAGTGATCGAGTCCTCGCTGCAGTTGCTCAAGCGTCTCGAACCGATTCAGATAAAAGTACTCGGCCTTGAGGGTGCCAAAAAAGCTCTCCATCGCTGCATTGTCCAGGCAGTTGCCTTTACGTGACATGCTTTGAATCAGGGTTCGCTCCTTCAGCAAGCGCCGGTAAGCCGGGTGCTGATAATGCCAGCCTTGATCGGAGTGCAGCTGCGGCTTGTCCGCTGGCTCCAACCGAGTCAACGCCTTGTGCATCATATCGATCACCAGGGAGAGCACTGGGCGCTTGCCGGTCTGGTAGGCCACGATTTCGCCGTTATAGAGATCCATGACCGGCGATAGATAGAGCTTCTGGCCGTTGACGCTGAACTCCGTGATATCGGTGACCCACTTCTGGTTCGGACGTTGTGCCTGGAACTGACGATCGAGCAGATTGGGCGCGATTCGTCCTACGCTTCCTCGATAGGATCGGTATCGTTTTCGGCGTACCAGTGACCTCAGGCCCAGACTCTTCATCAGTCGCTGCACGGTCTTGTGGTTGACTGTCTCGCCCGCCTGTTTCAAGGCCGCGGTGATGCGACGGTAACCGTAACGCCCCCGATGGTGATCGTAGATTTGGCGTATACGCGTTTTCAGAGCCGCGTCTTTGTCACCGGTGCTCCGGGCCTTGCGTTGATAGTAAAACGTGCTGCGAGAGAGACCGGCCGCTCGCAGCAGCAAGGCGAGGGGGTGCTCATGCCTTAATCCCTGGACGACTTGCGCTTTTTGCCTCGCGCCACGTCCTGCTCTGCCTGGATCAAGGCATCGAGCTTTTTTAGATAGGCGTTCTCGGCACGCAGGTAGGCGAGTTCTTTCAGCAACGCCTCTTGAGAGCGCTCTTTATCAGGTAGGGGCGGTGAAGGAGGCTTCTTTGACATCGGGCGGCGTCCTTTGCGCTGAGGTTCCAGGGCAGTCAGACCCCCACTATGGTACTGACGCTCCCATCTGCCAATAGCGCTGCGCTCGCGGATATCGAACAGGGCCGCAGCCTGGCGTTGTGACAAGCCATCCCGCCACATTCGCTCAAGCACCTCCCGCTTGAAGGCCGCACTGTGGTGACTGTACTTCTTGCGCAGGCCCGACACGCCATGCTGTCGATAGGTTGCCAGCCATTGCCGGATGGTGGACACATCCACGCCATACTGGCGAGCCACTTCCCCCTGGCTGATGTCGTCGCGTAAACACTGCCGAATAACCCGCAGCTTGAAGCTCTCGTCATATTTCGCCATCAAAAACACCCCGAAGGTTGGATGATGTCCAACTTTCGGGGTGCAGTTCATTTTGCGTCGCGGCACTTTCCGTTACCACGTCATTCACATCCTGCCATAGCGCATGGGCCAGCCCCGCGCAGAAGGCATAGCGCTGGTCGGCGCGCTCGGGAATGATGATGGGTGCCTGGCCGGCAAGCATCGCGGGAATATCCGGCAGCTTTTGCGCCCACTGGCGAAACGCCAGAAACTCGGTGCCCGCCCCCTCACCGACCAGCCCATGAACGGTAAGCGCCTGCACCTCGTCGGGCAGCTGCGAGCCGTAAGTCAGCGACTGGGCCACCCGCGCCCAGCTGCGCGGGCTGGGCCAGCCCTGTTCGACCGCGCCTTCCATGTCGAAAAAACACTCGGGGCGAAAGCGCAAAAAGGCGATCACATCCGGGTGCAGCCCCTGGCCGCGCGCCCAGCGCGTCCAGACGTCCAGATCCGGTGCCAGGTTAAGGTGGCAAAAGCGGTTGGCCAGCGCGCTGGAGAACGTCTGCGCCACGGCGCGGTCGGCTTGACGGTTGCCTGCCGCAACGACCAGCCACCCCGGCGGCAGGCGGTACAGATCTCCCAACCGACGATCCAAAATCAGCTCGTAGGCGGCCACCTGCAGGCTGCGATCGGCGGCGGTCAGCTCGTCAAACAGCAGTATCCCGCGGCTCTCGGGATCCCGGGGCCATTCGCCGGCCAGCAGCCAATCCACCACGCCGCGTTCGCGGTCCGGCACCGGCAGGCCGCGCAGATCCACCGGCTCACGCTGGGCCAGGCGGATATCGATAAAGCCGACGCCTTCGCGCTCGGCGACCTCACGCACAATCGCGCTCTTGCCCACCCCGGGCGCGCCCCAGAGCATCACCGGCGGAAGGTCGGCGGCAAGCTCGGAATGTTCGTGAAGCTGGCGCAGCTGGTGAGTCAACAGCGTCTGGGCGTTATCCGGCGTGGCGTACATGGGCAGTTCTCCTGACAGGTATGGCAGTTAGCGCTTGGCTCAAGCGTGGGCGGCGTGGGCAGCGTGTTCAGCAGGCGGCGGCATCAGCGCCAGCTGCACCAGCGTCTGGCGGACTCCCTGAATCCGTTTGACCGTCTCCGGATTCACCCGCCGAGAGAAGAAAAGGGGCAGCACCAGCTCCCCATCGTCTGCCGTCAGGTAGCGCTGTAGCCATTCATCCGGCTGGCGGGAAAGCGTCATCAGCAGCGCACGGGTCTGCCCCGGTGCCAGGCGCAGCAGCTGCCCGGCGCGATGGGCCAAATCCTCACCTGTGGTCATTTCCAGCGTCGCGCAGAGCACGGCCTGACGCTGGGCCGCGCTGATATCCGGCACGTTCAGCAGCCGCGGCAGGTAGCCGGCGATGCCTTCATGCTCACGCTTCAGTTCGACACCCGGCCAAGTGTCCTTGCCGTATAGCTTTGTCAGTATCTCAAGCGCCAGCCCGGCAATCGCCGGTCGCGCCGATTCAGCGGTGGCCAAGCGCAGCACCTGCACCAGTTTCTCCTGATCCAGATACCCCTTTTTGGCATACACCGCTTTGCGCAGGGTGACGCCGTAGCGGCGGGCATCTTCACTGTGGGGTACGCATAGCGCCCACAGCTGCAAATCATCGCGCAGGCCTTCATCCTGCCGGTCGTCGGGGAGTTTCCAGTGCCAACGGGCATCGGCGTGCTGGTAATGCGCTAATGACAGCGCCGGTTGGCGACGCTTGCGCGAGCTGCGGCACTGGCGGGCGCTCAGGGTGCGGCGGCACTCCCAAAGGCGCGCCGGGTCAACGCCCTTTTCGGCCAGGCGACGCAGCGAGGTCAAGCTGTGAAATACCGCGTGGGGCGTTTCGCTGCGGGCCATGACTTCCAGAAGCCCCTCCAGCAGATCATCTTCGCCGCCTTCCACGCGTGTCAGAGTTTGGCTTAGCGTGGCCTCATCGATGACAAAGCGCGCGCGGTCCAGCAGCGGCGCCGGCACGCTGCCATAGCAGCCCACCTCCTGATCATCCGGCAGCACGACATCTTCAAGGTCACGACAGTGGTACAGCGACAGTCGGTCCGCCTGCTCAAGCGTCAAGCGCTCCAGCGCCGGCGCATGCAGCTGCACACCGCCCCAGCAGCCGGTAAGCGCAAGCGCCGGCGTGTTGCCATGTAGCACCAGCCGGCCGCCGGCACTTTCCTGTTCGTCTTCTGCCGCTTGCGCCGGCTCGGCGGGAACCGCCTCAGCTTGTGCCAGCACTCCGGCGCGTCGCACCTCTACCGTACCGTGGCCATTCAGCACCAGCGCTTCCAGCCGGGTAGCATTGTCCAGCCGCACCCGGGGCGAGCCTTTCACCGTGCACTGCGTCACTCGCTCGGCATTGGCAATCAACCATTCCGTTTGACTCAATAACGCCAGCTCACCGGGCAGCACGGCCGGGTTCATAACGACGGCCAAGTCACCTTCAGCCTCCGCGCCTGGCGTCAGATCATCAGGCAACGCGTCCTGCCCAAGCAGCCGCGCACCGCGCCAAACGCCAGTGTCTTTGCCGGCACGCACGCTGAACGTGCCCGCCTGCCAATCGGCGTCAATCTCGGTCACGGCGCCGTGAATCACAAGCGTTGGCGGCAGCGTTAACGCAAACAGATGCACTACAGCGCCTTCACTTCCCGCCGGCAGGTATAGGTGGCGCAGTACCGGAAGCTCGCTGAGCTGCAGGTGCAGGCAGACATCCGCACGGCAGCCGCTGAGGTCAATCGCTTCCAGCTGCCGGTCGCCGTGTATGTCCAGCGCCCGCAGATGCGGATTATCAAGCGTCAATCGTCGCCCGCCATCGGCATTGCCGACCGCGCCAACCAGTGCTGCCCCGCCGCTGCTGTCCAGAGTCAGTGTCTCCATGCTGTCTCTCCCTGTGCTGATACCCTTTCCGCTTGGCCTGTCTCACGCGCTTACCTTGCCAGTGTATCGAACGCATGCGACATAATGCGTCGCATAGGGATGGCACGACTCGTAGCTTCCTCCTGTGTCACCCATCACACACGCCAGGCGATACGCACCGCCCCGCTAGTCGCTACTCTCCATTCGTTCGGTCAATTTGCGGAACTCTTCGCGAATGTCGGCGTTTTTAAATTCGGCGGCGTCAGGCACCTGAAGGTTGGATAGAGTTTCAAAGGTATTAATGCCATCACGAATCAGCGTGGCAACGCTGGCGCTTAGCGCCACGGTGCGATAGGTATTGGCAGCGACATCTTCCTCACGGCGGCTAACGGCAAGAGCCTTGCTAACTTTTTGCCGCTGGCTATTCACAATCCGTTTGTATAGCGCAATGGCGCGTTTAGTCAGCCGGTTGGCGTCAATGTTTTGCTGTAGCGTCGTTTTATTTCCCTGCCGCATCAGGCGCTGCGATTCAGCAATCAGCGTATCGGCTTCTTTCTCGAAAGCTGCAAGCTTGGGCAATACCTCATCGTCAATTTTGGCAATAAAGCTTTCCTGCATATGGACCACCAGCTTGTGCAGTATCACCAGCATTCCATAGTAGCGTTTGGCAAACTCCAGGTTTTCGCCGTTTGCCTGAGTTAACTCTTCGAGCCGCAGTGTCACCTCGCGTACGCTGTCAAAGACTACGCCCATGGAGATAACATCCTCCCCGATAGCCGAGCTCAGCCACAACTCCAGCTGATCCGGCGGCATCGGCATACCCAGATCGCCCAGCGCCCGTGACATGGCACGGCGCATATCCAAAAGCTCCCGACGATAGGCTTCAAGATTTTCCTCACGAGCCTCAATCAGCAGGTCATAGTCGCCACGAGTTGTGGCAGTAAAGCCTTTCAAGGTGTCAGTGGGCGTATATTTAGTCAGCATGCCAGCATCGGTATCAGACGCCAGCATGCGCTTTTGGCGCAGTTCAGCAAGCGTGGTATTTTCCTTGCGAATGCTGTCTTCCACCTCTCGGTAGTGCTCACGCATTTCCGCTAGCCCCGGCACATCGAGCACACCAATCGCGTCTTCCACCAGCTTGGTAATGTCACTTTCAGCGCTGGCCTTATCACGCTTAATCCAGTGGCTATCGGGCAACGTCTGCAGCTCATCAAAGTAACCGGCGGCTTTGCCCAGCAGATCAAACGCTTTTGACTGGTCAATGTCGGTATCAACCGGCTCTACATTGCTTGCCGCTAATGCTGGCAGCGGCAGTGCTAACATGCCTGCAAGCCAGACGGCCCTTACGGTGTGATTCAGTTTTTTCATGTTCGATCCCTCACGCATCGCCCCTATGAGCACCTTTTACTAATATCTTATAGTCGCCGCTTTTAACGCCGCACGCTAGACTGGTCAGCGTTTATGACTCGCCCGCCAAGGTGCCTTCATGTCTGAAATGCGCGATACGCTGTTCCGCTATTTAACCCTGCTGCAGCTGATCCCTCGCTACCCGGGCCGCGCATCGACGCCGGTACTGAAGGAGAAACTGGCCGAGCGCGTCTTTCAGATCGACACCCGCTCGCTATAGCGCGACTCCCAACGGCAAGGCGCTGATACCCGCTGAGCTCAACGCCGAAACCTGGCAGACCGTGACTGAAGCACTGCTGGAGCAAAAAGCGATTGATGTGACATACCTGTCGCGCAGTAGCGCAACGCAAAAACTGCTGACGCTTCATCCTCAAGGGCTGGTCAGCCGCCATAGCGTGACCTACATGCTGGCCACGGTGCACGACTACGCCGATATTCGTCAGTTTGCTCTGCACCGCATCAAGCAAGCAGCGCTCAGTTCAGCGCCATGGCGCGCACAGGAAGCCTTTGATATTGATGCGTATATTCAAGGTAGCGCCTTTGGCTATCGGCAGGGTCAGCAAGACGTAATGCTAAGCGCGGATATTGCCCGGCCGGGCGCTTGGCTTTTGCAGGAAACGCCCCTATCTGAAGAGCAAAGTATCGAGCCACTTCCCGATACCGATTGGCTGCGGCTAACCGCCCGCGTACCCGACGATCAGCAAACCCTGTAGTGGTTGATGGGCATGGGAGCCAACGTCAAGGTGCTCGAACCGGCCGCCTGGCGCAATGAGCTAAAAGCCACCGCCGAGCGCGTGCTGGCGCAGTATGCTGATTGCTGAGCCACCCATCATGCCCGTGACGCATAAAGCATACGGCTGAAAGCCAACAGCTATGCCGCGACTAACCCAAAATTCGATACGTGTCTGGCAAACCGCTTTGCTTCCTAGCCTCTTCGGCCTGTTGCTCCAGACGCTCCCGAAGCGCCTTTGCCCTAGCCTGCTCTTGCGCTTGAAATGCTTGGCGTATCTGCGCTTCTAAATTGCCCCAGCTATCGTGGAGCTCCGCTTCCATGGCCGGGCGATGCTTCGCCTCTGCACGCTGAAGCGCAATATATTCGGTACCGACTGTCGCCGCTATGCCCACAGTCGTCACCACGATGCCGACAATAGGCGTACCAACAAACGACGTACCGGCTCCCGCGGCTGAAGAACGAGTGACTTGAATGCCAACCCTAGCGGCAAATTTAATCAGCTGCTGACGCACACGCTGCATGGCCTTGCCGGCCACCAAGCGTTTGGCGGTAAAGCCCGTAGCGATACTTGCCGGTACTACGCTTGCGCTATGTGGCTGTAGCGCAGCTGATATGTCTGGCTGGCTTTGTTTGCGCTGAATTATCTGATCCAGGTTCACGGTGGTGGGCATGGCATCGTCTTCCGTGGATACACCTTCCAGCGCTCCGCTACTCTCGGGCGCATAGCGCTCTTGCAAACCCACCAAGGTATTCTGCTGCCACTGCTGCTCTGCGTTTGTCACGATGGCATGATGCTGCCGGCTCATCTCGGTTAAAGAGGCTTCAAGAGCAACTTTACGGACGAGGCGCTCTTCAAGCTGTTCATGCATCCACTCATCCAAGTCACCTGTCAATGCAATGCCCAGCCGGGTATAAGTAGCGGTTGCAGAAAAATACCAGTCCAAGTACCCATCGACCGCCGCATGATAGTCAGCTTCCAGCTTCTCCAGCTCCGCATCCTGCCACTCTTGCGTACTGCTCTGCAGGGTGCTCTCGAGTTCGCCCAACCGCTGACCTAAAACGCCTTGCAGATCGGCTTGCTCAGTAGCATCCAGCACCATAGGCTCGCCATGAATGATAAATCGTACCGCGTCGTTGTCGCTTTGGCGCATGCCGTTATGCCCCAAGCCAACTGCCAATAATATGGCCAGCAGCACCAGCCCCAACAATACTCCATAAAGCGGAGGCTGCCGCACAGCCACGTCAACCATAGCTGGAGAAGAAACCACAGACTGTTTCATATCGCGCCACCCTCTGAGTTCAGCGGCTAATATCGTGTTTGCCACGCCCGCTGAAATGATGGCGTAACGCCGCTATCCCCGCCAGCAATCGTGCATATGACCAGGCTAACGTCGCCTGCATCAGCAGCAATATTGCCCAGGCAAGCACCGCGACACCATGATCAAGCTCAAGACGAGCCAACGCATTTTGCATCAGCCAAAAACCAGTGAGTTCAAAAGCGCTGGCCAGCCGCTCTAAACTGCCCAGCAAGGTATGGCCGGCACCCGCCGGGATATGCATCTGCACCGCCGACTGCCAAGCGATATCCACCAAATAAGGTTGAGGCTGCCATAGCCGGCTCAGCATAAACCCCAGCGACAAAAAAGCTGCTATGCACAGCACGCTAAAGCGCCGCACCAGCGCTGGGCGATACGTTTCTATGATATGCGGCCAAAATCGTACATTCAGACGACGCTGACACACACCAAACAGCCCTGTAACCAACACCAGCAAAGCCATATCGACTTCATCCAGCCTACGCAGCCCCACCAGCAGTATCAGCGCCAGCAAAATACTCGCCAGTTGGGCTCGTACCGCCATAAAAACGCCGCCTCCAAGCCGGCGATGCCAAGGTGACTCCCGCTTTATATACTGCCCCAGCCAGGCATGACGCCGCAGCCTGGTCGACTCCAGCGCACCGATAAACATCACCTGAGCAGTCGCTGCCCACAGCGGCCAAAACAGTGTACCCGCCGGCCCCTCTGGCAATAGCTGCCAGCCAACCAGCACCCCAGCCGCTATCAGCATGCCGAGCAACGGCCGCCAGCGTTTATGTAAACAGGATGATAAACCGCGCATATATCGGTATTTCCCTGGCTGTGGTGACTGTCACCCCTGAGTTTGGAATATCCAGTGCAAAATGGTTTAGCCACCAGCTACGTTCTGATTTCGAACCACTTTAGCCTTTAGCCAGCACCAAAACCTTAACCCGCGCCCGCGAAGCGCCGACATATTCAAGCTTGGGGTTTGCCGCCCAGCTGCTGGCACCAATGTCTACCAGTATCACCACTGCGGCCTCCAGTCCTTTGACGGCGGCGACGTTGAACATACGCTCGGCATAGCGGGGCTTTTCGGCAGCAAGCGTCTGCAGCGGTTGGCTATTAGCTACCTTGAACGGAGTCAGCAGCAGCATATCCGCGGGCGTAAAACCGTCATTTTCCAGCTCAGTCAAGGCGCTTTCCAGCAGCGGCCACTGGTCTTCAGGCTTCTGCCAGCGCTGAACGCTTACGGCGTTTTCGCTGGTGGGCAGGTGCTCGCCAGGCTCCGCGGCCGCGGCGTGACGCTCTTTGAGCCAGCAAGCAATTTCATAGGCGTTGCGGTAGTTGCGATGCAGCGTGAACGGGTACGGCACCATGCCGTCAAACACGTCGGCCGGCAGTTGATAGTCGCGGGCGTAGAGGTTCTGCTCCGGGTCCGCGAGTAGCGTTACGCTGGCGTCTTCCTTGAGCATTTCATGGAGCGGCAGCCACCAGTCGGGCACATAGTCCTGGGCTTCATCCACCACCAGCGCATCCCAGCTTTCCGGTGACTGCTGCAACGCTTCGATGAGTAAATCCGGTGCGGTTTCGTTATAAAAGCGTCCCAGCTCACGCGGATCTTCAGGGACGAGCCAGTCAAGGCCAGCGGCGCCAGCTCGGTGTTGGCAGAGCTCATGAAAGGTCGCTACTTCGATGGTTTCCAACTGGCTGTCCGCCATGGAAGCACGGTGAGATTCGGCCAGCGCGATGTTAAAGCACAGCAGCAGTACATTTTGCCCCTCACGCGCCAGCTGCTCGGCTCGCATTCGTGCCAGCACGCTCTTACCGGTGCCGGCACCGCCGTAAATCGCCATGCGCGGAATATGCTCCAGCAGGCGCAGTACCCAGCGTTGCTCTTCACTCAACCGAAACAGCGCGTCTTCTACATCGCGAGCTTGCTCGGCCACACTCGACGTTAGCGCACAGGCCGGGCGCAACAAGTGATGCTGGATAATCGTCGCCTGCTGCTTGCTCAGCGGCAGCGCATTCAGCGCCGTTTTACCGGCCCAGGCGGTGTTTTCAAACCGTGCGATCAGCTGCTCGGCGGTCAGCTGAGCCAAATCTCCCTTGAGCAGCAAATGCTCGCGATTCAACGTGAGCTCAGGAAAGGTGCCCTGCCACTCACGGGTATCCGGCAATACCAGCACCGGCGCAATGGGCAATTTCGTGCCGGGCAGTACGTGGTTGATAGCTTGCACCAGGCTGCCAGTCTGTTTTTTCAACTGCTCCAGCGGCGTGGTCGTCAGTTTGTGCGTGGCGTGATTACCTTCGCTCCACCACTGGCCTTCGCCGTCCAGCCACACGCCGCCGCCCTTCACTTCCCACAGTTGGATGCCGTACTGCGGATGAAACAGCAAAAAATCCACCTCGCCCACCCAAGTGCCCTTGTCGTTGCGGGTTTGAGTTGCCAAGCCGTGCATCACCTCCAGTCCGGGGAATTCCAGCTCGCGTAGCGCACGGTAAATCCGTGCCTCCGCTCGGGAAGGCAAGGCATCAAGCTCGGCATCGCTTAGACGAGGGTAAATCGCGGCCATGGTGTCTCCGTTTTTTCAGGCGTGAGCAGCACAAGGCCCTACGATACCCAAGCGGGTGCGGGTACAGGAAGCCATACACCTCCCCCTGCCGGAAGCTAAAACGGGTTACGCGACATATATTGTCGGATTAGAGATGTATATAATGACGTAAGTGCTTATTCAAAATTAATCGCGTATTCAGTGCCATAACCACCAAGTAGGCGGTGTACCTCATCACAGAGGCGATCAAAAGAGAGATAGGCTCCCAGCGGCAACCATGCATACTTCATTTGCCGCCACAGTATCTCAATCAAGTTCAGCTCTGGTGAGTAAGCCGATAGGTAAACCAGGTGCACGCGATGCGACATCCACTCAAGTATCTTCCGCCTGAAGGCCTTGGAGCGATGCATGCTGGCGTTATCAAGCACCACGACAGCAAAGGTATCGGGATCTTTCTGCGCCACAAACTGATCGAACGCCTCGATAACAATTTGCGTGGTGACCGACTCAGTCGTCGTGTGATAAACCAATTTCCCCGCTCGGCTGAGGAATCCCAGCACGTTCAGCCTTCGGCTATGTGAGTAGGCCGTTATCTCACATGGTTCGCCGACAGGGCTCCAGGCGTAAGGGACTGACGACGACTGTGAAAAGCCTGATTCATCAAAATAGTAGAGCTCATGGTCACCGAGATCTTCCCATTGCTGAAGTACCTTGATGAGGCCTTGGGTGTTGCGGAAATCCGTTTCGTTGCGCCGTTCCTTCAGCGAATGCCGGATCCGTTTGAAGCTGAAACCGTTTTTTTTAGCGCTCTACGAAGCGTGATCAGGCTAACAATTTTCCCCGTTTCTTCCTGAAAGCGGGCATGCAAGGAGCGAAGCTGATGGGGTTGCTCAGCGACCAGCTCCTGTAGCCGCTGATGGTCCGCATCATCTAGGGCCGGTGTGCGTCCACTCCGTGGCTTGTCGATCAACCCGTCGAGGCCCGACACTTCCCACTTCTTGAGCCATATGGATACGGCATCACGGCGAACCTGCAGTATCTCACTGATTTGGTTGATTGTATGACCCTGATCACTCAGCAAAATAGCATGGGCACGACGGCGCAGAGCGCACTTCTCACCATGGTGATAAGCAGAAAGCAGCGTGTGCAGTTCAGATTCAGATAGTGATTCGACGAAGCGCCTTGCCATTATTCTGTCCGCTTTTTGTCAGAAATTTGGGCACCCATTATGCACGAATATTTTGGATCAGGCACTTACCATGGACCACTACACCACGGGACTAACCACCAATGTCGGCACAAAAGATGTGCCTGCCAGAATGCTGCCGGGTTGGGCTGCATGTCCATGACTAACTGCGATAGCACTGATAATCCGAAGGTCATCGGTTCAAAACCGGTCTTATCTATAATACCTATCGCATCCAGAGCCGAGCCAACATTCTATCCATCACAACTTGAACCCCAATTTTGTAGCAAAAAGCTGCGGGGGCATATCAGGGGGCATAAACAAAAATATCCCCGCAAAAAATATTTAAAAACAAATATTTAAAGGCACAATTAGTTGGACGCCGCCTCCACCAACATCAGGTTTCAGGAAGCACCACAACGTTCCAAAACCGCATGAACAGGGGCCTTCGGGCCCCTTTCTTGTGTCTGGACGTTGCCTATGTGCGCGTGCGCCAGCACGCGGCGCAGGCTGTACGGATTTTGAGTGCGCAGCATCAGCTTGATCACAGTGGCGTAGCAGTCGTTGTTGCGTTGAATGCCGGGAATTGACTGCTCCCCTCCCTTCGGGCTTTCGCGCATCATGAAGAGAATTCCCACTTCATCGAGAACCGAACGCAGGGACGTGCTTAAGGCCCGTGCCGCGCTCAGCGCTCTGCCAGGAACTGATCCTTGAGATGAACGTAGTTTCCCGCGGTGTAGGCAAAAAAGGCCCGCTCGCTATCCTTGAGCGGGCGCATTGGCCGGGCCGGGTTGCCGGCGTATACGTAGCCGCTTTCCAGCGTTTTTCCCGGCGTTACCACCGCGCCGGCGGCAATGATCACCTCGTCTTCCACCGTCGCCCCGTCCATCACGATAGCCCCCATGCCTACCAGAATACGGCTGCCCAGGGTGGCCCCGTGCAGAATTGCGCGGTGGCCCACGGTCACGTCGTCGCCCACGGTCAGGGGGAAGCCTTCGGGGTTGAAGTCGCTTTTATGGGTGATGTGCAGCACGCTGCCGTCCTGCACGCTGACTCGCGCGCCAATGCGGATACGATGCATATCGCCGCGAATCACCGACGTCGGCCATACCGAGCAGTCATCTCCCAGCACAACATCGCCGATGACGACACTGGCCGGGTCTACGTAAACCCGCGCGCCCAAACGCGGTGTCAAGCCTTGAAACGAACGAACGGCAGCGGTCATGTCTTCTCCTCGACTAACGGCATTGGTTCCAAAAATAACGGCATCAGCCTCCGCATGCGTCACAGCGTTCAAAGAAAAGCGCTGAGCAGCACCACAAACGTTAGCGGAATCGCCACCCAGCGTACCACGCCCTGCCACAGCGCAAAGCCGCGTTCGCCGGTGCCCAGCGCCCGATGCGCTGCCGCCCGGGGCATGATCCAGGCGGCAAAAATCGCCGTCAGCACGCCGCCCAGCGGCAGGAAAATATCCGGTGGAACGCTGCTGACCAGCTCAAACACGTTGCGCCCCAGCAGCGGGCGAAAGTCCGCCAGCGTAGAGAACGAAAGCGCCGACAAAAGCCCCAAAAGCCAAACCCCCAGCCCGACCAGCAAAGTGGCCCGCCGGCGGCCGAACCCCGCCCCCTGGAGCGTCGCCACCATGGGCTCGGCCAGGTTGATCGCCGACGTCCAGGTCGCCAGCAGCAGCAGCAGGAAAAATACCGCCAGCCAGTAGGCCCCGCCGGGCAGTTCGGCAAAGGCGATGGGCAGGGTGACAAACATCAGCCCCGGGCCGTCGGCCGGGTTCAGCCCTTGGGCAAACACCACCGAAAAAATCGCGATCCCTGCCAAAAGCGCCACGCTGATATCCAGTACCGCTACCGTTACTGCCGCCTTGGGCAGGCTTTGTTCATCGGGCATATAGGCGCCGTAAGCCATCAGCGCGCAGGCGCCCACCGCCAGCGTAAAGAACGCGTGCCCCATGGCATGGACGACAACGTCCAGCGTAATGGCGGCAAACGACGGCTTGAACAGCCAAACCAGCGCAGTGCTAAAGCCCTCCGTGGTCGCCGCGTAAACGGCCAGCAAGATCAGCAGCAGGTATAAAAGCGGCATCAGCAGGTTGTTCAGCCGCTCCAGCCCCTTGGCCACGCCTGCCGCGACCACTCCCATGACCAGCAGCAAAAACAGCGTATGGTTGAGCACCAAAAGCCCGGGGCTTGCCAGAAACGCCTCAAACCCCGCGCCCACTTCCGCCGCCGTCGCGCCGCTGAACCGGCCGCTGAGGGAAGCCAGCAAAAACTCGATGGACCAGCCCGACACCACCGAATAAAACGACAGAATGCAAAACACCGTCAGCGCGCCGAACAGCCCCAGCCAGCGCCAGTGGCACGACGCGCCGGCCTGGGCGGCCAGCGAACCCAGCGAGCCCATGGGGCCGCGCCGCCCGGCGCGGCCGATAAGAATCTCCGCCATCATCACCGGGATGCCCAGCAGCAGCACAAAGGCCACATAAACCAGCAAAAACGCCGCGCCGCCGTTTTCCCCGGCGATATACGGAAAGCGCCAGATATTACCCAGCCCTACAGCGGCCCCGGTCACCGCCAGAATAAAGGCACGCTTTGACCCCCAGCGCTCAAGCGTCTCGCTCATTGCTGTGTTCTCGCTTCATCAATGACTCGTGAATCGTAGCGCCCGGCGGCGCAGCCGCAATGCCACCGGCCGCAAGGCAGGTCCGCAAGCCTAGCAGGCGCCCTGCCCGGGGCCAAACGCAGGCATTGAAACACGCCCGGCTCGCCCACATTTTGTCAGGTAACGCTTATTTTCGCGGCGGCGGATCGCACCCTTGTCGCCGCGCCCAACCGAGGTCGCTATGTCCGCCAATCCCCTGCTTGCCACGCACGCATTACCGCCGTTCGGCGATATCCGTGCCGAACACGTCGAACCCGCCATCCGCCAGCTGATCGACGAAACCCGCGACGCCGTTGAAGAGCTGGCCCGCCAGGCGCAGGAAACGCCCCCCACCTGGGACAACTTTGCCGCGCCGCTGGAAGCGGTCAACGACCGGCTCGCCAAGGCCTGGGCGCCGGTCTCGCACCTCAACGCCACCATGAACACGCCCGAACTGCGCGAAGCGTATCAGGCCTGTATCGCCAAACTTTCCGAGTTCAGCACCTGGGTCGGCCAGCACGCCGGGCTGTTCCACGCCTGGCAGGCGCTGCGCGACGGCCCCGAGTGGGAAGCGCTGGATGCCGCCCAGCGCCGTACCGTGGAGAACACCCTGCGCGATTTCCGGCTGGCCGGCGTAGCGCTGCCCGAGGCGCAAAAAGCCCGCTACGGCGAGATTCAGGCGCGGCTTTCCGAGCTGTCCAACCGGTATTCCAACAACGTACTGGACGCCACCCAGGCCTGGCACAAGGATATTGACGACGCCGAAACGCTTGCCGGCGTGCCCCAGAGCGCGCTGGATACGCTCAAGGCCACCGCCGAGGCCAAGGGCGTGGACGGCTACCGCATTACCCTGGACTTCCCCTGCTTTTTCCCGGTGATCAGCTACGCCGACAGCCGGGAGCTGCGCGAGGAGGTCTACACCGCTTTTACGACTCGCGCCTCAGATCAGGGCCCTCAGGCCGGCAAGTTCGACAACGCCCCGATCATGGAAGAAATCCTTGCCCTGCGCCACGAAATGGCCGAGCTGCTGGGCTTTGACACCTACGCAGACCTGTCGCTTGCCACCAAGATGGCCGACTCGCCGGCGCAGGTACAGACTTTTCTGGACGATCTGGCCAGCCGCGCCGTTCCCCAGGCGCAGCGGGAGTTTTCAGCGCTGGAAAGCTTCGCCCGCAGCGAGCTGGAACTCGACCGTCTGCAGCCCTGGGATATCGCCTACGCCAGCGAAAAACTGCGCGAAAAGCGCCACGCCATTTCTGACGAGCAGCTGCGCCCCTACTTCCCCGCGCCGCAGGTCATCGACGGCCTGTTCAAGGTGGTCGAACGCCTTTACGGGCTGCGCTTTGTAGAAAATACCGACGTGCCGCGCTACCACGACGACGTGCGCTATTTCCAGATCGTTGAAAACGACACGCCGATTGCCGGTTTCTACCTCGACCTCTACGCCCGGGAAGGCAAGCGCGGCGGCGCGTGGATGGC
This sequence comes from Halomonas cibimaris, assembly GCF_055379665.1. Taxonomy (NCBI): domain Bacteria; kingdom Pseudomonadati; phylum Pseudomonadota; class Gammaproteobacteria; order Oceanospirillales; family Halomonadaceae; genus Halomonas; species Halomonas cibimaris. The sequence goes on from NZ_AP043828.1 coordinate 816,105, forward strand.
CGACTGCCGAGTACGCCGCCAGACCGCCGACGGCCTGCAGCTGCCGGTGGCGTTTTTGACCTGCAACTTCACCCCGCCGGTGGACGAGCGCCCGGCGCTTTTGACCCACGACGAGGTCATCACGCTGTTCCACGAGTTCGGCCACGGCCTGCACCATATGCTCACCAAGCAAAGCATCGCCGATATTTCCGGCATCAACGGGGTCGCCTGGGACGCCGTTGAGCTGCCCAGCCAGTTCATGGAAAACTTCTGCTGGGAGCGTGAAGGGCTCGACCTGATCGCCGCCCACGTGGACACCGGCGAGCCGCTACCCGAGGCGCTGTTTGAGCGTCTGCAGGGTGCCAAGAACTTCCAGTCGGCCATGGGCATGGTGCGCCAGCTGGAGTTTTCACTGTTTGACCTGCGCCTGCACGTGGAGTACCAGGCCCCCAGCGCCGCCGACATTCAGGCGCTGCTGGACGACGTGCGCATGCGCGTTGCCGTGACGCCCCAAGCCTCGTTCAACCGCTTTCAGAACGGCTTTGCGCATATCTTTGCCGGCGGCTACGCGGCGGGCTACTACAGCTACAAATGGGCCGAGGTGCTCTCCGCCGATGCCTGGAGCGCCTTTGAACAGGCCGGCACCTTTGACGCCGAGACGGGCAATCGCTTTCGCTCGGAAATCCTCGAACAGGGCGGTGCGCGCGACGCCGCCGAGCTGTTCGAGGCGTTTCGCGGACGTAAGCCAAGCGTCAAGCCGCTTTTGCGCCACAGCGGCATTGAAGCGGCCTGATACGATTTCCATCCCGGCGTGGCAAGGCGCCGCGCCGGGACGCCACGCAGGAGACACGCATGTCATCGGTCAAACGCTTTATCGCCGGGGTCGTCTGCCCGCGCTGTGCCGCTATGGATCGCATCCGCGCCTGGGAGCAAAACGGCGTTCGCTATCGCGAGTGCGTCCACTGCGACTTTTTCGAGCAGCTGCCCATTGACGAGACATCCGCCGAGGAACTCACGACCCGGGTCAACGCAGTGCGCGACGAACAAAAACATCAGGACGAAGTGGTGCCGGTTCGCATTCTCGATCCGGGCAAGCCGCCCTCTTAGCCGACACGCCTGCCTTATAACGACCGGCGCCTGTGTGGTTTTCCGCACAGGCGCCGGCTGTCGCTGTGCGCTTTTCCCCACACCCCTCCAAGGCACGCAGGCGTCGCCTTTGTCACGCCTTGCCGTCAAAAACGGATAAGAAGCTGATTTATTTGATGTCATCCAAAAACGGCACAGGGCTTGCAATAAATTGGAAGCGTGCCGGTTGATCGACGCCGCGGCGTCGGGCACGCCGACCCAACACAACAACCAGCGATGCATCAGCACATGGGGATGACAATGCGCACAACCACCACCACCGCCCTGCTTCTTGCCGGAAGCGCTTTTTTTGCCGCCGGCGCTCAGGCTGACAAGGCCGACTGGCCGGACAGCTTCACCGTGGGTACCGCAAGCCAGGGCGGCACCTATTACGTGTACGGCTCAGGCTGGGCCAACTTTATTGCCGATGAGCTGGGTATTTCCGGCGGCGGCGAGGTCACCGGCGGCCCGACGCAAAACCTGGCACTGGTCCACAACGGCGACGCTGCCTTTGGCCTGACCACCATGGGCCCGGCGGCCGACGCGATTAACGGCGAAAGCCCGCTGGCCCCCGGGGTTAAAATGGACAACGTCTGCGCCATGTTCCCCATGTACGAAACGCCGTTTTCCATCACCGCACTGGAAGGCTCGGGCATCGAGTCCATTTCCGACATTCCCGACGGCGCGCGCATCGGCTTTGGTCCGGCCGCCTCCACCTCGGACACCTACTTTCCCGAGATTCTCAAAACGCTGGGCGTGGAGTTTGACCGGCGCAACGGCGGCTGGACCGACCTTGGCGGCCAGCTGCAGGACGGCCTGCTTGACGTGATTGCCTTTGCCGCGGGCATTCCGATTCCTGCAGTCAGCCAGCTTGAAGTGCAAACCGACGTCAACATCATTGAGTTCACCGAAGACGAGATCGATACCGTGCTGGCCAACTTCCCAGTAGCGGAATTCATGATTCCCGCCAGCACCTACTCGACCCTTGAGCAGGACTCGCGGGTGGTCTCCATGTGGAATTTCGCCATCACCGGCTGCGATATGCCAGACGACTTCATCTACGAAGTCACCAAGCGGACCATGGAAAACAACGACAAGATGCGCTCGATCCATCGCAGCGCCGAAACCACCGTGCCGGAGAATATCAAGCACAACACCGTGCTGCCTTTCCATCCGGGTGCGGCCCGCTGGTACGAGGAAAACGGCTACGACATCGATCCCGAACTGACCCGCTGATCCGCACTCGGCGACCGCTGCCCCGTGCCGGCAATGCCGGACGGGGCAGCGTACCGCTTTCACCCCTTCCGTTCGTACTACAATTGAGGGTGACGCATGAGTCACAACGCCAATCACCAAAGTGACGATAGCACCGCTGTAACATCGCCCGAGACCATCGCCGACGGCGTCGATGAGGACATGGTAGAGGCGAATCGCCGCCTTTTTACCGGCTGGCCGCTGTGGGTCGTCACCGCCCTGGCCATTGCCTACTCGCTGTTCCATCTGATTTCGCTGAATATCTATCCGCTGGAAACCTGGACCTATCGCATCATCCACATCGCCGGGGCGCTGGTGCTGGGCTACGGCCTTTACGCCGGCACCGCCTTTGCCGAAAGCGAGCGCGAGACCTCTCCGGGCTGGCTGAAAGGGGCAAGCCTGGCGCTGCTGCTGCCCGCCGCCTATGCCCTGGTACAGGTTTTTTTCATGTACCAAACGCTTGGCGGCGGCGCAATGCGCATCGACCCCGGCGTGGAAACCTTTCACTTCGGCCTGCCGCTGATGGCGGCCAGCGCCGGGGGCATCGTGCTGAGCTGGTTTTACCGGCAGACGCGCGGCCGCCTGAGCCCGCCCGATCTGGCGCTGGCGGTGTGCGCGCTGGCAAGCGCGGGCTATCTGATTTTGGTCTACGGCACCAACATCCGCATGACCACCGGCACCTCCTTTGCCCCGCCGGGGATTACCTGGGCGGCCATTGCCGGCTCGCTTTTGATCCTTGAGCTCACGCGCCGGGTCGCCGGGCTGGCGCTTGTGGTTATCGCCGCCGTTTTTCTGGGCTATGTGTTCATCGGCCCTTATCTACCGGGCTTTTTGAGCTACCCGGGGCTGTCGCTGCAGCGCTTTTTCAGCCAGGTCTACACCGACATCGGCATTCTTGGGCCGACCACGGCGGTATCGTCGACCTACATTATTCTGTTTATTATCTTCGCCGCCTTTCTGCAGGCCTCCAAGGTAGGCGACTACTTCGTCAACTTTGCCTTTGCCGCGGCCGGCCGTGCCCGGGGCGGTCCGGCCAAGGTTTCCATCTTTGCCTCGGGGCTGATGGGCATGATCAACGGCACCTCCGCGGGCAACGTGGTCTCCACCGGCTCGCTGACCATTCCGCTGATGAAAAAGGTCGGCTACCCGGCTCGCAGCGCCGGCGCCATCGAGGCCGCCGCCTCCACCGGCGGGCAGATCATGCCGCCGATCATGGGCGCCGGTGCGTTCATCATGGCGGAAATTACCGGCATTCCCTACACCGAAATTGCCATCGCCGCGATCATTCCGGCGGCGCTGTACTTTCTCTCGGTCTACTGCATGGTGGATTTCGAGGCAGCGCGCAAGGGCATGCGCGGCATGCGCAAGGAAGAAATTCCGCAGTTTCGCCGCCTGATCAAGCAGGTTTATCTGTTCGCGCCGATCGTCATCCTGATTGTGGCGCTGTTCATGGGCTATTCGGTAATCCGCGCCGGGACGCTCGCCACCGCATCCGCCGCCGTGGTGAGCTGGATTTCGCCCAACAAGATGGGCATTACCGCCATTCTTCGGGCGCTGCAGCTGGCCGGCACCATGGCCATTCAGATCATCGCCGTGTGCGCCTGCGCGGGGATTATCGTCGGCGTCATCTCGCTGACCGGGGTGGGCGCGCGCTTCTCGTCGCTGCTGCTGGGTCTTGCCGGCTTCAGCCAGCTGCTGGCGCTTTTGTTTGCCATGTGCATTTCCATTCTGCTGGGCATGGGCATGCCCACCACCGCCGCCTACGCCGTGGCCGCCTCGGTGGTAGCGCCGGGCCTGGTGGATCTGGGCATTGATCCGCTGATCGCACACTTCTTCGTTTTCTACTTTGCCGTGGTCTCGGCGATCACGCCACCGGTAGCGCTGGCCTCCTACGCTGCGGCGGGCATCTCTGGCGACAACGCCATGGGCACATCAATGGCCTCGTTCAAGATCGGCCTGGCCGCCTTTATCGTGCCGTTCATGTTCTTCTACAGCCCGGCGATGCTGATGGAAGGCTCGCTGCTGCAGGTACTGCGCGTGGGCGTTACCGCAACGCTTGGCATCGTTTTGCTCTCGGGCATGGTACAGGCGTGGTTTTTCGGCCCGGTCAAGGTCTGGCAGCGCCTGGCCATGCTGGTTGGCGCGGTGTGCATGATCTACGGCGGTCTGTATACCGACGTGATCGGGCTGGCGCTGGGGGCGGGCCTGTTCATCATGCAGCGCCGGCACCGCGATGACGGTAACGCGGTGACCGCCGGCTAGGGCGTGGCGGCACTTCTCGCTGACCGACAGCAAAACCCCGCTTTACGAGATAAAGCGGGGGTTTTGTCTTATATATGGCGTGAAAACGGCTTTCGAGGTGTACGCCTTGAGGTTACGCCTTGAGGTTATCGACGATCTTCAGCACCGGCGCCGACTGGTTCAGGGTATAAAAATGCAGTCCCGGCGCGCCGCCGTCGAGCAGCTGCTGGCACAGCCTGGTGACCACCTCGGTACCAAATTCGCCGATGGCTTCGCTGTCGTCGCCGTAGCTTTCCAGCTGCTTGCGAATCCAGCGCGGAATCTCGGCACCGCAGGCGTCGGAAAAGCGCGCCAGTTTGGTGTAATTGACGATGGGCATGATGCCGGGAATGATCGGCTTGTCCACGCCCAGCGCCCGGGCCTTGTCGACGAAATGGAAGTACGCCTCGGCGGTGAAAAAGTACTGGGTAATCGCCATATCGGCGCCGGCGTGCATCTTGCGGGCAAAGTTTTCCACATCCCGATCCAGATTGGGCGCCTGTGGATGAGATTCCGGGTAGGCCGCCACGGCGATCTCGAAATGATCACCGGTTTCTTCGCGAATAAACGCCACCAGCTCGTTGGCATAGCGCAGCTCGCCGATGCTGGCCATGCCCGAGGGCATGTCCCCGCGCAGGGCCACCAGGCTGTCAATGCCTTCTTCCCGGTACTGGGCGAGCAGATCGCGCAGCTGGGCTTTTTCACTGCCGATGCACGACAGGTGCGGGGCGGTGGTAATGCCGCTTTCGCCTACGACGCCGACGGCCTCTCGGGTGCGCTGCTGCGTTGAACCGCCGGCACCGTAGGTGACGGAGAAAAAACGTGGCTGCCGGGCCGCCAGGGCATCGCGCGCCTGCACCAGCCTGTCCCGACCGACGGCGGTGCCGGGCGGAAAAAATTCGAAGCTAACGCCTAACGGATGTTGTGAGCGGGTCATGCAGGATCCTCATACAAAAAACGGTGTTAACAGGCGCACCCACATCGGATATGTTGCGCCATTGTGTCTTTTTACCCCCGCGGCGGCCAATGAAAGATCCGGCGCTGGCACTTCAATGGCGCTCATGTTGGCGCCCCTACCAGGATAAGCCGATGGACCATATCGCCCCGGGCGCGCTTGCCGGCCCGCTTACCATGCTGCTGAGCTTTGTCGGCCTGGGCTTTATTGCCGCCCGCCGGCTGGCGGTGGATCCGCGCCCCATTGCCACCCTGCTGATTTATCTGGTCGCGCCGTTTACGTTTTTCCGCGCGCTGATGAACGGCGGCCCCACGCCGAGCTACGTGCTGCTCACGCTGATTTTGTTCTGTTTATCCAGCGCCATTGCGCTTACCGTGCGCGCACTGACTCGCCACCGCTTCGGCGCCCAGGAAGGCGCGCTGCTGGCGTTTTCCTCGGGCACCGGCAACACCGGCTACTTTGGGCTGCCGGTGGCGCTGATCGTGCTGCCCCCGGCGGGGGTTACCCAGTATCTGTTCTGCATTCTGGGCATCACCCTGTATGAGTTTACCGTGGGCTTTTATCTGAGCGCACGAGGCCAGTTTTCCATCCGCCAGAGCCTGACAAAGATGGCCCGGCTGCCGCTGATTTACGCTTTTCTCGCCGCGCTGCTGCTGGCCCAGTTTGATCTGGCCCTGCCCGAGGCGCTGATGACCTCGCTGGATGTCTTCCCCGCCACCTATACGCTGTTGGGCATGATGATCATCGGCATGACGCTAAGCCACGTGACGCTGGCCGCCTGGGACACCCGCCTGATACTTGCCTGCACCGTGCTGCGCTACGGCGTCTGGCCGCTGGCCACGCTCGCCACGGTACTGGTGCTGCAAACCTTCTTTGCGCTGTCGCCGGCGCTTGCCATGGCGATTTTGCTGCTGGGCGTGGTACCCATGGCCGCCAACGTCGTGGTGGTCGCCATGGAGCTTGGCATCCAGCCGCAGAAAGGGGCGCTGGCCGTGCTGGTGACCACCCTGCTCGCACCGCTGGTCATTCCGCTGTATCTGGCCGGCATGCTAACGCTGACCGGGCTTGCCTGACACTTCCCGGCCGCCGCGCGTGGGCGCCTGCGCCCAGCCCAGATCGTCGAAGATCACGTACAGCGCCGGGATCACCGCCAGCACCAGCACGGTGGAAGTCAGCAGGCCAAACACCACCGCAATCACCAGCGGCTGCACCGCCGCCGCCTGGGCGCTGGTCTCGGCCAAAAGTGGCAAAAGCCCGGCGACGGTGGTGCTTGTCGAAATCAGAATGGCGCGCAGGCGGTCGCGGCTTGCCTGGCCCGCCGCGGCGATGGCCGACTGCCCTGTTGCGCGGTAGCGCTTGATGAAGTGAATCAGCAGAATGGCGTTGTTGACCACAATGCCGGCCAAAGACGCCGCGCCGATCAGCGAGGGCATCGACAGATAAAAGCCCATGAGCACATGGCCCCAGAGCGCGCCGACAAACGCCAGCGGGATCGCCAGCATAACGATCAGCGGTTCGACATAGCTTCGAAACTGAAAGGAAAGGATGACGAAGATGCCGAGCAGCCCGATCAGCAGCGCGCGCCGGATCGAATCGCCGGTCTCCGCCGAGCGGGCGACCTGACCCTCGAAAGCGACGGCCACCCGGGGGTGACGCCTCTGGAAATCGGGCAGCCAGCGCCGGCGAAGATCATCAACGATCGCCTGGGCGTTGGCCGATGTCGCATCCACGTCGGCGGTCACGGTAACGGTACGCTGGCCATCGACGCGGGTAATCCGCGCCCAGTCTCGAGCCTTTTCAATGCTGGCGACGACGTCAAGGGGCACCCGGCCACCGTCCGGGAGCTGCACGGTCAGATCCTGCAGGTCATCCAGGCTCTGTCGATCCTGCTCGGCATGGCGCACCAGAATGTCCACGTCCCGCTGGCCGATGCGCAGGGTGTCGCTGATTTGCCCGAGCACGGCGGCGCGCAGCTGCGTGGCGATCTCCTCGGCGGTCAGCCCCAGCCCGTGGGCGCCTTCGGCCAGGGACAGGCGGCGCTCGGGCTTGCCCGGGCGCAGATCGTCGATGACGTTATACACGCCCGTATAGCCGGCAAGATGCTCGGAAAGCGCCACAGAAGCCGTCTTCAGTCCGGCCAGGCTTTCCCCCTGCAGGCGCACCTCGATGGGAATGCCCGCCGGCCCGAATCCCGGCTCCTGGATGATCAGGCTGAGCAGGCCGGGAATATCGCCGATCTCCTTCTGCCAGGCCGCGGTCAGCTCATTCAGGCTGACGCGGCGCCGCTCGGCGCCAAGCAGATCGACAATCAGCGTCGCTACGTGGGCGCCGGCCTCGCGAGCGCTGGGATTGTGGTTAAAGCGTACCTGAACGGCGCGCACCAGCTTTTCTCCCTCCGGCTGCTCGGAGGCCAGGCGCGCATCAAGCCTGTGCAGGGCGCTCTCAACCCGGGAGGCCACCGCCTCGGTGCGTGATAGCGGCGTGCCCTGGGGCATCAGGATGCGCGCTTCGAGCACGTCGCCGTCGATTTCCGGCATCGCCTCGCTGCCGATATGGCCGCCGGCAAGATAGCCGCCGGAGCCCAGCAGCAGGACCAGCACGCCGCCCAGCAGGGCGTAGCGAAAGCGAATCGCCCTGTCCACCAGGCGCCCGACGCCCTCGCGAAAGCGCTCGAAACCGCGCTCAAAAGCGGCGCGCCGCCGCGACGGCTCGGCCTGCAGGCGATGCACACTGCCCTTCAAATGATGGGGCAAAATAAAAAAGGCCTCGATCAGGCTCGCCGCCAGGGCGGCCACCAAAACGACCGGCAGCACCTTGAGCACCTCGCCCATCTCGCCGGCCAGAAAGGCGAGCGGCACAAAGACCGCCGCCGTGGTCAGAAACGACGATACCACCCCGGGAAGTACGCCCTGTGTGCCTGCGACGACCGCTTCCAGCGGCGTTGCGGCCTTTTGCGCCCGGGTGGCGATGCTGTCGGTGATCACAATGGCATCGTCCATGACGATACCGATCGCCATCAGCAGCCCCACCAGGGTGATCATGTTGAGCGTCAGCCCGGCCAGCCCCATGACCGCAAAGGCGCCCAGAAAGGCCACCGGCAGGCCCAGCACCGCCCATAGCGCCAGCCGCGGCCGGAAAAACAGGCTCATCACCAGCACCACCAGGGCAAACCCCATGACGCCGTTTTCGACCAGCATCTGCAAACGGTCGCGCACGATGCTGGTCATGTCCTGGGTCAGGGTGAGCGAGACATCACCGTCCAGGCGCTGGCGCTCGCTTTTAACCACCGTCTGCAGGCCCTTCATCACGTCCAGGGCGTCATCGCGCAGGGTCTTGTGCACCTCCAGCACCAGAGCGCGCTGGCCGTTGAACCAGACTTTCTCTTCCTCGCGCTCAGGCGTTTCCCGCAGGGTCGCAATCTGGCCCAGGGTCAGCTCGCCGCCTTCGGCGCCGGAGACCACCACCACGTCCTGCAGCTCGCGCAGCGTGTGGCGCTGGTCGGTAAAGCGCAGCTGAATGTCCTGCCGGGAGGTTTCCAGAATGCCCAGCGGCATGTCGATATTCTGGCGGGAAAGGGTCGCCGCCAGCGCGCTTGCCGAAAGCCCGTACTGCCCCAGCACCTGCTGGGGGATTTCGATGTGCCACTGGCGCTGGGAAAGCCCCTGAATCGCAACCCTGGCCACGCCGGGCAGGCGCAGCAGCCGGCCTTCCAGCGTCTTGGCGTAGTCTTCCAGATCGGACAGCGGCATGTCGCCGCCCACCGCTACCGCCGCGACCAGATCGCTGCGGTGCAGCTCGCGCACGACCGGCGGGTCGGCGCGTTCGGGGAAGTCGGTGATGGCTTCCACTTCGGTGGAGATATCGTCCAGAAAACGGCCGATATCGCCGTCGTCTTCCATGGTGGCCGTAGCGCTGGCCAGGTTGTTCTGCGCCACGCAGACGAACTCGTCAAGAAAGTCCACGCCGGTCAGCGCATCATGAAGGCGACGGCAGATCTGATCCTCGACGTCCGCGGCGGTGGCGCCGCGATACTTCACCTCGATGCCCACCTCGCCGGGCCGGTAGTCGGGAAAGGTCTCGCGCTTGAGGTCGGGCACGGCAAACAGCCCCGCCGCCAGCAGCAGAATCAATACCAGATTGGCCGCGGTAGGATGGCCTGCAAACCAGCGAATCATCGCCGCTCTCCCAGCGCCCGGCGGCGAAGGCGCCGTGCCAGCTCCTCGTCGCGCTGCGGCTCGATCGCCATGCCGCTGATGGCCGGCATCAGGTCGTCCACGATCACGCTGTCGCCTTCCTCAAGCCCTTGTGCCACCACCGCCAGATCGTGCTGTTCAAAGGCGACCTGCACCGGCCGGCGCACAAGGCGCTGATCGCTATCCACCACGTAGACCTCGCCCTGATGCACCGCCGTTGCCGGCACCGCTATCTGCGGCGTTGGCGCTTTGGCGGTCAGGCGCACCTGGACGTACATGTCGCGCACCAGCGCGGGCCGGGTCAGCGGCGCCACCTGCCGGTAGGGATCATCGACTTGCACCACGACCCGGGCGGTGCGGGTGGCCGGGTCCAGGCCGTTGGCGATGCGCACAACCCGGGCCGGCCAGCGCGCGCCCTTCCCGGCCACCAGCGTCACCTCGGCATCAATGGCGGAGAAATCCAGCCGCTGGGCGATGTCCAGGCCCGCGTCTTCGGCATCGCGCACGGTCTGGGTGCCGAGCAGGCGGCGCAGCATGTCCATCGGCACCTGAGCCACCACTTCGGCGGCCTCGATGCCCTCGGCGCTAAACAGCCGCTGCCCGGCGTTGATGTACTGATGCCGCTCGGCTTCGACCTCGCCCAGGCGCAGGTCATAGGGCGCTTCAAAGCGCGTATCCTCGAGATCCCGGCGGGCCTGATCCAGGCGCGTGGTCATCCGCTCGACTTCCGCTTTCAGGCGCTGGCGGCGCGCGGGGATGAGCGCCAGCTCGTTTTCCAGCGACTGCACGGTCTGACGCTGGGCCAGGGTCGCGCGGCGCTCATCGCCCAGCCGCGAGCGGGAGACCGAGCCGCCGTTGGCCAAGCGCTGGATGCGCGCCAGCTCCTGCTCGGCCAGCGTCAGGCGCTCACGCTCCAAAGCGACCAGGCGCCGGGTATTCTCCACTTCCCGCTTCAGCTGCGCCTGCTCCGCGGCCAGGCTGGCCAGCTGGGCCCGGGCCTCGGCTTCGGCCAGCCGATAGCGGCTGGGGTCGATCTCCAGCAGCAGGGTGCCCTTTGCCAGCAGCGTGCCGCTTTCCAGGCCCGCGTGGCGCGCAACGACGCGTCCCGGCACGTTGGCCGTGGCGTTCCAGGTGCGGGCGGGCTGTGCGGTGCCGTAGCCCCGGGCCTCGACGACAAAGGGCAGCGGCGCGGCGTCAACGACGCGCACCGTAGGCACCTGAAAGGTATCTTCACCGCGCGTGGGAGTTTGGCGATGAATGATGGACACCGCGATCAGCAAAATACCCGCCGCCAGGCCTGATGCAATCACCAGGCCGCGCCCCCAGCGCCTGAACAGTGCGCTCATCTTTCCCCCTTACACCGGGCGTCGCGGCGGGCGCGCAGCTAAGCGCTCAAGCCGGCTCGGGCCCAAAAAAGCGTTCGCTAAGCGTTACATACCAGGCGGCAGACTGCACCTGGAGAATGTAGGCCACGGCGATAAGCAGTGCCGCATCCGCGCTGGCCTCGCCGAAAGCGTTCATGGCCAGCGCCAGGGCAATGGACAGGTTGCGCATGACCGTGCCGTAGACCAGCGCAATCGCATCCCCTCGCGGCAGCAGACGTCTGGCAACGAAGGTGCTGAAGACGTAGTTGAAGCTATAAAGCGCCAGCAGCGGCACGAGGATATCGAGCAGCATGGCCGGCTGCGCCACAAGCGCTCCTCCCTTCAGGGCCATGGCCACAAACACAATGCCCAGCACCCCAAGGGTTGAAAGCGGCGGAAACCGCGGCGCCCAGCGCTGCTGGTAGCCCTGCTGGCCGTAGCGGCGGATCAGATACGCCTGGGTCAGCTGGCCTGCCAGCATGGGCAAAAACACCACCAGCACGATTTGCAAAAAGACCGCCAGCAGATCCACCGGCACCGTCGCCCCCATCAGCCACTGCACGTAAAACGGCGTCGCCAGAGAGCCAAGAATCAGGCCCACCACCGTCATCTTGACCGCGGCGGCCAGATTGCCCTTGGCAAATCCGGTCCAGGCAATGGTCATGCCGCTGGTCGGCAGCAGCGCGGCCAGCAGCAGGCCAAGTGCGAGATAGGGCTGGTCAGGGAACCAAAACCGCCCCAGAGCGAAAGCAACGAAAGGAACGACCGCAAAGTTGATGGCCTGAGCCAGCAGCTGGGCTTTGACATCTCCGCCCTCGGCCAGCTTGCGCAGTTTGAGGTTGACCATCATCGGGTACACCATCAGCAGCGTCAGCGGCACGATCAGCGCTTGCAGCCAGTCCGCCGGCGCCGCCAGGCCATAGGCCAGCCCCAGCAGCATTGCCGCCGGAATGGCCAGGGTCAGATTGCCGGTCACACGGGAAAGCAGGCTCATTGAGGCCTCCTCCTCTACGACGAGTACGCCTACGGCAAAAGGCCGCCACCGCAGCGGCCTTTTGCACAACGATTAAAAATGGAAAACCCGCGTGTTGGGAGCCCGCATCATTTCGGCCATGGCCGGCGGCTGAGCCACGCTTACCCCCTCGCGCAGATCGCTCTTTTGATATTCGCTGTTGGGCAGATAGAGCGCGCAGACCGCGACGTCCGCACCGTCGTCCATGATCGTTTGCAAAAGCCCTTCGGGCTTTATGTCCTTGGGTGCCAAAGCGGATTCGCTGTGATAGTCCGAAGCCGCCAGATCACCCGCCTGATCACACAGCAGAATATTCAGCGCTACCCCCTGCTGCTGCATGGTGCGCGACAGCACCATCGCCATGCCCTGGGTCTGCAGCGAATCGCTGGTCACGATCACCATGGCCTTCTGTGCGGCAGCTGGCTCAGCGCCACCTTCATCGCTTGCCAGGGCACCGGCGCTAACGCCCAGCCCGAGCGCAAGCGCCGTCAGCGGGGCAAAAAAACGTGTAAAGCGAGATGCAGTCATCGGTTTCTCCTTGGAATGTGTCTTGCGATAAGAATACGTCGCTCGACAAGAAAGATCGCCCATCCCGGTACGGTCGTGGAAGGGCTGTGACACTATAGCTTTTTAATTTACTTTTAAATATAATATTTTTATTGAAATTAAAGAAGGCCCAGCAACGACACAGCAAAGCGCCGGGCTGAGACAAAACCGCACGGCGTACAGAAAACGGGGTCAGGGGGGAGAGGCATGGCGCAGGCATACACAAGGCGAATGGCGTGGCGGCTTTTTGTTGCCGTGCTCATCCTGGCAGCAAACCCGGCGGCGGCGCTGGAGCGCCAGGCGCCCTCAACGGCCGATCACGCACGCTTCGAAGAGCTGCAAGGCCCGTTCAGTTCAGGCCCCGAGGTAACCGAGGCATGCCTTGGCTGCCACACCGAGGCGGCCGATCAGCTTCAGGCCACCACCCACTGGACCTGGGAATACCTGCACCCGGAGACCCGGCAGCTGCTGGGCAAGCGCCACGTCGTCAACAGCTTCTGCGGCTCGGTGGCTTCCAACGAGCCGTTCTGCACCAGCTGCCACACCGGCTACGGCTGGGACGACATGCGCACGCCTCCCCCCGCGCCTGACAATCGCGTCGACTGTCTGGTCTGCCACGACACCACCGGCGACTACTGGAAATCCCCCACCGGCGCCGGGCATCCCGCCTACGAGCTTCCCGATGCAAGCGATGCAGACGCCAGACCGCCGCCCGATCTGGCCCGGGTTGCCCAGCGCATCGGCCCGACCGGCAAGCAGAACTGCGGCAGCTGCCACTTCTACGGCGGCGGCGGCGACGGCGTAAAACACGGCGACCTGGATTCATCGCTGCTTGATGCCCCTCGGTCGCTGGACGTGCACATGTCTGCAGACGGCGCCGATCTTGCGTGCGCCGACTGCCACACCACCTCGGCGCACAGCGTCAGCGGCAGCCGCTATCTGGCCAAGGCACGGGATACCCAGGGCATCGACGTGCCCGGCCACACCGACTTCACCCGGGCGTCCTGCGCATCCTGCCACGGCGTGTCCCCGCATCGCGCGACCCGGCTGAACGATCACGTCGACCAGGTTGCCTGCCAGAGCTGCCACATTCCTGAGTTCGCCCGCGGCGGGGTGGCCACCAAGACCTGGTGGGACTGGTCCACCGCCGGGCGCCTCGGCGAGGACGGCGAGCCGCTGACGATTCGCGACGACGACGGTCATCTGGACTACCTGAGCACCAAAGGCAGCTTCCGCCACGGCGAGAACGTGGTGCCCGAGTATCGCTGGTTCGACGGCGAAGTGCGCTACACCCTGCGCAGCGACCGGCTGGACGACAGCCGCCAGCCCATCGAGATCAACAGCATCAAGGGTAGCCATGCCGATCCGGCCTCACGCATCTGGCCGTTTAAAATCATGCAGGGCAAACAGCCCTACGACCCGGTCAATCAGCACCTGCTGGTCAATCACGTCTACAGCGCCGACGACGACACCGCGCTGTGGACAAACTTTGACTGGGCCAAGGCGCTCAAGGCCGGCACCGAATACGCCGACCAGCCCTACAGCGGCGAATTCGCCTTTGTGGAAACGCGCATGCACTGGCCGATCACCCACATGGTCGCGCCGGGCGAAGACACCCTGGCGTGCAGCGAATGCCACGCCCGCGAGGGGCGGCTGGCGGCGCTGACGGATTTCTATCTTCCCGCCCGGGACCGCAGCGTCTGGCTGGATAGAGCGGGGTGGAGTGCCGCCCTGCTGGTGCTGATCGGCAGTTTGGGCCATGCCGGCGGGCGCATGCTGGCCCGGCGGCGGAGGAATCGCTGATGAAACGCGAAATGATCTACAAACGCTTCGAACGCTTCTGGCACTGGAGCCAGGCAGCACTGATCTTTCTTTTGCTGTTCACCGGCTTTGAAATCCACGGCAGCTACCGGGCGCTGGGCTTTGGCACCGCCGTCTGGCTGCACGATCTGGCGGCCTACGCCCTGATCGGCCTGTGGATGCTGGCCACCTTCTGGCATTTCACCACCGGCGAATGGCGCCAGTACATCCCCACCACCGACAAACTGGGGGCGGTGATCCACTACTATCTGATTGGCACCTTCACCGGCGCCGAGCACCCCTTCCGCCAGACCACCCAGGCCAAGCACAACCCGCTGCAGCGTTTGGCCTACCTGAGTTTCAAGCTGGTGATCTCGCCGGCTATCTGGATCTCGGGGCTTTTGTATCTGTTCTACAACCAGTGGCCCGCCGGGCTGCAAGACAGTATGCGCCTGGGGCACGTGGCCCTGGTACACACCGCCGCCGCTTTCACGATGCTGGTTTTTGTGATCGGCCACGTTTATATGGCGACCATGGGCAAGACGGTCTTCAGCCTGATCAAGCCCATGATCACCGGCTATGAAGATGCCCGGGAGCAGCCGCCCGCAAAGGATGCGCATAGCCGAGCACCTAACGAAGCCCCGCCTCAACCCGCGGAGAGGGAAACACCGCTATGACCGGGATCTTCCGCCTTTTTGTGAGCGGCATCATCGCCGCCTTGCTTAGCGTCAACGCCCAGGCGCAGCTTGCCACCGCCCCGGTCGAGCGGGATGCCCTGCAGGCGTCGCTGCGGCTCGACGGGATGATCGAGGCCGTACAGCAAAGCACGGTCTCCGCCCAGACCGCGGGCACGGTGATGCGCCTGCCCTTCGACGTGGACGACCGGGTGGCCGCCGGCGAGCTGATCGTACAGCTGGAAGACAGCGAGCAGCGCGCCCGGCGCGACCAGGCCCGGGCCGGCCTGGAAGACGCCCGGGCCAGCCGGCAGGATGCCCGCCAGCGCTTTGCACGCATGCAGTCGCTGCGCGAGCGAAATCTCGCCTCGCAGCAGGACTTTGACCGGGCGCGCAACGCGCTGGCCGGCGCCCGGGCCCGGGTGCAGCGCGCCGAAGCCGCCCTTGCCGAAGCCCGGGAGCAGCTGGAATACACCCGCGTCAAAGCACCCTATAGCGGCATTCTCACCGAGCGCCACGTCGAAACGGGGGAATCGGTCACGCCCGGCCAGCCGCTGCTCAGCGGGCTCTCGCTGGAGCGGCTGCGGGTGGCGGTTGAGCTGCCGCAGCGCTACGCCGAACGCACCCGCTCACAGCGCCAGGCCCGGGTGACCCTGGCAGACGGCCGTGTCCTGCAGACCGGCGAGATGACCTTCTATCCCTATGCGAGTGAGCAGACCCACACCTTTCGTCTGCGCCTGGCGCTGCCGGCACCCGGCGAGGGGCTCTATCCGGGCATGCTGGTCAAGGTGGACGTGCCCGTGGCCGAACGCGAAGCGCTGTGGGTGCCGGCCGGCGCGGTCTTTCACCACAGCGAGCTGACGGCGGTCTTCGTGCTGGATGACCAGAACCGTCCCCGCCTGCGCCAGATCCGCACCGGCATCGAGCGCGACGGCCGCGTCGAGGTGCTGGCCGGGCTCGACGAAGGCGAGCAGGTAGCGACAAGCCCGGATGCCCTGTTGGGCAGCCAGCGGCTGGCGGTCGACGCTGAGGCAGGCCGCCCATGAGTGCCTCTCTGCCCCCGGTCGGCCCTTCCGGGGCCATGGCGCGCGCCTTTCAGGGCTCCCCGCTGACCCCGCTGCTGGCGCTGATGGCGATATTGCTGGGTATTCTCGCCGTGGTGATCACGCCCAAGGAAGAAGAGCCGCAGATCGATGTCACCCTGGCTGATATCTTCGTCGGCCTGCCCGGGGCCAGCGTCGCCGAGGTGGAAAGCCTGATCGCCGTTCCCGCCGAACAGGTGATGAGCGAGATCGAGGGCATCAAGCACGTCTACTCGGTCTCCCGCCAGGGCGAGGCGGTGATCACCGTGGAGTTTGAGGTGGGCCTTAGCCGCCAGGAAGCGCTGGTGCGGCTGTACAACCAGGTCTACTCCAACCAGGACTGGCTGCCGGCGGATCTCGGCGCCAGCCAGCCGCTGGTCAAACCCCAGGGCATCGATGACGTGCCCATCATGACGCTCACCCTGTTTGACCCCAGCGGCCAACGCACCGGGGCGGAACTGACCCGGCTTGCCCACACGCTGGAGGTGGCGCTCAAGCGCGTGCCCGGCACTCGCGATATCTACACCGTGGGAAAAACGCCGGACCGGGTGGAGGTGCGCTTTGATCCGGCGCTGCTGAGCGGCTACGGCCTGAGCGTCGCGGACGTTGAAAGCGCGCTGCGCGCTGCTAACGCCAGCGGTCAGGAAAATCGCATTACCCGCGGCGGTGTATCGATTCCGCTCAAGACAGGCACGCTGCTTGGCGATGTCGAGACCGTGCGCCGGCTGGTGGTGGGCATGCACCAGGGCGCGGCGGTGTTTCTCGACGATGTCGCCACCGTCAGCCGCGGCGACAGCGTCCCGGATCGCAGCGTGATGATGGGCTTCGGCCCGGCGGCCGACGACGCCCGACCCGGCACCGCCGGCGAGCTCTACCCCGCCGTGACCCTTGCCGTCGCCAAAAAGCCCGGGGAAAACGCCAGCGATATCACCACCGCCGTCGAAAAGCGGCTGGAAGGCCTGCGCAACCGAGCCCTGCCGGACGGCATCGAGGTGGTGGTCAGCCGGGACTACGGCGAGACCGCCTCGGCGAAAGCCCGCAAACTGATCTCGGATCTGATCTCCGCGACGCTGGGCGTGGTGCTGCTGGTCCTTGCTGCCATGGGCTGGCGCCAGGCGCTCATCGTCGGCGTGGCGGTGCTGGTTACGCTGCTTTTGACCCTGGTGTTTTCCTGGGCCTGGGGGTTCACGCTCAACCGGGTGTCGCTGTTCGCGCTGATCTTTTCCATCGGGATTCTGGTGGACGACGGCATCGTCATCACCGAGAACATCAACCGACGCATCCGTACCAGCCGCCATCCGGTCAAGGCCATCATCCCGGTGGCGGTGGACGAGGTGGGCACGCCCACCATCATGGCAAGCCTCACCGTGATGGCGGCGCTGCTGCCCATGGCCTTCGTCACCGGTTTGATGGGGCCTTACATGAGCCCGATTCCCATCAACGCCTCCGCCGGCATGGTGATCTCCCAGATCGTGGCCTTTGTGGTGTCGCCCTGGCTGGCCCTGCGCCTGCTCGCCCATCAGCAGGGCGTGGCCGCCCAGGCCGAAGCGCAGGCCGCCAACTCCGCCGAAGGCGTCAACCCCACAACCCGGCGCTGGTTCGCTCGGCTGCTCACGCCGTTTCTCGGCGCCCACCGCTGGCGCCGGCGGCTGCTCGCCCTGGGCGTGATCGGCCTGACCCTGACGGCCGCTTCGCTGCCGGTATTTCAAGCGGTCATCCTCAAAATGCTGCCCTTTGACAACAAGTCCGAGCTGCAGATCGTCGTGGATATGCCGGAAGACACGCCCATGGAGCAAACCCAGCGGGTGCTGCTGACCATGGGCGAGTATCTGGAAACGGTCGACGAGGTCACCCACTGGCAGGCCTACGCCGGCACCGCCTCGCCGATGAACTTCAACGGCCTGGTGCGTCAGTACTACCTGCGAGCCGACCCCTACCAGGGCGATATCCAGATCAATCTGGCCGATGAGTCCCGGCGCGAGCGCCAGTCCCATGAGATCGCCACGGCCATCCGCCCGGCGCTGCAGGCCATCGGCGAGCGCTTCGATGCGGCGGTGAAGGTCGTCGAGGTGCCGCCCGGCCCGCCGGTGCTCTCTCCGCTGGTGGCCGAAGTGTACGGCGTGAACCATCAGCGCCGCGCCGCGCTCGCCCAAGAGCTGGCCGGGCGCATGGCAGGCGTGGAGGGGCTGGTGGATATCGACACCACCCTGACAGCGCCTACCCGCCAGTGGGATCTGGTGGTGGATCGCGCCCGGGCCGCACGCCTCGGCGTCTCCCAGGCCCAGGTGGTGGAAGTGCTTCAGACCGCTCTGGGGGATCGCAACGCCGGCTACCTGCACGACGAGCATGCCAAGTACCCGGTGCCGATTCGCGTTATTCTCAGCGAAGGCGACAAGGCCCAGCAGGCAGCGCTGCTGTCACTGACGGTGAAAAGCCGCAGCGGCGAGTCGATCCCGCTGGCGAGCATCGCCAACTTCCGTGACGCGCCGTGGCAGGGGGCGCGCTATCACAAGGACCTGCTGCCGGTGACCTACGTCACCGCCGACATGGCAGGCCAAGTGGATTCGCCGCTGTACGGCATGTTCGCTCTGGTAAGTGAGCTGAACGCTGAACCGAACAGCCCCGAGCAGTACTTTGTGCGCCAGCCGCCCCTGGCCGAGCTCGGCGCGCTGAAGTGGGACGGCGAATGGCAGATCACTTTTGAAACCTTCCGCGACATGGGCGCGGCCTACAGCGTCGGCGTGCTCATGATTTTTGCACTGCTGGTGGCCCAGTTCCGCTCCTATGTGCTGCCGCTGGTGATCATGGCGCCGATCCCGCTGACCCTGATCGGCATCCTGCCGGGCCACGCCCTGCTCGGCCGGGAATTCACCGCCACCAGCATGATCGGCATGATCGCACTTGCCGGCATCATCGTGCGCAACTCGATTTTGCTGGTGGTGTTTATCAAGCAGCTGCGCGACGAAGGCGTAGCGCTGGACGAGGCGGTGGTGCTGGCCGGCGCGGTGCGCATCAAGCCCATTGCGCTGACCGCCGTCTCGGCGATGGTCGGCGCCTACTTCATCCTCAGCGACCCGATCTTCAACGGCCTGGCGATCTCGCTGGTCTTCGGGCTGGCCATGTCCACGCTGCTGACCATTCTGGTGGTGCCGCTTTTGTACTATGCGCTGGCGCGGCGCGGCTGGC
Source organism: Halomonas cibimaris (assembly GCF_055379665.1). Taxonomy (NCBI): domain Bacteria; kingdom Pseudomonadati; phylum Pseudomonadota; class Gammaproteobacteria; order Oceanospirillales; family Halomonadaceae; genus Halomonas; species Halomonas cibimaris. The sequence goes on from NZ_AP043828.1 coordinate 835,555, forward strand.
TCTGACGGGCAGGGGGTTTCCAGCCGCTTTGCACGCCGGCTATTGCCCACGACAAAAATCGGGCCGGGTGCATGACGCGCCCGGCCCGATTGAAGGTTGGCATCAAAGCGGCCGCCGGCCCGGGCCGCTACCCGGGCCGGCGCCCTACCTAGTGCGGAATGAAAGCGGGGATGCCCGGCAGCATACCCACGGCTGCCATGATTACCAGCAAGATAACAAAGGTAATGCCCGGCAGGACCCAGCGATCCATGTAGTGCAGCCTTCTGCCGCGTTCCTTGTCCCCGATAAGCCCCAGGTTATCGAGCAGCATGGCTACCGACCAGCCAAATACCGGGTTCACAAAGGCAGAGCCAAACACCACGATGCCGGCCGACTGGCTGCTGCGAATATCGCGCGTCATCTGCATACCGGCCTCCAGCAGCGGCATGAAAACCCCGACCATCAGCGCTACGTTAAGCACCGGCGGCCATACGGCCAGATCCATGGGATATCCCCAAAGCGCGGCGATAACGCACATGATGCCGGTCAGAATAGCGCCGCCGGGTATCGGACGCTTGGCAATCGCGGCGGGGATAATGTATGTCCCCCAGGACGAGGACAGGTTGCCGCCGCCAAGCGCGCTGCCTACTGCCTGGCGCACCGCTGCCACGCCCATGGTGTCGTCAACCCGCATCAGCACCTTGTCGGCCTTGCGCGGATAGTTGATTTCCTGGAACACGCGCTGCCCCATCACATCGGGTGACCACATGGCCACGGCCAGTATGGCAAACGGTGCTGTGCTGAGAAATTCGCTAAAGCCGGGCAAGCCGATTTTCCACCCGGTATCCGCACCCCACCAGTACGCCGGTGACAGCGTGGGAAAGCCGGGCTCGGTCACAAATTCAAAAGGCGCCCCCAGGGCAAAGGCAATCAAAAAAGCGATGCCCGAACCGAGCGGAATCGACAGCCAGCGCATTTCCAGACGCGCCAGCAAGGCGTACATGACAATGGTCACCAGAATGACCACAAAAGCCACATAGCCCATGCCGCTTGCATTGGCCCAGTCGGTTAGACTGCCAATCTGGCTGAGCAGCCCGATCGCCCCCAGATAGATCAGCAGCCCGCCGCGAACCCCGTCACTGGTCAGGGCCATCAGCTTGCTGCCTCCTCGGCTTATGCCAAGAATCAGGCCGAAAAGGCCGACCAGCAAGCCCAGCGACAGCGGATGCCCGCCGGCGGTTACGATCAGCGGAATAAGAGGAATCATCGGGCCGTGCGTGCCGGCCAGGTTAGCGGTCGGGTTAAACATCCCGGAAAACCCAATGACAAACAACACCGCAATCAGCATTTCAAAGCGAGTGTTTTCGACAACGAAAGCATCCGAAAGATTAAGCGGTCCTGCAAAAGCCCCCACGACTGCGGCGACCATCACAATTTTGCCAATGGTCGCCGCTAAAGCAGGAATCATGTCTTCCGGTTCAATGCGGTAGTCTTTAAAAGGCAGGTTGAGCGCCCAGCGCTTGGGCGACATGATCGACAGTTCGTTATGCAGATAGTCGGCACGACTGCCAAACTCGCGGCTTGGCCTGTGCTTTTGCTGATAGCCCGTGTCATCAGCCTCGGTCTGTTGCTCTTGTACGTCACGCTTTTTATCGTCTTGTGTCACGCGCCCTCCTTGTAATAAGCCTGTTAATTTTTTGTAACTATTTAGCTCATGCCGCCTGATCCAGCTCGTCCTCTCGCATGAAGGCAGGCACCTCACCGGCAAACAGTTGCTCCAGCGCCGTGTGCGCCGCCAGGCCCTGTTTAACGGCCGTCGAGAGGAAACTGCGCATCCGACAGAAGATCTCCGCCCCCTCCCACGAGCGGAAACAGCCCGAGATCTTCTGCTGGACCTTTGTCATCCGCAGGTCGCGCTCTCCCTGGTTGTTGGTGAAGGGAACGGCAGGATCCTCGAGGAAGCGCAGCACGTCATCCTCATACGCCCGGAGGCGTTCGAGCAGGTTGCGCGCTTTGGTGCGCCTGGTGCGCCCACGGGTTCCGGGGGGTGGCCTGGCCGGTGGCGGACATTCGGCCTCACCCTCCGCCAGGCAGTCCCGGTAGCGAACTCGCCAGCGCTGCGCCTCGTCTGACGGGAGGCTGCCTCCCGCCTCATCAACGGCGCGATTCATGGCCAACAGCCGATCATGCAGCGACGTCGCCCAGGTTTGCTGGTCGTGGTCCCGGACGCCGGTCAGTTCGCGAAGGTGATGGGCATTGCACAGCGCGTGCCGGCAATCGTGGTAGCGGTAATAGGGCTTCCAATGATCATGCACCAGTACTCCCTGGACGTAAGGCAGGATGCCGATGGCGTCCATGGCCTCCTGGCCGCGCTTTGCATGAGGCGCCAGGTAGGTCAAGGCCTCATTCGAGGCGCAATGCAGCCAGTAGCGCTTGCCACCGACCTGCATCCCGGTTTCATCGGCATGCACGGTAGCCGCTTCACGTAGCGCCGGGATCACCCACTCGGCAAAGGGCTCGGCTCGTCGGCAGGCCTCCTGGTTGAAGGCAAACAGGGTGCCGGTGCTCAGTGACAGGCCATACTGCGACGTCAGCAGCTCCCGAATGCGCGCATAAGGCAGCAGCTGGTATTGGGAGAGATAGACGGCATGCGCCTTGAGACGCGGGCCATACTGGATCGGGCGGGTCACGCCGTCGGGAAACGGCGCTACATGGCGTTGGCCCCGATCATCTTCCAGCACCTCGGCCTGGTACTCGGTCACCACCGACTGGATCACGATGTCCTGGACCTGACGCTTCTCAACGCCGACCGAGTGATACGCTCTCCCCTTGTTGGGCAGAGTGCGGCGATCGACGCGCAACGACACGACCTCATCGGGGTCGGTGACCGGCTCCAGCGTCCTGCCTTCGTGACCCGGTTGCCCGCCGGGGCGACGCTCGCCCTTTGCCCGGGAGCGGCGTTGGCGGTTGAGGTCCTGTGACGGCGGCTTGCTGCTATTGCGGCTGCTGGTCGCCAGCCGGTCCGACATCAACTTGACCAGCAGCATCAGGACGTCGATCGCGGCGCGCAGCGAAGGAGAGACCGTGCGGTCTTCCTTGAGCTGCTGACGGACCTGCTCGAGGGCCTCGTCGACGTTGATATCGCTGATGGTCATGTTGCCTGCTGGGTGGGGGAGTCGAATGACGGTACTATGCCTGAAGGAACAGCGGGTTGGCGAGTCTCATCCGACGCCACCTGAATAGTTACAATTTTTTTTGTTTCGCCGATAGTACGGCACAACGCTATGCGACTTGACATCCTCCCCTCCCTTCGCGCTAACGCGCCTCAGAAGGAAGTTTTACGCGCTATTGGATAACGATGCAAAAAACGAAAGTATACAAGGCGCTGGCGCGTACCGGCCCAAACCGGGCCGCGCCTGAGCGGGTTAAAAGCCGTCAACACCGGCCGCTGCTAACCGGCGGGCCAGCGCCTTGACCCGGGGGTCGCGGAAAAATGCCGTCAGCGCCGCTGCGCGAACCGGGCCCACGCCGGAAAGCGCCTGCCAGTCCGCCGCGTCATACCGGCGTAGCGCGGCCCAGTCACCGTCTGCGCGCTCGCCGCCCGGCGGTGCACCCAGCGCCTCAAGCCACGCCTTGAACGGCTGCGCTTGCGCCGCGGCAAAGCGCTTTATGAGCGTCTGGGCGCTCACCTCGCCGATGCCTGCCACCCGCTCCAGTTCGGCCTGGTCCAGCGCCAGCCAGTCCAGCAGGCCGGTCACCGCGCCGGCGTCCATTAACGCCTGCCAGGTGCCTTCACCCACGCCGCGCATATCAAGCGCATCGCCCAGCCAATCGAGCCGCGCCAGCAGCTGGCTTTCACAGCCCAGCGGATAGGCGCCGGCATCGTCAAGCGAGAAACAGCTCAGCCGGTGGTAGTCATCTGCCGCCGGCACCGTCAGCGGCTCGCGCTCGGCAGCCTGCCAGACAACGCCGTCAAACGCCGGAATCGTCAGCCCGCCGAGCAGTACGGACAGCTGATCGCCGGCGCGAATATCCAGCTGGCGCCAGCGCTGTAGCGAGCCCAGCGAAACTCGGCTAACGCGCCGCCCCTCAAGCCGCACGGGGTCAAGATAGATCAGCGGTGTGACCCGCCCGGTGCGCCCGATACGAAACTCGATGCCGCGCACGCCGGCAAGCGCCCGCTGGCTGGGGTATTTCCAGGCCATCGCCCACGCCGGCGGCGCGGCGTGCCACTGCCGGCCGCCGGGCCGCTTGCCCTGCTTGAGCACCACGCCGTCAGAGGCAAACGGCAGCGGCGCGCGGTACCAGTGCCGGCGCCAATAGGTAGCGTCGCGGCGATCATCCAGCCGATGGGTATACGCAGCGGTTGCAAACCCCAGCGCGGCCAGCCGCTCAAGACGGTCGGGCATCGCTTCGGGGCCGTCAGGCCAGCCCCAGACAAAAAGCCCTACGCGCGAAAGCTCAGCGGCGCTCGGCGCTGCCTTGCGCATAACGCCGGCGACCCGGTTACGCGCCCGGTGGCGCGCGGTGCTGGCCTGTACGTGCTCATCAAGGCGCCAGTACAGCTCACCCTGCAGCACGGCCGATACCGGCTCGGGCAAAACGGTGGGCACGGCCGGCAGCCGGCGGGCCCGGGCCGTCCAGTTCTGGCCGCGCTCACCGTCACCGCGGCTGACGGCGGCCATCAGTTCACCGTCGACATAGCGCAGGGTGACCGCCACGCCGTCCACCTTGGGCTGAACCCACAGATCGTCCCGACGGCTTGACCAGCGCTTCACGCCGGCTTTATCGGTTTTGGCAAGCCCGGTCTGCGCTACCGGGTGGCGGCGTACGCTGTCAGCGCCGGCTGAGCGGCTCGTGGTGATGCGCCGTTCAGGCGTATGGCGCCGCGAAACCCCCGCGCACGCTCGCCACGTTTCCAGCCGCGCTACGGCCTGATCATAGAGCGCATCATCAATGGGTGAGCGAGCGTTTTGATAATAGGCACGGTCCCACTTGGCAATGCGCGCTTCAAGCGCCTGCACTTCGCGCGCAAGGCGGCCTTCTTTCCAATCCGGACAGTGACCAGCTGCCGCTTTTGCGCTGCTGATCAGCAGCGCAAAAGCGGCTGCCATCCCTGGCATTAAACGCATGATGCTTACTCCGTTGTTGTTGCTGGCAAGGCTTGCCCTTTCAGCGTAGGGGAAAAGGGATATATCGCCCGGCGCCAGCACACGGGCAAAAAAAAGCCCCGCTTGCGCGGGGCGTTAAGGCTGCAAATACCGCGCTGTATCACTCCAGCCCGGCTGCACGGCGCAGCGTGTCCACGCGATCAAGGCGCTCCCAGGGAAACGCAACAAAGGTTTCCACCTGCTCTTCGCCCCGGTCGTTGGTCCAGCGATAGCTGTGCTCGAACGGCTCGCGGCCGAAGTGGCCGTAGGCAGCGGTCAGCTGGTACATGGGGTGCTCAAGATCGAGCATCCGGGTGATGGCATAAGGGCGCAGATCGAAGTGCTCGCGCACAAGCGCTGTGATCATGGCCTCAGGGACCTTGCCGGTGCCGAAGGTATCCACCGAAACAGACGTCGGCTCGGCCACGCCGATGGCGTAGGACACCTGAATTTCGCACTTGTCGGCAAGCCCGGCGGCCACAATGTTCTTGGCCACGTAGCGCCCGGCATAGGCCGCGCTGCGGTCGACCTTGGACGGGTCCTTGCCGGAAAACGCCCCGCCGCCGTGGCGCGCCATGCCGCCGTAGGTATCCACAATGACCTTGCGCCCGGTCAGCCCGCAGTCGCCGACCGGGCCGCCGATGACGAACTGGCCGGTGGGGTTGATGTGGTACTGAGTGTCTTCGTCAAGCCACTCGGCGGGAATGACCGTCTGGATGATTTCGCGCTTGATGATCTGGCGCAGCTCTTCTTGATCGATGCCGGGGTCGTGCTGGGTCGACAGCACCACCGCGTCTATGCCACAGGGGTTGCCACCGGCGTCGTAGCGAAAGGTCAGCTGGCTCTTGGCATCCGGGCGCAGCCAGGGCAGCAGCCCTTCACGGCGCAGCTGAGACTGCTTTTCCACCAGGCGGTGGGCGTAATACGCCGGGGCGGGCATGTAGGCGTCGGTTTCGTTGGTGGCGTAGCCAAACATCAGCCCCTGGTCACCGGCGCCCTGATCTTCCGGCTTGGCGCGATCCACGCCCTGGGCAATCTCCACGCTTTGCTTGCCGATCAGGTTGATAATACCGCAGGTGCCGCCGTCAAAGCCGACGTCTGACGACGTATAGCCAATATCGGTGATCACCCCGCGCACCAGCGCTTCCAGATCGATCCACGCCGAGGTGGTAATCTCACCGGCAATGATCGCCACGCCGGTTTTGACCATGGTTTCACACGCGACGCGCGCCTGTTTATCGCGGGCGATAATGGCATCCAGCACCGCATCGGAAATCTGGTCGGCGATCTTGTCGGGGTGACCTTCGGAAACCGACTCGGAGGTAAACAGGGTATATTCGCTCATCGCGCTTGTGGCCCTCTGTTCTGGTAGCAAGCCCTGAGCGGAGAACTCCGCCTGCCGCGAAGCCAACCGCGTCAACGCCGCCGTCCTTCAGGTAAACGTTATCGTCAAGGGAGTGGAGTTTACACCCTGACCGCAGCGCTTCCTAGGATTTGCCGCCATGGGCGAAGTCAGCGACAATAGCAGCCTCCATTTTGTTTGCAGGCGAGGAGCACCCCATGCCGTCCCGATTTGAGCTGGCCAATGCCGTTCGCGCGCTTTCCATGGACGCCGTACAAAAGGCCAATTCCGGCCATCCCGGCGCGCCCATGGGCATGGCGGACATCGCCGAAGTGCTGTGGAACGACTACCTCAAGCACAGCCCGGAAGATCCCAAATGGGCCGATCGCGACCGCTTTGTGCTCTCTAACGGCCACGGCTCCATGCTGCTCTACTCGCTTTTGCACCTGACCGGCTATGACCTCAGCCTTGAGCAGCTGCAAAACTTCCGCCAGCTCCACGCCGCCACCGCCGGCCACCCGGAATACGGCTACGCCCCGGGCATTGAAACCACCACCGGCCCGCTGGGCCAGGGGCTGGCCAACGCCGTAGGCATGGCCCTTGCCGAGAAAACCCTGGCCGGCCAGTTCAACCGCCCGGGCCACGCCATCGTCGATCACCGTACCTGGTGTTTTCTCGGCGACGGCTGCCTGATGGAAGGCATCTCCCACGAGGTGGCATCGCTTGCCGGCACCCAGAAGCTGGGCAAGCTGGTGGCGTTTTACGACGACAACGGCATTTCCATCGACGGCGAGGTCGACGGCTGGTTTACCGACGACACCGCCAAGCGCTTTGACGCCTACGGCTGGCACGTAGTCGCCAACGTCGACGGCCACAAGCCCGAAGAAATCAAGGCGGCCATCGAGCTTGCCCTGACCCAGGACGACAAGCCCAGCCTGATCGTGTGCAAGACCGTGATCGGCTTTGGCGCGCCCAACAAGCAGGGCAAGGCGTCCTCCCACGGGGCCGCGCTCGGCGATGACGAAGTGGCCGCCGCCCGCGAGCAGCTGGGCTGGCATCATGCCCCCTTCCACATACCCGAAGAAGTGTACGCCGGCTGGGAGGCATGTGACGCCGGTCGCAAGCGCCGGGCCGACTGGGACGCGCGCCTTGCCCGCTACGCCGAGGCCTTCCCGGAAGACGCCGCCGAGCTGACCCGCCGTTTGAAAGGCGAGCTGCCCCAGGCGCTTTCCAGCCAGGCGCTGGTGGAAAAAGCCCAGCAGGACGGCAACACCACCGCCTCGCGCAAGGCCTCGCTGGCGGCGCTCAACGCGCTGGGCCCCCAGCTGCCCGAGCTGCTCGGCGGCAGCGCCGATCTGGCACCGTCGAATTTAACGTTCTGGGACGGCGCTGCAACGATCACACCCGAAACGCCCGGCGGCAGCTACCTGCACTACGGCGTGCGCGAATTCGGCATGGCCGCGATCATGAACGGCATTGCGCTGCACGGCGGCTTTATGCCCTACGGCGCTACCTTCCTGATTTTCATGGACTACATGCGCAACGCCGTGCGCATGTCGGCGCTGATGCACCAGCAGGCCATCTACGTCTTTACCCACGACTCTATCGGGCTTGGCGAAGACGGCCCCACCCACCAGCCCGTCGAACAGCTGACCGGGCTGCGCACGATTCCCAACCTCTGCGCCTGGCGGCCGTGCGACGCGGTGGAAACCGCCGCGGCCTGGGACGCTGCGATCAAACGCCGCTCGGGCCCCACTGCGCTGGTCCTGTCCCGCCAGAACCTTGATCATCAGCCGCGCACCCAAGCCCAGCTGGCCAATATCCAGCGTGGCGGGTACGTGTTGAAAGACAGCGAGGGCACCCCGGAGCTGATTATCATCGCCACCGGCTCCGAAGTCGGCCTGGCGATGAACGCCGCCGCCAAGCTGGAAGCCTCCGGCACCGCCGTACGCGTGGTCTCCATGCCGTCTACCCAGCGCTTCGACGGCCAGGACGCCGAGTACCGCGAAAGCGTGCTGCCGGCAGCGGTGACCAAACGCCTGGCGATCGAAGCCGCCCACGCCGATTACTGGTACAAGTACGTGGGGCTGAACGGCCGGGTGGTCGGCATGACTACCTACGGTGAATCCGCGCCGGCGGGTGATTTGTTCAAGCACTTCGGTTTTACCGTGGATCACGTGGTCGAGCAGGCCCGGGCGCTGCTGGAGTCAATGCCTTTATCGGTGACGTCATGCCTGCGCTGAACGGTTTTTTGTGGCTACTGCTGTGCTGGCTTGCCGGTGAGCTGATCGTCCACTACACCGGCATTCCTGTTTCTTCCGGCGTGATCGGCATGCTGTTGCTGTGCGGCGCCCTGGCGATAAACGGCGGCGTGCCGGAAAGCGTTGCCGCTGCTGCCCAGCCGCTGATCGCGATGCTGGCGATGCTGATCATGCCCGGCGTTACCGGTGTGTTTTTCATGATCGATCAGCTGGCCGGACAGTGGACCGCCATCATCATCAGCCTGATCATAGGCACCCTGTTCAGCGTGTTCACCACGCTTTGGCTGCTGCAGCGCCTGATGCGGGATGACCATGCTGGGTGAGGCGCTGCTACAGCGACTGAGCGCCACGCCGCTGTTCGCCGTGGCGCTCACGCTGACTGCCTATCTGGTCGCCATGGCGCTGCTCAAGCGCCTGGGCCGGCCGCCCTGGCTGCCGGCCATTGTGCTCGCCACCGCCCTGCTTGTCGGAGCGCTGGTGCTCACCGGGATGGACTACACGACCTATCAGGAGGGCGCTCGCTGGCTTACCGTACTGCTGGGCCCGGCTACCGTTGCGCTGGGCATGCCGCTGTACCAGCTGCTGCCTCGCATTCGACAGCTGTGGCGCCCGCTAGCCGTATGCCTGCCGATATCAGCCACCATGGCTATTGTCTACGCGCTGGGCATTGCCTGGCTCATGGGAGCCACCCCCGAGACTATCGCCTCGCTTGCCGCCAAATCGGTCACTGCCCCCATTGCCATCGGCATTACCGAGCAGATTGGCGGCAACGTCTCCCTGCTGCTGGGTGCGCTGCTGGTTACCGGCGTGGCCGCCATCGGCTTTGTCAGCCTGGCCGCACGGCAGATGAACATTACAGATGAGCGCATTATCGGCTTTGCCCTCGGCGTTAACGGCCACGCGCTGGGCACGGTGCGCGCTTTTGAAATTGGCCCGACCGCCGGCGCCTTTGCCTCGCTGGGCATGAGCCTGACAGGCACTTTTACCGCGCTGCTGCTGCCGCTGGCCTGGCGGCTGGTGGTCTGAACACGCCCGGGCCCTCACTCGATTCAGCATGGCGGAGAGTCACACCATGAGCGACACGCGATACCGCATTGCCATCAACGGCTACGGCCGTATCGGCCAGTGCGCACTGCGCGCACTGATCGAGCGTCAGCTACCCCACGTTGACGTGGTGGCCATCAACGAGCTGTCGGATGCGGCTACCATCAGCTACCTGACCCGTTTTGATACCACCCACGGGCGCTTTCCCGGCACGGTAGAGGCCAACGACGGCCACCTGATCGTCAACGGCCACCCCATTCGCCTGTTAAGCGAGCCGGACCCGGCAAAACTGCCCTGGGGCGAGCTGGGGATCGATCTGGTGCTGGAATGCTCGGGCAGCTTCAAAGACCGCGCCACCGCGATGCAGCACATCAACGCCGGGGCCAAGCAGCTATTGTTCTCCCAGCCGGCGGGAAACGACGTCGACGCCACCGTTGTCTGGGGCATCAATCAGGACACATTGTCCCTTGAGCAGCCGGTGATTTCCGCGGCGTCGTGCACCACCAATTGCCTGGTGCCGCTGCTCACGGTGCTGGATGAAACGCTGGGCGTGGAGCACGGCGTCACCACCACCATCCATTCGGCGATGAACGACCAGCCGGTGATCGACGCCTGCCATCAGACCGACCTGCGCCTGACGCGCTCGGCGATGCAGTCCATCGTGCCGGTGGATACGGGCCTGGCCCGGGGCATCAGCCGGCTGATGCCCCACCTGGCCGGGCGCTTTGAATGCCTGCACGTGCGCGTGCCCACCATCAACGTCTCGGCCATGGACGTTTCGCTGACGGTGCGCCACGACACGCACGCCGCCGCGGTCAATGCGCTGCTGGCCGAGGCCGCCGCTGCACGACTCGACGGCGTGCTGGGCTACACCGAAACGCCCACGGCATCGGTGGATTACAACCACGACCCGCGCTCCGGCATTATCGACGCCACCCAGACTCGAGTAGCCGGTGCGCGGTTAATCAAACTTTTATGCTGGTTCGATAACGAATGGGGCTTTGCCAACCGCATGCTGGATATCACCCAGCGGCTGGCCGAGCTGCGCGCCGCTGCCTGATACCGCCCCAGAAGTAAATCAAAACGACGAGGACGTTGCCCATGAACGTGAAACGCATGACCGACCTTTCGCTTCGCGGCCAGCGCGTGCTGATCCGTGAAGACCTCAACGTGCCCGTCAAGCAAGGACAGGTGGCAAGCGACGCCCGCCTGCGCGCGGTGCTGCCCACCGTCCGCGCCGCCGTTGACGCAGGCGCCAAGGTGCTGCTGATGAGCCACCTGGGTCGCCCCACCGAAGGCGAACCCGCTGACGAGTTCTCCCTGGCCCCGGTGGCCGAGCGCCTGGGCGAGCTGCTGGAACGCCCGGTCACGCTGGTCGCCGATTACCTGGATCGCGCCCCCGAACTGGCCAACGGCGAAATCGCCCTGCTGGAAAACGTACGCTTCAACGCCGGCGAGAAAAAAGACGACGAAGCGCTTGCCCGGCGCTACGCCGCGCTGTGCGACGTCTTCGTCATGGACGCTTTCGGCACGGCTCACCGCGCTCAGGCCTCCACCCACGGCGTGGCGCGCTTTGCCCCGACCGCCTGCGCCGGCCCGCTGTTGGCCGCCGAGCTTTCCGCGCTGGAAAAAGCGCTGGCCGCCCCCACACGGCCGATGACGGCGATTGTCGGCGGCGCCAAGGTCTCCACCAAGCTTGACGTGCTCACCGCACTGGCCGACAAGTGCGACCAGCTCATCGTCGGCGGCGGCATTGCCAACACCTTTATCGCCGCGGCCGGGCATAACGTCGGCAAGTCACTCCACGAGGCCGACCTGGTGGAGCAGGCGCGCACGCTGATGGAAAAAGTCGACATTCCGCTGCCCACCGACGTGGTCGTTGCCACCGAGTTTGCCCAGTCCGCCCCGGCGATGATCAAGCCGGTGGATCAGGTGGAAGATCACGAGATGATCCTCGATATCGGCCCGGACAGCGCCGAGCACCTGGCCGGCATGCTCAAAAACGCCGGTACCGTGCTGTGGAACGGCCCGGTCGGCGTATTCGAGATCGATCAGTTCGGCCACGGCACCGAGCGGCTGGCCCGGGCCATCGCCGAAAGCGACGCTTTCTCCATTGCCGGGGGCGGTGATACCTTGGCCGCCATTGACAAGTACGCCGTGGCCGAGCAGGTATCGTACATTTCCACCGGAGGCGGCGCCTTTCTGGAATACGTTGAAGGCAAGGCACTGCCCGCCGTCACCGCCCTGGAAGCCGCCGCCGGCTACGCCCAACGCTTGTAACAAACGCCTTGTTGAGACATGATCTCAACATTGACGCTCAACGCCACGTACAGCCGCGCCGATGCCTCGGTGCGGCTTGGCTTTTCTTTTCGCGACCTATAATCAAGGTGACTTCATGGCTTTGATCAGCATGCGCCAGATGCTGGACCACGCCGCCGAACACGGCTACGGCATTCCCGCGTTCAACGTCAACAACCTCGAACAGATGCGCGCCATCATGGAGGCCGCCGACCAGACCGATTCGCCGGTCATCATCCAGGCCTCTGCCGGCGCGCGCAAATACGCCGGCGCGCCCTTTTTGCGCCACCTGATTCTGGCCGCGGTGGAAGAGTTCCCCCACATTCCCGTGGCCATGCACCAGGATCACGGCACCAGCCCCGGCGTCTGCCAGCGCTCCATTCAGCTGGGCTTTTCCTCGGTGATGATGGACGGCTCGCTGGGCGAAGACGGCAAAACGCCGATGGACTACGACTACAACGTTGACGTCACTCGCCGCACCGTGGAAATGGCGCATGCCTGCGGCGTTTCCGTGGAAGGCGAGCTGGGCTGTCTGGGCAGCCTGGAAACCGGCATGGCCGGCGAAGAAGACGGCATCGGCGCCGAAGGCAAGCTCGACCGTGAGCAGCTTTTGACCGATCCGGAAGAAGCCGCCGCGTTCGTCAAGGCGACCCACGTGGACGCGCTGGCCATCGCCATCGGCACCAGCCACGGCGCCTACAAGTTTACGCGTCCGCCCACCGGCGAAACCCTGTCGATTCAGCGCATCAAGGAAATCCACGCGCGCATCCCGGATACCCATCTGGTCATGCACGGCTCGTCTTCCGTGCCCCAGGAGTGGCTTGAGGTGATCAACCAGCACGGCGGCGACATCCCGGAAACCTACGGCGTACCGGTGTCGGAAATCGTCGAGGGCATCAAGCACGGCGTGCGCAAGGTCAACATCGACACCGACCTGCGCCTGGCCTCCACCGGCGCGGTGCGCCGCTTCCTCGCCGAGAACCCAAGCGAGTTCGACCCGCGTAAATTCCTCAAGGAAACCGTTAGCGCCATGCGTGACCTGTGCATCAGCCGCTACGAGGCCTTCGGTGCGGCGGGCAACGCCAGCAAGATCAAACCGATCAACCTTGAAGAGATGTACATGCGCTACGCACGCGGCGAGCTGACCCCCAACGTCAAGTAGTTCAAGCGTTCCCCCGCCAGGGCGGCCCGAGTGGCCGCCTTTTTTGTGCCGGTAGCCGGGTCACAGGCTTTGTGAGACACTTGGCGCGTTCGCACTGCAAGGTACCGCCATGTTTCTGCCCCTGCTGCTCTTTGATTGCGACGGCACGCTGGTTGACAGCGAACCGCTGCTGGCAGAAGAAATGGTCACGGGCCTGAATGCGCTGGGACTACCGCTTACCGCCGCTGAATATCTGGTTCGCTTCCGCGGCGTGCGCTTTCGCCACATCGCACGCCGGCTGCAAGAACAATACGGCGCCGTGCCACCATCCCGGCTTGCGCGCATGGAAGCCGCCATGCGCGCCAACCTGGCCCGGCGCATGACCGACGAGCTAAGGCCCATCTCCGGGGCCATCGATGCGCTTGAACGCTTGGCCGCGTACCCTCGCGCGGTCGTCTCCAACGGCACGGAACAAAAAATCCGCGCCGCACTCACGACCACAGGACTCAGCAGCCGTTTTGATACCCCCATATTCAGCGGCTATACCGTCAACTGCTGGAAACCTGAGCCCTGCCTGCACTTACATGCTGCGCGCGCGCTGGGATTTGCCCCGGCGAACTGCATCGCCATTGATGACGCCCTGGTGGGCGTTGAGGCGGCGCTCGCCGCGGGCATGACGGTGATTCATCTCAACCGTTTTCCCCAGGCCGAGACGACGCCGGCCAATGCCATTATGATACGCTACATGAACGAACTCCCCGGCGTGGTTGCCGGCCTGGCAAGCGGGGCCTCGCGCGCCAAGAGCGCTCACGAGAGCCTGCCAAATCAGACGCCACGCCTTGACGCTTTTACCAAATAGCGCGTAAAGCATCGCCCCATGCGGGCGGTGGTAAAAGCGCGCACCGCAACGCGATGCCGGGGTTGAAGGTTCCATTACCACCTGATATTTATACAAAATGACGAAATGTGCCTACAAGGAACGGTTTTATCCGACGCCCGAACAAGCCGCCTTGCTGGCGCAATCGTTTGGCTGCGTGCGTTTTGTCTGGAACAACACCCTGGCCTATCGCACCGAGGCCTATCAGGAGCGGAAAGAAACCGTCTCACATTCCGAAGCAGAGAAGCGACTGGTGGCGCTCAAAGCGGAATTTCCGTGGCTGAAGAACGTGTCCAGCGTGATCCTGCAACAAGCCCTGCGCGATCAAAAAGCAGCCTTCGACAACTTCTTCAACACCAAGCTCAAGGCGCGCTATCCGCGCTTCAAAGCCAAGGATGGCCGGCAATCCATTAGGCTGACCAAGGCTGCCTTCCGCTATCGGGACGGCGCGATCACTATCGCCAAAACGAAAACACCGCTACCGATCCGCTGGAGCCGCCCACTGCCCGGCGCCCCGTCCAGCGTGACGATTTCACGCGACCGTGCAGGCCGCTACTTCATCAGTTGTCTGTGCGAGTTCACGCCCGAGCCGTTGCCGGCCACGTCCCGTACCGTAGGTATTGATCTGGGGCTGACCGACCTGTTCATTACCAGCCAAGGGCAGAAATCCGGCAACCCGCGCTATCTCAAACGGTATGCCGCCAAACTGGCCTACCTGCAACGCCGACTGAGCAAAAAGCAGCGAGGCTCGAACAACCGCCATAAAATGCGCCGCAAGGTGGCGCGTCTGCACGCCAAAATCGCGGACTGCCGCCGCGATGCGATGCACAAGGCCACTCGAACGCTGGTCAACGAAAACCAAGTGATCTGCGTCGAGACGTTGAACATTGTCGGCATGCTCAAGAACAAGACACTGGCCAAAGCCATCAGCGATGCGGGTTGGGGCGAGTTCCTGCGCCAGCTGGCCTACAAGGCCGACTGGGCGGGCCGCCAGCTCATTCAGGTCAGCCGGTGGCTGCCCAGCAGCAAGACGTGCCACCATTGCGGCCACAAGATCAAAAAGCTGCCGCTATCGCAGCGCCACTGGCACTGTGACGGCTGCGGCCAAGCCATTGACCGCGATATCAACGCGGCCAGGAATATCGAAACCGCCGGACGGGCGGGGGTAGCCTGTGGAGCGACTGGATCGGGGGCTGTGGCTTAATCGTCACGGTCTAGTGAAGGCGTGTGGAAGCAGGAAGGTTCTGGGGGTGACCCAGCAACCCTCGCCCAAAGCGCAGTGCGCGGCGGGCGGGAAGTGTCAGAGGAGAACGATGATGGCATCGCTACGCGACCAGCTTGGCGGGCTGGTGTACTCTACCGAACACGGCGATACCTGCCCGGACTGCCGCGAGCCGCTGGCGCAATGTTGCTGCGCGGCACTTGCAGAACAGCAGCGCCTTGAAACGCTGGACGGCACCGTGCGTATTCGCCGGGAAACCAGCGGCCGCAAAGGCAAGGGGGTTACTACGCTTACCGGCATCAAACTCCCTGCCGACGAGCTCAAAAAGCTCGCCAAGCAGCTGAAAAAACGTTGCGGCACCGGTGGCGCGGTCAAAAACGGCGTTATCGAGATTCAGGGGGACCACCGCGATACGCTGTATCAGGCGCTGGTGGCCATGGGCTATACCGTCAAGCACGCCGGCGGCTAAGCACGACTGCAGCGCCCGTTTTCTTTTTATACATAGGCCCTATCCACGACAAAGGCCCCACCCACGGCAAAGGCCCTTCGTCAACTACCTCTACCTAAAGGCAGAGGCTTGTAAAAACAGGCCCGGTT
Organism: Halomonas cibimaris; assembly: GCF_055379665.1. Classification (NCBI taxonomy): domain Bacteria; kingdom Pseudomonadati; phylum Pseudomonadota; class Gammaproteobacteria; order Oceanospirillales; family Halomonadaceae; genus Halomonas; species Halomonas cibimaris. The sequence goes on from NZ_AP043828.1 coordinate 851,466, forward strand.
GACCAGGGAGAGCGGGCAACATGGCCGCTACGTTGATAGCAGGTCGTCAAGACTCACCAGTGGATGCTTCCCCAGTCTGCTGCTCTGAAAGGTCGGGATCATGCGGGCGCAAGGTAAAACGCCGAAGGCCCCGACCGCTGCCGCCAGGCAGGAGCCGGTTATCGACATTCCCGAGGGGAGACGGATCGAACGATCCGCGACACAAGGCCCGTAAGGGCATTGATCAGGAGGGAATCGCCGTGGCGGTTTTCGTATTGGACAAAGGCAAGCAGCCGTTGATGCCGTGCAGCGAAAAGCGTGCCCGGCTGCTGCTGGAACGCGGTCGCGCCGTGGTGCATAAACGCTACCCGTTCACGATCCGGCACGTGGAGATGGCTACGGCTACCACCTCACAATAACCACTCACCAACGGAAAGGAGGAGCGGGACAGGCGGTGGCATAATCCGGGTCGCCCTGCGGGCGACGCGCTATCCCTCCCGGCACTCGAAGTACCGGGTATCCCGCACAAGTTCTGATGACCTGGCTGGCATACCTGTTACCCCTCATCTTTTTGTTTCCCATGGCCGCACTGGGCGCTGTGGCACTGGCTTTGCGCAACCTGCACGATGTCCCCATTCGCTCACCGTTTGACGCCAACCCGCTGCGCGGGCCGGGTCAGGCACTGCGCGCACGGCTGGATCAGGCATTTTCCACGCTTTTTCTCAACGGCTCGCTAGGCCCGCTGATTAGCCTGGCGCCGCTGATGTACGGCATGGGCCGCATGCTGTTTGCCCAGCGCCAGTTCTGGGTGGAGTGGGCCCTTTACGGCATGCTGAGCACCGTTTTGGTGCTGATCTTTTCTCTGCTGCTAGTACGTGACTACCAGCGGATACGCCGCCTCAAGCTGGGGCTTGCCTGCGAGCTTGCCGTCGGCCAGGAGCTGGATCGGCTGCTCTATCTCGAAGCCCACACCTACGCGGTGTTTCACGATGTTCCCGCCGGGCACTTTACCATTGACCACATTGTGGTCACGCCGGGCGGTATTTTTGTGGTAGAAACGCGTGCCCGAAGCCGGGCGCTCGACGCCGAAGGGCGTGAAATCAAACAGGTCGCCGTTGAGCGTGAGCGTCTACGCTTTCCTCACTGGCAGGAGCGCCGGCCGCTGTACAAGACGCGCCAGGCGGTCAGCTGGCTTAGCGACTGGCTTGAACGCCAATGCGGTGTTCCGGTGCCCGTGCGCGGGGTTCTCGTTTTACCGGGCTGGGATATCGATACCCAGGAAGCGGCCAACGACATCATGGTCGTTAGCGGCGAACATCTGGCAGCCCAGCTGACCGCTATCACGCTTGGCAAACTGGACAAGACGGTTCACGGCAGCATCGTTGACTGGCTGCGACAGCGCTGCCCGCAGCAGGAAAAGCCCCTGCGTCAGCCGTCTGCCTGAGCTCACCCGTTGCCCCTGAGCCGGCCTCCCATCTCCTGGGCCAGATCGACCGCGTAGTGGTCAGTCATGCCGCCAATAAAATCCAGCATTCGCCGATAGCTGGCGTACAGGGGCCATTCCTGGGTCGGCGTGTTTTCGCCGATCAGAGCTAGCACACGCTGGTGTTTAAAGGATAGTGCGCCATGGTAATGCAGCTCATGCGCTGCCCCGATAAATGCTTCGAGCAGAATACCCAGCGTGGTGTAGGCACCGATCTCGAGCTTGGCCTTGCGCTCGTTCTGGAAAATCCGTTCCCGGGCAAGTGCTTTGGCTGCCGCAACGCCGTCGCTCAGGTCACCGTGGCATAGCGTCAGCAAATCCCGATCCAGTTGCCCCGTCAGCAGTGACGCTTCGTGCTGTACAAACACCTCTGCCACGTCATTCACCGCACGTTCCATCGCCGCACCACGCAGCAAGGCGATACAGCGACGTTGGGAAGCATCGCGCCGCTGCATCTCAGCGTACTCGGTAGGCAGCCCGCCGGCGATGCGTTGAAGAATACCGGCCACTTCTTCGTAGCGCAGAATGCCCATTTCCAGTCCGTCTTCGAGATCCAGCAGGGCATAGCAGATATCGTCAGCGGCCTCGACCAGCCACGCCAGCGGATGCCGACACCATCGGTCTTCGCCCTGGGGCAGAAGCCCCAGGTCGGCTGCGACATCACGCAGCAAGGATACCTCCGACTGATAGGCGCCGAACTTGCCGCCGGCGGTTTGCTGCGTCACCGCCCAGGGATATTTCAGCAGCGTACCCAGCGTCGCGGCCGTCATGCGCATACCGCCGTTAAACTGGTTGTACTCGATCTGAGTGATGACGCGAAAGCCTTGGGCATTGCCTTCGTAGGTCAGCAAATCGTCGCGCTCGGCGGGCGTCAGACCGTCCAGCCAGCCGGCATTATCGGCGCGCTGAAACCAGTCACGAATAGCGTATTCACCCGCGTGGCCAAAGGGGGGATTGCCGATGTCGTGGCCCAGACAGGCGGTCTGTACGATCACGCCCAAATCCGCCGGGGTAATGCTCTCCGGCAGACGGTCCTGCAGCAGCTCGCCCACGATCATACCCAGCGAACGGCCCACACAGCCCACTTCCAGCGAGTGGGTCAGTCGAGTGTGGATGTGATCGTTTTCGGTTAGCGGATGCACCTGGGTCTTGCGCCCGAGCCGGCGAAACGAGCCGGAAAACACAATTCGGTCGTGGTCTTTATGAAACGGCGTGCGGCCGATCTCGTGTGAAATATCGCGGCGCTTATCGTGCAGGCGTCGTGGAGAAAGCAGCTTTTCCCAACGCATCATCGTCATGGCGTTTTCTTCTCCCTGGAGCTCGATTGTGGCACACAGTCGACGCCCGTTGGTCCATTATCGGTGGTCAGCAACCGGTTCCCCGCTGTTTTTCTTCCGCGCACACAAAAAACCCGGCGCGTGGCCGGGTTTTCTGCGTATTGATGCCTGACGATGTCCTACTCTCGCATGGGGAGGCCCCACACTACCATCGGCGCTGAACGGTTTCACTGCTGAGTTCGGCAAGGGATCAGGTGGTTCCCGCTCGCTATGGCCGTCAGGCGTAACTGGTGGTCTATCAAGCTGTGCGATACGTCTCTTGTATCCGGTCGTTGTCCTGCAACCCGACCCCTTGGGTGTTATAGGGTCAAGCCTCACGGGCCATTAGTACACGTTAGCTCAACGCCTTGCAGCGCTTCCACACCGTGCCTATCCACCAGCTCGTCTTGCTGGGCCCTTCAGGAGGCTCGAGGCCTCGGGGATGTCTCATCTTGAAGGAGGCTTCCCGCTTAGATGCTTTCAGCGGTTATCCCGTCCGACCTTAGCTACCCGGCAATGCCACGGGCGTGACAACCGGCACACCAGAGGGTCGTCCACTCCGGTCCTCTCGTACTAGGAGCAGCCCTTCGCAAACATCCTGCGCCCACGGCAGATAGGGACCGAACTGTCTCACGACGTTCTAAACCCAGCTCGCGTACCACTTTAAATGGCGAACAGCCATACCCTTGGGACCGACTTCAGCCCCAGGATGTGATGAGCCGACATCGAGGTGCCAAACACCGCCGTCGATGTGAACTCTTGGGCGGTATCAGCCTGTTATCCCCGGAGTACCTTTTATCCGTTGAGCGATGGCCCTTCCATACAGAACCACCGGATCACTAGAACCTGCTTTCGCACCTGCTCGACGTGTCTGTCTCGCAGTCAAGCACCCTTGTGCTCTTGCACTCACTGCACGATGTCCGACCGTGCTGAGGGTACCTTCGTGCTCCTCCGTTACGCTTTGGGAGGAGACCGCCCCAGTCAAACTACCCACCACACACGGTCCTCGATCCGGATCACGGATCAGAGTGAGAACGCCAATGATGCCAGGCTGGTATTTCAAGGGTGGCTCCCCCCGGTCTGGCGACCGGGGTTCCAAGCCTCCCAGCTATCCTACACAGGCAACATCAGCGTCCAGTGTGAAGCTATAGTAAAGGTTCACGGGGTCTTTCCGTCTGGCCGCGGGTACACCGCATCTTCACGGCGATTTCAATTTCACTGAGTCTCGGGTGGAGACAGCGTGGCCATCATTACGCCATTCGTGCAGGTCGGAACTTACCCGACAAGGAATTTCGCTACCTTAGGACCGTTATAGTTACGGCCGCCGTTTACCGGGGCTTCGATCAAACGCTTCGGCGAACCTAACGTCATCACTTAACCTTCCGGCACCGGGCAGGCGTCACACCCTATACGTCCGCTTGCGCGTTGGCAGAGTGCTGTGTTTTTAGTAAACAGTTGTAGCCACCTGGTATCTTCGACCGCCTTCCGCTCCGCCCGCGAGGGGTTTCACGTACCGGCGGCGTGCCTTCTCCCGAAGTTACGGCACCATTTTGCCTAGTTCCTTCACCCGAGTTGTCTCAAGCGCCTGGGGATTCTCACCCTGACCACCTGTGTTGGTTTGGGGTACGGTCGCATCGTATCTGGTGCTTAGAGGCTTTTCCCGGAAGCGTGGCATCAATGACTTCAACACCGTGGTGTCTTCGTCTCGTCTCTCGGCCTTGAGCCGCCGGATTTGCCTGGCGGCTCAGCCTACGGACTTTCACCAGGACAACCGTCGCCTGGCTCACCTAGCCTTCTTCGTCCCCTCATCGCAATACGATCCGGTACGGGAATATTGACCCGTTTCCCATCGACTACGCCTTTCGGCCTCGCCTTAGGGGCCGACTCACTCTGCTTCGATTAGCGTCGAACAGAAACCCTTGGTCTTCCGGCGAGGGCGTTTTTCACGCCCTTTATCGTTACTCATGTCAGCATTCGCACTCGTGATACCTCCAGCGAGCTTCTCAACTCCCCTTCATCGGCTTACACGACGCTCCTCTACCACGCATCCGAAGGATGCGTCCGTAGCTTCGGTACCTGGTTTAGCCCCGTTACATCTTCCGCGCAGGCCGACTCGACTAGTGAGCTATTACGCTTTCTTTAAAGGATGGCTGCTTCTAAGCCAACCTCCTAGCTGTCTGAGCCTTCCCACATCGTTTCCCACTTAACCAGGATTTGGGGACCTTAGCTGACGGTCTGGGTTGTTGCCCTTTCCACAACGGACGTTAGCACCCGCTGTGTGTCTCCCACGCTGCACTCACCGGTATTCGGAGTTTGCCTCGGGTTGGTAAGTCGGGATGACCCCCTAGCCGAAACAGTGCTCTACCCCCGGCGGTGATACGTGAGGCGCTACCTAAATAGCTTTCGAGGAGAACCAGCTATCTCCGGGCTTGATTAGCCTTTCACTCCGACCCACAGCTCATCCCCGCATTTTTCAACATACGTGGGTTCGAGCCTCCAGTTGCTGTTACGCAACCTTCACTCTGGCCATGGGTAGATCGCCCGGTTTCGGGTCTATTGCCAGCAACTCGACGCCCTGTTAAGACTCGGTTTCCCTACGCCTCCCCTAGTCGGTTAAGCTTGCTACGGACAATAAGTCGCTGACCCATTATACAAAAGGTACGCGGTCACATGACGTGCATGCTCCCACTGCTTGTACGCACACGGTTTCAGGATCTATTTCACTCCCCTCTCCGGGGTTCTTTTCGCCTTTCCCTCACGGTACTGGTTCACTATCGGTCAGCCAGGAGTATTTAGCCTTGGAGGATGGTCCCCCCGTCTTCAGTCAAGGTTACACGTGCCCCGACCTACTCGATTTCACGCGTTTGGATTTTCGACTACGGGGCTATCACCCGCTATGGCGGCGTTTCCCAACGCCTTCGTCTAATCGGCCACGCGCTTAAGGGCTACTCCCCGTTCGCTCGCCGCTACTGGGGGAATCTCGGTTGATTTCTGTTCCTCGGGGTACTGAGATGTTTCAGTTCCCCCGGTTCGCCTCGTATTCCTATGTATTCAGAATACGATACTCACCTTGTGGTGAGTGGGTTTCCCCATTCAGAGATGCCCGGGTCGCAGGTTGTTTGCCACCTCGCCGAGCCTTATCGCAGGCTTCCACGTCTTTCATCGCCTCTGGCTGCCTAGGCATCCACCGTGTGCGCTTCATTGCTTGACCCTATAACCCGAAGGAGTCGGGGTCGCAATGACAACGATTGCCGGATACGCTTGAGACGTATCACATGATCACTTCATTGGAAATGATCGTTTATCAGCTTGATATACCTTGTTAAAGAGCACTGCCAAAAAGCAGTCGTAAACAGGCGGGCTGTTGCCCCCGTGCTTATGACTGCACTTCGACAATCGATCAGGTAATTCATTGTGGGCACTTGCCGAGCGGGTGACGCATCGATTAAGGAGGTGATCCAGCCGCAGGTTCCCCTACGGCTACCTTGTTACGACTTCACCCCAGTTGCGAACCACACCGTGGTGATCGCCTTCCGAAGTTAGGCTAACCACTTCTGGTGCAGTCCACTTCCATGGTGTGACGGGCGGTGTGTACAAGGCCCGGGAACGTATTCACCGTGCCATTCTGATGCACGATTACTAGCGATTCCGACTTCACGGAGTCGAGTTGCAGACTCCGATCCGGACTGAGACCGGCTTTATGGGATTCGCTGACTTTCGCAAGCTCGCTGCCCTTTGTACCGGCCATTGTAGCACGTGTGTAGCCCTACCCGTAAGGGCCATGATGACTTGACGTCGTCCCCACCTTCCTCCGGTTTGTCACCGGCAGTCTCCCTAGAGTTCCCGACCGAATCGCTGGCAAATAGGGACAAGGGTTGCGCTCGTTACGGGACTTAACCCAACATTTCACAACACGAGCTGACGACAGCCATGCAGCACCTGTCTCTCGGTTCCCGAAGGCACCAAGGCATCTCTGCCCAGTTCCGAGGATGTCAAGGGTAGGTAAGGTTCTTCGCGTTGCATCGAATTAAACCACATGCTCCACCGCTTGTGCGGGCCCCCGTCAATTCATTTGAGTTTTAACCTTGCGGCCGTACTCCCCAGGCGGTCGACTTATCGCGTTAACTTCGCCACAAGGGTCTCAAGGACCCCAACGGCTGGTCGACATCGTTTACGGCATGGACTACCAGGGTATCTAATCCTGTTTGCTACCCATGCTTTCGCACCTCAGCGTCAGTGTCAGTCCAGAAGGCCGCCTTCGCCACTGGTATTCCTCCCGATCTCTACGCATTTCACCGCTACACCGGGAATTCTACCTTCCTCTCCTGCACTCTAGCCCAACAGTTCCGGATGCGATTCCCAGGTTGAGCCCGGGGCTTTCACAACCGGCTTATCAAGCCGCCTACGCGCGCTTTACGCCCAGTCATTCCGATTAACGCTTGCACCCTCCGTATTACCGCGGCTGCTGGCACGGAGTTAGCCGGTGCTTCTTCTGTGAGTGATGTCTTTCGGCCGGGGTATTAACCCGACCGCGTTCTTCCTCACTGAAAGTGCTTTACAACCCGAGGGCCTTCTTCACACACGCGGCATGGCTGGATCAGGCTTTCGCCCATTGTCCAATATTCCCCACTGCTGCCTCCCGTAGGAGTCCGGGCCGTGTCTCAGTCCCGGTGTGGCTGATCATCCTCTCAAACCAGCTACGGATCGTTGCCTTGGTAGGCCGTTACCCCACCAACCAGCTAATCCGACATAGGCTCATCCGATCGCGGGAGCCTAAGCCCCCTTTCTCCCGTAGGACGTATGCGGTATTAGCCTGAGTTTCCCCAGGTTATCCCCCACGACCGGGCAGATTCCTATGCGTTACTCACCCGTCCGCCGCTCGACGCCTGAAGTGCAAGCACTCCATCGTTTCCGCTCGACTTGCATGTGTTAAGCCTGCCGCCAGCGTTCAATCTGAGCCATGATCAAACTCTTCAGTTTAAAATCATATAGTGCATAAGCTGCACCAAACTTGGCTCAAGGTTTCAAACGTCTCAAATAAAACCCGAAGGTTTTGACGAGACACTTGTCTTGATAATAGGTGATTTGTCACCCACTCAGGCAAGCGCCCACATGAATTACCTGATCAACTTGTTAAAGAGCATCTCGCAAGGCCGTTATGTTAGCCTGCAAAGCGGCGATGACTTGCCGTCTCTGCTGCGAGGAAGGCGTATTCTACACGCCTTGAAGTGGTTGTCAACTGCGATGTCATAAACCGCGTAACCTGTTGACACCCAAGGCCTTTTTTGGGCCTTTCACCGCGGGCAACGCTTGGCGTCGTCTGCAGCGGATGCGTACTCTACGGGCTGAGGCAGCGTTTGGCAAGGGATGGCGGGAAATAAATTATTGGCGCCGCCTTTCGACGCCAAAAAGCATATCGGAACCGGCGCTGCTAACGAGTAAACTGGACGCACCGCTTACCCATAACTGCCTGCCAGCCTTGCCAAGGCTGCCATTTGCCTGCCTCAGGGAGCCCATTTGATGAACCCACACCTGCTTTCCGTCGACTCGCTGGACCGTGATCACGTTGACCACTTGCTGCATGTGGCCGGCCGCATGGAGCCCATTGCCAGCCGCCGCCAGGTAACCCGAGTGCTGGAAGGCGCGGTGCTGGGTAACCTGTTTTTCGAAGCCAGCACCCGCACTCGGGTGAGCTTTAACGCTGCGTTTTGCCGCCTGGGCGGCAGCGTATGCGATACCACCGGCTTTACCTTTTCATCCATGGCCAAGGGTGAATCGCTGTACGACACCAGCCGCGTCATGAGCGGCTACTGCGACGCCATCGTCATGCGCCACCCCGAGCAAGGCTCGGTGGCCGAGTTTGCCAGCGCCACCAACGTGCCGGTCATCAACGGCGGCGACGGCCCGGGCGAACACCCCAGTCAGGCACTGCTGGACCTTTACACCATCGATAAAGAGTTCGCCCAGCGGGGCAAAACGCTTGCCGGCGCGCATATTCTATTAACGGGGGATTTGCTTCACGGGCGCACGGTGCACTCGCTGATCAAGCTTTTATCGCTGTACCCGCCCATGCGCATCACCCTGGTGTCGCCGCCGGGGCTGGATATGCCCTCGGCACTGGTGGAGCTGGTGGCTTCCCGCGGCCACCGTATCGAGCTGCGCGACAGCCTGGCCTGCGACTTCAGCGACCTGGACGTGGTCTACACCACGCGCATTCAGAAAGAGCGTTTTACCAGTGAAATGAGCGAATCCTTTGCCGGCGTTTCTCACGAATTCGTGGTTAACAAACGCTTTATGGACGCGCGCTGCACGCCGGATACCATCGTCATGCACCCGCTGCCTCGGGACAGCCGCCCCGGCGTCAACGATCTAGATGTGGACTTGAACGGCGATCCCAGGCTGGCCATTTTTCGCCAGACCGACAACGGCATTCCGATGCGCATGGCGATATTTGCCACGCTGCTGCAGGTAGAAGAGTTGATTGAAAAGGACCTGCGCCCGGTGCGCTGGTTTGTCCCCAAGCGGCTGGGCACGCTAGACGAGTGAATAGCCTTGAGGCGGGGTTACGTACCGCCTCGCTGTGGCCGGGTTGAGTCGCCGGCGCGGCCGCCGGGCAAGCCTTCCCGGTGGGCAAACCAGCCTTCCAAAATCAGCACCGCGGCAATGCCGTCAACGCTCTCGGCACGGTAGTTGCCCCTGTGGCCGGCTTCACGGGCAATCTGCTTGGCCTCCCGGGTAGAGCCGCGCTCGTCGACCATGTGGCAGGGCTTGCCGTAGCGCCCGTGCAGTCGATTGCCGAATTTGCGCGCCCGCAGGCTCATTTCGGACTCGCTGCCGTCCATGTGCAGCGGCAACCCCACCACCAGCACGTCCGGCTGCCATTCCTCCAAAAGCCGGGTTACAACATTCCAGTCGGGAATGCCGTCCCGGGCGGTGAGCGGCTCAAGCTCCCGGGCGCTGTGCAGCATTTCATTGCCCACCGCCACGCCAATGCGCCGGGCACCAAAGTCAAATGCCAGCACCAGCCGCTGCCCTTCTGCGGCCATCAGGCGTGCCCGGCGTCAGGCGTCATCAGGTTTAAATCCACGCCGAGAATACCCGCCGCGGTGCTGAGGCGCTCGGCCGGCGGCGTTTCGAACAGCACGTGTGACGCTCCTTCAACGATCAGCCAGGCGTTTTCCTTGATCTCATCTTCCAGCTGGCCCACATCCCAGCCGGAGCAGCCCAAACAGACGACGAAGCGTTCGGGCCCTTCATTGTTGGCCAGCGCCTGTAGCATATCCATCGACGTGGTCAGTGCAATTTCGTCGGTTACCTGCACGCTGGAATCCCAGTCGCTGCTTTGGCCACGGTGCAGAATAAAGCCGCGATCCTTGTGCATGGGGCCGCCATAATACACCGGCGCATTGCGGTGCAGGCTTTGGCTGCCGCCAAGCTCCAGCTGCTCGAACAGCGCATCAAGGGTGATTTCCAGCGGCTGGTTGACAATCACTCCCATGCTGCCGTTGTCGTCGTGGTCACAAAGATAGATCAGGCTCCCGGCAAAGTGGGTCTCGTCCATGTGCGGCATGGCCAGCAGGAAATGATTTTTCAGATTTTGCGTTAAGCGTTGCATGCGCCTCCTAGCGCCGCCGGCGATTCGCCGGCGGCTGAATTATCAATGACCATGTAATGATGGGGCACGCCGTTAGCGTGGCGCACTCAGGCGACGCGCGACCGCGTCGAGCAGCTGGTCGGCGATACGCGTGCCGCGCTGGTCGTCAATCTCACGCACGCAGGTGGGGCTGGTGACGTTGATTTCGGTAATCGAATCACCGATAACGTCGAGCCCGACAAACAGCAGCCCAAGCGCGTCAAGCGTTGGCCGCACCTGCTCGACCAGCCATTGCTGGCGTTCGGTGAGCTCACGGCTTTCTCCGCGCCCGCCGGCCGCCAGGTTGCCGCGCGTTTCCCCGGCCAGCGGCACCCGGGCCAAACCGTAAGGCACCGGCTCGCCGTCGATGAGCAAGATGCGGGTGTCACCTTCCTTGATGGCCGGCAGGTAGCGCTGCACCATGACCTGGCGCGTACCGCCCAGCGTCAGCTGCTCAATCACCGCGCCGAGATTGCGCCCGTCCGGGCCGATGTGAAAAATACCGCTGCCGCCCATGCCGTCAAGCGGCTTGAAGATCACATCGCCATGCTCGGCGTGAAACGCGCGCAGCACGTTGTCCCGGGCGGACACCAGCGTGGGTGCGCAGCACTGGGGAAACTGCTGGGCAAAAAGCTTTTCGTTGCAGGTCAAAAGCGCCCGGGTCGGATTGACGACCAGCACGCCTTCGCGCTCGGCAAACCCCAGCAGATGCACCGCATGGGTAAAATCGGCGTCAACAGGCGGGTCTTTGCGCATGAGGATGACGTCGAGCTCGGAAAGCGGCCGGGAGTCGGCTTCGCCCAGGTCATACCAGTGATCGGGGTCGCGGTGTACCGTCAGCGGGCGCATGCGGGCGTAGGCCTGGCCGGCGTTGAGAAACAGGTCTTCCTGTTCCATGTAGTGCAGCGTATAGCCCCGATCCTGGGCGGCCCACAGCATGGCCATGGTGGTATCTTTTGTATAGGCAATATCGGCGATGGGATCCATCACCACGCCCAGATGCAGATTTGACTGGCTCATCGCAACAACCATTCGAAATAGAGCGCACCGGGCCGGCGCGCCCGTGGGTATATGACAGCCCTGCAGTATGCCTGACGCCGCGCGCGGCACCAAGCAGAGGGCATCAGTCCAGCGCGCCGGGCACCAGGCGCACGGCATGGGGCTCAAGGGTGATCAGCTGGCGCTTGTACAGCCGGCCGGTGGCCTGCTTGTAGGCGCTTTTGCTCACCCCCAGCCGCGCTTTGATGTCCGCCGCGGCGCTTTTATCGCCCAGCGGCAGGTAGCCGCCGCTTTCGCGCAGGGCCTTGAGAACCTTCTCGCCCACCACGTCAAGGCGTGCGCTGCCCGGCGGCAGCAGGGAGATATCCAGCCGGCCGTCGTCCCGGCGCTGCTTGACGAACCCGCCAAGCGTCTGCCCGCGGCGCAGGGGCTGGCTGATGTCGTCGGCGTAAATCAGTCCCCAGTAGCGGTGGTTGACCACGACCTTCATGCCCAGGTCGGTACGCTCGGCGACAACCAGCGTGACCGCCTCGCCGCTTTCCAGCGCCCAGGCGTCGTCGCTCAAAAAACGCTCCAGGCGCATGGACGCCACCGGCCGCCCCCGGTCGTCTTCGTAAAGCATGACCAGCACGCGCTTGCCCGGGTCCGGGCGGAACAGCTGCTCGCTAAACGGCAGCAGCACGTCCTTGGGCTGCCCCCAGCGCAGAAATGCGCCGGTATCGTTTACCGTTACCACCGGCAGGTAGGCCACCTCACCCATGCGGGCGACGGTATCTGTCGCGCTATAAGAGGGGCCGGAAGTCTCGTTGGGCATAGCAAAAACGTCCTTCTCAAAGATCGCCGAAGCGGTACTGCAAAAGCGTAAGCGCAGCCACGGGCGCGGTTTCGGTACGCAGGATACGCGGGCCCAGGGTCAGCGGGGTAAACGCCGCGGCCTCGGCGGCCGCCACGTCGTCTGGGGCCAGGCCGCCTTCCGGGCCGATCAGCAGCGCCGCCGCGGCGGGCGCGTCCGCCGCGTCCAGCCCGCTGTGGGTGGCCGGATGCAGCATCAGCCGCAGCGGCTCGTCGCGCGCGTTAAGCCATGCCTCAAGGGTTTGCGGCGGATGCACCGGCGGCAGCGTCGCCCGCCCGCACTGCTCGCAGGCGCTGGCGGCCACGGCTTGCCAGTGGGCGAGCTTTTTGGCTTCGCGCTCGCCTTTCAAGCGCACATCGCCGCGGCGGGTATACAGCGGGGTGATCGCCGCCACGCCCAGCTCCACGGCTTTCTGGATGGCGTAGTCCATGCGCTCTCCCTTGGAGATCGCCTGGCCCAGATGCACCGCCAGCGGCGACTCCCCCGCCCCGGGCCATACGGCCTCCACGACCACCGTGGCCTGCTTGCGCGTCACGTCTGCCAGGCGCACGCCGGCCTCGCGGCCGTTGCCGTCGAACACCACCAGCGGCGCACCCGGGCCCAGGCGCAGCACCCGCGTTAGATGGCGCGCCGGGCCGTCAGGCAGCGTAACGTTACCGCCCGGTTCAAACGTTGCCGGCACGTAAAGGCGCGGCATCTTGCCGTGGGCGGCGTACCAGTCGGCGGCCTGCACGGCTTACTCGGCGCTTTGCGCCTGGGCTTCGCGCTGTTTGCGCTGGGCGTACATGGCGTCAAAATTGACCGGCGCCAGCATCAGCGGCGGGAAGCCGCCGCGGTTGACCAGGCTGTCCACGCACTCGCGGGCGTAGGGGAACAGCAGGTTGGGGCAGAACGCGCCCAGGGTCTGGTCCAGCTGCTCGCCTTCAATGCCGCCAATGCGGAACAAACCGGCCTGCTCGACTTCCACCAGAAACGAGGTGGTACCGCTTTCGCTGTCGTTGACCTGAGCGGTGACCTTGACGGTGACTTCGTACTGGTCATCGTCGGTTTGCTTGCTGGAGGTGTTCAGGTCCAGATTGACCTTGGGCTTGAACGGCTGTTTGAACACCTCGGGCGAGTTGGGCGCTTCAAACGAAATATCCTTGACGTAAATACGCTGCAGCGAAAACGTAAGCTTGGGCTTGCTGTCGTCCGCCGCGCCGGCCTGCTGGGGGGTGGTGTCTTCCGCCATGTGAAACTCCTGAAAGGGTCGATCTACGAAGCTCGTGCCGGCCACGCCGGCGCCGATGCGCTTATTTTTTGACTACCGGCAAGCCGTCGGCCTGCCACTGGGCCATGCCGCCGCTCAGCTTCAGCGCGCGCTCAAAGCCGGCCTTGGCCAGCTTGGCCTGAGCCACGCCCGAGCTCTGGCCGTGCTTGCAGACGACAATGACCGGCTTGCTCTTGGCCTTGTCCAGCTCATTTATGCGCTCATCCAGCTTGCTCTGGGGAATATGCCGGGCACCGGCGATATGGCCGGCGCGAAACTCTTTGTCTTCGCGGATATCCAGCACCACGGCGTCTTCGCGGTTGATCAGCTGCGTGGCCTCGCCCGGCGTCACCCCGTTGCTTGCCGCGCGACGGGCTTCATACGCCAGCCAGGCGAGCAGTACGGCAAAAAAGCCCCCCACCAGCAGCAGATGGTTTTGGGCAAACTCCAGCAACCGTTCGATTATCTCGGGCATCGCGCGCTCAATCTCTTGTTCAATAGTGGGTCAACAATACACGGCAATACGACAGCCGGCAGCGCGGGCTGTCGTCAAGCGCCCCAGTATACACGCCCCGAACGGCTGCGAGCAGGCCCCGCCATGACGACAGCCGCCCGCCTGCGTTATAGTGCGAACGACTGGCATTCGCCCCGACGCTGCGCCACACCGGCGCCTGGCCCAATGACGAGAGGTTTTCATGGACACTCCCCGCACGCCGCGCCCGGTGGCGCTGATCATCCTCGACGGCTACGGCCATAACCCGGACAGCCGCCACAACGCCATTGCCGGGGCGCATACCCCCAACATGGATCGGCTATGGGCCGATCGTCCCCGGGCCTTCGTCCATACCGACGGCCACCACGTCGGGCTGCCCGACGGCCAGATGGGCAACTCCGAGGTCGGCCACATGAACCTGGGCGCCGGGCGCATCGTGTTTCAGGATTTTACCCGGATCACCCAGGCCGTGGAAAACGGCGATCTTGACCTCAACGCCGCGCTGACCACCCCCATCGACGACGCCGTGGAGCACGGCCGAGCCGTTCATCTTATGGGCCTTTTGTCCCCCGGCGGCGTGCACAGCCACGAAGACCACATCATTGCGCTTGCCGAGCTTGCCGCCCGCCGCGGGGCCCGGCGCATCTACATGCACGCCTTCCTCGACGGCCGCGACGTGGCCCCCCAGAGTGCCATGGCCTCGCTTGAGCGCACCAACGCCCGGCTCGCCGAACTGGTCGGCCCGGACAACGGCTTTATCGCCTCGGTCATCGGGCGCTTCTACGCGCTGGACCGCGACAACCGTTGGGAGCGCGTGGCCCAGGCCTATGAGCTTTTGACCGAAGGCCGCGCCGACTTTACCGCCGTCAGCGCCGAAACCGCCCTGCGCGACGCCTATGCCCGGGGAGAAACCGACGAGTTCGTCTCCGCTACCAGCGTACGCATTGCCGGGGAGCCGCTAGTGATCGAAGACGGCGACGCGGCAATCTTTGCCAACTTCCGCGCCGACCGCGCCCGGGAGCTGGCGCGGGCCTTTGCCGAACCCGACTTTGACGGCTTTGCGCGCACCTCGCGCCCGGTGCTCGCCGGCGAAGGCCTGGTAATGATGACCGAGTACGCCGACGACATCCCCGCCCCGATCGCCTTTCCCCCGGATCACCTGTCCGACACCCTGGGTGAGGTCGTCTCCCGGCGCGGGCTCAAGCAGCTGCGCATCGCCGAGACGGAAAAATACCCCCACGTAACGTTTTTCTTCTCCGGCGGCCGCGAAGAAGCCTTCGACGGCGAAACGCGCATTTTGCAGCCCTCGCCCCAGGACGTGCGCACCTACGACGAAAAGCCGGAAATGAGCGCCTTTGCCGTCACCGACAGCCTGATTGGCGCCATCGACGACGACGCCTTTGACCTGATCATCTGCAACTACGCCAACGGCGACATGGTCGGCCACACCGGCGACTATCACGCAGCGGTCAAGGCCATTGAAACCGTCGATCAGTGCGTGGGCCGCGTGGTCGAGGCCATTGAGCGCGCCGGCGGCGCCTGCCTGATCACCGCCGACCACGGCAACGCCGAGCAGATGGTGCACCCGGTCACCGGCGCGCCCCAGACCGCCCACACCACCTTCCCGGTGCCGCTGGTCTACGTCGGCACGCGCCAGGGCGAGCTCGAAGACGGGCGGCTGTGCGATCTGGCGCCTACGCTTTTGACCCTGATGGATCAGAAAATTCCCGCCGCGATGACCGGCAAGCCACTGATTCGGCTGCGCTGAATTGCGCCGCAGGCCAAGGCTGCGACGCTGGGCCGGCGGCGCGCTGGCGTTGCTGGCCTGTATGCCCCCGGCGGTGCAGGGCCAGGCGCAGGCGCGCCCCGACGCCACCGCCGCCCGGGAAAAGCTCGACGCCCTGGGCGAAGAAATCCGAACAGCGTCACAGCGTCTTGAAGCCACCGCCAAGGCGCGCAGCGACGCCCAGAACGCGCTGCGCGAGGTAGAAGAGGCGCTGGCCGAGCTTCACGCCCGGCTGGATGAAGTGCAGGCCAAGCGCCGCCGGCTCGGCAAAGAAAGCCGGGCGCTGAAAAAGCGCCGATCTCGTCTGGAAGCGACCCGCCAAGCGCAGATGGAAGCGCTGGGCGAGCAGCTGGCCGCGCTGTACCGGCTGGGCGATGCCCCGCAGCTGAAGCTGCTGCTCAACCAGGGCGACCCGGCCAAGATTGACCGCATGCAGGCCTACCTCAACCGCCTGAGCCGGGCGAGAAAAAAACGCCTCGCCGACATCGCCCGGCTGGACAAAGCGCTTGCCGACAACGCCGCCGAGCTGGCCGAGCGCCGAAAGCGCCTGGAGGCGGCCAACGCCGAGCTGAAAGAAAAAAGCGCGACCCTTGCCCAGCGCACCGCCCAACGCCGCACGCTGCTGGCCGACATCGGCGAGCGCGAAGAAAGCCAAAGCCACCACCTGGCCCGGCTCAAGGGCGATCGCGAAGCCGCCGAGGCGCGCCTGCGCCAGATCCGCGAGCAGATGGCCCGGCTATCAAGCCCCGCCCCCAGCACGCAGATGGCCCAAACCCGGGGCGATCTGCCCTGGCCTACGGCAGGCCAACTCAGCGCCGGCTTTGAAAGCCGCCAGGGCGTGCACCGCAACGGCATTGTCATCAAGGCCGGCGCCGGCACCCCGGTCAAGGCCGTGCACGCCGGGCGCGTGGCATTTGCCGGCTGGCTGCGCGGCTTTGGCAACCTGTTGATCGTTGACCACGGCGACCACCTGATGACGCTTTACGCTCACCTGCAGCGCTTCGAGCGCTCGCCCGGCACGCGAGTGGCCGAAGGCGACGTTATCGGACGCGTGGGCAATACCGGCGGCCAGCCCCGAGCGGCGCTGTATTTTGAAGTGCGCCGCGGCGGCGAACCCATCGACCCCGGGCGTTGGCTTGCACGCCGCTGAAAGGATAAGCTGGCGCCACTGACGCTTTTTTCGGCGGCCCCTGCCGCCCACGCCTCGCGGAGCCCCCATGCCATTTGCCACCCCTTTATTGCCCGCCGTCCGGTACCCGCTGGCCGTCATGCTACTGGCCATGTGGGCCCTGCCGGGCACGGCCGCCGCGGCGCCGGACACCGATGACGCGGAAAACGCCCTGCCGCTGGAAGATATCCAGACCTTTGCCGAGGTGTTTGAGCACATCAAGCGCGCCTACGTCGAAGACATCAACGACCGCACCCTGATGCGCAATGCCATGCGCGGCATGCTCAACGAGCTGGACCCGCATTCAAGCTATCTCGACGAAGAGCAGTACGACAGCCTGCGCGAAAGCACCGAAGGGGCGTTTGGCGGCATCGGCATCGAAGTCGGCATGAAAGACGACCGGATCACGGTGGTAACGCCTATCGACGATACGCCGGCTTCCCGGGCAGGGCTTGCCTCGCGCGATGTCATCGTGCGTATCGACGGCACCTCCACCGAGGGCCTGTCCCTGCACGAAGCGGTCAACCTGATGCGCGGCGAGCCGGGCAGCGAGCTGGATATCACCGTGCTGCGCCAGGGCGAAGACAGCCCGCGCACGTTGACCCTGACCCGCGAAAACATCCAGACGGAAAGCGTCAAACACGACATGCTGGCGCCGGGCTACGGCTACCTGCGCATCAGCCAGTTCCAGACGCGCACCGCCGAGCAGGCCCTCGCCGCCCTCACCGACATGCAGGCACAAAGCGACGGCGGCGCGCTCAACGGCCTGGTGCTGGACCTGCGCAATAACCCCGGCGGGGTGCTCCAGGCCGCGGTGGATATCGCCGATCTGTTCCTTGACAGCGGGCGCGTGGTCTACACCGAAGGCCGTCTGGCCAACAGCCAGATGTCGTTTTCCGCTACGCCCGCTACCCCCGCCGGCGACGTAGCACTGGTGGTGCTGGTCAACGGCGGCAGCGCCTCGGCGGCGGAAATCGTCGCCGGCGCGCTGCAGGACCAGGGCCGCGGCGTCATCATGGGTACGGAAAGCTTTGGCAAGGGTTCGGTACAGCAGGTCATGCCGCTGGGCGAACGCGAAGCCCTCAAGCTCACCACTGCGCTGTACTACACCCCGGACGGCCGCTCGATTCAGGCCCAGGGCATCGAACCTGACATCAAGGTCGTGCGCGGGCGGCTGGAAGTCGCCGACAGCCGCTTTGAACTGCGCGAATCCGACCTTGAAGGCCACCTGAACGCCACGGGCAAAAGCGCAGCCCGCGACGCGTCAAGCGCTGCACGCCTGCGCGACGACTACCAGCTGAGCGAGGCGCTCAACCTGCTCAAGGCGCTCAACGTGGTGGACCGCCGCCGGCGCTAGCGGCAGCTTTCGGGCAGGCGGCCGCGCTCCCCGGTCGCCTGGCGCATCATCGCGCGCTTGAGCGGTACCAGCCGGTCAAGCCCGTTCATGCCCATATTGCGCGCCAGCAGCACGCCGGGGTGCTCTACGCCAAACAGCGTCTTGAAGCCTTTCATCAGCGCCAGTACGGCGGCGTTGTCTCCCCGGCGGCGGCGCTCGAAACGCTTGAGCCGGCGCGCATCGCCCCAGGGCGCGCCGCGCTGAAAGGCCGCGATGACTTCTTCGGCCAGCACGGCGGCGTCCATCAGCCCCAGGTTGACGCCCTGCCCCGCCAGCGGGTGAATGCTGTGCGCCGCGTCGCCCACCAGCGCAAAGTGCGGCGCCGTATAGCGCCGGGCATGGCGCTGCACCAGCGGAAACGCATACGCCCTGTCGCATACCTCCACCGCTCCCAGGCGGTGTTCAAGGGCACGGCCCAGCGCCTCGCCCAGCGCTTCGGGCGTCATCGCCTTAAGCGCCTCGGCGCGCTCGGGCGCCACCGACCAGACAACCGAGCAGTAGCGCTCGTCGCCGGCCACCGTCAGCGGCAAAAACGCCAGCGGCTGGCCGGCAACGAACGCCTGGCGCGCCGTCGCCCCGTGAGGGCGCTCGCAGCGTACCGTGGTCACCACGGCGTGCTGGTGCATGTCGTCTTCGGCTACGTCGATTTCCGCCATATCGCGCAGCACCGAGCGCGCGCCGTCGGCGGCAACCACCAGCGGCGCGCCCAGCGTGGTGCCGTCTTCCAGCTTCAGCCAGCGCCCGGTGGCGGTGGTCTGCAGTGCGGTAACCCGCTGGCCGAAAAACGTCGTCACCCCGGGATGGTCCAGCACCCGGGCATTCAGCGCCGCGGTGGTCAGGCTGTTTTCCACGATGTAGCCCAGCGCGGCCACCCCGGCCTCATCGGCGCTGAAGGCGATATCCCCGCTGCCTTCGGTGTCCCACACGCGCATGTAGCGATACGCCGTCACGCGCTTTTCCGCCATCAGCGGCCAGGCGCCCAGATGCTTTAGCAGGCGCACGGAAACCGGCGACAGCGCGCTGACCCGGGGCGCCGGCGCCTCGCCGAGCGTATCCAGCGCAAGCGGCCGGGGCTGCGCCTCGACCAGCCCAACCTGCATGCCGGCATCCGCCAGCAGCGCACAAAGCGCCGTGCCTACCATGCCGTTGCCCACAATCAGGGCATCGAACGTCGTCGCCGGCGTTTTTGCCGCCTTGGCTGTCTTGGTCATCGTGCTCCCCTTGCCTTGTCAACAAAACGCCCGCGGCCGGGCGCGGGTGAACGTCAGCGCTCCAGCCCCATGGCCCGCCGGGCCACATCGCGGCGCAGCGGCCCGGCCAGATTAAGGCCCGCCAGGCCCGCCGCACGCAGCGACGGCAGCAGCGGCAGCCGCGCGCCGAACAGGCGGATCAGCCCGTCGCTGAAGCGCACCACGTCGCGCCGGTCCCGGGCGCGCTTGCGGTCAAAAGCGCTCAGCGCGGCCATATCACCGGCTGCACCGCCCGCCGCCAGATGCTCGGCCAGCGTGTCCACCAGATCCACCACCCCGCGCAGCGCCAGGTTAAACCCCTGCCCGGCCACCGGGTGCAGCGCGTGGGCGGCGTTGCCCAGCACCGCAAGCCCCGGGCGCACGGTCTCTTCCGCGGTCACCAGCGATAGCGGATAGGCGTAGCGCTTGCCCACCCGAGTAAAGCGCCCGGCGCGATCGCCGAACGCGCGCTGCAGCGCGGCGAGAAAGTCGCCGTCGGACAGTGCCATGCGCGCCTTTTCTTCGCCGGCCGGGTGCGTCCACACCAGCTCCATGGCGTTGCCCGACAGCGGCAGCAGCGCAATTGGGCCGTCAGCGGTAAAGCGCTCGTAGGCCACACCGCCGTGGGGCTCGCTGACCGCCACGTTGGCAATCAGTGCGGTCTGCGCGTAGTCCGCCGCACGGCTGGCAATGCCCAGCTGCTCTTTTAGCCCGGAGCGGCCGCCGTCGGCCAGGACCGTCAGTCCGGCGGTGAGCGTACTGCCGTCCGAAAGCGCCAGCCGATGCCCCGCCTCGGTCGGGGCAATGTGCGCCACCTTGGCCGGGCAGTGCCAGTCGAGCGCCAGTTCGGCGAGTCGGGCGTGCAGCACCCGGCCCATCCAGGCGTTGGCAATCACATGGCCCAGGGCGTCAACGTGGAGATCATCGGCATCCAGCCGCGTCACGCCCAGCCGGCCGCGCTCGCTGATGTGGATGCGGCGGATCGGCGCGGCCTCTCGGCGCATGGCCTGCCACACCCCCAGCCGGTGAAAGCGCTCCGCCGAGCCGGCGGCAATGGCGCTGGCCCGGGCATCGAAACTGGGCTGCCATTGGTCCGGCTGCGCGGCGGCCGGCAGCGGCGCGGCCTCGATAATCGCCACTTTCAGCCCGTGGCGTTCGATCAAAGGGGCCAGCGCACAGCCCAAACTGGCCCCCACCAGACCGCCGCCGACAATGACGACGTCGTGCGTAAGGGGTTGCGCGGGTGTCTGCATGGCTGCCTCCTGAACGGCGTTTTCTACACGGCTGATGAGTATTGTCCGCGAATCGGCACCGCGGGAACAGGCCGGCCATTCATAACGTACATTACGTAAAGAAAAACCGGCCGTGACATGGCGGCTCACTTTTTGGCCATCAGCGCCTCGATGTCTGCTACCTGCTTGGGCACATCGGCGGTAAGCACCTCGTGCCCCTCGGCGGTGACGGCCACATCGTCTTCGATGCGGATGCCCATGCCGCGATAGGCCTCGGGGATATCGTCGTCTGCGGGAATATACAGCCCGGGCTCTATTGTCAGCACCATGCCTTCTTCCAGCGGGCGCGGCGTGCCGTCGGGCCGGCGATATTCGCCTACGTCGTGCACGTCCAGACCCAGCCAGTGCGAGGTGGAATGCAGATAGAAACGCCGATAGCTGTGATCCGCGATGCGTTCGTCAACGTCGCCGGACAAAAGCCCCAGCGCAATCAGCCCGGCCGTCAAATCGCGGACCACGCCTTGATGGATATCAATGAGCGTAGCACCGGGGCGAATCGCCGCCACGGCGTTTTCCTGGGCGGTGAGCACAACCTCGTAAACCTCGCGCTGGGCGGCGCTGAAGGTGCCGTTCACCGGAAAAGTGCGGGTGATATCGCCGGCGTAGAGGGCAAACTCGGCACCGGCGTCGATCAGCACCAGGTCGCCGTCATTGAGCGGCGCGGTGTTTTCCACATAGTGCAGCACGCAGGCGTTGACGCCGCCGCCGACAATGCTGCCGTAGGCCGGGCCGCTGCCGCCCTGCCAGACAAATTCGTGCTCCAGCTCGGCCTGCAGCTGGTATTCAAAAAGCCCCGGGCGGCTGGCGCGCATGGCCCGGCAGTGGGCCCGGGCCGATATCTCGGCGGCGTGGCGCATCAGCGCCATTTCATCCGCCGTCTTGAGCTGGCGCATGGCATGAATCAGCGGAGTGACGTTGTGAAAGCCGCTGACCGGTGGCGCCCCTCGACGGCCGGCGGTCGAGTCGGCGTAGGCCTGCTCGGCCAGCGCCAGGGCGCCGTCGTCGTCAAAGGGCACAAACAGCTGCTCGCGCCCGGCGAGCAGCCGGTGCAGGCGCTCGTCGCGCTCGGCATTTTCCACCGCCTCGTCCACGCCATGTTCGGCCACCATGCCATCCGCCCCCAAGCGCCGCCCCGTCCAGGCTTCAAGCGTCGGGTCGCGATCCTGGCAGAATACCACCGTCTCGCCGGCGTCGCGGCCGGGCAGCAGTACCAGCAGCGCATCGGGCTCAACGATGCCGGTGAGGTAGTAGAAATCGCTGTTCTGGCGAAAGGCGAACTCGCTGTCCTTGGAGCGGGTGACCAGGCCGGCGCCGGGCAGCACCACGGCGGCCGTGGCTGGCAGCCGGGCGATGAGCGCGGCACGGCGCGCGGCGTAGGCATCGGGGGTAATCGCCGCCGGGCGCGGCATGGACTCGGGTAGCATGAAGGCTCCTGGTTGGTGAGGGGGAAAAGGTCCGATTGGTGAGGGGGAAAAGATCCGAGCGAAAAGCGCTAGTGCAGCGTCGCGTCGCTTTGCTCCACCTGGGGCTGGCCGGGATGCTGCTCGGTGTAGAGCATCATGGCGGCCATCCGCGCGTGCTCGGTGAGCGCGAAAAGGTCGTTTTCGTTTTCCGGGCTGTCGTCGAGGTCGGTTTCGATACGGGCCAGCACCGGCAGATCGTCCAGCGCTTCGCGCAGGGCAGCCGACCACTGCCGGCGCAGGGCGTCGTCCACGGTATCATCGAGCACCTCGACAAAGCCCAGCGCCCACTCCTGCAGCCCCTGGGCCTGCTCGGCCAGGGAAAACAGCTCGTCGGGCAGCAGCGGCGCGTAGTTCATTTCGCCGGCGCCCAGGGCTTCAAGGGTTTGCCGGCGCCAGCCCAGCAGGCGCTCGGCGCTCGGCGCATCCTTGGGCTGCTCGATCCCCAGGCTTGAACACACTTCGTCCAGCCAGGCCTCGGCGCTGACGTCCTTGAGTGCCAGCAGCGCACACAGCCGGCCGTCGAGAAACGCCGGCGACTGCATGCTGCCGTGAAGCAGAAAGGTATCGGCGATATCGGAAAATTCCTGGCGTTCATCAATCAGGGACATAAAAAGGCCATCCGTTACGGCACAGTGAATAAGACAGGGTACGGCAAGCGAGCGGACAGCGCCGCGCGTTGACCCCGGCGCGCAGGCTCTCTTATAGTTGAAGCGCTTTTATCGCCCGGGCCGGTACCGCGCCGCCACGGGCCTCGCCTCGCTTTACTTGCCCATGCGGGCATGTTAACGCATAGATTCCTCGATGGCCTGCGCTGGAGCAACGGATGAGTGACGCCAAGCGTCCAACCACAGAAATCACCCTGCTGGGGCGGTATTACACCATTGCCTGCGATGCGGGGACAGAAGACAAGCTGGAGCGCGCCGCACGCTACCTGGACCGCGCCATGCACGGCATTCAGTCGCAGAGCACCGCGTTGAGCAACGACCGGGTCACGGTGATGGCCGCGCTCAATATCACCCATGAGCTGCTGGAAGCGCTTGACGAAAAGCGCGACCGCGACGCCGAGCTTGCCCGCCTGGACGAGCGCCTGGACGAGGCGCTGAAAAAACGCCAGGAATAAGGCGCCGCCCGGACTTTGGCCCGGGCCCGGCGCTCTGGTAAGATGAAGGCGTTCTCTGGGGTGTGCGCCAGTCGTTATCGTCCCTCGAGCCTATGCGTAATACCCAGGGAGGCCAAAAGCTAGTCGAGCCTGTGCGCATGTCCGTGCGACGGAAAGCCTGACGGCTTGGCTGCGGCCACCCACCTGAACCACAAGGTTCAGGGCCACAACGACAGCGGCATCCTGGAGAACCCTTGCCTACCGCTTTTCCCATATTCCAGCTTCAGGGCCTGCAGCGTGCCCCTGCCTGACGCAGCATCCGCCTCGCCGTTACGGGCCAAGAACGCCCTGCGCCGCGAGCTCAGGCGCCGCCGCCGCGTGCTCACGCCGCGCCAGCAGCGCACCGCCGCCGCCGGCCTGTGCCAGCGATTGAAAACCTTGCCGGAACTGCGGCGCGCACGCCGTATCAGCCTGTATCTGCCCGTGAGCGGCGAGATTGATCCGCTCCCCCTGCTGCCCTGGCTTTACCGCCGCGGCGTGAACGTTTACCTGCCCGTACTGCGCCCTTTTTCCGCCAACTCACTGTGGTTTGTGGCGTATCGCCCGGGCACGCCCATGATCAAAAACCGCTTCGGCATCCGCGAGCCCGCCCCGCGCTTTAGCGCCCGCCGCGCCAATCGCCTGCCCGCCTGGGCGCTGGATACCCTGATCGTGCCGCTGGTGGGCTTTGATGCGCACGCCAACCGCATGGGCATGGGCGGCGGCTTTTACGATCGCACCCTGGCTTTTATGCGCCACCCGGGGCCAAAGCCTACGCTGATCGGCGCAGCCCACGCCTGCCAGCAGGTTGACCGTCTGCCCGTAGAGCCCTGGGATATTGCGCTGACCGCCATCGTCACCGACACCGCCGTGGTGCGCCCGCCCCGGCGCTGAAGCAGACAAAAGAAAAAAGACAAAAGAAAAAAGACAAAAGAAAAAAGACAAAAGAAAAACGGGCTGTGCCGCCATGGCACAGCCCGCGTATTGATCATCAGCCCCCCGGCGGCGACGCTCAGCCGCCTGCCAGCGCCTGCGCATAGCCTGTGGCAAGAACGCCCAGGGCAAATACCACCGTCAGTGCCATGATCATGTCCGGCTTTTTACGACGCATACCGCTTCTCCGAAGTAACAAATCCGGGCCCGGGGCGGTGCGCGCGTCCGTTCATTTTGCCGGAACCAAGCCTAAACCCCGTGCCCCTGGAAAACATAGCGCGTCAGGTGAGCAAAACGCCGCTTCAGCGTTTTGGATGACGCGTCTCATTATTGGCCCGGTGACTATAAGCCGCCGGGCTTTACGCTGACAATGAAAAAAGCCGCCGTTTATCCGCGCACTTCCGGCAACGGCGGCGCTTTTCAGGCCATGAACAACCGGTAGGCCGGGTTGTCGCTTTCCCGCCAGTAGCGATAGCCGATCGCGTCCAGGTGCTCTTCGACATGCTCGCTGTCGCCGTTGGGTACCTGCATGCCCACCAGCACTCGGCCGTAGGCCGCGCCGTGGTTGCGATAGTGAAACAGCGAAATGTTCCAGTCATGGGGCAGCTGGGTGAGAAAGTGCATCAGCGCCCCGGGACGCTCGGGAAACTCGAAGCGATACAGCGCCTCGGCCACGTTGGCGCTCGGCCGGCCGCCGCTCAGGTGGCGGATATGCACCTTGGCCAGCTCGTTGTCGGTCAGATCTTCCACCTGATAGCCGGCTTCCTTGAGCTTTTCGATCACCGCCTGGCGATCATCGCCGCCGGGCTTGACCTGCACGCCGACGAAAATATGCGCATCGCTGTCGTCGGCGTAGCGGTAGCTGAACTCGGTGACCATACGCTTGCCCAGGGTGCGACAGAATTTTTTGAAACTGCCGGGCTTTTCGGCAATGGTCACCGCAAGAATCGCCTCGCGCTGCTCGCCAAGCGAGGTGCGCTCAGCGATATGCTGGAGGCGGTCAAAGTTGGTATTGGCACCGGAGTTGATACACAGCAGCGTCTCGCCCTTGGCCCCGGTTCGCTGAACGTATTTTTTCAGCCCGGCAAGGGAGAGCGCGCCGGAGGTTTCCGACACGGCACGGGTATCCTCGAAGATGTCCTTGACCGCGGCGCACATTTCATCGGCGGTGACGGTGATCACATCATCGACCAGATGCTGCATCAGGGTAAACGGCACCTCGCCGATCTGTGCTACGGCCACGCCTTCGGCAAACACGCCGACCTGATCCAGCGTCACCCGCTCGCCGGCATCCAGCGCGGCCTTGAGGCTGGCGCTGTCTTCAGACTCCACGCCGATCACGTTGATGTCCGGGCGCAGATACTTCACGTAGGCCGCCACGCCGGCGATCAGCCCGCCGCCGCCCACGGGCACAAAAATGGCGTCCAGCGCCCCGCTGTGCTGGCGCAGTATTTCCACCGCCACGGTGCCCTGTCCGGCAATCACGTCGATGTCATCAAACGGCGGAATATAGGTATAGCCGTGCTCTTCTACCAGCGCCTGGGCGTGGGCGGCGGCCTCGCTGAAGGCGTCGCCCTTGAGCACGACCTTGGCCCCCCGGGCGCGCACCGCCGCGACCTTGATGTCCGGGGTAATGCGCGGCATCACAATGGTCGCCTTCACTCCCATCTGCGTTGCCGCCATGGCCAGCCCCTGGGCGTGGTTGCCGGCCGAGGCGGCGATCACGCCCCTGGCCTTTTGTGCCTGTTCCAGCTGGGCCATTTTGTTGTAGGCGCCGCGAATCTTGAAAGAATGCACCGGCTGTAAATCTTCACGCTTGATTAAAATCGTGTTGTTAAAGCGGCGTGAAAGAAACGGGGCGGGGGAAATCGGCGTCTCGCAGGCCGCCTCGTACACACGGGCCTGGAGAATTTTCTTCACGGTAGCTTCAAGCATTCGAATATCTCACGGGAAAGGGCCGCACGCCGGCGATGGAAAAGGGCCGCTCAAGTTTTATACACAAACCGGACAGCCCGCTATTGTTAGCAGATTGCCCCGGGGCGCGTCCACAGCTCCGGCGTGTCGGCAGCGCGGCGGCATGGCGCTATACTGTGCGCCGCACGCCCCATGATGACCCCTCAACCCGGAGCTTGACATGACCCAGGACGCACTCAAGGCCGCCGTGGCCGACGCCGCCGTTCAGGAAATTTCCCCCTGGCTGGATAAAAACACCGTGCTCGGCATCGGCACTGGCTCCACCGCCAACCTATTCATCGACCGGCTTTCGCCGCTGCGCGATCGCTTCCGGGGCGCGGTGGCAAGCTCGGACGCCAGCGCCGAGCGGCTAAAGGCCCTCGGCATTGAAGTGCTGACGCTCAACAGCGCCGGCATTTTGCCCTTCTACGTTGACGGCGCCGACGAAGTGAACGCTGCGCTGCAGATGATCAAAGGCGGCGGCGCCGCCCTCACCCGGGAAAAAATCGTCGCTGCCTGCGCCGAGCGCTTTATCTGCATCGCCGACGGCTCCAAGCAGGTCAAAAGGCTCGGGCAGTTCCCGCTGCCGGTGGAGGTGATTCCCATGGCGCGCTCCCATGTCGGCCGGGAACTGGTCAAGCTGGGCGCTGAGCCGGTCTACCGCCAGGGCGTGATCACCGACAACGGCAACCAGATCATCGACTGCTACGACTTCACAATCGACGACCCGATCGAGATGGAAGCCCGGCTCAACGCCATTGCCGGCGTGGTCACCAACGGGCTCTTTGCCGCCCGCGGCGCCGACGTGCTGCTGCTGGGTAAAGAAGACGGCGTAGCGCGCACCACACGGCGCTAGGCAAAACGATCGTCCGGCGCAACAAGCCGGCCCAGCCCGGCAAGCGTGCGCTCCAGCGCCCCGCGCTGCTCGGCCACCACGGCTCGGCCGGCCCGGCCGCGCTTGCGAGCCCGGGCCGGATCGTCAAACGCGCCGATCAGCGCCTGGGCCAGCGCCCTGGCATCCGCCACCGGCTCAAGGGCACCGGCGGCTTTCAGCGGCTCGGCCACGTCCTCGAAGTTTTCCAGCGAAGGCCCGGTGAGCACCGGCCGCCCCAGGCTTGCCGGCTCCACCACGTTCTGCCCGCCCAGCGGCACCAAACTGCCGCCGACAAAGGCCACGTCGCCGGCGGCGTAGAGCGCGCCGAGCTCGCCCAGGGTATCGCCCAGATACACCGCCGTCTCTTGCGTTACCCGCTCATCCCGGCTGCGCCGGGCCAGCGCAAAGCCGGCGGCGCGGCATTCGTCGGCCACGGCGTCAAAGCGCTGCGGATGGCGCGGTACCAGTACCAACAGCGCTTCGGGATAGCGCTTGCGCAGCGCGGCGTGGGCATCAAGCAGTGCGGCTTCTTCGCCGTCTCGGGTGGAGCCGGCCACCCATACCGGGCGCTTGCCAACGGCGGCGCGCAAGCGCTCACCCACCGCCTGCGCTGCGGCATCCGGAAACACCTCGAACTTGAGCGAACCGACAACGTCGGTGCGTTCGGCCGCCATGCCGAGTTTGGCAAAGCGCTCGGCGTCGGCGGCAGACTTGGCTGCCAGCCAGCTGACATGGGCCAGTGCCTGGCGCATCAGCGGGCGAACACGCCGGTAGCGGGCAAAGGCCCGGGGCGAGAGCCGGCCGTTGACCACCGCCACCGGCACGCCGGCGCGGCGGCAGGCGTTTAGCAGGTTGGGCCACAGCTCGGTTTCGAACATTACCGCCAGCGCCGGGCGCACCCGGGCGACAAAGCGCCGCGCGCTGCCCGGCCAGTCCAGCGGCACAAAGCGGTGCGCCAGCCGCGCCGCGGCCGACGCATCCAGCCGGCCGGCGAGCGCTGACACCTGCTCGGCGCCGGTGGCGGTCATGGTGGTCACCAGCAGCCGGTGGCCGGCATAGCGCGCCAGCAGCGCCTCGATCAGCGGGCGGGCGGCGCGCACCTCGCCCACGGAGGCGCAGTGCAGCCACAGCGTGGGAAGGCCCTGAGCGTCCGACAGGTTCAGCCCCAGACCCAGCCGCTGGCGACGCGGATAAGCGGGCAGCTGCTCACGCCGCACACGCTGGATAATCAGCGGCGCCAGCGCGTACAGCGCGGCCGAGTAGACAAGGCGGGGAGAAATGCAGCGCGGCCGGCGTGCCATCTAGCGCCCGCGGTCGAGAATGGTATTGATCATCGCCGAGGTGGAAACGCCGTCTTCAAAGCCCAGCACTTTCACCTCGCCGCCGTGGGCGCGTACGGCCTCACCGCCGGCGATGTCTTCCGGACGGTAGTCGCCGCCCTTGACCAGCACGTCAGGCAGCACCGCTTCGATCAGCGATTGCGGGGTGTCCTCGCCAAACGGCACCACCCAGTCCACCGCGCCCAGCCCGGCCAGCACCTGCATGCGCCGCTGGAGCGGGTTGATCGGGCGGCCGTCGCCTTTCAGCCGGGCAATGGAGGCGTCGTCGTTGACCGCCACCACCAGCCGCTCGCCGAGCCTGCGCGCCTGTTCCAGATAGGCCACGTGGCCGGCGTGGAGAATATCAAAGCAGCCGTTGGTCATCACCACGCGCTCGCCCCGGGCCTGAGCGGCGCGCACGGCGTTGACCAGCGGCGTCTGCTCCACCACGCCGAATTCGCCCAGGGCGTCGCCGTGCAGCGCGGTATACAGCTCGCCAAGCGACAGCGTCGCGGTGCCGGGCTTGGCCACCACCAGCCCGGCGGCCAGGTTGGCCAGCGTTATCGCCTCGGCAAAGCCGTGCCCGGCGGCCAGCGCCAGCCCCATCATGGCGATGACGGTATCGCCGGCGCCGGTCACGTCGAATACCTCTCGCGCCCGGGTGGGCAGGTGCAGCGGCGGCTCGCCTTCGCGGATCAGCGTCATGCCTTTTTCGCTGCGGGTAATCAGCAGCGCTTCCAGCTCCAGCTCAGCGCGCAGGGCTTCGCCCCGCGCGGCCAGCTCGGCGTCGCTGTCGCAGCGGCCGACAATGGCTTCAAATTCGCCCAGGTTGGGGGTGATCAGGCTGGCGCCGCGGTACTTGCGGAAATCGGTGCCCTTGGGGTCGACCAGCACGCGTTTGCCCGCCCGGCGGGCGGTCGCAATCAACGCCTCGACGCGGTTGAGCGTGCCCTTGCCGTAGTCGGAGAGAATCAGCACGTCGTGCTCGGCCAGCGCGGCGTCGACGTGGGCCGCAAGCTCCGCGGTGTCGACATTATCCAGGCGCTGCTCAAAGTCCAGGCGCAAAAGCTGCTGGTTGCGGCTCATCACTCTAAGCTTGGTCATCGTCGGCACATCGGCGCTGTGCTGAAAGCGGGCGCTCACATCAACCGCTGCCAGCAGCCCGGCCAGCAGCCCGGCGTTGTCGTCGTCGCCCACCACGCCGGCCAGCGCCGCCTTTGCCCCCAGCGCGGCAATATTGAGCGCGACGTTGGCCGCGCCACCCGGGCGGTCGTCGGCGTCTTCCACCCGTACCACCGGCACCGGCGCCTCGGGGGAAATCCGCGAGGTGGCGCCGTGCCAGTAGCGGTCGAGCATCACGTCGCCGGCCACCAGCACGCGGGCGTGTTCCAGCGCGGAAAGATCAATGTTCATGGCGCGCTCCTTGGTGGGCGGTGGCGTCCAGCAAGGCATCCAGCTGGGCAATGACTTCGTCGGTCTCGATCAGGGTCATGGCCTCGGCGTGGCGCACGCGCTGGCCCCAGGGCACGTCCTTGACGGACTTGTTCAGGTAGGCGCGCACCGCACGGGGATAGGCGTTGACGACAAATTCGCGCCACAGGTAGGGTGCTGCGCGATCCGGATTGGTCGTCGCGTAGAGCCCCAATGTGGGCGTGCTCAGGGCGTTGGCCATGTGCACCGGCCCGGTGTCCGGGGCGATGGCCACGCGCGCCTTGTCGATCAGCGCCAGCAGGCCCTTGAGCGAGGTCGCCCCTACGGCGTTGACGACGCTGCCCGGCTGGCACAGCGCGGCGATCTGCCCGGCGGTTTCCTGCTCCAGAGGGGTTGCCCCGCCGGTGAGCACGCTTTTCAGGCCGTGCTGCACCCAGGCATGCTCGATCACGCTGGCATACCCGGCGACCGACCAGTTGCGAAAGTTGCGCAGCCGCGCGTTGCTGCAGGCATTGATGACCAGATACGGCGCCTCGCCGCTGAGCAGGCGGGCCTCGTCATAGGCCTGGGCCGGCACCGGCAGGTGCCACTCGGGCCGGTCGTCTTCCACCCCCAGCGCCCGGGCAAAGTCCATGAACGAATCCAGCACGTGAGCGTTGGGGTGGGGGGCCAGCCGGTGGCCGGTAAACCAGTGCTGAAAGTCCTTGGCCCGAGCCTTGTCATAGCCCAGCCGGGCATCGGCCTTGAGCCCCAGCGACAGCACGCTGGCGCGCAGGGCCTGCTGCATGTGCAGCAGCACGTCAAAGCGGGTATCGGCCAGGCTGCGCCACAGTTCGCGCATGCCGGCAAGGCCGCTGGCCTTGTCGTAGACCACGAACTCGACGCCGGAAAGCCCCGCCAGTAAGCTATGCTCGCCCTTGCCGATGATCCAGGTAATGCGCGCCTCGGGGAAACGGCGCTGCAGCGCGCGGATCGTCGGCACAAGGTTGCAGGCGTCGCCCAGCGCGGAAAGGCGCAGCACGGCAATATGGCGGGGATTGGCAGGCAGAGGGGACTTCATGCGCTTAGCGGCACTCCGGCAGAAAAAGAGTCTGATACTACACGATGCCGACATTCTATGTGAGGCGCAGGGATTGCGCCAAAAATCGCGCGCCGATCGCCCCGCGCCGTTCACGCCGGACGACTTCTCGCCGGAGGTCTGGCGCCGGCGCGGGTGCGTCACCGGCGAGGCCCCGGGGCGCGGCAGCAGCCTGTTCATTCGTCCGGTGGCGGACGCCGCCGAGCAGTGGGTGCTGCGCCCCTACCGGCGCGGCGGGATGGCCGCCCGGGTGAGCGAGGCCCGCTACCTGTGGACCGGTGCCGAACGCACCCGCGCCTTTCGCGAAATGCGCCTGACCGCCCGGCTGTACACCCAGGGCCTGCCGGTGCCCCGCCCGGTGGCCGCCTGCGTCACCCGCCACGGGCTGGCCTACGAGGCCGCGCTGATCACCCGGCGCCTGCCCGGCGCCACCGCGCTTGCCTCGCTGCTGGATACATCGGCCATCGCCCCCGAGCGGCTGGCGCGCGTGCTGACCCGCGTCGGCGCAATGATCCGCCGCTTTCACAATGCCGGGCTCGATCACGTGGACCTCAACGCCCGCAACATCCTCGTCGACGCCGACGACACCCCCTGGCTGATCGATCTTGATCGCTGCCGGCTGCGCGCGCCGGGTAAATGGCGCCAGGGCAACCTTTCGCGGCTGGAGCGCTCGCTGGGCAAATTTGCCGCGCCCGACGCCGCGACCCGCGCCATTCAGCATATCAACGCAGGCTATGAGGGCTGACGGTCCTGCATGGTTGTCACATACGGCATCACCGTTTTGGCCATGAACCGGGCCCACTTGCGCCGTATTTTGCGCCGCCCCAGCCAGGGAATGTATTCCGCCAGCGGAATCGCCTCCGAGGCGCCCAGCCCGTCAATGAGCATAACCGTGGTGGCGTCTTCTTGCTCGATGACCAGCAGGTTGCTCATCACCAGGTCGCAGGGGACGACGTTATAGGCCAGCAGGTAGGCCTTGAGTGCTTCAAGCCCGTCCCGGAAACGCGCAATCTGGCCCGGCGTCAGCGGCTGGGCGGCGTATTTCCTGACGTCAGGGGGCAGCGCGCCTCGCTCATCGAGCACCAGCTGCTGCTCGATGCCGATCATGCCGGCTTTCTCCACCGCGCCGAAGAACTCGGGGATCAGCGTGAACGGCACGCCCCGGCGTTTCAGCCGGCGAAAGTAGCGCCGTTCGCGGCGGGTCTGCTTGGCCTTCTCGCGCCGACTGAGCTTGATACAGCGCGCCGGGTCGTCCGGATGCTGATAGCAGATGCGCTCGTCGCCTCGGCCAACGATTTTCCACCGGCTCAGGTCTGGCATGGGTGCGCCTGCTTTTGCCGGTATACGTCCAGAATGCACCGGTAGTTTTCTGCCATAACGGCGTCGATATCCAGCGACAGCGCCAGCGCTCGGCAGCGCTGCCCAAGTCCGGGCGCGTGCCGGCGGGCCGCCCAGTACGTCATCGCGTCCGCCAGCGCCCGGGCGTCGTCGGCGCGTTCGAGCACCGTGGCCACCTCGGGGGTTACCACTTCCTGGGCGCCGCAGTGGCGGGTGGTAATCACCGGGGTACCGCAGGCCAGCGCCTCCAGCACGGTAAAACCGAACGGCTCGTAGCGGGCCGGCAGCAAATAGCAGTCGGCCAGCGCAAAATAGCGCTCGGGGGCGGACTGCTCACCGAGAAAGCGGCAGCGCTCGGCCACGCCCAGCTGCCGCGCGAGCGCCTCGTATTCGGCCTGGCGGGAGTCCCGACCGACAATCAGCAGCGTGGCATCACTCTCCAGCAAGGCGAACGCCTTGAGCGCGGCGGCAAGCCCCTTGCGCTCGTAGCCGGTGCCGAGAAACAGAAACGTCGGCGCTTTTGCCGACTCGAGCCCCAGCTCACGGGCCAGCTCATGAGGTTCATCGCCCAGGCGCGCGGGGTCGAAGCGGCGGGTATCGACGAAGTTGTGGATAACCGAGCGCCGCTCGGCCGGCACGCCGTAGGCCTCGGCGATTTCGCGGTCGCTCTGCCGGGAGTTGGAAACCACGTGGTAGTACGCGCCCGGCGCCATGGCTTTGGCCTCGATGCGCGCGGCGATCCTGTCCTTGCGCCGCTGCTGACTCTGCGGCTTTGCGGCCAGATGATGATGCACGGTGCCCCCGCCGATGCGCAGCAGGTCATGGGTCCAGGTCTTGCCCAGCCCGTACACCAGATCATAGTCCGCCGCGCGGATGTGGCGCTCGACGGCCCGGGCAAAGCGCCACATGCGCTGGGCTTTGCCAACGCTTAAAGGACGCAGGCGGACAAAGCGGATGGCCGGGTGCGACGGCGCTACATGGGAGCGGCAGATAATCGTCACGTCCTCGCTGCGCTCGGCCAGATAGCGCGACAGCGCGTTGAGAAAGCGCTCGG
This sequence comes from Halomonas cibimaris, assembly GCF_055379665.1. Classification (NCBI taxonomy): domain Bacteria; kingdom Pseudomonadati; phylum Pseudomonadota; class Gammaproteobacteria; order Oceanospirillales; family Halomonadaceae; genus Halomonas; species Halomonas cibimaris. The sequence continues at coordinate 884,923 of NZ_AP043828.1, forward strand.
TACCGCCCGAGGCGGCGTGGCGCATATGAACAAGGGCGATTTTCATCGCTCGGCCCTCCCGCCCGACGCCGCCGGGGTAACCGGCCGGCAGCGGCAATAGCTTTGCAACGTCCCCCACCAGATCACCAGCCAGAACGCGTACACCATTACACCGCTGTTATGGTTAAAACCGGCCTGAGTCAGGCTGAAATCCACATGGGCCACGCACAGCAGGGCCCCGGCCGTGGCGAGCGCACGCACGGTCAGATCAGGATCACGCAGATAGCCGGCAAACAGGCGCAAGGGCAGCAGCAACAGCACCAGCAGCGCAGCCAGCCCCAGCACCCCCTGCTTGGCCAGGGTATCCAGGAACTGGTTGTGGGCGTGGTCAAACTGCTGCGTGCCGGGGTGTACGACGCCTGTGTCCGCCAAACGCTTCATGCCGGCCTGATAGCCCGCCTCGCCCCAGCCCGTCAGCGGCTTTTCCAGCGCCAGATGCGCCGCGCCCTGCCACATTTCAAAGCGCCAGCCAACCGAGGTCGTCACCCGCTCACCGCTGACGTACAGCGAAATGTCGCTTACCGCCTCGGCGATACGCTGCTTGACGCCGGTTTGCGGCAGGCTATAGGCCGCCGCCGCGGCCGCCACGATAACGACCAGCGCCAGCGCCAGCGCTTTGACCGACGCCCGGCGGCCATAGGCCCGGTACAGCACCCAGAAGACCAGCGGCAGGCCAACCCAGCCCCCGCGGCTGCCAGAAAGAAGCGAAGCCAGAATACCGCCCGCCGCTCCCAACCCCAGAAGAGCCAGCCAGGCCCAGCGGTGCGAACGCTGCCACGCCCAACCCAGCCCCGCCAAGCAAAAAATACCGAGCAGCAGGCTGAGATTGCCAAACTGAATCGGATGCAAATAGCCGTTTACCCGGACCGCTCCCTGATCGAGCTGCCACAGCGCAAGCCCGGCCGCGCCCACGGCACCGGCCACCAGCCCTGTCCAGACGGCGGCCAGCCGGGGCGGATAGGCCATTACCCACAGCAGTACCGGCACGGCCAGCCAAAAGCGCAGCGGCCGGTCCACGCTGCTTAAGCTCTGGTCGTGCCACAGCGCCCCGGCCATCACCACGGCGGTATAAGTGCAAAGCGCCAGCATCAGCCAGCGGTCATCGCGCTGCAGCCGCAGGCCCGGGCGCCACACGGCCAGAGTACAGCTGGCCAGCAGCAGCACGGCCGGGCCCAGCGAATAGCCCGAAGGCAGCACCAGCGTAAGCGCGGCGAAAAGAAAAACGGCGGCGCCGGTCAGCCAGCATCGCGACGTATCGGCGATAGAGGCTGAGAGCGGTAAAGCAGCATGGGGCATGGGCGTGAAGTATCCAGAGCGCGGTTAGAGATTGCGGACGCGGCGTTTCATGTATTTCCAGAATACGCCGTTGGCGTTGGCCACGGCGATCACCAGCCCGCGCCAGCCGTCGAGAAAGCCCCGCTGCAGCAGGTAGGTGCGCCAAAAGGCAAAAAACGCTTTCAGCACGATCACCACCACCGGGTAAACCCGCAGCCTGTCCGAGCGTGCACGAATGCCGGAATAGCGGTTGATCTTGTCCAGAAACTGGCCAAGTTCGGTGACGGCCAGATGCGTCAGACAGCCTTCCAGACGCACCGCCCGGGTGGCGGAAGATACCGCCACCGACTCATGCACCATGGCCTCGTTAAAGCTGTGCCGGCAGCGGTTGAACACCCGCACCAGCCAATCGTTGCCCCAGCCGGCATGGCGCACAGGCCGGCCCAGCAGCCAGTTTTCCCGCCGCACCTCTACCACCTGGTGCACCTCGGCTTCGGGCAGCCAGCCGGCCAGCGCATCAAGCAGCGAAGCCGTCGGGGCCTCGTCGGCGTCCAGCGAGAACACCCAGTCGTTGCGCGCAAGCAAGACCGCTCGGCGCTTGGTAGGCCCAAAGCCTAGAAATTCGCCCTGGTAGAGTGAAACGTTGGCATAGCGCCGAGCGATCTCAAGGGTGTCGTCGGTGGAGCCGTTATCGTAAACCACCACTTCACCGACGGCGTCAAGCGCGTCCAGCGTGCGCGCAAGCGTCGCTGCTGCGTTACGCGTAATGATCACAGCGCTGAGCTTGGCCAGCATGGCAAACATCCTGTCGAAATAGGAAGCGAATGCTACTATAGCCGCTTTCGATCCCAAAATGTTTCAGCGAGGCGGCCTTGCACATCATTCACGCCAACCTGGCTCGCGGTTTTCGCGGCGGCGAGCGGCAAACCGTACTGTTAATTCAGGCGCTTGCCGGCCGCGCCGACGTGGCACGCCAAACGCTGGTATGCCGGCCGGATTCCCCGCTGCGCGCATCACTTGCCCGGACCCCCGGCGTGCGCTTTGTCAGCGCTCGCCATCAGCTGGCCGGCCACCGCCGGGCCGGGCGCGCTACCGTGGTGCACGCCCATGAGGCCAAGGCCGTGCACTGGGCCTGGCTGCATCGCCGACTGTGTCGCACGCCCTACCTGATCACGCGGCGGGTAGATACGCCGGTCAAGCCCAAGCGCAGCAATCGCATATTCTATCGCGAGGCCTACCGCTGCGTGGCGCTTTCCGGCGCGATTGCCGCCGAGGTACGGCCGCTTACCCCGCACCCGGTCGAGCAGATCCCCAGCGCGTTTACCCCGCTGGCGCCGGATCTCGACGTCACCCGCTCCTTTCGCGCGCGCTACCCTGAATGCTTGCTGATCGGCCACGCCGGCGCGCTGGTGGATCGCCACAAGGGCCAGCGCGTACTGCTCGACGCCGCCCGCCGGCTACAGCACACCCACCCTGATATGCTGTTCGTTTTTTTCGGCCGTGGAGAAGACGAAGCCGCGCTAAAAGCAGAAAGTACCGGGCTGGATAACATCGTCTGGGCCGGATTCAGACCCAACGTCGGCGACTACCTGGCAGCGCTGGACGTGTTTGCCTTTCCTTCGCGCAATGAAGGGCTGGGCTCGGTACTGCTGGACGCCATGCACGCCGGCGTTCCCGTGGTGGCAAGCGAGGTCGGCGGCATACCGGATATCGTCCGCGACGGCGAAACCGGGCTGCTGTTTCCCCCCGGCGACGGCGAAACTCTGGCCGGCCAGCTGACCCGGCTGCGCGCCCCGGCGCTGCGCCAAAGGCTGGCGCAAAACGCCGGCGCGCAGCTGATCCGCTATTCTCCCGAAGCCATGGCCGATGCCTATCTGGCTCTCTATCGCCCCCTGGCGCCATCCCCTGCTGCATAACCGGTGTTCCCATGTTGAGCGGAAAACACGCCTACCAGGCGCACAAGCTGACGTTTTATACCGCCGGTCTGCTGGGAGCTGTGCCCCCGCGGGGCCTGTTCCGGCGGCGTCGCCGAGCCTTGCTCGCCGCCTTTGACGCCCTGCCCGCCGCCGAGCAGGAGGCCATCATGGCGCGGGTGGCCTATTACAACCGGCTGGATGCCTCGACGCCGCTGGGCGAAGGCGCAACCTGCAACCGTACCTTCGCTCTCCGCGCGCAAAAATCCACCTATCACCTGGATTTTTACCGCATCGCCAAATACTTCTCGCCCAAGGCCGCCTACCACTACCGCTTTGGCGACAAGACCTGCGTGCCCGAGGTGCCCACCTTCGTCAAAAGCCGGCCTATTCATGGCAATAACGCCAACTCGGTGCTGCTCAAGCTCGACAGCGTGCGCCACTTTTATACCGTGAAGGACACGCAGAGCTACGCCGATAAAAAAGACGCGCTGGTATGGCGAGGTGCTGCGCACCAGCCCCACCGCAGGCGCTTTCTTGAACAGTGCTACGGCGCGCCGCGCTGCGACATCGGCGCCACCGACAGCAAATCAGAAACGGCCCCTTACCAACGGCCATTCATGCCCATCGAACAGCAGCTGGAGCACAAGTTCATCTTCAGCATCGAGGGCAACGACGTTGCCACCAACCTCAAGTGGATCATGGCATCGAACTCGCTGTGTTTCATGAAACGACCGATTTTTGAAACCTGGTTCATGGAAGGCGCGCTAGTGCCGGGCTATCACTACGTTGAAGTCAAAGACGACTTCTCTGACTTAGAAGCGCAAATTGACTACTACCTGACCCATCCCGAAAAGGCCCGGGCCATTATTCGCAACGCCAACCGCTATATTGCCGAGTTCTTCCGGCCCCGGCACGAACGGCTGATCGCGCTTAAGGTTTTTGAGCGTTATCTCCGGCGCACTGAGCAAGCCATATAGTTTTTCAAAAACTTTTTATATTTGAAATCATCAACGTAGCGTCGCAGCTTGCGTAAAGCTCTTAGCCACTTATTTTTTTGCCCAACCGCCTCACCTTTCTTCCTTTCATACTGAATGCTTGTATCAAAATCAGCATTATGCGTTATTGCCTTGTCAATTAATCCGACCGGCGCAACACCGTGCTTCCAAACCATGCCGATATAATGATCTATTGGCATGTAGATAACTTTAAGCGCAGCCAGAAATTTGACGGCCCCTACCGGAGAAAGATAATAACCAACGGTTCCCGATCGGTTCTTCTTGTTAAGCATAAAGTTATCATCCAGCTTATGACCATCGCTTCTTTTTTCCAACTTTACATAGTCAAACGCTGAGTCCTTTATCTTTTTTATTTTTATGAAAAAGTCGGGACGCAACTCACAGTCATCTTCAAGTACAACAATCGGTTTACCGCTTTCGGCACACTTTAGCCATGCACCGACGTGAGAGGAGAAACAGCCTTTCTCACCTGGCATTAAAGCGTATGAGCGATATCGCCTTGACTTTTTTTCATCATAGAGCGCTTCGAACCATTCGGGAATAGAGCTGGCTTCATAGGCATCCAAAAACTGCCATTCGTACGGACATCCTTCCAAGAGGGAAGAAATATTCGCTCTTCTATCAACGTCTGACACTCTTGAAATAACAACTACCTTCATTAGACATCTAATCCTTACAAATAAATTTTGCATTCCAGTTATTTTGCATTTCATGTATCATAGTATCATGGCTTTCACATTACGAGATTACCAAAGGTGGGTTTACCAAATAGCGCGTAAAGCATTGCCCCATGCGGGCGGTGATAAAAGCGCGCATCGCAACGCGGTGCCGAGGTTGAAGGTTCCATCACCGTCTAGTGAAGGCGTGTTGAAGCAGGAAGGTTCTCGGGGTGACCCAGGAACCCTCGCCCAAAGCGCGGTGCGCGGCGGGCGGGGAGTATCAGGAAGCCAACGTGGCCGGCACCTTGACGCTGTGCCAGGCTATGGCCGCCGCCGGAGTGTACCGGCTGGTATTCAGCTCCTCGGCCACGGTGTACGGCGACGGCCATCCGATGCCCATCCACGAGGGGCTGCCCACCGGCCAGCCTACCAACCCGTACGGTACTTCCAAGCTGATGTTGACATCCTCCCCGCCCTTCGCGCTTCCGCGTCTCAGGAAGGGGATTCCCTTTCGGGTGGCAACCGGTCGCCCAGTTGACTGGTTCCTGCTGCTGGCGGTTTTGCTGCCCCGCTCACTTCACAGGCGCTACGGGCGTCGTCCCGCCCTGATCAGGTCTTACTGGTTCGGGGCCCGAGAAGGTCGAGGCCCCGGTGAAGCACGTTTATCGCCCCTACGACATCCGCGTTTTCAGCGAAGCCACAGTGTGTGCACAGGAAGGCGGCCTGCGTCTTGCGGTTGTCCGCCGACTTGTATAAACAAGCTGGGCAGGTCTGGCTCGTGTAGTGAGGCGCTACTGCTACGAACAGGCCGCCAGTCCATGACATCTTGTACTCTAGCTGGCGTCTAATTTCGTACCAGCCTTGGTCGAGAATCGACCGATTTAGGCCAGCTTTCTGCCGAACGTTACGCCCCGGCTGGGCAACCGTTCCCCGCGCAGACTTGGACATGTTGGCGACTCGAAGGTCTTCAACGGCAACCATGGCGTGGTTATTGCTGATCGTCGTTGTAGCCTTGTGCTGGTAGTCGCGACGCACGTCGGCGATACGCTGGTGGATACGCGAAACCTTCCGTCGCTGCTTCTTCCAGTTGGCGGAGCCGCGCTTCTTGTTCTTCAGCTTACGCTGTGCCGTGGCCAGCCGCCCCTGCATGGCGGCGAAGCTACGTACCCCAGCGAATGCGGTGCCGTCACTCAGCGTCATGTTCTTGGCGATGCCCATGTCGATACCTACGGCACCTTGATCGGGCGCTCGGGTTGGTTCGACTTCGACTGAGCACATGACAGCTACGTGCCAGTTGCCACACGCATCGAGCGAGACGGTCGCATTACGCGGCTCGCCCTCGATGACGCGTGATTGACGCATCTTTAGCCATCCCAGCTTATTCGGCAGCTTGATTCGGCGGTGATCGAGGGCACAGTACTTCGGGAAATTGACGAAGCGCATGGTTGAGTGGTGCGCGATCCGCTTGGCCCGGAAGACCGGGAAGCCACGCTTCCCCGAGCACCAGTCCTTGACGGCCTTATCCCTAAGGTCTCGCTGACGCTGTTGGAGATTGTCCGTGTAGGCTTCTTTCAGGAACGCGAGCCCTTCCTGCCTCTTCCACTGAGTGACCAGCTTGTTCAGGCCTGCTGAGCTGGGGAAGTGCTTGGCCAGCTCGATACGCTCGCGCGGCGCGAGGTCGTTGAGCTGCTTGTACAATGCCTTTCTGTCACCGTCGGCACCCAGCTGCCGCTGGGCGATGTCGAGCATGAGTTCGAGGGACTTGTTATAGACCACCCGACCGCAGCCAGCCATCCGATAAAGCAAAGTCTCGGCTTCTGGCGTTGGATTCAGCTTGAATCGGTAGGCTTTCAAGACCTTCATGATTGAACTCAGCGTGTGGTATCTTATGCGCCACTATAATGGGCGAATTAAGCAAAGGTCAACATTCAGTATGTATAAGATCAACAAAGCAAGGCACAGCGCCTATCTGCTCCACGTCCACATCGTCTTCGTGACGAAGTACCGTCGGAAGGTTCTCGGCGATCTTCACCATGCAGCCTTCCGGAAGATTGCCGGCGAAGTTTGCGCTGACTTCGAGGCCGAGCTTCGGGAATGCAATGGTGAAAGTGACCACGTACATCTGCTGGTCGAGTACAGCCCCAAGGTGCAGCTCACGAAACTGGTTAACTCCTTGAAGGCAGTAACGTCCCGCCGGATGCGGGCGGAGTTCAACGATTTACGGGGTGCCTACGACAAGCCAGTACTCTGGAGCCGGTCGTACTTCGTCGGATCGTGCGGGGGAGCGCCGCTCGAACTCGTGACCCAGTACATCCAAAATCAGCGGGGCTGACGCCCCGCGCCGCATTCACCCCACACCTTGATCGGTGTGGGCACCCTGCGGTTTAAGGGTGGGCGCGCACGAAAGCGGACGCATCGGCGAAGACCCGCACGGCAAGCCCAACAATCTAGTGCCGTTGTAACTATTTAGCTCATGCCGCCTGATCCAGCTCGTCCTCTCGCATGAAGGCAGGCACCTCACCGGCAAACAGTTGCTCCAGCGCCGTGTGCGCCGCCAGGCCCTGTTTAACGGCCGTCGAGAGGAAACTGCGCATCCGACAGAAGATCTCCGCCCCCTCCCACGAGCGGAAACAGCCCGAGATCTTCTGCTGGACCTTTGTCATCCGCAGGTCGCGCTCTCCCTGGTTGTTGGTGAAGGGAACGGCAGGATCCTCGAGGAAGCGCAGCACGTCATCCTCATACGCCCGGAGGCGTTCGAGCAGGTTGCGCGCTTTGGTGCGCCTGGTGCGCCCACGGGTTCCGGGGGGTGGCCTGGCCGGTGGCGGACATTCGGCCTCACCCTCCGCCAGGCAGTCCCGGTAGCGAACTCGCCAGCGCTGCGCCTCGTCTGACGGGAGGCTGCCTCCCGCCTCATCAACGGCGCGATTCATGGCCAACAGCCGATCATGCAGCGACGTCGCCCAGGTTTGCTGGTCGTGGTCCCGGACGCCGGTCAGTTCGCGAAGGTGATGGGCATTGCACAGCGCGTGCCGGCAATCGTGGTAGCGGTAATAGGGCTTCCAATGATCATGCACCAGTACTCCCTGGACGTAAGGCAGGATGCCGATGGCGTCCATGGCCTCCTGGCCGCGCTTTGCATGAGGCGCCAGGTAGGTCAAGGCCTCATTCGAGGCGCAATGCAGCCAGTAGCGCTTGCCACCGACCTGCATCCCGGTTTCATCGGCATGCACGGTAGCCGCTTCACGTAGCGCCGGGATCACCCACTCGGCAAAGGGCTCGGCTCGTCGGCAGGCCTCCTGGTTGAAGGCAAACAGGGTGCCGGTGCTCAGTGACAGGCCATACTGCGACGTCAGCAGCTCCCGAATGCGCGCATAAGGCAGCAGCTGGTATTGGGAGAGATAGACGGCATGCGCCTTGAGACGCGGGCCATACTGGATCGGGCGGGTCACGCCGTCGGGAAACGGCGCTACATGGCGTTGGCCCCGATCATCTTCCAGCACCTCGGCCTGGTACTCGGTCACCACCGACTGGATCACGATGTCCTGGACCTGACGCTTCTCAACGCCGACCGAGTGATACGCTCTCCCCTTGTTGGGCAGAGTGCGGCGATCGACGCGCAACGACACGACCTCATCGGGGTCGGTGACCGGCTCCAGCGTCCTGCCTTCGTGACCCGGTTGCCCGCCGGGGCGACGCTCGCCCTTTGCCCGGGAGCGGCGTTGGCGGTTGAGGTCCTGTGACGGCGGCTTGCTGCTATTGCGGCTGCTGGTCGCCAGCCGGTCCGACATCAACTTGACCAGCAGCATCAGGACGTCGATCGCGGCGCGCAGCGAAGGAGAGACCGTGCGGTCTTCCTTGAGCTGCTGACGGACCTGCTCGAGGGCCTCGTCGACGTTGATATCGCTGATGGTCATGTTGCCTGCTGGGTGGGGGAGTCGAATGACGGTACTATGCCTGAAGGAACAGCGGGTTGGCGAGTCTCATCCGACGCCACCTGAATAGTTACGTGCCGTTTATCGCCCAGGTGGCGGTAGGCCGGCGCGAGGCGCTGTCAGTCTTTGGCAACGACTACCCTACCCCCGACGGCACCGGGGTGCGCGACTATATCCACGTGATGGATCTGGTCGAAGGTCATCTGGCCGCCATGCAGGTGCTGGCCTCGCGCCGGGGCGTGGGTATCTGGAACCTGGGCACCGGGCGCGGCTATTCGGTGCTGGAAATGATCAAAGCCTTCGAGAAAGCCTCCGGCCGGCCGGTACCGTACCGTATTGAACCGCGCCGAGAAGGCGATATTGCCGAGTGCTGGGCGGACCCAACGCTTGCCCGGGAAGCATTCGACTGGCAAGCTCAGCCGCGGGCTGGACGCCATGCTCACAGATACCTGGCGCTGGCGGCGGCAGAATCCCAGCGGGTACCCGGCTACTTGACGCTACGCCAACCCTGCGGCGGCTTTAACGACTCTGCCAAACGCTGGCAGGCATTGCGCTGAGCGGCTGCCTTGTTCATTTTCATACGCTGTACCAGTACTCTATCAAACGATAGAACTTAAGGAGACATTAGCAATGAATAATAAGATCGCGTTATTAGCAGCCATGGGAATGCTGAGTGCTCCGCTGGCCATGGCCCAAAGCACCAGCGTACCGGCCTCTGCCGCACAGACACAGGCAGGAGTGCAAAGCGGCGGTGCTTCAGGCCTTGCAAATGCGCTGGGCGTTAGCACCACCACGTTGACTGTGGGGGCCGCCGCAGCGGCAGCCGTGGCGGTCGGCGTTGCCGCTAGCGCCAGTGGCGGATCTGGAAGCTCTTCTGGTGCCCCGGATGAAGGCCCCGGTGGCTCTGGCGGCGATGGCTCTGGCGGCGATGGCTCCGGCGGCAATGGCTCCGGCGGCGATGGCTCCGGCGGCGATGGCTCCGGCGGCGATGGCTCCGGCGGCGGCAATAATGATGGCGACGACGAATCCGGCGGTAACGGCGGCGGTGACAACGATAGCAACGATGGATCAACCGGCACTACTGGCACTACCGGAACCAACGATTCTGACGACGACGAATCCGGCGGTAACGGCGGCGGTGACGACGATAGCAACGATGGATCAACCGGCACCACTGGCACTACCGGAACCAACGATTCCGACGACGACGAATCCGGCGGTAACGGCGGCGGTGACGACGATAGCAGCGATGGATCAACCGGCACCACTGGCACTACCGGAACCAACGGTTCCGACGACGACGAATCCAGCGGTAACGGCGGCGGATCCGGCGGCAACGGTGGCGGCAGCACCGGCACTACCGGCACGACTGGAACTACCGGCACCACCGGCACCTTTTAACTGGGAAACCTACATGCCGCATGCCACAGCAAACGGCCTACAATCCGAAGCCGCTCAAGGGCGGCTCTCTTATGTAGCCAAACAGATCGCGCCACTGCCGGCGTGGTCTATCGGGCTGCTGATGCTTTTTCTGTTAGGCGGATGTGTCAACGGCCGCACCTCGGCGACAGCCGATGTATTCGCTGAAGTTTTTGCGCCGCCGGATGACCAAACCAGTCGCGCGGCTGACATTCCCTTTGCGAGCTTATCCATCGACACAGGCGAGCGCAGCGGACTCGTCGTGCTGGGCGCCATCAGCGGCTCTAATACTTTCTGGCCAACGGGTCACCACGGTCTCATCTCCCTGCGTCACGACGGTCTACAAGCCACGGCAGGCCTGAGCGAAGACCTGCTTGATACACGTTACCCACAAAGCGAGAAAGACACGCCGCCGCCATGGCGGCAAAAATCGCCCCGTTCCTTCGATCTTATTCGCACCTGGCAAGACACCGAAGGACTGATTCAAACTCTAAGCGCGGATGGCCAATTAACATGCGGACCTGCAAAGCAACGCAAGCTTCCGCTGGCGACACTAAAGCTGGAGCCCTGCACGCTAACTCTTGACTGGCAAGACGGTCGCACAACCCAAGGCACGCTTTGGCGCGCCCCGGACAGCCTTCACGTATGGGCAGGCGAAGAGCAAGCCTGGCCCGACGGCCCAACCATTCGTTGGGAGGTCGCACGACCATGGTGGTAGCAGCGAAGAAGATGCATACGGCTTCGGCGATACACCTGAAACGTCGACTGGGCGCTTTCACAACGGCAATGTGCCTGGCGCTGGCACCGTTGCCTGCACTGGGGCAGACCAGTTCAACCAAACTTTCTGAAGGGTGGCTCAATAGCTTATCGTCGGCTCCAGCCATTGTCTGGAGCCATGCCTTCGCGCTGCGCGATAACACTGCCGCCACCGTAGACAGTAAGCGACGCCGGCTGATAGCCGAGCTGGAAACACTCATTACCAGCGCGCGGCTCAACAACGGCGGGGCAAGCGCTGACGGGCTAACCGTTTGGCGCCAACGGTTAGCAGAAGATAAAAGCTTGCCGGCCAGAACGCCGGGGCGTTTTGATCTACCTTGGCTGGGCGCCCATCCGCGCCAGGACCCACCACTTGCCAAAGTAGCCCTGTGGGGCAGTTGTAAACCGCCGGCCTGGGTCGAGATATGGCATCTAAAAGGCGTAACTCGGCTGCCCTGGCAGGCAGGCATGACTCTGGATGAAGCGCTCAAACAGCTACCACCAGATGCCTATGCTAGCGCCGATAATGCCTGGCTGATTACGCCAACGGGGAAGCAACACCGCCGCGGCATTGCTGCCTGGAACGCCGAGCCTACCCCGCTAACGCCCGGAAGCCGGGTAACGCTGGCGCTGCCTGATACTAAACGTTCTCTTTCCGGTTTACTTTCTTCACGTTCTTCAACGGCAAGCCGGCTTATTAACCAGCGCTTGCCTACCTACCTGGCTACACGACTTCCCAGTGACGATTGCACGATATGGCGCAAGGATACGTGACACGCGATACAGCGCGGGCAATAGCCGGCAAGGAACGAGTCAACTACCTCTCCCTGAAGGGAAGAGGCTTGTGAAAACAGGCCCGGTTGACCAAGGAGAGCGGGCAACATGGCCGCTACGTGGGTAACAGGTCGTCAAAACTCACCAGTGGATGCTTCCTCAGTCTGCTGCTCTGAAAGGTCTGGATCATGCGGGCGCAAGGTAAAACGCCGAAGGTTCTGACCGCTGCTGATAGCGTATCGTCGGCAGGAGCCGGTTATCGACATTCCCGAGGGGAGACGGATCGAACGATCCGCGACACAGGGCCCGTAAGGGCATTGATCAGGAGGAAATCGCCATGGCGGTTTTCGTATGGGATAAACACAAGCAGCCGTTGATGCCGTGCAGCGAAAAACGCGCCCGATTGCTGCTGGAACGCGGTCGCGCCGTGGTACATAAACGCTACCCGTTCGCGATCCGACTCAAGGATCGGGTGGGCGGCGACACGCAACCGCTGCGTTTGAAGCTCGATCCGGGCAGCAAGACGACCGGATTGGCCATGGTGCGGGCGTATCTGCTGGAAAAGTGGGGGCGGGCATGTGCCTACTGCGGCGCCACCGAGACGCCGCTGGAAGTTGAGCATGTTGAGCCACGCAGCCGGGGCGGTTCCAGCCGCGTCAGCAATTTGGCTCTGGCGTGTCACGATTGTAATCAAGCCAAAGGCAACCAACCGCTTGGCGACTTCTTTTCCCACGACAAAGGGCTAAAAAAGCGCCTGAAACAACACGGCCACACCGCCTTGGTGAGGCTTGAGCGCGTACAGCGCCAGCTCAAGCAGCCGCTACGCGACGCCAGTGCGGTCAATGCAACCCGCTGGGCGCTGTTTGACACCCTCAAGGCCACCGGGCGCGGCGGTTATCAACGCACTCGACTGACTCGGCACGGTTTCCCTCGTGGCTACCTGATGCAACAAAAACAGGTACACGGTTTTCAGACCGGCGACATGGTGAAAGCCATCGTGCCCACCGGCAGGAAAGCCGGCACGCATACGGGCCGTGTGGCCGTGCGCAAAACCGGCCGCTTCAACACCCAGACGCAACAGGGGGCATTGCAGGGCATTTTGCACAAGCATTGCACCCTGATTCAGCGCGGTGATGGCTACGGCTACCACCTCACGCCATCCATCAACCACAAGGGAGGAGCGGGACAGGCGGTAGCGTAATCCGGGCCGCCCTGCGGGCGACGCGCTATCCCTCCCGGCACTAAAAGTACCGGGTATCCCGCGCAAGTTCTGATGACGAAAGGATTGCTGCAGGCAGCTCTTTTACCACTGTGGCTGGCAAGCAGTGATGCAATGGCCGGCAGCCTGTTCGGTAGCACAGGAGAAAATAATCTAGGCAAGGGGCAAAGCGATTTTGGCGGCATCGGCCTGATGCAAACCCCTACCGCGCGCATGGCTCCGATGGGCAGCATGATGGTTGGCTGGAGCCGCACAGCTCCTTATCGTCGCTATAACGTGTTCTTTCAGCCCGCCGAATGGCTGGAAGGCGGCTTTCGCTATTCCGAGATCGAAAACCGTGATTATCAGGCGGCTTCCGGCGATCGCAACCTGCTCGATAAAGGCCTGGACGTGAAACTTCGCCTGCTTCAAGAGTCGCGCTACGCGCCGCAGCTTGCGCTCGGCCTGCGAGACGTAGGCGGAACAACGCTGTTTGGCGCCGAGTATCTAGCCGCCAGCAAGCGCTGGCACGATTTCGACTTCACTTTGGGGTTGGGCTGGGGATATCTCGGCCATGCTGACGATGCCGGCTCACCGCTGGGCTGGGCGGACGATCGCTTTGACCATCGCCCAGATGACAGCGGCGGCGACCAGGGCGGCGAATTTGCTCTGGATGCGCTATTTCGCGGGCCGGTAGCAGCATTCGGGGGTGTGGAATATCAGACGCCGTGGGATCCGCTGGTCATGCAGCTGGAATACGAGGGCAACGACTACAGCAATGAACCGTCAGGATCCAAGCTTGAACAGGATAGCCGCTTCAACATCGGCGGGCGTCTGGCGCTGACCGATGGCCTCTCCTTACACAGCGGCTGGCAGCGTGGGAATACCGTGATGATGGGGCTTAACTACCGGTTTAACCTGGCCGGCATAAGCCAGATCAAACGCGACCCGCCGCCGGTTGCCACCGATGCCGGGCCGCAGAGAAACTGGCAAGCCGTCAGTAACGCACTGGCAAGCAATGCGGGAATTGCGGTAAGCCGCATTAGCCGCGACGGCCGCGACCTGACCGTCAGCGGCGAACCCATGACCTATCCGTCACTGATGGAAAGCGAAAAGCGCGCCGGGCGCATCCTGCACGCCCAGGCAGATGCCGGCGTGGAACGCTTTCGTTTTCGCTGGGAAAGCCGCGGTTTGGCGCTGCGCGAAGACGTACATGACCGTGAAGCCATGCTGGCGGCAGCAGACTCTGAAGAGTACGAGAGCGATCATCTGTACGGCATCTATTCCCACGCCGATCTGGCAATTGATGCCACAAGTGAACACGGCGAGACGCTCTACCATCATCGCTTTAAAGGGTTCAGCTGGAACTTGGCACCGCGACTTGACCAGAACCTTGGCGGTCCGGACGGCTATTTGTTTCGCCTGTTGGCCGTGCTGAACGCGGAATACCGCACTGATCCCAACGGTTGGTTTTCCGGCGCGGTGGCCGGCACTATCTGGGATAATATGGACAACTACGAGTACATCTCAAATTCCGAGCTGCCACGTGTACGGACCTATATCGGCGAATACCTCTCGAAATCTCAGGTTGGGATTGAAAATCTGCAGTACACCCGTACCGCCCAGCCGGGCGATAACTGGTACGCCATGGGCTATGGTGGCCTGCTGGAAATGATGTATGCCGGCGTCGGTGGCGAGGTGCTATACCGCCCCTTCAACAGCGGCTGGGCGGTAGGCGCTGACCTCAACTGGGTGCGGCAGCGTGCGTTTCAACAACGCTTTGAGCTGCGCGATTACAGCACCTGGACCGGCCACCTTAGCGCCTACGTTGAGACCGGATTTGAAGACGTTCTGGCAAAGGCCAGCGTTGGGCGCTACCTGGCCGGCGACATAGGTACCACGCTGGATTTCTCGCGCGAATTCGACTCTGGCGTGCGCATCGGCGCATGGGCAACCTGGACAGATGCCGGCGACGATTACGGCGAGGGTAGTTTCGACAAGGGGCTTTATCTGTCGATTCCCTTCAATGCACTGTTCACTCGCTCGACTCGCTCACGGGCCACCGTTGCCTGGAAGCCGCTCACGCGCGACGGCGGCGCCAGACTTGGTCGGCGCTACGGGCTCTATGGCCTCACCGAAGAGCGCAACCTGGGATCATATTGGGAGAAATACCCGGACAGCTGGTAATATGCCAATGCTTTTAACGGCGATGATGGCGCTTGCCAGCCGCCGCCGTAACAACAGTACGCTGCCAGATACAACCACAGGCTTCGGGATGCGCCACTGCACTCTGGGCGGCAGCGTGCCCGAACACGCGTCGCTCGACTTCTCAGGGCCCAACACCATGCGCCATTTACCTCCTATCAAGCTTATCGCCACCCTGGGCTGCACTCTCTGGCTTAGCGGCTGCGCCTTTGCCCCCGGCAGCTACTTCGCGTCCGATACCGCAAGCGCTCCGATCAACGACCTTGTCGACGTTGAACCCATCACACCCGGGCTGATCAATGCACAGCGTGCCGCACCGGACCGTGACACTATGCGCCAGGCCAGCCAAAAACAGCGCGCCAGCATTGATGGCTACCAGTACCGCATCGGCAAGGGCGACGTACTGAGCATTACCGTATACGACCATCCGGAGCTGACCATCCCCTCGGGCAGCGAGCGCAGCGCCGCCGAGGCCGGTAATACCGTGCACGACGACGGCACCATTTTTTACCCTTTCATTGGCCGTATCGACGTACAGGGCAGCACCGTGCGCGAAGTGCGCAGCCGCATCGCCCGGCGCCTGACTCCCTACATTGCCGAGCCTCAGGTTGAAGTTAAAGTGGCGGCCTTCAAATCCCAGGACGCGCTGATCTCCGGCGAAGTGAAAAACCCGGGACGACAACCTATTACCAACGTCCCCATGACCGTGCTGGACGCCGTTAGCCGCACCGGCGGGCTGACCGATCAGGCCAACTGGCACGGCGTGCAGCTGATGCGCGACGGCGAAATCCATACTCTTTCGCTTTACAACATGCTCAACAAAGGCCAGCTGGGCGACGACATGCTGCTAAAAGACGGCGACGTGCTGCACGTTCCCGAGCTGAACGAGCAGAAAGTGTTCGTCATGGGGGAAGTGGGCGAGCCGCAAACGCTGCCCATGGGGCGTTCACGCATGAGCCTGACCGAAGCCCTTAGCCGCTCGGGCAGCCTGGAAAAGACCCAAGCCGACGCCAGCGGCATCTTTGTTTTCCGCCGCCAGCCCCAGCGCAGCGACAAGCTGGCCACGGTCTATCAGCTTGATGCACGCAACGCTGCCGCCATGGTGCTGGGCACCGAATTCAAGCTTGCGCCCACTGACGTGGTCTACGTGACCACCACCCCGCTCGGACGCTGGAACCGCGTTGTCAATCAGATGCTGCCTACCATCACCTCGGTGTATCAGATTACCCGCACCGCCCGAGACGCCAACGACCTGCGGGACGATTTCTAATGTTTCAGCACATTCTCATCGTTTGCACCGGCAACATCTGCCGCAGCCCGGTCGCCGCCGCCTTACTGGCGCGTGCCCTACCTGAGCGCCGCGTTGAGTCTGCTGGTCTGGGCGCGGTCGTCGGCCACGGCGTTGAACCCACGGCCCGCCGTCTGGGCGAAGCCGACGGGCTCGACCTGGCAGACCACCAGGCACGGCAGCTTACTGCCGGCATGCTGCACGCCGCCGATCTGGTACTGGTCATGAGCGAAGGCCAGCGCCGCGCCGCCGGCGAGCTCGCCCCCGAAGCACTGGGCAAAACCATGCGCCTGGGGCGCTGGCTGGAAAACGGCCAAGGCCGCGACATCCCCGACCCCTATCGTAAAAGCCCGGAAGCATTTGAACACGTCCACCAGCTGCTAAAAGATGCGACCCACAGCTGGGCAACGCGCCTATAACCTTCGTCTTTTACGCTTTGCCCCAGCGGCGCTGCATCACCCAGCTCGGAGAATTCACCCGACATGTCAGATTTGCAAAACCCTGAAACCAGGCCCGCCTCAACGGCGGACGACGAAATCGATCTCGGCCGACTGTTTGGGCTGCTGCTTGACCATAAGTGGTGGATCATCGGCATCACCGCGCTGTTTGCCATTATCGGCGTGGTTTATGCCCTGCTGAGCACGCCGATCTACCGCGCCGATGCACTGATCCAGGTGGAAAAGAAGGCAGGAATCAGCAACCCCCTGGAAGACGTGCAAGCCATGCTCGGTGAAGAGCCCAAAGCCGACACCCAGATCGGCATCCTGCGTTCGCGCCTGGTGCTGGGTCGCGCCGTGGATCAGGAACGCCTGGACCTGTCGGTAACGCCTACCCGCCTGCCCGTCATCGGCAATTTTCTGGTACGCCAAGGCATAGAACGCCCGGGCTTTGCCAGCAGCAGCGTCTGGGCCGGCGAGACGATCAACGTCGGCAACTTCCAGGTAGACGGCCCGCTTGAGGGCGAAGCGTTTACCCTTATCGCCACTGAAGGCAACGGCTATCGGCTACGCCACAACGACAAGCCCCTGGGTAGCGCTCAAATCGGCGACAATGCCCGTTTCATGAACGGCCAGGTCAAGCTGCGCGTCGCCGAACTCACCGCCGCCCCCGGTGCCGAATTTACTCTGGTCAAGCGCTCGCGCCTGGTCACCATTAACGACCTGCGCTCACGCCTTAGCATCAGCCAGCAGGGCAAGGACAGCGGCCTGATCGAGCTTGCGCTAACCGGCGCCGAGCCCGCCCGCGCCAAGCGCGTTCTGGACGCCATCAGCACGGTCTATCTTAACCAGAACATACAGCGCCAGAGCGCCGAGGCCGAGCAAAGTCTGGACTTTCTGGAGCAGCAAGAGCCCGAAATACGCCAGCAGCTGCGCACCGCGGAGAATACGCTGAACCGCTACCGCACCGAGCGCGACAGCGTCGATTTAACCCAGGAAACCAAATCCGTTCTGCAGCGGCTGGTCAACATCGAAGCCAAGCTCAACGAGCTGGACTTCAAGGAAGCGGAAATTTCCCGACGTTTTTCTCCCGGCCATCCCACCTACTCTGCCTTGTTGGACAAAAAGCAGCAGCTCGAAGACGAACGTGAACGGCTCAATGAGCGGGTTGAATCGCTGCCGGAAACCCAGCAGCAGATTCTTCGCCGCACCCGGGATGTCGAGCTCAACCAGGAAATCTACCTGCAGCTGCGCAACAAGATCCAGGAAATGAAGATCGCCAAAGCCAGCACCGTAGGTAACGTGCGTATTCTCGACCACGCCGCGGTACAGCCCGCCCCGGTCGCTCCGAAAAAGAAACTCATCGTGGTGCTGGCCACCCTGCTGGGCGGCATGCTGGCGGTAGGACTGGTGCTGGTGCGTGGTCTTTTTAATCGCGGTGTGGAATCGCCCGAGCAGATTGAAGAAGCCGGCCTGCCCGTTTATGCCACAGTGCCGCTTTCCGACACCCAGCACCAGCTGACCCGGCGCATTAAACGCCGGCGCGAACGCCACGGACAAAGCGTCATGGCCGGCATACTTGCTCACCGCGAGCCCGCCGACACCTCCATCGAGGCGCTGCGCGGGCTGCGCACCAGCCTGCACTTCGCCATGATGGAAGCCGCCGACAACCGCCTGATGGTCAGCGGCCCCAGCCCCGGCGTTGGCAAAAGCTTTGTTTCAGTAAACCTGGGCGCGGTATGCGCCCAGGCCGGGCAGAACGTGCTGGTTATCGATGCCGACATGCGCAAAGGCCACCTTCATCACGCCTTTGGCGGCCAAAGCAGCAGCGGCCTTTCCGAGCTGCTAAGTGGTAAGGCCGCGCTCGACGATGTGCTGCGCAGCTCAGAGCAGGCCGGACTGAACTACGTTGCCCGGGGCAGCGCCCCGCCCAACCCTTCAGAGCTGCTGATGCATAAGAACTTCAGCGACTTTCTGGAGCAGGCCAGCCAGCGCTATGACCTGGTGATTATCGACACCCCGCCGATACTTGCCGTCACCGACGCCGCCATAGTCGGCAAACAGTGCGGCACCAGCCTGATGGTCGCGCGCTTCCAGAAGAACCCGGCCAAAGAACTGGTCATCGCCAACCGTCGTCTGGAAACCACCGGCGTGACGGTCAAGGGCGCCATACTCAACGCCATGGAGCGCAAAGCGGCTACCTCCTACGGATATGGCTACTACAACTACTCGTATAACTAATATACTCCCGCCAATAATGGACGACGCCTCTTGAGTCTTCTGGAGGCGTCGTCAGAAATCGCTAACACGATTTGCGGCAACCTATAGACACAATGGCCTCACGTGAACGTTGCTGACGAGGAGAGTTTTCTTGAAACAAGAGCAAACGCCCGAGACTGACGTACACACGAAAAGCCATCCAGCTTCCTGGTATGTCGTCCAGTGCAAGGCCGGCGAGTCTTTTCGCGCAGCCGACCACCTGGATAACCAGGGGTATGAGGTGTTACACCCGGTTCTCGAGCGAAAGCGCCGCCGCCGAGGCAAACTGACCCTTGTATGCGAACCGTTATTTCCGTTTTATCTCTTTATCAGGCTCGACAAGATCTCGAGCAATTGGGCACCCATTCGCTCCACTCGCGGTGTCCTGCGCATTGTCACGTTCGGTTATGTGCCAGCCGCTGTTCCCGACACGCTGATCGAGCAGCTTGTGCATGGCTCCGATGAGCCTGACGGCGTACACAGTCGATTTTCTCCCGGCGACAGCGTTCAGATTGCCGACGGTCCCTTCAAGGGGCTTGAAGCTATCTTCCAGCATGCCAAAGGCACTGAGCGCGCCGTGGTGCTACTCAATATGCTGCAACATCAACGCTCGGTAGAAATGCCCGGTGATCACCTGCTCTGACAATATCCTGTCCGAACAGACAGGAGCTTATGACAGCTGGTGACAACGTACCGGCTTTGCTATTGATGGACCCCGGGATTCACGCGGAATTTTGCTACTAGACCACACATCGCGGACACCATGCTATGTATCAAGTTTTCAACACCGCAGACGAGGTTTCGCATTTCGCTGCAAAGCGGATCCTGGATTGCATAGCAGCCTCTCCTGATATGGCCCTGGGCCTGGCGACAGGCAGCACGCAGGAATCTTTATACGCGCAACTGGTTCGACTGATCCGACAACGCTCAATCGACGTATCGAAGCTGACGACTTTCAACCTGGATGAGTATATTGGGCTTGGAGAGTGGCACCGCCAAAGCTATCGTTACTATATGCACGAACATCTCTTCAAGCACCTGCCACTCTCCAGGCAAAGGCTACATGTGCCTGATGGCCTGGCCGATAACCCGGAAAAGGCGTGCCAGGCATACTCGGAGGCGATCCGAGCAGCGGGCGGCCTGGATTTTCAGCTCCTGGGGATCGGCTCCAACGGTCACATCGGCTTCAACGAGCCGTACACACCGTTTTCCAGCCGCACCCATACCGTGGCGCTGTCCGATCAAACGCGTCTGGATAACGGGCGCTTTTTCTCCGCCCACAGTGAGGTACCCACCCATGCGATGACGCTGGGTATACAGGATATTCTGGAAGCGCGGGAAATCATGCTTCTGGCGACAGGTCGCCATAAGGCCGATACCATGGCTCAGCTATACCATGGTGATGCCAACGAAGCGTTGCCGGCTTCAGCACTTAAACATCACCATAACGTCACGATCGTCATGGACCGGGAAGCCGCTTCCGGGCTCCCCGAGCACATGCAAAATGCAAATCCCAGGACCCGTTAACGTCCCTTGGGCAAAGCGCGGTCATCTCGAACTCGACGCTCTGGCCTGTCTTGCTCCTGCTTCCTTTCTGTCCGAGCTTTTTAAGGTGTTCTCATGCACAGTGCCATGCTGATGGACGATGCATTAATCTTTTACCGGGCGCTTCAGCGCCATGACTGGCCCACCTATTTTGACCGGAATACGCTGAAGCGCGGCAAGCGTTACGCTGAGCAAGGATTTGTATCAGGGCCAATAAGTCTGGAGCATGAGGATAATAGCCTGGCACTGGCAGGACAGGTCGAAGGTAGCCTCAAGCGCCCATATCGTACGGAAATTGAGATTACCATCGACCCTCACGAACCCGACATGCTGGCGATCTGCACATGTCCCGTGGGAGTCGGTTGTAAACACGCCGTCGCGCTTATTGAAATCTTTCTCCACTATCTCGATGAAAAAGGCTGGACAGCAGCCATGGCCGGCTCTCCACAGCCCGAGGCTGAGGTATCCACCCCCCGGAATGACGACACGCTTGCCAGGTTGCAATGGGAAAGCTGGATTCGTCAGATGGAAGAAGTGCCCCCCGTGGCGCCCGAACACCAGCGCGTCGGCCATGAATATCGCCTGGGCCTACTGTTGGATGTCGGCATGGGACGCTTTTTCAGCAGTGTCCCCAAGCTGGCCGTGATGCCGGTTTGGCTGCGCCCTTCACGACAGCGCGGTCGTGGTAGCGGCTGGGTGGCACCCCGCCGCATCGAATTTGCGTCTGACGGCCAGCTGCAACCCTCACCCGAGGATGGCTGGACGGCCACTGCGGAAGAGGCCGTTGACCGGCTGCTGCACGGCGAAGCAGGTCATATGCATGCCAGAAACCAGGGTCAGTGGCGGCTCGTGTCCACCGATTTACAAGCCCGTGCCTTATGGCGCTTGTTGGAAAGCGATACCCCTCCCCTGCTGTTTTATCAGCAGCAAACAGGCCCTCTGCTGCAGTTTGGAGATCCCTGTCAGCTGGTATCCGACTGGCAAACCGATGACCAGGGCGTTCAGCGGCTCGTGCCATTAACAGAGCCGGCCGATAGCGTATCGGAAGACGCTGTTTTTGCGAGCGTCGGCCGTGACCTCTGCTATCTCGACCCGACATACGAGTACCTGGGCCACCTTGAAGGCACACCAGAGCGTCTGGCCCATGTATACCGCGCCCCGCCATTACCTCCCGGCATCAGCGAATGGCTGGACGATCAGTTTCAACAATCCGACGCATTGGCCCGAACACTGCCAACGCCTCACCGGGTAGAAGAACAGGTGTTGGCGGATGTTTCGCCACAACTCAAAGCCACCATGACGATCGCCATGGGGCAGGTCGGCACGCACCGTGGCATATTGCTTTCCCCTCAACGTGACGCACTGCCCTATTGGGTTCACGTGGGCGCTGCCATTATTCAGTTTAACTACGCAGGCATCGATGTAGCCCCCGAGGAAGGCGACACCGCCACCGGGTATCGTGACGGCAAGCAGCTGACGGTACAGCGCGATGGCAACAAGGAAGTGGCGCTGATCCAGAGCCTGCCTTCCGGCATGGTGCCCCTTGAGCAGCTGTATAAAAACGATGCCTTTCCCGATTATCTGAATCTACCGGGCTGGACCCTGCTGCTGCCAATAGACGGCACGCCACCGACCAGCGCCGAAGAGTGGTCCACACACCTGGCGGCGCCCGATGAATGGTGGGACATGATCGATCAGCTGCGTGAAGCCGGCTGTCGTATCGAGTTTGACCCTGACTTTCCGGAAGAGCCGGTCGTGGTATCCCCGGATGCCTGGCATGGCGAACTGGAACCGGCCGGTAACGGCTGGTTCGATCTGGCATTGGATATTGAAGTCGAGGGAGAAAGGCTCAACCTGCTGCCCATTCTTCGCCAACTGCTTCAGCGCTCGGACTTTCCTCTGGAACCCGAGGAAAATGAGCCGGAAGACGCGACCTGGACTCTGGCGTTGCCGGACAATCGCCAGCTGGAACTGCCGCTGACCAGGCTGCGCTCATTGATGGCGCCGATTCTGGACTGGCTGGATGACCGGGATGATCCCGGTGCCGCAGTCCCCCTCCCCGTCACAGCGGCCGAGCAAATGGCGCCCCTGGCGGAAAACGAACGCTGGGCCGGCCGTGAGCACATGACCGACCTGGCCGACAGGCTGCGCCAACTGCCTACGACCGTGGAAGAACCTCCCGATTTTGCCGGTGAGCTGCGTGACTACCAGGCACGCGGCGTGGCCTGGATGCGCTTTCTGGCCGAACTGGATACAGGCGGCATTCTTGCGGATGACATGGGGCTGGGCAAAACCATACAGGTGCTGGCTCATATACTCGATGAGCGCGCTCGCGGCACGCTAACAGCTCCCGTGCTGGTGGTAGCCCCCACCAGCCTGGTAGGAAACTGGTGGTCGGAGACGGCCCATTTTGCCCCGGAACTGACAGTGGTAGCGCTGCAAAGCGGCAAGGCAAAGCGTATGCGGCAATTTGATGAAGCGCTTGCCGACGCCGACCTGGTGATCACAACCTATGCCTTGATCAACCGTGATCTGGAGCGCCTCCAGGAGACCCACTTCGGGCTGTTGGTACTGGATGAAGCCCAGGCAATCAAAAACGCTGCCAGTCAATCGGCACGCGCCGTACGCCAACTTAACGCCGAGCGCACCCTGGCCATGACCGGCACACCGCTGGAAAACCACCTGGGCGAGCTATGGGCACAGTTGGATGTGGTCGCCCCCGGGGCCCTGGGGTCCCAGCAGTGGTTTGGGCGGCATTTTCGTACGCCCATCGAAAAAGACGGCGACGTAACGTTGCGAGAACGCCTGACACGACGTATTTCACCGTTGATGTTGCGTCGTGGAAAGCAGCAAGTGTTGGCCGAGCTACCCGACATCACCGAGCAACGTCACGATATCACGCTGAGTGGCGCTCAGCGCGAGCTGTATGAAAGCCTGCGCCTGGCCCAACATCAGCGGGTACAGCAGGCCATCGCCGAGCGGGGTCTGGCCGGCTCGGGCATCGTGATGCTGGATGCACTACTCAAATTGCGTCAGGTATGTTGCGATCCACGGCTGGTGAAGTTGGACAGCGCTCGCAAGGTACAGCAGTCGGCCAAATTGCAACGGCTGCGAGAGCTGGTATCGCCGCTGGTCGAGGAAGGCCGACATATTCTGATTTTCTCCCAGTTTACCGAGATGCTGACGTTGATCGGTGAAGCGCTGGAAAAGGATGGCATTGCATTCACCACGCTAACCGGTGAGACACCCGGCAAGGCCCGAACAGCGCGTGTGGCGTCATTTCAGCAGGGCGATATCCCCGTGTTTTTGATCAGCTTGAAAGCCGGCGGCACCGGGCTGAACCTCACGGCTGCTGATACCGTGATTCACTACGATCCCTGGTGGAACCCCGCCGTGGAGGCACAGGCTACCGGCCGTGCGCACCGTATGGGGCAGAAAAACCCGGTATTCGTCCACAAGCTTGTTTGTGCAGGCTCCGTTGAGGAGCGCATTCTGGATCTGCAGTCTCGCAAGGCGGACCTGGCAGCATCCATTCTGGAAGGCGGCGAGGAACGTCAGAATGGCGGGGTACTGTTCGACGAAGACGATCTGGCGCTGCTGTTTGCGCCAGTCGCATAGTCTTGTAGCTCCTCGCTACCCTGACAACTTTGGCTACTGTAGTGGCATCGTCCATTTGGCCGGCTGGCTGTATGCATCCGGCCTCTTTCAATGCTCGGCTTTAACCATCAGCAGGCCCAGTGCCTCATAGATAGCACGCTCGGTTTTGCGCAGGTGGCCGGCGGAAGGCACCCAGTATCCCAGGGAGTTTTCCTGCCCGCTGTCCAGCAGGTAGTGCGTCGGCGCGGCAATCGGATCCAGCCCTGCCCGCTGAAAGTGGCGCATTGCACGCGGCATGTGGGAAGCCGACGTCACCAGGGTGACCCTGGCGCCATCACCAAGTAAGTCGTGTACTGCGCGAGCTTCCTCTCCCGTGTCTGTTGGCTGGTCGAGTATGCGTAGCTGCGCCTCATGCACGCCCAGTTCCCTGGCCACTTCGGCGTAGCCCTGAGCGATAGGCGCTTCACCTGGGTCGCGACTGGCCCCGGTTACCACCAACGGCAAATCGGGCGCCTGGCGCCACAGTCGTATGCCCTCCATCAGACGCACAGCGGAACTGTCATACAGCCGCCCGGTGCTCGACCAGGGTGCCTCCGGCCGCCAGCCACCGCCCAGCACTACCACTGCGTCAATGCCTGGTTCACTGGGCAAGGTGTCGCGCGCCGGGTAGTGCGTCTCGAGTGGCATCAGCAGGCGCTCGGCCACCGGCCCCCAGCTGGCCAGTGCCAATAGGCCGACCCCGATGATGGCGAACGACCGCCCCGACCGCCGGCATCGGCGCCCCAGCAGTACCAGACCCACGACTAATAGCCCCAGACTGATGGGCAAGGGCATCAGCAGTTGAGCCACCAGACTTTTGGCTAGCGCGTACATATTAATGCACTTATGCGCCGTAGCCGTTCGGGTTTTGCTGCTGCCAGCGCCAGGTATCGGCCAGCATGTCATTGAGTCCGCGTTCGGCCTGCCAGCCGAGCTCTTCGCTAGCCAGCGCCGGATCCGCCCAGCACTCGGCAATATCGCCTTCACGGCGCGACTCAATTTGGTACGGCACTGCCTGGCCTGACGCTTTTTCAAAGGCCTCGACCATTTCCAGCACCGAATAGCCGCGACCGGTGCCCAGATTCCAGATGCCGACGCCCTGCTGGCCTGCCAGCACCTGCATGGCGGCCCGATGGCCTTCGACGAGATCCATCACGTGGATATAGTCGCGGACGCCGGTGCCGTCCGGTGTGGGATAGTCGTTGCCAAAGATCGATAGCGCCTCGCGCCGCCCTACTGCTACCTGGGCGATAAACGGCACCAGGTTGTTGGGCTTGCCGTTGGGGTCTTCACCGATGCGACCGCTTTCGTGTGCGCCTACCGGATTAAAGTAGCGAAGAAGTGCAATCGACCAGCGCTCATCGGCGCGGGCCAAATCACGCAGCACGTTTTCCACCATCAGTTTGGAGGTGCCGTACGGATTGGTGGGCTGCCCTGTCGGTAGGCCTTCGTGAATTGGCATAGGATGGCCATCGCCATACACCGTGGCCGACGAGCTGAATACCAGCCGGTATATCCCAGCCGCTGCCATGGCCTGGCACAGCGTTAATGTGCCCGCTACGTTATTCTCATAGTAGCGAAGCGGCTCGGCGACGCTTTCGCCCACAGCTTTCAACCCGGCAAAGTGCAGCACGTCGCTGATGGCGTGCTGAGCAAACAGCGCGTCCAAGGCGTCACGATCGCGGATATCGCCTTCAATGAACGTAGGCGTTTTGCCGGCCAACTCAGCCACTCGGCGTAGCGACTCTCGGCTGGCGTTAGCCAGATTGTCGAGCACGACCACGTCGTGTTCTGCCTGCAATAGCGTCAGCACCATGTGCGAGCCGATGTAGCCCGCGCCGCCGGTGACCAGTATGGCCATACTTAACTCCTTGAGATGTATTTGTCTTGAACGTGTTTGGCGTGTTCCATCCTTCGCCCCACAGGGTACCCACACCAACCAAAGTGTGGGGAGAATGTGGTGCGGGGCGTTAGCCCCGCTGGTATTGACTCCTGCCTTGCCGGCAAGGATCGATCAAGCGCGTGCCTGCGGCGCTAACACGTCGCTATGTATTATCCCTAGCGTATGAGCGTAATGTTGCAGCAAAGTGCCGGCATCGCGATGTCCGATCCATTTGGCAACATGCAACAACTGGGTACCGCGTGCCAGCGTGTCGTCCCCCTCGGCACCACAGAAATGCGCTAGCGTCGCGTCCAGTGCGGTATCACAAAACATCCAGTGGTACCGATGGTGTAATGTCGCTTTGAACGCCGGCTTTTGCGCTGCGTATAAGCGAAGCAGCGTCCATGAAACCGCTGCGTGGCGCAGGCCATGGAAATCGATATCCTCACCCAGCACATAACGCATCCAGCCGATGACAGGCGTGATGAGGGATTCACGGGCGAAGGCATCGGGCGAGTGCCGAGGGCCAAACAGTGCTATGTCAGCAAGCAGGCTAGCTGAGCACTCTTTTCTTCTATTGTTGACCCAGGTATTCATTTGCTCAATCACAGACGGCGGTGCCATCACGTGGAGCGCAACGCGACGCCTGGCGGCTGACGTTTTCCCACCTTCGACCTCGATCCAGCATGTATGCTCTCCCTCACCTGCGCCATTTTGCATCACAACATTGTTAAGCGTGAGTGATAACACTTCAGAGGCTCGAAGGCCGCCGTAGAATCCAAGCGCAATAACCAGCGCCATCATTTGTCGCGGATCACCGGCAGGTACATGATCGACCAGGCTGTTCCACACCGTTTCCATGTGATCCGGTGACAGGATCCTGGTGCGCAGCACGCTGGGCGCTAATGATGAGGTGGCGTTGCGAGGCAGAGTAATGCCTTCCAGGGCACCATATTGCTGACAGAACGCCATAAACTGACGCATCGTTTTATAAAATGCCGCCAAAGTACCATCCGACCAGTTTGCGCCTGACGTCGCGGCCTCCTGCAGTTCCAACACCACATCGTCATCCCAGTCGCTCAGATCCAGTATCGCGTTTTGCAGCATCATCGTGATCGGTGTGAGTCGCGAAAGCTGGGTCCGGGCTGTACCCACCTTGTTGCCCTTGGTACGCAGCTGATGATAGAGAAAATGCAAAACCCACTGCGGGTAACTGCCGCTATGGCCAATGAGCCTCACCAGCTTTTTTTCATGCCGCAACAGTCTGTCTTTCATAGGCGGTTCAAATCGAGCAGCGCTGACCTTTTTTGTATCCATCTCTGCTACTTCAGCCAAAAACTGCCGCAGCAAATTCTTGGCTTGCCGCGCCCAGCCCACCGGCAAATGATCCGTATCAATCAATGCCAAACCGGCCGGTTGGGTTTGCTGTCCGAGCTCAGGCACTGGAGCAGAAGCGTTTGCAATTGTAGGCCTATCAGGCAGCCGGCCGTACCGCTCGCCAGGCGTGTACCAGTGCGCGGTTTCGCTTTCTGACAAAAGCGGCACTGGCGTGCAGGTGGGTAGCGGATACTGTCGCAACATGCGAGCCCAGAGTGGCGGAATGCCGCGTAGCAGCGGCACATACTGGCTGGCATTCACCAACGTTGACCAGGTGCGTAAGCGGCACCAGTTATCGCTGTCGGCATTCTGCTCTCGTTCTTTGAGGCATTGCTTCGTCGCCGTTTTGAGACGCGTACGCAGCTGTTTAACTCGCTGACGATAATCCAGCGGGGCCCCCTCGGGAGAAAATAGCAGCCAGCCGGTAGGTCGCTTGTTGCCCTCTCGAGATAGCACGGCGCGTAGCGGCACCCAAACATCATCAGGCAGCCGTATTTGATAATGGCCGCCCTCTGCTAACTGCTCTCCGGGGGCGGCGGGAATCGCCCACCATCGCTGACTGATATGCTCACGGGTGAGCATCGCAAGCGTTCCAAGAGCGGTTGTTTCCCCCATCCCAAATCGCGTCATCAGCCGAATTGCCAACACGAGCAACCACGCATCTGGCTGGGCAGTGCGGCGACACCAGCTGAGTATATTTTTATCGAGCTGCACCATCTGTTCGCCAATGTCGAGTGAACGTGCCGTTGTCGGCCAAGGCGTGGGGCGGTGCGTCGGGATCGGCTCAGGTATCAGCACCGCTTGCATACCGGGTATCTGATTGAGCTGCTGCAATACTCGATTGACACGTTTACGCGCGTGCTTTCGGGTTATCGGACGTTTATCCGACAGGCGCCACTCAAACAGTCCGTCAGCAAGCGTTTCTACAAACGCAGTATCCAAGTCCACGCTTGAGACGGGTACATCACCAAAAATAGCCTCGAGGACCCACTTGGTATCGGGCAGGCTGACCGGCTGCACGATGCTGCGTTTCTCATTCTGCCATTGCCCAATCAAGCGCACTGCGTTCAGTCGTGCCATGGCAACTTCTCCCACTTCAAGGACTTATAACCACATAACTTTAACCAGTTATTTAACCGGCGGCGTAGCCCACCGTCGTGATTGATAGTTGCTTCGGCACGTACTGATGACAGGCTGCGGCCATCGCTAGCATGGCCCAGCAGCGCATCAACTTCTGCATCGGAAACCCTCTCTCGCAGCCAGCTGGCAAGCGAATGTCGGGCTACGTTATCAGCTAGATCTTTCGTAGTCGTCAGCGGTAATGATTGTAGGTCGGACCAGCACATATCACGCAATATTAGTCGGCGGCTACGCCCCTTCTCTTCTAGCCAATCCGGCGTGTTACGATCGCTGGTGCGACGATCTTCGACCGTGATATCTTCATCACGTAACTGACGCAACAAAGCATCAGTCCAACACTGAAGTTTAAACAACGCGTTTTTAATATCTGTCAGCAATGGAATCACACGTGATTCTACGCCGCGAGCTGAGTTTTTATCATGAAGCCATTGCCATTTCCCGGAAAAAGTATTTTGACTCTCGGGGCCAATCGGTCGCGCACCCGTAGATAATTGCCAAGCCAGCAGATGGTATGCCGCGACATATTGGTAAAGAGCTATAAGGCTTCGACGCGGAAATTCTTGACCGCTCCACCACATCGCGAGCTCATCAATAGGCAAACCCATGGCTTCTCGCAGTTCTGCGAATAATGGCAAAAATGCGCATGGCGGTTGTGCTACGGCAGACCCTACTGTATTACCATCGCTATTGCTATCCGCTTTAACTTCAGTGCTATTCGGCTTCGTGTCAGTATAAATGATGCCCAAACTTTTTATTGTATGAGTAAAAACATGCTGAACTTCGGTGCGTGGTATACTGCGGTAGGCCGCCGGCGCCGACAGCGTTAAGCCGAACTGTCCCGTTAGCATTTCAGCGGCGACATCGTCACGCGCATGGGGACGACGCCATAGCCAGCTGGTGGCTCTAAGTCTGTTTGCCGTTGGGATAATGCCTGCATGCCTTCGAAAGTTATTTTTCAATTTACGGTTCAGTTCACCGAGAACCCCTCGGAAAGGACGATCATGTTGACTTGGTTCGGGATCTGAAAGAGCCGTCGCTAAAATATCAGGCAACTTCAGAATTACCCATTGACAATATTTATCTTTGTTGGATTTGTTAGCACCTGGGCCATCGAGCAATCGATACCACAGCTCATTGGTCTCAGGAAAAAAGATTGGGTGGTCTTTAGTGATCGCGGCAATATCTACATCATCTTCCGAAAGCGTCTCAAGCGTTATTATGCGCTTAACCGGCATGCCGGTAGTTAACAATAAAACAGCTAGAGCATATTCAATCGGTTTTAATGATACTGCGAGGGACTCCTTTACTTTTTCAGGAGTGAGACGCGACAAATCATTCACGGTAGATAAAGAAGCAGTCGCCGCGCTATTGATCCAGCGTTGAACTATTTTTCGATCATCGCTGGGCGTCAATGCTGAAGAGGTTTTTCGTTGCAGAACTGGCTGCTCATTTTCTTCTGCATTGTCAGCAGCTGTAGATGTGCTGATAGGATGAAAACCCAGGACAGTCGCTTCTGTATCTGCGAGCTCATCGGCTTTTTGATTTTTGTCTGGATCAGGCGGCTGAGATACACGGGTACGTTTCGGCGGAGACACGCTGGCCAATTTTTTAACTCTCACATCATGCCAATCATCTGTTTTTTCGCGCTTTTTCTGAGCACCGCCCCGTCGTCCTCCAGGCGAGCGACGGATCAACTCCCCAGGGCTGAGTTCATCCTGATAAATTTCAGTAAAAATTTGATAAGACCGATCAAGTTGCCGTCTTTGACTATATAAGGCATCACTTCGGATAGCGGAATAAAAGAACTTATCAGGTTTTTCTGCTTCCTTATCAGCTTGATAATCAGCTCCGATGACTGCCATTAAAACATGTCGAACAGCAAGCACATGACTATAAAAATTGTGTCGAGACGTATTAAGTCCCGTCGTTAAATCTGAAAACCAATCATTAATCAGCTGACGCCCAAGAGAATACTTATGATCGCCAGCAGTGCCCAGAAACCTGGGGTTGGTCATCGCAAAAAACACGGGGTATAACGACCCAATTTTTCTGGGACGCTCAAATGGGATATTTTCATTCGATGAAAGATTTTGGATGGCACCTTTCAAATCAAGATCATCATGATCCCATCCAAAAACCTCAACGGCGTTTTTTAGCGATTTAATACTAAGAGGTGGTTGAACATAACGAACCACTTGCATGATGGCTTTTTCATCATGCGTAGGAAGGCCAGATTGATCAATAGCTTCTTTCCACTGATCATAAATCTCGCCTGGATAAAAAATCTCATCAGACATGCTACTCTAAATCCTTTTGAAGTGTATCAAAAAGCTGTGCCGTTTGATGCTTCTCAGCTTTCACTTTACTATGATCAGCGTCACTCTTAAGTGTAGCACACACCTCATTATCACCCGACGCCTCATCATCAACTTTTTTGTTTTCTTTTTCTTCTACAACACTATCATAACAGCTCTTCTTATCCACCCGGCTTATTCACCGGAACGCTGATTGGGCATCCTGAAGCCCCGGGGAGCCGGTAGCTCGTCGCCGAACGCCGATTTCGAGACGGCATCGTCTTCCGGTGACGCTCTGTCCGGCTGTTATCGCCGTTATTCAGCCCCTTCCCTGCCTTGTCGTCGGTCATCCGGCCAGCCGGAACCGCCGGTCATCGACAGGACCGGCGTCTCACTCTCTTGCTTATGCGACCGCTGAGGCGTCAGCGCAACGCCGTCAGTTTTGGTAGCCCTTTCAGCAGAGTCGGCCACCATTTATCGGCTGCGGCGCCGAGGTGGACCGTGATACGTCGGGCGTGGAGGATCAGGGTGGCGGCCACCTTGAGGACCTGCTCTCGCATCCGGATCAGGCTCCAGCCCTGTCGGGTTTGCCGTTCCAGCACGCAACGCAGACCATGCAGCACCTGATAGGCGTAAACCCGGCTTATTCATGAGGCTGGCTTGAAAATAAAGATGGCGAGGGGTTTCTCTTGTAGAATCAGGATGTTCCAGCCAGAACTTGATTCAAGAGGACCTCTCGCCATGGGTGAAAGATTATCGTCGTGGACGCCTTCCTGCAATGGTTCTGTTCGGGCCGAGCTAAGCGGCCACCGCACCACCAGCGACAGCGGCGCCTTGCTGCTGCGTGAAGCCCTCGACAACAGCGGTGTTATCCAGGCGCTGGAAGAAAGCCTGGTCGACCGGCGTGATCCACTGCGTATTCGTCATTCCCTGGCCAGCCAGCTGCGAACCGTCGTGTTGCAGCGCGCCATGGGGTGGATCGACCTGGACGATACCGACACGCTGCGTCACGATCCGCTCTGGCAGCTGGCGTGCAGCGATGCACGCGGAATGACGCCTCTGGCACAGGACCGTCCGTCGCAGGCGACGCTGTCGCGGCTGCTGGCGTGCCTTGGGAGTCATGACAACATCGATACCGTGCATGAAGGCCTGTTGCGCCTGGCGATCTGGCGCCTGGCATCGCTGAACCACGGCGAGCAGCCCGATAACCTGACGCTGGACATCGACGGCCTGCCGATCGAGGTCCATGGTCGTCAGGGCGGGTCGGCCTTTCACGGGCTGTACGGCACACGCATTTATTCGCCGCTGGTGGCCTCGCTGGCCGAAACCGGTGACAT
The DNA here is from genome assembly GCF_055379665.1 of Halomonas cibimaris. Taxonomy (NCBI): domain Bacteria; kingdom Pseudomonadati; phylum Pseudomonadota; class Gammaproteobacteria; order Oceanospirillales; family Halomonadaceae; genus Halomonas; species Halomonas cibimaris. Next base: position 917,307 of record NZ_AP043828.1, read on the forward strand.
GGTCGGCGGCCTGCTGCGCGAGGGTAACGCGGGCCCTGCCGAGAACGCCGATACCTGGATCCCTCACCTGGTACGGCGCCTCAATGAAGGCACCGGTGCGACAGTGACAGTGCGTATCGATGCCGGGTTTACCGGCAACGATACGCTGCTGGCCATGGAAGAGCGTGATATCGCGTACCTGGGCCGGCTGCGCAGCAACAACACCCTTCAGACGCTGGCGGCGCCGTATCTCAAGCGGCCGCCCGGCCGACCCCCGGACCAGCCCCGGGAATGGTGCCATGACCTTGAATACCGGGCCGACAGCTGGCCCGCGCCACGGCGCGTCGTGCTGGTGGTTCAGGAACGCCCCGATGACCTGTTGCTCCACGCTTTTTTCCTGGTGACCAACCTGAGCCCGGCTTATTCACCGGAACGCTGATTGGGCATCCTGAAGCCCCGGGGAGCCGGTAGCTCGTCGCCGAACGCCGATTTCGAGACGGCATCGTCTTCCGGTGACGCTCTGTCCGGCTGTTATCGCCGTTATTCAGCCCCTTCCCTGCCTTGTCGTCGGTCATCCGGCCAGCCGGAACCGCCGGTCATCGACAGGACCGGCGTCTCACTCTCTTGCTTATGCGACCGCTGAGGCGTCAGCGCAACGCCGTCAGTTTTGGTAGCCCTTTCAGCAGAGTCGGCCACCATTTATCGGCTGCGGCGCCGAGGTGGACCGTGATACGTCGGGCGTGGAGGATCAGGGTGGCGGCCACCTTGAGGACCTGCTCTCGCATCCGGATCAGGCTCCAGCCCTGTCGGGTTTGCCGTTCCAGCACGCAACGCAGACCATGCAGCACCTGATAGGCGTAAAGGCTCAGCAGAAGACTCGCCTCGTTGCGATCCATCACGTTCTGCTCGGTAGAGGCGCCGCGATCCGTCGACGAGAGGTGGACATCCAGCGCCGACTTGACCTCGCCCATGTGCGCCTCGGCGCTGCCGCGCTTGCGGTACAGCGATAACACCTTTTCCGGCGGCCAGTGGTACCGACTCAGGTTGGTCACCAGGAAAAAAGCGTGGAGCAACAGGTCATCGGGGCGTTCCTGAACCACCAGCACGACGCGCCGTGGCGCGGGCCAGCTGTCGGCCCGGTATTCAAGGTCATGGCACCATTCCCGGGGCTGGTCCGGGGGTCGGCCGGGCGGCCGCTTGAGATACGGCGCCGCCAGCGTCTGAAGGGTGTTGTTGCTGCGCAGCCGGCCCAGGTACGCGATATCACGCTCTTCCATGGCCAGCAGCGTATCGTTGCCGGTAAACCCGGCATCGATACGCACTGTCACTGTCGCACCGGTGCCTTCATTGAGGCGCCGTACCAGGTGAGGGATCCAGGTATCGGCGTTCTCGGCAGGGCCCGCGTTACCCTCGCGCAGCAGGCCGCCGACCATGTCACCGGTTTCGGCCAGCGAGGCCACCAGCGGCGAATAAATGCGTGTGCCGTACAGCCCGTGAAAGGCCGACCCGCCCTGACGACCATGGACCTCGATCGGCAGGCCGTCGATGTCCAGCGTCAGGTTATCGGGCTGCTCGCCGTGGTTCAGCGATGCCAGGCGCCAGATCGCCAGGCGCAACAGGCCTTCATGCACGGTATCGATGTTGTCATGACTCCCAAGGCACGCCAGCAGCCGCGACAGCGTCGCCTGCGACGGACGGTCCTGTGCCAGAGGCGTCATTCCGCGTGCATCGCTGCACGCCAGCTGCCAGAGCGGATCGTGACGCAGCGTGTCGGTATCGTCCAGGTCGATCCACCCCATGGCGCGCTGCAACACGACGGTTCGCAGCTGGCTGGCCAGGGAATGACGAATACGCAGTGGATCACGCCGGTCGACCAGGCTTTCTTCCAGCGCCTGGATAACACCGCTGTTGTCGAGGGCTTCACGCAGCAGCAAGGCGCCGCTGTCGCTGGTGGTGCGGTGGCCGCTTAGCTCGGCCCGAACAGAACCATTGCAGGAAGGCGTCCACGACGATAATCTTTCACCCATGGCGAGAGGTCCTCTTGAATCAAGTTCTGGCTGGAACATCCTGATTCTACAAGAGAAACCCCTCGCCATCTTTATTTTCAAGCCAGCCTCATGAATAAGCCGGGATCCACTGATGCTCCTTTGCTGTCTTTTCCGTTCTCCACTGATTTTCCATACCGGACATCTGAAACCTTATGATTAATAGAACTTGGGCTCAAGCACAGCGGAGAAAATAAGCTCTGGTAATGCCGCGGAGCCAACGACTCTCCATCAAAAAGCTTGTCTTCAATAATACTTTTTAAGTAGCTATCACTTTCTATCTTCCGCATCACCGTTTCCCAAAGCATATTTTTTCCTATCTTTTTTTGATAACCCAGGAGCTCTAGCTGAGAAAACAAAAACTGATATAAAACGACTTCTTCTTTATCGTACTCTTCAGGATCAATAGCATATGTCATCAAACTATGAGGCATTACTGCTTTTTTATTAACACCTTTATAACACTTCACCTGATGAATCAGCGAACTTTTGTTCAGAAGCTGCTCACCACCCCCTTCTTTTAACATAGCGATGGGCGGATGACTAAGCCGAACATTTGTAAGACTTTTGTTAGTCAGTAAGTCGGATGTGTTCAGCAGCTCATGCACTGACCTTTCAATCTGCTGAACCGTGATAAAACAACTAATACCCGGCAAAACCTGAATTGTAACTTTATGACTCATGCTGCTCTGCCCTACACTGAAATATTAAAAAAGACTTCCCCGCTGTTTTGATATAAACCAAAACAAGTATATAAGTTTATATTTATAAACAGTCTCGCTTGCGAGAAGCGTTTAGACTTGAGCAAAACACAGACGCAAAAAAGCATTGACTGCAGAAGCGCATTGCTTTTGCAATCATGCTTTTCGTGTGCATTGAGCTAATTCAATAAATCAACGTTACGCTGAACGGATTCGTCCGTTCAAAAACGTCGATTCAATGCATATGAGTGCAGGCAGAACGCTGCAAGACATATATTTCAGTGCAGTTGAGCCGCAACATGATGTTCATTTGCTACAGACACAACTATATTGACGCGCCAATTAGCCATTTTTCTGAGCTAGATTGGGCAATTTAGGCATGAGTTCACGCTGCATTACGCAACATTGAAAACATAGTTACATCAGCTGTACTTGACGCAGCTAGGCTAATAGCGGCCGAAGCTTTCTATTAGCGAGTTACCTTTCAGAAACTACTTACCTCCTCCTTTCTTGTCAACCCCTTCAACTACATTTATTCATGAGAGCATCTTGAAAACACGAATGGCGGTTTTTTCCTTTATAATCAAGGCTTTACTAGAAGAGGACAACACAGGAGGCCCCATGGATGAAAAATTATCGCCGTGGACGCCTTCCTGTAATGGCTCTATTCGCTGGCCAGCCAGCGCCAAGGCGAATGGTGATACGTCGGGCGTGCAGGATCAGCGTAGCGGCCACCTTGAGGACCTGCTCACGCATCCGTATCATGCTTCAGCCCTGCCGAGCTGTTCCAGCAGACAGCGCAGGCCATGCAGCATCTGATAAGCATAAAGGCTCAGCAGCAGGCTGGCTTCGTTTCGATCCATGACATCCTGCATCGTGGAAGCACCGCGATCGGTCGACGAGCGATGAAGATCAAGCGCCGATTTAACCTCGCCCATGTGCGCCCCGGCGCTGCCAAGCCTGTGATATAGCGACAGCACCTTATTCGGTGGCCATGGCACCGACTCAGGTTAGGGACCAGGAAGAAGGCGTGGAGCAACAGGTCGTCGGAGCACTCCTGAACCACCAGCACGACACAGCGTTGGCTGGAGCCATTTGTCGGCCAGGTATTCAAGATCATGGCACCATTCACGGTGCTGCTCCGGGAGACGACCGGGTGGCCATTTGAGATAAGGTGCTGCCAGCGTCTGAAGAGGTTTATTGCTGCGCAGTCGGCTCAGATACTCGACATCACGCTCTTCCATACTACGAACTAGAAGATCCCTACTTTGCAGACTGGATCGTCAGCCACCTCTGCCTTTAGGCAGAGGTGGCTGACATGAAGGGTTTGGTTGTGGCGGCTCCAGAAGCTCCAAGTAAGCCGCCATACTTCGCTCGACCCCCTGTCCAACCAATCGAGCGATGGCGTCATAATCACCGGTGGTACAGGCGGTATCCAGCGCGTCGTAATAGTCGAGCCGTTCATTTACGCGAATGATGGACGGAGGATAGCCTGCTTTCATTAACTCGCAATTCATGAGCAAGCGTCCCGTTCGGCCATTGCCGTCTATGAAGGGGTGAATCTCGACAAATCGAGTATGTAGCTCCGCTATATGGCGTACGGGATGGTATCCCGTTTGGCTATGCGTCCAGGATAGCAGTCGCTGTATCGCCTCCTCGACATGCAGAAAGTCAGGCGGGGTGGTGCTGGCGCCCGTAATACGGACGTTTTCACGGCGATATCGGCCCGCTTCGTCACTATCTATGCCCCGCAGCACCAACGCGTGCAGATCCTTGATATCACGCTCAGAGATTGGCGTGGGCTCTGCGACCAGCATTTCAAGAAACTCAATCGCATCCCGGTGGTTGATGGCTTCGAGGTGCTCACGCATCGTCTTGCCGCCGACGGTGATCCCCTCCAGCACCACTTTCGTTTCACGTAGCGTAAGGGTGTTGCCCTCAATGCCGTTGGAGTTGTACGTCCATTCCAGAGCCAAGTGTTCGCGCAGGGAAGCAGCAGTGTGTTTAGGCAACGGCCTATGGCTATCGATCCGCGCTTTATCTCGATCTATTCGAGAGAGCATAGCTTGCAGGCTGTACATGCTTCCTGTGCTTTCATTCGCTGGCATCCCTGGCTCCTTGTGGCGTTCGAATTAAGCACTGCGGCTGTGTACGAAGGTTAGCAAAAATCCGCGTAAACCTCCGCCCCAATGCGGGCGGAGATACAAGCGGGAACTGCGAAGCAGTTCTATTCTGGTGTTTTCTGCCCCTGAACATAGGCTTTAAGCGTCTCGATAGTGGCGCCGCCTGCACTACAGGCGAAATACGACCGCGACCACAGCGCGGCGTTTTTGCTCAAACGCGGGATATGCGTATTCAGATAACGCACGCGTCGAGACGACGTGGACTTCAAGTTGTTGACCAGTACGCTGATCGACAGCTTCGGCGGATATTCCACGAGCAAATGGACGTGATCTTGCTCGCCATCGAACTCAAGGATGCGGCAGTCGAGCTTTTCACAAGCAGACTCAAACGCCTCCCGAAGCTGGCCGATCATGTAGCCGTCGAACACCTTGCGGCGATACTTCGTTGTGAAGATGAGGTGAACAACCAGCCGCGTGACGCTGTGCCTACCTGGTCGGTAGCCTTCTGGTACACTCACTTGCTTTTCTCCGTTTTATACCTTAATTTATAGGCATTGTAGCAGTGAGCACTGACATGCTGAAGGCCATCAAAGTACGTATTTACCCCACCACCGAACAGGCGGATTTACTGAACCGCCAGTTCGGTTCGGTGCGCTTTGTGTACAATACCGGCCTTCGCATCATGTCCCATCGCTATAAGCGTCACGGCCAGTCATTGAATGCCAAACATGACATCAAGAAACTATTGCCCGTGGCGAAAAAGTCTCGAAAGTACGGCTGGTTGAAAGAGGCGGATTCCATTGCCCTTCAACAGGCGTGCCTCCATCTCGACCAGGCGTTCCAGCGTTTCTTTGACCCCAAACAAAAAGCCGGTTACCCGCGCTTCAAAAGCAAGCGAGGTCGGCAGTCGAGTTACCACTGCGTCGGCGTTAAAAGCGGCGACAACTGGATCAAGGTGCCGAAGATTAAAGCCATGAAGGCGCGTATTCACCGCCCTATGGACGGCAAGCTCAAGAGCATCGCGCTGTCTCGCACCGTCACCGGCAAGCACTACGCCGCGCTGCTGTTTGAAACGGGGCAGGACGCCCCGGAACGTCTGCAAGACCTCGACGCCTCAAGCGTCGTCGGCCTCGACATGGGCTTGAACTGGTCTAATTGGAGCGGACACCCCGGTAAGCCTCATACTGGAGGCATTGGAGGTGTTCATGACCAAGAAGACGCGACGTCGGTACTCTGACGAATTCAAAGCTGAGGCGGTCAACATGGTTCGAGGAGAGGGTTATGCCATCTCCGAGGCTGCCAGGCGGCTGGATATCGATCGCAGCCTGCTGGATCGCTGGTGTCGCCAGCAACGTGACCGGGAGGATGGTGTGACTGACGGCCAGGCAGATGAGCGGGATGCCGAGATCAAGAAACTTCGCGAAGAAGTTCGTAAGTTGCGGATTGAAAAGGAGGTTTTAAAAAAGGCCACGGCCTTCTTCGCGAGAGAGTCGAGCTGAGATACCAGTTCATCGAGTCGGAGAAGGCCTCCTTCCCAGTGGCGGTGCTGTGCCGTGTCATGGACGTCAGCCGCAGTGGCTTCTATGCCTGGCGTCAGCGTGAACCCGATGAGCAGCGCCAGTGCCTGCACCGGGAGGTCAAGGACATCCATGAGCAGAAACGTGGTAGCTATGGGAGCCGGCGAATGGCCAAGGAACTCCATCGCAGAGGTCACACGATCGGTCGTTATCAGGCGCGTAGCCTGATGCAGGAAGCCGGTGTCGCCTGCCGACAGCGTCGCCGCTACCGGCATACGACGGACAGCGACCACGGGCTGCCAGTGGCTCCCAACCTGCTCAAGCGGCAGTTCATGGTGCCTGAGCCCAATCAGGCGTGGGTGGCCGACATCACTGCCATCTGGACTCTGGAAGGCTGGTTGTACCTGGCGGCCGTGCTGGACCTCTACGACCGACAGGTCATCGGCTGGGCCATGGCCGACCATATGAAGACATCACTCACCCTGGACGCCCTGGAGATGGCCATTGGCCGCCGACGGCCTCCCCGGGGAGTGCTCCACCACTCGGATCGTGGCAGCCAGTATGCCTCTCGTGCGTATCGCGAACGACTGGCAAAGCACGGGTTCCAGGCCTCCATGAGCCGGAAGGGGAACTGTTGGGACAATGCGGTCATGGAGCGCTTCTTCGGCTCTCTAAAGAGTGAATGGCTGGAGGGACAGCGGTACTGGACCCGCCAGTCAGCGAGGCGCGACGTCGTGACCTACATCGAGATGGAGTACAACAGCTGCCGGCTCCACTCGACCCTTGGCTACCACGCGCCGAGGGAGATCGAGAAAATCGCGGAAGCAGCTTAATAAAAGTGTCCGCTACGACTTGACCAGAACACCGTGAGGTGGACCCAATCAGTTGGACAGCTTGGAGGCGCCATTAAGCTCTGATCCAGCTGTGTTCCCGGCTCAAGCTGCCAGGGTCGTGAGCTGTTGGTAGTGCACCTGATTCGGTGTGTGATAATCAAGGCCTTGATGATACCGAGTCCGGTTGTAATGCCGGAAGTATCGGCTGAGCGACTGCTTCAAGTGATGGCCGTCCTCGAAGGCCGTGAGGTAGACGCATGTGCACTGGAATGCTCAAAAGGCCATGGCCAAAAACACTTGACCACTACAAGCGCTGCCGGGCCTTCGCCCATGATCTGGCCGTTATAAGGTGACGGGACCACGTTAACAAGCCCAGCGGCGGCATGGCGGGCATGGGGATCGCCGGGAAGGCATCACGCGCCTGGTTCGCGGAAGGTGCGCGGCCTACCGCCCTACGCCTTTCAGGGGCGAAGAATGGACGCGGCAAGGCAGTCTGGGTAATGGCCCCGCTAACAAAGATGGCCGCCACCGCCACCATCAGCGGGGCGCTCAACGGGGCCCAGCCCAGCGCAACGACGAACAGCGAGGAAAGCACCGGCACCAGGTAGGTCAGGATACCCAGCACGGTGGTCGAGCAGCGTTTCAACGCAAACCCCCAGGTCATGAAGGCCACCCCATACGGCCCCACGCCGATGACCGACGCCATCAACCAGTCCTCGACGGTGCTCTTCCCGACAGAGGGCTCAAAAAGCAGGTGCAGGCACAGCGCGATGACGGCGACACCGCCGAACAGGCGCTTGTAGTCGGTCGGGCGTGACTGGCTATCCGCCTTCAAGTAGAGGGAGAAGACGATCCACGACAGCCCGGCCGCCACCCCCGCCGCATAGGCGAGCGGCGGGGTGGGAACGCTTTCACTGGCCGTCAGAATCAGGGGTACCAACCCCGAGAATGCCACCAGCGCGCCCAGCAGCGTCTCGATGCGCAAGCCGCGCCCTGCCAGCCGGTCGGCAACGAGCATGAACCCCACCGGCCAGGTATACGTCACCAGGGTCACCTTGGCGGGGTCGCCCTCGCTCAGCGCCAGAAAGTAGAAGTAGAGCGCGCCCGTGAGCCCGCCAACGCCCATCAACCAGAACCTCCCGCTACCAACCGGTGCTGGCCTCTGCCCTGGCTCACGAAAGCGTTCCAAGCCCTGGGCCATGCCGGCGGCCGCCAGCATGGCGACAGCAGCTGTCAGCATGGGAGGCAGCTGCACCAGCTCGCGCAAGAGTGGCAGGCTCGCCCAGAGCGCCACCGTCACGAGCCCAGCGAAAAACCCCATGGATGATGACTTTTGCATGTCTCCCTTCTCCTCTTCGATGATCCATGAATGCCTTTGTGGCGTTTATTTTCTCAACGCCACCGGTATCATGGAAACGAAGTCTTATGATGAGGTCATCGGGAAACGTGATAACAAATCCCAGCGATCACAGGCCACTGGATCTTGTCCTGCTCAAGACATTCGTCAGCGTGGTGGACAAGGGTGGCTTCACCGTGGCGGCCGAGCCGCTTCATCTGGCGCAATCCACCGTCAGCGCTCACCTGAGTCGTCTGGAAACGGACCTCGGCTGCCAGCTGCTGCAGCGAGGGCAAAAGGCGGCCGTTCCGACGCCGGCCGGCGAACGTCTGCTGATCCATGCGCGGCAGATGCTGCGCCAGAATGCCCTGGCCTGGCAGGATGTGCAGGAGCAGCGGCTTGCCGGCGTGGTTCGCCTGGGTATCCCCGACGACTATGTCATCTACCTGCCTGAAGCGCTGTCGGCCTTCGAGGCACGCTTCCCCGGCGTTGAACTGGAAGTCCACTGCGATCTGAGCGTCGAACTGGTGCAGAAGATCAGAGCAGGGGCCCTCGATCTGGCGATCACCACCCGCCAGCCCAGCAGCCCGGGGGGCGAAGTCCTGTGTCGCGAGCCCATGGTGTGGGCGGGAGCTACCGGCCACGACACCCACTACCGCTTCCCCTTGCCGCTCGCCGTTTCCCGGCAGGGGGTGTGCATCTTTCGTGATCGGGCCATTGCCGCGCTGGATGCGGCCGGGATGCCCTGGCGGATTGCCTACGCCAGCCCCAGCCTGTCGGGGCTCACCGTCGCCGTTCGGGCGGGGCTTGCCGTGACGGTGCTCACCCCCTCCATGCTGGGGACGGGGCTACGTCGGCTGGGCCGCGAAGAGGGATTGCCGACGCTTCCGTTCGCGGAGATTTCACTTCATCGCAGCCCCGGGCGACCCACCGAGGCAACGCAGCAGCTGGCTTTCCAGCTGCAGGCTCATATCCGGGAGAAGCAAGGGGGACAAGGTGGCGCTGCCTCGCGCTGACGTTGACTCGGTTGGGTACAGCGCGGGAGGCATCGAAAGGAGATCTTCGGAAACATAGCCCTGGCGGACATGACGTGCCTCTGGCGGGGATGGCCTGTGGGGCGACTGGATCGGGGCTGTGGCCTAATCGCCACGGTCCAGTGAAGGCGTGTTGAAGCAGGAAGGTTCTCGGGGTGACCCGGGAACCCTCGCCCAAAGCGCGGTGCGCGGCGGGCGGGGAGTGTCAGTGCGCGAATGCCAGGCGGCGGGGTTCTTCGTCCGCGCTGAGTTCGCGGATGCGGCTCATAACAGCAGGCTTTCCAGCGTGCTGGCTTGAAAGATCTTCTGCCCCCAAGCGCCCAACTGTTCTGAATCAGCCTCGTTCAGCTTTTCCTGTACCCACTCGGGACAGTCGCCATACTTGGAAATAATCATTTTTTTCAGCAGCTTGGCCTCGCCTTTGACTTCACCTACCTGACGTTCTTTAGCCAACGCCTGGCGCTCCAACGTATTCACATAAGCCATTTTCTTCTCCTCCTGTATCTCATCGACCTCATGAGAAAATATCGGTTCCAACCCGTACGGCAGCTGTATCATCCAGTCGATGATGTTAAAAAGACGCACGATGTCCTCACGTTCATACCCCCGCTCAAACAGCAGGCGCGTCAGCGCGACCTTGGTGTCCTTGCGCGTTGCGCCGTCCTTCAACCGCTTGGCGGTTTCCAGAGATAGAACGAGCTTTTTGACAGACCCCTGCGTTGGCAGAACACGCGCTGCGATAGGCCGCTGGCAGCCTGCTCATCGATCCAGGCCTGCCACTGCTCGGCAGGGTAACGGGGAGAGCGTTGTGACGTCATGAGGATGGATGCTCCGTCGATGAATGACGGGACGAGCGTAGGGGATCAGGCAACATCAGGGAATGACGCGCCGAAATGACCGGTTACGGGTCAACGCATTCATCGACAGCATTCGTGCTTATAGTGTACCCTGTACACTTTAATGCTTCAACGATAGGAAACATTGAAGGTGACCCATGCCATCGAGTTCATTGAAACCCCGACGTTTACTCGGCAAATTCTGGCAATGGCCACCGATGACGAGCTGAAAGAGCTTCAGCGTGGGCTGATCGCTCAGCCGGACAAGGGGGATCTCATCCAGGGCACCGGCGGGCTACGCAAGATACGCATGGCCCTAGGATCACAAGGCAAGCAAGGCGGCGCACGGGTGATTTACTTTCTGGCGACAGCCGACGTGATTTATCTGATACTCGCCTACCCCAAAAGCACGAAAGACAGCCTGACCGCCAGCGAGAAGGTCACATTGAAAGCCCTGACTCAAACCCTGAAGGGAGAGGTGACGCCATGAGCATTTTCAACGAACTCCAGACATCGCTGAACGAAGCCATCGATATCCAGCAGCATAATGCGTCGGCCTCTCGCGTGACGCGCCACGAGGTGGCCGATGTCAAAGCGATCCGCGCGGAGCTGAACGTCTCCCAAGCCGCGTTTGCTGATGCCATGGGAACCAGCGTGGATACCATCAAAAGCTGGGAAGCGCGTCGCCGTAATCCGACGGGACTGGCCGCCAAGGTACTGGCCGCCATTTCGCACAACCCGGCGTTTTTTCAGGAGCTGGCGACGCATTAATCAGCCGGTCAACGCCTTACTCCACCTGCGGGGTAAAGGCGTGGCCACAAGCCCGGCACTCGTAATTATCCAGCACCTTGCTGTCCAGCTCGTCGCCGAGTTTGGCGCCGCTAACACCGCCGGCAGCTCCTCCGACTAATCCACCTAAAAGAGATTTTCGGAAACATGGCCCGGGCGGACATGACGTGCCTCTGGCGGGGGTAGCCTGTGGGGCGACGGGATCGGGGCCGTGGCCTGATTGCCACGGTCCGGTGAAAGCGTGCTGAAGCAGGAGCGTTCTCGGGGCGACCCGGGCCCCCTTCCCAAAGCGCCTTGCGCGGCGGGCAGGGCGTGCCTGCGGCTTTGGGCATACTCAAGCGCGTAAGCCGTCTGGTTTCCCAGCAGCGCCTATTAAAAGGGAAACACCAACGGCGTGAGAAGCAGCACACCCGCCGAATAGGCCAGGCTGACCGGCAGGCCGATTTTGAGAAAGTCCCTGATGCGGTAGCGCCCGGAGGAATACACCATCAAATGCGTTTGGTAGCCGAACGGGATTAAAAAGCAGGCGCTGGCCCCGTAGGCCACGGCCATGACGAACGGCAGCGGGTCGGCACCGAAGGCCTGAGCCGTACTCCAGGCCACGGGGAAAGCCAACGCAGCGGCGGCATTGTTGGTGACGGTTTCGGTCAGCAGCAGCGTCAGCAGGTAACACCCGGCAAAGGCGGCATAAATACCGTAGCCGCTGAAGGCATGCTGCATCCCCGTGGCCAGCAGCGCGGCCGCGCCCGACTGTTCCAATGCCTGGGCCATCGCCAACGCCGAGCCGATAATCAGCCACAGGGAAAACGGAAAGCGACGGCGCAGCTCGTCCACGGTGAGAATCCGCGTCGCCAACAGCCCGGCCAGCAGGACCAGCAAGCCGTGAAAGAGCGGCACCACCCCCAGACTGGCGCTGGCGATCACCGCCCCAAACCCGGCCAACGCCCCGGCGCTTTGCCATGGCTTCAGCCGCGGCCGAGTAAAACTGCCGCTGAGCAGGTGAAAGTTTCGGTCCAGATTACGGTGCTGACGAAAGTCCGTCCCAACAGCCAGCAGCAAACAATCTCCCACGCGTAGCGGTATCTGCCCGAGCTGGCCTTCCAGCCGTCGTTCCCCTCGACGTATGCCCACCACGCCGGCATTGAACATACTGCGAAAGTCCACGTCCTGCAGCGTTTTGCCGGGCAGCTGTGACTGCTCCCCGCCCTAAGCGCTAACGCGCCACGGGTGGGGCTTCCCACTTCAACGGCTGCTACCGACAACGTGCCGGCTTTACGCGAGCCTCAATGGGCAGAGACGGACAGCCCTTCCGTCTTTAACTGCAGGATGCCTTGATGCTTGATATTCAGCGCGGCGTTAATATCCCGATCATGGCGTGTATGACAGGCGGGGCACGCCCAGGATCGAACGCTTAACGTCATGCTGTCCATTTTGTGCTGGCATGCGTGACAGGTCTTGGAACTGGCAAACCACGGGTCAAGTTTGACCAGGTGCTTTCCCTTTTCCTCTGTCTTGTACGCCAGCTTTGCCATCAAGGCATGCCAGGACGCATCGCCAATATGCCTGGCGAGCCTGGTATTTTTCATCATGTTCCGGACTTTCAGCGTCTCGACGATCACCGCTTGGTTGTCGTCAACGATCTGCCGAGACAGTTTGTGCTGGAAATCCTTGCGGGCATTCACCACACGCTCGTGAGCTTTGGCGACGAGCAGGCGGGCCTTGGCCCGCCTGGCGCTGCCTTTTTGCTTGCGCGACAACGCCTGTTGCTTGCGCTTGAGGTTTTTCTGCGCCTGCTTGAGAAAGCGCGGGTTGGCCGTTTTATGACCGTTTGAGTCAATGGCGAGGTGAGAAAGCCCCATGTCGAGGCCGACAACGCCGGCTGTATCGACTGCCTTGAGCGGAGCCGGTGCTTCCTGCTCGGTTTCAAACAGCAGCGCGGCGTAGTGCTTGCCGGTAACAGTGCGCGACAGCGTGATACTCTTGAGCTTGCCGTCCATCGGGCGATGAATACGCGCCTTGATGGCCTTGAGCTTCGGCACCTTGATCCAGTTGTCGCCGTGCCTGACGTTGACGCAGTGGTAGCTGGACTGCCGGCCCCGCTTGCTTTTAAAGCGTGGATAACCGGCTTTTTGTTTGGGGTCGAAAAAGCGCTGGAACGCCTTGTCGAGATTGATGCACGCCTGCTGAAGCGCCATCGAGTCTGCCTCTTTCAACCACCCGTACTGTCGAGACTTTTTCGCCACCGGCAATAGTTTCTTGATGTCATGCTTGGCATTCAAGGACTCGCCGTGACGCCGGTAGCGATGGGACATGATGCGAAGGCCGGCATTGTACACAAAGCGCACCGATCCGAACTGGCGGTTCAGTAACGATGCCTGTTCAGAGGTGGGGTAGATGCGTACCTTGATGGCCTTCAGCATGATGTCACACCAGCTATGTATATAGATTCACCTTAAGTCTGAGGGAACCCCAAGATTAAGACCTGTTTTTTGCCGGACATTGCGCCCGGGCTTAGCAACAGTGCCAGCACCCTCGTTGGCGTTCCTAAGCCCCATCACAACGTAAAGAAATCCCCGCCATGGTCTTCAAACGCATCAGCGATGCGAATGTATGACTCCAGCATTTCCTGATCGCGATGGCCGCTAACCCGCTTGATTTGAAAATAACTTTTGCCGCGCAGATGCGCCTCGGTAATGAAGCCCGCGCGGAAGCTATGCGGTGAGTATCCCCTATCCCATAAGCCGGCCACCTTGAGTGCCCTTTGCATTCGTGCCACCAATGCATTCGCTGACATTCGGCCGGCGCCTAGCCGCCCCCGGGATGACACCGCACGAAAGATCGCCCCGTTTTCAATACGTGAAGCCGCAAGCCAGCGCTCCAGCATCGCCACAGGGCAATACTCCGTCCCCGGGGGTGCCCGCATGATGTTCTTGGTTTCAATCTGTCCGGAACGATTGGTTTTGCTGTGATGCAGGGTCACGATGACCCCTTCCGGTCGCCATTCCAGGTCTTCGCAAGCCACCACAACCACTTCGCTACGGCGGAATGCGCCATAAAATGACAGTAAAAACAGGGCGCTGTCGCGCAGGCCATGCAGGGTATGACGATCCAGGGCGTCCAGCAGGCGATGCAGTTCCTTGAGCCGGAGAGCGGGAGCGGATGCCTGTCGTGTGTCACGCGTTTTCTTGATGCCGCGTATCACGCTGCGTACGGCCTGGTGTTTTACCGGCGAAGGCAGATTGTGATAGCGATGCCACATGTTTAATGAGTTGGCATACCGCTGAATGGTGACGGGCGCTTTGCCCGCCTGGTTCTGCTCGGACAGAAAGTTCGCGACCTCCACCTCGGTGGCCGGCAGCTGACCACCGGCCTGGCAGTAGATCTTCAGGTCGGCTCGCATGGCCCGGACCGTGTTGGGTGAGACGCTCTCTGAGAGAAGGCGTCGAGCCTCGCGCGATAGCCCTTCGACCGACGCGAGAACGCCGCCCGGTTCATAGGGATGCGGCTCTTGCGCAATAAGTGACGGCGTGTCGTGATGGCGACCCATGGTATCCCCCTCCTTCAAGATGTCAGCCGCAGCGCCACCAGGCGCTCAAAAAAGGCATGGGAAAACGCCACATCCGCCTGGTAGGGACTCATGTGGGCGTCGGCTTCAAACGTCAACGACACGTCCGATGAACCCGACGTATCTGCCTCTGATCCGTCGGCGGGTGATGCCGCGCTGTCAGGGGGAGCGTCAGTCGTTGGCGGTGCCATGCCCGGCGCCGATGTGTTCGCTCCCTGCGTTTCATCAGGTGGCGTGGCGACGGTGACCGTGGCCAGATCTTCGGGCAGGTCATCACTCAGCCGGCGTGCATAGTGGCGCAGCAACGGTTCATTCAGGGCGTATAAGTAGCAGGTCGCATCGTGGTTGCCGATGCGCCGAATGATCCGCCCCAGTACCTGTCGGAAAAACGCTTCGGTGCGGACGTGGCTGAGATAGCAACAGACATGCAGCCGTGGGATATCCACGCCTTCACTGACCATGCCGACCGAGACAATCCACGGGGTGGAGCCCCCACGAAAGCGCTTCAGTTTTGCGTGGGCATTCGGTTCACGGCTGGTGACCAGGCAAACGTCCTGCCCTTTCTCTTCCAGCCGCTGGGCAATCTCTTCGGCGTGCATGATGTCAGTCGCCACCACCAGGCCGGCGGCGTCCGGATGTTGTTGGCGCACCGCGGTCAGGCGCTGGTTTCCCAGCGTCAATAGCCGATCGATCAGAGCATCATCCCGTACCAGGCTCGCGTAGTGGACGGCCGGGTGGGTCAGCAGGCGCGGGATGTTGGAAAAGCGGTGGGTTTCCGGGCGACCGGTTTTCAGGTGAAACCCTTTCAGCGTGATGGAGCGATTATCGACCAGCTCCATCTGAGGGTGGCGGCAAACGCCATCGGCGATAGCGTCACGCAGCGTATACACGAAATCGGGCTGAAGTTGACGCTGCTGGGCTGGCGCTTCCGTTTCGTCGCTATCGTCATCGTGATCTTCCACTTCCAGGTAGCGCAACAAGGGTAAACAGCTACCGTCGGTGCGCCACGGGGTGCCGGACAGCGCTACCGTCAAGCGCACGTGCCGCTCCAGTGCCATCAGGGCCTTGCCCCACTGATTGGCACCGGCCGACGCCCCGTTATGGCCGGCAGCATGGTGGCTTTCATCCCAGATCAGGAGGATGCGCGCCCGTTGTCCCAGGCGCATAAGATCGTTCAGGCGATTTTTCAGGGCATGATAGGTAAAGCCGGCGCCCAAGGCGCCCAGCTTGCCATTCATGCTGAGATCGGTGACCTCTTCGAGCGATGCCACTGCGCTGCTGACAACAGCGCGGGTCGGTCCCAGGTAGAGGACATAATCAATCGCATCCTGCTCCAGCAGGACTTTGGCCAGCGACGCGGCAAAGTACATCTTGCCGGCGCCCGGCGTGGCCTGGCACAGAAAGTGTGGTGTTTGCGGCGACAGTGTTTGCAGCGCCTGCTGCAGGCACTCGGTCTGCCAGCGCCGGAGGGGCGGCAGGTCCAACGCTATCGCTTGATCCAGGTGCTGACTCATGCTTCGCCCTCCCCACGGTCTTCGTCCGCCAGGGTGCGACGCAGCTTGATATTTGCGTCCAGCTTGCCTTTCAGCTGGCTGCCCTGGGCGATGGCCGCGTCCAGTAACGGATTGATGCGGTCTGATTCCTGGGGAAACTGAACCAGTAGCTGGCGCAGGTGCTCGGACTCCCCCATGACGGTTTCCATCTCGGTTCGCAGGGCATGTCGTTCCAGGTCCAGATGGGCATGCAGCTCACTGTCTGTTGTGGCTGGCTGATCGGTTGGAGACGTCGGTGGTGTCTCGGGTGACGTATATGTTGTATGCGGCACTGGCGATGACTGCCGAGCGATATGCGGCGGTTCCGCCGTGCATGAGGATGCTGCTTCCTCAAATGCGCGGTTATCCTCAGTCGTAGGCGGGTCTTCGGGCACGTTATCGATGTTCAGGCGGAATACTTTCCGGCATTTGCCCTGCAGCCCGACTTGTTCAAGCAGGCCGTGGTTTTCCAGGCTGCTCAGCCGGTCACGTACCCGGTAGCGCAGCGTGGTCTGATCCATCCCCTCGAACTCGGACTGCTGGAGCAGGAGATCGCGCAGTGAAATGATAGTGAAAGCCGTATCTGAACGAGCGTGATCCAACAGGAGATTGTCGAGTGCTTCGGCAATCATGCGGTCGACCGGATCGCTCTTGTGGCTTTTCTGAACGGGCAAGGTATTGGCGGGATCTACGCGCGGGCTCATGACGTCACCTCCTGATGCTGGGAGATGGTGTCTGCCGTCCGGGACAGGGCGTTGGCCTTACGCATATGCGCGTTATAACGGCGGTAGCGCACTTTCAGGCTGCTGTTGGACTTCAAGGCAGCGATGGCCATGGCGCGGTGAGCCGCAGCTCGTGCGCGGGGATTATTACGATGGTGGGATACGGTCAGATGGACCATGGGTAGGACTCCTGTATCAGTGGAGTCACCCGCATTGCTGTCAATCAATGGGGGCGACGGTACACGGGTTGACAGACCGGAGATACAGGAACCCGGCAGGCCGAAGCCTCCCACGCACCGCCGCCATAACAGCAAAAAAGCGCCGCTGTGGCGCTTGTGCGCCTGAATCGTTCCGGGCTGTCAATCCCGATCGAGCAATTTGGCTCGATGACCTGACGTTAACAAGGCCCCATACTTCTGTAAAGCCCCTATCAACGTCTCCATGTGACACCAGGAATCGCGTGCTAAGGGCGCTGCCTGCCCGATGCCGTGGACCAAGGGGAAGAAGGCCAGTCTCCCTAAGAAACATTCGCCGCGGTGGTCGAGACCACGGTGATGAATGCCGAAGACGTCACCGATTCTTGTCGATTTCCTCCTGCAGCGTCTCCATTAGTTCTTCAATGTTATGGATGCCCTGCGCCTTCAGCGACTGCTCCATGTCGAGTGATTGTGACTGCTGCGGTAGCGCTTGACGTGGCTCACAAGCCCCCTCACCCAAGCGCCGGAAGCCAGCCTGAAAAGGCACGAGTATATCGGCGATTTCCGCCTCATCCAGCGCCTCTGGGTCGAACTCACCATCGAGCGACTCCAGCAAATACTGACCATGCTCATCCTGCTCGCCAGTGGCAGCTGCCTTCAACGCCGCATAGCCCGGTATGCCACCGATATCTTCTGGTGGGCAGGCCATGGCACCGTCGATAAACCGCGGGCAAGGATCGGCTTTCTCCAGGCCCGTCTCCTCGACGACGAGGCGGTGCTCCCAGCCATCGCCAAAATCATAGATATATTGGAATACACCCTCCTTGGCACGCGCCGCCATCGCCTTCAGCTTGGCGTTGCGCGCCAAAGCAATGGGCCGATCGCTCCATTCGTCTGGCTCCCCGTAGAAGCGGCCGTTGCACTCGAATTCATAGAGGTGGCAATCCGCCCACCCCATCACGTCCTGGATCAGTTCATGGAGACGGTGCAGATTGATCTGCTCCGGTACCACCACGCGGCGCCAGACCAGCGGGTCGGTACCAAGCAGCTCGATGCGCAAGCGAATATCGGCCATGGATGTTCTCCGGTAAGAAGACGTGTAGCACCATGGTAGCTCGCATCGTTTGCGGGTCCAGCCCAGGAACCAAGAAACTTGAATCTGGTGCAGTACCTCAGCAAGGGGGCCGAGACCAGAGTGCGAGTGCGCATCGATGCCGGGTTTACCGGCAATCCTACGCTGGTCGCCATGGAAGAGCGTGATATCAAGTACCTGGGCCGGCTGCGCAGCAACAAGGCCCTTCAGACGTGGCGGCACCGTATCTCAAGCGGCCGCCCGACCACCCCGGACCAACCGCCGGAATGATGCCATGATCTTGAATACCTGGACGACAGCCATGAGCGCAAGCCGGACTGAGAGCTATCGAGGCTCTGAGCACCTCATCCACCTCATGCTTGCCATGCCGCAGAGCTTCCTCAAATGGATGCACCTGCAGTGGTGTGCTAACATGCGCCGCTTAGAAATTCCGCCCATGAAACATCAGGGCGCTCGGGCAAACATGAAACGCAGCTCATACAGCCGGTTTGCCCGGTGAGTTCTACCAACACAACATGCCCTACTCCACCCTTGTGTGGGATAGCAAGTACATCGGCCTCAAGGGTAAGCCGTGAACCCTTGTGCGGTAGCGTGCGCGAATGGTCGAAAATGGCGCGAAACAGGGCCAACATCAAGCGGTCGAGTGATGCAGTGGCAAGAAGCGGCGCCAAGCCTTGGCGCCGGACAACCATGTATGGTTGTCGATAACACCGTTTCTTAAGTTGTTGATTTTAAATATGGTTATCGATAAGCGGGCTCTATCGATAACTCTCAAAAACAGTAATTAAAGCTCCAAAGGCGTGGCCGCCTACCGTGTATATCGAAACCCATTCTGGCTTTACCAAGAAGAGAGCGAAACCAGCCGTGGCCTATCTCATGTAGGTTTTCGGATGGAAGAGCATCCTTAGCAGAATATTTTCAAAGATGACGCAACCATCAGCGATCTTTTCCGATGGTTTCAAAACGCTCGATGTCATCATTAATCATTTAAAAAAATCCTGGATTCATAGAATAACCGCAGCACTTTGGACATCACGGTGGAGGCAGGAGGGCCAGCGCCGGTACCCTTCTCGGCCCACCGACCAAAGTGAAGCAGAGCATGGGATACCGACAGCTGATCCAGACCCAACGATACCAGATTCACGCCCAACGGGGTGTCGGCATGAGCCGGCGACAGATCGCCAGAGAGCTTGGCATCCACAACAGCACGATCAGTCGAGAGCTGCGCCGTAACAACGCCGCTGAGGGCTACGATCCTGAACAGGCTCAGGCCTTTAGCGATGACCGGCGCCGCACCGCCTGGAAGTGGACGAAGCGTCTGCCCAGTATGATCACCGCCGTCGTTGAAAGGCTGCGCGAGGAGTGGAGCCCGGAGCAGATCAGCGGCTTCATGGCGCCTCTGGCTGGGATCGGCGTCAGTCATCAGTGGATCTATTCCCTGATCTGGGACGACAAGGCTTGCGGTGGTGATCTCTGGCGGCATCTCCGTCAACCCAAGCGTCGCAGTCGGCATCGTGCCCAGGCCAGGAGCGCAGGGCTCGGCAAGATCCCGAACCGTGTGGGCATCGAGCACCGGCCTGCTGATATTGATGGCCGGCTTACCATCGGCCACTGGGAAGGTGACACGGTGCTTAAGGGACACAAACAGTCAGGCCTTGTCACGCTGGTCGAGCGTCGCAGCGGCTACCCAGGATCTCGGCAGAGCTGACGAAAGGGGCCATGATCCGCCTGCTGAAACCTCGCCGGGGTGCTGTCCAAACCATCACGCCGGACAATGGCTCGGAATTCGCCGACCACGTAGCTGTGGCAAAGGCAGTGACAACAGCAACGTACTTTTGTGACCCCTACTGCTCCGGACAGCGTGGGACCAACGAGAACACGGATGGCCTGATACGGCAGTATTTTTCCTAGGGAACCGACTTCCGACGGGTCACCGTTACCGAGCTTCGCAAAGTGGTCAGGAAGCTGAATGATCGCCCCCGAAAACGGCTTGGCTATCGGACACCGGCGCAGGTGTTCCTGGGGGAATACTCAGGAGCCCTGGATAGCGCAGGTGCTGCGCTTATTGGTTGAATTCAGGAAGAAAAGCATAGTTTCAGGTTTCATCCGCTACTGGACCATAACAAATGGGCAATGAAAAAACGCAGCTGGTTAACAAGCTGCAGTCGCAAGAAGCAGTCATCGGCATCGTCGGTCTGGGCTATGTTGGCTTGCCGCTGATGCTGCGCTACAGCGCCATCGGCTATCGCGTGCTGGGCTTCGATATTGATCAGGAAAAAATCGACACGCTCAACGGCGGTCAGAGCTATATCGAACACATCCCCACTGACAAGGTCGCCGCTGCGACAAAAAGCGGCTTCACGGCCACCGCGGACTTCAGCCGTATCGCAGAGGCTGACGCGGTCATCCTTTGCGTACCCACGCCGCTCAATAAGTACCGCGAGCCGGACATGAGCTTCGTGCTCAGCACTATGAATGCCCTCAAGCCCCACCTGCGCGCCGGCCAGGTCGTTTCGCTGGAAAGCACCACCTATCCGGGTACCACCGAAGAAGAGCTGCTGCCCCGGGTGGAAGAAAGCGGGCAGACTGTGGGGGAGAGCATCTTCCTGGTTTACTCACCCGAGCGCGAAGACCCCGGCAACGGCGACTTTGAAACGCATACCATTCCCAAGGTAGTCGGCGGGCATACGCCGGCGTGCCGCGAGGTAGGCGTAGCACTCTACGCCCCGGCCATTGATCGTATTGTGCCGGTCACCTCCACCAAGGCGGCAGAGATGACCAAGCTGCTGGAGAACATCCACCGCGCGGTGAACATCGGCCTGGTCAACGAAATGAAGGTCGTCGCCGATCGCATGGGCATCGACATTTTCGAAGTGATCGACGCCGCTGCCACCAAGCCCTTCGGCTTCACGCCCTACTACCCCGGCCCGGGTCTGGGCGGGCACTGCATCCCCATCGACCCCTTCTATCTGACCTGGAAAGCGCGCGAATACGGCCTGCACACACGCTTCATCGAGCTCTCGGGCGAGGTCAATCGCGCCATGCCGGAATACGTGGTGGGCAAGCTGATGGACGGGCTTAACGGCCACGGCAAGGCGCTAAAAGGCAGCCGCGTGCTGGTGCTGGGCATCGCCTACAAAAAGAACGTGGACGATATGCGCGAGTCCCCGTCAGTGGAAATCATGGAACTGATCAAGGCCAAAGGTGCTGAGGTCGCCTATAGCGATCCGCACGTGCCGGTCTTTCCCGAGATGCGCGAGCACCACTTCGAGCTAAGCAGCGTCGAAGCATCGGCAGAAAATCTGGCGGAGTTCGATGCCGTGGTGCTGGCCACCAATCACGACCGCTTTGATATCGAACTGATCAAACGCCACGCGCCGCTGATTATCGACAGCCGCGGCACTTACCGCGAGCCCGCCGCCCACATCATTAAAGCGTAAGGTTAGAATCTCCATGAAGAACTTTGCTCTGATCGGCGCCGCCGGTTACATCGCCCCACGGCACATGAAAGCCATCAAGGAAACCGGCAACCACCTGACCGTTGGCTATGACATCAACGACTCGGTCGGGATTATTGATTCCATCTCGCCCCAGAGCGAATTCTTCACCGAATTCGAACGCTTTCAGGAGCATGCCTGGCAGCTCAAGCGCGACCCGGCCACCACGCTGGACTACGTCGCGGTATGCTCGCCCAACCACTTGCATCATGCCCATATTGCCGCCGGCCTGCGCCTGGGCTGCGATGTCATTTGCGAAAAACCGCTGGTGCCCACACCCGAACTTCTGGACGAGCTGGCGCTGGTCGAAAAGGAAACCGGCCGGCGAGTCTACAATATTCTGCAGCTGCGTCATCACCAGGCAATTATCGACCTCCAGCAGAAAGTAGCGCAGGAGCAGCGCAGCGACAAGCACGAGGTGGAGCTGACTTATATCACCTCCCGCGGCA
Source organism: Halomonas cibimaris (assembly GCF_055379665.1). Lineage (NCBI taxonomy): Bacteria > Pseudomonadati > Pseudomonadota > Gammaproteobacteria > Oceanospirillales > Halomonadaceae > Halomonas > Halomonas cibimaris. The sequence goes on from NZ_AP043828.1 coordinate 939,555, forward strand.
AATGGTACGTGGAAAGCTGGAAAGGCGACCCGCGCCGGTCCTTCGGCGTAGCTACCAATATTGGTGTACATTTTTTCGACATGCTGCACTTCATCTTCGGCGACCTGCAGAAGAGCGTGCTGCACTACGCCAGCAACACCAAAGCGGCCGGCTATCTGGAATACGAAAAAGCCCGAGTCCCGTGGTTTCTCTCCATCGATGCCAGCGACCTGCCGGAAGAGGTCAAGGGCAAACAGCCCACCTTCCGCTCCATTACCGTAGACGGCGAGGCCATCGAGTTCTCCAGCGGCTTTACCGACCTGCACACGGTCAGCTATCAGGAAATCCTGGCCGGGCGCGGCTACGGCATGAACGAGGTCCGCCACTGCATCGAAACCGTCAATACGTTGCGTAACGCCCAGCCGCAGAAGCCCGAGACAGGCGAAGCCCATCCCTTCCTCAACAAGCTGGTGTGAGATGAGCAACTCGAACGTAATGATTCATGATTCCGCCATCGTCGATGAAGGCGCCCAAATTGGCGACGGCTCTCGGGTCTGGCACTTTGTCCACGTATGCGGAGGCGCTCGCATTGGCAAGGGGGTGTCCCTGGGCCAAAACGTCTTCGTCGGCAACAGGGTGCTCATCGGTGACCACTGCAAGGTGCAGAACAACGTCTCGGTCTACGACAACGTAACCCTCGAAGAAGGCGTCTTCTGCGGCCCCAGCATGGTGTTCACCAACGTCTATAACCCCCGCTCGCTGGTCGAGCGCAAGGACGAATACCGCGATACGCTGGTGAAAAAAGGCGCCTCGCTGGGCGCCAACTGCACCATCGTCTGCGGCATCACCATCGGCGAATACGCCTTTGTCGGCGCCGGCGCCGTTGTCAACCGCAGCGTGCCGGCTTACGCTCTCATGGTAGGCGTCCCGGCCAAACAGATCGGCTGGATGAGCGAACACGGCGAACAGCTGGCGCTGCCGCTCACCGGCCGGGGTGAAACCGTCTGTCAGCAAACGGGCGCCACCTATGTGTTACAGGATGGGGTTATTCTGAAAAGGGAGTAAAGGCATGCAGCAGCTTCCTGAAGCCGTTGGTCTAGAGCAGGATCTCATCACGGATCTTGAATCTGCACGCGGATCCGCTCGGCTGTGGCAAATACAGGGCTCCCCTTTCGCCGGCAAGAGCAGCCTTCTCAGGGGGTTGGCAATCACACTGCGTGACAAGGGCCAATCACCGATTCTCGTGCAGCCTCCGGCCAGAGCCGCAGATGCCGGCGTGATGGCCATGGTGGAGGTCGCGGTAGGCCTGCATAGCCATGGGCATATCGGCACAGACAAGCTAGCGCTGATACGCAGCGACGAAAAAAGCTGGCTGGATAAGCTCGAGGCGCTGAAGAGCTGGCTGGAAGACAGCGCTGAAGGTGTAGTGCTGCTCTGCGACGAGCCGGAACACTGGCACTCTTCCGCAGAGGAAGACACAGATCACTTTCGTCAGCAGGCCAGCGCTGTGATTGACTGGCTGCTGCGCGCCCCCTGCCACCGAGTGGTTACCGGTGCCGTGGAAAGCGGTATCAGAAGCCACCGTAGCTGGCACCTCAAGGCCGCTTCAAATGCCCGCGACTGGCTGCACGAAAGTAGCGATTGGGGCGCCCTGGCAGACACCGCGCAAGCGCTGGCAAGGAGTGGCGTACGCAATCTGGAAAGTCGCTCGCCGCTGGAAGTCCGCCTTTTGCTGGCGCTTGCGGAAGCCATAACGGTAGACGCCGCCGTGCGCTGGTGGGGACAAGGCAAACCGCGCCGCGAACTCTCGCGCAAGCTGGTGGAAGCGCTGCAAGGGCATCCGGCCATGGACGCCGTTTTGCCGGCTTGGGGCCGCATCAGCCTGTCACGGCGGCCCCTGGGCAACGCCGAGCTGGATGTACTGGATGCGCCAAAGGCGGCAAGCCGAGCGGGGGCGCTGTTGCGCTACTGCCTGATGTATCCCGAGGCGCAGGGCTACCGCTTGCACGAGCTGCTCAAGGCCGACGCCCGCGACAACGCCTACTGGCTTTCTGCCAGGGAGCGTCATAGCGCTCACCGGCAGCTGTATGATCGTTATTGCCAGCGTTTCGAGCAGCGCAATGCCGACGACGCCATGCTGCTGATAGAAGAGTGCGAGGCTTTCCACCACGCTATGCATACCAACGACGTAGCGCTTATGCAGCGGGCGCGCCCGTATTTTGCCACCCAGCTGGATATCGTCGGACGGCTTCTCTCAAGAGAGCGCCGCGAGTACCGCCGGGCAGCCGAGGTGTTCCAGCGTGCTCATCGTTGGGAGCCGCATGATGCCTATGCGCATCACTACCAGGCCTATAACCTGGACATTCTCGCCGAGCAGAGTGTCACGGTCGAAGCGCATTACCGGCGCGCGATCGAGCTGGAGCCGGACAACGTCTGGTGGCATTCGCGCTGGATCAGCTACCTGATCACACGCGGGCGCGCGCAGCAAACGCACAATGCCTGGCTGGAAGTGCTCGATCAGTTCGGGCTTCCCGACGTCGATATCACGCCATCGGTCTACAAGCACCTGCATACCTGGATCGGGCGCCTGTTGCTTCATCGTGGGCAGCTCGACATGGCCGACGAGGTGCTGCAAGGAATACCTGACAGCATTATTCAGAGCGAACCGGGCCTGCAGGCGCTGAAACGACGCCTGACAGCCCTACTCCAGGCGCGCCGGGGAGAAGCCTTCTTCCCCTTTTCCATCGCCCCGGACACCCAGTGGAACGGGCCTCACCTCGCCCCCTCCCGGCAGGGAGAGCGACCCTTGGACCACTGGCTGCCCGGGCGAGTGGATGCCGTTTCCGAGGATGAAGTCGTCCTTCACGTTGCCGAGCCTCCGCGGCAGGACGAAAGGCCGCAGGCGGGCACCATCGAGATGGCGACGCACCAGTTCAACGCCTGCTCGGAAGATACCACCGCCGAGCGGCTACAGGCAGGGCAGTTTGTCGAGCTTGCCTGGTATGCCGACCAAGAGATGCCGCTGATCCGCGTACATCCGGCCCACGAGCTCCACGATCCCGATCTGCCGCCTCTGTTTCCGGACCCGGCGCGCTACCTGCGCCGCTCGGGCTGGGTGACATGAAGCTCCGCGACGATCTGTTTTATCTGATTGTGTTTGGCCCGGGTTTTGGCGAGAGCATCGTGCTGCGCACCCCGGAAACCGGCTGGGTCGTGGTAGACGGCTGTCGCCTGCCGGGAGCAGGAGAAGGCCAGAGCCCGGCCGTAAAATTGCTCCAGCAACATGAGGCGCAGTGGTCGGCTGTCGTACTGACTCACCCGCATCTGGATCATGCGTCTGGCCTGGATGATGTGCTGGCGCACGGCGGCAACGGGCCGATTGGGTGTTATCCGCATCCGCTTGGTCTGCCCCAAAGCGGCAATACGGCCGACGATCCGGAAGCTGCTTATCGCGCGGGCAGCGTGGAGCAGGTCCTGGCCGCCATTCACGACTGCTGGGAGCAGAACCCGGAAACGCGCTGGGAAATAAAGCGTGACACATCCAGGACAGTTGGCCCTCTGCGCCTGACCGCCCTGCACCCCGATAGCAACGCCGTTCGGCAAGCCGAGGTTTCAGGTAACCGTAACCGGCTATCCACGGTGCTGCTGGCAGAGTGGAAAAACTGCCGATTGCTGTTGGGAGCGGACGCGGAAGCCACGGACTGGGCCAGTATCGCCGAAGAATACCCCGATCTGGCGGCCCATACGGCGCTCAAATATCCGCATCACGGGTCAGCCGGCGCCTGGCATGCTGCCTATGCCACGGAAAATGACGGCGCGGCCACCTGGCTGATGACGCCTTATAACCGTGGCCATAAACTCCCACGATTTGAAGACGGACAAGGTCTGCATCGCGCGCTTATGGCTCATGCTCCGATCCATCTGACTGGCCTTCCAGCTCGGCACGACTTGCAGCGCCGGACACCTTTCGAAACCACTCGCCAGGCGCTGCGAGACGGCCATGCGCCGCAGGCCGCCACCAAGTCGCTGCCGGGCGGTTTCAACATGACGATAAAACCGCAGGCTACCGCGTTCGAGGGCTTTGTGGCCGCAGGCTTCGATGCGGACGGCAACCTGATCGACCTTCAGCGCGGTGCCGGAGCGGTCACTATCAACGAGGAGACATCGAGTGCGTAACGAGACAGGCGTTTCCAGCCAGTCCCCTATTGCCTTTATTGATCTGGCCGCCCAGCAGGCGCGCATCAAAGATGAGATCGACGCCGGCATTCAGCGGGTGCTCGCCCACGGCAAGTACATCCTCGGCCCCGAAGTCACCGAGCTGGAAGAAAAACTCGCCGCCTACACCGGCGCCAGGTACTGCATTAGCTGCGCCAACGGCACCGATGCCCTGCAGATCGCCCAGATGGCGCTGGGCATCGGCCCCGGCGACGAGGTCATTACCCCCGGCTTTACCTATATTGCCACCGCGGAAACCGTCGCCATGCTGGGCGCCAAACCGGTCTACGTGGATATCGATCCGCGTACCTACAACCTCGACCCCGCCGGGCTGGAAGCCGCCATTACCCCGCGCACCAAAGCGATTATTCCGGTCTCGCTGTACGGCCAGTGCGCCGACATGGACGCCATCAACGCCGTTGCCGAAAAACACGGCATCCCGGTGATTGAAGACGCCGCCCAAAGCTTCGGCGCCATCTACAAGGGTCGTCAGTCGGGTAATCTCAGTACCATCGGCATTACCAGCTTCTTCCCCAGCAAGCCGCTGGGCTGCTACGGCGACGGCGGCGCGTTGTTTACCAGCGACGACGAGCTGGCAACAATCATGCGCCAGATTGCCCGCCACGGGCAGGACAGGCGCTACCACCACCGTCGCGTGGGCGTAAACAGCCGGCTGGATACCCTGCAGGCCGCCATCCTGCTGCCCAAGCTGGACATCTTCGACGAGGAACTCGCGCTCCGCCAACAGGTCGCCGAGCGCTACACCCAGTTGATTCTTGCCACGGAAACCACGGAAGATACAGAAAAAAATAGCCTGAGCCCTTCCGTGCCTTTCAGTGGATTCTGTGGCAAAAAGTTTATAACGCCCTACGTGGAGCCCCACAACACCAGCGCCTGGGCGCAGTACACCCTTCGCGTGGATAATCGCGAGGAGGTACAAACTAAATTAAAAGAAGCCGGCATTCCCACGGCGGTGCACTACCCGATACCGCTGAACCAGCAGCCCGCGGTGGCGGATACGGCGGCACAGCTACCCGAAGGCGATCGGGCAGCGCAGCAGGTGATCTCGCTGCCGATGCATCCCTACCTTGAGAGCGACGATCAGCGCGCCATCGCAACCGCGCTGCGCGGCGTAGCGGAATAACGACCCCATGCACCTGATCATCATATATTCGGGGAACCTGCCGTCATGACCCTGGCATCGCTCAAGGCGCGGGCCGTACGGCTACTGCCCAATAACGCCTTCGCCCGCAGCGTCAGCGTTCTGGTTGGCGGCACCGCCGGCGCCCAGCTACTGATGGTGCTGGCATCGCCGCTATTGACGCGCCTGTACACGCCCGACGACTTCGGGCTGCTGGCCGTTTATGCCGGCCTGCTGGGCGTTCTCGCCGTCATTGCCAGCCTGCGCTATGAACTGGCGATTCCGCTGCCGGAAAGCGATCAGGACGCCGCCAGCATCGTCGTGCTTTCGCTGCTGTCGGTTCTGGGCGTTACGCTGATTACCGCAGTACTCGTACTGATGGCAGGAGACTCCATCGCGTCTGTACTCGGCGTGCCGCAGCTGGCAGGTTTGCTGTGGCTGCTGCCGCTCGGGGTGTTGCTGCAGGGGTGCTACAAGGTCTTTAACTACTGGGCGATACGCACCAAACAGTTCCCGCTTATCGCCAAGACGCGCTTACGGCAAACGCTGGGCACGCTTGCCATCCAGCTGCTCGGCGCCGAGGCCGGTAGCATATCGCTGCTTGGCGGTCAGGCAACGGGCCAGGGCGTTGGCAGCATCACCCTGGCGCGCGCCGCGCTGCAGCGCCCCGAGCTGCGCCGCTGGCGCTGGCGGGATGTGTGGCACTCGGCTAAGCGCTACCGGGATTTTCCGCTTTTCTCGACCTGGGGGGGCTTCTTCAATAGTGCCGGCCAGCAGCTGCCGCCGTTACTTTTCGCCTCACTGTTCAGTGCCGGTGCCGCCGGCCTTTATGCGCTAGCTCATCGCGTACTGACCCTGCCGATGTCGATTGTGGGGCAGGCCGTGGGCAACGTGTTTTTTTCCAGTGCCGCCGAGGCCTACCGCGAAGGGCGCTTGGGGCCGCTCGTCAGCAACGTACACGAGAAACTGGCACAGATCGCCATGCCCCCGGCACTCGTGCTGATCGTGATAGGCCCCGACCTGTTTGCCCTGGTGTTCGGTGAGCAATGGCGCAGTGCGGGCGACTTTGCACGCTGGATGGCCCCTTGGCTCTATATGGTCTTTATTACCTCGCCGCTGAGCACCCTGTTTTCCGTAATGGAAAAACAGGCGCAAGGGTTATTGTTTCAGGTCATTTTACTGCTGGCGCGGGTGGTTGCCATCACGCTGGGCGCCTGGCAGGAAAACCTGATAGTCGCCGTCATGCTGTTTTCCGGCGCCAGTGCCCTCTGCTGGGTGGGCTTTCTCGCCTGGATCACCCGTATCACGGGTAATACAAAAGGCATGATGCTACGGCCTGCTGCCAGCACCTTCTTCGTATCCCTGGCTTCAGTGGCGCCTTTATGGCTAGGCACTCATTGGCCGACATTCAGCGTTATATGGTGGCTGCTGGCGATGGCGACAGCCGGCTTGATGGCTATTCATTATTGGCGTCTATTTCGTAAGGCATTTTGATGGCACAGATAAAGACACACTTTGGTTCTCCGCGCTGGCAGCATGCAACTACCTCACCGGAGCAATACTACGCGCAATGCGGCCGCATCTGGCAGGATGTCGACACCCTTCAACAGGCACTCACGCTGAATGCATTTAGCCAGGCGCTGACAGAACTCAACGGTTTTTACGCCGTTGTGCAGCAGCAGCCCGGGAAGTTGTTCGCTGCCGTCGATCACATCCGCTCGATACCGCTATTTTATGGGCAGCGTGACGCTACAGTTTTCCTCTCCGACGAGGCCGAATGGGTTCGCCAGCAAGTCGGCGATGAAGTAATGGACGACCTGGCTCGAGAAGAATTCCAACTGACAGGCTACGTCACGGGCCCAGACACGCTCTTTCCCAACGTCAAACAGCTCCAGGCCGGCGAATGTTTGATGATCACGGAACATTCAAATGCGCCCACCGTCGAGACACAGCGCTACTATCGTTTCTTGCATACCGAACCGCAGGATTATGACAAGGCCTTGCTCGAAGACCAGCTGGACCGTATCGCAGTAGCCAGCATTCAGCGTTTGATTGACCATGCCGACGGTCGTCAAATTGTCGTACCGCTCAGCGGCGGATACGACTCGCGCCTTATCGTATCGCTACTCAAACGTCTGGGCTATGAAAATATTCTTACCTTTACCTACGGCGTCCCCGGCAACAAGGAGTCCCGATACAGCAAACGGGTAGCGGACGCTCTGGGCCTGCGCTGGCATTTCGTGGAATACAGCAACGAACTGTGGCGCCAAGCCTGGGAAAGCGAAGCGCGCTGGCAGTACCAGAAATGGGGGTCGGGGTGGACCAGTGTGGCTGTGGTTCAGGACTGGCTGGCGGTCAAGATCATGAAAGAAAAAAGCGTGATCGATAGCGACGCCGTTTTCGTACCCGGGCATGGTGGCTTTGTCGCAGGAAGCCACATTCCCGATGCCGCCTTTACCGGCGAGGCGCTGGACCTTGACGATGTCTGCCACGCTCTTTTTCAAGGGCATTACAACTTAGCGCCTGCTGACCTCTTCACGACCCAAGTAAGCAGCTGGAAAACAAGAATCAAGGAAAAAGCCGAAGCAACAGAAATAAAAACGGCATGGCAATACGCGGATGCCTATGAAAAGTGGGAGTGGCAGGAACGTCAGGCAAAGTTTATTTGTAATTCGGTAAGAGTTTATGAGTTTTTTGGCTACGACTGGTGGATGCCGCTCTGGGACAAGGAGTTCGTCGATTTTTGGCAGGATGTGCCCTTGGCGTTAAGAAAACATAAGGCATGGTGCATAGGATATATAAAAAAATCTTACAATGAGCAAGCAACAGATAAAATTGAAAATTTGGGTAACGCATCCAAAAGTCCTATTGCTCATATAAAAAAGAAAGCATCCAAGATACCATTCGCCAGAAAAGCATACTCTTGTATCAAGCTAAAAAAACAAAACCAACACCCGCTAGCATTGTATGGCCGTCACGACGAAAAAGAGCATAAGAGTCTAATCGAGAAGGGTGTTTCTATTGTGGGACTTAATGCTCACGACTTTTTGAATCACCCTGAAAATAAAGATAAAAGTTAATTCATTAAGCGGTGTCTTATACGCTCCATAGTATCCATTAAGCTTGACATAAGCTTTTTTGGTAATTAAAGGTAAAGTATGTTGAGAAAAATATTGTCTTTTTTGGGAGGGGATGGGTTTGGTAATCCAAGCTTCAAAGCGATACTTCTCTTAAAGCATTTTTGTATTCAGAAGATGCTGCGTATAAACCATCTTGCTGGCTGGCCTGTGCATTGGACTTCTAAGGTTATAAGCCCTGAAAAAATTGAAAGAGGGACGAGATGTCCTGGACTAAGCATGGGTTGTCATATTGATGGAAGAAACGGCATAAATTTTGGAAAAAACGTATGGATTGGCCCAAGAGTTTCGATTATATCGATGAACCACAACCCTAATAACTATCATCATTATATTGAAGGTGGCCCAGTCATTATTGGTGATAATTGTTGGCTGGGGGCAAACGCAGTGATATTGCCGGAAGTGAAAATAGGTGAGCATACGATTGTTGCGGCGGGATCAGTCGTAACCAAATCCTTTCCGGACAGCAACCAACTGTTAGCGGGAGTTCCTGCCAAGGTCGTCAAAAAGCTTGATGACTACAAGGGGTAAGGAATGAGGATAATAACCTTTCTATCAAAAATACGGAGAAAAATCTTAGCTCTCCTCTTAAGATTTCTCTCTCCCGCTATCAGAATTTGGGAAAACCATTTTTTTCATTCCGATAAAAAGACAGAGCATCCGCCTGTCTTCATCATCGGTGCGCCTCGAACCGGCTCTACCATTCTCTACCAGGCATTAACCAATGCCTATCAGTTTGCCTATATCGACAACACGGCCTGTGCGTGGCATCGCAACCTGCGTTTTGGTTTATGGCTGAGCCGGAGAAAATACGGCGATGCCCCTCACGATAACTTCAAGGCCGAGCACGGCAACACGAGCAATTTTGGCGGCCATGCCCCCAGCGAATGCGGGCAGTTCTGGTATCGGTGGCTGCCGAAAGACCGCCACTTTATCGACCACCATGAGGTGACGCCCAAGATGGTGGCCGAGATTCGCCGGGAAGTGTTGGGTGCTTCTGCCTGCCTACAGCGCCCGTTACTCTTCAAGAACCTGAACGCCGGCCAGCGGCTGCGGCTGATTCACCAGGCCTTCCCCGATGCCAAGATAATTTTTGTCCGCCGCGATCCCAGGTTCGTCATTCGCTCCATACGCAAGGCCCGGCAAAAAACCGGAACTCGGGCAGGCCAGTGGTGGAGCATCATGCCACCGAATGTGGATGACCTGCTGGCCCTGCCTGAAGGCGCCATGTGTGCCGCCCAGGCTTATTACCTGGAAGAGCAGATAGACAAGGATTTGATGTCCTTCCCCGAGGAAAACGTACAAAGGGTCCACTATCAGGACTTTGATGACAAACTAATACACCGCCTCGGTGCATGGTGCAACGTTGCTCCTCGGGAAGGCGGGGAACTACCCGCTTTTCACCATGACGACCCGCACAATTTGCCGCGGCAAGAGCGTGAAGCACTGGCAAGCCTGGCAGAACAATACCCGTTCAAGAAGGAACTTTTCGTTTGAAGGATATCTATCGCGCCCTGTGCCAAACCGAACCCACCATCCCCCTGTTCTCCCAGGCCTGGTGGCTGGATGCGGTAGCCGGTGATAGCTGGGATGTGGTGCTGGCAACCAAGGGCGAGCAGGTCATCGGAGCATTGCCCTACGTGACACGGCAAAAGGGAAGGCTGACCCTACTGACTCAGCCGCCGCTCACGCAAACGCTGGGTCCTTGGGTGCGCCCGAGTCAAAAGTCTTACCCCAAGCGGCTGGCATACGAAAAAGATGTGCTGGGAGCGCTGGCCGACCAGCTGCCGCGCTACCACCACTACGCGCAGAACTGGCACTGCGGCTGCCAGAACTGGCTGCCCTTTTACTGGCGCGGCTTCGAGCAAACAACGCGCTATACCTACCGCCTGCCCATGCAGGAAGAAGAGCAGCTATGGAAGGGGCTGCAAGAGAATATCCGACGCGAAATACGTAAAGCTACAAACAAGCTCGACGTTACCGTGCGGGAAGGCACGCTGGACGAACTTCTGGCCCTCAATGAGATGACGTTTGTCCGGCAGAACCGCTCTGCCCCTTACAGCCGCGATTTTGTTAAGAGGCTCGACGCCGCCGCCGCGGCGCGCGATGCCCGCGACTGCCTGGTCGCCGAAGATGCTCAAGGCAGGCTGCATGCCGGCGCCTATATTGTCCGCAGCGTCAACACCGCCTATTACCTGATGGGCGGCGGCGACCCGGAGCTGCGCAGCAGCGGCGCGACTAGCTTGGTGCTGTGGGAAGCCCTCTGCCGGCAGCCAGAAGCTGTAGAGGTTTTCGACTTTGAAGGCTCCATGATCGAGCCGATCGAGCGCTTTTTCCGCGCGTTCGGCGCCGTACAAACCCCCTATTTCGCCGTCAGCCACACCCCGTCGCGCGTCCTGCGACTGGCGATGGCCGTGCGTTCACTGCTGAAGAAGTAGCGGCCGCAGCGGGCCTTCTCTCCCGGGTTGCATTGATTCATGGATACCGTTCTCTCAGCACCCAAGCCGCAAGGCGTGGACGACTGGCTGTGCGATGTAGCAGGCCAGGAAACCTTCTACACCGCACTGTCTCGCCATCTCGCCAAGCAGCTTACGCGGCAGGCGAGCGGCGTGAGTTTGGCCGACGCCGAGGCCTTTATCGACGCCGGGCTTTACCACGCCCGCCAGCGCGACGAGGCCTCGGACGATAGGCTGATGTCACTGGACGCGCCGGAAGACGAAGCCGTCGCCCCATCGATCAGCCTGTTCGAGCTGGATCTCGACTTCGCCCGCCGGCAAACCCCGCTGATTGTTCGCGCTATCCACTTCCCAGCCTGCGACGAACGCCTTGGGTATGATTATGCGGCGCTGCTGAGACTGTTCCCTGCGCTGTACTTTATTGATTGCCATTTTACCTGCGAGCCGCTATCGCTGGGATATAGCACCCATAGCCGCTTTGAAGACTGCACGTTTGACCTGCCCTGGCGAGTAGAAGACGGCAGCGGCCCGGGGCAGGATCACGTGCTGTTTGATCGCTGTCGGTTTGAGCAAGGGATAGCCATTCAAGGCAACGAACTGGGGCAGTCGCCGATTGACAGCGCCCTGGCCTTCTTTCGCGACGGCGTGATTCGTGGGTGCCTTTGCCTGCAGAACATGGCGACCGACATCCCCGTTTTTGCCAATACCCTGGCCGAAAAAACGCAGATCGATCGAATAGCGCTCGAGCACTGCGAGCTCGGCGGCCGCTTTACACTCGCCAACACCGGCCCCATTACCGATATCTCGTTCAACAGCACCGTGTTTCTGGACAAGTTCGCGCTGATCCACTGCCCGGTTGGCCGCTTCAGCGCCAAAAATGTCAACTTCGAAGGCCTGGCGGATTTCTACCAGTCTACCTTTGAGAGCTTTTTGGTTCGCAAGTCGATTTTTCGTGATTTCGCCGGCTTTGAAGATTGCCGCTTTGGCGCCGCGGACAAGAGCGGTGGGCGTATCACGCTGCGCTATGTCAGCTTCTACAGCTTTACCAATTTTCGCAGCGCGACGTTTCACCTTCCCCTCGACCTGCGCAGCACCAACCGCCGCGAGCCGCCCAACTTTCTCGATGCGACCTTCAGTCCGCACGCGCGCAAGAGCACCGATCGGGAAACGTTTCGCATCATCAAACACTCATTCGAGGCGGTGGGCAACCGCATAGAGGCCAACGCCTATTTCGCCCACGAGATGGAAGCCTACCGCCGGGAGCTAAGCGAAGCGGCCCGCCGCGACGGCCGTCACAAGCGTTTCTGGGAGCGCCTGCTGGTCTCGCTCAATTTCGTCCTCTCGCGCCACGGGCAAAGCTACTGGCAGCCGCTACTGGGCGTGTTTGCTTGTGCCGGTGTAATTGCCTTGCAGCAGGCCAACTGGCATCGAGGCTGGCTGACCTGGCCCGCCGCCACGCCCGACGTTATCCCGGCGCTGGGCGCCACGCTGAACGCCTGGGCCAGCGGCATGGTCATCTTTCGCCCGCTATACGCCGCCTTTCCCGGGCAGGAAGCGTTCATCCTGCTGATGGCGGTACTGCTTTCCACCTGCCTTTGGCATTTTCTGGTCGCCTCCCGGCGGCACCATCGGCGTTAGACGTATCATCCGCGGCCACACCCGCCTTAATGGCGAAAAACGCTGTGTCATAACAAAAAACTGGTGTAAGATCGCCGTCGATCCGCTGCCGGTGTGGGACAAGCGCAAACATGGCGCGCTACTTGCCGGCTTTGGCCCGACTTTAAAGGTATACCGCTATGCTGGTCAGTTTCTCGGTGGAAAACGTCCTGTCGTTTCAGGAAGGGCAAGCCCTGCGCATGGAAGCCGTGAGCCGTGGCAAGGACGACATCAATCCGCTGAACGCTTTCCCGGCACCGGGAAACGATCACACCCGGCTGCTGAAAAGCGCGCTGATCTTTGGTGCCAATGCCAGCGGCAAGTCCAATTTCATCCGCGCGCTGTCCCTGTTTCGGCGTATTGTCCTGCATAGTCAGGCGGCACTCGAGGAGCACGACACCCCTACCGGTCACGTTCTTCCGTTTTTACTGGCCCGGGAAAGCGCGCAACAGCCCTCCGTCATGGAAGTGGTTTTCTACGAAGCCGGCATCCGCTACCGCTATGGCCTGGAAATACAGGCCGGCCGCGTCGTGGGCGAATGGCTGTTTTATACCCCCAGCGCCCGGGAAACCATGCTCTTCAACCGCGAAGGCCAAGAGGTTGAGTACAATAAGCAGGGCTTTGCCGAGGCGGCGCCGTTTGTCAAGGAAGGCAGGGTCCAGCAAACGCGAGACAGCGTTCCCTTTGTCGCGTTGCTGGCCAGCCACGACGGCAAGCATTCGCAACACCTGGTGCGCTGGGTGAACCGCCTCGCCGTCATCAGCGGCACCCAGGAACAGGGCTACATGGGCTTCACCATTGAGCTAATGAAGAAAGACGCCGAGTTCAAGGCCTGGCTGCTGGAGATTCTCGACTATTTTCAGATCGCCGACCTCAACGTTGTGGAAGTCGAAATGCCCGAAGTAGGGTTGGATGTACCCGACGACCAGGTAGAGCTACAGAACCTTCTGTCGTCGTTGAACCGCCTGTCCAAAAAGCAGAAATCACAAAGCCTCAAGGTCACCAAGCGCGTTGTCGCCGGGGAAGAAACGACCCGCATGGAGTTTCCGCTGTCGTTCGAGTCGGAAGGCACCAAAAAGCTGATTCATTTGCTGGGCCCCATTTACGACTCGATAAAAAACAAGCGCATTCTGGTGATCGATGAACTGGAAGCCAAGTTTCATACGCTTCTCACCCGTTTCTTGTTTCGCATCTATCATCAGAAAAATGCGTCAGGCAGCCAAATCATCGCCGCAGCGCACGACACCAGCCTGATGGCTACCGAGGACTTTCGTCGCGATCAGATCTGGTTCGTCGATAAGGACTCCCGAGGCAGCAGCGAGCTCTACTCTCTGGTGGAATTCAAGGAACGCGCCCGGCAGCTCAAGGCCCACTATGGTCGGGACTATCTCGCTGGTGCCTTTGGCGCCGTATCGCTTTTCGAGCGCGTTGAAAATATCGAAGAGATGATGTAGCCATGGCCGCGAAGAAACGCAAAGCGATGGCGGGCGGCAAACGGGCCACGGAAACCCGCGAGCCCAGAGCTACCGAAAAGCCCTGCGTTCTGTTCAGTTTCAAACATTTCCATGATGCTGACGATACCGGGCAGTCGCTGTCGAACTGGGCAGAAGACAACCCCGGCCAGCTTGCCGGCCTGCTGCAAAAAATGGCCCATATCAGCCAGCAGACGGTGCCAGAGGCCCGCCAGGACACGACGCTCACGCTTTACGGCCGCTTCCCCGAGTCGGCCAACACCGACTTTGCCTGCCCCCGCCACCTTCAAGGTCAGAAAAACTGGGGCGTGATACGCAACATCGGCGGGCAGAAGCCACGAGCCGCCGGCTTCTTGCAGGGCAACATCTTCTACGTGGTGTTTCTGGATAAGCACCACCAATTCTACAAAAGCAGCCGACGCTAGCGTCTGCGCAACGGACTACCAGCCTGGCTGCCTATCGGCTTTGGCGCATAGGGTGGCTAACTTTAGCCGCATGACGTTATGGATTCGGAAAAACTTTTGAAGAGACTTCAGCCCGGCTTATTCATGAGGCTGGCTTGAAAATAAAGATGGCGAGGGGTTTCTCTTGTAGAATCAGGATGTTCCAGCCAGAACTTGATTCAAGAGGACCTCTCGCCATGGGTGAAAGATTATCGTCGTGGACGCCTTCCTGCAATGGTTCTGTTCGGGCCGAGCTAAGCGGCCACCGCACCACCAGCGACAGCGGCGCCTTGCTGCTGCGTGAAGCCCTCGACAACAGCGGTGTTATCCAGGCGCTGGAAGAAAGCCTGGTCGACCGGCGTGATCCACTGCGTATTCGTCATTCCCTGGCCAGCCAGCTGCGAACCGTCGTGTTGCAGCGCGCCATGGGGTGGATCGACCTGGACGATACCGACACGCTGCGTCACGATCCGCTCTGGCAGCTGGCGTGCAGCGATGCACGCGGAATGACGCCTCTGGCACAGGACCGTCCGTCGCAGGCGACGCTGTCGCGGCTGCTGGCGTGCCTTGGGAGTCATGACAACATCGATACCGTGCATGAAGGCCTGTTGCGCCTGGCGATCTGGCGCCTGGCATCGCTGAACCACGGCGAGCAGCCCGATAACCTGACGCTGGACATCGACGGCCTGCCGATCGAGGTCCATGGTCGTCAGGGCGGGTCGGCCTTTCACGGGCTGTACGGCACACGCATTTATTCGCCGCTGGTGGCCTCGCTGGCCGAAACCGGTGACATGGTCGGCGGCCTGCTGCGCGAGGGTAACGCGGGCCCTGCCGAGAACGCCGATACCTGGATCCCTCACCTGGTACGGCGCCTCAATGAAGGCACCGGTGCGACAGTGACAGTGCGTATCGATGCCGGGTTTACCGGCAACGATACGCTGCTGGCCATGGAAGAGCGTGATATCGCGTACCTGGGCCGGCTGCGCAGCAACAACACCCTTCAGACGCTGGCGGCGCCGTATCTCAAGCGGCCGCCCGGCCGACCCCCGGACCAGCCCCGGGAATGGTGCCATGACCTTGAATACCGGGCCGACAGCTGGCCCGCGCCACGGCGCGTCGTGCTGGTGGTTCAGGAACGCCCCGATGACCTGTTGCTCCACGCTTTTTTCCTGGTGACCAACCTGAGTCGGTACCACTGGCCGCCGGAAAAGGTGTTATCGCTGTACCGCAAGCGCGGCAGCGCCGAGGCGCACATGGGCGAGGTCAAGTCGGCGCTGGATGTCCACCTCTCGTCGACGGATCGCGGCGCCTCTACCGAGCAGAACGTGATGGATCGCAACGAGGCGAGTCTTCTGCTGAGCCTTTACGCCTATCAGGTGCTGCATGGTCTGCGTTGCGTGCTGGAACGGCAAACCCGACAGGGCTGGAGCCTGATCCGGATGCGAGAGCAGGTCCTCAAGGTGGCCGCCACCCTGATCCTCCACGCCCGACGTATCACGGTCCACCTCGGCGCCGCAGCCGATAAATGGTGGCCGACTCTGCTGAAAGGGCTACCAAAACTGACGGCGTTGCGCTGACGCCTCAGCGGTCGCATAAGCAAGAGAGTGAGACGCCGGTCCTGTCGATGACCGGCGGTTCCGGCTGGCCGGATGACCGACGACAAGGCAGGGAAGGGGCTGAATAACGGCGATAACAGCCGGACAGAGCGTCACCGGAAGACGATGCCGTCTCGAAATCGGCGTTCGGCGACGAGCTACCGGCTCCCCGGGGCTTCAGGATGCCCAATCAGCGTTCCGCCCGGCTTATTCATGAGGCTGGCTTGAAAATAAAGATGGCGAGGGGTTTCTCTTGTAGAATCAGGATGTTCCAGCCAGAACTTGATTCAAGAGGACCTCTCGCCATGGGTGAAAGATTATCGTCGTGGACGCCTTCCTGCAATGGTTCTGTTCGGGCCGAGCTAAGCGGCCACCGCACCACCAGCGACAGCGGCGCCTTGCTGCTGCGTGAAGCCCTCGACAACAGCGGTGTTATCCAGGCGCTGGAAGAAAGCCTGGTCGACCGGCGTGATCCACTGCGTATTCGTCATTCCCTGGCCAGCCAGCTGCGAACCGTCGTGTTGCAGCGCGCCATGGGGTGGATCGACCTGGACGATACCGACACGCTGCGTCACGATCCGCTCTGGCAGCTGGCGTGCAGCGATGCACGCGGAATGACGCCTCTGGCACAGGACCGTCCGTCGCAGGCGACGCTGTCGCGGCTGCTGGCGTGCCTTGGGAGTCATGACAACATCGATACCGTGCATGAAGGCCTGTTGCGCCTGGCGATCTGGCGCCTGGCATCGCTGAACCACGGCGAGCAGCCCGATAACCTGACGCTGGACATCGACGGCCTGCCGATCGAGGTCCATGGTCGTCAGGGCGGGTCGGCCTTTCACGGGCTGTACGGCACACGCATTTATTCGCCGCTGGTGGCCTCGCTGGCCGAAACCGGTGACATGGTCGGCGGCCTGCTGCGCGAGGGTAACGCGGGCCCTGCCGAGAACGCCGATACCTGGATCCCTCACCTGGTACGGCGCCTCAATGAAGGCACCGGTGCGACAGTGACAGTGCGTATCGATGCCGGGTTTACCGGCAACGATACGCTGCTGGCCATGGAAGAGCGTGATATCGGGTACCTGGGCCGGCTGCGCAGCAACAACACCCTTCAGACGCTGGCGGCGCCGTATCTCAAGCGGCCGCCCGGCCGACCCCCGGACCAGCCCCGGGAATGGTGCCATGACCTTGAATACCGGGCCGACAGCTGGCCCGAGCCACGGCGCGTCGTGCTGGTGGTTCAGGAGCGCCCCGACGACCTGTTGCTCCACGCCTTCTTCCTGGTGACCAACCTGAGTCGGTACCACTGGCCGCCGGAAAAGGTGTTATCACTGTACCGCAAGCGCGGCAGCGCCGAGGCGCACATGGGCGAGGTCAAGTCGGCGCTGGATGTTCACCTCTCGTCGACCGATCGCGGCGCCTCCACCGAGCAGAACGTGATGGATCGCAACGAGGCGAGTCTTCTGCTGAGCCTTTACGCCTATCAGGTGCTGCATGGTCTGCGTTGCGTGCTGGAACGGCAAACCCGACAGGGCTGGAGCCTGATCCGAATGCGTGAGCAGGTCCTCAAGGTGGCCGCCACCCTGATCCTCCACGCCCGACGTATCACGGTCCACCTCGGCGCCGCAGCCGATAAATGGTGGCCGACTCTGCTGAAAGGGCTACCAAAACTGACAGCGTTGCGCTGACGCCTCAGCGGTCGCATAAGCAAGACAGTGAGACGCCGGTCCTGTCGATGACCGGCGGTTCCGGCTGCCCGGATGACCGACGACAAGGCAGGGAAGGGGCTGAATAACGGCGATAGCAGCCGGACAGAGCGTCACCGGAAGACGGTGCCGTCTCGAAATCGGCGTTCGGCGACGAGCTACCGGCTCCCCGGGGCTTCAGGATGCCCAGTCAGCGTTCCGGTGAATAAGCCGGGTTCCGGTGAATAAGCCGGGTTCAGGAAGAAATGGAATTCACCCTCAATTTACCAGTTTTTATCTGGGAAGCAGTCGCCAATTTTGCGTCTATTCTTCTGGCCGGTTTAATCATTGCTTTCGTTACCACTTTTTATCTTAAGAAAAAAGACGAACGCACCCGAGTGGCCGGTGTGATTCTGGAAAAACGAGTGGATGCACAGCAGGAAATCCTGCGATTCATGGAAAGTAGCACGCAGAAATTTGAAGTGCGCCAGAATGAAGCATCACTACTACGAGAATTGCTTTTAAAACTGGATATGCATCTGCCTTATGATCCACATGTTCAATATGCCGATATCTTCACATCAACAAAAAAGTTTCGTGAATTTGCGCATGGCGTACAGGGATTTGAAGGTCTGCTTGAAAAACACAAGCTTTGGCTGGATGTAAAGGTGCGACGGCATATATTGACTATGCAGGCTTATTTTGCATCCATAAATGCGTTGCTTATCTCTTTTAACCGTGTTCCGCTACCCAAAAACATTACGCTGAGTGAAAAAGATTTCACAGAGCTGAGCGACAGGCTATTATGGATGCTTGGGGCTGTTCTGGACGAAGAATTCAACCGCCTGGTAATGGATCTTGAGGTGCTGCTTGTAGGCTCGATTTATAAGCTCGACCTAACCAGACCCAAAGCAGGAATTTTCGCTAAACGTCATGCCGGGAAAGAAATTAAGCGAGTAGAAAATTTTTTATATGAGAAATCCTTGCTGGGTGCTTATATTCGCCAGGCACCCATACTGGTTATTCTGCTCTTACAGGCTCATAAGAATATAGAAATATCTGAAGAAGAAGCAATGGATTACTATATGCGCGTTACTGGGACCTCGGTTACAGATAAACCAAGAGTTTTTATGTAAAAATATTTCCGTTTCACTCCGTTTCTTTAGTGGTCCTAATAAGGTTTTATCTTTCATGCCTCAGTTTTCTAATCAGGCCCTTGATTGGCTTTCTTCAATCCTTGAAGAGCGCTTCGGGCATGCTTTTACGCTTACCCAGTCTCAAAATAGTCTTAGGCTCTCCCTAGCCATATCGCCACAAGGTTATATCTTATTCCCTAGGCTGGAAACAGCCTTCCACCAGTCGCGCTCGGATTTTCCTTGCGGCAGCTGGGATGCCGCCGCCGCAGGCTTTACGCCCGTGCTCGGCGAGCCGCTGCCCACGCCGGCCATGCCGCACCCGCCGGCGCGGCTGGTGGAGCCAACCGAACATGGCGACGTCACCATCCACTACGACATCCTCGGCCTGACGTACTGGATGCTCACGCGGCTGGAAGAGGTCGGCCGTACCGACCTCGACGAGCACGACCGCTTCCCGGCGACGTCGTCGCACGCCTACCGCCACGGTTACCTGGAACGCCCCATCGTTGATGAATGGCTTGACCTGCTCGGCCAGGTAATCAAGCGCCAGTGGCCCGAGGTCAAACTCAAGCAACACCGGTTCAGCATGAAGGTGTCGCACGATGTGGATCGTCCAACGCGCTATGGCTACCAGCCGCTGAAAGGGCTGGTTCGTACCATGGGTGGCGATATTCTTAAACGAAGAGATTTCAAGCATGCGCTACTCGCGCCTTGGATTCGTTTGAATTCCAAGAAACATCTACATCCGAAGGATCCTTACAATACCTTCGATTGGATTATGGACCAGTC
This sequence comes from Halomonas cibimaris, assembly GCF_055379665.1. NCBI lineage: Bacteria > Pseudomonadati > Pseudomonadota > Gammaproteobacteria > Oceanospirillales > Halomonadaceae > Halomonas > Halomonas cibimaris. Next base: position 959,256 of record NZ_AP043828.1, read on the forward strand.
AGAAAAACATGGGCTGACCAGCGCATTTTATTTCATCTGTGGTCAAACCCATCCAACAAAAGATGCGCTTTACAATATAGAAGATGAGCCTATTCGCCACCTTATCCGACGCATTCATGACCGTGGCCATGAGGTAGGCTTGCACCCCAGCTATAATACCTATCAATCTCCTAAACTTATTGCTGGCGAGGCTAAACGCTTGCGTGCCGTTTGCGCCGAAGAAGGCGTCGAACAAGATATATGGGGCGGGCGGATGCATTATCTACGCTGGGAAACGCCCACGACCCTGAACGCCTGGAATGACGCAGGAATGAACTATGATTCAACCCTGGGCTATGCCGACAGGCCGGGGTTTCGCTGCGGCACCTGCCATGAATACTCATCTTTTGATGCACTTAGCCAACAGCCACTATCTTTGCGAATAAGACCTTTGATAGTTATGGAATGTTCCGTAATGGCTCCGCAGTATCTTGGTCTGGGTGCCAGCAATGCAGCACTGGATAAATTTTTCCAGTTAAAATCTAAATGCCATAGTGCTCGTGGCTGCTATACAGTGCTTTGGCATAACTCAGAGCTTTATAGTTCCGCCATTAAAAAATTATATAAAAACTTATTATGATCTACTTATACCCTGTTGCGCTAGCAGTTTTGATGGCTTTATCAGGCTTTTTATTCGATTCTGATTGGATTGAGTTTGCCAGTAAATACTATCCTGTTGTTTTTTTAGGGATCGGAGCAGCATCACTTATAGTTATGTTCCTTTGGGCCGGAAGGAAAAAAAATATTATAGAGAAGCCTTTTTTGATACTCGGCTCAGGCATAGGGTTTTTTATAATTATCGGATTATCATCTTCTATCTTCAGCGGTGCTGGGAATATATTGGCTCTTGGTATGAAAATATCAACCCTCATTTTTAACTTATTTTTTGCATTTTTCTCATACAAAATTTTTAATGATAAAAAAAGATTCAGGATTTTCGCGAAAACCATGGCAGGCATATGCTTTACGGCCTCTATTGTTTTAATTGTTAGCGGAAACACTTCTTTTAACCTTAATTGGGTAGGAATAACAACAACTTACTCCGTTTTATTCTTGATTCTCTCATCTCACAAAACCTCTTTCTTCAGTAATTTGTTTTTTTTGTCTTTGCTATTATTTTTTGGGTTTTCTTTAGGGGCTCGGGGAGTAGAAGCCGCTGCAGCGTTATGCCTTTTATATACTGCATTTACTCTTTTATTAAGTCGGCGCTTTGAAAAAAAAATAAACTCATTTATTTTTTACCTAATGCCTGCAGTGAGCTTAATTGTAGCTATCGCAGGAGTATGGTTATACAACAGCGACATTTATTCTTACTTAGTATCTTTAAGCATTGAGAACACTGGGAAAAGTCTCGATTCGGGTCGATTGGGGCGATGGGACTTGGGCTACAGACTTCTCCTTGAACGCCCGTTTTTTGGCTGGGGTGTTGATGCGCACATATCGCGTGCCGGTAATACGCAAGGTTTTGGCGATCTTCATAATTTATGGTGGGAGTTTGCTTTTCGAGCAGGAGTCATAGGATTATCTTTTTTTATAGTTTTATTTTATTACCTTGCTTATAGATTTTCTTCTTGTGCTCTAGCCGACAGAGCCGTTTGTGCCTATATTATAATTTTCATTTTTTTATCAGTTTATGCCTTAGGAGGCGTTACACATTGGCCAGGAGCATTTATGTTTTGGTGCTTGATAGGAATATTATTAAGGATAAGTCATAATAATGATAAACAATGACTAACAAGAGCACCCAAGACGGTTAGAACCACTATCTCTATAAAGTTGATTTAGCTGTAAGCTCTTTTACCTAATTTTATAATCAATCAAAAGGAAAATATTAACTTGATTGTGGCCCACCTCACCTCCGTCCACCCCCGCACCGACACCCGCATTTTCCTCAAGGAATGCACCTCTCTCGCGAATCACGGCTATACCGTTTCTCTTGTAGTTGCTGACGGCAAGGGCGATGAAGAAAAAGCGGGCGTTAAGATCCACGATGTCGGCGCTTCCAAGGGGCGCCTGGACCGCATTCGTCATGCGCCAGGGCGGGTACTGACGAAAGCGCTGGCGCTGGATGCTGATGTTTACCATCTGCACGACCCTGAGCTGATCCCGATTGGCCTCAAGCTGAAAAAGCGCGGCAAGACGGTGATTTTTGATGCCCACGAGGATGTGCCCAAGCAGCTGCTGGGTAAGTCCTATCTTAACAAACCAGCGAAATGGGCACTATCCAAGTCGTTTGCCGTGTATGAGCGCTGGGCCTGCCGTCAACTGGATGCGGTAATTGCCGCTACGCCCTATATTCGCGATAAATTCATCGCAATGGGCATACGTTCGGAAGATATCAATAACTACCCGCTGCTGGGTGAACTGGCCAGCGACCAGGTGGATTGGTCTCAGAAAAAGAATCAGGTGTGCTATGTGGGTGGTATTGGCCGGCTACGCGGTATTCTTCAAGTCGTTCAGGCGATGGGCTTTGTTGGCTCTGACACACGGCTGCAGCTAGCCGGTAAATTTAGTGATGTAAGCGCTGAGCTGGCTGCTAAGGCTGACGAGGGCTGGAAACAGGTCGATGCTCTAGGGTTCGTTAATCGTGAGGGCGTGTGTGATCTCTTAACCACATCGATCGCGGGGGTCGTGACATTTTTGCCTTCCCCTAATCATACTGATGCCCAGCCTAATAAAATGTTTGAGTATATGAGCGCGGGTGTTCCTGTTATTGCTTCTAACTTCCCACTTTGGAAAGGGATCATCGAAGATAATCAGTGCGGACTGTGTGTCGATCCGTTAGTTCCCCAGGCCATTGCCGACGCCATCGGCTATCTCGTATCGCATCCCGAAGAAGCGGAACAGATGGGTCGCAACGGTCAGCGGGCCGTGCAGGAACGCTATAACTGGGCTATCGAAGAGCAAAAGCTGCTCGATCTCTATCAATCACTCAACGAGTAACGAGTCACTTATGCCCCGCATTCTCACCGTCATCGGCGCGCGGCCGCAGTTCATCAAGGCGAGCGTCGTCTCCCGCGCCATCCAGCAAACGGCTGGCATTGAAGAAATCATGCTGCACACCGGCCAGCATTTTGATGCCAACATGTCGGATGTGTTTTTCAACCAGCTGGGCATGCCCCGTCCGGCCATTCAGCTGGATATTCACGGTGGCTCGCACGGTGAGATGACCGGGCGCATGCTGACCGAGATCGAGCAGGCCATTGTGGAACACAAGCCGGATCGCGTGCTGGTCTACGGCGATACCAACTCGACGCTGGCCGGCGCGCTGGCGGCGGCCAAGCTGCATGTGCCGGTGGCGCACGTAGAAGCCGGGCTGCGCAGCTTCAACACGGCGATGCCGGAAGAGATCAACCGCATTCTGACCGACCAGATCAGCGATCTGCTGTTCTGCCCCACCGCAGCGGCGGTTAACAACCTGAATGCCGAAGGCTTCGGGCAAAAACCGGTGCGTGTTTTACAGCCCGGCGACGTGATGCAGGATGCCGCGCTGTTCTTCTCCCGCCACGCGGTGGCGCCGAAGGGATTGCCTTCGATGATATCGGCCACGGAAGGACACGGAACATCACGGACAAATGGTGACGGTGGTGGGTTTATTGTCGCGACGCTGCACCGCGCCGAAAACACCGACGACCCCGAGCGTTTGGCCGCCATCGTCACCGCGCTCAATCGCGCGCACCGCGAGGTGGCACCGGTGGTGCTGCCACTGCACCCGCGCACCCGGGCCGCCGTCGAGCGCGCCGGTTTAACGCTTGCCGTCACCACCATTGACCCGGTGGGCTATTTCGAAATGGTATGGCTGCTTAACCACTGCGGCCTGGTGCTGACCGACAGCGGCGGCGTGCAAAAAGAGGCCTTCTTCTTCGGCCGAGCCTGCGTCACCCTGCGCGACCAGACCGAATGGGTCGAGCTGGTAGAAGCCGGGGCCAACGAGCTGGTGGGCGCTGATCAGGCGCGTATCGAAGAGGCTGCCCGGCGGCATTTCGGCCGGCGCGTTGTTGATACGGACCACCTATACGGCGGCGGCAAGGCCGCGCAGGCGATTGTGGATACGCTAACAGGCAGCTAACGCTTATGAGAATTATCTACCTTCACCAGTACTTCAACACCCCCGAAATGTCGGGCGGCACCCGTTCCTACGAGATGGCGCGGCGCATGGTAGCGGCCGGGCATGAGGTGCACATGATCACCGCCTATCGCGAAGATGATAAGCCGGGGGAGTGGTTCACAACCGACGAGGCCGGCATACAGGTGCATTGGTACCCCGTGCCGTACTCCAACCATATGAGCTATGGGCAGCGCATCAAGGCGTTTTTTGCCTTCGCCTTCGCCGCCAGAAAGAAGGCATTGGCACTTGAGGGCGATATCGTTTTCGCCACCAGTACGCCGCTGACCATTGCCATCCCCGGCGTGCTGGCCTCTAGTACTACAGTCGTAACTACAGCCGTGATCGTTCATGCATTGCCATCCGGGCTTGCTGCTGCCGACAGTGGCACTGCCAAGCCCGGTACTGGTGCTTTCGTCGCCAGTCCGACCAATGAAGCACATGGGACAGGGCCTGTTGTCCTTGCCATAGACATCTCCCGATTAGTCGCCTGAGCTCGGAGAGTGTCAACTGAATCCTGTCGGTACGAGTTTTTTTTGCTGGTGACTCGCTTGCCGTATCGCCACCAGCAAGGCGTGGGCGAGCAGCGACAAAGTAATGTGGCGATGCCAACTGGCCCGGCGCCTCACCTCATACTCATCCAGACCGCATTCCCCCTTGGCCGTCTGAAAACCCTGCTCGATTTTCCAGCGCTGACCCGCGACTCGAACCAGCGTCTCTATCGATACCCAGTCCCTGGGCGCGTGGACCACATAATAGGCCAACTCATCCGGTGTCGAGAGGCTGCGTCGGATCAGAAGATAATGGCCCCAGCGGCGTGCCTCTTCCGTAGGCTGCAGCCTTGTCAGCGGCGTCAACGCCCAGTCGTACCTGCGTTCGCCCTTGCTGCCTGAGCCAGCGGATAGGGTCTGCCATGCGTCATCCGGCAGTGCCGCCGCGATCTCGTCGGCTCGCGTGTACTGGAAACTCTTCCACCACAAGGGTTCGTTGCAAGCCACTTCTAAAACAAAGGGTTGTGAGCGATCCTCCAGCCACAGACGCAGGCTGCGGTTACCGCCATAGACGCTATCCCCCGTCACCCAGGCGGCCGGTATGTCCTGATCCATCGCGCGCTCCAGCATCCGGCGAGCGAGCTCGGGTTTGCTGGCAAATTCGACGTCATCAGGGATGCCCGCACGCCGACAACGCTCGCGGTCCTGTGTCCAGGATTTGGGCAAGTACAGGGCGCGATCCAGGAAGGCATGCCCTGCCGGGCTAGCGTAGAGAAGAAAGACCCCGATCTGACTATTTTCGATACGGCCGGCGGTGCCACTGTACTGGCGTTGCACGCCGGCCGAGTGCTGGCCTTTCTTGATAAAGCCGGTCTCGTCCAGGACCAGGACACCCTCAGGCGAGCCCAGCGTATCGATGACCCATTGGCGGAGAATATCGCGTGCTGCGTCCGCATCCCAGCGGGCACGATCCAACAGGTACTGCACCCCATCTGGGGTGGCATCCCCGAGCCACTCGGCAAGATGCCAGCTATTCTTACGTTCGCACTGACTAAGCAGACCCTGGAGGTAGCGTAGTGCGCGATCGCGCGTTTCCGAACGCGGAAAGAGCGGGCCTAACCGATCTGCCAGGTCATCCAACAATGCTGAGACAGAGAGATCCAGTTCTTGCATCCTTCACCCTGTGATCGCTTCCATATCAACCACATGCATTGTAGCTTATTCAGTTACGACTGTAGTACTAGCGAGGGTTGGAGAAAATACTTGAAGGATAATGATTGTGTAGCCGTGCTGTTGCCAACGTTTAAGCCGGGAAGTTATATTGAAGCTTGTTTAAGCTCGCTAGATGCTCAGATTTTAGATAAGTCTAGGTTTTCTGTTTATATAGCATTAAATGGCCCTCGTGATCCATATTATCAGTATGTTGTAGACTTGTTGGAGTTCTTCGAGTTTAGGTGGAGTTTGTTTTATTTGAGTCGACCTGGTGTTTCGAATGCTAGAAACGTATTGTTAGAAAAATCCACGGAATCATATGTTTGTTTTGTCGACGATGATGACGTTTTAAGTGAAAATTATATAGAGTCTCTGCTGAAGGCCTCCGATCCACATACTATTGAAATTTCTAACGTTAGGCAGTTTTCCGACAGATCTGAGGACGTAACGCTTGATTATATCGGAGTTAGCTACCAAAAGTTGCGTGATGAAGAGGACTCAATTTTCAGATCAAGAAAATACTTCTCATCGCCCGTCGCCAAGGTTATTCACAGAAGCATAATTGGTGATTCAAGATTTGATGTTCGTGTATCTCGTGGAGAGGATGCTTTATTCATGGCGAACCTCTCGCCTCATGTGTATAAGATCCGAAAAGGGGTTCCTGAAGCCTACTACTGTGTCAATAAAAGGGTGGGTTCAGCAACCAGGCGAAAGATAAGTCGAGTGCAAGAGGCAAAACGAATAACTTATCTACTTCGGTGCTACAGTTCTATGCTGTTGAATCCCTGAATTCATAGAATAACTGCAGCACTTTGGACCACAAGGTAGAGGCAGGAGGGCCAGTGCCGGTACCCTCCCTGCTTTACCGACCAAAGTGAAGCAGAGCATGGGATACCAACAGCTGACCCAGACACAACGATACCAGATTTACGCCCGCCATGACTTGGGCAGGAGCCAGCGACAGATCGCCAGGGAACTGGGGCTCCACAACAGCACGATTAGCCGTGAGCTGCGCCGCAACGCGACGGCCAGTGGCTATGATCCTGAACAGGCTCAGGCTTGCAGCGATCACCGACGACGTACCGCCCGCAAGTGGACGAAGCGCTTGCCCAGCTTGATCGCAGCGGTGGCCGACCGACTTCGTGAAGAATGGAGCCCAGAGCAGATCAGTGGATTCATGGCACCGTTGGCCGGTATCGGCGTCAGTCATCAGTGGATTTATTCCCTGGTCTGGGAGGACAAGGCCCGCGGCGGCACGCTTTGGCAGCATCTCCGGCAGCCCAAGAGGCGCAGCAAGCACCGTGTTCACGCCAAAAGCGCAGGGCTTGGCAAGATACCTGGTCGCGTAGGTATCGAACATCGCCCAGCCGAGGTTAAGAGTCGGCGCTACATCGGACACTGGGAGGGTGACACGGTGCTTCAGGGACATAAGCAATCAGGCATCGTCACGCTGGTTGAGCGACGCAGCGGCTATCTATTGGCGGCACGGCTACCCACCATTACAGCGGCGTTGACGAAAGCGGCCATGATCCGCCTGCTGAAGCCTCGTCGAGGTGCGGTGAAAACGATCACGCTGGATAATGGCTCGGAGTTTTCGGAGCACCAGGCCGTGGCGAGCGCCGTAGCAGCGAGAACCTACTTTTGCGACGCCTATTGCTCAGGGCAACGTGGCACCAATGAAAACACCAATGGCTTGATTCGGCAGTATTTTCCCAAGGGAACTAGCTTCCGCCAAGTCACCGATGCCGAGCTACGCAGGGTGGTGAGAAAGCTCAATGACCGCCCCCGAAAACGACTCGGCTATCGAACACCGGCACAGGTGTTTCTGGGGGAGTACTCTGGAGCACTGAATACCGCAGGTGCTGCGCTTATTGGTTGAATTCAGGTCCTAAATTTGATAAGTTGTTGTTATGAGTCGTTTGGCGGCGACAGTTTTACATGTAAAGAAAGTTATTAAGGGAGTTTAGATTTTTTATATCTGCAGAATCTCTTATGTACAGCTCTGGGCTTGATTGCAAGTATATTTATGTTGTCGCCTTGCTAAGTGTCGGGTCCCGAATGATTGATTACGCGCTTCCAGAATAATTCGGGCTTTTCTTGCTGCCACCGCTTCATTTCACCAATGGGCGTTCGGTGGTGCAAGGCTTTCTGGTTGATGTGGTGGTTATATAGCCAATTATAGCGCTTGAGCGTGGACTCAAGATCCTCTCGAGAGTCGAATCGGTGTGTGTTCAGCACATCGCTGATGCGCCCATTGAAGCGCTCTACCATGCCGTTCGTTTGTGGCCGGTAAGGGCGAATCAGACGGTGCTCTATCGCGTGGCTCTCACAGAGCCGGTCCACTTTATGCTTGCCCGTCGGCCGACGCTCTCCGCCTGCGGCAAAACGATCGGTGAAGCACTTGCCATTGTCTGTCAGCAACGTCTTGATGTTGAACGGGGCTTTCTCACGAACGTGGCGTAAAAAGACCTCGGCATCATGAGCGGACTGGTGCTCGCGTACCTCCAGGTAAACCCACCGGGTCGCTCGGTCAATCGCCACGAAGAGATAGCGTTTCCGGCTTTCGTCAGGCATCTGCGGCAGATATTTGACGTCAACATGAATATACCCCGGCTCATAGCGTTTAAACGGCTTGTGAGGCGGTGCCTGCGCTGCTTGCTCCTGTTGTCTCAAGTGGGCCAGGCTCGGCAACTCGCGGCGCTTCATCAGGCGCTCAAGGGCAGAGCGCGACAGATCCGGGTGAAGGAACTCTCTGGCCACAGTGAGCAGGTCATCGAGACTCAGACGCAGATATTCACGCAGTGCGACGACGATCTCTTCCTGTGCCGGCGATAGGGTTGTCAGCAGGTTATGGCGCGTATGCGAGCGGTCATACTGAGTGGTGCGATAGCGCCATCGCGCGATGGTAGGGCCCGATACGTTGTAGCGTCGTGCCAGCTCACTATCGCTGACGGCGGCCGGCGCTTGCTGAATCTCATGACGTATACGGGGTGTGGTGGTCGCTGTTTTATGCAGTTTGATATCCATCACGATGCTCCTGAATGAACGACGCAATGAGGTCACGCGCTGCCAGCAGAGGATAACTCCTATGGCTCAATCTATCATCCGGGGCTCTACAGCTAAGATTTGTAAGATAGTTGTTCTTCATATTTATCAGTAAATCTTTATTTATTTGTGGACTTTTATGAAAAAAATCTTAATTGTTGCTCCTTTTTGTTCTTTGCCTGGGGAGCAAGGCTTTAGTAGGTTCTTATATCTGGCTAATCTTTTGTCAAAAAGATACGATGTCACATTATTAACTAGCAGTTTTAGGCACTCAACAAAGTCTCAAAGAGAGCAACGTGAAGATTGTTTTTCTTACAAGGTAAAAGTCGTCTTCGCGCCTAGTTATTTTAGTAATGTTTCACTGAAAAGAATCTTTAGTCATAGGGTTTTTTTTAGAAACTTTAAAGATTGGTTCATGCGGAATGGCACTGATTTCGATTTGGTTTATTCAGCATATCCTTTAATAAGCACTAATGTTTTTCTCGTGAAAAATAAAAATGTATTTAACTATAAGTTGATAATTGATGTGCAGGATGTGTGGCCGGAATCTATATCTGCGGCTTTTCCATTCGTTAAAAATTTCCCATTGTGGATGATCCCATACACCAGCAGGGCCGATTTTTGCTACAAGGGTGCAGATGCCCTAGTCGCTGTGTCAAAGACCTACCTTGATAGGGCGATGTTAGTTTGCGATATTCCAGTTGGAGCTGTTGTATATATAGGAAGTGATTCGGATAAGATTGAAAGTGCTCAAGTATTGAATCTGGACGAAAGAAAATTAAAGTTGGTGTATATTGGAAGTCTCGGGCATAGCTATGATATTAAAACGGTTGTTTTGGCTGTTAATGAAATGATTGAAGCTGGGCTCCCTGTAGAGTTGCATATATTTGGTGGGGGTCACCAAGAGTCGGAGTTAAAGGCTGTGGCCGGCCAAGATATTAACTTTCACGGGTATGTTGACTATGACAGGATGATATCCTTTGTAAAGTCGTGTGATTTGGGAGTGAATGCTTTGAAAGCCAGCGCGCCCCAATCTATTACGAATAAGCTTTCCGATTATTTTAGTGTTGGTATTCCTATGTTGAATAGTCAAGCTACAGAAGAGCTTCATACACTATATGAAGGTTACCCACATGTAAATTACACGGCAGGTAGCGTCGATAGCTGTAAGGCCGCAATTGCGCGTGCTCTTGGGGATCCGTCGTTTAGAGGGAAGTATCCTAAGGAGATTTTTTATCGTAAGAATTGTTATAAGATAATCGAAGATAGGATTTCATCCACGTTAAATATAAATGAATTTAGGCCCAAATAAACTTAATGAATTCGTTTTATCGTAGTGCTATCTGATTAAATTATATTAGGTATTTTAATGATCAAGCGTACATTCGATGTTATCGCCGCGAGTGTAGGGTTGTTATTGCTGGCCCCTGTACTCACGGTCGTTTTTATTAGAGTGCGTAGAAAGCTTGGCACCCCAGTATTTTTCCGACAAGTTCGCCCCGGCATGCATGGCAAACCCTTCGAGATGATCAAGTTCCGTACCATGCGCGACGCCATCGATGCCGACGGCAACCCCTTGCCGGACTCTGAGCGCATCACGCCCTTTGGCCGGTTTTTGCGTTCCACCAGCTTGGATGAGCTGCCGGAGCTATGGAATGTATTGAAGGGAAATATGAGTGTAGTAGGGCCGCGGCCGCTGCTGATGGAGTATATGGACTACTACACCGAGGAAGAGATGCTTAGGCATATTTTTCGACCTGGAGTTACGAGGTTGGCGTATCTACATAATACCATAGGAGGTAGTAAATGATAGGCTACTGCTTCATGATCGACCATGCCGTTCATTGGCGTAGCAATCAAGGTGGTCTTTTCCCATTATCGCCCCCGGGGACGCTTCGGAATTTTGATGATAGCTCTGCCAAAAACCTGTTAGAAAAAACCGGAAAATTATTTTGTCGATGGGAGACGTGTTTCGGTCAAGTTTCCGATTCCAATTGGTGGCATATCATTAAAGATAAGCCAGAAGTTATCGAGAATCTCCCAAAAAAAACACGTTACATGATTCGTAAAGCGGATAAAGCTTATGAGGCACGTCCTGTTGAACTGTCAGTTATACGCGACAAGGGCTATCCGGTTTATGTGCGAGCATATGAGCGCTATGACACCCATGAACCAATGTTCTCTGAAAAAGAATTTCGTGATGCTATCGAAACTTTGCCTGCAGAGACAGAGTGGTGGGGTGTTTTTAATCGGGAAACCAACGATCTAGTCGCGTTTTCAGAGAACTATGTAGAAAACGGCACTTGCTTTTATGTAACCATGTGGCTTGAACCAGAGGCCATGGCAAAATTCGTAGGTTATCTAATTTTCCATGAAATGGAGCTTCATTATCTTCAAGATCGCGGTTTTCAGTATGTATCTGATGGTGCAAGGAGTTTGAGCCATGACACAAATATCCATGACTTCCTGATTCGAAAATTCAACTTTCGTAAAGCCTACGCAAAGTTGCACGTTGTCTATAAGCCGTGGCTCGGGGCTGCGGTCTCCTGTGCCTATCCTTTTCGGAATCTAATTGGTAAGGTTTCTCTTGGCCCATTTAAAAAAGCATCCATTTTGCTCAAACAGGAAGAAATTCGACGTTCTTGTGCAAGGGTGGTTGGTTGATGGCCGGTCGTTCGTCTCTTGCTGTCAGGTTGGCAAGGCAAATTCAGCAGGCGCCTTTGTGTTTATTTCGATTTGTAGAGTGGCCCTTTGTTGCCGTATTCGGTAGAAAGAAGGGGCCTACACCCGCAATTTTTGTTCTAGCTGTACCGCGCAGTGGTTCTACGGTTACCTACCAAACCATCTGCCACGGCTTGGCGGTTAATTACTTATCCAACCTTTGGCACTTATTGTACCAGTTACCACTGGCGGGCGGTTGGTTGTCGGCGAAAAAAGCTCGGCACCATCAATCTGATTTTACTTCTCAGCATGGGTTTGTGGCTGGTCTGGACGGGCCGGCAGAAGGGCTTCGTTTCTGGCAATGGTGGCTGGGCTGCGGGTTGTCTGATGCAGAATGTTCAGCCCTTACAACTAACAAGCTGAATAAGCGCACGAACTATCTACGCCGGGTGTTTTCGGTGCTGGCACGCAATAGCGAACCCTTTGCAACAGCCTACCTGGGCCACACTTTGGTGCCAGACACGGTAGAGCGAGCTTTTCCAGGTGCCGTATTGATTCGTCTGAAGCGTGAGCCTGTTTCTAATGCCTTGTCTTTGCTCAAATCTATGCGCAGAGGCAATTCCGGTTGGTTTTCGGTTAAGCCCCGTGAATGCGAAGGCTTGGACACAGCCACAGAGCATGAACGGGTGGCAGCGCAGGTCTATTGGCTTAATCGCCGACTGGATGATGCAGCCTGTGTAAGTAAAATGCTCACGGTTCATTACGAAGAGCTTTGTGAAAACCCGGAAAGAGAGATTGAGCGGATTCGACAGTTCTGTGAACGCATGGGGCTATCAATAGCACGTAAATTTAATTTGCCCAAAAAATTTCATTTTAATAAAGTTGATTTGAATTCTGATTCCGACGCGATAGCAATTCGTCTGGCGTTGACTGAGCTCGAAGCAAAACACGGGAAACTGGAGTCAGTTGAGTGAGTAAAACGACTCTTTCTGCCGGGCAGGCAGCGGCAAAACGTTGCTTTGATTTTGTAGTTGCATTTTCAGGACTAATCGTTACGTGGTGGCTCATCCTCCTTGCATGGTTGGCGGCAACGATTGATACACGCTCCAATGGTTTTTTTATTCAAAAGCGTGTTGGAAAAAACGGCAAAATTTTTCGAGTGGTGAAAATCAAGACCATGCGCCCTGTTGCAGCCTTTGACACCACGGTTACACGCCGCGGCGATCCTCGTATTACTCCTCTGGGAGCTTTCTTTCGTCGCACCAAGATTGATGAGTTGCCACAGCTTTGGAATGTACTGTTGGGTGAGATGAGCTTCGTTGGTCCTCGGCCGGATGTTCCTGGTTATGCAGATAAGCTGAAAGGCGAGGAACGGGCCATGTTGTCGATCCGACCCGGCATTACCGGGCCGGCCACGCTCAAGTATCGGAATGAAGAAGAGTTGCTGGCTGCCCAGAACGATCCGGAAGCCTATAACCGAGAAGTGATCTGGCCTGACAAGGTACAGGTAAACCTTGAGTACATTCGTAACTGGTCGCTACGGCGCGACATTCGGTACATTCTGAATACGGTGTTTCATTAAATGTTAAATGGACCTTTCTCACCTTGGCCATCTTTTACTCTAGAAGAAGCCGATGCGGTGCAGCGCGTGCTGCTTTCCAACCGGGTAAGCTACTGGACCGGTCAGGAAGGCCGCGAATTCGAACGAGAATTCGCGGCCTTCGCGCAAACGGAGCATGCCATTGCCGTCTCCAACGGCACCACGGCGCTGGATCTGGCGCTTGTCGGGCTGGGCATCGGCGAGGGGAAAGGTCGAGAATGCGACGAGGTGATCGTCACCTCGCGCACCTTCCTGGCCTCGGCTTCGAGCATCGCCAACGCCGGGGCGGTGCCGGTATTCGCCGATGTCGATCGCGATTCGCAGAACATCACCGCGGCTACGGTTGAAGAGAAGCTCACCGCCAACACTCGGGCGATCGTCGCCGTGCACCTGGCGGGCTGGCCCTGCGAGTTGGACGCGCTGATGGCGCTGGCCGATAAACACGGCCTTACCGTGATCGAGGATTGCGCCCAGGCCCACGGCGCCACCTACAAAGGCCGCAGCGTGGGTAGTATCGGGCATGTCGGCTGTTGGTCGTTCTGCCAGGACAAGATCATGACCACCGGCGGCGAAGGCGGCATGGTCACCACCAACGATGAAGCGCTTTGGCGCAAGATGTGGGCCTACAAGGATCACGGCAAGAGTTGGGAGGCGGTGTATGAGCGTGAGCATCCACCGGGATTTCGCTGGCTGCACGAGAGCTTCGGCACCAACTGGCGACTAACCGAGATGCAATCGGCCATCGGGCGCATTCAGCTGGCGCGCATGCCGCAGTGGACGGCCGCGCGCCAGGCCAATGCCTGGCGCATCTGGCAGGCGGCTAGCGAGTGCCCGGGGCTGCGCGTGCCGGCGATTCCCGACCATATCGAGCACGCTTTCTACAAGTGCTACGTGTTTGTTGAACCAGACGAGCTTGCCAGCGGTTGGGATCGCGATCGTATCATCAGTGAAATGGTGGCCCGAGGCGTGCCCTGCTTTTCCGGCTCATGTTCCGAGGTGTATCGGGAGAAGGCCTTCGACGGCTATTCAGGCAGCCCGGGCTGGCGCCCTGAGCATCCTTTGCCCGTGGCCCGTGAGCTTGGCGCAACCAGCCTGATGTTTCTGTGTCACCCTACCCTGACCAAGGCCGAAGTTGACAAGACCTGCTGCGTGCTGAAAGAGGTGATGGCCGAGGCAGCGGTCAAGACTTAGCGTATCGCACCACCGAAACCTCAAAACGTAGCGAAAAGGTATACATGACTCAGACACGCGCTACTGGCTTAACCGGTAGAGGATCAGGTTGGCCAGCAGCGATTCCGAGAGGACGTCGTCTTTGCCCTCTTTTGGTAGCACAACATGGAAGTCGGCCTGCTGCGGGTTTGGCCAGCGCCGTTTACTCTGTATGACCTGCGTTGTGATACGCTGGAAAAGCTGCTCTTCATCGATGACTATCAAGCCGGCATTTTCATTGTGGTCGATACCCTGTAGCGCAGTCAGTGCGGCCTCCTCATTGCCAGGATGTCGGTGCTGAGCCCAAAGCATGCGGACCTTGGCGGCGTCAATCGGAAGCTGCAGAAAGAAAAATAACTCCGGCTTTCCACAGCGGCGTAGCTCGCGGGTCATGCCGAGAAAGCCAGTGCCACCCAGGTATTGGTGTAGCGGCGTCGGGAAAGCGTCCGGGCTTGTGGCCAGAAATGGCAGCTCTTCGGTCAGCTCTTGGACGAGCCACGCCAAGGCCGAATAGCCTCCGTCTGGGTCACGGCAAGTGGCATTGTTGGCGGCGCCCGAAATACTTGGCGAAAGCTGCCCCTTGAACACATTGGTATGTTGGCTGCGTCGCGGAATGATCAGCGCGCCATCGCAGGTACGCAGCAGGCAGCTGATACCGAGATGGTTTTCCGGCAGGGCACTGTCGAGTTTACTGAGTTGAGGCCCCGGCTCCAGCAGATCGCGATAGGTCAAGCCACCTGGCAGGCTAAATTCTGGCAACAGATTGGTGGCCAAATAGTTGTAATAAAAAGATTTCTGGAACTGAAGGGTGAAACAATCCGGGGTGGCCTGCCAATGATGGGTCGCCAGCGTCAGGCCGTTGTAGTCGTAACGATCCACAGCATTAAAGCGTTTGAGAATGGTATCCAGGCCATGTTCGGCCACGATCCATGGCAGCTCGTACCAGTCATCCTGTAATTCAAAGCGGATGGCGCCGATAAGCATCGGGCTAGCCGGCGCCCATTCCAGCACGCTGTGGCTCACAATCAGGTCATGCCGTTTGGTCAGGCGCGCAACCTCGCTGGCTCGACAGATATCCGGTGATAGGCCGCACAGGGCCCGAAGCTTGCCGGAAGTTTGACGCTGTAGCGCCAGAAAGCGATGGCTTTCACTTCGATACTGCTTGAGATAGAAACGGGTATCGAGCGAGTAGCGCTGTCCTTCTTGCTTGCTGGTGTTGCGGTAGAGCAACATCAGCGCCGCCTGTACTAGGGCCTGTTGACGTTTCACATTGGCAGCCATAAAAAGCTGCACGCCAAGGCCACTATGCTTTCGTAGTTTCGCTTGAGCTTATCGTAACGCGTCGCGATAGCACGATACGGCTTCAATCGAGCAAAGGCATTCTCAACCAGATGCCGGTAGCGATATAATCCTCTGTCCAGGTTGGCATTTCCTTTGTTCGAGTTGCGTTTGCGCGGAATCACGGCAGCCATGCCCTTGGCTTCGACCTGCTCACGGATACGCTCGCTGTCATAGCCCTTGTCAGCCACCAACGCATCACCCGCCGGCAAGTCGTCAATCAACGCCGACGCTTCCCTGCTGTCATGCACCTCACCGCCCGTTATCCTGAAGGCAATCGGCAGCCCATAGGCATCAACGGTCAGATGGATTTTGCTGGTATTGCCTGCACGACTTTTACCAATGGCTTCGGCGTCTTCCGTGGCAGCCCCCGTGCTGTCCTGGTGTGCCTTGACGTAAGAGCCATCAATGAACAGCCACTCGACATCAGGATCTTCCACCAGAGAGCTGAAAATCCTCATCAACTTTCCACTCGCTGACCAGGCGTTGAAGCGCTTGTAGACCGTATTCCAGAGGCCAAACGCCTCCGGTAGGTCCCGCCACGGACAGCCGGTGCGCATCCGATACAGGATGCCTTCCACCGTGGTACGCAGGTCGGCCTTGTCATAAATACCTTGTTGAAGCAGGATAGGTTTTAGCTTCGACCAGTGTTCATCCGTGAGCATTTGTCGGGGCATGGCAGGCTTGCAGTTTGTTGGCGTAGGAACCTTTATTCTGCGAGCTTGCCTCTATCCTGCCAAATCTTCCTGTCATCAAACGTCAACAGGCCCTAGTGAAAATTGCACAGTATTGACCAGCAGTGAGAGATCCATGCCGCGGGTGATATCGACCAACAAGGCATAGGCGCCCAATATAAGGTGCAACGATAGGGCCGCCAGCAGGGCGTGCCGCCAGCGCTGCCGGGAGAACAAAATGCTCAGGTAGTCAGTGATGGACAATTCGCTGCCTCTTTGCACTTGGGCTTGGAGAGCGATTGTACTGAGTCGTCAGATAACTAGCGAATGGAAGAGCCTTGATGGCACGGTTTCAGCAAGTGGCGGGATTATGTGTTCCAGGTAATCCGCCTGGCAACGAGGATTTGATTGTAGTCAACGAGCGTCTTGCCTTTGCGCTGGATGGCGCAACAGGGCTAGTACTACAGTCGTAACTACAGCCGTGATCGTTCATGCATTGCCATCCGGGCTTGCTGCTGCCGACAGTGGCACTGCCAAGCCCGGTACTGGTGCTTTCGTCGCCAGTCCGACCAATGAAGCACATGGGACAGGGCCTGTTGTCCTTGCCATAGACATCTCCCGATTAGTCGCCTGAGCTCGGAGAGTGTCAACTGAATCCTGTCGGTACGAGTTTTTTTTGCTGGTGACTCGCTTGCCGTATCGCCACCAGCAAGGCGTGGGCGAGCAGCGACAAAGTAATGTGGCGATGCCAACTGGCCCAGCGCCTCACCTCATACTCATCCAGACCGCATTCCCCCTTGGCCGTCTGAAAACCCTGCTCGATTTTCCAGCGCTGACCCGCGACTCGAACCAGCGTCTCTATCGATACCCAGTCCCTGGGCGCGTGGACCACATAATAGGCCAACTCATCCGGTGTCGAGAGGCTGCGTCGGATCAGAAGATAATGGCCCCAGCGGCGTGCCTCTTCCGTAGGCTGCAGCCTTGTCAGCGGCGTCAACGCCCAGTCGTACCTGCGTTCGCCCTTGCTGCCTGAGCCAGCGGATAGGGTCTGCCATGCGTCATCCGGCAGTGCCGCCGCGATCTCGTCGGCTCGCGTGTACTGGAAACTCTTCCACCACAAGGGTTCGTTGCAAGCCACTTCTAAAACAAAGGGTTGTGAGCGATCCTCCAGCCACAGACGCAGGCTGCGGTTACCGCCATAGACGCTATCCCCCGTCACCCAGGCGGCCGGTATGTCCTGATCCATCGCGCGCTCCAGCATCCGGCGAGCGAGCTCGGGTTTGCTGGCAAATTCGACGTCATCAGGGATGCCCGCACGCCGACAACGCTCGCGGTCCTGTGTCCAGGATTTGGGCAAGTACAGGGCGCGATCCAGGAAGGCATGCCCTGCCGGGCTAGCGTAGAGAAGAAAGACCCCGATCTGACTATTTTCGATACGGCCGGCGGTGCCACTGTACTGGCGTTGCACGCCGGCCGAGTGCTGGCCTTTCTTGATAAAGCCGGTCTCGTCCAGGACCAGGACACCCTCAGGCGAGCCCAGCGTATCGATGACCCATTGGCGGAGAATATCGCGTGCTGCGTCCGCATCCCAGCGGGCACGATCCAACAGGTACTGCACCCCATCTGGGGTGGCATCCCCGAGCCACTCGGCAAGATGCCAGCTATTCTTACGTTCGCACTGACTAAGCAGACCCTGGAGGTAGCGTAGTGCGCGATCGCGCGTTTCCGAACGCGGAAAGAGCGGGCCTAACCGATCTGCCAGGTCATCCAACAATGCTGAGACAGAGAGATCCAGTTCTTGCATCCTTCACCCTGTGATCGCTTCCATATCAACCACATGCATTGTAGCTTATTCAGTTACGACTGTAGTACTAGGCGAGCCACTGTTGCAGGATGTTGCAAGTGATGCACGGTGGTTTGTTGAGCGTTTTTCCGAGCTGTTACAACTCAAGTGGCAGAATGAGCCTGTGGTGCTTGCTGCACTGCAACACGCCTTGGCGGGCGTGACACGGGAATGGCACATCCATTGTAACCAGCCGGTTGCCGCTCATCGGCTTCCCTCTGCGGGACTCGCTCTGGTCGCTCTGGAAGGCGAAGAATTGGTGATGTTGCGCCTTGGCGACTGTGAAGTCTATTCGCTTGACGATTGTGGTGCCAAGCGTGTGTTTCCTGATTCTCCCTTGCTGGCATTCGATCAACGAGCGATTGCAGCCGTCACGGAACGGCGCGGCCAGGGTCAACCATTCGCTGAAGCAGTAGGTGCCATTCATCCCATGCTTGTGTCGCATCGCGAGCGACTCAATACACCTCAGGGCTATTCAGCGTTGAGTGTGGCACGCATTGACCAAATGGTACCCGAGGTGCGACGCGTTAAGGCGTGTGACGTCAGCCGTGTGCTGCTTACCAGCGATGGGTTTTCGGCGGCCTGGCAGGGATATGGACTCGAGGATCCGGCTCACTGGCTCGCCGATGAACGTATCGATGAGCGTCTGGATGACACGCTGAGACAGCTTCGCCTGCTGGAAGCCGACGACCCCGAGGGCGACCGCTTCCCTCGACTCAAGCCGCATGATGATGCCACTGCTGTAGCGCTAGATATACTGCCTTGAGTGGCCTCTGTTGGTGGGCAAGATCAGTGTATCTTATGGCGGCTGCCATTTATTCTGCATTATTTATTGATCTTTCTCTGTTTCTGTCACGCTCGGCGCACATTCAGAGAGCTCGTTTAGGGAAATACGTCCATGATAAGACTTTTACAACCGCTGTTTTCCCTGCCAAGGCGCGCCAAACGGCTGATTCAGCTAACAGCCGACGTAGCGCTGATTACGCTGAGCTTCTTGCTGGCCATGCTGCTGCGTCTGGACAGTTCCGACTTTCTCAGCCAACCCGGGGTCTGGCTGGTCTTGCCGGTGATGATACCGGTCAGCCTGTTGATTTTTATGCGGCTGGGGTTTTACCGCGCGGTCATTCGCTATATGAGCGTCAAAGCCTTCAAGACGATTATGCTCGGCGTGTTGGGCTCGGCGCTGACGCTGGCTGTGGTCAACTATCTTTATCAGCTGCCGGTGCCGCGCTCGGTTCCTTTTATTTACGCGCTACTCGCCATGTTTACCATCGGCGGCGTTCGCTTTGGGCTGCGGGCCATCTATATGCGCGGCCAGCTGCGCTATAAAACCCGCGTGCTAATTTACGGTGCCGGCTCGTCAGGGCGGCAGCTTACGCTCACCCTGCGCCACGGCAACGAATACGAGCCCATCGCCTTTATCGATGATTCGCCCGGCCTGCACCGAGCGCTGGTGATGGGCATGACGGTATACGCGGCGCAGGATATTGAACGGCTGATCGCCAACTACGGCATCGACAAGGTATTGCTGGCCATTCCCAGCGCCACGCGCCAGCGTCGGCGTGAGGTGCTGGAGCGGCTGGAGCCGTTGGCCGTGCCCGTGCAAACCATCCCCGGCATGGCCGATATGGTCTCGGGGCAGGCCAAAGTCTCCGAAATGCGCGACGTGGCGGTGGAAGATTTGCTGGGGCGCGATCCGGTGCCGCCCACACCGGCGCTGATGCGCGCGAACATTTACGACAAGGTGGTCATGGTCACCGGCGCCGGCGGCTCCATCGGCGCTGAGCTGTGCCGGCAGATATTGCGCCAGTCGCCGCGTCGTCTGCTGCTGCTGGAAGTGTCTGAATACGGCCTTTACCAGATAGAGCAGGATCTCAAGTGGATCGCCGATCACGAAGGTTATACAGCAGTGCACGTGCACGCGCTGCTGGGGTCGGTACAGCACCGTTCGCGTATCGAAACCATTTTGCGCACCTACCAGGTGCAAAGTTTGTACCACGCGGCGGCCTACAAGCACGTGCCGCTGGTCGAACACAACATGGTGGAAGGGCTGCGCAACAACGTGATGGGAACGCTGGAAACCGCCCAGGCTGCCGTGGCTGCCGAAGTGGAGTCCTTCGTATTGGTATCAACCGACAAGGCGGTACGCCCTACCAATGTGATGGGTGCTAGCAAGCGGCTGGCAGAACTGGTATGCCAGGCGCTGGCGTCGCGGCAGGCAGGCACGCGTTTTTCCATGGTGCGCTTTGGCAACGTGCTGGGCTCCAGCGGCTCGGTCGTACCGCTGTTCCGCCGCCAGATTGCCGCGGGCGGCCCGGTTACCGTGACCCACCCCGACATCACTCGGTACTTCATGACCATTCCCGAAGCGGCCCAGCTGGTCATTCAGGCGGGCGCCATGGGGCAGGGTGGTGATGTATTCGTCCTCGACATGGGCGAACCGGTCCGCATTGCCGGCCTGGCGGAACGCATGATTCGGCTGACGGGCCTGGAACCGGTGCTGCCGGCCGAACACGAGCAGGCACCGGACGCGGCCGAAAATGTCCATATCGGCGACATCGCCATCCGTTACACGGGGCTGCGTCCCGGGGAAAAACTCTACGAAGAGCTGCTGATTGGCGATAACGTATCGGCGACGCGTCACGAACGGATCATGACGGCGCATGAATCCGCGCTCACGTGGCCGGAGCTTGAGGAACTGGTTCACCGGCTTTTCACCGCTTGCCGTCATTTTGATTACGGTGAAATACGCCAACTACTGATCAATGCCCCGCTGGATTACCAGCCCAGCAGTGCACTGTGTGACTTACTGTCTCACGCCCCCGCTGCCCCGCAGCCGGTTACCCATTAGCGCCCTTTACCGCAGGGGCATCAAGCCATCCCCAACGTTGAGAAAGCGGCATGTACGAGCTGGCCAAGACGCTGGCCGCCCAACTTCTGATGCCGTTACCCCTTTGCCTGGGGCTGATGGGGCTGGGCACGCTGCTGCTGAGGTGCCGGTACCGACGGGCCGGCTGGCGACCCAGCGCTCCCTGGTCGAGCACTGCACGTTTGAATGACAGCTCCGCTATTCGCCTGATGGAGGGGAAACGCCTATGGCGGCAGGCGCCTGACCTGCCGCTGATCGTTACCGGCGCCAGCCGTGATCCTGAAGAGGCGCCGATTGCCCAGGGGTACGGCGACGCCGCCGGCCGGGAGCTGAGCATGTTTCAGTTTGCTCTGGTGGGCCTGCCGGTGGCGCTAATTTCGCTGGGCGTCCTGCTCTGGCGGGCGAGCAGCCTACCGAGCCACCCGGCAGAGAACACCCGAGATCGGCTGGTCTACTCGTCAGCCTTGCCTATTCCGCAGGTGTCCTCGTGCTGACACCGCTCATCTTTCCCTTTTAAGCCAATGCTCGCTTGCCCCGGGCGCGCGACGCTCAGCGTGACGATCACGGGTGCGCTGGCATGGGTGGCATGAAACGGCCGCGCTGCTCTTTTACAGAAAACGGACGAAAAGGAACACTATGAACATCGCTGTTGCCGGCACCGGCTACGTCGGCCTTTCCAACGCCATGCTGCTGGCCCAGCATAACGACGTGGTCGCCGTGGATATCGTGGCGGAAAAGGTCAGCCTGCTGAATAACGGCGTCTCGCCCATCGAGGACGCCGAGATCAGCGACTTTCTCGCCAACCGCTCGCTAAACTTTCGCGCCACGCTGGACGGTGAGGCGGCCTACCGCGAGGCCGATATCGTGTTGATCGCCACGCCCACCGACTACGATCCGGACACCAACACCTTTGATACCTCAAGCGTGGAGGCGGTGATCAAGGCCGTCATGGCGGTCAATCCCGAGGCGCTGATGGTGATCAAGTCCACCGTGCCGGTGGGCTACACCCGGGAAGCCAGCGAACGCTTTGCTACGCAAAACCTGCTGTTTTCACCGGAGTTTTTGCGCGAAGGCCGGGCGCTGTACGACAACCTGCACCCTTCGCGGATTATTGTCGGCGAACGCTCGGCACGCGCCGAGCGCTTTGCCCAGCTGTTGAAGCAGGGGGCCGTCAAGGACGATATCGCGGTATTGCTAACCAACAGCACCGAGGCCGAGGCGATCAAGCTGTTCGCCAACACCTATCTGGCCATGCGGGTGGCGTATTTCAACGAGCTGGACAGCTACGCCGAGTCCCACGGCCTGGACAG
Organism: Halomonas cibimaris; assembly: GCF_055379665.1. NCBI lineage: Bacteria > Pseudomonadati > Pseudomonadota > Gammaproteobacteria > Oceanospirillales > Halomonadaceae > Halomonas > Halomonas cibimaris. The sequence goes on from NZ_AP043828.1 coordinate 981,652, forward strand.
CCGCCAGATCATCGAAGGCGTGGGGCTCGACCCGCGCATCGGCGACCATTACAACAACCCCAGCTTTGGCTACGGCGGCTACTGCCTGCCCAAGGATACCAAACAGCTGCTCGCCAACTATCGGGATGTGCCGAGCAACATCATCCAGGCGATTGTCGATGCCAACCGCACGCGCAAGGATTTTATCGCCGAGAAGGTGCTGGCGCGGCAGCCCAAGGTCGTCGGGGTGTATCGGCTGATCATGAAGTCGGGGTCGGATAACTTCCGCGCCAGCGCCATGCAGGGGGTGATGAAGCGCATCAAGGCCAAGGGGATTGAGGTGATCGTGTTCGAGCCGGTGCTTGAAGAAGCCACCTTTTATGGCTCGCGGGTCGTGCGCGACCTTGATGCGTTCAAGCAGGCCGCCGATGTGATACTCAGCAACCGTATGGTCAGTGAGCTGGCGGACGTCCAGGATAAGGTCTATACCCGCGACCTTTTCGGTAGTGACTGAGTAGATGTTTGGTGGCTGTATCATCGCGGACTAAAGTCCGCTTATATGGACCCGTCCTGTTGTGCAAGCTAGAAGCAACCACGCATAAAGGTGAGGACTGCACGCTTATATCCGGCCTGTTGGTGGCACCTGCGGTGCCTGGCCCTGATGGAATACGCGCTCTCTGCTCTGATCTCCCACTCGGCCTCGCCATGGGCCTGCGCACTTCACAGAGTGACAGAGAGTCGGTCTGACCCGTTATGCCATCGAAGCATCTCGCCTGCGCAACCTCGGGGTTGGGTAACTTATCGTATGCTGAACGAACTCGCCTGTTTATTCGGTATCATTAAGCGGCCTCCTGCGGCTGGTAGCGGCGTTCATGGGCCAATAGCGACCAGCAAATCCGCGCCATCTTGTTTGCCAGGGCCACAATGGCCTTGCGTTGTCCAAGACGCGCCGCTAATGAGCAGGCCCAGCGGGACAGCCGGTCGGGCTGTTCCTGGCGCTGAAACTGGCGTAATGCCGCGCGGGCACCGTGCACCAGCTGCCGTCGAACCTCGCCATTGCCGCGTTTGGTGATACCCATTAACTGATGGCGGCCACCACTGGAATGCTGGCGTGGCACTAGCCCTAACGAGGCGCTGAACTGACGCCCGTTGGGAAACCGTGCCGGATCGCCCAGGTGGCTGAACAACAGCGTGGCGTTGATCGGGCCGATGCCGGGCAGACTCATCAGCCGCTGCATGTCGGCTGACGCTTTGGCCTGTCGCTGCAGCCGCTTGTCATAGCGCGCGATCCGCGCATCGTTCTCGAGCCACTGGTCGAGCAGGTCGTTCAGCAGGGTGTGGAGTTCTTCACCCAGCCGCGCCCGTTGCTCGTCCAGGCGTTCACGGATCACACCCTGGCGTATTACCGCATGCCCTTGCGACACGATCAGGCCAAACTCTCCCAGTAGGCCGCGCAGCTCATTGCCGATGGCGGTGCGCTCGCGCACTAACCGACTGCGCACCCGGTGCACCGCTTGCAGGGATTGTTGCGCTTCTGTCTTGATCGTCACCCGAGGCGTCGCCGGGCGTGCTGCGGCCTCGGCGATAGCCGCGGCATCGCGTGCATCATTCTTGTGGCCCAGCACGAAGGGCTTGACCGCCTGCGGCGGCAGTAGTTCTGCCTCATGGCCCAGGGCGCGAATTTCGCGTGCCCAATAATGGGCCGAGCCGCACGCCTCCATGGCGATGCGGCAAGGCGGCAGCTGGGCCAGCGTGAGCCGCAGCTGATCACGCTTAACCTGCTTGTTAAAGACGTTATGGCCGCGCGCATCGGCGGCGTGCAACTGAAAAACGTGTTTGGCCAGGTCAATGCCAACAATGCTAATCTGTTTCATGGATGGGCCCTCCTTTCAGATGCCGTCAGTGTTCTGTGCACTGCTAGCTAGATGTCATATCCAGCTTGGCACAGAAGGACGGGTCCATCCCATTTCCCACCAAAGATTCAGCTCCCACCACGTAGCGGGCCCATAGCCAGCCGCGGCTCGTGACTCGATCCCGGGGTAGGAGCCGCACTTTAGTGCGCGATAGCAGGCCGTAGGCCTGTCAGGGTTCGGTGGCACCGCCATCGCTGACTGAAGTCAGCTCCCACCAGAAATCCAGCTTCTGCCGGGCTCCAACTACCCGGTAGGAGCCGCACTTTAGTGCGCGATAACAGGCCGCAGGCCTGTCAGGGTTCGGTGGCACCGCCATCGCTGACTGAAGTCAGCTCCCACCAGAAATCCAGCTTCTGCCGGGCTCCAACTACCCGGTAGGAGCCGCACTTTAGTGCGCGATAGCAGGCCGTAGGCCTGTCAGGGTTCGGTGGCACCGCCATCGCTGACTGAAGTCAGCTCCCACCAGAAATCCAGCTTCTGCCGGGCTCCAACTACCCGGTAGGAGCCGCACTTTAGTGCGCGATAACAGGCCGTAGGCCTGTCAGGGTTCGGTGGCACCGCTATCGCTGACTGAAGTCAGCTCCCACCAGAAATCCAGCTTCTGCCGGGCTCCAACTACCTGGTAGGATCCGCACTTTAGTGCGCGATAACAGGCCGCAGGCCTGTCAGGGTTCGGTGGCACCGCTATCGCTGACTGAAGTCAGCTCCCACCAGAAATCCAGCTTCTGCCGGGCTCCAACTACCCGGTAGGAGCCGCACTTTAGTGCGCGATAACAGGCCGCAGGCCTGTCAGGGTTCGGTGGCACCGCCATCGCTGACTGAAGTCAGCTCCCACCAGAAATCCAGCTTCTGCCGGGCTCCAACTACCCGGTAGGAGCCGCACTTTAGTGCGCGATAACAGGCCGCAGGCCTGTCAGGGTTCGGTGGCACCGCCATCGCTGACTGAAGTCAGCTCCCACCAGAAATCCAGCTTCTGCCGGGCTCCAACTACCCGGTAGGAGCCGCACTTCAGTGCGCGATCAGGCCGTAGGCCAGTCAGAGGTTGGTGGCACCGCCATCGCGAGGTTTGCAAGCGATGTGGCGGCCTTCGTCCGAGGATGTTAAGTATGCCGCAATTTCCTGTTGTTGACATTGAGCCAGAATGGGTAATCGACGATGAACCCATGGGGACCAAAGAAAAAGCCTGGATCGAACGGCCCGGTGATATCCATCCCTGGCTGTTCAAGTTCTCCCGTGTCAATGACGGGGTGGCAACTGGCGAGCACTGGGCCGAAAAAGTAGCAGCAGAGGTGGCTGAACTGTTGAGAATACCCCACGCCACGGTGGAGCTTGCTCGTTTTCAGCAGCGTTGGGGGAGCCTGACTCGCAGTTTTGAAGCACTGCATCAGGAGGATGTAGAGCTGGTACATGGAAATGAGCTGCTCGATGGCGTCATCGAGGGGTATGATCGTCATAAGCTTCGCGGCCAGCACGATCACACGTTACAGAATATCCTGAAGGTGGTGGACCGGATTACACAAGACGACCCTGAGCAACGATAAAATACCTTCCGTCATGTTGGTGGATTCATCGTTTTGGATGCATTGATACTCAACACCGATCGCCATCACGAGAACTGGGCCATGCTGCGTAAGACAGTTCCGAGAGGGCAAGTCCAGCACTGGCTTGCGCCCTCGTTCGATCACGCCTCATCATTGGGGCGGGAACTCACCGAGTTTCGACTGGCCAAGTGGCAGCATGAGCCATGGCGTGTCGAATGGTATGCCAAGCGCCCCCATGGAGGTATCTTTTTGAAATCCGAAGGGCGGCGGGGCGAAAACCCTCTCCACTTGGCAGAAGTCTCATATCGACGCTGGCCGCTATATCTGGCTCCCTGGATCACAAGGCTACAGCGGCTGGGCTGCACGCCTCTGCTGGACATAGTTGAACGGGTGCCCGAAAGCTGTATCAGCGAGCTTTCCCGAAGCTTTTCCAAGGAGCTGCTAACCTATAACTGTAACCGGCTACGGAGATTGCAGTGAACTCTACCCTTTATCTGGCATGGCAGGATCGGCGCCAGCGTGCCTCGGGTAAGCCAGCAACGCGCCGCTGGTATGTTATCGGTCGGCTGGATGCCGAAGGCAAGGATTATGTATTTCGCTATACGGAGGGGGCGAAACATGCGCGGCAGGAAGCCGGCTTTCAGCCTCTCGACGCCTTTCCTGACTTGCAGCGCTGCTACCGCTCCGAGGAGTTATTCTCGGTATTCCGTAACCGGATTCCCAACGCTCGGCGTAAGGACTATCCGGCGCTGATGGCCCGCCTGGGGCTATCTGAGCAGGTGGTCGACCCTTTCGAAATCCTGGCCGTGACCGGTGGCACACGCCAGACCGATAATCTGGAAGTCTTTCCGCGTATCGCCACGCAACCGGATGGCAGTTTCCGCTGCCGGTTTTTCCTGCATGGTTGGCGCTATGTCAGCGAAGCCGCACAGCAGCGGCTGCAGCAACTGCGTGAAGGCGACACACTTCGAGTGGCTCTAGAACTCAACAATCCAGCCTCCGGCCTGGCTATTCAGCTTCAGGCGCCTGATAGTTACTTGATGCTGGGCTGGGCTCCTCGTTATCTGAATCAGGACCTGGCAGACGCGATGCTGACCGCGCCGGCGATGCTGGAAGCCCGGGTGGCCAAAATCAACCTGCCGCCGTCACCCCACAACCAGCGAGTCTTGATCGAATTTCGTGGATCGTTATCCGATAGCGGGGAGCCGATGATGGGGTCTGAGTACCAGCCGCTGGTAGCCTGAATCAAGTCACCAGCCGCAGCTGGCTATGGGCCAACTACCCGGTGGGAGCTGACTTCAGTCAGCGATGATGTAGCCATCGAACAATGCTGGGCCGACCCGTCGTCGGCCCCTGCCAGCGGCGGCCTAGCCGATCAGCCCGCGCTCGCGCAGCGCGTTAATCACGGCGTCGGCGGCTTCGTCCTCGCTCATCTGCGCCGTTGGCAGATGAATTTCCGCCCCCTCGGGTGTTTCATAGTCGGAGTCGATGCCGGTGAAGTTTTTCAATTCGCCGCGGCGCGCCTTGCGGTAAAGCCCCTTGGGGTCGCGGGCTTCGACAACGTCCAGCGGCGCGTCGACGTGAATCTCGATGAACTCGCCGTCTGCCAGCAGGTCGCGCGCCAGCTGGCGCTCGTCGCGGAACGGCGAGATAAACGCCGAGAGTACGATCAGCCCGCTATCCACCATGAGTTTGGCCACTTCCGCCACCCGGCGAATGTTCTCCACGCGGTCGGCGTCGGTGAAACCCAGGTCGCGGTTGAGGCCGTGGCGCACGTTGTCGCCGTCCAGCAGGTAGGTGTGCTGCCCTTGGGCGTACAGGCGCTTTTCCACCCGGTTGGCGATGCTCGACTTGCCCGCGCCGGAAAGCCCGGTAAACCACAGCACCGCCGGCTTTTGGTGCTTGGCGCTCGCTCGGGCCTGCTTGTTGATGTCCACGTGCTGCATGTGGATGTTGTCGCTGCGCCGCAGGGCAAAGTGCAGCATACCCGCGCCCACGGTGTTGTTGGTCATCCGGTCGATGAGGATAAAGCCGCCGGTGTCCTGGCTGTCGCGGAAGGCATCAAACGCCACCGGCCGATTGACGCTCAGGGTACAGACGCCGATGTCGTTAAGCGCCAGCTGCTTGCTCGCGGTGTGCTCCAGGGTGTTGACGTTGATCCGGTATTTGATGTCGGTCACGGTGGCGGAGACTAACTGCGTGCCCAGCTTCATCAGATACGGCCGCCCGGGCAGCAGCGGTTCGTCGTGCATCCACACCAGCGAGGTTTCAAACTGGTCGGCAGTGCGGGCCGGTTGCTCAACGCCCGAGATCACGTCCCCACGGGAAATATCGATCTCGTCTTCCAGCAGCAGGGTGACCGACTGCCCCGCGACCGCTTCGTCCAGATCACCGTCGAAGGTATAAATCCGCGCTACGCGGCTGCCGTTGCCCGAGGGCTGCACGCGAATGGCGTCGCCGGGCTTGACCACCCCGCTGGTAATCATGCCGCTAAAGCCGCGGAAATCCAGATCAGGGCGGTTGACCCATTGCACCGGCAGGCGCAGCGGCGCCTGCTGCAGCGCTTCGTCCTCGATCTCGACGGTTTCCAGGTAGCCCATCAGCGTGGTGCCGTGGTACCAGGGCATGTTGGCGCTGTGCCGGGTGATGTTGTCGCCCTTGAGCGCCGAGAGCGGAATAAACGTCACGCTCTCGAGCCCCAGCTCGGCGGCAAACTCACGGTATTCGTCCACAATGGCGTTAAACCGCGCCTCGGCGTAGCCCACCAGGTCCATTTTGTTGATCGCCACCGCCACGTGGCGCATGCCCATCAGTGCCATGAGAAAGCTGTGGCGCCGGGTCTGGGTCTGAATGCCGTGGCGGGCGTCGACCATAAGGATCGCGGCGTCGGCGGTGGACGCGCCGGTCACCATGTTGCGGGTGTACTGCTCGTGCCCGGGGGTATCGGCAACGATGAACTTGCGCTTGTCGGTGGAGAAAAAGCGGTAGGCCACGTCGATGGTGATGCCCTGTTCGCGCTCGGCGGCCAGGCCGTCGACCAGCAGCGCCAGGTCCAGCTCATCGCCCTGGGTGCCGAACTTGCGGGAATCGGCCTCGATGGAGGCCAGTTGGTCTTCAAACAGCAGCTTGGACTCAAACAACAGACGGCCGATCAGCGTGCTCTTGCCGTCGTCGACGCTGCCGCAGGTAATAAATCGCAGCAGCCCCTTGTGCTCGTGGGCCTGCAGATACTGCTCGATATCGTCGGCGATCAAATCGGATGTATGCGCCATTAAAAGTACCCCTCTTGCTTTTTCTTCTCCATCGATGCGGCGCTGTCGTTGTCGATCACGCGGCCCTGGCGTTCTGACGTGTGGGTCAGCAGCATTTCCTGAATGATCGCCGGCAGCGTGTCGGCCTCGGACTCGATCGCCCCGGTCAGCGGGTAGCAGCCCAGGGTGCGAAAGCGCACCTTGCGCATCATCGGTACTTCGCCGGGTTCCAGCGGCAGGCGTTCGTCGTCGACCATGATCAGCGTGCCGTCGCGCTCCACCACCGGGCGCTCGGCGGAATAGTACAGCGGCACGATGGGAATGCCCTGCAGGTGGATGTACTGCCAGATATCCAGCTCCGTCCAGTTGGACAGCGGGAACACGCGGATCGACTCGCCCTGGTGGCGGCGCGTGTTGAACAATTTCCACAGCTCGGGGCGCTGGTTTTTGGGGTCCCAGCGGTGCTGCGCGGTGCGGAACGAGAATATCCGCTCCTTGGCGCGGGATTTTTCCTCGTCGCGCCGGGCACCGCCAAACGCCGCATCAAACCCGTACTTGTCCAGCGCCTGCTTGAGGCCTTCGGTCTTCATCACGTCGGTATGAATCGCCGAGCCGTGGGTAAAGGGGTTGATATCCTTTTCGACCCCTTCGGGATTGACGTGCACCAGCAGCTCCATGCCGCTTTCCTTCGCCATCCGGTCGCGGAATTCGTACATGGCGCGGAACTTGTAGCGGGTATCCACGTGCAGCAGCGGAAACGGCGGCGGCCCGGGGGCAAAGGCCTTGCGCGCCAGGTGCAGCATGACCGCACTGTCCTTGCCCACGGAATAGAGCATCACCGGGTTTTCCGTCTCGGCGACCACCTCCCGCATGATTTGGATGCTTTCGGCCTCGAGCCGTTGTAAGTGCGTAAGCGATGTCATGTCATGGTTGTCCTTGGTTGATAAAGCGTTCTTCGCCGTTGGTTGCCACAGGCCTGACAACAGGGTGGGAGCACCCACAAACCGGGTGTAAACGCACTTCAGTGCGCGAAAGCAGGCCGCACAGGCCTGCCGTGTTCGATGGCTAAACCATCGCTGACTAAAGTCAGCTCCCACCAAACCCTGCTTCCACCGGGCCTGCTGCCATAATTCATCGCTGACTAAAGTCAGCTCCCACCAGGTAGTGGGCCCATAGCCAGCGGCGGCCAGTTACCTGATTCAAGGTGGGAGCGCACTTCAGTGCGCGAAAGCAGGCCGCCAGGCCTGCCGTGTTCGATGGCTAAACCATCGCTGACTAAAGTCAGCTCCCACCAAACATTCAGATCCCACCGAACCCTGCTTCCACCAGGCCTGCTGCCATAATTCATCGCTGACTGAAGTCAGCTCCCACCAAACATTCAGCTCCCACAAAATATTCAGCTCCTACCCGGTAGAGGGCTGCCGGCCATAACACGAACTCAGCCACGTCTCCCCATCTTGACGACATAGAATTCCGGCTGCTCGTCCAGCCAGGCCTGTATCTCGGGGCTGGCCGCCAAGTCCGCGCCGTGGAAAATCAGCCCTGCGGGGGCGTTTTGCGCCAGCGCAGCAAAGGCCAGCAGGTAGTCCTCGGCACGCGGCGGGTGGGGAAAACAGCGCATCCACAGCCGTCCGCGGGGGCCGTGAAAGTACAGCTGATACACCGCACGCTGCGGATGCCGAACGCGGCGCGCGCCGCCTTGCCAGCGCTGGGTAGCACGCGGCAGGCGCTGCCACACCGGCGCTACCGTCTGGCGAAACCAGCGACCGCGCGCCGAGCGCTCGGCGCCCCACTGCTCGAGCGGCCAGGGGGAGGGTTTCAACCCTTCGTCTGCCCACCAGTGCTCCACGCTGCGCCGGGTGAGCGTAGCGCCCTGCTCGGCGCCCACGTCTGCCGCCAGCGCGGCGCTGGACCAGCCCGGCTCACCCGCTGGCGGCGGCGTATACACCCGGTGCCACAGCGCCTGCTGCACGTGTGAGGTCAGCCGCGACGCCTGGCCCTGACGGCGGCCGCGCTCGCGCACCGGTACGGCCGCCCAGCCGCCCTGGCAGAACGCTTTCCACGCCGCTGATACCGTCGGCGCAGAGAGGCCGGTTTGGCGCGCCGTTTCGGCCACTGTCACACCGTCCAGCCGCCGCCTGACGGCGTCCAAACGGCGCTCGTTAATTATTTCAGGCGAAAAATGTTTTATACTCAAAAAACTTTTAACTTATTGTTTATAAAAGATTATTGTTAAAACAACATAGCAATTATACCGGCTCGATAGACGTTATCATAAAAGCCCGCGTAACATACGGCAAGCCAGTTTACCGTTGTTAAGGATGTCGTATGCTCGCCTGGGCCGTTGTTGTTTCTCTGTGCCTTTTTCTCGCGGTGCTCGTCAGTGGGCGCGTCAAGCCCGCTACCGCCTTCACTGGCCTTGCCACGCTTTACCTGCTCACCGGCCAGGTGGATACCGCGACGCTTCTGCAGCAATACACCAACCCGGCGCTGGCCACCCTTCTTTTGCTGATGCTGGTGTCGTTGGCGCTGGAACGTTCGCCGCTGCTTGACTGGCTCTCCGACCGCCTGCTGAGCGGCAGGCCGCGCTTGGCGACGGCAAAACTCATGGGGGCCAGTGCGATACTTTCGGCCTTTCTCAACAACACCGCGGTGGTGGCGGCGTTTCTCGGGGCTATCTCGCGTCAGAGCCGGCTGGCCCCGTCGCGGCTGCTTATTCCGCTGTCCTACGCCTCCCTCATGGGCGGGATTACGACGCTGGTGGGCACCTCGACCAACCTGGTGGTCAATTCGTTTTATTTGAACGCCGCCGGCCGGGAGCTGAGCATGTTTCAGTTTGCTCTGGTGGGCCTGCCGGTGGCGCTGATTTCGCTGGGCGTCCTGCTCTGGCGGGCGAGCGGCCTACCGCGCCATCCGGCAGAGAACACCCGAGACCGGCTGGCCTACTTTCTCGCCGCCGAGCTGACTGACGATTCGCCGCTGGCCGGCAAAAGCATCGAAGCCAACGGCCTGCGCAGCCTGGACGGCCTCTACCTGCTGGAAATCGAGCGCGACGGCCGGCTGCTGAGCCCGGTTGCGCCGGAAGAGCGGCTGCAGCCCGGCGACACGCTGGTTTTTACCGGCGAGGTGAACAAGGTTCAGGCACTGCAGCGCTTTCCCGGCCTCCGGCTATTTGGCCACCAGGCAAGCGACCTGCTGGCGACGAACCTGGTCGAAGTCGTGGTATCGCACCAGTCGGAGCTGCCGGGCAAGACGCTGCAGGAGGTGGATTTTCGCAGCATGTTCAGCGCCGGGGTGGTGGGTATCCGGCGGGGCGAGAAACGCCTGGAAGGTCAGCTGGGGCAAATACCGCTGCGCGTGGGCGACTGCCTGCTGCTGGCCGTCAGCGCCGATTTCCGCCAGCACCGCAACCTCGACCGCAATTTCCATCTGCTCAGCGGCAGCTTTACCCGCCCGCAGCTCAGTCGCCGGCAAAGTGCTTATACCCTGGGCGGCTTTGCCGGCGTGATCGGCGGCGCCAGCTTGGGGCTGGTGCCGCTGTTTCACGGTCTGCTTTTGCTGATGGCAGGGCTTTTGGCCTCTCGGCTTCTCAGCGTCGACGAGCTACGCCGGCGCTTTCCGTTCTCGCTGTGGTTGATCATCGGCTCGGCGCTGGCCATGGCTCAGGCGCTGGAAAACTCCGGCGCCGCCGCCCTGCTGGCTCAGGGCATGCAGGCGCTGTTCAGCGGCTACGGCGTGTATGCCGCCTTCGCCGGCTGCTATGTGTTCACCCTGCTGCTGACGGAAACCGTCACCAACAACGCCGCCGCCGCGCTTGCCTTTCCTGTCGCCTGGAGCACCGCGCAGGCTTTCGGCGCCGACCCGCTGCCGTTTGTCATGGCCGTGGCCTACGGCGCCAGCGCCTGCTTTTTAATTCCCTTCGGCTACCAGACGCATCTGATGGTCTACTCACCGGGACGTTATCGGATCAGCGACTTTCTCAAAACAGGTCTGCCCGTGAGCCTTGCCTATTCCGCCGGTGTCCTCGTGCTGACACCGCTCATCTTTCCCTTTTAACCCGGCTTATTCATGAGGCTGGCTTGAAAATAAAGATGGCGAGGGGTTTCTCTTGTAGAATCAGGATGTTCCAGCCAGAACTTGATTCAAGAGGACCTCTCGCCATGGGTGAAAGATTATCGTCGTGGACGCCTTCCTGCAATGGTTCTGTTCGGGCCGAGCTAAGCGGCCACCGCACCACCAGCGACAGCGGCGCCTTGCTGCTGCGTGAAGCCCTCGACAACAGCGGTGTTATCCAGGCGCTGGAAGAAAGCCTGGTCGACCGGCGTGATCCACTGCGTATTCGTCATTCCCTGGCCAGCCAGCTGCGAACCGTCGTGTTGCAGCGCGCCATGGGGTGGATCGACCTGGACGATACCGACACGCTGCGTCACGATCCGCTCTGGCAGCTGGCGTGCAGCGATGCACGCGGAATGACGCCTCTGGCACAGGACCGTCCGTCGCAGGCGACGCTGTCGCGGCTGCTGGCGTGCCTTGGGAGTCATGACAACATCGATACCGTGCATGAAGGCCTGTTGCGCCTGGCGATCTGGCGCCTGGCATCGCTGAACCACGGCGAGCAGCCCGATAACCTGACGCTGGACATCGACGGCCTGCCGATCGAGGTCCATGGTCGTCAGGGCGGGTCGGCCTTTCACGGGCTGTACGGCACACGCATTTATTCGCCGCTGGTGGCCTCGCTGGCCGAAACCGGTGACATGGTCGGCGGCCTGCTGCGCGAGGGTAACGCGGGCCCTGCCGAGAACGCCGATACCTGGATCCCTCACCTGGTACGGCGCCTCAATGAAGGCACCGGTGCGACAGTGACAGTGCGTATCGATGCCGGGTTTACCGGCAACGATACGCTGCTGGCCATGGAAGAGCGTGATATCGCGTACCTGGGCCGGCTGCGCAGCAACAACACCCTTCAGACGCTGGCGGCGCCGTATCTCAAGCGGCCGCCCGGCCGACCCCCGGACCAGCCCCGGGAATGGTGCCATGACCTTGAATACCGGGCCGACAGCTGGCCCGCGCCACGGCGCGTCGTGCTGGTGGTTCAGGAACGCCCCGATGACCTGTTGCTCCACGCTTTTTTCCTGGTGACCAACCTGAGTCGGTACCACTGGCCGCCGGAAAAGGTGTTATCGCTGTACCGCAAGCGCGGCAGCGCCGAGGCGCACATGGGCGAGGTCAAGTCGGCGCTGGATGTCCACCTCTCGTCGACGGATCGCGGCGCCTCTACCGAGCAGAACGTGATGGATCGCAACGAGGCGAGTCTTCTGCTGAGCCTTTACGCCTATCAGGTGCTGCATGGTCTGCGTTGCGTGCTGGAACGGCAAACCCGACAGGGCTGGAGCCTGATCCGGATGCGAGAGCAGGTCCTCAAGGTGGCCGCCACCCTGATCCTCCACGCCCGACGTATCACGGTCCACCTCGGCGCCGCAGCCGATAAATGGTGGCCGACTCTGCTGAAAGGGCTACCAAAACTGACGGCGTTGCGCTGACGCCTCAGCGGTCGCATAAGCAAGAGAGTGAGACGCCGGTCCTGTCGATGACCGGCGGTTCCGGCTGGCCGGATGACCGACGACAAGGCAGGGAAGGGGCTGAATAACGGCGATAACAGCCGGACAGAGCGTCACCGGAAGACGATGCCGTCTCGAAATCGGCGTTCGGCGACGAGCTACCGGCTCCCCGGGGCTTCAGGATGCCCAATCAGCGTTCCGGTGAATAAGCCGGGTTTAAGCCAATGCTCGCTTGCCCCGGGCGCGCCGCTGGCACGCACTACGGCGCGGTCGGTATCATGCGCGTCGTTATCGCGCGACGCTCAGCGTGACGATCACGGGTGCGCTGGCATGGGTGGCATGAAACGGCCGCGCTGCTCTTTTACAGAAAACGGACGAAAAGGAACACTATGAACATCGCTGTTGCCGGTACCGGCTACGTCGGCCTTTCCAACGCTATGCTGCTGGCCCAGCATAACGACGTGGTCGCCGTGGATATCGTGGCGGAAAAGGTCAGCCTGCTGAATGACGGCGTCTCGCCCATCGAGGACGCCGAGATCAGCGACTTTCTCGCCAACCGCTCGCTAAACTTTCGCGCCACGCTGGACGGCGAGGCGGCCTACCGCGAAGCCGATATCGTGTTGATCGCCACGCCCACCGACTACGATCCGGACACCAACACCTTTGATACCTCCAGCGTGGAGGCGGTGATTCGCGCCGTCATGGCGGTCAATCCCGAGGCGCTGATGGTGATCAAATCCACTGTGCCGGTGGGCTACACCCGGGAAGCCAGCGAACGCTTTGCTACGCAAAACCTGCTGTTTTCACCGGAGTTTTTGCGCGAGGGCCGGGCGCTGTACGACAACCTGCACCCTTCGCGGATTATTGTCGGCGAACGCTCCGAACGCGCCGAGCAGTTTGCCGGCCTGTTGAAACAGGGGGCAGAAAAACGGGACATCGCCCGGCTGTTGACCCACAGCACCGAGGCCGAGGCCATCAAGCTGTTTGCCAATACCTACCTGGCCATGCGCGTGGCCTACTTCAACGAGCTGGACAGCTACGCCGAGTCCCACGGCCTGGACAGCCGCCAGATCATCGAAGGCGTGGGGCTCGACCCACGTATCGGCGATCATTACAACAACCCCAGCTTTGGCTACGGCGGCTACTGCCTGCCCAAGGATACCAAGCAGCTGCTCGCCAACTATCAGGACGTGCCCAGCAACATCATCCAGGCCATTGTCGATGCCAACCGTACCCGCAAGGACTTTGTCGCCGAGCAGATCATCAACCGCCGGCCGCAGGTGGTGGGGGTGTATCGCCTGATCATGAAGGCCGGCTCGGATAACTTCCGCGCCAGCGCCATGCAGGGGGTGATGAAGCGCATCAAGGCCAAGGGGATTGCGGTGATCGTGTACGAGCCGGTGCTGGAAGAAGCCACCTTTTATGGCTCACGAGTCGTGCGTGACATTGATGAGTTCAAGGGCGCCGCCGATGTAATACTCAGCAACCGTATGGTCAGTGAGCTCGCGGACGTCAGGGATAAAGTCTATACTCGCGACCTTTTCGGTAACGACTGACCGGGGCCGCTTGCCACTTCTAAACGCGGCTGGTCACGCTGGTCGCTGGGCAAATAATTAACTTTCGCTAATTAAAGTGACACGACTTTTCTTTCCCCTCTCGCCTTATGGCTTCGGTCGCATGGCATCAAAAGTCAGGTAACAAAACAGCAATTTTTGATGCCATCACTTCCTTCCTCTCGCCAATAATTTGACTTTTCTTCCCGCCTTTTCTTCGATTATTCTATTTAGCGATTGCTAAATTTATGGCAAATCCTGCAATTTTGCGGGAAATCTCATTCCGCAGTTTCCTCTGCAAAATTGCAGACCGCCACTGTAAAAATGCAGAATCGGTTGATGCCAAACCGGTGCGATTTTTCGGCTAATCCTGCAAAATTGCAGAAAATCGCATTCCGCCAAACGCCCTGCATTTTTGCAGAGCCACCGTGCAAAACAGCAACAGTCGGCAGCGTTTGAAATGAGCCGATTCTGCAAAATTGCAGAAAATACGATTCCATGGAAAGCCCTGCAAAATTGCAGAACGGCCTGCAAAATTGCATATCGGTGTCTCGTAAGCTATTGATTTTATTATACGGTGGCGATAAGTCGGGAATTATCGCCAACTATAACACCCCCGCGCTGTTCCACCTTTAGATCTACGCCAGCAAAGACGCTCTGGCCGAGGCACAAGGACCACCAATGAGCACTACAAGGAAATGCCGGTGCGCGCGGTGGTCAACGAGCTGATCGCCGATTTGCGCTTCGCCAGCGCTATTTGCCGGCAGCGGCACGGCCTTCGGGTCGTGCCGTTTTCATCTCCGTGATACGCTTTCGCCGTGATGCACTCGGGCTTATTTTTCATGAAAGATCACTACCTAAACCTTCGCGTTTCAGCATGCTTTCGCGCTTAGCGCCCGCTGCGTGGCTGCCCGCCACGGCGCTGGGCCTGGGGCTTGGCTATACGCTGATTACCCTGACGCGCCTGCCGTGGTGGACGCTGCCCGGCATTGCCGCGCTGGCCGGCGCGCTTGGCCTGCGGGTGCGGGCGGGCATGGCAGCCGGCGGCTATCGCCGGGCGCGGCCGTGGTCGCTGGTGCCGCTGTGCCTGTGGGGGCTTTACGTCTACCTGGCGGACAGCTTCGGCAACGTGGATCTCAGCGCGGTATTTTTCCATCTGCAGGCAGGCATTGCCGACCACGGCGGTAGCGAGCGCCTTATCGCCGCCGGGCTTTACACGCTTTCCATGCTGGGGCTGCTCTACGCGTTTACCTGGCTGGTGCGCCGGGATACGCGGCTGCGCCGCATCGAGCCGCTGATTGCGCTGGCGCTGCTGGTGAGCAATCCGCTGCTGGTCGGCGTCGGGCAGCGCAGCGCGGCGGTGGTTACCGAGGGCGGCAACTGGCTGGACCGCCACTATCGCCCGCCCGTTATCGAGCCGCAGCCGGCCCCGCCTAACCTGCTGGTTCTGTATCTGGAAAGTTTGGAGCGCACCTACGCCGCCCCGGCGTTTGGCGATGCCTACGATGACCTGCGTGCGCTGGGCAAAAACGGCGTGGTGTTTGACGGCGTCGAGCAGATCAGCAACACCGGCTGGACCATGGCCGGGATGATCGGCAGCCAGTGCGGCACGCCCTTGATGCCTGCCGGGCTGGTGCACGACCGCCAGTTTGCGCCGCTGGCCGAGGTGGTGCCGGGGGTGGACTGCCTGGGCGATGTGCTCAGCGAACAGGGCTACCGGCTGAGCTTTCTCGGCGGGGCAAGCAAGGCGTTCGCCGGCAAGGGCACGTTCTATCAGGGCCACGGCTTTGACCGCGTGCTGGGCCTGGACGAGCTTCGCCCGCGCCTGAATGATGCAGACTACGTCAACGACTGGGGGCTTTACGACGACACCCTCTACGACCTTACCGTTGAAGAAATCAAGCGCCTGGACGCCGAAGGCGACGGCCCCTGGGGCATGGTCAACATCAGCCTTGCCGCCCATGCGCCGGTGGGCTTTCCTGCCCGGCGCTGCCGCCGGCGCCAGGGCCAGTGGGACGGCGACGATATTCTCTACTCGGTGAGGTGTTCGGCCTGGCTGGCGCGCCGGCTGGTTGAACGGCTGGACGACCAAGGGCTTTTGGACAACACCCTGGTGGTGGTGGCAAGCGATCATTTGTCCATGCGCGTCTCGGCGTGGGACAAGCTTGTCGGCCTGCCCCGGGAAAACACCTTCATGCTGCTGGGCAACGGCCTTGAGCCGCGGCGTATTTCCCGGCGCGCCTCGATTGTCGATGTGTTCCCCACCGTTCTTGATGCTCTGGGCTACCCGCCGCAAGAGAACCGCGCCGGGCTTGGCGTTTCGCTTTTACAGCCGGAGACCCGCACGCTGCTGGAGCGCTACGGCAAAGACAAACTCAACGCCCGGCTGCTGGAAGAAAGCGCTCTGCAGCGCAGACTGTGGGAGGGGCTTGCGCCCAACCCCGGCCGCGCCGGCCGCTGACCGGGCTAGCCGTCGGTGGCGATGCGCCGGGTAACGGCGTGATACAGCGGCTCGGGGTAGAGATGGTTCAGGCAGTTAGTGTGGCCCAGCGGGCACACCCGCTTGAAGCACGGCGAGCAGTCAAGTGCCAGATAGTGAATCTGGGCGTTGGCCGTAAGCGGCGGCGTATACGCAGGCGAAGACGAGCCGTAAATCGCCTGCACCCGGGTGCCCACGGCGGCGGCCACGTGCATCAGCCCGGAATCGTTGGTCACCGCCTGCTCGCTGCCCGCCAGCAAGTCCACCGCGTCTGCAAGGGAGGTCTCGCCGCACAGGTTGCGGGCGTGCGCAAGCCCTTCAACGATGGCCTCACCGGCCGGATGATCCTTCGGCCCGCCGATCACGCGTACGGCATAGCCGTCTTCGCTCAGCCGTGCAGCCAGAGCGTGGAAGTAGCGCAGCGGCCACTGCTTGGCCGGGCCGTATTCGGCGCCGGGCATCATGGCAATGGCCGGGCGCTTGCCCAGCCCGTGCTGCTCGCCCAGCCGCGTCTGGCTTGCACGGTCGACTTCAAGGCGCGGTTCCGGCAGCGCAAACGCGCCGCTTGCGGTCTCGGCCTCGGGCAGCCCCAGCGCCACAAAGCGCTTGACGGTCTGGTCGAGCACGGTCTTGTCCAGCGCGCGGCGCTCGGTTAAAAGTCCGTAGCGCTGCTCGCCTAAAAACCCTACCCGCTCAGGGATGCGCGCCAAAAACGGCACCAGCGCAGCCTTCCACGAGCGCGGCAAAACAATGGCCCGATCGTAGCGGCCGCGAAGCTGTCGGGCCAGCGCCCGGCGGGCCTTCCAGCCGAACTCGCCGTGGCCCACCGCCAGCGGGTGCACGGCGTCCACCTCGGCCATGCGCTCAAGAATCGGCTCGGACCAGGGCGGCGCTACCACGCCGACGGTGGCCCCCGGGTAGCGACGTTTGAGCATGATGAACAGGCTCTGGGCCATGACCATATCGCCCACCCAGGACGGGCCCACCACCAGCAGGCGCGGGGCTTGTTCAGCCATTCAGCCACTCCAGATAGGCCGTCACGCCCTGGGCGACGGTCTTGAATGCCACGTCGCAGCCGGCCGCGCGCAGGCGGCTGATGTCCGCCCGTGTATAGCTCTGATAGCGGCCCTTGAGCGCTTCGGGGAAATCGACGTAGTCGATACGGCCCTTGCCGTAAAAGTCGATCACCGCCTCGCCGATGGCCTTGAACGGCTCGGCCCGGCCGGTGCCCAGGTTGAAAATGCCCGAACGCTCGGGGTTGTCCAGAAACCACAAATTGACGTCCACCACGTCACCCACGTAGACGAAATCCCGGCTCTGCATGCCCGCTTCGTAGCCGTCCCAGGCACCGAACAGCTTGAGATTTTCGCCGTTGCTGATCTGGGTGTGGTGGTGAAACGCCACGCTTGCCATCTTGCCCTTGTGCTGCTCGCGCGGGCCGTAAACGTTGAAGTAGCGAAAGCCCACCACCTGGCAGGAAAGCGTGTCCCAGCGCTCGCGAACGTGCTGGTCAAACAATAGCTTGGAATAGCCGTAGACGTTGAGCGGACGCTCGTATTCGGGGGCTTCCTTGAACACGCTGCTGCCGCCGTAGGTCGCCGCCGATGAGGCGTAGAGAAAGGCAACGCCGTAGCGGTCGCAGTAGTCCAGCAGCGTGCGCGAGTAGGCGTAGTTGTTCTCCAGCATGAACTTGCCGTCCCACTCGGTGGTGTCCGAGCAGGCGCCTTCGTGGAAGATCGCCTCGATCTGCGGAAGGTCGGTGGGCTCGCCGGCAAGGGCCGCGCGCACGTCGGCCAAAAAAGCGTTCTTGTCGCGGTAGTCGGCAAGCGTCAGGTCCGCCAGGTTGGCGAACTGGGTGCCGTCGGTTAAATCGTCCACCACCATGATGTCGGTGCGCCCGCGCGCGTTGAGCGCCTTGACGATGTTGGCGCCGATAAACCCGGCGCCGCCTGTGACTACGATCATGCTGGCTCCTTTTGTGAAATCGCTGGCGCCGCGCCGGTCTCAACGCGACGGGCGCCTATAACCTGTCTGCCATGAATTGTATACTTGACGGTCTGTGAATTCATGGTCAACGGGGCTTTGCGATGAGTGTTTCAACCAATAGCGCGACACCCGACGTGTCGACGTTCCAGGGCTTGATCCTGGCCTTGCAGCAGTACTGGGCCGAACAGGGCTGCGTGGTGCTCCAGCCGCTGGATATGGAAGTGGGCGCGGGCACTTTTCACCCGGCAACGTTTCTGCGCGCCATCGGCCCGGAAAACTGGAACGCCGCCTACGTACAGCCGTCGCGGCGCCCCACCGACGGCCGCTACGGAGAAAACCCCAACCGCCTGCAGCACTACTACCAGTTTCAGGTGGTGATGAAGCCGTCGCCGGCCCACTTTCAGGATTTGTACCTGGGCTCGCTCAAACGTCTGGGGCTGGACCCGCTGGTCCACGACGTGCGCTTTGTCGAGGACAACTGGGAATCCCCTACGCTTGGCGCCTGGGGGCTGGGCTGGGAGGTCTGGCTCAACGGCATGGAAGTCACCCAGTTTACCTACTTTCAGCAGGCCGGCGGCATTGAGTGTTTCCCGGTCACCGGCGAGCTGACCTACGGTTTGGAGCGCATCGCCATGTACCTGCAGGACGTGGATAGCGTCTACGACCTGGTGTGGACCGTCGCCCCGGACGGCAGCCGCGTGACCTACGGCGATGTCTACCTGCAAAACGAGCGCGAACAGTCGGCCTACAACTTTGAGCACGCCGACGTGGACTACCTGTTCAAGGCCTTTGACCATCAGGAAAGCGAATGCGCCCGCCTGCTGGACGCCGGCCTGCCGCTGCCCGCCTACGAGCAGGTGCTCAAGGCATCCCACACCTTTAACCTGCTGGACGCCCGCCACGCCGTCTCGGTGACCGAACGCCAGCGCTTCATCCTGCGCGTGCGCACCCTGGCCCGCAACGTGGCCAGCGCCTACTACGCATCTCGCCGCGCGGCCGGCTTCCCGCTCGCCGCCGAAGCGCTGCGCAATGAACTGCTCAATGATGAACCTGTGAACGACCAGGGAGACGCCTGATGGCCACGGATACGCTGCTACTCGAACTTGGCTGTGAAGAACTGCCGCCGGCGGCCCTGGACGCTCTGTCCGACGCCTTTGCCGAGGGCATAAAAAGCGGCCTGGAAGCCGCCGAGGTGCCCTTTGGCCGGGTGCGGGCGCTTGCCTCGCCGCGCCGGCTGGCGGTGGTCGTTACCGAGCTTGCCGCAAGCCAGCCCGACCGCGAAATCGAACGCCGCGGCCCCGCACTCGCCGCCGCCTTCAAGGACGGCGCGCCGACCAAGGCCGCCGAGGGCTTCGCCCGCTCCTGCGGGGTGGCCGTGGATCAGCTGATCGAGCTGGAAACGCCCAAGGGCACCTGGCTTGGCTTTCGCGAACGCCAGGCAGGCGAGCGCGTCAGCGCGCTTTTGCCCGGCATTCTCAACAAGGCGCTCGACGCGCTCCCGGTGCCCAAATACATGCGCTGGGGCGATACCCGCACCGAGTTTTCCCGCCCTGTGCACTGGCTGGTCGCGCTTTACGGCCGCGAGGTCGTCGCCGCTGAAGCTTTGGGGCTGAGTGCCAGCCGCACCACCTACGGCCACCGCTTTCACGCGCCGGACGCGCTGCAGCTGGCCCACGCCGACGACTACGTCGCCGCGCTGGAAAACGCCTTTGTGCTCGTCGATCGCGAACAGCGCCGAGAGCGCATCCGCGAGCAGGTGCTGGCCGAGGCCGAGGTCAACGAGGCCACCGCCGTCATCGACGAGGACCTGCTCGGCGAAGTCAGCGGGCTGGTGGAGTGGCCGGTGGCGCTGACCGGCAGCTTCGATGCGCGCTTTCTGGACGTGCCGGCGGAGTGCCTGGTGTCGTCCATGCAGGGCCACCAGAAGTATTTCCATTTGCTCGACGAGCACGGCCGGCTCAAGCCGCTGTTTATCACCGTGGCCAACATTGAAAGCCGCGACCCCGCGCAGGTCATCGCGGGTAACGAAAAGGTCATCCGCCCGCGCCTGGCCGACGCGGTGTTTTTCTTCGACGCCGACCGTAAGCGCACCCTGGCCAGCCGCCGGGCCGAGCTTGGCAGCATGGTGTTTCAGCACAGGCTGGGCACGCTTGCCGACAAGGCGCGGCGCAGCGAAGCCGTGGCCGCCTTTATCGCCGAGCGCATCGGCGGCGAGCCGGCCCACGCCAAGCGCGCGACCCAGCTTGCCAAGTGCGATCTGGTCACCGAAATGGTGCAGGAATTCGCCGAGCTGCAGGGCGTGATGGGGCGCTATTACGCCGCCGAAGACGGCGAGGCCAGTGAGGTCGCCGTCGCGCTTGAGGAACAGTATCTGCCGCGTTTTGCCAGCGATTCTATTCCGCAAACGGCCACCGGCAAGGCCCTTGCCCTTGCCGACCGGCTGGATACGCTGACCGGCATTTTCGGCATCGGCCAGCGCCCCACCGGCGCCAAGGACCCCTTCGCCCTGCGCCGGGCCTCCATCGCCGTGATCAATATTCTGGTCGCCGGCGAGCTGGATCTGGACCTGCGCGAGCTGCTGACGCTGGCCGCCGAGCAGCACGCCGATCTGCCCGGGGCCGACACCGTGGTCGACGACGTGCTGACCTACATGCTCGACCGCTTCCGCGCCTGGGGTCAGGATGCCGGCATCAGCGCCGAGATGTATCTGGCCGTGCGCAAGCGCCCGGTGACCAAGCCGCTGGACTTCGCTCGCCGGCTATACGCGGTCAAGGCGTTTGCCCAGCGCGACGAAGCCGCCGCGCTTGCCGCCGCCAACAAGCGCGTGTCCAACATCCTCGCCAAGCAGGACCACGACGGCAGCACCGGCGTAAACGCTGAGCTGCTCAGCGAGCCGGCGGAAAAGGCGCTGCTGGAAGCGCTGGGCAACCGCCGCGAAAGCGTGGCCCCGCTGCTGGCCGAAGACCGCTACACGGACACCCTGGACGCCCTGGCAACGCTGCGCGAGCCGGTCGACCGCTTTTTCGACCAGGTAATGGTCATGGCCGACGACGACGCCGTGCGCCGCAACCGCCTGGCGCTGCTGGCCAGCCTGCAGGCGTTGTTCCTGGAAGTCGCGGATATTGCCGAGCTGCCTCAGTAACCCGGGCCGCACCATAACGGACGAGAAAGCCCGGCACTTGCCGGGCTTTTTTTATGCGCCACCTTCGCGCACCGTGTCATGTTTCACGTGAAACACTTATCCAGGATCAAGATATGAAGGCGATAACCGCCCCGCTATCCCTTTTGCCAACGCGCCTGATCATGCTCGATCGGGACGGGGTGATCAATCAGGACTCCGACGCCTACGTCAAAACCATCAACGAGTTTGTCGTCTATCCCCAGGCCGTTGACGCCATCGCCCGGCTGAGCCGGGCCGGCTATGCCGTGGCCGTTGCCACCAATCAGTCGGGCATTGCCCGGGGCTATTTCAATATCACCACTCTGGAACAGATGCACGCGCACCTGCACGCACAGATAGCAAAAGCCGGCGGCCGGCTCGATGCCGTTGCCTACTGCCCCCACGGCCCGGAAGACGGCTGCAGCTGCCGTAAGCCGCTGCCCGGCCTGCTCTATCAGCTACGCGACAGACTGGGCCTTGAGACGCTTGCAGGCAGCTGGATGGTTGGCGACAGCCTGCGCGACCTGCAGGCCGGCACGGCCGCCGGCGCCCGCCCAGCGCTGGTGCGCACCGGCAAGGGCGCACGCACTGAAGCCAGGTGCTACGCCGCCGATACGCCGGTGTTCGACGACCTAGCAGGTTTTGCCGACTGGGTGCTGGAATAAGCGCGGTTTGCACACAGGGCAGAAAACATCAGAATAATTGATTAACTATATTTAACTTTTTGACTTATTGTGCAAAAATCATGCATTCATTTTTCGTACTTCTTACCAATAAAAACATACCAGATATCGGGCATAGGTTGGCCTGCCCGATCCATCGCCAAGGCCAACATCAGGAACAAGGGATGACACCTGGATGAAATTTTCTTTTACAACCGCCGCCGCCCTCACTGGCAGCCTGCTTGCCTTGAGCGCCACATCAGTCAGCGCTTCGGATGACATCAATCCATGGCAGCACTGCGGCATCGGCGCCGCTATCTTTGACAGCAACACCACGGCTGCCGCGCTTTCCAACGTTATCTGGGATTCGGGTACCACGGCCGTAACGTCGGCGACGATGTCTCCCGAGACTTGTAACAGCAAGGAAGTGGAAGTCGCCCAGTTTATCGATGAAAGCTACGATCAACTGGCACTGGAAACCGCCATGGGGGAAGGTGAGTATCTTAATGCAGCACTGAGCCTTATGAACTGTCGTCACAGCGCCACTCAAGACAACGTGGTACGCCAGCTTCGTTCGGATCTGTCGGCCGCCAGCGCAGTGTCCAGCTACACAGAGCAGCCCTACGCTGCAAAAGCCTACGACTACTACAAAAGCCTGAACCAGGCCACGGCCGACTGCAGCGCTAGCTAAAATCCAATAGCAGGTGATGTATAAAGGCCGGCCAGCCCGGCCTTTTTTATCCTTTCCTTTCTTGCACGCCCCACAGGTACTATCTCCATGCGACGCCTTACGGTGGCGCTGACGGCGGCTCTATGCCTGTCAGTTAGCACAGCTCATGCTCGTTTGAATGCTCTGGCCGGCGACCCCCAGTGGCTTTCAATGCTGCATTTCGACCGCGACGGTTTATTTGATCAGCCGCGCAGTGCCGTACTCGACAACGACTTTTTTTTTGCCCCGGATGGCCGCCATTCTCCTCAGCGGGAGTTACGTGCCACCCTGAACGCTTTGCGTCAGCCGCCGGTAGAGGGCAAGACTCACGCACGCTGCCGATTTCCCGCGCGCGCTTTGTGGCTCACCCGCAAACTCGGGGAGCAGTGGCCTGAAGCCTCCTGCCCGGAATGGGAAGCCTGGCAGCAACGGCACGGACAAACAGCGCCTACACTGATATTTGCTTCTGGCTACTTGGGCAATCCGGCTTCTTTTTTTGGCCACTTGATGCTGCATCTTGAGCAAAAGGCCTCACCGCAGGACGCTGCGTTTTCCTACCTGATGGATACAAGCCTCAATTTTGGCGCTGACGTACCCGAAAACGACGGACTTGCCACCTATATGGCCAAAGGGCTTTTGGGTGGCTACCGAGCCCGATATTCGCGTGCGCCTTTCTATCGCAACACCACGCTGTATTCAGAACGCGAGATGCGCGATCTCTGGCAGTACCGCCTGGCACTGTCAGAGCCCGATCGTGAGCTTTTGGTCGCTCATCTTTATGAAATCATGGGACACGATTATGAATACCTTTTCCTTACCCAAAATTGCGCTTCGCGTATTGCACGCACCCTAGAACTTGTCGTGGATGAGGACCTGACACCTGGCCATGCCCCCTGGGTCGCACCGGAAGCGCTGATTCGTGCCGTCGGCAAAGCCCATATGGACGGCACGCCGCTACTTGCCGACGTCCGCCACGAACCTTCAAGGCGGCTAAAAACGCAGTGGCGATACCACGACCTTACGCACAACGAGCAGCAGGCCGCTCAGGCCGTTTGGCCATTGATCAATACGCTTGCGTTGCACGCCCCGCGTTTTCAGCGGCTGAAAGAAAAGCGCCAATCGGCCGTTCTCGATACGCTGCTGGGGCATGCTGCTTTTCTCAAACAAACCGGAGAGGCAGCAGAGCTGGCCGGCATTGAGCGGCAGCTGCTTCAGGCACGCCTTGAATTACCTGCCGGAGCAGCTGCGCTCCCTGAGCGCGATATCCAACCAATCCATGAAAGCACGCCGCCGGGGCTCGTACGGATTTCCGGCGTTCATAACAGCGAACTGGGCAACGCGGCCAGGCTAACGCTTCGCCCTCTGCAGTATGACCTTCTGGACAGCAATGCCTCACGCATGCCGGATGCAGCACTGGAGATGGCACGGACAGAGCTGGACTTCCACGAAGGTTCTGTCCGGCTGCGACGCTTCGATCTATTCCACATCACGAACCTTCACGCTCGCAGCGTGCCGCTCCCTGATCTGCCAGGCACGGCCTGGCATGCCTCCGGCAGCGTTTACCGCGCCCGCCTGAGCTGCGATAACTGCCTTGAGGGCGGCGTGACACTCCTGGCAGGAAAATCATCCCGACTAGGCCGGCACCTCCCCTTTGCGCTGTTCGGAGGACAGCTGCGAACCACGCGACATCAGACAGGCCCGCTCGCACCTGCCGTACAGCTGGGCCTTCTCAGCAACTGGAGTACGCATCAGCGTACACTGATGAAAATCACTCGAACTGATGCCTTGAAAGGCAAAGCAGGTCAAACAACACGCTGGGAAGCGCAGTATCGATGGCGTCTGGGCAAAACCCTTGACCTTCGCGCAGGCGTAGAAGGAGATGATCAGGCGCATGAAATTCGCGTCGGTTTTTCAACCTACTGGTAAATTTTCAGGCTAGCGCTTCTTGTTTTGCGCCCAAATAAAAACGCCGCTTGAATAAGCGGCGTTTTTTGTTGCACGTACTGCGCAAAACTACGATACGAGCCCGATAGGTTTCACGTGAAACATGGCCGTTGTCGTTTATGCACGATCAAATATCAATATTGGCCACCAGCGCGTTGGACTGGATAAAGTCACGGCGCGGCTCGACTTCATCCCCCATCAGGGTATTGAACATCATGTCTGCGGCGATGGCGTCTTCAATGCTCACGCGCAGCATGCGCCGGCTTTCCGGGTCCATGGTGGTTTCCCACAGCTGCTCGGGGTTCATTTCGCCCAAGCCCTTGTAACGCTGTACGGAAAGCCCGCGCTGGCCTTCCTGCATCAGCCAGGCGAGTACCTCAGCGAAGCTTGCAACCGGCTTTTTGCGCTCGCCTCGGGTAATGTGGGCACCCTCTTCCAAAAGCCCGGCAAGCGCCTCGCCCATCACCGTCATGGCCCGGTAGTCGGCGCTTTCGAAAAAATCCAGCCCCCAGACGTAGCTGTTGGTAACGCCGTGGGCCACCAGCGATACCGCCGGCAGATGCAGCCCGCGCTCTTCGTCTTCGTGCAGGTAAAAATGGTAGCGCGGCCCGCCTTCGTAGGCGGCCTTGCTGTCCATGAGCTGCTGAACCTCATCAATCCAGTTTTGCATGGTGACGCGATCTTTCAGACTTTCTTCGCCGGAAAGCGCCGAGGCCTGCACCATCTGTTCCAGCACGGTGAACGGATAAATCCTTGAGAGGCGTTCGATGCGATTCATCACTCCGCGGTACTGGGTTACCAGCGCTTCCAGCTGCGAGCCGCTGATGCCCGGCGCGTCGGCGTTGACGTAGAGCTGGGCGCCGTCCAGCGCGGTGCTGGTGAGGTAGTCCACCATGGCCTGCTCGTCTTTGAGGTAGAGCTCCTGCTTGCCGCGCTTGACCTTATAAAGCGGCGGCTGGGCGATGTAGACATGGCCGCGTTCGATAAGCTCGGGCATCTGGCGGAAGAAAAACGTCAGCAGCAGCGTGCGAATGTGCGAGCCGTCAACGTCGGCGTCGGTCATGATGATAATCGAGTGGTAGCGCAGCTTGTCCGGGTTGAACTCTTCGCGACCGATGCCGCAGCCCAGCGCGGTGATCAGCGTGCCGACTTCCGCCGAGGAGAGCATCTTGTCAAAGCGGGCTTTTTCGACGTTGAGAATCTTGCCCTTGAGCGGCAGGATCGCCTGAATGCGCCGGTCGCGCCCCTGCTTGGCGCTGCCGCCGGCGGAGTCGCCCTCCACCAGATAGAGCTCGGACAGGCTGGGGTCTTTTTCCTGGCAGTCGGCCAGCTTGCCCGGCAGCCCGGCGATATCCAGCGCGCCCTTGCGCCGGGTCATGTCCCGGGCCTTGCGCGCGGCTTCACGCGCGCGGGCGGCGTCAAGCATCTTGTTGACAATGGCCTTGGCTTCGTTGGGCTTTTCCACCAGGTAATCGGCCAGCAGCCGGCCCATTTCCTGCTCGACGGCGGTTTTCACCTCGCTGGAGACCAGTTTTTCCTTGGTCTGGGACGAAAACTTGGGGTCCGGCACTTTTACCGAAACAATCGCCGTCAGCCCTTCCCGGGCGTCGTCACCGGCGGTGCTGACCTTGGCTTTTTTCAGCAGCCCCTCGGCTTCGATGTAGTGGTTGAGCGTGCGCGTCAGCGAGGCGCGAAAGCCGGCCAGGTGGGTGCCGCCGTCGCGCTGGGGAATATTGTTGGTATAGCAGAGGATATTTTCGTTGAAGGTATCGCTCCACTGCATGGCCACTTCCACTTCCACGCCGTCGTCACGCTCGGCGGTAAAGTGAAACACCGGATTGAGCACCGTTTTGCTGCTGTTGAGGTGCTCAACAAACGCCTTCAGGCCGCCTTCGTAGCGAAACAGCTCTTCCTTGCCGCTGCGTTCGTCCATCAGCCGGATGGCAACGCCGGAGTTGAGAAACGAAAGCTCGCGCAGGCGCTTGGCCAGGATGTCGTAGTGGAATTCAATATTGGCGAAGGTTTCCGCCGAGGGACGAAAGTGCACGCGGGTGCCGCTTTTGTCCGTGGTGCCCACCACGCCGAGCGGGGCCCGGGGAACGCCGTGGTGATATACCTGCTCAAACACGTCACCCTGGCGCCAGACGGTCAGCCGCAGCTCTTCGGACAGCGCGTTGACCACGGAAATGCCTACACCGTGCAGCCCGCCGGATACCTTGTAGGAGTTGTCATCAAACTTGCCGCCGGCGTGGAGCACGGTCATGATGACCTCGGCGGCGGAGACGCCCTCTTCTTCATGGATCTCGGTTGGAATGCCCCGGCCGTTATCGCTTACGGTGACCGATTCGTCCGGATGAATGACCACGCGGATCTCGCTACAGTGGCCCGCCAGAGCCTCATCGATGGAGTTATCCACCAGCTCAAATACCATATGGTGCAGCCCAGTGCCGTCGTCGGTATCACCGATGTACATGCCCGGACGCTTGCGCACCGCGTCCAGCCCCTTGAGCACCTTGATGCTGGATGAATCGTAAGCCTGATCGCTCATTGACCACTCCGTCGTGAAGTCTGTCGCGTTCCGTGTCGCCTAGCCTTCCACCAGCCGGCCTGACGCCGGCCGGCCCGGCTCCTCCCCGTCGGCATGTTTCACGTGAAACATTTTGGCCGCCGCCTGGGGGAGCCAGCGGGCACCCGGTTCAACGCTGGTAATAAATGCTTGGCACTGCATGGCGCCCAGCAGCTCGCCGAAGCGCTGCCGATAGCCGTCGTCCAGCTCTGCCGGCAGGTCATCAATCAGATAAACACAGTGCCGGCCGGGCGCGCTGGACGCTGACATGCTTTCCAGAAGCCGGCCCTGAGCCAGCTTGAGCGCGCTCACCACCAGTTTCTGCTGGCCTCGGGAAAGCACCTCGATCGCCGGTTTTTTGTACACCCGAATGCGCAGATCCGCCCGCTGGGGGCCCTGCTGGGTAAACCCCATCTGGGTATCGGTGCCGCGCCCGGCGAACAGCGCCTCGCTCAGCGAGCGCTGCCTGTCCCAGCCACGGGCGTAGTGCAGGGTCAGCCCGCTAAGCGGCAGCAGCGCTTTCAGGGTTTCTTCAAACACCGGCAAAAAAGCGCGAAACCACTCGCGGCGCAGCCGATCCACGGCCTCGCCGTGAGCGGCCAACTCCTGCTCCCATACGTCCAGCTGGGCGGCGTCCAGCGCGCCGTCCATTCTACCACGCCTGAGAAGCGCATTCCGATGTTTCAGCGCCCGGCGTGCGCCCTTCCAGGCGGCTAAAAACGCATGTTTCACGTGAAACACGCCCCAGTCGAGAAACTCCCGCCGCCCCGCCGGTGAGCCCTCCAGCAGGCGAAAGGCATCCGGATTGATCAGCTGTAGCGGCAGGGTTTCCACCAGCTCGGCCAGGCGCACGCCGCGCTCGCCGCGCAAACGCAGCTCCAGTTCACGCTCGTCACGCAGCCGGCGAACGCCAAGCGTGGCACCGCCGCTGCCGTCTTCCCGAGCGGCCAGGCGGCCGAACAGAGCCAACTCGCGGGCGTCGTGCTGGATGACGTTTTTCAGCTGGCGGGTACGAAACGAGCGTCCCATGCCCAGGATATGAATGCCT
Source organism: Halomonas cibimaris (assembly GCF_055379665.1). NCBI lineage: Bacteria > Pseudomonadati > Pseudomonadota > Gammaproteobacteria > Oceanospirillales > Halomonadaceae > Halomonas > Halomonas cibimaris. The sequence continues at coordinate 1,010,001 of NZ_AP043828.1, forward strand.
TCCAGCAGGCTGGTCTTGCCGCTGCCGTTGGCGCCGGTGATCAGGTTGATACCGGCCGCCGGCGCCAGAGACAGCGGGTCAAGGTTGCGCAGCCCGTGAAACGTTAGCTGCTCGATACTCATGCAGGACTCATGTGGGCACCCAGTGGCAATAAACGAAAAGAAAACGGCGCTACAGCCACAGTTTGCGCGGCATTACAGTCGCATAGGCATAATTACGTAAAGCGCATCGCCGCCGCCGGGCTCTTCCAGCAGCGCACTGCTGTTGGGGTCGGCCAGAGTCACCTGCACACGGTCTTCGCCCAGCACGCTCATCACATCGATCAGATAGCCGACGTTAAAGCCCATCTCCATGGCCGGGCCGTCGTATTCCACAGCGACGCTTTCTTCGGCCTCTTCCTGTTCGGGGTTGTTGGCCATGACCTTGAGGTTGCCGGCCTCCAGGTATAGCCGTACGCCGCGGTATTTCTCGTTGGACAGAATCGCTGTGCGCGACAGCACCTGGCGCAGCTCGGCGCGCTCGGCCAGCATGACCTTGTCACCCCCGCGCGGTATCACCCGTTCGTAGTCGGGGAATTTGCCGTCGATGAGCTTGGAGGTGAACGTAAAGTCGCCGGTGTGGGCGCGCACGTGGGTTGGCCCCAGGGTGAGGCTGACCGGCTCGTCGCTGTCGTCGAGCAGCCGCGTGAGCTCAAGAACGCCCTTGCGCGGCACGATCAGCTTTTGCGGCGCGTCAACGTTGACCTCAAGCTCGCGCGAGCACATGGCCAGGCGATGGCCGTCGGTGGCCACGGCGCGTAGCAGGCCGCTTTGCATTTCCAGCAGCATGCCGTTGAGGTAGTAGCGCACGTCCTGCTGGGCCATGGCGAAGGCTGTGGCGTCCATCAGGCGCTTGAGCGTGCCGCGAGGTACGCTGAGCTCCTGGCTGGCGTCGGTGCCCTCAATGCCGGGAAATTCTGCCGCGGGAAGCGCAGACAGGGTGAACCGCGAACGCCCGCTGACCAGCAAAACGCGCCGATCTTCCACAGACAGCTCGATTTCGGCCTGCTCGGGCAGCGATTTGCAGATATCCATCAGCTTGCGCGCCGGCACGGTAATCGCTCCCGGCTGCTCTACGGCGCTGGCCACGGTGCGCCCGATCAGCTCGACCTCAAGATCACTGCCGGTCAGGGCCACCTGATCACCGTCGATGTCAATCAATACGTTGGAAAGCACCGGCAGCGTCTGGCGGCGTTCCACTACGCCTGCCACCAGCGTCAGCGGGCGCAGCAGCGCTTCTCGGGAAATGGAAAATTTCATCAAGGCTCCGGTTTCGACTTGAAGGATTGGAATGGCGCCATTTGCGCCTTTTGAAAGGCGCCGTCAGCTGGTCAAAAGGCGCAGCAGATTTTTATAGTCTTCGCGAATATCGGCGTTTTCTTCCTGCAGCGCACGCACCTTGCGGCAGGCGTGCAGCACCGTGGTGTGATCGCGCCCGCCGAAGGCATCGCCGATCTCGGGCAGGCTGTGGTTGGTCAGCTCCTTGGCCAGCGCCATGGCCACCTGACGCGGACGCGCCACCGAGCGCGAGCGCCGTTTGGAGAGCAGATCCGCCACCTTGATCTTGTAATACTCGGCCACGGTGCGCTGGATGTTGTCCACCCCCACCTGCTTGTCCTGCAGGGCGAGCAAATCCTTGAGCGACTCGCGAATGAAGGTTTGGGTAATAGGCTTGCCCATGAAGTGCGAGTCGGCAATGACTTTTTTCAGCGCGCCTTCCAGCTCGCGGACGTTGGAGCGAATCTTCTGGGCGATAAAAAACGCCGCGTCGTGGGGCAGGTCCACCTTGGCCTGATCGGCTTTTTTCATCAGGATCGCAACCCGGGTTTCCAGCTCCGGCGGCTCGATGGCCACCGTCAGCCCCCAGCCAAAGCGTGATTTCAGCCGCTCTTCGACGCCGCTGATTTCCTTGGGGTAGCGATCCGAGGTCAAAATCATCTGCTGGCCGCCTTCCAGCAGCGCGTTGAAGGTGTGGAAAAACTCTTCCTGGGAGCGCTCCTTGCCGGCGAAAAACTGAATATCGTCGATCAGTAAAGCGTCGACGCTGCGATAGAAGCGCTTGAAATCGTTGATGGCGTTGAGCTGCAGCGCCTTGACCATGTCGGCGACGAAGCGTTCGGAATGCAGATACACCACCCGGGCGTTTTCCCGACGCCCGGCCAGAGCGTTGCCCACCGCATGCATCAGATGGGTTTTACCCAGCCCCACGCCGCCGTACAAAAACAGCGGGTTATACGCCCCGCCGGGGTTTTCCGACACCTGACGCGAAGCGGCCCGGGCCAGCTGGTTGGATTTGCCCTCAACAAAGGTATCGAACGTGAAATTGGCATTCAGCCCGCTGGTGTGTTTGAGACTGCCTTCCACCTGCACCTGCCGTTCGCCCGAGGGACGCGGCGTTTGCTGGCTAAGACCGTTGACGGCGTGCTCGCCGCCTGCGCTGCTGCGAGGAGGCGAATGCGCCGCCGAGCCGGTGCTGGCCGGTGCGGCCGACACCGGGTTGCCCAGCTCCCGCGGGTCAGGGGCGGATGCAGCGGCGGCGCGGCGGCTGCCTACGCTCAGGCTGACGCGAGGCGGCTTGGCAGGGGCAAGTTCGCGCATCAACTCGCTGATTCGCTTGGCATATTTATCGCTTACCCAGTCACGCACGAAGCGATTGGGGGCCAGCAGAAAAAGCTCGTTGGCTTCTCCCTGCTCGGCCTGCAGCGGGCGTATCCAGGTATTGAACTGCTGGGAGCTAAGCTCATCTTGCAAGCAGTCCAGGCACTGATGCCAAAGCGCGAGTGACACTTATCTCACCATGGGATTGAAAAAGGTCGGCCATTGTAGCGCTCAGCGACGCTGTTATCCACATGCAAATACGCACGACTCTGCCTGTGGATAACCTCTTGGTAACATGGTGATTTCTCGTTGATAACCGCTGGATAACTCGGGGGATAACCGAATTGCTCCAAAGCGTCCACTGCTTCGTCACAGGTTATGCGCACTTTTTCCAACGCTTACCCACAGACTTTTCATCTATCTAGCCGTTTGATTCACGCAGTGAAAAATGAGTTATCCACAGATATGGCCTGCACCAATAATAACAACAGCAGTAGACCTTTAATAACAATAGTAACTGTTATGTCCCGATGCCCGCGCCTGTGCGGCATGGCCGTTTTCCCCATTTATCCCGGGCGTGGGTCCAATCAAGCCAGACCCGAATTCGCTCAGAAACGCCGATAACGAATCACAAACCGGCAAAACGCACGCCGGTCGCTTTGGAATTCGCCACGGAAAAATTGCACCGGGCGGATGGAAGCTCTACAATTTGCGGTCTTTCATTGGATATCCCCGTGCGGCGGCTGCCGGACAGGGGCTTCCAGCATTGATGTTTCGTCCTAAACCACGTGGGAATCACCAGTTATGAAACGCACTTTTCAACCCAGTGTTATCAAGCGCAAGCGCCTGCACGGCTTTCGTGCCCGCATGGCCACCAAAAGCGGTCGGGCGGTCATCACCCGCCGCCGTGCCAAAGGCCGTAAGCGTCTGAGCGCCTGATCAAGCGTTGGGTGTGTCCCGTCAAGGTTTTCCCCGCGCGCTGCGTCTGCTAAGCGCCGGGGATTTCCGTTACGTTTTTGCGCAAGCCGATCTGAAAATCCACGCGAAAGGCATGCTGGCACTGGCCCGTTTCAACGACGGCGATCATGCGCGCATCGGTCTGGTAGCGGGCAAGAAAAACGTCAAGCTTGCCGTCGAGCGCAACCGCTTCAAGCGCCTGACCCGGGAGTCGTTTCGCCTGCGCCAGGAAACGCTGCCTGCCGTTGACGTGGTGATACTTGCCCGGCGCGGCGTAGACGACATGGACAACGCCATGCTGCAACGCCAGCTACACGGGCTATGGAAACGGCTAAAGCGCGAAGCCTTGCGGCGCAGCGGCGCCCCCAGGACATAACGTGACGCTTGATGCCAACACGCCGCTCGACCCCGGCCTGCCGTACGGCAGGCTTTTGCACGTCATGGGTCGGGTAAAACAACACTGCGCCATTGCATGTTCATCACCCAGCGGGCAGAACCCTCATGGACGTTAAACGACTGATATTAGTGATTCCACTGGCAGTACTTGCGTACCTGCTGGTGGTCCAATGGAATCAGGACTACGGGCAATCGGCAAAGCCTGCGCCTGCCGTTGAAAATACCCGGCTTGATAGCGCTACAAACGGCAAAGCCGGTACGGCCAGCACCGACGACAACGGCCTGTCTGTTCCTGATAAAACGCCGTCTGCCAAGACCGACGACGATGCCAGCCTGGCCGATGCCGGCGATGAAAGCCGGGGCCGCGACGTGATCGCTGTGACCACCGACGTGCTTGACGTGCGTATCGACCCGCACGGCGGCGACATCGTGTATGCCGCCCTGCCGCAGCACAAGCAGACGCTGGACACCGAGCGCAACTACGTGCTGCTTTCCGACAACAGCGTGCGCAGCTACGTCGCGCGTTCCGGCCTGCAGCTCGGCGGTGACGCCAGCCGTATTGCGTTTACGCCGGAAAAAACCGAATACCACCTAAGCGAAGACGAAGATCGGCTTGACGTCGACCTGAAAGCAGAGGTCAACGGCGTTGAAGTGACCAAGCGGCTACGCTTTACGCGCGGCGACTACGCGGTCAACGTGCGCTATCTGGTCGACAACCAAAGCGAGACACCGGTGGATGCGCGCTTTATCGGCCAGCTGGTCCGCGATGACAGCCCGGACCCCTCCACCGGTTCCGGCGTAGGCATGCGCTCCTTTTTGGGGGCGGCCTACTCTACCCCGGAAAACCGCTATGAGAAGGTCGACTTTGAAGACATTCAGAAAGGCAACGTAGAAAACCGCGAAGCCGAGGGCGGCTGGATCGCCATCCTGCAGCACTATTTTGTCTCTGCCTGGGCGCCGCCGCAGAACCAGCAAAACCTGTACTACGTCACCACCGATGCCAAGGGGCGCAACGTCGCCGCCTTTGCCGGCCCCACCAAAGAGCTTGGCGCCAGCGAACAGACCACGCTTGATGCCACGCTCTACATGGGGCCCAAGGTGCAGGACTACCTGGAACAGGTCGCCCCCAACCTGCGTTTGACCGTGGACTACGGCTGGCTGTGGTTCATCGCCAACCCGCTGTTCTGGCTGCTGGACAAGATCCACGACGTGATCGGCAACTGGGGCTGGTCGATTGTGCTGCTCACCGTGCTGGTGAAGGCCGCGCTGTTCCCGCTGTCGGCCAAGGCCTACCGCTCCATGGGGCGGATGCGCAAGCTCGGCCCGGAAATGAAGCGCATCAAGGAACGCTTCGGCGACGATCGCCAGAAGATGTCCCAGGAAATGATGAAGTTCTACCAGAAGGAGAAGATCAATCCGCTGGGAGGCTGTCTGCCTATCGTGGTGCAGATGCCGGTCTTCATTGCGCTTTACTGGATGCTGCTGGAATCCGTCGAGCTGCGCCACGCGCCGTTCATGTTCTGGATTCAGGACCTGTCGATCAAGGATCCGTACTTCATCCTGCCGATTCTGATGGGCATTTCGATGTTCGTTCAGCAGCAGCTCAACCCCACGCCGCCGGATCCCATGCAGGCCAAGATCATGAAGATGCTGCCGGTGATCTTCACGTTCTTCTTTTTGTGGTTCCCGGCCGGTCTGGTGATCTACTGGGTGGTCAACAACGTGATTTCCATCACCCAGCAGTACTTTATCACCCGACAGATCGACAACGATCCGAGTATTGGCAAGGGCAAGACCTAGCGTTTGGTTGAGCCTGTTACCGTACCCTCCGAACCCCCGCCCCTGCGGGGGTTCGGCGTTCCGGCAGCTGCCCACAGAGAGCCCCTATGGCCGATTACTTTTACACCCCCGATACCATTGCCGCGCTTGCCACCCCGCCCGGTCGCGGCGGCGTAGGCATTATTCGCCTGTCCGGCCCGCACAGCCGGGAAATGGCCGCCGCCGTTCTCGGCCGCTGCCCGGCCCCGCGCTACGCCCACTATGGCCCTTTTTACGGAAGCGCCGCCCTGCACGGCGAGCGCGAGATTATCGACGAAGGCATTGCGCTGTTTTTTCCCGGGCCGCATTCGTTTACCGGCGAAGACGTGCTGGAGCTGCACGGCCACGGCGGCCCGGTACTCATGGACCTGCTGCTTGAGCGCTGCGTGGCGCTGGGCGCGCGGCTGGCCCGGCCCGGCGAGTTTTCCGAGCGGGCGTTTCTCAACGACAAGCTCGACCTCGCCCAGGCCGAAGCCATTGCCGATTTGATCGACGCCACCTCGCGCTCGGCGGCACAAAACGCCGTGCGCTCGCTACAGGGCGAATTTTCCCAGCGCGTCGCCGGGCTGGTGGAGCGCCTGATCGAGCTGCGCATCTACGTCGAGGCGGCGATCGACTTTCCCGAGGAGGAAATCGACTTTCTCGGCGATGGCCGCGTGGCAGCCATGCTCAACGCCGTCATGGCCGAACTGCGTAAGGTGCGCGCCGCCGCCGGCCAGGGCGCGCTGATGCGCGAGGGCATGAGCGTGGTGATTGCCGGGCGGCCCAACGCCGGCAAGTCCAGCCTGCTCAACGCGCTCACCGAGCAGGACACCGCGATTGTCACCGACATCGCCGGCACCACCCGGGACGTGCTGCGCGAGCATATCCACATCGACGGCATGCCGCTACACGTCATTGACACCGCCGGGCTTCGCGACACGCCCGACGCCATCGAAAAAATCGGCGTGGCCCGGGCCTGGGAAGAAATAGAAACCGCCGACCGCGTGCTGCTGCTGGTCGACGCCGCTACCACCGACGCTACCGATCCGCGCGCGATCTGGCCCGAGTTTGTCGATCGCCTGCCGGATACTGGGCGTTTGACGCTGGTGCGCAACAAAATCGATACCAGCGAAGAAACGCCGGAAACCGACTTATCCACAGCCCACCCAACCGTGCGCCTGTCGGCCAAAACCGGGGCGGGTGTGGATAACCTGAAAGACCACCTGAAATCCATCATGGGCTTTAACGCCACCACCGAGGGGCGTTTTTCCGCCCGCCGGCGCCATCTGGACGCCCTGGACCGCGCCGCCGCGGCGCTGGACAGCGGCCAGGGCCAGCTCACCGGCTTTGGCGCCGGCGAGCTGCTCGCCGAAGATCTGCGCGACGCCCAGCAGGCGCTTGGCGAGATCACCGGCGAGTTCAGCGCCGACGACCTGCTGGGCGAAATTTTCGGCAGCTTTTGTATTGGCAAGTAAAGCGGGACGTTTGAAGCAATAAATGAATGCGAATCAATTTCAATCGCTTTATTTTTCGCTATAATGCGGCCCGCCGTACACACCACATCACAAAGGCACCCCCATGAAGAGAACACACTGCAAACGCATCGCGCCCTGCTTGGCCGGCCTGACGATATTGCCGGCGCAGATGGTTTTGGCGGCTGACGCTGAGCTCGAAGAGATGGTGATTACCGCCAGCGCAGGGCTGAAAACCACACGGCTTGAAGCGCCGGCCACCGTGACGGTGATCGATGCCCAGGAGCAAAGCAAATACCAAATGGCCGCTGACGTGGGGGAACTGATCGCTGATGCACCCGGCGTGAACGTATCGTCGCAGTCAAACGGTTCACGCGGTGTTCGCATTCGCGGCATGAGCAACGAGTACACCCAGGTGCTGTTGAACGGCCGGCGCTCCTACACCAAAGAGGCCTTGTGGCGCGGAAGCGATAACGCCTTGAGCCTTACCCCGAGCATTGCCATTGACAGCATCGAGGTGATCCGCGGCCCCATGTCGACGCTTTACGGAGCGGATACGATGGGCGGGGTTGTGAACGTGAAAACCCGCAAGCACAGCGGCGTTGCAGAAGGCGCTGTGAGCGTGGAAGGCCAGCATAACCAGGGGGACGAAAACGGCAACGGCCAGGTGTACGGCGTGTATTATTCAGCGCCGGCAACCGAATCTTTGAGCTATACCGTTTACGGCAACTATCTGGATGTCGACGAGTCGTTCTACGACGATCATCCCGACGCCACCAAACACCGCTCTCAGGAAAACTACAACCTGGTCAACCGGTTTGATGTTGCCCTGGATGAGCAAAACAGCCTGGATCTTGAAATTCAGCTGTCAGAAGAAAACCAAACGGGCACATCGCTGTTTCGAGGGCGTTCCTATGAGCAAGAGCGCGCCCTGAACCGCTACACCCTTGGCTACGGCTACCAGTCCGCCACCGCCGAGGCAGACGCCCATGTGTACTACAGCGACTTTGACGTTGACTACGACACGCCTGCCTCTGACATCACTGAGACAGACTACGGCAGCGATGCACAGGCGGTCTTTTTTATAGAGGACCATACGGTGACGGTGGGTGCTGAAGCGCGAAACGCGGAAATAGAAAACACGCGCATTGCCGGCGGCTCAACCGATAGAACCAGCTCCGCTGCGTTTGTGGAAACAACCCTGGCGCTGGCCGACACAACGAAGCTGACCTTGGGCGGGCGCTTCGATCACGACACCTTGTTTGACGATGAATACACCTACCGGGGCTATCTGACCCAGTCGCTAACCGATAGCTGGAGTTTGAAGGCGGGCGCCAGCACCGCTTTCAAGGCCCCTACCATGGCGCAAATATCGCCCTCCTATTCCGCGCCGGGCTGCGCCGGCAGGTGCAGCGTCAACGGTAACCCTGATCTGAACGCCGAAACGGGCACGTTCAGCGAACTGGGCGCGTACTACGCAAACGGCGCCACCTCTGCCAGCGCCACCCTGTTCTACAACGAAGTTGACGACATCATCAGGATGGCAACAAATCCCAGTCCCACAAACGATGATGTGTCTTTTATCAACGTCGACGAAGCGACGCTCAAGGGAGTAGAACTCTCTGTAAAGCAGCAGTTTGCAAAAATGGACCTTGATCTTTCCTACACCTACCTGGATGCGTAGGACAATCGCGGTGACGTTCTCGTCGGCACCTCAGAGCATGAAGCTTCGTTGAAAGCCAACTGGTTCGCCAGCCCCGTGATGGATGTATTTGCCAGAGCGCAGTACAGAAGCGAGGTAACCGGTGAGCTGGGCAATAACGACGTTGCCGATGCCTATACCACGCTAGACGTCGGCATGCGCTACAGCCTGCTGGCCGATGTTGATGTAAAACTGGGGCTTAACAACATAACAGATCAGGAAATATCAAGCCCGGATACCTACAGCGAGGTGCTCAAGGGCCAGACCTACTATGCCGGGCTGAGCTACCGCTTCTAGGGATCAGCCAGCGTTTGCTGCCTTGACCTGGCCGCTTCAAGCAGCTGCATTCCGGCGGCCGGGACAAATATGGCCAGGTGCTTTCGCGAAGCGGGGATCAATGCGCTAGTATTGCCGACCTCGACGCCGCCGCGTCTTTGAAACTGGCAACAACGATACCCTGAGAGAGAGCCACGATGTCCTTTGGCCTATATTCCCTGCTTCCCCCTTTGCTCGCCATCGTGCTGGCGCTGGCAACCCGCAACGTGATTCCTGCCCTGTTCTGCGGGGTCTGGCTGGGCGCCACCATGCTCAGCGGCGGCAACCCGGCGGCCGGGCTTTACAGCAGCTTCGGTGATTTCATCATTCCAAGCGTGGGCGACGAATGGAGCGCGACCGTGCTGATCTACTGCGCCCTGTTCGGGGTGCTGATCACGGTGCTGCAGCGAACCGGCGGCGCCCAGGCCATTGCCCGTTCGATTGCCACCCGGGTGGCCTCGCCCCGGGGCGCTCAGGGCGCCGCCATGGGATTTGGCGTGCTGATTTTTTTTGAAGACTACTTCAACGCGCTGACGGTGGGTAGCGTCATGCGCCCGATTACCGACCGCATGCGCGTTTCCCGGGAAAAGCTGGCCTATATCGTCGACTCGACCTCGGCGCCGATGTGCCTGCTCGGGCCGGTCTCTACCTGGGTGGTGTTTGTCATGGGCCTGATCGGCACCCAGCTGACCCAGATGGACATGGCCGGCTCAGAGTATCTGATCTATCTGTCGTCGATACCGCTCAATTTCTACGCCTGGCTGGCGCTTTTGCTGATTTTGATCATGGTGATAACCCAGCGCGACTTCGGCCCCATGGCCCAGGCCGAAGCGCGCGCCCGGGAAACCGGCAAGCTGCTGGCAGACGATGCTCAGCCGCCTTCGGATCGCGAAGTCGCCGAGATGGCGGGCGTCGCCGAGGAGCATTCGCTCAAGCGCAACATGCTGGTGCCCATCGCCGTGCTGGTGGGGCTGATCCCGGTGCTGTTCCTGTGGACCGGCAACGTCGTTGAAAACGGCTTGATCGTCGCCATGGGCGAAGCCGACGGCGGCAAGTCGATTTTGATCGCTACCTTTCTCGCCGTCAGCGTTGCCCTGGGCATGGGCCTTGCCCAGCGGCTGTTTGATTTTCGCGAGGCCATGGAGCTGGTGGTAACCGGCATCAAGAGCATGACGCTGGTCTACATCATTTTGACGCTTGCCTGGTCCATCGGCAGCGTGACCGAGGCGCTGGGCACCGCCGACTACCTGGTCACGCTGGCCCAGGCCGGCGTCGCGCCGAGCCTGATTCCGGTGCTGCTGTTTCTTATCGGCTCGCTTGTCGCCTTTACCACCGGCACCTCCTACGGCACCTTCGCCATCATGATCCCCATTGCCATGCCGGTGGCCATGGCGCTGGACATGCCGCTGGCGCTGGCCATCGCGGCGGTGCTCAGCGGCGGCATCTTCGGCGATCACTGCTCGCCGATTTCCGATACCACCATTCTCTCCTCGGCGGGCTCTTCCTGCGATCATATCGACCACGTTCGCACCCAGCTGCCCTACGCGCTGAGCGCCGGCACGGCGGGAATCGTGGCGTTTTATATCGCCGGGGTGACGGGCAGCGCCTGGCTGGGCGCCATCACCGGCACCGCGACGCTATTGATCGTGATTACCGGCCTGAGACGGTTCTGGCGGCCGGCGTCGAGCGCATCAAAAAGCGCGACATAGCGCGCTGCAGGGCAGGCCTTAAGGCGGCGCGGCTAGCCCAGTGCCCGGGTAACGAAATCCGCCATGGCGCGGGCGCCGGGTGAAAGGCTGCGCCCGGCCAGGCGCAAAAGGCCGATTTCCCGCGTTACCCGGGGCGCGCTCAGCGGCACAAAGCGCAGGCGCTCGTACTCTTCGGGAAATGCCAGCCGGGGCAGGGTAGTAACACCCAGCCCCGCCACCAGCATGGCGGTTAGCGACACCATGTTGGAAATATAAAAAGCGTGGTGCTCGCTCAGTGCGGCGGCGTCGGTGCCCTGCAACAGCCGTGAGGTGCCGTTGCCGATCAAGCGCTCTTCTACAAGCTCCCGCCAGTGCACGGCCTGCCGGCCGGCGAACGGATGATCATCGCGGCAGACCACGCCCAGCGCGTCGCGCAGCAGCGGGGTAAAGCCCAGCGCCGCCTCTTCCTCCCACAGGCTGGTCAGCCCCAGATCGACCTCGCCGGCGAGCACCTGATCACGGACGAAGTCGGCGTTGCCGTCGTGCAGGCTCACTCGAATGCCCGGATAGTCGGCGACAAAATCGGCTAGCAGCTCGGGCATCAGCCGGCTGGCCACCGACGGCACCGCGGCCATGTCCAGATGCCCGGCCTGGCGCTCTACCTGCGCCGTAAGCTCCCGGCCCAGCCGGTCGTGCTGGGTTAAAAGCTCGCGAAAGCGCGGCACGCAGTAGCGGCCGAACGGCGTGAGCGTGGCCTGGTTGCCGCGCTCAAAAAGCGCCTCGCCCAGGCGGCTTTCCAGCTCGCGTATCGCCATGGAAAGCGCCGGCTGGGTGCGGTGTACCTTACGCGCTGCGGCGTGAAACCCGCCCTGGTCGACCACCGCCAGCACGTAGCGCAGCGGCGTTATTTTAAGCTCGGGCAGCATGGCACATCTCCGGAAAAACGCCGCGAGAAGCGGGGCAATCGCTGTGCAACGCAGCGGTAAGAAAAAGTGATCATTCAGTATTAATTATTGATTATCTTTATACATGCCGCGCCCCTAGCCTGTCATTACCGACTTTCAAGGAGGCAGTCATGACACACGCAGCGTCCCCGTCTCGCACGCAGAGCCATGCGCTTTATCTCAACGGCCGGTGGGTCGAAGGTGAAAGCCACGTGGAAAACCGCAACCCGTCCGACCTGAGCGACGTGATCGGCCACTATGCCCAGGCAAGCGTGGCTCAGATGCACGAAGCCGTTGCTGCCGCCAAGCAGGGGCAAAAAGCGTGGGCCAAGACCGGCCTTGAGCACCGCTACGGCGTGCTGATGGCGATTGGCGACGAGCTGATCGCGCGCAAGGCCGAGCTTGGCGAGCTGCTCGCCCGGGAAGAAGGCAAGACCCGGGCCGAAGGCGCGGGCGAGGTGCACCGCTCGGGGCAGTTTTTCCACTACTACGCCGCCGAAGTGCTGCGCCAGATCGACGAGCGCGCCGAATCGGTACGCCCGGGCGTGGAAGTCGATATCCGCCGCGAGCCGGTGGGCGTGGTGGGCATTATCAGCCCGTGGAACTTCCCGCTGGCTACCGCGGTGTGGAAGATCGCCCCGGCGCTGGCGTTCGGCAACGCCGTGGTGTTCAAGCCCGCCAATCTGGTGCCCGCGAGCGCCTGGACGCTGGCCGAGATCATCAGCCGCCAGGACATGCCCGCCGGCACCTTCAACCTGATCTTGGGCCCCGGCAGCTCCGTGGGTGACGCGCTGATTTCAAGCCCCGAGATTCACGCCCTGAGCTTTACCGGCTCGCTGGCCGTGGGCCGTCGGGTGGCGGCTGCCACCGCGGCGAACCTGGTCAAGTGCCAGCTGGAAATGGGCTCCAAGAACGCCCTGATCGTGGCCGACGACGCCGATCTGGATCTGGCCGTGGAGGCCGCCTTCAACGGCGCGTATTCGGGCACCGGGCAAAAGTGCACCGCCTCGTCCCGGCTGATCGTCACCGAGAAGGTCCACGACGCCTTCGTTGAGAAACTCACCGCAAAGCTTGAGCAGGTCCGGGTCGGCCACGCGCTGGAAGACGGCGTGCACTTCGGCCCCGTGGCAAGCCAGAGCCAGCTGGAATCCAACCTCGAATGGGTCGAACGCGCGCAGCGGGACGGCGCCACGCTTGCCTTCGGCGGCGAGCGCCTCGAGCGCGACACCGACGGCTACTTCATGGCACCCACGCTGTTTGTCGACACCACCAACGACATGGCGATCAACCGCGAGGAAGTCTTCGGCCCGGTGGCCTGCGTGATCAAGGTGGCCGACGCCGATGAGGCCATCGAAGTGCTCAACGACACCCAGTACGGCCTGACCGCGGGCATCATCACCGATTCGCTGGCGCTGGCCACCGAGTTCAAGGCCCGGGCCGAAACCGGCTGCGTGATGGTCAACCTGGCCACCGCCGGCACCGACTACCACGTGCCCTTCGGCGGGCGCAAGAACTCAAGCTTCGGCCCCCGTGAGCAGGGTCGCTATGCCCGGGAATTCTACACCGTGGTCAAGACCAGCTATGTCAAAGCCAACTGAGTCAAGGCCAACCGAGTCAAGGCCAACCGAGTCAAAGCGTAAGGAGGCTGATATGTCACAGGACATGCTGATCGTCGACGGTTTGCAGTATTCCAACTGGTCCCGGGAGATTTTCCAACAGATGCGCGAGGGCGGCGTCGACGCGGTTCACGCCACGCTTGTCTACCATGAAACCACCCGCGATACGCTCTCCCGGCTGGGCGAGTGGAACCGCCGCTTCGAGGCGCACAGCGATCTGATTATGCCGGTACGCGAGCCGGCGGATATCCACCGCGCCCGCCGACAGGGCCGGGTGGGCGTGTTTCTCGGCGCGCAGAACTGCTCGCCCATCGAGGACGATATCGACATGGTCGAGGTCATGCGCGATCTGGGGCTTTTGATCATGCAGCTGACCTACAACAACCAGAGCCTTCTGGCCTGCGGCTGCTACGAGTCCGAAGACAGCGGCATTACCCGCTTTGGCCGTCAGGTAATCCGCGAGATGAACCGGGTGGGCATGGTCATCGACATGTCCCACAGCGCCGAGCGCTCGACCCTTGAGGCCATTGAACTCTCCGAGCGGCCGGTGATCATTTCCCACGCCAACCCCGCGGCCTGGCAGCCGGCCAAACGCAACAAGTCGGACAAAGTACTCCACGCCATCGCCGAGAGCGACGGCCTGCTGGGCTTTTCGGCCTACCCTTTCCACCTGAAAAACGGCCCGGACTGCACGCTGGCCGAGTACTGCGAGATGATCGCCCGTACCGCCGACAAAATCGGCGTGGAGCACTTAGGCATCGGCACCGACCTATGCCAGAACCAGCCGACATCGGTGCTCGAGTGGATGCGCAACGGCCGCTGGTCGAAGGACATGGACTACGGCGAGGGCAGCGCGGCCAACGCCGGCTGGCCCGACCCGCTTTCCTGGCTGCGCGACAGCCGCGATTTTCCCAACCTGGTGGCCGGGCTGCGCGAGGCGGGCTTCGCCGAACACGAAGTCGCCGGCATCATGGGGCAGAACTGGGTCGCCCTGCTGGAACGCACCACCGCGCCGCAGTGCGCGGTGGCCTCAGTTGCCTGACGCGCGCCATTGCCGTCTCGGGAGGTGTGAGATGATAAACCGTATTTCCCCGCGTGAAGAAAACCTGCGCCTGCGCCCGCCGGAGCGGGTGATGGATCTGGAGCGGCTGGGCAGCCTGCACGCCAGCCGGCTGAGCTTTACCCGCAGCCTGATCCGACAGATGGCCCGCCAGCGCTGGCAGATCAGCGCCGCCCGTTTCGACCTGGATGATGCAGGCCACGGCACGGTGATCTACCGGCTGCAAACGCCGCGCGGGCGCTATCACGGCGTGATCTTTTCCCAGCCGCTGGACGACGAGGCGCGCTCGGATCGGGTCATCGCCGAGGCCTGGGATGTTACTTTCGGCGTGGTTGAAGGCGAGGTCGACGAGGCCCTGCTGGAACAGATGGCCGCCAACGTGCCGCTGCAGGAAGCCGGCCGCCAGCATCCGCGTCTGCTGGTGCTGTCCCGGGCCAACCGCAGCCTGCGCAACTTTGATGCGTTCACCCGGGCGCTGGCCGAGGGTTACCAGCCCGACCCGGCCTGGCTGACTCGGGCCGGCTACCTGTATCGCACCACCGCGGTGTACGGCAACGGCAAGTTCGGCATCGCCGATTTTGGCCGGCTCAAGGACAATCCCGACTTCCAGCGGCCGTTTTCCGCCCAGATGCTGGCGGTCTATCTGCTGCGTCACTTTTCCATCCAGCAGGTGGAGCATATTGCCCGCCGCCAGGCGCCGGCGACCGCCGTAGGCCTGGCCACGCCGCTGAAGCGCTATCTGGGCATCGGCAACGCCACCGGGCTTGGCATGGCGCCGTTTTTGATCAACCACCCGCAGCTCATCGAGCAGTGGGTCAAAAGCCGCGAGCAGGCGCTGGCCCAGATCAGCGCGCAAACGCCGGACGAGGCCCAGCGCGAGCGGCTGCTGGCGCTGCTGGAGCGCGCCCGGCGCCATCTGGAGCAAACGATCACCGGAGACGTTCAACAGGGCGAGCGCAACCGTGAAACGGCCGCCGCGCTGCCCGACGTGCGCGCCTGGCTTGAGCAGGTGCCGCTGACCGCCGATCTCTGGCGCGAGCTTACCGAATGGAGCCATCGCACCCTGCCGCTGGAAGCCCAGGAGCTGATCAACACCCTGCTGCTGGAGCTTTATCCGGCCATTGTCGAGCCGTTCGAAAACCGCATGGGCGTTGATGAACGCCTGGAGCTCACCCCGGAAATGCCGCTGGTGCACTTGAAGCAGCTCATTGAAACCCACTACGACTGGGCG
Organism: Halomonas cibimaris; assembly: GCF_055379665.1. Classification (NCBI taxonomy): domain Bacteria; kingdom Pseudomonadati; phylum Pseudomonadota; class Gammaproteobacteria; order Oceanospirillales; family Halomonadaceae; genus Halomonas; species Halomonas cibimaris. Next base: position 1,025,818 of record NZ_AP043828.1, read on the forward strand.
CTGGCCGTTGACTTCGACGCCCCGGACAGCCGCTACTGGTTCTGGTACCGCTCGGTGGAAAAAGAAGAGCCGCGCCTTGGCGTACGCGGCCATGAGCCCGGCGCTGACCGCGAACTCAAGCTGGCGATTGCCCCACGCGTGGCCGACACCCACCGCGCCGTTGAGGCATATCTCGGTGATAACCCCCACGCCACCACGGTGGAATTCCTGATCGCACACTGTCGCCACAAGGACATCGTACGGCGCATTCAGACCATGGCCGAAACCCCTTACGGTGAGATTCGTGCCAACCTCTGGGCCCGGGAGATGAAGCCCATGCACCTGCTGCGCGCCAAGCTTGCGTTTTTCGGCGCCGGGCGCTTTGATCCCAAGTCGGACCGCTGGGTACGTATTACGCTGTTCCAGGGCGCGCCGCTGGTCGAAGAGCTCAACGCCGAGCCCGACGACCTGCGCGATTTTGACGACTGGAGCTTTCCTCTGGAGCCGTCGCCTGAAACAAGCGCACCCGACTCGGCCTGTCTTTCACACCGCACCGCTTCACACCGTACTGCGGCCACGAACGGAGTCGCCTTATGAAGGTCTCCTACAACGAACTACAAGGGCTCTGCCGCAAGGCGTTTCTGGGCATGGGCTTTGGCGACGGCGATGCCAGCGACGCCGCCGACATGGTCGCCTGGATGCAGCTTCACGAGCTTGACGGCCTCCAGGCGCTCAACCGCGGGCTTGACTACCTGCTGGCTGAGCAGTTGGAAGGCGCACGCACGCCGGTGATGCTCTACGCCGACGGCGATCTCGCGGTGCTCGACGGCCAGGGCGGCAGCGTGCTGGGCAGCTCCAGCCTGGCGCTGGAGCTTGGATTTGCCAAGGCCCGCGCTCGGGGCCTTGCGGTGATCAAGATTCGCCGCTGCCACAACCGCCAGCTGATCATGGGCTATCTGGCGCGCATTGCCGGGCGCGGGATGAACGCCACCGCCTTCTGGCGCAACGCCCAGGCCCCGCTGACCGAACAGGTCGTCGGCTTTCGCGCGGGCGGCTCGGTGCCCGAAATCCGCGTGTACGCGGTGACCCAGGTGCCCGAAGAAAACGCCCACAACGACGGCGTTACGCTGTTATTTGCCAACCACGTGGAGCTGCTGCCTTCCATGCGCTCGGAATACGCGTATGACCTGCTGGCCTGCCATAGAGAATCCGACCTGCTGGCCAGCCGCGAGCGCGCCATGCTTGACGGCATCCTTATCGATGACGCCGTCTGGGACAGGCTCAAACACCTGGCTACGCGCATACTGGTCGAGTCCACCGAGGCCTCGCGCAGCGGAGCCGGGCCGGGAACAGACGACAGTGATTAAGGTATCGCCCGGGACGCCTTGGGCGATACCATCCACAGGCCGACCAGCAAGGCGTGGGGCACGGTCAGCACGGCCAACCCCCAGAACACCACTCTGACACCGTCCGCTAGCCAGTCCGCCTGCAGCGCGGCGTACGTACCCCCGCGCTGCAGGCCCCACCATGCCAGCAGACCCAGCACGATCGCCCCGAGCGTGGCGGGCGCGGCGCGCCGTGCCAGAGCGGCCGCGTTAAAGGCCGGCTGCTGGCAGCGCTGCGCGGCCAGCAGCGCCAGAAAATGGCGCATGCTGTGCACCGCACAGAAATAAAAGGCAAAGCCCAGCAGCGGCGGCAAGGCAAGCAGCAGACCGCCCACGATACCCAGCTCCATCAGCAGGGCCGCGCGGCTGTCGCGAGCCGTTTTAACCAGAACACCGGCCAGCAGCGCTCCCCAGGCGAGCAGCAGCCCATACCCTGCGATTTTTACCAGCGGTACCAAAGCGCTGGCTTGCTGCTGGAGTAGCCAGGCAAAAAGTGCGGCCACCTGCTCTGGATGGCCGACCATGGGGCCAACGATGGGCAGGCTCCCACTTAGCCATCCGGCAAGTGAAGGCGTTTGTGCGGGCAGAAACAAGCGATCCGTGGAGGCGAAGTGCCAGGCCGAGAGGCACAAAAAACCCACCAGCGCAAGCGTTGGCTGCCATACGATAAACGCCACCGTCAGCGCCATCAGTATCAGATAGCCGCCTAGCCAGAGGGCGCTGCTGGAGCGCTTGGTCGCGCTAAGCGCTCTGATGAGAATCGGGTCCGCCCCGCCGTGTGACATGCCGAAAACGGCGATCGGTAACAGCACGACCCAGAACTGGCCGGCAAGATCCATGGTGGGCAACCACACGGATGCGACACCGCATGCCATAGCCGTGATGACCAGTCCCAGGCGGTGGCGTCGAACGGTAGTGCTTGCAAGCGCTGGCATGAGAAAACCTCCCTTTTACTCGGCTTTTTAGCCCGGCAAACAGCTCAGCCCCTGAACGTCAGGCGCTATGGGTGGGGGTAAAAGCGGCACGCAAAAAAGGCCCCGGCGGCAGCGCGCGCATGATGGCAAAAAGATCGCTCAAGCGGGGCTGATCGCCGAGAAAGCGCCTTTGCTGTGCGGCGCTGCTGCCCTGAAACAGCCGCATGAACCAGTCAGGCGCCTGCTCGGGATGCCGGCGTATGGCGTGCAGAAAAACCTTGTCCATCCACTGAAGCGAAGACGGTCTGATACGTGGTGCGACGAGATTCCAGCGGCCGGACGCGTGGGCCTGGCGCAGCTGGCGCGCCACGTCGGCAGCGCCTTGCTGGCAGCTGGCAAACATGTAGCCGGTGGCAGGGCGCATCCATCCGCCGCGAATGCCGGCGGAGAGATAGCGTGGCCCCCGGCGCGGCGGCAAGACCGGCATCATCGGCAAACAGCCGGTTTCATGACGCGTCACCGACCAGCCCGGCCTTAGCCGTTTGTCCAGCCATTCGCCCAGCGCAGGCGGCGTTGCGTGCTGGTTCAGCAGCGCCTGGCAGTCCTCGTGCGCGCGATCGGCATGAAAACAGGTCCACTCAACCAGCAGCCGATGGGCTCCCAGGGGCAGCACATAGATGAAATGAATACCGCTCGATGCCGGCTGAAAGTCCATCAAACGGGCGGTAGACGGCGGATAGCCATGATCCGGGGCCGCAATTTCCAGACCGTGAAAGACCTGCCACACACCGCCGTGGGCGACAAGCGCTGTGCTCGGCGGCGGGCGCGTATCGATGACGGCCCTGGCCCTGAGACGACCGCTCGACGTGGCCACGTCGAGCGCGCTGTCGGAAGAAGTCACCGCGTCCACCGCCACGCCCCGGATCATGGTGAACTCCTCGCGCTCAGCCAGTGCGGCGTAGGCGCTGCGCCTGAAGTCGGTGGCCGTGATCATGGCGTAGCCGTGCCTGCCGTCTTCGCGCTCGACCGTTTGTCCGGCGTGGCGCACCTGCCAGCGTGGCCAGCGGTGGCTGATTGCTTGACGAAACGGGTGCGGCTGCTGATCCCAGAAACACCAGGTGCGATCCTGCGTGTCTTCGCGGCGCGCATCAAGGATATGCACCTGCGGTGCCGGGGCCTGCGAGGAAGTCGTGGTGGCCAGCCAAGCGGCAATGCTCAGCCCGGCAAGGCCGGCGCCAAGGATCGCCACGTCCGTATCCGCCGAGTTCATGGCGCGTCTCCGGCCGGGCCAAGCCCGTAGGGAGACAGGCAGTGGCCCAGCGGCGTGTGCAGGCTGGCGTCGTGTTGGCCCCGGCGCCCAAAGGCGAACAGCGCCGGCATGGCCCGTATGCTTTGATAGCCTTTGCTGACGGCTGGAACCACAACGCGGCCGGCCCAGTACGCGCGCTCGTCCAGGCGCTCAAGGCGCTTGCCGATGGCGCGATACACGCGCAGCGCCACGCCGATAGCCAGCCGGGCACGCCACGGAAGATACGCCAGCCCCTGCCAGCCGCTGGCGTAGTAGGCATCGGCCTGCGCTACCAGCCGCCGGGCGGCCAACCAGGCCTGGCGGCGCGCGTGCGCGTCTCCCTCAGCGATGGCCTCGGCCGTTACATCGCCGGTCAGCCAGCTACGCGGTAGATACACCCGGCCGCGCCGGGCATCTTCCAGCACATCGCGCGCGATGTTGGTCATCTGCATCCCCATGCCCAGATCAATGGCGTGCGGAAGTGCGCACGCCTGGTCGCGGACGTTGAGCAGCGGACACATCATAACGCCGACGGTGCCGGCCGCGCCGTAGGCGTAGCGCAGCAGCGCCTGCTCGCTTGTCAGGTGCAGCGGCGAAAGATCCGTTTGCATGGTGGCCAGCAGGTCCTGCATGGCATGCACGGCCAGCGAATTCTCTGCAAAAAGCGCGTCTATATCGGCCTGGATATCCGCAACGAGGCGCTGCTCGTCCGATGACAGCGCAGCGTTGGCCGCGCCTGCGTCCGCGACGCGGCCCGGGGCCTGCACGTCAATGATCAAAGGCGAGGTGCTTGAAGCCGGTCGGCGCGCCGCCAGGCGCTGTTGCAGCGCTGCCAGCAGCCGCGCTGCCCTGTCGCGCTGGGCATCGTTGGCGGCGTTATCCGCAATGTCGTCCACCTGGCGGCATACATGATAAAGGCGCGCCCCCGCATGCAGCTGATGCTCCGGCAGAAAGCGGCCGGCCCAGTGAAAACTTCGGCCGTGGCGGCGCAGCGTTGCCCGTGACTGTGAAGGAGAGGACGTCATGTTGACCTCACGCCGTTTTGGAAGCGGCGGCACCGGGTCGGGTTGCCGCGTCTTCTTTAACAAGCCGGGCGACAACGCCTGCCGACGAAACCACCCCCGGAACGCCTGCGCCCGGATGCGTGCCGGCTCCTACAAAATACAGGTTGCGATAGTGCGGTGAGCGATTGTGAAAACGCAGGCCGGCCGACTGTGTCAGCGTGGGGGCGATGGAAAAGCCGCTGCCGAACGGGCTGGAGAGCGCGCCGTGAAAATAACGCGGCGATACCGTGTGCGTTGCGCCGAGCTGATCCAGCACATCCGGCATCAGGCGGCGTTGTAACATGGTGAAGATCTGATGCGTCAGCCGAGGCTCAAGGGCATCCCAGTCGTGGTGTCCCTGCAGGTTGGGCACCGGCGCCAGCACATAAAACGCATCGCCGCCCTCGGGGGCCATCTGCGAATCCGTAGCGCCGGGACGGTGCAGATAAAGGCTGAGGTCGTCGGGCATTTCATGCTTGTCAAAGATAGTGTCGAGGATCTCTTTGTAGGTATCCCCGAAGACGATGGTGTGGTGCTCAAGCTCAGGATACGGGCGCCGGGTTGTAAAATAGACGACCAGCAGGCCCATCGACTGCTTCATGCGCCGCCGCCAGGCGTTGAGCCAGCGGCCCCAGGGCTTCATCGGCAGCCAGCGGTCGTAGACATGCAGCGGATCGACGTTGCTGATGACGATGTCGGCGCGGTGATATTCGCCGGAGACCGTCTTTGCCCCGATCACACGGCTGCCGTCCACGTCCAGCGCACTTATCTGCTGGCGCGTATGGATGACGCCGCCGTGACGCTCAAACAGCGCCGCCAGCGCCTGCACCAGCGCGCCGGTGCCGCCTTTGGGATACCAGACGCCGCCGCGGCGCTCAAGGGCGTGAATCAGGCCATACAGCGAGGACGTGCGAAAAGGGTGGCCGCCGACCAGCAGCGACGGTACGGAAAAGGCCCGGCGCAGGCGTTCATCGGCAAAAAAGCGGGAAACAAAATCGTACAGGCTTCTATCGGCGCGCAGGCGAACCAAATCCGGCAACACCTTGAGCATGTCCGTGACCCGTGTAAAAGGCTGCTCGGCCAGATCGACAAACCCGCGCTGGTACATCTTCTCGGTTTCAGCCAGAAAATCGTGGTAGATCGCCCCCTGCCCCGGCGCGATGCGATCGATTTCTTCGATCGTTTCACTGACCGTGCCCTTGTATTCAAAACGGCTGCCGTCGGCAAACTCCATCCGGTAGAAAGGGTCCACCGGCAGCAGCGTCACGTGATCGTGAAAGCGCTCGCCGAAGCGTTCGAAAAGCGCTTCGAAAATAAACGGGGCTGTAATCACGGTGGGGCCGGCATCAAAGCCAACCCCGTCCAGTTTGAACACCCGGGCGCGCCCGCCAAGGTCACCGTGACGTTCCACAAGTTCTACGTGCCAGCCGTCGGCAAGAAGGCGCAGGGCCGCTGCCAGACCGCCAAAGCCTGAACCAATGACCAGGGCCTTTCCGATTTTTTCTTTCGCGCCGGCACAGGCAGACGAGGTGTCGGGCGAGGCCATGTTGGGTAACGGTGTGCTGGGTGGCGCGGTCATGAGGCTCGCTCTCCGTAAGGCTGACGGCAGGGTTGGTACCTGTCTCTCTGGCGTGTAGTTGTATGGTACCTGTCTCGATCCAGCGCCGCGGCGTGCAGGTGGCTTAGCAGCCGTCGCTGCAAGTCCGCAAGCATCTGTCGCAGCGTCGTGCCAAGCCCTTCGGGAAAACAGGGCGTGATCTTTTCGGCGCGCGCCAGCGCAGACGCCGCGTGTCGGGCGGCGCGCTGCACCGCACGGGCACCGGCGTCGTCGCTTTGTGGCCGGCCTGCCGGCCAGTGGCGCGGCCAGGCGTGATAGGGATGAAAGGCATCCGGCTGCGAGCGCGAAGGGCAGGCAAGGTCAATATCATCCAGGTCGTCGATGATTTGATAGGCCAGCCCTGCCGCGCCGGCGAACCGCTGTAGCAGCAGGCGCTGTTCGCCGGAGACCGTGCCGCCAAGGGCGCCGGCTTCCAGCGGCAGTGCGATCAGAGGAGCGGTTTTGGCCAGAGTCGCCTGCAGATAGGCGCTCAGCGAAGGGGGGTTGTCATACGCTTGGCGTGCGGTCTCCTGGCGTGCGGCCGGCGGGGCCACTTCAATGCTCTGCCCGGCGATTACCTGACTGGTCTGCCGGGTCAAAAGCGTTATCAGCGCCAGACGGTGTTCACAACGGTCGCTTTCGAGCGCGGCGCGAAAGGCCGTTGTTAAAAGAAGATCGCCTGTGCATACGGCAACGTGGTGGTTATAGCGCTTCCACACGGCTGCCTTGCCGCGACGTATTGTATCGCCGTCGCAAAGGTCATCATGCACAAGCGAGGCGTTATGAACGAGCTCTGCGGCGGCGGCCGCCGCCGTCCGGTGGGCCTTTGATGCGCCATAGGCCTGTCCGCTGAGCAAAGCCAGCCGTGCGCGTAGAAGGCTGCCGCCGGTATCCAGGTGATAAAGGCTCGCTTGGGTGGCAGGCCAGCTAGCCGGTGCGCTTATGCTGGCCTGCATCAGAGAGGTGACGCATTCGAGTTCGTGATCCACGTCGAGGATGTCCGCGGGCGCACAGGGCGCCTTTTCGCGACGTGGTGCCAACGATGGCGCATCGATGTGTTCAGCGACGGTGAAATCAGCAGTTTGATGAGCCGTTACATTGACCATGCCAATATCCTTTAGCTCGGGGCCATCCGTGGCCGGGTGAAGCTCCTTGATCTTGAATCAGTGCTTATTGGAGCGTTGAGCTTTCGCTGCCGTCCCTGTCAGCACTCGCTTTAGACTGCTTCATTCTCCGTGTTTTCGACTGCCTTTGACTTGCGCACTGCGATTGTGAAGATGAATACGCCAAAGAGGGCTTTCGCGACGATGTCGGCAATAGTGTAGCCCACTTCAAGCGCTGTGATGGCGGCACCACCGGTCAGACCCACCAGGGGGAAGAGGTAGACGATGGGGTAGAACAGCCAGGCGCCGATCACCAGGTATACCGCAATGTTGATCAGTCCTTTCACTTCTTCAGGCTGCTTGGCAATGGAGTCTTTCAGGCCAACGACCAGCTGGTGGACGATGAAGACGAACGGGATCATGGACAGTACCCAGAACACAAAGCGCAGCCCGCCGGTGCTGGATACTTCGCCGGGATAGCCAAGCACGATCATCAGTGCGGCTGCACCGCCGAGCATGGTGGTTTTCTTGATCGTTTCCTGGCGTGTCAGGTTCATGACCAGGATCAGCTCGATCAGCAGCAGCGGTACGGTCAGCAGCCAGTCCACGTAGCGATAGGCCTGGTTAAAGGGCGAACCCGTGGCCACGACTTCTCCTGTGGTGACATCGGCTGCGGCTCCCCACGAAAGCATGATCTGCAGGTAGTGGTATGCCGCGATGGCCGTTACCAGCCCTGTGATGGTGACGGCCAGGCGGTAAGAGGGGGCGAGTTCAGACTTCATGAGCCAGAAAAACAGGGACGCGGCGGCCATGACGGCAAAGCCGAACGAGTACCCGTTCTGTATGAAGGTGTATTGCCCAAGGGATAGCGTTTCAAGTTCCATTATGATCTCCAACGGCGATTGCTGGTTTAGGCAGCTATCACGCACGCTTCGCTGAGATGGAGGGCCCAGACCATCGCGGAAAAGCGCGGATGACGCGTTATAAAGTCCTTTCCACAACAGCTGTACAAAATCCTTTTTCTGTACAGCTACAATCAGCGTAGCCGGTGCGGTGTGAAAATACAACGCTTATGTGATGCGGTATTAAAAACGCATCTTTTCGGGCCAACACCCGCCGGTGCCCGCCCCCTTGAACACTTTGGCCAGACTCGATAGCGCAGCGCCGGGCCGGTGTTTTCATGCCGGTCCAAAAGCGCAAAAAAAGCCCGCCATGCAAGGCATGGCGGGCTCAGACGGCGACCGATGCACCGTTCAGGGAGCGGCCGTTAGCGGGGCGGGCGCTGGCCGCCGCGACTGCCGGCGTCCCCGGTAGGCGTCAGCGTGATTTCCACGCGGCGGTTCTGCGCGCGGCCGGCGTCGGTATCGTTGTCCGCTACCGGCTGATTTTCACCGTAGCCTGCGGTATTCAGGCGCATGGCGGATACGCCGTTTTGGGTCAGATAGCTGCCCACCGACCGGGCGCGGCGCTCGGACAGCTTCTGATTGTAGCCGGCATCGCCGGTGCTGTCGGTGTGGCCGGCGATGTTGACCCGGGTATCCTGATACTCACGCAGCACGCTGGCCACTTCGTTGAGCGCGCTTTGCGCCTGGCCGGTCAGCTGAGCGGAGTCGAACCCGAAGGTCACCTGGCTTGGCATGTTGAGCACGATGTCGTCGCCGCGGCGGTCGACTTCGATGCGTGAACCCTGCAGCCCTTGGCGCAGCTGCTTTTCCTGGCGGTCCATGTAGGCGCCTACGCCGGCGCCGGCGGCAGCGCCCACGGCCGCCCCGATCAGCGCGCGGTCGCGGCGGCTGGTGCTGCCGTCACCGGAAAGCGCGCCGGCCACCGCGCCCACGGCGGCCCCGACGCCGCCGCCCATCGCCGTCTTGTTGGAGCGTTGAGTCTGGCTGCCCTGCTGGCCGCCGTAGGGATTCTGGGCGGCACAGCCGGCCAGCAGAATCGCCGCCGCCAAAGGGGCCATTGCTCGAACCATTCGCATTGCTCTACTCCTTTACGGTCATTGAAACGTCGCGGTTGTTATCCGTTGCTGATGTCTGCCAGCAGTTCATTCAAGAATAATAGACCTTGAGGCGTCGGTTGCAGTCTGTTTGACGTTTCCTGCAAAAGTCCTTTTTTGACGCTGTCTTGCAGCAAAACCTGCAGCGCGCCGAGGGGCTGTCCGGTATGCGCCGGCCAGCGTGCGGCATCCACGCCCTCGGTCAGGCGCAGGGCGTTCATGCAAAATTCCAGCGGCAGCTCATCGGCCGGCACCTCGCGCTTGCCCGCTACAAACCCTCGCATATCCCAACGACGCTGCAAATAGGCCTCGGGCTGGCGGGTTTTCCAGCGCCGCTCAATGGTCCAGCGGCCCTGGCGGTCCACGTCGCTGAGCTTGCCGTGCGCCCCGGCGCCGATCCCCAGGTAGTCGCCAAACGTCCAGTAGTTGAGGTTGTGCCGGCTTTCGTGCCCCGGGCGGGCGTAGGCGGAAATTTCATAGCGTGACAAACCGGCCTGCTCCAGACAACGGTGGCCGAGCTCTTGAATATCGTACAGGGTATCTTCCTCGGGCAGCACGGGCGGGCGGGCGTAAAACGCCGTATTGGGCTCCAGGGTAAGCTGATACCAGGACAGGTGCTCGGGCGCCAGCGCCAGCGCCTGTTCCAGATCATCAAGCGCCAGCGCCGGAGTTTGGCCGGGCAGGCCGTGCATCAGGTCGATATTGAGGTTGTCAAACCCGCCGGCCCGGGCCTGCTCTACCGCGCGCACGGCTTCCTCGCCGTCGTGAATCCGGCCCAGCGCTTTGAGCTGGGCACGCTGAAAGCTCTGCACGCCGAACGACAGGCGGTTGATGCCGGCCGCTCGATAGCCGCTGAAGGCGTGGTATTCGGTGGTGCCGGGGTTGGCTTCCATGGTGATTTCGATATTCGCCGCGAAAGCCAGCCGCGCACTTATTGCACTGAGCAGGGTCTGGTAAAACTCGGGGGACAGCAGACTTGGCGTGCCGCCGCCGATAAAGATCGACACCAGTTCACGTTCGCCGGCCAGGGGCAGGTCCTGATCCAGATCCTCCAGCAGCGCGGCCAGATAGTCGCGCTCCGGCAGCGCCCGGCGGCCGGATTCATGGGAGTTGAAGTCGCAGTAGGGGCACTTGCGCACGCACCAGGGCGTGTGGATGTACAGCGACAGCGGCGGGCGCCGCTTCGCCATCGGCTCGGTCATGCTGCCCCCTTGCCACCGGCTGCGTTCAGCGCTTCCACCAGCGCGCTGAGTGCGCGGCCGCGATGGCTCAGGCGGTTTTTTTCCTCGGCCGGGAGTTCTGCGGCACTCATGGCCTGAGCGGGCAGCCAGAACAGCGGATCATAGCCAAAGCCGCCCGCACCTCGGGGGTGGGCCAGCACTTCGCCCTCCCAGCTTTGCTGGACGATGATCGGCACCGGGTCCAGGGCATGGCGCAGATACACCAGCACGCACCAGTAGCGCCCGGTGCGCTGGCCTTCGGGGCAGTCGGAAAGCGCCTCCAGCAGCTTTTGGTTGTTGCGCGCGTCGCTTTTGGGCTCGCCGGCGTAGCGGGCGGAGTAGATCCCCGGCTGGCCGGCGAGGGCGTCCACCTCCAGGCCGGAATCATCCGCCAGCGCCGGCAGGCCGCTGATGCGGCTGGCTGCGCGGGCCTTGAGCAGGGCGTTTTCCACAAACGTCAGCCCGGTTTCGGCAACGTCCGGCGCATTGATGTCTGCCTGGGGGCGCACGTCAAATCCCAGCGGCTGCAAAATCTGGTTGAATTCCTTGAGCTTTCCGGCGTTGCCGCTGGCCAGTATCAGCGTTTTTGTTGCGGTCATAGCGTGGTCTCCTTGGCGGCCGGCCAGTGTACGCCGGGTCGGAGTAGACCAAAAGGACGGGGCATCCGAGCCTTTTTACGACCTGCTTTTACGGCCTTCTTTTACAATCTTCTTGCGTAACTTTAATTTACAAACTTAAATACATTAAGCAACAAATCAGCCGGCACCTGCTCAGCCGTTCTCTGCTCGAGGGTCACTTTCATGTCGCAGGACAACACCCGCAAAACTGTTTACCTGGTTACCCAAAAAAGCCCGCAAACACAGCTGTTTGCGGACTATCTCGGGGAAAAGACCGGCTGCAACGTCTGCATACACCCCCCTGCCGGGGTGTTTCAGGCCCCGCCCGCTGATCGGGTGCTGGTACTGATCGACAGCGACCACGTAGCCGTCGACCGGCTCCCGGCGTGGCAGCAGCGACGAGACGCATAGCGCCGCCCCGGGCAGGCCGTAGCGGATGATACAACGCAGCATGGAAACCTCCGGTGGCGTGTCACAACGCAAAGAAGCCGCCTATAGGCGGCTTCTTCAGTATAGCCCACAAGTGTAACACTTGGTTACATCAGGCGGACACGGTAGGCCGTGCTTACGCCATGCCGGCAAACACCCGTTCGGCGGCGTCCAGCGTGTGCTGGATGTCCTCAGCGGTATGGGCGCTGGACATAAAGCCGGCCTCGAACGCCGACGGCGCCAGGTACACGCCTTCATCGAGCATGCCGGTAAAGAAGCGGCGGAAGGCTTCCGGGTCGCAGGCGGTGGCCTGGGCGAAGTTGTCCACGCGGCTCTGCGCGGTGAAAAACAGCCCAAACATGCCGCCGGCCCACTGCGCTACCATCGGCACGCCGGCGGCGTCGGCGCGTTCCTTGAGGCCGGTGCACAGCGTCTCGACCCGCTGGGTCAGCGCGTCGTGGAAGCCCGGCACCTGAAGCTTGTTCAAAAGCGTGGTGCCGGCGGCCATGGCCAGCGGATTGCCCGAGAGCGTACCGGCATGGTAGACCGGCCCCAGCGGCGAGATCTGCTCCATGATCTCGCGGCTGCCGCCGAATGCGCCCACCGGCATGCCGCCGCCGACGATCTTGCCCAAACAGGTCAGATCCGGCGTCACGCCGTAGTGTGCCTGGGCCCCGCCCATGGCCACGCGAAAGCCGGTCATCACCTCGTCAAAAATCAGCAGGCTGCCGTGCTCGCTGCATACCCGGCGCAGGGTGTCGAGAAATTCCGGGCGTGAAGGAATGCAGTTCATATTGCCCGCTACCGGCTCGACGATAATGCAGGCCACCTGGTCGCCGATTTCGTCAAAGCAGGCTTCCACGCCGTCCGGGTCGTTAAACGAAAGCGTCACGGTGTGCTCGGCCAGCGAAGCGGGCACCCCGGGTGAGTTGGGCACGCCGTGGGTCAGCGCACCGGAGCCGGCCTTGACCAAAAGCGAGTCGGAGTGGCCGTGGTAGTTGCCTTCGAACTTGACGATCTTGTCACGGCCGGTGTAGCCCCGCGCCAGGCGAATGGCCGACATGGTGGCCTCGGTGCCGGAGCTGGTCATGCGCACCATGTCCATGCTGGGGATCATCTCGCAGATCAGATCCGCCATGGTGGTTTCGATTTCGGTGGGGGCGCCAAACGACAGGCCGTTGTCCAGCCGGGCGCGCACCGCGGCCAGCACGTCGCGGTCGGCGTGGCCGGTGACCATCGGCCCCCAGGAGCCTACGTAGTCCACGTAGCGGTTGCCTTCCACGTCGAACAGATACGCGTTTTGGGCGCGCTCAATGAACACCGGCGGGCGGTGCATCCCCTTGAAGGCGCGTACCGGCGAGTTGATGCCGCCGGGAATGTGGCGGTTGGCGCGTTCAAACAGTTCAGCGGAAGTGGTCATGGCATCCTCTTTGTCGCAGGTAAGTGGCAATGAGCAAAAAAGCGGTTGGGCAGATGCTGGCCGTGCGCCGGCCGGTAGCCGTGGGACAGGCTCTGCCAGGTAAAGTGCTGGGCCTGCTCGCAGGCCGTGACCAGCGCATCGCCGGCGGCCAGGCGAGCGGCCAGCGCTGCCGCCAGCGTACAGCCCGAGCCGTGATACGTCGCCGCCAGGCGCGGCCAGTGCCACTGACGGGCGCTTTCCGGGGTGTGCAGCGTGTGGGTCACCGTTTGCTCGCCGTGCGCCAGCGGGGTGTCGGTGCCGGTGACCAGCACGCCCTGGCAGCCCGCAGACAGCAGCGCCACGGCGCGCTCGGTATCGTTTGCGCCGGCCTGCTCCGGGGTCAGCCGGGCAAGCTCGTGGCGGTTGGGGGTCACAATATCGGCATGCCCGATCAGCGTATCCACAAACCGCCGGCACAGTTCGGGTGTGGATAACTCCGCGCCGCCGCCGGCCCTGAGCACCGGGTCGATCACCACCGGCACGCCGGGAAAGCGGCGCACGATCTGCACCGCAGCGTCGGTGGTAGCGGCGTCGGCCAGCAGGCCGATCTTGATCGCCGCTACGGGGATATCCGCAAGCGCCTCGACGGCGGCCAGCATCGTGTCGGGGTCGGCGGGGATCACCCGGCGCACATCGTCGCAGCTTTGCACGGTCAGCGCGGTAGGGACGGTCAGCGCCCAGCCGCCGTTGGCCGCCACGGCTTCGCTGTCGGCGATAAGCCCCGCGCCGCCGGTAGGGTCGTGGCCTGCGAGCACCAGTACCGCCGCCGGAAGCGGCTCATTGAGCAATGACGTCGCCATTAAAAAGGCTTCACCACGACGAAAATCATAATGGCAATCAGCGCCAGCACCGGCAGCTCGTTAAACCAGCGGAAGAACACGTGGCGCTTTGTGCAGCGATCCTCGGCGAACTGCTTGAGATAGATCAGGCAGACGTGATGGTAGGCAATCAACAGCACCACAAACAACAGCTTAGCGTGCATCCAGCCCTGGCTGAGCCAGCCGGGCGCCAGCGCCAGCAGAATGCCGCCCAGCACGACAACCGCGATCATCGACGGTGTCATGATGCCGCGATACAGCTTGCGCTCCATGACCTTGAAACGCGCGATGCTCTCGTGCTCGCCGCTATCCCGGGCCATGGCGTGATACACGTACAAACGCGGCAGATAAAACAGCGCGGCAAACCAGGTCACCACAGCCATCAGGTGGAATGCTTTCACCCATAGATACATAACAGCTCCTTGTACAGCGGACGGACCGACAAACGCCTCAGGGGCCACGCTCGGGGCTGCGGCTTTCGGGAATGTGGTCGGTATAGCGGTAATAACGCTCGACGGCGCCACGGGTGATGATACCCGAAATTCGCTTTTGCTTATGCCGATAGCCGTGCACTACGTAAAGCGCGCCCAGCGTCTCGTTTTGCAAGGCCAGAAACGCCTCGGACAGCGTGGCCTGCAAGTTGATCGGTGCAAGTTCCAGGCGCTGGCCGGGAATTTCCAGCAGATCAACGTGCTGATAGCCGCGGTGCCCTTCATTGATGGGCGTTTCATGTTCCAGCAGCCAGCGTGCCAGCGCCGAGCCTTTCAGCGCCAGCGGCGGTTTGTCATCCTTGGCGCGCTCGATCACCAGCCACACCGGGTTGGTCGTCAGCAGCTTGCGCGCCTCGGCCGGCGTTACCGTCCGCTGGCTGCGCACCAGATTACGCTCCATGACCGCCGGCACCGACACCCGCGACAGCGCCTGCATCAGCGGGTGCTGCAGCGGATGGCGGCTGCCCTGACGGGCCTGGTTGAAAAAGCCCTTGCTGCCGGTCAGCTGGCGGGTGGTCAAACAGGCCACCACAACGCTGAGCATGCCCGGCAGCATCATGTTGGGCGTATGGGTCAGCTCCAGCAGCGCCATCAGCGCGGCCAGCGGGGCCTGCAAAATCGCCCCCATCATGGCGGCCATGCCCAGCATGGCGTAAATCGTCGGGCTGGCAGAGGCATTGGGCATCAGCTGAGCCCCCAGCACGCCGAACAGGGCCCCGGCCGCGCCGCCGGCCACCAGAATCGGCCCGATGATGCTCACCGGAATGCCGCAGGCCACGGTAACCGCCGTCAGCAACAGCTTGCCCACAGCCACGGCCAGCAGCACATCAACGGCCAAATGCGCGCCGAACGTCAGCCCCAGCGTATCGTAGCCCATGCCCTGCACTTGAGGATAAAACCAGGCCGTGCCGCCCAGCAGCACGCCCACCGCAATGCAGCGCACGGTCAAGGAAAAATGCGCCAGCCGCTCGGACAGCCGGGCCAGCTGCAAAAAGCCGGCGGCCAGTATGCCGATGCCCAGCGCGCTGATTACAATCCAGGGCAGGTTGGCAAAAGCGCCCAGCGCAAGATCGCTGACCTGAAAGGGACGCTCAAAGCCGAACACCAGCTGGGCGATCAAACCGCTGACCGTAGACGCCAAAATCACCGGCATAAATCCGGTGATGGTGTATTCCATCATCACCACTTCCATGGCGAAGATGACCCCGGCAATGGGCGTATTAAACGATGCCGAAATGCCCGCCGCCGTGCCGCAGGCCACCAGCACCCGCAGGCTGTTGTGGGGCAGGCGCATATATTGCCCGAGCCCGCTGGCCGCCGCGGCTCCCAGATGAATCGCCGGCCCTTCCCGGCCGGCAGACAGCCCGCCGAGCACCGACACAAGCCCTACCCACCATTGAGTGAACCAGTTTCCCCGAGGAAAACGCCCCTGGTGGTAGCTCAGCCGCTCGATTACATGCGCCACGCCGATCTTGCGCGCCGACGGCGACAAGCGCCCAAGCCACAGGCCGATGAGCGCCACGGCGATCAGCGGCAGCAGCGCTCGTCCCCAAGGGGCCAGCTGCTCAAAGGCTTCGGGATTGCCTTCGGGCATATAAAGCGTGGCGCCCAGACTCAGCAAAAAGCGAAAGGCCACCATCAGCGCGCCGGTCATCACCCCGGACACCAGGCCCAGCACGCAAAGCTGGGGCAGCGCATCCACGTTGGCGAGCTGGCGCCGGAAGCGCTCAAGAGTCAATAAGGAGCGAAATACGCGTGCCACGCCAGAGGTGTCCTTGTAGTGTTTTTGCGGTTGTACGCTTTACCATGATGTTCACTCTATTGTGTATCATAGGCGCATCAACTTCGACAGTCCGGCGCTTCAAGGCGCCCGTGAAGGAGTCAAACGTGATCAAGGTTGGCATTGTAGGCGGTACCGGCTATACGGGCGTGGAGCTTCTGCGCCTGCTGGCCCAGCACCCCGAGGTTAGCGTCGAGGCCATCACTTCGCGCTCTGAGGCAGGGAAAAACGTCACCGCGATGTATCCCAATCTGCGCGGCTACTACGACCGTCTGGCCTTCACCGCGCCCGACGCCAAGCAGCTGGGCGACATGGACGCGGTATTTTTCGCCACGCCCCACGGCGTGGCCCATGCTCTTGCCGGCGAGCTGCTCGAATGCGGCACCCGAGTGATCGACCTCTCGGCGGATTTCCGCCTGCGCGACGTTGCCGAATGGGAAGCCTGGTACGGCCAGACCCACGGCGCCCCGGCGCTGCTGGAAGAAGCCGTTTACGGCCTGCCCGAAGTCAACCGCGAGGCGATCAAGCGCGCCCGCCTGATTGCCGTGCCCGGCTGCTACCCCACCGCCGTACAGCTAGGCTTTTTGCCGCTGCTGAAGGCCGGCATGATCGATCCCGGCCAGCTGATCGCCGACTGCAAGACCGGCGTCACCGGTGCCGGGCGCGGCGCCAAGGTGGGCTCGCTTCTGGCCGAGGCCAGCGAGTCGCTCAAGGCCTACGCCGCCGGCGGCCACCGCCATCTGCCGGAAATTCGCCAGGGGCTGGTTGCCGCACACAATGGCGAGATCAACCTGACGTTTATTCCCCATCTGACGCCGATGATTCGCGGCATTCACGCCACGCTCTACGGCCAGCTTATCGCCGAGCCGGAGGCCGATCTTCAGACGCTGTTCGAGCACTGTTACGCTGACGAGCCGTTCGTCGATGTGATGCCCCCCGGCAGCCATCCGGAAACCCGCAGCGTCAAGGGCAACAATACCTGCCGGCTGGCCGTGCACCGCCCGGAAGGTAGCAATACCGTGGTGGTGCTGTCGGTGATTGATAATCTGGTCAAGGGCGCATCCGGCCAGGCCGTTCAAAACCTCAACCTGATGTTTGGCCGAGACGAAACCCTGGGCCTTGCCGCCCCGGCGCTGATGCCCTGACCGCCGGCGCCCCGGCAGACGTTGACCCTTTTGCCAAGGGATATCCATAATGGCGGCAATAACCGTTGAGCGGTTGTTGACTTTGATTTCCTCTCACGCTTGCGGAGATAACCATGAGCAGCGCCGAATCTTTTGTCCCCACTCCGCTGCTGCTTTCCGACAGCGCTCGTATACGCCTCAAGGCGCTGATGGAAGAGCAGAGCAATCAAGCACCCAGGCTGCGCGTCTACGTGACCGGCGGCGGCTGCTCGGGCTTTCAGTACGGCTTTGACTTTGCCGACCGGCTCGCCGACGACGACACCGTCATCGACTTTGGCGATGCGACCCTGGTAGTGGATCCGCTGTCCTACCAGTATCTGGTCGGCTCTACCGTGGACTATGAAGAAGGCCTGGCCGGGGCACGTTTTCGCGTACAAAACCCCAACGCCAGCTCCACCTGCGGCTGCGGCGCCTCCTTTATGGTGTAACGTAATCCTGCCCCGTCGCCGCTTCTATCAAGCACTCAACGTCTGGCCCCGTCAGCGCCAATAAACTTGACGCTCCAGCGGTTTCTCGCCAAGGTTATCCCGTCCAGTCGCTAAAAAAACCAACAACAGCCGTGGTCGCACGCGGGTTTTCCGGCGGTGCGCCACAGGCACTTCCATGACGGGGTTACGACAATGCTGAACAAAAAACTGAGCGCCATCGCCCACCAGGCCATCGGCCATACGCCGCTGGCATCCGCTGTGCTGGCGGCTGTCTTGGCCGCAGGTCTTGGCAGTGCCGGCATCGCCGCCGCCCAAGAACAGGACAAGCCCAGCGTCAACGTGGCCACCGACCCAAGCTTTGTCCCCTTCGAAATGTTGGATTCCGAAACCAACGAGATGGTCGGCTTTGACATGGACATCATCAACGAAGTCGCCGACCGCGCCGGCTTCGAGGTCAACCTGACCACCATGAAGTTCTCCGGCATCATCCCCGCGGTGCAGACCGGCAGCCAGGAAATCGCCATTGCCGGCACCACCATCACCGACAAGCGTGCCAGGGTCGTGGACTTCTCCGACCCCTACTACGACTCCGGCCTGCGCCTGATGGTCCGCGAAGGCAACGACGACATCCAAACGCTGGAAGACCTCGAAGGCAAAGCGGTAGCCACCAAGATCGGCTCTACCAGCTACGACTACCTTCAGGAAAATCTGGGCGACAGCGCCGAGATTACGCCCTACCCCGGCACCTCCGACATGTACATGGCACTTCTTGGCCGCAACGTCGACGCCACCTTTTATGATGCGCCCAACGTCGCCTATTTTGCCCAGACCCAGGGCGAAGGCCGCGCCAAGGTCGTCGGTCCGCTGTACGAAGGCCAGCAGTACGGCATCGTTTTCCACAAGGGCAGCCGGTGGCTCAAACCCGCTAACGAAGCGCTCGCCGCGATGAAAGAAGACGGTACCTACGACGAAATCTACCGCAAATGGTTCGGTAAAGCCCCCAGCGCCGAGTAACCCGGCGCGCTATCTGTGATTTCTTGTCAGCCAAGAGGTTGATCAGGGCCGGTGGGCGTCGCTCCCGGCCCTGCGTCATTTCTTCGCTTTGGTTTATGTATCGTCCCTTCTCAGGAGATTCGACGTGGACGTCACCTTCAATTTTGATTGGGCAGCGGCGCTCGCCTCGATTCCCCACCTGCTGCCCGGGATCCCCTGGACGCTTCTGATTTCGTTCGGCGGGCTTGCCGTCGGCTTTGTTATCGGCATTGTGTTCGGGCTGATGCGCATCAGCCCGCTGCGCTGGATGCGCTGGCTGGCCGTTGTCTATATCGAAGTGTTTCGCGGCACGCCGATTCTGGTGCAGGTATTGTTCATCTTCTACGGCCTGCCCCAGCTGCTGGGCGGGCCCATCGATGCGCTCACCGCCGGCATTGCCGCGATCGCGGTGAACTCCGGTGCGTATATTTCCGAAATCGTGCGCGGCGGGGTGCAGTCCATCGCCCGGGGCCAGCGCGAAGCGGCGCTGTCGCTGGGTTTATCGTCGCGCCAGGCGTTTCGCTATGTGATCTGGCCCCAGGCGCTGCGCCGCATGATCCCGCCGCTGGGCAACCAGGCGATCATCAGCATCAAGGATACGTCGCTGTTTTCAGTGATCGGCGTCGGTGAACTGGTCCGCCAGGGGCAGATCTACATTGCCACGACCTTCACCGCCATGGAGGTCTATTTCATGGTGGCGCTTTTGTATCTGGCGATCACCTGGACGCTTTCCATCGTGCTCGCCCAGCTTGAACGCCGCGGCCTGGCCGGAGAATAAGGACAACCCATGAACGCAACGACACAATCCGCTCAGCCAGCTCAAAACGCACGGCCCATCGTGCGCATGGACAAGCTCAACAAGCATTTCGGCAGTTTGCACGTGCTCAAGGATATCAACCTTGAGATTACCCAAGGCGAGGTCGTGGTGGTGATCGGCGCCAGCGGTTCGGGAAAGTCCACGCTGATTCGCTGTATCAACGGGCTGGAAGAGTTTCAGCAAGGGACGCTGGACGTGGCCGGCAAGACGCTGCTCCCCCACGGCAAAGGCGGACAGGCACTGCAGAAAATCCGCACGGAAGTGGGCATGGTGTTTCAACAGTTCAACCTGTTTCCCCATCTCAGCGTGCGCGACAACGTCACGCTAGCGCCGGTGAGCGTGCGCGGGCTCGGGCGCGAGCAGGCGCGGGACAGCGCAATCCGACTGCTGACCCGGGTGGGCATCGAAGATCAGGCCGACAAGTACCCGGCACAGCTTTCCGGCGGCCAGCAGCAGCGCGTGGCGCTGGCCCGGGCGCTGGCCATGGAGCCACGGTTGATGCTGTTTGACGAGCCCACCTCGGCGCTGGACCCGGAGATGATCGGCGAGGTGCTCGACGCCATGCGCGAGCTGGCCCGGGAAGGCATGACCATGGTGATCGTCACCCATGAGATGGGCTTTGCCCGGGAGGTCGCCGACCGCGTGATTTACATCCACCAGGGCGAAATCACCGAGCAGGGCCCGCCGGAGCAGCTGTTCGACGCGCCGCAGCACGCGCGCACCCGAAGCTTTCTGGCTCGGGTGCTCAAGCACTAGCTGCGAGCGTTATTCAACGGCCGGCGTGGGGCGTACCAGGATTTCGTTGACGTCTACATGGGCGGGCTGCTCCAGGGCGTACAGCGCCGCGTTGGCAATATCTTCATCTTTCATGGCGTGGTCCGGACGCTCATCAAAGAAGGGCGTGTCCACCATGCCGGGCTCAATGAGGGTGACGCGAATCCCCGTACCGCGCAGCTCTTCGCGCAGATTGTAGCCAATGCCGGTCACCGCCCATTTGCTGGCGCTGTACATGGAGCCGGGAATGGTCGCGCGCCCGGCGGCGGAGCCGGTCAGCAGCACGTGCCCCCGGCTTTCCCTGAGAGCCGGCAGCGTTGCCTGCAGCGTCAAACCGACGCCGTAGACGTTGGTCAGCAGCATGTCTTTCCACTGCTCGTGATCCGCCTCGCTGAAGCCGCCGGGCGAGCCGCCGCGACCGGCGTTGGCGAATACCGCATCGATACGACCAAAGCGCGCCAGCGCCTGCTCGACCAGGGCCTGCTGGTCGGGCATTGACGTGACGTCACAGCCTATTGTCATGACGCTGTCTTCGCCGAGTTCTTCAGCGAGGGCCGTCAGCTTATCGTGGCGGCGCGCTGCCAGCACCAGCTTGTAGCCCTTGTCCGCCGCGGCGCGGGCGGTGGCAGCGCCGATGCCGCTGGAGGCACCGGTAATCAGCAATACACGTTCTTCCATACCGAACTCCTCGTTGCGTGATAAAGCAGCGTTGCGTGATTGAACAATGCAGCTTCCCAGACTAACGCTGCCTGCCGTGCAGCCTCAAGCCGACCGTGCCCTGCGCGCTTTTTGCTCTCCTGATTCCCCGTGGCGGCGCTTTACTTTGGCACATTCGCCTGGCGTTTGAGCGGTCGCAAGGCCGATTTTTGCCTGTGGATATCATTTTTTGTTTGTGCCTTCCGTTTTTCCTGCCAAGCCGCGCCGTCAGCGGCTTTCGCAACGAAAACTGCCGGCTGTTGGCCCTGTTGATAACCGTGTGCATAAAGGCGGTATACATCGGTGAATAACTTGTTGCTAACACCGCCTGTGGATAAGCAGGCTGTTTATCCACCGGCCGTCCACTGCTCATGCACGCCTTTCCAACAGTTTGCCCACCGCTTTGCCAACAGACTAGATAGCTGATTTTTTAATGAAAAAATGAGTTTTCCACAGAAAACGTCAACCCCAATAATTACAACAACAACAGAACTTCTATTATTTAATTGATTTGTTATTAACTCAGCAGAGAACAGGCAAACCCGGTGTGGAAAAACCTGACGGTTACCCACAGGAGGTTTATACTGCCCGGCTGAACAACCGCGGCGCGTCTGCGCTGTGCTCTTGAATACCCACTGCCATCGGTGCCGAGCGCACAAACGAGGTGTCTTTTGAACTATCCCGACCGCTTTGACGTCATCGTCATCGGCGGTGGCCATGCGGGAACCGAAGCCGCACTGGCCTCCGCTCGCATGGGCTGTCAGACATTGCTGTTGACCCATAACATCGAAACCCTGGGCCAGATGTCGTGTAACCCCGCCATCGGCGGCATCGGCAAAAGCCATCTGGTCAAGGAAATCGACGCCCTGGGCGGCGCCATGGGGCTGGCAACGGACAAAGGCGGCATCCAGTTTCGCGTGCTCAACGCACGCAAAGGACCGGCCGTACGCGCCACGCGTGCCCAGGCCGACCGCGTACGCTACAAAAGTGCGATTCGCACGATGCTGGAAAACCAGCCCAACCTGACGATTTTCCAACAGGCCGCGGGCGATCTGATCGTCGACGGTGATACCGTGCGCGGTGCGGTGACCGAAACCGGCATTCGCTTTCACGCCGACGCCGTGGTGCTGTGCACCGGCACTTTCCTGGGCGGGGTTATCCACATCGGCCTGGATAAAACCCTGGGCGGCCGCGCCGGTGACGCGCCGTCCAACGCCCTGGCCGAGCGCCTGCGCGCGCTGCCGTTTCGGGTCGACCGGCTGAAAACCGGCACGCCGCCGCGCATTGACGCCAAAACCGTGGATTTCTCGAAGCTGGCCGAACAGCCCGGTGACAACCCCCGCCCGGTGATGTCCTACATGGGCCGCCGCGAAATGCATCCGCGCCAGATGAGCTGTCATATCGCTCACACCAATGCGCGCACCCATGCCATCATTCGCCAGAATCTCGACCGCTCGCCGATGTATTCCGGCAGCATCGAGGGCGTCGGCCCGCGCTACTGCCCGTCGATCGAAGACAAGGTTGACCGCTTCGCCGACAAGGACAGCCACCAGATTTTCATCGAGCCCGAAGGGCTGGACACCCACGAGCTCTACCCCAACGGGATTTCCACCTCGCTGCCGTTCGACGTGCAGCTGGAGGTCGTGCGCTCCATCGAAGGGCTGGAGAACGCGCACATCACCCGGCCCGGCTACGCCATCGAATACGACTTTTTCGACCCGCGAGACCTCAAGCACTCGCTGGAAACCCGATTTATCCACAGCCTGTTTTTTGCCGGCCAGATCAACGGCACCACCGGCTACGAAGAGGCCGGCGCCCAGGGGCTTTTGGCCGGGGTCAACGCAGCCCGCCGCGCCAAAGGGCTGGACGCCTGGTGGCCGCGGCGGGACGAGGCGTATCTGGGCGTGCTGGTCGACGATCTCATCACGCTTGGCACCAAAGAGCCCTACCGCATGTTCACTTCTCGGGCGGAATACCGGCTGCTGCTGCGCGAAGACAACGCCGATCTGCGCCTGACCCAAACCGGCCGTGAGCTGGGGCTGGTGGACAACGCACGCTGGCAGGCCTTCACCGACAAGCGCGAGGCCATCGAGCGAGAAAACCAGCGCCTGGCAAGCACCTGGGTACAGCCAAGCTCTGCCGCCGGCCAGCGGCTTGCCGAAACGCTGGGCAAACCCCTGGCCCGAGAATTTACCCTGGCCGCACTGCTCAAGCGCCCGGAGCTGGGCTACGCCGACGTCGCCGCGCTGCCGGGCATCGACGGCGCTCCGATCAGCGACGACACCGTCGCCGAGCAGGTGCAGATCCAGGCCAAGTACCAGGGCTATATCGACCGTCAGCAGGAAGAAATCAACAAGCTCAAGCGCCACGAGGCCACGCCGCTGCCGGCGGATATGGATTACACCCGCGTGGACGGGCTTTCCCACGAGATGCGCCAGAAACTCGGCGAGGCGCGCCCGGCAACGCTGGCTCAGGCGGCGCGCATTGCCGGTGTGACCCCTGCGGCCGTATCAATTTTGCTGATTCATCTGAAAAAGCATCGCCTGCTGCACAGCGCGGAAGTTGGCAAAGAAGAGGTAGCCAACGGATGAGCACGCCAACCGCTTTGCCCGTCCCGGCGCTGACGGCCGGGCTGCCCGAGCACGCGTCAGCCCGTCTGGACGAGGGCTTGAGGCGCCTGGACATTGCCGTGGACGACGTCAAGCGCCGCCGGCTGCTGGGGCTTGTAGCCTTGTTGCACAAGTGGAACCGGGCTTATAACCTCACCGCGGTACGCGACGTTGACGCGATGGTTTCACGCCACGTGCTCGACAGCGCCGCGGTGCTGCCCTTCATCCGCTCCGGGGCGCTGCTTGATGTGGGCGCCGGCCCCGGTTTTCCCGGGCTGGTGCTGGCCGTTTTGCGCCCGGAGCTTGCGGTCACCCTGCTTGACAGCAACGGCAAGAAGGTGCGCTTTCAGCGCCAGGCGATCATGGAGCTGGGGCTTTTAAACGTCACTGCCACCCAGGCCCGCGTCGAGTCGTTTACGGCCGGCGGCTTTGATCAAGTGATCTCCCGGGCCTTTGCCAGCCTGGCGGACTTTATCGCGCTGACGCGCCGGCTGCCGGCACCCGGCGGCGAGTGGCTGGCGATGAAAGGCCCCGGCGCCGACGACGAGCTTGCCGCTTTGCCCGGCGGCGTGGCACTTGCCCGGCGTCATCGGCTCGACGTGCCTTTTATCGACGGCGAACGCCAGCTTTTGATTCTGACCCCGCAAGGAGGGGAATAAGTGAGCCAGATTATTGCCCTGACCAATCAGAAAGGCGGCGTGGGCAAAACCACCTCGGCCGTCAACCTCGCCGCCAGCCTGGCCACGCTTGGACGCCGCGTGCTGCTGGTGGATCTAGACCCTCAGGGGCACGCCAGCATGGGCAGCGGCATTGACAAACACGACCTGGCCACCAGCGTGCTGGACGTGCTGCTGGAAAACGCAAGCGCCCGGGACGCCATCGTCTGCGACTCGCCTGCCGGGTACGACGTGCTGCCGGGCAACGGTGACTTGACCGCCGCCGAAGTCGAGCTTTTGCACTGCGACGAGCGCCAGAGCCGCCTGGCCCGGGCGCTGGCGCCGCTGGCCGAGACCTACGACGTCATCCTTATCGACTGCCCGCCGTCGCTTAACATGCTCACGGTCAACGCCTTGACCGCCGCCGACGGCGTGCTGATTCCGCTGCAGTGCGAGTTCTACGCTCTGGAAGGGCTTTCGGCGCTGCTGGACACCATCGAGCAGATTCAGCAGAGCGTAAATCCCGACCTCGACATTTCAGGGATTCTGCGCACCATGTACGACAAGCGCATGAGCCTGACCCGGGAAGTGGACAGCCAGCTGCGCCGCTATTTTGGTGACCGGCTGCTCAAGGCGACGATTCCGCGCAACGTCAAGGTGGCCGAAGCGCCCAGCCACGGCCTGCCGGTCAGCCACTACGCGCGGTTTTCCCGCGGCAGTCAGGCCTATCGCGTGCTCGCCAAGGAGATGCTGAGCCGCCTGGCGCTGTGACGTTTGCACGCCAGAGATACCCGTGCTTCGCTCAGCGATAGCCACTTTCGGTTGATGACGAGGAAAAGCCAATGACGCGTAAACGCGCGCTGGGGCGCGGGTTGGACGCCCTGATCGGTTCCCACAGCCGCCCGGCCGGCGGTGTAAAACCAGTAGACGATGCCGCGCCCGGCGCCGGCGATCCCGCGTATGCGCGTCAAGACAGCGGCGAAGACGGCGAGCGCCTTGAACGGCTGCCGCTGTGGCAGCTCTCCCGCGGCACGTATCAGCCCCGGCGCGATTTCAACC
Organism: Halomonas cibimaris; assembly: GCF_055379665.1. NCBI lineage: Bacteria > Pseudomonadati > Pseudomonadota > Gammaproteobacteria > Oceanospirillales > Halomonadaceae > Halomonas > Halomonas cibimaris. The sequence goes on from NZ_AP043828.1 coordinate 1,051,195, forward strand.
CGCAAGCCCTGGAAGAGCTGGCCGACTCGATTCGCGCTCAGGGCGTTATGCAGCCGATCGTGGTGCGCGCGGTGGGCGAGCAGCGCTATGAAATCATCGCCGGTGAGCGCCGCTTGCGCGCCGCCCAGCTGGCCGAGCTCGACGTTATTCCCGCCGTTATTCGCGACGTGGACGACGACACGGCACTGGCCCTTGCGCTGATCGAAAATATCCAGCGCGAAAACCTCAACGCCGTGGAAGAAGCGCTGGCGCTCAAGCGTCTAAGCGACGAATTTGCCCTGACCCAGCAGCAAATCGCCGACACCGTAGGCAAATCGCGCACTCAGGTGGCCAACCTGCTGCGCCTTTTGACCCTGGACGGTGAAGTGCAAACCCTGCTGGAGCGCGGCGATCTGGACATGGGCCACGCCCGGGCGCTACTCGGGCTTGCCGGCGGCCAGCAGGTGCGCGTTGCCCGGGACGTCATCAACCGCGACCTGACCGTGCGCGCCACCGAAACGCTGGTGAAAAAACTGGCCGCCAAGGGCGATGCGCCGTCGCAGCCCTCGGCGTCCCGGCCGGCCTCGCCGGACGTGGCGCGGCTGGAAACCACGCTAAGCGAAAAGCTTGGCGCGCCGGTTTCGATCAGGCAGGGGAAAAAGGGCAAGGGCGCGCTGACCATTCGCTATGCGAGCCTGGAAGAACTTGACGGGATTCTCGGACGAATCCAATAGCAGGCTTATTAACTATTCGGCAGGTAACGCCCTTTAACTCTGCCGCTTTGGTAGCAAAATACGCCAATACGGTTGAAAAAGTACCTCGCTCGGTTGAAGGCGGGGAGGGGCTTCCCTATAATCGCGCATGATTTTTGCAGGCTTTGCGTCAGGGCATCTGCGCCCGTGAGACGCAAATCCCAGGCAATACGGCTTTCAGGATTTCATGCAACCAGATCAACACCGGCATCGCCGGCATTACGTTCGCCAGCTGCTCGGTACCCAGGCAGCCACGGCGGCGGTGGCGGGGGCGCTGGGAGGCCTGCTGGCCGGGTCTGGCGGGCTGCTTTCGGCGCTGACAGGCGGTCTGGTGGGTATTGTGCCGCAGGTTTTTTTCATTCTGCGAGCCGGCATGCTGGATCCGCGCCTGCGGGCGTTGCAGGGGGCCCGGCGCCTGATGCGCGCCGAGGCCGGAAAGTTTGGTTTGACGGCGGTGCTTTTCGCTTTGACGTTTATCGCAGTGCCCCCGTCAAACCCCGCTTTCTTCTTTAGTACTTACGTAGCGGTTGTCCTTGCGCACTGGCTGACTCCCTGGCTTCTGCGCCGGCATCGCGTAACTGATCGAGGTAGCTAGCGCCATGGCAGCAGGAAACGTAGTCGCCCCGGCTGAATATATTCAGCACCACTTGCAAAATCTGACGTTCGGACTGCACCCGGAAAACGGCTGGTCGATCGCCGAAAACGCCCAGCAGGCAAGCGACATGGGCTTTTGGGCTATTCATCTGGACACCATGGGCTGGTCCATCGGCATGGGCTTTTTGTTCATCTGGCTGTTTCGCAAGGTAGGCAAGGCCGCCACGACCGGCGTACCCGGCACGCTGCAGAGCATCATTGAAGTCACCTTCGAGTTCATCGAAAACCTGACGCGCTCTACTTTCCACAGCCGAAACCCCATCATCGGCCCGCTGGCGCTGACGCTTTTCGTGTGGATTTTGATGATGAACACGCTGAAAATCATCCCGGTCGACTACTTCCCCGGCGTGTTTGCCAGCCTGGGCGTCGATCAGATGAAAATCGTGCCGACCACCGATATCAACGCCACCTTCGGCATGGCGCTGGGCGTTTTCCTGCTGGTGCTGTACTACAACTTCAAGGTCAAAGGCGCCGGCGGTTTTGCGCGTGAGCTCTCGTTCAAGCCGTTCAACCACTGGGCGCTGGTTCCGTTTAACCTGCTGCTCGAAGTTGTCGCGCTGATGGTGCAGCCGTTCAGCCTGGCCATGCGTCTATTCGGCAACATGTTTGCCGGCGAGGTGATCTTCATCCTGATTGCCATGCTGCCGTTCTGGGCAATCTGGCTGTTGGATGTGCCCTGGGCGATCTTCCATATCCTGATCGTTACCCTGCAGGCCTTCATCTTCACCGTCCTGTCCGTTGTGTATCTCAACGCTGCACACGAACGTCACTAACCGAGCAACACGTTACACCCCTAACCTCACCTAACCGCTAGGAGCACTACCATGGACTTCATCTACCTTTCCGCCGCTATCATCATCGGCCTGGGCGCATTGGCTACCGGCATCGGCTTTGCCCTGCTGGGTGGCAAGCTGATCGAATCCACGGCGCGCCAGCCCGAGCTGGGTAACGATCTGCAGACCAAGACCTTCATCATGGCCGGCCTGCTCGACGCTGTGCCGATGATCGGCGTGGGTATTGCGATGTACCTCATCTTCGTTGTTGCCGGTTAAGACAAGCCAAGCCGAGCGCTAGCCGCTCGGTTTTGCTTCACCCCGGTCGCCACGAACTTGTCAGAGGTACATCCCTGTGAATATCAACATGACGCTAATCGGACAGACGATCGCCTTCGCGATCTTTGTCTGGTTTTGCATAAAGTATGTGTGGCCGCCGATCAGCAATGCGCTTTATCAGCGCCAGAAAAAAATTGCTGATGGTCTGGACGCGGCAAGCCGTGCATCCCGTGATCTGGAAGTCGCTCAGGAACAGGCAGAGCAGACGCTGCGCGAAAGCAAGCAGCAGGCGTCTGAGCTTCTCGAGCAGGCCAATAAGCGCTCTACGCAGATTGTCGAAGACGCCCGCGAAGAGGCCCGTGCCGAAGGCGAGCGCATGATCGCCGGCGCCCGCGCCGCCATCGAGCAGGACGTGCAGCGCGCCCGCGAAGAGCTGCGCAGCCAGGTGGCCGATCTGGCCGTGCTGGGCGCTGAGCGCGTACTGGAAAACGCCGTCGACGAAAAAGCGCACCGCAAGCTGCTTGATGAGCTGGCTGCCGAACTGTAAGGAGGTCAACCATGGCGGAACAATCCACCGTCGCTCGTCCTTACGCCAAGGCAGCGTTTGACTACGCCCGCGATAACGATGCGCTCAAGGCCTGGTCCGATGCGCTGGCGCTGCTGGGCCAGGTCACGTCAGACCGGGAGGCCGGCACTTTGCTGAGCAGCCCGCGCCTGACCGGCGAGCAGAAGGTCGCGTTTCTTGCCGGCCTGCTGCAAGACCGCAAGCTGGCCAAGGGCGCCGGCAAAGCGTTCGAGCGCTTTCTGGCCACCCTGGCCGCACAGCATCGCCTGGGCGCGCTGGGCCCCATTGCCGCGCAGTTCGAACAGCTCTGCGCCGACTATGAACAGCGTATCGACGTAAACGTGACGTCAGCCTTTAAGCTCGATGACAAGCAGCAGAGCGTTTTGCTCAACGCGCTTAAAAAACGTCTGAATCGCGAAATCTCTATTACCACTCAGGTGGACAAGTCGCTGATTGGCGGTGCCATCCTGCGCGCCGGCGATACCGTTATTGACGGCTCGGTGCGCGGTCGACTGAACCGCCTTTCCGAAGCGTTGACCACTTGAGTTTGAGGGACATGGCATGCAGCAACTGAATCCTTCCGAGATCAGCGACATCATCAAGCAGCGTATCGAGAAGCTTGACGTCGCATCCGAAGCCCGTAATCAGGGCACCATCGTCAGCGTCTCCGACGGCATTGTGAAAGTGCACGGCCTCGAAGACGCGATGTTTGGTGAAATGATTGAATTTCCCGGCAGCGTCTACGGCATGGTGCTCAACCTTGAGCGCGACTCCGTGGGCGCTGTAGTGCTGGGCGACTACCTTAAGCTGGAAGAAGGCATGGTTGCCGAGTGCACCGGCCGCATTCTGGAAGTGCCGGTCGGCCCTGAGCTTATTGGCCGGGTGGTCGACGCGCTGGGTAACCCCATCGACGGCAAGGGCGACATCGACACCAAGATGACCGACGCGGTGGAAAAGGTTGCGCCGGGCGTTATCACCCGCGAAGGCGTGGATCAGCCGATCCAGACCGGTTTCAAGGCCATCGACGCCATGGTGCCGATCGGCCGTGGCCAGCGCGAGCTGATCATCGGTGACCGCCAGATCGGTAAATCCGCGATCGCCATCGACGCGATCATCAACCAGAAAGGCACCGGGGTTACCTGCGTCTATGTGGCCATCGGCCAGAAGCAGTCCACCGTTGCCAACATGGTGCGCAAGCTCGAAGAGCACGGCGCGATGGAGCACACCATCATCGTCTGTGCCGGCGCCGCCGATCCGGCTCCCATGCAGTTTCTCGCCGCCTACGCCGGCTGCACCATGGGCGAGTACTTCCGCGACCGCGGCGAAGATGCCCTGATCGTTTACGACGACCTGTCCAAGCAGGCCGTGGCCTACCGTCAGGTATCGCTTTTGCTGCGCCGTCCGCCGGGCCGTGAAGCCTTCCCCGGCGACGTGTTCTATCTCCACTCGCGCCTGCTGGAGCGCGCCGCACGCGTAAACGCCGACTACGTCGAGAAGTTTACAGGCGGTGAAGTCACCGGCAAGACCGGCTCGCTGACCGCGCTGCCGATCATCGAGACCCAGGGCGGCGACGTTTCCGCGTTCGTCCCCACCAACGTGATCTCGATCACCGACGGTCAGATCTTTCTGCAGACGGATCTGTTCAACTCGGGCGTTCGCCCGGCGATCGACGCCGGTCTTTCGGTCTCCCGGGTCGGCGGCTCGGCCCAGACCAAAATCATCAAGAAGCTGGGCGGCGGCGTGCGTCTGGCGCTGGCCCAGTACCGGGAGCTTGCGGCATTCGCCCAGTTCGCCTCGGATCTGGACGAAGCCACGCGCAAGCAGCTGGAGCACGGCCAGCGCGTCACTGAGCTGATGAAGCAAAAGCAGTACGCGCCGATGTCCGTAGCCGAAATGGCGCTTTCGCTGTTTGCCGCCAACGAAGGCCACCTGGAAGACATCGAGGTGGAGAAAGTGCTGGACTTTGAAAGCGCCCTGCACGACTACGCCCGCGCAGAACACGCAGCTCTGCTGGAGCAGATCAACCAGTCCGGCGACTACAACGACGAGACCAAGGACGGCTTGCAAAGCGTGCTTGAGAAGTTCAAGGCCACTCAGACCTGGTAAAGCGTTTGGCTCACCGCTGCGGTGGGCCTGCCTTCTTTTCTGAGAGCCACGAACGAAAGGTAGATCGCTATGGCAGCTGCAAAAGAGATACGCTCCCAGATCGGGAGCATCAAGAATACGCAGAAGATCACCAGCGCCATGGAAATGGTGGCTGCGTCGAAAATGCGTAAAGCGCAAGATCTGATGAAGGCCAGCCAGCCTTACGCCCGGCAGATCCGCAACGTGGTCTCGCACCTGGCGGATGCCAGCCCCGATTACCGTCACGCTTACATGATCCCGCGCGATGACGTAAAGCGCGTCGGCTACATCGTGGTGTCGTCGGATCGCGGCCTGTGCGGCGGGCTGAATACCAACCTGTTCAAGGCCACGGTCAAGGACGCGGGTGCCTGGCGAGACCAGGGCGTAGAGCTTGATTTCTGCGCGCTGGGCAGCAAGGCCGGCCATTTCTTCCACAAGTATGGCGGCAGGCTGGTCGCAGCCAAGAGCGGGCTGGGTGAAGCGCCCCGGGCCGAAAGCCTGGTGGGAAGCGTCAAGGTCATGCTGGAAGCCTACGACGAAGGCCACCTTGATCGCCTGTATGTGGTGCATAACGAGTTTGTTAACACCATGACGCAAAAACCGGTAGTGCGTCAGCTTCTTCCGCTGTCGTCCGAGATGGGCGACGACGAGCAGGACCAGGACAGCGCCCGTCCCCAGAGCTGGGACTACCTGTATGAACCGGATGCCAGGACGTTGCTCGATAGCCTGCTGGTTCGCTTTATCGAATCCCAGGTCTATCAGGCGGTGGTGGAAAACGGTGCCTGCGAGCAGGCGGCGCGCATGATTGCCATGAAAAGCGCCACCGACAACGCCGGCGACCTGGTCGACGATCTGGAGATGGTTTACAACAAGGCCCGTCAGGCCGCCATCACCCAGGAAATTTCCGAAATCGTCGGCGGTGCCGCTGCCGTATAACGCCTCGGAAGGCGCAGCCTTCCGGCACACAGGTTTCATTTGCAGGTTTTAAAGAGGAACCAAGATGAGCGGACGTATCGTACAAATCATCGGCGCGGTGATTGACGTAGAATTCCCGCGGGACTCGGTGCCCAAGGTCTACGACGCGCTGAATATCTCCCAGTCCGAGACCGTTCTGGAAGTTCAGCAGCAGCTGGGCGACGGCGTGGTGCGCACCATCGCCATGGGGACCACCGAAGGGCTCAAGCGCGGGATTGAAGTGAGCAACACCGGCGCTGCCATTTCCGTGCCCGTAGGCGAGGCTACCCTGGGCCGGATCATGAACGTGCTTGGCCAGCCTATCGACGAGGCAGGTGACATCGGCGAAGAAAAGCGCATGCCGATTCACCGCAAGGCCCCGGGCTATGCCGATCAGGCCGCCTCGGAAGAGCTTTTGGAAACCGGCATCAAGGTCATCGACCTGGTGTGCCCGTTTGCCAAGGGCGGCAAGGTCGGCCTGTTCGGCGGCGCCGGCGTGGGCAAGACCGTCAACATGATGGAGCTGATCCGCAACATTGCCACCGAGCACAGCGGCTACTCCGTGTTTGCCGGCGTGGGCGAGCGTACCCGTGAGGGGAACGACTTCTACCACGAGATGACCGAATCCAAGGTGCTCGACAAGGTATCGCTGGTATACGGCCAGATGAACGAGCCGCCGGGCAACCGCCTGCGCGTGGCACTGACCGGTTTGACCATCGCGGAAAACTTCCGTGACGAAGGCCGCGACGTGCTGCTGTTCGTTGACAACATCTACCGCTATACCCTGGCAGGCACCGAGGTTTCGGCGCTGCTCGGGCGGATGCCGTCCGCGGTGGGCTATCAGCCGACGCTGGCCGAGGAAATGGGCGTTCTCCAGGAGCGCATCACCTCGACCAAAGACGGCTCGATCACCTCGGTCCAGGCCGTGTACGTGCCTGCGGATGACCTGACCGACCCCTCGCCTGCGACGACGTTTTCGCACCTCGACGCCACTGTGGTACTGGCGCGCTCGATTGCCGAGCTGGGGATCTACCCGGCCATCGACCCGCTGGATTCCACCTCGCGCCAGCTGGCCCCGGAAGTGGTCGGTGACGAGCACTATCGCGTGGCCCGGGGCGTGCAGGGCGTGCTGCAGCGCTATAAAGAGCTCAAGGATATCATCGCGATTCTGGGCATGGACGAGCTTTCCGACGAAGACAAGCTGGCCGTGTCTCGGGCGCGTAAAATCCAGCGCTTTTTGTCCCAGCCGTTCTTTGTCGCCGAGGTGTTTACCGGGTCACCGGGCACCTACGTGCCGCTGAAAGACACCATTGCCAGCTTCCAGGGCATTCTCAACGGTGACTACGACGAGCTGCCGGAGCAGGCCTTTTACATGGTCGGCACCATCGATGAAGCCGTCGAGAAAGCCAACAAGATGCAGCAGTAATCCCGTCTACCAGGGAGGTTCGCCATGGCGAATAGCGTTAATTGCAACATCGTCAGTGCCGAGGCGGCCATCTACTCGGGCACTGTCGAGCAGGTGATTGCCTCCGGCACGGCGGGCGATCTCGGCATTCTGCCGGGGCACGCCCCGCTGCTGACGTCGCTGAAGCCGGGACCGGTACGTGTGAAGCTTGAAGACGGCCGCGAAGAAAACTTCTTTGTTTCCGGCGGCTTCATGGAAGTTCAGCCCGATGTGGTGACGGTGCTTGCGGACTCGGCCATTCGCGCCGACGACATTGACGAGGCCGCCGCTGAAGAGGCCCGTCGCGAAGCGCTCAGGCTGCTCAACGAAAAAACCGCGGAGCTTGACTATACTCGGGCATCGGCAGAGCTTGCTGAGGCGGTGGCCAAGCTGCGTACCATCCAGCAGCTGCGCCACCAGAGCCGCTAGCCCAAAAGCGGCGCCGGCTCTGCGCCCCTCGGTTCCTTGCGGAGCCGGGGGGCGCTTTTTTTGTCTGTTAATATAGCGCAGGGAGCTGACAAAATCGGCTCTGTGCAGCCCCTGCCACTCCTGACTGCCGCGCGGAGGACTCTTTATGGCGCTTGATGACAAAACGCTGGACGCGTTGAAAAATGATCTGCTCACGCGCTACGTGAGCGCCGCGCAGCAAGACGGCGCGGCGCCGGCAGAGACGCCGGATCGCGCCGCCGAGCGGCTGGGCGAGATTCGCTCGCCGGATATCGGCGAGATACTGGAGGCCCTGATTGAAGACGACGGCGCGCTGGAGGCCGCCGTGGCGACGCTGGCGCTGCTGGAAAACGATCGTGCGGCCAACGTGCTGGGCTATTTGCCCGGTGACCACCAGCTGGCCATCGTCGGCGCGCTGGACGATGCCCAGGCGCTCAAGCTTTTGGAAGAGATGGGCTCGGACGAGCGCGCTGACCTGTTCAACCTGTTGGGGGACGACCGCCGCGAAGCGCTGCTGCGGCGCATGGCGCGCAAGGAGCGTGAAGACCTCAAGCGTCTGGCAAGCTACGAGGAAGGCTGTGCCGGCGCCATCATGACCTCTGACTATGTGGCCATAGCCAGTGGCATGACGGTGTCTCAGGCGCTGATGCGCGTACGCCAGACCGCCCCGGATGCAGAGACGGTGTATCAGCTCTACGTGCTGGCGGCGGACGGCGAGCTTATCGGCACCATGTCGCTGCGCCAGCTGATGGTGGCCCCTCCCGGTGCGGTGGTGGATGACATCATGATTCGCGATGTCATCCAGGCCACGGTGGACGAGCTGCAGGAAGAGGTGGCGCGCAGCGTCGCCCGCTACGACCTGATTGCCCTGCCGGTGACCGACGGCGACAATCGCATGGTGGGGATTGTCACCCACGACGACGCCATGGACGTGGCCGAGTTCGAGGCCACCGAGGATATCCACAAGGGAATGTCCATCGGCCAGCTGGAAGAAGGCGTCAGCCGCGTACCGCTGTGGACCCTGTACCGCAAGCGCGTGCTGTGGCTGGTGCTGCTGGTGTTTGCCAACCTGTTTTCCGGGGCGGGCATCGCCTACTTTGAAGATACGATCGCCGCCCAGGTGGCGCTGGTGTTTTTCCTGCCGCTTTTGATCGGCAGCGGCGGCAACGCTGGTGCCCAGGCGGCGACGCTGATGGTGCGCGGCATGGCCACCGGCGATGTGGGTGTGAAGGACTGGGGCAAGATGCTGGGCCGCGAGCTATTGGTGGCCGGCTCGCTGGGGCTGACCATGGCCCTTGCGGTGGCCCCCATCGGCATTATGCGCGGCGGCAATGCGGTGGCCCTGATCGTTGCGGCTAGCATGATTACCATTGTGCTGTTCGGCAGCCTTTTGGGCATGTGTCTGCCGTTTGTGCTTGAACGTTTCAAGCTCGACCCGGCCACGGCCTCGGCGCCGCTGGTGACAACGGTGATTGACGCCACCGGCGTGGTGATCTATTTCAGCATTGCCACCACGGTGCTCGCCGGCGCCGGCGCCGGCGGCTAGCGCACAGCACTAGCCGGCAGCGCTGCTGGTGGCCCGGGTAATCAGCAGCACTTCCACGTGGCCCAGCCAGGCCACGTCGCCGGCCCGGGCCTTGAGCTGGCTGGCCAGGCACTGGGGCGGGAGGTGGATGTGATCGCCAACGATCAGCGAGACCGACACCTTGCCGCCCAGGTAGTGCAGCTGCAGCTCGGTGCAGGTGCGCCATACCGGATTGGCGTGCCAGCGCGCGTCCAGCGTGGCCTCGACCTCCGGGCGCAGCGGCAGGCCGGGAAAGCGGCTGGGATCGCCTTCGCCGGCGTCGTCTTCAGGGTCGATGTGAAAGGTCACGTCGGTCAGCGCGGGGAAGGCGTGGCGCAGCCGGCGGCTGACTTCGTTGCCGATTTCGTGGGCTTCCGAGACGCTTACCCGGCGGGCGACGACCACGTGTAAATCCACGATGACCCAGCCGGCGGATTGGCGGGTGCGCAGGTCGTGTACGCTTTCCACGCCCGGCACCCCCTTTGCCACGTCGTGCATCTGGCGCTGGGCGTCGTCGGGCAGGGCGGTGTCGACCAGCTCCCGGGCGGAGTCCCAGAGCAGATCCCAGCCCACCTTGCCAACCATCAAGCCAACAATAACGGCGGCCACGGCGTCCACCCAGCCCAGGCCGAACTGGGCGGCCACCATCGCTGCCAGCACCACCACGGTGGACAGCGCGTCGCTTCTGGCGTGCCAAGCGTTGGCTTCCAGCAGTTTTGACCGGATGCGTTTGGCCACGCGCATGGTGTAGCGGAAAATCCACTCCTTGGCGATCAGCGCCAGCCCGGCAAGCACAATCGCCCAAAGGCCGGGTGCGGCGACCGTTCGCCCGCTGAACAGCCGCTCCAGGCTTGACCAGGCAATGCCCCCGGCAACAAAGATCAGCACGCTGCCCAACAGCAGCGTGGTCAGCGTCTCGATGCGGCCGTGGCCGTACTGGTGGTCGTGATCCGGCCCCTGGCGGCCGTAGTGAATCGCGGCGAGCACAAAGCCGTTGGTCACCAGATCGGAAAGCGAGTGGACGCCGTCAGCGATCAGCGCTGCCGATCCGACCCAAAAGCCCACAATCATCTTGGCCAGGCTCAGTACCCCATCAAGCCAGGCGCCGACGTGGGTGACGTGCTTGGCGGCGCGGCTTTGTTCGTTTTGCGGCAAATCGGCAGGAGAGCTCATGGCGACCCGGTGGCGGCGGCCGTTGCCGGCCGCGCTTGGCGTTTGACAGACAGCGGCCAGTGTAACGCATCGCCGCCGGTAGGACACAGGGCGGACAACGCCGCGGCAGACGTGTATTCTTGAGCGCCGGTAGCCGCCTGCGCGCTGGCAGGCGGCTGATTCGTTTCACGTATTCGGGCGTTGCCCGCTGACTTTTACAGGTGTCCGATGGATTGGCTACAGGTCATCGTGCTGGCCGCGGTGCAGGGATTTACCGAGTTTCTCCCGGTTTCCAGCTCGGCTCACCTGATCTTGATACCCGCGCTTACGCCCTGGGGCGATCAGGGACTGGCGTTTGACGTGGCCCTGCATCTGGGCAGTTTGCTGGCCGTGATGGCGTATTTTCGCCGCGATCTCGCGGCGATGGGGCGTAGCAGCCTGGCCGCGATGGCCGGCCGCGGCGTCGATGCCGAGGCGCGGCTGGCGCTTGCCGTGGTGCTGGCAACGCTGCCGGTGTGTGCCATCGGCTTTGTGCTGCACGACGTTATCGAAGGCCAGCTGCGCGTAACGCCGGTGATCGCCGCGGCGATGATCGGCTTTGGCCTGCTGCTGGGCTATGCCGACCGCGGCGGTAACGGGCGTCGCGACGAATATAGCCTGCGCGGCCGTGACATCGCCATTATCGGCCTGGCCCAGGCGCTGGCGCTGATTCCCGGCACCTCGCGCTCAGGCATCACCATGACCGCCGCACTGCTGCTGGGCCTGGGCCGGGAAGCGGCGGCGCGATTTTCGTTTCTGCTGTCGATTCCGGTCATTGTTCTTGCCGGCGGCATGGAGGCGATGACGCTAAGCCGCCAGGCGGCGCCCATCGACTGGTCGGCGCTTGCGTGGGGCACGGTGCTGGCGGGCATCAGCGCTTATTTCTGCATTCGCCTGTTTCTGGCAGTGATTACGCGCCTGGGCATGCAGCCTTTCGTTGTGTACCGCCTGGTGCTGGGCGTGTGGCTGCTGTGGCTGTTTTACGGCTAGACAATGAACGGCCCGGCAAAAACGACAGCAAGTAAGGCAAAGGGAGCGCTTATGCGATATCTCACGTTGCGCGCGCTGGCCGCGGGGCTGGGGCTGGCCCTGCTGGCGCTGGCGAGCGGCTGCGACAGCGCGCCGCCGGCGTCGTCGCCTGTGCGCTTTCAGGGCAGCGTATTCGGTACGTTTTACCAGGTTACGGTGAACGCGGCGCTGACCCAAGATGAGCGCAATGCCCTGGAAGCAGGCTTTCTTGACGAGCTGGAGCAGGTGGACAAGACCATGTCCACCTACCGTGACGACAGCGACCTCGTGGCGTTCAACCGCGCCCCGCTTGGCGAGTGGCAAACGCTGCCGGCGGCGCTGATCGAAGTGATGGCGCTTGGCCAGCAGGTGGCCCGGCAAAGCGGCGGCGCCTTTGACGTCACCGTTGGCGGGCTGGTCAACCTGTGGAGCTTCGGCCCTGAAGCCCGGCCGCAGGAAATCCCCGCGGACGACGTGCTGGCCGCCCGGCTGCGCCAGATCGGCTTTGAGGCGCTGGACGTGGACGAGCCGGCCCGCCGCGCCCGGCGCGAACGCGACGTGTTTGTCGATCTTTCCGCCGTGGCCAAGGGCTACGCCACCGATCGCGTCGCTGCGTACCTGGACGCGCAGGGCATCGAGCACTACCTGGTGAACCTGGGCGGCGATCTGATCACGCGCGGATACCGCAATCCCGACGAGCACACGCCTTGGCGCATCGGCATCGAAAAGCCCCGGGCGAGCGGGCGCAGCGCCCAGTACGTGATTCCGCTGTCGGGCATGTCGGTGGCCACCTCCGGTGACTACCGCCACTATTTCGAGCAGGACGGTCAGCGCTTCTCCCACACCGTTGACCCGCGCACCGGCCGGCCGATTACCCATTCGCTGGCCTCGGTGACCGTGGTGGATCCGTCCAACGCCCGGGCGGATGCCTGGGCCACGGCGATGACGGTGCTGGGCGCAGAAGACGGCATGGCGCTGGCGCGCAGGCTGGATCTTCGGGTCTTGATGCTGGTACGCGAAGGCGACGGCTGGCAGAGTCTGGCAAGCCCGGCGTTTGCCGAATTCATCGGCGAGGCGTTCATGGCCGACCACACCATCCCGGTGGCAGACGAAGCCACCGCCGAGACACAAGGATAATGTCATGCACGACGAGCTGGATATTGTCGTTCTCGCCGCCGGCAAGGGCACGCGCATGCGCTCGCGGCTTCCCAAGGTGCTGCATCCGCTGGCCGGCAAGCCCATGGTGCGCCACGTACTGGACACGGCGGCGGGCCTGAACCCCCAGCGCACCCAGGTGGTGATCGGCCACGGCGCCGAGGCCATGCGCGAAGCGCTGGCCGAGCAGGCGGTACACTTTTGCCTGCAGGCCGAACAGAAAGGCACCGGCCACGCCGTGGCGCAAGCCCTTGAACAGCTTGGCCACGGCAAGGTGCTGGTGCTTTACGGCGACGTGCCGCTGATCCGCCGGGAAACCCTGGCCGCGCTGCTGGCGCGGGTGGATGATCAGCACATGGGGCTTTTGACCGTGGAGATGGAAAACCCCGACGGCTACGGGCGCATCAAGCGCGACGCCGCCGGCAGCGCCGTGGCAATCGTCGAGCAAAAAGACGCAAGCCCCTCTGAGCTGACCCTGACCGAGTGCAACACCGGCATCATGGCCATGACCGCCGCCCAGCTCAAGCGCTGGATGCCCAGGCTTTCCGACGACAACGCCCAGGGCGAATACTACCTCACCGACGTGATCGCCATGGCCGCCGCCGACGGGGTCACGGTGGCCACCGCCCAGCCGGCCAGCACGGTGGAAGTGCAGGGCGTGAACAACCGCGCCCAGATGGCCGAGCTTGAGCGCGCCTGCCAGCGCGCCCGGGCCGAGCGGCTGATGGCCGACGGTGTAGCCCTTGCCGACCCCGCACGGATCGACGTGCGCGGCAGCCTCACCTGCGGCCACGACGTGTTCATTGATGTGGGCTGCGTGTTTGAAGGCGACGTTAGCCTGGGCGAGGGCGTGCGCGTGGGGCCTTACTGCGTGCTCAAAAACGCCACCGTAGGCGCGGAAAGCGTGATTGAAAGCCACAGCGTGCTGGAGCAGTGCGTGGCCGCCGGGCGCAACGCCATCGGCCCTTACGCGCGGCTGCGCCCGGGCACCCGGCTGGCGGTGGCCGCCCGGGTGGGCAACTTTGTCGAAACCAAAAACGTTGATGTGGGCGAGGCCAGCAAAATCAACCATCTAAGCTACGTCGGCGACGCGACTGTGGGGCGCGACGTGAACATCGGTGCGGGGACGATCACCTGCAACTACGACGGGGCCAACAAGCACCGCACGCATATTGATGACGATGCCTTTATCGGCTCCAACAGTGCGCTGGTAGCGCCGGTCAGCGTAGGCCGGGGTGCCACCGTGGGCGCCGGCTCGACCATCGCCCGAGACGTCGCCGATAAGGCGCTGGGCATTACCCGGGCGCCCCAGCGCGAAAAAGCGAACTGGCCACGTCCCAACAAGCGCGATTAATACGCCAATCGGGTTTTACAAGGAGAAACGCTATGTGTGGCATTGTCGCCGCCGTTGCCCAGCGCAACGTTCAGGGCATTTTGCTGGAAGGCCTCAAGCGGCTGGAATACCGCGGCTACGACTCTGCCGGCATGACGGTGATGCACAAAAGCGCGCTGACCCGCCACCGCACCGTGGGCAAGGTCGCCGCGCTGGACGAGTGCCTGGCAAACGCGCCGCTGCCGGGCAAGGCCGGCATTGCCCACACCCGCTGGGCGACCCACGGCAAGCCCACCGCGGCCAACGCCCACCCCCATCACAGCGATGATCAGGTGGCGGTGGTACACAACGGCATCATCGAAAACTTCGAGGGGCTCAAGCGCGAGCTGGAAGCCGCCGGCTATGCGTTCAGCTCGCAAACCGACACCGAAGTCATCGCCCATCGACTGGCCGATACGCTTGCCGGCGGCGCGACGCTGTTTGACGCGGTGCAGCACACCGTACGCACCCTGGGCGGCGCCTATGCGCTGGGCGTGATGAGCCCGCGCGAGCCCGGCGTGGTCATCGGTGCCCGCCAGGGCAGCCCGCTGGTGGTGGGTGTGGGCATCGACGAGGCCTTTCTGGCCTCGGACCCGCTGGCGCTTTTGCAGGTCACCGATCGCTTTATCTACCTGGAAGAGGGTGATCTGGTCGAGCTTAAAAACGGCGGCCGAATCCGCATTGTCGACCGCGACGGCCAGACCGTCGAGCGCCCGGTGCATATGTTTGAATACGCCGACGGCGCGGCGAGCAAGGGAAACTACCGCCACTTCATGCTCAAAGAGATTTTCGAGCAGCCCGCCGTGATCGGCGCCGCGCTGGAAGGCCGGCTGGGCGAGGCAAGCGCGCTGGCGGAAAGCTTTGGCCCTGAAGCACCTGCGCTGTTTGCCCAAACCCGCCAGATTCAGCTCATTGCCTGCGGTACCAGCTACCACGCCGGGCTGGTGGCACGTTACTGGCTGGAACGCTACGCCGGCGTGCCGGTGCAGATCGAGGTGGCCTCGGAGTTTCGCTACCGCCACCCGGTGGTGGCCGACGGCACGCTGTTTGTGACGCTTTCCCAGTCCGGCGAGACCGCCGATACCCTGGCAGCGCTGCGCTTTGCCAAGGCCCTGGGCTATGTCGGCTCGCTGGCCATCTGCAACGTGCCGGGAAGCTCGCTGGTGCGCGAATCCGACCTGGCGCTGATGACCCGGGCCGGCCCCGAGATCGGCGTGGCGTCCACCAAGGCCTTCACCACCCAGCTGATCGCGCTGATGCTGTTGACGCTGGCGGTGGGCAAGGGCCGGGCGTCTGCCGGTGAACAGGCCGAGATCGTCGCCGCGCTGAAAACGCTGCCGGATATCTGCCGGCAGGTGCTGGCGCTGGACGGCGATATTGAAACGCTCGCCCAGGCCTTTGCCGAAAAACGCCACGCGCTGTTTCTCGGCCGCGGCGCGCATTTCCCCGTTGCGCTGGAAGGCGCGCTCAAGCTCAAGGAAATTTCCTACATTCACGCCGAAGGCTACCCGGCAGGCGAGCTCAAGCACGGGCCGCTGGCGCTGGTGGACAGCGAAATGCCGGTGATTTCCGTCGCCCCCAACGACGCCCTGCTGGAAAAGCTCAAATCCAACCTCCAGGAAGTGCGCGCCCGGGGCGGGGAGCTGTTTGTCTTCGCCGATGAAGGCGTGGGCATCGACGATAGCGAAGACGACGTTACCGTGCTCTATCTGCCCCCGGTCCACGAGGCCCTGGCACCGCTGCTTTATACGCTGCCGCTGCAGCTATTGAGCTATCACGTCGCCGTGCTCAAGGGCACCGACGTTGACCAGCCGCGCAACCTGGCCAAGTCGGTGACGGTGGAATAGGGCACGGGCGCGCTCGTACTGGCGCTGTGGGATGGTAATAAAGTCAGTAACTAGGGAAAAAAGTTGGTACCTTATAAATAGAGTTGGTAACAGGCACCCAATGTGGCAAAGTCAGGCTATTCTCCTCAAGGGGTATAGGGAATGGCCAGCTGCAAGCTAGACAAAAAAACGGAAAAATGGATTAAAGAAGAGCGCGGCAAAGGTAGCGGTAGTGATTACCGCCCTTGGTTGACGGTCAGAAATCTATCCTCCAAGGGGCGCTCGCACAGGGTGATGGGACACCTTACCGGGCGAACCCATCATTTTTTTTCTGATACAGAACTGGCAGCCTTCCTGTTGCTTGAATGGAACCCCGCAGTTACCGACATCCGCGAGCAATTTCCTCTCCGAATAGAAGACACTCTAACAATCGCTGACGAAGCCAACATTCGCCACCCCGAGGTAGGCGGATACCATCAGGTTATGTCCAGCGATTTCGTCGTTGATCTCTCCATGCCAACCGGGCCACAGAGGTTGGCCATTCAGGTGAAAGTCTCTACCGACTTGATGGATCCGCGAACTGTTGAAAAGCTCGAGATTGAGCAACGGTACTGGAAGCTTAAAGGGATTCCCTGGTATTTGATAACTGTAGGGTCCCTGATGATCAAATGAGTGATAGAAGTTACCCTCTGCTGATAGCAAGAGAGCTTCTACAGCAGTTCATCCGGGAGCAGAGACATGGACATCAAGCTGCATAAGCAGGCCACCACCACACCAAAGATCCGTGCTGACATCCAGGCAGCGCCCGCCAGCATCAGCGATAGCGAGTTGGCGCGCCAGTACGGTGTTGGTGATTCGACGATACGCCGTTGGCGGTACCGCGACGATGTTCATGATCGGTCCCATACACGCCATAACCTGCTGGCTACGCTCACGTCCGAGCAGGAGGAAGTGCTGATCGCCGCTCGCGAGTTCCTGCGCCTCGGTCTGGATGACTTGCTCGTCGTGGCACGTGAGTTTCTGAATCCTCGGTTGTCACGCTCCGGCTTGCATCGCATGCTTAAGCGCCGTGAGGTGCCGACACTCGCGGAACTGGCCCGTCAGGATGCCGGAGATGATGGCAAGCCTCGGCACAAGCCCTTCAAGGACTACGAGCCTGGGTATGTGCATGTCGATATCAAGCACCTGCCCCAGATGCCCGACGAGGAGCAAAAGCGCTACCTATATGTTGCCATCGACCGTGCCACACGTTGGGTCTATCTGGAAGTCAGGCGCAGCCAGTCCGCCAGGGATGCCAAGGCGTTCATGAAGTGTGTGGAGGAAAAGGCGCCCTTCACGATCCAGACGGTGCTGACTGACAACGGCAAGTCGTTCACCGATCGCTTCACGCGGGCAGGTGAGCGCAGGCCCAGCGGCCGCCATCCCTTCGATCTGGAGTGCCAGGCCCATGGTATCGACCATCGCCTGATCAAGCCGGGAAGGCCGCAGACGAACGGTATGGTAGAACGGTTCAACGGCCGCATCAGCGACGTGCTGGCCACCCGGCGCTATACCTCAGGCGAGGATCTGGAGCAGACGCTCAAACGCTACGCTTGGCTGTACAATCACCACATCTCGCAGAAGGCACTGCATCATCAATCACCGATTGCGGCGATGAAGGAGTGGCAGGCCAAGCGACCTGAGTTATTTACCAAGCGGGTTGTTAATCACACGGGACCCGACAGATAACTGAAAAGCAGATGCCTCATACCATAATCCCGGCTTATTCACCGGAACGCTGATTGGGCATCCTGAAGCCCCGGGGAGCCGGTAGCTCGTCGCCGAACGCCGATTTCGAGACGGCATCGTCTTCCGGTGACGCTCTGTCCGGCTGTTATCGCCGTTATTCAGCCCCTTCCCTGCCTTGTCGTCGGTCATCCGGCCAGCCGGAACCGCCGGTCATCGACAGGACCGGCGTCTCACTCTCTTGCTTATGCGACCGCTGAGGCGTCAGCGCAACGCCGTCAGTTTTGGTAGCCCTTTCAGCAGAGTCGGCCACCATTTATCGGCTGCGGCGCCGAGGTGGACCGTGATACGTCGGGCGTGGAGGATCAGGGTGGCGGCCACCTTGAGGACCTGCTCTCGCATCCGGATCAGGCTCCAGCCCTGTCGGGTTTGCCGTTCCAGCACGCAACGCAGACCATGCAGCACCTGATAGGCGTAAAGGCTCAGCAGAAGACTCGCCTCGTTGCGATCCATCACGTTCTGCTCGGTAGAGGCGCCGCGATCCGTCGACGAGAGGTGGACATCCAGCGCCGACTTGACCTCGCCCATGTGCGCCTCGGCGCTGCCGCGCTTGCGGTACAGCGATAACACCTTTTCCGGCGGCCAGTGGTACCGACTCAGGTTGGTCACCAGGAAAAAAGCGTGGAGCAACAGGTCATCGGGGCGTTCCTGAACCACCAGCACGACGCGCCGTGGCGCGGGCCAGCTGTCGGCCCGGTATTCAAGGTCATGGCACCATTCCCGGGGCTGGTCCGGGGGTCGGCCGGGCGGCCGCTTGAGATACGGCGCCGCCAGCGTCTGAAGGGTGTTGTTGCTGCGCAGCCGGCCCAGGTACGCGATATCACGCTCTTCCATGGCCAGCAGCGTATCGTTGCCGGTAAACCCGGCATCGATACGCACTGTCACTGTCGCACCGGTGCCTTCATTGAGGCGCCGTACCAGGTGAGGGATCCAGGTATCGGCGTTCTCGGCAGGGCCCGCGTTACCCTCGCGCAGCAGGCCGCCGACCATGTCACCGGTTTCGGCCAGCGAGGCCACCAGCGGCGAATAAATGCGTGTGCCGTACAGCCCGTGAAAGGCCGACCCGCCCTGACGACCATGGACCTCGATCGGCAGGCCGTCGATGTCCAGCGTCAGGTTATCGGGCTGCTCGCCGTGGTTCAGCGATGCCAGGCGCCAGATCGCCAGGCGCAACAGGCCTTCATGCACGGTATCGATGTTGTCATGACTCCCAAGGCACGCCAGCAGCCGCGACAGCGTCGCCTGCGACGGACGGTCCTGTGCCAGAGGCGTCATTCCGCGTGCATCGCTGCACGCCAGCTGCCAGAGCGGATCGTGACGCAGCGTGTCGGTATCGTCCAGGTCGATCCACCCCATGGCGCGCTGCAACACGACGGTTCGCAGCTGGCTGGCCAGGGAATGACGAATACGCAGTGGATCACGCCGGTCGACCAGGCTTTCTTCCAGCGCCTGGATAACACCGCTGTTGTCGAGGGCTTCACGCAGCAGCAAGGCGCCGCTGTCGCTGGTGGTGCGGTGGCCGCTTAGCTCGGCCCGAACAGAACCATTGCAGGAAGGCGTCCACGACGATAATCTTTCACCCATGGCGAGAGGTCCTCTTGAATCAAGTTCTGGCTGGAACATCCTGATTCTACAAGAGAAACCCCTCGCCATCTTTATTTTCAAGCCAGCCTCATGAATAAGCCGGGATAATGGAGAATCTGGATCTTCTTTACTCAGCACGTGTACAAAGCGAAAGCATGGAAGTGTTGCTTCAAAGCTTGCCGATCTAAGTGCCTGATCCAAAATATTCGTGCATAATGGGTGCCCAAATTTCTGACAAAAAGCGGACAGAATAATGGCAAGGCGCTTCGTCGAATCACTATCTGAATCTGAACTGCACACGCTGCTTTCTGCTTATCACCATGGTGAGAAGTGCGCTCTGCGCCGTCGTGCCCATGCTATTTTGCTGAGTGATCAGGGTCATACAATCAACCAAATCAGTGAGATACTGCAGGTTCGCCGTGATGCCGTATCCATATGGCTCAAGAAGTGGGAAGTGTCGGGCCTCGACGGGTTGATCGACAAGCCACGGAGTGGACGCACACCGGCCCTAGATGATGCGGACCATCAGCGGCTACAGGAGCTGGTCGCTGAGCAACCCCATCAGCTTCGCTCCTTGCATGCCCGCTTTCAGGAAGAAACGGGGAAAATTGTTAGCCTGATCACGCTTCGTAGAGCGCTAAAAAAAACGGTTTCAGCTTCAAACGGATCCGGCATTCGCTGAAGGAACGGCGCAACGAAACGGATTTCCGCAACACCCAAGGCCTCATCAAGGTACTTCAGCAATGGGAAGATCTCGGTGACCATGAGCTCTACTATTTTGATGAATCAGGCTTTTCACAGTCGTCGTCAGTCCCTTACGCCTGGAGCCCTGTCGGCGAACCATGTGAGATAACGGCCTACTCACATAGCCGAAGGCTGAACGTGCTGGGATTCCTCAGCCGAGCGGGGAAATTGGTTTATCACACGACGACTGAGTCGGTCACCACGCAAATTGTTATCGAGGCGTTCGATCAGTTTGTGGCGCAGAAAGATCCCGATACCTTTGCTGTCGTGGTGCTTGATAACGCCAGCATGCATCGCTCCAAGGCCTTCAGGCGGAAGATACTTGAGTGGATGTCGCATCGCGTGCACCTGGTTTACCTATCGGCTTACTCACCAGAGCTGAACTTGATTGAGATACTGTGGCGGCAAATGAAGTATGCATGGTTGCCGCTGGGAGCCTATCTCTCTTTTGATCGCCTCTGTGATGAGGTACACCGCCTACTTGGTGGTTATGGCACTGAATACGCGATTAATTTTGAATAAGCACTTACGAAATGGTGGATTCAAATAAAGAATACGACCATCGCTGCCATGCGGGATGGTTGAAATTCTGTTGATCCCGAAGAAAATAAGAGCAAATGGAATAACTGCTTTTAATGCAAGTTCAATCATGGAGAGTGACATAGGCTCAGGACTCATTCCGGTGTTCTGGTCAAGTCGTAGCGGACACTTTTATTAAGCTGCTTCGGCGATTTTTTCTATTTCCCTTGGCGCTTGGTAGCCAAGAGTGGAGTGCAGCCGGCAGCTGTTGTACTCCATCTCGATATAGGTCACGACGTCGCGTCTCGCTGACTGGCGGGTCCCGTACCCCCGGCTTATTCACCGGAACGCTGATTGGGCATCCTGAAGCCCCGGGGAGCCGGTAGCTCGTCGCCGAACGCCGATTTCGAGACGGCATCGTCTTCCGGTGACGCTCTGTCCGGCTGTTATCGCCGTTATTCAGCCCCTTCCCTGCCTTGTCGTCGGTCATCCGGGCAGCCGGAACCGCCGGTCATCGACAGGACCGGCGTCTCACTGTCTTGCTTATGCGACCGCTGAGGCGTCAGCGCAAAGCCGTCAGTTTTGGTAGCCCTTTCAGCAGAGTCGGCCACCATTTATCGGCAGCGGCGCCGAGGTGGACCGTGATACGTCGGGCGTGGAGGATCAGGGTGGCGGCCACCTTGAGGACCTGCTCACGCATCCGGATCAGGCTCCAGCCCTGTCGGGTTTGCCGTTCCAGCACGCAACGCAGACCATGCAGCACCTGATAGGCGTAAAGGCTCAGCAGAAGACTCGCCTCGTTGCGATCCATCACGTTCTGCTCGGTGGAGGCGCCGCGATCGGTCGACGAGAGGTGGACATCCAGCGCCGACTTGACCTCGCCCATGTGCGCCTCGGCGCTGCCGCGCTTGCGGTACAGCGATAACACCTTTTCCGGCGGCCAGTGGTACCGACTCAGGTTGGTCACCAGGAAGAAGGCGTGGAGCAACAGGTCGTCGGGGCGCTCCTGAACCACCAGCACGACGCGCCGTGGCGCGGGCCAGCTGTCGGCCCGGTATTCAAGGTCATGGCACCATTCCCGGGGCTGGTCCGGGGGTCGGCCGGGCGGCCGCTTGAGATACGGCGCCGCCAGCGTCTGAAGGGTGTTGTTGCTGCGCAGCCGGCCCAGGTACCCGATATCACGCTCTTCCATGGCCAGCAGCGTATCGTTGCCGGTAAACCCGGCATCGATACGCACTGTCACTGTCGCACCGGTGGCTTCATTGAGGCGCCGTACCAGGTGAGGGATCCAGGTATCGGCGTTCTCGGCAGGGCCCGCGTTACCCTCGCGCAGCAGGCCGCCGACCATGTCACCGGTCTCGGCCAGCGAGGCCACCAGCGGCGAATAAATGCGTGTGCCGTACAGCCCGTGAAAGGCCGACCCGCCCTGACGACCATGGACCTCGATCGGCAGGCCGTCGATGTCCAGCGTCAGGTTATCGGGCTGCTCGCCGTGGTTCAGCGATGCCAGGCGCCAGATCGCCAGGCGCAACAGGCCTTCATGCACGGTATCGATGTTATCGGGCCCTCCGAGGCAGGCCAGCAGCCGCGACAGCGTCGCCTGCGACGGACGGTCCTGTGCCAGAGGCGTCATCCCGCGTGCATCGCTGCACGCCAGCTGCCAGAGCGGATCGTGACGCAGCGTGTCGGTATCGTCCAGGTCGATCCACCCCATGGCGCGCTGCAACACGACGGTTCGCAGCTGGCTGGCCAGGGAATGACGAATACGCAGTGGATCACGCCGGTCGACCAGGCTCTCTTCCAGCGCCTGGATGACACCGCTGTTGTCGAGGGCTTCACGCAGCAGCAGGGCACCGCTGTCGCTGGTGGTGCGGTGGCCGCTTAGCTCGGCCCGAACAGAACCATTGCAGGAAGGCGTCCACGACGATAATCTTTCACCCATGGCGAGAGGTCCTCTTGAATCAAGTTCTGGCTGGAACATCCTGATTCTACAAGAGAAACCCCTCGCCATCTTTATTTTCAAGCCAGCCTCATGAATAAGCCGGGCTAAGGGGTGTAAATAGCGTACGGAGACACTGCCAGAGCGAACGACGCCGCCCAGACCCCTGACACGCAGCGGCCAAGGAAAACAAAGCACCGGGGAAATGGCTCTCCTGGGAAGACTCCACCAGGCGGGCAAGGAGGCATGATGGAGCTGGATACCGTGTTACGGGCCCTGCTGTGTGTCAGCCCCGTGATCGCAGGGGTGGTATTGGTGATCTACGCCCGTTCGCTTACTGGCGTTAACGGGTTCGACGACCTCAGTCAGAGCGATACTAAACACCGCGCTGAACAAGGCGATGCCCAAGCGCAGAACAATTTTGGCGCCATGTACCTCAACGGCAGGGGCGTTTTTCCTCGGAACACCACTAAAGCTGCTGAGTGGTTCCGCCAAGCCGCGGAACAGGGCCTTGCCTCCGCGCAGCACAATCTGGGCGTCATGTACCACAACGGCATAGGAGTTCCCCAAGACTACACCCAGGCTGCTGAGTGGTTCCGCCAGGCCGCGGAACAGGACTTTGCCGCCGCGCAGTACAATCTAGCCGTCATGTACGACAAAGGCAGGGGCATCCCCCAGGACGACACCCAAGCCGTCGAGTGGTACCACCAGGCGGCGGAACAGGGTTTTGCCGGCGCGCAGCACAATTTGGGCGTCATGTACGTCAACGGCAGGGGCGTCACCCAGGACGACACCCAAGCTGTCAAGTGGTACCGCCAGGCCGCGGAACAGGGCATTGCCGACGCGCAGCACAACCTGGGCATTATGTACCTCAAAGGCGAGGGTGTTTCCCAGGACGATACTCAAGCCGCTGAATGGACTCGCCAGGCCGCGGAACAGGGCATTATCGAGGCGCAATTCGGTCTCGGCTTGTTATATGGCGAAGGCAGGGGCGTTCCCCAGAACTACACTCAAGCCATCAAGTGGTTCTTCCGGGCGCAGCGGAACAGGGCCTTGCAGAAGCTCAAAAAAATCCTGACATGAGGGACGACCAGGATCAGAGCCTGGTTTTCCAGCATTTTCTCGGCGCTGCTGTCCCAGCGATCCGTGGTGGAGACGATCAGCCACTTGCTGAAAATGACAGTAACGGCGAGCAGGCGTCGAAAGAGGCTCCGCAACCGAACTAAACCACTCCTTCGCGCAGCTCCAGGTGTTGAAAGGCAGGCTGCAGGCGATGCACGAGATCGTGCAGCTCGGCAGTCGTCGGGGCCGTTGTCACCGGTTGAGTGTAGGCTTCTTCCAGACACTGCTGAGGGCGTGCCATCTGGATAGCATAATGCGTCACTCCCTGCGCCGACAGCGATAGGGCCAAATCGCGTAGCGATGCCAGGGTCCAGTCGCGCCAGTGGACGGTCGTGCGGCACTCGAAGGCGACATCGCTGGCCAGTAGCTGGGCCAGACTCTCCCGATGGGCAGCAGCCATACCGCGTCGGCCGACAATGACGTCGAAGTTTTCGGCGCTACCCTTCACGTCCAGCCCCACCCAGTCGAGCCAGGGCAGCAGCGCCTTCAGGCGCCGGGGATAAACGCCGGCAGTGTGCAACCCGACCCTGAAGCCCAGGGCGCGAACCCGCGCGGCGGCCAGCGGCAAATCAGCATGCAGCATAGGCTCGCCGCCGCTGAACACGACGCCTTCCAGCAAGCCACGGCGCCTGTCAAGGAAGGCCTCGATCTCCGCCCACTCATCGGGCTTGGCCTTTCTCGGTTCGAGCATCTGCGGGTTATGACAGTAGCCGCAGCGCAAGGGGCAGCCCTGCAGGAAAACCACGCAGGCGAGGTGGTCGGGATAGTCCAGGGTGGTCATGGGTGTCAGGCCGGCCACAGGCAACTGCGGCCGACGGGATTCAATGGGGGACATAGCGGCAAATTCCGACCGGACGCCCGCAGGCGTCCGGCGTGGTGGTGGGTTTAACGGGTGGTGGCGTGCTCCCGGAAGTGGCAGCGCTCGTAGTGTTCGGACTGCTTGCCGTGGTTGAACTGGCTGACCGGGCGGTGATAGCCCATCACCCGAGTCCAGATTTCGCAGCGCTGACGCTGTTCGGTGGGCAGGGTTTCGGTGGAGTGGTTCATGAAAAGCTCCTCTTTACGATGATGACCCGTTCACGGGTCGGCAATGCCTCAGGCCGGGGTATCGGCCTGGGAGGCGCGCTGTGCCAGAAGGGCGTCGTCGCACTTCGGGCAGAACTCGTGTTCGCCGGCCAGATAGCCGTGCACCGGACAGATCGAGAAGGTCGGCGTCACGGTGAGATAGGGGAGGTGAAAGCTCGATAGAGCGGTGTGGACCAGCTTCCTGCAGGCGCTGGCCGAAGAGAGCCGCTCGCGCATGTAGAGATGCAGCACGGTGCCGCCGGTATAGCGCGTCTGCAGCGGATCCTGGTGGATCAGCGCCTCGAAGGGATCGTCGGTATGGCCTACCGGCAGCTGGCTGGAGTTGGTGTAGTAAGGCGCCTGGGCCGTCCCGGCCTGCAGAATACCGGGAAAGCGCTTGGCGTCCTCCTTGGCGAAACGGTAGGTGGTCCCCTCGGCCGGGGTTGCCTCCAGGTTGTAGAGGTGACCGGTGCTCTCCTGGAACTCACGCATCCGCTCACGCACATGCTCCAACACCTCGACCGCCAGCTGCTGTCCCTCAGGGTCGGCGATATCGTAGTAATCGTCGCTGATATTGCGCGCCATCTCGTTGAGGCCGTTTACCCCCAGGGTCGAGAAATGATTGTGCAGCGTGCCCAGGTAGCGTTGGCTGTAGGGATAAAGGCCGCCGTCCATCCACTTCTGGATGCATTCGCGCTTGATCTCCAGGCTGTCGCGGCCCAGCTCGAGCAGCCGGTCCAGCTCGGCATAGAGCCCCGCCCGGTCACCGGCAAAGCGGTGGCCCAGGCGTGCGCAGTTGATCGTCACCACGCCCAGCGAGCCGGTCTGCTCGGCGCTGCCGAACAGGCCGTTGCCGCGCTTGAACAGCTCGCTGAGATCCAGCTGCAGCCGGCAGCACATGGAACGCACCATGTGCGGCTCCAGGTCCGAGTTGAGGAAGTTCTGGAAGTACGGCAGGCCGTACTTGGCGGTTAGCGCAAAGAGCCGCTCGGCGTTGTCGCTGTGCCAGTCGAAGTCGTGCGTGATGTTGTAGGTGGGGATCGGAAAGGTGAACGTCCGGCCGCGGCAGTCCCCTGCCTCCATCACCTCCAGATAGGCGCGGTTGAGCAGGTCCATCTCGGCCTGCAGCTCGCCGTAGGTGAAGGGTTGCTCCTGGCCGCTGATGACCGGCACCTGGTCGCGCAGGTCCGCCGGGCAGACCCAGTCGAAGGTCAGATTGGTGAACGGCGTCTGGCTGCCCCAGCGCGAGGGCACGTTGAGGTTGTAGATGAACTCCTGCACCGCCTGCTTCACTGCCGGGTAGTCGAGCCGGTCGAGGCGCACGAAGGGCGCCAGATAGGTGTCGAAAGAGCTGAACGCCTGGGCGCCGGCCCACTCATTCTGCAAGGTGCCGAGGAAATTGACCATCTGCCCCAGGGCACTGGAAAGGTGCCGGGGCGGCGCGCTCTCTGCCCGGCCCGGCACGCCATTGAAGCCTTCGGTCAGCAGGGTGCGCAGCGACCAGCCGGCGCAGTAGCCGCTGAGCATATCCAGATCGTGGATATGCAGGTCGCCCTCGCGATGGGCGTCGCCCACCGCGGCGGGGTAGACCTCGTCCAGCCAGTAGTTGGCGATCAGCTTGCCCGAGGCGTTGAGAATCAGCCCGCCCAGGGAATAGCCCTGATTGGCGTTGGCATTGACGCGCCAGTCGGCGCGCTGCAGATATTCATTGATCGTCGATGCCACCCCGACGGTACCAGGCTGCGGGCTTTCCATGGAGCACTCCTTCACTGACCGGATTTCTATATATGGTATCAAGCATAAACAAAAACACCATATGTTGTGCCTATGGAGTCTAGGTACTTCCCGGCGGCAAAAAAATGATCCAGGTCATTAATAGGCGGGTGAGAGGGATTCGCACTTCTTGCCTGCCTGTCAGAAACCATCCCGGCAGTCCTTCGGACGGGCGCGCCGTTCTGCTTGCGCTGGCAACCTATGGGAAGCGAGTCCCGGAGTCTCTGGAACGTTTGCACGACGAGTTTGCCCAGTGATCATTATCGGGAGACGATTGCGCTAGCTCATCGGGTGAGGCATCCGGTGTGCAGCGGATTTGTTAACGAAACGTGTCAGCAGACCTCTGCACGATCCTCGAAATTGTTCAGAACTCCTGTGCACGATGCAGACTGTCCGGGAAACACTCGGCTATCGGACACCCGCACAGGTGTTTCTGGGAGAATACTCAGGAGCCTTGGATACTGCAGGTGCTGCGCTTATTGTTTGAATTCAATATCATCTGCTAAAGATGCTATTAAAAAAATGGGTTTAAATATTTAATTACAATTAACTCAACTTCTCGCATTGCCAATACGCCGGATTTTTATGAGACACTATTGTCTGGAGCCAAAGTTATACCAAATGCCTCCTCCCCAGCTCAAAGATAAAACACGTTGAGTAACGAGCGACTCAAGATATTAGCTGTCGGGTTCCGCGTGATTGACGGCTCTTTTGGGTTCTTCGTCACTTCATGTGGATTGAGTGTGATTCAGCATGCGCCCCACAGGGCTACCGATCAGATAGATCATGGCGATGAAGTTGGCCTCGTTCCGATAGCCGCGTGCACGTGACCTGGCGGCCAGGAACAGACCGTTCATGCCTTCCAGGTGCGGTTGGTCAGGCCGGAGAGCCAGCGCCTTACCACCTGCTCGGCATCTCGTTCCAGCGTATTCAGGGCTTTCGCCATCGGTTTCAGGAGCGCGTTGTCGGCCACTGCAACGCGCATCACGTTCAGGTAGTGGGTGATCCGCCAGCGAGCGCCTCGTGGCGTCGGCGCCTGTTGGATCCACCTCAGCTTCTCCTTGATGATCCAGGCTTCCGCCGTGGCGCTACGGTCACTTACTAGCTCCTGGAGGGCGGTGACCTGGTTGGCTGTCAGGTTGCCGGCCTCGGTGTTCTTCAGCACCGCCCAGCGCAGTGCCTTGGGATGAGTTTGTTGGCGGCGCTCTCGCTTGCGGACCTCGTCCAGGGGCCTTGGTGAAAGTCTGCACGATGTGGAACCAGTCGACCGTCATTTCGGCGCTGGGCAGGTGCTCGGCCACGCTACTCAGGAAGGCCTGGGACATGTCACAGACGACTTCGACCACGTTGTCCGGGTCGCCGCCTGGAAGGCGCTGAAGGCCTCGATGGCGGCTTGCCATGGCCAGGCACAGCACAGATCACCGGCTCCTGAGGACGCTGCATGTCAAGGAGCACGGTGACATGGCGCTGGCCGCGTCGTGAGGCCGTCTCATCCAGGCCGGTAGCCGCGACCTCGGACAGCATCCGTCCCACATAGTAGTGCACGATGCGCCACAGGCGCTTGTCGGCAATCTCCAGCTGCCGGGAGACGGCCAGCACCGGCATCTCCTTGATCAGCGATATGGCAGCCTGCTCGAACAACAGGGTAAAGTCACTGCCGGGCCGTGCCCAGGGCACCTCGATGCGCTTGACACCATGCTCTTGGCACTTGGGACGCGTGCATGCAGATAGCAGTGGTGCTGGAAGAAGTTCAGATGCCGCCAGGTCTTGTCGGCGAAGTCATGGGCCGGGCAGGCCTGGCCGTACTCCGGGTAAGGGTAGAGGCTGCCTCGCTCAGCCTCGACATAGGGGTCCAGGCGATGAGGCGACACGGCGGTATCCAGGTGCTGGTCCTTGAGAACCCAGAGCGCTTCAAGGCCCAGGCCGAGGGGTAGAATCTGAGTGCCGTCCATGCTCTATCTCCTGTCCATGTGGAGGTCATATCCTGGCCCGGCTCAGGGGCGAATTCCACATCCAGCGACGAAGAGCCCCTTTTCATGGCAGTAGGCGCCCATCTCGGCTTCTGATGGGGGCCGTTTCAATCACCATGGCCAACTTGGCATCGGCCGACCATTCGTCTCCGGTTTTACGCTTGCCAGGCACAGACATTCCTTGTTGTCGGCATGTTTTCAGCCAACCATACAGGGTTGATCCTCGATGTCTGCTTCGGCGGCGACCGACGCCACACTACGGTTGTCTAGCGGCAACAATTGCTTTAGCACTACGGCCTTGCGTTCCTCGGAATAATGTGGCATGAACCATCCTATGCTGCCCATTCTGAGGTTAATTCAGGCGAAATCGCCAACTGGACAACTAAGCTGACAGAGGGGGTTACTTTGTTCCGTTATTCGGACTCCGCAGCGACGATCTTGCAGTCATGCGCTGGAGCGTATCGTCATGTTTGACGAAATGGTGATACAGCGCCGCTCCCAAATGGCCGAGTACCAGGGCCACGAATAGCCAGGAAATCGGCGCGTGCGATTCGCCTAGCATGATCGCCCAGGACATTTCCGTCTCGCGCTCGGCGAGAAGCTGGAGGCCGAAAAACCCCAGGGAATGGCCCTCGCCCACCATGATCAGAATGCCCGTCACCGGCATCAGTATCATGCAAACATAGAGCAAGAGATGCCCGCCTTTCGCCATCAGCTGCATGGCATGACGACCGCGGAGCTCTGGGCGATGTTCCCGCTGCCCCAGCATCCAGAGGACCCGCAGTGACACCAGAACGAGCAGTAGCAGCCCGATATCGACGTGCCAAGGAACGATGGTGTTGCCGATCCAGTGTTCACCGTCATTGATGTAGCCGCCGAGCGCCATGAACTGGGCGATGATGAGAAGCGCCATCGCCCAATGAAACAAAAGACTGACAGCGCCATAACGCCGGCGAGTATCGTGATAAGTCATTGATGCCTCCTATTACAGATGCCGTTGCTCAACGCCGTTTGTGACCGGTCACCATGGAACGAACCAGATTTTCTCGATGATGCACGCTTTCGTAGATCGCCGCCGCCACGTGCAGCGCGATCGCCACAAGGGTGATGTTCACCGCTATCTCGTGCACTTCTTCGATCGTCTCGCTGCCCCATCCCCAGTCGGTGGTCAGCAGCCAGCCGCTGACGCCGATCACACCGACGGCCGCGAGCAGGAAAAGGATCATGATCGCCGCCGCAGGATTATGACCAATATAGCGCGGCTCCTGTCCTTTCAGGGCGCGCCGCAGATAGTCGCTCAGGCGCTTGGGGCCCGACACGAAGTCACTGAAGCGTGCATGACGACTGCCGATCACGCCCCAGACCAGGCGAAAAAACACCAGCCCTAGGGCGACATAGCCGGACCATTCGTGGATGTCGCGGTTGCTGTCCGGAGTGAAGTAGGCGACGGCAAACGCCGCCACTAGGCTCCAATGAAAGACGCGCACCGCCGGATCCCAGACCTTGACCCGGTTGTCCCGGGTCACGGCGCTCGCTTTCGGGGTGTCAGTCATTGCGATACTCCTTTACGACCTCGCCGTTGACTGGGTTGAAGTAGATCTCGACTTTCACACCTTCTTTGTCCTCGCCGTAAATCTCGTAGCAGTTGCCATCGGTCACCTTGAACTCGTCGATGGTGTAGCCTTGATCGGTCAGCTCCTGCTGCATGGCGCCCTGGGACGTCCACTCGGACTCCGGCGCCTCGGTGCATTGCGGGCCCGCGACAGCGGCAGTGGTGAACAGCAGGGCGGCGCTGGCGACGAAATGACGGATTTTCATGGTAGCTCTCCTCGTTGATTCAGGGTGCATGCTGGTTGGCATACCCGTCATCGAAACACGCTAATCTGACGCGAACCTTAACGACGAAGACTTACAACCGATCCTATGCTTCTAGTTGATACGGCAGCTGTGAGGACCGCATCATCCGTTGTTAGACGATATGTCTCTCAGTGGGCGCCGTACCGCGATGCACAATCGAATGAGAGGGGACAAATTGACATAAACTTCGGAGGCACGGGGCTTGGTCGCCATAGTCGGGTTAGGCTAGTACGTACAGCATAGCGATGGTAACGAGCGCGGCTATGGCTAAGACTTGTAAGTCATCTGCTAGCTGGGATGTATTGGGCGACGCGGCAAGCCGAAGGGAGCCGAGGCTGGCAAGCATAGCCAACATCAGTAATTCGCCATAGACAGTGCCCGCCGTGAACATGGCACCGTGTAGCAGCGCCAATATCGCAATAGGCAACATAAGAAGATTTTCACATTGAAGTCGCTGACCGACCGGCGAGCCAATTGAATAAGCAAGCATGGTCATATATAGGCTCCTCAGGCTAAAAGACTGTCTCCTTCAGACTAACCGGCGTTACTTAACGTCAGCTTAGGCCCTATCTCTTCCTCGCTACATTCCTGGGAGCATCGTGGGGTAATGAACGGGGGGGCGGCACTGTGTTCTGGTCATGAGACCTCTATGCAGCGTTGGTCATTAAGGCGCTGGATCATGCCTGGAGATCGCGCGGTAGGCCAGAAGGCCTTATATTCCACTCGGATCAGGATAGCCAGTATGCCAGCCGGTCGTTCCGTCAGCGGCTATGGCGTTACCGAATGCAGCAAAGCATGAGCTGTGGTGGCAACGGCTGGGATAACGCCCCGATGGAGCGGTTGTTCCGTAGTCTGAAAATGGAATGAGTGCCCGCGCTGAGATACACGAATCTGCACAAGGCACGTCAGGATATCGGTGACTACCTGATGGGCTACTACAATCGGCAATAACCCCATGCTTTCAACGATGATATATCGCCTATGGCGGCCGAGGAAAAGATTTAACGTACTGTCCGAAAATAGTGGATCACTACAAGATGATGACAGGTCATGGGGGATATATGACGAGGCTCTTCATGCAGACAGGACAAAAGAGAACAACGCATAATGCATGCTTAAGCAAATCTTAAGCCTGCTAGCCGATAATCGAGTCAGGACTCGTGAGGATAGACAATGCGCATACTGCTGATAGAGGATGATTCCCTGCTGGGAGACGGTGTCAAATGTGCCCTAGAGCGCCAAGGCTATGTGGTTGACTGGCTTTCTCGAGGACGCGAGGGCCTAACCGCTCTGGAAAACGAAGACTTCTCGGCGGTGATATTGGATCTGGGACTGCCGGATATCGATGGCCTGGAGGTGCTGGCGAGCGTACGCCGCACAAGCAATGTGCCCTTGCTGATTCTGACCGCGCGAGATGCGATAGAGTCACGCATTCGCGGACTGGATGCCGGAGCAGACGATTACGTGCTCAAGCCTTTTGATTTGCAGGAATTGCTGGCCCGTTTGCGGGTCGTGACTCGGCGCGCCTCCGGTCACAGCTCTTGCGAACTTAAGCTTGGCGATCTGTTAATTGATGAGGCCAGCCACAAAGTGTCCTGGCGTGACCAGGAAGTTGACTTGAGGCGGCGCGAATACGCCTTGCTGCTCGAGCTGGTACGCCATGCCGATAAAGTCCTCTCGCGCACTCGCTTGGAAAGCCTGCTCTACGGTTGGGGTGAGGGAGTGGAATCCAACGCTCTGGAGGTTCATGTGCACCACTTGCGCAAGAAACTTGACAAGCGACTGATTACCACCGTGCGTGGTATCGGCTATCGCCTGGACAGCCGGGCGACATGATTTCAATACGCCGATATCTGGTCCGCACGTTGGCCATTACCCTGATAGCGGTTAGCGCGCTGTCCGTTGTCGCGGCGTACTTGATTTCCCAGCACGAGCTTGAAGAAATTCTTGACGCTCAGCTTAGCCTCGAGGCGCGTATCATGGCGTCTTTTCTACCAGACTCACCCAATACCGAGGTATACCGTGCACTGTCTCGGCAGCTGAGCCAGCCAGACCATCCGGCGCAGCTGTATGACGACCTGCTAACTGATACGACAGCGCAGACGTCGGCAGCCGCCCTTTTCCATCATGAAGAAAAAAAGGTGGGCCTGGGCTTTTGGAACGCGCAGGGCCGCCCGCTCATGATGGGGCCTCGCTGGCACGAAACGTCCGCCTTCCCCGCGCCGCGAGAAGAAGGTTTTCGCTGGGTCGACTACGAGGGTCGGCGCTGGCGAGTCTTCAGCCTGTTTGATAGCAACAGCGAGACTTGGCTGCGTATCGGTCTCCAGCAGCGCTTCCATCAGTCCATCGTCAACCGCATCACGATCAACCATCTCTGGCCGATGCTGTTGATGATGCCACTGGCACTGTGGCTGATGATGCGCGCGATTCGTCGCGGACTCACGCCCATTGAACAATTGTCACGACAGGTACGTGGCCGGGATCAAACGGACCTGAGCCCCATCAGTCTATCGGTACCGCGGGAGCTTGACGGGCTGCATCGCGCCCTCAACGATTTTATCACCAGGCTCGGTGAAGCTCTGCAAAAGGAGCGCCGCTTTACCGCCGACGCCGCTCACGAACTGCGCACGCCCTTGGCCGGACTGAAGATCCAGTTGGATAACGCCGTCGAGGGTGAAGCGGCATCGCTGGATAAGGCCAGGATCGGTATCGAGCGATTACAGCGCGTGGTCGAGCAGCTATTGATATTGGCACGCCTGGACCAGCGTCAGCAGCATAATGTCGAGAAGATTGATGTAGGGCTGCTGGTGGAAGACCTGGCGGCGGAACTTTGGCCGTTGGCCGAGTCGCGCGGACAGACGTTGGAAATAGCCGGGACTACTCGCGCCAGGGAAGAGCCATGCTACGTGACGGCCAATGCCACCGAGCTTGGCATCCTCATACGCAACCTGTTGGACAACGCGATGCGCTATACGCCGGATGAAGGCCGCGTCACGGTCTCCCTCGACAAGGTGCCCCAGGGACTCCAGCTGATCATACGCGATACCGGCCCGGGAATACCCGAGGCTTTACTGGGATCCGTGACCCAGCGTTTTCGACGTGCCTCGTCGCAGAGTATCAGCGGTAGCGGCCTGGGACTATCGATCGCCGTCGCGTTGGCGAAACGACAGCATGCCGAGTTGAAGTTGCGAAACCATGAGCGAGGGGGGTTGGAGGTGCGACTTGAGTGGCACGATCCTTCCTCGTCCTGATGGCTTTCTCGGCATAGTCTTCAATGCCTACCTTGACGACCTAACCCCCAGGCTGGGACATGCCAACCGCGTTTGACGATGCTGGTGGCCATCGCCAAGGCGCGCTGGCAAATCGAGCGCCACTATCAGGAGCTCAAGCAGGAGTTCGGCTTGGGTCACTATGAGGGGCGCAACTGGCGAGGCTTTCACCATCACGCCAGCCTCTGCATCGCGGCATACGGGTTTCTGGTCGCTGAACGCGATCTTTTCCCGCGTCGATGAGGGTGCCTATGTGCAGGACAAGATTGCCGTGGATGGCGCGGAACTGCGCCAGCTGATCGAGAAGGGCGCGCAGATCCTAGTCTGCGGTGGCCGAGACATGGCGGCAAGCGTCATGGCGGCGCTGAACGAGGTCATCGCGCCGCTAGGCATGGACGTGGCGACGCTCAAGGCCCGGGGACGCTATCGTGAAGACATTTATTGACCTCTGGATGGATGCAGGATCCCAGGATATAGGGTCCCAAGAAAATAGTATCCCGAGAAATAGGAGCAGGATCATACAGGTAGTGCCCGACACATCCTGCTGGTAAAAAGAGCTTTTCGAAATTAAGATAGTAACTGATTACTATCTTTTGGAAGATGCTCATGGCAAGAACCCATCATCTACCCGCGGAAGAACGCAAGGAGCGGACCGTGCGTGCCATGGTGGAGCTGTGCGCTGAACAGGACCCCGCTCGCATCACCACGGCCGCCATCGCTGCACGCATGGGCGTGACCCAGGGGGCGCTGTTTCGTCATTTCACCGGCAAGGACGAGATGTGGCAGGCGGTCGTGGCCTGGATCACCGAGCGACTCATGCGGCGTCTGGATGCAGCCGTCGACCGCCGCGCGACGCCGTTGATGGCCCTGGAGGCCATGTTCATGGCGCATACCGATTTCATTGTCGAGCATCCCGGGGTGCCGCGTCTGATATTCGGGCAGCTGCAGCACGCGGAGCCGACAGATGCCACACGACTGTTACGCTCCATGCTTGCCAAATACCGCGAACGACTCGCGGCCATTCTGACAGAGGGCAGGGCAAGCGGTGAGTTGCGTGCTGACTTGAATATCGAGACGGCGGCCACCCAGTTCATCGGCACCGTGCAGGGGCTGGTGGTGCAATCCCTGATTGACGACGATGTCGCGCGCATTGCTGAACAGGCGCCCGAGGCCTTTCTGCTCTATCGACGCGCCGTCCAGGCCAGGGAGGAGACATGAGCTCGCGACTCAAGCGTTGGGGGCGTGGCCTGCTGATCGCGTTGGGGCTGGCGATTGGTATCCTGCTGATCGTGGTCTTCGTCATCAATCGCCAGACACCCTCGCGCGGCAAGGACGCCTTGAGGATACCCACGGTGCGCGTCGTTGCGGTCGAGTCGCTACCCTTCGTCGTCGAGGCGCGGGGCTACGGCACCGCGCGGCCCGCCCGCACCTGGGACGCCACTGCCAACGTGCCGGGACGTGTCGTCGAACGCCATGAGGATCTGGAGAGCGGCACGCTACTGGCAGAGGGCACCCTGCTGCTGGAGATCGATCCCAGCCGCTATCGGCTGGCCGAAGCCGAGGCCCAGGCGCAGCTGGCCAGCCTTGCCGCGGAGCAGGCGCAGCTGAAGCGGGAAGCGGAGAATACCCGGCACCTGGTCGCCCTGGAGCGTGAACGCCTGGAGCTGGCGGAGCAGGAGCTGGCGCGCATCCAGCGCCTGGCCAGCAGCGGCTCGGTATCCCGCTCGCGGCTGGGCGACGAGCGGCGCGCGACCCTGGCCCAGCGTCAGACCGTGCAGTCGCTGGAAAACGAGCTGCAGCTCATCCCTTCGCGCCGCCAGCGCCTGGAAGCGGAAGTCGAGCGTACGACCACGCGCCTGGATCAGGCGCGCCGTGATCTCGAGGATACGCGCTTCGAAGCGCCCTATGACCTGCGCCTGGGCGAGGTCGAGGCCGAGCTGCATCAGTACATCAACGCCGGTCAGCGCCTGTTCCGCGCCGAGGGCATCGAGGCCGCCGAGGTGGTGGCCCAGGTGCCGATGGACATGCTGCGCCGCCTGCTCGGCACCCAGACCGTTCGCGATGCCGAAGACGGGATCCTGGACATTGCCCAGCGGCTGGATTTCTCCGCCATCGATGCCGAGGTGACCCTGGTCGCCGGGAAGAGCGCGCGCTGGCCGGCCCGGGTCGTGCGCATCGCCAACGGCCTGGATCCGGCCACCCGCACCGCCCGGGTCGTGGTGCGGGTCGAGGAGCCCTACCGGCAGGTGGCGCCGCTGACGCAGCCTGCGCTGGTGCGCGACATGTACGTGCAGGTACGGCTGGCGTCCAGAGCGCCGAACCCGCGGATGGTGGTGCCGGCGACGGCGGTGCATCAGGGTGAAGTCTACGTGGTCGATAGCGATCAGCACCTCGTGCGCCGACCGGTGCGTGTCGCCTTCGAACAGCACGATCTGGCGGTGGTGACGGAAGGGCTCGAGGAAGGTGACAGCGTGATCGTGGACGACTTGGTGCCGGCCATCAACGGCATGGCGATCGATCCGCGACGCGATGAGGAATTGGCACGGCGTCTTCGTCGCCAGGCGTTGGGAGAGAAGTCATGATTCGCTGGTTCGCCGGTCATCCCACCGCCGCCAATCTGTTATTGATTCTGCTGCTGGCGGTGGGGCTGTTCGCCGTTCCCAACCTCAAGCGCGAGACCTTTCCCGACTACCGGCCCGGCGAGGTGGGCATCGAGGTGAAGTATCGCGGCGCTACCGCCGCGGACGTCGAGGATCAGATCTGTCGTCGCCTTCACGATGCGCTGACCGGCGTGGACTTCCTTGACGAGTTCGTCTGCGTGGCCCAGGACAATCTGGCCAGCGCCACGGCCACCATGGAGGACGATGGTGATATCGGCCGCTTCCTGGACGATATCTCTACCGAGGTTGAAGCCATCACCGACTTCCCCGAACGCGCCGACCCGCCGGTCGTGCGCGAGCTGCACCGCAGCGATCTGGTGGCGGCGGTGGCGGTGGGCGGCGACATGTCGCTGTCCGGTCTGGAGGATTATGCCAAGACGCTGGAGGATCGGCTGCTGCGCCTGCCCGGCGTGGCCAGGGTCGATATCCAGGGGCTTTCCCAGCGCCAGTGGCAGATCGAGATTCCCCAGCAGGTGCTGGGGCAGTACGGCCTCTCGGCGAGCGAGCTGGCGGCGACCCTTTCCCGCCAGAATATCGACATGCCGCTGGGCATTCTGGAAACCTCGAGCCAGGATATCCAACTGCGCTTCACCGACCAGCGCCACTCCCTGCGCGAGCTGCAGGATGTGGTGGTCGTCTCCGGCGCCGACGGGGGCGATCTGACCCTGGGCCAGATCGCCACCCTGCGGGAGACACCCGAGCGCGAGGAGGAGAAGGTTTGGTTCGACGGCCAGCGCGCCCTGGTGCTGGAGGTGCACAAGACCCTGCGCGACGATGCCCTGGACGTGATGAAGGGTCTGCAGGCGGTAGCCGAAAGCGAGCGCCAGCGCCTGGACGGCGATGTTTCGCTGACCCTGACCCAGGACATGACCAGCATCGTGCGCGACCGCCTGCAGATGCTGGTCGAAAACGGCGTCATGGGGTTTGCGCTGGTGGTGCTGGTGATGAGCCTGTTCTTTCGGCCGCGATTGGCGCTATGGGCGGTACTGGGCCTGCCGGTGGCCTTCCTGGGCGCCTTTGCGGTCATGGGACTGGCCGGATTGACGCTCAACATGATCACCCTGGTGGGGCTGCTGATGGCGATCGGTATCGTCATGGACGATGCCATCGTGATCACCGACAACATCGCCACTCAGGCTCGGAAGGCCGCGACGCCGCTGGAAGCGGTAGTCGCGGGCACCCGGGGCGTACTCCCCGGGGTGGTGTCGTCGTTTCTGACCACGGCGGCGGTCTTCGTGCCGCTCGCCTTTCTGGTCGGCGAGATGGGCGAGGTGCTCAAGGTGCTGCCGGTCGTCCTGATTGCTGCCCTGGCGGCGAGTCTGATCGAAGCCTTCTTCATTCTGCCGCATCATCTGAAGGGCAGTCTTCATCGCCTGCAGGCCGAGCCGTCACGGCTGCGCGCCGGCTTCGAGCGCCGTTTCGAGCGCTTTCGCGAGGGCGTCGGACGCCTGGTCGAGGCGGCGATTCGCTGGCGCTACGCCCTGCTGGGCAGCGTGCTGATCCTGCTGCTGGGCTCCGGCGGCTATCTTGCCGGCGGCCATATCGGCAGCGAGGCGATGCCCGAGATCGATGGCGACGTGCTCGAAGCACGCATCCTGATGCCCCAGGGCACGCCATTATCACGCACCGAGGCGGTGGCTTCCCGGGTTGAGAACGCCCTGCGCGAGATCGACGAGCGGCTGACCCCCGAGCAGCCGGATGAGACGCCCCTGGTGCGCGCCGTTCAGGTACGCTTCAACCACAATCCCAGCGCTCGCGAGGCCGGTGCCCATGTGGCCACGCTGATCGTCGATCTGCTTGGCGCCGAGCGGCGCCGCCTGAGCCTGAATGAGCTGACCGCGGCCTGGCAGAAGGAGATCGGCGATATTCCCGGCTTGCTCAGCCTGATTATTCAAGAGCCGGGATTCGGGCCGGCGGGCATTCCCATCGAGGTGCGTCTGCAGGGGGAGAGTCTGGCTGGGCTGAAGACCGCTTCGCGGGAGCTCGGCGAGCATCTCGCCGGCTATGCGGGCGTCTACAACGTCATCGATGACCTGCGGCCCGGCAAGCCCGAGCGCCGCCTGTCGCTGGCCGAAGGCGCCCACGGGCTGGGGCTGAGCGCCGAAGAGATCGCCGCGCAGCTGCGCGCCGCCATGCTCGGGCAAATCAGCGACACCCTGCGCATCGGCCAGCGGGACGTGGACATCCTGGTGCGCCATGCCGAGCAGGATCGACAGAGCCTGGATGACCTTCAGGATCTGACCGTGCAGCTTCCGGGGGGAGGCCGAGTGCCCCTTGAAGTCGTCGCCAACATCGACAAGGCCCGGGACTGGGCGCGGATCACTCGGGTCGATGGCCAGCGTACCGCTACCGTGACCGCCGACGTGGATGCGACCTTGGCCAATGCCCAGGCGGTTGTCGACGATATTCGCCGGCACTGGCTGCCCGATTTCCAGACGCGCCATCCCCAGGTGGCGGTCGCTTTCGAGGGTCAGGTCGCCCGCTCCGCGGAGACCGGCGGCTCGATCCGGCGCGCGCTGCTGATCGGTCTGCTCGGCATCTTCGTCATCCTTTCCTTCCAGTTCAGAAGCTATGTCGAACCGCTGATTGTCATGCTGTCGATCCCGCTGGCCTTCGTCGGCGCGCTCTGGGGCCATGTGGCGATGGGCTTTTATCTGTCGATGCCCTCGATGATCGGCGCGGCGTCCCTGGCCGGCATCGTGGTCAACAACGCCATCCTGCTGATTCACTTCATCAAGAGCTACCGCGCCGCGGGGCAATCCGCCATCGCCGCGGCGGGCCAGGCCAGCCGCGACCGCCTGCGCGCCATCCTGATTTCGACGAGCACCACCATCGCCGGGCTCCTGCCGCTGCTGGCCGAGACCAGCGCCCAGGCGGCGGCAGTGCAGCCGCTGGTCATTGCGGTGGTGTTTGGCCTGCTGACTTCCACCGTGCTGGTGCTGGTAGTGATTCCGGCACTCTATGTGATCTTCGACGACCTGGGCTGGGCAAGGGTAGAGGAAGCTGCGTCCGACGCCAGGCTTTAGGCAAGAGAGGCGAGTTGAGACGTTTCGATGTGCTGCCCGGTGAATGCAAGCAAATCAACGTGACCGTGAGGTAGATCATGAGTAAACGACAGACACACCGCATCATTGTATCGGCTGCCGCGCTGGCTGGCCTGACATTGAGCGCTACCGTTTTCGCGGCGCAGCCGGTAGGTCCTGATTTGACCGAGAAGCTGCGTGGGCTGCTGGTCAAGGAGATGGTCGAGGTCGAGGCGGCGATGCAGGAGACCTATAGCGCTATCATCCAGGGACGGCATGATGAGGTGGCGCAGAAGGGCCTGGCCATTCACGACAGCTTCATTCTGGAACAGTCCTTGACCAAACAGGACCGTAAGGACTTGAAGGCGGCGGTTCCCGAGGCGTTTCTGCAGATGGACACGCGCTTCCATCAACTGGCGGCGTCTCTGGCCGAAGCGGGCAAACAGCAGAATACTCAGGCTCAGGTCAATACCTTCAACCGCATGACCGAATCCTGCGTGGCCTGTCACAGCCGCTATGTGACGGACCGCTTCGAGGGTCTGGAGGAGCAGTCATTCTCCGAGGCCTGGGGGAATAACGCAGGCGAAGAGCGCCCAGAGTGATTTGCAAAGGCCATCGGTCATGTGAATAGGGTCTTGACACCTTTAGCTGGAGCCGGGCGCAGGCCGAAGTGTTTTCAGCCAGTTAAGGCTCAGTAAATGGCAACGATGCGCTGTTCTGCGGCCATGGCGGCCTTATCTAGCTCAGAGAGGGAGAGCTACGAACCCATCAGCGATGTGCTGGCGACTCGACGTATACCTCAGGAAAGACCGGGAGCAGACACTCAAACGCTATATATGGCTGTAAAATCACCTTATCTCGCAAAAAGTACTGCACCATCAATTGCCGATTACTGCGATGAAAGCATGGCAGAGCCAGCGGTCTGAGTTATTTACCAAACGAATTGTCAATCACACTGGACCCGACAGCTAAAGGGTTAGGTAAGTGCTTATTCAAAATTAATCGCGTATTCAGTGCCATAACCACCAAGTAGGCGGTGTACCTCATCACAGAGGCGATCAAAAGAGAGATAGGCTCCCAGCGGCAACCATGCATACTT
Organism: Halomonas cibimaris; assembly: GCF_055379665.1. NCBI lineage: Bacteria > Pseudomonadati > Pseudomonadota > Gammaproteobacteria > Oceanospirillales > Halomonadaceae > Halomonas > Halomonas cibimaris. The sequence goes on from NZ_AP043828.1 coordinate 1,091,691, forward strand.
CATTTGCCGCCACAGTATCTCAATCAAGTTCAGCTCTGGTGAGTAAGCCGATAGGTAAACCAGGTGCACGCGATGCGACATCCACTCAAGTATCTTCCGCCTGAAGGCCTTGGAGCGATGCATGCTGGCGTTATCAAGCACCACGACAGCAAAGGTATCGGGATCTTTCTGCGCCACAAACTGATCGAACGCCTCGATAACAATTTGCGTGGTGACCGACTCAGTCGTCGTGTGATAAACCAATTTCCCCGCTCGGCTGAGGAATCCCAGCACGTTCAGCCTTCGGCTATGTGAGTAGGCCGTTATCTCACATGGTTCGCCGACAGGGCTCCAGGCGTAAGGGACTGACGACGACTGTGAAAAGCCTGATTCATCAAAATAGTAGAGCTCATGGTCACCGAGATCTTCCCATTGCTGAAGTACCTTGATGAGGCCTTGGGTGTTGCGGAAATCCGTTTCGTTGCGCCGTTCCTTCAGCGAATGCCGGATCCGTTTGAAGCTGAAACCGTTTTTTTTAGCGCTCTACGAAGCGTGATCAGGCTAACAATTTTCCCCGTTTCTTCCTGAAAGCGGGCATGCAAGGAGCGAAGCTGATGGGGTTGCTCAGCGACCAGCTCCTGTAGCCGCTGATGGTCCGCATCATCTAGGGCCGGTGTGCGTCCACTCCGTGGCTTGTCGATCAACCCGTCGAGGCCCGACACTTCCCACTTCTTGAGCCATATGGATACGGCATCACGGCGAACCTGCAGTATCTCACTGATTTGGTTGATTGTATGACCCTGATCACTCAGCAAAATAGCATGGGCACGACGGCGCAGAGCGCACTTCTCACCATGGTGATAAGCAGAAAGCAGCGTGTGCAGTTCAGATTCAGATAGTGATTCGACGAAGCGCCTTGCCATTATTCTGTCCGCTTTTTGTCAGAAATTTGGGCACCCATTATGCACGAATATTTTGGATCAGGCACTTACAGGAATGGTACTGGCGTTGATTATTGGCAGTGCCGGGGCCAGCCTAACTGAGCTGATCTTTATCGCGATCTGCCCACGATGGCCAGAAACTAGGTGGTCAACGACAGATGCGTGGCATGGGAGATGGTACCGGCGGTCAGCGAGGTTTGATGATAGCAGCGATGGCACTGGTAGAGCCCCCGCGACAGCCGGCAGCCAGTGTTGTTGCCACAGTCGGAGTGATCCCCATGGGTTAGCGATAAGAGATCTGCTTGGCACTGCGCTTCCGCGTCCTACTGCTTGAGAAATGCTGGCACGACAGGTCGGGTTGGAACTGGATAGAATTGCGTGCCATAACGCCACCTCCTGTACTGGGCATAACATCAGTATAGGAGGGACTGACGGGATGGTGGTTGATTAACATGAGTAATCAGGTAGAGTTTTCCAGCACTTAACCCTACCAGTGATATAGTCTACTGATTGTAAAAGAAATTTCAGATTCCCTTCATATACGGAATATAAGGTGACATTGTTCAGAGCTGGAAATTACGTGATGAAATAATAAAAAGTTACCAACTTTATTAGTATGGAAACTGAGTTCTGGAAGAGGTGCGTTGGTTTTAGTTACCATCTTTATTTTTTAGCATGAATATTCTTTGCCGAAAAATGAGGCTTCCAAGAGTGATTTGTTACCAACTTTTTTACCATCCCACAGGCGCCGCCGCGCGTTGAACGACCCGGCGTTTACAGCTCTTGGGCGGTAGGCCGCAGAACAATCTCGTTGATGTCCACGTCTGCCGGCTGCTCAATGGCGTAGACGATGGCCCTCGCCACGCTGTCTGCGGGTATCGCCATTTCGTAGAGGTCGTTGACCTGCTGGGCGGTCTCTGCGTGGCCCACGCTCTGGGGCAGCTCGCTCTGTACCGCGCCCGGCGACAGAATGGTGCTGCGGATGTTGGGGCCGGCCTCCTTGCGCAGGCCTTCGGCGAGCGCCCAGACGGCGAACTTCGAGGCGCTGTAGACAGCGCTGCCCGGGAACACCACATGGCCGGCCACCGAAGAGAGGTTGATAAAATGCCCGCTCTGCTGCTGGTTCATCACCGGCAGGGCCGCGTGGATGCCGTACATGACGCCTTTTACGTTGACGTCGATCATCTGCTCCCATTCGTCGATGCGGCCTTCGGCCAGCGGCGAAAGGGGCATCAGCCCGGCGTTGTTGATCATCACGTCGAGACGGCCGAAGGTGTCGGTGGCGTGCTTGACCAGCGCCTCTACCTGGCCGCGATGGGTCACGTCCGTGGCTTTAACCGTGGTCTCGGCGCCGAGCCCCTTGAGCTCTTCGGCCAGTTCATCAAGGCGCTCCTGGCGGCGCGCCGCCAGCACCAGCCTGGCCCCGCGATGCGCCAGGTGCCGCGCCGTTTCAGCGCCCAGGCCGCTGCTTGCCCCGGTAATAACGATGACCTTGTCTTGAATGGCGTCGTGCTGTTGGGTGTTCATGCTTGGCCTCCGCGGCTGGTTGAATACACCTTCCTTGTTGTCGACGACAGCGAGGTTTTTCAAGTGTCGGCGTGTACACTCACCGGCCTGTGCATCTGTAGCGAGACACATTCATGATTCGCACGCTGTTACTTACCGCCGCCGGGGCGCTGCATACCGGCGGCAGTGAACTGATCGAGCGCTTTCACGCCGAGCCGGAAAGCCGTATCTGGATCGACGTTCAGGGCGAGTCGAGCGCTCGGGAGCGGGCGCTTCTGGAGGCGTTCGGCTGCCATCCGCTGGCGATTATCGACGCCCAGAAGGACAATCGCCATCCGCCCAAGATCGAGGCGTTCGAAACTCATACGCTGATCATTTACCGCGGGCTTGCCGCTTTCGATCCGGATCTTGACTACCACCCCCAGCAGATTCCCTTTTTTATCGGCGAGCGCTATCTGATCAGCCTGCATCCCGGCCGGGCCATGAGCATCGACCGTATGCTGGGGCAGAACGGCGGCGCGCTGCTGAAAAAATCGCCCGGGCACGTAGCGCTGCGCCTTATGTATCTATCGGCCGGGTTTTATCAGGAAAGCCTGACCGAGTTTGAGGCGCGGCTCAGCGAGCTTGAAGACACCCTGGTGGAAAACGGCACCGATACCCTGATGAAACAGGTCATCGGCTATCGCTCGCGGCTTTTGAAAATGCGCCGGCTGTTCAACTATCACCAGTCGATCACCCGGTCGCTTTTGACCGCCGAATGTGATCATTTGCCGCACAGCAACGAAGACACCGAGCATGCGATTACCGACGTGCACGAACGCTTCGAGCGCCTCTACAGCCTGACCAGCATGTACTACGACATCTGCGGGGATTTAATCGACGGCTATATGTCGCTGTCGTCGCACCGGCTCAACCGCACCATGCAGGTGCTGACGGTGATCACCGCGATTTTTGTGCCGCTGAGCTTTCTGGCCGGGCTGTACGGAATGAACTTTGCCGTTATGCCCGAGCTTGGCTATCGCTACGGCTATTTTGTCCTGCTTGGCTGCATGGCGGCGATCGCGCTGGGGTTGATCTGGCTTTTTCGGCGCAAGCGCTGGCTATAGGCCGGGCGAGGGGTATTTTTCCCGGCACGATTGCAGGCGTTACTTAGGGCGCTTATTATTATTCCCGTGCCGCTCCTCTTGCCCTCTTTTGCCCCAGGTCTGTGCCATGCTCCCAACCGCTCCCGCCTTCCGGCCCCGCTCACTGCGGGTTCGCCGGCTGCTTTTTGCTGCCTGTTTACTGACTTTTCCCGGTTTGGCCTTTGCCGAGGCCGGGCCCATTGATCTGACGTTATCGGTGGCCGGTATCGCCTCGGTGGCGATTTTTTTCCTCGCCTATGCGCTGGTGATGGGCGAGGAAATTTTGCACATGCGCAAGTCCAAGCCGGTGCTGGTGGCGGCGGGGCTGATCTGGGCGCTGGTGGCGTGGATGTACATGCGCGCGGGGCTGCCGGACGTGGCCGAAACCGCGTTCAAGGAAACCCTGCTGGAATACACCGAGCTTTTGCTGTTTCTGCTGGTGGCGATGACCTACATCAACGCCATGGAAGAGCGCCGGGTGTTCGACAAGCTGCGCGCCTGGCTGGTGTACAAGGGCTTCAGCTACCGCGCGCTTTTCTGGATTACCGGCATTCTGGCGTTTTGGATTTCTGCCGTGGCCAACAACATGACCACGGCCATGCTGATGTGCGCGGTGGTGCTGAAAGTCGCCGAAGGCGACAACAAGTTCATCAGCCTGTGCTGCGTGAACGTGGTGGTGGCGGCCAACGCCGGCGGCGCGTTCAGCCCCTTTGGCGATATCACCACGCTGATGGTGTGGCAGGCAGGTCAGATCCCGTTCGGCGGCTTTTTTGCCCTGCTGCTGCCGGCCATCGTCAATTTTCTGGTGCCGGCGCTGATCATGAACTTCTTTATCAAAAACCAAAAGCCCGCCTCGCTGACCGAAACTGTATGGCTCAAGCGCGGTGCGCGGCGCATCGTTGCGCTTTTTCTGTTTACCGTGGCGATTTCGGTGCTGTGCCACTCGGTGCTTAACCTGCCGCCGGCCATGGGCATGATGTTCGGCCTGGGGCTTTTGCAGTTTTTCGGCTACTACCTGCGCCGCAGCCTGCCGCGCTCGCTTGAGCGCAAGCGCGAGCGCTACTCCCGCCGGGGCGACTGGCGCAAGCTCGAGCAGCTGGGCAGCGTGGTGCCGTTTGATATCTTCAGCCGTATCGCGCGCTCGGAGTGGGATACCCTGCTGTTTTTCTACGGCGTGGTGATGTCGGTGGGCGGACTTGGGTTTCTGGGCTACTTGAGCCTTTTGTCCGAGACGCTCTACGGCGGCGGCAACCCGGTGCTGGCCAACGTGATTCTGGGGATGATTTCCGCGGTGGTGGACAACATTCCGGTGATGTTTGCCGTGCTCTCCATGGCCCCGGACATGGCCGAAGGCAACTGGCTGCTGATTACGCTGACCGCCGGCGTGGGCGGCAGCCTGTTGGCCATGGGCTCGGCGGCCGGCGTGGCGCTGATGGGCCAGGCCCGGGGCATCTATACCTTTGCCGTCCACCTGCGCTGGATGCCCGCCATTTTGCTCGGCTACGCGGCAAGCGTGGGCGTGCATATGTGGGTTAACGCCGGGCTTTTTTAAGGGCCTGGCGGGGTTAGCGAATCGCCTGCTGGCCGCCGTGGGCGGCCGTATACAGGCACTGGTCGTGGTCGCTCAGCACCTCCACGATGCGACACTCCTCCACCCGCCCGCCGGCGCACTGGGCGACCATGCGCTTCAGCTCGTCGCGCAGGGCGGAAAGCCGCTCAATGCGCGCTTCCACTTCTTCCAAATGGCGCTTGGCAATGGCGTCGGCGTGATCGCAGGGCATGTTCGGGTGGTCGGCCATGCCCAGCAGCTCGCGCACCGCCTCCACCGAAAAGCCAAAATCCCGGGCGTGGCGGATAAACGTCAGCCGGCGCAGCGTGGCGCCGTCGTAGCGGCGCTGATTGCCGGCGTTGCGTGCGGGCTCGGGCAAAAGGCCGATCTGTTCGTAGTAGCGCACGGTTTGTACCTGGCAGCCGGCGCGGCGTGCCAGCGTGCCGATGGCGAACGTCTGTTTGTCTGAGTGCGGCATGGTCATCTCCGGTGTTTTGTGCGTTTGTCGCGTTCACGGCTATTGAAGCTATAGTGGCTTTAGGTTCTATGTTGGGCGCAAAATAGGCAATGGCAAGACATAACGGCCAGGAGGATGACGATGACCCTATCAGCCGGTGATACGACGCGGCGCTATCGCGTAAGCGGCATGGACTGCGGCGGCTGCGAACGCAAGGCGGTCGCGGCGGCCACGCGGGTAACCGGCGTGACCGGTGCCGAGGCCAACGCCGCGGCGGGCACGCTTTTGGTGTCTTTCGACGCCGGTACGCCCCCCGACGAGGCCGCCATCGGGCAGGCGCTGCGCGGGCTGGGCTACGAGCTCAAGACTAATGAGCCGCCATCGCCTGAAAGCAGTGCTGCGGCGGAAAAGGCCTGGTGGCAAACGCCCAAGGGCCAGCTGGTGCTGGTCAGCGGCGCGCTGCTGGCGCTGGCCGGCGTTTTGCATCTGCTCTGGCCGGGGCTTGGCGACGCGCCGTTTGTGGTGGCCACGCTGGTGGGGCTTTACCCCATTGTGACCTCGGCATGGCAGGCGCTGCGGGTCGGTGAGGTGTTCACCATTGAATCGCTGATGACCGTGGCCGCCGCCGGGGCGCTGATCATCGGCGCGGCGGCGGAATCCGCCGTGGTGGTGGTGCTGTTTGCCGTCGGCGAGCTGTTGGAAGGCGTGGCTTCCACCCAGGCGCGGCGGAGCATTTCGGCGCTGTCGGCGCTGACGCCGCGCACCGCGCGCCGGCTTGACGGCGACGAGCCGGTGGAGGTCGCCGCGGACAGCCTGGTGCCCGGCGAGCGGGTGCTGATTCGCCCGGGCGACCGCATCCCCTGCGACGGGCGCATTGTGGAGGGCGGCTCGCACCTGGACGAATCACCGGTCAACGGTGAGGCCGAGCCGCGCTATAAAAGCGTAGACGACGAGGTGCTGGCCGGCACCGTTAACCGCGACGGCGCGCTGACCGTGGCGGTTACCCGCCGGGCCGAAGACAACACCATCGCGCGGATTATTCGCCTGGTGGAAGACGCCCAGGCCGCCAAGGCCCCGGTGGCGCGGTTTATCGACCGCTTTGCCCGCTGGTACATGCCGGCGGTGGTAGCGCTGGCCGTCGCCCTTGCCGTGCTGCCGCCGTTAGCGGTGGGCATGGCCTGGTCGGAATCGGTCTATCGGGCGCTGGCGCTGCTGCTCATCGCCTGCCCCTGTGCGCTGGTGATTTCCACCCCGGCGGCGATTGCCGCCGGGCTTTCCAGCGGCGCCCGGCACGGGCTTTTGATCAAGGGTGGCGCGGTGCTTGAGTCGCTGGGCAAACTCAAGGTGGTAGCGCTGGACAAGACCGGCACGCTGACCGCGGGTATCCCCGAGGTGACCGATGTGCTGGCCTGGCAAAGCGCTGACGAAGACGATGTGCTGCGCCGGGCCGCAGCGCTTGAGCGCGAATCCGGCCACCCCATTGCCGCGGCCATTGTGGCGCGTGCCGGCGAGCGCGGCCTTGATCTGCCGCGAGTGGAAAACGGCCGGGCGCTGGCCGGCATCGGGGTCGCCGGGCAGGTAGCCGGTGATGACCTGACGCTTGCCAGCCCGGCCTATGCCGGCCGCATTGCTGTACTTGACGAGGCGGCAAAGGCGCAGATGCATGCCCTGGAAGAAAGCGGCAAAACCGTCGCTGTGCTGGTAAAAGGTGACGTGGCCGTAGGCGCCATTGCCCTGCGCGACGAGCCCCGGGAAGACGCCCGGGACGGGCTTGCCGCGCTTGCCCGGCTGGGCGTGCGCGCGGTGATGCTAAGCGGCGACAACCCCAGAAGCGCCGCCGCCATTGGCAAGCTGCTGGGCATCGAGGCGTACGGCGGGCTGATGCCCGAGGACAAGGCCGCGCGCGTGGCCGAATGGCAGCGTGACGGTGAAGGCCCGGCGGGCAAGGTGGGCGACGGCATTAACGATGCCCCGGCGCTGGCTTCTGCTGATGTGGGCATTGCCATGGGCAGCGGCACGGACGTGGCGCTGGAAACGGCCGACGCCGCGCTGCTTAAAAACCGCGTGACCGGCATCGCCGAGCTGATCGGGCTGTCCCGGGCGACCCTTGTCAACGTCAAGACCAACGTGGCGCTGGCGCTGGGGCTGAAAGCCGTGTTTCTGGTGACCACCGCGCTGGGCATTACCGGACTGTGGATTGCGGTGATGGCCGATACCGGTGCTACCGTGCTGGTCACGCTCAACGCCATGCGCCTTTTGCGCCACCGCTACTGACGTGGCCGGCTAGTCGCTACCCTGACGGGGCGCGGCGGCCATAAAGCGCTGCATGATGCCGAGGGTTTCGTCGCTGACGTGATGTTCCATGCCCTCGGCGTCAATGCGCGCGGCGTCGTCGCCGACCCCCAGCGCGCGCAGAAAGTGCAGCACGATATCGTGGCGCTTTCGCGAGCGGGCCGCCATGGCCGTACCCGCCTCGGTGAGAAACAGCGAGCGATACGGGCGGCTGGTGACCAGCTCCAGCTCGTTGAGCCGGCGGATCATCTTCGACACCGTGGCCTGGCTGACCCCCATGCGCGCGGCGATGTCCGCCGCCCGGGCTTCGCCGCGATGGGTCAGCAAATCACCGATCAGCTCCACGTAGTCCTCGATCAGCTCGGTTTCGTGGGCCTGGCGCACCGTGGCGTACTGGCGCGCGTGCTGCTCGACCGGCGGCAGGGCATCTACGCTTGCGCTTTTAGCGGGTGCCCTTTGGGGGCTGTGGTCATGACTCATGAAGGCATCAGACGTATCGGCTGGCAGTAAAGAAGAAAAAACCTGATGGCGCCATCTTAGCGTATTTTGCCGCCCGGCCGTAAGCCGCCGCCCCGCCTTCCCTGGCCCGTTTCATCCGCCCGGTGTGGTCCGTCTGCGTCTTGTATTTGGGCGATCGCGCCTCTAAACTTAGCCAAGGCTTACTTTGTGTCTGGGGGCTAACACGCCGGCGGTGCCGGCCCACGTTCGGCATTGCCATCCCCGCTTCACTCCCGGTTCCAGGATTCCCGTTTTCAGGAGAAATTGCCCATGAAGATGCGTTACGCCGCCCCCCTGCTGGCGCTGTCCCTTGCCGCACCGCTGGCCCATGCCGAGTCTCAAAAGGCGCCGCTTAACGTGGTGACTACCGTCGGCATGATTGCCGATGTGGCCGGCGAAGTAGGCGGCGAGTGCGTCAACGTCAATCCGATGATGGGCCCGGGGGTGGACCCGCATCTGTATCAGGCCAGCGCCAGCGATGTGAAAACCCTGCGCGACGCCGATCAGATTCTGTATTCGGGCTATTCCCTGGAAGGCCAGCTGGGCAAGGTGTTGGAAAACTTCTCGCGTCAGAAAACCACCGTGGCGGTGTCGCCGGCCTCTATCGAACCCGCCGAGCTTTTGACCGCCCAGGACGTTTACGGCATCGACCCGCACCTGTGGATGGACGTTTCGCTGTGGGCGCAGACCGTGGACACCGTTGTCGATACCTTCCTCAAGGCCCGCCCCGAGTGTGCCGATGCGATTCACGCCAACGCCGAGGCCTACACAGCGCAGCTCGACGCGCTGCACGAGTGGGTAGGGCAAGGCATTGCCTCGATTCCCGAAGAGCAGCGCATTCTGGTCACCGCCCACGACGCGTTTAACTACTTCGGCCGCGCCTACGGTATCGAGGTGAAAGGCATTCAGGGCATCAGCACCGAAACCGAAACCGGCATTGCCGATATCCGGCGCATGGCCGACGTGGTGATCGAGCGCGAAGTGCCGGCGGTCTTTATCGAAAGCACCATCAATCCGCGCACCGTGCAGGCGGTGATCGACGCGGCCGAAAAGCGCGGCCATACGGTGGAAATCGGCGGCCAGCTGTACTCCGATGCCATGGGCGAGGCCGGCACCGCCGACGGCACCTACATCGGCATGCTGTACGCCAACACCCGGGCGATTGTGAAGGCGCTGGGCGGCGAAGTAGCGCCGCTGCCCGAGGCGCTTGGCGCCTGGGCCAAGCAGTGGGGCGTGGATGAGGCATAAGCCGCCGCAGAGCACGGAATAACGAGCACGGGATAACGAGTATGAACACCGCCGTTACGGCCAAGCATTTAACCGTCAGCTATCACAACACGCCGGTGCTGTGGGACGTCAACGTGGACATTCCCGCCGGCGTCATGGCCGGCATTGTCGGGCCCAACGGGGCGGGCAAGAGCACCTTTATCAAAAGCCTTCTGGGGCTGGTGGTGCCGCTGTCCGGCAGCGTGCGCTTTCACGGCCAGCCGTACAAAACCCAGCGCAAGCGCATCGGCTATGTGCCCCAGCGCTCCAGCGTGGACTGGGATTTTCCCACCACCGTGCTCGACGTGGTGATGATGGGGCTTTACGGCCGGCTGGGCTGGATCAAACGCCCCGGGCGGCGCGAACGCGCCGAGGCGCTGGACGCGCTGGACATGGTGGGCATGCAGGACTTCGCCGGCCGCCAGATCAGCCAGCTTTCCGGCGGCCAGCAGCAGCGGGTGTTTCTCGCCCGGGCGCTGGTGCAGCAGGCCGACATCTACTTTCTTGACGAACCCATGGCCGGGGTGGACGCCACCACCGAGCGGGCCATCATCGACATTCTGCGCCGGCTGCGCGACGCCGGCAAAACGCTGATTGTGGTGCATCACGACCTGCAGACGGTGACCCGCTACTTTGACTGGCTTTTGCTGCTCAACGTCCAGGTGGTGGCCGCAGGCCCTGCCGAGGCGGTGTTTACCGGCGACAACCTCAGACGCGCCTACGGCGGCCAGATTGCGCTGCTCGACGACAGCCATCGCTTCGTCGGCGATGTCGCGGCGCAAGGAGCGAAATAACCCATGGCCTGGCTAACGCTTCTGGGAGATTACACTTTTCAAAACGTGGTCATGGGCGCGGCACTGCTGGGCATTATCAGCGGTACCCTGGGCAGCTTTGCCGTGCTGCGCGGCCAAAGCCTGCTGGGCGATGCCATCTCGCACGCTTCGCTGCCCGGCGTGTGCCTGGGGTTTATCGTGGCCGGCAGCCGCCACATGGGCAGCATCATCGTCGGGGCGATGATCACCGGCGGGCTGGCCGCGCTTTTGATGCTGGCGCTGACGCGCATGAGCCGGCTCAAGACCGACGCCGCGCTGGGCGCTTGCCTGAGCCTGTTTTTCGCCGTCGGCGTGGTGCTGTTGACCTATATCCAGGGCATGAACAACGCCTCCCAGGGCGGGCTGGACGCCTTTCTCTTCGGCCAGGCGGCGGCCACGCTGCGCTCGGACGTGTGGTTTATGGGCGGCATTACCCTGGTCGCACTGGCTATGCTCTCGGCGCTGTGGAAACAGGCCAAGCTGGTGACGTTTGACCCGGAATTTGCCCGCACCCTGGGCATGCCGGTCACCGCGATCGATATCATGCTGACGGCCATGATTACCCTGGCCGTGGTGGTGGGGCTGCAGATGGTCGGCGTGGTATTGATGGCGGCGATGATCGTGGCCCCGGCCGTGGCGGCCCGCCAGTGGAGCCGGCATCTGGGCGGCATGGTGGTGATGGCCGCCGGTGCAGGCGTGGTCAGCGGCATTGCCGGGGCCACGCTGAGCACGCTGGGCCGGGGGCTTGCCACCGGGCCGCTGATTATTCTCAGCGCGACCGCGATTGTTCTGGTGTCGCTTGCCGTCGCCCCCGGGCGCGGGCTTCTCTGGGAGTCGCTGCGGCTGGTGCGCCAGCGCTGGACGCTGCACACCCGCCAGATCCTCTATGTGCTCTACCAAACGCGGCTGGAGCAGGAGGAAAACGACCCCGGCCCCGGGTTCAGCCGCAGCGCCTTTACGGCCCTGGCGCTGTATCGTTTGCGCCGCCGGGGGCTTTTGACCTTGAGCCGCCGGGCCCCGGGCCGTGCGCCGCGGCAATGGCGGCTAACGCCTGCAGGCGTGCGCGTGGCCCAGCGGGTTAGCGCAACGTTTAACGCAGCGTAAGCGCTGCCGGCCGGTTTTGTGACCTGACTCCACGCGATAGAGGCGACAATGCTCGAAGCTTTTTTTCACAACGCCGCGCTACAGATCATGCTGGTAGGCGCGATGGTGGGCACCGCGTCGTCGCTGGTGGGCACTTTTCTGGTGCTGCGCGGCAACAGCATGCTGTCGGACGCCATCAGCCACTCGATTGTGTTTGGCATCGTGGCGGTGTGGCTTTTGACCCACCAGCAAAGCGGCCCGGTGCAGCTCATCGGCGCGGCGTTGACCGGGCTTTTAACGGTGTTTCTCACCGAGCTTTTGGCAAGCTCGCAGCGCATGAAACAAGACGCCGCCATCGGGCTGGTATTTCCGGCGCTGTTCTCTGTTGGCGTGCTGCTGCTTAACGTGTATGCAAGCGATGTGCATATCGATACCCATACGGTGCTGCTGGGAGAAATCGGCTTTGTCTGGCTGGACACCGTCAGCGTGCTGGGCCACGACGTGCCCCAGGCGGTGGTGTCCATGGCCGTTATGCTTACGCTGAATCTGATATTTGTCGGCGCTTTTTTCAAAGAGCTCAAGCTTGCCACCTTTGACCCGGCGCTGGCCCGGGCGCTGGGCTTTGCCCCGGGCGTTTTGTTCTATGCGCTGTTGATGCTGACCAGCTCCACCGCCGTGGCGGCCTTTGACGCCGTGGGGGCGGTGCTGTTTATCGCCTTTGCCATCGTGCCGCCGGCGGCGGCCTATCTGCTTACCGACCGTTTGTGGCTGATGCTGGTGCTGGGTTCGCTGATTTCCACCGCGGCAAGCGTGAGCGGCTACTTCCTTGCCGTGTACTGGGACGTGTCCATCGGCGGCATGATGGCGGTGATGACCGGCGGTTTTTTGCTGCTGGCGTTTATCGCCGGGCCGCGCTATGGCCTCATCAGCCAGCGCGTTCGCCGCCGCCGGTCCCGCCGGCTGCCGCCGACATCCGTGGCATAGCGCCACCCGGGATTTTCCCGAGCTTGGCGTTGCCGGTATACTCTCACGGTAGGTTCGCTCGGGCGTCATGGCTCTTGGCTGCAGCAATCGGGTTCTCCCAACCTGGCCTGCACCGTTTGCCCAGCGGCGCCGCTGTGCGCAGGTTATGGACGATAATACGAACGAGGTGGTGAGAGTGGATTGCAAACTGATCAAAAGCGGCCTGGCGACCCTGGGTGTGCTGGCATGCGTTGCCGGTGCCCAGGCGGCCATGGATAAAGACGCCATTGCCGAGCGCATCGCACCGGTGGGCGATGTCTGTCTGGCAAGCGAGGACTGCGGCGGCGCTGCCGCGCCGGCACCCAGCGCCAAGGCCAGCGGCGGTGGCAGCGACGCTGCGCCGGACGGCGAGGGCATCTATGCCAACGTCTGTTCGGCCTGCCACGACACCGGGGCCGCCGGCGCCCCGGTACGCGGTAACGAAGGCGACTGGGCCGCGCGCGTCGACAAGGGCTTTGATACCCTGCTGGATCACGCCATTAACGGCTTCAAGGGCATGCCGGCCAAGGGCGGCAACCCGAGCCTAAGCGATGAGGACATGCACGCCGCTGTGACCTATATGGTCAAGCCGGTGATGGACGTGGCCGAAGCGCAAGGCGCCCCGGCAGAAGACGACGCGGCTGACAGCGAGGCCGATATGGCCGCAGCACAAAAAGACAGCGCCGCAGACAGCGCTAACGCTGAAAACACCGCCGCGGCGGATGACGCCGGCAGCGAAGAATCCGGCGGTGACGCTCAGGCCGAAGATGCGGCCGGCGGCGGTGAGCCTGCCTGGGCGAGCATCGACGGCGAGGCCATCTTCAACCGGGCCTGCATGGCCTGCCACGCCACGGGTGCCGCCGGCGCGCCGATCTCCGGCAACGCCGAGCAGTGGGCGCCGCGCATTGCCAAGGGTAAAGACACCCTGTATGACCATTCCATCAACGGCTTCAACGCCATGCCTGCCAAGGGCGGCCAGCCGAGCCTTTCCGACAACGAGGTCAAAGCCTCCGTTGACTATATGGTTGCCGAGTCGCAGTAAGCGTTACGCGTAGCGTACGCCACCCCGCAGAGCCGCCGGCTTTGCGGGGTTTTTTGTGCCCGCGCGTTTCAGCCCAGCAGCGAACGCAGCCCGGCAATCGCGCTTTGCCCCCGTGCCTGCTTTTTCTCCGGGTCTTCCTTGTCCGGCCGGCCTTCCCAGTCGAGGTCTTCCGCCGGCAGCTCGTCGAGAAAGCGGCTCGGCGTGCAGTCGGAAAGCTCGCCGTAGGTCTTGCGCTGGCGGGCCAAGGTGAGCGTGAGCGTGCGCCGTGCGCGGGTGATGCCCACGTAGGCCAGCCGGCGCTCTTCTTCCACGGTGCCGTTTTCCACGGCGTTGCGGTGGGGCAAAAGGTCTTCTTCCAGCCCCATGAGATACACGTGGGGAAATTCCAGCCCCTTGGAGGCGTGCATGGTGAGAAGCTGCACCCGGTCCGAGTCGTCCTCTTCGGCCTGCTGTTCGAGAATATCGCGCAGCACCAGCCGGGAAATCGCGTCTTCCACGCTGTCGGTTTGCGTGGCCGTGGCGTCGGTGCTCTCGGCGTCATCGTCTTCCGGCGAGCGGTCAAGCGACTTTTCCAGCTGGTCGATCAGCGTCCACACGTTGGCCATGCGCCGCTCGGCCACGGTGGGCGCGCTGGCGTTCTGGTACAGCCAGGCCTCGTAGTCCATCTCCGTCATCATCTGGCGAATGGCGGCGATGGCGTCGCCTTCATCCATGCGCCGGCGGGTGGCGTCGATAAAGCGGGTAAAGCGCGCAAGCCTTTCCACCGCGCGCTCGGGCAGGGTTTGCTCAAGGCCCATTTCGTGGCAGGCGGCGAACAGCGAGACCTCGCGATCCGTCGCATAGTTGGCGAGCTTCTCAAGCGTAGACGGGCCGATCTCCCGGCGGGGTACGTTGACGATGCGCAGAAAAGCGTTGTCGTCGCCGGGGTTGATTAAAAGGCGCAGGTAGGCCATGGCGTCTTTCACCTCGCCCCGGGAGAAAAACGAGGTGCCGCCGGACATCTTGTAGGGGATCTGATAGTGCTGCAGCTTGAGCTCTAAAAGCCTTGCCTGAAAGTTGCCGCGATAGAGCACGGCGAAGTCGCGCCACTCGGCACGCTCCTTGATGCGCCGGGTGAGAATCTCGCTGGCCACCCGCTCGGCCTCGGCCTCTTCGTGGCGGTTGACCACCACGCGAATCGGCGCGCCGTCGCCCATCTGGGACCACAGGGTCTTGTCGTAAACGTGGGGGTTGTGGGCAATCAGCGCGTTGGCCGCGCGCAAAATGGTGCCGGTGGAGCGGTAGTTCTGCTCCAGCTTGACCACCTTGAGCCGCGAGAAATCTTCGCCCAGGGTGACCAGGTTTTCCGGCCGCGCGCCGCGCCAGGCGTAGATCGACTGGTCGTCGTCGCCCACCACGGTGAAGGTTTCGCGCTCGCCCATCAATAGCTTGACCAGCAGGTACTGGCTGACGTTGGTGTCCTGGTATTCATCCACCAGCATGTAGTGGATTTTGCGCCGCCAGCGGGCCAGCGCCTCGGGGTCGTCGCGCAAGAGCACCACCGGCAGCAGGATCAGATCGTCAAAGTCCACGGCGTTGTAGGCGCGCAGGTGGCGCACGTAGGCCTCGTACACCCGAGCGGCGTAGTGGGCGTCGTCGTCGGCGGCGTGGGACAGCGCTTCGCCGGGCAGCACCAGGTCGTTTTTCCAGTTGGAAATCATCGACTGCACGGCGTTGATCTGATCGGCGTCGACCTGGGCGTCCTTGTCCATCAGGTCGCGCAAAAGCGCCTTGGCGTCTTCGGGATCGAACAGCGAAAACCCCGGCTTGTAGCCCAGCGCCTTGAGCTCGCCGCGGATGATATTCAGCCCCAGGGTGTGAAAGGTCGACACCGTCAGCCCGTGGCCTTCGCGGCCCTTGAGCATGCTGCCCACGCGCTCTTTCATCTCCCGGGCGGCCTTGTTGGTAAAGGTCACCGCGGCGATCTTGCGCGCGCTCATGCCGCACTCCTTGACCAGATAGGCGATCTTGGTGGTGATCACGCTGGTCTTGCCCGAGCCGGCCCCGGCGAGCACCAGGCAGGGGCCGTCGATGGCGCGTACGGCCTGCTGCTGGCTGGGGTTGAGGCCGCGCAGGCGCTGGGCAATGCTGGGGTTCATGCTGGCTCCTTGGGCGAGGCCGCCCGGGCTAAATCACGCGATGCTGGCAGGGGCGACGGGCCGGCTGCGATAATCGGCCGCTGCGTAACGAGGCGAAAGGTCAACGAGGCAAAACACATGTTTGAGATTGCGCTGTTCGAGCCGCGCATGGCGCCCAATACCGGCAACATCATGCGTCTGGCGGCCAACAACGGCTGCCGACTGCATCTGATCGAGCCGCTGGGGTTTGATCTGGAAGAGCGCAAGCTGCGCCGGGCGGGGCTGGACTACCGCGACGCGGCCAACGTCACTCGGCACGCGGATTTTAGCGCTTTTCAAGCGGTCATGCAGGGGCGCACCGTGTGGGCGCTGACCACCCGCGGCACGCGCTTTTATACCGACGCCGCCTTCGCCCCGGGGGACGTGCTGCTGTTCGGCTCGGAGACCGGCGGCCTCTCCGCCGAGGCCCACCAAAGCCTGCCCGAGGAACACAGGCTGCTGATTCCCATGCAGCCCAACAACCGCAGTCTGAATCTGTCCAACGCCGCGGCGCTGGTCAGCTTTGAGGCCTGGCGGCAAAACGGCTTTGCCGGCGCCGTGGTGCCGTCCGTGCCTGGATAATGTCGTAGCCTAGCGGATGCCGTAGCGCGCGCGGTAGTCGCGAATGGCCCGGGCGTGGGGCTGCATCTCGGGGCCGGCGTGCGCTTCCAGGTACTCAAGCACCTGGTCCAGGGTGACGATGCTCACCACCGGCATGCCGTAGGTTTCCTCGACTTCCTGAATCGCGCTTTTATCGCCCTGGCCGCGCTCCTGACGGTCCAGCGCAATAATCACCCCGGCGGCCCGGGCGCCGTGCTCGGCGATGATGTCCATCACCTCGCGCACCGCGGTGCCGGCGGTAATCACGTCGTCGATAATAAAAATATCGCCTTCAAGCGGCGCGCCGACGATGCTGCCGCCTTCGCCGTGGGCCTTGGCCTCCTTGCGGTTGAAGGCGTAGGGCATATCACGGCCGTGATGGTCGGCCAGCGCCGCGGCGGTCACCGCGGCCAGCGGAATGCCCTTGTAGGCCGGGCCGAACAGCACGTCGGCGTCAAGGCCGCTTTCCATCATGGCCCGGGCGTAAAAGCGCCCCAGACGCGACAGGGCCCCGCCGGTTTGAAACAGCCCGGCGTTGAAGAAGTACGGACTAACGCGGCCGGACTTCAGCGTGAATTCGCCGAACTTGAGTACGCCCTGCTCGATGGCAAAGGCAATAAAATCGCGTTGATAGGGGTGTAGGGCAGCGGCCACGGGAGTCCTCGCTTTTTTGCCGGGGGATTTACCCAAAGGTGGAAACGTCGGGTATCATACAGCAGCGACGCAAAAGGGACGATCTATGAAAATTGCCAGCATCAATGTCAACGGTATTCGCGGTGCCGTCGAGCGTGGGTTTCTGGACTGGCTGGCGCAGCAGGACGCCGATGTGGTCTGCGTGCAGGATACCCAGGTCAAAAGCTTCGAGCTGGGCGATCATATCCTGTATCCCGAAGGCTACGAAGGCTACTTTCTCGACGCCGAAGAAGACGGCTTTTCCGGCGTGGCGCTTTACTGTCGCAAGATTCCCAAAGCCATCATGTACGGTCTGGGCTTTCCCGAGTGCGATAACGAAGGCCGCTTTTTACAGGCCGACTACGACCGCTTCAGTATTGCCACGTTTTTGATGCCGGACGGCCGCGACCAGCGGGCCAAGCAGCACTTCATGGAACAGTATCAGGAATACCTGAGCAAAATGGCGCGCAAGCGCCGGGAATATATCATCTGCGGCACCTGGCATGTGGCGCACAAAACGCTTGATCTGGCGAACTGGTCCGATAACCAGCTCGCGCCGGGCTTTCGCCCCGAAGAGCGCGCCTGGATGGATCATGTGCTGGGCCCGGTGGGCTTTATCGATACCTTCCGCGAAGTTAACCGCAACGCCGGCGAGTATACCTGGTGGCCCAAGCTCGACCAGGAAGTGCCCCGGGCGCGTCAGGAAGGCTGGCGGCTGGACTACCAGATGGTGGGCCCCAACTTCCGCCGCCACGTGGTGGACGCTTGGATCGACTACGACGCCACCTTCTCTGAGTTTGCCCCGCTGATCGTCGAGTACGATCTCGACCTGTAGCGCCTTCCTCTCCTGGGTACGTTATCCACAGGCGGTTTTCTCCACCGCCTGTGGACAGATTGAGCCGAACTAGACGCGCATTTCCAGCACCTCGCGCTGGTAGCGGTCAAGCTGCTGGCCGGCCTGCTCGGCCAGATCCAGCATGGCGTTGAGCTGGGTGCGGCTGAACGCGCCGGCTTCTGCCGTGCCCTGCACCTCGATCAGCTCGCCGTCGGCGGTCATCACCACGTTGGCGTCGGTATCGGCGCTGCTGTCTTCGGGGTAGTCCAGATCCACCACCGGCACGCCCTTGTAAAGCCCCACCGAGACCGAGCTGACCAGCTGCTTGAGCGGGTCGGCCTTGATCTTTTTCTCCCGCTGCAGGTAGCGCAGCGCATCCACCAGCGTCACGCAGCCGCCGGTAATCGCTGCGGTGCGGGTGCCGCCGTCGGCCTGGATGACGTCGCAGTCCACGGTGATGGTGAATTCGCCGAGCTTTTTCAGATCCACCGCCGCGCGCAGGCTGCGCCCGATCAGCCGCTGAATTTCCAGCGTGCGCCCGCCCTGTTTGCCCCGGGTGGCCTCGCGCCCGCCCCGGGTGTGGGTCGCGCGCGGCAGCATGCCGTATTCGGCGGTGACCCAGCCCTGGCGCTTGCCCCGCAGCCAGCGCGGCACGCCGGCTTCCACGCTTGCGTTGCACAGCACCTTGGTGTCGCCAAACTCCACCAGCACCGAGCCCTCGGCGTGGCGGGTGTAGTTTCGCGTCAGGCGCACGGTGCGGAGCTCGTCGGGCGCACGGTCGCTGGGGCGAATGACTTCAGGATGGGGCACCTTGCTCATGGTGGGCTACCTCGTGACGGATGTGGGAAATGTGGGATAAAAGAAGAGAAAAACGCGCCGGGCATTGTACATGACGGCCGTGGCGGGATATCGGCTAAACTGGCGGCCATGGTTGTTATACAAGGAGAGCCGCCATGAGCGTACACAGCATGACCGCCTTTACCCGGGTTGAGCACGCCGCCGCCTTCGCCACGCTGACCCTTGAGGTGCGCTCGGTCAACCAGCGCTATCTGGAGCCGACCTTTCGCCTGCCCGAGGCCCTGCGCGGGCTGGAGCCGCACCTGCGCGACGCGCTGCGCAAGCGCTTTGCCCGGGGCAAGGTGGAATGCACGTTCAAGCTGGACGCAGCCGACACAGGCCAGGCCCCGGCGGTCAACACCGACTACCTGGCCGAGCTGGCCGCGGCACTTGAGATCGTGCAGCGCGAAGTGCCCGGCACCGCCGCCCCCACCGCGCTTGATTTGTTGAACCAGCCCGGCGTGCTGGATAGCGGCCATCGCGACCGCGAGGCGATCTGTGCTGCGGCCCGCGCGCTGTTTACCCGGGCGCTGGACGAGCTGGAAGACGCCCGCGCCCGGGAAGGCGAGAAGCTTGCAGCCATGATCACCCAGCGGCTCGACGGCGTGAGCCGCGAAGTCGCCGCCGTGCGCGCGCTGATGCCGCAGGTGCAAAAAGCCCAGCGCGATCGGCTGCTCGAACGGCTGAGTGAGGCCCGCACCGAGCTTGACCCCCAGCGGCTGGAAGCGGAGCTTGTGCTTGTCGCGCAAAAAAGCGACGTTGCCGAAGAGCTCGACCGCCTCGATGCCCACGTCGAAGAAGTCCGCCGCCGGCTGGGCGAGCCCGGCCCCAAGGGCCGCCGGCTGGACTTTTTGATGCAAGAACTCAACCGCGAAGCCAATACTTTGTCGTCCAAATCGCTGGTCGCCGCCACCACCCGCAGTGCCGTCGAGCTCAAGGTGCTCATCGAGCAGATGCGCGAGCAGGTGCAAAACGTTGAGTGAGCGGGTGCCTTGCTGTGCGAGCAGCAAACGGTTTCCCTGTGACAGCGCCGCTCGGCCATTGCCGTCAATGCGCGTCGGTACAGGGCGCTGGCGAAAGTGAGCCAAGCCACGGCAACCCGCGATTTGACTGGTCTGCTGGAAAAGCGCTGCCTACAGCGGCGGCTCGGCGGCGGCCACAGTACGTGCTATGCCGTGGCGATGTAAGAGAGAACGTTGATGACGGTTTTTGACCTACGCTGCCTTCATGCGGCGGATGTAGCGGCCGCCGCCGAGCTTTTGGGCCGCGGTATGCGCGACAACCCCACCCACGTTCAGGTGTTTGGTGAATACCCTGAGCGCCGCCGGCGCGCGCTTGCCGCCATGTTCGCCCCCTTTATGCGGCGTCAGGTACAAAGCGGCCTGGCGTTTGGCGCCTTTATCGGCGATGAGCTGGCAGGGGTGGCCGGTTTATCGCTGCCCGGCCGCTGCCAGCCGGCACTGGCGGATAAGCTGCGCGCCCTGCCGGCCCTTTTGGCCGCCACCGGCCCGCGCAGCCTGTGGCGCGTCTACTGCTGGACGCGAGTCTGGAAGCAGCGCGATGCTCAAATGCCTCGCCACGGCCATCTGGGACCGCTGGCGGTGGCCCCGGAGCGGCAGGGCCAAGGCATCGGCAGCGCGCTGTT
Organism: Halomonas cibimaris; assembly: GCF_055379665.1. Taxonomy (NCBI): domain Bacteria; kingdom Pseudomonadati; phylum Pseudomonadota; class Gammaproteobacteria; order Oceanospirillales; family Halomonadaceae; genus Halomonas; species Halomonas cibimaris. Next base: position 1,111,987 of record NZ_AP043828.1, read on the forward strand.
TGAGCGTTTATGCGATGAGCTGGGCAAGCGCGGGCTTACCGGCTATCTGGAAACCGACCTGGCCGCCAACGTGCGGCTGTACGAGCGCTTCGGGTTTAGCGTCGTCGCCAGGCGGCCAGTGGTGGGGACAGAGCACTGGTTTATGTTGCAAAGACGCCGAGAGCCGGCTATTTGAACCGCGAGCGGGCTTTGTTGAAAGCGTCGCTGACCGAGCTCCAGGCGCGCTCGGCGCCGTCCTTGATGTCGTCCCAGGCGTCGTCGCTGGCGTCGCGCAGCCTGTCCAGCTTCTGGCGCATCTCCTCGCGCTGCTGCTCCAGACGGTCGGCTTCTTCTTCCTGCTCTTTTTTGAGCTGAGCGTCGGCCTCGGCGCTGCGGGCACGGGCGCGCAGCCGATCGATTTCGGCCTGCCATTCGTCCAGCTTGGCGCGCAGTTTCTGTTCGTAGGCGTCGCGTTGGCTCATGAGCGCTCTCCTTTGGGGTGGGTTGCATCATTTTTGCGATGGCGATTTAACCATGACACCTTGCCTTCGGCGTGGCAAGGCAAGCGGCCTGCCGGATAGCGCCGCGGTGCCGGCCGGCACCGCGGCGCTATGGTGTTTTCCGGGTAAGGGTTAAAACTCTGTCCATTGTTCGGAGGCGTGCCGCGCCGGCTGATGCTCAGAAGGGCTTTTGAGCCGACGAGGTTGCCCGGCCTCGGACAAAGCAGGCCGGGAGGTGGCCGCGTCGGTTTTGGCGGTATCCAGCAGTGTCTGGGTTGTCTTGCGCCGTTCCTGTTCGTTCAAAAACGCCATGGCGCTGTAGGATAGCGCGCGAACCTGGGCGGCAAGCTTGTTGGTGGCGTCGTTATAGGTCGACATGCTGTCGACGCTGGACTGTGTGCTGGTGTCGATATCGTTGATGGCCTTGCTGATCTGGCCGATGCCTTCGCTTTGTTCGTGCGTGGCGGCGGTAATTTCTTCCATAAGGTCGTTGACCTTATGGCTGGCCTGGCGAATCGTCTCCATGGCGTCGGTGGCATCGTTTGCCTGCGTTTTTCCGCTGTGAATGCTCTGGCGTGCCTGGTCAATGAGTTCCTGTACTTGCCTGGCCGCTTCGGCGGACTGGCTGGCCAGTTTTCGTACTTCTGAGGCGACCACGGCAAAGCCGCGGCCATGCTCGCCGGCCCGGGCGGCCTCTACCGAGGCGTTCAGCGCCAGGATGTTGGTTTGAAAGGCGATGGAATCGATGGTGCTTACGATACCCGACATGTTTTCTGCGTGCTGTGTGATCTCGCCCATCGTTTCGGCGAGCTCGCCCATGACCTTGCCGCTTTGATCCACCGCGCTGACGTTGCCCATGGAGGCGGCGCTGGCCTGGGAGGCGTTGTGGGCGCTTTGCGCGACCGTAGAGGAAATTTCTTCGGTGCTGGCCGCCGTTTGCTGGACGGCAGAGGCTTGCTGCTCCAGGCGGGCCGCCATGGCATCGTTGCCGCGGGAAAGGCTGGCCACGGCGGGCGCGACGATGTCTATTCTGGCGTTCAAGTCGCCGATCAAGCCCTCAAGGGAGCGGCGCATAAAATCCATGGTGCGAAGCGCGCTGTCTATTGCCTTGTGGCCGGTATGCGGAATATCCGCGGCCAGGTTTCCGGCTGCCAGCTGCAGCGCCAGATCGTTGATATCGTGAATGAATCGGTACCTGCGCAGATGAGCGCGGCCCTGGCGGACGCCGGCGATAACCCCGCCTATTATACCGGCGGTAAAAAAAGCGGTGGCGGCACTGCTGGCAGGCGCCAGCTGGGTAAGCGTGACGCCGGCGGCGATGCCCAAACCGCCAAACAGCCCGCCTCCGACAATGCCTGAAAGCGCTGCCTGGGCCCGCGGATGCTGGAGGGTGGCGGGAAGCAAAAGCCGCGGTGACATGCGGCGGTATGCGACGCCGTGTCGAACCCGGTAATGCCCTCTTTGCTCGCGAATGTCGGCGTAGACCTTTTCGGCGTGGGCGACCTCCTGGCGGCTTGGCTTGACGCGAATAGAGCAAAAGCCGGTCACTTCTGTGCCTTCGCGGATGGGCACGACGTTTGCGCGCACCCAGTAGTGGTCGCCGTCTTTCCGGCGATTTTTGATCAGCCCGGACCAGTAGTAACCCGCCTGGAGATCGTTCCACATATCCTTGAAAACGGCTTGTGGCATGTCCGGATGGCGGACAATGTTGTGCGCCTGAATTCATAGAATAACTGCAGCACTTTGGCCAGCACGGTAGAGGTAGGAGGGCCAGCGCCGGTACCCTTCCTGCTTTACCGACCAAAGTGAAGCAGAGCATGGGATACCAACAGCTGACCCAGACGCAACGATACCAGATTTACGCCCGTTATGACTTGGGTAGAAGCCAGCGACAGATCGCCAGGGAGTTGGGGCTCCACAGCAGCACGATTAGCCGTGAGTTGCGCCGCAACGCGACGGCCAGTGGCTATGATCCCGAACGGGCTCAGGCTTGTAGTGATCACCGACGACGTACCGCCCGGAAATGGACGAAGCGCTTGCCCAGCTTGATCGCTGCGGTGGCGGATCGACTGCGTGAGGAGTGGAGCCCAGAGCAGATCAGCGGGTTCATGGCACCGTTGGCCGGCGTAGGCGTCAGCCATCAGTGGATCTATTCCCTGGTCTGGGATGACAAGGCCCGCGGCGGCACGCTTTGGCAGCATCTCCGGCAGCCCAGGAGACGCAGCAAGCACCGTGCACACGCCAAAAGCGCAGGGCTTGGCAAGATACCTGATCGCGTGGGTATCGAGCATCGCCCGGCCGAGGTTGAGAAGCGGCGCTACATCGGCCACTGGGAGGGTGACACGGTACTGCAGGGGCATAAGCAATCAGGCATCGTCACGCTGGTTGAGCGACGCAGCGGTTATCTGCTGGCGGCACGGCTACCCAGCATTACAGCGGCGTTGACGAAAACGGCCATGATCCGCCTGCTGAAGCCTCGTCGAGGGGCGGTGAAAACCATCACGCTGGATAATGGATCGGAGTTTTCGGAGCACCAGACCGTGGCGAGAGCCGTAGCAGCGCGAACCTACTTTTGCGACGCCTACTGCTCGGGACAGCGCGGAACCAATGAAAATACCAACGGCTTAATTCGGCAGTATTTTCCCAAGGGAACCAGCTTCCGCCAAGTCACTGATGCCGAGCTACGCAGGGTGGTGAGAAAGCTAAATGACCGCCCTCGAAAACGACTCGGCTATCGAACACCGGCACAGGTGTTTCTGGGGGAATACTCCGGAGCACTGAATACCGCAGGTGCTGCGCTTATTGGTTGAATTCAGGCGGAGAGCCGGTCAATTCTTCGTAGCTAAATCCGCTTACCTCAATAAAAGGTTGATTAGCGTATTGGATATAGCTTTGTTTGTCGGTTTTGGAGATGAGTACGTCGTGGTCACCGAGAAGGTATTCTCGCTGTGTGGTCGGTCCGTTATCGCGCATTGTGTTGTCCTTGTGTGGAACAAGACTTGCCAAGAGGTGGTAATGGCTCGTGGGAAGCACGGATTACGGCTTTGCCGGAAAGTATCACGGGCATGGAGCGGGCTGGAAGCCGGGCGTTTATGATACAAAAAAAACCTTTTATAAACATGCTTTTGAATGCAATAGAGCTGTGTGAAATAGCGCTGGATGCAATAAAAATAGATACAAGAGAGTCGCGTGCAAGAGCTGGGCGAATAGCGCAGGATGGAAATCGCGCATGCGATGTTTCTTTAATATTTATGTCTCATGTATGTCTTTGCCGACGGGTCTTTTTACCAATACTTTTGCACAAGCGCTTGCGTGCTAACGTTTTTACTGCTGGCGCCGTCTCGCCGAGTGGGGGCGTGACGATACCGCATGGCAGCCGTCTATGCAGCACAATTTCTCGGTGCGTTGAAACGTTCGCTGTGTAAAACGTCGTCCCTTGTAGAAACGCTATAGCATCCCAGCGGTAAAAAGGCTCAGCGGTAAAAAGACGCAGCGGTGCACTGTTGACCAGTGCGTCAGCAAAAGCAAACGATCGCTCAGCGACAAAGCGTCACGGGCCGTACGCGCAGTCAATGTGGCCTTGATCCCGGCTTATTCACCGGAACGCTGACTGGGCATCCTGAAGCCCCGGGGAGCCGGTAGCTCGTCGCCGAACGCCGATTTCGAGACGGCACCGTCTTCCGGTGACGCTCTGTCCGGCTGCTATCGCCGTTATTCAGCCCCTTCCCTGCCTTGTCGTCGGTCATCCGGGCAGCCGGAACCGCCGGTCATCGACAGGACCGGCGTCTCACTGTCTTGCTTATGCGACCGCTGAGGCGTCAGCGCAACGCTGTCAGTTTTGGTAGCCCTTTCAGCAGAGTCGGCCACCATTTATCGGCTGCGGCGCCGAGGTGGACCGTGATACGTCGGGCGTGGAGGATCAGGGTGGCGGCCACCTTGAGGACCTGCTCACGCATTCGGATCAGGCTCCAGCCCTGTCGGGTTTGCCGTTCCAGCACGCAACGCAGACCATGCAGCACCTGATAGGCGTAAAGGCTCAGCAGAAGACTCGCCTCGTTGCGATCCATCACGTTCTGCTCGGTGGAGGCGCCGCGATCGGTCGACGAGAGGTGAACATCCAGCGCCGACTTGACCTCGCCCATGTGCGCCTCGGCGCTGCCGCGCTTGCGGTACAGTGATAACACCTTTTCCGGCGGCCAGTGGTACCGACTCAGGTTGGTCACCAGGAAGAAGGCGTGGAGCAACAGGTCGTCGGGGCGCTCCTGAACCACCAGCACGACGCGCCGTGGCTCGGGCCAGCTGTCGGCCCGGTATTCAAGGTCATGGCACCATTCCCGGGGCTGGTCCGGGGGTCGGCCGGGCGGCCGCTTGAGATACGGCGCCGCCAGCGTCTGAAGGGTGTTGTTGCTGCGCAGCCGGCCCAGGTACCCGATATCACGCTCTTCCATGGCCAGCAGCGTATCGTTGCCGGTAAACCCGGCATCGATACGCACTGTCACTGTCGCACCGGTGCCTTCATTGAGGCGCCGTACCAGGTGAGGGATCCAGGTATCGGCGTTCTCGGCAGGGCCCGCGTTACCCTCGCGCAGCAGGCCGCCGACCATGTCACCGGTTTCGGCCAGCGAGGCCACCAGCGGCGAATAAATGCGTGTGCCGTACAGCCCGTGAAAGGCCGACCCACCCTGACGACCATGGACCTCGATCGGCAGGCCGTCGATGTCCAGCGTCAGGTTATCGGGCTGCTCGCCGTGGTTCAGCGATGCCAGGCGCCAGATCGCCAGGCGCAACAGGCCTTCATGCACGGTATCGATGTTATCGGGCCCTCCGAGGCAGGCCAGCAGCCGCGACAGCGTCGCCTGCGACGGACGGTCCTGTGCCAGAGGCGTCATCCCGCGTGCATCGCTGCACGCCAGCTGCCAGAGCGGATCGTGACGCAGCGTGTCGGTATCGTCCAGGTCGATCCACCCCATGGCGCGCTGCAACACGACGGTTCGCAGCTGGCTGGCCAGGGAATGACGAATACGCAGTGGATCACGCCGGTCGACCAGGCTCTCTTCCAGCGCCTGGATGACACCGCTGTTGTCGAGGGCTTCACGCAGCAGCAGGGCACCGCTGTCGCTGGTGGTGCGGTGGCCGCTTAGCTCGGCCCGAACAGAACCATTGCAGGAAGGCGTCCACGACGATAATCTTTCACCCATGGCGAGAGGTCCTCTTGAATCAAGTTCTGGCTGGAACATCCTGATTCTACAAGAGAAACCCCTCGCCATCTTTATTTTCAAGCCAGCCTCATGAATAAGCCGGGTTGATGCTGATCAAGGCATCCAACGGGCAGGCCGCAAGCGGCCTTCGGCGTTGCGCGGGCCTCTACAGTCCGCCCGCCGGATATGCGATAATCCGCCGCCTGCGGTCACGGCTGAGCACCGGCGCCGGCCCTGCCGGGCAGCGCACGGCTGCGTCAGCGTTTTATTCATCCTGTTGTGTCGCCGAGGCTACTTTTGGCCAAGGCTGGGGAAGCGCGTCATGTCCCAAGGTACGCTTTTTGTTGTATCCGCCCCGTCCGGGGCCGGCAAAACCAGCCTGGTGCGCGAGCTGGTGGATAGCCTCAACGGTATTCAGGTGTCGGTGTCGCATACCACCCGCAAGCGCCGGGAAGGCGAGGTGGACGGCGTCAACTACCACTTCACCGATATAGCCGAGTTCGAAGCGATGGCGGCACGCGGGGAGTTTTTCGAATACGCCCGGGTGTTTGACCACTACTACGGCACCTCGCAGCGGGCGGTGCAGGACCGGCTGGACGCCTGCCAGGACGTGATTTTGGAAATCGACTGGCAAGGTGCGCGCCAGGTGCGCGAAAAGATGCCTGAAGCGGTATTGATCTTTATCCTGCCGCCCTCGCGCGAGGAACTTGAGCGCCGGCTGGCCGGCCGCGGCACCGATGTCCATGCGGTGATCCAGCGGCGCATGCAGGATGCGGTCAGCGAAATGTCGCATTTTGATGAGTATGACTACGTCGTGATCAACGACGATTTCACCACCGCGCTTGATGAGCTGCGCGCGCTGGTCATCAGCCGCCGGTTGACCGCAGCGACCGTCTGCAAGCGCCATACGCCGCTGCTTGAGGCGCTGCTGTCGTAGCGGCGGCTGCCCGCGCGGCGCTTGTCACGGTAGACCGGCGTCGAGTAGGCTAGCCGTGACCCAGCGTGATTCCCGCTACCTTCTTTTATTCCCGGGCCGATGTCGCTATCGGCCCGGTGCTGCAATGACTTTTACAGGAAGACGCCCATGGCTCGTGTTACCGTCGAAGATTGTCTGGACAACGTGGAAAACCGTTTTCAGCTGGTGATGATATCAAGCCAGCGCTCGCGCCAGCTGGCGCGCGGCTCCCGGGATGCGCTGCTGCCCTGGGAAAACGACAAGCCCACCGTCATGGCGCTGCGCGAAATTGCCGCGGGGCTTGTGGATCGCAGCGTGCTCGACGAGCCGGTGGAGGCGCCGGTACGCCCGCGTCCGATGGATGCCGGCGTACCCGCCGACGACTAAGCGGCGGGCCCTTCTGACATCGGCACCGGCGATTGTACCCAAGGGAGGCGCGGCGCATGTTTACCATTGATGACCTGACGGATCGGCTTGGCGGCTATCTCCCCCCGGACGAAATCCAGCAGGTCAAGCGCGCCTTTTATTACGCCGAACAGGCCCACGACGGCCAGCACCGCCGCTCCGGTGAAGCCTACGTGACCCACCCGCTGGCGGTGGCCAACATTCTCGCCAACATGCACATGGACCATCAAAGCCTGATGGCCGCTATGCTGCACGACGTCATCGAAGACACCAGCGTCGACAAGCCGGCGGTGGAAACCCAGTTCGGCAAGCCCGTGGCCGAGCTGGTGGACGGCGTCTCCAAGCTCACCCAGATCGCCTTTGAAGACAAGGCCGTCGCCCAGGCGGAAAACTTCCAGAAAATGGTGCTGGCGATGTCGCGGGATATCCGCGTGATCATCGTCAAGCTCGCCGACCGGCTGCACAACATGCGCACGCTGGGCGCGCTGCGCCCGGACAAGAAGCGCCGCATCGCCCGGGAAACCCTGGAAATCTACGCCCGCGTGGCCGGCCGTCTGGGGATCAACACCATTCGCATCGAGCTTGAAGACCTGGCGTTTCAGGCCATTCACCCGATGCGCGCCGAGCGCATCAAGCGCGCCGTGATCAGCGCCCGGGGCCATCGCCGCAGCGCCATGCGACAGGTGCAGGACACCATGCAGCAAAGCCTCAACGACGAAGGGCTGAGCGGCACGGTCATGGGGCGCCAGAAACACCTGCTGTCGATCTATCGCAAAATGCGCGACCAGCGCAAACCCTTCGCCGAGATCATGGACGTGTTCGGCTTTCGCATCGTCACCGACGACGTGGCCAGCTGCTACCGTATTCTGGGAATCGTTCACAACCTCTACAAGCCGGTACCCGGGCGCTTCAAGGACTACATCGCCATTCCCAAGGCCAACGGCTACCAGAGTTTGCACACCACGCTGTTCGGCCCTCGGGGCATGCCCATCGAAGTGCAGATCCGCACCCGCGAAATGGAGGCCATGGCCAACAACGGCATTGCCGCCCACTGGCTGTACAAGGCCGGCCAGACCGATCACCCCATTGCCGAAGGCAGCCGCGCGCGGGCGCGTTCCTGGGTCAAGGGGCTTTTGGAAATGCAGCGCCACGCCGGCGACTCGCTGGAGTTTATCGAACACGTCAAAAACGACCTGTTCCCTGACGATATCTACGTGTTTACCCCCAAAGGCGACATCATGGAGCTGCCCCGGGGGGCCACGGTGATCGACTTTGCCTACAGCGTGCACACCGATATCGGCAACAGCTGCATTGCCTGTCGTATCGACCGCCAGCTGGCGCCGCTGTCCACGCGGCTGGAAAGCGGCCAGACGCTGGATATCATCACCGCCCCGGCAGCGCGGCCCAACGTCGCCTGGCTCAACTTCGTGGGCACCGCCAAGGCGCGCTCGGCGATCCGCCATGCGCTGAAACACCAGCAGCAAAAAGAGGCCATTCAGCTGGGTCGCCGGCTTTTGAACAAGGCGCTGTCGGTGTTTGAAACCAGCATCGAAGAGCTCGACGACGCCCTGGTCAAGCGTGCGCTCAAGGAGCTGGACATTGAGGACAAGGATACCCTGCTGGAATCCATCGGCCTGGGCCGGCACATGGCCTATGTGGTGGCGCGCCATCTGATTGATCTGCTTGACGGGCAGGGCGCGACCGCCAGCGGCGAAGCCAAAAGCCAGCAGCCGGTGGTCATCAGCGGCAGCGAAGGCATGGTGACCAGCTTTGCCCGCTGCTGCCACCCGCTGCCCGGCGACGACGTGGTCGGACATCTTTCCGCCGGCAAGGGGCTGGTGGTGCACCGGGCCGAATGCAATAACCTGGCCGACAAGCAAAACCCCGACAAGCTGTTTACGCTGGAATGGGCAGAGAATATCGATGAGGATTTCCTCGTTGCGCTGCGCATCGAGGTGGAAAGCCGCCGCGGGCTGGTGGCCGAGCTTGCCGGCGTGGTCACCGACGCCGATGCCAACATCGAACGTATCGGCATCGAAGAGCGCGACGCCCGGCTTGCGTCGGTCAACCTGACCCTGGCGGTGAAAGGCCGCGTGCACCTGGCGCGCATCATCAAACGCATTCGTAACCTGCACAGCGTGGAAAAAATCTACCGGCTGGGCCAGTAACCCGGCCAACGACCCAAGGAGACCGGTCTGATGAGCAACAAGGCAGTCATTAACACCGAGAAAGCCCCGGCCGCGATCGGCCCGTATTCCCAGGCCATCAAGGCGGGCAACACCGTATATATTTCCGGGCAGATCCCGCTGGACCCGGCCACCATGACGCTGGTGGAAGGCGACGTGGAAGCCCAGACGCGCCAGGTGTTTACCAACCTCAAGGCGGTATGTGAAGAAGCCGCCGGCAGCCTGGGCGATATCGTCAAGCTCAACCTTTACCTGACCGAGCTTGAGCACTTTGGCGTGGTCAACGAGATCATGGAGGCGTTTTTTTCCCAGCCCTATCCGGCCCGGGCCGCGGTCGGCGTGAAAGCGCTGCCCAAGGGTGCCCGCGTCGAAGCCGAAGCGGTGATGGTGCTGGGCGACTGAGCCGCCGTGCGCCCCCAGTGCACAAGGCCCGGACTCATGTCCGGGCCTTGTGCGTTTCAGGACCTACGTTTCAGGGGTGTGCGCGGCTGGCTGGGTGGGCAGAAAGCCGCCTTCCTTGAGCACCTGGGCGTAGCCTTCACGAAAAGTGGGGTAGCGAAAGACATAGCCGCTTTTTACAACGCGCGTGTTGTCGCAGCGCTTGCTGGCACGCCGGCGCAGCGGCGACTGCATGGTGTCGGTGGGCTTGACCCGGAGCTGACGCGCCAGCCAGCTCATCACCGCATGCTGGGTGGCAGGCTCGCTGTCACTGCCCAGGTACAGCGGCTCGACGCTGTCGCCGCGCTCGTGGCGCTGGATCAGGTGATGCAGGATGCCGGTGCAGTCGTCCCGGTGAATGCGGTTGGTGTAGATCTCCGGCGTGACCGCTGCCACTCGGCCCTCGGCGACCTGGCGAATCAGACGATCGCGCCCGGGGCCGTAGATCCCTGAAAAGCGCACCACCGTGCCGGGGATGGCGTGATCGAGCAGGGCCCGCTCGGCGTCAAGCATCAGCCGGCCGGAAAAGCTCTCGGCCGCGGCGGGGCTGTCTTCGTTGATGACCTCGCCTTGTTGCTGGCCGTACACGCTGGTGGAGGAGACAAAAAACATACGCTTGGGCGGTGCTGCGTGCTGCTCCAGCACGGCCAGCACGCGCTTTATGCCGTCCGAATAGGCGCTTTGGTAGGCGCTTTCCTCGAAGCGGTCGGCGCTTGCGGTGTAGATCACATAGTCGGTCTCGGGCAGGGCGTCGGCGCCTGCGTCGTCGAGCGTGTTCAAATCCAGCGCCAGCGGCTCAATACCCGTGCCGGCCAGGGCCTCGGCGCGGCGGCGCACGCCGATGACGCGGTGCCCCTCGGCGATCAGTTGATGTCCCAGGGTCATGCCCAGGTCGCCACAGCCGATAATCAGTACGCTTGGTTTCACCATTTGACTCCTGTTGGGCAGGGGCTTTTGACAAAATATGTCCAGTTGATAGACCCTCCCTATAAGACAGGGCAGCACTCGACTAGAATGCCGTCAGCACGCTTATCACGGGAGGATGCCACGGGCGCCAAGATGACTCTAACAGAACTCCGCTATATCGTAACCCTCGCTCAGGAGCACCACTTCGGTCGTGCCGCCGAGCGCTGCCATGTCTCCCAGCCGACGCTTTCCGTGGCGGTCAAAAAGCTTGAAGAAGAGCTTGCCGTGCCGCTTTTTGAGCGCTCCAAGGCCACCGTTCAGGTCACACCGCTGGGCGAAAAAATCGTCGCCCAGGCCCAGCGAGTGCTGGAGCAAAGCAGCCAGATCTACGCCATGGCAAGCGAAGGCAGAGACCAGCTGGCCACCCCCTTGCGCATCGGCGCGATCTACACCATCGGGCCCTATCTGTTCCCGCATCTGATTCCTGAAATTGCCGGTGCCGCCCCGCAGATGCCGCTGTATATCGAGGAAGGGCTGACCGGCACCCTGCGCGGCAAGCTGAGAAGCGGCGAGCTCGATGCGATCATCGTTGCACTGCCGTTTACCGAAACCGACGTGCTCACCAAGCCGATTTACGAAGAGCACTTCGAGGTGCTGCTGCCCGCCGGCCACCGCTGGGCCGAGCGCGAGGTGATCCGCAAAGAAGACCTGCTCGAAGAGCGCCTTTTGCTGCTGGGCGAGGGGCACTGCTTTCGCGATCAGATTCTCGAGGCCTGCCCGGCGATTACCCAAAAGCTTGCCAGCCCCAACAATACGCTGATCGCCGAGGGCGGCTCGCTGGAAACCATCCGCCACATGGTGGCCTCAAAGCTGGGTATTACGGTGCTGCCGCAGTCGGCGCTGGGCAGCGAAAACCACCAGCACTCGATGCTGATCAGCCGGCCGTTTGCCGCCCCGGCGCCGTCGCGCACCGTAGCCATTGCCTGGCGGGCGAGCTTTCCCCGGCCCCGGGCCATTGAAGCGCTGATCCGCGCCGCCGAGCGCTGCCGTCAGCCGGTGAACGGCGCCGTTGAGGTCGTCTGACGTGAGCTCGCTGAACGCGCCGATTAGCACGCTGAAAGGCGTAGGCGAGGCGCTGGCCGCAAAACTGGGGCGGCTGTCCGTCGAGCGGGTCAGCGATCTTTTGTTCCACCTGCCGCTGCGCTATCAGGACCGTACCCGGCTGACGCCCATGGCCACCCTGCGCGCCGGCCAGGAGGCGGTGATTGAAGGCGAGATCATGGCCAGCGACGTGGTCAAGGGCCGCCGGCGCAGCCTGCTGCTGCGCCTGCGCGACGGCAGCGGCATCGTCAGCCTGCGGTTTTTCCACTTCTCCCCGGCCCAGCAGCAACAGCTGCGCCCCGGCGTGCGCGTGCGCGCCTTCGGCGAGGCCCGGGCCGGCGCCACCGGGCTTGAGCTATACCACCCCGAATACCGGCTGGTGCAGGCGCAGGCGGACGGCGCTGCGCCCCCGGTGGAAGAGCACTTCACGCCGATTTACCCCACTACCGAAGGGCTCAACCAGCCGCGCCTGCGCGCGCTGGTCGGCCAGGCGCTGGAAATGCTTTCGCGCGAGCCCGACGCGCTGCCCGAGGTGCTGCCCGATGCGCTGCGCCGGCGCTTTGCCCTGCCCGGGCTGCACCGAAGCCTTGCGTTTTTGCACCAGCCGCCGCCGGATGCGGACATCGAGCGGCTCAGCGCCGGCCGGCACCCGGCCACCCGGCGGCTGGCGCTGGAGGAGCTTTTGGCCCACCGGCTCAGCCTGCGCGAGGTGCGCCTGCGCATTCAGCAGGACGGCGCGCCGGCGCTCACCGACGGGCGCGGGCTGCAGGCGCGCTTTCTGACCCAGCTGCCGTTTGCGCTGACCGGCGCCCAGCAGCGCGTGCTCGAAGAAATCACCCTCGATCTCGCCCGCCCGGCCCCCATGCTGCGGCTGGTGCAGGGCGACGTGGGCTCGGGTAAAACGGTGGTGGCCGCCATGGCCGCGCTCGCCGCGCTGGAAAGCGGCTGCCAGGCGGCGATCATGGCGCCCACGGAAATTCTCGCCGAGCAGCACTACCGCGCGTTCAAGGCCTGGCTGGAGCCGCTGGGCATCGAGGTGGCGTGGCTTTCCGGCAAGCTCAAGGGCAAGGCGCGGCTTGATAACAAGGCGGCGATTGCCGACGGCCGGGCGCGCATGGTGGTGGGCACCCACGCGCTGTTTCAGGATGATGTGCACTTTCAGCGGCTGGGGCTGGCGATTATCGACGAGCAGCACCGCTTCGGCGTCCACCAGCGCCTGGCGCTGCGCGAAAAGGGCGAGGCCGGGGGGCTGACGCCTCACCAGCTGATCATGACCGCCACGCCCATTCCGCGCACGCTCGCCATGAGCGCCTACGCCGATCTCGACGTGTCGCTGATCGACGAGCTGCCCCCCGGACGCACGCCGGTGAAAACCGTGGTGGTAAGCGACGAGCGCCGCCCCGAGGTGGTGCAGCGCATCGAACGCGCCTGCGGCGAGGGCCGTCAGGCCTACTGGGTCTGCACGCTGATCGAGGAGTCCGAGGCGCTGCAGTGCCAGGCCGCCGAAGTCACCTGTGACGAGCTGACCGCCGCGCTGCCGGGGCTTGCCATCGGGCTGGTGCACGGGCGCATGAAGGCCGCTGAAAAAGCCGAGGTCATGGCCGCGTTCAAGGCCGGCGAGATTGACCTGCTGGTGGCCACCACGGTGATCGAAGTCGGCGTTGACGTGCCCAACGCAAGTCTCATGGTGATTGAAAACCCCGAGCGGCTGGGGCTATCCCAGCTGCACCAGCTGCGCGGCCGCGTGGGGCGCGGCAGCACCGCAAGCTTTTGCGTGCTGCTTTACCATCCGCCGCTGTCAAAAACCTCGCGCCAGCGCCTGGGCGTAATGCGCGACACCGCCGACGGCTTTCGCATCGCCGAAAAAGATCTGGAAATCCGCGGCCCCGGCGAGGTGCTGGGCACCCGCCAGACCGGCCTTGCCCAGATGAAAATTGCCGATCTGGAGCGCGATGCCGATTTGCTCGATAGCGTCAGCGCTCTGGCCGAGGCGCTGCAAAACGACGCCCAGGCCTCGACGGTGCTGATACGGCGCTGGCTGGGCGACGCCGCCGGGCGCTACGGGCAGGTGTAGTTTGTGTGGCAAAGTGGAAAAAAAAGCGGCGCAGCGAAAACCCGCAGCGCCGCTTTTTTCTGCCGTGCCGTGTGAGCCGCTACAGCTGCCTGAGCAGCTTTTGCAGCCGGGTCATGTCGGCGGAGTCGCCCACCAGGCGCACCTTGTTGCGGCGCATGCCGTCGAAAAACGCCCGGGAAGTGGGCTTTTTCAGCACCGCAAGCGCGGTGGCGGCGTCAGCGAAGCGCAGCTCCAGATCCAGATCCGTGGGCAGGCCCGTGGCGCTGTGGATAGCGGACGGCGTCATGCGGTAGTGGCGGGCAATGGACAAATCCTCGGTGGCAATGCCGAAGGCCAGACCGCGCATGTCCTTTAGCTGTTCGGCAAAGCGCGGCTTGCGGCGCAGCGCGCGCTTGAGCAGCAAGCCCAGAAGCCACAGCGCAAGCCGGAGCTTCATCAGCAAACCGCGTCTTTAAGCGTCTTGCCCGGCTTGAAGGCCACGCTTTTGCTGGCCGGAATGTCCAGCGGCTGGCCGGTTTGCGGGTTTTTGCCGGTGCGCGCGGCACGTTCGCGAACGGTAAAGGTGCCAAAGCCGATCAGTGCCACGTCGTCGCCCTGGGCTACGCTGTGGGTGATTTCGTCCAGAATCACGTTGAGAACCTGGCCGGCCTTGTCCTTGGACAGGTCGGCGCTTTCGGCGATGGCAGCCGCCAGTTCGGGTTTGCGCATAGGATATCTCCCTTGTGATGGATCAGGCGCGTTTGAGGTTGTGATGGTCGTTGCGCTGCGGTGATCGTTGTGGACTGCGACGCGCCAAGCGTGGCGCTGGCCGGGCCACCGCGGCGGCCCGGGCGTTTTCAGGCGTCAGCCTAGCAGCGCCGGCGCTGCTCTGGAAAGCTTCACTTTCTTTTTCACGCACGCCCCTGTCAACGCAAACCCGAGCAAATGCCCGTTTTGATCTTCCGCCAGCGCGGTGATGTTGGCCCCGTCGGCCTCGATCCGCCAGCGCGCCGGCGGCGTCAGCGGCGGGTAGGCCACCACCGGCAGCAGCGGCGTTTTGACCACCACCGGCCAGGCGCCGAAGCGCACCGGCGTGGGATGGCCGACAAGCGTTTGCGCCAGCGCCTTGGCGCTTGCCTGCAGGGGCTGAACGTACATGGCGTTGACGCCGTCGACGCAGGCGGCGTCGCCCAGCGCATACACGCGCGGGTGCGAGGTCATCAGGGTGCGGTCCACGGCAATGCCGCCGGGCACGACCTCAAGTCCGCAGGCCTCGGCCAGCGCGGTGCGTGCCAGCAGCCCGGTGGCCAGCAGGGCAACGTCGGCGTGGACGAGCGCGCCGTTATCCAGATGCACCGCCAGGCAGTCGTCGTCAAGATCGAGCCGCTCCGGGGTACGGCCCAGATGCAGCGCGATGCCGGCATCAAAAAACGCCTTGCCCAGCGCCTTGCCCGGCGGCTCAGGCAAAAGCCGCGGCAGCGGCGTGGCTTCCGGGGCTATCAGGCTGACCTGATGGCCGCCGGCGTGGAGGTCGTTGGCAAACTCGCAGCCGACAAGCCCGGCCCCGATGACCGCAACCCGGGCGGCTTTATCGCCCAGGGCTGCATAAAAACGGCGGTAGTCGTCCAGATCGTTGACGCTAAAGCAGCGCGGCGCGACGCGATCAGGCAGGGAGAACGGCGTGCGCGGTGCAGCTCCGGTGGCCAGCACCAGCGTGGTGAAGGTCAGCGTACGGGCGTTTGGCGCGCTGCCCTCGGCGCGGCACGGCGCCAGGGTAAGCCTGCCGGCGTCCGGCTCAATGGCGGTCACAACGGTGTGCGTCCAAAGCGTAGCGTCGAGCTCGTCGGCCAGCGCGGCCACGCTTTGCTGGGCCAGCCGCTCCGGGGGCAGGCGCTTGGCGAAGCCGGTGGACAAAAGCGGCTTGTTGTAGGGGGTGCCGCTGTCTTGGCTGATCAGCGCCAGCGAGCGGTTATCGCCTGTCTGACGCAGTGCGCGGGCCAGGCCAATCCCGGCCATGCCGGTGCCGATAATGACCAGTTCAGCGTGTGAAGCAGGCATGGTGTCATCCTGAAAGCAAAACGTGAGGGTGCGGGGCACGCCGTTATCAGCGTACGAACGGGCCCATGTTACACTAGCCGCCCGAATTTCTGGCGGGGAGCGGCGCGGTGAAAGACAACGTTCAGCGAGATAGCCCAGCGCCGGGCCTGCCCGTGCGCTGGCGCCCGGCGGCGGCGGCGCGCCCGCGGATGTCGCCACGCTGGTGGCGCTGGGTGGCCTCTACCGATTCGCTGACCGTGCGGCTCAAAGCGGCCGGCGGTGCACGGCGGTTCAGCGTGCGTTTGCTGCGCCAGGGCACAGGCTACCCGTTTGCTGACGAGGCCCGGGCGCTGGGTATCGCACCCGGGCGGCTGGCCTGGCGGCGCGAGGTGGCGCTGTGCCTGGACGGCGTGCCCTGGGTGGTGGCGCGCTCGGTGGCACCGCTTTTTGCGCTGCGCGGGCACAGGCTTTACGCGCTGGGCGAGACGTCGCTCGGCAGCTGGCTGTTTGCCCAGCCGGGGCTTGTCCGCGGCCCGCTGGAAGTCACCCGGGCGCCGCCGCGGTTTGTAACCGCCCCCAGCCTTTGGGGGCGGCGGTCGGTGTTTTGTCACGGCCGGCTGGCGCTTTTGGTGCAGGAATACTTCCTGCCGGCCATGGCCGAGGCGCTTGCGCTGCCGGCGGCCTGAGACCGGGCGCTTTTGACAGATGACGGATGACGGGGTAGCGGCCCGGTTCGGGCCGATTTTGGCATAGCGAGGTAGAGCATGGATCGTTCTTTGCTGCGGCCCACAGGGCTTGCGCGCGTGGCGGATTTTCTTCACCTGACCCGGCTGGATCGCCCCATCGGCACCTGGCTTTTGATGTGGCCGACGCTCTGGGCGCTGTGGCTGGCCGCAGACGGCGTGCCCGGGCGCGGCGTGGTACTGATTTTTGTGGCCGGCGTGTACGTCATGCGCGCCGCGGGCTGTGTGATCAACGACTACGCCGACCGCCGCGTGGACGGCCACGTCAAGCGCACCAAAAAGCGCCCGCTGGCCACCGGGCGCATCAGCGAAACCGAAGCCAAGGGCGTGTTTGCCGGGCTGGTGGTCATCGCCTTTATTCTGGTGCTTTTGACCAACCTGTTTACCGTTTTGCTTTCCCTGGGCGGGGTGGCGCTGGCGTTTATCTATCCGTTCATGAAGCGCTACACCCACCTGCCCCAGCTGTTTCTGGGCGCGGCGTTTTCCTGGGCGATTCCCATGGCCTACGGCGCGGTAACGGGCCATGTGCCGGTCGAGGCGTGGCTGCTGTTTGGGGCCAACGTGGCCTGGACCATCGCCTACGACACCCAGTACGCCATGGTCGACCGCGATGACGATGTGAAAATCGGGGTGAAATCCACCGCCGTGCTGTTCGGCCGCGCCGACAGGCTGATGGTCGGGCTGTTTCAGCTGGCCGCACTTGGTTTTCTCGGCTGGGCCGGCTGGCGGCTGGCCCCCGGCGGGTTTTTCTGGCTGGGGCTTGCCGGCATGGCGGCGACGTTTCTCTACCAGCAGTGGCTTATTCGCGCGCGCGAGCGCGACGGCTGCTTCCACGGCTTTTTGAACAACTTCTGGTCAGGGCTGATCGTGTTTGCCGGCATTGCCCTGAGCCTGTGGCCGGCGGCGGCATAGCGCGGCTAGGCGCTGCCTGCGGGCTTGGGCGCGTGGCGGTAGTGGGCGTCCCACATCAGCACCGCACCGGCCACCGCGCCGGGGATCAAAAACAGATTGGCCAGCGGTATCCAGGTGATCAGCGTGACCGCGCCGCCGTAGCTTAGGCTGTGCCACGGGCGGCGGGCCAGCCGGCGGCGCATGTCGGCGAAGCTGATCTGGTTGTTGTCCATGGGATAGTCGAGATAGCTAATCGCCATCATCCAGGCGGAAAAAAGCCCCCACAGCAGCGGGGCCAGCAGGTTGACGCCGGGAATCCAGCTGATAACAAACAGCACCGCGGCCCGGGGCAGAATGTAGCCCAGCTTGACCAGCTCACGGCCCAGCGCGTCCACCGCGGCCCGGGTCAGGCTGCGATCGTCCAGCGGCGCCCGCCCGGTGGCGACGATTTCCACCTTCTCGGCGAGAAAGCCGTACAGCGGCGCGGCAATCAGCTGGGTAACCAGCGTAAAGGTAAAAAACACCACCGCCAGCAGGCACAGCACAAAAAGCGGCCAGATCAGCCACGACAGCCAGTCGAGCCAGCCCGGCACCAGGTTCATCCAGTGCTCGACCCAGCCGCCAAAGCGGCTGATGACCATGCCCAGCAAAATGACGTAGACCGCCAGGTTGACGGCAATCGGGGCAAAGACGTAGCGGCGCAGGCCGGGGCGATAGACCCAGCGTGTGCCCTGGGCAATGGCGTCAACGGCGGTCATCATAGGCATTCACGGATTACGGTGAAACGTCGGCTGTGCTGGAAAAGCCCGGCTACGAAAGCGGAATCAGCTTGGCAAAGCCCAGCACCAGCCACTTGGCGCCTTCGTGCTCGAAGCTGACCTGCACGCGCGCGCGCGGGCCTTCCCCTTCGGTATTTAAAATAACGCCTTCGCCAAAGATCGGGTGCTCCACCGCCTGGCCGACGTGCAGGCTGGGCAGATCGCCTTCGCCTTCGACGCTTTGCTGAGACAAATCGCCGGAAGCGCCGCCCCGGGCGGTCACCGGGCGTGAGACCTGGCCGCGCAGGCGCACCTCTTCCAAAAGCTCGGCCGGCAGCTCGCGCAGAAACCGCGACGGCCGGGGGAAGATTTCCTTGCCGTGCAGGCGGCGAGTTTCGGCGTGGGTCAAATACAGCTTGTGCATGGCACGCGTCACGCCGACGTAGGCCAGCCGGCGCTCTTCTTCCAGCCGGCCGGGCTCTTCCATCGACATCTTGTGGGGGAACAGCCCTTCTTCCACGCCGGTGATAAACACCAGCGGAAACTCCAGCCCCTTGGCCGAGTGCAGGGTCATCAGCTGCACGCTGTCTTCGAACTCCTCGGCCTCGTGCTCGCCGGCGTTGAGCGCGGCCTCGGACAAAAACGCCTCCAGCGCCGTGAGGCCCTCGCCGGCTTCCGGGGCGTCGAACACGTCGCCCTGGGTAAAGGCCCGGGCGGCGTTGACCAGCTCTTCGAGGTTTTCCACCCGGCCCTGGCCTTTCTCGCCGGGCTCTCTTTGATGATGCTCGATCAGCCCGGTGCGGGCGATGACGTGCTCAATGATCTCGTGCAGCGCAAGGCCCGAGGCGTCGTTGTCCAGCTGCTCGATCAGATCGGCGAAGGCGCGCACGGCGTTGGCGGCACGGCCCTTGAGCGTGCCGTCACTGGCGCTGTCATGGAGTGCCTGCCACATGGTGATGCCCTGATCCCGGGCGCGAAAGCGCAGAATCTCCACCGTGCGCGTGCCGATGCCCCGGGCGGGCACGTTGATCACCCGCTCCATGGAGGCGTCGTCGTCGCGGTTGAGCAGCAGGCGCAGGTAGGCCAGGGCGTTTTTGATCTCAAGGCGCTCGTAAAAGCGGTGGCCGCCGTAAATGCGGTAGGGCACGCCCTGGCGGATCAGGGTTTCCTCGATCAGCCGGGACTGGGCGTTGGAGCGGTAGAGAATCGCCACGTCGGCGCGCCTGAGCCCGGTGGCGGTGCGCTCTTTGAGGGTGTCGACGATAAACCGCGCCTCTTCCAGATCGTTAAAGCCCGCGTAGACGGATATCGGCTCGCCGCGCTCGCCGTCGGTCCACAGACGTTTGCCCATGCGCTCGGTATTGTGGCTGATCAGCGCGTTGGCGGCGTCGAGAATGGCGCTGGTGGAGCGGTAGTTCTGCTCCAGGCGCACGGTTTTGACCCGGGGGAACTCGGTCTCAAAGCGGCGGATGTTTTCCACCCGAGCCCCGCGCCAGCCGTAGATGGACTGGTCGTCGTCGCCCACCACGGTGGTGGGCGTTTGCTGGCCGGTGATCAGCTTGAGCCAGGCGTACTGCAGGGTGTTGGTGTCCTGAAACTCGTCCACCAGCACGTGGCCGAAGCGCTCGCGATAGTGGGCCAGAAGTGCGGGGTTGTCGCGCAAAAGCTCAAGACTTCGCAGCAAAAGCTCGCCGAAATCCACCAGCCCGCCGCGCTCGCAGGTCAGCTGGTAGAAGTGGTAGAGCTCGACCATCTGGCCCAGATAGGCGTCGCCGTCGGTGTTGACCTGAGACGCGCGCAGGCCTTCTTCCTTGCAGCCGCTGATAAAGCCCTGCACCTGGCGCGGCGGAAAGCGCTCGGCGTCGATGCTGTGATCCTTGAGCAGGCGCTTGATCAGGCGCAGCTGGTCGTCGCTGTCGATGATCTGGAAATGCTGGGGCAGGCGCGCGTCCTGCCAGTGGGTGCGCAAAAGCCGATGGGCAATGGAGTGAAAGGTGCCCACCCAGACGTGGCGCATGGAAATGCGCAAAAGCGCCTCCAGCCGGGTGCGCATCTCTCGGGCGGCCTTGTTGGTAAAGGTCACCGCCAGCAGCGCGTAGGGCGAAAGCCCCTCGGCCTGCATCAGCCAGGCGATGCGATGCACCAGCACCCGGGTTTTGCCCGAGCCCGCCCCGGCCAGCACCAGAAGGTTGCCCTGAGGGGCGCTTACCGCGTCGCGCTGGGCGGAGTTGAGCGAATCCAGAATCGCCGTCACGTCGTCCATAAAAGCCGCTGCCGAGGGTTGAAAAGTGAGCGGCCAGTCTAGCACAGCCCCCGGCAGGTGCGCCGGCCGTGAGGTTTCAGCGGGAGGAGCACATGGCGCGCCGGCAACGCCGCCTGTAAACGGCGGCTATCGCGCCGGGGACAAAAACCGGCAGTTTTGCACCAGGCTTTCGATCAGTTCGCCCGCGGGCATTTCGCGCGCCAGCGGGGCGCCTTGCCCTGCCCAGTGGGCAGAAAACGCCGCGCTGTTGCCGGCCTTGGCGGCGGCGGCCAGCGCTTTGCCGGCGGCGTAGGCAATCGGGTAGTCGGGCAGGGCCGGGGCGTTCGGCCGGTCAATATCGGTGTGCATACGGCTTGCCAGGCCTCTGGCGGGGCGGCCCGAGATGACGCGGGTAATGCGCGTGTGGTAGCTGTGCTCGCTTTTCAGTGCCTGGCGGTAGGCCGTATCGGCGGCGGATTCCGGGGTCAGAATAAACGCCGTGCCCAGCTGGGCGCCGGCAGCGCCCAGGTCGATGGCGGCCTGAATGCCCTGGCCGTCCATGATGCCGCCGGCGGCTATCACCGGAATGCCGCTTGCAGCGCTGATCAGGCGGGTAAGCGGCAGGGTGGCCATCTGCTGATCGCCTTTTTCGGGGGTGAAAACGCCTCGGTGCCCGCCGGCTTCGCTTCCCTGGGCCACTACGGCCTCTACGCCTGCCGCCTCCACCGTGGCGGCCTCTTCCGGGGTAGTGGCGCAGCCGACGGTGACGATGCCCGCCGCCTGAAGCGCTTGAATCCATTCCACGGGCGGCAAGCCGAAGTGAAAGCTTACCACCGCCGGCTTTTCTTCCAGCAGCATGTCCAGCGCCGGACGATGATCGTTAAAGCTTGGGTAGGCGGCGGCGAGCCGGGTGGGGGCCGGCGCCTCGAACGCTTCGAAAAAGGGCGTTAAATAGCGGATCCAGCGGGCCTCCCGGTCCGGATCCTGCGTCGCTTCGCGGTGGCAGAATACGTTGACGTTAAAGGGCTTTTCCGTCAGCGCCCGGGTCGCACCGATCATCTCTCGCGCCTGTTCGACTGAGCTTGCCCCGATGCCGATGGAGCCCAGCGCCCCGGCGTTGGAAACGGCCGCGGCCAGCGCCGGCGTTGATACGCCAACCATCGGGGCCTGCACGATAGGGTAGCGGATACCCACAAGGCGCGTCAGCGCATTGGCAAAGCGCATGGTGTTCCCCCTTTTGCTTGCTTTATGGCGGCTTTATGGCGACGCGGTCACGGCGTGGCGTCGCCTTCAGGATAGCGCAGCGGGTTAAGGCTTTTCTTCACTTCCTTGAGCTGTTCGGCCAGTTTGGGCCCGCGGGTTTTGGCCACGCCCACGGCGAGCACGTCGATGAGCACCAGGTGTGCGATGCGCGAGCTCATGGGGGTGTAGATTTCGGTGTCTTCGAACACGTCAACGTAGAGCGGCAGGGTGACCTCGTCAGCCAGCGGCGAGCCGCTGGGGCACAGGCCGATCACCGTGGCGCCGGCTTCCCGGGCCAGGCGTACGCTTGCCGCCAGCGCCCGGGTGCGCCCGGTCTGGGAGATGGCCACGACCACGTCGCCGGCTTTCAGCGTGACCGCGGACATGTTTTGCATGTGCGGATCGCTGTAGGCCGAGGTAAAAATCTGCAGGCGGAAGAATTTGTGCTGGGCGTCTACCGCCACCGCGCCGGAGGCGCCAAAGCCGTAGAACTCCACCCGGTTGGCACCGGCCAGGGCGTTGACTGCCTGGCCCAGCGCCTGGTTGTCGATGCGGTCGCGTACCGAGAGCAGCGTGCCCACGGTGGAATCGAAGATGCCTTGGGAAAACTCGGCTACCGAGTCGCTGTCGTTCATCGAGAACTGGGCAAACTGGCTGCCGGTCGCCAGCATCTGCGCCAGCTTGAGCTTGAAATCCTGAAAGCCGTTGCAGCCCAGCGCCCGGCAGAAACGCACCACGGTGGGCTCGCTGACCTTGGCTTCGGTCGCCAGATCAACGATGCGCATGTGAATAACCTCGTCGGCGTTTCTCAGCACAAAACGGGCCACTTTCTGCTCGGAGCGGCGCAGGTGCTCCATGCGGTGTCTCAATTCATCGAACAGGGCACGACTCACGGCGGGCTCCTTGTGATTAACGACGGATGACGGGCCGAAACGTAACCGGCCGTGCCGAATTATCGCACGTTTGGCGCGCCCGGCGGGACCTGCCGGCCGGGCCTGTGCTGTAAAACGCATCGTTTATCATCTCGTATAAAGAAAAACGCCCCGCCGGCTTGTGCCGGCGGGGCGTTGGCGTAGCGGGGTGCGCTGGCCTACAGAAGACCGGCCACGCCGGTAATAAACACCACAATAACGCCGATAGGGGCGATAACCCGGGCAATCACGTTCCAGGCGCGCACGCCGAAAGCCGACAGTTCCAGCTCTTTCTCCACGCTTTTGCGCTCCAGGCACCAGGCGGCAAATATAATCGCCCCCAGACCTGTCAGCGGCAGCAGGAACTTCGCGGTGAGCGTATCGAGGAAGTCAAAGATGTTCAGGCCCAGCAGGCTGACGTCCGACCAGACGTTGAACGACAAAAGCGCCGCTACGCCCAGAAGCCACACGGCTACGCCGCCGATCAGCGTTGCCGTGACCCGGGGCAGCGAGGTGCGCTCTTCCAGCATTTCGACGGGTAACTATTTAGCTCATGCTGCCTGATCCAGCTCGTCCTCTCGCATGAAGGCAGGCACCTCACCGGCAAACAGTTGCTCCAGCGCCGTGTGCGCCGCCAGGCCCTGTTTAACGGCCGTCGAGAGGAAACTGCGCATCCGACAGAAGATCTCCGCCCCTTCCCACGAGCGGAAACAGCCCGAGATCTTCTGCTGGACCTTTGTCATCCGCAGGTCGCGCTCTCCCTGGTTGTTGGTGAAGGGAACGGCAGGATCCTCGAGGAAGCGCAGCACGTCATCCTCATACGCCCGGAGGCGTTCGAGCAGGTTGCGCGCTTTGGTGCGCCTGGTGCGCCCACGGGTTCCGGGGGGTGGCCTGGCCGGTGGCGGACATTCGGCCTCACCCTCCGCCAGGCAGTCCCGGTAGCGAACTCGCCAGCGCTGCGCCTCGTCTGCCGGGAGGCAGCCTCCCGCCTCATCGACGGCGCGATTCATGGCCAACAGCCGATCATGCAGCGACGTCGCCCAGGTTTGCTGGTCGTTGTCCCGGACGCCGGTCAGTTCGCGAAGGTGATGGGCATTGCACAGCGCGTGCCGGCAATCGTGGTAGCGGTAATAGGGCTTCCAATGATCATGCACCAGTACTCCCTGGACGTAAGGCAGGATGCCGATGGCGTCCATGGCCTCCTGGCCGCGCTTTGCATGAGGCGCCAGGTAGGTCAAGGCTTCATTCGAGGCGCAGTGCAGCCAGTAGCGCTTGCCACCGACCTGCATCCCGGTTTCATCGGCATGCACGGTAGCCGCTTCACGTAGCGCCGGGATCACCCACTCGGCAAAGGGCTCGGCTCGTCGGCAGGCCTCCTGGTTGAAGGCAAACAGGGTGCCGGTGCTCAGTGACAGGCCATACTGCGACGTCAGCAGCTCCCGAATGCGCGCATAAGGCAGCAGCTGGTATTGGGAGAGATAGACGGCATGCGCCTTGAGACGCGGGCCATACTGGATCGGGCGGGTCACGCCGTCGGGAAACGGCGCTACATGGCGTTGGCCCCGATCATCCTCCAGCACCTCGGCCTGGTACTCGGTCACCACCGACTGGATCACGATGTCCTGGACCTGACGCTTCTCAACGCCGACCGAGTGATACGCTCTCCCCTTGTTGGGCAGAGTGCGGCGATCGACGCGCAACGATACGACCTCATCCGGGTCGGTAACCGGCTCCAGCGTCCTGCCTTCGTGACCCGGTTGCCCGCCGGGGCGACGCTCGCCCTTTGCCCGGGAGCGGCGTTGGCGGTTGAGGTCCTGTGACGGCGGCTTGCTGCTATTGCGGCTGCTGGTCGCCAGCCGGTCCGCCATCAGCTTGACCAGCAGCATCAGGACGTCGATCGCGGCGCGCAGCGAAGGAGAGACCGTGCGGTCTTCCTTGAGCTGCTGCCGGACCCGCTCGAGGGCCTCGTCGACGTTGATATCTCTGATGGTCATGTTGCCTGCTGGGTGGGGGAGTCGAATGACGGTACTATGCCTGAAGGAACAGCGGGTTGGCGAGTCTCACCCGACGCCACCTGAATAGTTACTTCGACGGTAGGTTCAAGCAGCGAAATCGCCGAGGTCAGCGCGGCAAAGGTCAGCAGCAAAAAGAAGATCAGCCCCAGCACGGTGCCGCCGGCCATGTTGCCAAACGCCAGCGGCAGGGTGACAAAAATAAGCCCCGGCCCTTCGCCCGGGCTCAGCCCGTTGGCAAATACGATAGGAAAGATGGCAAGCCCGGCGAGCAGGGCAATCACGGTATCGAGGATGATCACCGTGCGCGCGGTGCTGATCAAATTGACGTCCTGGCCCAGGTAGGAGCCGTAGGCCATCATGATGCCCATGCCCAGCGACAGGGTGAAAAACGCCTGGCCCATGGCGGCCAGCACCACCCCGCCGCTCAGCGCGCTCCAGTCAGGGCGGAACATGAACGCCACGGCCTCGCCGAAGTGCCCGGTGGTCATGCCGTAGCCCACCAGCACCAGCATGAGAATCACCAGCGCCGGCATCATCGAGCGCACAGCGCTTTCCAGGCCCTTGGTGACGCCCCGGGCGACGATGGCGATGACCAGCACCATAAAGGCGGTGTGCCAGCCCAATAGCTCTCCCGGGCTTGCCAGCATGGCGCTGAACATACCGCCGATGCTGTCTGCGTCGCCGCCGCTGAAGGTGCCAATCACCGAGCCCAGCGTATAGTTGAGCGACCAGCCGCCGATGACGCTATAAAACGATAGAATCAGAAAGGCGGCCAGCACCCCGCTGACGCCGATTCCCAGCCAGGCGGCAGGCTTGCCGTTCTGGCGTGCCTGCTCGGCCATGGTGTCAATGGGGTTTTTCTGCCCCCGGCGGCCAATCAGCCATTCTGCGACCAGTATCGGCAGGCCGACCAGCGCTACGCAGGCCAGATAGACCAGCACGAAGGCAGCGCCGCCGTTTTCCCCGACCATGTAAGAAAAGCGCCAGATGTTCCCAAGGCCTACGGCCGATCCCGCAGCCGCAAGCACAAAGGTCATGCGCGATGACCACTGTGCGTGAGCGAGTTTTGCCATACATCACCTGTTATTCCATGCGTTGTCGTAATTGCGTTTGTGTAATCGCGTTTGCGTACTTGCGCTATCGTCATTGCGTTTATTGTCGCCGCGCTATGGCAATGGGCGTGGTGCCCAAGGCGGATCGCGTATCCGTTTTGAAGACGAACGCGCCCAACACGCCGTGCTGCGAAGATCGTGCAATTTATCCGATCAGTACAGACTGTACCAGCTGGGCATGGCAAAACGCGCGTTGATGGGCCATTTTATGCACCTCACACAAAGCAGGCCGGGGTTTTCCCCTGAACTATCCACAGGCTGCCAGCCCTTGATGAGCCGGCAACGCCGCCGCTGCCGTTCAGCCGGCCGGCTGCGTGGAAAGCCCGTGAAACCGGCTTTTCCGATATATCATGGTATAAAAACCGGCAACGGCGCCAGCGCCGGGCCGTTTTCCCGGGCGCATCGATATGGCCGGGTTAAACAAGTTATCAACAGAATGTCAAGACGCGTCTTGCTTGTGGATAACCTTTTGCAAAAGGCGTAATGCCGGCCCGTTCAAGGAGTCTGTATGTTCAGCACCACGCTACTGATGGGCGTTATGGCGGGCGGCGCCCTGGGAGGCGCGCTGCGCGCTTTTATGGCCAGGGCGGGGGCGCGCTACTGGGGCGACGCCCTGCCCTGGGGGACGCTTGTGGCTAACTATACGGCGGCGCTTGTGCTGGGGGCGCTGGCCGGCGGCATGGCACAAAGCCAGGCGGCCGGCCTTTTCTGGGCCTTTGCGGCCACCGGGGCGCTGGGCGGGCTGTCCACGGTGTCGTCACTTGCCCAGCAGGCGCTTTCGCTGTGGCAGGAAAGCCGCCGCCGGGCGGCGTGTGCCTACCTCGCGCTTAGCGCAGGCGGCGGTATCGTTCTGGCGGCGCTGGGCTATACGCTGGGCGATGCCGTCGCTCTGGGAGGCGGCGTATGACGGCGCTGCGCTTTTATCTGAGCGTGGCCGCGGGCAGCGCGCTGGGCGCGGGCGCACGCTATGCGATCACGCTGGCAGCGGCGGCGATGATCGGCTCAGCGTTTTGGTTGGCAACGCTTGGCGTCAATCTGGCCGGTGCGGCGTTGATGACCGCCTACTCCACCCGGGCTGCGCAGTCGCCGGGCGGCGCGCTGGCGCGCTGGCACGCCTTCTGGACCACGGGCTTTTGCGGCGGCTTTACCACCTTTTCCCTGTTCAGCGTGGATGCCGTGGTGCTCTGGCAGCGCGGACAGCCGGGGCTTGCGCTGGGCTACGTGGCGGCAAGCGTTGCCGGCTGGCTGGCGGCCGCGCGGCTGGGCCAGCGGCTGGCCCGGAGTTGAAACCTGAATGTCCCCACCGCTATTACAAGGAGAATGACCATGTCGGATTCGCTCAAGGTGCTGGTACTGCACGGCCCCAACCTGAACCTGCTGGGCACGCGCCAGCCGGAGATTTACGGCAGCGAAACCCTGGCCGACGTCAACCGCGCCCTTGAGCGTCGGGCCGAGGCGGCCGGCGCGGTGCTTACGCACCGGCAAAGCAATCACGAGGGCGAGCTGATCGACGCTATTCAGGCGGCCCGCAGCGACGGCACTGCCGCTATCATCATCAATCCGGCGGCCTATACCCACACGTCGGTGGCAATTCTGGACGCGCTCAACGCCTTTGACGGCACGGTCATCGAGGTGCATCTGTCCAACGTGCACAAGCGTGAGGCGTTTCGCCAGCACTCCTACGTCTCGTTACGCGCCGACGGGGTGATCGCGGGGCTCGGCAGCCAGGGCTATTACGCCGCGCTGCAGGCCGTGGTGGCCGAACACGGCAGCGCCTAGCGTTGAAAGCGCAACGCTCGGCGGCGCAGGGCGGCGGTGTCGTCAAGGGCGTGGCGCAGCTGGGCCGCAAGGCCGGCCAGGGCGGAGTCTTGCTTCTCCGACGGCAGTTCGGCAAGGGCCCGGGTAACGCCGTCGGGTGCCCGACGCAGGTGGCGCAGCGCTTCCAGCAGCTGCCGGGCGGTTCGATGCTCGGCGTCGGTGAGGGCCGCGGTCTGCAGCAGCGTGCGCAGCCGGATCACACCGTCGGCCAGATTAAGCATTCCCAGCGTGCCGGCATGGCCGGCGCTGCCGCTTTCCTGTGCCCGTCCCACGTGGATCATCAGGCGCAGCAGGCGGCGATACATGCGCCCGTACCAGCCGTCATCCGGCGGCGGGCTGTTGTGCCGGCCGCACAGGCGCTCGATGTCGCGCAGCATCTCCCACGCAAGGTGGCCGGCGCGGCGCCCGGGGTCCCGGGGCAGCAGCCGGTAGGCCAGCGCCACCAGGGCAATGCTGGCGATCAGCGAGCCGGCGTCCTGAAGCACGCTGCCCAAAGCGGTGGGGGCCTGCAGAAACGGCTGGCTGGCGAGCATGAAGCACATGTTGCCGTCCAGCGCCGGTATTTTGGTGATGCGGCTGGCCCGGGCCAGGCCGCCAAACAGCATGAAGGGGGCCAGCATCAGCAGGATATCCCCGAGCCCCTGGGCGTGGGGCATCAGCCACAGCCGAAACGCCGCCGCCAGGCTGACGCCGACGATAATGCCCTGCAGCATGCGCGGTGCAAGCGCCTGGGGCACGTCCATGCTCGACAGCACCATGGTAAAAGTGCATAGCCCCATGGCCGGCAGCCAGGCGTTGTCCCACCCCGAATAGGCCACCAGCAGCCCGGCGAACAGCGTCACCACGCCGCCGGCGGCGCCGGCAATCAGCGCCGAAGGGGTATCCCGGCGCGTGGGCAGGGTAATGCGCGGCGGGCGGCGCGAAGGATGCGGTTCGAGCCAGGCAGCCGCGGCGTTTTCGGCATCGACCAGCTGGTCGAGCAGCCGCGCCAGCCGCGGCGAGAACGCCTGAGCCTGACGGGCGGCATGCTCAAGCGCCGCGCTCGCACTTGCGTGCCGGGCAGGCCTGTCGAGGGCGTCGGCGGCGCTTTCCAGCGCGTCTCTGAGCGGTGCCGGCAGGGGCTGCCGGCCGGTGAGCCGGGCCATGGCCAGCAGGCTTAGCGTGGCGGCAACGAAGGCGCCGCTGACCTGCGCCCCGGAGGAGCCCCGCAGAGGGCCGGCGTGGCTGGGAGCCAGCTGCTGCTCCAGCCGGGTCAGGGACAAAAGCAGCTCATCGTCTGCCGGCCGGGACTCGTCCCGGGCCAGCTGCCTGAGCGCCTCGCCGCCCAGGCGGCGGACTCGGCCGAGCAGCTCGCGCCGGGGCGGCGCGGGGAGCAAAACCATGCCCATGGCCATCACACAGACAACGCCGATCAGCGTGCAGACCACCCGCGCCAGGGCAATGGCCGCGCTGGCGCTGCCGGCGGCGAGACTGGGCAACAGCACCACGCTTGCCGTGAGTCCGGCCATGAGCGCGGCGTAGCCGAACGAGGCTCGGGTCAGGTGGGTGAGTGCCGCACAGCCGCCGGCCCAGCCGGCCAGCAGGGCGAGCGCCAGCGCCAGCGGCAGGGGAGCGGCGAGCAGCGCAAACCCCACCGCGGCGCCGGCAAGCGTACCCAGCAGGCGGTAGACCCCGCGCTCCAACAGCAGCCCCCGGGAGGGCTGCGCTACGATCCACACCGCCATGGGCGCCCAGAAGGCGTTGGGCAGGTGAAAAAGCGAGGCAATGGCAAAAGACGCCAGCGCCATGGCGGCAGTGCTGGCGCCGAAAACGGCGGCTTGGCGGGTCAGGCCCAGGGCCTGGGCGATACGGGTCATGGTGAGCACGGCGGTCGTTTGGCGTTGCAAGCGGTGAACGGCGTACGGGGCCGAACGTAAAAGGGCGCCCGCAGGCGCCCGTCAGGGTAGAAACAAAGCCGGCAAGGCGGCATCAGGCGCTTTTTGCGCCCTTGGCGTCTTGTTTGTCGGCCGCGTCGTCTTTGCGCTGCTCCGCACTGGGCTGGGGCAGCGACGGTAGCGACTGGGCCAGCATGTCGACGCTGTGGCGGTAGTAGAGCTGGCTTTTGTTGTGATCGCCAAGGCTTGCGTAGAGCCGCGCCAGTTCGGCACAGACCATGCCGTTGGGGCGCTGGCGCTGGCTGGTCTCGAAGTACTCCTGAGCCTTGGCCCAGGCGCCGGTGCGCAGCGAAAGCCGCCCGCAGGTGAGCAGCAGCTCCGGATCGTTGGGGCGTTCCTTGAGCCAGTCTTCGGCCTTGGCCAGCTGGCGGCGGGGATCGACGTTGAGCAGACCGTAGCGCTTGACCAGCCGCGCGTCCCAGTGGTGGTCCAGCGAGTAGCTGAGCAGGCGCTCGGCAATGGTGTCTTCGCCGGCGTGCACCAGTGCTTCGGTGTACAGCACGATCAGCTCGGTATTGGCGCGCAGGTAGTCGGGCATGTCGGCCCAGAGGCTGCGCACGCGCTCGATATCGCCGGGGTTTTTGGCCTCGAAAACAATCAGCTCGCGGTAGGCACGGCTTTCCAGCTGCTCGCGCTCGGCGGTGGAAATCAGCTTTTGCCGGGCCAGCCGCGGGATCAGCCGGCGCAGGCCGTCCCAGTCGTTGACGCTTAGATGCACCTGCTTGAGCATCTTGAGCACCTGGGGGTGGTTGGCAAGCTTTTTATCCAGCCGGTTGAGAATCGCCAGGGCTTCCTCGGGCTGCTGACGGTCGATCATCAGCTGGGCCTGCATCAGGCCGATGGCCGCATCGGCGCCGTCGGTGGTGAGCTGGGCCTGGTTGAGATGCTCCTGGGAGGTTTCGTAGCGGCCCTGGTAGTGCGCGGCGAGTGCGGCCGAGAGGTGGTTGACCAGCGGCGTGCTGGAATCGGCAGCGGCGTGGGAAAGGGTTTTCTCCGCTTTTTTCCAGCGCCCCTCGGTCAGCGCCACCAGTCCGCGCACGGTATGTTTCATGGCGCGGCGGTTACGCGCCCGGCCGCTCCAGCGGCGAAAGCGCCCTACCGGGCGCACAATGCCGCCGAGCAGGCGCAGCGCAAAGTGCAGGGCAATAAACGCGCCGAGCAGCACGACCAGGCCAAACCAGAACGACGTCTGCACCGAGGTGTCGCCGACGCGAATCAGCCAGTAGCCGGGCACCGACATCATCAAATGGCCAAACAGGGCGCCGACGGCCAGCCCGGCTACGATCAGCAATACGAGCTTTCTCATGCGTCACCTCCGCCGGCGCGGCGCGCGTTGAACCGCTTGTCGATGAACTCGGCAAGGGCTTGCTGGGAGCCGCTGATGTCGGGCAGTTCCGGTGTGATCTGCTTTTGCTTGAGTTCCTTGAAGCGTGCCATCACGCTTTGGGTATCGGCGCGGTCGGTGTCGAAGTAGCCGTTAATCAATTCAAGCGCGTCATCGATGCTGCCGGTATAGAGCGTTTCTTCCTGCTTGAGCAGGGCCAGCTGGGCCTGCTCGGTGATCAGCCGCAGGCTCTGGCGCAGGTAGGCCTCTTGCTTGGGGGTCACCAGCGCTTCCAGGGCGTCGTCGTGCTTGCGCACGACCACCAGATCCTTGAGCTCTTGGCCAAAGCGGGCGAGCTGGCGCTGGAAGGTGCCGCTGGGGGCTTGCTGCATGCCGGATTCGACTTTTTGCGCCTCAACGTCCTGATCCAGACGCAGCGTCTGAATGCGCTCCTGCTGGGCATCCAGTGCCAGATAAAGCCCGCTTACGTCCACGTCAGGCACGGCCTGTAGCGCGGACAGATCGCGGGCGATCTCGCGGCGTACCGCGGTCAGCGCAGGGTTGTCGGCATCTTTCAGGCGCGCATCGGCCGAGCGCAGCAGCGCGGCGGCGCCCTGTACGTCGCCTTCCAGCTGCAGGCGCTGGTTGGCCAGGCGCAGCAGGTAGGCGGCCTCGGCGTGGAGCCAGTCGCGCGCGTCGGTGTCCTGCTCCTGGGAGAGCTGGGTGAGCACTTTATCCAGGGTTTTGTTCACGCTTTGGCGGTAGTCGGAGAACTCGCTGCGTAGCGAGCCCAGGGCGCTTTCAAGCGACTGATCGCGGTCTTTTTCACCGCTTTCCAGGCGCGCTGCCAGCGCATCAACGCGCTGCTGGGAGGCGCGGCCGTCGACGCTTGCGGCCAGCGTGTCAAGGCGCTGCTGCTGGCCTTGCAGCCGCTGCCAGCCCTGCCAGGCCAGCAGCGCCAGGGCCGCGGCGACGATCAGCGCCAGCACAATGGCGGCGGTGCCTTTAGCGCTGCCACCGCCGCTTTGTGCCGGCGCGTTGCCGGCGCCGGGTGGCTTGCCGGGCTTCGAGGCGGCGGCTTTACCGTCGGCGCCGGACGCTGCCCTGCCGGCGTTTTTGGCCGGCTTGGCACCGCTTTCCGGCGGCTTGGTGTTTTTGGCCGGCTTGGCGCCGCTTTTATTGCTGCCCTTGCCGGCGGCGGCATCGTCGCGCTTGGCGTTGGCGGCCGCCTTCGGCACATCGCTTTGC
This sequence comes from Halomonas cibimaris, assembly GCF_055379665.1. Lineage (NCBI taxonomy): Bacteria > Pseudomonadati > Pseudomonadota > Gammaproteobacteria > Oceanospirillales > Halomonadaceae > Halomonas > Halomonas cibimaris. The sequence continues at coordinate 1,143,983 of NZ_AP043828.1, forward strand.
TCGTTGTCGTGTTGGTTCATGTATGGCTAGCCTTTGTGAGAATCCTTGGTCGACATCGGCGCCCGGTCAGGAAACGCGCGCGAGCGCGGCGGTCAGTGCGGGCGGTGTTGCCCCCGGCGCCACCGTGGTGGCGGTAAAGCCCAGCGTGTCAGCCAGTGTAGCCAAACGTTGGCTGGACACGATTAGCGGTTGGTGCAAGGCGCTCGGTGAGCACCATGGTGCCAGATGTTGCAGCATTTCGCCGCTGGTGACGATCAGCGCCCGATAATCGCCGGCGTCAAGCCGCCGGCGCGCGCCGGCCGGCGGTGGGCGGTACTCGCGGCGATAGACTTCGCTGCGGGTCACCCGGGCGCCGCGCTCGGCCAGCGTTTCGGTCATCATGATGCGCCCGCCTTCGCCGGCGATCAGCAGGACTTTTTCGCCGTCCAGCCGGCGCAGCGAAGGCAGCGTGAGCAGCGCCTCGCTGGTGTCCTCACCGGCGTCCGGCGGCGGGGTACGTACGCGCACGCCGAGCCGTGCGTGCAGCGCCTCGGCGGTGGCGGTGCCGACACTATAGTAGCCGATGCCTACGGGCAGCTGCGGCCAGTAGCGATCCAGCGCCTCGGCCAGGCAGTGGGCGGCAAAGGGGCTGACCACGATGATTTTGCCGTACTGGTCGATATTCAGCCAGATGCTGCGCTGGCCGGGCGTTTCAATGAGCGGAACAAGCTCCATGATGGGCAGCTTCTCCACCGCATGGCCGTGTTCGCGCAGCGAACAGGCCAGCGCGTCGCCGCGCTCGCCGGGCCGGGTGATCAGCACCGGCTGCATGGTCACTGGCGGCCGTATACGTCGGCAAGAATATCGCCGGCGCCCTGGTCGAGCAGGTCGTCGGCCACGCGAATACCCAGCGCTTCGGGCTCGTGCATGGAGCCCCGGCCTTCGGCGCGCAGCACCTCGGTACCTTCGGGGTTGCCCACCAGGCCGCGCAGCCACAGGGTTTCGGCGTCCTTGTCGAGAATCGCGTGGCCACCGATGGGTACCTGGCAGCCGCCGTCCAGGCGGGTGTTCATGGCGCGCTCGGCGCGCACCCGGGTGGCGGTGTCGGCGTCGTCAAGCGGGGTCAAAAGGCTGATCATTTCCGGGTCGTGCAGGCGGCACTCGATGCCCAACGCCCCCTGGCCGCAGGCGGGCAGGCAGACTTCCGGCGGCAGCGCCTGCGCGATGCGCGCTTCAAGCCCCAGACGGATCAGCCCGGAGCTTGCCAGAATAATGGCGTCGAACTCGCCGGCGTCGAGCTTGCCCAGACGGGTCTGGACGTTGCCGCGCAGGTTGAGAATCTCCAGGTCCGGACGCGCTTCGCGCAGCTGCAGGCCCCGGCGCAGGCTGGCCGTGCCCACTCGGGCGCCTTCGGGCAGCTCGTCGACGCGGTGATAGTGGTTGGAGACAAAGGCATCGGTAGGATCGGAGCCGTCGAGAATGACCGAAAGCCCCAGGCCTTCGGGAAAGCTCATGGGCACGTCTTTCATCGAGTGCACGGCAATGTCGGCGCGGCCGTCGAGCATGGCCTCTTCCAGCTCCTTGACGAACAGCCCCTTGCCGCCGATTTTGGCCAGCGGCGTATCGATGATCTTGTCGCCCTTGGTGGAAATGGCCACCAGCTCGACTTCCAGCTCCGGATAGGTGGCGATCAGACGGTCGCGCACATGCTCGGCTTGCCACATGGCCAGTTGGCTTTTGCGTGTGGCGATACGCAGCTTGGTAATGGATGGCACGTTATTCTCCCTTGGGCCGGCAAGCGGCCATATAAACGGTGATGAGCGCTATCATAAAGCACCTGAGCGGTTAGGAAAAATCGCGGCCCGGGCGTGCGCGTGGCCCTGACGACTCTGGTACACTTTTGCGCTGCCGGTACACACAAGCAAGCCTCTATTATACCTTTGCCTATATACTATCTTTGCCCGGCTGTATTCTCTGCCCGGCTGTATCGTTTTCTCTGCCCGGCTGTATCGTTTTGCCCGGTGAACCGTGGCCGTATGCCACGCTGGCGGCGCCCCGGCCGTGCCGCCGATACGGATGCTGTGATTTTATCTGCTTATCTAAGGGACGTCTGCCATGAGTCAAGCCACCAACCAGTCCTGGGGCGGTCGCTTCAGCGAGCCCACCGACGCTTTCGTCGAGCGCTTTACCGCCTCGGTCGACTTTGACCGGCGCCTGGCCCGTCAGGATATTCAGGGCTCCATTGCCCATGCCACCATGCTGGCCCGGGTAGGCGTGCTCAGCCGCGACGAGCGCGAAGCCATCGTGACCGGACTCAACGAAATCCGCGACGAGATCGAGCGCGGCGAGTTTGCCTGGTCGGTGCCGCTGGAAGACGTCCACATGAACATCGAAGCGCGGCTGACCGAAAAAATCGGCATTACCGGCAAGAAGCTGCACACCGGCCGCTCGCGCAACGACCAGGTGGCCACCGATATTCGCCTTTATCTGCGCGACGCCATCGATACGATCGAAGCCGAGCTGATCCGCCTGCGCGAAGGCCTGGTCGAGCTTGCCGACCGCCAGGCCGACACCATCATGCCCGGCTTTACCCATCTGCAGACCGCCCAGCCGGTGACCTTCGGCCACCATCTTCTGGCGTGGCAGGAAATGCTCGCCCGGGATCACGATCGTCTGCTCGACTGCCGCCGGCGGATGAACGTGCTGCCGCTGGGGGCGGCGGCGCTGGCCGGCACCACCTATCCCATCGACCGCCACGTGACCGCGGACCTGCTGGGCTTTGAGCGCCCGGCGGAGAACTCGCTGGACGCGGTGAGCGATCGCGATTTCGCCATCGAATTCGCTGGCTTTGCCAGCATTTTGCTGATGCATATGTCGCGGATGAGCGAGGAGCTGGTGCTGTGGAGCAGCGCCCAGTTTGACTTTATCGATCTGCCGGACCGGTTCTGCACCGGCTCGTCGATCATGCCGCAGAAGAAAAATCCCGACGTGCCGGAGCTGGTACGCGGCAAGTCCGGCCGGGTCTACGGCCATCTGGTCAGCCTGTTGACGCTGATGAAATCCCAGCCGCTGGCCTACAACAAGGACAACCAGGAAGACAAAGAGCCGCTTTTTGACACCGCCACCACGGTGCTCGACTGCCTCAAGGCGTTCGCCGACATGGTGCCGGCCATTGAGCCCAAGGCGGCCCACATGTTTGAAGCCGCCCGCCAGGGCTTTTCCACCGCCACCGATCTCGCCGACTATCTGGTACGCAAGGGGGTTGCCTTCCGCGACGCCCACGACATCGTCGGCCAGTCCGTGGCCTACGGCCTGCAGCAGGAAAAAGACCTCTCGGAGATGACCCTGGGCGAGCTCAAGCGCTTTTCCAGCGTCATCGAGCCGGACGTGTTCGATGTGCTGACGCTTGAGGGCTCGGTGGCGGCGCGCAACCACATCGGCGGTACCGCGCCGGATCAGGTCCGCGCCGCGGCCGCCCGCGCCCGGGCCACGCTGGTCGAAATCAAGGCCACCACATGAGGCGCATGACCGCCAGGGCGCCGAGTGTTGCCGCGCTGCTGCTGAGCCTTTCTGTCATGCTGGCCGGCTGCGGCCAGAAAGGCCCGCTGTATCTGCCGGAAGACGGTGCCGCCGAGCCAGCGACCGACAAGACACCTGCCGCCGAGCGCGAATAAACCACGTCCCGGGGCCGGTTGCCTGCCGCCGCCCGGGCTCAAGAGGACGTCAATGGATCATTTCAATTACCGAGACGGCGCGCTGTTCGCCGAAAACGTGGCGCTTTCGCGCATTGCCGAAGAGCACGGCACGCCCTGCTACGTGTATTCCCGCGCCACTCTGGAGCGCCACTACCGCGCCTATACCCAGGCGCTGGGCGAGCACCCGCACCTGATCTGCTACGCGGTCAAGGCCAACGCCAACCTGGCGGTGCTCAACGTGCTGGCGCGGCTGGGCGCGGGGTTTGATATTGTCTCGGTGGGCGAGCTTGAGCGCGTTTTGCAGGCCGGCGGCGACCCGGCCAAGGTGGTGTTTTCCGGCGTGGCCAAGCAGCCCGCCGAGCTTGCGCGCGCTCTGGAAGTCGGTATCAAGTGCTTCAACGTTGAATCTCGCCCGGAGCTTGAGCAGCTCAATGCCGTGGCCGGCGAGCTTGGGGTTACCGCACCGGTGTCGCTTCGGGTCAACCCCGACGTGGACGCCGGCACCCATCCGTACATTTCCACCGGCCTGAAAGACAACAAGTTCGGCATTGCCATCGGCGATGCGCCGGCCGTCTACGCCCGGGCCGCTGAGCTTGCCCACCTGAACGTAGTGGGGCTGGATTGCCATATCGGCTCCCAGCTCACCGAAACCGCGCCGTTTCTCGACGCCCTCGACCGTTTGCTGCTGCTGATGGAGCGGCTGCGCGAAGACGGCATCGAGCTTTCGCATCTGGATCTCGGCGGCGGGCTGGGCGTGACCTACCGCGACGAAACCCCGCCGCACCCGTCGGACTACGCCCGCCAGCTGCTCGAACGGCTGGCGCGCTGGGACGGCGCGGAAAACCTCACGCTGCTGTTCGAGCCGGGGCGCTCGATCGCCGCCAACGCCGGCGTGCTGCTGACCCGGGTGGCGTTTTTAAAGCCCGGCGAAAGCAAAAACTTCGCCATTGTCGATGCCGCCATGAACGACCAGCTGCGCCCGGCGCTTTATGATGCCTGGCAAGCCATTGTGCCGGTGGATGCGCGCAAGGAGCGGGAGTCCGCGGTGTACGACGTGGTCGGGCCGGTGTGTGAAACCGGCGACTTTCTGGGCAAGGAGCGCAAACTGGCCGTGGCCGCCGGTGACCTTTTGGCCATGCGCTCGGCCGGGGCCTACGGCTTTGTCATGGCGTCGAACTACAACAGCCGCCCGCGCCCGGCCGAGGTGATGGTCGACGGCGACGCCTGCCACCTGGTGCGCCGGCGCGAGCGGATGGAAGACCTGTGGGCCGGCGAGGCGCTTTTGCCCGAGCGCGGAGCGTCGCGCTGATGCTTGTGCACTTCACCAAGATGCACGGGCTGGGCAACGACTTTGTGATGATCGACCTGATCACCCAGCGCGCCCGCATCGACGCCGCCCAGGTGCGCCGCCTGGCGGACCGGCGCTTCGGCATCGGCTTTGACCAGCTGCTGGTGGTGGAGCCGCCGCGCGACCCGGACATGGACTTTCGCTACCGCATCTACAACGCCGACGGCAGCGAAGCGGAGAACTGCGGCAACGGCGCGCGCTGCTTCGCCCGCTTTGTGCGCGACCAGCGGCTGACCCACAAGCGCGAGATCCGCGTGGAAACCGCCGGCGGCCCGCTGATGCTGGCCGTGCAGCACGACGGCCGGGTGCGGGTGGACATGGGCCAGCCGCGCTTTACGCCCTCGGCGCTGCCCTTTGACGCCCCGGGCGACCGGCCGCTGCACGCGCTGGAGGTGGACGGCGCGCGTTTGGAAATCGGCGTGGTATCCATGGGCAACCCCCACGCGGTGCTGCAGGTGGCCGACGTGGACAGCGCACCGGTGGCCGAGCTCGGGCCGCTGATCGAGGCGCATCCGCGTTTTGCCTGCAACGTCAACGCCGGCTTTATGGAAGTGGTCGCGCCGGACTATATTCGCCTGCGCGTATTCGAGCGCGGCACCGGCGAGACGTGGGCCTGCGGCACCGGGGCCTGCGCGGCGGTAGCCACCGGCATTCGCCAAGGGCTTTTGAAAAGCCCGGTGACGGTGGCGCTGCCCGGCGGCGAGCTGTCCGTCGAGTGGGCCGGCCCTGACGCGTCGCTGGTGATGGTCGGCCCCGCCGAGCGCGTGTTCGACGGCCGCGTGGCGCTGCGCTGAGGGCATGCCCGACGGCCGGGCAGGGCTTTACTGGTTTGACAGGGAGAATATGGCGATGACCCGGACCCCGGAACCCCGCAAAACGCTGGAACCGGATCAGGTGGCGTTCTGGCTGGCGCGCCACCCCGACTTTTTCGTCGGCCGCGAGGGGCTGTTGCAGCAGCTCAAGGTGCCGCACCCGCACATCGACGGCGCGGTATCGCTGCTCGAGCGGCTGGTGCTGGATTTGCGCACCCGGGCCGAGCGCGCCGAAGGCCGGCTCGATCACCTGCTGGACACCGCCCGCCACACCGAAAGCCAGTACCGGCGGCTGCGCGATACCCTGCTGGTGCTGCTGGAAGCACCCGACCGGGACGCGCTGGCCCAGGCGCTGGCCACCCAAATGAGCGAGCGCTTTGCCACCCCGGCGGTAGCGCTGTGGTGCGCCCCCGAGCTCAGCGACGCCGAACCGGCCATGCCCCAGCCGCCGCGCCAGGTGCTGGATCACCACGCCGGCACCCGGCTCAACGCGCTGCTCGACGGCCGCACCAGCCGCTGTGCCCGGCTGGGGCTGAGCGACTGGAAGCGCCTGATCCCCCACGCGCCGGCCCCCGAAAAGCCCGGCTCCTGCGCGATTACCCGGCTTGCCGCCGGCGATACGCTGGGGTATCTCGTGCTGGCAAGCCCCGACGCCGAGCAGTACCGTGCGAGCATGGATACCCAGTTCAGCGAGTATCTGGGCGACGTGGTGGCCCGGCTGCTGACCCGGCTGGGGCCGGTGGAAAAGGCCTGGCATGAGCGCTGAAGACGTGAGCGCCGAGGCGGAAGGCCGCTCGTCGCTGAACGACGGTATCGCAGCCTTTCTGGCCGACCTTGGCCGGCACGCAAGCCCGGCGACCGTGGACGCCTACCGCCGGGATTTGGCCGCGTTCGAAGCGTTCGCCCGGCGGCGTGAGGCCAGCGCTGTCAAACAGATCGACACCGCCCTTGCCCGGGGCTTTTTATCCGCCGAACGCACCCGCGGGCTGGCCCCGCGCAGCCTCGCCCGCCGCCGTGCGGCGCTGTCGCGGTTTTGTCAGTACGCCGTGGCCGAAGGCCTGCTGGCAGATAACCCGGTGACGCTTCTGCGCACCCCCAAACAGCCCGATCATCTGCCGCGCCCGGTAGACGTGGACGTGCTGGCGCGCTTTCTCGACACCCCTCACGACGGCTCGGCGCTGGCGCGGCGCGACCAGGCGGTGCTGGAGCTTTTCTATACCGCCGGGCTGCGCCTGGCCGAGCTTGCCGCGCTGGACACGGGCGATATCAAGGCCACGCACGCCCGGGTGCTGGGCAAGGGCGGCAAGCCTCGGCAGGTGCCGGTGGGCCGGCGCGCCGGCGAGGCGCTGGATGCGTGGTACCGCGTGCGCGGCGAGCTTGCCGCGGCGGGGGAGACGGCGCTGTTTGTCAGCCGCCGGGGCGGGCGGCTTGGCCACCGGGCGATTCAAAAGCGCCTGGCGCGTCTTGCCCTTGAGCGCGGCCTGCCCGAGCACCTGCACCCCCACCGGCTGCGCCACTCCTTCGCCAGCCACCTGCTGGAGTCCAGCCAGGACCTGCGCGCGGTGCAAGAACTTCTGGGCCACGCCAACCTGTCCACCACCCAGGTGTATACCCGGCTGGACTGGCAGCACCTGGCAGAAAGCTACGACGCCGCCCACCCCCGGGCGAGGCGGCGCGATACTTGAGCAAAAAGGCCGGTTTCATGCTTGATGCGATGACCTTTGATCTGGACGATACCCTGTGGGACAACGCCGGTGTGATGGCGCGCACCGAGCACGGCCACTATCGCTGGCTGCGCGAAGCCCTTGCCGCCTGGTGCCGGGCCCGGGGCGAGCCGGAACGGATGCCGAGCCATGAAAACGGCTTGGCCGACTACGCCGAACGCCGCCGGCGGCTGGCCCGGGAAGTGCCCGAGCGAGGCGGGGACTTTACCTGGCTGCGCCTGCGCGCGCTGGAAGAGCAGCTGCAAGCCTGCGGGCTCAACCGCAGCGCGGCGCTGATGTGGGCCGGGGCGGCGATGAACGAGTTTCACCGCCTGCGCCTGGGCGTAACCCCGCACCCGGAGGCCGATGCGCTGCTTGAAGCGCTGGGCCGGCGCTATCGGCTGGCGGCGATCACCAACGGCAACATCCAGCTGGCCCGTCAGCCGCTTGCGCATCGTTTTCCCGTGGCGATTGCCGCCGGCGAGCTGCTGATCCCCAAGCCTGACCCGCGCGCGTTTCTTACCGCGCTTGAGCGCCTTGATGCTGCGCCTGCGCGCGCCATGCACGTAGGCGATTCCTGGGAAGAGGATATTCTTCCGGCCGCCGAGCTTGGCATGTACGCCGCCTGGGTGTCCGAGCGCGATGACCGGGCGCTGCCTGCTGGGGTGGCGCGCATTGCGCATATCAAAGAGCTGCCGGAGCTGCTTGAGTGGCGAGAAAGGCGCGGCAGGTAAAGGCGCTGCGCGGCCCGCCCGGCCTTAGTTAGAGCATGGCGTCCGGGTGGGCTCCCAGCCACTGATCCAGCCGGTGGGAAAGCGTGTCCAGGCCGTCTTTTTTCAGCGCCGAAAACAGCTGCACTGTCACCAGGTCTTCCCATTCAAACAGCTGGCGGCGGACTTTTTGCAGGGTGGCCTTGGCCGGGCCTTTTTTCAGCTTGTCGGCCTTGGTCAACAGAATATGCACCGCCAGGTCACGCTCGTCGGCCAGCTCCAGCAGCAGCTGGTCAAACTCGGTAAGCGGATGGCGTACGTCCATCAGCAGCACCAGGCCACGCAGGCTCTGGCGACGGCGCAGGTAGTCGGAAAGGTGCGCCTGCCACTCGCGCTTGACCGCTTCCGGTACTTTGGCATAGCCGTAGCCGGGCAGGTCAATTAGCCGCAGGGCATCGTTGCCCATCAGGCTAAAGCTGTTGATAAGCTGAGTGCGCCCGGGCGTGCGCGAGGTGCGCGCCAGGGCCTTTTGCCGCGTCAGGGTGTTGATGGCGCTGGACTTGCCGGCGTTGGAGCGCCCGGCAAAGGCCACCTCGGCGCCGCTGTCCGGCGGGCACTGGGCAAGGGTCGGGGCGCTTTTCATAAAGTGCGCGGTGGCGTAGTTCAGCGTCTGGGGCGATGCGGGCATGGTGTGGGTCCTGGGAAACGGTCTCCGGCAAAAAGCCGGCAAGCGGTGGTGATACAGGCGACGAATCCGCCGATCACAGGCGTATCGCCGGCGGTCAGCACGTTTTAGGATAGTTGTCAGCGTGAACGCGCATTCCCGCAGCCTGGGGGATTCGTTATACTCGGGCGAGTTTATACCTGCGCTCCGGGGCGCTAGTCTAGCACTGTGCGTCCGTCTTGGTGCACGGCCGACTCCGGGGAGCGCCCAGGGCATATTCGCCATCGATCAACGGGATTACACAACGAGATAATGGAAGCGCAATGAGAAAGTTACTGGCAAGCCTGGCAATTATCATGGGTGCCGCGGGCACCGCTCATGCACAGTCGGCAGAGCTCTCCGCCAATGCCGACGCGGCGGCAGGCGAGGAGATGGCGCAAGCGTGCGCAGCCTGCCACGGGGACGGCGGCGTAAGCCAGATGGGCATGTTCCCCAATCTCGCCGGCCAGCAGGCGTCCTATCTGGCCAAACAGATCATGGATATTCGCGACGGTGATCGCGTGGTCGCCCAGATGGCCGGTCAGGTAGACAACTATTCCGATCAGGACGCCTGGGACGTAGCGGCGTACTTCGCCAAGCAGACGCCCAGCCGCGGCCAGGCCGACGACGCCGATTCCGAAATGCTGGAACGGGGGCAAAACCTGTACCGGGCGGGGGATCTAAGCCAGGGTATTCCCGCCTGTGCGGCTTGCCACACGCCCACCGGTAAGGGCATCGGCAGCGCGGTGTATCCGGCGCTTTCCGGCCAGCATCCGCAGTACGTGGTCTCGACGCTTAGCGACTTTGCCGCCGGTGAGCGTGCCAACGATCCGGGGGCTGTGATGCGCAACATCGCCGACAAGATGCGCGACAGCGATATGGAAGCGGTGGCCAACTACGTGCTGGGCCTGCACTGATTGCTTGGCCGCGCCGCCACGGCGGGCGAACGGCTTTTTTCAAGGAGAATCAGCGTATGTTCAAATCCGCTATCGTGGCGCTGGCAGGCTTGGGCCTGTCGGCGGCCGTCAGCGCGCAAACCCTGACCGAGGGTGAGGACTACACGCGGCTGGAAACGCCGGTCACGACCCAGGCGGCAGACGACCAGATTGAGGTGACCGAGGTGTTCTGGTTCGGCTGCCCGCACTGCTATCGTCTGCAGCCGGCGGTGACCGAGTGGTACTCGACCCTGCCCGACGACGTTGTGGTCGTGCAGCAGCCGGCCACCATGGGCGGGGCCTGGAACGTGCATGCCGGGGCGTTTTATGCCGCCCAGGCGCTGGGCATCGAAGACGAGCTGCACGCAGATTTCTTCGACGCCCTCCATGAGCAGGGCCGTGAACTGACCGATACCGACACGCTCGCTGCGTTTTTTTCCAACTACGGCGTCAGCCAGGACGCGGCTCGCAAGGCGCTTGATTCCTTCGGCGTGAAAGCCCAGGTCAACAAGGCCCACGCTCGGCTGCGCAACATGCGCCTGAAAGGCGTGCCGGCGCTGGTGGTCGACGGACGCTACGTCGTTACGCCGCAAAGCGCCGGCAGCCTTGCCAACATGCCCAAGGTGGCCGAGGCGCTGATCCAGCGCACGCGAAAAGAGCAAGGCGGCGGTAGCGACAGCGACGACGCGTAGCGGCGCCCGGGCCAACGTTATTTTCTCAAACAGGCGGTCATACCCATGTCGGATACTCTCACCTCACCGTTGAGCAGCGGCCATTTGCGGCTGCTGACGTTCAACCTTCAGGTGGGTATCCAGACCTCGGCGTATCACCACTATTTCACGCGGGGCTGGCAGCATTTGCTGCCGCATCCGCACCGAACCCGCAGGCTTGCGCTGATGAGCCGGGTGCTGAGCCGCTATGACGTAGTGGGGCTGCAGGAAGCCGACGGCGGCAGCTTTCGCTCCAACAGCGTCAACCAGGTGGAATACCTTGCCGCCCAGGCGGGGTTTGCGCACCACTATCAGCAGCTCAATCGCAATCTGGGCCGCGTGGCCCAGCACAGCAACGGGCTGCTTTCGCGGCTGGCGCCGGACGCCGTGGAGGAGCATCGCCTGCCGGGTATGCTGCCCGGGCGCGGGGCGATACACGCGCGTTTCGGCACAGGGCCCGAAGCGCTGCACATTTTTGTTGCCCATCTGGCACTCAGCCAGCGCGGGCGCAGCCGCCAGTTCGACTACCTCAGTGAGATCATCCGGCCGCTGCGCCATGTGGTGGTGATGGGGGATCTGAACACTACGCCGGAGCAGATCCACGCCCACAAGCGGTTTCGCACCTCTCTGGATCTGCATCCGGTCAAGCCGCTTTTAAGCTATCCGGCCTGGCAGCCGCGCCGAGCGCTGGATCATATTCTGGTCTCGCGCAGCATGGAGGCAACCGAGGTGCGCGTGCTGAACCATCTGTTTTCCGACCATCTCCCCATCGCGGTAGATCTGCCGCTGCCGCTTGCCTGCCTGGATGTGATACGCAACGCCCGGGCCTGATCCCTCGATTGATAATGCCACGAGACTTCGCTATGCCCCGACCCACCCTGCCTCCTTGGCTGAGCGCCGCTGGACCGGTGATCAGCGCCGGCTCGCGCCCTTGCTTTTTCGTCCCTTTGTTCATCAAGGAGCGTCATGTCTAGCCCCTCTTTCATCCCCCGCGTGCTGACCGTTGCCGGGTCGGACCCGTCCGGCGGTGCCGGCATCCAGGCCGATCTGAAGGCGTTTTCGGCGCTGGGCGGCTACGGCGCCAGCGTAATAACCGCGCTGACCGCCCAGAACACCCAGGGCGTGCGCGGCGTTCACCCGGTACCGGCGGCGTTTATTGCCCAGCAGCTGGAGGCCGTGCTCGATGACATTCGCCTTGACGCGGTAAAGATCGGCATGGTGGCAAGCCTTGAGGTGGCCGAAGTCATTGCCGAGGCGCTGCGTGCGCGCCGCCCGCGCTGGATCGTGCTCGACCCGGTGATGGTCGCCAAAAGCGGCGATGTGCTGGTGGACGATGCCGGCATTCGCGCGGTGCGCGACGTGCTGGTGCCGCTGGCTGATGTGATCACTCCCAACCTGCCCGAAGCCGCCGTGCTGCTGGATGCGCCCACGCCCACGACGACCGCGGAAATGGCGTCGCTGGTGAAGCCGCTGACGGCGCTGGGCGCGCCCTATGCGCTGCTCAAGGGCGGGCATCTGAAAGGCGAGCAGTGCTCGGATCTTCTGGCCACGCCGGCGCGCTACGAGTGGCTATCCGCGCTGCGGGTGGCCACGCACAACCTGCACGGCACCGGCTGCTCGCTGTCCTCGGCCATTGCCGCCACCCTTGCCCGCCTGCCGGCCGCCAGCACGGACGCCGACGCCGTGGCCGCCATTGGCAAGGCCAAGCGCTGGCTGCACGCAGCGCTTGAGGCAAGCGAGCGGCTGAACGTGGGCCAGGGTTGCGGCCCGGTGCATCATTTTCATGCCTGGTGGTAGGCGCTATTCGCTCAAGGAGAGCGGCCCATGAAAGCATTGATTCAGCGCGTGCGCCGCGCAAGCGTTGAGATTGACGATGAAGCCGGACGCCGCACGGCAGGCGCTATCGGTAGCGGGCTGCTGGCGCTTGTCGGCGTGGAGAAAGGCGACACCGAGCAAAGCGCCGATAAGCTTTTGCACAAGCTTTTGCACTACCGGGTGTTCAGCGACGAGGCCGGCAAGATGAACTGCAACGTGCAGCAGGTCGAAGGCGAGCTTTTGCTGGTATCGCAGTTCACCCTGGCGGCGGACACCCGCAAGGGCCTGCGGCCGAGCTTTTCCAGCGCCGCGCCGCCCGCTGACGGCGAACGCCTGTTTGACTATCTGGTGGCGCAGGCGCGCCGCCATTCGCTTGCGGTGGCCACCGGCGAGTTCGGCGCGAACATGCAGGTGGCGCTGGTCAACGACGGGCCGGTGACGTTTTTGCTGGAAAGCTGACGTTGCCTTGCGGTTGCGCTACGCGCCGCTGTTCTCAAGCGCTTCCTCTGCTTCCAGCCACGCCTGCTCGGCGGCGTTGAGCCGGCTCTGGGCCTTGGCCTGCTCGGCCAGCGTCTGTTCCAGCTCGGCCTTGCGCGCGGCGTCGGTGTAAAGTGCAGGGTCGGCCAGGGTTTGTTCCAGCGCGGCCAGCGAGCGCTGTTCTTTCTCTACGGCTTTTTCTGCCCGGTCGCGCTGCTTTTTCAGCGGGCGCAGCTTTTCGCGCGCCTCGGCGGCGGCCTTGCGCGCCGCTTTTCGCTCATCGGCGGTGGCGCCGGCGGAGGCGGCCGGCTCGGAGCGGGTTTCCGCTCGGGGGGCCGGCTCGGCCTTGGCGCTCTGGCTTTTACGTTTGGCCTCCCGGCGCTGGGCGTCCAGGCGGGTTTTCAGCCAGACGTGATAGTCGTCCAGATCGCCGTCGAAGGGCTCGACTCGCTGATCGGCGACGACCCAGAAGTCGTCCACGCTTGCGCGCAGCAGGTGGCGGTCGTGAGAGACGATGATCACGGTGCCGTCAAAGCCGGCGATGGCCTGGGTCAGCGCCTCGCGCATTTCCAGATCCAGGTGGTTGGTGGGCTCGTCGAGCAGCAAAAGGTTGGGTTTTTGCCAGGCGATCAGCGCAAGCGCCAGCCGGGCTTTTTCGCCGCCGGAGAAGTTGCCCACGGTGGCGAAGGCATCGTCGCCTTTAAAGCCAAAGCCGCCGATGAAGTTGCGGATGGCCTGATCGCTCGCCGTGGGCGACAGGCGCTGCACGTGAACAAACGGCGTGGCGCCGGTATCCAGCCCTTCGAGCTGGTGCTGGGCGAAGTAGCCGATGGACAGGTGCTCGCCGGGCACGCGCTCGCCGCCGAGCAGGGCAAGCTCGCCGGTGAGTGATTTGATCAGGGTGGACTTGCCCGCGCCGTTGGGGCCCAAAAGGCCAATGCGGCTGCCGGGCAGCAGCGTGAGGTTGACGTGGTCAAGCTGGGTGCGCTCGCCTGAGTCGGTGACGTAGCCCAGCCTGGCCTGATCCAGCACCAAAAGCGGGTGGGAGGTCTTGTCTGCGGCGGGCAGAGTGAAGTGAAACGGCGAATCCACGTGGGCCACGGCGATGTCTTCCATGCGTTCGAGCATCTTCACCCGGCTCTGGGCCTGGCGGGCCTTGGTGGCCTTGGCCTTGAAACGGGCGATGAAGCGCTCGATCTCTTCGCGCCGGGCCTGCTGTTTTTCAGCTTCGGCCTGCTGCAGGGCGAGTTTTTCGGCCCGGGTGCGCTCAAAGCGCGAATAGTTGCCGCGGTAGAGCTCCACCGTTTTATGGTGCATGTGGACGATGTGATCGCACACCGCGTCTAAAAAATCGCGGTCGTGAGAGATCAGCAGCAGCGTGCCCGGGTAGCGCTTGAGCCACTGTTCCAGCCACAAAAGGGCGTCGAGGTCCAGGTGGTTGGTGGGTTCGTCAAGCAGCAAAAGATCCGACGGCATGAACAGCGTGCGCGCAAGGTTGACGCGCATGCGCCAGCCGCCGGAAAAGTCCGAAAGCGGCCGGTCCAGATCAGCCTGAACAAACCCCAGCCCCACCAGCAGCTGGGCGGCCCGGGCCTCGGCGGTGTAGCCGTCGAGGGTGTCGATCATGCCGTGCAGCTCGGCTTCGCGATGGGCATCAGCGGCGGCCTGTGCGGCTGCCAGCTCGGCCTCGACCCGGCGCAGGGCGTGATCGCCGTCCAGCACGTAGTCGAGAATCGAACGCTCAAGCGCCTGGATTTCCTGGGCCATGTGGGCAATGCGCTGGCCGCCGCTGATGACCACCTCGCCCTGATCGGTGCCGATTTCACCCAGCAGCAGCTTGAAAAGGCTGGTTTTACCCGTGCCGTTAGCGCCGATGATGCCGGCCTTGATGCCGTCGTGCAGGGTCAGCTCGGCGCCGTCCAACAGCGTTTGCGTACCGCGTTGCAGCGCGACTTCGCGCAGTGCGATCATGCGTTCTCCCGTAACCGATTGGCGTGTTTTGTGAATAGGGCAACCATGATGGCCGATTCTACCCGATTGACCGGCGTTCAGCAGGATGCGCTGTGGGCGTTTGCGCGGGATTTTTATGCGCGCCCCGGCGTGGCCGGCCGCCTGCTCTTTTTGCAGGATGAGGCCGGCATGGACGTGTGCGTGCTGCTGTGGCGTTTGTGGCTGTGCGAACGCGGCCTGATGCCTGCCGCCTGTGCCGAGCGCGACCTGGATGGCCTTCATGCCTGGCAGCGTGACTATACTCGCCCGCTGCGCGAGCGCCGCCGCTGGCTGAAGCCGGCGGCGGCCAGTGATCCGGCGCTTGCCCGGCTGCGCCAGACCCTCAAGGACGCCGAATTGCAGGCGGAAAAGCAGGCGCTTGCCCGGCTGCAGGCCATGGCCTGCAGGCCCGGCGGGGTAGTCAAAGCGAGCGCAGGAGAGCCCGTTTCCTGGCTGGCCCCGGGCATGGCGCTGACCCCGGCACAGCGTGAAGCGCTGGAGGCATTGGCCGAAGGGCTTGAGGCCTGCGGCGCGCAATCGCGTTGAAGCACCTGCCCGGGTACGCTACCGTTAAAACGTAGAGTGAGGATTTTTCGTGTTTGCCGCGCTATGTCCCAACGGTGGCCGTCGGCAGCCGTTTCAAACATCTGCCGACATTGATGCCGCGCTTTGGCGGCAAACCAGAAGGTAGCTTCCATGACCGATAAGCCTGCAACGCAACACTTGTCACAAAGCGGCCTGCTGCGCGCGCTAAGCGCGCTCGATACGGCGCTGGGCGCCGTGGAGAAATGGATCATTACCGTTTGTATCCTGGGCATGGCGCTTTTGATGAGCACCCACGTGGTCAGCAACCTGGTGTTTCAAACCGGTATACCCGGCACCTACGAGGTGACCGAAATGCTGATCGTCATCATCACCTTCGTTGGCGTGAGCTATGCCGCGCGCCATGCACGCCATATCAGCATGTCGGCCATTTACGAGCAGCTCAGCGGCCGGGTACGCAAAGGGCTTTTGATCATTATTTGCCTTGGCAGCGCGGCACTGATGTTTTACTTCGCGTATCAATCGGTGGGCTATGTGACGACGCTGCACGACCGGGGGCGCACAAGTTCATCGCTGCATATTCCGCTGTGGATGGTCTACACCGCGCTGCCCGTCGGCTTTTCGCTGGCCGGCGTGCAGTATGTGTTGACCGCCGTGCGCAACATGATCAGTGGGGATATCTATCGCAACTTCCGCGAAAAGGAAGGGTTTGCCGAAACGCCGGTGGAAGAGTAACGCGGCGGTCGTCTACCGAAGACAGCTGCTGCCACGCTGTTTGGCAACCGATATGGAATCAATAACAACACTGAGGATACGCGCATGCTAGCCGGACTGGGTATTTTAATGCTGGTGCTGCTGCTGATGGGCTTCCCGATGATGGTGCCGCTGGCGGTGGGCACGTTTTACATGATGTTCACCGACATGACCTTTTTCGGGCCGGATCAGGCGGTGAGCTGGATGATCAACGGCGTCGGCAGCTGGGTGCTGGCGGCGGTGCCGATGTTTATTTTTGCCGCCGATATCTTGACCAAAGGGCATACGGCCAACCGCCTGCTCGACGTGGTGGATGCCTTCACTCGGCATATTCGCGGCGGTTTGCCGATCACCACGGCGGCCTCCTGTGCGCTGTTTGGCGCCGTATCAGGGTCTACCCAGGCAACGGTGGTGGCCATGGGTGGCCCCATGCGCCCGCGGCTTTTGGCCAAGGGCTATACCGATAGCTTTACGCTTGCGCTGATCATCAACGCAAGCGACATTGCGCTGCTGATTCCGCCGAGCATCGGCTTTATCATCTACGGCGTGGTGATGAAGGAATCCATCGGTGATCTGTTTCTGGCCGGCGTGCTTCCCGGCGTGATGATCCTGATGCTGTTTTCCGTTTACTGCTACATCGATGCCCGCCTCAAGGGTATCGAGCCCGAAACGCGTACGAGCTGGGCCGAGCGCGCCACGGCGATTCGCAAAGTGCTGTTGCCGATGGGCTTTCCGGTGCTGGTGGTCGGCGGTATATACGGCGGCTTTTTCAGCGCGGTAGAAGCCTCGGCGGTGGCCGTGGCCTACGCGCTGGTGCTGGAAGTTATCATCTATCGCCAGGTTTCCATCCGTGACCTGGGAGGGTTGGCGCTGTCGACCGGCATGATCACCGCGGTGGTGTTCATTCTGGTGGCGATCGGCGCGGCGTTTTCCCAGACGCTGGGCACCGCCGGCGTGCCCGAGCAGGTGCTGGGCCCGCTGATTGACGGCATAGGCGATAACCAGCTGCTGGCGCTGATGCTGATTGCCGCGGCGTTTTTCATCGGCTGCATGTTCGTCGACCCCATCGTGGTGATTTTGATTCTGGTGCCGATCTTCAAGCCGCTTATTGTCTCTACCGGGCTTGATCCGGTACATGTGGGCGTTATCGTCACGCTGCAGGCGGCGATCGGTTCGGCCACGCCGCCGTTTGGCTGTGACATCTTCACCGCGATTGCCGTATTTCGCCGGCCGTATATGGACGTGATTCGCGGCACGCCGCCGTTTATCGTGATTATGCTGCTGGCCACCATACTGCTTATTCTCTTCCCGCAGATCTCGCTGCTGCTGCCCTCGCTGGGCGGCGAGTAACGCGCACCCAGGCCCGCCGGGTAACATGGCAGGCCTGGGTGCGGGGCCAATACCGGCGCAAAAAAGCCGAGCGGAACGCTCGGCTTTCTATTGCGCAGGCTGCATGGCTTTCAGGCTGCGTGGCTTTACTGCTCGCTGCTTTCTTCGCCTTCGGCGCTGTCAAACGCTGTCAGCAGCTTGTCCAGCGCTTCGCCGCCGCGTTCACCGACGTCGTCGACAAAGCTTTGGCGTACCGGCTTGGCCAGCTTGCGGAACTCGTCGCGCTGCTCTTCGGTGAGCTCGATGATTTCGATGTCGCTTTTGTCCTTGATGGTCTGCAGGCGCTCGGAGTTGAACTGCTCCTGGATGCGGTAGCCCTTCTCGACGAGCTCGTCGGTCACGGCATCAAGCATGGACTGCTGATCGTCGCTGAGGTCTTCGTACCAGTTTTCGTTGGCCATGAGCGTGGCAACGAACTGGGCCTGCTTGGCAAAGATCATGTAGTCCTGCACTTCGTAAAAGCCCATTTCCTCGTGGGCGAATACCGGCTGAATGTTGCCTTCTGCCTGGCCTTGCTGCAGCGCGCTGTAAAGCTCGCCGTAGGCAATGGAGATCGGCGCTGCGCCGTAGGCTTTGTAGCCTTCACGCAGTAGGCTGTTATCCATTACGCGAATCTGCAGGCTTTCCATGTCCTCGGGCTTGTTGATGGCCTTGTTGGTCGTCCACACCTGGTAGCCTTCCGCGAGCTCGGCAAGCGGCACCAGGCCACGCTGGCGAAACGATGCTTGCCAGGCGTCGCTTTTGAGAAATGCGTCGGAGTTGAGCACCTCGGCCGTTTTCATCTGGTCGGCCGGCATGACGAAGTTAAGGCTCAGCAGCTGGCTTTCCGGTACGGTGCCGCCCAGCGCCCCGGAGCCGAAGCCCAGCTGAATAGCGCCGCTTTGTACGGCGTCGTAAAGCGCGGTATACGAGGAGCCCCAGGTGCCGTAGGGCAGCAGGTTGACGGTAATGTCACCGCCGGATTTTTCTTCGATGAGCTTTTTGAACTCCACGGCATAGCCGTGCTGCACGCTGCCTTCGATTTCTTCCAAGCCAAAACGCCATGTTTCCGCGTTTGCCGCGGCGGCGGCGCTGAGCAGGCCACATGCGGTAATACCGACAACCAGTTTGTGCAGTTTCATGATGTGCTCCTTTTTGTAATGACATGTGTAGAGAAGAGGAATCCTGCCGCTGTGTCAAGGCTGCGGCATCGGGCTGTGCCGGTGCGTCAGGCGCGCAGATGCGCTGGACGGACTGCCCTGTTAAGGTAGCGTGGAGCGCGTACTTTCCGTGTAGTTGCCCTCTACGTTGCAATAAAAAAGGTGCCCCGATGAAAACATTGCTAACCGCTATTCCGTTTGCCGCCCTGGTAGCGGCACCGCTGGCGCTTGCCGCGCCGCAGACAGACGACGAGCGTCTGGCGTATAGCCTTGGCGTCACCCTGGGAAAAAGCATGCATGCCGATATCGAAGAGCTGGATATCGATACCTTCAGCCAAGGGATGCGCGATGTCTTCGAGGGCAGCGAGCTGGCCCTTGGCGAAGACGAAATGAAAGAGGCGCTGGCGGCCTTTCAGCAAAACGCTATGCAGGCCCGCCAGCAGGAAGCCGCCGCGCTGGCAGCGGAAAATCTTGAGCAGGGCGAAGCCTTCCTGAAAGAAAACGCCGAGCGTGAGGAGGTCACCGTGACCGACTCCGGCCTGCAGTACGAAGTGCTTGAATCAGGCGATGGCGCAACGCCGGCCGCCGATGACAGCGTCAAGGTGGACTATGAAGGCACGCTGCGCGACGGCACCGTGTTTGACAGCTCCATCGAGCGCGGCGAGCCGGTCAGCTTCAAGGTCAATCAGGTGATCAAAGGCTGGCAGGAGGCGCTGCAGCTGATGAGCGAAGGCGACGTGTGGAAGCTTTACATTCCCGCCGATCTGGCCTACGGCGAGCGCGGCCAGGGCCCCATCGGCCCCAACAAGGTGCTGATCTTCCACGTTGAACTGCTGGACGTCGAATAGTCATGCAGGCCCCGGCGAGTGTGAGCCACAGCGTGCCCCGGCTGTTAGCAGCGGCCGGTCTGGCGCTGCCGCTATCGGTAATCGCAGCAGAGGAGGTATCGCCGCCCCCGGCGCTGCCGGCGCTGGGCACGATAAGCGAGGCGGCAAGCGCGGTGGGCATGGGATCAGGCGGCTATATGGCGACCCAGCTGGCGGTGGCCTGGCCCGAGCGCTTTCACGGCCTGGGAGCGCTGGGGGCCGGCCCCTGGGGCTGCGCCCAGGGCAAGCTCAGCCTGGCGCTTAACCAGTGCATGATGGTCCGGCGCGGCGAGCCGTCGCTGGCCGCGCTTGACGCCCGCCGCGCGGACTATCAGTCTCGGGGACAGGTGGGAGACGACGCCGCCCTTGGCCGGCTGCGTGGCTATGTCTGGCACGGCCAGCAGGACGACGTTGTGGCCCCGATACTGGGTGATCTGCTGGCCGAGCAGCTTCAGGGCTGGCTGGGTGACGCCCGAGTCAAGAAGGTGAATGACGCTGACGCCGGCCACGGCTGGCCGCCGGCGCCGGTGGCCGGCGAGATGATGAACTGGCTGTACCCGCAGCGGGCGTTACGCAGCGCGCCCGAGGCGGGTGCGCTGCGCGCCTTCGATCAGCGCGATTTCAACGCCCGGGGGCTTGCCGATACCGGCTACGTCTACGTGCCTGAGGCCTGCACGGACGGCGGCTGCGGGGCGACGCTTGCCCTGCACGGCTGTAACGCGAACGCGGCCACGCAAGGAAAAGCCTTTGCCGGGCAGACGGGGCTCAACGCCTGGGCCGATGCCCATAACGAGGTAGTGCTCTATCCTCGGGCCGAAAGCACTCTGGCTAACCCGCAGGGCTGCTGGGACTGGTGGGGGTTTGCCGAGAGTTCCTGGCAGCTTTACCCGCTTCACGATACCCGGGAGGGTACCCAGGCCGGCGCGCTGCTGGCCATGCTTGAGCGCCTGCAAGAGGCCGTCGCACGCGACTAGCTGCTGTTTGACCTGTGCACTGCGCGGGTCAGCTTTTGACCACGTCAAAATCAAACCAGCTGCCGATGCGCCCATCCGGTGTATCCACCACGACCCGGGCACGCCAGGGCATCACGTCGTGAACGCAAAGGCCCACCTGCCCCTGGCCGGTAAAGCGATCTTCGCGGCGCGCCTGCAGCACAAAGCGATGAAGGCCCATGTCCATCTCGCGGCCGATAAAGTCCACCGTGGCGCTGCGGGCGTCGATGCCCTGAACGGTCACTTCCAGCGGCAGCATTTCCAGCGCCTCGATGCGCCCGTCCGCGGTGGCGACGGTAAAGGTGAGCTGACCTTTTTCGCCGAGCACGGCCGTACAGCTTTCCTGATGCAGATTGCAGCCTTTTGCAGGCGGGTACCAGGCGGTTTCCTCGCTACCGTGCAGCCAGTGGGACAGGGCGTACCAGCCAAACGCGGCCAAAGCGAGGCCGGTGACCAGGATCAGCGTTGGCAGTACGGGAAAAGACGGCCGGCCGGCAGGATCGGACGTCTTTTTCATGGCAGAGCACGTG
Organism: Halomonas cibimaris; assembly: GCF_055379665.1. Lineage (NCBI taxonomy): Bacteria > Pseudomonadati > Pseudomonadota > Gammaproteobacteria > Oceanospirillales > Halomonadaceae > Halomonas > Halomonas cibimaris. Next base: position 1,165,071 of record NZ_AP043828.1, read on the forward strand.
GTAGCGTGCATGACGGATATAACATTCACAGCGACCTGAGTCGTGGGACGTAAAGGCGCCCGGAAGGCAGCATGGATACCGGCATGATAGCAGCTATTATGGCCGCTCCCCTGTGCTGGGATGTCGCAGGGCCAGCGTCCGGGAGCTAAGCGCCAAACAAGACGGCAAAAGCCAAGGAGAGACGGGTGAGCGAAATTATGGAGGCCCTGCTGCCGCTGTTTGCGCTGATCGCCCTGGGCGCTGTGCTGGGTGCCGGCCGTTTTCTGCCGGCGGCTTTCTGGCCGCAGCTTGAGCGGCTGGTGTATTTTGTGCTGTTCCCCGCCATGCTGGTCGCGACGCTGGCCACGGCCGATATCCGCCAGGTGCCCGTAGTGCGCCTGGCCGCCGTGCTGCTGGGAGCGATGGCGGTGTTTGCCTGGGGGCTATGGCATCTGCGCCAGCGTTTGGGCCTGGAAGCGGCGGCGTTCACCTCGGTGTTTCAGGGCGCGCTGCGTTTTAATAGCTACGTAGGCGTCGCCGGCGCGGCGGCGCTGCACGCAGGCCCGGGGGCGACGGTGGCGGCGGTGGCACTGGCGCTGATGGTGCCCACGGTCAACGTGATCTGCGTGGCGGGCTTTGTGGCCGCCGGCACGCTGGGGCGCGGCGGTGTGAAAAAAAGCGCGCTGGCGGTGATGAAAAACCCGCTGATTCTCGCCTGCCTGCTGGGCGTGGGGCTCAACCTTGCCGGCCCCGGGCTACCCGGCTGGAGCGAGCAGGCCGTCTCACTGGTGGGGCGCGCGGCGCTGCCTCTTGGGCTGTTGGCGGTGGGGGTGGCGCTGCGCCTGTCAGCGCTGATGCGGCTGAACCCAGGGGTGCTGGCAGCGCTTGCCATTAAGCTGGTATTGATGCCGGGGCTTGCGCTGGCGCTGGCCTGGGGGGTGGGGCTGGACCCGGTTGCCCGGGATGTGGCGCTGTTGTTCGCTGCGCTGCCCACCGCCACGTCGGCCTATATCCTGGCGCGCCAGCTCGGCGGCGATGCCGAGCTGATGGCCGCGATTATTACCGGACAGACGCTGCTGGCGATGGTGACGCTGCCGCTATGGCTGCGGCTGGTTGCCTGAAAAGTAAATAAAAAGCGTTCGCATTTGTATTGACGTATAAAATGCGACGTTTTACAGTAAAGGCGTGGCACGTAATGAGGCGCCACGGCCACGGCAGCCACCGCCAGTTGGCTGCCACGGATTCTCCCTCTCATTGCTATTCAAGATAGCGATTCACGGCTTTGCACCGCTCCTCCGGGAGCGGTTTTTTTTGTGCCGCCAAGCGCTGCGGCAAAGCCAGATTCAGCCGATGCGGCGGTAGATCAGATCCCAAACGCCGTGCCCCAGCTTTTCGCCGCGCTGTTCGAACTTGGTCAGCGGGCGAAACGCCGGGCGCGGCACGTAAGGCGCGCTATCGCCGCTGGCGGTGTTGGTAAAGCCGGGTGCTGCATCCAGCACCTCGGCCATCCACTCGGCGTAGGGCTCCCAGTCCGTGGCCAGATGAAACTGCCCGTTGATGGCCAGCCGCGAGCGTACCAGCGCGACAAACGCCGGCTGCACGATACGCCGCTTGTGATGTTTGGTCTTGGGCCAGGGATCGGGAAAAAACAGCTGCAGCGTGTCGACGCTGTCGGCGGGCAGGCATTGCTCCAGCACGGCCAGGGCATCTTCGCGGTAGACGCGAATATTGCGCAGGCCGCGCTTGTCAGCCTCGTCGAGCAGCTTGCCCACGCCCGGGGCGTGGACCTCGATGCCGATAAAGTCGGTCTGGGGGTGGCGCTCGGCCTGTTCAATCAGCGAGGTGCCCATGCCAAAACCGATCTCCACCACCCGCGGGGCACGGCGGCCGAAAAGCGCGTCGAGATCCTGGCAGCCGTCGGCAATGGATAGCCCCAGCCGTGGCCAGATGTCGGTTAGCCCGCGCGTTTGCGCTTGGGTCATGCGCCCGGCGCGGGTGACATAGCTTTTAATGCCGCGCCGGTGCAGCGGGGCATCTGCGCTTTCCGGGCCGGTGGTGCTGTGAGGCGGTGCGTGTGTGTCTGTGTCTGTCATGTTGCGCTGGGTGTCCGTCAGCCGTTGATACGGCCGGCAAAAGGGGTGGAAGGATCGGCGCTCTGGCGCCGCGGCATGCGCCCGGCAAGAAAGGCGTCGCGCCCGGCCTGTACCGCCTGCTGCATGGCGCGCGCCATGCGTACCGGGTCGTTGGCCTGGGCAATGGCGGAGTTGAGCAGAACGCCGTCGCAGCCCAGCTCCATGGCCATGGCGGCGTCCGAGGCGGTGCCGATGCCGGCGTCAATGAGCACCGGCACGCGGCTGCGCTCGACGATCAGGCGCACGTTATGCGGGTTTTGAATGCCGTGGCCGGAGCCGATCAGCGAGCCCAGCGGCATGATGGCCGCGCAGCCCATGGCCTCAAGCTCCCGGGCGACGATGGGGTCGTCGCTGGTGTAGACCATGACATCGAAGCCGTCGTCGAGCAGCGTCTGTGCCGCTTTAAGGGTTTCGCTGACGTTGGGATAGAGGGTCTCATCGTCGCCCAGCACTTCAAGCTTGACGAGGCTGTGGCCGTCGAGCAGCTCCCGGGCCAGCCGGCAGGTGCGCACGGCCTCCCGGGCGCTGTAGCAGCCGGCGGTATTGGGCAGCAGGGTGTAGCGTTTTGGCGATATGTGATCGAGCAGGTTCGACGCGTCGGCGTTTTGGCCCAGGTTGGTGCGGCGCACGGCAAAGGTGACGATCTCCGCAGCGCTCTGCGTGATGGCGGCACCGGCCTCGGCGAAGTCTTGATACTTGCCCGTGCCGACCAGCAGGCGAGAGCGGAATTCGCGGCCGGCAACGGTCAGCGGCGCGTCATGCAGTGTGGTCATAAGCCTTCCTTTGTGTACGTGCTAGCCGCCGCCGATGGCATGCACAATTTCGACCTTGTCGCCGCTGGCCAGGCGCGTTTCGGCCAGCCGGCTGCGAGGGACGATTTCTTCGTTGATCTCAACGGCAATGCGACGCCCGCCAAGGCCAAGCTGCTCGACCAGATCGGCTGCGCTGGCCCGGGGCTTTACGGTGTAGGGTTCGCCGTTAAGCGCGATGGTATGCTGTGTCATGGCATTATTTTCCTACCGCTTGGGTGAGTATCGCAAGCGCCGGGCGCGAAAAACCGTCAACGCGCCCGGGCCGCCCTGACGGGGTGCTATTGTAGCCGTTTTCCAGACGTGTTTTTTCAGGAGTGTCTTATGCCCGTAAACGATGATCGGCCTGGCTTGGATAGGCCGCCTGCGAGCGGCGCGCTGGGGCCGTGGCACAAAGCGGCGTGGGGCTTGGTGGCATTGCTGGGTGCCACGGCGGTGGGGCTGGGAGCGTATGCCGCCCACGGCATGGCGTCCTGGGCGGAGCAGTCGACCATTGCCACCGTTAACACCGCCGTGCGCTACCAGATGTGGCATACGCTTGCGCTGATGGGGGCGCTGGTCTGGCAGCAGCTGGCCCCGCGCCTGCCCCTTTGCCCGGTGATTGCGCTGTGGCTTGGAGGAACGGCGGCGTTTTCCGGCTCGCTCTACGCCCTGGCGCTGGGCGGGCTCAGCGTTGGGCTGGTGACGCCGCTGGGCGGCCTTTTGCTGATCGCCGGATGGCTGGCGCTGGGCGTAACGGCCTGGCGCTCCGGGCGCTGCCGGCAGGCATAAAAAAGCCCCCTCAGGGCAGGGCCTTGAGGGGGCTTTGGCGATTGATGACGTTTACTGCGCCTTGGCTTTTTCCACTTGGCGCCACTGATGAAGCAGCGGTTCGGTGTAGCCGGAGGGCTGTTCCAGACCCTTGAAGATCAGATCGGACGCGGCCTTGAACGCGGTGGAATCGTCCAGGTGCGAGGTCATCGGCGTGTAATTCGGGTCACCGGCGTTTTGCTCGTCGACGACCTTGGCCATACGCTTGAGCGTTTCCTCGACCTGGGCGTGTTCCACAATGCCGTGATGCAGCCAGTTGGCAATGTGCTGGCTGGAGATGCGCAGCGTGGCGCGGTCTTCCATCAGGCCGACGTTGTGGATGTCGGGCACCTTGGAGACGCCTACGCCGTGTTCCACCCAGCGGACCACGTAGCCGAGAATGCCCTGGCAGTTGTTGTCCAGCTCCTGCTGGATAGCGTCAGCGCTCCAGCTCGGATCGGGCTCGACCGGGATGCTCAGCAGATCGTCAAGCAGGTCGGTCTCTTCCTGGCTTGCCAGCTCGTGCTGTACGGCGTCAACGTCTACCTGATGATAGTGCAGCGCATGTAGCGTTGCCGCCGTTGGCGAGGGCACCCAGGCGGTATTGGCGCCGGCCTTGGGATGGCCGATTTTCTGTTCCAGCATGTCGTGCATCAGATCGGGCATGGCCCACATGCCCTTGCCGATCTGGGCGCGGCCGCGCAGGCCGCAGGCCAGGCCCGTCTGCACGTTGTTTTTCTCATAGGCGTTAAGCCAGGCGGTGGCTTTCATATCGCCCTTGCGCACCATCGGGCCGGCTTCCATGACGCTGTGCATTTCATCGCCGGTGCGGTCGAGAAAGCCGGTGTTGATAAAGACCACCCGAGAGCTTGCGGCGTTGATGCAGGCCTTGAGGTTGGCGCTGGTGCGGCGCTCTTCGTCCATGATGCCCATTTTCAGCGTGTCGCGCGCCAGGCCGAGGAGGTCTTCGACGCGGCCGAACAGCTCGTTGGCAAAAGCGACTTCCTCCGGGCCGTGCATTTTCGGCTTGACAATGTACACCGAGCCGGTGCGCGAGTTGCGCGGCTGGTCGGCGGGTTTTTGCAGGTCGTGCATGGCGATCAGAGACGACATCACCGCGTCAAGAAGGCCCTCGGGCACTTCGTTGCCCTGGTCGTCGAGGATGGCCGGGGTGGTCATCAGGTGGCCGACGTTGCGGATAAACATCAGCGCGCGGCCCTGAAGCGTTACGTCGCTGCCGTCAACGCCCTGCCAGGTGCGATCCCCGCGCAGCTCGCGAATAAAGGACTTGCCGCCTTTTTCGACGGATTCCTGCAGGTCGCTTTTCATCAGGCCAAGCCAGTTGCGGTACACGCCGACCTTGTCTTCGGCATCTACCGCGGCGATGGAGTCTTCGCAGTCCATGATGGTGGACGTGGCGGCCTCCATGACCACGTCTTTGACGCGCGCCGGGTCGGTTTTGCCGATGAAGTTGTCGCCGTCGATCTGGATTTCCACGTGCAGGCCGTGGTTGACCAGCAGAATAGAGCTTGGGTCGGCGGCGTCGCCGTTAAAGCCGACCAGCTTGTCGGCCTCTTTGAGGCCGGTCTCACCGCCGCCGTCCAGCGTGACGACCAGCTTGCCGTCGCGGACGGCGTAGCGGGTGGCGTCGCGGTGAGAGCCGTCGGCCAGCGGTGCCACCTGGTCGAGCACGCCGCGGGCATAGGCGATGACCTTGTCGGCGCGCTTGAAGTTGAACTCGCGGGTGATGTCAGCGCCGTCGTCTTCGGCGATGACGTCGGTGCCGTAGAGCGCGTCGTAGAGGCTGCCCCAGCGGGCGTTGGCGGCGTTGAGCGCGTAGCGGCCGTTGTTGACCGGCACGACCAGCTGCGGGCCGGCCTGGGAGGCAAGCTCGGGGTCCACGTTGGCGGTGGTGGTGGTGACGCTTTCGGGGACATCGGTCAGATAGCCGATGTCGGTAAGAAAGCGGCGGTAGGCCGGCATGTCCGTAATCGGGCCGGGGTTGTCGCGGTGCCAGGCGCTGAGCTTTTCCTGCAGCGCGTCGCGCTTTTCAAGCAGCTGACGGTTTTTCGGCGTCAGGTCGTGAAACAGGGCATCGACGCCTTCCCAGAAAGCGTCCTGGTGAACGCCTGTTCCCGGCAGTGCCTGCTCGTTGATGAAGCGGTCCAGGTCGGCTGACACCTGTAAACGGTGACGCGTGATACGCTCGCTCATGAAAACTCTCCCTTAGCGTGCCCGTGGCCCGCTGTGGTACCCAAGAGTACCGAGGCCTGCCACGGCCATGGTGAATGCAAGTGCTGCCCTATGCCGGCCGGCGTGGCCATGGCGACACGGCCCCGAATACCGGCAAATCCATTTGCGGAAAATAATTCCACAAATGCGCAGGCATGTAAATAGCGCGGCCCGGAAGGGGGCGTGACCCTCGACTAAATGACGATGAACCACCGTATTTGACCGTTGTTTTTGACCGTTTTGACCGCTGTTGCCCGGCCTGTGCGGGCAGCGTTTGGAGAGGAGAGGCGGATGGACGAGTTTAGTGCGCTGCGGGCCGCGTTTGGCGCGACGGCCGGCGAAGGGTTGGCAGCGCTGGGGCAAAAGCGTGCCCTGGCGGATGCCGTGGCACCGTATCTGCAGCGCTATGGGCTAACGCCTTGCCGCCATCAGGCCCGCGAGGTGTATGCCGGCATGGTGCCGGCAGGGCGGTTTGTGCTGTGGTGTCAGGTGTGGGCGCCGCCGGCGCCGCGGGGCACGGTGTTTGTGGTGCACGGCTACTTTGATCACGCGGGGCTTTATCGCCACCTGCTGGCGATGCTGCTGGCCCGGGGCTTTCAGGTGGTGCTGTGGGATCTGCCCGGCCACGGGCTTTCCAGCGGTGAGCACGCAGCGATCGATGATTTTGCCGCGTACGTTGCGTGTTTGCGCACCGTGCAGGCGGCGGTGCAGGCCCAAACGCTAGCCCCCGGCCCTTGGCTTGGTATCGGCCAAAGTACCGGCGCGGCGATACTGGCAACCGATGCGCTAGAGCGCCCGCGCGTCGCGCCCTGGGCGGGGCTTGCGCTGCTGGCCCCGCTGGTGCGCCCCTGGGGCTGGCACCGGGCCAGCGCCCTGCATCGTCTGGTTCACCCGTTTACGCGCACGATAGCCAGACGCTACCGGCCCAACTCCCACGATGCGGCCTTTGTGGCCTTTATTCGCCGGCACGATCCGCTGCAGCACTGGCAGCTTAGCCTTGTGTGGGTGGCGGCGATGCGGCGCTGGATGGCCCGGTTCAAGCGGTATGCGCCCTGCGAGCTTCCAACGCTGATGCTGCAGGGCGAACAGGATCGCACCGTTGACTGGCGCTATAACCTGGCGGCTATGGCGGAGAAGTTTCCCCGGGCGCAGATCTACCGCCATCCCCGGGCGTGCCATCACCTGGTCAACGAAGCCCTGCCGATACGCGAGGCGCTGTTTGCCGAGCTGGGGGGCTTTTTGGAGCAGCGGGCCACACCGCAAGCAACGCTCGCCGGCGAGCGCGGCCGGCGGTAGCGCCGTGGCCCGCTTCGCAGGGCGTCTGCATTGCCTTGGCGACGGCTTTTCAGGCAAGCTTTGGCTTTTCTTTGGCGCGCCCACGGGCGGGCCGCCTAACAAAGCGAGAACCATGGCCAAGGCGGATTTCCCCCACGAACAGCAGGCCGGTGCCATTCGCCGGCGCAACGAGCAGGCGATTTTGCAGGCGGCCGAGGGCGTATTTGCCCGTCACGGCTACCGCGGTGCCAGCCTTCAGGACATTGCCCGGCAGGCCGGTCTGCCCAAGTCCAACGTGCTGTATTACATGGGCAGCAAGCGCACGCTGTACGTGCGCCTGCTTGAGCGCATGATGGCCCGCTGGAACGCGATGCTCGATCGCATCTCTCCCGATGATGACCCGGTGGAGGTGGTTTCGGCCTTTATTCGCGCCAAGATTCGCCTGGCGCGCAGCCACCCGGAAGGCTCGCGGCTGTTTGCCAGCGAGATTCTCGGCGGCGCGCCGTTTTTGCAGGAGTATCTGGCAGGTGATCTGCGCGCGTGGGTCAAAGACCGCGCGGCGGTGTTTCGCCAGTGGACCGAGCGCGGCCTGATGGATCCGGTAGATCCGGTGTGGCTGATCTTTTTGATCTGGTCGTCGACCCAGCACTACGCCGACTTTGAGTCCCAGGTGCTGGGCATTACCGGCCGCCAAACGCTTGACGATGACGACCTGGAGGAGATCACGCAGTTTCTCATTCAGATTGTGATCAAAGGCTGCGGCATCAAACGCCCGGAGTGGCCCGATCGGCCGCGCGCTTAGGTGGTGAGCAGCATCACCACCGACAGCGCGGCGGTGATCCACATGGCCGGTTTGATCTCCACAAAGCGCCCGGTGAGCACCTTGATCAGCACAAAGCTGATAAAGCCAAAGGCAATCCCCAGGGTGATCGAATAGGTCAGCGGCATCAGAATGATTGCCAGAAACGCCGGGAAGGCCTGGTCAAAATGCTCCCAGTCGATCTTGCGGATCGGCGCCATCATGAAAAGCCCCACCATCACCAGCGCGGGGGCTGTGGCAATGGCCGGCACCAGCGAGAGCAGCGGTGAGAGAAACAAAAACGGCAGAAACAGCAGCGCGACCACCAGCGCCACCAGGCCGGTGCGCCCGCCCTGGGCCACGCCGGCGCCGGATTCGATAAACGTCTGTGCCGCGCTGGTACCCAGCGGCGCGGCAATGATCGAGGAGAACGCATCCACGGTCATGGCGCGCTTGAGGTTGTGCGGGTTGCCGTCTGCGTCTTTGAGATCGGCCGATTCGGCCAGCGCCATAAAACACGACATGGCATCGAAGAAGTTGGTGAACAGCATCACAAAGATAAACGGCAGATAGGCGACCTTCAGCGCGCCCATGACGTCGACCTGCATCACCGCGCTGAAGTCCGGCCAGGCGGCAAGGCCGGTCCAGGCGACCATCACCTCCTCGCCCCACAGCCGGCCCATGGGCGCAGCGGCCAGGGTGGTCAGCGCAATGCCCATCACCAGCGCGCCGTTAAAGCGCAGAATCACCAGTACGGCGGTGGCGATCAGCCCCAGGAAAAACGTTGCCAGGTGGGCGTCGATCTCGCCAAGGGTGACCACCGTGGCCTCGCTTGACACGATAAAGCCGGCGTTTTGCAGCCCGATAAAGGTGATAAACAGCCCGATGCCGCAGGTAATCGCATAGCGCAGCGACAGCGGAATCGCCTCGATTACCGCCTTGCGCACGTTGAACAGCGCCAGCACGGCAAAAAGCACCCCGGACCAGAACACGCAGCCCAGTGCCACCTCCCAGCTAAGCCCCGCGCCCAGCACCAGGGTATAGGTAAACAGCGCGTTCATGCCCATACCCGGCGCTACCAGAATCGGATTGCGGGCGTAGAGCGCCATGGCCAGGCTGCCCAGAAAGCTGATGATGACCGTCGCGGAGAGTGCGGCGGTGAAGGGGATGCCGGCGTCGCTGAGCACGGCGGGGTTGACCACAATGATGTACATCCCGGCCAGAAAGGTCGCAATGCCGGCAAGGATTTCCGTTTTGACGGTAGAGCCGCGCCGGGAGACGTTGAAAAAGCGGTCAAGAGACGGCGGGCAGCGCTTCGCCCCGGCGGCGTCGGTACGGTCGCCACGCAAGCGCGGCTCGGAGGAGCGGGGGGGCTCGTTCATGTCTTGGTCTTTCGGTCCGGTCGTGAGTTCAGCCCGGCCACCCGCCCGGCGCCGGCCAAGGGGAGGAAAAACGCCGCAGGAAGTGTTGCAAAAACGCCTTTCCCACAGCGCTAACCGCCCTTCAGCATGCGATCAAGCTGGCGGTAGCCGATAGCTTCAATAAAGTGTGGCTGGACGGGCTTGGGCGCGCCCTCCAGGTCGGCAAGCGTCAGCGCGACGCGCAGCACGCGGTGATAGGCCCGCGCTGACAGCCTGAGTTTTTCCAGCACGCCGGCAAGCCAGGCGCGCTCGTCGTCGTCCAGCGCGCAGGCGGCTTCCAGTGCTTTGCCCGAAAGCCGGCTGTTGAGCGCGCCGCGCTGTTGCTGGCGCTGGCGCGCGGCCAGCACGCGCCGGCGTACGCTGGCAGAATCTTCGCCCTGGGTGTGCGCGGTGAGCTGCTCCGGCGGCAGCGCCGGCACCTCTACCTGCAGGTCGATACGGTCCAATAGCGGGCCGGAAAGCCTTGCCTGATAGCGCTGAATCTGGCTTTGGGTGCACTGGCAGCGGCTGCGCGGATCGCCCAGATGCCCGCAGGGGCAGGGGTTCATGGCGGCCACCAGCTGAAAACTGGCCGGGTAGCGGCGCTCGTGGCTGGCGCGTGCCAGATGAATCTCGCCGGTTTCCAGCGGCTGTCTGAGCACCTCCAGCACGTGGCGGGAGAACTCCGGCAGCTCGTCGAGAAACAGCACGCCGTGGTGGGCCAGCGAGATTTCCCCAGGCTTGGGCTTGGAGCCGCCGCCCACCAGTGCGGCGGCGCTGGCGCTGTGGTGGGGCTGGCGAAAGGGGCGCTGGCCCCAGTGGGTTTCCAGCGCCATACCGCATACCGAGCGCACCGCCGCGACCTCCAGCGCATCGTCGTCGGCAAGCGGCGGCAAAATGCCCGGCAGGCGGCTGGCCAGCATGGTCTTGCCGGTGCCGGGCGGGCCGGCAAAGATCAGGTTGTGGCCGCCGGCGGCGGCGACTTCCAGCGCCCGGCGGGCCTGCTGCTGGCCGCGCACGTCGGCAAGGTCGGCCATGGGAGCGCTGGCCGCAGGCGGCGTGGCCAGCCGATGCGGGGCAATGGGCGTTTGGTCGAGCAGGTGGGCGACGACTTCCCACAGCGAATCCGCCGGCAGCACGGTGAGCTCGCGGCCGGCAAGGGCGGCTTCGTCGGCGCACGCCTGCGGGATAATCAGCCGGTTGCCGGCGGCCTTGGTGGCAAGCGCCAGCGGCAGTACGCCGGGCACCCCGCGCAGCTTGCCGTCCAGCGCCAGCTCGCCGGCGCACTCGATGCCTTCAAGGGCCTCTACCGGCAGCTGGCCGGAGGCGGCAAGAATGCCAAGGGCAATGGGCAGATCAAAGCGCCCGCCTTCCTTGGGCAGATCCGCCGGGGCCAGGTTCAGGGTGATGCGCCGGGTATTGGGAAAATCAAAGCCGGCGTTGACCAGCGCGCTGCGCACCCGTTCGCGGCTTTCCTTTACCGCCGCCTCGGGCAGGCCTACCAGGGTCAGCCCCGGCAGGCCGTTGGCCAGGTGGACTTCTACCTGCACCGGCGGGGCCTCAAGCCCCAGCCCGGCCCGGGTCGTCACAATGGCAAGCGTCATGGCGTTCCCTCGCAGTTGACGTGTGTTTTTTCGACGCGACTACGCTAGCGGATTTCCGCGACGCTGGGTAGCAGACGCCGCCCCGGGATAGCGCCGTTGAAAAAAGCAGCCGGTGACGGCCGGGCGCAAAAACCCCCGGCACGGCGTACCGGGGATGCGCTCGGCGCCTGGCCCTTGCTTAGCCCTGGGCCGTATCGTCCTTGCTGCCGGCCGCCGGGCCGTCGTCGGCCCGAGGAAAAGTGCTGTCGGCGTCGTGGTGCTGTGCGGGAGCGTCGTCCTTGGTGTCGGGGTCGACGGCGGATTCCAGCGCGGCGACCTGGCTTTCCAGCGCCTCTACCCGGGCGCGGGTGCGCTGGAGCACGTCCATGAGGATGTCGAAGTCTTCCCGGGAAACCAGCTCCAGGCGGTCAAACGCGCCGCGCACCGCCTGCTGTACGCCTTTGTGGATGTCTTCCGGCGCCTGGGAGGCGTTTTGTAGACGCTCGCCGATCTGCTGGGCAAGCTGGCTGATGCGGTCTTGTGCGGCCATGGCATTCTCCTTGATGTTGCAAAAAAGCGGGGTCTTCCCCCGCAGGATACCCAACCCATCGCCGATACGCATGCACGAAACAAGCGCCGCCCGGCCGCGGTGCGGTTTTTTCTTCGCGCTCGATGGCAGTGTATGCTTGACGCTACCGTATCGCCGGGGTGACAGGCCTCGCGCTGCGTCGCTCTCGCATCAAGTCAAAAGTTCTTGCATCAAGTCAAAGGAAGCTGTCATGAAACTGATTTCTGCCATTATCAAGCCGTTCAAGCTTGATGACGTGCGTGAATCGCTCTCCGATATCGGCGTGCAGGGCATTACCGTCACCGAGGTCAAGGGTTTTGGCCGCCAGAAAGGCCACACCGAGCTTTATCGCGGTGCCGAGTACGTGGTGGATTTTCTGCCCAAGGTCAAAATCGAAGTAGCGGTAGACGATGTGCTCACCGAGCAGGTGATCGAGGCCATTACCCAGGTGGCCAACACCGGCAAGATCGGCGACGGCAAGATTTTTGTCATGCCGCTGGAGCAGGTCATCCGCATTCGTACCGGCGAGACCGGCAAGGACGCGGTTTAACCCACGCGGCCGTGTTGACCGGCGCCAGGACGCTTGCCATGGTGAGCGAGTCGCCAACGGTTTTGTTTTTCGTCTGTGATACCCAGGGCCACTTGGCAAGGCCCGCTTTCAACAGGAGAAAACCCAACGATGACAACGTATATCGTGGTAGCCGACACCGCGCGTGCGCGCCTTTTTACCCGCGATGCGCTGACGCTCATCGAGCAGGAAGACCTGGTGCACGCCGCCGGGCGTTTGCACGAGGGAGATCTGGTAACCGACAGCCCCGGCGCCTCGGTGCAGGAGTCTGCGTCAAACGCACCGCGCGCCTCGGCGGAAGGAGCCGCGCTGCAGCGCGAAAACGAACTGTTCGCCAAGCAAGTGGCCGAACGCTTGTACACCGCCCGCATCGACAACAGCATGGAAAAGCTGATTGTGGTGGCCCCGCCCAAGTTTTTGGGGCTGCTGCGCGAAAAGATCGACGGCGCGACGCAAAAGCTGATCATCCACACCCTGACCAAAAACCTGACCAAGTCCACCCTGGCAGAGATTCAGGACGCCGTAAGCGAGCTGCGCTGACGGCCTGACAGCGGCAGCGCCTGGCGGCCGTAGCCCCGGCGCCGCGCAAGGCCCGCAGTGCCGGGGCTTTCCGGCGAAACGCCAAGGGCTTGAGCCTGCGCCGGCCTGCCGCACCTCGGCGGCGGCGCGAAACGTTGCGGGCAGTGGTAAAGTAGGCGGCCAGAAAAGCCGGGCCGGCCCGCGGGCCGGCCGTGTACTGCCATTGTCAAAGGAGCCGTCATGAGCAAGTTCGCCAAGGCCGAAGTGCTAAGCGTTCACCACTGGAACGACACGCTGTTCAGCTTTCGCACGACCCGAGAACCCAGCCTGCGTTTCAAGTCCGGCCAGTTTGTGATGATCGGGCTGGAAGTCGACGGCAAGCCGCTGGTGCGGGCCTACTCCATCGCCAGCCCGCACTACGAAGAGCACCTGGAGTTTTTCAGCATCAAGGTGCAAGACGGCCCGCTGACTTCGCGCCTGCAGCACCTGGAGGTGGGAGATGAAATCCTCGTCGGGCGCAAGCCCACCGGCACCCTGGTCACCGATGACCTGCTGCCCGGGCGCAACCTGTATTTGCTGTCCACCGGCACCGGCATGGCCCCGTATTTGAGCCTGATCCAGGACCCGGACGTCTATGAACTGTACGACAAGGTCATTCTGGTCCACGGCGTGCGCTACGTTTCCGAGCTGGCCTACGCCGACTTCATCACCCAAGAGCTGCCCGAGCACGAATACCTGGGCGAGGAAATCCGCGAAAAGCTGGTCTACTACCCCACCGTGACCCGGGAAGACTTCCACACCCAGGGGCGGCTGACCGACCACATCCGAAGCGGCAAGCTGACCGAGGACAAGGGCCTGCCGCCCATTGATCCGGCCCACGACCGCGCCATGATCTGCGGCAGCCCGGCGATGCTCGACGATACCAGCGCGCTGCTCGACGAGCTGGGTTTCAAGATCTCGCCGCGCATGGGTGAGCCGGGCGACTACGTTATCGAGCGTGCCTTCGTGGAAAAGTAAGCGTCACACAAAAGCGCCCGGCCCGCAGAAGCGGCGCCGGGCGCCTGTGCGCAGCCGGTGGATCAGGTGTTTTGCCGGGCCGGAATGCCGCGATGGTATTGCGGGCTCAGCTCGTGCAGCGCGTCGATGAAGGCGCCGACGTGATCCGGGTCGGTGAACTGGCTGACGCCGTGGCCCAGGTTGAACACGTGGCCCGGGCCCTCGCCGTAGCTTTCCAGAATGCGCGCGACCTCGGCGCGAATGGCGCTGGGGCGGGCGAACAGCACGTTGGGATCAAGATTGCCCTGCAGCGCCACCCGGTGGCCTACCCGAGCGCGCGCGTCGGACATCTCGGTGGACCAGTCAAGGCCCACGCCGTCGGCGCCGACGGCTGCGATATGCTCAAGCCACTGGCCGCCGTTTTTGGTAAACACGATCACCGGCACTTTTCGACCGTCGTGTTCGCGGATCAGCCCCGAGATGATCTGCTCCATGTAGCGCAGCGAAAACTCCAGATAGGCCGGCGTGGACAGCGCCCCGCCCCAGGTGTCGAAAATCTGCACCGCCTGGGCGCCGGCGCGGATCTGGGCGTTGAGGTAGTCGGTAACCGCGTGGGCGAGCTTGTCGAGCAGCTGGTGCATGGCGTCCGGCGTGTCATAAAGCATTGACTTGACGTGGCGGAAGTCTTTGCTCGAGCCGCCTTCCACCATGTAGGTGGCCAGCGTCCAGGGGCTGCCGGAAAAGCCGATCAGCGGCACCCGGCCGTTGAGCTCGCCGCGAATGGTGGACACCGCGCGCATTACGTAGTCCAGGTCGCGCTCGGCGTCGGGCACCTTCAGCGCCTCGACTTCTTCAGGGGTGCGCACGGTTTTTTTGAACTTGGGCCCCTCGCCGGTGACGAAGTAAAGCCCCAGATCCATGGCGTCGGGGATGGTGAGAATGTCCGAAAACAGGATGGCCGCGTCCAGCGGGTAGCGCTCCAGCGGCTGCAGCGTAACCTCGCAGGCCAGATCCCGATTGCGGCACAGATCCATAAAGCTGCCCGCCACGGCGCGCTTTTCGCGATACTCGGGCAGGTAGCGGCCGGCCTGGCGCATCATCCATACCGGGGTGCGGTCCACCGGCTGGCGCGCAAGCGCCCGCAAAAAGCGGTCGTTGTGTAGCGGTGAAGCGGATGCCACAGATGCTGAAGTCATAGAATACAAGCTCTTGAAAAATAGCCTGCCTGATAGGCATGCCAAGGGTGTAAAATGGATTGTATGGCATGGAAGGTGTTTTGCTAAACTTGTCTGTCACCATCCGGCGCCCGTAGGGTCATGCGCCCGGCAGATGCCGCCCTGATTATACCTGTCCTGCGCCGGCGGTGCTGCCGCGGCGAGCGGCGGTGAAAACGCTGTTAAAACCCGGAAAGCGCACCTGCGCACCGTATCCGCAACGCTGGATCCGCAAGGGTGTCCGATTATCGAGGTAACCTGTGACAATTCGCTTCATTGCCGCATCCCGGCTGCCCACCCCCTGGGCAACATTTACCCTGCACGGCTTCGAGGATGAAGCCACCGGCAAAGACCACGTGGCCCTGACGCTGGGCGATGTCAGCGGCGAGGCGCCGGTACTTGGCCGGGTGCATTCCGAGTGCCTGACCGGCGATGCGCTGTTTTCCATGCGCTGCGACTGCGGCTACCAGCTGCAGGAGGCGCTTAAGCGCATCGCCGGCGAGGGCCGCGGGGTGCTTTTATACCTGCGCCAGGAAGGCCGCGGCATCGGCCTTTTGAACAAGATTCGCGCCTACCACCTGCAGGATAACGGTGCCGACACCGTTGAGGCCAACGAGCGCCTGGGCTTTGGTGCCGACATGCGCCGCTATGATCTCTGCGTGCCGATGCTCGATCACCTGGGCGTCCAGGCTCTCAGGCTGATGACCAACAACCCGCGCAAGGTCGATGCGCTGACCCGGGACGGCGTTAACGTCACCCAGCGCGTGCCGCTGACGACCGGGATCAACCCGCACAACGAAGGCTACTTGGCCACCAAGGCCGGAAAGCTCGGCCACATGATGGCGCTGGGGGATTTTACGCCCGTCAACCGGGTAGACGTAGAGCGCAAAAGCTGAGCGATGCATGACGGGGCGGCTTACTTGTTGCCCCGGGCCTTTTGAATCTGCTCGTAGGCGTTGCCGATTTCCGCTGTGCGCTCCTTGGCCACTTCGCGCATGCTCTCGGGCAGGCCCTTGGCGGCGAGCTTGTCGGGGTGGTTGTCGCTCATCAGCTTGCGATAGGCTTTTTTCACCTCCGCGTCGCTTGCGTTTTCTGAAACGCCTAATACCTGATAGGAATCTTCAAGCGATGGCCCCTCGTTGGCCGCTGTGTGGGCGCCGCCGCGCAGCATGGCCTCGACCTGTGCGATTTCCGCTTCGCTGCAGCCAAGTCCGCGCACCACGCGCATGATCATGTCGCGTTCGGCCGGATGCAGCTCGCCGTCGGCGGCCACGGCGGTAAGCTGCACCTGCAAAAACAGCTGGCGCAGCGCCGGCTGGCTGCTGGCCATCTGGCGCACTCGGGCAAGCTCGGCGTCCAGGTCAAAGTCCGCGCTTTTGCCGCGGTTGAAGTCGGTGCGCGCCCGGGCTCGCTGCGCTTCGTTCAGGCGCAGCTTGTCCCATAGCTGGCGCGAGGCTTCCAGCTCGTTTTCGGAGACCCGCCCGTCGGCTTTGCACAGACAGCCCATCACCGCAAAGATGGATGACAAAAACTGCTGCTGGGTACCCAGCAGCTTTTCGACCATTTTCCGGCGCAGGCGCCTGGCCAGCCAGTAGCCTGCCCCGCCGCCGATCAGCAGGCCGATAAAGCCGCCGAACTGGTAGCCGATGAAGGCGCCGATTAGCGTAAGAATCAACATGGCGTCTCTCTTGCAAGTAAGCAGTGAATAAAAAAGCAGCGCTGAGTACGTTCGGTGAGCGCGGCGAGTACGCCATGCGCTTACGCCCGGGCGGCCAGGCGCCGGCGCACGGCACGTTCGATGCCCGGGGCATCCAGTCCGCAGTCGGCCAAAAGCTCGGCCGGGGTGCCGTGTTCAACAAAGGCGTTGGGCAGGCCCAGGTGCAGCACCTCGGCGGCTACGTGCTCGGCGGCAAGAAGCTCGCTGACCGCACTGCCGGCCCCGCCGGCTACCACGTTTTCTTCTACGGTGACCAGCAGATCGTGCTCGGCGGCGGCGTCAAGCACCGCGTCGCGGTCCAGCGGGCAGACCGAGCGCATGTTGAGGTGCGTGGCGTCCAGTGCCCCGGCTACCTGGGCGACCGGGCCGTTCATGCTGCCAAAGGCCAGCAGGGCAACGCGCGGCTCGGCGCTGCCACCGGCCGTACGACGCAGCTCGGCCCGGCCGATCTCCAGCGGTTCCAGATTGTCGGCGACGGCTACGCCGGGGCCGGTGCCGCGGGGGTAGCGTACCGCCGCCGGCCCCGGGTGGTGATAGGCCGCACTCAGCATGGCGCGGCATTCGGCCTCGTCGGCCGGGGCCAGAATCACCATGCCCGGCACGCAGCGCAAATACGAAAGATCCATGCTGCCGTGGTGGGTAGGGCCGTCTTCGCCAACGAGCCCGGCGCGGTCGATGGCGAAGGTCACGTCCAGCGCCTGCACCGCTACGTCGTGAATCAGCTGGTCGTAGCCGCGCTGTAGAAATGTCGAGTAGATCGCCACCACGGGCTTGGCCGCCTCGCAGGCCATGCCGGCGGCCAGCGTTACCGCGTGCTGCTCGGCGATCGCCACGTCGAAGTAGCGCTCGGGGTATTCCTGGGAAAAGCGCACCAGGTCGGAGCCTTCGCGCATGGCCGGGGTAATGCCGATCAAACGCGGATCGGCGGCGGCCATGTCGCACAGCCACTCGCCGAACACCGCGCAGTACTTGCGCTTGGCCGGTGCCGGCGGGGCGGGCCTGGCGGGCGCTTTGCCGGCATCGCCGGGCTTTTCCAGCTTGGTAATGGCGTGATAGCCGATGGGGTCGGCCTCGGCGGGCAGAAAGCCCTTGCCCTTGCAGGTCTTGATGTGGAGAAACTGCGGCCCTTCGGCCCGGGAGAGGGCGTCGACGGTGCGGGTCAGCGCTGCCAGATCGTGGCCGTCTACGGGGCCTGTGTAGCTAAAGCCCATTTCTTCAAACAGCGTGGCGGGGCTGACCATGCCTTTCATGTGCTCTTCGGTGCGCTTGGCGATTTGCAGCGCGCCGGGCAGATGCGACAGCACCTTTTTGCTTTCTTCGCGCATTTTCAAATACGGCGGGCTGGAAAATATCCGTGCCAGATAGGTGGCCATGCCGCCGACGTTTTCTGAAATCGACATTTCGTTGTCGTTGAGAATCACCAGCATGTTGGCGTTGACGTGGCCGGCGTGGGCCAGCGCTTCAAACGCCATGCCGGCGGTGAGCGCGCCGTCGCCGATGATGGCGCAGACCTTGCGCGCTTCGCCCTTGGCGCGCGCCGCCAGGGCCATGCCCAGCGCGGCGGAAATCGAGGTGCTGGAATGGCCCACGCCGAAGGTGTCGTACTCGGACTCGGCCCGGCGGGGAAACGCCGCCAGTCCGCCGTAGCGGCGGATGCTGAGCATGGCCTCGCGCCGGCCGGTGAGCACCTTGTGCGGGTAGGCCTGATGGCCCACGTCCCACACCAGCCGATCGTGGGGCGTGTGATAGACGTGATGCAGCGCCACGCTGAGCTCAACCACGCCAAGCCCTGCACCGAAGTGGCCGCCGGAAACGCCGACGCTGTAGAGCAGGTAGGCGCGCAGCTCGTCGGCCAGCCGTGTCAGCTGATCCGGCGACATCGCGCGCAGCGCCGCGGGATGGTCAAAGGTATCGAGCAGCGGCGTGGCCGGGCGCTCGCGGGGGATCTCGTCGAACAGCTTCATGGGCATAACTTTGTGGGCGACCGTTTCGTGAACGACCGTTTTGTGAACGACAGCGTTGTGAACGATAGCTTCGTAAACGACAGCTTCGTAAACGACAGCTCTGTAAATAATCGCTTCATGGACATGGCCTAATGGTCGCGCTCGATGATGTAGTGGGCAAGGTCGGCAAGCGGGGCGGCCGGCTCGCCCAGCGGTGCCAGGGCGGCGATGGCGTCGTCGATCAGCGCGCGGGCCTTGCCTCGGGCGGCGTCCAGCCCCAGCAGGCCGGGGTAGGTGGGCTTGTGCCGAACGGCATCGGCGCCGGTGATCTTGCCCAGAGTGGTGCTGTCGCCGATGACGTCAAGCACGTCGTCGTGCACCTGAAACGCAAGGCCGATGGCCCGGGCGTAGCGCTCAAGCGCCTCAAGGCGCGGGTCGTTTTCGTCCACGGCGGCAAGCCCGCCCAGGCGCACCGAGGCTTCGATCAGCGCGCCGGTTTTGTGCGCGTGCATGGTGGCAAGCGCGGCGGCGTCGGCGGGCTGGCCCACGGCGGCCATGTCCAGCGCTTGGCCGGCAACCATGCCGTTACGCCCGGAGGCGCCGGCCAGAGCGCGGATCATAGCGCCCAGACGCGGATGATCATCGGCGGCGATGAGCTCAAAGGCCAGCGCCTGCAGGGCATCGCCGGCAAGAATCGCGGTGGCCTCGTCAAAGGCTCGGTGCACCGTGGGCTGGCCCCGGCGCATAGCGTCATCGTCCATGGCCGGCAGGTCGTCATGAATCAGCGAGTAGGCATGGATCAGCTCTACCGCTGCCGCCGGGGCGTCAAGGGCGGCGTCGTCAGCGCCCAGCGCCCGGCCGGCGAGATACACCAGAAGCGGCCGCAGGCGCTTGCCGCCTCCCAGCAGGCCGTGGCGCATGGCCGCTTCAAGCCGGGGCGAGGCGGCCGGGCGGGCATCGAACAGCGCGGCGAGCGTAGCTTCCACGCGGGCAATGCTGGCTTGGCGGCGCGCGTCAAGCGTTGCGGCGTGAACGGCTACCATGGCGGGGTCTCCTCACTCGATGGGTCGTTATCCGCGTCGGCGCTGCTTTGCGACGGCGAAAACGGCGTGACGGCAAGCCCGCCGGCGCCGTCTTCGCCCAGGGCGCGCACCTTGAGCTGGGCATCGTCCAGGCGTTGCTGCGCCTGGCGGGCCAGGCCCACGCCCTGTTCAAACGCGGCGAGAGCGTCTTCAAGCGACAGCGTGCCGGACTCCAGCCGCTCGACCAGCGTTTCCAGCTGCTCCACCGTGGTGGCGAAGTCCGGCGCCGGCGTGGATGTATCACTCATGGGTAAAAGCCTGCTGCGTCAACATGGAACAAAACATAAAACCGACGGACAAGGCAGAAGTATACACCGACCACCCGGGGGCGCGTCTGCCCGGCCGGGCGAATATGCGCCGGCTTCATGGCCGGAAGGCGCACTTTTCATCTGCCCCGGCCCGCCCGAGCGGTGCGCTGTGCTACGATAGACGCCTTTCTCCATGCACTTTCCCGTGCTTGTTCACCGATTGATACGCGGCGCGCGCCGTTTATAGAGGTTGATTCCGCCATGGCTAAAACGTCCCTGGACAAGAGCAAGATCAAGATCCTGCTGCTCGAGGGGGTTCACCAGAGCGCAGTGGATACGTTCCATAATGCCGGTTATACCAACATTGAGCACCTGCCGACATCGCTTGACGAAGCCGCGCTGATTGAAAAAATTCGCGACGTGCATTTTGTCGGGCTGCGCTCGCGCACTCAGCTCAACGAGCGCGTGTTTGCCGCCGCGGAAAAACTCGTCGGCGTGGGCTGTTTTTGTATCGGCACCAACCAGGTCGATCTTGATGCGGCGCTCAAGCGCGGGATTGCGGTGTTCAACGCGCCGTATTCCAACACCCGCTCGGTGGCCGAGCTGGTGCTGGCCGAGGCCATCATGCTGCTGCGCGGCATTCCGCTGAAAACCGCACGGGCCCACGAAGGCGGCTGGTTAAAGTCGGCGAAAAACGCCCACGAAGCGCGCGGCAAGACCCTGGGCATTGTCGGCTACGGCAATATCGGCGCGCAGCTTTCCGTGCTGGCCGAGTCGACGGGCTTTAAGGTGCTGTATTACGACGTCGTCGCCAAGCTGGGCATGGGCAACGCCACCCAGGTGGCAAGCCTGGATGAGCTGCTGCGCCGTGCCGATGTCGTCAGCCTGCACGTGCCGGATGTGCCCTCTACCCGCTGGATGATCGGCGAGCGTGAAATCGCCACGCTCAAGCCCGGGGCGATTTTCATCAACGCCTCGCGCGGCAGCGTGGTTGAGATCGAGCCGCTGGCCGAGGCGCTCAAGGCAGGCAGGCTGCACGGTGCAGCGGTGGATGTGTTTCCGGTAGAGCCCAAAAGCAACGATGAGGAATTTCACAGCCCGCTGCGCGGTTTGGAAAACGTCATTCTTACCCCGCACATCGGTGGCTCCACCCTGGAAGCCCAGGAAAACATCGGCGTGGAAGTGGCCGAAAAGCTGGTCACCTACTCCGACAACGGCACCACCGTCACCTCGGTGAACTTTCCGGAAGTGGCGCTGCCGGCCCACCCGGAGCGCCATCGCCTGCTGCACATCCACCACAACGTGCCGGGTGTCATGTCGGAGATCAACCGCGTGATGTCGGAAAACGGCATCAACATTGCCGGCCAGTACCTGCAGACCAACGAAACCGTGGGCTATGTGGTCATGGATGTGAACAAGGCCTACAGCCAGGCCGCCCTGGAAGCTTTGCGCAAGGTAGAAAACACCCTGAAAGTGCGCGTGCTCTACGCGCCGTAAGGCGCACTCGGTGCCTTGAAGAGCGCCAACCGGCGGCCGGCGTTGGCTGGTCGCCGTGGCGACGCTGGGGTAAAATGCGCGGTTTTGACGCTATGTTCGTTGAGCCATTTTACTGACCCGGGCCGCCCTTTACGCGGGCGAACCCCAGGAGCCTCCATGACCGCCTCTATTTCCCCCGTCTCTGCCTCCAGCGCAGCGCCGACCGTCGTCGCTGCGCTGTACAAGTTTGTCACCCTTGACGATTTCGAAGCCCTGCGCGAGCCGCTGCGCCAGGCGATGCTGGACAACGGCGTGAAAGGCACGCTGCTGCTGGCGCGCGAAGGCATCAACGGCACCGTGGCCGGCAGCCGTGAAGGCATTGACGCGCTGCTTGCCTGGCTTGCCGCCGATTCGCGTCTGGCCGATATCGACCACAAGGAGTCGCACTGCGACGCGCCGCCGTTTTATCGCACCAAGGTCAAGCTCAAGCGCGAGATCGTGACCATGGGCGTTGACGGCATCGACCCCAACGATACCGTGGGCACCTACGTCGAGCCCGAAGACTGGAACGACGTTATCCGCGATCCGGAAGTGCTGGTGATCGATACCCGTAACGACTACGAGGTTGAAATCGGCAGCTTCAAGGGCGCGATGGACCCCCAGACCGCCACGTTCCGCGAGTTCCCCGACTACGTGCGCCGCCACTACGACCCGGCGAAACACAAAAAAGTCGCGATGTTTTGCACCGGCGGCATTCGCTGCGAAAAAGCTTCAAGCTTTATGCTCAAGGAAGGCTTTGACGAGGTGTTTCACCTCAAGGGCGGGGTGCTCAACTACCTGGAAAAAGTGCCCGAAAACGATTCGCTGTGGCAGGGCGAATGCTTTGTCTTTGACAACCGCGTCACCGTGCGCCATGACCTCTCCGAAGGCGAGTTTGAGCAGTGCCACGCCTGCCGCCGGCCGATCTCCGCTGAGGACATGCGCGATCCCGCCTATGAGCCCGGCGTTAGCTGCCCGCACTGCATAGATGCACTGCCCGAGAAAACCCGCGCCAGCGCCCGGGAGCGCCAGCGCCAGATTGCGCTGGCCCGTGCCCGGGGTGAGCCCCATCCCATAGGTCGCCATCCGCGGGATTTCCGTGCCGGCAAGCGTGACGTGCCGGCAGACGCGGACCGCTGAGTGGCGCCTGCTGACGCCGCCCGCTGCTGCAACTTTTGTGGAAATTATTTCCATAATGGCGACAGCGGCGGCCGATGTACGCTACCCTGACCGCCTTTGCGCATGGCGTTTGGCCATCGCGTTTGCCCAACCAGGATTGAGGAGGAACTCGGGTGACTGAGGTAAAGCGCCGAACCGCTGGCCGGCCGGCCGGCACAGCCAAAACCAGCGGCGGCCATAGCCAGTCGCTGGTGCGTGGTCTCAAGCTGATGGAGCAGATTTCGGCCAGCCCCCAGGGGCTTTCGCTGTCAGAGCTTGCCGATATGGCGGGGCTGGCGCCGTCCACCGCTCACCGCCTGCTACAGGCGCTGCAAAGCCAGGGCTTTGTCACCCAGGAAAACGAGCAGGGCCTGTGGCGCATCGATGTCAAGGCGTTTCGCATTGGCAACAGCTTTCTGGAAGCGCGCGATGTGATTGCCACCGGCCGCCCCTACCTGCGCCAGCTGACCCGCATCACCGGGGAAACCGCCAACCTCGGTATTCGCGATGGCGCCACCGCGGTGTTTCTCGCCCAGCAGGAATCCCCGCAGATGATGCGCATGATTACCCGGCTGGGCTCACGGGCACCGCTTCATGCCTCGGGTGTGGGCAAGGCACTGCTCGCCTGGATACCCGACGACGAGCGCGCCCGGCTGCTGGCCGGGCGCGAGCTCACTCGGGTAACGCACAACACGCTGTACACCGCCCCGGCGCTGAAAGAAGAAATGGCCCGCATTCGCGCCCAGGGCTTTGCCTGTGATCGCGAAGAGCATGCCATCGGCCTGCACTGCGTTGCCGCCTGCGTGTACGACGAGCGCGCCACGCCCTTGGCGGCCATTTCGGTATCCGGCCCGATGGCGCGCATTCCCGAAGCGCGGCTGATCGAGCTTGGCGCTCTGGTGCAGGACACCGCCGCTGAGATTACCGCTCAGCTGGGCGGGCGGGTGCCCAATCCAGACGTTGCGCGCGTCTGAAGGATGGCGCATCGCTTGATTCTCCCGGGCACAGCAAAGATCATCAGCACAAGCTGTAAAGCCTGTTTGCTTTTATCTGACCCAAGGAGACAACGGTGTGACGCCATTACGACTGCTACCCAAGCTCGGGGGCTGGCTCGGCCTATGGCTGCTGGCCGTGCTGATGCTTGCCGCCCCGGCGCTGGCCCAGCAAACCCCCGACAGCGCGGCCGGTGCCAAAAACGGCGAGACAACCTACACCGCGCTTGCCAACCTGCTGGAAAACGACACATCCCGCCGCCAGCTCATTGAGCTTCTGCGCGATCAGGCCGGCGAGCTGCCCCAGAGCGCGCTGGCGCGTGAGCTGCCTGACAGCCTGCCGGCCGAGGCCGCCGCGGGCAGCGATATTGCCGCCGAAGAGGTCTCTCTGCCGCGCCAGGTAGCGGAGATCACCAGCCGTATTGTCGGCGACGTGGGCCGCCACTTTCAGCAGCTGGTTGAAATTGGCGGCGCTCTTTTCAGCGGCCAAAGCGCCGGGCGCTTTGATACCGCCGCCTTTATCCGCGCTGCGATCAACCTGGGGCTGGTGATCGCCGCCACCTTTTTGCTGTTCACGGCCTGCCGCCGGCTGGCCAAGCCGCTGTTTCGTCGCATCAGCGCCTGGTCCCGCCGGGGGGATTACACCCCGGTGATGCGCCTGGTCGTCTGCGTGGCGGTGGCTGCGCTGGTGGATGCGCTGCTTGTCGCGCTGGCCTATGTCGGGAGCAACCTGATTGCGACCTTTGCGGTAGGCGAGACGGGGGATCTGTCGACCCGGGCTTCGCTTTTTTTAAACGCTTTTCTGGTCATCGAGCTGATCAAGGCGGCGGTGCGCATGCTGTTTTCCTCGCGCTATGAGGGGCTTCGCCTGCTGCCTATTTCGGCCGCCGAGGCGTCCTACTGGAACCGCTGGATTGCCCGGCTGGTGGGCATGGTCGGCTACGGGCTGATGGTGGCCGTGCCGCTGGTCAACTATTATCTGGCCGCCTCGCTGGGCAGTGCGCTGGGCACGCTGATTACCGTTGTGGCGTTTATCTATGCGGTTGTGGTGGTGCTGAAAAACCGCCTGCGCCTGCGTAAAAGCATCAGCGCGACCGCTGCCCGGTCTACTCTGGCGCCAACCCGCCTTTCCTTGCAGCTGCTGGCACGTACCTGGCACTTGCTGGCGCTGCTGTATTTTACCGGGGTGTTCGTCATTACGCTGTTGAGCCCGGTGGAAGCGCTGCCGTTTGTGCTGTTTGCCACGCTGCAAACCCTGGCGGCGGTGGTGGCAGGGCTGCTGGTGTCGTCGTTTCTCACCCAGACCATCGGCCGGCGCATTCGCCTGTCCGCGGAGGTCAATCGCAAGCTGCCCATGCTGGAAAAGCGCTTGAACAGCTACGTGCCCATGGCGCTATTGGTGCTGCGCGGGCTGACCCTGATCGGGGTGGTCATGACGATACTCGACGGCTGGTATCTGTTTGATATCGCCGCCTGGTACGCTTCCAAGCAAGGGGTAGTGCTGATCAGCAAGCTGATTCACGTAGCAATTATCCTCACTGTGGCGCTGGCGATATGGCTGGGCCTTGCCAGCCTGATCGAGCACAAGCTCAATCCTGACACCGGCAAGGGCCAGCCCACGGCTCGGGCCAGAACGCTTTTGAGCCTGTTTCGCAATGCGCTGATCATCACCATGATCACCATGACGGGGATGATTGTCCTGGCCGAAATCGGCATCAATATCGGCCCGCTGATTGCCGGTGCCGGGGTATTGGGGCTGGCGATCGGCTTTGGCGCGCAAAAGCTTGTGCAGGATGTGATCACCGGCGTGTTCATTCAGATTGAAAACGCCATGAACACCGGCGACGTTGTGTCTGCCGGCGGCGTCACCGGCACGGCAGAGCGCTTCAGCATCCGTTCGGTAGGGATTCGTGATCTGTCCGGCACCTATCACATCGTGCCGTTTTCAAGCGTGGATACCGTGGCCAACTACATGCGCGATTTTGCCTATCACGTCGGCGAATACCGCATTTCCTATCACGACAGCATTGACCATGCGGTAGAGACGCTGCAGCGGGCCTTCAACGACCTTCAGACAAGCGATGAGTACGGTCCTAAGCTGCTTGAAGAGCTGACCGTGGCCGGGGTGACCTCGCTTGACGACAGCTCGGTCAACATCCGCGTGATGATCATGACCACGCCGGGCGATCAGTGGGCGGTGGGCCGCGCTTACAACCGTCTGGTCAAGCTGCGCTTTGATGAGGCCGGCATTGAGATGCCGCGCCCGCATACCACGCTGTCCTTTGCGCAGCGCAAGGACGGCAGCGCTGCGCCGGCCAATATCCGCGTGCTTGACTCCAGCGTGGTAGAGCGCACCGGGCCCCGGCGTCGTGACGACCCCAGCCAAAGCATTCAGTCGGGCAAGGGAGCCGATTATCTGCGGCCGTCGGAAGACGAGGTGGACGACACCTGAAGGCGTCGCAGAAGTTGCCACTGAAAACGCCAAGGGGCCGCTAAAAGCGGCCCCTTGGCGTTGACGACAGCAGCACAACAAAGGCCTAGTCGATAATGCCCTGCTCGCGGGCCATGGCGTAGGCGGCCTTGGGGCCGTTCCACAGCGTCGGCAGCAAAATCACCGATACCGGTACCGCTGCCAGCACGATAAACTGCTGCAGCGCACCGACCTGGCCGGCGCCCATTTCCAGCAGAATGCCCGCCATCAGCGCCATGGCAATACCCCAGAAAGCGCGCACTTTCGGGCTCGGCTCGTCGTGGCCGGCACCGACTACGGCAATCGAGTAGCTCATGGAATCCCCGGTGGTGGCAACGAAGATGGTGGTCAACACCAGAATCGCCAGCGCCATCCAGGTACCGCCGGGCAGCGCCTGGGCCACGGTCAGCGTGGCGACGTCAAACTGGAAGTTGTTCAGCGCCTCGGTCAGATCAATCACCCCTTCCAGCTGATAGTAGATGCCTGAGCCGCCCAGCAGCGTAAACCACACGGTAGTGGCAATCGGTGCGATAACGGCGACGGCGATGATCATCTCGCGGATGCTGCGACCGCGGGAAATGCGCGCAACGAAGATCGCCATCAGCGGCGCATAGCCGATAAACCAGGCAAAGAAGAATACCGTCCACCACTGCATCCACCAGTCCGGCGCGGTATCGGCCGTGGTGGTGGCCATGGCAAAGAAGTTGGTGGCGTAGGCGCCCACGCCGGACAGATAGGTATTGATGAAGTAAAGCGTCGGACCAAAGAGGATAATCACCGCGCCGATCGCCAGCGCCAGAAAGACGTTGAAGCGGCTGAGGATCTGGATGCCGCGGTGGATACCGGTCATGGCCGAAATCACATAGATCGAGCCCAGGGCAATCAGCACGGCGACCTGGGTGACGTAGCTGTTGGGCGCGCCGAACAGCTCATGCAGGCCAAAGCTGACCTGGGTCGACAGAAAGCCGATGGGGCCTACGGTGCCGGCCACCATGGAGATCACGCACAGGGCATCGATCACCCCGCCCAGCGGCCCGCTTAAAAGGCGCTTGCCCAGCACCGGATACAAAAGCGTACGCGGCTGCAGCGGCTGGCCTTTTACGTAGTGCGAGTGTGCCAGCACAATCGAGGCCAGCGTGCCCAGTACCGCCCAGGCCAGAAAGCCCCAGTGGGTGAACGCCTGGGCCAGCGCGCCGGAAACGGCTTGCGGGGTGCCCGGCTCGGTATCGAACGCCGGCGGGGTGACCACAAAGTGATAGACCGGCTCGCCTGCGGCAAAAAACACCCCGCCGCCGGCCAGCAGCGTGCAAAGGATGATGGAAAGCCACTTGAACGTGCTCATTTCCGGCTCGTTGAGGTTGCCGATCTTGGCTTTCGCCGCCGGCGTTACCGCAAGGCCGATGGCGATGAAAAACGTTGCCAGCAGCAAAAACTGGAAATACGAGCCCAGCGTATGGGCGGTCCAGGCAAAACCTGTGCTGACGCCGTTGGCGACCATGTCAAGATCGTAAAACGAAAGCAGCACGAAAGCGACGATAAAGCCGACGCTGAGTATCAGCACGACCGGATCACCAAGGGCGCGCAGACCCTTGTCGTTGGACGCCCTGTCGGGCGTGCTAGGGGATGAGTTAGGCATGCAGATTACACCGTTTAGGTTGAAGGAGAGGTTGCGTTGAAAATCGCGGATGAAGGATGGAGCTGCTTGCCAATCGGTACAGAAAAGCGAGCGTGTGGAAAATAGTGAAAAAAAAACGCCATTCATCGAATGGCGTAATTATGCATATAGCGTAACACGGCTTGACCGGCAGGTCGACCGGCGCTGCACCGCCTTAACCGGGAAGCGCGTCGCGCGGCTCGCTCATCAGCCCTTTGACCACGGCGTAGCAGCACGCCAGCAGCACCAGAGAAAAGGGCAGCCCGGTGGAAATCACCATGGCCTGCAGCGCCGTGAGGCCGCCGCCCAGCAGCAGGGCAATGGCGATGGCGCCTTCAATCACCACCCAGAATACCCGCTGTACCCGAGGGGCGTCGATCTTGCCGCCGGCCGTAATGGCGTCGATGACCAGCGAGCCCGAATCCGAGGTGGTGGTAAAGAACACGATCACCAGCACAATGCCCAGAAACGAAGTGATCGAGGCCAGCGGTAGCTGGCTGAACATCACAAACAGCTGCAGCTCCACGGCGGCCTCGGCCAGGGCGTCAAACTGCTGGGTGATCAGCTGATCCAGCGCGGTATTGCCAAAGGCCGTCATCCAGATAGCGGAAATCACCGAGGGCACCAGCAGCACCGCGATGAGGAACTCGCGCACGCTGCGCCCGCGGCTGATGCGCGCCACGAACATGCCCACCAGCGGGGCCACGCTGATCCACCAGGCCCAGTAAAAGGCCGTCCATCCCTGGCTGTAGTTGGCGTCCGCCCGGCTGAACGGGTTGGACAGCGCCGGCAGATGGCGCACATACGCGCCGAGGTTGTCGAAAAATCCGCCGATGATGCCAACGGTCGGCCCGACGGCAATGACGAACAGCAAAAGCAAAAAGGCCAGCACCATGTTGAGCTGAGACAATCGCTGCACGCCCTTGTCGACCCCGGCCAGCACCGAAATCAGCGCGACCAGGGTGATACCCGAAATCAGCAGCACCATGGTGAGGTTGCTGTCCGGGATGCCGAACAGATAGCCAAGCCCGGCGGTGGCTTGCGAAGCGCCGATACCCAGCGAAGTCGCCAGCCCGAACAGGGTGGCAAACACCGCCAGAATGTCCACGATGTGGCCCGGCCAGCCCCACACGCGCTCGCCCAGCATCGGGTAGAGCACCGAGCGCATGGTCAGCGGCAGGCCCTTGTTGAACGAAAAAAGCCCCAGCGCCAGGGCGCTGACCGCGTAAATCGCCCAGGGGTGCAGGCCCCAGTGGTAGATGGTGGCGGCCATGGCCAGCGACGAGGCGGCGGCGCTGTTGCCCTCGGCCCCGCCCAGAGGCGCCCAGTCCGTGCGCAGGCCGTTCTCGCCGGTGCTCACCCCGCCCATGGACGAGGAGAAGTGCGTCACCGGCTCGGCCACGCCGTAGAAAATCAGCCCGATGCCCATGCCCGCAGCGAACAGCATGGATACCCAGCCCAGAAAGCTGAAGTCTGGCCGGGCCTTGGGGCCGCCCAGGCGCACCTTGCCCAGCGGCGAGACAATCAGCCCCAGGCAGAGAACGACAAAAACGTCAGCGCTGGCCAGAAAAAACCACGACAGGTGGTCGGTCAGCCCGTTGCGCATCAAGGTAAAAATCGGCTCGACCTGATCTTGCAGGGCAAGGGTCAGTATCACGAAAAACAGCACGACCAGCGCTGAGATCGAAAATACCTTGCCGTGCAGGTCCACCTCCAGCCCGAAGCGGCTGGCGCTGATATTGTCTTGACCGATCTGATAGTCGGTATCAATCAGTCGGGTAGGGCCCTCCGGTGCGGGAATGCCCTCCGACGGGGAGGCGTGTTCATCCTGGTGCGCCATAAAAAAGCTCCCTGTTGGATTATCACCACAGCCGCGTAGCCTATCATGGCCCTGTAGCGTTTTATTGCCGCTGCAGGCCGCCTTTGGTCGAGGATAAAACGGGCGCAACGCCTCCGACGGCCTGCCTGAGCACCGGGTTTATCCGCCGCGCGTCAGAACTCTTCCCAGTCGTCCTGGGCGCTGTGGCTAAGCGCCGGCGCCGGCCGGGTGCGCGCGGCGGGCGAGGGGGCGGCCGGCCGGTGCGGCACGGGGTTGGCGTCGTCGTCGCCCAGCACGAAGGTGTCCACCAGCTCGCTTAGGTGAGCGGCCTGGTCGCGCATGGACTCGGCCGTGCTCGATGTCTGCTGAACCATGGAGGCGTTTTGCTGGGTCATGGTATCCATCTCGGTCACGGCGGTATTGACCTGGCCGATGCCGGCGCTTTGTTCCTTGGCGCCGGCGCTGATTTCAGCGATAACGTCGGTGACCTGGGTGACGCTTTGCACAATCTCGCGGATGGTCGCACCGGCTCGCTTGACGGCTTCGCTGCCGTGCTGGCTGTGGGTGACCGCGGTGCTGATCAGATCGCGAATCTCGCTGGAGGCCTCGGCGCTGCGGCTGGCCAGATTGCGCACCTCGCTTGCCACCACGGCAAAGCCGCGGCCGTGCTCGCCGGCGCGGGCTGCCTCTACCGAGGCGTTGAGCGCGAGGATGTTGGTCTGAAAGGCGATGCCGTCAATCATGGTGATGATTTCGCTGATGCGCGCCGCTGAATCGCTGAGGTTGTCCATGTTCTGTTCGACCTCGTCCATGGCTTCGCCGCCCTGGCGTGCCACGGCCACGGTGGAGGTGGCCAGCTGATTGGCCTGCTGCGCCGACTCGGCGCTGTGGTTCACCGTTGAGGTGATTTCTTCCATGGAAGACGAGGTTTGCTGCAGGTTGGAGGCCGCCTGCTCGGTGCGGGTGGCCAGCTCTTCGCTGCCCTGGGCCATTTCGCTGGCGCCGTGATGCACTTGGTACACGCTGCGGCGCACGTCCAGCAGGGTTTGCTGCATCCGCGTGACAAAGGCGTTGAACTGTTCGGCCAGCGCGCCGATTTCGTCTCGGGTGGTGACCTCCAGCCGCTGGGTCAAATCGCCGCGCCCCTGGGCAATATCGCGCATGGCCTCTGCGGTGCGGTTGATCGGGCGGACCAGCCGGCGCACCAGCCAGGCGGCCGTCAGTGCGGCTGCGAGAAACAGGCCCAGCGCGACGAGCACCGCGGTGAACATGCTCTTTTGCATGGTGTCGTTGGCGTCGGCGCGCACGCCGGCCATGATGCGCTCGATGTCGTGTGTGTATACCCCGGCCCCCATGACCCAGCCAAGCGCGGGTATGTTCATGATGTAGGACTGTTTGGGCCCGACTTCACCGGTTTGCGGGTGCTCCCAGCGATAGCGATAAAACCCGCCGCCGCTGCGCCCGGTCTCGATCAGGTCTTGCACGATATAGGTGCCGTCCTGGTCCTGCATGTCGTAGCGGTTGGTGCCCACAAAGCCGGCATCGCCGCCGCGTACGGTGCTGGTGCCGTCATAGTCGTAGGCCCAGACGTAGTTGTCGCCGTCGAAGCGTACGTTTTGCAGCAGCCGATAGACTTGCTGGCGCTTGGCTTGCCGGCCTAGCGTGCGGTCATTGACGATGGGGCGGATGGCACTGTAGGTGCTTTCCACAATGCTTTTGACCTTGTCTTTGCGCGCCTGAATCAGCTGGCTGCGCTGCTCGGCTACCGCCTGCCGGGTAGCGGCTTGCTGCCCCAGCGCAAAGGCGGCTACCAGCACAGCGGTAACCAGCAGCAAGGGAATCAGCACAAGCGAGAGTATTTTGCTTTGCAGACCGGAAAAGCGGCGAGCGCTGCGGGGCGCACCGGGAAGAGCCATAGTGTGTGTTTCCTTTTTGTTGAATAAACGCTGCTGAATACGCGGGGCATGTTGGCCGGTGCAAGGCTAGAAGGGCACTTCTCGCCGGCCGGTTTGAAAGGCGACCACTTTACGATAGATCTCCTTGGCGCGCTCGACGGCATCGGTTTCCATGGGGTCAAGGGCAACGTGGCGGCCGCCTTTGCTGCCGCCGCTTTGCAACAGCGTTTGCACATCGGCTCGGTGGCGAGCCAGAAGATGCTCCAGGTTGGTGTTGATCGCTTGGAGTTCGAGCGTAAAGCAGCGGCGCTGCTCCAGCCGTTTGGCCAGCTCGGCGCTGCTGGCGGCGTCGCGGATCAGGGTGTCCAGCGTCTGATTGACCAGTTTCTGGGCCCGGTTGAGACGCGGCACAATGACGTATACCACGTCGTCAAGCGCAAGGGTGGGGCGGTCGGTGTGCATAGGGCTTCAATAGAATGGACGAAAAGAGCGCCGTCAATTCTACGCGACGCCGCCCGACCGGCAAGCCTCGCCGCAGCGCGGGGCGATGCGACCGGGCCCGCCGCGGCTGAGGTATCAAGACGTGCCGGCTCGTCCGGCAGCGGTTTTTGCTAGACTGGCGCTGCAACATCTGTGTTTTTTATCGATCTGTTGAGGACATACCATGAGTCAGTACCCTGCCTGCCCCCAGTGTGGCTCCACCTATACCTATGCCGATCAGCAGCTTTTGATCTGCCCCGAGTGCGCCCATGAGTGGGTCGTTGACGGGGCGGTGGAAGACGACAGCGATACCCCCATGGTCAGCGATGCCAACGGCAACATGCTGCAGGACGGCGACAGCGTGACGGTTATCAAGGATTTGAAAATCAAGGGGTCTTCCTCGGTGGTCAAGGTCGGCACCAAGGTCAAGAACATCCGTTTGGTGGCGGGGGATCACGACATCGATTGCAAGATTGACGGGGTGGGCCCGATGAAGCTGAAATCGGCCTTCGTCAAAAAGGTGTAGTCACCGCCGGCCAGGCCCGCCGGGGCGTGGCGCTGCAGGCGGGGCAGCGGAACGCATTTATTCAGCCGGCTACTTCATGCTATGTTTAGCCGGCTAATTTTTACCTCGGCCGCTTTTGCCGGCCGTGCCGCCTTTCCGCTAGACCACGCTAAGAGAATGCCATGTCCCCGGAGCAGCGTTTCGCCCGCTGGGTGCGCGCGGCGATCGTGCTGTTCGTCGTGATGTTTGTGTACTTTGTGTTCGCCGATACCTATATGCCGGCCACGCCCCAGGCGCGTGCCCTGCGCGATGTGGTGCGCGTCGCCCCCCAGGTCAGCGGTGAGGTCGTGGCGGTGCCGGTGCGCAACAATACGCGGGTGCGCCGTGGCGAGGTGCTGTTTCGCATTGACCCGGAGCCGTTTGCGCTGGCGGTCGATAAAGCCAAGCTGGCACTCGATCAGGTGCGCCGGGACAACGCCGGGCTGGATGCCGCGCTGGCCGAGGCCAAAGCGAGCCTGGCCCGCCAGCAGGCACTCACCCAGGAGTTAAACCGCGAGCGCCGCCGGGTGCAGGCGCTGGTGGAGCGCGGCAGCGTATCGCGCCGGCGGTTCGACGCGGCAAGCGCTGACGCACGGGCCGGCGACGCCGCCGTCAACGCCGCCAAAGCCAAGGTGCACGCGCTACAGGTCCAGCGCGGTGCAAGCGGCGAAGACAACCTGCAGCGGCGTAAAGCGCGCAACGCGCTGGCAACGGCAAAGCTGGATCTGCGCCGCACCGCTGTGCGTGCCAGCCAGGACGGCTATATCAGCAACCTGCAGCTGGACGCCGGCGATAGCGTCAGCGCCGGCGTGCCGGTGATGGCCAACGTCGGCGATCGGCTGGATATCGTGGCGGACTTTCGCGAAAAAAGCCTGCTTCACGTCGCCGAAGGCGACCGTGCCTGGGTGGCCTTCGATGCCCGCCCCGGGGAGGCGTACCCGGCGCGGGTGGCCTCTATCGATGCCGGCGTGCGTGACGGCCAGCTGCCCCCTGATGGCAACCTCGCCCATATTCCGACCACTGACCGCTGGGTGCGCGACGCCCAGCGCCTGCGTATCCATCTTGCGCTGGATCATCCGCCGCCGGAGCTGCCGCCTACCGGCGCCCGGGCCACCGTGCAGCTGGCCCCGGTGAAAACGCCTGTTGCCCGGGGGCTGGCGCGGATGCAGGTGGCCATATTGAGCCTGCTGCATCATGTCTACTAGCGCACGCGCCTTGGCAAAAGCGGGCAAAGCGGCGCCGGCGCTGCCCCGGGGCATGGATGACAACGACCTGCGCCAGTGCCTGCGCGTGGCCTGCGGGGCGTCGCTGGGCTTTGTGATCAGCCAGCTGATGAACTGGAATTACGGCGTGTTCTTCACCGTCTTTCCGATGTTTCTACTGGGCATTCTGCCGGCGCTTAACGGGCATGTTGTGCGCCAGTTTCTGGGCAACGCGCTGATCAACTGCGTCGAGGTCAGCCTGGTGGTGGGGCTGACCCAGCACCTGCCGCCGGTGATGCTGTGCGCGGTGTTTGGGCTGTTTTACACGCGCTTTCGGCTGATGGCCCGGGGGCCGTTTTTTCTCTTCGGCGCCAACGGCGTGCTGACGCTGAGCATTCTTCTGCACTTTGCCAGCTACCCGGACGTAGACCTTAGCGATCTGTTTACCAGCAACGTGGTGGCAAGCGTGCTGGCGGTGGCCATTGCCGGGCTGATGCACGTGGTATTTCCCGATGTAGCGCCGCGCCAGCCGCCGCCCGGCGTGAACAAGTCGCTTTCGCGCATTCGCCACGAAACCCTGATCGGGGCGATCACCGTGACGCTTTCGTTTATCGTGTTTCAGGTATTCGATCTGCGCGATTCGCTGTCCGCTCAGATGTCTACGGTGCTGATTCTTTTCGCGCTGGGCTATCCCGGCGCGCGCAAATCGGCGGGCAAGCGCGCGGTGGGTACGCTGCTGGGGTGTCATCTGGCGGTTTTTGCCCAGCTGATGCTTTATACCCAGAGCCAGCACTTTTTGCTGGTCACGCTGGTGTACTGGCTGGGGCTGATGATGTTTGCTCGCCTGCACGTGCTTGAGCGTGCCGGGTCCGGCGTGGGCTTCGGCGCACTGTCCACGCTTGGCATTCTTTTCGGCCAGTATTTGTCTCCCCATCAGGACCTGGTGTACAGCGCGCTGTATCGTTTTACGTCCATGAGCGTGGCGATGGCGCTGACGGTACTGGTCATGGCGCTGCTGGACCGTGCCCTCAACGCCTGGGCGCCTACCCGGGCTTAGCCGTGGCTGCGGGTAGCGGCGTTCCACCAAGGGGGAGCTTGCCTTGAATAGCCAATCGTTATATCAGTTCTCGATCGGGACGGTGCTGTTGCTGCTGCTGGCGTTTTACGGCGGCACCTATCTGTTGACGCTGGGTATCCGCAAGAAAAAAGAGGATGCCGAGGCGTTTATGGTCTCCAACCATCGCATCGGCTTTGGCATGGGGGCGGCCAGCATGACCGCCACCTGGATCTGGGCGGCGTCGTTTTATGCCGCGGCCACCTCCGGCTACACCTACGGCGTGTCCGGCCCTGTTCACTACGGGCTGTGGGGCGCGCTGATGATTCTGTTCATTTACCCGTTCGGCCGGCGCTTTCGCGCGCTCGCCCCCAGTGCGGCGACGCTTGGCGAGCTGATCCACGCCCGCCACGGCAGCTCAAGCCAGCTGATTCTGGCGATTTCCAACGTTTTGGGCAGCATCATCAGCCTGATGGTCAACTTTACCGCGGCCGGTGCGCTGGTCGCGGTGCTCTCGCCGCTGTCGTTTCAGGCCGGGGTGGTAATGGCCGGCGCCGGCGTACTGCTGTATACCCTGTGGTCGGGCTTTCGCGCCTCGGTAATGACCGATTTCGCCCAGCTGGTGGCGCTGATGGCCATCGCCGTGGTGATTATTCCCGCGGTGTTTTTTTCCATGGGCGGGCCTGCCGCGCTTGCGGCCGGGCTGGATCATCTGACCGCCGAGCAGGCCAACTTCTTCTCCGGCAAAGCGATTCTGGAGCAGGGCGCGCCGTTTTTCGTCGCCGTGCTGGCCTACGCCATCGGCAATCAGACGATCTCCCAGCGCCTGTTTGCGGTCAACGAAGACCACATCAAGCCGACGTTTTTGACCGCCACCGTGGGCTACGGCGCGATCGTCATCGGCCTTGGCATGATCGGGCTGATGGCGCTGGCCGCCGGCATTGAGCCGATGAACGGCGACATGAACAATCTTATTCCGCAGATGGTGTCGGGCTACCTGCCGCCGGTGTTCATCGCTTTGTTTTTCATTCTGGTGATCGGTTCGCTTTCCTCCACGGCGGATTCGGACCTCTCGGCGCTGTCCGCGATCATGATGGCCGACGTCTACGCCAAGAACATCGCCAAGGGCCGCCCCGATCCTGATCGCATGCTGTGGGTTGGCCGGCTGACCATGATCATCGCCACCGTCATCGGCGTCGTTTTTGCCAGTTTCTCGCTGGATATTCTGGTAATGCTGGTGTTTGTCGGCGCACTCTGGGGGGCGATTGTTTTTCCGGTGATTGCCAGCTGCTTCTGGAACCGGGTGACCAACAGAGCGTTTACCACCTCGGTGGTGGCCGCCATGATCATGTTTTGCCTGGCGCGCTTTGAAGCGCTGCCGCTGGGCGGCGGCTTCGGCCTGATGTTCGAGCTTTTGGCCAGCATCGGCGGCGGCATCATCATCGCGCTGATGGTATTCGGTTTTCTTGGGCGCGCGGCCGGTGGCGTGGCCGGTGCGGCCGCGCTGATCGCGATGCTGGTGTTTGCCACCGGTTTTCTGCGCGACTACACCGTGCTGCTGGCCTCGCTGACGGCCTACGGCACCAGCACCCTGGTATGCACGGCGATGAGCCTTGCGAGCAAGAAAGCGCCGTTTGACTTTGACTCCATCCGCGACCGCGTGGGCCACTACCGCGATCACGCCGATGCAGCACCCGGGGTCGCCACGCCGGGCCGTCACGTGCAGCAGGAGATGTCTCCATGACCTTTTTAATGGGGTTTTACGTACTGATCTGGCCGGCGCTGACGCTTGGCGTGCTGGTGCTGATCTGCCGCGCGGTACTGCGCGACCGTCGCCAGGCGAAAAGAGAACGCCGCGACATGGTCTAGCGGGCGGCTTTCATGCGCAGGCTGTTGAGCAGCACGCACAGGGTGCTCAGCGTCATGGCAGCGGCTGCGATCACCGGGGCCACCAGGCCGGCCACGGCCAGCACCAGGGCCAGCGCGTTGTAGCCAAGCGCCCAGCCCAGGTTTTGGCGCATCAGCCGCCGGGCGCGCCGTGCCAGCGCCAGCGTGGCGGGCACGCGGCCTACGCCGTCGGGCAGGTATACCGCGGCGGCGGCCTGGGCGGTCGGCGTGGCGTCGCCCACGGCCATGCCCAGCCGGGCACCGGCCAGCGCCAGCCCGTCGTTCAGGCCGTCGCCGACGAACGCCACGGCCCGGCGCTGTTCCAGCCCCTCGATAAAGCGCTGCTTGGCTTCAGGGGTTACGCCGGCCACCACGCGCTCCGGGGCAATGCCCAGCCGCTCGGCCTGGCGCAGGCAGGAGGCGCGGTGGTCGCCGCTGAGCAGGTACACTTCGTGGCCGGCGCGCTTGAGCGCGGCGACCGTCTCGGCGGCGTCCGGATGCAGGGCTTCGTCAAAGTGAATCACGCCCCGGTAGCGGCCGTTTTCGGCCAGGTGCAGGGCCATGCGCGCATCGTCTGCGGGCGGGACGCTCACGCCCTGCTCGCCAAGCCATGCGGCGCGGCCGGCAAGCCGCGTGTGGCCGTCGCGCTCCCAGCGGGTGCCGAGCCCGGCCTGCACTTGGCGTACGCCGCCGCCCGCCCGGGCCGACGGTGGCGCATGTGCGGCCAGGCTGTGCGCCACGGGGTGGTCGGTGCCGTGAAGGGTGTCGGCGGCAAGGGCCAGCAGCGTCTCCGGGGTATCGTCGCCGGCGGGAAGCACCTCGGCTATGGCCGGCGTGGCGGTGGTCAGGGTGCCGGTTTTGTCGAACACGACGACGTGAGCGTCGGCGGCGGTTTCCAGCGCTGCCGGATCGCGGAATATCACCCCCTTGGCCACCATGCGCGCATGCCCGGTGACCACTACCAGCGGGATCGCCAGGCTCAGCGCGCAGGGGCAGGCAATGATCAGCACGGCAAGCCCCCGGGTTAGCGCTTCGTCGGCTGCAAGCCCCAGTGCGGCCCCAAGCCCCGTCGCCAGGACGGCGGCTGTGACGATAATCGGCAAGAGCACCCGGGCGGCGGCATCGGTCAGGCGCTGCAGCGCAGTCTTGCGGCTTAAAAGCCCGCGCACCGAGCGCGCCAGCGCGTCAATGCGCCGCTCGCCTACCGCCGCGATAACGCTGAGTTCGAGCTCGCCGGTTACCAGCGTGCAGCCGGCGCGCAGGGTGTCGCCCGGGCCTGCCGTGCTGGGTTCGTACTCGCCGGTGAGCAGCGCCTGGTCAACCTCGCCGTGGCCTTCAAGCACCGCGGCATCCAGCGCCAGGGGTTCGCCGGCGGTGAGCACAATGCGTTCGCCCGGGGCGATCTCGGCGGCGGGCAGGGTCTCGCGGCGGCCGGCGGGGTCAAGCCGCGTGGCGGTTTCCGGGGCCTGGCTGAGGTAGCTGCGCACCACGTCGGCGGCCCGGCGGCGCACCCGGCCGTCGATGAAGCGGGCGATCAGCTGAAAAGTGATCAGCATCACCGCGGCGTCGAAGTAGACGTGGGCGCTGCCGCGCGCCAGCTGCCACACCGACACCGCCGTGGCGGCCAGCACGGCCAGCGTAATCAGCGCGTCCAGCCCCGGCGCGCCCACGCGCAGGGTGTTAAAGCCGACGCGATAGAAGTGCGCGCCGGAATACACCAGTACCGGCAGCGCAAAAAGGCCGCTGGCAAGCGCCAGCGGCCAGGTGATGCTTGGCTCGACGATACCCAGCGGGGCAAGGTAGACCAGATAGGCCGGCATCATGCACCACATGCCGAACACCAGTGCCACCGCCAGGCGGATCAGCAGCCGGCGATGCAGACGCTTGCCGCCGCCGGCATCGCGGCCTTCCTCGCCCGGGGCCAAAAGCCGGTAGCCCAGCCGGGCGACCGCCTTTTGCAGCCGGGCCAGATCGGTCTGTGCGGTGTCAAAGCGCACCGTGGCGCTGTCGGCGGCGAAGTTGACTGCCGCCTCCGCGACGCCGGGCTGGCGCTTGAGCATGGCCTCCACCGCGGCGGCACAGCTGCCGCAGTGCAGGCCTTCTACCACCAGCACGTCTTCGCGCAGCGGGGTGCCGCCGGAGGTGCCGGCCATTTACGGCGCCTCGAAGGTATCGCGCAGCTCGTCCGGTGACCAGGCGCCGCGCTCGCCGTACTCCTCGGCGTGGGCGTCGACCTGCTCGGCCTTGATGGCCGCGGCGTCGTTGCCCCAGGCCTGGCGCACGTGGCTGAGCACCGCGGCTATTTCGGCGCTGCTGAGCTGGCCGCCAAACGCCGGCATAACGCCGTTATAGGTGGTGCCCTGAACCTCGATCTCGCCCTGCAGGCCGTCGTGGACGATGGCGACGGGAATATCGGGGTCGCCCAGCAGCCACGCGCTTTCGGCAAGCGGCGGGAAAGAGCCGGGCACGCCCTGGCCGTTGGCCTGGTGGCACGAGGCGCAGCGGGCGCTGAAGATAGCACCGCCGTCGATATCGTCACCGGCTGCGGGGGCTTCTACCACCGAGCGGCTGTCGCCGCCGAGCATGGGTTTGCCGATCTGCCAGGCATAGTAGCCCACGGCCCACACCAGCAGCACGGCGATCCATGCGATGACCGGCCTGGGAACCGGGCGGCGGCCTTCTTCCGGTTCGGGATGTTCGCGGTGCTGGGCATTGTAGTCGTGACGCTTCATGACACCTTACTCCTGGGCTTCTTCGGCGGGTTGCGGCAGAGTCGGCGCCGGGTAGGTATGGTCCAGCGACTTGAGATAGGCCACCAGCGCCAGCGCGTCGTCGGTGGCCACCACCTGGCCGGTTTCCGGGCCAAAGGGCTCGGGAATCGTCAGCACCCGCTCGTCGTCATCGGCGGACGGCACCTTGCGGAACATGAAGCGATACGGCGGCATGATGCTGCCTTCCACCACCGCGCGCGGGTTGTACAGGTGCAGCAGGTGCCAGTCTTCGCTTGGCTGGCGCGCGCCGATGTTGAACAGATCCGGCCCGGTGCGCATGGTGCCCATCAGGTGCGGCTGGTCGTGGGCGTAGTCGCCGGGCACGGCAGGCCGCCCCCAGCCGCGATCCTTGTCGCCCGGGGCAAAGCTTGGGTCGCGCGGCTGCTGGCTGTGGCAGTACACGCAGCCGTTGGCGATGTAGAGCTCGCGGCCGCGCTGCTCCTGGTCGGTATAGGGTTCAAGATCCGGCGGTACCTGCTCGGTGGACATCTGAAGGTAGGGCAGCACCACCAGCGTGAGCATGGCCAGCAGCAAAATCAGTGCCGCGCCGGCCATTATCGCGAGAGCACGTTTCATGGCGAGGCCTCCTGGCGAGTAGAGCGGAACAGCGTAGGCTGATAGCGGCGTTCACCGTGACGGCGCAGCATGGCGATAAAGTGTACGGCAAACACCAGATGGCCAAGCGTCATCAGCGCCCCGCCCAGGGTGCGTGCTTCCAGATACGGAATCGTCATGCGCACAATGTCCATAAACGGCATATCGGCATCCAGCAGCGCCAGGCCTTCCTTCCAGCCGCCGACGGTCAGCGACACCACGTAGATGAAAATGCCCGCGGCGACCAGCCAGAAGTGCACGCTGATCATGCGCTTCCAGGGCCATTCCCAGTCCATCAGGCGCGGCATGATGAAATACACCGCGCCGAACAGAATAAAGCTTAAAAAGGCGTACATGCCCAGGTGCGCGTGGGCCACGGTGTAGTGGGTGAAGTGGGTGATGACGTTGACGCTGCGCAGCGCCTCCATGGAGCCCTGCAGCGAAGCGACGGTATACATCAGCGCGCCGATCCACACAAAGCGCAGGGTGGGCGAGTCCTTCAGCCGGCCGAAGTGGCCCCACATGGTGCCGTGGTGGTTGATCGCCACGGTGATGACCGGCACCGACATCATCACGCTGTGCACGATGGAAAGGGTCACCAGCCAAGTGGGTACCGGCCCGCCGACCAGATGGTGAATGCCCACCTGGCTGTAGAACAGCGCCAAAGACCAGAAACCCAAAAGCGACAGCTGGTAGGAAATGATCGGCCGGCCGAGGATCTTGGGAATCATGTAGTAGGCAATGCCGATGCCGATGGGCGTGACCCAAAGCCCCAGCACGTTATGCGCAAACCACCAGTTGACCGTGGCGCCGGACGCGCCGGGAAAGGCAAACGGCAGGTTGGCGATCAAAAACAGAAACGGAAACCACACCAGCGCCGCCATCAGATACCAGCTGGTGACGTAGAGGTGGTCGAC
The DNA here is from genome assembly GCF_055379665.1 of Halomonas cibimaris. Lineage (NCBI taxonomy): Bacteria > Pseudomonadati > Pseudomonadota > Gammaproteobacteria > Oceanospirillales > Halomonadaceae > Halomonas > Halomonas cibimaris. Next base: position 1,205,876 of record NZ_AP043828.1, read on the forward strand.
CTTGCGCCTGGCCGCCGTCAGCACCAGCGGAACGGCGCACAGCGCCCCGCCGATCACGAACAAAATATCGATCTGCCAGGGAAATTCCAGCCATTCCTCGCCGTCGGAAAGCCCCAGATTGATGGCGAGCAGCCCCATGACCAGGCCGATGTTCCAGATCACGCTGCCGGTGATCGCGTAGCGCCCGCCCACCAGCGAGGTGCGAAACAGCCGCGGCAGCAAAAACAGCGCCACGCCGATGCCCGCCATGGACGACCAGCCGTAGACCACGGCGTTCAGATGCATGGGCCGCACCCGGCCAAACGTCAGCCACTGCGTGTTGGCGAGAAACTCCGGCATGTGCATCTTGGTCGACGACAAAAGCCCGTAGAGCGAGCCGATAACCAGCCAGAACACCGCCGAGCCGATCCACGCAAGGGCAGCGCTGCGCGACGACTGGTCGGCCTGCCGGCGGATCTGCACGGCTTTTGCGTTCGCCGGCATGTCCCCGTCCAGGGTGTCGGCGATATCCCGGGCGGGGTCCTCGCCGTGGCCGACTTCGCCGGGCGGAAAGATGGTCTCGGCGGCTTTTTTGCCGTGGCTGAACTGGCCGGTAGCGATCGACCAGATCAGCAGCAAAAGGCCCACCGTGGACACCAGAAAGGTAACGATCAGCAAAACAGCAATCGTGGGCGTCATATCAGAGCTCCTGGGGCAGTGCCGGTGTCAGGGGCGTAAGGTGGTGGATAAGGCATGGCGCGGGTTGAGAGCTCCTGTGTGTAGAGTAGCGAAATACAAGCCGACGCGGCTGCGACGAGGCGCCGGGCGCTTTGTCCTCAGGCTAGGCGCTGCAGGCAGCGCTGTCAGGCCTTTAGCGAGCACAGGGCTTTCCAGCATAGTCACCGCCGCCGGCGGCGTATAATGAAAAGTGTCGGGCCGTTGTATCAACTGTGTTGATAGATCGGCAAAAGACACGCAATAGAGAGGCGCGAATGGAAATCACGCTTGCCAGAACTTTTCTGGAAATTCTGCGCCGCGGCAGTTTCAGCGACGCTGCCGCGGCGCTGCACGTCACCCAGACCACGGTAACGGCGCGGATCAACAGGCTGGAGCAGACGCTGGGCTGCCGGCTGCTGCGCCGCGACCGCGGCGGCATTGCCATGACCGGCGACGGCGAGCGCTTTGCCGACCACGCCGCGCAGCTGGTGCAGGTGTGGGAGACGCTGCAGCGCGAACTGCCCCTGCCCCGGGGGATCGACCGGGTGGTAACCCTGGGCGGCGAGGCGAGCCTGTGGCATCCCTTGCTGGCCCGCTGGCTGGAGCAAATGCGCAAGCGCTATCCGCAGCTGGCGGTGCGGATTCAGGTAGGCGAGCGCCGGGCCCTGCAGCAGCAGCTGGCCAGCGGCGGGCTGGACGCTGTGCTGGTGCACCAGGCCGATTACTGGCCGGGCATGCAGATTACGCTGGTGGAGGAAGACCGGCTGGTCATGGTGCAGGCGCCGGGCGCCGGCGACGATGATCCGTACCTGTACGTGGACTGGGGCGAGGTGTTTCGCCGCGAGCACGACGCCGTGCTGCCCTGGCTGGCAAGCCCGGTGGTGATGCTCAATCTCGGGCCGCTGGCGCTGGACTACCTGCTGGCCAACGCCGGCAGCGGCTACTTTCGCCTGAGCGCGGTGCAGGGCTATGTCGACAGCGGCCGGCTTGAGCGCGTCGCGCAGATGCCGGAGTTTGCCTATCCGGTATATCTGGTGCAGCCCCGCGAACGGTTTTTCCCCCACCTGGAGGCCGCGCTGGCGCTGCTGCACGAGCGGGGCTGAGCGGCTCGGGCTGCTTTTGCCGCCGCTGGGTATCCGGTAAAGTAGCAGGCCTTTAGCGGGCCTGCGTGGGCGCCCGCGGCCGATGGCGCGAACGAATAACGGAGAGGCTGTTGTGAAGCTGTTGATTTTGGATGCCGGGCACTGCCTGAGCCTGGCGCTGGCGCGCGAAGCGGGCCGGCGCCTTGATACCCGGCTGGTCATTGAGGCCGCCTCTTGGGTCAGCCCCGAGCGGCTTGACCAGATCGCCCCGGATGCGGTGATCGTGCCGCCGCTTTCAAGCCCGCTTAGCCTGGCACCGGCAGAGGTCACCGCGCACGCCGGCGCCGTGGAAGCCTGCCTGGATGCCTGCCTTTCCCGGGACGTGGCGCTGGTCTGGTGCGTTTCCGATCAGCTCTACGAGGCCGGCTATAACGAACCCATCGACGAACATCTGGTGCCCGAGCCTCGGGATGCCAGCCTGCGCCGGCTGGTGCAGACCGGGGACCGCATCCGCGCGGAATACCACCGCCACCTGATTGTGCGGCTGGGGCCGCTTTTTGCGCTGGAAGGCAGCCACGCCTGGCTGGGCCAGCTCATCGACAGCCTGGTCGCCGGTGACAGCGTGCGCGCCGCTGAAGACGTGATTTTCTGTCCCACCTCGGCGGATGCCGTGGCGCTTGCGCTGATCGGCATGCTGCAGCAGCTGGGCTGCGGCGTTCGTACCTGGGGGGCGTATCATCTGGCGGGGACCGAGCCGGTCAGCGCGTTCGGCTTTACCTCGGTAGTGCGCACCCAGCTGGCCACGCACCTGGAAGGCCGCGGCGAGGCGCTGACGCTGGGCGAAGTCAAGGCGCTCAACCACCATCACGATGCCAAGCTGCATCGGGTGCTTAACTGCCGGCGAGTGCTGGAAGTGTTCGGCGTGCACCAAAAACCCTGGCGGCTGGAGGTGGAGCGCATGCTGGACGCCTGGTGTTTGACCCGGGATGAGCCGGGCGCTGACGGCCAGGGAGGCACCGCGTGATCAACGTACTGCGCAGCGTCGTTTTCTACGTCGGCTATTTTTCCGCGATGCTGGTCTGCGGCGTGCTGCTGCTGCCCGTCGCGCCGTTTCTGCCCCTGGCCGGGCGCTACCGGCTGCTCAACCTTTACAACCATTTTTTGATTCGCTGGTTTCGGCTGGCCTGCGGGGTACGCTACGACATTCGTGGCCGCGAGCACCTGCCACGGGGCGCCTGTGTGATCCAGGCCAACCACCAGTGCGAATGGGAAACCGTGTTTCTTCAGGTGATGATGCCGCCGGTGTGCACGGTGCTTAAACGCGAGCTTTTGAACATTCCCATCTTTGGCTGGGGGCTGCGGCTGCTGCGACCGATCAGCCTGGACCGCTCGCGCCCCTCCCGGGCGCTGAAGCAGGTGCTGACCCAGGGCGTGGCGCGGCTGCAAAGCGGGCTTTCGGTATTGATCTTTCCCGAGGGTACCCGGGTAGATCCCGGCGTGCGCCGGCGCTATAACAAAAGCGGCACGGTAATCGCCTGCCGCGCCGGGGTGCCGGTGCTGCCGGTGGCGCACAACGCCGGCGAGCGCTGGCCCGGGCGCCACTGGGTCAAGCATCCTGGCGTGCTGCGGGTGCGTATCGGCGCGCCTATCGAGACGGCGGGCAAGACGCCGGACGCGGTGCTGGCCGAGGTGGAAGCCTGGATCGAAGGGCAGCTTGAAGAAATTTCCGAGGTGCCGCGCCCGCCAAAACCGTAGAAGCAGCTTGCCATCGTACGGCGATGTAGCCACGCAGCGGGGCGAGCATAAAACGTACCGCGGCGAGCATAAAAAACGGCACCTGCCAAAGCGGGTGCCGTTTTTTTGGGCGCGTGCCTGAGTCGTGAGTGACCCCGGGCGGCCGGCTAGTCGGCCATACGCTGGAACACCAGGCAGGCGTTGGTGCCGCCAAAGCCGAAGCTGTTGGACAGCACCCGCGCCAGGCGCACGCCGTCGCGGCGCTGGGTGACGATGTCAAAGCCGTCGGCCTGTTCGTCGAGATGGTCAACGTTGGCCGAGGCCGCGACGAATTCATGCTCCATCATCAAAAGCGAATAGATCGCCTCCTGCACGCCGGTGGCGCCCAGCGAGTGGCCGGTCAGCGACTTGGTCGAGCTCATCGCCGGGGGCGTATCGCCAAACACCTCGCGCACGGCCTTGAGCTCGGCGACATCGCCCACCGGCGTGGAGGTGCCGTGGGTGTTGATGTAGTCGATGTTGCCGTCCACCGTCGCCATGGCCTGGCGCATGCAGCGGGTGGCCCCCTCACCGGACGGCGCGACCATATCATAGCCGTCAGAAGTGGCGCCGTAGCCTACCAGCTCGCCGTAGATTTTCGCCCCGCGGGCGCGGGCGTGCTCCAGCTCTTCGAGTACGAGCATGCCGCCGCCGCCGGCGATGACAAAGCCGTCCCGGCCCTGATCGTAGGCGCGCGACGCTTTCTCCGGGGTATCGTTGTAGCGGGTGGAGAGCGCGCCCATGGCGTCAAACAGACACGACAGCGTCCAGTGCTCTTCCTCGCCGCCGCCGGCAAACACCACGTCCTGCTTGCCCAGCTGGATCTGCTCCATGGCGTTGCCGATGCAGTGAGCCGAGGTCGCACAGGCCGACGAAATCGAATAGTTGACCCCTTTGATGGCGAAGGGCGTGGCCAGACAGGCCGACACCGTGCTGCCCATGGTGCGGGTGACGCGGTAGGGGCCCACGCGACGCAGCCCTTTCTCGCGCAGCACGTCGGCGGCTTCCACCTGGTTGGCGCTGGAGGCGCCGCCGGAGCCGGCGATCAGCCCGGTGCGTTCGTGGGAGACCTGCTCGGGGGAAAGGCCCGAATCCTCGATGGCCTGGGCCATGGAGACATAGGCGTAGGCCGCCGCGTCGCCCATAAAGCGGCGCAGCTTGCGGTCAATAAGCGCTTCCAGGTCAATATCGACGCTGCCGGCGACGTGGCTGCGAAACCCGAGATCGGCATAGTCCTGCTTGAAACGTATGCCGCTTCGCCCGCTTTTCAGCGCATCCAACACCTGTTGCTGATTGTTGCCTAAGCACGACACGATGCCCAGGCCGGTGACTACCACTCGTCGCATGGGAGCCTCCTGTTAAAAGTTCGCGGTGGAGGTGAATAGGCCAACGCGCAAGTCATTAGCCTGGTATATATCGCGCCCGTCAACGGCCACGGTGCCGTCGGCCATGCCCAGAATCAGGCGCCGCGTGATCACGCGCTTGACGTTGATACGATAGGTGACGCGCTGGGCATCGGGCAGAATCTGGCCGGAAAACTTGACCTCGCCGCAGCCAAGCGCCCGGCCGCGCCCGGGATGACCCAGCCAGCCCAGATAAAAGCCGACCAGCTGCCACATGGCGTCGAGCCCCAGACAGCCGGGCATCACCGGATCACCGGGGAAGTGACAGTCAAAAAACCACAGATCGGGGCTGATATCCAGCTCGGCAATCAGCTCGCCTTTGTCGTATTCGCCGCCGCTCTCGCTGATATGGGTAATGCGGTCGAGCATGAGCATATTGGGTGCCGGCAGCTGGGCGTTGCCCGGGCCAAACAGCTCGCCGCGCGAGCAGGCCAGCAGTTCATCGCGATCAAAAGAGTGTTGCTTGGTCACTGAATCGTTCCGAGTATCGAAATGGTTGTAGGCCGTGTGCGGCTACCCGTGCCGAGGCGAGGCGCCGGGACGCGACCTGCAAGGCCTGCCTAGTCTACTTCCCGAAACCGCCGAATGCACGCGCGCCCGGGGCAGAGACGCGCCGGCAAGGCCAGGCATTTGCCGCCTGAACGGCGGTTGGGGGATTTTTCATGTCAAACAAATGCATTTTTTAGCACAATAGCTGGCATCATGGCGCGGACGGCGGCGGGCGCTTTTTTTACCGTTCGCTGCTTTGCTTTACGCCAGCTTACCGCTCTGCCTTACTTATCTCTCTGCATCAGGAGCGCCAACGTATCATGTGGCCCCTTGTCTCTCTCAACCGTCCGCTGGTCTGGGCGGCGCTGATGGCCCTGCCGGCCTGCATCTGGATACCCGATGCTACGCTGCGCATGGTGGCTACAAGCGCTGTGGCGCTGGGCATGGGCGATGCCTGGCGCCAGGTGCTCAAGCAGCGTGAGCAAGCTCGTCTGGCCCAGGATGCCGTGAGCCTTGCCGGCGAAGCCGTGGTCGTAAGCGATGCCCGCAACCGCGTGCAGGCGGTGAATCCGGCGTTTACCCAGATTACCGGCTACACCGCGGGAGAAGTCGTGGGGCGCAAGCTGGAAATGCTGTCGTCCACGCGCCACGACAAGGCCTTTTATCGCCGGTTTTGGCAGACGCTGCTGACCACCGGGTGCTGGGAGGGCGAAATGTGGAGCCGGCGCAAAAGCGGCGACGAGTGCCCGGAATGGGTCAAGATCCGGGCAATGACCGATCGCCGCGGCGAGGTCAGCCATTTCATCGGTCTGTACACCGATATTTCGGCCCAGAAAGCCCGGGAAAACGACCTGCGCCGCATCGGCTTTGAAGACCCGCTGACCGGGCTGCCCAACCGCCGGCGCCTGCATGATCTGATGGCGTCGCGCATACGCCACCTGCGCGCCGGCGAGAGCCTGGATATGGCGCTGATTGATATCGACGGCTTCAAAAGCATCAACGACAGCTTTGGCGTAGAGCAGGGGGACCGCCTGCTGGGGCGCTTTGCCCATCGCCTGTCCCGTCAGGCGGCCGGCAGCGTTACCGGGCGGCTGGGCGGCGACGAATTTCTGGTGATCCGCACGACCACGTTTGACGATCACAACGCTTGGGTGGCAGGGCTGCGTGAGCACATGGGGCGCCCCTTTGAGGTGCAGCAGCAGTCGCTGCGCCTGGGGCTGACCATCGGCAGCTGTCGCGCCCCGGAAGACGGCAGGGATTCCGGCGTGCTGTTCCAGCGGCTGGAATCGGCGCTCTACAGCGCCAAGCGCCAGGGGCGCAACCACAGCCTGCGCTTTCGCCCGGCGCTGGACCAGCAGGCCAACCCCCGGCTGGCGCTGGTCAGCGATTTGCGCGAAGCGCTGGTAGCCGGTGACCAGCTGGAGCTTCATTACCAAACCCAGCATCACCCGGCCACCGGCGCGCTCACCGGCATGGAGGCGCTGCTGCGCTGGCGCCACCCCCGGGACGGCATGATTTCCCCGGGGGAGTTCATTCCTCTGGCCGAACGCCACGGGCTGATGGCCGAGCTGGGCGCCTGGGTGGTGGAAAACGCCTGTGCCCAGCAGGCCCGCTGGCAGCATACCGCCATGCCGGCCACTACAATATGGATCAACATTTCGGCGCTGCAGCTGTTTCAGGGCGATCTGGAAAGCCAGCTGGCCGGCTGCTTGAAGCGCTACCGGCTTCAGGCCTCGCAGATCGGCCTGGAGCTGACCGAGTCCGTGCTGCTCGACGAGCGCGCCGGCGACATGGTGCCAAGGCTTGAAACCCTGCGCGAGCGGGGCGCGCCGCTGGCCGTCGACGACTTCGGCACCGGCTATTCATCGCTTGGCTATCTCAAGCACCTGCCGGTGGACAAGGTCAAGCTGGACCGCGCGTTTATCCGCGAGCTGCCGGAAAGCCGCGCCGACGCCGCCATCGTCACCGCGGTGCTGGCCATGGCCGAGGGCATGGCGCTTGACGTGGTGGCCGAGGGCGTAGAAACCGAGGCCCAGCGGCAGTTTCTGGTGGATGCCGGCTGCCGGTCGGTGCAGGGTTTTTATTTTGCCCGGCCGCTGCCGGCAGCCGAGCTGGAAGCCCGGTGGGCGGCAAGCCCCCCGAATACAAGCGCCCACGCCAGCGCCTCGGCCGGCAGCAGCCAGGGGGCCAGGGTGACGTCCGCCAGCACGCTGCCGCCGTAGTAGGAAAGCGCCCCGCCCGTAGCGCCCAGCAGCGGCGCAAGCCACGGAAGATGCCACAGCCAGCCCAGCGAATGGTGCACCAGCGTGGCAAAAAGCGGCCATAGCATCCAAAGCCACAGCGGCAAAGGCAGCCAGGCAGGCGTGGGGTCGGCAAAAATAAAGCCGCCGGCAAGCGCAAAGCCGCCGTCCACCGCCAGCCCCAGTGCGGCAAAGCCGGCCAGCAGCCGCCCCTCCCCGGCGCCGGCCACCCGCCACAGATGCCCGCCCACCACCAGCGCCCCTGCGGCCAGCGCCACCTGCGAGCCGCCGAGCACGCAGGCCAGCCAGCCGGCCTCGAACGCCAGCGCGTTGAGCGCCAGCCGGCGCAGCCGTCGCCCGTTCACGATGCGCCGCTGTGGGAAACCGGGCGGGCACCGGGCTTGGCCAGCAGCAGCTGGCAGGTACCGATGGAGCGTTCGAGAAAGCCGCCTTCGCAGTAGCAAAGATAGTAGCGCCACATGCGGATAAAGCGCTCGTCGTAGCCCAGCTCGCGCACCTGCTCCAGGCTGGCGTCAAAGCGGTGGCGCCATTCGCGCAGGGTGCGGGCGTAGTGCCGACCGATTTCCTCCAGCCCCACCACGTTGAGCGTGGTCTTGCGCGCCAGGCTGTCGATCATGGCCCGGTGCGAGGGCAGAAAGCCGCCGGGAAAGATATAGCGTTTGATGAAATCCATCTCGCGCTTGGCCGCGTCAAAGCGCTGATCGCGGATGGTGATGGCCTGCAGCATGGCCTGGCCGTCGAGGGCAAGCAGGCCGTCGATTTTGGCCAGATACGTATCCAGATACTGATGGCCCACAGCCTCGATCATCTCCACCGAAATAATGCGATCATAGGTGCCGGTGAGGTCACGGTAGTCTTTTTTAAGCAGGGTGATGCGCTCGCCCAGGCCCTCTTCCTCGATGCGTCTGGCGGTGTGGTCGTGCTGCTCGGTGGAAATCGTGGTGGTTGTGACCCGGCAGCCGCGGGTTTTGGCGGCGTGGATGGCAAGCCCGCCCCAGCCGGTGCCGATTTCCAGCAGGTGGTGGTCGGGCGCTACGCCAAGCTTGTCGAGCATCAGGTCGAGCTTGTAGGTAGACGCCTCTTCCAGGCTGGCGTCTGCGGTAGGGAAGACCGCGCTTGAATACATCCAGTGGCGGCGATCAAGAAAGGTGGCAAACAGATCGTTGCCGATGTCGTAGTGGGCGGCAATGTTGCGCCGGGCGCCTTCGGCGCTGTTGCGCTGCAGGCGATAGGCGCCGGCCAGCAGCCAGCGGGCAAGGCGCGCGCTGCCGTTTTCCATGCGCGCGTTGACCGCTTCCAGATTGACGGCGAACAGGCGCACCAGCGTTACCAGATCGTCGGTATCCCAGTCGCCGTCCATGTACGCCTCGCCGGCGCCGACGGTGCCGCCCAGCGCCATGCGCTGCCAGGCCCGGGGGTGGCGAATGATGACCGTGGCCTCCAGCGGGCCGCCCTGGCCCAGACAGCGGCGGGTATCGTTTTCCACCAGGGCAATGGTGCCGCCGGTGAAGCGATCGAGCTGGGCGAGCAGGCGTGGCCTGAGCCAGCGCGCGAGGCGATGGCGGGGGGCGGCCTGACGAGAGGCGGGCAGTGAGTTGGCGCTCGTCATGGCGGTGTCTCCCGATGGTTTTTCGAATCGTTAGGGCCTGGATGGTCGTGAATCGCCACGCCCTTGCGCCACAGCTTGAGCGCCTGAAGGTGAATGCCGGCAAGGGTTTTCAGGCTCATGCCCGGCCGGCGGGCCAGGGTGCGCACCAGCGCTCCCCGGGTTGCCGGCGTGCCTTCAAGCGTTAGCGTGGCGTCAAAGTGGCAGCGCTCAGCGCCGCCGTCGCCGTCGGCGGCGTGGTTTTCCATGTGCATCAGCAGCTGCTCGCCCGGCACGTTGAAGCGCCAGCGATAGCGCATGTCCATGGGATTGAACGGTGATACGTGCATGTGCTTGGCAAAGCGTGCCGCGTGGGTATGGCGCGCCGGATCGACCGCGGCGGCGTAGGTAGTGCGCTCGCGCCAGGGCATGTTGGTGACCTCGCCGAGTATCGCCGCCAGGCGATCGTCACGGTCAAAGGCGTAGTAAAACGTGATCGGATTAAATACCGCTCCCAGCACCCGCAGCTGAGTCAGCATGCAGATGCGCCCGTCCGGCGCGCCGCCCAGCTCGTCGGTCAGCCGCTTGCGCACGGCGTCTTTCAGCGGCATGGCCGCCGGGCCGAGATAGTCCTCTCGGCGAAACCGCGCCGGCGCAGGGCGGCGGGCGCTAAAGCCCGGCACGCCGTTAAAAAGCTCCGGCAGCTCGTCCAGATCCAGCCACATCATCCATACCTGATAGCTGAATGCGTGGGTTTTGGGCACAAAGCGGCGGTGGCGCAGGGTGCCGCAATACACGCGTGAGCGCGGTGAGTCGGTGCGCGGGTTCATCCCGTGTCTCCCGGCCCGGCGTCGGGCAGCAGGTGGTGGGCCGGCGTCGCTGTGGGCGGCTCGGGCGGCGGTGCGGGCTCGTCGCAGCCAAGTTTTTGCGCCACGCGCAGCGCGCTCCACACGCCGTCTTCGTGAAAGCCGTTGCGCCAGTAGGCGCCGCAAAAATGGGTACGGCCGTGGTTTTCCGCCGCCCCGCAGATATCCGCGTGGCGCGCCTGAGCGGTTTGGCCGGCCAGGGTGAAGCGCGGGTGGGCGTAGGTGAAGCGCCGTAGAATTTTGGCCGGATCGATGCTCTGGCCGTCGTTGAGCGTCACGCAGAAGGTGGTGTCGGTCTCAAGGCGCTGGAGAATGTTCATGTTATAGGTCACCGAGACGGCGTCGCCGGCGTCGCGGCTGTCCAGCCGGTAGTTCCAGCTCGCCCAGGCGCGGCGGCGGCGGGGCAGAAGCGCGGTATCGGTGTGCAGCACCACCTCGTTGTCCTGATAGGGCATGGCACCGAGCACCTCGCGCTCGGCAGGGGTGGCGTCAGACCCTAGTATCTTCAGCGTCTGGTCGGCATGGCAGGCCAGCACCACGCGGTCAAAGCGCTCGGTGCCCCCGGCGGTGGTCACGTCGACGCCGGTGGCATCCCGAGTGACGGCGGTGACCGGCGCGTTCAGGCGGATGCGCTCGGCGTAGGGCGCGGTCAGCGCGGGGATGTAGGCCCGCGAGCCGCCGGCCACGGTGTACCACTGGGGCCGGTTGGCGATGTTCAACAGCCCGTGGTTGCGAAAAAAGCGTACGAAAAACGCCAGCGGAAAGCCGCGCAGATCGTCAAGGCTGGCCGACCAGATGGCCGCGCCCATGGGCAGCAGGTAGCGACGCTGGAACGCCTCGCCGTAGCCTTGGCGGTCAAGATACTCGCCAAGGGTCAAACCGTGCGTCAGGCGGTTTTTTTCCAGATCCCGGGTGGCCTGGCGGTTAAAGCGCACGATATCGCCCAGCAGCCGGTAGAAGCTCGGCGAGGCGAGGTTACGCCGCTGAGCAAACAGCGAGCCCAGCGTATGGCCGTTGTATTCGAAGTCTCGGGCGGTTTCGTGCACCGAAAAGCTCATTTCGGTGGGCTGGGCCGCCACGCCCAGGGTTTCCAGCAGGCGGATAAAGTGCGGATAGGTCCAGTCGTTGAACACGATAAAGCCGGTGTCCACGGCGTGGCGCTCGCCGGCCGCCTCGACATCGACGGTGGCAGTGTGTCCGCCAAGCCGCGGCCCGGCTTCAAACAGCGTCACTGCATGGCGGGCAGACAAATAAAAGCCCGCGGCCATGCCGCTGACGCCGCTGCCGATCACGGCAATGCGCTGGGTGCCGGGTGCTGTCATGTCTGGCTCTCCCGTACCAGCCGCTTGCCGATGGCAAAACGCAGCGTCAGCGGCAAAATGCCCAGCAGCTTGACGATAAAGGTAAAGCGCCTGGGAAAGTGGATGTCCTTGCGGCCTTTGTAAAGCCCTTTCAGGATGGCGTCTGCCGCCTGCTCAGTGCGGATTTGCATGGGCATGGGAAAGTCGTTTTGTGCGGTGAGCGGGGTTTTGACAAAGCCCGGATGGATAACGCTTACGCCGATTTTCTCCGGCGCCAGGTCAAGGCGCAACGATTCCATGAAATAGCTCAGTGCGGCCTTGGAGGCGCCGTAGGCCTCGGCCCGGGGCAGGGCGAGATAGGCCGAGGCGCTGGAAGTAACGGCAAGCCGGGCCGGGCGGCCTTCCCGGCGCGCGGCGCGCACAAGCGGCAGCGCGGCTTCCACGCAGTACAGCGTGCCGTACAGATTGGCGGTAAGCACGCGCTCGACCAGGGCCATGTCGAAATCGCCGGCGTCGAGGTATTCGCAGGTGCCGGCGTTGAACACGGCCAGATCCAGCCCGCCAAGCTCGGCCTGTATCTGCCGGCCGGCGCTTTGTACGGCGCCGCGGTCGCTGATATCCAGCGGCAGGGCAACGGCGTTTGTATGGCCTTGGCACAGCGCGGCAAGCCGGTCTTCGCGGCGGGCGCTGAGCACCACGCGGTGGCCTTCACGCAACAGCCGCCGGGCCAGCGTCTCGCCGATGCCCGAGGTCGCGCCGGTCAGCCAGATGCGTTGCGGGGTGTTCCAGGTGCGCATGCGTTCTCCTGTTGGCGCTGCTGTGCTAGCGGCTGGCGCGGTGTTTCAGCCAGCGAACGGCGCGGCCCAGCAGCGGTACCTGTTCGTAGAGCATGGCGCCGGCATCGAAATAGTCGCGGTGTCTGGCCACCCGGCCGTCGGCGGCAAACTGCAGCCGGGTGCAGCCGTCAACGCTGATCTCGCGCCCGCGGTTGAGCTTGGGGTGGGCAAACGTCATCGTCCAGCTGACAAAGGCCGTATCGCCGTGGCGGTGTTTGTCGTGGTAGTCAAAACGGCAGCGGCTGACGTTTGCGTACATGCCGGCAAAGTAGGCCTCCAGCGCCTTGGCACCCTCGATGCGGTGCAGCGGATCAATGAACACGACGTCAGGAGTATATACGTCGTACAGCTTGCTTGTACAATTTTTGTCGAGTTTGTCGAAAAAGGCGCAGAACGCCTCCAGCGCCGCGTTCTGGGACATGGCGGTCTCTCTGCTATGGGTAAGTCGCGTTCCGGTTTTGTAAAAGGCCGGCTGTGCCGGGCCAGGCTCGGTCAGCCCAGCGCCTTGAACGCCTCCAGCGCGCGCTTGCGAGCTGCCTTGTGCTCCACTACAGGGGCAGGGTATTTCAGGCGCGCGCGCTCGGCGGCGGGCGGGTCGTGCCGCGCACGGGGCGCAAGGGAGGCAAGCTCAGGCACCCAGCGGGCGATGAATTCGGTGTCCGGATCGAAGCGAGTGGACTGGGTGGTAGGGTTGAAAATACGAAAGTACGGCACCGCATCGGTGCCGGTAGACGCCGCCCACTGCCAGCCGCCGTTGTTGGCGCAGAATTCGCCGTCGATCAGGTGGCGCATGAAAAACGCCTCGCCGCGGCGCCAGTCGATGAGCAGATGCTTGGCGAGAAACATCGCTGTGACCATGCGCAGGCGGTTGTGCATCCAGCCGGTGGCCACCAGCTGGCGCATGGCGGCGTCCACCAGCGGGTAGCCGGTGCGCCCTTCGCACCAGGCGGCGAAGCCTGCGTCGTCGTTGCGCCACTCAAGGGCCCGGGTGCTTGCCTTGAACGGCTGACGGCGGCAAACCCGGGGAAAGCCCGCCGCCACGTGGCGGTAGAATTCGCGCCAGATCAGCTCGTTGACCCAGGCGGCAAGTCCGGCGTCGCCCTCGGCCAGCCGGCCGTCGTTTTCCGACATCACCGCGTTCATGCACTGGCGCCAGGACACCATCCCCAGCGCCAGATAGGGCGAAAGCGCGCTGGTGCCGCGCACCCCGGGAAAGTCCCGCTGGCTCTGGTAGTGACGGCCGCGAAAGCGCAGAAAGCGCGCCAGATGGTCGGCGGCGGCGTCTTCCCCGGCGGGCCACTGGCGGCCGTCAACGGGCTCGTCTTCCAGAGGAATGTCCAGCGCAGGCTGCGCCTCGGCGGGCACGTCCAGCGGCGCCTGTGCGGCCGGGGCGTCGTCAAGGGCCAGGCGCTCGGCGCTGATGTGGCGGTGCCAGGCCTTGGCAAACGGGGTAAAAACGCCGTAGTAGTCGCCCTTGCCGGTCAACAGCTCGCCCGGGGCGAATGCCACAGCGTCGTGATAGCCGTGGCAGGCACGCCCCGCGTCGTTGAACGCCGTCTGGACGGCGGCGTCCCGGCGCTGTTCGTTGAGCGCGTACTCGCAGTTGAAGTGCAGCGCGGCGGCGTCGTATTCCTCGGCGATGGCGGCAAGCGCCCGCGGGGCATCGTTGAAGCGGGGAACCAGGCGCTGCAGCAGGGGAATGTTAAGGCCGTGTAGCGCCTCGCGCAGTGCTTCGACGCCGCGGCGCAAAAAATCGATCTGGTTGGCGCCGTGGCCGTGGGCCTGCCACTGGGCCGGGCTGTGCAGGAACACAGCGATCACCGGGCCCCGGGCGGCGGCCGCCGCCAGTGCGCGATTGTCGTGAATGCGAAGGTCGCTGCGAAACCATACCAGCTGCAAGGCCATGTCGGGCTCCCGGGCTTTGATGGGGGAAAAGACGGGGCGCCGTCTACAAAACGCCGGATTCGCGCAGCAGCGGGCGCAGCTTTGCCACGGCCCGCGGCAGGTCATCACCCAGCAGATAAAGACGGCTGTCGTGAGGTGCTTCGTGCGCCGGCCCGCACAGGGCTATCGGCACGTCCGGGGTCTCGTCGGGCAGGGAAAGAGCCTCGCTTGGCACCTCGCCGCCGGCAAAGAGCACCAGGGCGGCGTGCAGCCGCGTTACCGCCCGGGGCAGAGCGTCCAGCGCTATGCCGGAATCAAACAGCTGCACCCGGTAGCCTTGCTCGCTTGCCAGCAGGGCCGCCAGCAGCATCCACAGCGGGCCGGGCTCGCCCGGGCGCGGCATCAGCAGCACCAGCGGCCCGCGAGTGGCCTGGTTGGCATAGTGCAGGCGAATGCTCACCTGGCTGCGCAGCAAAGCTTCCAGCGTGCGGCGGGCGGCAACGTCGGGGGTTTGCTGCCATTCGTCTTCCAGCGCGTTGATGACCGGCTGCCAGAGCTCGTTGACCGCGGTGGTCAGCGGATAGAGCGCCAGACTCTGGTGATAAAGCGCCTCCAGGCGCTGGACGTTCAGCGCCTGCACCAAAGTGATCAGCTGATGGCGCTGGCTGTCCCAGTCGTCGCTGGCTGGCGCCGGCGTTTCCACGGCCTCCGGCTGATCGAGCAGATCCGCCACCTGGCTGACCGGCACGCCGCGGTTGAGCCATTGCAGAATGCGCTCGATGCGCGTGATGTCATCCTGGGCGTAAAGGCGGTGGCCCTTGGGCGTGCGCTGGGGCTTTATCAAGCCGTAGCGGCGCTCCCAGGCGCGCAGGGTGACCGAGTTCACACCCGTTAGCCGGGAAACCTCCCGGATGGGATACAGCGGAGTGTCGGGTGGATGGGTCGCCTGGTTGCTCATGGGCGCCTGTGCCTCTTGGATGCCGTGGTGAAAACGTGATCGATATGCGATGCCGGCGGCGTATGCCGGGTATTTGGCGTGTATTATACACACCGCTGTTGTACAACTTGTGAGCGCTAATCACAACCCGTGAGGCCCTGGCCAAGCCGCTGCCCCAGCCGATGGCCGGAAAGCCAGGCGTCTTCTACCCGCCCGCCGCGCAGGCTGTCGCCGCACAGCGCCAGGCCGGCCGCACCGATGATAAAGCCGTTTTCGGGCCTGAAAGCGCCACCGTCGGCCGGCTGGGAATAGCGCCAGCGGTGGGCGCCGTGCTCCACCAGCGCCGGCAGCGGCTGGCCGGAAAACAGCGTGGCCAGCGCGTCGAGCAGAACGTCGGCCACCTGCGCCGGCGCGTCTTCCAGATGTGCCTCGCTCCAGTCGCTGTGGGCCAGCAGGGTCACGCTTTCCGGCTGGCGGTCGCGGCCGGGTTTGCGCTGGTTGCGCGATACCAGGCGCAGCGCCGGGTGTTCGGCGTGGGCCTGCTGCCAGTTTGCATCCACGCCCTGCGGGGTGGGCAGCGGCGCGTCGAAAATGGCCCATCCTGCCCAGCAGGCGCGCTGTGCAAGGTGCCGGCAGCGCTCGCCAAGGACGTTATCCCAGGGCTGTACCAGCGGCTCGGCCTGGGGCGGCGGCACGGCGATGACCACCTGTGTATAAGGCCCGAAAATATCGCCCTGCTCGCTTTGCAGCCGCAGGGCACCGGGGGCGCCGTCAATGGCGCGAATGCGGGTGGCAGGGTGCAGCGCCGCGCCGGCCTGCTCGACCTGATCGGCCAGATAGCGGGTAATGGCGCTCATGCGCGGTGCGCCGCAAAAGCGTTCGCGGCCGTCGTGGATACGCTGCCAGCCGCCGGGCCCGGCGCGCCAGGCGCTGTCCGGCCAGCCCGCCGCGCAGCCGGCGTGTCGCCAGGTGTCGAGCGCGGCGATAAAAGCCGGGTCTCGGGCGGTAAACGCCTGGGCGCCGAGATCGACAACGGCGTCGGGCCGGTGGCGGCTGGACATGCGCCCGCCGGGGCCTCGGGCCTTGTCAAAAAGCGTCACGGCAAGGCCGGCATCCGTCAGCGCTTGCGCGCAGGCGAGCCCGGCAATGCCGGCGCCGATAACGGCGATGTGAGCAACAGGCGGCGAGGCGAGCGTCATGGCGATATCCTAAGCGAGCGGGTCGCAGTAAAAGGGGGCAATGCGCAATGGTGAAAGCGCGGCGGTGATACATTGGCTGTAATATGTTCGCTGTATTGTACATAGTTAGTACAGCGGGTGTGTGGTTTCGTCAAAGTGTATGCCACTCTGGTGCGCGAGGTGCGGCCAGCCGTCTGTGGGCGTGTGCTGCACGCGCGCAACAAAAAGCCTGTCATGAAAAAGGAGTCTGCCATGCGTGTACTGATTACCGGAGGGAGCGGTTTTGTCGGCCGGCGCCTGTGCGAGCGCCTGGCTCGCCAGGGCCATGCGCTGCAGGTGGTGTCGCGTTCGCCGGAGAAAGCTCGGACGCTGTTGCCCGAGGGCTGCGACGTGCGTGACAGCGCGGTGGCCTTTGCCGATACGCCGCCGGATGCGCTGGTCAATCTGGCCGGCGAATCGATCGCTGCCAAGCGCTGGAGCGAGGCGCAAAAGCGCGAGATGATCGACTCGCGCCTGCGCGCCACCGGCGATCTCGTGGCGCTGTGCAAGGCCCTGCGCGAGGCCGGGGAGGCGCTGCCCGGGGTGCTGGTGTCGGCCTCGGCCATGGGCTACTACGGCGAGCAAAAGGAAGACGGCGAGGGCGATACCGCGGTCACCGAGGACACCCCGCCCCGCGACGAGTTCGCCCACCGGCTGTGCGCGCGCTGGGAAGCCGCCGCCGGCGAGGTGGAAGCGCTCGGGGTGCGCACGGCGATTGTGCGCATCGGGCTGGTGCTCGGCGAAGGCGGCGGCAGCCTGGAGAAGATGCTGCCGCCGTTCAAGTGGGGGCTGGGCGGGCGCTTCGGCAGCGGCCGGCAGTTCATGCCGTGGATTCACCGGGATGACCTGGTCGCGGCGATATGCTTTCTGCTGGAGCGCGACTCCGCCAGCGGTGCGTTCAACGCCAGTGCCCCGCATCCGGTGACCAACGCGGAGTTTACCCGGACGCTGGCGAACACCCTCAACCGCCCGGCGGTGCTGCCGGTACCCGCCTTTGTGCTCAAGGCGGGGCTGGGGGAAATGGCCCGGCTGCTGCTCACCGGGGCGGACATGCGCCCGGCGCGCTTGCAGCAGGCAGGCTTTGGTTTTCGCTATAAAACCCTGGACCGGGCGCTGGAAGCGATTCTCGCGCCGGGCTGAAAAGCCTCTTAGCCGCCGGCATCCACGGTGATGATGACCCGCACGGCGTCCAGGCGCAGGCGGGTGGCTTCGATGGCCTCGCCCAGCGCGGCACGCTCCTCGCCGAGTGCGGCAAGCTCGGCGTCGCGCACGGCGGGGTTGTGTTCGGCCAGCGCGTTCAGCCGGGCCAGTTCGCCGTCGAGCTGGGCGCGCATGCGCGCTTCGGCGGCCTCGACAATGCTTGGCAGCTCGCGCTCGGCTTCGCTTTCCCCCTGTTCGAGCAGGCCGCGCAGCTTGTCGTGATGCTCTTTGATCAGCTCCCGGGCCAGGGATTTGTTGACCTTTTGCAGGTTTTTGCCCAGGCCGGTAAACGAGATGTTATCGCTTAAGTTGGCGCCGGATTCGTCGAGCAGTACGCGCACCGCGGTAGGCGGCAAAAAACGATTCAGATGCAGGCGTTTGGGGGCCGGGCAGTGAGTGCGAAAAATAAGCTCGACCATCAGCCGGCCGCCGGGAATCGACGGATGGCCAAGCAGCGCCAGCGCGCTGTTGCCCATGGTGCCGTCAACGATGCGGCCCATCATTTCCCGCAGCAGCGGGTGCTCCCAGGAAAGCCGCTGAACGTCATCCCGGGCAAGGGCCTGGTCGCGCCGGTAGGTGGCGGTAAAGCCGTCTTCGCCCCGGGTCAGCCCGGGCAGGCCGTCGAGCATCTGCGGGCTTGGCTTGATGTGCATCAGGCCGTTGCCCAGTTCGCGGCTGTCGACGCCGAAAATGTCCAGCGCGCGCTCCACATAGCGCGGCAGGGCGCGATCGCCGTCGAGTTCGCGCACGCCGTCGATGACGGCTTCAGCGCGCGCCGGGCGGCAGGCGTTGAGCTCCAGCAGGCGGTTGCGTCCGGCGTCGCGTTCGGCAAGCTTGGCGGTAAAAAGCGCGTGGGTCTCGTCGATAATGGCGTCGAGTTCGTCGTCGTCGAGCAGGGCATCGGCCAGGGCGTCGCCAAAGGCATCAAACAGCGCGCTGCCTACGCCGTGGGGCGCGCTGAAGGCGTCCATGCCTTCATGGTACCAGCGCATCAGCCGGGCAGCGGGGCTGTTTTCAAACTGGGGCACGTGCAGCTCAATGGCGTGGCGCTGGCCGATGCGGTCGAGCCGGCCGATGCGCTGTTCCAGCTGGTCCGGGTGCTGGGGCATGTCGAACATTACCAGGTGGCGGCAGAACTGGAAGTTGCGCCCTTCCGAGCCGATTTCCGAGCACACCAGCACCTGGCAGCCGTCTTCTTCATCGGCGAAGGCGGCGGCGGCCCGGTCGCGTTCGATCAGCGAAAGCCCCTCGTGAAACACCGGCGCGTGGTAGCCGCCCAGGGTGCGCAGCCCTTCGGCCAGGCCTTCGGCGGTTTCCCGGTGGTGGGCGATAACCAGCACTTTCTCGCCGGCAAAGCCTGCTTCGCTATCGTCGCTTAGCCGTTCTAAAAGCCAGCGAACCCTAGGGTCGATGTGCCACCAGGGCTCGGCGTTGAGCGGGTCGCTTGAGAGCTCGCGGTACATGGCGTCGGGGTAGATGAGCACGTCCGGGTGGTCCATGCCGGTTTCGATCAAAAGCTCATCAAGGTAGTCCTCGTCGCGTTCGACGCGGCGCAGCACCCGGCGGTAGGCCGAAGGCAGCTCAAGCGAGGTAACGTGCAGGTGACGCTCGGGGAAGCCGCCGACGTGGCGACGGCTGTTGCGAAACATCACCCGGCCGGTGCCGTGGCGGTCGAGCAGCGCCTCGCGCAGGCGCGCCCGAATGTTGTCGCGCTGCTCGGCGTCGGCTTCAGGGTTGGCAAGCGTTGCCAGCAGCGCACGGCTTTCGGCGTCGTCGATTACGCCGGCGACCCGCTCCCGGGCGCTGTCGCTTTCGCCCACCGCGTCCAGCGCCTCGATGGCGGCGGCCACCTCGGCGTAGTGGCGCTCTTCTTCGCGGAAGCGCTCCAGGGTGTGGTAGCGCTCGGGGTCGAGCAGGCGCAGCCGGGCAAAGTGGCTGGCAATGCCCATCTGCTCCGGCGTGGCGGTGAGCAGCAAAAGGGCATCAATCTCGCCGGAAAGCGCCTCCACGCACTGATAGCCCGGCCCGCTGGTGCCGTCTTCGCGCCAGTCCAGGTGGTGGGCTTCGTCGACGATGAGCAGGTCAAAGCGGGCCTTGAGCGCTTGGTGCTGGCGCGCAGGGTTGGCAAACAGCCAGCGCTGGCTTGCCAGAATGATCTGGCCGCTGTCGAAGGGGTTGTCGCCCACGGCGTCGCTTTCCAGCGCGGTGCTCTGGTTTTCGTCGAGCAGGGTGACGTTGAGCGCAAAACGGCGCAGAAGCTCTACCAGCCATTGATGCGTAAGGCTGTCAGGGACCAGAATCAGCGCGCGCTCGGCGCGGCCGGTGAGCAGCAGGCGGTGCAGAATCAGCCCGGCTTCGATGGTCTTGCCCAGGCCCACTTCGTCGGCCAGCAGCACCCGGGGGGCGTGGCGGCGGGCGACTTCGTCGGCGATGTAGAGCTGGTGGGCGATCAGCTCGATGCGCGGGCCGGCAAAGCCCAGCGCTGGGTGCTTTTCGGTGCGCTGGTAGTGGTGCAGGGTGCGAAAGCGCAGGTCGAACCAGTCGTTGCGGTCGACCTGGCCTGTGAGTACCCGGTCCCGGGCCTGGTCAAACTGCATGGTATCGGCAAGCTTGGTTTCGGGCAGCTCGCAGGCGTTGCCGTCGCCGTCCGTGCCCTGGTAGATGATCAGCCCCCGGTGCTCGCGGCTGGCATCCACGGTCATCTGCCAGCCTTCGGCGGCGGTCACGCGGTCGCCGGCGCCGAAGGCAACCCGGGTCAGCGGGGCCTGGCGGGTGTTGTAGGTACGGGTTTCCTGACTGGCGGGGAACAGGATGGTGACGCTTCTGGCATCGCAGCTGAGTACGGTGCCAAGCCCGAGTTCGGCTTCGCCGTCGCTGATCCAGCGCTGGCCGGGAGAAAAGTCGCTCATGGTGCCTCGGAGGATGCGGTCAATCGGGAAAACGCCGCCGGCGGGGAGGCAGCGGCGTCTCAAAGGCGGGCGATTCTAACGCAAAGCGGCGGGCGGATTAAGGTGCGCTGGCGGGTTTAGCGGCTCGGCACGTTCAGCCAGCCCTCCAGGGCGGCTTGGCCCAGCGGGCCGGCGCGGTGCTGCTGCACTCGGCCGTGGGCGTCAACCAGCAGGGTAAACGGCAGCTGCCGGGTGTTGAACGCTGCCATCAGCCGCTGCTGGGGGTCGCGTAGCACGCGGTTGAAAGGCAGCGCTCGGCGTGCGGCGAGGGTATCCACATGGCGTATGGTCACCAGCAGATCGTCGCCCTGGTTGACGCTGACAATGCGCACGTTGTTGTCGCGCTGAAGCGCTGTGAATGCCGCCGTCATCCGGCGACACGGCGGACACTCGGCGGCCCACAGATGAATGATAACGGGGGCGCCGTCAGGCAGCGTCGCCAGCGCCACGGCGCTGCCGTCGAGCTTTTCCAGAGTGATGGCGGGCAGCCGGCCGGGTGCGGCGTCTGTGCCAAGAAACAGCAGGGCTGCAAACCCCAGCCCCAGGGCGGTGAGCGTTGGCAAAGGCGCGATCGCCGCTCGGCAGCGGTGCCGGCACAGGGCATGGCCCAGCACGCCGGCCAGCAGGGCCAGCCCGCCGGCAACGGCGTACAGGCGGGGCAGCGGCGTCAGCAGTGCGTTGGCGTCCATGCGAGGTGTCCGAAAAGCCGTGGGGAAACGGGTACAATGGCGACTTTATCACGGGATAACCACAAGCGGAGGTGCGAATGGCGCAGCCAACCTATGATCCTTTGCGGGCGCTGGCGATCGCCACCCAGGCGGCAGGGCTGACTGCGATCATTGTGCTGGAAACCGTGCTGGGTGATGCCGCGCGCCCCTGGCAGGGGGCCGCCCTGGGGCTGATGCTGGCCGCGGCGCTGGGCATTGCCGCGGTGCGGTTTTATCGGCGCAAGCGTGCCCAGCGCCGGCGCGATCGCCGCCGGATGACAGATGAATAAAAAAACGGCCCGCCAAAGGGCGGGCCGTTTCCGACGCGGCGAGCGGCACAGGCCGCAGGGCGTTACTTGCTCTTGTTGGCGCGCTTGCGCTCGTTTTCGGTGAGGTGCTTTTTGCGCAGGCGCAGGTGGTTGGGCGTGATTTCCACCAGCTCGTCGTCGTCGAGAAACTCGATGGCCTGCTCCAGGGTGAAGCGTACCGGCGGCACCAGGTCGAGGCTTTCGTCAGCGCCTGCAGAGCGCATGTTGTCGAGCTTTTTGGCCTTGGTGGGATTGACGGTCATGTCGTCGGCGCGGTTGTTGATGCCGACCAGCATGCCTTCATACACCTCGGTGCCGTGCTCAACGATGAGCTTGCCGCGATCCTGCAGGGCATAGAGCGCATAGGCCAGCGCCTTGCCGGTGGCCATGGAGACCAGCACGCCGTTGCGCCGCTCGGTGGCGGCGTCCGGGCGCAGCGGGCCGTAGTGGTCAAAGCGGCTGGTGAGAATGCCGGTGCCTGACGTCAGCGTCATGAACTGGCCGCGAAAGCCGATCAGCCCGCGCGCGGGGATGATGAAGTCTACCCGTACGCGGCCCTTGCCGTCGGGGTGCATGTTGGTCATCTCGCCCTTGCGGTAGCCCAGCTCCTCCATGATGGCGCCCTGGTGCTGCTCTTCGCAGTCGATGATGACTTCTTCGTAGGGTTCCTGCTGCTCGCCGTCGATTTCACGAATGATGACTTCCGGGCGGCCTACGGCAATCTCGAAGCCTTCCCGGCGCATGGCCTCCAGCAGCACCGACAGGTGCAGCTCGCCGCGACCGGAGACGGTAAACTTTTCCGGGCTGTCGCCTTCTTCCACGCGCAGGGCCACGTTGTGGATCAGCTCCTGTTCCAGGCGATCCTTGATGTTGCGGCTGGTGACGTATTTGCCGTCCTTGCCGGCAAACGGCGAGTCGTTGACCTGAAAGGTCATCGACACCGTGGGCTCGTCGACGGTCAGCGCGGGCAGCGCCTCGGCGGCGGCCGGGTCGCACAGCGTATCGGAAATCGCCAGGTTATCGATGCCGGTGATGCAGATAATATCGCCGGCGGTGGCCTCGTCGGTTTGTACCCGCTCAAGGCCCATGTGGGTCATCACCTGGCCGACCTTGCCGCGGCGCGCCTTGCCTTCCTTGGAGATCACGGTGATCTGCTGGTTGGGCTTGACGCTGCCGCGGGTGATGCGCCCAAGGCCGATGACGCCGACGTAGCTTGAATAGTCCAGCGCCGAGATCTGCATTTGGAAGGGGCCGTCAACTTCAACCTTCGGCGGCTCGACGATGTCGACGATGGACTGAAACATCGGCGTCATGTCATCGGCCAGCTCATCGGGGTCCGGGCCGGCAATGCCGTTGAGCGCTGAGCAATAGATAATCGGAAAATCGAGCTGATCTTCAGTGGCGCCGAGGTTGTCGAACAGATCAAAGATCTGGTCGATCACCCAGTCCGGGCGCGCGCCGGGGCGGTCGATCTTGTTGACCACCACAATGGGTTTCAGGCCCTGGTCAAACGCTTTCTGGGTGACAAAACGGGTCTGCGGCATGGGCCCATCCACGGCGTCGACCAGCAGCAGCACCGAGTCGACCATGGACATCACGCGCTCGACTTCGCCGCCGAAGTCGGCGTGGCCGGGGGTGTCGACGATGTTGATGTGATAGCCGGTGCCGGCCTCGTTTTGCCACTGGATGGCGGTGTTCTTGGCCAGGATGGTGATGCCACGCTCTTTTTCCTGGTCGTTGGAGTCCATCACCCGCTCTTGGCTTTCGGCCTTGCGGTCCAGCGTGCCGGACTGGCTCAAGAGTTTGTCCACCAGGGTGGTTTTACCGTGGTCAACGTGGGCGATGATGGCGATGTTGCGAAGATTCTCGATCACGAAGCGATCCTGCTTGAAAATATAGGCCGGCATTATACGGGCTGGCGGCGCTTGACGGCTAGCGTTGTCTTTCCTGCAGGGGCGATCGATCAAGATGGCCTGCCGAGCGCCGGACGCTTTTCGCCGCTGTACGCCATCCGGTAAGATGGCCGTTTTCCCGGGGCAGGGCAGAGACATGACCATCGGCAACCTGATGCGTTTGTTAAGCGACGGCGAGGTGCATTCCGGCGAGCAGCTGGGGGAGGCGCTCGGGATTTCCCGGGCGGCGATATGGAAGCAGCTGAAAAAGCTTGAGGCCTTCGGCGTTGAAGTGCGCGCCGTCAAAGGGCGCGGCTATCAGCTAGCCCAGTCGCTGACGCCGCTGGACGGCGCCCGAATCGTGTCGCGCTTGCCGGCCGACGCCCGGCGCCGGTTGGCTCGGCTTTTTGTCGAGGATACGCTGCCGTCGAGCAATGAATACCTGCGCCGGCGGTTTTCCCAGGGCGCCGGCCACGGTGAGGTGTGCCTGGTAGAGCAGCAAACTGCCGGACGCGGCCGGCGCGGCCGGGTTTGGCTGACGCCCTGGGGGCAAAGCCTGATGCTCTCGGTGGGCTGGCGCTTTGACGGCGGCGTGGCCACGCTTGAGGGCCTTAGCCTGGCAGTCGGCGTGGCGGTGTCGCAGGTGCTGGAGCGCTACGGCGCCCGCCCGCAGCTGAAATGGCCCAACGATATTTTGCTTTATGCGCCGGACGGCTCGCTTGCCAAGCTGGCCGGTATCCTGGTCGAGGTGACCGGCGATGCGGCCGGACCGTGCGATGCGGTGATCGGCATCGGGCTGAATCTGGCGCTGCCCGATCCCCTGCGTGAAACCATCGGCCAGCCGGCGGCGGTGCTGGCGGATACCTGCCCGGACCTTGACCGCAACGCCTTGGCCGCCGACGTTGTGGACGCCCTGCTGGCGCTGCTGGCCGAGTTCGAAGCCCGAGGGTTTGCCGCCTGGCAGGCCGAATGGAACCGGCGCCACGCCTACGCCGGCTACCCGGTCAGCGTATCGGTAGGCCATACGTCGCGTCACGCGGTGGCCGGTGACGTCGACGCTGCCGGCAATCTTTGGATAAAAGAAGAGGGTGGCGGTGAGCGCCGGCTGGCCGGCGGCGAAATCAGCGTGCGCGGTCGCCTATGATTCTGGATCTGGATATCGGCAATACGCTGTCGAAGTGGCGGCTAAAAGAAGTCGAAAGCAGCGAGATCCGCTCTCGCGGGGCGGTATGGACCCGTGAAGAGTGGCGCCCCGGGGCGGATATCCCCGATCTTGACGTCGTCGAGGCGGTGCGTATTTCAAGCGTTGCCCGTCGCGAGGTGCTGGAAGAGACCGTGGCGCTGCTGCGCCGGTGCGTGCCGCGCGTTTATGTTGCCCGCTCCACCCGGCAGGCGCTGGGCGTGACCAACGGCTACGATCAGCCGTGGCAGCTGGGGGTGGATCGCTGGCTGGGGGCGCTTGCCGGCTACCAGCTGGCCGGCGGCTGCTGCGCGGTAGACTGCGGCAGCGCGATCACCGTGGACTTTGTGCTGCCCGGCGGTAGCCACGTAGGGGGCTATATCGTTCCCGGCCTGCGGCTGATGAAAGAAAGCCTCAAGCTGGGCACGCGCAACGTTGCCATTGACCCGGAAGGCGAAGCCGATACGCTGCTGACGCCCGGACGTTCGACGGTGGATGCGGTCAATCACGGCATTTATATGGCCGCGACCAGTGCGGTGCAGCGTATCTATAGCGAGGTGTGCGATCAGTACGGCGTAGCGCTGCCGCTTTTGTTGACCGGAGGCGATGCCCGAGTGGTATCCCGCGGGATGCCGGCGGCGCACGTAGTGTGGCCGGATATGGTGTATGGCGGACTTGAGATCTGCTTTCCGCTGACGCGCGCCGAACGGGCGGGGCGCATGTCGGGCGCGCCAAGCGCCCCCCAGGCGCCGGCGCTGGAAAAAGTTCGAGCAGGGCTTGCATTCACTTCGCTGCTTTGACAGAATGCAGCGCGTTCCAGGGCAGAAGGCAGATGCCGACTGTCGTGCCAGATGCTTGAGCCTCAATCAATGAGGCGATAATAGAAAGCATTGTGGCTTGACAGCGTTCTGGAAGGCGGTAAAATGCGCCGCCAGCGATGGAGGGGTTCCCGAGTGGCCAAAGGGAGCAGACTGTAAATCTGCCGCGAAAGCTTCGAAGGTTCGAATCCTTCTCCCTCCACCAGTTTTCATGACTGGCAGCCACAAGTTGCCAAGCGGGCAGCAGCACGAACGCCGCAACTGCGCGATCCATTCGAGCAGGCATGGTTCAAGCGGGCATAGTTCAATGGTAGAACCTCAGCCTTCCAAGCTGATGATGCGGGTTCGATCCCCGCTGCCCGCTCCAGTGCGTATCTGTTGTACGTTTTGCTCATGTAGCTCAGGGGTAGAGCACACCCTTGGTAAGGGTGAGGTCGACGGTTCAATTCCGTCCATGAGCTCCATATTGCAAAAAGGCGAGCCAGGCTCGCTTTTTTTGTCTTCGTCGCCTGGCGTGGTTCAGGCAGCGAAGAAGGCAAGGGTTGTCAAGCGGGAATTTGTCCGCTAGTATGACGGCCGCTGCTGTCAGGCATCGCAACGGTGCAGGCGGCAGTAACGATACAGGCCAGTGGCTCAATTGGCAGAGCAGCGGTCTCCAAAACCGCAGGTTGGGGGTTCGAGTCCCTCCTGGCCTGCCAGCTTTCCCCAAGTTGGCGTGCCTTTCCTGATTTTCCTTATCGTTTGCCGCACTCCCGAGGAGTCTCGTTTTTATGAAGCCTAATTCTGTAAAACATGGCGCCGAGGTTCAGCAGTCGCGCCATGACGGGCTCAAATGGGCGGCAGTGGTCGCGCTGTTGGCAGTGGCAGTGATAGCCAACACCTATTTTGCCGGCATCGGCCTTTTGTACCGCGTGCTGGGTGTCGTTGCTTTTTGCCTGATGGCCGGCGGCGTAGCGCTGACGACGGCCAAGGGCCGCAGCCTGGTAACGCTGGCACGCGAATCCAAGAAAGAAATACAGCGCGTGGTCTGGCCGACTCGGCCAGAAACCGTGCAAACAACCGCAATTGTGCTGGTCGCCGTTATGGTGGTTGGCCTGCTGCTGTGGTTAATTGACACGCTTCTCGGCTGGGCGATGTCCGGCGTGATCGGTTAGGAGTTTTCATGTCCAAGCGTTGGTACGTCGTTCACGCATATTCCGGTTTTGAAAAGCACGTCATGCGCTCGCTCACCGAGCGTGTAAAACTTTACGACGCCGAAGATCAGTTTGGCGAGATTCTCGTGCCTACCGAAGAAGTCGTCGAAATGCGCGACGGCAAGCGCCGTAAGAGCGAGCGCAAGTTCTATCCCGGCTATGTGCTGGTCGAGATGGAAATGACCGACAACACCTGGCATCTGGTGAATGAGACGCCGCGCGTCATGGGCTTTATCGGCGGTACCAAGGAAAACCCCGCGCCGATCACCACCCGCGAAGCCGAGTCGATTCTGCGCCGGGTCAAGGACGGCACCGATAAGCCGCGGCCCAAGACCATGTTCGAGCCCGGCCAGTCCGTGCGCGTCACCGACGGGCCGTTTGCCGATTTCAACGGCGTGGTGGAAGAGGTCAACTACGAAAAAAGCCGTTTGCAGGTCAGCGTGCTGATTTTCGGCCGCGCCACGCCGGTCGAGCTTGAATTCGCCCAGGTCGAAAAAGAGTAAATTAAAAAAGAGCAGGTCAACAGCGCGTTGATTGAAAACGCGTCGGTCGAAAAAGAGCAGAGCGGTCAAAAAGCGGGCCGGACGCGATCGAACAGAGTAAACGTGCAGACCGCCTTTGAAAGGCGGTTTGCTGTCACCGGGAAGCCGCAAGGCGCGATACCCATCTGGAGTACAACATGGCCAAGAAAGTACAGGCTTATATCAAGCTGCAGGTTGCTGCAGGTAAAGCCAATCCGAGTCCGCCCGTGGGCCCCGCGCTGGGTCAGCACGGCGTTAACATCATGGAGTTTTGCAAGTCGTTCAACGCCGAGACGCAAGACATTGAGCTTGGCCTGCCGACGCCTGTGGTGATTACCGTCTACACCGACCGCAGCTTTACGTTTGTCACCAAAACGCCGCCTGCCGCTGTGCTGCTGAAAAAAGCCGCAGGCGTCAAGTCCGGCTCCGGTGAGCCGAACAAGGCCAAGGTTGGCAGCGTGACCCGCGAGCAGCTTGAAGAAATTGCTCAGACCAAAGAGCCGGATCTGACAGCGGCGGATCTTGACGCCGCGGTACGCACCATTGCCGGTAGCGCCCGCAGCATGGGTCTTAACGTGGAGGGTCTGTAATCATGGCTAAGCTAACCAAGCGCGCACAGCGGATTCGCGACAAGGTCGACGCCAACAAGACCTACTCCCTTGACGAGGCGGTGGCGCTGCTCGCCGAGCTCTCTACCGTGAACTTCAAAGAGTCTGTGGATGTCGCCGTCAACCTGGGCGTAGATCCGCGTAAATCCGACCAGGTCGTTCGCGGTGCCACCGTGATGCCCAACGGTACCGGCAAGGACGTGCGCGTCGCCGTCTTCACTCAGGGCGCCAACGAGCAGGCAGCGAAAGACGCCGGTGCCGACATCGTGGGTATGGACGACCTGGCCGCTGAAGTGAAAAAGGGCAATCTCGACTTTGACGTGGTGATTGCCTCGCCCGACGCGATGCGTGTCGTTGGCCAGCTGGGTCAGATTCTCGGCCCGCGCGGGCTGATGCCGAACCCGAAAGTCGGTACGGTAACGCCGGACGTGGCCACCGCGGTCAAGAACGCCAAGGCCGGCCAGGTGCGCTTTCGTACCGATAAAAACGGTATTATTCACACAACGCTGGGCAAGGCCGACTTCGACGCGGCCGCTATCAAGGGCAACCTTGAAGCGCTGGTCGCTGACCTCAAGCGTCTCAAGCCGAGCACCTCCAAGGGCGTTTATTTCAAGAAAATGACCCTGTCCAGCACCATGGGGCCGGGCCTGACCATCGACCATACGTCGCTGGTATAGGGCTTGCTCCTGATAAAAACTTTGCGGTCTCCGTGCCAGGCGCGGTGCACCGTCAAAGACCGCAGGTGCCGCTGTTTGCCGCGGCAGGCAGTGGCTTAATGCGTAGCGCCTGCGCAGATGGTGTTGCCGCCAGTCAGTAAGACATCGAGCGAGCGTTGCAAACCGCTCGCTATGAAAACAGGATGTCGCGTTGCGCTTTCTGGTGAGCACCATCCCAAGGCTTCCCGCCTGCGGGTGGGAAGAGATGGTAACTCGGAAGCCCGTCGGGTTTCCGGCACGAAGGAGTGATGACTGTGCCACTAGCACTTGAAGGCAAGAAAGCGATTGTTGCCGAAGTCAGTGAAGCGGCCAAGGACGCACTCTCCGTCGTTGTTGCCGATTCTCGTGGCGTTGCGGTCGACAAGATGACCGACCTGCGCAAGCAGGCCCGCGAGAATGGCGTGCAGATCCGTGTTGTGCGCAACACGCTGGCACGCCGCGCCCTGACAGGCACCCAGTGGGAATGCCTGAACGAGACGTTTGTCGGTCCGACGCTGCTGGCGTTTTCCAACGAGCACCCCGGCGCTGCCGCGCGGCTGTTCAAGGAATTCACCAAAAGCGCACCGGACTTCGAAGTCAAGGCGCTGGCCTACGAAGGTGAGTTCATCCCGGCTGCCGATATTGACCGTCTGGCAACCCTGCCGACCTACGACGAGGCAATTGCCCAGTTGATGTCGGTGATGAAAGAAGCCTCTGCTGGCAAGCTGGTTCGTACCCTGGATGCGCTGCGCGTCCAGAAAGAAGAAGCGGCGTAAGCCCCTTTTTGCAATGGCAGCGGGGTGAAAGCCGTCGCTGCACGAGCCAGGCAAACACTTTTGGGTTTCGCTTGGGCGAGACCACCGCAACGTTAGGAAAGAAATCATGGCACTTAGCAAAGACGATATCATCAACGCCGTCGCCGACATGTCCGTCATGGAAGTCGCCGAGCTGATCGAGGCGATGGAAGAGAAATTCGGCGTGACCGCAGCGGCCGCTGTCGTTGCCGGCCCGGGCGGCGGTGAAGCCGAAGCCGAAGAAGAGCAGACCGAGTTTGACCTGGTGCTGACAGGCGCCGGCGCCAAGAAGGTCAACGTGATCAAGGCGGTTCGTGAGATCACAGGGCTTGGCCTGAAGGAAGCCAAGGGTGCCGTTGACGGCGCGCCGGCGACCATCAAGGAAGCGATGTCCAAGGAAGACGCTGAAGAAGCGAAGACCAAGCTGGAAGAAGCTGGCGCCTCCGTCGAGCTCAAGTGATTTTGATGCCGGCGGCTTTACGCGCTGCGTAAGCTTCCGCGGCTGGCGGCGGGGTTATCCCGCTGCCGGCCTTTTTCTGTTGCTGTCATACTGCCATAATGCAGCGTTTCGCCGATGTTCGGCCGCGAACGGCAGGCCAGGCATCCGTGGCGTCAAGGCGCGGCAGCAGAAATGCGTTGAATAACGCAACGACATACAGAATTTTTGACGGCGAGCTACCCGACAAGGAGCTTGCTGTCTGCGTCTGAAACGCCCGCGGGGCAGATGACCACGCATCGGCCACCCATGGTGAACAAGCTGGGGAATACAGATGGCTTACTCATACACTGAGAAAAAACGCATCCGCAAGGATTTCGGCAAACTGCCCCAAGTGATGGATGTGCCTTACTTGCTGGCCATCCAGCTGGATTCCTACTACGACTTTCTCCAGCAGGATCGTTCGCCCGACGAGCGCTTCGAAGTCGGCCTGCACGCGGCGTTCAAGTCCGTGTTTCCGATCGAGAGCTTCTCTGGTAACGCGGCACTGGAATATGTCAGCTATCGTTTCGGCACGCCGGCGTTCGATGTCAAGGAATGCCAGCTGCGTGGCGTAACCTACTCCGCTCCGCTGCGCGTCAAGGTTCGCTTGATCATCTATGATCGCGACTCTTCGAACAAGGCCATCAAGGATATCAAGGAGCAGGAAGTCTACATGGGGGAAATCCCCCTGATGACCGAAAACGGTACCTTTGTCATCAACGGCACCGAGCGCGTCATTGTCTCCCAGCTCCACCGCAGCCCGGGCGTGTTCTTTGACCACGACAAGGGCAAGAGCCATTCCTCCGGCAAGCTTTTGTACTCCGCCCGGGTGATTCCGTACCGCGGCTCCTGGCTTGATTTCGAGTTCGATCCCAAGGACAACGTCTTTGTGCGCATCGACCGTCGCCGCAAGCTGCCGGCGTCTGTGCTGATGCGCGCACTGGGCATGAGCGCTGAGGAAATTCTCGCTGAATTCTTTGATACCAGCGTGTTTCACATCGAGAAAAACGGCTTCTTTGTGGAGCTGGTGCCCACGCGCCTGCGCGGTGAGACCGCCACCTTCGACATCAAGGACGGCGACGGCAATATCATCGTCGAAGAAGGCCGCCGGGTCACCCAAAAGCACATCCGCCAGCTGGAAAAAGCCGGGCTCAAGCGCCTCGAAGTGCCCATGGAGTACCTGTGCGGCAAGGTACTGGCGAAAGATCAGATCGACGCCAAAACCGGCGAGCTGATTTGCCCGTGCAACACCGAAATTACCCCGGAGCTGCTGGAGCAGCTCGGCCAGGGCGGCATCACCCGGATCGAAACGCTTTACACCAACGATCTGGACTGCGGCTCGTTCATCTCCGACACCCTGAAGCTGGACACCACCGGCTCGCGTCTGGAAGCGCTGGTGGAAATCTATCGCATGATGCGCCCCGGCGAGCCGCCCACCAAGGAAGCCGCCGAGACGCTGTTCCACAATTTGTTCTTCAGTGAGGACCGCTACGATCTGTCCGGCGTTGGCCGCATGAAGTTCAACCGCCGCCTGCGTCGGGAATCCGACACCGGCTCCGGCGTGCTCAATCGCGACGATATTCTTGATGTGCTGCGCGAGATGATCAGCATCCGCAACGGCTTTGGCGACGTCGACGACATCGACCACCTGGGCAACCGCCGCATCCGCTGCGTCGGCGAAATGGCCGAAAACCAGTTCCGCGTAGGCCTGGTGCGGGTTGAGCGCGCGGTGCGCGAGCGCCTGTCCATGGCCGAAAGCGAAGGGTTGATGCCTCAGGATCTGATCAACGCCAAGCCGGTGGCGGCGGCGGTGAAGGAGTTCTTCGGCTCCAGTCAGCTGTCGCAGTTCATGGACCAGAACAACCCGCTGTCCGAGGTGACTCACAAGCGTCGGGTTTCCGCGCTCGGGCCGGGCGGGTTGACCCGTGAACGTGCCGGTTTCGAGGTGCGCGACGTTCACGCCACGCACTACGGCCGGCTGTGTCCGATCGAGACGCCGGAAGGGCCCAACATCGGCCTGATCAACTCGCTGGCCACCTACAGCCACACCAACAGCTACGGCTTCCTTGAGACGCCGTACCGCAAGGTCGTGGACTGCCAGGTGACCGACGAGGTGGTTCACCTTTCGGCCATTGAGGAAGGCGACTACGTGATCGCCCAGGCCTCCGCCGCGGTGGACGAAAACGGCCGGCTGAACGACGACCTGGTCCAGGCGCGCCACCGGGGGGAAACCACCTTCATGCGCCCGGAGCAGATCACCCTGATGGACGTCTCGCCGCGCCAGGTGGTCTCCGTGGCGGCGGCCCTGATTCCGTTTCTTGAGCACGACGACGCCAACCGCGCCCTGATGGGGGCGAACATGCAGCGCCAGGCCGTGCCCACCCTGCGCGCCGACAAGCCGCTTGTCGGCACCGGCATGGAGCGCTTCGTCGCCCGGGATTCCGGCGTGTGCGAAGTGGCACGCCGCGGCGGCGTCATCGACTCTGTCGACGCCCGTCGCGTGGTGGTCCGGGTCAACGAGGATGAAATCATCGGCGGTGAAGCCGGCGTGGACATCTACAACCTGACCAAGTACGTGCGCTCCAACCAGAACACCTGCATGAACCAGCGTCCCATCGTGCAAACGGGCGATCACGTCGCCGCGGGCGACATCCTCGCCGACGGCCCGTCCGTGGATATGGGCGATCTGGCGCTGGGCCAGAACATGCGCATGGCGTTCATGCCGTGGAACGGCTACAACTTTGAGGACTCCATCCTCATCTCCGAGCGCGTGGCCCAGGAAGATCGCTTCACCACGATTCACATCCAGGAGCTGACGTGCGTTTCGCGCGACACCAAGCTGGGGCCGGAAGAGATCACCTCGGACATCCCCAACGTCGGCGAGTCGGCGCTGGGCAAGCTGGATGAAGCCGGCGTGGTGTATATCGGCGCCGAGGTCGGCCCGGGCGATATCCTGGTCGGCAAGGTCACGCCCAAGGGCGAAACACAGCTGACCCCGGAAGAAAAACTGCTGCGTGCGATTTTCGGTGAGAAGGCAAGCGATGTGAAAGACACCTCGCTGCGCGCCCCGACCGGCATGAACGGCACCGTTATCGACGTGCAGGTATTTACCCGTGACGGCGTGGAAAAAGACGCCCGGGCGCTTTCCATCGAGGAAATGCAGCTCGACGAAGTGCGCCGCGACCTGCAGGAAACCTACCGCATCGCCGAAGACGCCACTTTCGAGCGTCTGAAGCGTACCCTGACGGGCCAGACCGTCAACGGCGGCCCAGAGCTTGCCAAGGGCGACGTGCTTGACGAGGCGTACCTGGATGCGCTGCCGCGTCAGCAGTGGTTCAAGCTGCGCATGCAGGACGAAACCCACAACGAGCTTCTGGCCCAGGCCGACGAGCAGCTGGAAAATCGCCGCAAGGAAATGGACGAGCGCTTTGAAGACAAAAAGCGCAAGCTCACCCAGGGCGACGATCTGGCGCCGGGCGTGCTCAAGATCGTCAAGATCTACATGGCAGTGAAGCGTCGCATTCAGCCCGGCGACAAAATGGCCGGCCGTCACGGTAACAAGGGCGTGATTTCCGAAATCATGCCGGTCGAAGACATGCCGTTTGACGACCAGGGCGAGCCTGTAGACGTAGTGCTCAACCCGCTGGGCGTGCCCTCGCGGATGAACGTGGGCCAGATTCTGGAAACCCACCTGGGCATGGCCGCTCGCGGGCTCGGGGTCAAGATTGATCACATGCTGCGCGATGCCCGCCAGACCCAGGTCGCTGAAATCCGCGACTTTCTGGGGCAGGTGTACAACACTGAAAGCACGCTCAAGGTTGAGGATCTCTCCCAGCTCGACGACGACGAAGTCATCGCCCTGGCGAAAAACCTCAAGGACGGCGTGCCCATGGCCACCGCGGTGTTTGACGGTGCCGAAGAGCCCGAGATCAAACACCTGCTGCGTCTGGCCGACCTGCCGGACTCCGGCCAGCTGACGCTGTACGACGGCCGCACCGGCGAGCGCTTCGATCGCCCGGTCACCGTGGGCTACATGTACATCCTCAAGCTCAACCACCTGGTTGATGACAAGATGCACGCCCGCTCTACCGGCTCCTACTCGCTGGTCACCCAGCAGCCGCTGGGCGGCAAGGCGCAGTTCGGCGGCCAGCGCTTCGGCGAGATGGAGGTCTGGGCCCTTGAGGCGTACGGCGCGGCGTACACGCTGCAGGAAATGCTCACCGTCAAGTCGGACGACGTCGAGGGGCGCACCAAGATGTACAAAAACATCGTCGACGGCGACCACACCATGCAGGCAGGCATGCCGGAATCCTTCAACGTGCTGGTGAAGGAAATCCGCTCGCTGGGCATCGATATCGAGTTAGAGAGCTAGGAGCCCCCAATGAAAGATTTGGTGAAAGTCCTCAAATCGCAATCACAGTCCGAAGAGTTCGACGCCATCAAGATTACCCTGGCGTCGCCGGACATGATTCGCTCCTGGTCCTTCGGTGAGGTGAAAAAGCCCGAGACCATCAACTATCGTACGTTCAAGCCGGAACGGGATGGTCTGTTCTGCGCCAAGATCTTTGGCCCGGTGAAGGATTACGAGTGCCTGTGCGGCAAGTACAAGCGCATGAAGCACCGCGGCATTATCTGCGAGAAGTGCGGCGTTGAAGTCACCAAAGCGGCCGTGCGCCGCGACCGCATGGGCCACATCGAGCTGGCCTCGCCGGTGGCGCACATCTGGTTTTTGAAATCACTGCCCTCGCGTATCGGCATGTTCCTGGACATGACCCTGCGCGACATCGAGCGGGTGCTGTACTTCGAGTCGTTTGTGGTGATTGATCCGGGCATGACCACGCTTGAGCGCGGCCAGCTGCTCAACGACGAGCAGTACTTCGAGGCGCTGGAAGAGTTCGGCGACGACTTCGACGCGCGCATGGGCGCCGAAGCCGTCCAGGAGCTGCTCAAGGACATCGATCTGGAAGAAGAGATCAACCAGCTGCGCGAAGAGATTCCGCAGACCAACTCGGAAACCAAGATCAAAAAGCTGTCCAAGCGCCTGAAGCTTTTGGAAGCCTTTTACTACTCCGGCAACGCCCCGGCGTGGATGGTCATGGAAGTGCTGCCGGTGCTGCCGCCGGATCTGCGTCCGCTGGTACCGCTGGACGGCGGCCGCTTTGCGACCTCGGATCTCAACGATCTGTACCGCCGGGTGATCAACCGCAACAACCGCCTGAAGCGCCTGCTGGATCTCAGCGCGCCGGACATCATCGTGCGCAACGAGAAGCGCATGCTGCAGGAAGCCGTGGATGCGCTGTTGGACAACGGCCGCCGCGGCCGGGCGATCACCGGCTCCAACAAGCGCCCGCTGAAATCGCTGGCCGACATGATCAAGGGCAAGCAGGGGCGTTTTCGCCAGAACCTGCTGGGCAAGCGCGTGGACTACTCCGGCCGCTCGGTGATCACCGTGGGCCCGACCCTGCGCCTGCACCAGTGCGGTCTGCCCAAGAAGATGGCGCTGGAGCTGTTCAAGCCGTTTATCTACTCCAAGCTGCAGTCGCTGGGCTACGCCTCAACGATCAAGGCCGCCAAGAAGATGGTCGAGCGTGAGACGGCGGAAGTGTGGGACATCCTCGCCGACGTCATTCGCGAGCACCCGGTGCTGCTTAACCGCGCGCCGACCCTGCACCGCCTGGGTATCCAGGCGTTTGAGCCGCTGCTCATCGAAGGCAAGGCGATTCAGCTGCACCCGCTGGTGTGCGCGGCCTACAACGCCGACTTCGACGGCGACCAGATGGCCGTGCACGTGCCGCTGACGCTGGAAGCCCAGCTGGAAGCCCGGGCGCTGATGATGGCCACCAACAACGTGCTCTCACCGGCCAACGGCGAGCCGATCATCGTGCCGTCCCAGGACGTGGTGCTGGGTCTTTATTACATGACCCGGGAAAAGATCAACGACCGCGGCGAAGGCATGATCTTTGCCGATCTCAACGAGGTCGAGCGCGCTTTCGGCACCCAGTCGGTGGCGCTGCACGCGCGCATCAAGGTGCGCCTGGACGACGTCGAGATCAACGAGGAAACCGGCGAGTATTCCACCCATCGGTGCATCAAGGACACCACCGTGGGCCGGGCGCTGCTGTTTCGCATCCTGCCTGAGGGTGTGCCCTTCGAGCTGATCGATCAGCCCATGAAGAAAAAGGCGATTTCCGCGCTGATCAACGAGGTCTATCGCCGCTCCGGGCTCAAGCCCACGGTCATCTTCGCCGACCAGCTGATGTACACCGGCTTTCGCATGGCGACCTGGTCCGGGGCATCCATCGGCGTCAACGACTTCGTTATTCCCGATGCCAAGGCGGAAATCGTGGCCGGCGCCGAAGATGAGGTCAAGGAAATCGAAGACCAGTTCTCTTCAGGGCTGGTGACCGCCGGCGAGAAGTACAACAAGGTCATCGATATCTGGGCCCGGGCCAACGACCAGGTGGCCAAGGCGATGATGACCGGTATCTCCAAGGAAAACGTGATCGACCGCGACGGCAACGAGGTCGAGCAGGACTCGTTCAACAGCGTGTTCATCATGGCCGACTCCGGCGCCCGGGGCAGCGCGGCCCAGATTCGCCAGCTGGCGGGCATGCGCGGCCTGATGGCCAAGCCGGACGGTTCGATCATCGAAACGCCGATCATCGCCAACTTCCGTGAGGGGCTGAACGTACTGCAGTACTTCATCTCCACCCACGGCGCGCGTAAGGGCTTGGCGGATACGGCGCTGAAGACTGCCAACTCCGGCTACCTGACCCGCCGCCTGGTCGACGTGGCGCAGGATCTGGTCATTACCCAGGCCGACTGCGGCACTGAAAACGGCCTGACGCTGCACCCGATCATCGAAGGCGGCGATATTATTGTGCCGCTGTCCCAGCGCGTGCTGGGCCGTGTGGTGGCGCGGGACGTAGTGGATCCGCGCACCGACGAGGTGCTGATTGCGCGCAATACGCTGCTGGACGAAGCCTGGTGTGCGGCGCTGGAAACCATGGGCGTCGATGAGATCGTGGTGCGCTCCACCATCAGCTGTGACACCAGCCACGGCGTTTGCTCGGCCTGTTACGGCCGCGATCTGGCCCGCGGTCACCAGGTCAACGTCGGTGAATCGGTCGGCGTCATCGCCGCCCAGTCCATCGGTGAGCCGGGTACTCAGCTGACCATGCGGACCTTCCACATCGGCGGCGCCGCCTCGCGGGCCTCGGCCATCGACAGCGTCCAGGTCAAGCACGGCGGCAGCGTGCGTCTGCACAACATCAAGCACGTCGAGCGCGGCGACGGTAAGCTGGTAGTGGTATCGCGCTCCAGTGCGCTGGCCGTCGCCGACGATCACGGCCGCGAGCGCGAATACTACAAGCTGCCTTACGGTGCGGTGCTTGACGTGCGTGACGGTGACCACGTCGCGCCGGGACAGGCCGTGGCCAAGTGGGATCCGCACACCCACCCGATCGTGGCCGAAATGGAAGGCCAGGCGCAGTTCGTCGACCTTGACGAAGGCGTCACCATGCACCGTACGGTGGATGAGATGACCGGCCTGTCGTCCATTGAAGTTATCGAATCGGCGTCCCGCCCGGTTTCGGGGCGCGACAAGCGGCCGATGATCATGCTCAAAGACGACGCCGGCGAATACGTGGTGATTGCCGGTTCCAACACGCCGGTACAGTACCCGCTGCCCGGCAAGTCGGTGATCTCCGTGGACGACGGCGCCCACATCGGCGTGGGTGAAGTGGTCGCACGTATTCCGGTAGAAGCGTCCGGTAACAAGGACATCACCGGCGGTCTGCCGCGGGTGGCGGATCTGTTCGAAGCGCGCAAGCCCAAGGAATCGGCGATTCTCGCCGAGATCAGCGGCATGATCAGCTTTGGCAAGGAAACCAAGGGCAAGCGCCGCCTGACGATCACCCCGGAAGACGGCGATCCGTTCGAGATGCTGATTCCCAAATGGCGCCAGATTGCAGTGTTTGAAGGCGAAACCGTGGAGAAAGGCGAAGTCATCTCCGACGGCCCGAGCAACCCGCACGATATTTTGCGTCTGCTTGGCGTGACCGATCTGGCCAAGTACATCACCGCCGAAGTGCAGGATGTCTACCGGCTGCAGGGCGTGGGCATCAACGACAAGCACATCGAAGTGATCGTGCGTCAGATGCTGCGCAAGGTGGAAATCACCGACGCCGGCGACTCGGATTTCATCACCGGCGATCAGGCGGAGCTTGTGCGCGTGCTCGAACAGAATGCCCGTCTTGAGCAGGAAGGCAAGTTCCCGGCCAAGTATCAGCGCCTGCTGCTGGGCATCACCAAGGCGAGCCTTGCCACCGAGTCGTTCATTTCGGCGGCGTCGTTCCAGGAAACCACCCGCGTGCTGACCGAAGCGGCGGTGACCGGCAAGCGCGACTACCTGCGCGGGCTGAAGGAAAACGTGGTGGTGGGCCGTTTGATTCCGGCCGGCACCGGGCTTACCCACCACGCCGAACGCCGTCGCCGTCGCGACGACGAAGAGCGGTTGTTCAATCCGTCGGCAACCGAGGTCGAACAAGAGCTTGGCGCCCAGCTGACCGCGCTGGATGACGACGACGAGCTCTAACCCGGGCATCGAGCCGGCGCGGCGTCAGACGGGTAACCGCCCGTAGTGCTTGACGCCGCGCTGGCCGAGCCCTTAGAATGCGCAGCCTTTAACAGTGGGGCGGGTGCGCCCGAAACCGCTGCTAAAGCAAGGCAACCATTGGAGTCAGCTACTTACTATGGCAACGATTAATCAGCTAGTGCGCAAGCCGCGCAAGCGCGCCGTCAAGAAAAATGACGTGCCGGCGCTGCAGGCCTGCCCGCAAAAGCGCGGCGTTTGCACCCGCGTCTACACCACCACCCCGAAAAAGCCCAACTCGGCCCTGCGTAAGGTGTGCCGTGTGCGCCTGACCAACGGCTTTGAAGTGGCGTCTTATATCGGCGGTGAAGGCCACAACCTGCAAGAGCACTCCGTGGTACTGATCCGCGGCGGCCGGGTCAAGGACTTGCCGGGTGTGCGCTATCATACCGTTCGCGGCGCGCTGGATACCTCCGGCGTACAGAACCGTCGCCAGGGCCGTTCCAAGTACGGTACCAAGCGTCCGAAGTCCTGATATAGCGCGATACGAGCGTTAGTCGGCGGCGGCGCTGCCGGTTGAAACATATTTGCAAACGGTCTGATAAGAGTAAGGTCGGGCGGTGCTGTAAACGGCAAACAGCGTGCAGCACGAGTTCCGGGTTTACCTGAAGGATCCTTGATAGAGGGCTTATCATGCCTAGAAGGAAGATTGTAGCGAAGCGCGAGATCCTGCCGGATCCCAAGTTCAAAAGCGAGCGCCTCGCCAAGTTCATGAACCACCTGATGATCAGCGGCAAGAAGTCCGTAGCTGAGCGTATCGTCTATGGTGCGTTGGACAAGGTTGCCGAGCGTAATAAAGACGAGCCGCTGGATACCTTCGAAAAAGCGCTGGAAGCCATCCAGCCCATGGTCGAAGTCAAGTCGCGCCGCGTTGGCGGTGCGACCTATCAGGTGCCGGTAGAAGTTCGTCCGTCGCGTCGTAGTGCGCTGGCCATGCGCTGGCTGGCCGACGCGGCGCGTCGTCGCGGTGAGAAAACCATGGTGCAGCGTCTGGCCGGTGAAATTCTGGACGCCGCCGATGGCAAGGGCTCCGCTGTTAAAAAGCGTGAAGACGTGCACCGCATGGCAGAAGCCAACAAGGCCTTCTCTCACTTCCGCTTTTAATTGCGGCGCTGAGCGAAACGCACCGGTTTCGCGTTTTGAAGGCAAAGCCGCCGCTGCAGGGCGGCGGTCACCTGCCTTAAGGCGTCGCTAGCTGGACCCACGAGCATTGCCAACAAACGGGAGTTTCCACCGTGGCACGCAAGACTCCACTAAATCGCTATCGTAACCTGGGCATCGTCGCCCACGTCGATGCCGGTAAAACCACCACCACTGAACGCGTGCTGTTTTACACCGGTATCAACCACAAGCTGGGGGAGACCCACGAGGGCGCCTCGACGACTGACTGGATGTCTCAGGAGCAAGAGCGTGGTATCACCATCACCTCGGCTGCTGTCACGACGTTCTGGAAAGGCATGAGCCATCAGTTCGACGAGCACCGCATCAACATCATCGACACCCCCGGGCACGTCGAC
Organism: Halomonas cibimaris; assembly: GCF_055379665.1. Taxonomy (NCBI): domain Bacteria; kingdom Pseudomonadati; phylum Pseudomonadota; class Gammaproteobacteria; order Oceanospirillales; family Halomonadaceae; genus Halomonas; species Halomonas cibimaris. The sequence continues at coordinate 1,245,718 of NZ_AP043828.1, forward strand.
TTCACCATCGAAGTCGAGCGTTCACTGCGCGTGCTGGACGGCGCGGTTGTGGTGCTTTGCGGCAGCTCCGGCGTACAGCCGCAGACGGAAACCGTCTGGCGTCAGGCCGACAAGTACGAAGTGCCGCGCCTGGTGTTTGTCAACAAGATGGACCGCACCGGCGCTGACTTTTTCAACGTGGTCGACCAGCTGAGCACGCGCTTGAACGCCAATGCCGTGCCGATCCAGATCAACTGGGGCACCGAGGAAGACTTCAAGGGCGTCATCGATCTTATCGAGATGAAGGCGATCCTCTGGAGCCAGGACAATTTCGGCGCCTCCTATGAGCTGCTGGACATCCCGGCCGAGCTTCAGGAAACCGCCGAAAAATATCGCGAGCAGATGGTGGAATCCGCCGCCGAGGCGTCCGAAGAGCTGATGGACAAATACCTTGAAGAAGGTGAGCTGTCCAACGCTGAAATCAAGGCCGGTCTGCGCCGCCGCACCCTGGACAACGAGATCGTGCTGGTTACCTGCGGCTCGGCGTTCAAGAACAAAGGCGTTCAGGCCGTGCTCGACTCGGTTGTTGAATACCTGCCGTCGCCCACCGAGGTCAAGGCCATCGAAGGTGAGCTTGACGACAAAAACGGTACCGTCGCCACGCGTGAAGCCGACGACAAGGCACCGTTTGCCGCACTGGCGTTCAAGATCGCTACCGACCCGTTCGTGGGTACGCTGACCTTCATTCGCGTCTATTCCGGCGTGCTGAATTCCGGCGACAGCGTCTATAATTCCGTGCGCGACAAAAAAGAGCGTATCGGCCGTCTGGTACAGATGCACGCCAACTCCCGCGAAGAAATCAAGGAAGTGCGCGCCGGCGATATCGCCGCCTGTATCGGTCTGAAAGACGTGACCACCGGCGATACGCTGTGCGATATCAACGACAAGATCATCCTTGAGCGCATGGAGTTTCCGGACCCGGTTATTTCGGTCGCCGTAGAGCCGAAGTCCAAGGCCGACCAGGAAAAGATGGGTACCGCGCTTGGCAAGCTGGCCCAGGAAGATCCGTCCTTCCAGGTGAAAACCGACGAAGAGACCGGCCAGACCATTATCTCGGGAATGGGTGAGCTGCACCTGGACATCATCGTTGACCGCATGCGTCGCGAGTTCAAGGTCGAGGCGAATATCGGCAAGCCGCAGGTGGCTTACCGCGAAACCATCCGCGGCAACGTCGAACAGGAAGGCAAGTTCGTTCGCCAGTCCGGCGGTCGCGGCCAGTACGGCCACGTCGTCATGCGCATTGAGCCCCTTACCTACGAAGAAAAGGGCGAAGGCGACGACGAGATTTTCTTCAAGTTCAACTCCGAAATCGTTGGCGGCGTCGTGCCCAAAGAGTACGTACCCGCCGTCGAAAAAGGGGCCTATGAGCAGCTGCAAAACGGCGTTATCGCGGGCTATCCGATGATTGACGTCAAGGTCACGCTGTTAGATGGTTCCTACCATGACGTGGACTCCAACGAGACCGCGTTCAAGATTGCCTCTTCCATGGCAGTCAAAGAAGGTGCCAAAAAGGCCAAGGCCGTGCTGCTGGAACCGGTGATGAAGGTCGAGGTCGTGACCCCCGAGGAGTTCATGGGTGACGTCATGGGCGACCTGAACCGTCGTCGCGGTCTGGTGCAGGGCATGGATGACACAACCGCTGGTAAAGTCATCCGCGCCACGGTGCCGCTGGGCGAGATGTTCGGTTATGCAACCGATCTGCGCTCTCAGACCCAGGGCCGTGCAAGCTACTCCATGGAGTTTGCCCAGTACGACGAGGCGCCCTCCAGCATCGTAGAAGCCGTCATCAACCAAAACGGTTAACCGTTAGCTAACGTAAAGAGGTTATAGCAGTGGCTAAGGAAAAATTCGAACGTTCCAAACCGCATATCAACGTCGGTACCATCGGTCACGTTGACCACGGCAAGACCACGCTGACAGCAGCGCTGACTCGCGTTTCCGCCGAAGTATTCGGCGGCGACTGGAGCGAGTTCGCAGCGATCGACAACGCGCCGGAAGAGCGCGAGCGCGGTATTACGATCGCGACGTCCCACGTCGAGTACCAGTCGGAAGATCGCCACTACGCGCACGTTGACTGCCCGGGGCACGCCGACTACGTCAAGAACATGATCACCGGTGCGGCCCAGATGGACGGCGCCATTCTGGTCTGTTCTGCCGCCGACGGCCCCATGCCGCAAACCCGCGAGCACATCCTGCTGTCTCGCCAGGTTGGCGTACCGTACATCGTCGTGTTCCTGAACAAGGCCGACATGGTCGACGACGAAGAGCTCCTTGAGCTGGTCGAAATGGAAGTTCGCGAGCTGCTCAGCGAATACGACTTCCCGGGTGACGACACCCCGATCATCACCGGCTCCGCGCTGATGGCGCTGGAAGGCAAGGACGACAACGGCATGGGCACCACCGCCGTTGCCAACCTGATCAAGGCACTCGACGAGTACATTCCGGAGCCGGAACGTGCCATCGACCAGCCGTTCCTGATGCCCATCGAGGACGTCTTCTCGATCTCTGGCCGCGGTACCGTGGTCACCGGTCGCGTTGAGCGCGGCATCATCAAGGCCGGTGAAGAAGTTGAAATCGTGGGCATGAAGGACACCACGAAGACAACCGTTACCGGCGTGGAAATGTTCCGCAAGCTGCTCGACGAAGGTCGTGCCGGCGAAAACGTCGGTGCGCTGCTGCGCGGCACCAAGCGTGACGACGTTGAACGCGGCCAGGTACTGGCGAAGACCGGCACCATCACCCCGCACACCGAGTTCGAAGCCGAAGTGTACGTGCTGTCCAAGGAAGAAGGCGGTCGTCACACGCCGTTCTTCAAGGGCTACCGTCCGCAGTTCTACTTCCGTACCACCGACATCACCGGTACCTGTGAACTGCCGGAAGGCGTTGAGATGGTTATGCCGGGTGACAACGTCAAGATGACCGTCAGCCTGATTGCCCCGGTCGCCATGGATGACGGCCTGCGCTTCGCGATCCGCGAAGGCGGCCGCACCGTGGGTGCCGGCGTCGTCGCCAAGATCATCAAGTAAGCCGAGCCTTCACAGGTTCAGGGGGCTCAAGTAGAGCCCCCTTTCTTCGCACTGGCGAGAAGTGTTTGACACCTCCCGTCTGCGTGCCTATAATGCGCATCCTTTGAATGCGTGGGTAGACGGCTCGCGCCGTCGACATCCATTGGAGTTTAGGGCAAATGCAGAACCAGAAGATTCGCATTCGGCTGAAAGCGTTCGACCATCGCCTGATTGACCAGTCCACTGCGGAAATCGTTGATACCGCCAAGCGTACTGGTGCCCAGGTTCGCGGTCCGATTCCGCTGCCGACCAATCGCGAGCGCTATACCGTATTGACTTCGCCGCACGTCAACAAGGACGCGCGCGACCAGTACGAGATTCGTACGCACAAACGCGTGCTCGATATCGTCGAGCCGACCGAAAAGACCGTCGATGCGCTGATGAAGCTCGACCTCGCCGCCGGCGTCGACGTGCAAATCAAGCTCGACTAACTACACTAGACACTCGCGGCCCAGCGCTCACCCTGTCTTTCTGCGTTACCGGTGAGCAGCAGCCGCCGCGCCGTGAGGCGCCATACAATGTGCTAGTGGAATGCTCTGGAAAGGGCAGCCATAGCGGGTGATAGCCCCGTACACTATAGGAGAACTGAGAATGACTATCGGTTTGGTCGGTAAGAAGACCGGGATGACCCGTGTCTTCACCGAAGACGGCGCCTCAGTGCCCGTAACCGTTATTGAGGTTGATCCTAACCGCGTCACGCGCGTCAAGTCGGTTGAATCCGACGGCTACGCAGCGGTTCAGGTAACAGCCGGCTCCCGCAAAGCCAAGCATCTCACCCGCGCGCAAGCTGGACAGTTTGCCAAAGCCGGTGTAGAAGCTGGCCGCTCGCTGATGGAGTTTCGCCTGGCAGAAGGCGAAGAAGCTCCGCAAGTCGGCGGCGAACTCACCGTATCCCTCTTCGAAGCTGGTCAGCTCATCGACGTGACCGGTACCTCCAAGGGTAAAGGTTTCCAGGGCGGCGTTAAGCGCTGGAACTTCAGCACCCAAGATGCTACCCACGGCAACTCGCTGGCGCACCGTGCGCCGGGCTCCATCGGCATGTGCCAGACCCCGGGTCGCGTATTCAAAGGCAAGAAAATGGCCGGACAGATGGGCAACGCCCGCTGCACCGTGCAAAGCCTTGAAGTCGTCCGCGTCGACGCCGAGCGCAATCTGCTGCTGATCAAGGGCGCCGTTCCGGGAGCTACCGGCAGCGACGTTATCGTACGCAGCGCCGTGAAAGCAGGCTGAAGAGGATAATACCGATGAATCTGAATCTTGCTGCAGGCGCGGGTACCGTCGAAGTAGCCGACGCCACCTTTGGCAAAGACTTCAACGAGGCGCTGGTTCACCAGGTTGTCACGGCGTATCTCGCCGGCGGCCGCCAGGGCACTCGTGCACAGAAGAACCGTTCTGACGTGCGTGGCGGCGGCAAGAAGCCGTGGCGCCAGAAGGGCACCGGTCGCGCACGCGCCGGCACCATCCGCTCGCCGATCTGGCGTGCCGGCGGTACTACCTTTGCGGCGCGTCCCCAGGACCACGCTCAGAAGGTGAACCGCAAGATGTATCGCGCCGCGATGCGTTCCATCCTGTCTGAACTTGTACGCCAGGAGCGCCTGGTCGTAGTGGAAGAGTTCGCTGTCGATGCGCCCAAGACCAAGCAGGTCGCCGCCAAGCTTAAAGAGCTTGATCTGGAGAAAGCGCTGATCGTCACCGAAGACGTCGATGAGAAGCTTTATCTGGCCGCGCGCAACCTCCCCCACGTAGATGTGGTAGACGTTGCAGCCGCTGACCCGGTGAGCCTGGTCGCTTTTGACAAGGTCCTGGTCACCGTCTCCGCCCTGCGTAAATTCGAGGAGAAGCTGGCATGAACCAGGAACGCGTATTCAAGGTTCTGCTTGGGCCGCACGTGACCGAAAAGGCCGCGATGGCAGCAGAGCGCAATCAGTACGTTTTCAAGGTGGCGAGCGACGCTACCAAGCCCGAGATCAAAAAGGCTGTGGAAGCCGTTTTCGGCAAGAAAGTCGAAAGCGTTCAAGCATTGAACGTCAAGGGCAAAACCAAGCGTACGGCACACGGCGTTGGCATGCGTAAAGGGTATCGCAAGGCGTATGTAACCCTGGCTGCGGGCGAAACGCTCGAAGACTTCGCTGGCGCCGAATAAGGGCAGGAGTACGGACAATGGCAATCGTCAAGACCAAACCCACATCCTCCGGTCGTCGCCACGTCATCAAGGTCGTGAGCGAAACGCTGCACAAGGGCCGCGCCTATGCGCCGCTTCTGGAAAAGCAGTCCAAGACCGGCGGTCGTAACAACAACGGTCGTATCACCAGCCGTCACATTGGTGGTGGCCACCGTCACCACTACCGGCTGATCGACTTCAAGCGCACCAAGGATGGCGTTCCCGCCACCGTTGAGCGCATTGAATACGATCCGAACCGCAGCGCGCACATTGCGCTGTTGAAGTATGCCGACGGTGAGCGCCGTTACATCATTGCACCGCGCGGCGTAAGCGCCGGTGACGTGCTGGAATCCGGTGTCAACGCGCCCATCAAGAAAGGCAATGCCTTGCCGCTGCGCAACATTCCGCTGGGTTCCACCGTTCACGGTGTCGAGCTCAAGCCGGGTAAAGGCGCACAGATGGCTCGCAGTGCCGGCACCAGCGCTCAGCTGGTTGCCCGCGAAGGCAACTACGTCACGCTGCGTCTTCGCTCCGGCGAAACGCGCAAGGTGCTGGCCGAATGCCGTGCGACCCTGGGGCAAGTGAGCAACTCCGAGCACAGCCTGCGTCAACTTGGCAAGGCCGGTGCGAAGCGCTGGCGGGGCGTGCGTCCGTCCGTTCGCGGCGTGGCGATGAACCCCATCGATCACCCGCACGGCGGTGGTGAAGGTCGCTCAAGCGGCGGTCGTCACCCGGTTACTCCCTGGGGCGTGCCGACGAAGGGGTACAAAACCCGCAAGAACAAGCGCACCGATGCGCTGATCGTTCGTCGCCGCAAGGCCCGGAAGTAATATCCCACGCCAAGACATCAAGAGGTAACGGCTGTGCCACGTTCACTAAAGAAAGGTCCCTTCATTGACCTTCATCTTTTGAAGAAGGTCGAGACTGCAGCGGAGAAGAACGATCGCAAACCGATCAAGACCTGGTCGCGTCGTTCGATGGTCATGCCCAACATGGTAGGCCTGACCATTGCAGTCCATAACGGTCGCCAACACGTCCCGGTGCACGTCTCCGAGGAAATGGTTGGTCACAAACTGGGCGAGTTCGCCGCCACCCGTCTTTATCGCGGGCATGCAGCGGACAAAAAAGCCAAACGGTAAGCCAGAGAGGATTAGAGATGGAAGTCACAGCTAAGCTGCGTGGCGCTCGGTTATCCGCCCAAAAGGCCCGTTTGGTGGCTGACCAGGTGCGCGATAAACCGGTCGCCGAGGCACTCGACCTGCTGGCCTTCTCGCCGAAGAAAGCGGCTACGCTGGTCAAGAAAGTGCTGCAGTCCGCCATTGCAAACGCGGAAGAAAATAACGGCATGGATATCGACGAGCTGCGTGTCTCGACCATCTGCGTCGATGAGGGCATGACGCTCAAGCGTATCAAGCCGCGCGCCAAGGGCAGCGCGGATCGTATCTTGAAGCGCACCTGCCACATCACCGTCAAGGTAGCCGAGAAGTAGGAGTCGACCAGATGGGTCAGAAAGTCAATCCAACGGGCATTCGACTGGGCATTGTCAAAGACCATGCTTCTGTCTGGTATGCCGAGCGCGGCGCCTATGCCGATAAGCTCAACAACGATCTCGAAGTGCGTAGCTTTCTGGAAGAGCGCCTGAAAAACGCCTCTGTCAGCAATGTGTACATCGAGCGTCCGGCGAATAACGCCCGCATCACCATTCACACGGCCCGTCCGGGCATTGTGATCGGCAAAAAAGGCGAAGACGTTGACCGTCTGCGCCGCGATCTTGCCCAGCTGATGGGCGTGCCGGTGCATGTGAACATCGAAGAGGTTCGCAAGCCGGAGCTGGATGCCAAGCTGGTCGCGGCCAACGTTGCCGGTCAGCTTGAGCGTCGGGTGATGTTCCGTCGTGCGATGAAGCGTGCGGTGCAGAACTCCATGCGTCTGGGTGCCGGCGGTATCAAGATTCAGCTGTCAGGTCGCCTGGGTGGTGCGGAAATCGCACGGACCGAATGGTACCGCGAAGGTCGCGTGCCGCTGCACACGCTGCGCGCGGATATCGACTTCGCCACGTACGAAGCTCAAACCACCTACGGCATCATCGGTGTCAAAGTGTGGATCTTCAAAGGCGAAATCCTCGGCGGTATCGAGGAAGTACGTGCCAAGGCCAAGCAGTCGGCCGGCAACGCGCCCAAGAAGAAAGGTTCCAGGTAAGGGGAGAGCGAGTCGATGTTACAACCCAAGCGTTTAAAATTTCGCAAGGTGCAAAAAGGCCGTAACCGTGGCCTGGCGCATCGCGGGAGCCGGATCAGCTTCGGGGAATACGGTCTGAAGTCCACCGGTCGCGGCCGCGTTACCGCGCGCCAGATCGAGGCCGGCCGCCGTGCGATCACACGTCACGTCAAGCGTGGCGGCAAGATCTGGATCCGCGTATTCCCGGACAAACCGATTTCCAAAAAGCCGCTCGAAGTTCGTATGGGTAAAGGGAAAGGCTCTGTCGAGTACTGGGTTGCCCAGATCCAGCCGGGTCGGGTGCTGTACGAGATTGAAGGCGTTTCTGAAGAGCTCGCGCGTGAAGCGTTCGATCTCGCCGCGCAGAAAATGCCGGTATCCACCACCTTTGCGAAACGGACGGTGATGTGATGAAAGCCCAAGAAATTCGAGAAAAATCCGCCGGAGAACTCAAGGACCAGCTGCTTGAGCTCCTCCGCGAGCAGTTTAACCTGCGCATGCAGAAGGCCACCGGCCAGCTGAGCCAGACTCATCTGCTCAAGCAGGTCCGTCGGGACATTGCCCGCGTGAAGACTGTGCTCAACGAGAAGGCAGGTGACTGAGATGGCCGAAGAAAAGAAAACGCGTACGCTCACCGGCAAGGTGGTGAGCGACAAGATGGACAAGTCCATCGTTGTCATGATCGAGCGCCGTGAGCGCCACCCGATCTACGGAAAATACCTTAAGCGCTCCACTAAGCTGCACGCCCACGACGAAACGAACCAGGCCAAGGCCGGCGACACGGTGTCCATTGAGGAATGTCGTCCGCTGTCCAAGAAAAAGTCTTGGGCACTGATCGAAGTGGTCGAGCAGGCCAAAGGTTAATTTCCTGCGGCTGTTTCACCAGTGCAGTCAGGTTAGGTTCGGAGAAAACCGATGATTCAGACTCAGACAATGCTGGATGTCGCTGACAACAGCGGAGCGCGCCGGGTGCAGTGCATCAAGGTGCTGGGCGGTTCGCATCGCCGCTACGCCCGCGTCGGTGACATCATCAAAATCTCAGTGCGTGAAGCGATCCCGCGCGGCAAGGTCAAAAAGGGCCAGGTCATGAAAGCGGTCGTGGTGCGTACCAAAAGCGGCGTCCGTCGTCCCGACGGTTCGCTGATCCGTTTCGATGGAAATGCGGCGGTTCTGTTGCAAAACACCAACGAACAGCCGGTCGGCACGCGTATTTTCGGGCCGGTCACTCGTGAGCTGCGCAACGAAAAGTTCATGAAGATCATTTCCTTGGCGCCTGAAGTGCTGTAAGGAGCGAGGCGGATATGCAAAAGATCAAACGTGACGATGAAGTCATCGTCCTCGCCGGAAAGGACAAGGGCAAGCGCGGCACCGTCAAGCGAGTACTGGAAAATCGCTTTGTGGTGTCCGGTGTGAACATGATCAAGCGTCACACCAAGCCAAATCCCATGGCGGGAAATCAGGGCGGTATCGTCGAGCGCGAGGCTCCGATTCACGCGTCCAACGTAGCCATCTTCAATTCGGAGACCGGTAAGGCGGATCGCGTCGGCTTCCAGGTGAAGGAAGACGGTACCAAGGTACGTATCTACAAGTCGACGCAGACGCAGATCGATGCCTAACGTGTCGGGGTAAACATGGCCAACTTGAAAGAACGTTATCAAAACGAAGTCGTAGCCAAGCTCCAGGAGGAGTTCAGCTACGCCAACGTAATGCAGGTGCCCCGGATCACGAAAGTGACCTTGAACATGGGCATCGGGGATGCGGTCAGCGATAAAAAGCTGATCGACAACGCCATCGGCGATCTGGAAAAGCTTTCCGGGCAAAAGCCGCTGGTAACCAAGGCACGCAAGTCCGTTGCAGGCTTTAAAGTGCGTGAAGGCTGGCCGATCGGTATCAAGGTCACGCTGCGCGCTGAGCGCATGTGGGACTTTCTGGACCGTCTGGTAAACATTGCGATTCCGCGCGTGCGTGACTTCCGCGGTCTCAACCCGAAGTCGTTTGACGGTCGTGGCAACTACTCCATGGGGGTGCGTGAGCAGATCATCTTCCCGGAGATCGAGTATGATAAAATCGATCGCATTCGGGGGATGGACGTCACCATCACCACTACCGCCAACACGGACGAGGAAGGCCGCGCGCTGCTGCGTGCAATGCACTTCCCGTTCAAGAAATAAGGTTGGGATCATGGCAAAGAAAAGCATGGTAGAGCGTGAGCTAAAGCGCGCCAAGCTGGTCGAGAAATACGCGGCCAAGCGCGCCGAGCTCAAGGCGATCACCACCGACGTGAACGCTTCTGACGAAGAGCGCTTCGACGCGCAGCTCAAGCTGCAGCAACTGCCGCGGGACTCAAGCCCGGTACGCCAGCGCAACCGCTGCCGCGTCACCGGTCGTCCTCACGGTGTTTACCAAAAGTTCGGCCTTGGCCGTAACAAGCTGCGTGAAGCCGCCATGCGTGGCAACGTCCCGGGACTCAAAAAGTCCAGCTGGTAAAAGCCACGTAGCATCATCAGGAGCGCACATTAAATGAGCATGCAAGATACTCTGGCGGATATGTTTACCCGTATCCGCAATGCGCAGATGGCCACCAAGGAGACGGTAACGCTGCCGTCCTCCAAGCTTAAGGTTGAAGTGGCCCGCGTGCTGAAAGAAGAGGGCTACATCGCCGATTACGCGGTGGCTGGCGACAGCAAGCCCGAACTGACCGTGTCCCTCAAGTACTTTGAGGGCAAGCCGGTTATCGACCACATCCAGCGGGCTTCCAAGCCGTCTCTGCGCCAGTACAAGGGCAAGAGCACGCTGCCCAAGGTCGCCGACGGTCTGGGTATCGCGATCGTCACTACCTCCAGCGGAGTGATGACCGATCGCGCCGCGCGCCAGGCGGGTGTCGGTGGTGAAGTCATCTGCACCGTATTCTAGGAGGCTGGAATGTCCCGCATAGCGAAATATCCGGTTACACTACCCGCCGGCGTTGAGGTTAGCATTGATGCCGACCAGCTGACCGCCAAAGGCAGTCAGGGCACGCTTTCCATGGTCATCCACGCAGATGTGGTCATTGGCCGGGAAGAAGACGGCAAGCTGACCTTCGCTCCGAGCGAATCAGCCAAGAGCTGGGCCATGGCCGGCACCACCCGCGCACTGGTACAAAACCTGGTGACGGGTGTCTCCGAGGGCTTTAGCAAGACCCTCGAAATTGTAGGCGTCGGTTATCGTGCCCAAGTAAAGGGCCAGACGCTCAACCTTTCACTGGGCTTCTCGCACCCGGTCGACTATGAACTGCCTGACGGGGTTACGGCGGAAACGCCGAAAAACACCGTGATCGTGCTGAAAAGCGCGGACAAGCAGAAGCTCGGCCACGCGGCTGCAGAGATTCGCGCGTTCCGTCCGCCCGAGCCGTACAAGGGCAAGGGCGTGCGCTACGCCGACGAGCAGGTGCGTCGCAAAGAAGCCAAGAAGAAGTAAGGCAGGGTTATGAACGCGAAGAAAGAATCCCGTCTCCGTCGTGCCCGCCGCGCTCGCGCCAAGATCCGCGAGCTAGGCGCGTTCCGCCTGTGCGTCAACCGTACCCCGCGCCACATCTATGCGCAGGTTATCTCGCCGGATGGTGGCAAAGTGCTGGCTAGCGCATCAACGCTGGACAAGGCGCTGCGCGAGGGGGCGACCGGCAACGTTGAGGCGGCCACGAAAGTCGGCTCGCTGATCGCCGAGCGCGCAAAGCAGGCAGGCATCACCCAGGTAGCCTTTGATCGTGCCGGTTTCAAGTTTCACGGCCGTGTCAAGGCGCTGGCCGACGCCGCTCGTGAAGGCGGCCTGGAATTCTAAAGGGTTTTACGATGGCGAAGAACGAACAGCAAAACGGTGATCTGCAAGAAAAACTTGTGCAGATCAACCGTGTCGCCAAGGTGGTTAAGGGGGGTCGTGTTTTCGGCTTTACCGCCCTGACCGTCGTCGGCGATGGCAACGGCCGTATCGGTTTTGGTCGCGGCAAGGCGCGTGAAGTGCCGGTCGCAATCCAGAAAGCGATGGATCAGGCGCGTCGCAACATGGTCAAGGTCAGCCTCGCTGGCCACACGCTGCAGTACCCGGTCAAGGCCCGTCACGGCGCCTCCAAGGTATACATGCAGCCGGCAAGTGAAGGTACCGGCATCATCGCCGGCGGTGCCATGCGCGCCGTGCTGGAAATTGCCGGTGTACAAGACGTACTGGCCAAGTGTTACGGCTCCACCAACCCGGTCAACGTAGTGCGCGCGACGGTCAACGGCCTCGCCGGCATGCGCTCGCCGGACGATGTGGCAGCCAAGCGTGGCCTGTCAGTCGAAGCGATCACGGGGTAATTCAACATGGCAGCTTTGATCAAGGTTACCCAGGTCCGTAGTACTATCGGCGTTTTGACCCGGCACAAGGCCACCATGACCGGCCTGGGCCTGCGCCGTATCGGTCATACGGTTGAGCTGGAAGACACCCCCGCCGTTCGCGGCATGATCCACAAGGTCAACTACCTTGTGCGTGTAGAGGGAGAGTAATCCATGAAACTTAACACCCTGAGCCCTGCAGAGGGCTCCAAGCACGCCGAAAAGCGTGTTGGCCGAGGCATCGGCTCCGGTCTGGGCAAGACCGGTGGCCGTGGCCATAAAGGCCTCAAATCGCGCAGCGGCGGCAGCGTCAAGCCAGGGTTTGAAGGCGGTCAGATGCCGCTGCAGCGTCGTCTGCCGAAGTTTGGCTTTACCTCGGCCAAGTCGCTGGTCTCGGAAGAGGTCCGCCTGGCCGAGCTTGCCAAGGTGGCCGGTGACGATGTCACGATGGAAACCCTGAAGCAGGCTAACGTGCTGAAGGATGCCACGCGTCACGCGAAGGTTGTCCTTTCCGGCGAACTGAACAAGGCGGTTACGGTTCGCGGTCTCAAGGTCACCAAGGGTGCCCGGGCCGCAATCGAAGCCGCCGGCGGCAAGGTAGAGGACTAAATGGCCAAGTCAGGAAATATGCCGGCGACGGGTAGCGGACTGAGTGAACTCTGGGCGCGTTTGCGCTTTGTGCTTCTCGCCATCGTGGTGTATCGCATCGGTGCCCACATCCCCGTTCCCGGTATCAATCCTGACCAGCTTGCTGCCTTGTTCAGGGAGCAGCAGGGCACCATCCTGGGCATGTTCAACATGTTTTCAGGCGGTGCGCTGGAGCGCATGAGTGTTCTCGCCCTGGGCATCATGCCCTATATATCGGCGTCGATCATCATGCAGCTGATGACTGCGGTTTCGCCCCATCTGGAGCAGCTCAAGAAGGAAGGCGAAGCCGGCCGCCGCAAAATCAGTCAGTACACCCGCTACGGCACGGTGATACTGGCTCTCGTCCAGGCCATCGGTATGTCCGTGGGTCTGGCGAGCCAAGGCATTGCCTACAGCGCCGACATTAGCTTTTATTTCACCGCGGTCATTACCTTTGTGGCCGGCGCGGTGTTTATGATGTGGCTTGGCGAACAGATTACCGAGAAAGGCATCGGCAACGGTATTTCGCTGCTGATTTTCTCGGGTATCGTCGCCGGGCTGCCCAGCGCCGTGGGGCAGGCGTTCGAACTCGCTCGCAACGAAGGAGCCTGGAACGTGCTGCCGCTGCTTGCGCTGTCGGCACTGGGTATTGCGACCGTGGCGTTCGTGGTGTTTATCGAGCGCGGCCAGCGCCGCCTCAAGGTGAACTACCCGCGGCGCCAGGTAGGTAACAAGATGTATGCGGGCCAGAGCAGCTATCTGCCGCTGAAAGTGAACATGGCCGGCGTTATTCCGGCGATCTTTGCGTCAAGCATCCTGCTTTTTCCGGCGTCCATCGGCCAGTGGGTCGGCGCCGGCGAAGGCATGGAATGGCTGCAGCGTGCGTCCCAGGCCCTGGGCCCGGGCCAGCCGCTTTACATCTTGCTTTTTGGCCTCGCGGTGGTATTCTTCTGCTTCTTTTACACAGCGCTGGTCTTCAACCCGAAGGATGTGGCTGACAATCTGAAAAAGTCAGGCGCTTTTCTGCCGGGTATTCGCCCCGGCGAGCAGACCGCTCGCTATATCGACAAGGTCATGACGCGTCTGACCCTGTTCGGTGCCTTGTATATCACTGCCGTTTCCCTGATGCCTCAGTTCCTCATCGTGGCGTGGAACGTACCGTTTTTCTTTGGCGGTACCTCGCTTCTGATCGTGGTCGTGGTCATCATGGACTTCATGGCTCAGGTGCAGTCGCATCTCATGTCGCATCAATATGACTCGGTGATGAAGAAGTCCAACCTGAAAGGCTACGGCAGCGGCGGCATCATGCGCTAAAGGCGCGTCGCAGCCGTTCTGGACGCAGCCGTATTGGAGAAAGAACGATGAAAGTTCGAGCTTCCGTCAAAAAAATGTGCCGTAACTGCAAGATTATTCGTCGTAACGGCGCCGTGCGCGTCATTTGCAGCGAACCGCGGCACAAGCAGCGCCAGGGCTAACCCTTGGGCTGAATTCAAGCGGGTGCCGGCATACCCCTTCGCCTCGTGGTTGCATGAAGGCGTATAAAAGGGGTATGCTTTCGCGCCTTTTAAGATGAACAACGAGCAAGCCGCTCACATTTCGGAGTAAGCTGATGGCCCGTATTGCAGGCGTCAATATCCCGGACAACAAGCATGCGGCGATCTCGCTGACCTATATCTTCGGGATCGGCCGGACTCGCGCGCAGGACATCTGTGCCGCCGCGGGTATCGCGCCGACTGCCAAGGTTCAGGAGCTGTCTTCTGAAGAAGTCGACACCCTGCGTGCCGAAGTTGGCAAGTACACCGTAGAAGGCGATCTTCGCCGTGATACGACGCTGAACATCAAGCGTCTCATGGACTTGGGTTGCTATCGTGGTCTGCGTCATCGTCGTAGTCTTCCGCTGCGTGGTCAGCGGACCAAGACGAACGCGCGTACCCGCAAGGGCCCGCGTAAGCCGATCCGCAAATAACACGCACGTTCTGGCGTAAAGACAGGAATAGACATCAACATGGCTAACCCGCGCAATAACCGCAAGAAGGTTAAAAAGCAGGTAGTGGATGCCACCGCGCATATCCACGCCTCTTTTAACAATACGATCGTGACGATCACAGACCGCCAGGGCAACGCTCTTTCCTGGGCAACTGCCGGTGGTTCGGGTTTTCGTGGTTCTCGCAAGAGCACCCCGTTCGCTGCTCAAGTAGCAAGTGAACGTGCAGCTAACGCTGCAGCCGAGTATGGTGTGAAAAACGTCGACGTGCTGGTCAAGGGGCCAGGACCCGGCCGTGAATCCGCCGTGCGCGCACTGAATGCCGCCGGCTTCCGCGTGCAAAGCATCACCGACGCGACGCCCATTCCCCACAATGGCTGCCGTCCGCCGAAGAAACGCCGCGTTTAAGGAGACAGATTCATGGCTCGTTATATTGGACCCAAGTGTAAACTGTCTCGTCGTGAAGGCACGGACCTCTTTCTTAAAAGTGGCGTGACTCCCTTCGAGAAGAAGTGTAAATCCGAGCAGATTCCGGGTGTGCACGGCCAGCGCCGTCAGCGTCTTTCCGACTACGGCTTGCAGCTTCGCGAGAAGCAGAAAGTGCGCCGCATGTACGGCGTACTCGAAAAGCAGTTCCGCAACTACTACAAGCACGCGGCGCGCGTCAAAGGCGCGACCGGTGAAGTACTGCTGCAGCTGCTGGAAACCCGACTGGACAACGTCGTCTACCGCATGGGCTTTGGCGCTACGCGCTCTGAAGCGCGCCAGCTGGTCAGCCACAAGGCGATTTCCGTTAACGGCAAGACCGTTAATATTGCTTCCTACCAGGTGAAGTCGGGCGATGTGGTTGCCGTTCGCGAGAAGGCGAAGAACCAGGCGCGTATTCAAAACGCGCTGGCGCTTGCGGCCAACCGCGGCGATGTGGCGTGGATCGAAACCGACGCCAAGAAGATGGAAGGCACTTTCAAGGCTCTGCCTGAACGCGGTGACCTGTCTGCCGACATCAACGAAAACCTGATCGTCGAGCTGTACTCCAAGTAAGCGCTGCGTCATCACCGCTTGCTTGTCGCCCGGGCGCTATCTGCCCGGGCGGTCGAGTACCACGTATCCGTTTGGCAGCCTGAAAGGTGTTCTTTTTATGCAGCGTTCAGTGACAGAGTTTCTCCGTCCTCGCGACATCAAGGTCGAAGAAATCAGCGCCCATCACGCCAAGATCGTGCTTGAACCGTTCGAGCGCGGCTTTGGCCACACCCTGGGGAATGCACTGCGTCGCATTCTGCTCTCGTCCATGCCCGGCGCTGCCGTGGTAGAGGCCGAGATCAAAGGCGTCGAGCACGAATACAGTGCGCTTGAAGGGGTGCAGGAAGATGTTATCGAGATCCTCCTGAACCTGAAAGATGTGGCGATCAAGATGCACAGCCGCGACGAGGCGGTGCTCTCGCTGAACAAGCAGGGCCCGGCCGTCGTTACCGCTGGCGATATCGCGCTCGATCACAGCGTGGATGTCGTTAATCCGGACCACGTCATTGCCCACGTCAACGAAGGCGCCGAGCTGAATATTCAGCTCAAGGTCGCGCTGGGGCGTGGCTATGAGCCGGCCGACGTGCGCGACTCTGACGAAGAGACCCGCGCCATTGGCCGCCTGCAGCTGGATGCCACCTTCAGCCCGGTGCGTCGCGTTTCCTATGCGGTCGAGGCCGCGCGTGTCGAGCAGCGTACCGATCTCGACAAGCTGATCATCGATCTGGAAACCGACGGCACCCTGGATCCGGAAGAGGCCATTCGCCGCAGTGCGACCATCCTGCAAGAGCAGCTGGCCGCCTTCGTCGACCTGGAAGCCGACAAAGAGCAGGAAGTCGAGGAAGAAGAGGATCAGGTCGATCCGACTCTTCTGCGCCCCGTAGACGATCTTGAGCTGACCGTCCGCAGCGCTAACTGCCTGAAAGCCGAAAATATCTACTACATCGGGGATCTGATTCAGCGTACCGAAGTAGAGCTGTTGAAAACACCCAACCTCGGCAAAAAGTCCTTGAACGAAATCAAGGATGTTCTAGCAGCGCGCGGCTTGTCGCTGGGCATGCGGCTGGAAAACTGGCCGCCCGCTAGCCTGAAGGACGACAAGACCTCCGCGTGAGCGTCGCCTCAAGTCCCAGTTTGGTAAGGAATCACAACCATGCGACATCGTAAGAGTGGCGGTAACCTGAACCGCACCAGCTCGCACCGCAAGGCCATGTTCAAGAACATGTCGGCCTCGCTGGTCGAGCACGAAATCATCAAGACAACCCTGCCCAAGGCCAAGGAGCTGCGTCGCGTCGTCGAGCCGCTGATTACCCTGGCCAAGCAGGACAGCGTCGCCAACCGCCGCTTGGCGTTTGCCCGCACCCGGTCCAACGCTACCGTCGGCAAGCTGTTTAGCGAGCTCGGCCCGCGCTACGCCGAGCGCCCGGGCGGCTATGTGCGTATTCTCAAGTGCGGTTTCCGCGCCGGCGATAACGCACCGATGGCCTACGTTGAGCTTGTTGATCGTCCCGTAGCAGACGAGGCGGCCGCAGACGACTAAGCGCTGTGCCTGTTCTGCCAACGGCGAAAACCGGCCGGACTTTCCCACGCGGATTGTCCGGCCGGTTTTTTTGCGTTTAGATACAGGCTCGGCTTGGCCGCTACCTCGCCCGTTTTCCTCCAGGGAGTTACCATGTCATACATGCCGTTTTTTACGCCGCCCGCCCGTCGCTTTCCCACGCTGGCACGCGGTGCGCTGATGCTGGCCGTGGTATGCGCCGTTTGGCTGGCAGCGACCGCGGCGGCGCAAGCTGCCAACCCGCGCTACGCCGGCATGGTGGTGGATATGGACAACGGTGAGGTGCTCTATGCGGAAAATGCCGACGCGCGCCGCTACCCGGCTTCGCTGACCAAGATGATGACGCTGTATCTGACGTTTGAGGCGCTTGCAGATGACGAGCTGGCGCTGGCGCAGCCGCTGGCGGTATCCAAGGCGGCGGCTGCCATGCCGGCCTCCAAGCTGTGGCTGGCCCAGGGCAGCAGCATCACCGTGGACAAGGCCATCCGCGCGCTGACGGTCAAGTCCGCCAACGACGTGGCGGTGGTATTGGCGGAAGCGCTGGGCGGCAGTGAAAGCGCCTTTGCCCGGCAGATGACGCAAAAAGCCCGAGAGCTGGGCATGCGTGACACCGTCTTTCGCAATGCCTCGGGCCTGCCCGATGATCGTCAAACGACCACGGCCCGAGACCTGGTGACCCTGGCCGTTCGCGTGATGCGCGACTTTCCCCAGTATTATCACTACTTCGGCCTGCAGCGTTTTACCTACCGCGGTACGACCCACACCAGCCATAATCGCCTGGTCAAAAACTATCCGGGTGCTGACGGCCTCAAGACCGGCTTTATTCGCGCCTCGGGCTTTAACGTGGCGACAACGGCCGTGCACGACGGGCGACGCATGGTCGGGGTCGTGATGGGCGGATTTACCTCTCGGTCTCGGGACAAGCACATGACCGACCTGCTCGATCGCAGCTTTGCCCGGGCCGCGCTGCGTGATCAGCACAGCTGGCTGGGGGATACGCAGTTCTCTCGGGAGTTCATGGCCTTTGGCGGAGGCGCTTTGCCGCCGGCCCCCGCAGAGACTTCCCGGCCGCTGCTTGCCGCTGTGAAAACGAAAGCGCCGGCCGATGTCGGCGATCCGCTTAAACCGCTGATGGACGGCGCTGCCCCCGCCATGGGGGATGCTGCCGGCGGCTGGGGCATTCAGGTGGGCGCGTTCAGCGAGCCGGCCAGCGCCCGCCGGCTGGCCCATCAGGCCGCGGGCCGGCTGCGCGTTAACGGACGGGTTTCGGTCGATCCGCTCAACGGGCCTCAGCAGGTCTTTCGCGCGCGGCTGGTAGCGCTGGGCGAGTCCCAGGCGCGCCGGGCCTGCCAGCAGCTAAAAGACAGCGGAATGGACTGCATGGTGGTCAACGCTCGTCTGTAGCGGGGAGAAGGCAATGACACCGTCGCTCAAGGGCATCGGCTATATGTGCATCGGCGTGCTGTTTTTGGCGCTGGGGGACGCCGTGGCCAAATGGCTGGGCGAGGTGCATTCGCCGTTTGAGATCATTTTCTTTCGCACGCTGGTGGCGCTGCCGCTGATCGCTGTACTGGCGCATTTTGGCGGCGGGCTGCGGACCCTGGGCACCCGGCGCCCCGGGGTTCACCTGCTGCGCGGGCTGATCTATACCGGCACCATGGGTTTTTTTGTGCTGGGACTTACGCTGCTGCCGCTGGCCGAGGCTACGGCGATTGCGTTTGTCGCGCCGCTGTTTGTGACGCTGCTGTCGGTGCCGCTGCTTGGCGAGCGCATTGCGCCGCCGGTGCTGGCAGCGTCAGCGGTGGGCTTTATCGGCGTAGTGATCGTGGTGCGCCCGGGGGGAGACGCTTTTAACGCCGGTGCGCTTTCCATGGTGGCCGCGGCGGTGTGCTACG
This sequence comes from Halomonas cibimaris, assembly GCF_055379665.1. Classification (NCBI taxonomy): domain Bacteria; kingdom Pseudomonadati; phylum Pseudomonadota; class Gammaproteobacteria; order Oceanospirillales; family Halomonadaceae; genus Halomonas; species Halomonas cibimaris. The sequence continues at coordinate 1,264,630 of NZ_AP043828.1, forward strand.
CGCTGACCATGATTACCGCACGGCGCTACGGCGGGCGGGAAAGTTTTTGGGCGCTGGTGTTTTACATTGCTCTGGTGCCCGTGCTGGTCAGCGCGGCCACGCTGCCCTGGGTGTGGCAGCCGCCCGAGCCGTGGCACTGGCTGGGTTTTCTGGCCGCGGGCATCTTTGGCGTGGGCGCTACCGGCTTTATCACTCTGGCCTTTCGCTATGCGCCGGCGGCCATTGCCGCCCCGTTTGACTACACCGCACTGCTCTGGGCGGTACTGCTGGGCTGGTGGTTCTGGGATGAGCTGCCGGATATCTGGGTGCTGGCCGGCAGCGTGCTGATCATCTCAAGCGGGCTGGCCATTGCCTACCATGACCGCCGTACCAGCCTGAACCGCCGCCCCAGCTAGCGCATCGGTATCAGGCGCTATGTGAAGCCGGCCGCTTTATCCCCATGCAGGCGTTTGCAGCCAGGTGTCGGCCAGCTCGGCGGCTGCCTGGCGCGGAGAAGGCTGGCCACAAATCGCCGAGACCACGGCTACGCCTTGGGCGCCGCTTTTCTTGACTGTTTGAATATGTACGGGCTTGATGCCGCCAATGGCAACGCCGGGCAGCGGACAGGCTGTCGCCAACGCCATCAGGCCGTCGAAGCCCAGGGGCGCGGCGTGGTCTTTTTTGCTCTGGGTGGCAAACACCGGCCCCAGCCCTACGTAGTCGAGCACCTCAAGCGGTGCGCGCGCCAGCTGTTCGGCGCTGTTGAGTGAAAGCCCGATAATCGCCTCTTCGCCCATGGCGCGGCGGGCATCCCGGGCGGCGGTGTCGCTTTGGCCCACGTGCAGGCCGTCAGCTCCGCTTTCCAGCGCCACGTTCAGCCGGTCGTTGATGATCAACGGCACGCGCCGGCCGTGCAGCTCGGCGTAGTCGTCCAGCGCCTCTTTCAAGCGCCTTGCCTGTTCGATCATGACCTCGTCTGCGGCGTGCTTGTCGCGCAGCTGCACCACCGTCACACCGCCGGCCACGGCCTCTTCCACGGTGTGTTCAACGCCAACCTCGCCGCACAGCGCAGCGTCGGTCACCAAATAAACGGATAGATCAAAGTCCATGATGGACCTCCAGGGCAAGATGGGTGTTCAAAGCCTCAGGGCTTAGATGATATAGCGCATCGAGAAATGCCGGAATAAAGCTGCCGGGGCCGGCGGCGTGAGCGGCGGCGCGCTCGCCGGCCAAAGCAAAGCAGCCAAAGGCCGCCGTCACCGCGTCAAAGCGGCTTTCAGGGGTAGTGTCCGCCACGCCCAAAAACGCCGCCGCGGTCGCCGAGAGCCCGCAGCCCAGCGTGGTAATGCGCGGCATCATGGCATGCCCGCCGCGAATATAGGCAGTGCGCCGGCCGTCGGTGATCAGATCCACCTCGCCGCTTACGCCCACCAGGCAGCGCTGGCGGTCGGCAAGCGCCATGGCCGCGTCACGGGCTTCGTGGGGGCTTGCCGTGCTGTCGGCGCCGCGCCCGGGGCTTGCCATGCCGCTAAGGCACAAAATTTCGGAGGCGTTGGCGCGAATCAGCGTCGGCGCGTGCTCCAGCAGCTCGGCGCACAGGCGCCGGCGGTAGGCAGTAGCCCCCACGGCGACGGGGTCGAGCACCCAGGGCGTGTGATGTTTGCGGGCGATGCGTGCCGCGTCGTGCATGCCGACGGCGAAGTCGGGGCTTACCGTGCCGATATTGATGGACAGCGCATTTGCCAGCGCGGTGAATTCGCCGGCTTCTTCCCGGGCGTGGAGCATGGCCGGTGACGCGCCCAGGGCAAGCAAGATATTGGCGCTTGAATTCATCGCCACAAAATTGGTGATGCAGTGCACCAGCGGCGTTTGCGCCTGCAGGGTGTCAAGGCAGTGCCCGGGGGGCCGTAATGCCATGTGTATCTCCCGTTGGCTCAGCTGTTGTTGGCTTAGCGATTGTTGGCTTAGCGATTGTTGGCTCGGCTGTTAAAGTAGGATGAAAAGCCATACCCCCACAAGGCCAAAGGAGACAGCGTATGTCATTTCACGGTGAAGCACATCCGGGCATTATGCCCACACCGCCGGAGACCCAGGGCTTTCGTCTGAACCACACCATGCTGCGGATCAAGGATCCCGAGCGGTCGCTTTCGTTTTATTCGCGCGTGCTGGGCATGCAGGTCATGCGCCGGCTGGACTTCGCGGAGATGGGCTTTTCGCTGTATTTTCTCGCCCACGTGGACAAGGCGGGTAGCGTGCCGGAAGACGTTGAAGCGCGCACCGCCTGGACGTTTCAACAGACCGGGATTCTTGAGCTGACCCACAACTGGGGTACCGAGCGCCAAGAAGACTTTGCCTATCATGACGGCAACGCCGAGCCCCAGGGCTTTGGCCATATCTGTATCAGCGTTCCCCACCTGGAAACGGCTCAGGCCTGGTTCGACGCCCACGACGTTACCTTCGTCAAGCGCGCCGACCAGGGCAAGATGCAAGACGTGATCTTCATCAAAGACCCCGACGGCTACTGGATCGAGGTTGTCCAAGCGGACCGCATGGCGGCCAAGGGCGACTAGCCTGCAGCTCAGTTGCGCAGCGCCTCGTGCAGCACCCGGGCGTTGTGGCGCATCATGCCAAGATAGTGAGACGCCGGGCCCTGGTGTGCCAGGGTGCCGGCGTATAGCGTGCCGGCCACGCGCAGGCCGGTATCCTCGGCCAGCTGATCCACGGCGCTGGCGCTTGCCATGTGCTCGTAAAAAAGCGCCTGAACGTTGTCTGCCTTGATCTGCTCGATGAGTTCGGCCATGCGCGCCGCGCTCGGCGCGGCGGCGGTGGCAAGCCCTTCGGGCGCGAGAAAGCGCAGGCCGTAGGCATCGGCAAAGTAGCCAAACGAGGCATGGCCGGTAATCACGGCGGTATCCGCCGGGATGCCAGCCAGCCGGCGGCGGATATCAGCGTCGGCCTTGTCCAGCCGGGCGAGGTAGGCGTCCGCGTTGGCCCGATAGGCCGCCGCGCGCCCGGGGTCGGCCTTGATCAGCCCGTCGCGGATGTTGGCCACGTAGGTTTTCGCCCGGGTAATATCCTGCCAGGCGTGAGGGTCCACGTTGCCGGCGTGAGCGATGTCATCATGGCCGTGGCGGCCGGCGTGTCTTAGCGGGGCGATGCCGCGGGTAGCGGTAACGCGCGTGCCTTCGTAGCCGCTGGTGTCGAGCAGACGCTCCATCCAACCCTCGAAGTTCAAACCGTTAAACACCACCAGCCGAGCCCGGGAGAGCGTGCGCACATCGCCAGGGCTTGGCGAGTAGCTGTGGGCATCGCTGCCGGGGCCTATCAGCGAAGTGACCTGGACGTGCTCGCCGCCGACGTTTTTTACCATGTCGGCGAGAATGGCAAAGCTTGCCACCACCGACACCCGCTCGGCGGCCCGGGCAGAAGAGTGCGCGGTGACAGACAATAGAGCCAACAGCAGCGCGGCCGCCAGAGCCGTGCCGGCCGTTCGGTGAATACCCGTAGAAAAACGCATGTCATCTCCTGATCCGCGCCGGCGTTAATGCCGTTGAAGCGGCTCGGCCCGGCGGCGAAAAAGCGCGGCCAGGCTGTGATAGCGACCCAGTATCGCCGAGAAAAAATACCCCGCCCCGGCGAGCAGAATAATGCTCGGCCCCGAGGGCAAGTCCAGGTGAAACGAGAGCAAAAGCCCCCCGGTGCTGGCCAGCATCGCCAGCACCACGGCAATGCCTATCAGCCCTTCCAGCCGCTTGCTCCAAAAGCGCGCCGTGGTCGCCGGCAGCATCATTAGCCCCACCGCCATCAGCGTGCCCAGCGTTTGAAAGCCTGCCGTCAGATTCAGCACCAAAAGCCCCAGAAATATGCTGTGCACCCAGCCGCTGCGCCGGCTCTGGCCGCGTAGAAACAGCGGGTCCAGGCATTCCACGACCAGCGCGCGAAAAATGATCGCCAGGGTCACCACAATCACGCTGGTGATCGTGGCAATCAGCACAAGCGCGGTGGAATTGATCGCCAGAATCGAGCCGAACAGCACATGGGTCAAGTCCACGCTGCTGCCGCCCAGCGAGATCAGCATGACGCCGGCGGCCAGCGAGATAATAAAAAAGCTCGCCATGGCGGCGTCTTCACGCTGGCCGCCCAGCCGCGACACCGCCCCGGCCAGCAGTGCCACGGCCAGGCCAAACAGCGCGCCGCCCAAACTCATCGCCGGCAGCGAGAACCCTGCGAGCAAAAAGCCAAGCGCCACGCCGGGCAAAATGGCATGCGCCATGGCATCGCCGATCAGGCTCATGCCGCGCAGCACCAAAAACACCCCCAGCGGCGGTGCGGCAAGCGACAGCGCCAGCCCGCCGACTACCGCCCGGCGCATAAAGCCATAGTCGAACGGCGCAATCAGCCAGGCATGCAGGAGATCAAGCATGGGCACCTCCCGCGAAGCAGTGTGCCGCCGGCAGAGACGCTGCGACAGCGTCAGCAGAGCGCCATTGGCCGGTGCCGTTCTGCAGCAGCAGCACAGCATCGGCCAGGCGCTTTACATGCTCCATGTCGTGGAGCACCACAATGACCGTAGCGCCGTCGTCGGCCATCTGGCGGATAATCGGAATCAAAATATCCACCGTCTGAGCATCGACGTTGGCAAAGGGCTCATCGAGCAGTAAAAGCCTGGCCTGCTGCATCAGCGTACGGCCGAGCAGCGCGCGCTGGCGCTGGCCGCCGGAAAGCTCGCCCAGCGGGCGGTGGGCCACGTCGGAAATGCCCAGCCGCGCCATGATGTCCCGGCCCTGGCGGTAGTGCGCCGCGCAGTAGCCCTTCAGCGCTCCGTGAGTGGGCCAGGTGCCGGTCATCACCAGCTCTTCAACGCTCATGGGAAAGGACAGATCCAGCGCCAGCTGCTGAGGCAGCCACGCCCGCCGCGCCCGGGGTACTGCGCAGTGCACCTTGCCGGCAAGCGGGCGCAGCTCGCCCATCAGCGCCTTGATCAGCGTGCTTTTGCCCGCCCCGTTAGCGCCGATCAGCGCGGTCACCGCGCCGCTGGCTATTTCACCGCTGATGCCTTCCAGCACACTGCGCTGCCCCTGGGCCAGGTGCAGGTTTTCCAGCCGCAGCGTTGCGGCTTTTTGCATCAGACCCATGCCGCTGCCCACGCCACCAGCGCCCACAGCGCCACAAGCGGCAAAGCGCAGAGTGCTAGCCGCCGCACCGCCGACAGCGACATCAGCGAAAAATGGCACGGCCCCTCGCGGTTATGGCGATGGGCGAGCGGTGCAGAGCGGGAGCGGTGTGCAGGCATGGCGCCTCCTGTGGCGTGCATAAAGCGCGGTGAAGCGAGCAGAGTGAAAGCGTGAAAAGGGGCAACTGTTATAACATAACAAAATGTAGCGAGGGAATTGACGGCGCAATTTTTGTGTGGAGGCAAAAGCCGTATTGGGGGGTAGGAAAGCGAGCGGCGAAAGGGTGAGGCGAGTCAATAGCTGGGAAGATGCAGAAATGCTTAGATAGTCGGACATGCAAAGGGAGTCATATCATGGACGACGTAACCCCGGCGGATCTTAAAACGATCCTGCACTCCAAGAGGGCCAATCTTTACTATCTTCAACACTGCCGCGTGCTGGTCAACGGCGGGCGTGTGGAATATGTCACCGATGAGGGCAGCAAATCACGCTATTGGAATATCCCCATTGCCAATACCACGTCGCTACTGCTGGGCACCGGCACCTCGATTACCCAGGCCGCCATGCGCGAGCTGGCCAAAGCCGGCGTGCTGGTGGGATTTTGCGGCGGCGGCGGCACGCCGCTGTTTGCTGCCAACGAGGTAGATGTAGACGTTGCCTGGCTCACTCCGCAAAGTGAATACCGCCCCACCGAATATCTGCAGTATTGGGTGCATTTTTGGTTTGACGATAACAAGCGTCTGGAGGCCGCACGGCGCTTTCAACTGGCGCGCCTTGCGCGTATTGAACGGCAGTGGCTACACAGCCGTCCGCTGCGTGATGCCGGCTTTGTAATGTCTTCCGACACCCTGACCGGCGTGCTGGCGCAGCACCGCGCGGCTATTGCGCAGGCGCCCAGCACTATCGAGCTGTTAACGCTGGAGGCGCGGCTAACCAAAGTGCTATTCAAGCTTTCCGCTCAAGCCGTTAACTACGGTGACTTTACCCGCGCCAAGCGGGCCTCAGGCACTGACCCGGCCAACCGTTTTCTTGATCACGGCAACTATCTGGCCTATGGCCTCGCCGCGACCGCCACTTGGGTGCTGGGTATTCCTCACGGTCTTGCCGTGCTCCACGGCAAGACCCGCCGCGGCGGGCTGGTGTTTGATGTCGCTGATCTGGTCAAGGACGCAGTGATTCTGCCCCAAGCATTTATTTCTGCTATGCGCGGTGACGAAGAGCAAGCGTTTCGCCAGGCGTGCATCGAACGGCTGACCCGCACCGAGGCGCTGGACTTCATGATCGATACGCTAAAAGAAGTCGCCATCGATCTTGGGAGCGGTAACACATGAACGTGCTGATTGTTTCTCAGTGCAACAAAAATGCGCTCAAGGAAACCCGCAGGATTCTCGATCAGTTCGCTGAGCGCCGTGGCGAGCGCACTTGGCAAACGGCCATTACCCAAGACGGCCTTATTACGCTGCGCAAAATGCTGCGAAAAAGAGCGCGCAAAAATACCGCCGTGGCCTGCCACTGGATTCGCGGCCACGACCACAGTGAGCTGATGTGGATAGTGGGCGATGCCAGCCGCTTCAATAGCCAAGGCGCGGTGCCCACCAACACCACCCGCCGAGATATTTTGCGCCGCGCCGATGAAAACGATTGGCACAGCGGTGAAGATATAAAGCTGTTGGCACATTTGGCGGGGCTATTGCATGACCTGGGAAAAGCGTCCGAGGCATTTCAGGCTCGGCTGGCGGGGAAGTTGGAAGGTAAAAACCTATATCGTCACGAATGGCTGTCGCTGCGACTGTTTCAGGCGTTTGTAGGAAATGACGACGATGCCGGCTGGCTTGAGCGGCTGATACATCCGCCGGAAAACTTTGTTGCCAGCTGGACACAAAGTTTGGAGTGCGACGGGCTGGGAGCGGAAAGCGCCGCGCCCTTTAAAACGCTGCCGCCGCTGGCGCAGGCGGTGGGCTGGCTATTGCTGAGTCACCACCGTCTGCCCGTCAAGCCCGGCGATGACCCTGAGCGATTGGGTGGCAGGCTCACTGGACTGACTGCTGAGGCAATGACCGACTTGCCCGGAATGCTGACGCATCAATGGAATGAAGCCTGTCACGAAACAAATATCGAAGCGTTGTCACCCTACTGGAGATTGGCCGCTGGGCTGCCGGTCGCCACGCCCAAATGGCAGCAGCAGGCAGCCCGGGTAGCAGAAGGGTTGCGCAAGCGGCTGCCGAACTACAGCGAGCCGCTGTTGGATAACGCTTACGTGATGCATCTGGCCCGGCTGTGCCTGATGCTTTCCGATCACTATTACTCCAGCCTGCATGATCCAAAGCATAGTGACTGGGTGCGCGGTGCGCCGGACTATCCGCTGTATGCCAATACTCAGCGAAAGACGGGTGAGCCCAGCCAACCATTGGATGCGCATCTGCTGGGCGTGGCGCGTTTTGCCAAGCAAAATGCTCGCCACCTGGCAACGCTGAACGATCAGCTGCCGCGTCTTGCACGCCATAAAGGTTTTCGTAAGCGCAGTGCGAGCAAGCGCTTTCGTTGGCAGGATCGCGCCTTTGATCTAGCCGAAGGGCTGCGTGAAAAATCGCGTGAGCAGGGCTTTTTCGGTATCAACATGGCCTCAACCGGCTGCGGCAAAACGCTGGCGAACGGCCGCATCCTGTACGCTCTGTCAGATCCGGAAAAAGGCGCGCGTTTTTCCATTGCGCTGGGGCTGCGCACGCTGACGCTGCAAACCGGCCGCGATTACCGCCAGCAAATGCACCTGGGTGAGGACGAGCTGGCTATTCGCGTGGGCGGCAGCGCCAGCCGTGCACTGTTTGAACACTATGAAGCGCAGGCGGAGCGGACCGGTTCGGCGTCGGCGCAAGATTTACTCTCGGACGATTCCCACGTTCTGTTTGAAGGCAATTTTTCTGACCATCCGATTCTCAAGCGTATTGAGCACGACCCCACGGTAAAAAGCCTGCTGGCCGCTCCGGTACTTACCTGCACCGTAGATCATCTGATGCCGGCCACCGAAAGCCTGCGCGGCGGCGGGCAGATTGCTCCCATGCTGCGGCTGATGACGTCAGACCTGGTGCTCGATGAAATCGACGACTTTGATATCAGCGATCTCCCCGCGCTGATGCGGCTGGTCAACTGGGCCGGGCTGCTGGGGTCGCGCGTCCTGCTATCGTCTGCCACGCTGCCGCCTGCGCTGGTTGCCGGGCTGTTTGATGCTTACCGAGCGGGGCGTGCGGTTTATCAGCGTAATCGCGGTGAAACCGGAAAGCGCGCGCCGGCTATTTGCTGCGCATGGTTCGATGAAAACGGCACACTGGATGAGGCCTGCAGTGATCGCAACGGCTTTGCAGCAGCGCATCGCCAGTTTGTCCACAAGCGCTATCAGCGATTGGTCAAGGATGCGGTGCGTCGCAGAGCCGAAATAGCAGAATGGATGCCCGAATCGCGCCAGCCGGCCGCTATCCGCCAAGAGCTGGCAGGGCACTTGCGCGATAACGCCATCGCACTGCACCGGCAGAACCATACGCAGCTTGAAAGTGGCCGGCGCGTATCGTTCGGACTGATTCGCATGGCCAACATTGGACCACTGGTCGAAGTGGCACAGGCGCTTTATCGGCTTGGCGCGCCGGAAGACGTACAGATTCGTCTTTGCGTCTATCATTCGCAATATCCACTGCTGATGCGCTCCTCCATCGAGCAGCAGCTGGACCAAACGCTGCGGCGCAAAACGCCGCTGGCCGTCTTTGATCGCCCGGATATCCAACGGTATTTAGCCGCCTCTGATGCGCAAGATCATCTGTTTATAGTGCTGGGTTCGCCGGTCACCGAAGTGGGGCGAGATCACGACTATGACTGGGCCGTGGTTGAGCCGTCTTCTATGCGTTCACTCATTCAGCTGGCCGGTCGCGTGCGTCGCCATCGGCCGGAAATGTGGGAAGACACCAACATCCTGCTGCTCAACCGCAACGTAAAAGCCCTCGAATATCCGGATGGGCGGCGGCCGGTGTTTACCCGCCCTGGGTTTGAAACCGATGCCCATCGTTTGAACCATCACGCGCTCACGCAAGCGCTGACGCCGGCGCAGTTTGCCGTGATAGACGCGCGCCCGCGGATTGTTCCCCGCGAGCCGCTGGCCCCCCGCGACAACCTGGTAGACCTGGAACACGAGCGGCTGGAAGAGACGCTTATCGTACCGGAAACGCCTGATGCGGCGCCTGTTCCGGAGCTGAGCGAAGAAGACATTGCCAAGCTTTCAAAGCTGAAGCGTCAGCGCTATAGGGCAGCTAGAGAACAAGCAGCACCGGCACCCAGACTGGGCGCATACAGCTGGTTTGTGATGCCGCGTCTTCCCCTTACCGGGGTAATGAGCCAGTGGCGGCCGTTTCGTGACAGTACGGGCAACGAGGATGAGCTGGTGCTTTTGCCGGATGAAAACGGCGAGCAGACCTGCCTGTACCGTGTTCATAAAGAGCGCCCGCGCGCGCCAGAACTGCTGGTGCCCTGCGAGGAAAATCTTCGGCGCATCGAACTGGAATATGGCCCGGGAATTCAACCCTGGGGCACCGCCGACTATCTCGCAACGCTTGCCGAACTGGCCGAGGCGCAGGATATGGAGCTTGAGGACTGCGCACGTAAATTTGGCCGGCTAACGCTGCGTGAGCTAAGCGACGGTGCACAGTGGCAATATCACCCGGCACTGGGCTTTGCCAAACATTAGAGGAGATGCGTTTTATGGAGCAAAGGCTAGAAGGCAGAGTGGGCGACATTCGCCAGCTTATGCAAGAATTTATTGATGATCGTTTGGCGGGAAAGCTGGAAAAACTACCGGATGACGACCCAAAGCGTGACGCGCTGATGGAGCAGTTCAGGTCTGCCAACTGGCTGGAGGATGCCGCGCGGCGCGTTGGGCATCTGCAGGTCGTTACCCATGCGCTCAAGGCGACGCATCCCGATGCCAAGGGCTCAAGCCGATATGTTGAGCCCTCTGAGCTACCCAGCCTTCCTTGGGTGGGCAGCCATCTGCTGCCCACTGATTTCAGCGGCGACGTGGTGGGTAGCGCGGCGGCGCTGGATGTGTATAAATTTCGTAACTATTCAGGTGGCGTCGGGTGAGACTCGCCAACCCGCTGTTCCTTCAGGCATAGTACCGTCATTCGACTCCCCCACCCAGCAGGCAACATGACCATCAGAGATATCAACGTCGACGAGGCCCTCGAGCGGGTCCGGCAGCAGCTCAAGGAAGACCGCACGGTCTCTCCTTCGCTGCGCGCCGCGATCGACGTCCTGATGCTGCTGGTCAAGCTGATGGCGGACCGGCTGGCGACCAGCAGCCGCAATAGCAGCAAGCCGCCGTCACAGGACCTCAACCGCCAACGCCGCTCCCGGGCAAAGGGCGAGCGTCGCCCCGGCGGGCAACCGGGTCACGAAGGCAGGACGCTGGAGCCGGTTACCGACCCGGATGAGGTCGTATCGTTGCGCGTCGATCGCCGCACTCTGCCCAACAAGGGGAGAGCGTATCACTCGGTCGGCGTTGAGAAGCGTCAGGTCCAGGACATCGTGATCCAGTCGGTGGTGACCGAGTACCAGGCCGAGGTGCTGGAGGATGATCGGGGCCAACGCCATGTAGCGCCGTTTCCCGACGGCGTGACCCGCCCGATCCAGTATGGCCCGCGTCTCAAGGCGCATGCCGTCTATCTCTCCCAATACCAGCTGCTGCCTTATGCGCGCATTCGGGAGCTGCTGACGTCGCAGTATGGCCTGTCACTGAGCACCGGCACCCTGTTTGCCTTCAACCAGGAGGCCTGCCGACGAGCCGAGCCCTTTGCCGAGTGGGTGATCCCGGCGCTACGTGAAGCGGCTACCGTGCATGCCGATGAAACCGGGATGCAGGTCGGTGGCAAGCGCTACTGGCTGCACTGCGCCTCGAATGAAGCCTTGACCTACCTGGCGCCTCATGCAAAGCGCGGCCAGGAGGCCATGGACGCCATCGGCATCCTGCCTTACGTCCAGGGAGTACTGGTGCATGATCATTGGAAGCCCTATTACCGCTACCACGATTGCCGGCACGCGCTGTGCAATGCCCATCACCTTCGCGAACTGACCGGCGTCCGGGACAACGACCAGCAAACCTGGGCGACGTCGCTGCATGATCGGCTGTTGGCCATGAATCGCGCCGTCGATGAGGCGGGAGGCTGCCTCCCGGCAGACGAGGCGCAGCGCTGGCGAGTTCGCTACCGGGACTGCCTGGCGGAGGGTGAGGCCGAATGTCCGCCACCGGCCAGGCCACCCCCCGGAACCCGTGGGCGCACCAGGCGCACCAAAGCGCGCAACCTGCTCGAACGCCTCCGGGCGTATGAGGATGACGTGCTGCGCTTCCTCGAGGATCCTGCCGTTCCCTTCACCAACAACCAGGGAGAGCGCGACCTGCGGATGACAAAGGTCCAGCAGAAGATCTCGGGCTGTTTCCGCTCGTGGGAAGGGGCGGAGATCTTCTGTCGGATGCGCAGTTTCCTCTCGACGGCCGTTAAACAGGGCCTGGCGGCGCACACGGCGCTGGAGCAACTGTTTGCCGGTGAGGTGCCTGCCTTCATGCGAGAGGACGAGCTGGATCAGGCAGCATGAGCTAAATAGTTACGCTGGATCTTTCACGCTTGAACTGGGAGTGCCATCAAACTGTTACCGAGAGCACAGATGGCAAGGAAAAGGTTGAAGTGGAATGGCGAGTGCGTAAAAAGCCCGGCTGGCTGGTACCGCTGCCCGTAGGCTACGGCGCGTTGACCGAAGTTTTTGGGCCTGGAGAGGTCGTCAGCGCCCGAGATGAAACGACGCCATTTTGCTTTGTAGAAAGTCTGTATTCCATCGGCCAGTGGTGCAGCCCGCACCACTTGCAGTCACCGAGTGAACTGCTTTGGTATGTGGACAACGATATGGAAAAAGGCGTGTATCGCCTGAATAACGACTACCAGCGCAGTGCGTGCGCTTAACGCAAGGAGCTTATCATGGCTAAAAAAGACACGGCCCTCAAAACCGCCTCCGTTCTCGCTTTCGAACGTAAACTCGATCCGTCCGACGCGCTGATGTACGCCGTTCGCTGGGAGCAGCGCCATGACGCTGACGCACAGCCCATTGCCGTGCGCGAAAAATCGGTACGCGGCACCATTTCCAATCGCCTCAAAGCAAAAGAGCAAGACCCGGCCAAGCTGGATGCGCAAATAGAAAATCCCAACCTGCAAACGGTAGACGTAGCTACGCTGCCTCACGACGCCGATACGCTGAAAACATGCTTTACCCTGCGTGTACTGGGCGGCGCCGGTGTGCCATCGGCCTGCAACAACGCCGAATACCAGGATAAACTTAAAGAAGTTGTCGGCGGATACGTAGAGCAAAACGGTTTTGCCGAATTGGCGCGACGTTATGCCTACAACCTCGCTAACGGCCGCTTTTTGTGGCGCAGCCGTGTAGGAGCGGAAGCGGTTGAAGTTCAGGTGCGTAAATTGGAGCAGGGCAACACCGCCAAGACATGGACGTTTGACGCGCTAGCACTTTCACTGCGCGATTTTTCACCCAACGGCGCGGATCAAGAGCTTGGTGAACTGGCTGATAGCATCAGCCGTGGCCTGAACGATGAAGGGCTCGTATTGCTTGAGGTAACCGCGTACGCGCGAGTTGGCGCAGGCCAGGAAGTGTTTCCCTCGCAGGAGCTGATTTTGGACCGCGGTCGCGGCGATAAAAGCAAAACGCTCTATCAAATCGATAATATCGCCGGTATTCACTCGCAAAAACTGGGCAACGCCATCCGTACCGTTGATACCTGGTACCCGCAGGAAGCCAAAGACGATCTGGGCCCCATTGCCGTTGAGCCCTACGGCTCTGTGACTACTCAAGGCAAAGCCTATCGCCAACCCAAACAGAAAGTCGACTTCTATAACCTGTTGGATAACTGGCTACTCAAAGACCAAGTGCCGGAAACCGAGCAGCAGCATTTTGTCATGGCGACGCTGATTCGCGGCGGCGTGTTTGGCGAGGCGGGGTAACACGGTATGACCCACTACATGGATATACGCCTGCGACCGGATCCAGAGTTCCCCGAGGTGTTTTTACTAAGGGCCCTGTACAGCAAGCTGCACCGTGTCCTGTTCGATCTGGATGCCAATGATATTGGCGTCAGTTTCCCGCAGCACCGTGTCGGTGTGAAAGCGCGCACGATGGGCAACCACCTGCGGCTGCACGGCTCACGTGAACGGCTGGAAAAGCTTGCGCAGACCGGCTGGCTCAATGGAATGCGCGATCACGTTATGGTCAGTGATATCGCGCAGGTGCCTGAAAGTGCGCGCCATGTCGTCGTCAGGCGACGCCAGTTTAATACCGGCAGTGAAAGCCGCGCCAAACGCTATGCCAAGCGGCATGGTATTAGCATGGAAGAAGCGCGCACGTTGTATCAAAAGCCCGCTGCCCGTCGCATTGAACTGCCATACGTGCAGTTTAATAGCCGTTCAACCCAAGAGCAGTTTTGCCTGTTTATCGAGCACGGCAAGCCCAAAGAAACATCCGTTGAAGGAACATTCAATCACTATGGCCTTAGGGCCTGTTGACGTTTGATGACAGGAAGATTTGGCAGGATAGAGGCAAGCTCGCAGAATAAAGGTTCCTACGCCAACAAACTGCAAGCCTGCCATGCCCCGACAAATGCTCACGGATGAACACTGGTCGAAGCTAAAACCTATCCTGCTTCAACAAGGTATTTATGACAAGGCCGACCTGCGTACCACGGTGGAAGGCATCCTGTATCGGATGCGCACCGGCTGTCCGTGGCGGGACCTACCGGAGGCGTTTGGCCTCTGGAATACGGTCTACAAGCGCTTCAACGCCTGGTCAGCGAGTGGAAAGTTGATGAGGATTTTCAGCTCTCTGGTGGAAGATCCTGATGTCGAGTGGCTGTTCATTGATGGCTCTTACGTCAAGGCACACCAGGACAGCACGGGGGCTGCCACGGAAGACGCCGAAGCCATTGGTAAAAGTCGTGCAGGCAATACCAGCAAAATCCATCTGACCGTTGATGCCTATGGGCTGCCGATTGCCTTCAGGATAACGGGCGGTGAGGTGCATGACAGCAGGGAAGCGTCGGCGTTGATTGACGACTTGCCGGCGGGTGATGCGTTGGTGGCTGACAAGGGCTATGACAGCGAGCGTATCCGTGAGCAGGTCGAAGCCAAGGGCATGGCTGCCGTGATTCCGCGCAAACGCAACTCGAACAAAGGAAATGCCAACCTGGACAGAGGATTATATCGCTACCGGCATCTGGTTGAGAATGCCTTTGCTCGATTGAAGCCGTATCGTGCTATCGCGACGCGTTACGATAAGCTCAAGCGAAACTACGAAAGCATAGTGGCCTTGGCGTGCAGCTTTTTATGGCTGCCAATGTGAAACGTCAACAGGCCCTAGTAGGGAAGCGACAGTGCCGTGGTTTAACCCTTTTTTCGGACGTGAACAGGAATAACTAAAAATCAGCAGCTTAGCGGCACTATTCAAAAAAGGGTAGTGCCGCTTTTTGGCGCATTAGCTCTTTAATAATCAATCAATTACGATTATCATGCTCTAGCTCGCTGCCGCCCAGGCAGCTCAGAAAGATGGAATACGACGGCAGCGACTTGCAGCTGGGCTCGCTGCCGCCCAGGCAGCTCAGAAAACGTATTCAAGGCCGCGCTCCTGAACCGGAAGGCTCGCTGCCGCCCAGGCAGCTCAGAAAAACAGCGCCCCGCTTCGGCGGGGCCATGGAGAGCTCGCTGCCGCCCAGGCAGCTCAGAAAAGAGTGGGTGCAGGATGCGATGGGTATCGGCCGCTCGCTGCCGCCCAGGCAGCTCAGAAATACACCGGCAAGGCCGCGCTGGTCATGCGGCAGCTCGCTGCCGCCCAGGCAGCTCAGAAAGTTACGCTCCTGCTACGCTTTTTGTGGCGACCGCTCGCTGCCGCCCAGGCAGCTCAGAAATATATGCCGATGGTCGCCGGCATCCTGAAAAAGCTCGCTGCCGCCCAGGCAGCTCAGAAATCGAAAAGAAAAATATCATCACGCCGGGGCGTGCTCGCTGCCGCCCAGGCAGCTCAGAAATTCGATCTGCGCGATAGTCTCGGCATCGGTGAGCTCGCTGCCGCCCAGGCAGCTCAGAAATGCCCGTCCTGCGGGCTGGCGCTGACCAAAAAGCTCGCTGCCGCCCAGGTAGCTCAGAAAAATATCATTATTGTGGACGAGGCCCACCTGTCGCTCGCTGCCGCCCAGGCAGCTCAGAAAAACAACATCGCAGCATTCGCCCGTGCCATGACGCTCGCTGCCGCCCAGGCAGCTCAGAAAGAGCAGGTGACGACGATCCCCCGGGGCTCGCAGCTCGCTGCCGCCCAGGCAGCTCAGAAAATGCCGCCGCTCTCGTCCGGCAGGTGGGCCAGGCTCGCTGCCGCCCAGGTAGCTCAGAAATCCCTGGCTAAACGCCTGACTCCATTTGCGTTGCTCGCTGCCGCCCAGGCAGCTCAGAAACGATCTCCGCACCCGCGGGGGTGGTCCGCTACGTTCGTTGCCGAACAGGCAGCTTATGCAGGGCACTATCCGGCAGGCCTCCGGCCTGCTTTGCCCGGTAAAGCCGGCTTCTTGCGGAAATGGGTGCGCTGCCCCCGGGCACTGTTAACCCTCCCGCGTGCAATTTTTTCAAGCACCTGAAACAATACGTGGGTTTTCGCAGCCGTACGCGCGCGGCTGCGATATGCTACAACGGTAGCCAGATTTTGCTCGGGCGGGGCCGCCCGCCGGCACTTATTTCACGTTTAGCGACGACGCTTATCCCGGAGACCTGCATGTCAGCCAAGACGCTCGCCCTGATCGAAGAACACGATGTGAAATGGATCGACCTGCGCTTTACAGACACCATCGGCAAGGAGCAGCACGTCACGATCCCGGCGCGGGACGTGGACGAGGATTTTTTTGAAGACGGCCAGATGTTCGACGGCTCTTCGATGCTGGGTTGGAAGGGCATCAACGAGTCGGACATGGTGCTGCGCCCGGAAGACGGCACGGCCTACCTCGACCCGTTCACCGAGGATGCCACTCTGGTGCTGCGCTGCGACATCATCGAGCCGGCGACCATGCAGGGCTACGACCGCGACCCGCGCTCGATCGCCAAGCGCGCCGAGGCGTTCTTGCAGTCCACGGGCCTGGGCGATACGGCGTTTTTCGGCCCGGAGCCGGAGTTTTTCATCTTCGACGAGGTGCACTGGAAGACCGACATTCAGGGCTCCATGTACAAGATCACCTCGGAAGAGGGCGCCTGGTCGTCCGATCACTCCATCGAAGGCGGCAACCTGGCCCACCGCCCCCGAGTGAAGGGCGGCTATTTTCCGGTGCCGCCGGTGGACAGCTTCCACGATATTCGCGGGGCGATGTGCAACACCCTGGAGGCCATCGGTCAGAGCGTTGAAGTCCACCACCATGAGGTGGGCACCGCCGGCCAGAACGAGATCGGGGTCAAGTTCAACACCCTGGTCAAAAAGGCCGACGAAGTGCAGGAAATGAAGTACGTGATCCATAACGTGGCCCACGCCTACGGCAAGACCGCGACTTTCATGCCCAAGCCGCTGGTGGGCGACAACGGCTCCGGCATGCACGTGCACCAGTCGTTCTGGAAGGACGGCGAGAACCAGTTTGCCGGTGACGAATACGCCGGGCTTTCGGAAATGGCGCTGTACTACATCGGCGGCATCATCAAGCACGCCCGGGCGCTGAACGCGTTCACCAACGCCTCGACCAACTCCTACAAGCGCCTGGTGCCGGGCTTTGAAGCGCCGGTGATGCTGGCCTACAGCGCGCGCAACCGCTCGGCCTCGATCCGTATTCCCTACACCGCAAGCCCCAAGGGCAAGCGGGTGGAGCTGCGCTTCCCCGACCCCACGGCCAACCCCTACCTGTGCTTTGCGGCGATGCTGATGGCGGGGATCGACGGCATCAAACACCAGATTCATCCGGGTGATGCCATGGACAAAAACCTCTACGACCTGCCGCCGGAAGAGGGCAAGGAAGTGCCTACCGTGGCGAGCAGCCTGGAGCAGGCGCTGGACGCGCTGGACGAAGACCGCACTTTCCTGACCGAAGGCGGGGTGTTCAGCGACGAGATGATCGATGCCTACATCGCGCTGAAAAGAAGCGATGTGGATGCGCTGCGCATGACCACGCACCCGGTCGAGTTTGAGCTGTATTACAGCTGTTAAAGGCCGGGTACACTGCCGGAAAAGGCGGAATCGGAAAAGTTGAACGGGAAACAGTTGAACCGAAAAAAGCGGCGTCAGGAAAAGCGAGCCTAACCGCGCCATGGCCGATGATGGGTACTCCCGCTTGGTGAGCGGGAGTCGCCGTCGCGCGTGGCCGACGGTCAGTCGACGCCCAGCCGCTCCATAAAGTCGGGCGCGGGTGCGGCCTCCAGCAGATACACGGCGTCGGCCGGGGCCGGCGTGTTCGGGCGGCAGGTGGCAGCCGGCAGCGGCATAAGCGTCATCTGTGCCTGCACGCTGCGCTCGGCAAGCTGATGGGCCACGCCGTCGTTGTACTGCATGTGCCCTGTGCCCATGAGCCCCACGGCGAGGCGGCCGCCGGCGCTGGCTCGGGCCAGGGCATCGGCCATGGCGGCGTCCCAGGCCAGCTGGGCGCGCAGGAATGTGGCAAACGGCTGCTCCAGCGGGTGGGCGTCGTATACCCGGCGCAGGCGCTGGCGGTAGGCCGGCGTTGGCGCGGCGGGCGGGGCAATGTCGTGGCGCTCGGCGGCGGGCACGGCGTCAAAGCCGTCGTCGGCCAGCCGGCGGCGCAGCTCAGGGGCGATGTTGAGCGCTATCAGCGGAAGGCGGTTCATCCGCGCGAAGTGGAAAATCGGCAGGTACATGGCCGCCTCAAAGCCCCACACCTCGTCCCAGCGGCTTTGGCGTAGCAGGGCGGCTTCGCTGAGTTTGCCGGCGACCCAGGCGTCAAGCACCGGCTGGGCGCTGCGGGGCAGCATTTCCAGGCCGATCACCATGTCGTCGCGGTGGGCGGCAAGGCCGGCTAGGGTGGCAAGTTCGAAGCGGTGATGGGCGATTTGGTCGTGGTGCTCGCCGATCAATACCACGTCCTGGGCGGCGGCCTGGGCCATGACGCGGGAGGCCGGTGTGACGGCCTCGTGCTGCCACCAGTCGCCCGGGGTCAGGCAGTCATCGGCGGGGCTGGGTGCGGCGAAGGCGGTAAGCATCAGCCCGAGCGGTAAAAGGCGTGATCGGCGCATGGCAATCCTTGACGATGTTGGTGAAGGCGAGAAAGCGAGAAGGCGAAGTGAAGCAGCGCAAAGCCGGCTCAGGCGCGGTTGGCAAGGGTCTGGCAGTGGCGCAGAAAGCGTGCGAAGTCATCGCCGATGAGGGCCAGGCTTGCGTGCAGGCGGTGGTCGTCGTCGACCAGGCGCAGCGACAGGCGCTGCTCTCGGGCGTAGTCGATCACCGCGCCGGGGGCGATCACGTCGTCCTGCCAGCCGTGAATGATGTGCGTCGTCTGAGCGCTGAGCAGCGGCGAGGTCTCCGGGTAGTCGACCAGCCCCAGCGCCGGGGCCAGCAGAAAACAGCCCAGCACGGCATGTTCGGCACCCAGCATGGCGCTGAGCCAACCGCCGAGGCTGGAGCCGGCCATGATGCAGCGGGCCGGGTCGTCGCCGCGGGCAAGGCGCGTGTGGCGCAAATGCAAAAGCCGTTCGCGAGGGTCGGGCAGGGTGCGATAGTCCATCACCACGGCTTCTATGTCGTCAATCTGCTCGGCGATGCCCTTGAGCGCTTGCATCTTGAGCGCGCCGGGGCCGCTTTCCAGGCCGTGAGAGAGGTAAACGGTAATCATGATTGCCCCGCGGTTGCGTGCCGATGAGCCGGATGCCGCAAGTGCGCCGCCGACGTGTAATGAAACCCTAGCGGGTTCGCCGGCGGCTGCCAAGCGAGGCGTTCGGTGCCCTGTATGACGTTTTGCAGTGAACGGGCCACATCCTTGGCGGCGAAGGTGACAGCCATGCCGGTTTCGGGCACGCTAGGAGGATGCGGGCGGTAGTCGGCGGCGCAGGCCGACGTTGGCTTGAACACAGGATAAAAACACGGCAAAGGAGAGCGCTCAGGTGGCAGTTTACGGCGGCATACGGGCCCATGAGCTGGGCTATTGGCTGAATGCGCTGACCCATGCAGCGTATGACCCGCGTCGCCCGCTGACCGGCGTTCACGGCGGCTCTGCCCGGGCGCGCACTGCCCGGCAGGATCTGCTGGATATCGCCTGCTGCTACCGCAGCAATCGATACAGCGCGGAAGAGGGCGCCGCTGCACTTTCCCGCTGGTGTCTGCACTATCTGGACGAAGCCGAATGGTACCGCCTGACCGGTGAGCGATGCGCCCCGGCCGCCGACAGCCGCAAAGCGCCCGCTGAGCCGCTGCCGCGCCATCGTGCCGGCTAGCTGTCCCGCCCCACTTTGTTATCGCAAGATCAATCGTTACGCTCAGGGAGTTATTTGTATGGCGGCTACCTACCGCGCGCCGGGGCAGGTCATCACCTCACTTCTGGATACCGACTGGTACAAGCTCACCATGATGCAGGGGGTGCATCATAAATACGCCAACGCCAGCGTGGTCTGGGAGTTTCGCTGCCGTAATGCTGAAGACCTGAGCCCTTATCTGGACCAGATCCGCGAGCAGGTGGAAAGCCTGCGCTCGCTGTCGCTGTCGCCGGCCGAGTCTGACTATCTGGGCGGCTTTGCCTATATGTCGCCGGATTTCATTCGCTTTCTTGAGCTTTACCGCTTCTGCCCTGACTACGTATCCATGCACATGGAAGGCACCGACCTGTGCATCGTCATCGACGGCCCCTGGACCCACAGCATTCTGTTTGAGATTGTGATTCTGGCGATTATCAGCGAGGTGCGTAACCGGGTGCTTTACCCCGGCGCCACCGTGGATCAGGCCGTTGGCCAGCTGCGCGACAAGTTTGCCGCGCTGCGCCGCGACTATGCCCCGTCGCAGCTGGCAGACCTGCGCCTTGCCGACTTCGGCACGCGCCGGCGGCTGTCTCAGCCGGTTCAAGAGGCCGTGATCGAGGTGCTGGCGGACGAGTTTCCCGGCCAGTTCGTGGGCACCAGCAACGTGGATCTGGCCCGGCGTTATAACCTGGCCCCCATGGGCACCATGGCCCATGAATGGGTCATGGCGCATCAGCAGCTGGGTAGCCGGCTGGTAGACAGCCAGCGTGCGGCGCTGGAAGCCTGGGTGCAGGAATACCGCGGCCATCTGGGCATCGCGCTCACTGACACCGTGACGCTTGACGCCTTTCTCGGTGATTTCGATTTGTACTTTGCCAAGCTGTTTGACGGGCTGCGCCACGACAGCGGCGACCCTTTGGTTTTTGCCGAAAAGTGCATTCGCCACTACGAAAAGCTGGGGATTGATCCGCAAACCAAAACGCTGATCTTCAGCGACGGGCTTACCTTCGACACCGCCATGAGCATCAGAAAGGCGCTTGCCGGGCGCATTCGCACCAGCTTTGGCATCGGCACCAACCTGACCTGTGATCTGCCCGGGGTGAAACCCATGAATATCGTGATCAAGATGGTCTCGTGCAACGGCCAGCCGGTGGCCAAGATCACCGACGAGCCGGGCAAGGCCGCCACCCACGATCCGGAATACGTGCACTACCTGAAAAGCGTGTTCAACGTGGCAGACTAATTTCACCCTTTCATTCATCGACAAAAGGCAACGTGTTACATGGCCGATCAAATTCGAGTCGCCATTGCCGGCTACGGCAATCTCGGGCGCGGCGTGGAAGCTGCGCTCCGGCAAAATCCTGACATGCAGCTGGTGGGCGTATTCAGCCGCCGGGACCCGGAAAGCGTCACGCTTCTGGACCCAAGCGTGCCGGTGTACGCCATGAGTGAGGTGGAAACGTTCAAAGATGAGGTCGACGTGATGGTGCTGTGCGGCGGCTCCAAGACCGATTTGCCCGAGCAGGGGCCGCATCTGGCGCAGTTTTTCACCACCGTGGACAGCTTCGACACCCACGCCACGGTCAACGACTACTACGCTGCGCTGGACGCACCGGCGAAAAAGGCCGGCACCGTGGCCATGATGTCCATCGGCTGGGACCCGGGCCTGTTTTCGCTCAACCGCGCCTTCGGTGAAGCCGTGCTGGCCGAGGGCGAGACCTATTCGTTCTGGGGCAAGGGCTTAAGCCAGGGGCACTCCCAGGCCGTGCGCAGCGTTGAGGGCGTGAAAAAGGGCGTGCAGTACACGCTGCCCTCTGAAGACGCCATTGCCCGGGTACGCAGCGGCGAGCAGCCCACGCTGAGCACCCGGGAAAAGCACGTGCGCGAATGCTACGTGGTGCTGGAAGACGGGGCCGACGCTGACGCCGTGCGCGAGGCCATCGTCACCATGCCGCACTACTTCGCCGAGTACGACAGCGTGGTGCACTTCATCGACGACGATACCTTTGCCCGGGAACATACGGCCATGCCCCACGGCGGCTTCGTGATCCGCAGCGGCGTGACCGGTGACGGCAACCGGCAGTCGATTGAATACTCGCTCAAGCTCGACAGCAACCCCGAGTTCACCGCCAGCGCGCTGGTGGCCTACGCCCGTGCCGCCTACCGCATGGCCAAACGCGGCGAGTCCGGCGCCCGCACGGTGTTTGATGTCGCCCCGGGCCTGCTTTCACCCAAAGATCCGGCCCAGCTGCGTAAAGAGCTGCTCTAGACGCTGAGCTGGCACCGGCACCGGGACGCGCGGTATCGGTGCCGGCGATCGAGGGAACATCGCAGTGCAGGAAAGGCAGCCACAAAAAAGGGCTTACGCCGTAGCGTAAGCCCTTTTTCTGATGTTGGTCGGAATAGCAGGATTCGAACCTACGACCTCTGCCTCCCGAAGGCAGCGCTCTACCAAGCTGAGCTATATTCCGAAATGCTGCCGGCCGTTACGGCCAACTGGTGGGCTACTATACGCCGCTCGCAGCGCTTTATCAAGCGTTTGTTGTCACGCGGCGACGATCCCTTTATGCCGTGCGCTCTACTGCGGTACGGGCCAGCGTGGCCATGGTGTCGCGAAATTCGCTTGCCGGCAAAACGTCCAGCTGAGCCAGTGCCTTGGCGGCCATGTCTTCTGCCCGGGCGCGGGTATCGTCCAGCGCGCCGGTGGCGTGGACAATTTCAAGCACCGCGTCGAGCCGGTCAAGCCCGCCCTTGCGGATGGCCTGGCGGATCAGCTTGGCCTGTTCCGGCGTGCCTTTGGCCATGGCACGCAAAAGCGGCAGCGTCGGCTTGCCTTCGGCCAGATCATCGCCGACGTTTTTGCCCATCGCCCCGGCGTCGCCCTGATAGTCGAGCAGATCATCCATCAGCTGAAAAGCCAGCCCCAGGTAGCGGCCGTAGCGCGTAAGCGCCTCTTCCTGTTCCGGGGTGGCCCCGGCGATGACGGCGCCGGTTTGGGTGGCCGCCTCGAACAGCTGGGCGGTCTTGCCTTGAATGGTGGCGAAGTAGTCGTCTTCGCTGATCGACGGGTTGCCGATGTTGGTCAGCTGGCGCACTTCGCCTTCGGCGATGATGCAGGTCGCAGCGGAGAGGATTTCCATGATGCGCATGGAGCCTACGTCGACCATCATCTGAAACGAGCGCGAGTAGAGAAAATCCCCCACCAGCACCGAAGGCGCGTTGCCCCAGGCGTCGTTGGCGGTTTGCTTGCCCCGGCGCAGGTGCGACTCGTCCACCACGTCGTCGTGCAAAAGCGTGGAGGTGTGCATGAACTCGATCAGCGTGGCAAGGGTTACGTGCTTGTCGCCGCCGTAGCCCAGCGCGCGCGCGGCCAGCAGCACCAGCAGCGGGCGCAGGCGCTTGCCGCCGCTGTCAATGATGTAGCCGCTGATGGCCTCGACCAGCGGCACCCGTGAGCTTAGCTGCTGGGTAATGGTGCGGTTGACCGCGGCAAAGTCATCGGCCACCGCCGCGTGCAGCGGGGAGGAACTGGCAGGCGTACAGGCGGAGGTGTCGGTGGTCATGGATTGTATTCATCGCGGCAGGTGAAGACGGCAAAGCCGCCGGGTGATGTGTGGCTTATGCTATGGGGCCGCCTGCCGGGCGTCAAGGCAGTACCGGCGCGTTCCGGAGGAGGTTTTTTTTGATCGGCCGATGCGTTTGCGCCGTGGCAGCGTGCCAAGGGCGTGGTAGGCTCACAGCGGCTGGGTGGCAGCGGCGCATGGACAGCGCGCCGGTCCCGCCGGCCCACAAGCGTATTGAAGTGCCCTTCTGGAGAAGGGCGGTAACGATGCGGGTGCAGAAAACGAGCGTTGAAGCGCCTGCCAGGGAAACATGAGGGAACATGATGCAAGGAGCTATAAAGGCCGTTGCTTTGGCGGCAGCCGTCACCGCGCTGGCGGGCTGTTCTTCCTACCAGCAGCGCAGCCAGATGGAGGCGTTCAACGCCTCCTGGGTGCAAGGGGATTATCAGGCAGCCGCTGAGGCAATGAAGGCCAAACCCGGATTTGGCGGCGCGAAAAAGGCAGAAGACAAGCGCCTTCTGCAAGTGCTCCACCAGGCCGAAGCCAAGCGAATGCTGGGCGCCCACGCCGAGGCCGTTGCGCTTTACGATGAAGCCGAGGCGGGCATGAAACTCGATGACACCTCGGGGGTGGCGTCCAATCTGCTGGAAGGCGGTATGTCCGTGCTGATCAACGACGCGGAGCGTGACTACACCCCGATGCTTGCCGAGACCGTGCTGGTCAATACCTACAAGGGGCTGTCTTTTTTGCAGCAAGGCCAGCGTGATCTGGCCCGCATCGAGTTCAATCGCGCTGACGACCGCACCCGGCGGGCAGTCGCCTCGTTTGCCGATGAGATTGCCGCGCAGCAGGCCGCACTGAAAGACGGTGACAGCGCCGAGCAGGCATCCATCAGCGACAGCCTGGAAAGTGACGCCCTGCAGCAAAGCGTGGCTCAGCACTACGGCAGCACCTCGCAGTGGAACGTCTATTCGCAGTTTATCGTGCCGGCGTCTACCTACCTTCACGGCCTCTTCTTTCTGGCCAGCCGGGACAGCGGCGACCTGGACAAGGCCAGCGTGTCGCTTTCGCGCGTCGCCGATATGGCGCCGGGCAATAAGGCACTGCGCGCCGATGCCGAGCTGGCCGAGGCGCTTGCCTCCGGCAGGCAGTCGCGGCAACGCCTGACGCCGCAGGTCTGGGTGCTGTACGAAAACGGCCTGGGCCCGGTGGCCAAGGAGACGCGCTTTGATGTGCCGCTGCTGCTTTTCCACGGCAACAGCTCCGTTCCCGCCTATACCGGCATTGCCCTGCCGCGCTACAGCAATCGCACGGCCAACCGCGACACGCTGGCGGTGCAGGCCGACGGCAGCCCGATTGCGCTGGAAGCGTTCTCGCCGATGAGCAAAGTGATCAAAACCGAAATGCAGTCGCGCTTTCCTGCCGTGCTGGGCCGGGCGGTTGCCTCGGCGGCAGTCAAGGCGCTGGTGCAGAAAACCGCAGCCGACGAGATGGGGGCCGTGGGCCAGCTAGGCTCTGCGCTGTTTGCAGCCACCACCACGCGGGCGGATTTGCGCAGCTGGCAGGCAACGCCGGCGCACTGGGAGGCGACGCGTTTTGACCGCCCGGCCTCCGGTGCGCTTGCGCTGAGCACCGAGGCCGGCCCGCTCGGCGAGCTTACCTTGCCCGACTGGCCGTATACGCTTGTCTACATCAAGCGCCCAAGCCAGCAGGGGCCGGCGCAGGTATCGCTTATTGACCTGCAGGGCGAGCAGCCCGGCGAGCAGCTGACTCTGGGCGCCGTGCCCGCCGTGGCCAGCCGCTAAGCGTTTTTCCATACCGCGGCTGTTACCTGGCCGCGCTGCTGCGCTGCCTTTTAGCGTGTAGCGCAAACGCATCATCGCAATAGGGAAGTGACGTCATGAAGTATCTGTTAATGGTGGCCGGCCTGGCGCTGGCGCTAAGCGGCTGTGCCACGCAAACGCACTATGTCGACACGGACAACGACCAGGGAAGCGTCAGCATGTCGCTTGACTACCGCGACTTTGAACGTGCCGCGGCGGCCTCGGTGGACTCCATGCTGGCAAGCGGCGCGGTGGATAACCCCAACGGCGGGCGCTACGTCATGGTGGTCAGCCGCATCGTCAACGACACCATGCAGCGCCTGGACACCGACCAGCTGGTCAAAAAGATCCGCGTGGATCTGCTGCGCTCCGGCCGGGTGGTAACCACCACGGCCGTGGGCATTGACGGCGCCGAGGACGAAATGAACATGCTGGCGCGCACGCTGCGCGATTCGGAAGAGTTTGATCAGCGTGGGGTGCAGCGCAAAGGCACGCTGCAGGCGCCGGATTTGAGCCTGTCCGGGAAGATTCTGCAGCGCAACCGCCAAGTCGGCGGCGATCAGCAGGTGGAATACTACGTGCAGCTGTCGCTGACGGATCTGGCCTCGGGGCTGGCATTCTGGGAAGACGAAACCCAGGTCATCAAACGCGGCTCGGCGGCCTCGGTTAGCTGGTAAGCATCAAAGGGACGATTATGAAACGTGTTATACAAAGTGTCGCGTTGACCTGCTGGGTGCTGGCGCTGCCGGCGGCGTGGGCGCAGGACCAAGCGGTAGCCGAGCAGGCCAGCGCGTCGCAGCAGCGTGCGGCCAGCACCCCGCCGTCGCCGTTCATGGCGGTAGGCGAGGTGTCCAGAAGCGACGAAAAAATCCAGGCGTTTCTCAACGAAAGGGGCTGGGTGCAGGGCGAGTCTCCCAATAACCCCGCCGGCGGCACCCTGGTAGTCGCCAGTCAGGATATCGCCGTCGACCCGACGAGCATTGATTTTAGCCAAGCGCGGCTGATTGCCACCGAAGAAGCGTTTTTGCAGGCAATGGGCGAGCTTGTCGCCCAGGACTCGGTACGCGTGGGCAAGACCATGGCCGACCGCTTCATGCAAAACGGCCTGCCGCAGGAAGTGGAAGACACCACCAGCCTCAAAGCCCTGGGGAAGGCCCTGTCGAGCCGTCTGGCCGAGGCCTCGGTGCAAACGCTCAACCGCGTGATCGAGGAGCTGGGCGGCGATACCGGCAACCTGCCGCAGCTCAACATAGCCGAGCGTGAGCAGCTGCTTTTCGACGAGTTCGTCACGCAAACCACCTGGCAGGCCATGGGCGAGCTGTCCGGTATCGGCATCTTCGGGGTGATCGAAGAAGTCGGCGGAGACGGCCCCGTCAACAACGGCCGCGTGACGGTTGTCGTGGTGAAGTCTGACCGCTTCAGCGAGTTTGGTCGCCAGCTGCGCACCGGTGACGTCGCACCCGGCCAGGCCATTCCGGTAGATCAGATCCAGCAGCGCCTAAAGCCGCAGATCGAAGCCGGCGAGCCGATGCTGGGCTACTTTGGCGTGCAGCCCATTGCCGATGCTCAGGGGCGCTACGGGCTGATGGCCTTTGGCACCGGCGCACCGGCCCTGGTGCGCGGCGCCATGGATGAGTTCGAGATCAGCGCCGAGCTTGAAGCGGCACGTTCCAGCGCGCAGCTGATGGCGGACGGCTGGCTGGCGCAGTTTGCCACCATGACCGTGCAGGGCCAAAAGAAAAGCTCCCGGCGCAAACTGCGTGAGCGCGTGCAGGAAACGCGGGCCGACGGCACCGCGCGTGAGTTCAGCGCGTCAAACGTCGGCCGCATGGTCAACAACGTGCTGCGCTCGGAAGCCCAGGCGCACCTGCAGGGCGTGCAGACCGTTGGCCAGTGGAACGCCACGGATCCGACTACCGGCCATCCTTATCTGGGGTATGTAAAGTACTGGTCGCCCGCCACCTCAGCCAAGGCGCAAGGGCTGGGCGCTGCCAAGGCGTCGCAAGAGCAGCCGGATAGCGCCGGCGGGAAAGACGCCGGCGGCGTGGCGGAAAGCTCGCGCGCTACCGGCGCTTTCGGAGAGTGGTAATGCGTGCCGCTGTTTTGCTGCTGCTGGGCTGGCTGATGCTCGGCCTTGGCGTATCGGCGCACGCCGGCGTACAAACGCGCACCGTGAGCGCCGAGAGCACCGGCGCCACCCGGGAAGAAGCCATCTTCAACGCCCTGGGGGAAGCGGTGCGCCAGGTGCACGGCGGTCAGGTGAACGCAAGCCGTGAGCTGCGCCGCTCCATGGAGCGGCTGTCGGTTCGCGATGGCAGCGGGCGTGAAGCGAGCGTGACGCACCGGCAACAAACCGCCAGCGCCACACAGGTAAAAAGCGACGGGCTGATCAGCGGCTATCGCGTGGTCAGCGTCTCCCCGGCCGCCGGCGGCGGGCAGCGGGCGCGGCTGAAGGTGCAGCTGCCGGTGTACCGTGTGCCCGGCAGCGGCGCCCAGGCCAATCGGCGCCGGCTGGCGGTTTATCCGGTGGAGGTGGATGCAGCGTCGCTGCGGCTCAACGGGCAGGTGCAAAGCGCCGGCGACGTGTCACGCCGTTTGACCCAGTCGCTGGTGCGTGCATTGGTGAGCGCGCGGCGCTTTAACGTGCTCGACCGGGACATGCGCAGAGCCATCGCCGCCGAGCAGCGCTTTGTGGCATCCGGGCGTGCCGGGCTTGCCCAAAAAGCCATGCTCGGCCGCGAGCTGGGAGCTGACTATCTGCTGACGGCCCGTTTGACCGGGTTCGATATGGCGATGAAAGAGATCAGCAATCCGATTACCGGCGAGCGCTCCCGGCAGGGCGAAGGCGTCGCCACTCTGGAAGCGCGGGTGGTGATTCCCGCTACCGGGCAGGTGATGTGGAGCCATACGCTGACCGCCTCACCGGCGGCGCTGGGCGTGGATGCGCCGGCCGGCGGCGGGTTCGCGCAGCAGGTCTACGACCGCCTGGGCGATGAGCTGACGTTTCAGGCCCTTAACGTCATCTATCCGCTGCGCGTAGTGGAAAGCGAGCCCGGCCGGCTGGTCGTCAACCAGGGGCAGGGCATGGTTCGGCCGGGCCAGCGCTGGGCCGTTTACGATATTGGCAAAGCCTATAAGGATCCGTATCACGGCGAAACGCTTGGCGCAAACGAAACCTGGCAGGCCGAGGTGGAAGTGACCCGCGTCGCACCGAAGGTGGCCTATGCCCGCGTGGTGAAAGGCAGCGTTTCGGGCAACGGGCAGGTGCTGCGCCGCGTGGATGCCACCGGCCACGCCACGCGTGAAGCCGAGCGCGCGGCACAGCGCGGCACGCGCAAGCGGGTGTGTCTGCCCATGGACCCGTGCTAGACGCACAGCGGCAAGTGCCAAAGGGCAAGGGGCCAAAGAGCGGAAGGCAAAAGGCAAAGCGTTTGTGGTGGCCGTGCCAGTTCGCTATAATGCGCGCCCGCTTGTCATGCTCCCTGTCAGATGGCTGCCAAAAGAGGCGCCACTCGCCGCAGGTCGATTGTGCGCGTATCGAACAAGAGCCAGGCGCGATGAGCCGGGCGGTACGCCGCCATTAAAATCCGTTTCGGAGACAGACATGTACGCAGTAATCAAAAGCGGTGGCAAACAGTACCGCGTTCAGGAAGGCCAGACGCTCAAGCTGGAAAAGCTGGAGCTGCCCACCGGTGACGCCATCGAGTTTGACCAGGTGCTGCTGGTAGACGACGGCAACGAAGTGAAAGTGGGCACGCCGCTGGTCGGCGGTGCCAAGGTTACCGCCGAAGTGGTCGACCACGGCCGCGGTGACAAGGTCAAAATCATCAAGTTCCGCCGCCGCAAGCACAGCATGACCCGCCAGGGCCATCGCCAGTGGTATACCGAAGTCAAAATCACCGGAATTTCCGCGTAAAGGCAATTCCCCAAAGGAGGATTTGATCCATGGCACATAAGAAAGCCGCCGGTTCCACGCGTAACGGTCGCGACAGTGAATCCAAACGCCTCGGCGTGAAACTCTTTGGTGGCCAGGCGGTAACGCCGGGCAACATCATCGTGCGCCAGCGCGGCACCAAGTTCCACGCCGGCACAGGCGTTGGCATCGGCAAGGACCACACCCTGTTCGCCCTGGGCGAAGGCGTGGTCAAGTTCGAGACCAAAGGCCCGAAGAACCGCAAGTTCGTCAGCGTCGTTTCCGCCTGAGCGAAAGCGCTGCCTGCGAAGACAAAGCCCCGCCACGGCGGGGCTTTTTTGTCTGCGTCTGCCTTGTTGAACTCAGGCGCAGGCCGCAAAATGCCAGAGATGCCGGCCAGGCATCCTTTGCGACAACCGGCGGCGAGAGCGGCCAGGAGCAACAACCATGCAGTTTCTCGATGAAGCCTCGGTCATTGTCGAGGCGGGAAATGGCGGCAACGGCTGTTTGAGCTTTCGCCGCGAAAAATACGTGCCCAAGGGCGGGCCGGACGGCGGCGACGGCGGCCACGGCGGCAGCGTGCAGCTGATCGGCGACGACTCGCTCAATACCCTGATCGATTTCAAATATCAGCGCTTTTACAAGGCGGAAAACGGCCGCCCCGGCCAGGGCCGCCAGATGAGCGGCCGCGCCGGCGATGACCTGCACGTCAAGGTGCCGGTGGGCACCACGGTGATCGACGAAGACACCCTGGAGGTGATTGCCGACGTCACCGAGGCCGGCCAGGTGGTGCTGGTGGCTCAGGGCGGCCGCCGTGGGCTGGGCAACATCCATTTCAAATCGTCGACCAATCGCGCCCCGCGGCGCACCACGCCCGGCACCGACGGCGAGCGGCGCAACCTGCGCTTTGAAATGAAGGTGATGGCCGACGTGGGGCTTCTGGGCCTGCCCAACGCCGGCAAGTCGACGCTGATTCGCGCGGTCTCGGCGGCCAAGCCCAAGGTCGCCAACTACCCGTTCACCACGCTTGTGCCCAACCTCGGCGTGGTCAAGCTTGGCCTGCACGAGCACTTCGTGATGGCCGACATTCCCGGGCTGATCGAAGGCGCCTCGGAAGGCGCGGGGCTGGGGCTGCGCTTTTTGAAGCACCTCACGCGCACCCGTCTGCTGCTGCACGTGGTTGACGTCGCGCCGTTTGACGAAACCGACCCGGTTGAATCCGCCCGGGCCATTGCCCGAGAGCTTGAGCAGTTCTCCCCGGCGCTGGCCGAGCGCCCGCGCTGGCTGGTGCTCAACAAGTTTGACCTGCTGGCCGAGGACGAGCGCGACGCCCGCGCCAAAGAAATCGTCGAGGCGCTGGGCTGGGAAGGCCCGGTATTCTGCCTTTCGGCCATCAGCCAGGACGGCACCCGGCCGCTGGTGCAGGCGGCCTACCGCTGGCTTGACGAGCAGCAGCGCCTGGAGTACGAAGACGAAACCGCCCGCGCCCGCGAGCAGGATATGCGCCGGCGTATGGAAGAAGAGGCCGTGGCGCGCACCGAAGCCCGGCTGGGCCGCAAACGCAAGCCCCGGGACGAAGACGATGATGACGACTTTGACGACGACGATTACGACGTGGAAGTGGAATACGCGCCCTGACGGCGCCGCCTTGTGCGGGGCGACAGGCGAAGGAGGGGTGCTGTGAGCCATGAACAGCCCGGGCGCGAGGCGCTCTCCCGGGGGCGCCGGGTGGTGGTGAAGATCGGCAGCGCGCTTTTGACCAATGACGGTCGCGGGCTGGATGACGTGGCCATCGGCCGCTGGGTTGATCAGATCGCCGCGCTGCACCGGCGCGGCGTGGAGGTTGTGCTGGTGTCGTCCGGCGCGGTGGCGGCGGGCATGCTGCGGCTGGGCTGGCAGGCGCGCCCCAGCGAAGTGCACGAACTGCAGGCCGCCGCCGCCGTGGGGCAAAACGGCCTGACCCAGAGCTACGAGCTGCACTTTGCCCGCCACGCGATTCTCACCGCGCAGATTCTGCTGACCCATGACGATCTTTCCAACCGCAAGCGCTACCTGAACGCGCTATCGGCCTTGCGCACCCTGGTGGACATGCGCGTGGTGCCGGTGGTCAACGAAAACGATACCGTGGTCACCGACGAAATCCGCTTTGGCGACAACGACACCCTGGGCGCGCTGGTGGCCAACCTGCTGGAAGCCGACGCGCTGCTGCTGCTGACCGATCAGGAAGGGCTGTTTGACGCCGACCCGCGCCACGACCCGAGCGCCAAATTAATTGCCGAAGGCCGCGCCGACGATCCGCGGCTGGCGGCGGTGGCCGGCGACGGCGGGGCGCTTGGGCGCGGCGGCATGAGCACCAAGGTGCGCGCGGCCAGGCTGGCTGCGCGCTCCGGCGCGGTGACGGTGATTGCCAGCGGCCGCGAGCCGGATATCCTCACCCGGCTGATGGACGGCGAGACGCAGGGCACGCTTTTGCGCCCGGTGCAGGCGCCGCTGGCCGCGCGCAAGCGCTGGCTGGCCGGCCAGCTCAAGGTGCGCGGCACGCTCGTTTTGGACGCCGGCGCGGTGAAAGTGCTGCGCGAGCGCGGCTCCAGCCTGCTGGCGGTCGGCGTGCGCCGGGTGCAGGGCACCTTTCGCCGTGGCGATATGGTAGCTTGCGTAGACGAGCAGGGCGCGCTGGTAGCCAAGGGCCTGGCCAACTACGGCGCCGACGAGGCGCGCCGTATTGCCGGAAAGCCCAGCCACCAGATCGAGGCGCTTTTGGGCTACGTGGAAGCGCGCTCGCTGGTGCACCGCGATAACCTGGTGGTCGTGCGCGCGGCGGAGTAGTCTGGCCTTGGGACGAACAGGAGAGTGACAGCGATGACGGAACCATCTCTGCAGCAGGTCTTGGGGGAAGACGTCGCCGATCTGCGCCGGCGTTTTAACCAGCTTTATATTGCCGTGGAGCAGAGCCCGGCCGCCACAGCGATTACCGATGCCAACGGCTATATCGAGTTTGTCAATCAGCGTTTTTTGCAGATCACCGGCTACCGCCGCGATGAGCTGCTGGGGCAAACGCCGGCGCTGATTCAGTCAGGGCAGACGCCCAATGACGTATACGACACGCTGTGGGCCACGCTGCGCGCGGGCAACGTGTGGCAGGGTGAGCTGCTCAACCGGCGCAAGAGCGGCGAGCTTTACTGGGAGGCCCAGACCATCACCCCGGTAAAAGACGCCGCCGGCAAGGTTGTAAGTTTCGTTACCGTAAAGGAAGACATCACCCTGCGCCGCGAACAGGAGCGTGAGCTGCGCCTGATGGCGGCGGCGTTTGATACCGGCCAGGCCACTTTCATTACCGATGCCGATATGATCATTCGCCGCGCTAACCGCGCGTTTACCGAGATCACCGGCTACCGTGACCACGAAGTTATCGGTAAAACACCGCGGCTGTTCAAATCCGGCCGGCATGACCGCGCTTTTTACCGGCAGCTATGGCAAAGCCTGCGGGATACCGGCCACTGGCAGGGAGAGATCTGGAATCGCAACAAAAACGGCGATATCTATCCGCTCTGGCAGTCGATCACCGCAGTACCCGACGATCCCAGCCAAGTGCGCCACTACGTCTCCGTGTTTCATGATATTGCCGAGCGCAAGCGCCTGGAGCGCGAGCTGAAAGCCCGGGCCATGCATGATCACTTGACCGGCGCGTACAACCGCCGTGCCTTTGACGATGCGCTGGCGCGTTACGTAGCGGAAAGCGCCCGGGACCGCGGCGTATTTTCCCTGCTGATGTTTGATATTGATCACTTCAAACAGATCAACGATATCTACGGGCACGCCCAGGGCGACGTGGTGCTCCAGCAGCTGGCCGGACGCATCGAGGGCTGCCTGCGCGCCAGCGACGTGTTTGCCCGCTGGGGCGGCGAAGAGTTTGCAGTGCTGCTGCACGCAACGGACCGCAGCGGCGCCTGGCGGCTTGCCGAACGCATCCTGAATGCCGTGCGCCAGCGGCCTCTGGGCCAGCACAGCATTACCGTCAGCATCGGCGTGGCCGAGTACATTCCCGGAGAAACCCGCCGGGCGCTGGTAAGCCGTGCCGACCAGGCGCTGTATGCGGCCAAGCGTCGCGGGCGCGATATGGCCGTTGCCTCTTCGTTTGTGCCGGTACGATACTGACGGGCCAGCAATATCGCCCTGCCAACAACAACGTTCCGGAACCGGCTGCCCGCGCTGATGGGTACCGGGCCGGATGGAGATAAGGAGCCTGCGGCATGTGCCGGTCAATGCCAGAATGCACAAAGCCGAAAAGCACTTCCCCCAGCAGCGACGAGGCGACGGCAAACGTATTCGCCCAGGCAAACGAAGCGCTGATCATCACCGACGCCGATAACCGCATTACCCACGTCAATCCTGCGTTTATCGAACTGACCGGTCTATCGCTTGAAGACGTCTACGCCACAACGCCGAACGCCTTTCTCCTGTTTTCCCGGGACGCAGGCGACGGGGCGGCGCTGGTCGAAGACGAGGTGCGCCGGTACGGCACGTCTCGCTGCCGGGTGACCTACCGCCGCCGCGACGGCGAGCGCTATCCGGGCGTGATGTCGGTGAAAGGCGTGCGCAATGCCCTGGGCACGCTGGTGCGACACGTGATCGTACTGGCTGATCTGTCCCTGGTTTCCCAGATGCGACCGCCCAGCTGCGATGTCGACTACGATGCGCTTACCGGGCTGCCCGGCTTAAAGCTGCTTACCCGGCTCATTCAGGACGCCATCGAGCATGCCGACCGCAGCGGCCAGGCGCTTGCCGTTTGCACGCTGGATATCGATTTTTTCAGCCGGGTCAACGAAACGTTCAGCCGCCGAGTGGGCGATGGGCTGCTGACCGATTTCGCCCGGCGCATCGGCCAGCTGCTGTGCGATGATGACGTGCTGGCCCGCGTAGGCGGCGATGAGTTTGTTCTGCTGGTGCGCCAAAACGCCGACGAGGCGTTTTTTCAGCGGCTGCTGGCGGTTATTCGCAAGCCGCTGATGGTCGAAGGGAAACGCTTGTATCTGTCCGCCAGCATGGGTGTGACCCGATACCCGGCGGACAAAGCCCAGGGCGATGTGCTGCTGCGCCACGCCAACCAGGCCATGTATCGGGCCAAGCAGCGCGGCCGGGACAGCTTTCATATATTCGACTCAGAGCACGACCGTTGGCTGCAGGTGCGTAACGAGCAGCGCCAGCGGTTTTTTGATGCGCTGGAAAACAACGAGCTGCGCCTGCACTACCAGCCCCAGGTGGATCTGCAAAGCGGCCGCGTGATCGGCGTGGAAGCGCTGATACGCTGGCAGCATCCTGACCGCGGCCTGCTGTCGCCGGCGGCATTTTTACCGATCATTGACGGCACCCTGCTTGAAGTGGATCTTGGCGAATGGGTGCTTGACGCTGCGCTGCGCCAGCTCGCCGACTGGCATCAGGCAAACAAAGCGCTTGCGATCAGCGTCAACATCAGCCCCACGCACCTGCTCACCCAGCGCTTTACCGAGCGGCTTGGCGAGCTGCTGGCGCGCTATCCGCAGGTATCGCCTGCGCTGCTCAAGCTGGAAGTGCTGGAAAGCGCTGCCCTGCACGACATTCAAACGGCGCTGGATACCATGGCCCGCTGCCGAGCGCTGGGTGTGAGCTTCGCCGTGGACGACTTCGGCACCGGGTTTTCCTCGCTGACCCATCTGCGAAAGCTGCCGGTCAACCTGATCAAAGTGGATCAAAGCTTTGTGCGCGATATGCTGGTTGATCCTGACGACATGGCGATTGTAGAAAGCGTTATTTACATGGCCAACCGTTTTTGCCACCCCATGATGGCAGAAGGCGTGGAAACGCTGGACCACGCCCGGGCGCTGATGTCGCTTGGCTGCATGCTGGCGCAGGGATACGGCATTGCCCGGCCCATGCCCCCGGAAGCGCTGCCCGAATGGCTGCTGCAGTGGCCGCTGCGCCGTGAATGGCGTGATATCACCGCAGCGCCCGTAGCGTAGATGACACCCGAGCACGGTAGCCGTTGACATGCCAAGCATTGACGTGGTGGTTCATCTGACCTATGAGGAATGCTTGGGGTATTACCACGGCGGCTTTGCCAACGTGCGCACCCGCAGCCTGGACGGCCGGCGAGTGGTGTTCCCTGCCGATGCGCTGCGCCGTGTGGTCCGCCGCGACGGTGTACACGGCGTTTTTCGCCTGACGTTTTCACCCGGCGGACGATTTCAGCGCATTCAGCGGCTGACGCGCGCCTGAGGCCGGGCATTCCGCCGGGCCGTCAACCGGAGCTGTACGATGATTCAACTGCACCATCTGGAAAAATCCCGCTCCCACCGCATTGTGTGGCTGCTGGAAACCCTGCAGCTGGACTACGCGCTGGTGGAATATCGGCGTACGGCCGACGGCCTGGCGCCCGAGGCGCTCAAACGGGTGCATCCGCTGGGCAAGTCGCCGGTGATCACCGACGGCGAGCAAACCGTGGCCGAATCCGGCGCGATTATCGAGTACCTGCTGGCGCGCTACGGCGAGGGCCGCTGCCAGCCGGAAGCGGACGATGCCGCCGGCTGGGTGAACTATCGTTACTGGCTG
The DNA here is from genome assembly GCF_055379665.1 of Halomonas cibimaris. NCBI lineage: Bacteria > Pseudomonadati > Pseudomonadota > Gammaproteobacteria > Oceanospirillales > Halomonadaceae > Halomonas > Halomonas cibimaris. The sequence continues at coordinate 1,300,174 of NZ_AP043828.1, forward strand.
CACTACGCGGAGGGCTCACTGATGCCGCTGCTGGTCATGCAGCTGGTCTTTGGCCAGCTGCCCAAGCAGTCGCCGTGGCCGGTGCGGCCCGTGGCCAAGGGCATCGACAAGGCCGTCAATCAGCGCTTTCTGACGCCGCAGATCAAACAGCACCTGGCGATGATCGAAGCGCACCTGGCACGCCACGGTGCGTTTGCGCCGGGCTGGCCCAGCGGGGCGGATATCCAGATGAGTTTCCCGCTGCAGGCCCTGGCGCTGACGCATGCGCTGGGCGATTATCCGGCCATTGATGCGTTTTTGCAGCGCATTGACGCTGAAGTCGCCTGGCAGCGGGTGGTGGAACGTGTCGGGCCGGTCAGCCTGCCCGGCTGACCGGCTTTGCGCTTCAGGCGCCGGCAAAGCTGCCGGCGTTGAGCCACATGTGCACCGCGATACTGGCGATGTAGCCCAGCAGAATAACCGGCATCCAGCGCAGATGGCCCATGAAAGTGTAGGCCCCGCGCGCCTGGCCCATAACGGCCACACCCGCCGCCGAGCCGATGGACAGCAGGCTGCCACCGACGCCTGCGGTCAGGGTGATCAGCAGCCAGTGGCCCTGGGACATATCCGGCTCCATGGTCAGCACGGCAAACATGACCGGAATGTTATCCACCAGCGATGACACCGCACCCAGCGTGATGTTGGCCCAGGTGGCGCTCCAGCCGCCGTAGAGGGTTTCTGACAGCAGGCCCAGATAGCCCATAAAGCCAAGCCCGCCGACGCACATCACCACGCCGTAGAAAAACAGCAGCGTATCCCACTCGGCCCGGGCGACCCGGCTGAACACGTCAAACGGCACCACGCTGCCCAGCTGGGTCAGTTTTTTGTTGTCGCCCCGGCGGCTGTAGCGCTCGCGCTTGCGCTCAAGCGAGCGCGGCAGGCTGCGGCGCAGGTAATAGCCGAAAAACTGCAGATAGCCAAGGCCTGTCATCATGCCCAGCACCGGCGGCAGATGCAGCAGCGTATGGCACAGCACCGCGGTGGTAATGGTCAACAAAAACAGCAGCACGATGCGCCGGGCCCCGCGCTTGAGCCATACGTCTTCGTAGACGCTGCCGGGCTTTTCGCGCTTGATAAACAGGCTCATGATGATCGCCGGCACCAAAAAGTTGACCAGCGACGGCACAAACAGAATAAAAAACTGCTGGAATTCCACCAGCCCTGCCTGCCACACCATCAGCGTGGTGATATCGCCAAACGGGCTGAACGCACCGCCGGCGTTGGCGGCCACTACAATGTTGATGCACGCCAGGTTGATAAAGCGCTTGTCGTTTTCCGCGACCTTGGTGACCACCGCGCACATCAGCAGTGCGGTGGTCAGGTTGTCGGCAATGGGCGAGAGCACAAAGGCCAGCCCGCCGGTCAGCCAGAACAGCGAGCGATAGTTAAAGCCCTTGCGCAGCATCCACGAGCGCAGGGTATCGAAAACGCGCCGCTCTTCCATGGCGTTGATGTAGGTCATCGCCACCAGCAAAAACAGCATCAGCTCGGTAAATTCCAGCAGCGTCTCGCGAAAGGCGCTCTCTGACTCGGCGGACATGCCGTTTTGCACGTAGACCCAGCCGATCAGCCCCCAGATGATGCCCGCCGCCACCAGCACCGGCTTTGACTTGCGCATATGGATTTTTTCTTCGGCAATGACCAGCAGATAGGCAAGCACGAAGATAGCGACGGCCAACAGCCCGATGCCTGAGCCGGTCAGGTCAAGCTCGCCGCTGATGGCCTGAGCGGGCAGGCTGGTGAGCAGCAAAGGCACAAGCAACAGAAAAAGCCAGCGGCGCGATAGACGCGGCTGGCGCAGAAGCGAAAACGGCTGAGACATGACGACGTTTTTCCTTACGGTCGGACATCGGGAGGGGTGTAGAAACGTTCCTGATGTTAGCAGCCGGGGAGCCAATAAGATATGTTAGAAAAGCGAACGATAAGCGGCATGGAACGCGCCCGTTCGGTGATTTTTTAAGAAGTTAGCCCTTTTGGGTATAGTTATTTCACAGCTGATGGCGTAGATCTGGACGGCCGCGCCGAAGAAAGCGCGCGGATTTCCGGCGGTTACAAAATAAAACAATAAAGCGGGCCGGCAGCGTCAAGTTTTCCAGTCCCGTGCCGATGTACTACCCTAGACAGCCATCAGGCGCCGCAAGCCTGGGTAATGAACACGCACAAGCATCCTGCTGATTCAAGCGGGGCGGCCATAACGGGCAGAGGCGCGCGGCGCAAGACAGCAAACATGTTGCGCGCGGTGCTTCACCGCGCCGCAAAAAGGAAGGCTTGAACTATGGGTACGATTTCATCGCTAGGCATTGGCTCGGGCCTCGACCTTAACGGCCTTTTGGATCAGCTCAAGGACGCAGAGCGCGAAAAACTCAAGCCCGTCGAGCGCCAAATCGCCAACCAGGACGCCAAAATATCGGCCTTTGGCAAGCTTGAAGGCGCGCTTTCCAAGCTGCAAGACGCCGCCGAAACGCTTGGAGAAAGCGAGCTTTACTCCAGCCTCTCTGCCAGCGTCAGCGGCGATTCCGCAGGCGCGGCGGCGGGCAAGGAAGCCATGCCCGGCAGCTACCGGATCAACGTCGAGACGCTTGCCTCGCGCGGCACGCTGGCTTCCAAGAGCGTTGATAGCGTCGAGACGCCGTTGACCGGTAACGCCGAGGAAACGCTGTCGCTGAGCTTTGGCAAGAGCGCCAACGATACGACGATGAAAATCGCTGCGGGAAGCTCGCTTGAAGATATTCGCGACGCCATCAACGCCAACGAAGACGCCGGCGTTGATGCTTCCGTCATTAACGACGGTACCGGCTATCGTTTGGCGCTAAGCTCGCGGGAAGCCGGCGCGGACGCCTCCATCACCAACTTTACCCTGAGCGGGCTAACGGCCGATAGCAACCCGGTCGAGGATGGCGGCACGCTGCAGGCCGGCACCGACGCCAAGCTGAATGTCAACGGCATCAGCATCACCAGCCCCAACAACCAGGTTGAAGATGCCATCCAGGGCGTTACGCTCAACCTCAAAGAGACCGGCGAAACTACGGTAACCATTGAGCAGGATACTCTGGCCGTGCGCGAGGCTGTAAACGGTTTTGTAAAGGCCTACAACAGCCTCAAGGAAACCACCGCCAGCCTGACTTCGTTCAACGCCGAAACCGGCCAGGCCGGCGAGCTCAACGGCGACAGCACCGTGCGCATGGTGGAATCCCGCCTGCGAGGGCTGGTCGGCGGCGCCGGGCAGTCCGGCGGTGACTTCTCTTTGCTCAGCGATATCGGCATAGCGCTGGACAAGGACGGCACGCTCTCGGTTGAAAGCGACAAGCTCGACGACGTTATTGCCAACAACCAGCAGGCGCTGGCCGACTTTTTCTCCGGTACCGACGGCGCTGAAGGATTTGCCACCCGGCTTGGCGGCTCGGTAGGTCAGATGCTGGGCGACAACGGCGCAGTACAGGGCGCTATCAGCGGCGCCGAAAGCCGGGTGGACTCGCTGGGCAACCGCTACGAGCGCATGGAACAGTCGGTAGACCGTACCATCTCGCGCTATCGCTCCCAGTTCAGCCAGCTGGACGGGATGATCGCCGAGATGAACCAGACCAGCTCTTATCTGACCCAGCAGTTCAATGCGCTGGATGCGCAGATGAAGGCCGGCGGTTAACCCGACCCGCCAGCCCAGGACAAGCCCCGCCGGCGGGCGCTGGTCAGTGTGAAAAGTGCGTGCTAGACTACGCCATCCTCTCAGACATGCCCGTATAGCAGGCGGCCAAGCGTCGACCTGTTACGCTGTTGGTGAGCGGCAGCGCTGTGCTTTGGCAGCGCTATTTTTCCAACAGCCCTAATTTCAACAGCTCCATTTTTTAACAGCTTTATTTTTTTAACAGCTCTATTTTGAGCAACTCTATTCTCCAAGGAGATACCCTGTGGCGAACACCAAGCAAGCCCGTAAGCGCGCCCGTCAGGCCGAACAGCGTCGTGCCCTGAAATCCAGCCAGCGCAGCATGGTGCGTACCTACGTCAAGCGTGTGCTCAAGGCCGTTGAAACCGGCGATCACGCCAAGTCCATGGAGGCGTTCCAGCAGGCGCAGCCGGTGATCGACCGCATTGCCGACAAGGACGTGCTGTCCAAGAAAAAGGCCGCGCGCCTGAAAAGCCGCCTGAACAAGCGCATCAAGGCGCTGGCAGCGTAAGCCGGCAGACGCCTGCGAAAAAACCGGCTGCGGCCGGTTTTTTTGTGCCTGAAACAGCCATCCCTTCGACCGGCAAAACGCCAAGCCAAAAGGCATGCCATGAGCACAGATACCTCGGCTAACGCCGCCCCTTCGCGCAAAGGGCTAATGGGCTCGGGGCTGGTGGTCAGTACCATGACGATGCTGTCGCGGGTCATGGGGCTTTTGCGCGACGTAGTGATCGCCGCGCTGCTGGGCGCCGGCAGCGGGGCGGATGCGTTTTTCGTCGCCTTCAAGATTCCCAATTTTTTGCGCCGCCTGTTCGCCGAAGGGGCGTTTAACCAGGCGTTTGTGCCGGTGCTGTCGGAATATTCCGCCCGGCGCACCCGGGAAGAGGTGCGTGAGCTGTTAAACGCCACCGCCGGCAGCCTGGGCGCGGTGCTGGCGCTGTTGACGGCGCTGGCCATGCTGGCCGCGCCCTGGCTGGCGTGGATCTTTGCCCCGGGCTTTGGCCGCGACCCCGAAAAGCTTGCGCTGACGGCGGACATGCTGCAGCTGACGTTTCCCTACCTGCTGCTGATTTCGCTGACAGCGTTCGCCGGCAGCGTGCTCAATACATGGGGCCGTTTTGCCGTGCCGGCGTTTACCCCGGTGCTGCTTAACCTGTCGCTGATTGGCGCGGCGCTGTTGCTCACTCCGCTGATGGACGTGCCGGCTATGAGCCTGGCCTGGGGCGTGCTGATCGCCGGGGCGGCGCAGCTGGCGTTTCAGGTGCCGTTTCTGGCGCGGCTGGGGCTTTTGCCGGTGCCCTGGCCGAACTTTGCCCATGCCGGCGTCAGGCGTATTCTGCGCCTGATGGCGCCGGCGCTGTTCGGCGTGTCGGTGTCTCAGATCAACCTGCTGCTGGATACCGTGCTGGCCTCGCTTTTGGCCGCCGGCAGCGTGTCGTGGCTGTACTATTCGGATCGCCTGGTGGAGCTGCCGCTGGGCGTGTTCGGCGTTGCCATTGGTACGGTGATTCTACCGGCGCTGTCTCGTCGCCATGCCGAACAGTCAGCCGCGCACTTTTCCGCGATGCTCGACTGGGCCGTGCGCATGGTGCTGCTGCTGGGCCTGCCGGCGGCGCTGGCGCTGGCGGTGCTGGCCGAGCCGCTGCTGATTACGCTTTTCCACTACGGCGCGATGACCGATCAGGACATCCACATGGCCGCGGTGAGCCTGCGCGCCTATGCGCTGGGCCTGCCGGCGTTCATGCTGATCAAGGTGCTGGCTCCGGGCTTTTTTGCCCGTCAGGACACCAAAACGCCGGTAAAAGTAGGTATTGTGGCCATGGTGGCCAACATGGCGTTTAACCTTGTGCTGATCTGGCCGCTGGCCCATGCCGGGCTGGCGCTGGCCACGGCGCTGTCGGCCTTTTTGAACGCGGGCCTGCTGGCGTTTTTGCTGCGCCGCTGCGGTGTGCTGGTGTTTCAGCCCGGCTGGGGGCGCTTTGCCGTGCAGCTGCTGGGCGGCTGTACGCTGATGGTCGCAGTGCTTGGCTTGCTGGTGCCCGGGGTGCCGGCCTGGTTTGATGCCGGGCTTACCTGGCGGGCGGCCTGGGTGGCGCTGCTGGTTGCCGCTGGCATGGGGGTATATTTTGCCTGGCTTACGCTGCTGGGCCTGCGTTTTCGGCATTTGCGGATGCACGGCTAGCGCCGGCCAAACGCTGGAACGCAGCGTGCGGTGGGGTATAATCGACGGTTTCACGTCGCGATAAATCATCAAAGGCTTGAGTGGCATGCGCGTCCTACGAGGTTTGCACAATATAACGGCGTCCCATCGGGGTTGCGTGGCAACCATCGGCAATTTTGACGGCGTGCACCGCGGCCATCAGGCGATTTTGCAGCAGTGTCGCGAGCACGCCGCACGGCTTGGCGCGCCGCTTGCCGTCGTCGTGTTTGAGCCCCAGCCCCGGGAGTTTTTCGCCGGCGACCAGGCCCCGCCGCGCCTGACCCGGCTGCGTGAGAAAGTCCGCCTGCTGCGTCGCCAGGGCGTGGACCAGGTGCTGTGCCTGCCGTTCAACGAGGCCCTGCGCAGCCTGACCGGGCGCGAGTTTATCGATAGGGTGCTGCTTGCCGGCCTTGGCGTAAAGCACCTGGTGGTGGGTGACGATTTTCGTTTTGGCTGCGACCGCCAGGGCGATTTTGCGCTGCTGGAAAGCGTCGGCCGGGAGTGCGGCTTTGGCGTTGAGCACACCCGCAGCTTTGAGATAGAAAACCAGCGCGTCTCCAGCACCCGGGTGCGCACGCTGCTTGCCAGCGGCAACTTTTGCGCCGCCGCTCGGCTGCTGGGCCGCCCCTACAGCCTGGACGGCCGGGTGGTGCGCGACCAGCAGCTGGGCCGTACCATCGGCGCGCCTACGGCCAACCTGCCGCTTTTGCCGCGCCCGCTGGCCCTGCGCGGGGTGTTTGCCGTGGTAGCCGAGCGCGAAGACGGCGCGCGCTATGCAGGCGTGGCCAACGTCGGCTTTCGCCCCACGGTGGGCGGCACCAAGCGGCCCACGCTGGAAGTGCACCTGTTTGATTTTGACGGCGATCTGTACGGCCGGCGGATGACGGTGATCCCCTGTGCGCGGCTGCGCGGCGAGGTCAAGTTTGCCGATTTCCAGGCGCTGAAAAACCAGATTGCCCGGGACCAGGCCGCTGCGCGGCGTTATCTGGCCGCGACCTCTCTGAACACAGACAGCGCGCTACCGCTGGCGTCGGCGCCGCTTGAGGGGCAGGCTGCGCTGTCCGATCCTTTTTCCCTTGATTCTTCCTCGGCGGGTAATGCCGCCGACGCTAACGACGGCTGACCGGACTATGGACTATAAGCACACGCTGAACCTGCCTGAAACCGATTTTCCCATGCGCGGCATGCTGCCCAAGCGCGAGCCGGGGCGCGTGTCGCAGTGGCAGGACCTGGGCATCTACCAGCGTCTGCGCGATGCGCGCGCGGGCAAGCCGCTGTTTGTGCTCCACGACGGCCCTCCCTACGCCAACGGCAGCATCCATATCGGCCACGCCGTCAACAAGATTTTGAAAGACATTATCGTCAAGTCGAAAAACCTGGCCGGTTTTGATGCGCCCTACGTGCCGGGCTGGGACTGCCACGGCCTGCCCATCGAGCACAAGGTGGAAACCACCCACGGCAAGCAGCTCGCGCCTGCACACGCGCGTACGCTGTGCCGCGAGTATGCGGCCTCCCAGATTGAAACCCAGCGAGCGGAGTTTGTCCGCCTGGGCGTGGTCGGCGACTGGGACAACCCCTACCGCTCCATGGACTACGCCAACGAAGCCGGCGAGATCCGCGCGCTGGGCGCCATGGTCGAGGCCGGCTACGTGTTCAAGGGCTTAAAACCCGTCAACTGGTGCTTTGACTGCGGCTCGGCGCTGGCCGAGGCCGAGGTCGAATACGCTGACAAGAAATCCGACGCCATCGACGTGGCCTTCCCCGTTGAAGACGCCGCCAAGCTGGCGGCGGCGTTCGGCTTAAGCGAGCTTGCCAAGCCCGCCGCCGTGGCCATCTGGACCACCACGCCCTGGACCATTCCCGCCAACCAGGCGCTCAACGTGCATCCGGACTTCACCTATGCGCTGGTGGACGTGGGCGAGCGCCTTTTGATGGTCGCCGAGGAGCTGGTAGACAGCTGCCTGGAGCGCTTTGGCCTTGCGGGCAGCGTGGTCGCCACCGCCCAGGGCAAGGCGCTGGAGCTGATCCGCTTTCGTCATCCGCTCTACGCGCGCTCGTCGCCGGTGTATCTGGCCGACTACGTTGAGTGCGAAGTGGGCAGCACCGGCATCGTCCACTCGGCGCCGTCCTACGGGGTGGACGACTTCAACACCTGCCGCGACTACGGCATGAGCTTTGACGACATGCTCAACCCCGTGCAGGGCAACGGCGTGTACGCGGATGATCTGGGCTACTTCGGCGGCCAGATGATCTGGAAGGCCAATCCCCACATCGTGGAAAAGCTGCGCGACGAAGGCGCGCTGCTGGCCCACATCCCCATTACCCACAGCTACATGCACTGCTGGCGGCACAAGACGCCGGTGATCTACCGCGCCACCGCCCAGTGGTTTGTGGGCATGGATCTGGCCGGCAAGGACGGCAAGACCCTGCGCGAGCGGGCGCTGGAAGGCGTGGACGCCACGGCATTCACTCCGGGCTGGGGCCAGGCGCGGCTGCACGCCATGATCGCCAACCGCCCGGACTGGTGCATCTCCCGCCAGCGCAACTGGGGCGTGCCGCTGCCGCTGTTTTTGCACCGGCAGACCGGCGAGCTGCACCCGCGCACCGTAGGGCTGATCGAAGAAGCTGCCCGGCGGGTCGAGCAGGGCGGCATCGACGCCTGGTTCAACCTTGAGCCGGCGGAGCTTCTGGGCGCCGAAGCTGAGGATTACGAAAAGGTCACCGATACCCTGGACGTGTGGTTTGACTCCGGCACCACCCACCGCCACGTGCTGCGCGGCTCGCACCCCCACGGCCATGAGACCGGCCCCCGGGCGGATCTGTATCTGGAAGGCTCGGACCAGCACCGCGGCTGGTTCCATTCGTCGCTGCTCACCGGCTGCGCCATCGACGGCCGGCCGCCGTACCGCGAGCTTCTGACCCACGGCTTCACCGTGGATGCCAAGGGCCGCAAGATGTCCAAGTCCACGGGCAACGTGGTCGCCCCCCAGCAGGTGATGGACAAGCTGGGCGCGGATATTCTGCGCCTGTGGGTGGCGTCTACCGACTACTCCGGTGAAATGGCGGTCTCCGACGAGATCCTCAAGCGCACCGCCGACGTTTATCGCCGCATTCGCAACACCTCGCGCTTTCTGCTTGCCAACCTCACCGGCTTTGACCCGGCGAAGGACGCCGTGGCCTTTGACGACATGCTGGCGCTGGACCGCTGGGTGATCGACCGCGCCGCCCAGCTGCAGGCGCGTATCGAGACGGCCTATGACGAATATCGCTTTCTTGACGTCTACCAGCAGGTGCACAACTTCTGCGCCGGCGAGCTGGGCGGCTTTTACCTCGACGTGATCAAGGACCGCCAGTACACCACCCAGACCGACTCGCTCGCCCGGCGCAGCGCGCAAACCGCGCTGTACCACGTGGTCGAGGCGCTTGCGCGCTGGGTCGCGCCGATTCTGTCGTTCACCGCCGAGGAAATCTTTGAGCACATCCCCGGCAAGCGCGGCGACAGCGTGCTGCTGGAAGAGTATTACGCCGGCCTTTCCACGCTTGCTGAAGACGCCGAGATGGGCCGCGCGTTCTGGGCGCAGCTGCTTGAGGTCAAAAACGCGGTGAACAAGTGCCTGGAAGACGCGCGCAACGCCAAGGTGATCAAGGGCAGCCTCGCCGCCGAGGTGACGCTGTACGTAGACGACGCGCTCAAGGCCACGCTTGAGCGGCTGGGCAACGAGCTGCGCTTTGTGATGCTCACCAGCGAAGTGCATCTGGCTCCGCTGATTGATGCCGGCGACGCCGAAGCCACCGAGCTTGACGGGCTGAAAGTCGCGGTCAGCGCAAGCGAACACGCCAAGTGCGAGCGCTGCTGGCACCACCGCCCGGACGTGGGCCGGCACGCCGAACACGCCGACCTCTGCGGGCGCTGCATTGCCAACCTGCCCGAGGGCGAAGGCGAGACGCGCCGCTATGCCTGATCCGCAGACCACGCAGAGTCCGCGGGCCGGCCAGGCGCCCATTCAGCCGATGCAGCGCCCCCTGCGCTGGCTGTGGCTGGCGCTGGCCGTGGCGGGGCTGGATCTGGCGACCAAGTACGCCGCCAGCCATTTTCTGGGCTACGCTCAGCCGGTAGAGGTGACGGCGTTTTTCAACCTCACGCTTTTGCACAACACCGGCGCGGCGTTCAGCTTTTTAGCCGACCACCCGGGCTGGCAGCGCTGGCTGTTTGCCGGCATTGCGGTTGCGGCCTGCGCGGGGCTGGGCGTGTGGCTGACCCGCCTGAAGGCGGACGAAAAGCGCCTGGCCGCAGCGTTGGCGCTGATTATCGGCGGGGCGCTGGGCAACCTTTACGACCGCGTGGTGTACGGCTACGTGGTGGATTTTCTTTCGTTTCACGCCGCCGGCTGGTATTACCCGGCGTTCAACGTCGCCGACATCGGCATTACCCTTGGGGCCTTCGGCCTGATCTGGGAATCCATCGTCGGCGAGCGGCGGCGCGCCAAGCATGCGAGGCAGTCATGACCGATAGCACCCGCTCTGAAACCGCCAATCACGTGATTGGTGAAGGCATGGAAATTACCCTGCACTTCACCCTGAAGCTTGAGGACGGCACCGTGGTGGATTCCACCAAGGACAAAGCGCCGGCCACTTTCGAATTCGGCGATGGCAACCTGCCGCCGGGGTTTGAGCATCCGCTCAAGGGCCTTGCGCCCGGCGCCCACGAGCGCTTTAGCATTGCGCCAGAGCACGGCTTTGGCCAGCACAACGAGCACAATATCCAGTTTCTCAAGCGCGAAGACTTCGGCGAGGAGGTGCCTGAGCCCGGTATGGTCATGTCGTTTGCCGACAAGGCAGGCACCGAGCTGCCCGGCGTGGTCAAACAGATCGACGGCGAGCGCGTTGAGGTGGACTTCAACCACCCGCTGGCCGGGCATACCTTGACCTTCGAGGTGGAAGTCATCACGGTAACGCCCGCCGTCACCCATTAACGATGCACAGGCATCAAGGCGAGACCATGCAAACTGATTCCGTGCAGATTCATCCTGCCCAGACCGGCGCGGCAGAGGCGCAGCCGGTAGCCATCAAGCTGGCCAACCCGCGCGGCTTTTGCGCCGGCGTGGATCGTGCCATTGACATCGTCAACCGCGCGCTGGACGTGTTCGGCCCGCCCATCTACGTGCGTCACGAAGTCGTGCACAACCGCTTTGTGGTGGATACCCTGCGCGAGCGCGGCGCGGTGTTCGTCGAAGAGCTCGACGAGGTGCCTGACGATGTGATCGTGATTTTTTCCGCTCACGGGGTCTCCCGCGCGGTGCAGGAAGACGCCGAGCGCCGGGGGCTGAAAGTCTTCGACGCCACCTGCCCGCTGGTCACCAAGGTCCACATGGAAGTGCTGCGCTACGCCAAGCGCGGCCACGAGTGCATTTTGATCGGCCACCACGGCCACCCCGAAGTGGAAGGCACCATGGGCCGCTACGACACCAGCCACGGCGGGCGCATCTACCTGGTGGAAGACGAAGCCGACGTGGCAAATCTGGAGGTCAAAAATCCGCAAAAGCTGGCCTTTGTCACCCAGACCACGCTGTCCATGGACGATACCGCCCGGGTTATTGATGCGCTGCGCGAGCGCTTTCCCGACATTCAAGGGCCGCGCAAAAACGACATCTGCTACGCCACGCAAAACCGTCAGGATGCCGTGCGCGAGCTGGCCGATGAGAGTGACCTGGTGCTGGTGGTGGGCAGCCCCAACAGCTCCAACTCCAACCGCCTGCGCGAGCTTGCCGAGCGCATGGGGGCGCCGGCCTACCTGATTGATAACGCCGAACAGGTTGACGCCGGCTGGCTTGACGGCATCGGCAAGGTGGGCGTGACCGCCGGCGCCAGTGCCCCGGAAGTGCTGGTCCGCGGCGTCATCGAGCGGCTGCGCGCGCTGGGTGCAAGCCTGCCCGAAGAGCTGGCCGGACAACAAGAAGACATCACGTTTTCCATGCCGCGGGAGCTTCGCGAAGACGTGATTGCCAAGGGCTGATGGCCAAGGCTAAAGCAACGCGTAACGGTTTGTGACATACTCAAAACGTAGGAGCCGACCGCCGACCGCAAGGAGTTTTTGCCGTGCCTTACCCTTTCCTCTTGCTGCGTGCGGATCGCCCGTTCGGCCGCCAGCGCGGCTTCACCCTGATTGAGCTGCTGGTTGTCGTGGTTATCCTCGGCATACTGGCGGCCATCGCCTACCCCGCCTATACCCAATACGTCGAGCGTAGCCAGCGCGCCGATGCCCAGGCCGTTATGCTGGAGATCGCCGGAAAGCTTGAGCGCTGCTATACCAAAAACTACAGCTATAAAGACTGCGAAGCGGCCAAAGACAAGAGGGATGACGCCACAAGCGAGCTGTATACCGACGGGTTTAGGTTTCGCCTGGACCTTGGCAGCGGCGCCTACAAGATCGTGGCTGAAGGCGGCAAACGCGCCAAAGACGGCTGTGAAACACTTACCCTGAAAGACAGCGGCGCGCAACTCCCCGAAGGCTGCTGGTAAATGCGGAGGATGCGCGGCTTTACGCTGGTCGAACTATTGGTAACCCTGGCGATAGCGGCCATTCTGGCAGCGCTGGTGGCGCCGGCGTGGTCTACCTTGTTGGCGCGACAGCGGCTGAATGCCGACGCTAACGCCGCCGTTTCGGCGCTGGCGCTGGCGCGCAGCGATGCTATCCGGCTGCATCGCAACGTTGAGGTCGAGTTTATGCCGCCGGCGGTAAACCGGGCCGAACGCCGCCCGGAGGGCTGCCGCGATGGCGAAACGAGCCTCACGGATGTCACGAATGAAGAAAAAGAGCGCTACGGCTACGCCTCGTGGTGCTATCGGCTCGCTTGGCAGGGCAGTAATGAACTTATCCGTGCGGGCCAGCTGAAGTACCTGAGCAAGCCGAGCAAAAATTTTTCGCTGGTTTTTGAGCCGCTGGGCACTGCCAATATCGATGACTGCCCGACAATAACCCCGGACGGCTGCCGGCTGGTGTTCTCTCCGCCTGAAGATATCAGCGGCGTGAATGACGAGAAGCGCCTTGTTAACGTAACGGGCAGCGTTCGCAGGGAGGCGCGATGATTCGCCAACGTGGTTTTACCCTGATTGAGGCGCTGGTGGCGCTGGTTGTGCTCTCACTGGGGTTGATGGGCGCGGCCGCCATGCAGCTCAACGCCCTGCACAGCGCCACCCGCAGCTATCAGCACTCGCTCGCCACGCTGGCCGCCGTGGATGCTCAGGAACGGCTGTGGGAACAGCTTGAAAAGGGGGCGGGAAACTGCAAAGAGCTCCACAGCGAGATAGAGCCCGACTGGAAAAATGACTGGCAACGCGATAAGCCATCCAATCCTTTGCGTAGTGCCATAGCGATGGATATCAAGCCAGAAGGCTGCACCTATACGATTACAGTAACGCTGGATAACGCCGGAGACGACGACGGCTACGGCACCGTAACGTATACCGTGCGCCTGCCCGAGCAACCAGAGGAAGACTGATGATGCCCGCATCCCGCCAGGCCGGTTTTACCCTCGTTGAGCTGATGGTGGCGCTGCTCATCGGCAGCCTGGTGGTGCTGGGCGCCGGCTCGCTGTTTCTCACCACCCTGCAAACCTTCAACAAGGTGGACGAGCTGAGCCGTAAGCAGGAAGCGGTGATTTTTGCCGCCCACACCCTGAGCGAAAGCATCCGCAGCGGTGATGGCGAATACAAATTGAAGTGCCAGATAAATAAGGACAAGGACGACCAGTGTGAATGCACATTGAGTGATGACGCCAGACAAGGCCAGCCGCTGCTTACGTTTCAGCGTCCGCTGAAAAGCGCCGAACTATCGCCCGAGAGCTGCGCGCTGGAAAATCCTCCTGACTTTAGCCAGAACGTCGTCAGGATTTCCCTGCCGCTGGAAAAAGGCGGTAAGGCTATCAAATTCCGGGTAGCCAAACGCCAGCCGGTGCTGAATGCGTACCTTGACGACGATGGCGATGGCAAATCTCCTGATCCTGATAATGAGGGTTTCTATAAAGACGGCACAAGAATGTATAACGATAGGTGTTACAACGGTAGCGGAAAATTTAAACCCAATAGGGGAGGTTGTGACGCACCATGAGAAATAAACAACAAGGTGCTGCCCTCGTTATCGTACTGGCGTTTTTAACCGGCGCTATGATCGTCGGCGTTTCCGGAATGCAGAGCTCGCTAATCGACGAGCGCCTGGCCGGCAACTACCGCGCCTCCGCCCAGGCGCAGATGAATGCCGAGCAGGCGGCTTCTCTAGCTGTGAAGAAGGTTCGTGAATACAAGGAAAGCGCAGGAAAGAATAATCTAGATATTCTTGATCTGACTCAAGACAGCGCTGTCGAAGATGTAAAAATGCTGGACTACGCCGACGTTGATGCCGATGATAAAAGATTGCAAGGTAAAAAATACGGTGATTGTGCCAAAGAAGGCGAAGATAAAGATAGATGTTTTTATTTCCCTCTTGCTATAGCAAACAGTAACCACTGGGTAGCATTTGGTGCGGTTGTAGGCAATAGCGGAAAAAATGAAAAAGTAATTAGTCAAAGTGTCGCTTTGGTCTCTTTTACTTCTGCAACATCATCTGCCGATGAAATTGCCGACAAGTTCAACGACTATGGCATACTGTCGGATGAAGAGGCTGAAGTTGAAGCAGAGGAAAAAAATATACCGTTCTATGGCATAATTCGCAGCAACGACAATGATGAAGAGGACGAAGAAGAAGACGAAGAAGAAAGCGAAGAAGACGAAGAGGATGATTTTGATGTTGAGTTTAAAGATTCTGAAGAAGAGCGCGAAAATGAAGAAATAGAAGAGTCAGGGTTTTCGACCGAATATGTAAAAGTGCCTAAATTTAATTTTAAAAATTACTTTAATAGGTTAGAGAAAAGTAGATTTGGCGGTTACTCTGAAAAAAATTCCAATTGCAGTGTTCGCTATGCTATTGATGTTGAGCGGTTTTGTGAGAAAAATTTAGTAGTTGCTGAAGCATATATTTATCGTTCAGTTGTCTACTTTGATAAAGATGTAACTGTTGAATCTTCTTTGACGGTAATAGATTCGACGATATTTATTGACGGAGATTTGACGGTAAAAGGGGCGGCTCATCTTAGTGCCACTGGTGGGGTGTCAAATATCATTGTTACTGGTGATGTTGTGTTTGATGCTGAAGGAGGAGATGAAAAAGGCGAAGATGACGGCGAGAACAACAATCCTATTGGTCTTGATTTGAGCAACACCGTTATTGTTGCCGGTGGTAAGCTGGAGTTTGATGCCATGTCCAGTCAGGGACTTAGGAACGTGCTTATCATGTCCGATGACGAGATGGATATTTATTTTGACGATATTGATAAAATATATAAAGGTTGGTTTTATAGCGGTGATGAGCTGGATATGGAAATCGAAAACAGCCCCAATATGACCTTCTGTGGGTCGCTTATGGCACGAAAAAACGTTGGCTTGGAAACCGACCCTTACATTAAGCGCTTTGACAGCAGCGGTCGTAATGGCTGCCCAAAATTCAGTGGGTTCGATGGGCCGTTACACAACGGGAGCGACGGCGGCAAGCCGACAGTCGACGCCTGGCAGTAGCCGCCGGGCGGCTATAGCCATGCGCGTAACTGTGTGACAATAGCCGCCTGACCTTGCTGAAGAAGTGCGTAACCATGACCGAATCCCCCAAAACCCGCGTGCTGACCGGCATCACCACCACCGGCACGCCCCATCTTGGCAACTACGTCGGTGCGATCAAGCCGGCCATCGAAGCCAGCCAGTGCGCCGACGTGCAGTCGTTCTACTTTCTGGCCGACTACCACGCGCTGATCAAATGCCAGGACCCCAAGCGCGTGCAGCAGTCGCGGCTGGAAATCGCCGCCACCTGGCTGGCGCTGGGGCTGGATACCGACAACGCGATCTTTTATCGCCAGTCCGACATCCGCGAGATCCCTGAGCTGACCTGGATGCTTTCCTGCGTCTGCGCCAAGGGGCTGATGAACCGCGCCCACGCCTACAAGGCGGCGGTGGCCGAAAACGAAGAGGCCGGCAGCCAGGACGCCGACAAGGGCGTGACCATGGGGCTTTTCGGCTACCCGGTGCTGATGGCCGCGGACATTTTAATGTTCAACGCCAACCGCGTACCCGTGGGCCGCGACCAGATCCAGCACATCGAGATGGCTCGGGACATCGCCGGGCGCTTCAACCACCTCTACAAGGGCCAGCACTTCACGCTGCCCGAGGCGGTGGTGGATGAAAGCGTCGAGGTGCTGGGCGGGCTCGACGGGCGCAAGATGTCCAAGAGCTACAACAACACCGTTCCGCTGTTCGTCTCCGAGAAAAAGCTGCAAAAGCTGGTGCGCAAGATCAAGACCAACTCGCTGGAGCCGGGTGAGCCCAAGGATCCGGAAGGCTGCACGTTGTTTCAGATCTACTCGGCCTTTGCCTCGGCGGAAGAAACCCGCGCCATGCGCGAATGCTACGCCGAGGGCATTGGCTGGGGCGAGGCCAAAAACCAGGTGTTTGAACAGCTCAACGCGCACCTGAGCGCGCCCCGGGAGCGGTATAATGCGCTGATGGAAGACCCGGGCTATATTGAAGCCGTGCTGGAAAAAGGCGCCGAACGTGCCCGGGAAGAAGCGACGGTCACAATGGAAAACCTCCGCAAGGCCGTAGGGCTGGGGCGCTTCGTATAGGCTATATTCCATTGTGGAATTAAAAGTCTACGATAAAGCATTTTACGTTATCTTGACCTGGCGCTATTCTGACCGCCTATTCGCAAAAGCGCCTGCCCACCGGCAGGCGCTTTTTCAATCGAGGGTGATCACGATGGCTACCGCCTCTTCCACTGTTTCACTGACGCTGCCGCGCCACCGCGTGCCGATGCTGGCGGGGGCGCTTGTTGTGCTGGGCGCTTTGCTTATTGGCGTTGTGTTTACGGCCAATACCGGCCTTTTAATGATCGTGGGTGGCCTGTTGGGCATGGTGCTCTATCACGCCGCCTTCGGCTTTACCTCGGCCTGGCGGGCACTGATTATAAAGCGCCGCGGCCGCGGGCTGCGCGCGCAAATGCTGATGCTGGCCGTGGCCGTGGTGCTGTTCTTCCCCGCGCTTGGGGCGGGCCAGCTGAACGGCGTGGCGGTAGAGGGCTTTGTCGCCCCGCTGGGCATCTCAGTGCTGGTGGGCGCTTTTCTGTTCGGTCTGGGCATGCAGCTGGGCGGCGGCTGCGCCTCGGGCACGCTGTTTACCGCCGGCGGTGGCAATGCCCGGATGCTGATCACGCTTGTGTTTTTCATTGTGGGCTCGGTGATCGGCACGGCGCACTTCCGCTTTTGGACGGAGCTTCCGGCGCTGCCGCCGGTATCGCTGGTGGACGTCGGCGGCGCCTACGGCGGCATGGCCATAAGCCTTTTGCTGTTTGCCGTCATTGCCGCGGTGACCGTGGTGCTGGAAAAGCGCCGCCACGGCGAGCTGGAACACCCCCCTTTGGTGGCGCGCCGCGGCTTTGAGCGGCTGCTGGTCGGCCCTTGGCCGCTGCTGGCAGGCGCGGTGGCGCTGGCGCTTTTGAACTTTGCCACCCTCGCTTTGGCCGGGCGGCCCTGGGGCATTACCTCGGCGTTTGCGCTGTGGGGCGCCAAGGGCTTTTCGCTGCTGGGCGGCGACGTTACCCAGTGGGGCTACTGGCAGTCGCCGGGGAACGCCGCTGCGCTGGATGCCAGCGTCTGGGGCGACATTACTACGGTGATGAACGTGGGTATCATGCTCGGTGCGCTGGCGGCGGCGAGCCTTGCCGGGCGCTTTGCGCCGAACTTCCGTATTCCGCTGCGTTCAATAGCGGCGGCGGTGATCGGCGGGCTGCTGCTGGGCTACGGTGCACGGCTGGCCTTTGGCTGTAACATCGGGGCCTATTTCAGCGGCATTGCCTCGGGCAGCCTGCACGGCTGGCTGTGGGCGGTGGCGGCCTTTGCCGGCAATATGCTGGGGGTTAAACTGCGCCCGCTTTTTTTCACCGGCGAGGCAGCACAGCGGCCCGTAGCCAAGACGTCGTAGCGTTGCCAATACGCTATGCCAACTGCGGATGATGCCGTTTTTTTGTGCCGTCAGCGTGTTACATTGGCCGGGATTTTTTTCAAAAACGTTTTCCACAATCGGTTTTCACGGCCGCAACGAGTAGCCGATTCACCTGGTAGAGAGTAGCCATGACCACGAGCCAACGCCCCTTGTACATCCCCTACGCCGGTCCCGCCCTGCTGGAAACGCCTTTGTTGAACAAGGGCAGCGCTTTTACGCAGAAAGAACGGGTAGCGTTTAACCTCATCGGGCTGTTGCCGCAGGATCAAGAAACCATCGAGGACCAGCTGGAGCGCGCCTATCGCCAGTACCAGCAGTGCAACAGCGACCTTGAACGCCATATTCATCTGCGCGCTATTCAAGACGACAACGAAACCCTGTACTTCCGCCTGGTATCGGATCATCTGGAAGAAATGCTGCCGATTATCTATACCCCTACGGTCGGCAAGGCGTGCCAGGAATTTTCCAACATCTATCGTAACCATCGGGGATTGTTCATTAACTACCCGGATCGTGAGTACATGGACGATATCCTGCGCAGCGCAACCAAGGATAACGTCAAGGTGATTGTGGTCACCGACGGCGAGCGTATTCTGGGACTGGGCGACCAGGGAATCGGCGGTATGGGCATTCCCATCGGCAAACTGTCGCTTTATACCGCCTGCGGCGGCATCAGCCCGGCCTATACGCTGCCGATCACGCTGGATGTGGGCACCAACAATCAGGCGCTGCTCGACGACCCGATGTACATGGGCTGGCGCCACAAGCGCGTATCCCAAAAAGAGTACGATGCCTTCATGGCGGAGTTCATTGCCGCGGTCAAGCGCCGCTGGCCCAATGTGCTGCTGCAGTTTGAAGACTTTGCCCAGGCCAACGCCGTGCCGCTGCTGGAGCGCTACCGCGACGAGCTGTGCTGCTTTAACGACGACGTGCAGGGCACCGCCGCAGTGGTGGTCGGCACGCTGATGGCCGCCTGCCGGGCACGCAAGCAAACCCTTGCCGACCAGCGCGTGGTGTTTGTCGGCGGCGGCTCTGCCGGCTGCGGCATTGCTGAACAGACCGTGGTGGCGATGCAGGCCGAAGGGCTGAGCGAAGAGCAGGCCCGCGCCCGGGTGTTCATGGTGGATCGCGAGGGGCTGATGACCAACGATCAAACATGGCACCGGGATTTTCAGCGCCGCCTGGCCCACGACGCCTCGCTGGTGGCCGACTGGGACGGCCAAAAGCTGGATGAGACGATTGCCCGGGTCAAGCCGACGGTGCTGATTGGCGTGTGCGGGCAGAAGGGCATCTTTACCGAGCGCGTGGTGCGCACCATGCACGAAGGCTGCGATAACCCGGTGATTTTCCCGCTTTCCAACCCCACCTCCCAGGCCGAAGCGGTGCCCGAAGACGTCATCCGCTGGACCGACGGCGCTGCGCTGGTAGCGACCGGCAGCCCCTTTGCGCCGGTCGTTCACAACGGTCGCAGTATCCCCATTGCGCAGTGCAACAATGCTTACATCTTTCCCGGCATCGGCCTTGGCGTGGTAGCCGCAAAGGCCTCCCGGGTAACAGATAAAATGCTGATGAGCGCATCCCGGGCGCTGGCGCGGGAAGCGCCGCTGGTCAAGGAAGGCAAGGGCGCGCTGCTGCCGCCGCTGTCGCGTATCCGCGAGATCAGCATGGCGATCGCCTTTGAGGTCGCCGCCCAGGCGCAGGATGAAGGCGTGGCGCTGAAAACCGACGGTAACCGGCTGCGCGACGCCATTCGGTGCAACTGCTGGGAGCCTGAGTACCGTGAGTATCGCCGCCGTTCAATATAACGCTGCGCAGCGAAGATGATCAGGGTTTGAGCAAAAAGCCCCCGCAGGCATGGCCTGCGGGGGCTTTGTTCTGCAAGAACGGTTTTGCAACGAACGGTTTTGCAAGAACGGTTTGCGGTGAACGAACCTTTGCGGTTTACGCCGCGCCGATCATCTTGCGCAGCACGTAGTGCAAAATGCCGCCGTGACGGTAGTAGGCAAGCTCGTTGTCGGTATCGATGCGGCACTTGGCATCAAGCCGGTGCTCGTCGCCGTTGGGCGTTTTGATGACGACCTTGACGCTGCTGCCCGGGGTCAGGTCGGCCAGACCGCTGATCGAAATTTCCTCATCGCCGGTCAGGCCCAGCGATTTACGGTCCTTGCCCTCGGGGAACTGCAGCGGTACCACGCCCATACCGATGAGGTTGGAACGGTGGATGCGCTCGTAGGACTCGGCGAGCACGGCGCGCACGCCCAGCAGGCGCGTGCCCTTGGCGGCCCAGTCACGCGAAGAGCCGGTGCCGTATTCCTTGCCGGCAATCACTACCAGCGGCGTGCCTTCTTTTTGGTATTGCATCGCCGCGTCGTAGATCGCCATCTGCTCGCCTGAAGGCACATGGCGGGTTTCGCCGCCGACTACGCCGTCGAGCATTTCGTTTTGAATGCGCACGTTGGCGAAGGTGCCGCGCATCATCACTTCGTGGTTGCCGCGCCGCGAGCCGTAGGAGTTGAAATCCACCGGTTTGACGCCGTTTTCCTGCAGGTAGCGTCCGGCGGGGCTGTCGGGCTTGATCGCACCGGCCGGCGAGATGTGGTCGGTGGTGACCGAGTCGCCGAGCATGGCCAGCACCCGGGCGTTGGCCACGTCTTCGATGGCGTCCGGTTCGCGCTGCATGCCTTCAAAGAAGGGCGGATGCTGAATGTAGGTGGAATCCGGCCATTCGTAGACCTGGCTTTGGGGCACATCGATGGCTTTCCAGGTGTCATCGCCTTCAAACACGGCGGAATATTCCTTGTGGAACATTTCGGTGTTGACCTGCTCTACGGCCTTGGCAATGTCGGCCTGGCTTGGCCAGATATCCTTGAGATAGACCGGGTTGCCGTCGCCGTCCTTGCCCAGCGGCTCTGCGCTGAGGTCGGTCTGCACGTTGCCGGCCAGTGCGTAGGCCACCACCAGGGGCGGTGAAGCCAGCCAGTTGGTCTTGATTTGCGGATGAATGCGACCTTCAAAGTTGCGGTTGCCCGAAAGCACCGAGGCCACCGTCAGATCGCCGTCGTTGATGGCTTTGTCAATTTCGTCGGGAAGCGGGCCGGAGTTGCCGATACAGGTTGTGCAGCCGTAGCCCACCAGGTTGAAGCCCAGCGCGTCGAGATCGTCGTTAAGCCCGGCGGCGGCCAGGTAGTCGGTGACCACCTTGGAGCCCGGTGCCAGCGAGGTTTTGACCCAGGGCTGGGTGGTCAGGCCTTTTTCGCGGGCGTTGCGAGCGAGCAGGCCGGCGGCCATCATCACGCTGGGGTTGGAGGTGTTGGTGCACGAGGTAATCGCGGCGATGACCACGGCACCGGGGTTGAGCTTGAAGTCCTGGCCGCGGTAGCTGACGGACTGGCTGGTGGGGTGTTCGTAGCTGCGCTCCACGCCCACGGCCGTTTGGCCGCCTTCCGAGAACAGCCGGCCTTTTTCTTCGGCGGGCGTGCCGTTGCTGTCGTTTTCCATGATCTTGGCGAACGCGGCGGGCATGTCGCCCAGCGCCACCCGGTCCTGGGGCCGTTTGGGGCCGGCAAGGCTGGCCTCTACGTCGCCCATGTCCAGCGCCAGGGTGTCGCTGAAGATCGGCTCGGCGCCGGGTTCACGCCACAGGCCCTGGGCCTTGGCGTAGGCTTCGATCAGCTCGACCTGCTCTGCTTCGCGGCCGGTCAGGCGCATGTAGCGCAGGGTTTCCTCGTCCACCGGGAAAAAGCCGCAGGTGGCGCCAAACTCCGGCGACATGTTGGCAATGGTGGCGCGGTCGGCCAGGGGCAGATCTTTCAGGCCGTCGCCGTAGAACTCGACGAATTTGCCCACTACGCCCTTGGCGCGCAGCATTTCGGTGACCGTCAGCACCAGGTCGGTGGCGGTGATGCCTTCGCGCAGCTTGCCGGTGAGCTTGAAGCCGACGACTTCGGGAATCAGCATCGATACCGGCTGGCCGAGCATGGCGGCTTCGGCTTCGATACCGCCCACGCCCCAGCCGAGTACGCCCAGGCCGTTGATCATGGTGGTGTGGGAGTCGGTGCCCACCAGGGTATCCGGATAGGCCCAGGTCTTGCCGTCTTCTTCTTTGCTCCAGACGGTTTTGCCCAGGTATTCCAGGTTGACCTGGTGGCAGATGCCGGTGCCCGGCGGTACCACGCGGAAGTTGTCAAAGGCGTGCTGGCCCCAGCGCAGAAACTCGTAGCGTTCGCGGTTGCGCTCCATCTCGATTTCGACGTTATTGGCAAAGGCTTGCGGGTTGCCAAATTCGTCGACCATGACCGAGTGGTCGATGACCAGGTCTACCGGCGACAGCGGGTTGATGCGCGCGGGGTCGTCGCCGAGCGCTTGCACGGCGTTGCGCATGGAGGCCAGGTCGACCACGCCGGGCACGCCGGTGAAGTCCTGCATCAGCACCCGGGCAGGGCGATAGCCGATCTCGCGGCTGGACTTGCCTTGTTTTTGCCAGTCGACCAGCGCTTGAAGGTCGTCGGCTTCGACGCTTTCGTCGTCGGCGAAGCGCAGCTGGTTTTCCAGCAAAATCTTGAGCGTTTTGGGCAGGCGGTCAATGTTGCCCAGCGTTTCAGCCGCCTTGGGAAGGCTGTGGTAATGGTATGTCTGACCGCCGACATCCAGCGTCTGGCGCGTATCAGGTATCTGACTCATGCCGTTCTCCTCTGCTGACTAGACACGGATAGCTTGGTAGCAGGCGTTAACGAAGTGTGCCGCAGGCGGTGACGGATCAAGGGCTGGCACCGCCACGGCGGCCGTTGTTTTTTCGCAGCCGCTTTTTTTACTATGGCTTATCCTAGCCATAGTAGATGGGTGCTGACGAGGGGCGTTTCAAGCATCTTCGCCCAATGGCTAAGGCTTGGCCGGCGCTGAGCTTGCGTATCCGGCGTGCCGGGGGCACCCTGCACGGGCTCTGGTGCAGCGCCCCGGCTTATCAGGATGCTGTTTGACGTATTACGTGGGGTGCCCCGTTACCCCGTTGACGAAAAGGTGGTTTCATGGAAACGCGACACGAACGGTTGATCATTCTCGGCTCCGGCCCGGCCGGCTATACGGCGGCGGTGTATGCCGCGCGCGCCAATCTGCAGCCGCTATTGATTACCGGCATGCAGGCCGGCGGCCAGCTTACCACCACCACTGATGTGGATAACTGGCCGGGCGACGCTGAAGGCGTGCAGGGCCCGGCGCTGATGGAGCGCATGAAAACCCACGCCGAACGCTTTCATACCGAGGTGCTGTTTGATCACATCAACGACGTTCGCCTGGGCGAGCGGCCCTTTACCCTGACCGGCGACAACGGCGTTTACACCTGCGATGCGCTGATTATTGCCACCGGCGCCAGCGCCCGCTATCTGGGGCTGCCCTCCGAGCAGCAGTTCATGGGGCAGGGCGTGTCGGCCTGTGCTACCTGCGACGGCTTTTTCTACCGCAATCAGGAAGTCGTTGTGGTCGGCGGCGGCAATACCGCCGTGGAAGAAGCGCTGTACCTGGCCAATATCGCCTCGAAGGTCACTTTGGTGCACCGTCGCGACTCGCTGCGCGCCGAGAAAATTCTTCAGGACAAGCTGTTTGAGAAGGCCGCCGAAGGCAAGGTGGTACTGGAATGGAACCAGACGCTGGACGAGGTGCTGGGTGACAATACCGGCGTGACCGGGGTGCGGCTGACCTCCACGAAAGACGGCAGTACCCAAGAGCTTGCTGCACCGGGGGTGTTTATCGCCATCGGCCACAGCCCCAACACTGCCATGTTCGAAGGCCAGCTGAAGATGAACAACGGCTACATCGAGGTGGCGTCGGGCCTTTCGGGCAACGCCACCGCGACCAGCGTGCCCGGCGTGTTTGCCGCCGGCGACGTCATGGATCACGTCTACCGTCAGGCGATCACCTCCGCGGGCAGCGGCTGTATGGCAGCGCTCGACGCCGAGCGCTATCTGGACGGCCTGGCCTGAAAAAAGGCGGCCGGCGCCCGACTCAAACGCCGGCCGTGGCCGGGCTTGCAGCGCAGGTCATTTTTTCCATCCGAATGCGCCCCAGCTGGCTGAGCACCAGCCGGGTGCCGCTGTGCGCCCGGCGTCCGGCGCGGCAAACGATAAACTTGCCGTTGTAGCCGCTGCTGTGTCCCAGCCGGCTGAACTTTATGCGCCGCCAGCCGCGGCTGTAGGTCACGCCGGCGTCAGTGCCGGGCAGCACACGCAGAATGCGCTCGGCATCAATCGGCGCTGCGGTGCTTTGGGCGACGACCATCAGCGCGTTGTTCCAGTCCGTATCGCAGGCGTTTCGGTCATCCGCCCGGGGGGCACAGAAACACCGCTTCGCGACGCGTGATGGCCGTATGTCGCGCCAGCGCCAGCGCGCTTTGCAGCTGGCTTACCGCGGCCTGCTGGCTGCTGCGCGCGGCAAAACCGCGCATTTGCGGATAGCCCACGCCTGCCAGCGTGGCGATCAGGGCCATGATCACCAGTAGTTCGACGAGCGTGAACCCGCGCTGAGCGGCCGTTTCCATGGCGCTTCTCCCTTCCCTGTGCGCTGCGGTGCAGCGCCGTTTGTGCCAGAAAGGGTGCCGCTGCCGGCCGTGGCGGGGCACCCTGCCTGACTGTCAGGCTAGAAGCGCACGTTGGTGTGGGTATAAGACAAAGCGGACAGAAAGCGTAAGCCAACGCTGACGCCGGCGGGCCGGGCCGGCCGAAGGCTAGCGCGAAGCCTCATCCTGCTCGGCGAAAAAGCGGTCGCGGTGGGCCGAGCAGCAGAACCATTCGGCGCGTTCGCGCAGCGCCTCGCTTTCCGGGACGTGCACGTCGCACCAGCGGCAGCGCACCATTTGCCCGCCTTCGTGGCGGTGTTCGCGTTCCAGGCGGGCTTCGCGGTCAAGTTTCCATTCGCGGTAGATGCCGTAAAGCTTCAGGCCGGCGAAAAAAATGACGCCAAAAAGTATCAGCCGAATGATCAAGAGGTTCATCCTTAGTGTCTCCCGGGGTCATGCGCGTCTGGCCTTTGCCAGCCGGCAGTGCTTGCGGGACAATGCCACAAGACGCCGCGCAAAAATAGCGGTCAACGCTTGAGTCGGCGGTATATCCCGCGCTGCCGGTGCCGGCTTTGTCGACTTCCGATCTTCAAGAGTGCCCATTTCAAGATTGCCCGTTTCAAGAGTATCCATTTCAAGAGTACCAACGCCCATGCAAGAGTTAACCCTGGTGATGGCGCAGTTCGACCCCCTGGTGGGAGATATTCCGGGCAACGCCGCCCGGGCCGCTGAAGCCGTGCGCGAGGCGCGCATCGAACATGGTGCGGATATCGTGGTGTTTCCCGAGCTGTTTTTGTCCGGCTATCCGCCGGAAGACCTGCTGCTGCGCCCCGCGCTTGAGGCGCGCCTGCGCAAGGCTCGGGGCCTGTTGGCAGAAAAAGTGGCTCGGGACGTGCTGGTCATCATCGGCTATCCCGGCGTGCGCGAAGGCAAGCGCTATAACCTGGCCGGCGTGCTGTACAACGGCCGCTGGGAGGCCGAGTACGCCAAGCAGGTGCTGCCCAACCGCCTGGTGTTCGACGAGCAGCGCTATTTCGCCGCCGGCAGCGAGCCGCTGATCCATGAACACAAGGGGGTCCGGCTGGGCCTGCTGATCTGTGAAGACCTGTGGCATGAGGCGCCGACAAAAGCGCTCAGCGCCGCCGGTGCCGATGTCATCGTCAGCCTCAACGCCTCGCCGTACCATCAGGACAAGCCCGCTGAACGTCTGCGCCTGCTGGAAGATCGGGCGGCACAGGCGCAGCGTCCGGTTGTGTACGTTAACGCCATCGGCGGCCAGGACGAGCTGGTGTTCGACGGCGGCAGCTGCTGCGTGGACGCGAAAGGCGAGCTTGCCGTGCTGGCGCCGTACTGGCAGCCGGGGCTGATGCCGGTGTCGCTACGCCGGCAAAGCGCTACGGGCTGGACGGTCATGCCCGGCGAAGTCGAGCCCGACGTCGCGCCTGAAGAAAACCTGTACTGCGCGCTGGTGACAGGGCTTCGAGACTACGTCAATAAAAGCGGCTTTAACGGAGTGGTACTGGGGCTTTCCGGCGGCATCGACTCGGCGCTTTCGCTGGCCGTTGCCGTGGATGCGCTGGGGCCCCAGCGCGTTCAGGCGGTGATGATGCCGTATCACTACACCGCCGATATATCCCGGGAAGACGCCGCGCGCCAGGCCGACATGCTGGGCGTGCATTACGAGGTTTTGCCCATCGAACCCATGGTGGAATCCTTCATGACCTCGCTTGCCGGGGTGTTCGAGGGCACCGAGCGCGATACCACCGAGGAGAACCTGCAGGCCCGCTGCCGCGGGGTGCTGCTCATGGCGATATCCAATAAAAAGGGCCTGATGGTGCTGGCCAGCGGCAACAAAAGCGAAATGGCCGTGGGCTATACCACGCTGTACGGCGATATGGTCGGCGGCTATAACGCCATCAAGGATGTCTACAAGACCTGGGTGTATCGCCTGGCCCGCTGGCGCAATACGCAGTCGCCGGCTATCCCCGAGCGGGTGATTGAGCGGGCGCCTTCGGCGGAGTTGGCCCCGGACCAGCAGGACAGCGATTCGCTGCCCGACTATGACGTGCTGGACGCCGTTTTGCAGCGTTATATCGAAGGTGATATGAGCGCCGAGGCGATTATCGCTGCCGGCTTTGCCAGTGAAGATGTCTATCAGGTGATCAAGCTGGTGGATCGCTGCGAGTACAAGCGCCGCCAGGCGCCGGTGGGTGTGCGGGTAACCCCGCGCGGTTTTGGCCGCGATCGGCGCTACCCGCTGGTCAACGGCTGGCAGCCGGGAGAATAGCACGCTGTGCTTTATGCCCTGCCTTGCGGTTGCACGCATGGCAGGGCGCTGTAGGCCGGAGCGTTGAGGCAGGCGGCAGCGTTAAAAGCTTTCCCACTGGGATTCAGGCAGCGCGGACGGCGCTTGGTGCGTCGGTGCCGGCGCGCTGCTTTGCCCCGCTGCCGATATGCGGCTCGTGGCCGTATCGGGAAGCTTGAAGTTGGACATCGAATCAATCAGCTGATGCGCGTTTTGACGCAGGTTGTTGGCCGACTTGGCGCTTTCCTGCACCAGGCCCGCGTTTTGCTGGGTGACGTGATCCATTTCGGTGACGGCTTGCCCGACTTCCTGCACGCCGTCGCTTTGTTCGGCGCTGGCGTTGCTGATTTCCTGCATGATGTCGGTGACGCGGGCAATAGCTGCCACGATTTCCTTGGTGGATTCACCGGCTTCCTCAGCGCGCGCGTTGCCGTTGTTGACACGCTCAAGGTTGCTGGAGATCAGCTCGTTGATGTCCCGGGCGGCATCGGCGCTGCGCTGCGCAAGCTTGCGTACTTCAGAGGCGACAACGGCAAAGCCGCGGCCGTGTTCGCCGGCACGCGCCGCTTCTACCGAGGCGTTCAGAGCCAGAATGTTGGTTTGGAAGGCAATGGCGTCGATGGTGGAAATAATACCGGCGATTTCCTGGGAGCTTTGGTTGAGCTCATTCATGGTCGTGACGACCTGCTGAACGGCCTCGCCGCCCTGTGTTGCCGTGCTGGAGGCGCTGGCCGCTTCCTGGCTTGCCTGCGCTGAGTTGTCAGCGTTTTGCTTGACGGTGCTGCTGAGCTGCTCCATTGCGGATGCGGTTTGCGCCAGGGCGCTGGCCTGCTGTTCCGTCCGTGAAGAAAGGTCGTTGTTGCCTGCAGCGATCTGTTCGCTGTCATCGACTACGGCCTCAGCCGATGTGCGCACCTCGGCGACAATGCCCTGCAGCTGCTGAGCCATCGCTACCTGGGCGGCCATGATGCTGTGCTGGTCGCCCTGTTTCAAGTAGTTGGGCGCGGTGAGGTCGCCACGGCCGACGGCTTCGGCGAATTTTTTCACTTCATAGGGTTCAGCGCCCAGTTCACGCAGCAGCTGGCGCGACAGCAGCCAGGCAATGAAGATCCCGACGATGACGGAGAACAGGGTCAGCAGCACCATATCGAGCTGAAACCCTGACGCTGTTTCACGCGCTTTGGTGGTCGTGGCGTCGTTCAGCCGGCCTTGCAGGTCAATATAGTCGTTGATGCGAACAAGCCATTGCGCATACGCAGGCCCTGCCTGTTCAAGCAGCACGGCGCGGGCGCCTTCTCTGTTGCCGGCGTCGCGGGCGCTGAGCACTTTTTGCGTAAAGTTGCGTACGGTTTGCTGCTGGGCACTTATGCGCTCCAGCATTGTCTGCTCTTTCTGGCTGCCGGCATGTTCTGAAAGCACCTTTTGCATGCCTTCGGTTGCCTCGCTGTAATTGCTGCGCAGGCGCTGCATGTCGTTTTTGAGCGCGCGCACGTCGCTGCTGTCTTCGGTCAGTACGATATCGCGCAGGGCGATTGCGCGGTCGTGCACGCTGCCGCGCCAGTCGACGGCATAGGACTGCTTGAGATCGTTGACGTCGTTGATCGTTGTCAGGTTTCGATCAATCTGGTTGACCTTGAAAATGCCTTCCGTTGCGATAATGATCATCAGCACGATCAGTATCGCAAAGCCGACTGTCAGTCGGGTGCGAATCTTGGCGTTGGCGAAGCGGGCATACAGCGAGGACATAAGATTTCCTTATCTGCACAGTGGTTTAGCGCAATGGTGTAACACAACAGGGAGTCACGACGGCGAAGTCAGTCACAGTGATTAAGCCAGTCACGACAGCCGCTGGGCCCAGCGATGTAAGTGCTTATTCAAAATTAATCGCGTATTCAGTGCCATAACCACCAAGTAGGCGGTGTACCTCATCACAGAGGCGATCAAAAGAGAGATAGGCTCCCAGCGGCAACCATGCATACTTCATTTGCCGCCACAGTATCTCAATCAAGTTCAGCTCTGGTGAGTAAGCCGATAGGTAAACCAGGTGCACGCGATGCGACATCCACTCAAGTATCTTCCGCCTGAAGGCCTTGGAGCGATGCATGCTGGCGTTATCAAGCACCACGACAGCAAAGGTATCGGGATCTTTCTGCGCCACAAACTGATCGAACGCCTCGATAACAATTTGCGTGGTGACCGACTCAGTCGTCGTGTGATAAACCAATTTCCCCGCTCGGCTGAGGAATCCCAGCACGTTCAGCCTTCGGCTATGTGAGTAGGCCGTTATCTCACATGGTTCGCCGACAGGGCTCCAGGCGTAAGGGACTGACGACGACTGTGAAAAGCCTGATTCATCAAAATAGTAGAGCTCATGGTCACCGAGATCTTCCCATTGCTGAAGTACCTTGATGAGGCCTTGGGTGTTGCGGAAATCCGTTTCGTTGCGCCGTTCCTTCAGCGAATGCCGGATCCGTTTGAAGCTGAAACCGTTTTTTTTAGCGCTCTACGAAGCGTGATCAGGCTAACAATTTTCCCCGTTTCTTCCTGAAAGCGGGCATGCAAGGAGCGAAGCTGATGGGGTTGCTCAGCGACCAGCTCCTGTAGCCGCTGATGGTCCGCATCATCTAGGGCCGGTGTGCGTCCACTCCGTGGCTTGTCGATCAACCCGTCGAGGCCCGACACTTCCCACTTCTTGAGCCATATGGATACGGCATCACGGCGAACCTGCAGTATCTCACTGATTTGGTTGATTGTATGACCCTGATCACTCAGCAAAATAGCATGGGCACGACGGCGCAGAGCGCACTTCTCACCATGGTGATAAGCAGAAAGCAGCGTGTGCAGTTCAGATTCAGATAGTGATTCGACGAAGCGCCTTGCCATTATTCTGTCCGCTTTTTGTCAGAAATTTGGGCACCCATTATGCACGAATATTTTGGATCAGGCACTTAGCACAGTGGCGTATACAGAACACGGTTTGTACAGAACGCGGCTTACACAGAACGCTTTGCACAAGACACTACCTTTTCGGCCTATTTTTGTAAAACTATTGTATCGATAAGCCCTGTTGCGTCCACAAAGCCAGACACCGCAGCGCAACGGCGCGGCGTCGGCAACGATCAAACAAAAGCGCGGCTATAGATGACGAGGCTGAAAGGTGTCGTTTTTCAGCTGGTCGTGGTTCGGGGCGTTGTCTTTGAGCACCTTGAGCACCTCGCGGGCGCGGTCGTCCATGCCCAGCCCCTGATAGCCTTCGATCATGGTGGCCAGAGCGTCGGCGTTGGCGCTGGATTCAGGATAGTGATCCAGCACCCAGCGGCCGCGCTTCACCGCCGCCACATAGGCGCCGCGGCGCAGATAGTAGTCGGCCACGTGCAGTTCGTGGCGAGCCAGCAGATCGCGCAGGTAAACCACGCGCTGGCGGGCGTCCGGGGCGTAGTCGCTTTGCGGGTAGCGGGTCAGCAGATCGCGAAAGTCGTTGTACGCATCGCGCGTGGCCCCCAGATCGCGCTTGGATATATCGATTACGCGCAGCCGCTCCAGGCTGAAGCGCCCGGCCTGCCAGGCGGCCAGCCCGCGCAGATAGTAGGCGTAGTCGGCCTGGGGGTGGTCCGGGTGCAGGCGCACGAAGCGGCTGGCCGCGGCGCGCGCTTCTTCCCACTTGCTGTTTTCGTAGTAGGCGTAAATCAGCTCCAGCTGGGCCTGTTCGGCGTGTTTGCCGAACGGGTAGCGGCTGTCCAGCGCTTCCAGGCGCTCTATGGCGGTCATGTAGAGGTTGCGGTCGAGCGCGTCGCGGGCGAGCTCGTAGAGGTCGCGTTCGCTGGTATTGGCGTACTTGCCTTCGCCGTCGGCTGGCACGGTGTCGTTGCTGGCGCAGCCGGCGAGTAGCGTAAGGCTGAGCGCGACGGCGCCAAGGCGGGTCGCTGCGGAAAAAGCGCGCATGAAGTTCCTCGTGACAATCAAGCCTGGATCACCGAAATGCGGCGATGGCCGTGGTAGAATGGACGCAGTTGACACACTATAAAACACCTCGCGGCAAAACGCAGGCATCGTCGGCGCTGCCCGAGGCTCAAGGAAATGCTATGACCCGCACCGTTGACGCCACCGCGCGCGTGCCGGCCTGCCTTGCCGGTGCGCGGCTGGATCAGGCCGCCGCTGAGCTGTTCGGCGAGTACTCGCGCCAGCGGTTGAAAACCTGGATCAACCGCGGCGAGCTGACCGTGGACGGCGCCCGCGCCAAGCCCAAGGCCCGGCTTCACGGCGAGGAAACCCTGGCGCTTCACGCCACGCTGGAAGACGAGCAGCGTTTCGTGGCCCAAAACATCCCCCTCGACGTGGTGTTTGAAGACGACCACCTGCTGATCGTCAACAAGCCCGCCGGCATGGTGGTGCACCCCGCCGCCGGCAACCCTGACGGCACGCTGCTCAACGCGCTTTTGCACCATCATCCGGCGCTTGCCGAAATCCCCCGGGCGGGGATTGTCCACCGGCTGGACAAGGACACTACCGGGCTTTTGATGATTGCCAAAACGCTGCCCGCCCAGGCCGCGCTGGTCGAGCAGCTGCAGGCGCGTACGGTCTCGCGCCAGTACGACGCCGTGGCGATCGGCACGCCGGTGGCCGGGGCCACGGTGGATGCGCCTATCGGCCGCCATCCCAAGGATCGCAAGCGTCAGGCGGTCAACGCCTCGGGCAAACCGGCGGTTACGCACTTTCGCGTGGTGGAGCGCTTTCGCACCCATACCCACGTGCGCTGCCGGCTGGAAACCGGGCGCACCCATCAGATACGGGTACACATGGCCCACGCCTGCTATCCGCTGATTGGCGATGCGCTGTACGGCGGCCGGCCGAAACTGCCCCCCGGGGCGGCGGAGCCGCTCAAGGAGATTTTGCGCGAGTTTCCCCGCCAGGCGCTTCACGCCCGTCGGCTGGCGTTCCAGCACCCGCATACCGGTCAGGAGATGACCTTTCGCGCACCGCTGCCGGATGACCTGCTGATGCTGCTGGACTATCTGCGCGAAGACCACCAGACCATGCGATAAGCGGGGGAGGACGAAATGAGCGATGCGCCGGATCTGCGCCCGACGTTGATCACCCCGGACTGGCCGGCGCCGGCCAACGTGCGGGCGTTCGTCACCACCCGGGAAACCGGCCCCAGCCAGGGCGCGTTTGCCGCTTTCAACGTGGCCACGCACGTAGGCGACAACGCCGAGCATGTGGCTCTTTGCCGGCGCCTGCTGGGCAAGGAAGTCGGCGACGCGCGGCCGTTTCTGTGGCTTAGCCAGACCCACGGCGCCCGGGTGCAGCAGCACTATCCCCGGCGCACCGCGCTGCAAAGCGAGATTCCCGAGGCCGACGCCGCCGTCGCCGACAGCGCCGACTACGCCTGCGTAGTGCTCACCGCCGACTGCCTGCCGGTCCTTTTCTGCAACCGCGCCGGCACGCGAGTGGCCGTGGCCCATGCCGGCTGGCGGGGCTTGGCCGGCGGCGTGCTGGAAGCCACGGTGGCCGCACTCAACACCCCGGCGGAGGACGTCATGGCCTGGCTGGGGCCGGCTATTTCCAATGCCCAGTTCGAGGTTGGCCCTGAGGTGTTTGATGCCTTCGTTGCCGTGCATCCCCAGGCCGAAGGCGCCTTTGATCCGAGCCCGTACCGTCTGGGCCACTACATGGCCGATCTCTATCATCTGGCGCGGCTGCGCTTGTCGCTGCTGGGCATCGACGAGGTGAGCGGCGGCCATTTCTGCACCGCAAGCGAGCCGCGCTTTTATTCCTACCGCCGCGACAACGGCCAGACCGGACGGATGGCCAGCGCTATCTGGCTGGACAGCCCCTGATCTCTTGAAACGCCTCTGTGCTGCCGCCATCTAGAGAAGCAAACCGATACCGCCGGACGGCATTTCGCCCGGCGGCCTGTTGATCGAAAAGGAAGGCCGGCGCGGTGCGGGCGAGCGATCCCAGCGCTGCGCCATGCCGGGAGGACACGTTTATGCGATTCGACAAGTTTACTGCCAAGCTGCAAAACGCCATTGCCGATGCCCAGTCGCTGGCCGTGGGCCGCGGCCACAACCAGATGGCACCGGCGCACCTGCTGCTGACGCTGATGGACAGCAGCGACACCGGGGTGAAGTCGCTGGTGGAAAAAGCCGGCGGCAGCGCCTCGACTCTGCGCGATACCCTGAGCCGCCAGGTGGATGATCTGCCCCGGGTCAGCCAGTTCGACGGCGATGTGCAGCCGTCCAAGGAGCTGATCAAGCTTTTCAACCTCACCGATCGCGAGGCCCAGAAGCGCGGCGATCAGTTCATCGCCACCGAGCTTGTGCTGCTTGCCGCCCTGGAAGCCGGCGGCGACGTGGCCCGCGCGCTCAAGCAGGCCGGCATCGAACGCCGGGCGCTGGAAACCGCCATTGACGACGTGCGCGGCGGCGAAAACGTCACCGATGCCAACGCCGAGGAGTCCCGGGAGGCGCTGGAAAAGTACACTCAGGATCTCACCCAGCGGGCGCTGGACGGCAAGCTTGACCCGGTGATCGGCCGTGACGACGAGATTCGCCGCACCGTTCAGGTGCTCCAGCGGCGTACCAAGAACAACCCGGTGCTCATCGGCGATCCCGGCGTGGGCAAGACCGCCATTGTCGAAGGCCTTGCCAGCCGTATCGTCAACGGCGAGGTGCCCGAGGGGCTGAAAGACAAGCGCGTGCTGGCGCTGGATATCGGCGCGCTGCTGGCCGGGGCCAAGTTCCGCGGCGAGTTTGAAGAGCGGCTGAAAGCCGTGCTCAAGGAGCTCGGCGAGGAAGAAGGCCGGGTGATTCTGTTCATCGACGAGCTGCACACCATGGTCGGCGCGGGCAAGGCCGACGGTGCCATGGACGCCGGCAACATGCTCAAGCCGGCGCTGGCCCGGGGCGAGCTGCACTGCGTGGGCGCGACCACGCTGGACGAATACCGCCAGCACATTGAAAAGGACGCCGCCCTTGAGCGCCGCTTCCAGAAAGTGCTGGTCGACGAGCCCAACGAAGAAGACACCGTGGCGATTCTGCGCGGGCTCAAGGAGCGCTACGAAGTCCACCACGGCGTGGACATCACCGACTCGGCGATCATCGCCGCGGCCAAGCTGTCTACCCGCTACATCACCGATCGCAAGCTGCCCGACAAGGCCATCGACCTGGTGGACGAGGCGGCCTCGCGCATCCGCATGGAGCTGGATTCCAAGCCCGAAGAAATGGACCGGCTGGACCGCCGGCTGATCCAGCTCAAGATGGAGCGCGAGGCGCTGAAGAAGGAAACCGACGCCGCCTCGCAAAAGCGCCTCGACGCGCTCAACGAGGAAATTCACGAGCTGGAGCGCGAGTACGCCGATCTCGACGAAATCTGGAAGGCGGAAAAGGCCAGCATCCAGGGCGCGGCCCAGTTCAAGGCCGAGCTTGAACAGGCGCGGCTGGACATGGAGCAGGCCCGGCGCCAGGGTGACCTGGGGCGGATGTCCGAGATCCAGTACGGCACCATCCCTACGCTTGAGAAAAAGATCGCCGAAAGCAGCGAAAGCGAAGAGGCCGACACCTCGACCCATCAGCTGCTGCGCTCCAACGTCACCGAAGAAGAAATCGCCGAGGTGGTGTCGCGGTGGACGGGCATCCCCGTGGCCAAGATGCTGGAAGGCGAGCGCGACAAGCTGCTGCGCATGGAAGACGCCCTGCACGAGCGGGTGATCGGCCAGAAAGAGGCCGTGGAGGCGGTATCCAACGCCGTGCGCCGTTCCCGGGCCGGACTTGCCGACCCGCACCGGCCTAACGGCTCGTTTCTGTTTTTGGGCCCCACCGGGGTGGGCAAGACCGAGCTGTGCAAGGCGCTCGCCACCTTCCTGTTTGATACCGAGGAGGCCATGGTGCGGGTGGATATGTCCGAGTTCATGGAAAAGCACTCCGTGGCCCGGCTGATCGGCGCGCCTCCGGGCTACGTGGGCTATGAGGAGGGCGGCTACCTCACCGAGGCGGTGCGCCGCAAGCCCTACTCGGTGCTGCTGCTCGACGAGGTGGAAAAGGCCCACGCAGACGTGTTCAACATCCTGCTTCAGGTGCTGGAAGACGGGCGTTTGACCGACGGCCAGGGGCGCACGGTGGACTTTCGCAACACCGTGATTGTGATGACCTCGAACCTGGGCTCAGACATCATCCAGCGCATGGGCGGCGACCAGAGCGATGCCGGCGGCGGCGACTACGACGCCATGCGCAGCGCGGTAATGGAGACGGTGGGCAACCACTTCCGCCCGGAGCTGATCAACCGCATTGACGAAGTGGTGGTCTTCCACGCGCTGGGCCAGGAGCAGATTCAGGCCATTGCCGGCATTCAGCTGGCGCACCTGCGCGCGCGTCTGGCCGAGCACGACCTGGGGCTTGACGTCAGCGATGACGCCATGGCCCAGCTGGCAGTGGTCGGGTTTGATCCGGTGTTCGGCGCCCGGCCGCTCAAGCGGGCGATCCAGAGCCGGATCGAAAACCCGCTGGCCCAAGAGCTGCTGGCGGGCAACTTTGCCCCGGGCAGCGTTATCCGCGTGACCGCCGAAGACGGCGCGCTGCGCTTTACCACCGCCTGAGCACGGCGAAGGCGGCACCGCGGCGCCTGATGCCGCGGTGCCACTTTCGTCGGAGCGCGTTCGTTAAACGCCCTGTCGTGCGCCGCGACAGGGCGTTTTTGTGTCCGTTTTCCCGCCGTGGCGGGCCCTGGCAGTTGACAAGCCAGAGCGCTAATGGAATCTTGAGGGTTCCTGATTTGCGGGCGCGGAACCCACGGGCAACCCCCTATCCCCGCGCGAAGGGTAGGCGTCAAGATGCCTCTACCCGCCGAAGGACTTCCGGGCAGGGCTTACCGCCCAGCCTGGCCAACGCCCCGACGCGGTAAACCGCCGTGAGAGAGTGCAGACCCTAACCGGGTCACATGCCAGGGTTTGGCATCAGGTGCCGGCGTAACCGGCAGCGGCATACCGCCGCACTCGACATGGTGGGCAACGGCCTGCCAATGGCACTCGAGACCTTCAGGGGAGATACACTGTGGAACTGCTTTCCGGCGCAGATATGATCGCCCGCTTCTTGCAAGATGAGGGCGTTGAATACATTTACGGCTATCCCGGCGGGGCGGCGCTGCACATCTATGACGCGCTGTTCCGCCAGGACAAGGTCAAGCACATTCTGGTGCGTCACGAACAGGCCGCCACCCACGCCGCTGACGGCTATGCCCGGGCCTCGGGCCGGCCGGGTACGGTGCTGGTGACCTCCGGCCCGGGCGCGACCAATGCGGTGACCGGCATTGCCACCGCCTACATGGACTCCATTCCCATGGTCGTGCTGTGTGGCCAGGTGGCCAGCCACCTGATCGGCGAGGACGCCTTTCAGGAAACCGACATCGTTGGCGTGACCCGGCCCATCGTCAAGCACAGCTTTGCCATTCGTCACCCGTCCGAAATTCCCGAGGTGCTGAAAAAGGCGTATTACCTGGCCGCGTCCGGCCGGCCGGGCCCGGTGTTGGTGGATATTCCCAAGGACATGACCGCTCCCACCGAGCGCTACGAGTACGTCTACCCCAAAAAGGTCAAAATGCGCTCGTACAACCCGGTGACCCGCGGGCATACCGGCCAGATCAAAAAAGCCGTGGAGCTGATGCTCAAGGCGCGTCGCCCGATGTTTTATACCGGCGGCGGCGTGGTGCTGGACAATGCCGCCACCGGCCTGACGGATCTGGTGCAAAAGCTCGGCTATCCGATCACCACCACGCTGATGGGCATGGGCGCCTATCCGCAAAGCGATAGGCAGTGCCTGGGCTGGCTGGGCATGCACGGCGCGTACGAGTCCAACATGGCCATGCACCATGCCGATCTGGTGATTGCCATCGGCGCGCGCTTCGACGACCGGGTGACCAACAACGTCTCCAAGTTCTGCCCCACGGCCAAGATCATCCATGTGGACGTGGACCCAAGCTCGATCTCCAAGACCGTACACGCCGACGTGCCCATCGTCGGGCCGGCCTCCAGCGTGATCAACGAAATGATCAGCCTGGTCCAGAGCAAGGACATCGCCAATCCCGACGCCATCAGCGACTGGTGGGAGCAGATCGAGGGCTGGCGCGCCGAGCGCGAAGGCAAGCGCTACGAGCCGTCGCAGGTCGGCGAGCTATTAAAACCCCAGGAAGTGATCGAGGCCATCTGCGAAAAAACCCGCGGTGAAGCCTTCGTCACCACCGATGTGGGCCAGCACCAGATGTTTGCCGCCCAGTACTACCGCTTTGACAAACCGCGCCGTTTCATCACCTCCGGCGGGCTTGGCACCATGGGCTTTGGCTTTCCGGCGGCCATGGGCATCAAGCTGAACTATCCGGATGACGATGTGGTATGCATTACCGGCGAGGGCAGTTTTCAGATGATGATGCAGGAGCTGTCCACCTGTAAGCAGTACGGCGTCGGGGTCAAGATCATCAACCTGAACAACGCCTCGCTGGGCATGGTGCGCCAGTGGCAGGACTTGAACTACAAGTCTCGCCATGCGCACTCCTATGTGGAGTCGATGCCTGATTTCCACCTGCTGACCCAGGCCTACGGCTTCACCGCGATTACGGTGAACACGCTCGACGAGCTGGCGCCGGCCCTGGAGCGGATGTTGCTTGACAAGCACGAGCTGGTGTTTCTCGACGTGAAGGTCGATCCGTTCGAGCACGTCTATCCGATGCAGGTGCCGCTGGGCTCCATGCGTGACATGCTGCTGTCTAAAACGGAGCGTACCTAATGCGTCATATCATCTCGATTCTGATGGAAAACGAACCGGGTGCCCTGTCGCGTGTGATCGGTCTGTTTTCGCAGCGCAACTTCAACATCGAAACGCTTAACGTAGCGCCTACCGAAGACGCCTCGCTGTCGCGGCTGACCGTGACCACCGTCGGCGACGACCGCGTGGTCGAGCAGATCACCAAGCAGCTGAACAAGCTCATCGACGTGGTCAAGCTGGTGGATCTGACCGAAGGCAACCACATCGAGCGCGAGCTGATGCTGGTCAAGGTCAAGGCGCTGGGGGCGGCCCGGGACGAGGTCAAGCGCACCGCGGATATCTTCCGCGCCCAGGTGGTTGATGTCACACCGAGCCTTTACACGGTGCAGATTACCGGGGACGCCGCCAAGCTGGATGCGTTTGAGCATGCCATGGCGCCGCTGGGTATTCTTGAAGTGGCGCGCACCGGCGTTTCCGGCATTGCCCGAGGCGAAAAGGTGCTGACGCTGTAGCCGGCGCCCGACTCCGGTAGAGACAAGGCCGCTTTTAGCGGCCTTTTTTTATGGTCGGGAAGGCGCCTTGCGGGAAGGCGCCTTGAGCCATGAGCTTGAGAAAAGTCGTCAATGCGCCGGGCGCTGGCTTGAGTGGAGCATTTCTCGGGCGTGGGCCAGGGTCTGATCGGAGAGGCTGACGCCGCCAAGCATGCGGGCAAGCTCGCTGACCCGGCCACCTTCGTCGAGCAGTGCCATCCGCGTGCGGGTCGTGTTGCGCTGGGCGTGCTTTTCGATGTGCAGGTGGGCATGGGCCTGGGCGGCGACCTGGGGCAGGTGGGTGACCGTCATCACCTGGCCGTTTTCACCCAGCCGGCGCAGCAGCTGGCCGACGATTTCCGCCGTGGCGCCGGAGACGCCGACGTCGACCTCGTCAAAAATCAGGCTGGGAATAGTGGAGTGGCGGGCCGCCACGACTTGAATGGCCAGGCTGATGCGTGAAAGCTCCCCGCCCGAGGCGACCTTGGCCAGCGGCCGGGCCGGCTGGCCCGGGTTGGCGCTGATGTAGAACTGCACCCGCTCCAGCCCCTCGGCGGCCGGGGCGTCACGGCTTTGCAGCCGGACATCAAAGCGGGCTTTTTCCATGGCCAGAAACGCCAGCTGCTGCTGCACTTCGCTGGCAAACGCGCCCGCCGCGCGCCGCCGCGCCGCGCCCAGCGCCTTGGCCAGCTGCCGATAGTGCTCACCGCGCGCGTTGGCGGCTTCGTGCAGGCGATCCAGGCTGTTATCGCCGGCGTCGAGCCGGTTCAGCTCGGCGCTGAGTTTGGCATGAAGCCGGGGAATCTCTTCCGGGGCGACCTGATGTTTACGCGCAATGCGATGCGCGTCGCTCAAACGGTTTTCAACAAACGCCAGCCGTTCGGGGTCAAGCTCGGTATTGGCGGCTATATGGTTGAGCTCGCTGGCGGCTTCTTCCAGCTGGATGCGAGCGTCACCCAGCATGGTCAAGGTGTTGGCCAGCGCTCCTTTTTCGCTGCCGGGCAGCTCGCTTAGCCGGCCGTGGGCCTGCCGCAGCAGGGTGAGCGCGCCGCCGCTGTCACTTTCGCAGCAGTCGGCGGCAAACTGCGTATCGCGCAGAATATCCTCGGCGTGGGCCAGGGTTTGCTGTTCGTCTTCAAGGGCTGGCAGCTCGTCGTCGGCCAGTGCGAGCTGGTCGAGCTCTTCGACCTGATAGCGCAAAAGCTGGCGCCGAGCCTGAATTTCATCACCCTGATCGCGGAATCTCTTGAGCCGGCGCCGGGCGTGCTGCCAGTCGCGAAAAGCCGCGGCCAGCGCGTCGGCGTCGTCATTGAGACCGGCGTAGTCGTCGAGCAGCGCCAGGTGAGTGTCTTCGCGCAGCAGCGCCTGATGGGCGTGCTGGCCGTGAATCTGAATCAGCCGTTCGCCCAGCGCCTTCAGGTCGCTGATGGCGGCCGGCCGGCCGTTGATCCAGGCCTTGCTGCGCCCGGCGGCGCTGACCACGCGGCGCAGCAGGCATTCGTCAGTGGGCAGTTCGCGTTCGGCAAGCCAGGCCCGGGCGGCGGGCAGGCGCGCAATATCAAAGCGCGCGGAAAGATCGGCCCGCTGGCAGCCGTGGCGCACGCTGCCGGCATCGGCGCGGCTGCCCAAACACAGGCCAAGCGCGCCGAGCAAAATGGATTTACCCGCCCCGGTTTCCCCGGTGATGGCGGTCATGCCGCTTTGGAGGTCGAGCTCCAGGCCATCCACGATGGCGAAGTCCTGGATGGCGAGCTGCGTCAGCATAGGGCCTCCGGATGGTGTCAGTGCGCCAGTGTGAGACGCGCAAAAGAAAAGAGGAAGAAAGCGTAAGTCTTTGTTTTTTTATACAGTAGATGGCGCCGGCTCGCAATACCACAATGTGGCACTTGAGATGACGCATACCATCCCCATATAACGCCCAGACCCGATACGCCAACAAGTGACATCACAGCCGCTTTTTCAGGAGATACCCATGGCGAAAGATCCCCAGACCCCGCTCGACGACGAGCAGGCACGCCACGCCGCAGAAGACGCCCAGACGCCCGAAGGGGAGCAGCAAGCCGCCGCGGAAAAGGCAGAAGAGCGTTTGGCGGAAGGTGAACTGGAAAGCCTGATCGACGATGAAGGCGACACCGTCAGCACCGAGGCGGAAAGTGACAACCCCGAAGCAGAAATGCTCGCCGCCAAGGTAGAAGAGCTGGAACAGGAGCTTTCCGACACCAAAGACCAGGCGATGCGCACCGCCGCGGAGGCGCAAAACGTGCGCCGCCGAGCCGAGCAGGACGCCGAAAAGGCGCGCAAGTTTGCCCTGGAAAAGTTCGTCAAAGAGCTTTTGCCGGTGATCGACAGCCTGGAAAAAGCGCTTGACGCCATGGGCGAAGACGCCACTGAAGCCCATCGCGAAGGCGTCTCCATGACGCTGAAAATGCAGCTGGACGTGCTGGGCAAGTTCGGCGTGGAGCAGATCGACCCTCACGGCGAGCCCTTTGACCCGCAGGTCCACGAGGCCATGACCATGGTGCCCAACCCGGAACTGGAGCCCAACACGGTCATGGAAGTGATGCAGAAAGGGTACCGGCTCAACGGCCGCCTGGTGCGCCCGGCTATGGTCGTGGTGAGCAAAAAAGCCGAATAGAACCGCGATAAACCCCCTTGAAATGCCGCCGGCAACCCCCAGATAACGTGGCAACCCGGCGGTAAACGCCAACACGCGATTTGGCAGACGCCATTGTTTTGTCACGACGCCGTCCGCCCGGGCGGCACGTCACCAACAAATTCGAGGTTTCTTATGGGACGCATTATCGGAATTGACCTGGGTACGACGAACTCCTGCCTGTCGGTACTCGACGGCGACAGCCCCAAGGTCATCGAAAACGCTGAAGGCGGCCGCACAACGCCGTCCGTCATCGCCTACGCCGAAGACGGCG
Organism: Halomonas cibimaris; assembly: GCF_055379665.1. NCBI lineage: Bacteria > Pseudomonadati > Pseudomonadota > Gammaproteobacteria > Oceanospirillales > Halomonadaceae > Halomonas > Halomonas cibimaris. Next base: position 1,341,212 of record NZ_AP043828.1, read on the forward strand.
AGATTCTGGTCGGTCAGGCGGCCAAGCGCCAGGCCGTGACCAACCCGGAAAACACCATCTACGCCATCAAGCGCCTGATCGGCCGCCGTTTTGACGACGATGTCGTGCAAAAAGACATCAAGATGGTGCCCTACAAGATCGCCAAGGCCGATAACGGCGATGCCTGGGTGGAAGTGAAGGGCAACAAGATGGCGCCGCCCCAGGCCAGCGCGGAAATCCTCAAGAAGATGAAGTCCACCGCCGAAGACTACTTGGGCGAAGACGTCACCGAAGCGGTCATTACCGTGCCGGCCTACTTCAACGACAGCCAGCGCCAGGCCACCAAGGATGCCGGCCGCATTGCCGGTCTGGAAGTCAAGCGCATCATCAACGAGCCCACGGCGGCAGCACTTGCCTACGGCATGGACAAGTCCCGCGGCGATCGCACCATCGCGGTGTACGACCTGGGCGGCGGCACCTTCGATATCTCCATTATCGAAGTCGCCGACGTTGACGGCGAAACCCAGTTCGAGGTGCTGGCCACCAACGGCGACACCTTCCTCGGCGGCGAAGACTTTGATCTGGCCCTGATCAACTATCTGGTTGAGCAGTTCAAGTCCGACAGCGGCATGGACCTTTCCGGCGATAACCTGGCCATGCAGCGCCTCAAGGAAGCCGCCGAGAAAGCCAAGATCGAGCTTTCCAGCGCCCAGCAGACCGACGTTAACCTGCCCTACATCACCGCAGACAACACCGGTCCCAAGCACCTTAACGTCAAGGTGACCCGCGCCAAGCTGGAAGCGCTGGTCGAAGAGCTGGTTACGCGCTCGCTGGAGCCGTGCAAGACCTCGCTGAAGGATGCCGGCCTGTCCGCGTCTGAAGTCGACGACGTGATTCTCGTCGGCGGCCAGACCCGCATGCCCAAGGTGCAGGAAAAAGTCGCCGAATTCTTCGGCAAGGATGCCCGCAAGGACGTCAACCCGGACGAAGCCGTGGCCGTGGGTGCTGCCATTCAGGGCGGCGTGCTCGGCGGCGACGTGAAAGACGTGCTGCTGCTTGATGTCACCCCGCTCACCCTGGGCATCGAAACCATGGGTGGCGTAATGACGCCGCTGATCGAGAAAAACACCACCATCCCCACGAAGAAGACGCAAACCTTCTCCACCGCGGATGACAACCAGACTGCCGTGACCATTCACGCGGTACAGGGTGAGCGCAAGCAGGTATCGCAGAACAAGTCGCTGGGCCGTTTTGACCTGGCCGACATTCCGCCGGCACCCCGCGGCGTGCCGCAGATTGAAGTGGCCTTTGACCTTGACGCCAACGGCATTCTCAACGTCTCAGCCAAGGACAAGGCGACCGGCAAGGAGCAGTCCATCGTCATCAAGGCCTCCAGCGGTCTGACCGAGGAAGAAATCGAGCAGATGGAGCGCGATGCCGAAGCGCACGCCGAGGAAGACAAGAAGTTCGAAGAGCTGGTGACGCTGCGCAACCAGGCCGACGGCATGATCCACGCCACGAAGAAGACGCTGGAAGAAGCCGGTGACAAGGCCACCGACGACGAGAAGCAAAAGATCGAAACGGCGATCACCGAGCTTGAAGAAGCGGTCAAGGGCGACGACGCCGAAGACATCCAGAAAAAGCTGGATGCGCTGACCGAAGCATCCGGCGGTCTGGCGCAGAAGATGTACGCCGAGCAGGAAGGCCAGCAGGCCGGCGCTGAAGGCGGCGAAGACGCCAGCGCCAAGCAGGAAGACGACGTGGTTGACGCCGAGTACGAAGAAGTCAACGACGACCAGAAAAAGCAATAACGCACTTTCTGTGACGGCAAGCGGTGACGCGGGGGGCAACTCCCGCGTTGCTGTTTGCGCAGGCCGCGCTTTAGTAGCGTCCAGGCCAACCACTGCTCACGCTAACCAGGAGGCGTAGGACCCATGTCCAAACGCGATTATTATGACGTCCTGGGGGTCGATAAAGGGGCCGATCAAAAAGAGATCAAAAAGGCCTACCGCCGCCTGGCGCAAAAGTATCACCCCGATCGAAACCCGGACGACGACACGGCCGCGGAGAAATTCCGCGAGGTATCCGAAGCCTACGAAGTGCTGTCCGACAGCGAAAAGCGCGGCGCCTACGACCAGTTCGGCCATGCCGGCGTAGACGGCCAGGCCGGCGGCTTTGGCGGCGGCGGCTTCGGCGGCGGTGGCGGCGACTTCAGCGATATTTTCGGCGACGTGTTCGGCGATATCTTTGGCGGCGGCGGCCGGCGTCGCGGCCCCAACGCCCCGGCGCGCGGCTCTGATCTGCGCTATAACCTTGAGCTGGATCTCGAACAGGCCGTGGCCGGCACCAGCGTGGATATCCGCGTGCCGCGCCATATCAACTGTGACCGCTGCGACGGCGACGGCGCCGAGCCGGGCTCCACCAAGGAAACCTGCCCCACCTGTCAGGGCATCGGCCAGGTGCGCATGCAGCAGGGCTTTTTTGCCGTGCAGCAAACCTGCCCGACCTGTCACGGCGGCGGCGAGCACATCAAGGTGCCGTGTCACAAGTGTAACGGCGAAGGCCGCGTGCGCGAGACCCGCACGCTGTCGGTGAAAATTCCCGCCGGCGTGGATACCGGAGACCGCATCCGCCTCAACGCCGAAGGCGAAGCCGGCATTAACGGCGGCCCGCCGGGGGATCTCTATGTTCAGGTGGCGATCAAGCCGCACCCGATTTTCGAGCGCGACGGCCGCCACCTGCAGTGCGAGGTGCCGATCAACTTTGTCGACGCCGCACTCGGCGGCGAGCTGGAAGTGCCTACGCTGGAAGGCCGGGTGAAGCTCAAGGTGCCCGCTGAAACCCAGACCGGAAAGCTGTTCCGCATGCGCGGCAAGGGCATCAAGCCGGTACGCGGCGGCGCCCAGGGTGATCTGCTGTGCAAGGTGGTGGTGGAAACCCCGGTCAACCTCAATGAAGAGCAGAAAGATTTGCTGGGCAAGCTTCAGGAAAGCCTGAATAGCAGCAACAGCCAGCATCACTCGCCGAAGAAGACCAATTTCTTCGACGGCGTGAAAAAGTTCTTCGAAGATATGAAGTCCTGAAGGTAGCCCATTGCGCTACTCTTGGATGCCGGCACTGCGCGTGCCGGCATTTTTTTGTCTTTTTTACCGGACGTTGATGCAGGGAGCCGCGGATGCGTGAACATGTGGGGATGCTGCTGTGGGCTCTGCTGGTGGGCCTTTCTTTTCCCGTGGTCGGGCTGGTTGAGACACTGCCGCCGCTTTTGCTGACCGCGCTGCGCTTTGCCGTTGCCTGCGCTGGGCTTTGGTGGCTGGCCCGGCGCTCGCCGCATTTCTGGCCGGCGTGGCGCGCACTTCCGCTCTACGCCGGGATGGGCCTTTGTTTGGCGGGGTTTTTCAGCGCCATGTTCTGGGCGGCCCACCACGCCACGGCGCTTTCCATGGCCACGCTTTACGTGACCGTGCCGCTTTTGGCCTACGTCATGGGGCTTTTGCTGGGCGTGGAGCGCCGTGCCTGGCGCATGGCGGCGGTACTTTTGCTGGGGGCCGGCGGGGCACTGCTGCTGGCGTTGGCTGAAGCCGTGGTGCAGGGCGGCGCGCTGCAGTTTGGCCGGGGCGAGGCGGTGTTCTTCCTCGGCTGTGTGGCCTCGGCGCTGTACCCGGTCATCAGCAAATGGGGGCTTGCCAGCGGCCGGCTGGCCGACTCCGCCGCGGTGCGTACCTTTTGGAGCCTGGCAGCGGGCGGGATGCTGATCGGCGCGCTCGGGCTTGCAGTTGAACCCGTCAACGGGCTTGCCGCCATGGGCATAAAGGATGCACTGCTGCTGGTGTATCTGGGGCTGGGCTCCAGCGCGCTGACGTTTTGGCTGATGCAGCGCGCCACCGCCGCGCTGACGCCGGGCGCGGTGACCGCCTACAGCTACCTGGTGCCGTTTGTCTCCATGCTGCTGCTGTTTGTTCGTACGCCGGAGGCCATCGGCTGGGTGTGGCTGCCCGGCAGCGCCCTGGTGATGCTGGCGATTGCGCTTTTGGCCAGCGGCCGGGCCGGTCGCTGAGCGGCTTTTGCTATACTGGGCGCCCTGGTTTATTTTTTGCAGGAGCTTACATGACTCGTATTGCCATTGTCGGCGTTGCCGGCCGCATGGGCCGCACGCTGGTCCACGCCGTAGCGCAAAACGCCGAGACCACCCTGGCCGCCGGCATCGTCGCTCCCGGCAGCTCGCTGGCCGGCGCGGATATCGGCGAGCTGGCCGGGCTGGGCAAAAAAGGCGTGACGGCCGTAGACAGCCCGGCCGCCTGCGTTGACGACTTCGACGTGCTGATCGACTTCACCACGCCCGCCGTGACGCTGGAGAACCTGGCGTTCTGTGCCGAGCACGGCAAGCGCATCGTCATCGGCACCACCGGCATGAGCGACGCGGAAATCGAAACGCTGGACGGCTACCGCGAGCGCCTGCCCATGGTGTTTGCCCCGAACATGAGCGTTGGCGTCAATCTCACGCTCAAGCTTCTGGAAACCGCGGCCAAGGCGCTGGGCGATGAAGGCTACGACATCGAAGTGATCGAGTCTCATCACCGCCACAAGGTCGACGCCCCCTCCGGCACCGCGCTGAGAATGGGCGAAGTCATGGCCGATGCGCTGGGCCGCAACCTGAAAGAGCACGGCGTGTTCGAGCGCGTCGGCCAGTGCGGCCCGCGCAGCGACAAGGAAATCGGCTTTGCTACCGTGCGCGCCGGCGACATCGTCGGCGAGCACACCGTGATGTTTGCCACCGAAGGCGAACGCATCGAAATCACCCACAAGGCCTCCAGCCGCATGACCTTTGCCAGGGGCGCCGTCCGCGCCGCCCGCTGGGTGGCCGGCCAGCCCAACGGCCGCTACGGCATGCAGGATGTGCTTGATCTGGACACATAACGACGCCGCTTGGCGAGAGGAAGTGGTAAGAGGCCGATTTATAGCTTTTTAGCGGGCGCTAAGGCGTTTTGATAGACCGACTCGATATCACAAAATTCTTTCGCCTGCTCCAAGCGGGAAAGCGTGGTTAAGCGCATGGTATTGCGTATAGGGCGGTGGGGTACATGGGTAATCGGCTGCGGTAGCGTAAGCGGTTTGCCCAGCTCAAATAAATAGTAAAGCTCGGTAGAGTCGCTAACCTTGCCAGCGTGCTTTGCGTTTAGTTCATTGAGAGGTCGCAGCGTGACTTTCTTGACCGGCCATAGCTTATCTAGCTGTTTGGTGTGAGGAGTGTCGGCTGAGGTAGTGGCAAGTGCTAAAAAGCGGATTTCTTCGACGACGTGCTGTCGATATTGACCGTGAAAAGTGCGCTGTGGCATGTGGTACCACTGAGCACTGCCGTTGGCGAAAGCATCGAAGTAAGCCGAGTCGCGCCCGCTGGCCCCGCCTACGGCGGCGGTCATAGTGAGATCAGGATAGAAGATTTGCGTCATTCCGTAATGGGGGATGCGCGCAGCTTTCTGAACTAGCAGCTGCTCCTGAGTAAGCTGTCGATCGTTTTGCGATGCCTGTGTGCCAATTTGCTGCTGTAGAAACTGGGTCAGCCAATGGCGGCCGGCCGTATCGTGCTGGGACGGGAGCAGGGCAAAGGCGCCGATGCCAATTTCGTCAATGGCGTGGGCATAGGGGTTGTCTTCCTGCAGCTGGTTAAAATGTCCGGGATAGAGCGCAAATGCGGCGCATACCGGGCGATGCTTATGCGTTGCGTGCGGGGCCTGAAGCGGTACCGATCAGCGCGTCGCGGTAGCGGTGCATCTGATTAATCGCATCGTCAGGCACGTAATCTGTGTTATCGGTGCTTTTGCCACAGCGGTCAAGTGTATGGCGAATGCGATACTTAGCATCGAATACCCATAAATATCGCCGAGCATCCGGTCCCGGAAAAGTGACTTCTAGCACAATATCCGGTTTTTGATTGACAAGATACGTTTTGGGGTTTGTTGTGCTTTTCTGGAATAGCGGCTCATGAGCAAGCCGCGCGCTGATGCCGTCGGCCCGCTCAAACTCGAAGGCGCCGGCAAAGCCGTCTTTGAAGCGATATTCAAAAAGCTCGCTACGCTTTAGCCTATTTAGAGCACGAGGTTTCTCCGTGAAGCCGAGCACATCGACGACTATCTGGTGTATGGATAAAAAGCACCATATCTCGTAAATGTCCGCGACGGACTTCATGGAAATGTGAGTCATACCGTCGAATACATCGAGGTATAGTTTAAGCTTTTGCCATATCCGATAGACGGCGCTGTACCCTGCCTTTTGCTGCAGTACCAGTGATTCTTGCTGCAGCCGTGGTGAAGGGCGAACCTCGCTAAGAAAAGACTGGCCGAGCATTTTCTGCAGCGGCCGCTGCCACTGCTGTAACTCTTGCAAAAAGCTGTCTGAAATACGTTGGTTATCCGGTGCTTTATTGTGCTGGCGTAAGCGGTTTTCGAAGTGGCGCAGCCGCTTATGGCTTTGTTCAACAATGCTTTTAATGAAACGATTTTCCGGCGTATCCACGCATAAGCGGCTGCGCTGTACGCGGTAACGCTTGTAGGTTAAGCCGGCAGCTATGTTTTCTCTTACCCTTTCTGCCTGCTTGGGCGGTAGGGAGCCCTTTAGGCGGTCTGCCCGCTGAGAGACGGTATGCGGCTGTAGCCGGCGGTGAGGCGCGCGGGTGATGACGTTCAGTCCTTGCACAAACTGTTCGCGAAGCTGTGCAAAGTTGGCCAGCCACAGCAAAGGAAAATCGCCGTGCCGAGGGCTTTGCGTAGCCCCTTGCTGGGTTTTTTCGGCCAGGCTAAAGCGCCAGAGTGGAAAAGTGCGGTCAATGGCTGAATACATCACGGCCAGATCACCGTGCAGATCCATCTTGGTGGGTAAAATCTCCAAGGAAAAGCTCTGGGTGTGCGTCGTGCCATTGAGCGACGTATATGCCAACGGCAGTTTGAGCCATCCTACATGGTTGCCGGTGTGGATGCTGCCTGAAAGCATAGCCGGTATAGGGCCGCGTTTTGCGGTAAAACGAAAGCCGTTGTTGATCGAATTCAAACGGTGAAACAGCCGCGCATCTTGTATTTCGTTAAAAAATATCCATTCAAAATGGTACTGCAGGTTTTCAAAGAACAGTGGTTTTCCGAGTAGCAGCTGGCTGGCTATACCGGCTCTATCGGGCTGAGGAATGCCGATAATTGCCGCCTGCGCAAGAGATAACTCAGGTGAAAATCGAATAGCCGGTGCCGGCGTTTCGCCGTCGTTGGCGTTGACTAAGCGCTGGCGTAAAGTTTTGGCGTAGGCTTGCTGGCGCGGGGTAATGTCTTTGCACCAAACGGAAAAGGCAAAATCTTCGGTTTGCAGATGTAATAGCTCCTGCATGTTCTCTCCGCGCGCCTTAAGGCCAAAAGCTGGTAAAGCCGGTATCGTTTAGCCGGCGCTGCATCCACGCGAGTTTTTGCTGGGTGCGGCAAGCAATCGCAACCTCGCTGCGATAAAAGTCCGGGCGCGTGCTGCGGGCGACATCGCTAGCCCAAATATCCACAAGCTGCGTTGCCAAGACGCTGTGTAACTCGCTGAGCAGCGAGTCGCTGTCGAACGTTTGCCGCAGTTTTTCGGCATCGCCGTCGATGCGCGGCAGTACCTTTTGCATGAGCACGTCATCCCAAACGGCCTGTAGCTCCACCGCGTTTTGGGGCTGCTGGCAGGCCACAGCGAGCAAAAGCTCGTTTAGCGTGCGGTAGGCGAGCTCAAACGGCGTGCCAACGAAAGGAGCGTTGACGCGCTTAGCAAACTCGATAGTGGCCTTGCCGTCGGGGTCGGCGGCGCCAAAATGGGATACGTCTCTAGCGTCAGAAAGCGTGGGATAGCCCAGTGCTTCATGGGTAAAGCCGCCCTGAAAGAAACAGTCAAAATCGTTGGGGAAAAACTCGCCAAAATCGAGTGTTAGCGCCCTGTCAATCACTTTGCGCGAGAAGCCGTGGGTGGTTTCATCCATGTTGACCGTGCCGGCGACCAGCAGATTGAAAGGAATGCTAATGCCGCTGTCGAGAAAGTGCTGCCAAAGATCCTCATATTCTGCGTGGGCGAGGCCTAAGCGGCTGCGCAGCTGCTCGGGTGCATCCAGCTCTTGCAGCTGACCGCTTTTCAGCAGCGCATCGCAGGAATAGGCAAAGTCATTGCCGTTCCACTGCCAGCGGCGGGTTTCGATGACGGATAAATAATCGGCGAAATACTGCTCCACCGGTGCCAAGTTCATTTCGTCTAAACACAGCCAGTAAGGGGCCGCGGTTTTTAGCATAGCCTGAGTGCCTGTGGCAGTAGAGCGGCCGTTCTTGCCATCAACGGCTATGCCGTTATCGACTAACGCCTTCCAGGCAGCGACGATAAATCTGAGTGTATCGGTTGCCACATAGCTGACGGTGCCACTTAAGCGGGATATATAGCCCAGTAGGTCGCTAGGCTCGTGCCAGTCCGGACGCACTGACACAAGACAGTAGTTATCCAGCGAAACACCGCCGGTAGCTATAGCCTGTTCGCGCACAAAGCGAGATTTTCCTGTGCCGGAGATTCCTGCAAGCAAAATAAAAGGGTTGGGCAGTGATCTGACAGGTAACGGTGCTATGTAAGCCGCGGTATCAGTCACCTCTCCTATAATTTCTTTTTTCACTTGAAGGTAGAGAGGGGATATTTGGCGATAAGCGGTAAGTATATCCCGTAAATCGCGCTCTAACGTAATGTTGTCAGGTAGGGCGTCTGCCGGGTAGTGCTTAGCGACGATAGTAAAATCTTCGTAAGATCTGCCGCGATTGCTGTTGGCATTCAAATTGAGTTTTTCACTACTCCACTCATCGCTTAATGGGATGCGCTTGTTGATGACAGATTTTATATGCTCTGAGTGCTTTTTAGCATAGTGATGGTCAAATTTTTTCTCAAGAGATGTAACCCCTTGCATAAGAGATAAAAAGATGCCAGCGCCATCTGCCTGGAAGAGGTAAGCCGGGTAAATGCCGTCTTGAGTGGTGGTTGTTATTTCGGGGTCTAAGATAGAGAGCCAGGCTACGTCAGCCCAATTTCCTGCGCCTACGCTCGGCGTTGTCACATAGCGAGTGTCAAAATCGTTGACAATAGTGTCAACTTCTTTTTTGAAGTCGCGCTTAAAGAAAACTGCTACGGGATGTTTGGCAAATTGCTGATTTTTTGCAGATGACCAATCAGATAAAATTGTGGCTAGCGTATCGCGTAAACTCATTCTTCCCTCGGTCGTAGGCAGTTTTCCTATCTGAAAAAGCAAAAAAGGCGTTACAGCATTATTCCTCATGCAGAAGGCTCTGCATACCATTGCCGGCCAAGTGCTCCGTGTGCGTGGCAGCGAGGCCTAAGCGGCCCCTAGCCACCGCTATCCATATCCTGTAACATCCCTAAGATTTTGGTCGAGTGGTTCCAAAAGCCGCGCTTGTTGCGCAGGCCGGCCCGAACGGCAGGGGTGAGCGCCGTCGGCCAGGGCCGTTTTGGCGAAGAACAGCAGGCGGGATGAAACCGGTTTTTCCAATCGGCTTCGTCCCGCTTTTTTACGACCCGACGTTTGCACGCAAACGCCGCTAAGAATGACGGATGCCGCTGTCGTGACAGGGGTGTTAACCAGCCTTGGGAGGATTTGTCTTGAATAACCCCGCTTTGCACCAACCCGCGATTCTGGCGCTGGAAGACGGAAGCGTGTTCCACGGCATCGCCATCGGCGCTGAGGGGCTCACCAGCGGCGAGGTGGTGTTCAATACGGCCATGACCGGCTATCAGGAAATCCTCACCGATCCTTCTTATACCCGCCAGATTGTCACGCTGACCTATCCGCACATCGGCAATACCGGCGTCAACAGCGACGACGTGGAATCTGACGGCGTGGCGGCGGCAGGGCTGGTGATTCGCGATCTGCCGCTGGTGGCGAGCAGCTTTCGCTGTGAACAGAGCCTTTCCGACTACCTGAAAAGCCAGAACGTGCTGGGCATCGCCGAGATCGACACTCGCCGGCTGACGCGGCTGCTGCGGGACAAGGGGGCGCAAAACGGCGCGATTCTGGCCGGCCGCGAAGCCGAGGGCGACGATGCCGAAGCGCGCGCCGTTGCCGCGGCCAGGGGCTTTCCCGGCCTGGCCGGCATGGACCTGGCCAAGGTCGCCAGCTGCCAGACGCCCTACGAGTGGAACGAAGGCGAGTGGATCCTGGGGCAGGGCTATCAGTCCGGCGATGACATCGAGCGGCCCTTCCACGTGGTGGCCTACGACTACGGCGTCAAGCGCAACATTCTGCGCATGCTGGTATCCCGCGGCTGCCGGGTGACCGTGGTGCCGGCGCAGACGCCGGCCTCCGAGGCGCTGGCGCTCAACCCGGACGGCATCTTTTTATCCAACGGCCCGGGGGACCCGGAGCCCTGCGACTACGCCATTCAGGCCATTACCGAGCTGCTCAGGGCAAATATTCCGCTGTTTGGCATCTGCCTGGGCCACCAGCTGCTGGCGCTGGCCAGCGGCGCGCGTTCGATGAAAATGAATCACGGCCACCACGGCGCCAATCATCCGGTGCAGGATCTGGACACCGGGCGGGTGATGATTACCAGCCAAAACCACGGCTTTGCCTCGGATGAAGCCACGCTGCCGGAGACTCTGCGCGCCACGCACCGTTCACTGTTTGACGGCACGCTGCAAGGCGTTGAACGCACCGACGGCCCGGCGTTCAGCTTTCAAGGCCACCCGGAAGCGAGCCCCGGCCCGTGCGACGTGGCACCGCTTTTTGATCGCTTTATCGCCATGATGCAGGCGCGCCGCTAGGGCCGGCAGCACCGCCGTTTACGCCGTTTCTTGTTGCTCATCGTCATTTTTTGCGGGAACCGTTATGCCCAAGCGTACCGATATTAAAAGCATCCTGATTATTGGCGCTGGCCCGATCGTCATCGGCCAGGCCTGTGAATTCGACTATTCCGGCGCTCAGGCGTGCAAGGCGCTGCGTGAGGAGGGCTACCGGGTCATTCTGGTCAACTCCAACCCGGCCACCATCATGACCGACCCGGTCATGGCCGACGCCACCTACATCGAGCCGATTACCTGGCCGGCGGTGGAAAAAATCATCGAGGCTGAGCGCCCGGATGCGATTTTGCCCACCATGGGCGGCCAGACCGCGCTGAACTGCGCGCTGGAGCTGGATAAGCACGGCGTTTTGGAACGCTACGGCGTGGAGATGATCGGTGCCAACGCCGATGCCATCAACAAGGCCGAAGACCGCGACCTGTTTGACAAGGCGATGAAAAACATCGGCCTTGAGTGCCCCAAGGCCAAGGTGGCGCACACGATGGACGAAGCCTGGGAGATCCAGGCAGAGCTGGGTTTTCCCACCATCATCCGCCCGTCCTACACCATGGGCGGCTCCGGCGGCGGCGTGGCCTACAACAAAGAAGAGTTCAAGGAGATCTGCGCCCGCGGGTTTGACCTTTCCAACAACCACGAGCTTTTGATCGACGAGTCGCTTTTGGGCTGGAAAGAGTACGAGATGGAGGTGGTGCGCGATAAAAACGATAACTGCATCATCGTCTGCTCGATTGAAAACTTCGATCCCATGGGCGTACATACCGGCGACTCCATCACTGTGGCGCCGGCGCAAACGCTGACCGATAAAGAATATCAGGCCATGCGCAACGCAAGCCTGGCGGTGCTGCGCGAGATCGGCGTGGAAACCGGCGGCTCCAACGTCCAGTTCGGCGTGGATCCGGACACTGGGCGCGTGGTGGTCATCGAGATGAACCCGCGGGTGTCGCGCTCCTCGGCGCTGGCCTCCAAGGCGACGGGCTTTCCCATTGCCAAGATCGCCGCGAAGCTGGCGGTGGGCTACACCCTGGACGAGCTTTCCAACGACATTACCGGCGGGCGCACGCCGGCGTCGTTTGAGCCGTCCATCGACTACGTCGTGACCAAGATTCCGCGCTTTACCTTCGAAAAATTCCCCCAGGCCAACGACCGGCTGACCACGCAGATGAAGTCGGTGGGTGAAGTCATGGCCATCGGCCGGACGTTTCAGGAATCCCTGCAGAAGGCGCTGCGCGGGCTGGAAACCGGCGTCGACGGCCTCGACCCCATCGTCACAAACTTTACTGACGAAGCCATTGCACGGATCAAAGGCGAGCTGCAGGCGGCGGGGGCCGACCGTATCTTCTACGCGGCCGATGCCCTGCGCGCCGGGCTTAGCGTCGACGAGCTGTTTGCGCTGACCCATATCGATCGCTGGTTTTTGGTGCAGCTTGACGATTTGATCGCCGCGGAAGCGGCGCTGGCCAAGCGTTCGCTGTCTGAGCTGTCCGCGCAGGAAATTTTCCGCCTCAAGCGCAAGGGGTTTGCCGATGCGCGGCTGGCCAGGCTGCTCGGCGTGTCGGAAAAAGAGTTCCGCAAAACGCGCCAGAAAGCCGGCATCCGTCCGGTGTACAAGCGGGTGGATACCTGCGCCGCCGAGTTTGCCTCGGATACCGCTTACATGTACTCCACCTACGAGGAGGAGTGCGAGGCAGAGGTGTCCGACAAGCCCAAGATCATGGTGCTGGGCGGCGGGCCCAACCGCATCGGCCAGGGCATCGAATTTGACTATTGCTGCGTGCACGCCGCGTTTGCCATGCACGACGACGGCTATGAAACCATCATGGTCAACTGCAACCCGGAAACCGTCTCCACCGACTACGACACCTCCGACCGCCTGTATTTCGAGCCGGTGACGCTGGAAGACGTGCTGGAAATCGCCGACAAGGAGCAGCCGGTCGGCGTGATCGTACAGTTCGGCGGGCAAACGCCGCTGAAGCTGGCCCGCGAGCTGGAAGCCGCCGGGGTGCCGATCATCGGCACCACGCCGGACGCCATCGACCGCGCCGAAGACCGCGAGCGTTTCCAGCAGATGATCAACAAGCTGGGCCTCAAGCAGCCGCCCAACGCCACCGCGAGAAGCTTCGACGAGGCGTTTGCCAAGGCCGAGGCCATCGGCTACCCGCTGGTGGTGCGCCCCAGCTACGTGCTCGGCGGGCGGGCGATGGAAATCGTCTATGACGCCTCGGAGCTTGAGAGCTACATGACCCACGCGGTCAAGGTCTCCAACGACTCGCCGGTGCTGCTGGATCACTTTCTCAACGCCGCCGTCGAAATCGACGTGGATGCGGTCTCCGACGGCCAGCAGGTGGTCATCGGCGGCATCATGCAGCACATCGAGCAGGCCGGCGTTCACTCCGGCGATTCGGCGTGCTCGCTGCCGCCGTATTCGCTGCCGGCCGACGTGCAGGATGAAATGCGCGATCAGATCAAGCGCATGGCGGTGGAGCTTGGGGTAAAGGGCCTGATGAACGTGCAGCTGGCCTGGCAGGACGGCGAGATCTACGTCATCGAGGTCAACCCCCGCGCCTCGCGCACCGTGCCGTTCGTGTCCAAGTGCATCGGCACCTCACTGGCGCAAATCGCCGCGCGCTGCATGGCGGGCGTCAGCCTGGCCGAGCAGGGTTTCGAGCGCGAAATCGTACCGCGCTGCTATAGCGTCAAAGAAGCGGTGTTCCCGTTCAATAAATTCCCCGGGGTCGACCCGATTTTGTCGCCGGAGATGAAGTCTACCGGCGAGGTCATGGGCTCGGGCGATACCTTCGCCGAGGCCTTCTACAAGGCCCAGCTGGGGGCCGGTGAGGCTATTCCGCCGGTCGAGGGGCCGCGCAAGGCGTTTCTTTCCGTGCGCGAGCCGGACAAGGAAGGGATTATCGAGGTGGGGCGTTCTCTGCTAACATTAGGCTTTACGCTATGCGCCACACGCGGCACGGCGGCGGCATTGGAAGCTGCCGGGCTCGACGTTGAGCGCGTCAATAAAGTCTATGAAGGACGCCCGCACATCGTCGATTTGCTCAAAAACGACGATATTGCCTATATCGTGAATACCACCGAAGGTCGCCAGGCAATCCTTGACTCTTCGGTTATCCGCCGTACCGCCCTTGCCCGCAAGGTGGCCTATGCGACCACCCTGGCGGGGGCTAATGCCGTTTGCATGGCGCTGGCGTACGGTCGGGAAATTACGGTGCGGCGCCTTCAGGAATTGCACGCAGGAGCCAGTGAATGAACAAGGTCCCGATGACGGTTGCGGGAGAAAAGCAGCTTCGCCAAGAGCTTGAAGAGCTGAAAAGCGAAGCGCGCCCCCGGGTGATTGCGGCCATCGCGGATGCGCGTGAGCACGGCGACCTGAAGGAAAACGCCGAATATCACGCCGCGCGCGAGCAGCAGGGCTTTATCGAAGGGCGCATCCAGGAAATTGAAAACAAGCTTTCCGGCGCTCAGGTGATTGATGTCACCAAACTGCCCAAAACGGGCAAGGTCATCTTTGGCGTGACCGTTGCGCTGCTGCATCTGGACGAAGACAAGCAGGTCACCTATCGCATCGTCGGTGAAGACGAGGCGGACATCAAGGAAGGCCGTATTTCGGTGACCTCGCCCATTGCCCGGGCGCTGATCGGCAAGGAAGAAGGGGACGTTGTTCTGGTGAAAACCCCCGGCGGCGATGTCGAGTATGAAATTGAAAGCGTCGAGCATCTGTAGCGTGATGCCGGTATTCGCCCATAAAAAAACGCCCCGATCGGGGCGTTTTTTTGTGCGGTGGCCACAGCTTGATATTAGCGCCGGCCGTGATGATGCTCAAAACGCACGATGTTGGAAAGCTTGGGGTTGGCCTCGGGGTTTTGGCGGTAGAGCAGCGCCGTTTTGCCGATCGTCTGTACCGGCTCGGCGCGGCCGCCGGCGGTGAGCTGTTCCAGTGTGCGCGCACGGTCGTCGCGGTCAGGCAGGGCCAGCTTGACCTTGACCAGTTCGTGATCGCGCAGGGCGCGGTCCAGCTCGGCGAGCAGACTGTCCGAGACGCCGTTTTCCGACACCGTCACAATTGGGTTGAGGTGATGGCCGATGCTGCGTAGTGCTTTCTTTTGTGCCTGTGACAAGCTCATGGTATCTTGCGGTATCCCAAGTTTGCGCTTAACGCTCCATCTTACGGCGAAACGCCGCTGGGGGAAAGCGCTCGCCTTGCCCATTCATTTTCTCTTTCATGCGCCAGATTTCCTTACATGCAGCAAAAGCCCCAAAGCCGCAAGCGCCAGGCCAGCAAGTCCAGCGGCAGCTGGATGCAAGAGCATTTTGATGATCCCTACGTCAAGCAGCGCTGGGCCGACGGCTATCGCAGCCGGGCAAGCTATAAGCTGCTGGCGCTGGACGAAAAGGATCGATTGTTTCGCCCCGGCATGACCGTTGTGGATCTGGGGGCGGCCCCCGGCGGCTGGAGCCAGGTTGCCGCGGAAAAAGTAGGGCCTGAAGGCAAGGTCATCGCCTCGGATATTCTTGCCATGGACGCGCTGGCCGGGGTGGACTTTATCCAGGGCGACTTCACCGAAGACGAGGTGCTCAACGCGCTGCTGGAGCGGCTGGGCGGGCAGACGGCCGACCTTGTGATGTCGGATATGGCCCCCAACATGAGCGGAATGGCCGGTATTGATCAGCCCCGGGCCATGTATCTGGTGGAACTGGCGCTGGATCTGGCACAGCAGACGCTTTCCCCCGGCGGCTGCCTGGTTGCCAAGGTCTTTCAGGGGGAAGGGTTTGACGCCTATCTGAAAACCCTGCGCGAGAACTTTACCCGGGTGGTGACGCGTAAGCCGGACGCCTCACGCGCGCGCTCCCGGGAAGTGTATTTGCTGGCCGGCGGGTTTCGCGGCTGACGTTTCTGAATGGCTACCGGGCCGGGCAGGCGCTGCAGCCCCCGGGGCAGGTATAGTCGGGATTTATCATGGTCATTGCCGGACAGTCCGCGGCAAGGTGTGCCACAGTAGACAGCAAACACGCGCAAGAGCGCCACCGCGTCGGACAGCGCGATCGATTCAGCACGCGCGGGCCTTGCGCTCTAAAAACGAATGAACGCATGCTGCGCAGACGATGTCTTATGTAGCGACGTTAACTGACGGATTCTTGTAATGAGGGTAGCCCCTTGAACGATATGGCAAAGAACCTGGTTCTGTGGTTGGTCATCGCGGCGGTTCTGCTGACCGTGTTCAACAACTTCAGTACGGAAAGCTCGCCTCAATCCATGAACTACTCACAGTTTGTGGAGCAGGTGCAAAACCAAGAAGTGCGCAGCGTCACCATTGATGGCTACACCATCAAGGGTGAGCGTTCGGACGGCTCGCGGTTTCAGACCGTGCGGCCCGCCGCCGAAGATCCCAAGCTGATGGATGACCTGCTGGCCAACGACGTGACCGTGGTAGGCAAGGAGCCCGAGCAGCAAAGCATCTGGTCGCGGCTTTTGATCGCCAGCTTCCCGATTTTGCTGATACTGGCCATTTTCATGTTTTTCATGCGCCAGATGCAGGGCGGCGGTGGCGGCAGCAAAGGCGGCCCCATGAGCTTTGGCAAGTCCAAGGCGAAGCTTTTGTCCAACGACCAGATCAAGACCACGTTTGCCGACGTGGCCGGCTGTGACGAGGCCAAGGAAGAGGTCGAAGAGCTTGTCGACTTTCTCAAGGATCCAAGCAAGTTCGAACGTCTGGGCGGCACCATCCCCCGCGGCGTTTTGATGGTGGGCCCGCCGGGTACGGGTAAAACCCTGCTCGCCAAGTCCATCGCCGGCGAGGCCAAGGTGCCGTTTTTCTCCATTTCCGGCTCCGACTTCGTTGAAATGTTCGTCGGCGTGGGCGCCTCACGCGTGCGCGATATGTTCGAGCAGGCCAAAAAACAGGCGCCCTGCATTATTTTCATCGACGAGATTGACGCGGTGGGCCGTTCGCGCGGCGCCGGCATGGGCGGCGGCAACGACGAGCGCGAACAGACGCTCAACCAGCTGCTGGTGGAAATGGACGGCTTTGAAGCCAACGAAGGCGTCATCGTCATCGCCGCTACCAACCGCCCGGACGTGCTCGACCCGGCGCTTCTGCGCCCGGGCCGCTTTGACCGCCAGGTGACCGTGCCCCTGCCCGACATCCGCGGCCGCGAACATATCCTCGGCGTGCATCTGCGCAAGGTGCCGCTGGCCGAAGACGTCAAGGCATCGCTGATTGCCCGCGGCACGCCGGGCTTCTCCGGGGCTGACCTGGCCAACCTGGTCAACGAAGCGGCGCTGTTTGCCGCGCGCGGAGACAAGCGCCTTGTCGGCATGGACGAGCTGGAAGCGGCCAAGGACAAGATCATGATGGGCTCCGAGCGCAAGTCCATGGTCATGACCGACAAGGAAAAGCTCAACACGGCCTATCACGAGTCCGGCCACGCCATCATCGGCCTGGTCATGCCCGAGCACGACCCGGTGTACAAGGTCACCATCATTCCCCGGGGCCGCGCGCTGGGTGTGACCATGTTCCTGCCGGAAGAAGATCGCTATAGCCTTTCCCGCCAGCAGATCATCAGCCAGATCTGCTCGCTGTTTGGCGGCCGCATCGCAGAGGAAATGACGCTTGGGCCCAACGGCGTGACTACCGGTGCGTCCAACGACATCAAGCGCGCCACCGAGCTTGCCCACAACATGGTGGCCAAGTGGGGGCTGTCCGAGGAAATGGGCCCGATCATGTACGATGAGGACGACTCCCATCAGTTCATGGGCGGCGGCCAGAGCAGCGGCATGCTCAAATCCGGTGAGACCACCACGCGGCTGGATAAAGAGGTCCGCAAGATCATCGACGGCTGCTACCAGCAGGCCTATCAGATTCTTGAGGACAACCGTGACAAGCTGGATGCCATGACCGAGGCGCTGATGAAGTACGAAACCATCGATGCCCATCAGCTCAAGGACATCATGGAAGGCCGTGATCCGCGCCCGCCCGAGGGCTGGAATGACGACGGCTCCTCCGACGGCGGCTCGCCGGTGGATAACCGTACGCCCGCCGCCGGGACTGCCGGCGAGGCGCCCAAGGCAACCGGCGACAGCGACGGCGATGACGACGACGATAGCCGCCGGCGCCGCCCGTCCGACCCGCTGGGCGGTCCGGCAGGCTCGTAGCCGCGGCAAATTGTGTGTCAGGCGCCTCACCCTGGGGCGCCTTTTTTGCTATTCTGCCGGCCATCATTGCGCCTTATCCACCCTGCTGACTGAGCCTTTCCATGCAACCACCCTTTGCCGCGCCGCCCGGCAACGGCGCCCCGATTGTTTGCGGGCCCCACCGGCTTGACCTTTCCGTTCCCCGCGTTATGGGCATTCTCAACGTGACGCCGGACTCCTTTTCCGACGGCGGTCGCTATACCGCGCTGGATGAAGCGCGGCGTCAGGCCGAGCGCATGCTGGCCGAGGGGGCGGCGATCATCGATGTGGGCGGCGAGTCCACGCGCCCCGGTGCTGCACCGGTAACGGCCCAGCAGGAGCTGGATCGCGTGGCCCCGGTGGTCGAGGCGCTGTCCTATGAGCTGGGCGCGCTGGTCTCGGTGGATACCAGCAGTGCGGCGGTGATGCGTGAAGCAAAAGCGCTGGGCGCCGGCATGCTCAACGACGTGCGCGCGCTTGAGCGCGAAGGGGCGCTTGAGGCTGCCGCCCAAAGCGGTCTTGCCGTGTGTTTGATGCACCGTCAGGGCGAGCCGCAGACTATGCAGGACGCGCCGCACTACGAAGGCCCCGTGGAAGATGGCGTTAGCGACTTTTTGCTCCGGCGCATCGCCGCCTGTGAAGGGGCGGGCCTTGAGCGCCGGAGGCTGCTGTTGGATCCCGGCTTTGGCTTTGGCAAGACAGTCGAGCACAACTTGCGCCTGCTCAACCGCCTGCAGGCGATTGGCGAGCTGGGGCTGCCGCTGCTGGTGGGGATGTCGCGCAAAAGCATGATCGGCAAGGTGCTGGGCCGCCCGGTTGACGAACGGCTCGCCGGCGGGCTGGCGCTGTCGGCGATGGCCGTGGAGCGCGGCGCGAAAATCCTGCGCGTGCACGACGTCGCGGCAACGGTCGATGCCGTCAACATGGCCCGGGCGGTCATCAACGAAGGCGGCCAGGATGCGGCCGCGGAGGTGGGCTTGTGAGTCGGCGTTATTTCGGTACTGACGGTATTCGCGGCAGGGTAGGGCGTGCGCCGATTACCGCCGAATTTATGCTTAAGCTGGGCTGGGCGGCCGGCCAGGTGCTGCGCCGCGATGCCGACCGTGCGCGGGTGCTGATCGGCAAGGACACGCGGATTTCCGGCTACATGTTTGAATCCGCGCTGGAGGCCGGATTTTCCGCAGCGGGGGTGGACGTAGCGCTGCTGGGCCCTATGCCCACGCCGGGCATTGCGTACTTGACGCGCACGTTCCGCGCGGAAGCCGGCGTGGTGATTTCCGCCTCGCACAACCCGTTTGACGACAACGGCATCAAGTTTTTTGACGCCGACGGCACCAAGCTGCCCGACGCCGTGGAAGAGCGCATTGAGGCCATGCTGGACGAGCCGCTGACCACCGCCGATGCGGCGGCGCTGGGCAAAGCGATGCGCATTGACGATGCGCCCGGGCGCTACATCGAGTTCTGCAAGTCAACGCTGCCTGAACGGCTTAGTCTGCACGGGCTGCGCATCGTTCTCGACTGCGCCCACGGGGCGACGTATCACATCGCGCCTAACGTGTTTCGCGAACTGGGCGCTGAGGTCAGCGTGATCGGTGCCGAGCCGGACGGCATGAACATCAACCGCGATGTGGGCTCTACGCACACGGCGTCGCTGCGCGCGGCGGTGATTCATCGCGGCGCCGATCTGGGCATTGCCTTCGACGGTGACGGCGATCGAGTGCTGCTGGTAGATCCTGACGGTCACGAAGTCGACGGCGACGACATCCTTTACCTGATCGCGCGGGATCGCAAGCGGCGCGGCGTGCTCAACGGCGGGGTGGTAGGCACGCTGATGAGCAACTTCGGGCTGGCGGTGGCCCTGGAAAAGCTGGATATTCCCTTTGAGCGCGCCCAGGTCGGTGACCGCTTTGTCATGGAGCGCATGGCGGCCAACGGCTGGAAGCTGGGCGGCGAGCCTTCCGGGCATGTGGTGTGCGCTCACGCCCAGACCACCGGCGACGGCATTGTCTCGGCGCTGCAGGTCGTGGCCATCATGATGTGCGAGAAAGCGACGCTGCCCGCACTGCTGAGCGCGCTGGAAAAGGTGCCCCAGGTGCTGGTGAACGTGCGCCTGCCCGAAGGCACGAATGCGCGTCAGGTGCTGGCCGCGCCGGCCGTTATGCAGGCCGTAGCCGATACCGAAGCTCAGCTGGGCGAAGAAGGCCGGGTGCTGCTGCGCCCGTCGGGCACCGAGCCGCTGATTCGCATTATGGTAGAAGGCCGTGCGCACCTGGACGTGGAAGGTCTGGCAGATGCGCTTGCCCGGCAGGTGCAGGCGCTGCTGGCCTGACGTTGAGGCGGCTAGCGGTTGTCTTGCTCTGGCCGCTCCTATACCATTTTGCGCAATCTCGAAAAGGAGCCTTGATGCGTACGCCACTGATCGCCGGTAACTGGAAGATGAACGGCTCTGCCGAGCGTGTTCGCGCGTTTGGCGAAGCCTTTGCCGGTGACCGGCTGCCCGCCTCACTGGATGTCGCGGTTATTCCCCCGTTTCCCTACCTTGATCAAGCCCGGCGGGCCTTTGCCCGTACGCCGCTGGCGCTGGGGGCGCAGACGCTGAGCCCGGAGCCTGCCGGCGCGCACACCGGTGAGGTAAGTGCCGCCATGCTTGCCGAGTTTGGCGTTGCCTATGTGCTGGTGGGGCATTCCGAGCGCCGCCAGCATCACGGCGAAACCGATGCCGACGCCTACCGCCGGGTATGCGCGGCGCTGCACGCCGGCCTGGTGCCGGTGCTGTGCGTAGGTGAAACCCTGAAACAGCGCGAGGCCGGGGCGACCCGGGACGCGGTGCTGGGGCAGCTGGCCGCGGTGCTAAAGCCGCTGGACGCCGACCGGCGCCGGCGGCTGGTTATTGCCTACGAGCCGGTATGGGCGATCGGTACCGGGCGTACGGCAACGCCGGAACAGGCCCAGGCCACGATGAAAGACATACGCACCTGGCTTGAATCGCTGGACAGCGACCTGGCTCAGACGCTGCGGCTGCTGTACGGCGGCAGCATGAAGGCCGACAACGCAGCCGAGCTGCTGGCGCAGCCGGATATCGACGGCGGTCTGGTGGGCGGCGCCTCGCTCCAGGTCGATGAATTTTTCGCTATATGCCAATCAGCAGGATAACTCCATGCAAGCTGCAATACTCATGATTCACGTGGTGGTGGCGATCGCTCTGGTCGTTTTGATCCTGCTTCAGCAGGGCAAGGGTGCCGATGCCGGCGCCTCCTTTGGCGGCGGCTCGTCGCAAACGGTATTCGGCGCCCAGGGGAGCGGCAACTTTCTGTCGCGCTTTACCGGTGTGCTGGCGGCAAGCTTTTTTGTGACATCGCTGGCGCTTGCCTACTTTGCCAGCCAGGCCGGCGACGCACCCGATGCCGGCATTCCCGATGCCAAACTTGTAGAGCAGCAAAATACCCAAGGCAGCTCGGTAAAATCCCTTGACGAAAGCGAAGAGGGTATGGATAATGCAGCGCCAGTGCTAGAGGAGAGCGGCGAATAGCCTGTCACAACAGGCCGGCTGATATCCGCTTTGCTAGCCTCCCCTGTTGCCGAAGTGGTGGAATTGGTAGACACGCTATCTTGAGGGGGTAGTGACCTCACGGTCGTGCGGGTTCAAGTCCCGCCTTCGGCACCATCGCAAGCGTTTCGCGGCATTTTTTACCGCATGTTGCAATGGTAGACAGAACGGCAAGGCCGCACTGATAACGACACGCGCAAGCGTGTGAGAGGCGAAAGTGGCTTGACGCAAGCCGAGCAAACACTTATTATCGCACTCTCAGATTGATGCGGGGTGGAGCAGTCTGGTAGCTCGTCGGGCTCATAACCCGAAGGTCATCGGTTCAAATCCGGTCCCCGCTACCATTTTCAAGCGTGCTGCGCTGTAAAATGGTACTACAGGTTTTCTTGCAAAAAGCCCCTTCCTGTGAAGGGGCTTTTTGTTAGCCGCTCCTTTTATCGCGCTCGCCGTTTGCGGCGACAGCGATGCTACCTGCCGCACCGGCAAGCGATAAGGGGCGTCTCACTAGCGAATGTCTACCGGGTTGCCGGAGGCACGTTTCCGGTTAACGCCCATCAGCCACCTAGCTTTATTCTGTGACTCCTGGCCAGGTGCCTGATGCAACGGCTATAGGAGCCTTGTCTGTGGCCACAAAACACGCCGCACTTCACGCGCTGATCGAGCCGGTCGTTGCCGCCATGGGCTTTGAGCTATGGGGCATTGACTATCTTTCCCAGGGCAAGCACTCGCGCCTGGTCGTCTATATCGAGGGCGACAACGGCGTTAGCGTAGACGACTGTGCCGACATCAGCCGTCAGATTAGTGCGGTGCTGGATGTGGAAGACCCTATCACCGAGGCGTACCGTCTGGAAGTTTCTTCGCCGGGCATGGCACGTCCGCTCTATACCCTGGATCATTTCCGCCGCTTCAAAGGACATCAGGTAGCGCTCAAGCTGCGCTCGGCGTTTGACGGACGGCGCAAGTTTTCCGGTCTGCTTGCCGGTATTGAAGGCGACGAGGTGCTCTTGCAGCTGGACGGTGAGGAGTACTGCTTTCCCATCGAAAGCATTGACAAGGCGAACATCGTGCCTCGGTTTGACAAGTAACCGAGCGAGGCAACCGGCGCTTGGCCGGCTTGGGCACATAAGGACAGGTTTTGGCGAGGCAAATGCATGAGTAAAGAAATCTTGATGGTCGTGGACGCGATCTCGAACGAAAAAGGCGTCCCCCGGGGGGTCATCTTCGAGGCGGTCGAAGCGGCGCTGGCCAGCGCCTCGCGCAAGCGCTTTGAGCGCGAAGAGGCAAGCGTGCGGGTGCGCATCGACCGCCGCACGGGGGAATACGAAACCTTTCGCTACTGGACGGTCGTGGAAGACGACGAGTTCGAATCGCCCGATTACGAAATCAAGCAGAGCATTGCCGAGCAGCGCACGCCGCCGCTGGCGCTGGGTGATGAAGTTGAAAAGCCGATTGAAAACGCCGAGTTTGGCCGCATTGCCGCCCAGACCGCCAAGCAGGTGATCGTGCAGAAAGTGCGCGAAGCCGAACGGGCCGAGGTGGTGCGCCAGTACACCGATCGCGAAGGCGAACTGGTCGCCGGCATCGTCAAGCGCACCACCCGCGACGGGCTGGTGATTGACCTGGGTGATAACGCCGAGGCGTTTTTGCCGCGCAGCGAAATGATCCACGGCGAGCGCTACCGCATGAACGAACGAGTGCGGGCGCTGCTGGTCAACGTTGACCCGGAGGCCAAGGGCGCACAGCTGCAGCTTTCGCGCACCTGCCCGGAGCTGATCATTGAGCTGTTCAAGATCGAGGTGCCAGAAATCGCCGAGCAGCTGATCGACATCAAGGGAGCGGCGCGCGACCCGGGCTCACGGGCCAAGATTGCGGTCAAGACCAACGACCGGCGTATCGACCCGGTGGGAGCCTGTGTCGGCATGCGCGGCTCGCGCGTACAGGCGGTCTCCAGCGAGCTGGAAAACGAGCGCGTGGATATCGTGCTGTGGGATGACAACCCCGCTCAGCTGGTGATCAACGCCATGGCGCCGGCCGATGTGGTCTCCATCGTCGTGGATGAAGAGGCCGGCTCGATGGACGTTGCCGTCGCCGAAGACAATCTGGCTCAGGCCATCGGCCGCAGCGGGCAGAACGTGCGGCTGGCATCCGAGCTGACCGGCTGGCACATCAACGTGATGACCGAAGACGAGGCCGACGCCAAGCACGAACAGGAAATCGACAGCCTGGTGGACTTTTTTGTCCAACATCTTGGCGTGGACGACGACGTGGCGCGCCTGCTGGTCGATGAAGGCTTTACCACCCTGGAAGAGGTGGCCTATGTACCCCTTGACGAAATTCGCGAGATTGACGATTTCGACGAAGAGCTTATCGAAGCGCTACGCGCACGAGCAAAAGACGAGCTGCTGACGCTGGCAATTGCCTCAGAAGAAGCGCTGGACGGCGCCCAGCCGGCCGACGATCTGCTCAACATGGATGGCATGGAGCGGCACCTGGCCTTTACGCTGGCCAGCCGCGGCATTGTTACCATGGAAGACCTTGCCGAGCAGTCTGTCGACGATCTGGTCGATATCGAAGAGTTGGACGACGCGCGCGCAGCGGCATTGATCATGACTGCCCGTGCGCCCTGGTTCGAAGACGACAGCAAATCCGATTCGAGCACACAGTAAACAGGTCACGGGCTGAGGAGGGTCATCATGTCAGACATGACAGTAAAAGATTTTGCAGCAAAGGTGGGTCGCGATGCGTCCCGTCTGCTAGAGCAGATGAAAGAAGCAGGGCTTAGCCACACCTCGGAAAGCGATGCGGTGTCGGAAAGCGATAAGCAAACTCTGCTGAACTCGCTGAAAAAGCACCACGGCGGTGACGAGCCCAACAAAAACCGCATTACCTTGACGCGCAAAACCCGCAGCCGCATCAAAACCGGCGAGCGGGGCAAGACCATCGACGTTCAGGTACGCAAAAAGCGCACCTACGTTAAGCGCGCCGAAGACAAAAAGCCCGAGCAGCCGGAGCCGAGCTACACCGGCCCGCGCCAGCTGGTCGGCGACATGGCCGAAGCCGAAGCGGAACGCAAAGCCCACGAAGCAGAAGAGCAGAAGGCCGCAGAAGCCCAGCGCGCCGCCGACGAAGAGGCGCGCAAGCTCGCCGAGGAAAAAGCCAAGAGCGCCGATGTGCCGACCGAGCTTGAAATTCCAGTGCCTGAGCTCGACGAAAGCAGCAGTGCCGGCGACAACATGCCCCCGGCGCCGCCCAAGGAAGGCCGTACCGATCGCCGCTCGGCGCCGGCGAAAAAAGCCGCCAAGAAAAAGGGCCGCCGCGACGAGCAGGATTCTCGCGGCGAGCGCGAGGAGCGCCGCCGCGGCGGCAAGAAGGCCAAGCGCGCCGAGCGTCGCGGTGGCAGCCGTCGAGGCGGCAGCCAGGGCGGCGGCAAGCACGGCTTCCAAAAGCCCACGCAGCCGATCGTGCGCGAAGTCTCGATCCCCGAGTCGATCAGCGTCGCCGAGCTTGCCGACAAGATGTCGATCAAGGCCAACGAAGTGATCAAGGCCATGTTCAACATGGGGGCTGCGGTCACCATCAACCAGACCATCGACCAAGAAACCGCGGTAATCGTGGTCGAGGAAATGGGCCACACGCCCAAGCTTGTCAAGGACGACGCGCTGGAATCCGAAGTGCTGGAGAGCATTTCCTACGAAGGCGAAGAAATCGTCCGTGCCCCGGTCGTCACCGTCATGGGCCACGTCGACCACGGTAAAACCTCGCTTTTGGACTACATCCGCAAGGCCAAGGTGGCCACGGGCGAAGCCGGCGGCATTACCCAGCACATCGGCGCCTACCACGTCGAAGGCAGCCACGGCGGTGCGACCTTCCTGGATACCCCGGGTCACGCGGCGTTTACCGCCATGCGTGCGCGCGGCGCCAAGGCCACCGACGTGGTCATTCTGGTCGTCGCCGCCGATGACGGTGTGATGCCCCAGACCATCGAGGCCATCGAGCACTCCAAGGCAGCGGAAGTGCCCATGGTCGTGGCGGTCAACAAGATCGACAAGCCGGCGGCCGATCCGGACCGGGTGAAAAACGAACTCTCCCAGTACGGCGTCATCTCCGAGGAGTGGGGCGGCGATACCCAGTTCGTCCACGTCTCGGCGAAAAGCGGCGAAGGCATCGACGCGCTCATTGAAGGGGTGCAGCTGGTGGCCGAAGTGCTTGAGCTCAAGGCGGTGCCCGAGGCCCCCGGCAAGGGCGTGGTCGTGGAATCGCGCCTGGACAAGGGCCGCGGCCCGGTGGCCACGGTGCTGGTACAAAACGGTACGCTGAGAAAAGGCGACATCGTGCTGGCCGGGCTGCACTACGGCCGCGTGCGCGCGCTGACCAACGAGCTGGGCAAGCAGGTTGACGAGGTGGCCCCGGCGATGCCCGTGGAAATCCAGGGGCTGGACGGCACGCCCGAAGCCGGCGATGACTTCATGGTGGTGGCCGACGAGAAGAAGGCGCGCGAAGTCGCCAACTTCCGTCAGGGCAAGTACCGCGAAGTGCGCCTGGCTCGCCAGCAGAAAGCCAAGCTGGAAAACATGTTCACCCAGATGGAGAAAGACGAGGCGGCCAAGGTCAACATCGTACTCAAGGCCGACGTTCAGGGCTCGCTGGAAGCGATCAAGAGCGCGCTTGAAGAGCTCTCCACCGACGAGGTCGAAGTGGCCGTGGTGTCCTCCGGCGTGGGCGGCATTACCGGCACCGATGCCAACCTGGCGCTGGCCAGCGAGGCGATCGTGATCGGCTTTAATGTCCGGGCCGACGTCGCCGCGCGCGATATTATCGAGCGCGAAGGGCTGGATCTGCGCTATTACAGCGTCATCTACCAGCTGATCGACGAGGTCAAGCAGGCCATGAGCGGCAAGCTGGCCCCGGACTGGAAAGAAGAGATCGTGGGCGTCGCCGAAGTTCGCGATGTCTTCCGCGCGCCGAAGATCGGTGCGGTGGCCGGCTGTATGGTCATCGAAGGCACCGTGCATCGCCACAAAAAGATCCGCGTACTGCGCGACAACGTGGTGATCTACGAAGGTGAACTTGAGTCCTTGCGCCGCTTCAAAGACGACGTCCAGGAAGTGCGCAGCGGCATCGAGTGCGGCATCGGCGTGAAAAACTACGACGATGTCCAGATCGGTGACAAGATCGAGGTCTTTGACCAGGTCAAGGTCGAGCGCACCCTCTAAGGCCGTTCAGGAGTCCACATGCGGGAATTCAAGCGCACCGACCGGGTGGCCGACCAGCTGCAAAAAGAGCTGGCGGTGCTCATCCAGCGCGAGGTGAAAGACCCTCGCCTGGGCATGATTACGCTAAGCGGCGTCACCGTTAGCCGGGATTTGGGCTACGCCGACGTGTATTTCACCCTGCTCGGCGAGCAGGATCCCGAACGGGTGAAGGAAAACCGCCAAGTGCTCAAACGCGCGGCGGGGTTTCTGCGCAGCCAGGTGGCGCGGCGGATCAAGCTGCGCCACGTGCCTGAGCTGCGCTTTCACTACGATGAAAGCACTGTCCGGGGGCAGGCGCTGTCGTCGCTGATTGACCAGGCGGTGCAGTCTGATCGCCAGCGCGACACCGGCGACGAGGAAAACGCCCCGGATAGCGACGAGGTGTCGCACTAATGGCGCGTCGCCGTCGTGGCCTGCCGGTTAACGGCGTGGTGCTGTTGGACAAGCCTCAGGGCGTGTCCAGCAACCATGCGCTGCAGCGCGTGCGCCGGCTGTTTCAGGCGCAAAAGGCCGGCCACACCGGCACCCTTGACCCTATGGCAACCGGGCTTTTGCCGATTTGCCTGGGCGAGGCGACCAAGTTTTCTGCCCACCTGCTGGAGGCCGACAAGGTCTACCGCGCGCGGGTAGAGCTTGGCGTGATCACCGACACCGGCGATGCCGAAGGCCACGTCATCGAGCGTCGCCAGGTGCCGGTGCTCGATCAGGCCGGCATCGAGGCGATACTTGCGCGTTTTCGCGGCGGGATCGATCAGGTGCCGCCGATGTATTCAGCGCTCAAGCACCAGGGCCGCAAGCTCTACGAGCTGGCCCGGGAGGGCAAGCACGTGGAGCGTGCAGCCCGGCGTATAAGCGTGTATGATGCGCGCCTCACGGCAGTGGATGTCGATGCCTTTACGCTTGAAGTCCACTGCAGTAAAGGCACCTATATTCGCACCCTGGCCGAAGATATCGGCCTGGCGCTGGGCTGCGGGGCGCATATTTCGGCGCTCCGGCGGCTGGCTACCGGGCCGTTTACAGCGGCCGGGATGTGGACGTTGGACGCGCTGGAAGCGCTTGACGGCCAGGCCGCAAAAGAGGCCGAGCTGATGGCGCCGGATGTGCTGGTAGCGCATCTACCGGCCCTGTCGCTGGATGACGAAGCCTATCGGCGGCTGTCCTGCGGCCAGCAGGCGACGCTTGCCGGCCATTTATACGAGGATGCCTTGCCCGATGACGGCGAGGCGATCGTCAGGCTGTACCACGCGACAACCTTTGCCGGACTGGGGCGTATCGTGGAGAAAGCCGGCGGCGCGATGACCGTCGCGCCCAAGCGGCTGCTTGCCAGCGCCGCTGCTGCGTAGGGCAGGCCAGGACCTGCGCTGCGCGTGTTACCCGAGACTGCAAATATGCGTGGTCTCACCCATGCATTTTTCAGGCATATTGCTTATTGGAGAGACAGATGGCACTTACCGCTGAACAGAAAGCCGAAATCGTCAACGAATACGGCCGTGGCGAAAACGACACCGGTTCCCCTGAGGTGCAGGTTGCCCTGCTGAGCGCCAACATCAACGGCCTGCAGAGCCACTTCAAGACCAACAGCCAGGATCACCACTCGCGTCGGGGTCTGATCCGCATGGTCAACCAGCGCCGCAAGCTGCTGGACTACCTCAAGCGCAAGGACTACGGTCGCTACCAGACGATTATTCAGCGTCTGGGCCTGCGCCGCTAAGCACACCGGCTAAAAGAAAGGCCGCGCGGCGAACGGCGGCTTTTGCGCTACGGCAAAACGGGCAGCCCTTGAGGCTGCCCGTTTTGTGTTTCTGCCCCGGCCTTGGTGAGGGCCGGGTTTTTATCGGCCAGTGGAAGAGAAAGTGGAAGAGAAGCGGTGGTCGTCGCGCGGTTCAGTGCCTAGAATGGCCGCAGTGAAAACGACACGCTCGCCCCGACAAGTTGCCCAACGTGAAAGGAAGTTGCCGTGAATCCGGTTAAAAAAACGTTTCAATACGGTCGCAGCACCGTAACGCTGGAAACCGGGCGTATTGCCCGCCAGGCCACCGGTGCCGTGATGGTCACCATGGAGGACACCGTGGTGCTCTGCACCGTGGTGGCCAAAAAGGACGCCAACCCTGCACAGCCGTTTTTTCCGCTGTCGGTGCACTACCAGGAAAAAACCTACGCCGCGGGCCGGATTCCCGGCGGCTTTTTCAAGCGTGAAGGCCGCCCCACCGAGAAAGAAACCCTCACCTCGCGGCTGATCGACCGGCCTATTCGCCCGCTGTTTCCCAAAGGCTTCATGAACGAAGTGCAGGTGGTGTGCACGGTGCTTTCTGCCGAGCGCAACCAGAATCCGGATATCGCCGCCATGCTGGGCACCTCAGCGGCGCTGGGCATTGCCGGGGTGCCGTTCAACGGCCCCATCGGTGCTGCGCGCGTGGGCCTCAACGAAGAGCAGGGCTATTTTCTTAACCCCACCGTGGATGAGCTGGCCGACTCCGAGCTGAACATGGTGGTGGCGGGCACCGCCAACGCGGTGCTGATGGTGGAGTCCGAAGCCCAGGAGCTTTTGGAAGACGAAATGCTCGGCGCGGTGCTCTACGGCCATCAGGAAATGCAGGTGGCCATCGATGCCATCAACGAGCTGGTGGCCCAGGCCGGCAAGCCGCGCTGGAGCTGGCAGCCGGTGTCGGGCAACCGTCAGCTTGCCGCAGCGCTGGCGGACAGCTTCCGCGATAAAATCGGCGATGCCTATCGCATTACCGACAAGATGGCGCGTCAAGAGACGCTGAGCGAGTTGAAAGAAGAGGCCGTAGCAGCGCTGGGTGAGCGCGCTGACGCACCGGCAGACGCCCACTTTGCCGCAGACGCGATCAAAGGCGCCTTTGCCGCGCTGGAAAAGCGCGTGGTGCGCGCCCGGGTGCTTGACGGCGAGCCGCGCATTGACGGCCGTGATCATCAGACCGTACGCCCGCTGTCCATTGAAGTAGGCGCGCTGCCCAAAACGCACGGCTCGGCGATTTTCACACGCGGCGAAACCCAGGCCATTGCCGTGGCGACCCTGGGCACCCTGCGCGACGCCCAGCTGATCGAGTCGCTGGAAGGCGAGCGCAAGGATCGCTTCATGCTGCACTACAACTTCCCGCCGTACTGCGTGGGCGAGGCCGGTTTTATCGGCGGGCCCAAGCGCCGCGAAATCGGCCACGGCCGGCTGGCTCGCCGCGGCATTCAGGCCGTGCTGCCCGGGGAAGACAGTTTTCCCTACACCATTCGCCTGGTTTCCGAGATTACCGAGTCCAACGGCTCAAGCTCCATGGCCTCGGTGTGCGGGGCCTCGCTTGCGCTGATGGACGCCGGCGTGCCGCTCAAGGCGCCGGTGGCGGGCATCGCCATGGGGCTGGTCAAAGACGGTGACCGCTGTGCGGTGCTCACCGATATTCTTGGCGACGAAGATCACCTGGGTGACATGGACTTCAAGGTGGCCGGCTCTGCAGAAGGCGTCACCGCCCTGCAGATGGACATCAAGATCGAAGGCATCGACGAAGACATCATGGAGACTGCGCTGCAGCAGGCTTACAGCGCGCGCCTTGAGATTCTAAAGCAGATGAATGCGGTGATGGGCGCCAGCCGCGAGGAAGTCTCCGGCAACGCCCCGGCCATGCGCACGCTGAAAATCGCGCCGAAGAAGGTGCGCGACGTTATCGGCAAGGGGGGTGCTACCATTCGCCGGATCTGTGAGGAGACCGGTGCGTCCATTGACCTGGACGACGACGGCACCGTACGCATCTACGCCGAGGACAAAACGGCGGCCCAGGCAGCGGAAAAAACCGTGCTGGACATTACCGCCGAGGCCGAAATCGGCAAGCTGTATGCCGGCAAGGTGGTGCGCATCGCCGACTTTGGCGCCTTCGTCAACTTCATGCCCGGCCGGGACGGGCTGGTGCATATTTCCCAGATTGTGCCTGAACGGGTGGAAAACGTCCGCGACTACCTCAACGAAAACGACGAAGTCGTGGTCAAGGTGCTGGATGTGGATAACCGCAACCGGGTAAAGCTTACGCTCAAGGAAATTACCGAAGAGGAAAAGGCAGCGTTTGTGGCAGCTCAGGGCCAGAGTGAAGATCTGCCGCAAAAAGCCCCGAGCCACCAGACGCCGGCTGCCGAGCCGCCGCAGACCGAAAAAGACGCAGCCTCTGGCGACTGATTTTTCTGCTGAAATCGCGCAGCCCCGCCGCCTAGAGGTGCGGGGCTGCGCGGTGACGGTGTTTCAACGTCTTTTCGCCGGCATCACAGCGCCTTGCAGGCCGAGCAAACGGCCCGAGCACGCGGGGTTATCTGCGCTCAATGGCCAGCGCCACGCCCTGGCCGCCGCCGATGCACAGCGTAGCGAGCCCTTTGTGGGCGTTTCGCGCGAGCATCTCATGCACCAGGGTGACCAGTATGCGACAGCCCGAGGCGCCGATGGGGTGGCCCAGCGCAATGGCGCCGCCGTTGACGTTGATGCGTGAGGTGTCCCAGCCCAGCGCGCGGTTAACGGCAATGGCCTGAGCGGCAAAGGCCTCGTTGGCCTCGATCAGGTCAAGCTCGCCTGTCTGCCAGCCGGCTTTGTCCAGGCAGCGCCGGGTCGCCGGTATTGGCCCTGTGCCCATGAGCGCCGGGTTTACCCCGGCGCTTGCATAGCCGGCAATGCGCGCAAGGGGCGTAAGCCCAAGCGCTTCGGCCTTGGCCGCCGAGCACAGCATGACAACGGCCGCGCCGTCGTTGATGCCCGAGGCGTTGCCCGCGGTCACGCGGCCATCAGCCTTGAATGCCGGGCGCAGGCCGGCGAGCTTCTCGGCGGTCAGCGCTCGTGGGCCCTCGTCGGTGTCGAAGACGTGGGTGTGGCCTTTGCGCCCGGGCACGTTAATGGGCGTGATTTCGCCGCTGAAGCGGCCTTGCGCTACGGCGTCGACGGCCTTGCGCTGGGATTCGGCGGCAAAGGCGTCCATCTCCTCCCGGCTGATGCCATAGTGCTCGGCCAGATTTTCCGCGGTTATGCCCATATGGTAGTCGTTGAACGCATCCCACAGGCCGTCGTGGATCATCGAGTCCACAGCGGTCCAGTTCCCCATGCGCTGGCCGTGGCGGGAATGGGGCAGCAGATGCGGGGCGGCGGACATGCTTTCCTGGCCGCCGGCCAGCACCACCTCGGCATCGCCGCAGCGAATGGCCTGCGTTGCCAGGTGCAGCGCCTTGAGCCCGGAGCCGCAGACCTTGTTGACGGTCATTGCCGGTACGCCCTCGGGCAGCCCGCCGCCGATGGCGGCCTGCCGCGCGGGGTTTTGTCCGCAGCCGGCGGTCAGTACCTGGCCCAGCAGCACTTCGTCGACTTCGCTCGGGGCGACGCCGGCGGTGCGCATTACGTCTTCAATGACCTGAGCGCCCAGCTCGCTTGCCGGCATGCCGGCAAGCGAGCCGCCGAACGTGCCGATGGCGCTGCGCTTGGCGGCAACAATGACGACGTCTTGATGACCCGATGACATTCTGGCACCTCCTGCTCAATGCGATGATAGCGGCCAGCCGGCAAGAGCGCCGCGGGCCCGGTGGCGTCCGGTATCAGCTTAGCTGTACGGGAATGGCGTTGCTGGTGTGGCTGACCTCGTTGCCCTCTTTTAGATAAACCAGCGA
This sequence comes from Halomonas cibimaris, assembly GCF_055379665.1. Lineage (NCBI taxonomy): Bacteria > Pseudomonadati > Pseudomonadota > Gammaproteobacteria > Oceanospirillales > Halomonadaceae > Halomonas > Halomonas cibimaris. The sequence continues at coordinate 1,373,658 of NZ_AP043828.1, forward strand.
AGGCTTGTGCTCGGCAAGCTCGCTTTGCTCGTAGTGCGCGTAGCTGCAAATGATGATGCGCTGCCCCGGACTTCCGTGGTGGGCGGCAGCTCCGTTGATGGAGATCATCCGCGAGCCTTCCTCGCCGCGAATAGCATAGGTGGTAAAGCGTGCGCCGTTGGCGACGTTGTAGATCTGGATCTGTTCGTTTTCGCGAATGCCGGCCAAGTCGAGAAGCTCGCCGTCGATGGCGCAGGAGCCTTCATAGTGGAGCACGGCGTGCGTAACGCGCGCCATGTGAAGCTTGGCCTTGAGCATAACGGTATGCATGGGGAAATCCTTTCAAGCAGGACAGGCCCCCGGCAAGAAGTGCCGGGAGGCTATCAAAAACGCAGTATAAACAATCGGCTCGCCGGCATAAAAGCCGCGTGGCCGGCGGGTTTTGAACGTCAACGATTACCGGTGAGGAAGCGTAAGCGTCAGGTTGTCGATCAGCCGGGCTGGCCCCAGCTGAGCGGCGGCCAGCAGTACGGCTTCTCGGGTGTCTGCGACTACCGGATTCAGCTGGCGGTCGCGCAGGGCTATATAGTCCGGCATAAAGCCTGCGGCCTGCAGCGCCCGGTGGCCGTCTAGCAGTACGGCATCGCCGTCGTCTCCAGCCGATAGCCGTTCACCCATGGCGCAAAGCGTTCGGTACAGCGCCGGCGCCTGGGCGCGCTCCTCGGCGCTTAGATAGCCGTTGCGCGATGAAAGCGCCAGGCCGTCGTCGGCGCGCACAATCGGCACGCCCTCGATATCAACAGGCAGGTGCAGATCAGCGACCATTTTACGAATCACCGCCAGCTGCTGGTAGTCTTTTTCGCCGAAGCAGGCAAGATTCGGGGCGACCAGGTGGAACAGCATGCTGACCACTGTGGCCACGCCGTCGAAGTGCCCGGGGCGCGAGCCGCCGCACAGCCCTTCGCTGACGCCGGGGACGTGAACGCGGGTGGCGGTTTCAAGCCCGCTGGGGTAAAGATCCGCCGCGCCGGGGGCAAACAGCAGATCACAGCCGGCGCTTTCCAGCGCCGCCTGGTCTGCGGCAAAGGTGCGCGGGTAGGCATCGAGGTCTTCCCCCGGGCCGAACTGCAGCGGGTTGATGAACAGGCTCGCCACCACAACGTCGGCACGGGCGCGGGCATGCTGGACAAGCGCCAGGTGCCCGGCATGCAGGTTGCCCATGGTGGGCACAAGAGCCACGGTTTGCCCTTGCTGCCGCGATGGAGTAAGCGCCGCGTTGAGCGCCTCGACGGTATACAGGGTGTGCATGATAAAACGGCCTGCCGATTAGAAGCGAGAGTATCGGTGATAAATAGCGTACCGGTTACGAATAGCGTACCGGTTAAAAACAGTGCGCCGGCGTGGGGAAGGCACGCTGTTTGACGTCCTGATGATAGCGGGCAAAAGCGTCCTGGATGCTGTCTGCCTCGGCCATGTAGTTTTTCACAAAACGCGGCGTGTGTCCGGTGCTGACCCCCAGCACGTCGTGCATGACCAGTATCTGACCGTCGGTATCCGGCCCGGCGCCGATACCGATAACCGGCACGTTCAGCGCCTCGGTAACCGCCCGGCCAAGGCTTGCGGGAACGCATTCCAGCAAAATGACCGAAGCCCCGGCATCGACCAGGGTGCGGGCGTCTGCAAGAATGCGCTCGGCCTGCTCGGCATCGCGGCCCTGCACCTTGTAGCCGCCGAGTTGATAGACGGTTTGCGGCGTCAGCCCCAGGTGCGCGCACACCGGCACGCCGCGGCGGGTCAGCTCGCGCACGCCGTCGGCCATCCACGCCTCGCCTTCTACCTTGATGATTTCGGCCCCGGCGCGCATCAGCGCGGCGGCGTCGTTGAGCGTGCGCTCGACGGTTGCGTTGCTCATGAAGGGCAGATCCGCCATGAGCAGGCTGGCCCCCTTGCCTGCCGCCGCCGCTCGGGTGTGATAGCAGATATCGTCAAGCGTTACCGGCAGCGTGCTTGAGTGCCCGTGGAGTACCATCCCCAAAGAGTCCCCCACCAGCAGCACGTCAATGCCGGCCTGGCTTGCAGCGTTGGCAAAGGAGGCGTCGTAGGCGGTCAGGCAGCTGAACGTTTCCCCGCTGTGCTTTAGCGCGCGCAGGGTGCTCAGAGTGACGGTTTTCATGGTGTGGCCTCGCGGTTGGTTGCGTAAAGAGTAACAAAACGGGCGTGGGTGAGGCGGGCAGCACCCGTTAGCCTAGCGGCGTGACGTCGTCGGCCAGAGGTGCCAGCCAGTGGTCGAGCGGTTTGCCATACAGCAACAGATCAGGGGCCACCTCGCGCAGCGGCCGCAGGGCAAATGCCCGTTCGTGCAGATAAGGGTGCGGCACCTGCAGCCTTGGGTGCGCCATCGAGAGCGCGCTGAACAGCAGCACGTCAAGATCCAGCGTGCGCGGCCCCCAGCGGCGCTCGCGCCGGCGGCGGTGACGCTGTTCCAGCGCCTGCAGCTGATCGAGCAGCGCAAGCGGGGAAAGCGCCGTTTCAAGCACGGCCACGGCGTTGACGAAGTCGGGCTGGTCCTGGGGGCCGACCGGCCGGCTGGCGTACAGCCCGGACGCCCCGACCAGGCGGCACAGTGCCAGCCCGTCAAGCGCGACCAGCGCTGTGGCAACCTGGCGGCGCGGATCGGCCAGGTTGCTGCCCAGGCCCACGTAGGCAAGCGAGGTGGATAAAGCGAAAGCCGGCATGCTGCGTTTTACTCCGAGGGAGACGGTGCGCGCCGGCGCTTGCTTCGCTTGCCCCGGCTGGCCGGGTCGCTGCCGATTTTGCTGAGCAGGCGGCGCTGCTCGTGCTCGTCGCCCTGCTGAAAGGCCGTCCACCACTCGCCCAGGCCTGAAGAAATTTCGCCGGCCTGTTCGCGCAGCAGCAGCAGGTCATAGGCGGCGCGAAAGCGCGGGTGTTCTCGGGTTTGAAAGGCGCGCTTGCCCTGGCGCTTGGCCAGGCGCTCCTGCAGATCCCAGATATCGCGTACGGGCATGGCAAAACGCTTGGGAATCGAGACGTGCTGGAGCTGGCGCGAGATGACCTGCTGGGCGGCGGCCTGCATGGCCGGTATTCCGGGCATGCCGTCCTGCTCGAACGCGGCTTTGCGCTGCATAACCGCCGGCCACAGAAAAGCCGCCAGCAGAAAGGCCGGCGTTACCGGGCGGCCCTCGGCGATGCGCCGGTCGGTATTGGCCAGCGCCGCTTCGATCAGCTGTTCAGCCCAGGCGGCATCGGCCATGGTCTCTTCGGCTTCGGGAAACAGCATGCCGAACAGCTCGTAGTGGCTGAGCAGGCGAAACGTCATCAGCCCGTGACCGGCCATGAACAGTTTGAGCACTTCGTCAAACAGCCGCGCCGGCGGAATCTGCAGCAGCAGCGGCGCCAGCTCGTAGATGGGGGCTTCGGTGGCGGCGTCCAGCAAAAAGTCCAGCTTGGCGGCAAAGCGCACCGCGCGCAGCATGCGCACCGGATCTTCGCGGTAGCGGGTTTCCGGATCGCCGATCAGCCGCAGGGTGCGCGTTTCGATATCGCGGGCGCCGTCGGCAAAATCATGCAGGCTGAAATCGGCAATGCTGTAGTACAGCGCGTTGACGGTAAAGTCGCGGCGCAGCGCATCTTCCTCGATGCGGCCCCAGACGTTGTCGCGCAGCAGCAGCCCGGCATCGGACTGCTGGGCAATGTGGTCGGCGTGGCTTTCCTGGGGCTTGCCGCGAAACGTGGTGACTTCAATGATTTCGCGGCCAAAGCGCACATGGACAATGCGAAAGCGCCGGCCGATCAGGCGTGCGTTGCGAAACAGCTCGCGCACCTGCTCCGGGGTGGCGTTGGTGGCCACGTCGAAGTCCTTGGGCATTTTGCCCAGCAGGGCATCGCGAATACAGCCGCCCACGAGATAGGCGTCAAAGCCCGCGCCGTCCAGACGATAGAGGACCTTCAGCGCGGCGTCGCTGATGTGCTGGCGCGAGATGGGGTGTTCAGCGCGCGGAATAATGCGGGGGGCAGGCAGGCCGGGCCGGCCGTCTTCATGGTGGGGGGATTTCAAATGCTCTCCGGAAATTAACAAGCAGGACAGGTTCTGCGAACACGGCAGTGGGGCAACGGGCCCCTTTGAACATGCGACGATTTTAACTTGCGTACCACAAGACACGACATGACAAATGCCCGAGTGTAGCCGACGCCCCGAGCCTTGCAAAGCGCCACCGCCAAGACAAAAAAGGGGAGCCCGGCGGGCTCCCCTTGAAAATAGGCGGTTTGCAATGGGTCATTTGGCGTCTGTGCCGCTCTTTTTTTCGTGTTGGCGCATCGCCCTGAATACGCACCGCAGTCGGCAGGCGTGAGGTGTAAACGTTTCCAACCGCCTCGTATTCAAAACAATCATCCAAGCGCGAACTTCACTCCCGGCGGTTGTTATTGTTGCCGGGGGCACGTCAATGGCCGTAGTTGCTTTTGTTGTTGTGCATGGCCTGCGTGCGTCGCGTTTTCTACCGGGCTCTTGCTTGCCGGCACCCGTTGTTATTGTTGGCGGTGCCGGCGCAAGTCGAGAACGTCTCCGTTGTTGTTGTTATGCGGGGATGTCTCTTGTTTCTCTGGCGATTGTTCTGCCGGGTTGTTGTTGTTCGGGGCAGAAGCGAGGGCGGTGATGGCACGATTGTTGTTGTGGTCTGTGCTGTTCCGCCGGGCCCAGTGTGTCCGTTTGTTTTTCTTGCTTTATGTATTGCATACTGCGTGCCAGTTCTATAAAAAATGATATTTATCAAATAGATATGAAAATATTGGGGCGTCAGAAAAAAGCCGCTACGGGTAAGTGTTACCGCTTTGTGGCCCGGTAGATACGATGACTGTGTGTCTGGGTAACAGTGCGCCACGGCCGCCGCTGCGAGAACGAACAATATGCGAACGGCCAATGCGACGTTGGTCGACGGTGGCGGGCGATAGCGGGATGGCTGACGGGAAAGTGCGTCAGGAAGAAGCGCGCCGGGCGTGTTTTTTGCGCGGAATGCCCAGCCGCTGGCGACGCTCCCAGAGGTTTTTGCGGCTGATGCCGAGCTTTTGCGCCAGCTCGGTTTCGCTCATGTGATCCTGATGTTCCAGCACGAAATGCTGAAAATAGGCTTCCAGCGAGACGCCTTCGGCGGCCTCGTCGGCGGCTGACGTGTCGTCGAAATCGGCCGTTTCCGCGGCTGTGACCGGCGCGGGCGGGGGGCGTGTAGCGACCGGGGCCAGCCCCAGATCGTCAGGATGAATCAGATGGCCTTCGGCAAGGATGACGCCACGCTCCAGCGCGTTTTCCAGCTCGCGGACGTTGCCCGGCCAGGGGTAGTCGCGCAGGTCCTGGCGCGCCGCCCGGGACAGGCGCAGGCCTTCGCGGCCGTGGCGCTTGAGCGCCTTGTCGAGGAGGATGTCGGCGATGGCCAGCACGTCGTCTTCGCGCTCGCGCAGCGGCGGCAGGTCGATCTGCATGACGTTGAGCCGGTAGTAAAGATCCAGACGGAACTCGCCGCTTTTGGACAGCGCGGCCAGATCGCGGTGGGTGGCGGCGATCAGGCGCACGTCCACGTGGCGGGTTTCCACCGAGCCGATCTTGCGGATTTCGCCTTCCTGAAGCACGCGCAGCAGCCGGGCCTGGGCGTCCAGCGGCAGCTCGCCGATTTCATCGAGAAACAGGGTGCCGCCGTCGGCGGCCTCGACCAGCCCGGTACGCGAGGCGCTGGCGCCGGTAAAGGCGCCCTTTTCGTGGCCGAACAGCTCGGATTCGATCAGCGTTTCGGGAATCGCCGCGCAGTTGACCGAGACCAGCGGGGCCGCGGCGCGCTTGCTCTGCTGGTGCAGGGCGCGGGCCACCAGCTCCTTGCCGGTGCCGGACTCGCCCAGAATCAGCACGGTGACGTCGGCCGGGGCGGTCTTGCGGATGCGGGTGTAGACCTGCTGCATGGCGTCGCAGTCGCCGATCATGGGCTGCTGGCTGCCGCCTTCGTCGGTGATGGCCGGCGGCTCGCTCTGGCGCATGGCCTGCTGGTGCAGAACGCGCGAGACGGTTTCCACCAGTTCGGCGTGGTCAAACGGCTTGGCGATGTAGTCCACCGCGCCCTGTTTAAGCGAGTCGATGGCCGAGCGCATGCTGGCGTAGCTGGTCATGATCAGCACCGGCACCGGGGCGGCGCGTTCGATCAGCGAGGTGCCTTCTTTTCCCGGCAGGCGCAAATCGCTGATGACCAGATCAAAGCGCTGCGGGTCCAGCGCCTCGGCTTCTTCGGCGTTTTCCGCTTCGCTGACCGCGTAGTCATGACGCTCCAGCAGGCGCTTGAGCGCGCTGCGGATGATCGCTTCATCTTCAACAATCAGAATCTTGTGCATAAAGCGGCGAGTCGTCCTGTGGGTAAAGCGGTAGCCATAGCGTCATGGCCGTGCCGCGGGAGTGGCCGGGAGGCGGCGAGGCGACGTCGATACTGCCCTGGTGTTCGTTGATGATCTGATAGGCCAGCGATAGCCCAAGCCCGGTGCCCTCGCCGGCGGTTTTGGTGGTGGTAAACGGCTCAAACAGGCGGTCGCGCACGGCGTCGGGAATGCCGTGGCCGGTGTCAGCGATGCGCCACCAAGCGTGGCTGCCCTGACGGCCGGCGCTGAGGGTGACCGTGCCGTCCGGCGCGCAGGCGTCCCGGGCGTTGCCCAGCAGGTTGAGCATCACCTGAATGAGCCGCTGGGCATCGCCGCGCACGACGATGCCGGCCGGGCATTCGTTGTGAAAGCTGACCGCTTCGCCGCTGCGCGCCAAGTGTAACAAATGCAGGGCCTCGTCGCTGATGCGGGCAAGCTCCACCGGCGAGCGCGGCAGGGCCACCGAGCGGCGCCCGCCGTGGGCAAATTCCACCAGCGAGTTGACGATGCGGGTAATGCGCTCGGTCTGGGTCTGAATGTGCTCGGCGGCCTGTAGCACGGCGGGGTCGTCGGTGTCGTAGCGCAGGTTTTGCGAAAGCGATGAGATCGCGGTGACCGGGTTGCCGATCTCGTGGGCGACGCCGGCGGCCAGCTGGCCGATAGAGGCAAGCCTTGCTGCGTGTACCAGCTCGTCTTCCAGCCATTTCATCTCGGTGTGGTCTTCAATGAGTACCACGGTGCCGCCGTGGCTGTCGTCGCCGTCAAGGCGTGCCTTGTGCAGGGTGAGAAAATAGTCGCGCTCATGGAGGCGTGCGGCCTGCTGGTACAGCGTTACGCTTGCGCTTTGCAGGGCGTTTTGCATCAGCGTCGGCCAGGGCTCGGGCAGGCTGTCGCGGTGCGCGCCGATCACGCTTTCCCCGCCGATGCCGGAAAGCCCGGCGAGCGCCCGGTTCCACATGACGATCTCGTCGTCGTGGCCGAAGATGCAAAGCCCCACGGGCAGGTTGGCCAGCGTCTGGCGGTGGTGGCGGCGCAGGCCGTCCAGCTCTCGGGCAAGTCCGGTCAGCCGTGAGCGATAGGCTTCCAGCCGGCTTTCCACAAAATGGATGTCGTCGGTGGCCGGGGCGTCGTCGTGGCGGTAGGGCAGGTAGCGGTCGACGATATCCCGGGCCACCGACGGGCCCATCAGCCCGGACAGGTTGGCCTGGATGCGGTCGCGCAGGCGGCGCAGGGCATAGGGGCGGTCTTCATGGCGGTCAAGGTTCAGCGCGCCAAGCGCCCGCTTGACCTCGCGTTCGGCGGCCTCGTCGCCCAGCGCCTCGGCCAGCTGGGCGCTGAAGTCGGCCACCGTGGCGGCCTGCAGCGGCAGGCGCTTGGAGCGCACAACGGCGTCTACTGAGCAGGCCTCGGCCGCGGAGCGCTCGCCCGGGGAGGTGCGGCTGAACAGCGACACGCCGATCAGGGCGACAATGTTGACGGCAAGGGATAAAAGCGTCACCTGATACCAAAGCGGCTCGCCGGGCAGCGGTGACCATAGCGCCGGCAGCGGGACGAACAGCGGCAGCCAAAGCCCCCACAGCCATATGGCGCTGCCGGCGGCAAGCCCGGTGACTACGCCCTTGCGATTGGCCCCGGGCCAGTACAAAAGCGCCAGCATGCCGGGCAGGCACTGCGCCATGCCGGCAAAGGCGGCAAGCCCCAGCGCCATGAGGTCATGGCGGCCGACGCTTTCGTGAAACAGCCAGCCGCTAAACACCACCGCCACCACCAGCCCCCGGCGCAGCCAGCGCAGCCAGCCGTAGAGATCGGCGCGGGCCTCGGGCGGACGCGCCACCAGTACGACGTGGTTGAGCACCATGCCCGAAAGCGCCAGTGCGATCATGATCATGGTGCCGCTGGCGGCGGCCAGCCCGGCAATGAACGCAAGCGCGCCGACGCCGGCATGCTCGCTCATCAAATAGGCGGCATAGGCGGTAGCGCCGATGGGCGCGTCGGTCGCTTTCTGTGCGGCCCACCAGATCAGCGGCACGGGAAGCGCCATCAGCAGCAGATACAGCGGCAGCGTCCAGCTGGCCTGCAGCAGCGTATGCCGAGACAGGCTTTCGGCAAAGGTGACGTGAAACAGGTGAGGCATCATAAAGGCAGCCGCGAAGAACAGCAGCAGCAGCGTGCGCCAGTGCGCCGGGTCCAGCGACGGGGTTTGTGCCGTCAGCGCCTGCCCCTCGCCGCTGGCCAGCCACTGCTGCAGCGGCTGCGGGCCGTCGAAGACGCCCCACAGGGCGAACGCGCCCAGCGCCAGCATGGCGCCAAGCTTGACCAGCGACTCAAACGCAATAGCCGCCAGCAAGGTGTTGTGGCGTGTGCGCAGATGGCTGGAACGGGCGCCGAAGATCACCGCAAACGCCGCGACCACCAGACAGAACAGCAGTGCCACCGAGCTGCCGGCCCGGGTGTGGGTCATGACGTTGATGGCCTCGCTCAGGGTTTTGACCTGAATGCCCAGCAGCGGCAAAACCGCAAGACTGCTGACCAGCGTGACCAGGGTGCCGGCCCAGCGCGTGCGGTAGCGAAAGGCAAACAGATCGGCCAGCGAGGCCAGCTGATAGGTGCGGCTGATCCGCTGGATGGGCACCAGCAGCACCGGGGCGAGCAAAAAGGCCCCGGCCGCGCCCAGGTAGTACGCCAGATAGCCAAAGCCGGCGTCGGCGGCAAACTCCACGCTGCCGTACACCGCCCAGGCGCTGGCGTAAACGCCGAGCGACAGCGTATAGACCGCTGGATGGCGCGTCACCCGGGTGGAAACCCAGCCGCGCTCCACGGCCAGACCGCAGCCAAACAGCAAGGCAAGATAGCCCAGCCCCAGCAGCACGATGGCCGTCAATTCAGCGTTCATCGAGCTTCCTTTTCTGTTCCAGCCACAGCGTCAGGGCGATAAGGCCGCCCCAGATCAGAAAGGGCCGATACCAGGCAATATCCGGGTCGCCCCAGCCGCTCATCAGCAGCGGCGAGAGCAGGTATCCCCCGAACACGAAAAACAGCATGATGCGATAGACGTACACGGTTAATGCTCCTGCGGCACAGGGCGCGTAGCGGCGCCGGCCAGGCGCGCCGGTGACCAGCGGGCGATACCCCAGGCCAGCTGCTCGGCGACCGGGCACCGGGCCAGCGCGGCCGGCGGCGCTTGGCTGAGTGCTTCAAGGGCGGCAAACAGCTGGCGGCGAATGCCCGCGGGCTCGGTGGCAAGCGCCGGTGCGTGATTTTGCTTGGAGAGCTTTTGGCCGTTGGCGGCAACGACCAGCGGCAAATGCAGATAGCGCGGTGCCGGATAGCCCAGCGCCCGCTGTAGCTGGCGCTGCCAGGGGGTGTTATCGAGCAGGTCCATGCCGCGCACCACGTCGGTGATGCCCTGCTCGGCGTCGTCCACCACCACGGCCAGCTGGTAGGCAAAAAGGGCATCCTTGCGCTTGAGCACCGCATCGCCAAGCGCTGCCGGGTCAAATTCAAGGCGGCCCTGAAGGCGGTCGTCAAAGCGTGCCGGGTGCTCGCCGAGATCGCTTCGCAGCCGCCAGGCCACCGGAGCATTCGGGCGGCACACGCCGCGGCGACACCAGCCGGGGTAGACGGCGTAGCTCTGCCACTGTTTGCGCGAGCAGCTGCACGGGTAGGCCAGCCCCAGCGTTTCCAGCCGCTCCAGGGCTGCCTGATAGGCGGCGTGGCGGCGGTGCTGCCAGCTGACCTCGCCGTCCCATTCCAGGCCGAAGGCCTCAAGCTGGGCCAGGATGGTATCGGCAGCACCCTCGGGGCAGCGCGGCGGGTCGATATCTTCAATGCGCAGCAGCCACTCGCCGCCGGCGGCCCGGGCATCCAGGTAGCTGCCCAAGGCCGCCACCAGCGAGCCGAAGTGCAAAGGGCCTGACGGCGTGGGCGCGAAACGGCCGCGGTAGCGGGGTGTCGCGTGTGTGTTCATGCCGGCCATGATAGCAGCGTCCCCGTGGGGATGAGGGGCAGAAAACGCCAACGGGCACCCGCAGGTGCCCGTGGGTCAAGCTTTGTCGGCGGTTAGCCGCCGAGCTGTTTTTCCTTGAGTTCGTCGAGGGTTTTGCAGTCCACGCACAGCGTGGCGGTAGGGCGGGCTTCCAGGCGACGAATGCCGATTTCAATGCCGCAGGCTTCGCAGAAGCCGTAGTCGTCTTCGTCGATTTTCTCGATGGTTTCATTGATTTTTTTCAGCAGTTTGCGCTCACGGTCCCGCGTGCGCAGCTCCAGGTTGAACCCTTCTTCCTGCGTCGCTCGGTCGGCCGGGTCGGCGTAGTTGTTGGCCTCTTCCTGCAGGTGGCGAACCGTGCGGTCCACCTCCACCATAAGCTCTTGCTTCCAGTCCAGCAGCAGCTGACGAAAATGCGCCAGCTGCTGCTCGTTCATGTATTCTTCCCCCGCCGCCGGCTCATACGGGATGAAAGTCTTGGACGCTTCCGTTTGGTTTTCCGCTACTGGCATGGGAGTGCCCCTTACGTAAATGACTGCTGAATGATCATTAGATGGCCTAATGACGTCGCGCCAAAAGCATGCTTGTTTAGCCCAAAACGTTACAAAATGCAAGTCTTTAGCCTGCTGAGGTAAACGGCGCAGGGCCTCGGACCGGCGCCGATACACCCACCATGAAGGGGAGTTATGGATAGATCGAATACGGATGAGAAGGGCGCGCTGCCTTATCCGCTGCTGACGCGCGGCACGCTGCTGCGCCGCTACAAGCGGTTTCTGGCCGATGTGCGCCTGGATGACGGCCGTGAAGTCGTGGCCCACTGCCCCAATACCGGGGCGATGACGGCGGTCAACCAGCCGGGGTGCCGGGTGTGGGTTGAGCCAAACGACAATCCCAGGCGCAAGCTTGCATGGACCTGGGAGCTGATCGAGCTGCCGCGCGAAGACGGCGGCGTGGACATGGCATCGGTCAATACCGGGCGCGCCAACCGCATCGCCGAGCAGGCGCTCGGTGCCGGGCTGATGGCACCGCTGGCCGGCTATGCCAAACTCAAGCGCGAGGCCCGAGTGGACGGCGCGCGGCTGGACTTTGTGCTTGACGATCCAACGCGAGGCCGGGCCTATGTGGAGGTCAAGCAGGTTACCCTGCGAGAGTCCGACGGTCTGGGGTATTTTCCCGATGCGGTAAGCCAGCGCGGTACTCGGCATCTGCACACCCTGGCTCGGCTGGCCGGACAAGGGCATCGAGCGGTGCTGCTGTTCTGCGTGGCCCACGAAGGGATTGACAGCGTAGGGGCGGCCGCGCATATCGATCCGGCCTACGCCGCGGCGCTGGCGGACGCCGTTGCCTGCGGTGTGGAGGTACTGGCCTACGGCGTGCGTTTTAGCTGGCAGCACGGCGCACCTTTCGCCGTAGCGCTGCGCCGGCAGCTAGGCGTGCGTCTTTAGGCCTGCAGCGCCGGGGCTGCGCGGCGGGGCGAATCTAGCGCTCCAGGTAGAAGCGCTGGACAAAGCGTACGGTTTCAGCGGCGGCGTTACGATCGGCGCGCACCTTGAGGGTAAAATGCATCGGCGCGTCGTGCGTCAGGCGGAAGGTGGCCAGCTGGTAGACCGCGCCGTTATCGCGCACGGTGCGAAAGTCGAGGCTTTTCGGTGTTTCCTTGAGCGGGCCTACGCTGCCCTTGACGCTGGCGCTTGCCGGCCGGGTGGTGCCGTCGTCCCGGTGTTCGCGAACGCTTACGTGAACCAGCCCTAGCCCGGCGCTGCGCTGTATGCCGTATTCCTCGGCGACTTCCGGGGCCAGAAAACGGGTGCCGATTGCGCTGTAGTGGATGACGTAGTCGCCGACGCGCTGCCGGTCGCCGTGCGCGCCGAAGGCGCCAAGGCACAGGGCTAAAAAGACGGTCATGCGAAGCAGCCAGCGGTTTGCCATGAACGTTTCTCCTCAATGATGCGTTCCGGGCCTTGCCCGATTCGGCCGGTAGCGGCGCTAGGACCGCCGCCGGACGCGGAAAATCGCGATTTCGCCGAACAGATTGGGCCAAAGCCGCGATGTCCAATGCCCTCGATGATTGCCCACGCCCACCGCGCGGTCAACGATCACCAGCCCCTGGTCGCGGCACAGGTGTTCAAAATCGTTAAACGTCGACAGGTGGATGTTGGGCGTGTCGTACCAGGCGTGAGGGAGCGACTTGGACACCGGCATATAGCCGCGCAGCCCTAGGTGAACGCGATGGCGCCAGTAGGCGAAGTTGGGGAAGGTGATAATGCCCTCGTCGGCTACGCGCAGCATTTCATGCAGCATCAGGTCCGGCCGGCGCAGCGCCTGCAGGGCCTGGGTCATGATCACCTGATCGTAGCTGTAGTCGTCAAAGCTTGCCAACCCGTCGTCCAGGTTGTGCTCGATGACGCTTACCCCGCGAGCCACGCAGCCGGTAATGCCGTCGGGGTCGATTTCCAGACCGTAGCCGGTCACGCCCTTGTGCCGGGCCAGCGCTTCGAGCAGCACGCCGTCGCCGCAGGCCAGGTCAAGCACGTGGCTGTTGGGGGCTACCCAGTCGTAAATAATGGTGAGGTCGGCGCGCATCACGGCGGTGTCTCCTCTGCGGTGGCCTCAGGGCGGGGCGCGGGAGCGGCGCGCTGCATAAAGGCGCGAAAAATAGCCTGATAGCGCGGCTCGGGCAGCAAAAAGGCGTCATGGCCGTAGGGCGAGACGATATTGGCGTAGCTGACCGGCTTGCCGGCGCGGATCAGCGCATTGACCAGCTCTTTGGAACGTGACGGCGGAAAGCGCCAGTCCGAGGAAAAGCTCAGCACCAGAAACGGGCACTGCGCCGGGGCCAGCGCCCGGGCCAGGTCGCCGTCGTGCTCGGCGGCCGGGTCGAAGTAGTCCAGCGCCTTGGTCATCAACAGGTAGGTGTTGGCGTCAAAGGCGGTGGAAAAAGTGTCTCCCTGGTAGCGCAGGTAGGATTCCACCTGAAACTCCACGCCAAAGCCGAAGTGCAAGTCGTCGCTGCGCAGATCGCGGCCGAACTTGGCGCCCATGGCGTCTTCCGACAGATAAGTGATGTGGCCCACCATGCGTGCAAGCTTCAGCCCGCGCTTGGGCACGGCGTCGTGCTCGGCGTACCGGCCGGCGTGAAAGTCCGGGTCCGAACGGATGGCCTGGCGGGCCACTTCGTTGAAGGCGATGTTTTGCGCCGAGAGCCGGGGCGTGGCGGCAATCACGGCCGCGCTAGCGATGCGCTCGGGGTAGTCGATGCTCCACTGCATGACCTGCATGCCGCCGAGGCTGCCGCCAATGACCGCAGCAAAGCGTGTAATCCCCAGCCGGTCGGCCAGCCGCGCCTGGCTTGTCACCCAGTCGCGCACCGTGACCACGGGAAAATCCGGCCCCCACAGGCGGCCGGTTTCCGGGTTGTGGCTCAGCGGTCCGGTGCTGCCGTGGCAGCCGCCGAGGTTGTTGACCGACACCACAAAAAAGCGCTCGGTATCCACCGGCTTGCCCGGGCCGATGTAGGCGTCCCACCAGCCGGGCTTGCGGTCGTCCGGATGATGGTAGCCGGCGGCGTGGTGGTGGCCGGAAAGCGCATGGCAGACCAGCACGGCATTGCTGCGCTCGGCGTTGAGGGTACCGTAGGTTTCATACACCAGATCGTAGGCGGGCAGCGTCTTGCCGCAGGCAAGCTCAAGCGGCGTGGTAAAGCGGGCGACGTCGGGAATGACCACCCCCACCGAGTCCGGCGGCAGCTGGCGTTCCGGGTCAGCGGAATGTAAGTCAGACATGACAGATCATCGTTTTGGACAAAAAAAGCGTAAATGCAGGCGTTATAGTCCGACCAGCCTACCGGAAATGCCGGCGGCGCGAATCAGCGCGCCGACCACCAGGCCGTCGAGCAGGTTGATGCCGATAAACACCACAATGGGTGAAAGATCGATCATGCCCAGCGGGGGAATGACCCGGCGCACCGGTGCCATGATCGGCTCGACCAGCTGCATCACCAGCAGCGCCCCCGGGTGGCTTGCGTTGGGCGCCACCCAGCTCAGGATGATCATCACGATCAGGGCAAAAAAGTAGATCTTGAGAATGGCCCCGAGCAGGGCGGCTACCCCGGCAATCAGCACGCCGCCCAGCGGCGGTATGCCCACGCCGATGATCATGAAGATGGCGATAATGCTGAGGATTTTGAGTACCGCCCCGGCGGCCAGCGTGGCCAGATCAAAGCGCCCGGCCACCGGGCCGAGAAAGCGCTGAAACGGCTGCACCACCGGCTGGGTAATCTTGACCACCGACTGGCTCATGGGGTTGTAGTAGTCAGCGCCTGAGGCTTGCAGAAGAAAGCGCAGCATGAGAATGAACAGGTAAATGCCGATAAGCGTGTTGATCAGCATCAGCCCGGCGTTGCCGAGTTGGGTGCCCATGGTGAAATCTCCGTCGTCGTGGGTCGTGCAAGGGTGGGCGAGGGGGTTAGCGTTTGTCGCGCAGTTGTTGGGCCATCTGCCCGGCGTGTTCGGCACAGGCCTGCATGGCATCCGCCACGGCCTGCCGCAGCCCGGCATCTTCCAGGGTGGCAATGGCGCGCTCGGTGGTGCCGCCCGGCGACATCACGTTCTGCTTGAGCGTGGCCGGGGCGTGCTCGCTCTGCCCGGCCATGGTGGCCGCGCCCAGCGCGGTTTGCATCGCCAGCCGGCGGGCGGTGTCGGCGGGCAGGCCAAGCTTCACGCCGGCGTCTTCCATGGCCTCAAACATCAAAAAGAAGTAGGCCGGCGCGCTGCCGGACACCGCGGTGACGGCGTCAAGCAGCGACTCGTCGTCGACCCATTCAACCAGGCCCACGGCCTGCATCAGCCGGGTCGCGGTGTCGCGCTGGGTGTCGCTGACGCGGGCGTTGGCGTACAGGCCGCAGGCGCCCTGGCCGACCAGCGACGGGGTGTTGGGCATGCAGCGCACCAGGGCGTTGCCGCCGCCCAGCCAGCCGTCGATGGTCGCGGCATCAAGCCCCGCGGCAATGGAAATGACCAGCGGGCGCGCCTTTTGCACCGCGTCGGCGAGATCATGGCAGACGTCGCGCATGATCTGGGGCTTGACCGCCAGCACCACAACCTCGGCGTCGGCCACGGCCGCGGCGTTGTCTGTGGCGGTATGAATGCCCAGGTGCTGGCTGATGGCGTCCAGCTGGTCGCGGTCGGGTGCAGCGGCGGTGATGTGTTCGGCCGGGGTGCCGCTTTTTACCAGCCCGCCGATGATGGCGCCGGCCATGTTGCCCGCGCCGATAAATGTCATCTTGGTGTCCATAGGTTTATCCTGGCTATAGGTTTATCCTAGCGTCATTGAACAAAGCGTTGGCGGGCGCCAAAGATGGCGGTGCCCAGCCTCACCAGCGTCGCGCCTTCGGCAATGGCGGCTTCAAGATCGCCGCTCATGCCCATGGAAAGCGTGTCCAGCGGGGCGTCGGGTAGCGCCGTTTGCAAATTGTGCAAACACGCGCGCAGCTCGGCCAGCGGCCGGCGCTGGGCATCGAACGTCTCGGCCGGGGCAGGAATGGCCATCAGGCCGCGCAGAGACAGCCCGGGCAGCGCCGCTACCTGGCGGGCCAGCGCGTCAAGCTCAGCGGGCATAACGCCGGACTTGGAGGCCTCGCGGCTGACGTTAACCTGCAAGCAGATATTGAGCGGTGGCATGCCTTCGGGGCGCTGCCGGCTTAGCCGGCGGGCTACCTTGAGGCGATCGACGCTGTGCATCCAGTCAAACCGCTCGGCAACGGTGCGCGTCTTGTTGGACTGCAGCGGGCCGATGAAATGCCAGACAATATCGTCAAGGTCTGCAAGTTCGGCCTGTTTGTCCAGCGCTTCCTGCAGGTAGTTTTCGCCGAAATGGCGCTGTCCGAGGGCGTGGGCACAGCGCACGGCGGTGGCCGGCTGTGTTTTACTGACCGCCAGAAGTCGCGCGTCGTCCGGCGGTCGTCCGGCGTCGCTCAAGGCATCTGCCAGGCGCCGGCGTGCGCCGTCGAGCGCGTCAGAAAGAGCATCGTTTGTCATGCGCAACACATTACCGTAGCTGGGGAAGAATATGGATATTACTGAACTGCTGGCCTTTGCGGCAAAACAGAACGCCTCTGACCTGCACCTGTCGGCGGGCCTGCCGCCCATGATACGCGTTGACGGCGACATACGCAGGCTGGACGTGGCGGAAATGGATAATGCCACCGTGCGCAAGCTGATCTATGAAATCATGAATGATAACCAGCGCCGCGACTACGAGGAGCATCTGGAGACGGATTTCTCCTTCGACTTGCCCGGCGTGGCGCGCTTTCGCGTGAACGCGTTCAATCAGTCGCGCGGCGCGGGTGCTGTGCTGCGTACCATTCCCAACGAAGTGCTGACCCTGGATGATCTGGGCATGGGCACGGTCTTTGAGCAGCTCGCTATGCTGCCGCGCGGGCTGGTACTGGTCACCGGGCCTACCGGGTCAGGCAAGAGCACGACGCTTGCGGCCATGGTGGATCATGTCAACGCTCGACGCCACGAGCATATTCTGACCATTGAAGACCCGGTGGAGTTTGTTCACACCAGCAAGCGCAGCCTGGTCAATCAGCGCGAGGTCCACCGCGATACGCGCAGCTTCGCCAGCGCTCTGCGCAGCGCCCTGCGCGAAGACCCCGACGTTATTCTCGTCGGAGAGCTGCGCGATCTGGAAACCATTCGCCTGGCCCTGACCGCGGCGGAAACCGGGCATTTGGTGCTTGGCACCCTGCACACGACCTCGGCGGCCAAGACCATCGACCGCATTATCGATGTCTTCCCCGCCGCGGAAAAAAGCATGGTGCGTTCCATGCTCTCCGAATCGCTGCAGGCCGTTATTTCCCAGATGCTGCTCAAGCGCCAGCAGGGCGGGCGCGTGGCGGCCCATGAAATCCTGGTGACCACGCCGGCGGTGCGCAATCTGATCCGTGAAGACAAGGTGGCGCAGATTTACTCGGCGCTGCAGACCGGCGCCAGTCTGGGCATGCAAACGCTTGACGCCGCGCTCACCCAGCTGGCCCGAGAAGGCGTGATCAGCCGTGAGCTGGCACAGGCGCAGGCCAAAGGGCAGCTTGCTCTTTAACACCGCAGGCAGCTGTGAAAAGCAACCAAGGTGGCAAGGAGTCATCATGAGCGAGAAGATCAACGCAGCGCCTGAATCGCTGATGCACCGCCTGCTGGAGGCGATGGTGGCGCGGCAGGCGTCGGATCTGCTGATTTCTGTCGGCGTACCGCCGAGTCTGAAAATGCCTTCGGGGCTGGAGCCGGTAACGTCTGCGCCGCTGGATGCCGAGACGGTGTCTGAGCTGGTCATGCATGCGCTGCCGGACGGGCTGCGCGAGACGTTTGAACAGGAGCGCGAAGCCAATTTTGCCCTGAGCCTTGGCGGCACGGGGCGCTTTCGAGTGAGCGCTTTTCAGCAGCGCAACCAGATGGCCATGGTCGTGCGCCGCATCGCGCTGGACATTCCCCAGCTGGCCACGCTGGGCGTGCCGGCATCGCTTGCCGATCTGGCGCAAAAAAAACGCGGTCTGGTGCTGGTTGTCGGCGGCACCGGCACGGGGAAATCAACCACGCTTGCCGCGATGATCCAAAAGCGTAACGAAACCCTCGGCGGCCATATTATCAGTATCGAAGATCCGATCGAGTATATACATCCGCACAAGCGCGGCATCATTAACCAGCGCGAAGTAGGCATCGACACCGAGTCTTTCGAAGTGGCGCTGAAAAACACGCTGCGCCAGGCACCGGATGTGATTTTGATCGGCGAGATTCGCACCCGGGAGGTCATGCAGCACGCGCTGACCTTTGCCGAGACCGGGCATCTGTGCCTGGCCACCCTGCACGCCAACAATGCCAACCAGGCGCTGGACCGTATTCTCCACTTTTTTCCCCATGAGCAGCGTGAGCAGGTGCTCATGGATCTGTCGCTCAACCTGCATGCAATTGTGGCCCAGCAGCTGCTGCCCACCCCTGAAGAGGGGCGCTGCGCGGCCATTGAAATCATGCTGCGTTCGCCGCGCATTGCCGATTTGATCCGAAAAGGACGCATCGACGACATCAAGGAGGCCATGGCCGGCTCGCGGGATAGCGGTATGCAAACCTTCGATCAGGCGCTGTGCGAGCTGGCCCAGGCCGGCCGCATCAGCGAGGAGGTGGCGCTGGCGCACGCCGATTCGGCGAACAATCTTCGCATGATGCTGAAATTCGGCAGCGAACAGCGAGCCGTGGAAGACGGGGCCACGCTGGCAAGCCGAGTGCCCGAAGGGCTGTCGCTGCGCGATGCCGACGACTTCTAGCGGCCGGCGGATCGCGGCTTCTCAGGGCGCGTAAACCCCGCCGAGAACGCGCTCGCCGGCCGCGCCGGTTACGCTGGGAAGATTGCCGGGCAGATGATGCAGGCGGCGGTACGCCAGCCAGGCAAAAGCGCCGGCTTCGATCCAGTCGGCCGGCCAGCCCCAGTCGTTCGCTGAGCGCAGGGTAGCGCGCGGGAGGTGAGCGGCCAGCCGCCGGCACAGCGCAGCGTTATGCGCACCGCCGCCGCCGATGATCAGCGTGAGAGGGCGCTCGCCCAGCAGCTGAGTGATGCCCTGCGCCACGCTGGCGGCGGTCAGCTCGGTGAGCGTGGCCTGCACGTCAGCAGCGGCTTCGCCGCCGTCCAGGTGCTTTTCCAGCCAGGCCCGATCAAACAGCTCGCGCCCGGTGCTGCGCGGCGGCGGCTGATGGAAAAACGGCTCGCGCAGCAGGCGCGTTAGCAGCTGTGGGTCGACCGTCCCCGATGCCGCCCAGGCGCCGTTAGCGTCGAATGCGCCGCGGCCGTGCTCCTGGCACCAGGCGTCCAGCAGCACGTTGGCCGGGCCGGTGTCAAACCCCAGCGGCGCGCTGCCGTCCCGGGGCAGCCAGGTGATGTTGGCAAATCCGCCCAGGTTCAATACCACCCGCTCTTCCGTGCTGTCGTGAAACAGCGCCCGGTGAAACGCCGGGGCCAGCGGGGCGGCCTGGCCTCCGGCGGCAAGGTCTCGGCGGCGAAAGTCCGCCACGACGCAGCAGCCGGTCAGCTCGGCCAGAAGGCTGGGGTTGTCCAGCTGCAGCGTATAGGCCGGCCCGCCCCGGTGGCCGCCCGGCGCGTGCTCAACGGTTTGTCCGTGGCTGCCGATGGCCTTGATCGTGCTGGCCGGCACGCCGTATTGCGCCATGACCGTTGCGACAGCCCGGGCCTGCAGCTTGCAAAAAGCCTGCTCGGCGGCGGCCAGCTCGGCAAAGTTTGCGCTATCGGCGTGGCACAGTGCCAGCAGCCGCTGGCGCAACGCCCGAGGCATGGGCTCGGCGTGTGTGGCCAGAAGGCGAGGGGGGGCATCTTGTGTGACGGCCACCAGCGCCGCATCAATGCCGTCCAGGCTGGTGCCGGACATCAAGCCGGCGTAAATATCCGCGTCGCGTTGCATAAAGCCGTTCAATTCTCCCGGGCAAGGCTCAACCATCAACGGCGAGCATGGTACCATCGTGCGCCGTTTACCAAATAGCGCGTAAAGCATCGCCCCGTGCGGGCGGTGATAAAAGCGCACACCGCAACGCGGTGCCGGGGTTGAAGGTTCCATCACCACCTGATATTTATACAAAATGACGAAACGCGCCTACAAGGAACGGTTTTATCCGACGCCCGAACAAGCCGCCTTGCTGGCGCAATCGTTTGGCTGCGCGCGTTTTGTCTGGAACAACACCCTGGCCTATCGCACCGAAGCGTATCAGCAGCGCGGGGAAACGCTCACCCACTCGGCAGCGGAAAAGCGGCTGGTGGCCCTCAAGGCGGAATATCCGTGGCTGAAGGACGTGTCCAGCGTGATCCTGCAACAAGCCCTGCGCGATCAAAAAGCGGCCTTCGACAACTTCTTCAATCCGACGCTCAAGGCGCGCTATCCGCACTTCAAGGCCAAGGATGGCCGGCAATCCATCCGACTGACCCGAGCCGCCTTCCGCTACCGGGACGGCGAGATCACTATCGCCAAAACAAAGGCGCCATTGCCGATCCGCTGGAGCCGGCCATTGCCTGGCGCTCCCTCCAGCGTCACCCTTTCACGCGACCGTGCAGGCCGCTACTTCATTAGCTGCCTGTGCGAATTCACGCCTGAGCCTCTGCCAGTTTCTCCTAACACCGTAGGTGTTGATCTAGGGCTGACCGACCTGTTCATCACCAGCAACGTGCAGAAGTCGGGCAACCCGCGCTATCTCAAGCGGTATGCCGCCAAACTGGCCTACCTGCAACGCCGACTGAGCAAAAAGCAGCGAGGCTCGAACAACCGCCACAAAATGCGCCGCAAGGTGGCGCGTCTGCACGCCAAAATCGCGGACTGCCGCCGCGACGCCATGCACAAGGCCACTCGAACGCTGGTCAACGAAAACCAAGTGATCTGCGTCGAGACGTTGAACATTGTCGGCATGCTCAAGAACAAGACACTGGCCAAAGCCATCAGCGATGCCGGCTGGGGCGAGTTCCTGCGCCAGCTGGCCTACAAGGCCGACTGGGCGGGCCGCCAGCTCATTCAGGTCAGCCGGTGGCTGCCCAGCAGCAAGACGTGCCACCATTGCGGCCACAAGATCAAAAAGCTACCGCTATCGCAGCGCCACTGGCACTGTGACGGCTGCGGCCAAGCCATTGACCGCGATATCAACGCGGCCAGGAATATCGAAACCGCCGGACGGGCGGGGGTAGCCTGTGGAGCGACTGGATCGGGGGCTGTGGCTTAATCGTCACGGTCTAGTGAAGGCGCGTGGAAGCAGGAAGGTTCTGGGGATGACCCAGCAACCCTCGCCCGAAGCGCAGTGCGCGGCGGGCGGGGAGTGTCAGAATCGTCCGCTAGCCGGCGGCCTGAGCAATCAGTCTTTAACAGTCAGGGGAGAATAATCAATGAGTGAGGTGGATCAGGCTTTAGCGCTGCTGGCGCGTGGTACCAACGAGATACTGCTGGAAGACGAGCTGAAAGAGAAGCTTGCCTCCGGCCGCACGCTGCGTATCAAAGCGGGCTTTGATCCTACCGCGCCGGATTTGCACCTGGGGCACAGCGTGCTTTTGACCAAGATGCGCCAGTTTCAGGATCTGGGCCATACGGTGATCTTTTTGATCGGCGATTTCACCGGCCGAATTGGCGATCCTTCGGGCAAGAACGTAACGCGCAAGCCGCTGAGCGAAGAGGAGGTCAAGCGCAACGCTGAGACCTATAAAGCACAGGTGTTCAAGATTCTTGATCCGGCCAAAACCGAGGTGCGTTTCAACGCCGAGTGGTTCAGCGAGCTCAGCGCCGCCAAGATGATCGAACTTGCCGCCCAGAGCACCGTTGCGCGGATGCTGGAACGTGACGACTTTGAAAAGCGCTATCGGGCCAACCAGGCCATTGCCATCCATGAATTCTTGTACCCGCTGGTGCAGGGGTACGATTCCGTAGCGCTGGAAGCCGACGTTGAGCTTGGCGGCACCGACCAGAAATTCAACCTGCTGATGGGCCGCGAAATCCAGAAGCACTACGGCCAGGCCTCGCAGGTTGTGATGACCATGCCGCTGCTTGAGGGTCTTGACGGCGTGCAAAAGATGTCCAAGTCGCTGGGGAACTACGTCGGTGTCAACGAAGCGCCAGGGACCATGTTCAATAAGCTGGTGTCCATGCCTGACAGCCTGATGTGGCGCTACTACGACCTGCTGTCGCTCAAGTCCAACGAGACCATCGACGCGCTGAAGCAGCAGGTCAACGAAGGCGCCAACCCGCGGGATATCAAAATGGAGCTGGCCCGAGAGCTGATTACGCGCTACCACGGCGAAGAAGCCGCGGCTAACGCGCACCGGTCGTCGGGCAATCAGCTGGCCGACGGCGAGCTGCCCGACGATCTGCCGGACGTGGAGGTAGACTTCGAAGGCGGAGCAAAAGCGCCTATTGCTGCTATCCTCAATCGCGCGGAGCTGACCAAAAACAGCGCCCAGGCTAAAGATATGCTGAAAAACGGCAGCGTTAAGGTCGACGGCAAGGTCGTCGCCAAAGATGCCATGCTGCCCACGGGCAAAGCCTATGTAATCCAGGCCGGGAAGAAGCGCTACGCGAGGGTCACGCTCAAGTAGGTGCGGCGGCTCTATCGCCGTATAAAAGGCTTCGGAAAACTTTTTGCACGGTTCCCTTGCCAAACGCCGCCGCAGCCCGTAGAGTACGCATCCGCTGCAGGCGACGCCAAGCGTTGCCCGCGGTGAAAGGCCCAAAAAGGCCTTGGGTGTCAACGATTTATGCGAGTTTAAAATCGTGGCGGTTTAAAGAATCGCAGTTGACAACCACTTCAAGGCGTGTAGAATACGCCTTCCTCGCAGCAGAGACGGCAAGTCATCGCCGCTTTGCAGGCCGACATAACGGCCTTGCGAGATGCTCTTTAACAAGTTGATCAGGTAATTCATGTGGGCGCTTGCCTGAGTGGGTGACAAATCATCTACTATCAAGGCAAGTGTCTCGTCAAAAACCTTCGGGTTTTGTTTGAGACGTTTGAAACCTTGAGCCAAGATTGATTCGCTTTTTCCAACGCCCTCGGGCGGCGGAAAGCAAGAATCACAATGATTTTAAACTGAAGAGTTTGATCATGGCTCAGATTGAACGCTGGCGGCAGGCTTAACACATGCAAGTCGAGCGGAAACGATGGAGTGCTTGCACTTCAGGCGTCGAGCGGCGGACGGGTGAGTAACGCATAGGAATCTGCCCGGTCGTGGGGGATAACCTGGGGAAACTCAGGCTAATACCGCATACGTCCTACGGGAGAAAGGGGGCTTTGGCTCCCGCGATCGGATGAGCCTATGTCGGATTAGCTGGTTGGTGGGGTAACGGCCTACCAAGGCAACGATCCGTAGCTGGTTTGAGAGGATGATCAGCCACACCGGGACTGAGACACGGCCCGGACTCCTACGGGAGGCAGCAGTGGGGAATATTGGACAATGGGCGAAAGCCTGATCCAGCCATGCCGCGTGTGTGAAGAAGGCCCTCGGGTTGTAAAGCACTTTCAGTGAGGAAGAACGCGGTCGGGTTAATACCCCGGCCGAAAGACATCACTCACAGAAGAAGCACCGGCTAACTCCGTGCCAGCAGCCGCGGTAATACGGAGGGTGCAAGCGTTAATCGGAATGACTGGGCGTAAAGCGCGCGTAGGCGGCTTGATAAGCCGGTTGTGAAAGCCCCGGGCTCAACCTGGGAATCGCATCCGGAACTGTTGGGCTAGAGTGCAGGAGAGGAAGGTAGAATTCCCGGTGTAGCGGTGAAATGCGTAGAGATCGGGAGGAATACCAGTGGCGAAGGCGGCCTTCTGGACTGACACTGACGCTGAGGTGCGAAAGCATGGGTAGCAAACAGGATTAGATACCCTGGTAGTCCATGCCGTAAACGATGTCGACCAGCCGTTGGGGTCCTTGAGACCCTTGTGGCGAAGTTAACGCGATAAGTCGACCGCCTGGGGAGTACGGCCGCAAGGTTAAAACTCAAATGAATTGACGGGGGCCCGCACAAGCGGTGGAGCATGTGGTTTAATTCGATGCAACGCGAAGAACCTTACCTACCCTTGACATCCTCGGAACTGGGCAGAGATGCCTTGGTGCCTTCGGGAACCGAGAGACAGGTGCTGCATGGCTGTCGTCAGCTCGTGTTGTGAAATGTTGGGTTAAGTCCCGTAACGAGCGCAACCCTTGTCCCTATTTGCCAGCGATTCGGTCGGGAACTCTAGGGAGACTGCCGGTGACAAACCGGAGGAAGGTGGGGACGACGTCAAGTCATCATGGCCCTTACGGGTAGGGCTACACACGTGCTACAATGGCCGGTACAAAGGGCAGCGAGCTTGCGAAAGTCAGCGAATCCCATAAAGCCGGTCTCAGTCCGGATCGGAGTCTGCAACTCGACTCCGTGAAGTCGGAATCGCTAGTAATCGTGCATCAGAATGGCACGGTGAATACGTTCCCGGGCCTTGTACACACCGCCCGTCACACCATGGAAGTGGACTGCACCAGAAGTGGTTAGCCTAACTTCGGAAGGCGATCACCACGGTGTGGTTCGCAACTGGGGTGAAGTCGTAACAAGGTAGCCGTAGGGGAACCTGCGGCTGGATCACCTCCTTAATCGATGCGTCACCCGCTCGGCAAGTGCCCACAATGAATTACCTGATCGATGTGTCGAAGTGCAGTCATAAGCACGGGGGCAACAGCCCGCCTGTTTACGACTGCTTTTTGGCAGTGCTCTTTAACAAGGTATATCAAGCTGATAAACGATCATTTCAGATGAAATGATCATGTGATACGTCTCAAGCGTATCCGGCAATCGTTGTCATTGCGACCCCGACTCCTTCGGGTTATAGGGTCAAGCAATGAAGCGCACACGGTGGATGCCTAGGCAGCCAGAGGCGATGAAAGACGTGGAAGCCTGCGATAAGGCTCGGCGAGGTGGCAAACAACCTGCGACCCGGGCATCTCTGAATGGGGAAACCCACTCACCACAAGGTGAGTATCGTATTCTGAATACATAGGAATACGAGGCGAACCGGGGGAACTGAAACATCTCAGTACCCCGAGGAACAGAAATCAACCGAGATTCCCCCAGTAGCGGCGAGCGAACGGGGAGTAGCCCTTAAGCGCGTGGCCGATTAGACGAAGGCGTTGGGAAACGCCGCCATAGCGGGTGATAGCCCCGTAGTCGAAAATCCAAACGCGTGAAATCGAGTAGGTCGGGGCACGTGTAACCTTGACTGAAGACGGGGGGACCATCCTCCAAGGCTAAATACTCCTGGCTGACCGATAGTGAACCAGTACCGTGAGGGAAAGGCGAAAAGAACCCCGGAGAGGGGAGTGAAATAGATCCTGAAACCGTGTGCGTACAAGCAGTGGGAGCAGACTTGTTCTGTGACCGCGTACCTTTTGTATAATGGGTCAGCGACTTATTGTCCGTAGCAAGCTTAACCGACTAGGGGAGGCGTAGGGAAACCGAGTCTTAACAGGGCGTCGAGTTGCTGGCAATAGACCCGAAACCGGGCGATCTACCCATGGCCAGAGTGAAGGTTGCGTAACAGCAACTGGAGGCTCGAACCCACGTATGTTGAAAAATGCGGGGATGAGCTGTGGGTCGGAGTGAAAGGCTAATCAAGCCCGGAGATAGCTGGTTCTCCTCGAAAGCTATTTAGGTAGCGCCTCACGTATCACCGCCGGGGGTAGAGCACTGTTTCGGCTAGGGGGTCATCCCGACTTACCAACCCGAGGCAAACTCCGAATACCGGTGAGTGCAGCGTGGGAGACACACAGCGGGTGCTAACGTCCGTTGTGGAAAGGGCAACAACCCAGACCGTCAGCTAAGGTCCCCAAATCCTGGTTAAGTGGGAAACGATGTGGGAAGGCTCAGACAGCTAGGAGGTTGGCTTAGAAGCAGCCATCCTTTAAAGAAAGCGTAATAGCTCACTAGTCGAGTCGGCCTGCGCGGAAGATGTAACGGGGCTAAACCAGGTACCGAAGCTACGGGCTCATCCTGTGGATGAGCGGTAGAGGAGCGTCGTGTAAGCCGATGAAGGGGAGTTGAGAAGCTCGCTGGAGGTATCACGAGTGCGAATGCTGACATGAGTAACGATAAAGGGCGTGAAAAACGCCCTCGCCGGAAGACCAAGGGTTTCTGTTCGACGCTAATCGAAGCAGAGTGAGTCGGCCCCTAAGGCGAGGCCGAAAGGCGTAGTCGATGGGAAACGGGTCAATATTCCCGTACCGGATCGTATTGCGATGAGGGGACGAAGAAGGCTAGGTGAGCCAGGCGACGGTTGTCCTGGTGAAAGTCCGTAGGCTGAGCCGCCAGGCAAATCCGGCGGCTCAAGGCCGAGAGACGAGACGAAGACACCACGGTGTTGAAGTCATTGATGCCACGCTTCCGGGAAAAGCCTCTAAGCACCAGATACGATGCGACCGTACCCCAAACCAACACAGGTGGTCAGGGTGAGAATCCCCAGGCGCTTGAGACAACTCGGGTGAAGGAACTAGGCAAAATGGTGCCGTAACTTCGGGAGAAGGCACGCCGCCGGTACGTGAAACCCCTCGCGGGCGGAGCGGAAGGCGGTCGAAGATACCAGGTGGCTACAACTGTTTACTAAAAACACAGCACTCTGCCAACGCGCAAGCGGACGTATAGGGTGTGACGCCTGCCCGGTGCCGGAAGGTTAAGTGATGACGTTAGGTTCGCCGAAGCGTTTGATCGAAGCCCCGGTAAACGGCGGCCGTAACTATAACGGTCCTAAGGTAGCGAAATTCCTTGTCGGGTAAGTTCCGACCTGCACGAATGGCGTAATGATGGCCACGCTGTCTCCACCCGAGACTCAGTGAAATTGAAATCGCCGTGAAGATGCGGTGTACCCGCGGCCAGACGGAAAGACCCCGTGAACCTTTACTATAGCTTCACACTGGACGCTGATGTTGCCTGTGTAGGATAGCTGGGAGGCTTGGAACCCCGGTCGCCAGACCGGGGGGAGCCACCCTTGAAATACCAGCCTGGCATCATTGGCGTTCTCACTCTGATCCGTGATCCGGATCGAGGACCGTGTGTGGTGGGTAGTTTGACTGGGGCGGTCTCCTCCCAAAGCGTAACGGAGGAGCACGAAGGTACCCTCAGCACGGTCGGACATCGTGCAGTGAGTGCAAGAGCACAAGGGTGCTTGACTGCGAGACAGACACGTCGAGCAGGTGCGAAAGCAGGTTCTAGTGATCCGGTGGTTCTGTATGGAAGGGCCATCGCTCAACGGATAAAAGGTACTCCGGGGATAACAGGCTGATACCGCCCAAGAGTTCACATCGACGGCGGTGTTTGGCACCTCGATGTCGGCTCATCACATCCTGGGGCTGAAGTCGGTCCCAAGGGTATGGCTGTTCGCCATTTAAAGTGGTACGCGAGCTGGGTTTAGAACGTCGTGAGACAGTTCGGTCCCTATCTGCCGTGGGCGCAGGATGTTTGCGAAGGGCTGCTCCTAGTACGAGAGGACCGGAGTGGACGACCCTCTGGTGTGCCGGTTGTCACGCCCGTGGCATTGCCGGGTAGCTAAGGTCGGACGGGATAACCGCTGAAAGCATCTAAGCGGGAAGCCTCCTTCAAGATGAGACATCCCCGAGGCCTCGAGCCTCCTGAAGGGCCCAGCGAGACGAGCTGGTGGATAGGCACGGTGTGGAAGCGCTGCAAGGCGTTGAGCTAACGTGTACTAATGGCCCGTGAGGCTTGACCCTATAACACCCAAGGGGTCGGGTTGCAGGACAACGATCGGATACAAGAGACGTATCACACAGCTTGATAGACCACCAGTTACGCCTGACGGCCATAGCGAGCGGGAACCACCTGATCCCTTGCCGAACTCAGCAGTGAAACCGTTCAGCGCCGATGGTAGTGTGGGGCCTCCCCATGCGAGAGTAGGACATCGTCAGGCATTAATACGCAGAGAACCCGGCCACGTGCCGGGTTTTTTGTGTGCGCGGAAGAAAAAGTGCGTAAGAAAAAGCGAGACAGGACAGGGCCGAGGGCAGGGAATAACGACCAGATGGAGCGCACTGAAGCGCGCAAATGCGGCGTTGCGGCTGTGCTGTTGCGCAATACATCGCCCTGCCACGATGTGCTACCAGGTTTGCAGCGCTTCAGGCACAAAGGGTTTCCAGGACTTCGATCAGCGAGTTCATTTCATCGTCGGTGCCGATAGAGATGCGCAAAAAATTCTGCAGCCCGGCTTTATTGAAGTGGCGCACCAGAATGCCGCGCTCGCGCAGCCCGACAAACAGCTGGCCGCCGTCATAAGCGGGATGCTCAACCAGTAAAAAGTTGGCCTGAGAGGGCAGAACCGTAAACCCGAGCGATTCCAGCCGGGTTTGGGTACGTTGGCGAGTGGCAATAACGCTTTCGCGACAGGCCTGAAAGTGCGCGGTATCTTCCAGCGCGGCGATGCCGACACGTTCGGCTAGCCGATCGACGGGGTATGAGTTAAAGGAATCCTTGATGCGCTTGAGCCCGTCGATCAGCTCCGGTGAGCCAATCGCATAGCCCAGGCGGATACCCGCCAGGCTGCGGGATTTGGAAAACGTACCGGTGACTAAAAGGTTGGGATAGCGCTGGGTAAGCGCAGCGGCGCTTTCGGCACCGAAATCTACATAGGCCTCATCAAGCAGAACTACCCGGTCGGTTACTTGCTTGAGCAGCGCTTTTAGCGCGTCGAGCGAGTGGGCGTGGCCGGTAGGGGCATTGGGGTTGGCAAAAATAATGCCGCTTCTGCTCTCGGCCTTTGTCAGCGCGTCCAGGTCGACTTCCCATCGTTCGTTCAGCGGGTGCTGACGCAGCTCAATGTCGTAAAGCTTGGCATAGACCGGATAGAAGCTGTAGGTGAGCTCCGGCACGTCCAGCGGTGCGCCGTGGCGAAAAAAAGCCTGAAAGGCGAACGCGAGAATTTCGTCTGAGCCGTTGCCCGCAAAGACGCTGCTGACCGGCACGCCGTATGTTGCCGCCAGCGCCTGACGCAGCGCGACCGAATCCGGGTCAGGGTACAGGCGCAAATGGCTGGCGGCGTAGTCGCGCAGCACCCGGCCGACGCCCGGCGCCGGTGCGTAAGGGTTTTCGTTGGTATTAAGTTTGATGACCTGCTCGGTTGGCTGTTCGCCGGGAACGTACGGGGTCAGCTCGTGCAGGGCAGGGCTCCAGAATTGGCTCATGGCAATGACCTGAATCGGTGGAAACAATGCCGGCCATGGTCGCTTGGGGGGAAAAAAAGCGCAAGTAACTCGCACAGCGCCGGCAACCCGAGCAAAGGGGGTGGGCGTGTTTGCAAGGAGCGGTTATGCTGTTTCGGGTGTATTTTACCTGTTGAATGCGATGAGGAGCTCAACGATGCAACTAAGAAGCGTGCTGATCGGCTCGGCCATGCTATCGCTGCTGGCAGGTTGTGCCGGCGGCCCCGCGAACACGGCCAGTCAAGAATCCATTGAACCGACGACGGCCACCTATCAGGGAACGCTGCCCTGCCGTAACTGCGACGGCATCGGCCTTGACGTGGAGATGGTCGGCCAAGAGTCTGACGCCGCTCAGGACCGCACTTTTACGCTTACCGCTTCCTATAAAAACCATCCGCAGAACCCGCCGGACGAAAACTACGCGGGCGGCTGGGAAGTGCTTACCGGTACGCCGTCCAATCCGGATGCCAAGGTATATGAGCTGACGCCGGACACGGAAGGGCAGACGTATTACTTTTTGCGCCTGGATGAAAGCACGCTGGAGCTGATTGATCCCGAGCGTCGCCGCTTTGAAAACGGCGAAATGCTGCGCCTTAAGCGCCAGTAAGATGAGACAAGGCGCCCGCCGTCGCGATACGGCAACGCAAGCGCAACAAAGCAAAGGCGGCCCCGGGCCGCCTTTGCTGTGTACGGTAGGGAAGAGAGAGGAGCATGTTCTGTGGCCAAAGCCAAAAGCGCTTTTGTGTGTACCGAATGCGGCGCCGAATTTCGCAAGTGGCAGGGGCAGTGTTCCAGCTGCAAAGAGTGGAATACGCTAAGTGAAGTGCGCCTTGCCCCGGCGCGCCCCGGGGCCGGTGCGCCAGCGGCGGCGTCGCGGGGCGGCTACAGCGGCGCGCTGACCCGGGAAGTGGTGGACCTGGGCGAGGTGGACTTAAGCGAAGTGCCGCGCATGACCTCCACCTTCGGCGAATTCGACCGGGTGCTGGGCGGCGGGCTGGTGCCCGGTTCTGCGGTGCTTTTGGGCGGCCACCCCGGTGCGGGCAAGTCCACGCTTTTGCTGCAGACGGCCTGCAAGCTGGCCCAGACCCGCCAGATTATCTACGTCACCGGCGAGGAGTCACTTTCTCAGGTGGCCATGCGCGCCCACCGGCTGCAGCTGCCGACCGAGGGGCTGAAGATGCTCGCCGAAACCAGCATCGAGACCGTTCTGGCCGTGGCCGAGCGGGAAAAGCCCGATATTCTGGTGATCGACTCGATTCAGACCATGCACTTGGAAGACATTGCCTCGGCTCCGGGCGGCGTGGCCCAGGTACGCGAGTCCGCCGCTGCACTCACCCGCTTTGCCAAACAGAGCAACACCGTGCTTTTGCTGGTCGGGCACGTCACCAAGGACGGCACGCTTGCCGGCCCCAAGGTGCTCGAGCACATGATCGACGCGTCGCTTTTGCTTGAAGGCGGGTCGGACTCGCGCTTTCGCACCCTGCGCGGGCAGAAAAACCGCTTCGGCGCGGTCAACGAGCTGGGCGTGTTTGCCATGCTCGAACAGGGGTTGAAAGAGGTAAAAAACCCCAGCGCGATTTTTCTTTCGCGCAACGAAGAGCAGGCCCCGGGCAGCCTGGTGATGGTGGTATGGGAAGGCACTCGGCCGATTCTGGTAGAAGTCCAGGCGCTGGTGGATGAATCTGCGCTGGGCAACCCGCGCCGGGTGGCCGTGGGCCTCGACCCCAACCGGCTGGCCATGCTGCTGGCCGTGCTCAATCGCCACGGGGGGCTTTTTACCGGCGATCAGGACGTGTTCTTGAACGTGGTGGGCGGCGTCAAGGTACTGGAAACCAGCGCCGACTTGGCCGTGCTGCTGGCGGTGGTGTCGAGCCTGCAAAACCGCGCGCTGCCCCGGGAGCTGGTGGTATTCGGTGAGGTGGGCCTTTCAGGCGAGATTCGTCCGGTGCCTAGCGGCCAGGAGCGCATCGCCGAGGCCGCCAAGCACGGCTTCACCCGGGCCATTGTGCCCCGGGCCAACGCGCCCAAAAAATCGCCCAAGGGCATGGACGTGATTCCGGTGGACAAGCTCAGCGATGCCCTGGATGCGCTATAGCCGCCACGTACGCAATATGCCGTAAGTGGGCGTCTGCGTTAAGATGCACCACCGATTTGCAAGGAGATATCTCAATGAGCGCCATTCGCCTGACGCAATACAGCCACGGCGCCGGCTGCGGCTGCAAGATCGCCCCCGACGTGCTCGACGGTATTCTGGCCAAGGCCGGCCCGCCCGCCGCAAGCGACAGGCTGGTGGTGGGCAACCAGGGGCGTGAAGACGCCTGCGTCTACGACCTGGGCGACGGTCGCGGCATGATCGCCACCACCGATTTTTTCATGCCCATTGTCGACGACCCGTACGATTTCGGCCGTATCGCGGCGACCAACGCCATCAGCGACGTCTACGCCATGGGCGGTGACCCGGTCATGGCGCTGGGGATTCTCGGCTGGCCGCTGGATCAGCTCAGCGTGGATGTGGCCGGCGACGTGATGGCCGGCGCTCAGGCGGTATGCCGCGAGCACGGCGTAGCCCTGGCCGGCGGGCACTCCATTGACGCCCCGGAGCCGATTTTTGGCCTGGCCGTCAACGGCCTGGTGGATCTGGAACGCTTAAAACTCAACAGCGCCGCCAAGCCCGGCGATCTGTTGTTTTTAACCAAGCCGCTGGGCGTAGGCATGCTCACCACCGCGGAAAAGCGCGGCCTGCTGGCCGACGAGCACCGGGGCCTTGCCCGGGAAACCATGCTGGTTTCCAACCGCATCGGCGCTGAGCTTGCCGGCGTTTCCGGCGTGCACGCCATGACCGATGTGACAGGCTTTGGCCTTGCCGGGCACTTAAGCGAAGTTTGCGCCGCCAGCGGCGTGGCCGCGAGCCTGGATTTCACCCGTCTGCCGCGCCTTGAGGCGGCGGAAACCTACCGCCGGCAGGGGGCCGTGCCCGGCGGCACCGGGCGCAACCGCACCGCGCTGGGGGCAGCGCTGCCGGAGATGGCCGACGAGCACTGGCAGTGGCTGTGCGACCCGCAGACCTCCGGCGGGCTGCTGCTGGCCGTGGATCCGGCAAGCGTAGAAGCCGTGCAGCGTATCGGCCGCGAACACGGCGTCGAGCTTGCCGCCTTCGGCACGCTCAAGGCCCAAAACGGCGACGCTCTAATCGGCTTCAACAGCGACGAGGTGGCGGGGTGAGTGGGGTTGGCAGCGACACGGCGAGCGTAGCCCCAAAAGCGGAGCTTGTACGTCAGGGCCGCCCGCTGATCGACGTGCGTGCCCCGGTCGAGTTTGCGCAAGGCTCGCTGCCCGGCGCGGTCAACCTGCCATTGATGAACGATGACGAGCGCCACCAGGTCGGCATCGCCTATAAAAAGCACGGCCAGCAGCAAGCCGTTGCGCTGGGCGAAAAACTCGTCAGCGGCGCGGTCAAAACGGCGCGCGTCAACGCCTGGTGCGATTATTTAGCCCGGCATCCGAATGCGCTGATCTACTGTTTTCGCGGCGGGATGCGCTCGCAAATTGTCCAGCAGTGGCTGGCAAAAGCCGGCTGCTCCGCCCCGCGCATTGACGGCGGCTGGAAGGCCATGCGCCAGATGCTCTGCGCGCGCATTGACGCCGCCGCCGAGCAGCCCATGCTGATGATCAGCGGGCTGACCGGCTGCGCCAAGACGGTGCTGATCAACCGGCTGGAGTGTGGCGTGGATCTGGAAGGCTTTGCCAACCACAAGGGCTCGGCGTTTGGCCGCATGCCCGAACCGCCGCCGCCGCAAATCGACTTTGAGCACGCGCTGGCACAGCGTCTGATGGCACTTTCCGGCCCGCTGATACTGGAGGACGAATCGCGTCAGGTGGGTAACGTCAACGTTCCGCTGACGTTCTGGCAGGGGATGGAGCAGGCGCCGCGTATCCGTGTGGAAATGCCCCTGGACTGGCGTCTGGAGCAGCTGCGCCAAGACTACATTATTGATCTGGAGCGCGCCCACTGCGAGCGCTTCGGTGAGCAAGAAGGCTGGGAGCGCATGCGCCAGCAGCTGGGCAACGCCCTGCTGCGGCTGAAAAAGCGTTTGGGCAGCGCTCGCCTTGCTCGGCTGCAGCGGCTACAGGCGCTGGCCTTTGCCGCCCATGAAAGCGGCGATCGCCAGGCGCACGAGGCCTGGCTGGCACCGCTTTTGACCGAATACTATGACCCCATGTATCGCTATCAGCTAACGCGCAAGCAGCAAGCAGGGCTGAAAGAGTACCACGTAGGCGACTGGGACAGCTGTCTGGACGCCGCCCGGCAGTGGCAGGCAGAGCAGCGCGGCCTGAAGCGTTAGCGGGCAACCGCTGTGCGCAGCCACGGATACAGCACCCGGTCAAGCAGCGGGGCAAGGCGCTGGAAAGCATCGTCGTCGGCAAGTATGTCGGCCTGCGGCTGAATGAAATCATCGCGGCCGGCCGGCGGGGCCTGGTTTTCGAGCAGGGCGGCAGCGCTTTTCCGGGTGGCGTGCAGGTGGCAAAGAAGGCCGATGACGCGCCCGTCGTCCCAGGCAAAGCCCTGCAGCGGGGCCGCCGCACTGGCGCCCAGCGGCGTTGCGTTATCCGGCAGGCTGAACACCGTACGGTGCCACACAAAAGCGTGAAACTGCTCGGGCAGGTCAAACGTTGCGTCTTTGGCCAGGCGAACGGCGTGAAAGCCGGCTTCAGGAAACGTGCCGGGGCCTACGGTTGCGCCCAGCGCATCGGCGATCAGGTGCGCTCCCAGGCCGATACCCAGCAGCGGCTTTTGCCCGTCCAGGTAGCGCTCGATGAGTTTTTGCTCTGCCCGCTGCCAGGCGGGCGGGGCCTCCAGCAGGGCCTCGTCGCCGTCGAGAACGATCAGCGCATCGCTGTCGCCCGGACGCGGGGCAATTTCGCCGTCGTCCAGATGAAACACGGTATAGCTGTGTCCCATGCTGGAAAGCCAGTCGGTAAGGCGCGCAGGCCCGTGATGGGGGCCGTGCTGTAGCAGATGAACGTGCATGATATTCTCCTCACCCAACGATGACTTTCGCAATACGTGCCTTGCCTGTGAGTACGCAGCCTTTGTGTACCGGCCCGGCAAGCACGCACAGGAACTTTAACATGGCGTCAAAAAAACCGGGCTTTTATCAGCGGCTTCAACAGCTTGGCCGGCCCGCACAGCAGGCTTTCATGGCGGCGCTGGCCGAGCGCCAGCTGCCCAACTACGCGCTCTACGCGCAAACCACCGGCCACGGCGATACGCACACGCTGCGCACCGTGCTGGACCTGGTGTGGGAAAAGCTTGCCGTGCACAGCGCAAGTATCGACTTCGAGCGCCAGGCGGAAAAGCTGGCCGAGTGTGAGCCGCCCGTCGAGGACGACAGCTTCGGCGCTCGCCGAGCGCTGGACGCGGTGGTATCGGTGGCGGCGCTGCTGGATACGTGGCGCGGCGAAGCGCCCGAGGCGGTGCTTGACGTCAGCCGCACGTCGCGTGCCGGGGTGCGCGCCTTTATTGAGCTGACCGAAGGCGAAGACGACGCCGATAAGCTGGCGCTGCTGGTGCGTGACCACCCGCTTACCGACGACGAAAACGATTTTCAGGACGCCGTGCTTGAGGCCGTCTCGCCGCCGCTTTCCAGAGACCGGCTGAAAGAGGTGCGCCGGCTGGGCAAAAACGAGGGCGTGAGCAACCTGGGGCTTTCGTTGGACTCGGAATAGGCGAGCAGAGGCCGCCGGATGCCGCCGGCAGTTTTGGGAATTAAATACGGATGCCGGCGTTGAGCATGACGCCGGCGGTGCCGAAGAGCAGCATGTCGGTTTCAACCTTGCCCCAGCGCACGCCAACGGCCGGCAGAACGGCCGGGGCAACGCCGTAGTGGTTGAACGGAATCTTGTGCTTTTTGCTGCCTTTGTAGCCGCGCAGCGCGCCGGCGGTGAGCTTGGCGCGAAACTCCAGGTTCGGCGCCGGCTGCCAGAAGGCAAACTCGCGGCCGGCGTAGAAATACCATATGGGCTGGTTGAAGGAGTTTTTCAGCCAGGCCGTGCCTGCCAGCCAGCGGTCGGGGTTGTGCAGCTCGATACCGATCAGGTTCTGATCTTCGTTGTAGCCTGAACTGCCGGAAAAGTGCTGCGTGGCCAGGCTGGTTTGCACAAAGGTGTGATCGTATTGCCAGAAGTCGTTGCCCGATGCGCTCAAGGGAAGGGTGGCGCTCGCCAGCAGAGCGATAAGCCAGCGGCGCGCCCTGGGGGTGCGCGCCGCCATGTCAGAAATAAAGGGCATGCCGGAAATAAACGCCGTCATCTTATAGCCGCATCTTGATACCGTGATCGGTCATGTAGCGCTTGGCCTCGGGGACGGTGTATTCGCCGAAATGGAAGATGCTCGCGGCAAGCACCGCGTCGGCGCCGCCCTTGAGCACGCCGTCTACCAGGTGATCAAGGTTGCCCACCCCGCCCGAGGCGATCACCGGCACGCTCACCGCCTCGGAGATGGCGTGGGTCAAGTCCAGATCAAAACCGGCCCTGGTGCCGTCTCGGTCCATGCTGGTCAGCAGCAGCTCGCCGGCGCCGTAGTCGGCCATTTTCTTTGCCCACTCCACCGCGTCAAGGCCGGTCTCCTTGCGTCCGCCGTGGGTGAAAATCTCCCAGCGCGGCGCCTCGCCTTCCCGGGATACCTGCTTGGCGTCAAGCGCCACGACGATGCACTGGCTGCCAAAGCGCTCGGCGGCTTCGCGGACGAACTCCGGATGAGTGATCGCGGCGGTGTTGATCGCCACTTTATCCGCCCCGGCGTTGAGCATGGTGCGGATATCCTCGCAGCGGCGGATGCCGCCGCCCACGGTCAGGGGAATGAACACCTCGCCGGCAATGCGCTCGACCATGTCCACGGTGGTGTCGCGGTCGTCGCTGCTGGCGGTGATGTCGAGAAAGGTGATCTCGTCGGCGCCCTGCTGGTTATAGCGCTGGGCGATTTCCACCGGGTCGCCGGCGTCGCGGATGCCGATGAAGTTGACGCCCTTGACCACGCGGCCGGCGTCAACGTCCAGGCAGGGGATAATGCGTTTGGCAAGGCTCATGATTTTTCTCCGCTCAGGCGATCGCTCAGCCGCTGGGCCTCGGCGACGTCCAGACTGCCTTCATAAATGGCGCGGCCGGTGATCGCGCCCAGAATGCCGCTGTCAGCCACTTCGCACAGCGCCTGGATATCTTCAAGGTTGGTGACCCCGCCCGAGGCAATCACCGGCAGGCCGCCGTCCCGGGCAAGGGCGGCGGTGGCCTCGACGTTGACGCCGGCCATCATGCCGTCCCGGGCGATGTCGGTGTAGACGATGGAGGAGACGCCGTCGTCGGCAAAGCGCTTGGCAAGCTCGGTGGCCTTCACCGTGGAGACCTCGGCCCAGCCGTCGGTGGCAACAAAACCGTCTCGGGCATCCAGCCCCACGATCACGCGGCCGGGAAAGGCGCGGCACATCTCGGTGACAAACGCCGGTTTTTTCACCGCCTGGGTGCCGATGATGACGTAGGACACCCCGGCGTTTATATAGTGCTCGATGGTGTCGGCGCTGCGGATGCCGCCGCCGATCTGGATGGGCAGATCCGGATAGGCCCGGGCAATGGCGGTGACCGCCTCGCCGTTGACCGGCTGGCCGGCAAAGGCGCCGTTTAAATCGACCAGGTGCAGGCGCCGCGCGCCGGCCTCGACCCAGCGGGCGGCCATGGCCACGGGGTCATCGCCGTAGGACGTGGCTTCGTCCATGCGGCCCTGCTTGAGGCGTACGCACTGGCCGTCTTTCAGATCAATGGCGGGAATGACTAGCATGGTATGTTTACCTTGGTGAAACGCATGGAGCGTCCGGGTTACGGTGACCAGGTGACGAAGTTTTCCAGCAGCCGCAGCCCGGCGCGGGAGCTTTTTTCCGGGTGGAACTGTACGGCAAAGCTGGATTGGTGACCAATGGCTACATGGGCGTTGATGTGGCCGTAGCGGGTGGTGCCGAACACTTCGGTCTTTTCGGCGGCGTCGACGTAGTAGCTGTGCACGAAATAGAAATGCTCGTGGCAATCAATGCCGTTCCATAGCGGGTGTTCGCCGTGCTGATCGACCAGGTTCCAGCCCATGTGCGGGACTTTCAGCCGGGCGTTGTTGTGGTCGCGCATGCCGTCGGGGAAGCGCTTCACCTCGCCCTTGAACGCGCCCAGGCAGGTCACGCCGCCGCTTTCTTCGCTGTGCTCCAGCAGCATCTGCTGGCCCACGCAGATGCCCAGCAGCGGCTTGCCCTGGCGCCGAATCACGTCTTCCACCAGGCCGCGCAGTTCGGTGCGTTCAAGTTCGCCCATGCAGTCGCGGATGGCCCCCTGGCCGGGAAGCACCAGCCGGGTCGCCCCGTGAATGCAGCGGGCATCCCGGGTGATGATCACGTTTTCATCAGTGACATGCTCCAGCGCCTTGGCCACAGAGTGCAGGTTGCCCATTCCATAGTCGATCACAGCAATGGTCATGGTGTGCTCCTTATAAGCTGCCTTTGGTCGACGGCATCTGACCGGCCATGCGCGGATCTTCGGCAACCGCCATGCGCAGCGCCCGGCCGAACGCCTTGAAAATGGTTTCGGCCTGGTGGTGGACGTTAATGCCCTTGAGGTTATCGATATGCAGCGTCACCGCGGCGTGGTTGACAAAGCCCTGGAAGAATTCCTGGAATAGCTGAGTATCCATGGCGCCCACGGTATCCCGGGTAAAAGCGACCTGCATGAATAGCCCCGCACGCCCGGAAAAATCCACCACCACCCGGGAAAGCGCTTCGTCCAGCGGTACGTAGGCGTGACCGTAGCGATAAATGCCGCGCTTGTCGCCGATCGCCCGGGCAAACGCCTGGCCCAGGGTAATGCCTACATCCTCTACCGTGTGATGGTCATCGATATGGGTGTCTCCCGCGGCGCTGATATCCAGGTCCATCAGGCCGTGGCGGGCAATCTGGTCGAGCATGTGATCGAGAAACGGCACGCCGGTTTTGCCGTTGAGCCGGCCGCTGCCGTCGAGATCGACGCTGATCTTGATCTGCGTTTCCTGGGTGTCACGGCTGACCGTGGCGGTACGCGCTGACATGGGGGCTTCTCCTGCGTGGGCACACTTGAAAAAAACAGCAATGGCGACGCACGCTTGTCGCGTCGAGCGCGCATGCTGAACACGCAGGCCAGCGAAGTCACAAGGCAGGCCTGCGGCAAGCCACCAGTATAGTGAATCGCCCCGGCTATCGGCTACAATGCGCGCACCAGGTACGCTTGAAAGACCGGGCCAAAAGGAAGCCATGACCATGCCGGTGACACTGCAACACCTAGACCAGACCCGCTGGGCACAAGATTTTCAGGCCCGCCACGACCTGGTGCGCATTTATCAGGATGCCGACCCGGACAAGCTGGCGCCGGATGCCGTCGAGTCGTTTATCGCGCGCCACCTGCGCGCCGGCAACGGCTTTGCCTGTGCGCTGTTCAACGCCCGGCGGCTGGGCGCGGTGGCGATTACCCCGGCCGCTGACGGTACCTGGCAGCTGGGCGCGCTGTGCGTGCGCCGCACGACCCGCGGCCGCGGCGTCGCCACTCGGCTGTTGGCGCTGGTGGCCGATGAGGTCGCCCGCAGCACGCACCCCCGCCTGGCCGTCGCCTCGGCATCGTCCGCCGAAGGGCGGCTGCTCACCGGGCTGGGCTATGCCGTCACGCACGACGGAGATGTGCGGGTGGGCGCTGCCGGGGGGATATCATGAGGCAGCTATTGCGCATTGTGCTGGCCGCCGTTGGCATTCTGGGCATGCTGGCCGTGGCCTCGGTGGTGTATGTGACCACTTTTATGGACCCGGAAGACTTCAAGCCGCGTCTTACCGCCGTGGTGGAAGAGCAGACCGGGCTGGATATCGAGCTGGACGGCGCGCTTGCGTGGTCGTTTTATCCGCGCATCGGCGTTAGCGTGGAAAAAGCCCGAGCCTGGCTGGACGAGCAGGACAAGGACACTCCGCCGTTTGCCGGCGTGGAACGGGCCGAGGTCAGCGTTGCCTTTGCCCCGCTGCTGCGCGGGGAAATCGCCGTGGACGGCCTGACCCTTGACGGCCTGCGTCTGAACCTGCGTCGCAACGAACAGGGCGAAGGCAACTGGGAGCCGCTGGTTCAGCGCATGGCCGAGCGCGGCGAAAAAGCCGAAGCCGTGCTGGCCCCGGCCAGTGCCGGTCCCGGCGCCGACGCTGCCAGCCTGGACGTGGCGCTGAGCATTGCAAGCGTCAAGGTCAATAACGCCGATCTTCGCTTTCGCGATGCCCGGCACGGCACGCTCTGGCACGTCGACAAGCTCAACGTCACCGGCAGCAACGTCAATCCGCAGCGCTCTTTTCCGCTCAAGGCCGCGCTGACGCTTTCACGCTACGAAAGCCTTGACGCCCAGGCGATGACGCACCCGCCGGCCGCCAGCAGCGAGATCGAGCTGGATACGCGGCTCACCCTGGCGCCGGCCGAGCACGGCTTCGTACTGGAAAGCCCCCGCCTGGCAACGCGCACCCGGCTTGTGCCCGATGCCGAGCCCCAGGCGCTGCGCCTTGAGGCCTCGCGCATCGAGGCGAGTCTGGACCATCAGCGTCTTGTCGTCACCGACGGCGCGCTGAAAGGCACCCTGCACCACCCTGACGGTTGGAAAGGCGGTCTGGCGCTGGCGCTGACGTTTGCCTTTGACGGTGACTGGGGCGAGCAGGTTGCCACCGTCAACGACATGCGGCTCACCGGCCCCGACGAGCTGCGTGCCCGAGGCCGGCTGACGCTGGAAAACTGGCGGGATGCGCTGCGCTACGACGGCCAGCTTACGCTCAAACCGCTGTCGCTGCGCCCCTGGCTCAAGCGCCTGGGCGTCACGCCCAATATACGCGATCCCGACGCTTTCTCGGATGTCTCGCTCACCAGCCAGATAGACGGCGACGCCGAGCGCATTCGCCTGGCGCCGCTGTCGCTGGTGGTCGATAACACCACGCTGACCGGAGCGCTTGCCGCCGATCTCGACGGTACCGCGCTGGACGTTGATCTGGAAGGCGACACTCTCAACGCCGATCGCTACCTGCCTGCCGCGGCTGCTCAGCAGGCCGGTATCGAGCCTGTCCGCCGAGCGCTGGCGCAAAATGCCCCGCCTGCGCTGCTGCCTCAGCCTTTGCTGGCCTCGCTTGCGCTGGACGGCCGGCTGGCGCTGGGCACGCTGACGCTGGGCGGCTTGACCTTTGACACGCCTCGCGTTGCGCTTCAAGGGCGCGACGGCAGCCATCGACTCAAGACCTTGGAAGCCGGCTTCTACGGCGGCAAGCTCAGCGCTACAGGCCGGCTGGATGCCGGGCAAGTACCTTTGGAGTGGGCGCTGGCACCTCGCGTTGAAGGCGTCAAACTGGCGCCGCTTTTAAAAACGCTGAACGAAGGCGATGCCAGGCTCAGCGGCCGGCTTGACGCCGGCGGTGCGTTCACCACGCAAGGCAATACCCGTGAAGATCTGCTGCGCCGGCTCAACGGCAAAGGCCAGGCCGAGCTTAACGACGGTGTGATCGCCGGCGTTAACGTTTCCAGGCAGCTGTGCGAAGCCGTCGCCGCCGTGCAGGAGCGCGAAACCACCCGCGACTGGAACGCTAACACCCGCTTTGAGCGTGCGGATGCCACCTTTACCGTGCGCGACGGCGTCGTACAAAGCGATGATGTGCTGATCACGCTGCCCGGTATCGACGTTCACGGCGAAGGGCAGTACGACCCGGGCCACCGGCAGTTCGACGTGTTGGCCAGCATTCGCCTGGTGGATACCGCTGATGCGGCCTGCAAGGTCAACCCAAGGCTTGCCAAACTGGCGCTGCCGGTGCGCTGCGAAGGCAGCCTGGGCGCCGAGCCGGGAGACTGGTGCCGGGTGGATCAGGACACATTGGCCGACAGCGTGTCGCGGCTGGTGGGCGACGAAGTGGGCAGCCGCATTGAAGAAAAGCTCGACGAGAAACTCGGCGAAGGCGCGGCCCAAGAGCTGCGCGACGGCCTGAAACGTCTGTTTGATTGAGGTTGCATGTCACAGCCCAAGCATCATCAACGCCGGCCCGCCATGCCTGAACCGGTGCTTGAGCCGGCGCGCTTTCAGCAGCGCCTGCTTGACTGGTTCGACCAATACGGGCGCTACGATCTGCCCTGGCAGGCGCTGCGCACGCCGTACCGGGTGTGGGTGTCGGAAATCATGCTGCAGCAAACCCAGGTCGCCACCGTCATCGGCTATTTCGAGCGCTTTATGCAGCGCTTTCCCACCCTTGGCGATCTGGCCGCCGCCGAGCAGGACGAGGTGCTGCACCTGTGGACGGGACTTGGCTACTACGCCCGGGCGCGCAATCTGCACAGGGCAGCTCAGGTGGTAGTGGAGGATTACGGCGGCGAGCTGCCAACCGCAAGCGTGGAGGAGCTCACTGCGCTGCCGGGCATCGGCCGCTCCACCGCCGGGGCGATCATTGCCCAGAGCACCGGCGAGCGCGCGGTCATGCTCGACGGCAACGTCAAGCGCACGCTTACCCGCCTGCACGCGGTAGCAGGCTGGCCCGGCAGGCCCCGGGTAGAGCGCGGCCTCTGGGCGCTGGCGGACCATTACACGCCTGATACGCGACTTGCCGACTACACCCAGGCCATGATGGATCTGGGCGCGACGCTGTGCACGCGCGCCGCGCCGGACTGCGCGATTTGCCCGTTTGCTGATGTTTGCGTGGCCCACGCCCGGGGCGAGGAGCGCCGCTATCCCGAGCCCAAACCCAAAAAGGCCGTACCCACCCGGCAAACGCTGATGCTGATGCTCCACGACGGTCAGGGGCGCGTGTGGCTCGAGCAGCGCCCGCCAGCGGGACTCTGGGGCGGGCTTTGGTGTTTGCCGCAGTTCGATACCCGCGAACAGCTGAAGGACTGGCTGGCGGCCCATGCCAAAGCCCCCGAGCACGAGCCGGCGCGGCCGACGTTTACCCACGTGTTCAGCCATTTCCGCCTGGAGATTACCCCTCAGCCCGTGGCCTGCGATGCGGCGGGCACGGTGCGTGAAGGCGGTCTGTGGTACGACGTCAATCGGCCGCCGGCGCTGGGGCTGGCCGCCCCGGTCAAACGTTTGCTTACGGAATTTGCCGCCGAGCGGGCGCCGTTTCGTCTGGATAATACGCCGGGCCATGCGTAGCCTGTTAGATGATCACTTCGCGTTGCTGCAAGGAGTCAGCCATGAGTCAGACCGTATTTTGCCGCAAGTACCAAAAAGAGCTTAAAGCGCTGCCGTTTCCGCCGCTTCCCGGCCAGAAAGGCCAGGAGATCCAGCAAAGCGTCTCCCAGCAGGCGTGGGAAGAGTGGCAGGCGCTGCAGACCCGCCTGATCAACGAAAAGCACCTCAATATGCTGGACCCCGACGCCCGGGCCTACCTGATGGAGCAGATGGAGCGCTTTCTGGACAACCGCGAAACGGATCGGGCCGAGGGCTACGTACCGCCCCAGGCATAGGGCGTTGAGCCGCGTAGAAGATAAGCTGCGGAAAGCAAAGGCAGAAACGAAAGAAAGTTTTACAAAAGAGTTGACGAAAGGCGTCGCTTTTAGTTTAATACGCACCGTTGGCGGCGGCCGGATAGCTCAGTTGGTAGAGCAGTGGATTGAAAATCCTCGTGTCGGCGGTTCGATTCCGTCTCCGGCCACCAACCGTTGGGGTATCGCCAAGTGGTAAGGCACCGGTTTTTGGTATCGGCATGCGCAGGTTCGAATCCTGCTACCCCAGCCATTCGCCAACACTCTTTCTTGATGAACGTGCCAAAGCGTATCGCCTCGGCATGTTTGTTTTCTCAAGAAACGCAGCGCCGACATAGCTCAGTTGGTAGAGCAACTGACTTGTAATCAGTAGGTCCCGGGTTCGACTCCTGGTGTCGGCACCACTGCAAAAGCCTTTGCAGTCAGTGCGTTAGAGAATATAAAAAGCCGCCCCGAAGGGCGGCTTTTTTGCGTTTGCATAATACGCCACATAGCTGTTCCGTAGATCTCCACGGCTATCCTTCGGCTTCAGGTGTGCGTTGCGGATGTTTCTGCCCTTTGAGCTCCCTTTTATGCCTTCTTTTACGTTCCCTTTTGATGTGACCTTTAGCAGGCCGGAGTATCTGAACAACCCGCTTGTCTGGGGATTTGCCGGCGTCGTTGTCCTTGCACTTGGCATTGCCCTGTTCAAGAGGTTGCGACCGAGGTCTACGCGCCGTGCGCGCTACCAGACACGCAATTATCTTTTTACTCGCGCCGAATGGCGCTTTGCCCGGGCGCTGCAAAAGGCCGTGGGCGACGACTGGCTGCTTATGGGGAAGGTCAGAATCGCTGATGTGCTTGCCGTGGAGCACGACCCCCGGCTGCCCCGGGGCGAATGGCTGCGCGCCTTTTCGCGTATCAGCCAGAAGCACGTCGGCTATGTGCTGGTCGACCCCGAAAGCGGACGAGTGGCGTGCTGCATCGAGCTGGACGACGCCACGCACGGGCGCCGGGAGCGCATCCGGCGCGACGCTTTCGTCAACGCCGCCTTTGCTCAGGCCGGCATGCCCTTGCTGCGCATCCCCACCGCCAAGCAGTATGCGGTGCCCGTGCTGCAAAAAAAGATCCGTTCGGCCATTCGCGCCCGTCCCGCCAAGCGGGGCAAGGCCGCCAAGCGCCTTTCGGCGTAGCCGTCGCCGGGCCAGGGATCTACGCCTATGGTGTAAGACGGCGATGCTTTTCTGCGCGCTGCATATCCTCTACTTTGACCTTTGTCTAGGTAAAAAATGAACGCTTGCAGCCGCTTTGCCGGCAGATACCGCTGCGGATCTCGGCGGCCGGCGCGCTGTGGCACTGCACACCGCGTTGATGCCTACGCTGCATACAAGGAGAAATGACATGGCAGAGCCCACTACGTCGTCCGGGCAGTCCCAGCCGCCGCCCATCGCGTCTTTGAGCTTTCGCTTCGGCGCGCTGGGTGCGGCCGTGCCGCTGGCCTTTTTTGTCGTCTGGGCCGTTACCATCAGCGTGCTGGGCCTGTCTTCAGAGATAGGTCTGGTGATGGGCGCGCTGTTTGGCATTGTGCTGGGGCTTTTCTGCTGTAAAAGCCGCTGGTCAGACTATGCCAACGGCCTTTTTGAAGGCATGACCCAGCCGGTAGGCGTGGTCGCCATTGTCGCCTGGTTTTTTGCCGGTATGTTCGCCCAGGTGCTGCAGGTCGGCGGGCTGGTCGAAGGCCTTGTGTGGCTGGGCGGCGTGTCCGACGTGACCGGCGGGCTGTTTGTGGCCATGACGTTTTTGCTGGCGGGCATCTTTTCCACTGCGGTGGGCACCGGCTACGGCACCACGGTGGCGTTCTGTACGCTGATGTACCCGGCGGGCGTGGCCGTGGGCAGCGACCCGACCATGCTGTTCGCCGCGATTCTTTCCGGGGCCATTTTTGGCGATAACCTGGCGCCGGTATCCGATACCACCATCGTCTCGGCCACCACCCAAGGGGCCGACGTGCCCGGCGTGGTGCGCAGCCGCTTCAAGTATTCCATTGCCGCGGCGATCCCCACCGCCATTTTGTTTGCCGTATTCGGCGGCGGCGGAGATGCAAGCTTTGCCGACCCGGCGGCGCTGGAGTCGATGATGGCGTCTACCGATCCCATGGGCCTTTTGATGCTGGCGCCGTTTGCGCTGGTGCTGGTGCTGGCGCTGTCCGGCCAGCACCTGTTGACGTCGCTGACCTGGGGTATCATCGCCTCCGTTCCGGTGATTCTGCTGGCCGGTACCGGCGTGCTGGGCGATATCATCGGCTTT
This sequence comes from Halomonas cibimaris, assembly GCF_055379665.1. NCBI lineage: Bacteria > Pseudomonadati > Pseudomonadota > Gammaproteobacteria > Oceanospirillales > Halomonadaceae > Halomonas > Halomonas cibimaris. The sequence continues at coordinate 1,418,596 of NZ_AP043828.1, forward strand.
GATGCCGAAGCCGACACGGTGATGACCGGCGCGCTGGTGCAGGGCGTGAAAGGCTACGTCAACATGGCGATTCTGATTTTGCTGATCGTCGCGGCGGCCTATCTGCTCAAGCTGGGCGGCACCATGGAAGTGGTTACCGGTAAGCTGGTGGGCTGGATCAAGAACTCCGTGCGCCGCGCCGAGCTTGCCATCTGGGGCATTGTGGCGCTTTTGAACACCGCCATTACCATCAACACCGCCGCCGAAATCGCCGCCGCGCCCTTTGTGCGCGAGCTGGGCGAGCGCTACCGCATTCACCGCTACCGCCGGGCCAACATGCTTGACGCGATGACCTCAGCGCTGGGCTATATTTTTCCCTGGGGCGCGCCGGTGCTGCTGGGGTGGTCCACGATCAAGCTGATGCAGGAAACCTACGACTGGCTGCCAAGCGTTGCCCCCACCGAGGTGTTTCCGTTTGTCTTCCAGGGCTGGCTGCTGGTGGTCATCATGCTCGTGGCGGTGCTGACCGGCTGGGGCCGTCGCTATGAAGGCCCCGGCGGGCAAGAGCTGAAAGCGCCGCCGGAAAAATCAACACACACCGCAGCCGAGGGAGAAAAAGTATGACCCGAGCGTTTCAGCAACAGCTGCAGAGCCAGCTCGACGAGCTTCACGCAGAAGGCCTCTACAAGCACGAGCGCGAACTGATGTCGCCCCAGCGGGCGCGGATCGAGGTCGCCCAGGGCGAGGTGATCAACTTCTGTGCCAACAACTACCTGGGCCTGGCCGACGACCCGGCGCTGATCGCCGCCGCCGAGCGCGGCCTACACGAGCAGGGGCTGGGCATGGCGTCGGTGCGCTTTATCTGCGGCACCCACGCCGAGCACCGCCGGCTGGAACATCGCCTGGCAGAGTTTCTGGGCATGGACGACGCGATTCTCTATTCTTCGTGCTTTGACGCCAACGGCGGGCTGTTTGAGACGCTTTTGGGCCCCGAGGACGCGGTGATTTCCGATGCGCTCAACCACGCCTCGATCATCGACGGCATCCGCCTGTGCAAGGCGTCGCGCTACCGCTACGCCAACAACGACATGGCCGAACTTGAAGCGCGCCTGCAGGAGGCCGACGCCAAGGGCGCGCGCTTCAAGCTCATCGCCACCGACGGCGTTTTTTCCATGGACGGCGTGGTGGCCAACCTCACCGCGATCTGCGATCTGGCGGAGAAATACGACGCCATGGTGATGATCGACGACTGCCACGCCACCGGCTTTCTGGGCGAGGGCGGCCGCGGCACCCACGAATACCACGGCGTGATGGGGCGGGTTGATATCATCACCACCACGCTTGGCAAGGCGCTGGGCGGCGCCTCCGGCGGGGTGACCGCCGCGCGCGGGGCGATCGTCGAATGGCTGCGCCAGCGCTCGCGGCCGTACCTGTTTTCCAACGCGCTGGCGCCGCCGATTGTGGCGGCAAGCCATGAAGTGCTCGACATGGTGGAGCAGGGCGGCGAGCTGCGCGGCCGGCTGTGGGACAACGTCGCCCGCTTTCGTCAGGGGCTGGAAAAAGCCGGCTTTACCCTGACCGGCGCCGACCACCCGATCATCCCGGTGATGCTGGGCGACGCCCGGCTGGCATCGACCTTCGCCGAGCGGCTGCTGGCCGAGGGCATCTACGTTATCGGCTTTTCCTTTCCGGTGGTGCCCCGGGGGCAGGCGCGCATTCGCACCCAGATGTCGGCGGCGCACACCCCGGAACAGATCGACGCCGCCCTTGAGGCGTTTACCCGTATCGGCCGCGAACTGGAGGTGATTGCATGAAAGCCCTGGCCAAAAGCCACGCCGAGCCCGGCATCTGGATGATCGACGCACCGGTGCCCGAGCCCGGCCACAACGACGTGCTGATCAGGATTCGCCGCACCTCCATCTGCGGTACCGACCTGCACATCTACCACTGGGACGAGTGGGCGCAGAAAACCGTGCCGGTGCCGATGATTACCGGCCACGAATACAGCGGCGAGATCGTCGCGCTGGGCGAAGGCGTGGACGGCTTTGCCGTGGGCGACCGGGTTTCCGGCGAGGGCCACATTACCTGCGGCTACTGTCGCAACTGCCGCGCCGGGCTGCGCCATCTGTGTCGCAACACCGTGGGCGTAGGCGTCAACCGCCAGGGCGCCTTTGCCGAGTACATGACGCTGCCGGCCTACAACCTCTTTAAGCTGCCCGATGAGGTCTCTTTTGATCTGGCGGCGATTTTTGACCCCTTCGGCAACGCTGTGCACACCGCGCTGGCGTTTGATCTGGTGGGCGAGGACGTGCTGATTACCGGCGCCGGCCCCATCGGGATCATGGCCGCCGCCGTCGCCCGCCACGTCGGCGCGCGCCATGTGGTGATTACCGACGTCAACGATGAGCGCCTGGCGCTGGCTGCCCGCATGGGCGTGACCCGCGGGGTCAACGTTGCCCGGGAATCGCTGGAAGATGTCATGGCCGAGCTTGATATGACCGAGGGCTTTGACGTGGCGCTGGAAATGTCAGGCGTGGCCTCGGCCATCGATCAGCTGCTTGACGCCATCAACCACGGCGGCAAGGTGGCGATGCTGGGCATCCCCCCGGGCGAAATGCCCATCGACTGGAGCCGGGTGATCTTCAAGGGGCTGACCATTCGCGGCATCTACGGCCGGGAAATGTTCGAGACCTGGTACAAGATGGCAAGCCTCATCCAGTCCGGGCTGGACCTGGAACCGGTTATCACCCACCGCGTTGCCGCGGACGACTACGAGCAGGCTTTCGCCATCATGGAAGAGGGCAGCTCCGGCAAGGTGGTCATGAACTGGGACAGCGCGTCTTCGGGCTGACGCTGAAGCTTGCCAAGCGAGCCGAGGCCATCGATGTTTGGCGTGCGCCAAGGCCTCGGCCGGTACGTGCTGTCTCTACGCTGTGTGCGCCGGGGCCTCAGGCAGCGGCAGCGCGCCGTGCAGCTGGCGCGCCTTGAAGATGGTGCGAAACTGCGTGGGATCGTGAGGCGTCAGGTCATGCGCCGGCGGGTTGACATACACCACTAAAAGCCTGGATAGCCAGTAGCGCAGTGCGGTCATGCTCAGCATGGTAGGCCACAGCGCGCGCTCGTCGGCGGTGAGCGCCCGGCGCGCCTGATAGGCGTTGATGATCGTGTCGTGGCGCGCCTGATCCAGCCGGCCGTCTTCACCGGTGGCCCAGTCGTTGATCACAATGGCGAGATCAAACAGTAGATCCCCGGTGCAGCCGTTGTAAAAATCGATGATGCCGCCGAGCCTGTCGCCCTCGAACAGGGTGTTATCGCGAAACAGATCGCCGTGCAGCGCGCCCTGGGGCAGCTCGCCCCGGGCGGCAAACTCGCCTTCGAAGTCGTCCACGGCGTTTTTCATCAGCGTCTGGTCTTGCTGGCGCAAAAAGCCCAGCACCTTGTGGTGCATGGCCGTAAGCCAGCTCAAATCCCGCGGGTTGGGGCGATGGCCGGAAAAGCGCTGGGAGAGTACGTGCATGCGGCCCAGGGTATCGCCCAGCACCCGGCACTGCTCAAGGCTTGGGTGCTCCGGGTGGCGGCCGGGCAGGCGCGGGAACAAAAGCGCCGGTTTGTTCGCCAGGCGCTTGAGCGCGACGCCGTCGCGGTCGTTCAGCGGCGCCGGAACCGGCAAGCCGCGCTCGTCCAGATAGTCCAGCAGATCGACAAAAAACGGCAGCTCCTCCTGCTCGCCCTGTTCAAACAGGGTGAGCACCAGGTCGCGCCGGTCGGTGGTGACAAAAAACGTCGAATTTTCCGTACCGCCGGCCACGCCCTGCAGCGACACCAGCCGGCCTGCGTCAAAAGATTCGAGAAACGTAGCGACCTGCGCGTCGCCAAGCGGAGTGAATACAGCCATGAGAATCTCGCTCAGGTTGCCAAGCCCCGTATTGTAGCGGCTCAAGGTCTCACTTGGCAGCGTTGCTGCGGAACAACGCAGCGCTGCTCGCGGGTAACGCCCGGGCAAACGCTGCCGGTGCTCGCCGGACCGGCGCCACTGCGCGTATTATAGCGGCCAACGTTGGCGGCAAACATTTTCCGCGCTTTCTTTTCCGCATTCTCTTTTCTGCACCCTCCTTTTGGCAACGGATACTTATGGCTCGCGCACCGATCGTTTTAGTTGACGGCTCCTCCTACCTTTACCGGGCGTTTCACGCGCTGCCGGCGTTAACCACTTCTCAGGGCCGGCCCACCGGCGCGGTGAAAGGCGTGCTCAACATGCTCAAGCGCCTGATCAAGGACTATCCGGAAAGCCCCATGGCGGTGGTGTTCGACGCCCCGGGCAAAACCTTTCGCGACGAGCTTTACAGCGAATACAAAGCCCAGCGCCCGCCGATGCCGGATGACCTCAAAAGCCAGATTGCGCCGCTGCACCAGTGCGTGAAAGCGCTGGGCCTGCCGCTTTTGTGCATTGACGGCGTGGAGGCCGACGACGTCATCGGCACCCTTGCCCACCACGCCACCGAGGCCGGGCGCGACGCGGTGATTTCCACCGGCGACAAGGACATGGCCCAGCTGGTCAACGAGCGTGTTACCCTGGTCAACACCATGAAGGGAGAAGCCCTGGACGCCGCCGGCGTCGAGGGTAAATTCGGCCTGCCGCCCGCCCTGATCGTTGACTATCTGGCGCTGATGGGCGACAGCTCCGACAACATCCCCGGGGTGCCCGGGGTGGGCGAGAAAACCGCGCTGGGGCTTTTGCAGGGCATAAGCGGCGGGCTGGATGCGATCTACGCCGATCTGGAGCGGGTTACCACGCTTGGCTTTCGCGGCGCCAAGAGCCTGCCCAAAAAGCTCGAAGCGCACCGCGAGCAGGCGTATCTCTCCTATGAGCTGGCCACCATCAAGACCGACTGCGAGCTGCCGGCGGGGCTGGATGATCTGGACATCGCCCACCCGGACCGGGAAGCGCTGGTAGAGCTCTACCACGAGCTCGAGTTCAAGCGCGAGCTGGCCGAGCTGCTGCAGGGGAAAGATCAGGGCGTGGACGACGTGAAAGGCGGCACGCCGGCCCCGGCAAGCGCCGCGGACGGCGAGAATGAAAACGCCGGCGAGCCGTCAGGAGCCTCCGGCCGGCGCAAGGACGTGACGATTACCACGCAAAAAGAGCTGGACGCCTGGCTTGCCCGGCTGCAAAAGGCCGAGCGCTTCTGCTTTGATCTGGAAACCACCAGCCTCAACTACATGGAGGCCGAAATCGTCGGCGTGGGGATGGCGCTGGAAGCCGGCGAGGCGGCGTATATTCCGCTGGCCCACGACTACCTGGACGCCCCGGACCAGCTCGATCGCTGCGCCGTGCTCGAAGCGCTCACGCCCCTCTGGCAAAGTGCTGACAAGACCAAGATCGGCCAGAACCTCAAATACGATATTTCCGTGCTGGCAAGCTACGGCATCGACGTGGCGCCGCCGCTGGCCGACACCATGCTGGCCTCCTATGTGCTCAACTCCACCGCCACCCGCCACGACATGGACTCGCTGGCGCTGAAGTACCTAGGCGAGACCACCACGTCGTTTCAGGAAGTCGCGGGCAAGGGCGCCAAGCAGCTGACGTTTAATCAGGTAGCGCTGGAGCAGGCCGTGCCCTACGCCTGCGAAGACGTGGATATCACCCTGCGCCTGTTCGACGAGCTGATGCCCCGGGTCAAGGAGGAAGGGCGGCTGGCCCAAGTGCTGGAAACCCTTGAGCTGCCGCTGATCTCGGTGCTTTCGCGCATGGAGCGCGCCGGTGTCGCGCTGGACGCCGAGCGCCTGCACAGCCAAAGCGGCGAGCTTGAAACGCGCATTCACGAGCTGGAACAGCGGGCGTTCGAGCTGGCCGAGCGCGAGTTCAACTTAAGCTCCCCCAAGCAGCTCGGCGAGATCCTGTTCGACGAGCAAAAGCTCCCCGTGCTCAAGAAAACCCCCAAGGGCGCGCCGTCTACCGCCGAAGCCGTGCTCGAAGAGCTGGCGCTGGACTACCCGCTGCCCAAGGTCATCATCGAGCACCGGGGGCTTTCCAAGCTGAAATCCACCTACACCGACAAGCTGCCGCGGCTGGTCAACCCCGCCACCGGGCGGGTGCACACCAGCTACCACCAGGCGGTGACCGCCACCGGGCGGCTGTCGTCGTCGGCCCCCAACCTGCAGAACATCCCCATCCGCACCGAGGAAGGGCGCAAGATCCGCCAGGCGTTTACCGCGCGCCCCGGCTACCGCGTGGTCGCCGCCGACTATTCCCAGATCGAGCTGCGCATCATGGCCCACCTGTCCGAAGACAAGGGCCTGCTGGCCGCCTTCGCCGAAGGCCAGGACATCCACGCCGCTACTGCCGCAGAAGTGTTCGGCACGCCGGTGGACAAGGTCACCGCCGACCAGCGCCGCAGCGCCAAGGCCATCAACTTCGGGCTGATCTATGGCATGAGCGCCTGGGGGCTTTCGCGCCAGCTGCACATTGAGCGCAGCCAGGCGCAGACCTATATCGACCGCTATTTTGACCGCTACCCCGGCGTGGGGCGCTACATGGAGCGCATTCGCACCCAGGCCGCCGAGGACGGCTTTGTCGAAACCGTCGCCGGCCGGAGGCTTTACCTGCCGGAAATCAACGCCCAGAACCGCAACCGCCGCCAGGCAGCCGAACGCACCGCGATCAACGCGCCCATGCAGGGCACCGCGGCGGATATCATCAAGCGCGCGATGATCGACGTTGACGCCTGGCTGCAACAGGGCGAGTTCGACGCGCTGATGGTGATGCAGGTCCACGACGAACTGGTGTTTGAAGTCGCCGAAGATCAGGTAGACGCGTTCAAGGAAGACGTCGCCAAGCGCATGCAAAACGCCGCTAGCTTGAACGTGGCGCTAACGGTGGAAGCCGAAAGCGGCACCCATTGGGACGAAGCGCACTAAAGCGCAGAAAGACGCCGGCATAGCCGGCGTTTTTTGTCGAAAGGCCGCGCTATGTCAGCCCAGAATCTGCGGGTTGAGCTGCCACACTGAATAGTTGAGCGCCGCGGCGAAGCTGATCCACAGCAGGTAGGGCGCAAGCAGAGCACCGGCCAGCCGCTGCGCCCGCCAGAAAGCGACGATCGTCGCCGCCACCAGCACAATCAGCAGCAGGATATTGAAAAATCCGAGCGCGCCCTGGTGCCAGACAAAAAACACCCAGCTCCACAGCGCGTTTACCGCAAGCTGCACAAGAAACAGCGCAAGCGCCCGCCGCTGGCGCGCAAACCCGCCCCGCCGCCACACCAGCCAGGCGGCGATGCCCATCAGTGCGTAAAGCGTCGTCCACACCGGCCCAAACACTGACGCCGGCGGCGCCCAGTCAGGCTGCATCAGCTGGCCGTAAAACTCGCTGGCCCGTATCGAGGCAATCGCCCCCACGGCAGATGCGGCAAAGCACACGGCCAGCCAGCCGAGCAGGCCGAGGGCTTGTTTTTGCTTTGAGAATGGTGGCATACAAGGTTCTCGATTTTTTAACGTGTGGCTTGATTGTGCTGCGTCACAATACGGTAGCGCGTTTCCAATGCAAAACGGCCGCCCGTGGGCGGCTGTTCTATTGGCCGGGCTTAATCCAGGCGCGAAAGCTCGTTTTCCAGCCGCTGAATGTCAGCTTTTTTTTCTTCCACCTCCTGCTGGTACTGGCGGCGGTCATCCGCATCGCCGTTTGCTTTAGCTTCTGCAAGGTCGGACTCGTGCTCGGCCAGGTCTTCTCTGGCGTCCTGTAGGTCGTCGATCAACTCCTCGCGAAGACCTTCATCGGTACAATGCCGCGTTGCCTCTTGCAGTGCCTTTTTCAAGCCGGCTATCTGATGATCGTTACCATGCTGTTGGGCGATGCTCAGCTTGTTTTCGATCTCGCAGAATTTCCAGTCGCAGCCTGTGACGCTATCACAGCTTGACGATGCTAACGCTGGAGCGGCTGCAAGCAGCAACGCGAGCCCTGCCAGGGCGCTGGCTGAGCGGGTTAAGAAGGGAGCGAGTATCTTGAGCATGGCAGTTCTATTTGTGGATTCGAAGAGCCGTCGCTTGAGTTAGTGGTGGCCGTGGGCGGCGACATTAATAGCATCAGATAGCTCGTGATGCCTGGCGCAGCTTGGGTGTAAACGCAGTAAGTTTCTTAAGCCGATGCTTTTTTGCTTACCAAGCTGCTGATTCAGCACCTCGGTGGGAAGAACGTAAAATTCCCACTGATCCAGGTTGAGCGGATCGACGGTCGACTTGTCTTTGTGCGCCAAAATACAAAATACATAAACATCAGCTTGGCGAACCTGCGTTGTACCGAGTTTTTCGGTTTTGGAATCCCAGCCGAAAGAGGGGCTTATGTTGAATTGGATGGTTGAGAGCTTGGTCTGCGCCCAGGTTTGCAGATACGCACCAGACTTAACTTCGACCCGGACCCCAGACGCCGTTTTTACATCGTAAGCATCCCATTCGGTTCGTGTGCCACTGTCACCTTTTACCGCAACCGCGACAAGGTACTCGGCGAGAACGCCGCGCATCGCGTTACCAACAAGGTCCGATGTGGACCATTGCCAAAAATCCAGCAGGCTCTTGCCGACTGGGCGTCCACACTCTGTGATGGGTTCATGTCCCGACTTGCGAATTACCGCGATTGCATCAAGTTGTGAGTTTTCCATCCAAGGCACCGAATTGTTGGGGCGCGCATGATTAATGATTGCCTGATCATGTAACATCGCCAACTGGAACAGGAAAAGAAATCATCGATTTGGATGTCCCTCTGGCTGGTTCTGTTATGCGCTGAATTTAGAAGCAAAATTGTATCGATAAATAGCAGAATGTGCCGCCACCCAACGCAGAACGGCCGCCCGTGGGCGGCCGTGTGCCTTTTCTCTTGCGCTTGTGCCGGCAAGCACTCAGGCGTCGGGCAGGTTGAGCGTGTCTTTCACCGCAGGCCAGGCGGGCTTGCCGCTGCGGGTGGTGACGCCGTCGAGGAACGCTTTTACCTGAGCGGGGTTATCCCGCAGCCACGCAAGCGCGACTTCGTCGGCGGGGCGCTCTTCATAGCTAAAGCCGCTGATCATCGCGCTTTGCTGATCGGCGCTGAACGTCAGCTGTTCAAGCAGGCGTGCGGCGTTGGGATTTTGTTCGGCAAACGTTGGGGTAATCAGCGTACGTACGTCGCTGCGCCCGCCGTCCGGGCCCCAGGCGTCTTCCGGGTCGTCGAGAAACTGGATATCGTACTCGATGCTGGCCCAGTGCGGCGTCCAGGCGTAGAACACGATCCACTCGTCGCGGTTCATCGCTGCCTTGGCCTGGCTGAACATGCCCGAGGCCGAGGTTTCCGAGAGGTTCCATTCGTCCAGGCAGTAGGTGGCGCTGTCCTGCATGTCAGCCAGCAGATCGCTTGTGCCGGAGCCGACCTCGATGGAATAGATCGTGCCGCCGGCCTTGTCCTGCAGGTCTTTGCTGCACAGGTCTTCGCCCGAGGTGTAGCCGGCTTGGTAGACATAGTCCGGCACAACAAAGCCCAGCCGGGCGCCGTCGACGTTGGTGCCCAGGTCAACCAGCTGTTGCTTGCCGCTGGTGGCGGTGTCGTACATGCCTTGCTGAGCCGGCAGCCAAGACGCCAAATAGGCGTCAAGTTCGTTTTCGCCCAGCGCCTGATAGGCGATAGTAGCGCCGATTTCCTGCTGGGTCGGGGCGTAGCCAAGGGCGTCAAACAGGGTGGCGGCAAGCTGGGACTTGACGGTAACGCCGGGCCAGGGCGGCACGGCAAAACGCACGGCGGCGGGTTCGTCAGCGGCGCTTGCGGCGAGCGGGGCGGCCAGCAGTGCGCTACCGAGGGCACAGGCGGTGATGCCTGCATGAAGGGTAAAGCGACGAGAAGTACGCAAGCCAGATGTCATTCGGGCTCCTTATGGTTGCTGCGGTAAGCACGACCTTAGCGCTGCTTTACATGAAGAGCAACGTAAAACGGTCCGCCGGATAAGGCGGCCGTTGTGCTGAAAAGCGTGGCTTAACGCGCTATCGACTGCCGCGCTGACTTAAGTGGTATGGCGGTCCGCGCGGTGCTCTTCTACCCTCGTTATCCTGCGCGTTTGGGCGATGTCCGCTCGCGCATCACACACGGATAATAACAAGGGGTTGCCCATGTACCGTTCTGAGCACAGTTCCGAGCAGCGATCTGCATCCATGCCGCCGTTACGGCTGACGCGTCTTTCCCAGGGCGTGCTGGCCGGCGCGTTGATGCTGTCGGCATCGCTTGCCGCGACTACCGCCACCGCCCAGGAGGCGATTCTGGAAGGCGAGCGTTTCCACCCGGTCGAAAGTGCCAAGGGCATGGTGTCTACCAGCCATACGCTGGCCTCCAAAGTCTCTCGGGACGTACTGGCCAACGGCGGCAACGCGGTAGACGCGGCGGTGACCGCGGGCTTTGCGCTGGCCGTGACCCAGCCGCGTTCGGGCAACATCGGCGGCGGCGGCTTTATGCTGATTTCTGATGAGGAAAGCGGCGAGGTGATCGCCATCGACTACCGCGAGACTGCGCCCAGCGGTGCCACCGAGACCATGTTCCAGGACGAGCAGGGCGACGCCGTGACCGAGCGTTCGCGCTACACGCATCTGGCCTCCGGCGTGCCGGGCACCGTGGCGGGCCTTGCGCTGGCGCTGGAAGAGTACGGCACCATGAGCCTTGCCGACGCGCTGGCGCCGGCCATTCGCCTGGCCGAAGAGGGCTTTGCCGTGCCGCCGCGCTTCGTTAAAGGCCTGAACGACACCCGAGAGCGCTTCGAGCCCTGGGATTCCAGCATGGCCAAGTTCTTCAAGGAAGATGGCTCTGCCTATCAGGCCGGCGAGATTTTCCGCCAGCCCGACCTTGCCGCCACGCTCAAGCGCATCGCCGAAAACGGTGCAAGCGAGTTCTACGAGGGCGAAACCGCCCGCCTGCTGGTGGCTGAAATGGACAAGCACGGCGGCCTGATGACCATGGAAGACCTGGCCGGCTACGAGCCCGCCATCCGCGAGCCCAGCCACGGCAGCTACCGCGGCCACGAGATCTACGCCATGAGCCCGCCTTCCTCCGGCGGCGCGCACATCGTGCAGATGCTCAACGTGCTGGAAGAGTACCCCATTGGCGAGATGGGCTTTGGCGCGGCGGACACCATGCACCTGATGGCCGAGGCCATGAAGCGTGCCTACGCCGACCGCTCGGAATACCTGGGCGATACCGACTTTGTCGACGTGCCGCTCGAGGGCATTACCTCGGAAGCCTACGCCGACAAGCTGCGCGAGCAGATCAGCATGGACAAGGCCACGCCCAGCGACGAGATCAGCGCGGGCCAGCCCTCGGCCTATGAGTCCAACGAGACCACGCACTTCTCAGTGGTAGATGATCAGGGCCTGGCGGTCTCCAACACCTACACCATCAACTTCAGCTACGGCTCGGGGATTGTGGTGGAAGGGGCGGGCTTTCTGCTCAACAACGAGATGGACGACTTCTCCGCCAAGCCCGGCGTGCCCAACGCCTACGGCCTGATCGGCGGCGAGGCCAACAAGGTGGAGCCCGGCAAGCGCATGCTGTCGTCGATGACGCCCACCATCGTCAAGAAAGACGGCAAGAACTTCCTGATCACCGGCAGCCCCGGCGGTTCGCGCATCATCACCACCACGCTGCAGGTGCTGATGAACGTGATCGACCACGACATGAACATCCAGTCCGCGGTCAGCGCTCCGCGCATGCACCACCAGTGGCTGCCGGATGAAATCCGCGTGGAAGCCGGCTTCAGCCCGGACACCCTGGAACTGCTGAAGGAGCGCGGCCACACTATCAGTCAGCAGTCGGCCATGGGCGCGGCCCAGTCGATTCTGATCGAAGACGGCATGTTCTACGGCGGTGCCGATCCGCGCCGTTCCACGTCATCGGCGATTGGGCTTTGATCTGAGCTTTACGTGCTTAAAACGGCCGCCCTTGGGCGGCCGCTTGATAAATTTAATCTAATTTTATCGTAACTATTTAGCTCATGCTGCCTGATCCAGCTCGTCCTCTCGCATGAAGGCAGGCACCTCACCGGCAAACAGTTGCTCCAGCGCCGTGTGCGCCGCCAGGCCCTGTTTAACGGCCGTCGAGAGGAAACTGCGCATCCGACAGAAGATCTCCGCCCCTTCCCACGAGCGGAAACAGCCCGAGATCTTCTGCTGGACCTTTGTCATCCGCAGGTCGCGCTCTCCCTGGTTGTTGGTGAAGGGAACGGCAGGATCCTCGAGGAAGCGCAGCACGTCATCCTCATACGCCCGGAGGCGTTCGAGCAGGTTGCGCGCTTTGGTGCGCCTGGTGCGCCCACGGGTTCCGGGGGGTGGCCTGGCCGGTGGCGGACATTCGGCCTCACCCTCCGCCAGGCAGTCCCGGTAGCGAACTCGCCAGCGCTGCGCCTCGTCTGCCGGGAGGCAGCCTCCCGCCTCATCGACGGCGCGATTCATGGCCAACAGCCGATCATGCAGCGACGTCGCCCAGGTTTGCTGGTCGTTGTCCCGGACGCCGGTCAGTTCGCGAAGGTGATGGGCATTGCACAGCGCGTGCCGGCAATCGTGGTAGCGGTAATAGGGCTTCCAATGATCATGCACCAGTACTCCCTGGACGTAAGGCAGGATGCCGATGGCGTCCATGGCCTCCTGGCCGCGCTTTGCATGAGGCGCCAGGTAGGTCAAGGCTTCATTCGAGGCGCAGTGCAGCCAGTAGCGCTTGCCACCGACCTGCATCCCGGTTTCATCGGCATGCACGGTAGCCGCTTCACGTAGCGCCGGGATCACCCACTCGGCAAAGGGCTCGGCTCGTCGGCAGGCCTCCTGGTTGAAGGCAAACAGGGTGCCGGTGCTCAGTGACAGGCCATACTGCGACGTCAGCAGCTCCCGAATGCGCGCATAAGGCAGCAGCTGGTATTGGGAGAGATAGACGGCATGCGCCTTGAGACGCGGGCCATACTGGATCGGGCGGGTCACGCCGTCGGGAAACGGCGCTACATGGCGTTGGCCCCGATCATCCTCCAGCACCTCGGCCTGGTACTCGGTCACCACCGACTGGATCACGATGTCCTGGACCTGACGCTTCTCAACGCCGACCGAGTGATACGCTCTCCCCTTGTTGGGCAGAGTGCGGCGATCGACGCGCAACGATACGACCTCATCCGGGTCGGTAACCGGCTCCAGCGTCCTGCCTTCGTGACCCGGTTGCCCGCCGGGGCGACGCTCGCCCTTTGCCCGGGAGCGGCGTTGGCGGTTGAGGTCCTGTGACGGCGGCTTGCTGCTATTGCGGCTGCTGGTCGCCAGCCGGTCCGCCATCAGCTTGACCAGCAGCATCAGGACGTCGATCGCGGCGCGCAGCGAAGGAGAGACCGTGCGGTCTTCCTTGAGCTGCTGCCGGACCCGCTCGAGGGCCTCGTCGACGTTGATATCTCTGATGGTCATGTTGCCTGCTGGGTGGGGGAGTCGAATGACGGTACTATGCCTGAAGGAACAGCGGGTTGGCGAGTCTCACCCGACGCCACCTGAATAGTTACATTTTATCTATGTTTATTCGGTTTCAGTTTTATAGCCGACCAGCTAAAGTTCTTTGTTCTTCATTTAAAGCGCCTCGCGCAATTATGTCTATAGACGTTGCAATAATATTGAGATTTCCAAATTCAAAATAAAATCCTTCCCATTTGTTCGTTCTTCCTCTTTCGAACATATATCTAAAAGTAATAAATATATCTCTGTTATTTTTCATGACTTGTGATATCTTTACTCCCCTTACTGGCAGTTTTTTTTCTTCTGTAGCGCTTGAGTTACTTAACCTTGCTTTTAAATAAAGGCAATCTTGTTTTTCGTTGCCACCTAAAGAGATATATTTTTTCTCAATTTCTTTCTGTGTTTTGAGGCTTACTTTCTCGTATAGATTATCCAAGTTATGCCCGTGAATATTTTTGTGGCCCTCCATTATTAAAATTGTTTTCAAGTAAAGCTCTATAGAAAGACCAAGGTTTGTAGCGGATGAAAAAATATCGGTCGGACATATTTTTCCAGTAGCGGTGTATTCTCTAATTAATTCTAGGCTGACGTCATGAAATTTTTTGGCAGAAGATAGTGATGTAATAAAATCAGAATTTATCTGATGGTTGTGCTTGCATTAATAGTACCTTTTATCTATTTTTATAGTTTATTGTTTTATGCTAATTTTGACATATACTTATAAAATTTAAAATAGTTAAAATTTATATATTTTTAATGAAAAAATCTGATAGAAGTTAGACTGCTAAGTTTTCAAGGAGTTTTCTTATCTAAGACAAATCTGAGCGGAAGCCCCACCCAAACACAAAAAAAGCCCGCCTTCTCAGGCGGGCTTTTGCTATCAGGCGTGCGCGGCGCGGTTAGCGCGCGGGCTTAACGCCAGCCGACGCGGTCAAAAATGCGCACGGCCTTGGGGTTGTTCTCGCCCAGCACGCTGACGTTGATGTCGTCTTTTTTGAAGTTGCCCCAGGATTCCAGCACCGGGTCTTTGTGAATGCCTTTCACCGCCGGAAACTCGTTGTTGCCGGTGGCGAAGATTTTCTGCGCTTTGTCCGATGCCAAAAACTCAAGGAAACGCACGGCGTTGTCGCGGTTCGGGGCGTTGTTGACTACGCCGGCGCCGCCAACGTTAACGTGGGTGCCGCGGCCGTTTTGGTTGGGGAAGATGATGCCCACTTTACGTGCCGCTTCGCGGTCGGCGTCGTCGTCGGACTTCAAAAGGCGCACGTAGTAGTAGTGGTTGGCCACGGCCAGGTCGCACTCGCCGCTGGCCACGCCGCGGATCTGGTCGGTGTCGCCGCCTTCAGGGTCGCGGGCCATGTTGTCGACCACGCCCTGGGCCCACTGTTCAGCGCCGTCTTCGCCGTGCTCGGCGACCATGGAAGCAAGCAGCGACTGGTTATAGATGTTGTTGGACGAGCGGATGCAGACCTCGCCTTTGAACCTGTCGTCGGCCAGGTCTGCGTAGCTTTCGATCTCGCTTGGGTCGATGTCTTCACGGTTGTAGAAAATCGCCCGGGCGCGCTGGCTAAAGCCGAACCACTGGCCGTCCGGGTGGCGCATGGATGCCGGCAGGCGCTCGTTGAGCACCTCGGACGCCACGTTCTGGAAGATGCCTTCTTCCTCGGCGCGCCACAGCCGGCCGGCGTCCACGGTGATCATCACATCGGCCGGGCTGGCGACGCCTTCGCGCTGAATGCGCTCGATGAGCTGGTCGGAGTCGCCTTCCAGCACGTTGACGTCAATGCCGGTCTCGTCGGTGAACGCCTGGTACAGGCGGTCGTCGGAGTCGTAATGGCGGGCTGAGTAGACGTTGACTTCATCGGCCAGGGCCTGGGTGGCGAAGGCGCTGCCGGCGACAGCGGCCGCCAGGGAAACGGCAATGCGTGCGGATTTCATCGTCGAGCATCCTTGTTGAGCTGAATGATAATAACTAGCATTAGTAATACAGGGCAATGTAAGCGCTTCGCCAAGGCGGCGTCAAGTGTTTCGCATGCCCGGTGCGGCAATCGGCATCGGTTTACCGGCAAGACAACGGATGCATTGCGCGGCGGGACAAAATAGAATGCGAATGGCTTTCAGTTATTTTAGCAGCGGAGCGGGTATCCGCTGCACCAACCACGGTGGGATACGATGATGGCAACCATGACAACGCCCACGGCAACCCGGCACACCACCGAGACTGCCGCCCCGGTCGCGGCGCTTTCACTGAGCGACGTGCACCATCACTTCGGCCGCCATCCGGTGGTCAAGGGGGTGAACCTAAGCGTCGAGCCCGGCGAGGTGGTCTGCCTGCTGGGGCCGTCGGGCTGCGGCAAGACGACGCTTCTGCGCATCGCGGCCGGCCTGGAAGTGCTGCAGGAAGGGCGCGTGGGGCTGGAAGGAGAGACCGTTGCCGCCCCCGAGCGCCGCCACGTACCGCCGGAAAAGCGCAGCGTGGGCCTGGCGTTTCAGGATTCAGCGCTGTTTCCGCACCTCTCGGTGCTGGAAAACGTCATGTTCGGCCTAAAGCCGCTGCCCGTGCCCCGGCGCCGGGCGTGCGCGCTTGAGCGTCTGGAGCAGCTGGGCATGGCCGACTACGCCGAGACCTACCCGCACATGCTTTCCGGCGGCCAGCAGCAGCGCGTGGCCCTGGCCCGGGCGCTGGCCCCGGAGCCGCGGCTGATGCTGCTCGACGAGCCGTTTTCCAGCCTGGACGCGCGCCTGCGCGACCGCATCCGCGACGACACCCTGCACGTGCTGAAAAACGTCGGCGCGGCCACGCTGCTGGTCACCCACGACCCCGAAGAAGCCATGTTCATGGCCGACCGCATTGCCCTGATGCGCGACGGCGCCATCGTCCAGACCGGCACCCCGCGCGAGCTTTACTGCGCGCCGTGCGATCCGTTTGTGGTGACGTTTTTCGGCGAGGTCAACGAGCTTTACGGCGTGGTGGAAAACGGCGAGGTAAAAACGCCGGTGGGCACCGTGGAAGCGGGCTGGCTGCCCGAAGGCAGCGACGCGATCGTGATGGTGCGCCCGGAAGCGCTGCGCGTAAGCGAGCTCGATGAGTGCGGCCTGGCCCACGCCCACAGCCATGTGGTCATGGCCAAGCTTTTGGGCCGCTCCAGCCTGATCCACCTGTGCGCCCACGGCCCCGAGGGCGACGAGGCCCACCTGCACGCCCGGGTGCCGGGCGTGTTTCTGCCCGCCGAGGGGCAGACGGTGGATATCCACCTGGATTTATCCCAGGTCTTCGTCTTCGCCGCGCCGGGAGGCGCTGCCGGGGCGTGAGCGGCGCATCGCCAGGCTCAGGAAAATCACCGGAATAATCCCCACCACCACAATCGCAAGCGAGGCCGTGGAGGCCTCGGCCAGACGCTCATCCGCTGCCAGATTGTGCGCCCGCACCGCCAGCGTATCGAAGTTGAACGGGCGCAAAATGATGGTGGCGGGCAGCTCTTTCATGGCGTCGACGAACACCAGAATGCCCGCGGCCAAAAGGCTTGAGCGCATCATCGGCGTGTGAATGCGCCGCAGGGTGCCGCCGGCGGTCTGGCCGAGCGTACGCGCGGCGGCGTCCATGCTTGGCGTTACCTTGCCAAGACTTGCCTCCACGGCGTTGAACGACACGGCGAGAAAGCGCGCCACATAGGCGTAAAGCAGGATAAACGCCGAGCCGCTGAAGACCAGCCCGATGATGCGGCCGTAGTGTTCGTTGAACCAGACGTTGAGGGCGTTATCCAGCCAGGCAAAAGGAATCAGAATGCCCACGGCCACCACCGAGCCGGGAATGGCGTAGCCCATGGCCGCCACTCTTGAGCTCACCCGGGCAAAGGGCGTGTTGTGAATGCGCACGCCGTAGCTTAAAAGCAGTGCCAGCCCCACGGCGAGCACCGCCGCCCCCACGGAAAGCCCCAGGCTGTTGGCGGCAAAGCCGATAAAGCGCGCGCCGAACAGCGAGTCACCCTCTTGAACGGCCATGTTGAGCAAAATGCCGCTGGGCAGTACAAAGCCCACCAGCACCGGCAGCAGGCAGGCCACCAGGGCAGCGCCGGCGCGCCAGCCGCCCAGGCGATATTCAGGCAGCTGCTGGTAGCGGCTGGTGGTATGAAAATAGCGCCGCTTGCCCCGTGACCAGCGCTCCAGCAGCACCAGCACAACGACAAACGTCAGCAGGCAGGCCGCCAGCTGTGCCGCCGCCACCGGCTCGCCCAGGCCAAACCAGGTGCGATAGATGCCGGTGGTAAACGTGTCCACGCCAAAAAACTGCACCGCGCCAAACTCGTTGAGGGTTTCCATCAGCACAAGCGACACCCCGCCCACCAGCGCCGGGCGGGAAAGCGGCACCGCCACGCTCATGAACAGGTGCCAGGGCCCGCGCCCCAGGGTGCGGCCGACATCCAGCACGCACACCGACTGCTCCAGAAACGACGCCCGGGCCAGCAGGTAGACGTAGGGGTAAAGCACCAGCGTGATCAGCGCGGCCGCCCCGCCCAGCGAGCGCACGTTGGGAAAGTAGTAGTCGCCGTATGCCCAGCCGGTCAGCTCGCGCAGCAGGCTTTGCAAAGGCCCCGCCACCTGAAGAAAGTCCGTATAGGCGTAGGCGATGACGTAGGTAGGCACCGCCAGCGGCAGCAGCAGCGCCCACTCGAAGACGCGCTTGCCGGGGAAGCGACACATCACCACCAGCCAGGCGGTACCGGTGCCGATCACAAGCGTCCCCACGCCGACGAACAGCACCATCCAGAAGGTGTTGGTCAAATAGCGCGGCAGCACCGTAGAGGCCAGGTGCTGCCAGACATCCCCGGCGGGGAAAAACACATGGCTGAACACCACGATCACCGGCAGCGCCACCACCAGCGCAATGGCAAAAAGAATGGCTGCCCAGAGGCTGAACCGCGGCTTGATGCCGGCACGTAGCCGGTGGGCGAGGGCGTGCAGCCCGCGACTGGCGGAATGAGACAAAACCAACCCTCCTTTGCGCCTGGGCTTGGGTAGCGAGACGGTAACAGGTGACAATGCGATAAACTCCCAGCGGCGAATAGTATCATTCGCATGCCGTCGCCTGCATCAATGCCCGCGAATACGCCGTGGCAAAAACACCGCCTGCAAGCTTTATCCAAGGAGACGCTATGCAACCGCCAATTTCGCCGGCGCGCGATGTGCGCGGCTTGCGCGCCCTGCTTGCCCATGCCACTCGGCTTGGCCGCCGCCGCGCCCGCTGTCTTGTTTGGCTAAGCGGCGGGCAAACCGCCGGCCGCCGTCGGGCGCTGGCGCTGTGGCGGGCCAAAGACTGGCACGCCCCGCTGTGGGTCGGCGCGCCGCTGGAAGGCACCACACATGCCCCGCCCGCGCTGCCTGCGGCCAAGGCCCGCACGCGGCTGGGCCAGGAGCACGAGCTGGTGGTGGTAGACGTGGCCGCCGGGCTGGACCCGAACGCGCTGGGGGCGCTGGGCGGCACGCTGACCGCCGGCGGCCTATTGGTGCTGATCACCCCGGAAGGCTTCGGCCGCGCGCCGGACGCCGACTATCGCCGCATCGCCGACTATCCGTATGCCTGGCAGGACCTCAGCGCGCACTATCTCGCCCGGCTGGCACGCCTTCTGGCCGACGATGCCGGCGTGTTGAGCTGGCCGGCCGATGGCGCTGTGCCCAGCGTGCCGGCGCTGGCCCGTACGGCGGCGCGCAGCCGAATGCCGCAGGATGCCGCCTGTATAACCGACGATCAGGCCCGGGCGGTGGCCAGGCTTGAACGCCTCAAGCGCCGCCGGCCGCTGGTGATCACCGCTGACCGCGGCCGGGGCAAAAGTGCGGCACTGGGCATCGCCTGCGCCCGATGGCTTAAGCGCGGCGTGGCGCGTATCGTTGTGACCGCCCCGCGCCCGGACGCCGCCGCGGCGCTGTTTGCCCACGCCGCCGGCGAAGCGGGCGCGAGCCGTGAAAGCCCCGCGCGGCTGACGCTGGAAAGCGGCGGGGTGCTTGAGTTTATCGCCCCGGACGCGCTGAGCGCGGCGGTACAGGCGGGAACACTGGGCGGCGACGGCAGCTATCTGGTGGTAGACGAGGCCGCCGCGATTCCCCCGGCGCTGTTGGGCGAGTGGCTCACTGCCTTTCCGCGCATTGCCTTTGCTACCACGGTGCACGGCTACGAAGGCTCCGGGCGCGGCTTTGCCCTGCGCTTTCGCGCGCGGCTTGATCGCCAAACCCCCGGCTGGCAGGCGCTGACGCTGGCAACGCCGGTGCGCTTTGCCCCAAACGATCCGCTGGAAGCCACGCTCAACCGGCTGCTGCTGTTAAAAGCGGGCGTCACCGATACGCCCGGCGCGGGCAAGCCAAAGGTGCGCTGGCTCAAGCGCCGGGTGCTGGCCCGCAGCGAAGCCGCGCTGGAGGCGCTTTTTGGCCTGCTGGTGCAGTCCCACTACCGCACCGCGCCGGACGACGTGCGCCAGCTGCTCGACGGCCCTGCCACCCGCATCGGCGTGCTGGGGGAGGAGCGAACGCCGGCCGGCGTGGTGGTACTGCGCGAAGAAGGCGGCTTTGACGCCGAGCTTGCCGAGCAGGTGGCACAGGGCGTGCGCCGCCCCCAGGGGCATCTGCTGGCCCAGTCGCTGGCCGCCCATGCCGGCAGCCGTGCCGCCCTCACCGCCCGCTGGCAGCGCATCACCCGGGTGGCCGTGCACCCGCACTGCCGCCGCCGGGGCGCAGGCCTTGAGCTGCTGAATGCAGCCGAGCAGGCAGCGCGCAAGAGCCGGGCGGATCTTGTGGGTGCCACCTTCGGCGCGGACGCCGAGCTGGTGGCGTTTTGGCAGGCGGCAGGCTTTACGCCGCTACGCTTAGGCATTGCCAAAGACACCGCCACCGGCGAGCATGCGCTGATGGTCGCCCGGGCGCTGACCCCGCGCGGCGAAGCCGTCATCGGCTCGCTCAACCGGCGCCTGGCCCGAGAGCTTCCCGGGCTTCTGGCCTTTGAGCTCGGCGGGCTTTCTGCCGGCGTGCTGGTGCCTTTGCTGGCGAGCCTTGCGCCCGTGGCGCTGACTGCCGAGCAGCGCTGCGATATTGCCGACGTGGCAAAGGCCAGACGCGACCCGCGGCTGGCACGGGATGCGCTTCAAACGCTGGCGCGCAGCGCCGCCCAACCGTCGCTGGACGCCCATGCCCGGGAGGCCTGCGCCGCGCTGGCCGGCTGGGCGTATCAAAACCGGCCCCTGGCCGACAGCCACAAGCGCCACGTAAGCGAGCTGCGCCGCGCGGCGGCGCTGCTGGCCGAGCGTGTCGTGTAAGAATCGACAGGTTCCATGGGCTTGCGCTTGGGCACTCAGATGCCCCCAGCCGGGACTCTTTCGCCGTCAGGCGTGGGGGAGTACAGTATTTGCACCTACGTAGAGATCCATTTTCATGAACGAACATCTTGATGCGCTAAGCCCCGCGCCGGTTTGGCGCCACTTTCGTACCCTGTGCAACACGCCGCGCCCCTCCGGCCACGAGGCCGCGCTGGTGGCCAAGCTGGAAGCCTGGGCGGACGATTTGGGCCTGGCCCACGACCGCGATGCCTTTGGCAATCTGCGGATCAAAAAGCCCGCCGCGCAGGGCTGTGAAAACGCCCCGGGCGTGATTGTGCAGGGCCATCTGGACATGGTGGCCCAGGCCAACGCCGAGTGCCCGCACGACTTCACCCGAGACCCGATCAGCACCCGCGTGCAAGACGGCTGGCTGCGCGCTGACGGCACCACGCTCGGCGCGGATAACGGCCTGGGCGTGGCCGCGGCGCTGGCGCTTCTGGAAAGCAGCGACGTGGCCCACGGCCCGCTGGAGGCGCTGTTCACCCTGGAAGAAGAAACCTCCATGGGTGGGGCACTCCACCTGGCCGAAAACTGGCTGGAAGGCAGCCTGCTGCTCAACCTCGACAGCGAAGCCCGCGGCGAGGCCTACATCGGCTGTGCCGGCGGCTGCGACGCGGTGGTTGACGCGCGCCTGCCGCAGACGTCGCTTCAGCCCTACGAGCGCTGCCTGGATATCGCCCTGACCGGCCTGGCAGGCGGCCACTCCGGCATGGATATCCACCGCCCGCTTGGCAACGCCAACCGCCTGTTGGCCCGCGTGCTGCGCCTGCTGGAGTTCGCCGACGCGCGGCTGGTGAGCTATCACGGCGGTACGCTGCGCAACGCGATTCCCCGGGAGGCGTTTGCGCGCATTGCGCTGCCGGCAGACGAGCTCGATGCGGTGACCGCCAAGGTGCAGTCGCTGGAAGCAACGCTGCGCGGCGAACTGGGCCGGGCAGACCGCGAGTTTGCGCTGAGCGTAACGCCTACCGCCGCCGGCGAAGTGCCCACCGAGGCGCTCAATCTGGACGCCAGCGCCATGCTGGTGGCAGCGCTGCATGCCGCGCCCTGCGGCGTGGAACGCATGAGTGCCGCGGTTGACGGCGTGGTGGAAACCTCCAACAACCTCGGCGTTGTGCAGCTGGAAAACGGCCGCTTTCATCTGTGTGCGCTGGTGCGCTCGCTGCACGACAGCGCCGTCAGCGCGCTGGTGGATCGCCTGCGGGCGCTGTTCGGCCTGATCGGCGCCCGGGCCAAGGCTGAACACGGCTACCCGGGCTGGGTGCCCAACGCGCAAAGCCCGCTGCTGGCGACGTTTATGGAAAGCCACGAAGCGCTGCTGGGGCGTGAGCCGGCGGTCAAGGTGATTCACGCAGGCCTTGAGTGCGGCATTCTGGGCAGCAAGTATCCGCACCTGGACATGATTTCTTTCGGCCCGACGATTCTTGGCGCACATTCCCCCGATGAGCGGGTGGATATCGGCTCGGTCGAAGAGTTCTGGGCGCTGCTCAAGGCGCTGGTTGAAGCGCTGGGGCGCAAGCAGGGCGATTGATCCGGCAGGCATGAAAAAACGGCACCCAAGGGTGCCGTTTTGCTTCGTAGGCTCGTTCGAGGTGCTTAGCGGCCGAGGTAGGCGTTGAGCATCCAGATGGTTTTTTCCTGCTCGCGGATGTACTGGCCGGCCTGATCGGCGGTGCCTTCATCGCCTGCGTCTTCGCTTAGCGTCAGCATTTCGCGCTGCAGTTCAATAATGGTCTGGAAGCCCTTGACGACGCCCTGCACGCACGCCGCGCCGTCGCTTACGTTTTTGTCTTCGCTGATGCGCGACAGCTTGACGTAGTCGCTGTAGGCGTGAACCGGCGTGTAGCCAAGGGTGAGAATACGCTCAGCCACTTCGTCTACCTTGGTCAGCAGGTCATCGTAGAACTCTTCGAACTTTTCGTGCAGCTGGAAGAAATCCTGGCCCTTTACGTTCCAGTGATAGCCGCGCACGTTCATGTAGAAAATCTGATAGTTGGCGAGCAGTTCGTTGAGCTTTTCGGCCAGCTGCTCGGCGCTGGTCTTTTGTAGGCCAATGCTGTTGATATCGGTCATGCTGCCTCCTTGGATAAGCCGCGTTGCGCGTTGGCATCCGTCGGCGTTAGCGGGCTTTTACGTACTATATAAGTCGTATCGCATTTGTAAAGCGCTGCGCCCGTTTTGGCAAGGCCGCACGGGCGCCTTCCTGTTTACATGCCGTCGGTGCCGCGTGATTTCAAGGGCGGTGCTGTTGTCTCAGCCGTTTTGGCCGCGCCGTGCCACAGCCGGGCAATGCTTTCGCAGCGGTCGGCAAGCAGCTCGGCGGTGCGAGCCACGGCGTTTTCCAGGGCAAGGGGGCCGTCGGCCAGGGCAAACGCGGCGGTTACGCCTTCGTCGTAGCAGGCCTGCCAGCCGTCGCCGAGCGCGCCGGCGAGCACCACCACGGGTTTACCGGCCGCCTTGCCGGCGCGGGATACGCCGATGGGCGTCTTGCCGGAAAGGCTCTGTCCGTCGAGTTTGCCCTCGCCGGTGATCACCAGATCCGCCGTTGCCAGGCGCTCGGCCATGCCCGCCTGCTCCATGATCATGTCGATGCCGGGTTTTAGTGTGGCCCCCATGAAGGCTCGGGCGGCAAAGCCCATGCCGCCGGCCGCACCTGCGCCGGCCATGTCGCGGTCGTCTTTGCCGAGTACGCTGGCGGCGATATCGGCAAAGTGGCCGAGTGCGGCGTCGAGCGCGTTGACGTCCTCGGGGGAGGCGCCTTTCTGGGGGCCGAACACGGCGCTGGCGCCGCGGCGGCCGAGCAGCGGGTTGTCCACGTCCACCGCCGCTTCTACTTGCAGCGTTTTCAGGCGCGGGTCAAGGCCGCTAAGGTCCAGGGTTTCAAGGTCGGCCAGGGCCGCGCCGCCCGGCGCCAGCTTTTGGCCGTGGGCGTCGAGCAGCTTGGCGCCCAGGGCGGTGAGCATGCCGGTGCCGGCGTCGTTGGTGGCGCTGCCGCCGAGCAGCAGCAGGACCTTTTCGGCGCCGGCATCCAGCGCGGCGCGAAACAGCTCTCCCACACCAAAGGTGGTGGTAATGCGCGCATCGCGCTCGGCAGGGCCAAGCGCCTGCAGGCCGCTGGCTTCGGCAAGCTCGATGTAGGCCGTGCGCGCATCGGCCAGCCAGCCCCAGCTAGCACAGGTCGAACGGCCCAGCGCATCCTGCACGGTGGCCTGGCGGCGCTCGGCGCCGGTGGCCATGATCAGCGCTTCAAGGCTGCCTTCGCCGCCGTCGGCCAGCGGGCAGATTTGCGTGCGGGCCTCGGGCAGGGCGCGCTGTATGCCGCAGGCCATGGCTGCGGCGGCGTCCCGGGCGCTCAGGGCGTCCTTGAAACTGTCAGGGCAGAGCAAAACGTGCATTGTGCCAACTCCTTAAGATCATCGGGTCATCGGGAACATAATACGCAAGGCCTGGCCGGTGCCCTGCGCGAATTGTTTGGCGCCGTTCGCGGCCGGTCATGCCCGTTAGCGTCCGACAGCCGATGATTTTGTCCATGGCGCGGGCAAACGCTGTTACGCTGAGGGTACGCCAAGGCGACGGCCTTGTGCGTTGCGACGTGTACGACCTGACACAAGGAGACGATCATGAAAGCCAATGCGACCTCCAGCGCCGTTCTCAAAGGGCTCGCCCTCAGCGCGGCCGCGCTGCTCATCGCCGGCCTGCTTGCCGGTTGCAACACGATGGCCGGCATCGGTCAGGATGTGGAAGAAGGGGGCGAAGCCGTGCAAGAGGCTGCCAGCTAGGCGCCGCGTCAGCCGGGCTTTTGGGCCCGGCTGGAGCACTTGCTGCCGGCGTCTGCCTGCTTGCCGGCGCTCTGTTTCTGGCGATTTTCAGCGCGTTTGTCGGTGCGTCGGATGTTTTCTGCAATCAGCGTTCGGCCGGGAGCTCCTGCTGGGCGCGCTCCTGGGCCTTTTCGGCTTTTTCGGCCTCTTTGCGCAGCTGCTTGCGCAGCGCGGCTTTCTCGAAGCGCAGCTTTTGCAGCGGCGTTTCCAGGGTCAGCGGCGGCACTCGGGCCGGTTTGCCGTTGTCGTCTACGGCGACCATGCTCAGATAGCAGCTGTTGGTATGGCGAATGAGCTGGCGGCGAATGTCTTCGGCCACCACCTTGATGCCTACCTCCATGGACGAGCGCCCGACGTGATTGACGCAGGCCAGAAACGTCACCAGTTCGCCTACGTGAATCGGCTGTTTAAACAATACCTGGTCGACCGACAGCGTGACCACGTAGTGGCCGGAGTAGCGGCTGGCGCAGGCGTAGGCGACTTCATCGAGACGCTTGAGAATGGCGCCGCCGTGCACCTTGCCGCTGAAGTTGGCCATGTCCGGCGTCATCAGCACGGTCATGGAAAGCTCGTGCTGGCCGCTGTGCATCGTAGAGTAAGAGTCCGCGTTATCGGTCATGGGGATCCTTTCGCTGAAGTTGAGCTACAAATCGGGAGGCCTCTGCCGGGTACGCTGCCTGCCGCAGGCTCACCATAGGCCAATGCCGGGGCGGCGTATAGCGCGGTGCTCTCAACGGCGGTCATGCCAGCGGGTTTGCCGGTAGCGCCGATAGTAGGCGGCCAGCGTCGCTGAGCGCACAAGCATAAAAGCCATAAAGGCAAGCCACAGCCCGTGGTTGCCAAGCGGGCGGGTGAGCCACCACACCGGCAGATACACCGCCAAGGCGATGAAAATGCTGTTGCGCATTTCTCTGACCGCCGTGGTGCCGATGAATACGCCGTCGAAAAAATAGCTCCATACCGCAATCAACGGCATGGCGACCATCCACGGCAGGTAGTCCGCGGCGGTGGCGCGTACTTCGGGCAGGCCGGTCAAAAGCGCGATCAGTGCGTTGCCGCCCAGTGCAAAGCACAGCGCAGCGCCCGTTGCGGTATACAGCGACAGTCGCGCGGTGGCGCCAACGGTGGCGGCAAAGTCTGTCCAGTCACGGCGGCCAAAGGCGCGCCCGATCAGCGATTCCGCGGCGTGGGCGAAGCCGTCCAGCGCATAGCTGATCAGCATGATGAACTGCAGCAGCACGGCGTTGGCGGCAAGCACAGTGTCGCCCTGGCGCGCCCCTTGAGCGGTGAAAAACGCCATGGCAAACAATAGCCCCAGCGTGCGAATAAAAAGGTTGGCGTTGACGCTGAACAGCGCCCGGTAGGCGCCAAGCGCCAGCAGGCGGCGGCGTAAAAACGGCCCCGGCAGGCGGCCCAGCTGGCGCAGCACCAGATAGCCGCCAAAGGCGATGGCCGAATAGTCGGCCAGCACGCTGGCCCAGGCCACGCCGTTGCTGTTCATCCCAAGGCCCACCACAAACCACAGATCGAACACGATATTGACCACGTTGGTCAAAAGCAGAATCCACAGCGTCACGCGGGAATTCTGCTGGCCCAGAAACCAGCCCAGAATGGCGTAGTTGGCCAGCACCGCCGGGGCCGAGAGCAGGCGGATTTCGGCATAGGCGCGGGCCAGCGGCGTGGCGGTGGGGCTGGCGTCCAGCAGCCACAGCCCCAGGGTGATCAGCGGCGAGGCAAACAGCGCAAGCCCCAGCCCGATGACCGCCGCCATGATCAGCGCCTGGCCCAGCAGATTTTTGACCGTCGTGCTGTCCTCGCGGCCGATGGCCTGGGCGGTCAGCCCCGTGGTGCCCATGCGCAAAAAGCCAAAGCCCCAGTATAAAAAGCTGAACAGCGTCGCCCCCAGCGTGACGGCGGCCAGGTAGCTTGCGTCCGGCAGGTGGCCAACCACGGCGGTATCCACCAGCCCCAAAAGCGGCACGGTGACGTTGGAGAGAATGATCGGCCACGCCAGCGCCCAGATGCGCCGGCGGGTGGGAGGCGTTGCGGGCACAGGGCGTCCTTCAGTGGGTCAGCGCGCGGTACTTGGCCATCAGCTGTTCGCGGGTTTCCGGCCGGGCGGGGTCGTCGGGAATGCAGTCCACCGGGCAAACTCGCCGGCAGCGGGGCGTGTCGTAGTGGCCCACGCACTCGGTGCAGCGGGCCGGGTCGATGTGATAGATCTCTTCGCCGTAGGTGATCGCCTCGTTGGGGCACTCGGGTTCACAGATGTCGCAGCTGATGCAGTCGTCGGTAATAAGCAGGGCCATGAAAAACCTCGCAGGCGCAGGGCGAACAAAGATCAGCCGTGATAGCGCGTCTTCAGCGCCTGGGCAACCCGGGGATGCACCAGCGGCGAAATATCGCCGCCGAGGCGTGCAATTTCGCGCACGATGGTCGAAGAGATGTAGGAGTTTTCTACCGCCGGGGTGAGAAACACGCTTTCAAGCTCCGGGTTCTGGGCGCGGTTCATGTTGGCCAGCTGCAGCTCGTATTCGAAATCGGAAACGGCGCGCAGCCCGCGCAGGATCACCGTGGCGTTTTGTTCATGCATCATCTGGGTGAGCAGGCCGGAAAAGCCGATCACCGAGACGTTGGCAAGCGAGGCGCAGGCGTGTTGAACCAGCGCGATGCGGGTGTCGAGCTTGAACGCCGGGTCTTTGCCGGAGCTTGCGGCCACGGCGACCACGACGCGGTCGAACAGGCGTGCGCCGCGTTCGATGATGTCGAAGTGGCCGTGGGTGATCGGGTCGAACGTGCCGGGGTATACCGCGGTGGTCATCACGCCTCCTCGCTGTCCGCGTCGTCGTCAAGCCGGCCGAAAGGGTTGGCCGGGCGCAGCGATACCGGCCGGGCATAGCCGGGGATCTCGATGCGATCGGCATGGATGGCAAGCTCCGGGCCTTCCAGTACCGCTTCACCGAACTGATAGCGCGGCTGGTAGTGGCCCTGGTCGGCCTGCTCAAGGTAGGCCGCGGCGGCGTCGCGCACGCCTTCCCGGCGCGCCCGCCAGGCGCTGACAGCGGCCGCACCGTGGCGTTTTTCCAGCAGCTTTTCGGTCACCCGGGGGGAAAGCACCACGCCGGTGGCGTTGTTGCCGCCAAAGCCCTTGGCGTTGAGAAAGCCGGCGTCGGCGTCAAAGGCTATGGGCGTGCGGGAAAAGCGCAGCCGCTCGCTGTAGACGTCGTCGGCGACGGCGTCAAGGGTGGGGATGCCGGGCAGCATACCGTGGGCAAAGCTGCCCAGGGCGCTGGCCAGCTGGTCACCGGCAGCCGAGCCCTGGGAATGGCCGACAAACGCCTTGATGGCTGCCACCGGCCAGGCGCTAATGCCGTGGGCCCGGGCGATTTCGTCGAACACGTGGGATTCGGTGGTGCGGTTTTTCGGCGTGCCGGTGCCGTGGGCGTGAAGAAAGCTGCGCTCTTTGAGCGCGGTTTCGCCGAGCATGTCGCGCACCAGCGCGGCCGCCTTGCCCAGGGTCACGTAGTTGCCGATGCCGGGGGCGGAGATCGAGCGCTTGAAGCCGTCGGCGTTGACGAACACGTCCGGCACCGCGCCGAGAATCTCGGCGCCTTCTTCAAGCGCCAGGGCGTCGTCCATGAGCATCACGAACTGGCTGGATTCCGCGATGGTGAAACCGCAGTTGCGGGCGAACGGCCGGCAGGCGCGCTGGTAGTCGGCGTCGGTGAGCAGCGTCAGCGCGTCCAGCGCCTTGAGCCCGGCATCGTCGGCCAGCGCTCCCATGGTGCGAAAGCCCTCGACGATCTCGGGGGTAATGGGGGCGTCGGCGGTGCCCACCATGACCACCCGGCGGCGGCCGGCGCGAATATCGTCAATCCCCAGGCGCAGGTTGTACAAAAAGCTGGCGCAGGCGCCAAGCGCTGCCCCGGTGCCGCCGACGCTGCCCAGCACGTAGGCGTTGATAAAGTCGGCGGGCATCTGGCCGTAGCCCAGCGGCATCTGCTTGGAGGTGGCGCGCTGGCCGGTGACCAGGCTTTTCAAAAGCCCGCCCCAGCCCTGGTCGTCGAGCTGGCCGATGGAGTTGCCGGCATACACCGCGATCTGGTCCGGATCGAGCCGGTCGCGCAGGTGCTCCCAGTCAAGGCCGCTTGCCTTCAGGCAGTCGCTGGCGCCGAAAATCGCCATGGAAAGCCCGCGCGGGTGGTGTACGCTGCGGTAGAGTGCGGCCGGCTCAAAGCCTCGCGGCAGCTGGCCGGCGGCTTTTACCCTGGGCGTTTGGGCGTCGGGCAAAAGCGCGTTGAAGTCGCCTTCGGGCACGTGCACCGTCACGGTCTTGGCGTCCCGCTCGCGCACTTCCCAGTGCGCCGGCAGGTGATCGGGCAGCTGGCGGCGGCGCAGGGTAAACGCAAGCGGCGCGTCAAGCGCGAGGGTGGCCTGGCGGTTGGCCGGCAGGCCCGGGGCACTAAAGGCGGCGGATTCGTTGCGGCGCACGAGGGTATGGTTGAGCACGGCGGCACGCAGCGATTCGGCATCTGGCGTATCGCCGGGCGCGACAAGGCGCATCAGGGCGGCCAGGCCCTGAACGGTTTGGCGTTGCTGGTCGGCGGGTAGCGCATCAAGCACGGTGCGGCGAAAGGCCTGATGGCCCGACGTTCTGCCGGCGGGATTGATGCCGCCCATGCCGACGATCACCGGTAAATGTGACAAGCCGGGTTCCTCGTGGTGCGGTAATGGAAAACGGGTGGCGCGCCGTGCGCGGGCGAGCGCCGAAAACGGAAATTTTGCTGGGCGTGATCATAGCACCGGCCGGGCAACGGCGTCATGCCGCAAGCGCTCAAGGCTGATAGAATCACGTCTTTTACCCGGAATCTGCCATGCAGCCGCCGTCACTGTCATTTTCAACGCCGCATCCGTCCTGCCGGATTGTGACCTCCCGCCAGACCGGCCCGCATCAGGATCTGGCGCGCCGCGTGGCGCGAGCGCTTGCCACGCCGCTGCAAAAGCCGGTGGCCGAGCACACCCGCACGGCCTTTGCCCGGGCCGATGCCTGGCGTGCCGAGCAGCAAAAACCGCTGATACTTGACGCCGGCTGCGGGGTAGGGCTTTCGACCCGGCGGCTGGCGGCTGCGTTTCCCGACTGCGCGGTGATCGGCGTGGACCGCAGCGCAAACCGCCTGCGCCGGGATCATGGCCCGCTGGCAGACAACGCCTTGCTGGTGCGCGCTGATCTGGTAGATTTCTGGCGGCTGGCCTGGCAGGCCGGCTGGGCGCCGGTGCGCCACTATCTGCTGTATCCCAATCCGTACCCCAAGGCCTCGCAGCTGAAAATGCGCTGGCACGGCCACCCGGTCCTGCCGTGGATTCTTGGCCTGGGCGGGCACCTGGAGCTGCGCAGCAACTGGCGCTTGTACGTCGAAGAGTTTGCCCTGGCCGTGGCGCAGGCCACCGGCCGCCGGGCGGCACTCGCCGCCTATACGCCGGCGGGGGCAAACGACTACCTGACCCCGTTTGAGGCCAAATACGCCGAGGGCGGCCAGCCGCTCTGGCAGCTAACGGTCGAACTGGAGCGACAATGGCATTTATTTACCTGATTTTAGCCATCGTGGCCGAAGTGGTCGCCACCAGCGCGCTGAAAGCCTCCGCCGGCTTTACCCGGCCGGTGCCCAGCGCGGTAGTAGTGCTCGGCTATGGCCTGGCGTTTTATCTGCTCAGCCTGGTGCTGCGTACGCTGCCGGTAGGCGTGGCCTATGCTATCTGGGCGGGGCTGGGCATTGTGCTGGTGACCCTGGTGGGCGTGGTGGCCTTCGGCGAGCGCCCGGACGTGCCCGCGGTTGTGGGCATTTCGCTGATTGTGGCCGGGGTGGTGGTGCTGCAGGTGTTTTCGCGAATCAGCGTTCATTAATCCACCAAAATAGGGAAAGTGCCATGAGACATGCCGTATTGAGCCGCGCGACAAGCCCGGGGCGGCTGCTTTTGCTGGCAGGTGCTTTTGTGCTGGCGTGTAGCGCAGGTGTTGCCCGGGCGGATTTCACCCGGCTAAGCGCGCTTGCCGACGACGGCTTTGCCATCAGCGCCGAGGCCCGGCTGTTGGACGGTGCGGAAGAAACCCTGGGCAGCATTACGCCGGACCGAGCGCTGACGCCGGCCTCGGTAACCAAGGTCTACATGGCGGCGGCGGCGCTCAACCGCTTTGGGCCCCAGTACCGCTTTACCACCCGGCTGAAAAGTGAAGGCGATGTGGACTCTGAAAGCGGCGTGCTTAACGGCGATGTATGGCTGGAAGGCGGCGGCGATCCGGGGCTGACCAGCGAAAACCTCTGGCGGCTGGTTCAGCGCCTGCATCAGGCCGGGGTGCGGCGCATCAACGGCGAGCTGGTGATCAGCCAGTGGCGCTTCGGCCCGGTGGCGTGTGTGACCACCGACCGCTGCGAGGCCAGAACGCGGGTAGACAACGCCTACAGCGCACCGCTGTCGTCCGCCGGGGTCAACTTTGGCAGCTGGTGCGTCAACGTCGCCCCGGCCGAGGCACCGGGCGAGCCGGCGCACATTACCCACTGTGACGGCCCCCAGGCGCTGACCGAGGTGGACAACCGCCTGACGACCCGGGCCGACGGCAGCGCCACGCGAATCAGCGCCGAACGGGTGACCGGCAAGCACGGCGACGTGGTACGCGTGCGCGGCCAGATCGCCGCGGACGCCTGGCCGCGGGACGTGTATCGCGGCGCCAGCGACGGCGCGGCGCAAACCGCAGATACCCTGCTGGCGATGCTGGGGCGCTTTGGCATTCCCCTTTCCGGCCCGCCGCGGGTCACCACGGCCAAGCCGCCCGAGGCCGCCGAAACCCTTGCCGCGGTGGACGGCAAGCCGCTCCAGGAGCTTTTACTGCGCACGCTGAACTATTCCAACAACTACATGGCCGATGTGCTGGCGCTGAACCTGGTGGAAACCCCCGGCGCTGAGCTGGCCGACGCCGGCGCCGCGCTTGAGGCCTACGCCGCCAGCCTGCCCGGCCACGGCGAGGTGCGGCTGGCAAGCGGCAGCGGCTTGACCCCCGAAAACCGCGCCACGGCTCACGGCATCAACGTCATGCTTGAGTCGATGTATCATCAAAGTGCGCTGTTCCCCAGCTTTGTGGCAGCGCTGCAGTCGCCGGAAAACGGCGTGATGCGCTTTATCCGCCGCGGGCCTGAGCGTTTTCAACGCAACGTCATGCTTAAAACCGGCACGCTCAACGAACCCCGCGCGGTACGTGCCGTGGCGGGCTATTTTCGCACCCAAAGCGGGCGCTGGGGGGTGTTCAGCGTGCTGGTCAACGGCGATCGCTCGACACCGTATCTGAACTGGAGCAAAGTGCTTGAGCCGCTGTCCGGGGATCTTGCCGAGATGATCGCTGACCGCTGAGCGGGCCTTTTCGCCACCCACTGAGGAGCGCACGATGAAACCGCAACGCACAGGGCTGGCGCACCTTTTGCATTCCACGCGCTACTCGCTCAACGGGCTGATCGCAGCGTTTCGCCACGAGGCGGCGTTTCGCCAGGAAGTGGCGCTGAGCGCAGTGCTCGTGCCCCTGGCCGTGTGGCTGGGCCAGAGCGCAGTTCAGGTGCTGCTGCTGATTGGCAGCTGCGCGCTGGTGCTGGTGGCAGAGCTTTTGAACAGTGCCGTGGAAAACGTGGTGGACCGCATCGGCACCGAGTACCACGAGCTGTCCGGCCGGGCCAAGGACATCGGCTCGGCGGCGGTGATGCTGGCGCTGGCCTACGCCGGGCTGACCTGGAGCGTTCTCCTCTGGCAGCGTTTCTGCACCTGACAGCGCCCACGAAAAAAGAGGGCATACAACGTGTTGGACGATGATGTTTTGCCGCGGGCAGGCCTGCCCGAAGCGCTCAAGGACACCGCAGCCCAGGCGTGCCAGCGCCTGAACCAGACGCTGGCGCACATGGCCTGTGACGATGCCGCGCTGGCCGCATGGCAGGCGCTGCCCGCAGCGCGCAGAGCGGCGCTTGTGCGCACGGTGACGATCTCAAGCTTTGCGCTGGACGTGCTGGTGCGCACCCCGGTCGTTTTGCACGAACTTTTGGCCACCGGCGAGCTGGACGCCGCGCCGGCCCGCGCCGCTCTGGCGCAGCGGCTGGAAAAGGCGCTGGCCCAGGCCGACGACGAGGAGTCTCTGTACCGCGCGGTGCGGCGCTTTCGCCAGGCGCGCATGCTGGGGATTATCTGGCGCGACCTGAACCGCGCGGACGGCTACGACGTCTGGGACACCACGGCAGCGATGACCGCGCTGGCCGAGGTCAGCCTTGAGGCCACGCTTGCCTGGCTGGAGGCGTTTTACGCCCCGCGCTGGGGACGCCCCGCCCCCTGCGAAGACGGCTCGGCCCAACGGCTGGTAGTGCTGGGCATGGGCAAGCTGGGGGCCGGCGAGCTCAATCTGTCGTCGGATATCGATTTGATTTTCGCCTACGCCGAAGACGGCGAAACCCGCGGCGGGCGCAAGGCGCTGGCCCACCAGGAATATTTCACCAAAATCGGCCAAAAGCTGATCGCCGCGCTGGACAGCGTGACCGCCGACGGCTTTGCCTTTCGCGTGGATATGCGCCTGCGCCCGCTGGGCGACGGCGGCCCGCTGGTGGGCAGCTTTGCCGCGCTTCTGGCCTACTATCAGGATCAGGGCCGCGAGTGGGAGCGCTACGCCATGCTCAAGGCGCGCCCGGTGGCCGGCGACGTGGTCGGCGGCGCTGAGCTGCTGCGCGGGCTGCGTCCGTTTGTGTATCGCAAATATCTGGACTTTGGCGCGATTGAATCCCTGCGCGGGCTGAAAACCATGATCCACCGCGAGGTCAAGCGCCGGGGCATGGAAACCAACGTCAAGCTCGGCCCCGGCGGCATTCGCGAGGTGGAGTTTGTGGTGCAGGCGTTTCAGCTGATTCGCGGCGGCCGCGACACCGAGCTGCAGCAGACCTCCCTGCGCGCCGCGCTCACCCGGCTGCCGGCGCTGGGCCTGCTGCCCCAGAAAGCGGTGGACGAGCTGCTGCCGGACTACGCCTTTCTGCGCGATCTGGAGCACGCCCTGCAGGCGCTGGACGACCGCCAGACCCAGCGCCTGCCCGACGACGCGGTGGTCCGAGCGCAGGTCGCGCTGGCGCTGGGCTTTGACGGCTGGGAAGGCGTGATGACGCGGCTGGGGGAAGGCCGCGAGCGCATCCAGCACTATTTTGACGACGTGATTGCCGAGCCCGAAGACGAAGTAGAGGACGACAGCGATACCCCGGGGCTTGAGCAGTGGCGGCGGCTGTGGCGCGGCGAGCTGAGCGCCGAAGACGCCCAGCGCCGTTTGGCTGAAGCAGGCTTTGATGACCCGGCCGAGGCGCGCAAGCGCCTTGAGCGACTGCACCATTCCCGCGCGGTGCAGGGCATGCAGGCCATCGGCTTTGAGCGCCTTGACGCGCTGATGCCGCTTTTGCTCGACGCGCTGGCGCAAAACCCCACCCCGGACGCCGCGCTGCCCCGGGTGCTGCCGCTGATCGAGGCGGTGCTGCGGCGCACGGCCTATCTCGCGCTGCTGCGAGAAAACCCCCAGGCGCTTGAGCACCTGATGCGCCTGTGCGCGGCAAGCCCGTGGATTGCCGATCAGCTGGCGCGCTACCCGATTTTGCTCGACGAG
This sequence comes from Halomonas cibimaris, assembly GCF_055379665.1. Lineage (NCBI taxonomy): Bacteria > Pseudomonadati > Pseudomonadota > Gammaproteobacteria > Oceanospirillales > Halomonadaceae > Halomonas > Halomonas cibimaris. Next base: position 1,452,891 of record NZ_AP043828.1, read on the forward strand.
CTTTTGACCCCGGCGTCGCTGTATACCCCGGCGAGCAAGGCGCGCCTGGCCGACGAGCTGCGCCAGACCCTGAACCGCCTGCCCGAAGACGACGAGGAAGCCCAGCTGGAAGCGCTGCGCGTGTTCAAGCACGCCCAGACGCTCCACGTCGCGGCGTCGGATATCGCCGGCACCCGCCATCTGATGAACGTAAGCGACTATCTCACCTACATCGCCGAGGTGATTCTCGATGCGGTGCTGGCCATGGCCTGGAAGCATCTGGTGCGCAAGCACGGCGTACCGCCGGGCATCGGCCGCGACGTGCCGGACTTTCTGATCGTCGGCTACGGCAAGCTGGGCGGCATTGAGCTGGGGTACGGCTCGGATCTTGATCTGGTGTTTTTGCACCGTGCGACCAAAGGCGCCACGGACGGCCGCCGCCCGGTGGACGCCTCGGTGTTTTTCACCCGCCTGGGCCAGCGCATGATCCACCTGCTCACCGCGGTGACCCCGGCGGGCAGCCTGTACGATGTGGATATGCGCCTGCGCCCGTCGGGCAACGCCGGCCTTTTGGTGACCTCGCTTGACGCCTATGCCGACTACCAGCGCACCAGCGCCTGGACCTGGGAGCACCAGGCGCTGGTGCGCGCCCGGGTGGTGGCCGGCGATGCCGCTCTGGCCGAGGGGTTCAACGCCGTGCGCCGGGAGGTGCTGGGCCGCCCCCGAGACCGCCGTGCGCTGCGCGACGACGTGGTCAAGATGCGCCGCAAGATGCGCGCCCACCTGGGCAGCCGCACCCGGGCGACGTTTGACGTCAAACAAGACGCCGGCGGCATGGTGGACATCGAGTTTCTCTGCCAGTACGCGGTGCTGGCGCTAAGCGTTGAGGCGCCGGCGCTTTTGGCCTACAGCGACAGCGTACGCATTCTTGACACGCTGGCAAAAAGCGGCCATCTGCCCGACGACCAGGCGCAGGACCTGCGCGAGGCCTATCTGGCCTACCGCAGCACCACCCACCGGGCGGCGCTGACCGGCGACAGGGCGCGCGTTGCAGAAGGCACGTTTGACGCCCACCGCCGCGCTGTCAAGGCGCTCTGGGCGCGCTTTCTGGCGCCGCCGGCCGATTCCGACGGCCGGGACCGGGCTTAGCGCGCGCCGGGGTCGTCGTCCTTGACGTCAAAGCGGCCTTCCAGCGCGTCGTGGGGGCGGCGGGACTCGCGATAGGGGCCGCCGCCGATGTCGGTGGCCTGCTCGGCGCGCATGGCCTCCATGCGCTTTTTCATCCTGTGGCGGATAAAGGGCATCATCGCCCAGCCGATCAGTACCAGCACAAGGCCGAGCATCAGGGCGACGATCATCAGCGCGCCGAATAAAAGCCAAGTGAAAAACAGCTTGATGCTGCCCCCCAAGCCCGCCGGGCGCGACTGGGCGGCCCTGGCGCGCCACTGCTGGGCCGCCTGCCAGGCGGCGTTGCGCGTACTACGCTGTGTCATGAAGCTCTCCTGAAGGCGCGATAATAAGGCGTATGGGTCTGTCCAGTAGAACACTATACGGCGCGGGAGTTCACCCGCGGCGCCGCGCTCAGGCGCGGCCTGCGTGACAGGGGAGGCGTTTGCTGCATCCGGGATGGCTTATGCAGCGTGCAGTTTAGCTGGTAGAGTCCGCGGTATGATTACAGGCCGCGGTGGGTACAGGCCAACCGCGCCGCAGTGCGATGGGATTTAGCGCGATGGGATATAGCGCGATGGGATGTAGTGCGATGAGATATAGCGCGATGGGATAACGCAAAGCTAAGGAGACAAGATGGCAGACCACGGCGGGAGGACGGTGTTTATCGCCTCGGCGACGATTATCCTCGGGCTGGTGCTGGTCGGGGCGGCGTTTCCCGAAGATTTCGGCCGCGCCGCTCAGACGGCGCTGGGCAGCATTACGCGGCTGTTCGGCTGGTTTTATCTGTTCTCGGTGTTCGGTTTTGTGGTGTTTCTGCTGGGGCTTGCGTTTTCCAAGTACGGCAAGGTGCGCCTGGGCCCCCAGGACAGCACGCCCAACTACAGCTTTTTTTCCTGGGTGAGCATGCTGCTGGCGGCAGGCTTCGGCGTGGGGCTGGTGTTTTACGGCATGGCCGAGCCCATGTCGCACTATATGACGCCGCCCTACGGCGACGAAGCGCCGGAAAGCGTGGCCGCCGCGCGGCTGGCCATTCAGTACACCTACTTCAACTGGGGCATTCACCAGTGGGCGGCGTTTTCCGTAGTGGGGCTGATTATCGCCTACTTCCAGTTCCGCAAGGGGCAGGCGGGGCTGGTGTCGTCGGTGCTGTCCTCGGTGACGGCCAAATACCCGCGCGTGCGCCCGTATGCTTCCTGGCTGGACGTGTTTGCCGTGGTGGCCACGGTGATGGGCGTGGCCACCTCGCTGGGGCTTGGCGTTTTGCAGATGAACGGCGGGCTCAACGCGGTGTTCGGCCTGGCGGAAAACGGCTGGTGGCAGTTTATTATTCTGTTTGTGATGTTTTGCGCCTATATGGCCTCGACCTGGTCGGGGCTGGACAAGGGCATCAAGCGTCTGTCCAACCTCAACATGGCGCTGTGCATCGCTTTGATGTTCTACGTGCTGGTGAGCGGGCCCACGGTTGCCATTCTTGAAACCATTACCCTGGGCATCGGTGACTACCTGCAGAACTTTATCAGTATGAGTTTGCGCATCGCACCCTACGAGGACAGCAACTGGGGCAACGACTGGACGGTGTTCTACTGGGCCTGGGTGATTGCCTGGTCACCGTTTGTGGGCACCTTTGTGGCCCGGGTGTCCCGCGGGCGCACCATTAAAGAGTACGTGTTCGGCGTGCTGCTGGTGCCGCCGCTTTTGGCCTGCCTGTGGATCGGCGTGTTCGGCGGGGCGGCGCTGCACATGGAGCTTGGCGGCGCGGACGTGGGGCTTGCCCAGGCCACCCAGGACAATATCACCGTGGCACTTTTTGAAATGTTCGAGCTGATGCCGTTTTCCGGCGTGCTCTCGGTCATGGCGATGGGGCTGATCTTTATCTTTTTGGTGACCTCGGCGGATTCGGCCTCCTATATCGTCGCCCAGATGACCGACAACGGCTCGATCAACCCGCCGCTGTACAAGCGCGTGCTGTGGGGCGTGCTGATTGCGGCCATTTGCCTTACGCTGATCGTGGCCGGCGGGCTTGAAGGGCTGCAGGCCGCGTCTGTGCTTTCAGCGCTGCCGTTTACCTTCATTCTTTACATGATGGTGGTGGTGCTTTTGCGTGAGCTGCGCGCCGACCGCCGGGCGATGCTGACCCAGCTGTATCGCCGCCACGGCGAGACCCCGGTGGGGGCCGACGCCTTCGAGGCCGATCAGCTCGGCGAGGAAGAACGCCTGCGGCGCGCGCCCAGCGTGGTCAACCGGCGTATCAATCGCTAAGTGACCGGTCTTTGTCGCCACGGGCCGAATCAGCGGGCCATGTTAGCGGGGATGCGCTTTGCCAATACAACGTACGCGCCGCGGTGCGAGACGCCGCCGAGCCGGGCGCCGGCGGTTGGAGGCGTCCCGGCTGGACCGCTGGCTGAATACGGCGGTGACCGTAGCGGTCATCACCGCACTGGCGGTGGGCAGCGCGGCGGTGCTGGCACACTGGCTGCTGTAGCGCATTTTTGCCTTTACTCTGGGAGCGGCCATGCCTGAACGTTATGCCCGCCGCGCCGGGCCATGCTCGGCGCCCGCCCGCCAGGGCTATGCCCCGCGCCGGGAGATTGTCGGCTGGGCGATGTTCGATTTTGCCAATCAGGCCTATACGCTTTTGATCATCACCGTGGTGTTCGGCGAGCTTTTCACCACGGTGATCGTCGGCGAGCACGAAGGCAGCTACCGGCTGGCGAATTTTCTCTGGAGCCTGGCGCTTTCGCTGAGCTATCTGATGGTGGTGGTGAGCGCGCCGCTGTGCGGGGCGATCATGGACTGCCGCGCGGAAAAAAAGCGCTTTCTGCGGTGGAGCTATGTGGCCACCGTGATCTCGACTGCGATGCTGTACTTTGTCGCGCCGGGCTATGTGGCGCTGGGCTTTTTCCTGATTGTGGTTTCCAACTACGCCTATTCCATGGGCGAGTCGTTCATTGCCGCGTTCTTGCCCGGGCTGGGCCCGCCTTCGGCGTTGGGCAGGATTTCCGGCTTCGGCTGGGCGCTGGGCTATCTGGGCGGGCTTTTCGCCGCGGGTTTCACGCTTTTGGTGCTGGGCGAGGCCACCGCCGACAACTTTGCCCGCATCCGCTTTGTTGGCCCCTTTGCCGCCGGCTTTTTTTTGCTAGCGGCCATGCCGACCTTTGCTTGGCTGAAAGAACGCGCCGTGCCGCAGCCCGCTGCGGTTGGCTACGGGCGTCTGGCGCGCCGGCGCATGCTGGCGACCTGGCGTGATTTGCGCCACTTTAAAGACCTGAGCCGGTTTCTGGTGTCGCTTTTGTTTTCCATGGCCGGGGTGTACATCATCATTGCCTTTGCCTTTATCTACGGCGCTCAGGTGATCGGCTGGGACGCGCAGGTGCGCAACGGGATGTTTATCATCGTGCAGATCACCGCCGCCGGCGGGGCCGTGGGCTTCGGCGCCCTGCAGGATCGGCTGGGCGGCAAGCGTACCTACCAGCTGACGCTTGCCCTGTGGGTGGCCGCGATCGCTGCCATCTGGGCCACACCGGCGCTGACGGCGTGGCTCAACGGCACTTTTGGGCGCGCCTGGCAGGCGCAGCACGTGTTTTTGGTGGTGGGGTGTCTGGCCGGTGCCAGTCTGGGCTCCAGCCAGTCGGCCAGCCGTACCCTGGTGGGGCTTTTCTCGCCCCGGGAGAAAGCCGCCGAGCTTTTTGGCTTTTGGGGGCTGGCCAACAAGCTGGCCGGCGTTTTGGGTATCGTGCTGCTGGGCGTGTTGCAGATGCTGGTGGGGCTTGCCGGGTCCATCCTGCTTTGTGCGGCGCTGTTTATCGCCGCGATGCTGATCTGTACGCGCGTCGACGAAGCGCGGGGGCGTGCGGCTGCCCGGCAATGGTCGTCGCCCGGCGCGGCGGGCGTACAGGAGGCGACATGACAAGACGGGCAGGAACACAGCGCACCGGCCTGGTCATGATGCTGCTGTTTTGGGTGGTGCTGATGGTGGGCGGTACCTGGTGGCTGAAAGGCGGCCTGGAAGCGCTGCAAAACCCCAATGCCCGGGTGGTTACCTCGGCGGCGACGAGCACGCCGCTGACCCTTGAGCGCAACCGGGCCGGGCACTTTCGCGCGCCGGGGGAAATCAACGGCGTACCGGTCACCTTTTTGCTGGATACCGGCGCTACCTATGTGGCGGTGCCTGCCGGGCTTGTCGACAGCCTCGGGCTTGAGCGCGGCCGGCGCGTCTGGTTCAACACCGCCAACGGGCGCGTGCAGGGCGCGCTGGTGGATCTGGATTCGGTAAGCCTGGGCGGTATTCGCATGCGCAACGTGCAAGGCTCGGTCAGCCCCAACATGCAGGGCGACACGGTGCTGCTGGGCATGAGTTTCTTGCGCCATCTGGCCATTGAAATACGCGAAGGCAAGATGGTGCTGACGCTGCCCGAGCCGCGCGGTCAAGGCTGAGCGATCCGCCCGCCGTCTTGTGCGCAGGCCACGGCTGTGCTTAGCTTGGCCCACCGATAACGTCAACCCGCCAAGGAGCCGTCATGGGCATTGAAGTAGGTGGACTGCTGGGCCTTATCTGGCTGATCATCGTCGTCTGGGCCATCATCAAGGTGGCGAAAAGCCCGGCAGGCGGGCTGGCCAAGCTGCTGTGGATTTTGGTGCTGCTGTTCTTTCCGCTGTTTGGCCTGCTTATCTGGCTGCTGCTGGGCCCCAAGGGATAGCGACCAGCGCCAGGCGCTGAAAGGCAGGCTTTTTAGCCTGCCTTTTGCGTAGCGCCGGCCGGCACCGGTGTAACATCGGGGCCGTATAGCGGTAACATGGCGGGCGGCGTTTGTCAGCGATCGGTATCGTGGCCGCTGTCCGACAGGCGGGAATGGCCGGGAACGTAGTGCCCGGGAATCCTGCGCCGCTCTCCGTTGGGCAAATCCTGCACCTGGGCGGGCACGTAGACGCGTTTGATCACGCTTTTAGGTTTGCGCTGTGTCATACAGTTGTCCTTTCTATCAGCGGCTGAGCCGTCAACGATTGAACCGTCAGCGGTTGGCCGGCGAGCGCTGCTTGACGGCCACCGAGCGGACGCTACCATCATTTTGCGATATCCCATCGACGACGTCATCCCAAAGCGGTGATGCCGTCGCTGTTATTCCTATTGGCGGGTAGCCGCAACACACTTTTACCCGAGCAGAGTCAAGAGTACACATGGTCGATCATCTGGAAAAACAGTTTCAAACGCTTGGGTCTCAACACGCCAGCGGCGTGGACTATGCCGGGCGAGAGCACGTGCTGATCATCGAAGATGACCGGCGGCTTGCCGATTTGACCCGCGATTACCTGGAAACCAACGGCTTTCGGGTCACCCTGGAAGCCGACGGTGGCAAGGGCGTTGAGCGCATTACCGGCCTGCAGCCGGATCTGGTTATTCTCGATTTGATGCTGCCCGGCGAAGACGGCCTGGCCATCTGTCGCCGGGCGCGGCCCCATTACGCCGGCCCCATCATGATGCTGACCGCGCGCACCGATGATCTCGATCAGGTGCTGGGCCTGGAAATGGGCGCCGATGACTATATGCTCAAGCCGGTACAGCCGCGGGTGCTGCTGGCGCGGATGCGGGCTTTGCTGCGCCGCGCCGATGCCAGCGCCCCGGCCAGCGGTGAAGAGCGCCTGCGCTTTGAGAACCTGGACATCGACCACGCCACCCGAGAGGCCTGGCTGTCCGGCGAGCGTATCGACTTGACCAGCGCCGAGTTTGATCTGCTGTGGCTTCTGGCCAGCAATGCCGGCCGCGTGCTGACCCGGGAAGAGATTTTCCACGAGCTGCGCGGCATCAAGTACGACGGCCAGGATCGCTCCATTGACGTGCGCGTCTCGCGCATTCGCCCCAAGATCGGCGACGACCCCAACCAGCCGCACCGGATCAAGACCGTGCGCAGCAAAGGCTACCTGTTCGTCAAGGACGGTTGATCGCGCCGCTATATGCGCCATGCACCCCATACGGACGCCGCAGCCCGGCCCGGCTGTCGCGAGAAGCGCCCGCTGCGCTGGATGATCGACCGCGGCTCGTTTATCCGCTTTTATCTGCTGCTCGCCGCGGTGCTGCTGGCCGTTGTGCTGGTTGCCCTGGGCGGCCGGGCGCTGATCGAGCAGATTCGCCGAGAAGACTACCGCGAGCAGCTGGCCGCGCTGCCCATGTCGCTGGTTGCGGAACGGCTGGCCGCGCTGCCGCCCGAACAGCGCAGCCCGCGCCTGGCAACGCTCGGCGAGCGGCTGGGCATGACGCTGGAGCTGGCGCGACTGGACGCGGCCGCCCCGGGATATTTTGCCCGCGCCCGGCTGACACAGCGCAAAGTGCTGGCCAGCGAATCGCCCTGGGTGCTGCGCAAACGCCTGCCGGATTCGCCCTGGCTGCTGACGGCCCGGTTTGACGGCTGGAGCGAGCAACAGTGGCACGCCACCGCCGAGCTGCTGGGCGAGTGGCTGGCCGGGCTGCCGGCCGGCCAGCGCAGCCAGCGGCTTTCAGGGTTGGCGTCGGGCAGCTGGCCGGTATCGCTGCACAGGCGCCCGCCCCGGGGCCTGTCGTCTGCCCAGCGCGACGCGTTGGCGCGCGGACAGGTCGTCACCCGGCTGACGCACGAGCAGCTGGCGGTCACGTTCTGGGCGCCGCTGCCCGGCGAGGCGCGCTGGGTCAAGATGGGGCCGATGACCCGCGGCGGCTCGCTGGCGCTCAATCTTAATTTGCCGCTGCTCATGGGGCTTTTGCTGGCGTTTTCGCTGAGTATCTATCTGATCATGCGGCGTATCGAGCTGCGCCTGGCGCGCCTGGAGCTGGCCGCCGCGCGCATTGCCAGCGGGCGGCTGGAAACCCGGGTCAAGGTGGAAAGCGGCGATTTCATGGGCCGGCTGGGCATGGCGTTCAACGGGATGGCAAGCCAGGTACAGGCGCTTTTGCGCGGCCAGCAGGAAATGATCCGTGCGGTGTCTCACGAGCTGCGCACGCCGGTGGCGCGCATCCGCTTTGCCGCGCAGATGGTCGAGGACATGACCGCAGAGCCGGCGGTGCGCCGCCAGATTCAGGGTATCGATGCCGACATCGGCGAGCTTGACGAGCTGATTGACGAAATTCTCACCTTTGCCCGGCTGGGCGGCCAGACCGTGGGCGGCCCCGAGATGGAAACCGCCCGGGTGGAATGCCGGGCGCTTGCCGAGCGCGTGATCGATACCCTCGCGCCGCTGCATCCGGGCCTGACGCTGGAGCTGGCGGACGGGCCGGAGATGGCGGTGCAGGCCGAGCCGCGCTATTTGCAGCGGGCGCTGCAGAACCTGGTGAGCAACGCCTGTCGCTACGGCTATTCCCGTGTGGCCGTGACGCTGACCGGCGAGCCGGAGCTGGTCCGCATTGACGTTGAAGACGACGGCCCCGGCGTGCCCGCTGAGGTGCGCGAAGACGTGTTCAAGCCTTTCGCGCGGCTGGATACCAGCCGCACCCGCAGCTCCGGCGGCTACGGGCTGGGGCTTTCCATTGTGCAAAAGATCATGGCCGGCCACGGCGGCAGCGTCAGCGTCGATGCCAGCAGTGCTCTGGGCGGCGCGCGCTTTACGCTGATACTGCCGCGTCGCCATCCGCCGGCCTGATGCCTGACAGCACCGCAAAGGAAGTGTCCCGCGCGGTGCGTAAAAAATCCTGCATCCACGGCGCTTCGCGGGTGTTTTCGCGCAGGGCAGCGTAAAGCGTGCTCCACATGCCGCCTTCGCCCAGCGGTACGGCGCTGACGTAGTCGCGCTCCAGGTATTCGGTCAGCGCCCAGCTGGGCAGCGCGCACACGCCTCTCCCGCTTGCCACCAGCTGCATCATCATAATGGTCAGCTCTGCTGTGCGGATTTCCGCGGGGGCAACGCCTGCCGGCCGTAAAAACTGGGTAAAGACGTCAAGCCGGGACTGCTCGACCGGGTAGGTGATCAGGGTCTGGTCGCCCAGCATTTCGGGATGGACGCAACGCTGGCGCGCCAGCGCATGCTGGCGCGCCACGGCCAAAAGCCCCTCGTAGCGAAACAGCGGCGCGTAGTGAATGCCCTCAATGGGCTGGGGATCGGCGGTGATCACCAGATCCAGCTGCTCTCGGGCCAGCGCCGGCAGCGGGTCAAAATGGTGGCCGGTGGGAATATCAATCTCCACCTCCGGCCAGTGATCGCGAAAATGATCCACCGTGGGCATCAGCCACTGAAAGCAGCTGTGGCACTCGATGGCCATGTGCAGCCGGCCGTGCTCGGTGCCGGCAAGCCTTGCCACGTCGCGTTCAGCGGCGCGTACCTGGGGCAGCACCTGCTCGGCCAGCGCCAGCAGCCGGGTGCCCGTGCGGGTGAACGCTACCGGGCGGGATTTACGCACGAAAAGCGCGCTGTCGATGCGGTTTTCCAAATCCTTGAGCTGGTGCGACAGCGCCGACTGGGTCAGATGCACGCGCTCGGCGGCCTCCACCAGCGAGCCGGTATCGCGCAGGGCGAGCAGAGTACGAAGATGACGAAGCTCAATCATGGGGGCCATACGTATCCGGTGGAAAGACAAGGCTGAGTTTTATTCATAATTATTATTAAAAAGATTAGTTTGATTCACTTTTTAGCGGCACGCAAACTTGTCGGCAAGGTCAATTGGCAACGCATTCACGCTATAGGACATATTGCATGACAGTTTCTCATATTCTGGGCTATCCGCGCATCGGTGCCTTCCGCGAGCTGAAAAAAGCCACCGAAGCCTACTGGAAGGGCGATCTGGATCAGGCGGCGCTTGAGCAGCAGGCGCAAAAGCTGCGCGCCGCCCACTGGCAGGCGCAAAGCGACGCCGGGCTGGACTTCGCAAGCGTCGGCGACTTCGCCTTTTACGACCAGGTGCTCAACGTCTCTGTTTTGCTGGGCGCGGTGCCCGAGCGCTTTAACGCCGCCGCCGAGGTCGAGCAGGGCGAGGTGGCGCTGGACACCGCCTTTCGCATGGCCCGGGGCCGCGCACCCAGCGGCGAGCCGGCGGCCGCCTGCGAGATGACCAAATATTTTGATACCAACTATCACTACCTGGTTCCTGAGCTGCACCAGGGCCAGACGTTTACACTTGCCAGCACGCGGCTGTTCGACGAGGTCGCCGAGGCCCAGGCCGCCGGCTTTACCCCCAAGGTCGCGCTGACCGGGCCTGTGACCTGGCTGTGGCTGGGCAAGGAGAAGGGCGGCGCGTTCAACCGCCTGGAGCTGCTCGACGGCGTGGTCGATGTCTACGCCGCCGTGCTCACCCGGCTGGCCGAGCAGGGCGTGGCGTGGGTGCAGCTTGACGAGCCGGCGCTGGTGCAGGATCTGCCCGCCGAGTGGCAGCAGGCCTACGAGCGCGCCTATAACCGCCTGCAGGCCGCCGCGGTGAAGATTCTGCTGGCGACCTACTTTGGCGGGCTGGGCGATAATCTTTCGGTAGCCACGCGTCTGCCGGTGGCCGGCCTTCACGTGGACGCCGTGCGCGCCCCGGGCGAGCTGGACCATGTAGTCGATCGCATCGGCCCGCATCGGGTGCTGTCCGTTGGCGCAATCGACGGGCGCAACGTCTGGCGGGCCGATCTGGCCGCCCTGCGCGAGCGCCTTCAGCCGCTGAAAGCGCGCCTGGGCGATCGCCTGTGGCTGGCCCCCGGCTGTTCGCTTTTGCACGTGCCGGTGGACGTGGGTGCCGAAACCGACCTGGACGGCGAGCTCAAGAGCTGGCTGGCCTTTGCCCGCCAAAAGCTTGACGAGACGGTCACGCTTGCTCGCCTGCTCGACGGCCGCGCCACCGCCGACGACGAGCAGCGCCTGGCCGATGCCACCCGCGCTTTGGAGGCCCGCCGCGCATCCGCGCGCATTCACCGGCCGGCGGTGGCCGCGCGGCTGGCCGCCGTTACCTCTGCCGACAGCCGGCGCGGCGCGCCCTACGCCACGCGTGCCAAGGCCCAGCGCGAGGCGCTTTCGCTGCCGCTGTATCCGACGACGACCATCGGCTCTTTTCCCCAGACCGGGGATATTCGCGCCGACCGCCGCGCGCACAAAAACGGTGATTTGAGCACCGCCGAGTACGAAGCGCGGATGCGCGCCGAAATCGCCTACGCCGTGGCGCGCCAGGAAGCGCTGGGCATCGATATGCTGGTGCACGGCGAGGCCGAGCGCAACGACATGGTGGAATACTTCGGCGAGCAGCTCGACGGCTTTGCCTTCACCCGCTTTGGCTGGGTGCAAAGCTACGGCTCGCGCTGCGTGAAGCCGCCGGTGATCTTCGGCGACGTGGCGCGTCCGGCGCCGATGACCGTGCGCTGGAGCGAGTACGCCCAGTCGCTCACCGACCGGCCGATGAAGGGCATGCTCACAGGCCCCGTGACGATTCTGCAGTGGTCGTTTGTGCGCGATGACCAGCCGCGCGCGACCACCTGCCGCCAGATTGCCCTGGCGCTGCGCGACGAGGTGGTAGACCTTGAGCGCGCCGGCGTCCGGGCCATCCAGATCGATGAGCCGGCCCTGCGCGAAGGGCTGCCCCTGCGCCGGGCCGAGTGGCAGGCGTATCTTGACTGGGCAGTGGAGAGCTTTCGTTTGAGCGCGTCCAGCGTTGCCGACGCCACCCAGATCCACACGCACATGTGCTACTCGGAGTTCAACGACATCATCGGCGCGATTGCCGCGCTGGACGCCGATGTGATCACCATCGAGACCTCGCGCTCGGACATGGAACTGCTGGACGCCTTCCAGAACTTTGCCTACCCCAACGAGATCGGCCCCGGAGTTTACGATATCCACAGCCCCAACCTGCCCGATATAGACTGGATGGTGACGCTGATGGAGAAAGCCGCCGAGCGCATTCCCGCCGAGCGGCTGTGGGTCAACCCGGACTGCGGGCTGAAAACAAGGCGCTGGGAGGAAGTTGAGCCGGCGCTGGCCAACATGGTCAAGGCGGCCGAGACGCTGCGCCAGCGCGCCAAAGCACCAAGCGAGGAAGGCGCCGCCACGGTGTAACAAGCCCCGCTTCAATTACTAACAGCAAAGCCGGCCACGATATGGCCGGCTTTCTTGCTGCGGGCAGCCCGCGACAGGGTAGGCGCTGGCTTGAGTCGGCCTGCTACTTCGCCAGCAGCCTGGCGGCGTCCAGCGCGAAGTAGGTGAGAATACCGTCGGCGCCGGCGCGCTTGAAGCCGGCGAGCGATTCCAGAATCACCTTGTCGGCGTCGAGCCAGCCGTTGTCGAAGGCGGCGCGGTGCATGGCGTACTCGCCGCTGACCTGATAGGCAAAGGTGGGTACGGCAAGCTCGTCTTTCACCCGGCGCACCACGTCGAGATACGGCATGCCGGGCTTGACCATGACCATGTCGGCGCCTTCGCGAATGTCCATGGCGACTTCGTGCAGCGCTTCATCGGCGTTGGCCGGGTCCATCTGGTAGGTGCGCTTGTCGGCCTGGCCGAGGTTGCCCGCCGAGCCGATGGCGTCGCGGAAGGGGCCGTAGTAGCTCGACGCGTACTTGGCGCTGTAGGCCATGATGCGGGTGTGGATCAGCCCGTCCTGTTCGAGCGCCTGGCGGATCGAGCCGATGCGCCCGTCCATCATGTCCGACGGGGCGACCACGTCGGCGCCGGCCTCGGCGTGGGACAGCGCCTGCTTGATCAGTGCTTTGACCGTGGGCTCGTTTTGCACGTAGCCGGTATCGTCGAGAATGCCGTCCTGGCCGTGGCTGGTGTAGGGGTCCAGCGCCACGTCGGTGATGATGCCCAGCTCCGGCACGGCGGCCTTGAGCCCGCGCACGCTGCGCTGAACCAGCCCCTCGGGGTTGTAGGCCTCTTCGGCGTGCAGGGTTTTGCCGTCGGCTTCAATCACCGGAAACAGCGCCAGCGCCGGGATGCCCAGCGCGTGGGCCTCCCGGGCCTGCTCGATCAAAAGATCCAGCGTCAAACGCTCAACGCCGGGCATCGAGGGCACGGCCTGGCGCTGATTTTCGCCTTCCATGACAAACACCGGCAAAATCAGATCCGCTGCGGTAAGGGTATTTTCGCGCATCAGCCGGCGAGAGAAGTCGTCCCGGCGCATGCGGCGCATGCGAGTGGCAGGAAAATCGCGCGGGGTGAACGTAGTCAAGAAAGCCTCCAGCGGTAGGGTAAAAAAGCGTTTCACCGGCAGTATACCCGGCAAAAGCCGAGCAGTCGGCTGTTGCAAGGCGCTGTGAACCCTCGGCCGGGTATAAACCGCTGCCAACTTTTGCACGGCCGGGCGGGCATGCCCGGCGCGGCGTTTTAGTCAGCGTCTTGGCGGTTGGCCCGGCGGCGTACCTGGCGGTTGCCGAACAGGCGGCCGAACAGCAGGCCGATTTCGTAGAGCAGATACATGGGCACGGCCAGCAGGCTCTGGGAAACCACGTCCGGCGGGGTGAGCACCATGCCCACGATAAAGCAGCCCAGCAGAATATAGGGGCGCTTGCGGCCGAGGCTTTCGACCGTGGTGGCGCCTGAAAGAATCAGCAAAAAGGTGGCAATGGGAATCTCGAAGGCGACGCCAAAGGCAAAAAACAGTTTCAGCACGAAGTTGAGGTACTGATTGATGTCGGTCATCACCGTAATGTTGTCCGGCCCTGCCTGGGTAAAAAACGAAAACAGCAGCGGAAACACCACGTAGTAGGCAAACGCCGCGCCGGCGTAAAAAAGCCCGACGCTGGACAGCAGCAGCGGTATCGCCAGGGCCTTTTCATTGTCGTAAAGGCCCGGCGCGACAAAGGCCCAGGCCTGATGCAGCACCACGGGGATGGCAATGAACACTGCCACCACCAGCGTGAGCTTGAACGGGGCGAGAAACGGCGAGGCCACCTCGGTGGCGATCATCTGCGCGCCTTCGGGCAGCAGCGCCATCAGCGGCTCGGCGACAAAGCCGTAGATATCGTTGGCAAAGGCGTACAGGCTGAGAAAAATGACCACGATGGCAATAACGGCCCGCATCAGCCGCGAACGCAGCTCGACCAGGTGCTCGATCAGCGGGGCCTGGGCGGCGCCTGCCTGCCGGTTCGTTTCCTGCTTTTGCGAACCATCGCTCATGATGATGTTTCGTCCTTTTTCTCGTTTCCGCCGGTGTCGGCCGGCGTTTCGCGCAGGGTTTCCAGCGCGTCATCCAGCCGGGCCGAGGCGTCCGCGGCCTGGCGCTCTACCTGGCGGGCCTGCTTGCCGGGCGCATCGGCCAGGCTTTCCACGTCCTGTTTGGCCCGGGTGAGGCTGTCGTCGAGTTTTTTCTGCTGCTCGTCGAGTTTTTGCCGCAGGTCTTCGGCTTCCAGCTGGGCGCTGATCTCGCGCTGCATGCCGGACACCGTGCGCTTTATTTTGCCGACCCACATGCCCGTGGTTCGAGCCGCCCGGGGCAGCCGCTCGGGGCCGAGTACCAAAAGCCCCACCACGGCGATGATCAGCAGTTCGAGAAAGCCGATATCCAGCATGGGTTAGCTGCGCTCGTTGCTGTTTTCCGGTTTCTTTTCCTGAGCCTCGACGTCGTAGGTGTTGCCCGCTGTATCGTCGTCGTGGCGTACCTTGGCCTGGGGCGTGTCGGCGTCGTCCTCATCGGTTTTTTTCTCTTCTTCGTGCATCGCACTTTTAAAGCCCTTGACGGCGCCGCCGAGATCGGTGCCGACGTTGCGCAGCTTTTTGGTGCCGAAAATCAGAATAATGATGCCCAGCACAATGAGCAGCTGCCAAATACTGATACCGCCTAGCATATGCGTGTCCTCGTTAACGAATGCCCAAATAACCTTGGGCGGTGGCGAATGGCTACCCGCCCGTGCGAGCGGCTTTTTCGTCGTGCCCCGAGACGCCGAACCGGCGTGCCAGCTCGTCGAGCACGGAGCGGTGATCCAGCCCCAGATGCGAGAGCATGACCAGGCTATGAAACCATAGATCCGCCGTCTCGGCGACCAGTGCCTGCCGCGCCGCTGCGTCGTTGCTCTGTCCGGCATCCTTGGCCGCAAGCAGCGTTTCGGTGGCTTCCTCGCCGACTTTTTCCAGTATCTTGTTCAGCCCCTTGCAGTGCAAGGCGGCGACGTAGGAGTCGTCGGCGCTTGCATGGCGGCGCGCGTCGAGTACCGCAGTCAGGGCGTCGAGCACGGTGTCGGTGGCGAGACGGGAATCCGGGGTCGGCGTGGTGGTCATGGCGACGTATCCGTTGTGTAGCGTAAGAGAAATAGGCGCTGCGTTTCTTGATGCGCATCAGCTTGGCGGCTCGCCGGCTACCAGGCCAAAAGCAAAAGGCCGATGGCGGCGGCGGCAAGCACCGGCCAGTCCTGCCCGGCGGCCCAGCCCGCCAGCGGCTGCCAGGCAAGGGCCGCGGCGAGCATGATCAGCCCCAGGCGCAGCCGGTGCTGACGCTTGCCCTGGCGCTGCATGTGCCGGCGCATGTCGCTTACGGCCTGGCTTTGTCGCCTTTGCTGGCGGTCGCTGGCTTCCAGCCGGCTCAGTGTCTGGTGGGCCAGAGCCGGCAGCTCCGGCAGCTGGGTGGAAAGCTCCGGGGCCTGGCGCTTGAGCGAGTCCCACAGGCCGCGCACGCCGGCACGCTCTTTCATCCAGCGCTCAAGGTAGGGCTTGGCGGTGCTCCACAGATCAAGATCGGGGTAGAGCTGGCGGCCCAGCCCTTCGATGTTGAGCAGGGTTTTCTGCAGCAGCACCAGCTGGGGCTGGACTTCCATGTTGAAGCGCCGGGCGGTCTGGAAAAGCCCCAGCAGCACCTGGCCGAAGGAGATGTCTTTGAGCGGCTTTTCCAGAATCGGCTCGCACACGGTGCGAATGGCGGCGGCAAACTCGTTGGCCCGTGTGCCTTCGCCGACCCAGCCGGATTCGATGTGCAGCGCGGCGACTTCGTAATAGTCCTGGCGGAAAAACGCCAGCAGGTTGCGCGCCAGATAGTCCTGGTCTTCTCGGGTCAGGCTGCCGACGATGCCGCAGTCGATGGCCACGTACTGCGGGTTCTCGCCGTCGTCGCAGTTGACGAAGATGTTGCCCGGGTGCATATCGGCGTGAAAGAAGTTGTCGCGAAACACCTGGGTAAAAAAGATCTCCACGCCGCGCTCGGCCAGGGTCTTGAGGTGGGTGCCCCGGGCCAGCAGGGTGTCGGTATCCGCCACCGGGACGCCGCGAATGCGCTCTTGCACCATGACCTTGCGCCGGGTGAAGGCCCAGTAGATGGCGGGCACGAACAAAAGCGGCGAGTCTTTGAAGTTGCGCTTGAGCTGGGAGGTGTTGGCGGCTTCCTTGTACAGGTCAAGCTCGTCAAACAGCGTGGCCTCGTAGTCGCGAATGACTTCTACCGGACGCAGCCGCCGGGCCTCGGGCACCCGGGCGAGCAGCTTGGCGAGCTGATACATCAGCGCCATGTCCTGGCGCATCACGCGGTCGATGCCCGGGCGGATGATCTTGACCACCACGTCTTCGCCGCTGTGCAGCCGGGCGGCATGCACCTGGGCGATGGAGGCCGAGGCCAGCGGTTCACGCTCGAAGTGGGCAAAGGCCTCGGCCAGGGTCATTTCCAGCTCGGCCTCTACCCGGGCCGCGGCGGCCTCGCCGGGGAAGGGCGGCACCTGGTCCTGCAGGCGCTTGAGCTCGTCGGCAATATCCGGCGGCAGCAGATCGCGTCGGGTGGAGAGCATCTGGCCGAACTTGACAAAAATCGGCCCCAGCGCCTCCAGCGCCAGACGCAGACGCTCGCCGCGGCTGCGCGGGCCTACTGGAAAAAGCCGCAGCGGTGAAAGCCAGGTGAGCGCGCGCATCCACCAGGGCAGGCGCGCAAACGGCACCAGAGTGTCCAGCCGGTGGCGGGCGATGACCCAGCCGATACGTATCAGTCGCAGGCTCATACCCGGCCCTCGCGCTCGGCCAGCAGCCGCTGCAGCCGGGCAAAGCGGGCTTCCAGCCGGTCGGTGGCGACGTCCAGTTCGGTGAGGTGGTCGCGCAGCACTTCGCGCTGGCGGCGGCCGGGCAGAAGCCTGGCCTCTTCGAACACGTATTCGGCCACGTCGGCGAGCAGCTCGTCTTTGGCGCGCAGGCCAAAGCGTGCGACCCGGCGCAGCCCTTCGGCCAGCGAATGGGCGGGCGTGTCGCCGAGCAGCCCGGCAAGCTCGCCTTCCCAGTCGATGTCGAGATCGGTGAACAGCGCCTGGGCAGCTTCCAGCAGGTGGGTGCGCCCGCGCAGGGAAAGCCGGCCGGAAAACATCAGCCGCTCAAGGCTTTCGCCGCCGGCCCAGCGCGACAGGGTTTCCGGGGTCAGCTCCACCACGGCGTCGGCGGAGGCTTCGCAGTCGGCGTCATCGCTGGCGTGGGCAAGGTCGATCCCGGCGCGATGAAAGTGCAGCATCAGCGCCAGGCGCGGCTGCTCCAGACGAACGAGCAGGCGGCTGCCGGCCAGCGCTTCCAGGCGGCCGGGGGCGGCCGGGTCTCGGGCCAGCAGGGCGTTGATCGCGCGTTCAATGCCGGCCAGCATCAGCGCAGGCGTTGCCGTCATGTTGGAAGGGCGCGTCATAGCTTGATTCCGCGGTGGAGCGCGACAATGCCGCCGGTGAGGTTGGTGTATTCCACCCGTTCAAGGCCTGCGGTTTCCATCATGTCCTTGAGCGTTTTTTGATCCGGGTGCATGCGAATGGACTCGGCCAGATAGCGATAGCTGTCGGCGTCGCCGGCTACCAGCTGGCCCATCCGCGGCAGTACGCGAAAGGAGTATTCGTCGTAGGCCTTGGACAGCAGCTCGCTTTGGGGTTTGGAAAACTCCAGCACCAAAAGGCGTCCGCCGGGTTTTAGCACCCGCTGCATGGAGCGCAGGGCGGCGGCCTTGTCGGTGACGTTGCGCAGCCCAAAGGCGATGGTAATGCAGTCGAAGTGGTTGTCGGGAAACGGCAGGCACTCGGCGTTGGCCTGCACGTAGTCGACGTTGCCGCCCACGCCGCTGTCGATGAGCTTGTCGCGGCCCACGCCGAGCATCGAGGCGTTGATGTCGGCGAGTATCACCTGCCCCCGGGGGCCGACCATGCGCGAGAACTTCAGCGTTAAATCGCCGGTGCCGCCGGCGATATCCAGCACCCGATGGCCGGGGCGCACGCCCGAGCGCTCAAGGGTTAAACGCTTCCACAGGCGGTGAATGCCCATGGACATCAAATCGTTCATGACATCGTAGCGGGCGGCGACCGAGTGAAAGACGTCCGCGACGCGCGAGGCTTTTTCGTGGCGTGGCACGTCCTGAAAGCCAAAGTCCGTGGTTTGATCGCCGTCGCCCGGGGCGTGGTTGGCGGTGCGTTTTTCCGTGGGGCTCATGGAGTGGCTCCGGAAGTCGAGACGGTAAGGCGGCCTTGCCTGGCGGGCCGCCGCAGAAGAAACTGGCGCCATTGTAGCCTTGTCCGCCCCGGCTTGTCTGCGCCCCTTCGGGTCGTACGTGGCGAAGTGCCGGCGCCTCGGGGCTATACCTGCTTGATTTCGATGCCCAGCGGCGCGCGCGAGGCGCCGGCCTTGTGCATTCGGTCCAGGTAGTCCTGCCACCAGGCGTCCTGGCGGCTGGCCAGATCGTAAAGGTATTGCCAGGTGTAAAGCCCGCTTTCGTGGTCGTCGTCAAAGTGCAGCTTCAATGCGTAGTTGCCCACCGGGGTGATGTCTTTGAGGCCGACATCTTTTTTACCCACCTGCAGCACGGCTTCTTCATTGCTGTGGCCGCGCACCTCGGCCGACGGCGAGCAGACGCGCAAAAGCTCCACCGCCACGCGGTAGGTTTCGCCGCCGCGGTAGGCAAGCTCCAGCTGGCGGGCTTTTTTATGGTAGTGAACGTTAACGGGAACGGGGGGATTCATGACGTACCTCTTGCATGCAGTGGCCCAAAACATGATGCCCCGCGCCTGATGCGCGGGGCAAGGGGGCAAAAGAGCGGCGCAAAAACGCGCCGGCGGCGCTAGAGAATATACCGCGAGAGGTCTTCGTCTACCGCAAGCTCGCCGAGCTGGGCGTTGACGTAGTCGGCGTCAACGGTCAGCGGGCCGTCCATGTCGCCGCCCTTGAACGAGGCCTCTTCGAGCAGCCGCTCCATGACGGTGTGCAGCCGGCGCGCGCCGATGTTTTCGGTGCCTTCGTTGACCTGCCAGGAGATCTGGGCGATGCGCTCGATGCCGTCCGGGGTGAATTCGACCTCAAGCCCTTCGGTGGCCAGCAGCGCCTCGTACTGGGTGGTGAGCGAAGCCGAGGGCTCGGTGAGGATGCGCTTGAAGTCGTCCGGGGTCAGCGCGTCGAGCTCCACGCGGATGGGCAAACGGCCCTGCAGCTCAGGGATCAGATCCGACGGCCGCGAGAGGTGAAACGCCCCGGAGGCGATAAACAGGATATGGTCGGTTTTGACCATGCCGTGCTTGGTCGACACGCTGGAGCCTTCGATCAGCGGCAAAAGGTCGCGCTGCACGCCCTCGCGGGAGACATCGCCGCCGCTGGACTGGCCGCTGCCCTTGGCCACCTTGTCGATTTCGTCGAGAAACACGATGCCGTGCTGCTCGACCGCCTCAACGGCCCGTGTCTTGATGTCGTCTTCGTTGACCAGCTTGCCGGCTTCTTCGTCGCGCAGAAGGCTGAACGCTTCCTTGACCGTGACGCGGCGGGTTTCGCTTTTCTGCTGGCCCATGTTGGAAAACATGTTCTGCAGCTGGCTGGTCATTTCTTCCATGCCCGGCGGGGTCATGATGTCGACGTTTTGGCCCTGGGTGGAAAGCTCGATGTCGATTTCCTTGTCGTCGAGCTGGCCTTCGCGCAGCTTCTTGCGAAACGACTGGCGCGTGCCGCTGTCTTCCCGGGGCTTGTCTTCCTGGCCTCGGGGCGGCGGCAGCAGGGCATCGAGAATGCGGTCTTCGGCGGCGTCTTCGGCGCGGTTGCCGACTTCTTCCTTGGCCTGCTCGCGGACCATCTTGATCGAGGACTCCATCAGGTCGCGAATGATGGACTCCACGTCGCGGCCCACATAGCCCACCTCGGTGAACTTGGTGGCCTCGACCTTGATGAACGGGGCCCGGGCGAGTTTGGCCAGCCGGCGGGCGATTTCGGTTTTGCCCACGCCGGTAGGGCCGATCATGAGGATGTTTTTGGGCGTGACTTCCGGGCGCAGCTCGGCGTCAAGCTGCATGCGCCGCCAGCGGTTGCGCAGGGCCACGGCCACGGCGCGCTTGGCGTCTTTCTGGCCGATGATGTACTGGTCCAGCGCATGGACGATCTCGCGGGGTGTCATCTGAGTCATGGCTTAAAGCTCTTCCATAGTGACGTGGTGGTTGGTGAACACGCAGATGTCACCGGCAATGGCGAGGGATTTTTCGGTGATCTCGCGGGCGGACAGCTCGGTGTTTTCCAAAAGCGCCCGGGCGCTGGCCTCGGCAAAGTTGCCGCCGGAGCCCACGGCAATCACGCCGTGTTCGGGCTCGACGACGTCGCCGTTGCCGGTAATGACCAGCGAGGTGGTGTGGTCGGCCACGACCAGAAGCGCTTCCAGCCGGCGCAGAGCGCGCTCGGTGCGCCAGTCCTTGGCCAGCTCCACGGCGGCCTTGGTCAGATGCCCCTGGTATTTTTCCAGCTGGGCTTCAAAGCGTTCAAACAGGGTGAAGGCATCGGCGGTGCCGCCGGCAAAGCCAGCCAGAACGCGGCCGCGATACAGCCGGCGCACCTTGCTGGCGTTGCCTTTCATCACGGTGTTGCCAAGCGATACCTGGCCGTCGCCGGCCAGGGCGACCTGGTCACCGCGACGCACGGAAACGATAGTGGTCATGGAGAGTACTCCTTGTGGGAGGCGGGCTCCCGGTGACTGTCGATGCCGGCGCCCGGCACCTGTAAACAATGCGCGTTGGCATGAAATGCGGGCGGGGGCGGAAAAATCAACCGTCCGCCCGTGCCGGCCGGGTCAGTCCTGCAGCTGGATCAGCAGCGGCTCAATGCCCTGGGTGCTCATCAGATCCCGGGCGCGGGTCAGCTCCCGGGTGTCTTCATAGGGGCCGACCTGCACCCGATGCCAGGTCGCCCCGCCGGCCTTGACCTCGCTGACCTTGGCCAGAAGGCTCAGGTTTTGCAGCCGTGAACGCAGCGCCCGGGCGTCGGCCACTTCGCGAAACGACGCCGCCTGCAGCATGTAGCGCCCGGGCGCGGTGGGCGCTTGGCGTTGGGCCGCCGGCTTGTCGTCGGTGCCGCTTCGGGCGGCAATGACCTGGGCGATGGGGTCATCGCCTGTGTCGTCTGACGGTGCAGGCTCCGGTGCGCTCACCTGGGTAGGCACCGCGCCGCCCGGGGCAATTACCTCGGTTTCCGGCAGCAGCGTGTAAAACTCAAAGGTGGGCATGCCGTCGTCGTCGGCGTTTTTTGCGTCGTTGACCGGCGCGGGGCTGTCAGGCGTTTGCGGTGTTTTGCCCTGCCAGGGCGCGGTGCCGTTGAGGTGCTGGGCAAACATGAAGCCGGCCACCAGCCCGCCAAGCGCCCACAGCCAGCCGGGCAGGCGCAGGCGGCGGCGCTGCTTTGCCGGGGCCTTGCGCTGGGCGGTAGCCCCGCGGCGGACGGGCTTTTTGCGCTGGGCGGCCATGGGCTACATCTCCTCGGGTGCGCTGACGCCCATCAGGTCAAGGCCGTTGCGCAGGGTCTGGCGGGCGGCCAGGCCCAGCGCCAGCCGGGCGTTGCGCGTGGCGTCGTCGTCGACCATGACCTTGATGGCGTTGTAGCAGGTGTGAAAATCCGCCGCCAGATCCAGCAGGTACTGGGCGATTTGCTGGGGTTCGCGATTTTTAGCGGCGTTTTCCACCGCTTCCGGATATAAAGCCAGCCGTTTGAGCACGGCGTTTTCCTGATCGCTGTCCAGCAGGGCCAGGTTATCCAGCGCCTGGGCGTGGTCGAACGGTTTGCCGTCGGCCTCGGCCCGGCGCTGCATGCTGCATACCCGGGCGTGGGCGTACTGCACGTAGTACACGGGGTTATCGTTGGACTGCGAGCGGGCCAGATCGATATCGAAGGTGAGCTGGGAGTCCGCCCGGCGCGCGGCGAGGAAAAACCGCGTGGCGTCGCGGCCTACCTCGTCGATCAAATCGCGCACGGTGACGTAGCTGCCGGCGCGCTTGGAAAGTTTTACCTCCACGCCGGAGCGGGTGACCATGACCATCTGGTGGAGCACGTAGTCGGGAAAGCCCCGGGGAATGCCGGCGTCAAGCGCCTGCAGCCCGGCGCGCACCCGGGTAATGGTGGAGTGGTGGTCGGCGCCCTGCTCGTTGATCACGGTGGTAAAGCCGCGCCGCCATTTGTCCAGATGGTAGGCCACGTCGGGCAGAAAGTAGGTGTAGCCGCCGTCGCGCTTGCGCATGACGCGATCCTTGTCGTCGCCGAAATCGGTGGTGCGTAGCCAGGTCGCGCCGTCCTGCTCATAGGTGTGGCCGTTGGCGATCAGCGTGTTGACCGCATCCTCGACCTTGCCGTCCTCGTAGAGTGAGGATTCCAAAAAGTAGACGTCAAACTCGACGCCGAAGGCCTTGAGGTCCAGATCCTGCTCCCGGCGCAGCCAGGCCACGGCGAACGCTTGAATCGCTGCCAGGTCGTCGGCGTCGCCTTTGGCGGTTACTTCCCGATCGTCGGCGATCACCGTGTGGCAGGCCAGATAGTCGCCCGCTACGTCGGCAATGTAGTCGCCGCGATAGCCGTTCTGGGGCCAGTCGGCGTCGTCGGGCGTGAGGTTTTTGGCCCGGGCCTGCACCGACAGCGCCAGGTTGTGAATCTGCGCGCCGGCGTCGTTGTAGTAAAACTCCCGGGTGACGTCAAAGCCGGTGGCTTCCAGAAGCCGGCACAGGCTGTCGCCGATCGCCGCGCCGCGGCCGTGGCCTACGTGCAAAGGGCCGGTGGGGTTGGCGGAGACAAACTCCACCTGCACTTTTTTGCCCTGGCCGATCATGCTGCGCCCGAAGGTGTCACCGGCGTCCAGCACCTGGGCGACGATCTGCGCGGCGGCGTCGGTGGCGGCAAAAAAGTTGATAAAGCCGGGGCCGGCGATGTCGGTCTTTTGCACCGCGTCGCTTTCCGGCAGCGCTGCAATAATGGCACAGGCCAGCTCGCGCGGCTTCATGCCGGCGGGTTTGGCCGCGGCCAGTGCAAGGTTGGTGGCGTAGTCGCCGTGGGCCTTGTCTTTGGTGGCGTCAACCTTGATGGCCGGCTGGAAATCGTCAGGCAGCACGCCCTGTTGCTTGAGGGCGCTGACGGCGCTTTCCAGCAGGGAGATAATCGTGTCTTTCATGTAAGCATCCGGAATTCGGTGGCGGCGTGGGCAAGCGCCGGTCGGGGCGCACGGCAACGGGGTGAGCGCGTCGCCATCAGGGCGCTCATTATCAGCATTTCGCAATGAGTTTCAAAGCGTCGGTTCAGGCCAGCGTCTGCGGGTCGATGTCCAGCGACCAGCGCACCCGGCGGGCCTGGGCGCTGGTTTCCAGCCAGTGGGTCAAAAAGCGGGCGGCGGCGTGCAGGCGGCTGCGCTTCTCGGCGCTTAGCATGACGTGCAGATGGTAGCGGTTCTGGCGGCGCTCCATGGGCGCGGGCACAGGCCCCAGGCAGTACGCCTGGGTCGCGGTTTGGTCAAGCCAGTCGGTAAGTGCTGCGCCGGCGGCTTGGGCAAGGGCGGTGGCGGCGTCCACGTGGGGGCTTTCTACCCGCAAAAGCGCCATGAAGCCGTAGGGCGGAAGCCCGGCGGCGCGGCGCTCTTCCAGCAGCTCGCGCGCCAGCGCCCCGTAGCCGCGCGCGGCCAAAAGCGTCAGGTGCGGGTCGTCCGGGTGCAGGGTCTGCACCAGCACCCGGCCCGGATCGTTGGCGCGTCCGGCCCGGCCGGCGACCTGTTCGAGCAGCTGGGCGCTGTGCTCCATGGCGCGAAAGTCCGCAGCGTAGAGCCCGCCGTCGGCGTTGACCACCACCACCAGCGTGACGTGGGGCAGGTGGTGGCCCTTGGCCAGCATCTGGGTGCCCACCAGCAGGCAGGGCTCGCCGCGCTGGATTTCTCTTAGCGCCTGCTCGAAGCTGTCCTTGCGCCGGGTGCTGTCGCGGTCGATGCGGTGGATCGTGGTCTCCGGGAACAGCGTCTGCAGGGTTTCTTCGCTGCGTTCGGTGCCGCTGCCCAGCGCGCGTAGATCACCGCTTTGGCACTCCGGGCAGGCATCGGGCAGGGCGCGGCGGCTGTCGCAGTGGTGGCAGGCCAAAAGCGGCGGGGCGCGGTGTAGCGTCATGCGCGCATCGCACCGGTCGCATTCGGCCTGCCAGCCGCAGGCGTGGCAGGCAAGAGTCGGCGCAAAGCCCCGGCGGTTGATGAACACCAGCACCTGTTTGCCGGCGTCGAGCGTGGCCTTCACCGCCTTGATCGCGTCGGGCAAAAGCCCGCCCTGGCGGCGCCGATGGCGCAGGTCGAGCAGTTCCAGCCGGGCCGGCGGGTGGCGGCTGGCGCGCTGGGTTAAAAACAGATGGCGGTACTGGCCGTCGAGCGCGCGGTGCAGGCTTTCCAGCGACGGCGTGGCACTGCCCAGCACTACGGGAATGCCGTGGTAGTGGGCCCGGGCCACGGCCAGATCCCGGGCGTGGTAGCGCAGCCGGTCTTGCTGTTTGTACGAGCCGTCGTGCTCTTCGTCGACGATGATCGCGCCGGGACGAGCCAGCGGGGTGAAAATGGCCGAGCGGGTGCCGATAATGATTTTGGCCCGGCCGCTGGCGGCGGCCTCCCAGACGTCCAGGCGCTCGGCGTCGGTGAGCCCGGAATGCAGCGCCAGCACCGCTACGTTGAAGCGCTGGCGAAAGCGGGCAAGCGTTTGCGGCGTAAGGCCGATTTCGGGCACGAGCACCAGCGCCTGGCGGCCCTTGGCGGCGATGGCTTCGATGAGCTGCAGATACACTTCGGTTTTGCCGCTGCCGGTCACGCCTTCCAGCAGGCACGGGTGAAAGGCGTCCAGCTTTTCGTGGAGTGCGGCAAGCACCGCAGACTGTTCACGGTGAAGCGGCAGGGCCGGCGTTGCCAGCAGCGAGCCGCCGGCGGGAACGGGGGCGGCGGTTTCCACCTCGCAGCGCTCGATCAGGCCTTTGTGTAAAAGCCGGTTGAGCACGTCGTGGGTCAGGCCGTGGGCGGTGATCGCTCGGGTGGCCAAACCGCCGGGATGCTGGCCCAAAAGCGCCCAGAGCTCGGCCTGGCGGGCGGCGCGGCCGAAGTTCGGCGCCTCGGGAGCGTTCGGGGCGCGGCGCCAGCGCGTGTGGGTGCGCCCGGCCATGGGAAAGCCTTGGCGCAGCCGCGCGGGCAGGGCGTGGTGCAGCGTGTCGCCCAGGCTGTGCTGGTAGTAGCGCGCGGCAAAGCGGCACAGCCAGCGCCAGTCCGCCGGCAGCGGGGTGTCGTCGAGTGCCTCGCTTACCGCGCGCAGTTTCTGGCGGGGCAGCTCGCTTGTGTCGGCAAGTTCGATGACCACGCCGACGACGTCGCGGTGGCCGAAGGGCACGCGCACGCGAAGCCCCGGCTGCCAGCCGCAGGCCGGCGCCCGGGCGGCGGGAAGATAGTCGAACAGCCGGCGCAGCGGCGAGGGCAGGGCCACGCGCAGTATGGGCGCAGGCGATGCGGCACAAGTGGGCAATTGGCCTCCGGCGTCAGGTTTGCTAGAATGCGCGACCGCTTGGCGCCACGCCGCCTTTTATCAGCGATAACGGCGCGGCGCAACGGCTAACCGGTTAGCACGTTTTTCAACCCGTATGCGGTGCCTGGCAGGCGATCAGGTGGCGGCATACAGCTTTGTGAGGCTCACGATGAAACAAGGTATTCACCCGGATTACAACAAGGTCACCGCGACGTGTTCCTGCGGCGAGAGCTTTACCGTCGGCTCGACCTCCGGTCATGACTTTTCTCTGGACGTCTGCTCCAACTGCCACCCGTTCTACACCGGCAAGCAAAAGCAGGCGACCACCGGCGGACGCATCGAGCGCTTCAACAAGCGCTTCGGTGTCGCGACGAAGCGCAGCTAAAAAGCCCCGGAAAACCCGGCGTAAAGCCCACGCTTTTGGCGTGGGCTTTTTTTTGCTTTCGCGTGCCGTGCGGGCAGGCTTTGGCCGGCCTGTGGCCTGCGTGCCCACCCGAAGCGGGGTCTATGCTATGCCGTTTGTCGTATTGACGGTAGAATCCAACGTGCTGCAAGACGGAAGGCATGCGCCCGATGCTATTTTGTGGAATAATTTTCCATAAAAACAGGCATAAACGGACTTCCACGCGCGCTGTCAACGAGCCCCGGATCATCCCGGGGCGAAGAAAACTGCCGGGCTACGTTGAACATTTGTAGCGAAAAGTCGCAAAAAATAGGCTAAAAGGAAAGAAGGTACGCCTTTCTTTTTAGATCGGGCAGCACGCTTGAGGCGCCGGGCGTTTTTTTTATACGCTAAGACGCCTTTCCATTTTCAACGCTGAACTGGACTCTGACCATGACGGATGCATTCAAGCAGGCGGCTCTGGACTACCATGCCAAGCCGATTCCCGGAAAACTTTCGGTAGAACTCACCAAGCCGACCGCCACCGCACGCGATCTGGCGCTGGCCTACAGCCCGGGCGTGGCAGAGCCGGTACGCGAGATTGCCAAGGATCCGGAAAATGTCTATCGCTACACCGGCAAGGGGAACCTGGTCGCTGTCATCTCCAACGGTACGGCCATTCTGGGCCTGGGCAACCAGGGAGCCCTTGCCAGCAAGCCGGTCATGGAAGGCAAGGGCGTGCTGTTCAAGCGCTTTGCCGGTATCAACTCGGTGGATATCGAAGTCGACACCGAAGATGCCCGGACGTTTATCGATACGGTCGCCCACATTGCCGATACCTGGGGCGGAATCAACCTGGAAGACATCAAGGCCCCGGAGTGCTTTGAAGTTGAGCGCGAGCTGAAAAAGCGCTGCAACATTCCGGTGTTCCACGATGACCAGCACGGCACCGCCATTGTTACCGCAGCGGGGATGATCAACGCGCTGGGTATCGCCGGCAAGACGCTTGAAGACGCAAGGGTTGTCTGCCTGGGCGCCGGGTCGGCGGCGATTGCCTGCATGAACCTGCTGATCTCCTGCGGCATGCGCCGGGAAAACATCTTCATGCTCGACAGCAAAGGCGTGATTCATACCGGGCGGGACAACCTCAACGAGTACAAGGCGCTGTTTGCCAACGAGACCGACAAGCGCACCCTGGACGACGTGATCGAAGGGGCGGACGTGTTCGTCGGGCTGTCCGGGCCCAATCTGCTGTCCAAAGAGCAGCTGGCGAAAATGGCCCACGATCCGGTGGTTTTTGCCTGCTCCAACCCGGACCCGGAAATTCACCCGTACGATGCCCGCGACGCGCGTCCGGACGTGATCATGGCCACCGGCCGTTCGGACTATCCCAACCAGGTCAACAACGTGCTGGGCTTTCCGTTCATCTTCCGCGGGGCGCTGGACGTGCGCGCCACCTCGATCAACGAGGAAATGAAGGTGGCCGCCGTTCACGCCATTGCCGATCTGGCCCGGGAGCCGGTACCCCAGGAAGTGCTGGACGCCTACGAGCGCGACGAAATGCGCTTTGGCCGCGACTACATCATTCCCACGCCGGTGGATATTCGCCTGTTGGATCGCGTGTCTTCCGCCGTGGCCCGGGCCGCGGTGGACTCGGGCGTGGCGCGCAAGCCGTTTCCCGCGCACTATCCGCTGACGTCCATCGGACAGGTATACGGCGAATAAGTCACGGTGAACGAGCTCGGCTGATTCGCTCGCCCAGCGCCGGCGCCCGCACCCAGCGGGCGCCGGCTTTTTTATGCCGGGTGCTTCGCGGCGTCGTGCAGGCGGGTCAGGCCCTCTTGGGCGGTTGAGGCGACCAGCGTGCCGTCGCGGCGATAGATATGCCCCTGGGCAAGCCCGCGGGCGTTTCCGCTCCAGGGTGATTCGATAACGTACAAAAGCCATTCGTCCAGCCGGGCATCGGCGTGCAGCCAGATGGCGTGGTCCAGGCTTGCGATCTGCAGGGCGGGGTCGGTGAAGCCGACGCCGTGGGGCACCAGCGCGGTGGTCAGCAGGTTGAAGTCCGAGGCGTAGGACAATAGATGGCGATGCAGGGCCGGGGTGTCGGGCAGCGTGCCGTCAAAGCGAAACCATAAACAGCGCCGGGCCGGGTGGGTGTCACCCGGCTGGCGGGGCACCGGCAGAAACTGGCTGGGGTGGTTTTGCGTCTGGGCATGCCGGGCAGCACGGCTTTTTTGCAGCAGCGTGTCCGGGTCGGGCACCTCGGGCATGGGCCGCTGGTGGCGCAGCCGGCTGTCTTCGGCGATCTGAAACGAGGCGCTGCAGAAAAAGATCGGCCGGCCCTTTTGTATCGCCGTGACCCGGCGGGTGGTAAAACTGCCGCCGTCGCGCACCTTGTCGACCTGATACACCACCGGGCGGTGCGGATCCCCCGGGCGTAGAAAATAGCCGTGCTGGGAGTGCGGCTGACGCTCTTCGGGCACGGTGCGCGTAGCGGCGGCCAGTGCCTGGCCCAGCACCTGGCCGCCGTAGAGCTGAGGCAGGCCCAGGTCCTGGCTTTGGCCGCGAAACAGCGTATCTTCCAGCGCTTCGACGTCAAGTAGCGCCACCAGCTGGCCGAGGGCGCCGGTGTCGGGCTCATGGTTCATGCAGCAACTCCTTGCGTATCATGCAAACGTTTCGGCCACTTTAACGGAGTTTACGCCCATGCGCAGCGATGAATACTACATGCACCGAGCGCTGGATCAGGCGCATCTGGCGGCCGGGGCCGGCGAAGTGCCGGTGGGGGCGGTGGTCGTGGACGCCGCCGGTGACATCATGGCCGCGGCCCATAACGCACCGCTCGCCGAGTGTGACCCCTGCGCCCATGCCGAGGTGGCCGCGCTGCGTGCGGCGGGCCGCGCGCTGGGTAACTACCGGCTCGACGGCTGCACGCTGTACGTCACCCTGGAGCCCTGCATGATGTGCGCCGGCGCGGCGGTGAACGCGCGCCTGGCGCGGCTGGTATACGCCGCCGCCGAGCCGCGTACCGGGATGCTGGAATCCCGGGCCAACCTGCTGGCGCAGCCGTGGTTCAACCACCGCGTCGCGGTGACGCCGGGCGTTTTGGCGCCGGCGTCGAAGCGGCTGCTCAAGCAGTTTTTTGCCGCCCGGCGCCCGGTGGCATAGCCGCGCGTCACTCGGCCAGCGGCGCGGCGCTTTCGGTTCGGTTGCGCCCCTGGCGCTTGGCCCGATACAGCGCGTCGTCGGCGGCCTGCATCATGTGCGGCAGATCAAACCGGCCGCCGCGATAGGTCACCACGCCGGCGCTCAAGCTCACGCGGCTGCCGTCTGCCTGGCGCAGGGCGCGCTGGAAAAGCCGCTGGCGCAGGGTATCGGCTGCGTGGCAGGCGCGCGCGTGGTGGGCACCGGGCAAACAGCCGATGAATTCCTCGCCGCCGTAGCGGGCAAAAAAGCCGCCGTACTCGGCCATCACCGCCTGGCCGATGCCGGCGACGGCCTTCAGGTATTCATCCCCGGTCAAATGGCCCAGCTGATCGTTGACCCGTTTGAAATGATCGATATCGCACAGCACAAGGCTCAGCGGCGGGGCGTCGCGCAGGCTGTCCACCTGCTCCAGA
Organism: Halomonas cibimaris; assembly: GCF_055379665.1. Taxonomy (NCBI): domain Bacteria; kingdom Pseudomonadati; phylum Pseudomonadota; class Gammaproteobacteria; order Oceanospirillales; family Halomonadaceae; genus Halomonas; species Halomonas cibimaris. The sequence goes on from NZ_AP043828.1 coordinate 1,482,641, forward strand.
AAACGGCGCCGATTGGCGAGACCGGTCAGCTCGTCGTGGTGGGCCAGCCATTCCACGGCTTGCTGCAAACGGCGGCGCTCGTCGATCTCTTCCTGGAGCTGGGCGTTGCTGCGCTGAAAAGCGACGTTTTGCTCGCCCAGCCGGCGCAGGGTGTAGAGCACCATGTACAGCAGATAGGCCAGCACCAGGCCGATGGTCAGCGTGATGGCGGGCAGCCGTGAACGGCGGGCGAGCAGATAGTCGCGGAGCGGGCGCTGCACGATCTCCAGCGTCTGGCCGGAAAGATCCAGCCGGTACCGATGGCGCCAGGGCCCGGGGCGCGACGGGCTGCCAAAGCGGGCCAGCACGCGCCTGGGGCCGTGCCAGGTCCACAGGGCGCGGTCCGGCCGTAGCGCATCGAACAGCGTATCGGCCAGCAGCGGCAGGCTGATGACCATGGCCGCCGCTCCTGTCAGGGTGTCGTCGGCGTCGCGCATGGGCAGGTAGTAGATAATCCCCGGCCCGCCCTGCAGCAGCTCGATGATGCCGGTGCTGGTTTGCCCCCGGCCTGACAGGGCCGCCTCGATAACCGGGCGGCTTTGGGGCTGCGCGGCGAACAGGTGCTGGCCGCGCACGCTAGTGTTGAGCCGGCTGTGCGGGTAGACGTGAATAATGCGGCTGTCCGGGTGGATAAAGGCGATATTGACCAGGTAGCGAAAATCGTCGTCGTACAGCCGGGCGGCCTGGCGGCGCCACTGCCGGGCGCTGGGCGACGTATGCAGCAGCTGCCAGGCGTGGGCAAAGCGGCGCATGGCGTCGAGCTGGCGGTGTACGTCATCGGCAAGCCGGCCTGCCAGCACGTCTCCCTCCTGGCGCGTGGCGTCGTGCAGGCGGGTTTCAACATGGCGGTACTGATACTGCCACAGCACCAGCGCCGCGCAGAGCAGCGCGCTTGCCGGCACCAGTGCGCGGTTGAGCCGGGGTTTGCCCTGCCACCGGGCCCGAGCGAGCAGCAGCTGGCTCAGCGTTAATCCGGCCAGCGGCGCCAGCCACACGCCGAACCCGGGGGCGAGCAGCGGCGCTATCGGCAGCGGCCAAAGCCGGCATGCCAGCTGGGCGGCCACCAGCAGCCCGGCGCCGGCCAGCAGCAGCGGGGCGCCCAGGCGGGCGCGCTGGCGCAGCAGCGGGATCAGTGCCAGCAGCATCAGCGCAAGGGTTGCCAGCAGCGGCGGACGTACCTGAGTCAGCGCTGCCTCGGGGGCGACGGCCGACACCGCGGCCAGCCATTGGCCGGTGCTGATCAGCGCCTCGGGCGTGACGTAGCTGAAAAAGCCGGGCAGCAGGGCGATAAACACCAGGGCCGAGAACCCTTGAGCGGTTTTTGTGCGCCCGCTTGCCGCCGCCCACTGGGCCAGCGCTATCCCGAAAAGTGCCGCAGGCGCGGTGCCGGCCCACAGCAAGGCGGTCACAGCAGCAGTGCCAAAAACCGGCAGCAGCGGGCCGGCGAAGCGTGCAAGCGGTTGCGGCATGGCAGTGTTCCCATCGGGTTGGCGGCGCGATCAGTTAAGCGGCGGCACCAGGTCAAACGGCATCAGCGCATCGCTGTGTGTCGCGTCGCTGTCGTTTTGTTCCAGCTGGAAAAACTGCTGGCGGCTGCGTTCGACGTATTGCAGCATTTCATGGTAGCGGCGGATGTTGCGCACATAAATGACCGGCTCGCCGCCGCGGGCATAGCCGTGGCGGGTTTTTTCGTACCACTGGCGCTGCTGCAAAAGCGGCAGCGCCTCGCGCACGTCTGCCCAGCGGTCGGGGTCGCCGCCGCGCATCTGCGCGATATCCCGGGCGTCGTAGAGATGGCCAAGGCCCACGTTGTAGGCCGCCAGCGCCATGAACAGCCGGTCGTCTCCGGTGATGCTGTCGGGCAGGCGCTTTTCCAGATGGCGCAGGTAGCGCGCCCCACCGTCGATGCTCTGGGCCGGATCGCGCCGGTCGGCGACGTTCATTTCTCGGGCAGTAGGCGAGGTCAGCATCATCAGCCCGCGAACGCCGGTCGGGGAGACCGCATCGGCGTCCCAGTGGGATTCCTGATAGCCCACCGCCGCCAGCAGCTGCCAGTCAAAGCCGGTCCCCCGGGCGGCCTGCTGAAACAGCGCCCGATAGCGCGGCAGCCGCGAGTCCAGATGCTTGAGAAAGGTGCGGGTGCCGACATATTCCAGATAGTCGTCGTGGCCGAAATAGCGCTTGACCAGCGCGGAAAGCTCGCCGCTTTGCTCAAGCCCGCGCAGAAAGCGGTTGGCCTGGCGCAAAAGATCCGAGCTTTGTCGGGCGGGGACCGCCCAGGCCAGCGAGCTTGGCCTGCCCAGCGTAAAGCCGCGCTCGACGTTTTTGAAAAACAGCCGGTTGACGCGAAACTGGTGGGCGAACACGACGGCGGCGTCGAGCTGGCCGTTTTCCACCTGGGCGAGCAGATCGGCGACTTCCAGCTCGCCGGATTCCTTCCAGCCAAGCCCGGGGTAGGTTTGCTGCAGATCGCGCAGGCTGGCCGAGGTGCCCGCACCCTTGGCGTCGCGCAGGGTGGCAATTTCCAGGCCCACCAGGTCTTCCGGGCCCTGGATGCCGTTCAGCCCGCGCCGGTACACCACCAGCGGCTGCATCTCGATGATCGGCCGGGTAAAGCCGATGCCGGGCACGGTGGGCGTCAGCACCAGCCCGGCCGCCCCCAGATCGCCGTGCGCGCGTACGGCGGGCAGCACGTCTTCCAGGTGGTGGTCGGCTTTCAGATTCAGGCTTACGCCCAGGTGATCGGCAAAGCGGCGTGCCAGCGCGTACTCAAACCCGGCAGGGCCGCGCCGGCCTTCGTAGTAGATCGTCGGCGAGGTGCGGGTATGCACGGTAAGAAAGCCGCGCTGCTGAATGGCGCGCAGCGCGCTTTCGCCGTCGAAAAGCGCAAAGGCCGGCAGCATGGTCAAGACGAAAACGGCCGCACAGGCGATGTAGCCGCCGGTGCGCGGAGAAAAATGTCGGCGATAAAGCGTCAGCATGGCGCGGTGTCGGCATTTGGCATGGCGCAACGATACTAAGCCCGGGACCTGCTGTCACCCGGCTGATTTCGCCTGTACGGCGCTTTCCAGTATCATGGCGCGAACTGCCGCTGTGCGGCTCGGTGTTTTCCCGCTCGAATTTCCTGCTCTAGAGGCTTTCCGGATATGCTCGAACTGCGAGGTGCTCCCGCCCTTTCCGCCTTCCGCCGCGCGCGCCTGCTTGACACCCTGCGCGAACGCGTGGGCGAGGTGCAAACGCTGACCGCCGACTACGTGCACTTTGTCGACCACGACGACGTGCTCAGCGACGCCGAGCGTGAGCGCCTGGCAGCGCTTTTGGACTACGGTGATCGAGACGATCACAGCGACCGGCCCCGGGACGAAACCGCCGCAGACGGCGCCCAGCGCTTTCTGGTGGTGCCGCGCCTGGGCACCCAGTCGCCGTGGTCGTCCAAGGCCACCGATATCGCCCACAGCTGCGGGCTGGCGCGGGTGTCGCGCATTGAACGCGGCATTGACTACCGGATCCGCTTCGCCACGCCGCCGGACGAAGACGCCTTTGCCGCGCTGACCGCGCTGCTCCACGACCGCATGGTGGAAACCGTGCTGACCGACGCCTCGGATGCCGCCAAGCTGTTTACCCGCCGCGAGCCCGCACCGCTTGCCAGCATTGACCTGCTCGGCGGCGGGCGCGAAGCGCTGGTGACGGCCAACCGCGAGCTGGGCCTGGCGCTGGCCGAGGACGAAATCGACTACCTGGCCGTGGCCTTTTCCGAACTGGAGCGCAACCCCACCGACGTTGAGCTGATGATGTTCGCCCAGGCCAACTCCGAGCACTGCCGGCACAAGATCTTCAACGCCGACTGGACCGTGGACGGCGTCGAACAGCCTCAGTCGCTGTTCAAGATGATCAAAAACACCTTTGCCAGCTCGCCGGACAACGTCTTTTCCGCCTACAGCGACAACGCCGCGGTGATCAAGGGCTCCCAGGGCGGGCGCTTTTTCCCCGCGCCGCTGACCGGCAAGGCCGGCGAAATCGCCCGCTACAGCGCCCATCCCGAACCCATCCACATTCTGATGAAGGTGGAAACCCACAACCATCCCACGGCCATTGCGCCGTTCCCCGGCTCGGCCACCGGCGCCGGCGGCGAAATTCGCGATGAGGGGGCCACCGGCATCGGCGGCAAGCCCAAGGCGGGGCTTGCCGGCTTTAGCGTGTCCAACCTGCGCATCCCGGAGTTCGTCCAGCCCTGGGAGACCTTCGACTACGGCAAGCCCGAACGCATTCAGTCGGCGCTTTCCATCATGCTGGACGGCCCGGTGGGCGGGGCGGCGTTCAACAACGAGTTCGGCCGGCCCAATCTGGCCGGCTATTTCCGCACCTACGAGCAGGACGTCTTAAGCGACGACGGCGTTGAGCGCCGCGGCTATCACAAGCCCATCATGCTCGCCGGCGGCTACGGCAACATCCGCGCTCAGCACGTGCAGAAAGGCGAAATCCCCGTGGGCGGCAAGCTCATCGTCATGGGCGGGCCGGCCATGCTCATCGGCCTTGGCGGCGGCGCGGCGTCGAGCATGGCGTCCGGGCTTTCCAGCGCCGATCTGGACTTTGCCTCGGTGCAGCGCGAAAACCCCGAAATGGAGCGCCGCGCCCAGGAGGTGATCGACCGCTGCTGGGCGCTGGGCGATCACAATCCGCTGCGCTTTATTCACGACGTAGGCGCGGGGGGCTTGTCCAACGCGCTGCCCGAGCTGGTGAAAGACGGCGAGCGCGGCGGGTGCTTTGCGCTGCGCGACGTGCCCAGCGCCGAGCCCGGCATGAGCCCGCTGGAAATCTGGTGCAACGAGGCCCAGGAGCGCTACGTGCTCGCCGTGGCCCCGGAAGATCTGGACACCTTCGAGGCGCTGTGTCGCCGGGAGCGCTGCCCCTATGCCGTGGTTGGCGAGGCGCTGGAAGCCCATCGTTTGGAAATCCACGACGGCCACTTCAACACCCGCCCGGTGGATCTGCCCATGAGCGTGCTGTTCGGCAAGACGCCGAAGATGCAGCGGGCCTTTGAGCGCCGCCGGCCTGAGCGCTCAAGGCTGATGCTTGACAACCTTGACCTGCGCGAAGCGCTTGACCGGGTGCTGCGCCTGCCCGTTGTGGCCTCCAAGAGCTTTTTGATCACCATCGGCGACCGCTCCATCACAGGTCTCGTGGCGCGCGACCAGATGGTGGGGCCCTGGCAGGTGCCGGTGGCCGACGCCGCGGTAACCACGGCAAGCTTTGACACCCGCGCCGGTGAGGCCATGGCCATGGGCGAGCGCGCGCCGCTTGCGCTGATCAACCCGGCGGCCAGTGCGCGCATGGCGGTGGCTGAAGCGGTGACCAACCTGGCCTCAGCGCCCATTGCCAAGCTTTCCGACATCAAACTGTCGGCCAACTGGATGAGCGCGGCCGATCATCCCGGCGAAAATCAGGCGCTGTATGACGCCGTCTATGCCGTAGGCATGGAGCTGTGCCCGGATCTGGGCATCGCCATTCCCGTGGGCAAGGACTCCATGTCCATGCGCACCGCCTGGCAGGCAACCGACGACAACGGCGTCACCCGCGACAAGAGCGTGACCTCGCCGCTGTCGCTTGCGATCACCGGCTTTGCCCCGGTCACCGATGCCGCCGCGACGCTTACCCCGCAGATCAACCTCGATCAGGACGAGTCGGATCTGATTTTGATTGATCTGGGCGACGGCCAGAACCGCCTAGGCGGCTCGGCGCTGGGCCAAGTCTACGGCCAGCTGGGCAAAAACGGCCCGGACGTGGACGACGCCGAGGACATCAAGGCGTTTTTCAGCGTCATCCAGGGGCTCAACCGCGACGGCAAGCTTCTGGCCTACCACGACCGCAGCGACGGCGGGCTGATCGTCACGCTGCTGGAAATGGCCTTCGCCGCGCATGCCGGGCTTGAAATCAAGCTCGACTGGCTCATCGACCATCCGGTGGATGCGGTCGGCGCGCTGTTCGCCGAAGAGCTGGGGGCGGTGATTCAGGTTCGCCGCGAACACACCGCCGAGGTGCTGACCCAGTTTGCCATGGCTGGCATCGAGACCTGCGGGGTGATCGCGCGGCCGCGCTACGACGATCAGGTCCGCGTGACGCTGTTTGAAGAGCCGCTTTTGGAAACCACCCGCCAGCTGACCCAGCGCACCTGGAGTGAGACCAGCTATCGCCTGCAGGCGCTGCGCGACAACCCCGAGTGCGCCAAAAACGAGTTCGACAGCCTGCTCGACGCCCGGGACCCGGGGCTTTTTGCCGAAGCCACGTTTGACGTGGACGAAGACATTAGCGCGCCGTTTGTCCACACCGCCAAACCCGCCGTGGCGATTTTGCGCGAGCAGGGCGTCAACGGCCAGACGGAAATGGCCTGGGCCTTTGACAAGGCCGGCTTTGACGCCGTGGACGTGCACATGAGCGACATCCTCGAAGGCCGCGTCACCCTTGACGCGTTCAAGGGCCTGGCGGCCTGCGGCGGCTTTTCCTACGGCGACGTGCTGGGCGCCGGCGGCGGCTGGGCCAAATCAATTTTGTTCAACCCCCGGGCACGCTCGCAGTTTGCCGACTTTTTCCAGCGCGACGACAGCTTTACGCTGGGCGTGTGCAACGGCTGCCAGATGCTCTCCCAGCTGAAAGAGCTGATCCCGGGTGCTGCCAGCTGGCCGGGCTTTGTGCGCAACGAATCCGAACAGTTCGAGGCGCGCGTGGCCATGGTGCGCGTGGAAGACACCCCCTCGATTCTGCTCAAGGGCATGGAAGGCTCCATGCTGCCCATTGCCGTGGCCCACGGTGAAGGCCGCGCGCAGTTTGAAGGTGCCGCCCACCTGCGCCAGATGCAGACCGGCGGCCAGATCGCGCTGCGCTACGTGGACCACTACGGCCAGGTCACCACGCGCTACCCGGCCAACCCCAACGGCTCCGCCTCCGGCGTGACCGGGCTGACCACCCCGGACGGCCGCGCCACCGTCATGATGCCCCATCCCGAGCGCGTCACCCGCGCGGTGACCAACTCCTGGCGGCCCAGGGAATGGCGCGAAGACGGCGCCTGGCTGCGCATGTTCCGCAACGCCCGGGTGTGGCTGGGATAATTCGCCCGGTCATCTGAGCATGCAAAAGCGCCCGCAAACGCGGGCGCTTTTTTTGTGGGCGTTCAAGCCGGCCGGCTACACCTCATCCGGCCCGTAGATCAGGTCGATAAACTCGCCGCGGTCGACGTCGCCAAAGTAGGCGTAGAGGTCAAAGCCTTTGAGCGCGGCTTCGATTTCGTCTTTGTCGTAGCGCACGCCGATAAGCGCGTTTTCAATGTCGCTGACCGGGCGCTGGCCGAAGAAATCACCGTAAATCTTGACGTTTTCAACGGTGCCGCCGCGCTTGACCTTGAGGCGAAAATCGATGATGCCGGCGGCAAAGTGGCGGGTGCGCTGAATGTCGAACGCCGGGGAGCGGCCGTAGTTCCAGTCCCAGCGGCGGTACTTTTCTTCGACCAGCGCGTTGATGCTTGCCCAGTCCTCGGCGGTCAGGCGGTAGGTCTGGCGCTCGACGCCGGCGGGAAAAAGGCCGGCGAGCAGCTTTTCCTTGAACGCCTCGGTCGACAGCGGCGCGTCCAAAAACTCGACAATGTTAGCCACCCGCGCCCGGGAAGACTTGTGCCCCTTGGACTGGATCTTGGTCATCTTCACGTCCAGCGCCTGGCTGACCTGGCTTAAATCGCAGTCCAAAAGCAGAGTGCCGTGGTTGAACATGCGCTTGGTCGAGGAAAACTGGGCGTTGCCGGAGATTTTCTTGTCGCCCACCACAATGTCGTTGCGGCCCTTCATTTCGGCTGCTACGCCCATGCCGTTGAGCACCTCGATGATGGGCGTGGCAAACTCCTTGAAGTTGTTCAGCTTGTTCTTGGAAAAATCGGTCATAAAGCTGAAGTTCAGGTTGCCGTGGTCGTGATAGACCGCGCCGCCGCCGGAGATGCGCCGCACCACGTGAATGCCTTGCGCGTCGATATAGGCCTGGTGGATTTCTTCCAGGGTGTTCTGGTTGCGCCCGATAATGATCGACGGCGCGTTGATGTAAAACAGCAGGTAGTCCTCGCCTTCGGGCAGGTGGCGAATGCAGTGTTCCTCGATGGCGAGGTTGACGTGGGGGTCGGTGACGCCTTCGTTGTCGATATAGATCATGGCGGCTCTGCCTTGGAAGCTGGACAAGAAACATGAGAACGTATCGCAACATGGTGACAGAACCTTTTCCGCACGCAAGCGCCCGGGTGCGGTCCCGCCGCGTTTCTTTGCCCGCCGAATATGGCACCATCGCCCGCTGAATAGCCCGCGTTTTTTATCTCAACGTTTTGCGAGTCGCCCTTGCCGTCCTCTGCCGTTCACCGCACCGTTCAGTCTGATAAAGCCCCCAGCCTGCGCCCCTATCAAAGCGAGGCCGTGGCCCGCGTGGTGGCGCATTTTCGCGCCTCGAGCGAGCCCGCCGTGGTGGTGCTGCCCACCGGCAGCGGCAAATCGCTGGTGATCGCCGAGCTTGCCCGCCTGGCCCGGGGCCGGGTGCTGGTGCTGGCGCACGTGCGCGAGCTGGTCGAGCAAAACCACGCCAAGTACGAGGCCTACGGCCTTCAAGCGGATATCTTCAGCGCGGGCTTAAAGCGCAAGGAGGCCGGCCGCCAGGTGGTGTTCGGCTCGGTGCAGTCGGTGGTGCGAAGCCCCGAGCGCTTCGCCGACGGCAATTTCACCCTGCTGGTGATCGACGAGTGCCACCGGGTCTCCCTCGACGAAAACGCCGGCTACCGCCGGGTGATCGACCATCTGCGCGGGCAAAACCCAAAGTTGAAGATTCTCGGCCTGACCGCCACGCCGTACCGGCTGGGGCAGGGCTTTATCTATCACCGCCACCACCACGGCATGGTGCGCGGCGAGGCGGACTGCTTTTTTCGCGACTGCGTGTTTGAGCAGCCGCTCAGACTGATGGTCAAACAGGGCTATCTCGCCCGGCCCGAGCGGCGGGACATGGCCGTTGAGCACTACGACTTCGCCGGGCTTGCGACCACCGAGAGCGGCGCGTTCAGCGAGGCGGCGATGAACCGCGTGGTGGCGGGCAATCGCGCCACGCCGGGCATCGTCGCCGACGTTATCGCCCGGGCGCAGAACCGGGCAGGCGTGATGATTTTTGCCGCCACCGTGGAACACGCCGAAGAAGTGCTGCGCTATCTGCCGGAAGGCGAGGCCGCGCTGATTACCGGCGCGACGCCGGCGCAAGAGCGCGCGGCGATTATTGCCGCCTTCAAGGCCCGCGAGATCAAGTACCTGGTCAACGTCGCGGTGCTGACCACCGGCTTCGACGCGCCCCACGTGGACGTGATCGCCATTTTGCGCCCTACGGAATCGGCCAGCCTCTACCATCAGATTATCGGCCGGGGGCTTAGGCTCTCGCCGGGCAAGGACGACTGCCTGATTCTCGACTACGCCGGCAACCCCTGGGATACCTACGCCCCGGAAGTGGGCGAGCCGCGCCCGGCAAGCGACAGCGAGCCGGTGCAGGTCATCTGCCCCGAGTGCGAGCACGCCAACCTGTTCTGGGGCAAATACGACGGCGAGCTGCTGCTTGAGCACTACGGCCGGCGCTGCCACGGGCTGGTGGAAGACGCCGAGGGCAGAGCCGTCCAGTGCAGCTTTCGCTTTCGCTTCAAGGTCTGCGACGAGTGCGGCGCGGAAAACGACATTGCCGCCCGGCGCTGCCACGGCTGCGAGCGGCTTTTGGTGGACGCCGACGACAAGCTGCGCGACGCGCTGAAGCTGAAGGACGCCCGGGTGCTCAGAGTCTCCGGCATGCAGCTTGCCGCCACCGCCAACGGGCGTGGGCTGCCGCGGCTGAAGGTAACCTACCACGACGAGGACGGCGCGACGCTTGACGAATGGTTTGCGCTGGAAACCGCCGCCCAGCGCCGGGCGTTTCAGGCGGTGTTTTTGCGCCGCCACCTGCGCGCCCCGGGGGTTGGCTGGCAGCCCGCCACGCCTGACGAGGTGGTGGCCGGGCGCAACCGCCTGCGCCACCCGGATTTCGTCGTCGGCCGCCTGAGCGGGCGCTATTTCAAGATACGCGAGAAGCTTTTCGACTACGCCGGGCGCTACCGCAAAGCGGCTGAGGCGCAGTAGCCGCCCGCCTTGACGAATAAAGTCAAGTTAGTGTAATGCTGCAGGTTTTTTAATAACCGCGGAGAGCTTACCGGCGTGTTGTGGCAGGGGGTTGTATCGCGATAGACGCAAAAAGCGAGCAAGAGCAGGGGGCACGATAATGGGCCAACGCATGCACGGACGTTTGATCAAATGGACGGCCATCGTCTTCGTGCTGCTGGCAGGCGTGCTGTATATCGGCAAGATGCCGTACGACCAGATCTTGCGCGACGAGGTGCGCGCGCGCCATCAGCAGCTGATCAAAACCGCTGATATTCTGATTCAGGAAAAGCTGCTTGATTTGGAGCAGGATGCCTACCGGCTGTCGCTGCAAAGTGCGGTCAGCGGGTATCTGGACGCGCCAACGGTTGTGCGGCGCACCATCATGCAGCGTGCCCTGATAGATGCCAGCAATGCCTATCCGCGCTACGCCAAGATTCGCTACATTGACCGCGCAGGCATGGAGCAGATGCGGGTCAACGCAGCCCCGAGGACAATACCGCGCTGCAGGACCGCTCGCACACGGACTACGTCAAGAAAGGCTTGGCGCTTGAACCGGGCGAGACGTATCTTTCGCCGATGGATTTGAACATGGAGCGTGGCGAGCCGGAGTGCCCGCCCAGGCCCACGCTGCGCCTGGTGCGCCGGCTGGCCGACAGCCAGGGGCAGCCTCGCGGCATACTGGTGTTGAACTACTCGGCCGATAAGCTGCTGGCCCGCCTGCGCACGCTTTTTTCCGATCTTGATCAGCCCATGCTGCTGAACGCTGAAGGCTATTGGATGCTAAGCCCCGTTGCCGAAGATACCTGGGGCTGGCTGCTTGGCCGGCCGCAAAAGACGCTCAAAGCGCAGCGCCCGGCGCTTTGGAAGCGCATTCAGGCCGCGCCGGACGGCATGCTGGCGCTTGAGGGGGATCTGTTCAGCTATGCCCGCTTGAAGATCAGCCCGTCCGACGCGTGGATTGTGCTGATCCAGACCCGCAGCCCTGATTGGCACGTAGGGGCGGTGTATCTGCGGCCCTGGTTTCAGGCGCTGATTGTCGGGCTTTTTGCCATGGCCGCCGCGCTTGTGTATTTCGTGATCGCCGCCGGCGAGCAGCGCCGCGCCGCGCGCGAGGCAGAGTGTCGCCAGCTGGCCCAGTTCAAGGACCTTTACGACAACGCCCCGATTGGCTACATCACGTTGACGGCCACGGGGCTGATCACCAGCGTCAACCAGACCTTGCTGACCTGTTTGGGATACCGAAGTGATGAAAAGCTCAGCGGCCAGTATTTCTCGCAGCTGGTCAGCAACGCCTCGCGCCGGCAGCTCAGCGAGCTGCTGGCCTCGCTGAGCGCCGGCGAAGACATGCAGTGCCGGCTGGTGATATACCGCAAAAACGGCGAGCCGCTGACGGTGCTGTGCAGCGTGTCGTCGCTGATTTCCGAGGCCAACACGCTGATGGTGGGGCGCTGCAGCGTGCTGGACATCAGCCAGCAGGTCGCCCTGGAACAGTCCCTTGAACGCCTGGCCTACAGCGACCCGCTCACCGGGCTTGCCAACCGCCGCCACTTTGACGAGCTGGCCTACCGTGAAATCAAGCGTTTGCAGCGCGAAGGCGGCTCGCTTGCCGCGCTGGCGCTGGATATTGACCGCTTCAAGGTCGTCAACGACACCTACGGCCACGATATCGGGGATGAAGTGCTCAAATCGCTGGCCGATGTCTGCCGCTCGCAGCTGCGCGGCGGCGATATCATGGCGCGCTTTGGCGGCGAAGAATTCACCATTCTTCTGCCCGGCGCGGACGCCGCAGAAGGGCGCGCCAAGGCCGAGGCGCTGCGCGCTGGCGCAGACGCCGGTGGTAGTGGCCGACGTCGGCCCCATCCGCTATACGGTATCGATCGGCGTGGCGGTGCTTGAAAAGCCCGACGAAGCCCAGCTGACAGCGCTGCTCAAACAGGCCGACCAGGCGCTCTACCGGGCCAAGGAAACCGGCCGCAACCGCGTATGCGTTGCCGGCGTAAAAGACTAAGCGTCGGTAGACTTGCTAGACTGGCGCGCCGAAAAACGGCTTTTGGATAGCGAGACCCTGCGTGAGTGATACCCCCCTACCGGCGCCCGAAAACGCCGCGCCCGCCGGCGAGCCGGCCGCCCGGGCGCAGGCGCTGCTGTTTGACGAGCCGATTACCCGGCTGCCGGAAGATTTGTATATTCCGCCGGAAGCGCTGCGCGTGTTTCTGGAAGCCTTCGAAGGCCCGCTGGATCTTTTGCTGTACCTGATCCGCCGCCAGAACCTGGACATCTTGCGCGTTGATGTCGCCGCGATCACCCACCAGTACATCGAGTACGTGGAGCTGATGAAGGCCATGCAGATCGACCTGGCCGGGGAATATCTGCTCATGGCGGCCATGCTGGCCGAAATCAAATCGCGCACGCTGTTGCCGCGCCCGCCCCGGGAAGACGAGGACGAAGAAGACGACCCCCGGGCCGAGCTGATCCGCCGGCTGCAGGAATACGAACGCCTGAAAGAGACCGCCGAAACCCTGGATACCCTGCCGCGCACCGGGCGCGACTGGTTCAGCGCCCGGGCCGAGGTCGCCGCGCTTGACGCCCGGGTGGTGCCCCCGGAAGTCGGGCTTGACGAGCTGCTCGATGCGATGAGCGGCCTTCTCAAGCGCGCCGAGCTCAGCCAGCGACATGAAATCAGCCGCGAAGTGCTCTCCACCCGAGAGCGCATGCTGCGCATCATGGAGGTGCTGCACGCCGAGCGCTACACGCCGTTCGAGGCGCTTTTTACCCTGGAAGAAGGCCGCGCCGGGGTGGTGGTGACGTTCATGGCGCTGCTGGAGCTGGCCAAGGAAGCCGTGATTGATATCGTACAAAACGCGCCGCTGGCCCCCCTTCACGTTCGCGCCCGGGCCGCTGCGCCCGAGGCCGTCGAGCACGATGCGGACGGCGGCGAATCCGCCTTTGCCGACGAGGACTCCCCATGAGCGACGCCCCGGGCACCACCCTTGACGAGATCATCGAAGCCGCGCTGCTGGCCGCCGGCGAGCCGCTGGGCGTTGAACGGCTGGAAGCGCTGTTCGCCGAGGCCGAGCGCCCGGCCCGGGGCGAGCTGCGCCTGGCGCTTGGCCGGCTGCACAACCGCTACCAAAGCGGCGTGCTGGAGCTTGTGGAAAGCGCTTCCGGCCACCAGCTGCGCATTCGCCCGCGGTTTTCCCCCTGGGTTTCAAGGCTGTGGGACGAACGCCCGGCGCGCTATTCCCGGGCGCTTTTGGAAACCCTTGCGCTGATTGCCTACCGCCAGCCGGTCACCCGGGGCGACATCGAGGAGGTGCGCGGGGTGAGCGTCTCAAGCTCGATTATGCGCACGCTTTCCGAGCGCGGCTGGGTTCGCATCGTCGGGCATCGCGATGTGCCCGGCCGCCCGGCGGTGTACGCCACCACCCGCGGTTTTCTCGACGATTTCGGCCTGAAAACCCTGGACGCGCTGCCGCCTGCCCACGTGCTGGCAGGCGAGGACGACGCGGGGCAAAAAGCCCTTGCCGAGGATGAAAAAACGCGCCACGATGCGCCCTTCAAGACGGCAGCGCCGGAAAAGCGCGATGCCGACCACCACGCCGCGACGGCGTTAACCCGGCCGCTGAGCTTTGCCGATCTGGAAGCACGGCTGGCGGCCCGTGCCGGGCGCCCGGCACAGGACGACGAGCGCCCGGACGAGCATTCCAAGAGGTCAGACGACCATGCGTCAGAATAAAACCCCCGAAAACAAGCCGGCCCCCAGCGGCGAAAAGCTGCAGAAAGTGCTGGCCCGCGCGGGCCTGGGCTCGCGCCGTGAAATGGAAACCGCCATTGCCGACGGGCGCGTCAAGGTCAACGGCGCGCTTGCCACCCTGGGCGATCGCGTCGAGCCCCGGGACAGCGTCGCCTTTGACGAACGCCCGGTAACGCTGAAAGCCGAGCAGGAAACCCCGCGCCGGGTGATCATGTACAACAAGCCCGAAGGCGAGCTTTGCACCCGCAAGGACCCCGAAGGGCGGCGCACGGTGTTCGAGCGCCTGCCGCGGCTGAAAGGCGAGCGCTGGATCGCCATTGGCCGGCTGGACATCAACACCAGCGGGCTTTTGCTGTTCACCACCGACGGCGAGCTGGCCAACCGCTTGATGCACCCCTCCACCCAGATCGAGCGCGAATACGCCGTGCGCGTGATGGGCGAGGTCAAGCAGGAAAACGTCGTCGCCATGGTGGAAGGCGTGATGCTCGAAGACGGCCCGGCGCGCTTTACCGACGTGCAGGAATTCGGCGGCGAAGGCATCAACACCTGGTTTCACGTAGTGATTCTTGAGGGCCGCAACCGCGAGGTGCGCAGGCTCTGGGAATCCCAGGCGCTTACCGTCAGCCGCTTGAAGCGCGTGCGCTACGGCAATATCTTCCTTGACAAGCGGGCCAAAGCCGGAGAATGGGTAGAGCTTAGCCAGGACGAAGTGGACGACCTGGCCGCCCTGGCCGATCTGCCCGCGCGCAAGGTCCCTGAGCTGACCCCGGATGAGAAAAACCGCTGGAGCCGCGACAAAAACAAGCGCCGCCCGGTGCAGGCCATGCGCAACCCCAAGCCCAAACGCCCGCGGCGCTAAGCCCTTTCGAAAAAAGCAAAAAAACGCTTGCGAGCGGAAGGCCTTATCCGTAGTATATGCATCCGTTCGAGGGGGTCGTTAGCTCAGTTGGTAGAGCAGTTGGCTTTTAACCAATTGGTCGTAGGTTCGAATCCTACACGACCCACCATCGAACCTGCTAACGGGTCGTTAGCTCAGTTGGTAGAGCAGTTGGCTTTTAACCAATTGGTCGTAGGTTCGAATCCTACACGACCCACCAGATTCAGCGCCCCCGGCAGTTTTCTGCCGGGGGCGTTTTGTTTTGTGGCTGGATATGCCGCGCGGCGACTTCCGACAGGCGTGCGCCTTCACCGAGCGTGCTGTATGACCGAGCGTGCTATGATGCCGGCCAGATTCGCTTTCGCTAAAGGAACCCGGCGCTATGTCACTGATAGCCGACGCGGTGCTCAAAAAGCACGTACAGCCGCCCACCGCAATACCGCAAGATCACCTGGCGACGATTACCGCCTGGAAAAACAGCATTGTCAGCGGTGATATACAGCGCCAGAACGAGGTGGCGCTGCACGCGCCGTTTACCCAGCGGATTTTGGGCACGCTGCTGGGCTATGAAAGCTTCGGCCAGGGGGAGTGCTATACCGTTGCGCGGGAGTACGGCATTGCCCGCGGCGCGGTGGATATCGCCCTGGGGCAGTTTTACGGTGAACGTGAGCGCGACCGGGTCAAGGCCGTGTTGGAAGTCAAAGGCGCGAAAACCCGCGATCTCGATGCCATCATGCCCGGCCGGCACAAAAGCCCGGTGCAGCAAGCCTGGGAATATGCCCGCGATGTCAAGGGCGTGGAGTGGGTGCTGGTCACCAACTACTGCGAAATCCGCCTGTACCACGTCGGCGAAACCTCGCTGGTGTACGAGACCTTTGACCTGGCCGCGCTGGATGACCCCTGGGAGTACGCGCGTTTTCAGCTGTGCTTAAGCGCCGATAATCTGCTCAACGACCGCCCGCTTGCGCTGCTGCGCCAGACCCAGCAGGCCGACAAGGACATCACCGCGCGGCTTTATCAGGACTACAAGCGCCTGCGCGAAACGCTGATTGTGCATCTGATGGCCGCCAACCCCGAGTGGGAAGCGGCCAGGCTGGTGCCCGTTGCGCAAAAGCTGCTGGACCGCATTTTGTTTCTGGCCTTCGCCGAAGATACCGGGCTGATCCCGGATAGCGCGATTGCCCAGGCCTACCAGCACGCCGACCCCTACAACCCGCGCCCGGTGTACGACAACTTCAAAGGGCTTTTCCGCGCCGTTGATAAAGGCAGCAAGGCGCTGAACATTCCCGCCTATAACGGCGGTCTGTTTGCCGAAGACGCCGAGCTTGACAGCCTTTGCGTCAGCGACGAGCTGTGCGAGGCGTTCAAGGATCTGGCCGAGTATGACTTTGCCTCAGAGGTCTCGGTTACCGTGCTCGGGCGTATTTTCGAGCAGTCGATTACCGATCTGGAAACGCTGGCCGAGCAGCTGGCGCGCGGCGACGTCATCACCCCGCAAGACAACGCCCGCTCGGTACGCGGGCAGCGTGCCTTGCACGGCGTGGTCTACACCCCGGATAACATTACCGCCTTTATGGTGGAGCAAACCCTGGGCCGCTATCTGCAGCGCCGGTTTTCGCGCCTGCTGGAAAGCTACGGCCAGCTGAAAAACGACGGCAGCATCCAGTGGAAGCGCGGCAAGCAGACCGAGCTGAAGTTCTGGTACGCCTGGCAGGACGCGCTGCAGCATATCCGCGTGGTTGACCCCGCCTGCGGCTCGGGGGCGTTTTTGCTTGCCGCCTTTGACTTTCTTCACGCCGAGTACCAGCGCATCAACGACAAGCTCGCCGAGCTTACCGGCCAGCCCGGCGTGCTCGATCTCAACAAGGAAATCCTCAACCACAACCTGTACGGCGTGGATATCAACGCCGAATCCATCGAAATCACCAAACTCTCGCTTTGGCTGAAAACCGCCGAGCGCGGCAAGCCGCTGACCAGCCTTGACGCCTGTTTGCGCGACGGCAACAGCCTGGGGCTGACCCGGCCTGCCGCGGGCAGCGAATTTTGCTGGCATGCGGCCTTCCCCGACATCTTTGCCGACGGCGGCTTTGACGTGGTGCTGGGCAACCCGCCGTACGTGCGCCAGGAGCGCTTTGCCGCGCTAAAACCCTGGCTTGAGGCCGGCTATCAGGTCTATCACGGCGTAGCCGACCTGTACGCCTACTTTTTCGAGCTGGGGCTTAACTTGCTCAAACCCGGTGGCCTGCTGGGCTACATCAGCTCCTCGACGTTTTTTAAAACCAACGCCGGCACGCCCCTGCGGCGCTACCTGGCCGAGCGCACCTGCCTGCAAAGCGTGGTGGATTTCGGCGATCTGCAGCTGTTTGAAGGCGTGACCACCTACCCGGCCATTCTGGTGATGGAAAACGCCGCGCCGGCGTCGGACCACCGGCTGGAAATACTCAATCTGACCGATGATCTGCCGGAAAACCTGGGCCAGCGCTTTAACCAGGCCTACGGCACCATGCCGCAAAGCCGGCTGAATGAAGCCGGCTGGCAGCTGGAAGACGAAACCCTGGCCGCGCTGCGCCACAAGCTCACCCACGCCGACGACGGCACGCCGTACCCCAGCCTGAAAGACGTGTACGGCTCGCCGCTATACGGGATTAAAACCGGCTGTAACAAAGCCTTTGTAATCGACCAGGCAACCCGGGATGCGCTGGTGGCCGAAGACCCCGCCTCAGCCGAGGTGCTCAAGCCCTTCCTGGAAGGCAAGGACCTGAAAAAGTGGCATGCCCAGAACCGGCAGCGATGGCTGATATTTGCCCGGCGCGGAATGGATATTGATGCGTATCCAGCTATTAAAAACTATTTAATGGGTTTTAAGAATGAGCTGGAAGGGCGCTCTTCAAGCGGGCACCAATGGTATGAAATTAGTAGCGTGGTGGCCTATCACGAAAATTTTTATAAAACAAAAATTGTGTATCCAGATATATCTGAAATGAGCAAAATGTCGCTTGATAAAAGTGGTCATTTCCTTGCCGATACAGCCTTTTTTATTCCATATGCTGACACGTTTCTCATGGGGCTTTTAAATTCAAAGGCAGTCGATTTTATTTTCCGCGCAACTAGCACGCGAGCGCGTGGTGGTTACTATCGCTACAAAGCGCAATATGTGGAAACGCTGCCGATTCCGCCGGCGTCCGACGCAGAGCAGGCCGCCATCGCCAAGCTCGCCGAGCACTGCCAGCACACCGCCGAGCAGCGCCAGCGGGTGGCAGAGCGCTTCGCTCAGCGCCTGTGCGATGATCTTTGCCCTGCAGGCCACAACCCCAAGCTCAACACCAAAAGCCGCCAGTGGTGGCAGCAGGACTTCAAGACCTTGCAGGCCGAGGTGAAAAAAAGCTTTAAGCTCAAGGCCCGGGACGTGCTGATCCCGCTGGCCGAGCGCGACGACTGGGAAGACTACTTTATGGCCCGCCAGGCCGAAGTCGCCCGGCTGGACGAAGTGCTGGCCGCCGCCGAGGCCAAGCTTAACCGGGCGGTTAACGCGCTGTTTGGCATAACGCCGGAAGAGCAGACCTGCCTGTAGGCCGCCGCCCGGACGGGGCATGCTTGCCACGGCGCGTTTTCTCCCGGCAAAATAGCCGGCGGTGCACAGGGCCGGCCCCCGCGAAAGACGCCGCGGCCGGCCCGGGGCGCGGCGCGTACCGAGCGCGCCGCGATCGATGTTCAACAGGGGGATTCCCTGTTTATCGCAGTGGTAGACACAATGACAATCATGCCTTCTCCGGCGAGCGCGCCTGCGCTTGCCCCCGCCGCTTACGGCCCCACCCGTCGCTCCGCCGAGGACGAGGCCCGCATAGCCGAGATCAAGCGTCTGCTCAAAGCGCAAAACGCCGTGCTGGTGGCCCACTACTACACCGACGACGCCATCCAGCAGCTGGCCGAGCAGACCGGCGGCTGCGTGGCCGACTCGCTGGAAATGGCCCGCTTCGGCGCCCGCCACGAAGCCGAGACCCTGGTGGTGGCCGGGGTGCGCTTCATGGGGGAAACCGCCAAGATTCTCTCGCCGGAAAAACGCGTGCTGATGCCCACCCTTGAGGCCACCTGCTCGCTGGACGTGGGCTGTGCGCCGGACGAATTCAGCGCCTTTTGCGACGCCCACCCGGAGCGCACCGTGGTGGTCTACGCCAACACCTCAGCGGCGGTAAAAGCGCGCGCCGACTGGGTGGTAACGTCCTCCATCGCGGTGGACGTGATCGAGCACCTGCAGGCCCGGGGGGAAAAAATCCTCTGGGCGCCGGACAAGCATCTGGGCGGCTATATTCAGCAGAAAACCGGCGCGGATATGCTGATGTGGGACGGCGCCTGCATCGTCCATGAAGAGTTCAAGGCCCGGGGTGTGGAAGACATGAAGCGCCTGTACCCCGAGGCCGCCGTGCTGGTGCACCCGGAATCTCCGGCCTCGGTGGTGGCCCTTGCCGACGTGGCCGGCTCAACCTCGCAGCTGATCAAGGCGGCCAGAGCGCTGCCCCACGACACCCTGGTGGTGGCTACCGACCGGGGGATTTTCTTCAAAATGCAGCAGGCCGTGCCGGAGAAAACCCTGTTTGAAGCGCCCACGGCGGGCAACGGGGCCACCTGCAAAAGCTGTGCTCACTGCCCGTGGATGGCGATGAACGCGCTGGATAACCTGGCCGGCGCGCTGCGCGAGGGCCGCGGCGAAATTCACGTCGGCGATGCGCTGCGCGAAAAAGCGCTGGCGCCGCTGGAGCGCATGCTCAACTTTAACGCGTAATGCAGCGCCTCGGCGTAGCGTTGCGCGCGGCAGTCCGCTCTTGCCGGGCCCGCCGGCCTGCAGCACAAGGGCTGTAGCCGGGCCGGCGGCGGTTACGAAAATTCCTCCAGTGCTTCGCGGTAGTCGATAAACGCTTCCCGGCGGGAGGCGATGCGCGCCTCAAGCCCCGGGCGGTTGTTGCGTTTGGCGGCGTCCAGAGCCAGATCCAGCTGGCGGATGCCCTTGTCAATGCGCCCGGTCAGCTGCAGGTATTCTGCCTTGGCCAGGCGGCCTTCGGCGACGTGACCGCTGCGCCCGGCGGCTTCGGCCAGCAGGGTAAAGCCCTGGGGGTTTTCCGGGTGGGCGTCGGTTATGTCGCGCAGCTGCCGGTAGGCGGCTTCGGGGGCGCGCTGGAGCTGGGCTTCGGCCAGCGTCAGCCGGGCGGGCAGGTAGTCGGGAATCAGCCGCAGCAGCCGCTGGGCGCGGCGGATGGCGTCGTCGACCCGGCGTGCGTTCAGGGCGATGCGGGCGGCCGAGGCCGGCAGCAAGGCCAGGTCCGGGTGCTGTTCGGCCAGTTGATCCATAGCGGCAAGCGCACGCGACGCTTGGCCTTGCTCGGCGTCGATGAGCGCTTCGAGATAGCGGATGGCGCCCTTGGCGGCGCTGTCCTGGCGCAGAGTGGTCAGCGCCTGCTGCGGGGCGTTGCTGTGCAGGTGCAGCAGCGCCCGGGCGCGCACCATGTCATACAGGGTGTCGTCCTGATAGGCATCGGCGACGGTGAGCTGGGCCGCCCGGGACTGGGCGTCGCTGAGCCGGCTTTCGCTGACCGGGTGGCTGAGCAGAAACTCCGGCGGGGTGTCGCCCTGCAGCCGCGCCATGCGCTGCATGGCGCGGAACATGCGCACCATGTCGGCGGGCGGGTAGCCGGCATCGGCCAGGGTTTGCATGCCCATGCGGTCGGCTTCGCGTTCAAAGCGCCGGGAGTAGCGCAGCTGATCTTGCAGCATCGCGGCCTGCGAGCCCATGGCGGTGGCAAGCCCGGCGCTGCCCGCGCCGCTTGCGGCCAGCACCATGCCGGTGAGCATGGCGGCCATGGCGGGCAGCTGGGTTTGCCCGGCGCGCTTTTGGCCCCGGGCAAAATGGCGCTGGGCCAGATGGCCAAGCTCGTGGGCCAGCACCGAGGCAAACGCACCTTCGTCCGGGGCGAAGGCGTAAAGCCCGGCGTTGATGCCGATCACACCGCCAGGCACGGCAAAGGCGTTGAGCGAGCCGTTATCCACCATCACGCTTACGGGCAGCTCGCCGTTAAGGTGGCTGTAGGGTGCTAGCCGCGCGATCAGCCGGTCAAGGTAGTCGTGCGCCACGGGGTCTTGCCACTGCGGCGCGTGGGCGCGGAACTGGCGCAGCCAGGCGCGGCCCAGGCGCGCTTCTTTGTTGCTGGCGGCATGGGAGACCCCGCCCAGCGAGGGCAGGCGGTAGTCGGTCGTCGCCGCACTGACCGGCATGCTCAAGGGCAGGGTAGCGGCCAGCAGCGTGGCGCAAAGCCGGCCAAAAACGTAGCGCAGGCGATACATGGCGTCCTCGCGGTGGTTAAAAAGGCCGTGACACAAGCGCTTAAAGGGCGCGTGCCGCAGGCAAAGTGCCCTCCATGCTAACGGTATCGTAGCGTACGTGCGAAAAGTGCCGGGGAGAAAGTGCCTGCCCCCATGAAACCGCCGGTAGCCTTTGCGGCTATCGCCCGGCCGGGGGCGAGCACTGCGAGATGAGGGCCGCCGGCATCAACAGGCCCGCCCGGGGCACGGCGCACCCCGGGCGGGCTATTCTTGAAAGCAGGGTATTCTTGAAAGCGGGCTGGCTTTGAAACCGGACTAGCCTTGAAGTTTGATCGTGCCGTGCATGCCGGCTTCGTAGTGGCCGGGTATGTTGCAGGCATATTCCAGCGCGTCCACGTCTTCAGGCGCGGTCCACAAAAGCGTGGCGGTTTCGCCCGGCGCCACGGTCACCGAAGGCATGCCGCCGCCGTGGCTGTGCCCGTCGCTGCCGTGGCCGCGGCCTTGGTTTTTTTGCATCATGAGGCGATGCTCTTTTTGCGCCTGGGTGTTTCCAATAACGAATTCGTGTTTCACGCGGCCTGTGTTGGTGACGACGAACTTGACGGTGTTGCCCGGCGCTATGCGTAGCGCTTGCGGGTCAAACCACATGTCCCCGGCGTTGAATTCAATGGTGCGGTCGAGCTCGGCGTTTGCCGGATCGGCGTGAGAACCGCTGTGCTCTCCTGTCGCCCAAACGGGCGCGGCTGCCAGGCTCAGGGCTACAATCATGAGCGTTTTGGTCATTGTGCTGCCTCCTTGAAAGGTGTCAGGGGCCATTGATACACCGCTTGTCTGAAATCAGGCTGAATAGGCGACATTTTCATACCCCCGCTGACGTTTAGGGTGTTCACCATGACGCAAAAAGCTGAACCACGGCTGACAAGCCGTCAATCAACGCCGTCGGCAACGGGGATCGTCACCTGCACGTCAAGCCCGCCCGCAGCGCCGGCGTTGAACTGTGTCTTTCCTGCATAGCGGGTCACCAGCTGGTCCAGAATCGACAGGCCCAGCCCGTACCCGGGGTGCTGTTCATCGAGGCGCATGCCGCGCTGCCCCAGGTGGGGCAGGTATTGTTCGCTGATGCCGGGGCCGTCGTCGGCCACGCGGATACGCAGCGCATCGGTGACGGTCAGGCGGCAAGTCACGTCTCGATGTGCCCATTTCCCTGCGTTATCGAGCAAAATGCCCAGCATTTCGGAGAAATCCTGGGATTCCACCGGCACGCGCGCCTCCTTGTCGGCCTGTGTGTCCAGACGAAACGTCTTGTCCGGGTAGAGGCTGCGAAACATGTCTATCAGGCGCGAGGCGTCCCGGTGCGGCAGTGACATGCGCCCGGCGTGAGGACCGGCAATGCGCGAGCGGCGCAGCTCTGAGTCCAGCAGCGCATGGATTTCCTCAAGGCGCTCAACGAGTTTTTGCCGCCGCGCTTCATCGATGGGGCGCGACCCTCGCAGCACTTGCGTGACGGCGGCCAGCGGTGTCTTGAGCGCGTGGGACAGGTTGGCCACGGAATCCCGGGAGCGCTGCAGGCGGCTGTCGATTTCATCCATAAAGCGGTTGAGCTGGGAAGTCAGGCCGTCCAGCTCTGCAGGCACGTCCGAGGACAGGCGGTCACGCCTGCCCAGCTGAAGCTGTTCGAGCTGTCGGCGCAGGCGGGACAGCGGTATCAGCGCGCGGTTGACGGCAAACAGGTTCAGCGTAATCAGCAGCACCAGCAGCACAGCCGAGATGCCGGCGACCCACCAGTGCAGCTGCGAGAGGCCCTGTTCCACCCGGGAAAAGTCTTCGCCCACCAGCAGCACGCCGGACTTTCCTTCCAGCACGAAAGGCTGCCGGTAGACCAGCAGGTGCTGCCCGTTCTGGCTGACTTCCACATGGGCTTCATTGCGCTGATTCAGCAGCGGGGCCAGCGCACTTTGCCAGCGCTTGTCGGAGGCCGATACGTTGCCCGCAAAGCGCAGCACGTACAGGTGGTGGAAAATCTGCGAGCCCCGGCTGGCGGTTTCCAAAACCGCCGGGGTAGAGACGCCACCCTGCTGCAGCTGCTCTACGGCATAGCGGGCCTCTCGCTCCAGGCGCTCTCCGAGAAAGTCGCGCGCCAGGTCTTCGAGCAGAATGCCGTGCAAAAGCCAGGTGGTGCCCGTCACCACAAGGGCGATACCCGAAAGCCAGGCCAGCAGGCGAACGCGCAGGCTGCGCCGGTTAACGGGAAACAAAGACATACCCCTGGCCACGGCGGGTCTGGATCATGTGTTTACCGATATGGCGGCGCAGGCGCGCAATATAGACCTCCACCAGATTGGGGGCGGCCGCGTCCTGGTCGAGTGCGTAAAGCTGGTTGAGCAGGCGCTCTTTGGACAGCACTCGGTCGGCGTGGTGCATCATGTAGCGCAGCAGGCGAAACTCGGTGCCGGTCAGGGAGCGCCAGTCCCCGCCGGCAACGCTCAGACACTGGCTGGCTTCATCCAGCGAGATACCGTTGAGCGTGAGCCGTGCGGCGACATGGCCGGTGCGCCGGCGCAACAGCGCCTTGATGCGCGCGATCAGTTCGGCTTCGTGGAAGGGCTTGGTCAGGTAGTCGTCGGCGCCGGTTTCCAGGCCGTTGACCTTGTCTTCCCAGGTATCCCGGGCGGTGAGGATGAGCACCGGCGTAAGGCAGCCTGCCTGTCGCCACTGCGACAGTAGGCGCAAACCCGAGCCGTCGGGCAGGCCGAGATCGAGAATGACCAGCGCGTAGTCTTCGGTTTTCATAAGCGAGCCGGCCACCGCCAGAGAGGGGGCCAGATCCACTCGATACCCGTGGTCTTTGAGGCTTTCGATCAAACTTTCCGCCAGCAGATCGTCGTCTTCGAGAAACAATAGCTTCATGGCAGGCTACCTCTGGGCGTGGATGCAGCCGGACAGGCCGGCTTTGTCGTGGCCCCGGTATCCGGTTTGAGGATGACAGACGACATGCTACCGCCGTATTCGTTTGCCGCAAAAGCAAGGGTGGCGGCAACGCGCACTTGAACGTGACACCGGGCTTGCCGGCCGATGAGGAAAAATGGACGGACTGACAGGCTACACGGGGCTTTTTTTGACGGCGCTGGGGGCCGCGACGCTGTTGCCCATGCAGTCCGAGGCCGTGCTGGTGGGGCTTTTGCTCCATGATCAGCACATGGTCTGGACGCTGGTGGCGGTGGCCGCTGCGGGCAATACCCTGGGCTCGACGCTCAACTGGCTGCTGGGGCTTTACGTGGAACGTTTGCAGCATAAGCGCTGGTTTCCCGCCAGCGAGAAAGGGCTGGCCCGGGCCCGGCGCACCTATCACCGCTACGGCCGCTGGTCGCTGCTGCTGAGCTGGATGCCCGTCGTGGGGGACCCGCTGACCGTGATCGCCGGCATCATGCGCGAGCCGCTGTGGAGCTTTCTGCCCATTGTGGCGCTGGCCAAGACGCTGCGCTACGCGGTGCTGGCCGCGCCGTTCTGGGTGTGAACGGCGCCGGTGCGCGACCTTGACCTGAGTGCCGGGCAAAGGTATCAAACTGCACGTAAAAGCATCATAGACCACCATTATGCGCATCTGTAAGGCAGGGTTATCATGGAGCTGCTGACGCTTCTACTGATATTGCTGCTGGGGCTGGGCGGCGGTTTGCTGCTGCAGCGGTGGCCGGGCCGGCACGGCGCGAGCCCGACCTACCCCCAGCGGGCGCCGTTTCTGGGCGGGGGCACGCCGGATACCCACGCCTGGAGCCGCTACCACATACGCTACTATCCCATGACGCTTTTATTGATCGCCTTCGAAATGGAGATGATGTTCATGTACCCGTGGGCCGCGGTCTATGTGGAACAAGGCATGAAAGCGGTGATGGAAATGGGCATGTTTTTGTCCATCCTCGGCGTCGGCATTGTATACGGCTGGCGAGAGGGAGTGTTCAAGTGGCAGTAAGCTGGCTTTCGCGCCTGGCCGTGCGCGGCCCGGCCACGGTGTTTCCGGCCTTGGGCATGCACGGGGAAGACGCCCTGTACCGGCTGGCCCGGGACCCCGGCATTGCGCTGGTGGACACCCCGCGCCACGCCGCGATACTGCTGGTCGCCGGCGGCGTGCCGCCCCATTTGCAAGACGCCCTGCGCCGGGTGCACGACCAGCTGCCGGCCCCTTGTGCCACGCTCTGGTACCAAAGCGAGCCGCTGCTGGAGCTGAATCAGCCCGGCGCCGTCATCATCGATGACCCGGCGGCGTTGCCCGGCGCGGTGAAAAAGACCTGGCGCCGGCTGATCACCCGGGAGCAGGACACCGCCCCCCGGCTGCTGCCGGATACTCCGCCCAACCCCTGGCAGGGGCTGGGTGACGACGGCCACGGCGGTGAAGGCATGATGGGCGGCGTGCCCTACGGCCGGCCCATGGCCATGCCGCCCACGCCGGATCTGCGCGACGGCCTGGCGCTGGACGTGCTGACGTTTCGGCTGGGGCCGTTTTTTCCGCTGTGGCCGGCGGGGCTCGCAGCCGAGGTGGCGCTGCAGGGCGATATCGTGCAGCAGTTTGCCGTGGTGTCCCCGGCGTTTCCCCAGGCCGTGCCGCAAATTTTTGTTGAGGCCCAAAGCCGGCCGGTGGCCATCGCCGAGCTGGAGCGCAAGCGCGTTCAACATCATCTATACGCTTTTTTTCACGCTCTGGGGCTGGCGCACCTGCCGGGTCTTGCCCGGCGCGCGCTGGCCCTCGCCGAGCAGTGCGACAGCCGGCCCGTCCAGGCGCTGGATAAAGCCTTCACGGCGTTTGAGCGGGCGCTGGTTCGCCGCGGTTTTTTTGCCCTGTATCTGCCCCGGGGTGCCACGCTTGAGGGCGAAGACGCCCGGGCCCTGGGCGGCGTGGCCGCCCGCGCAGCCGGCGTAGAAGACGATGCCCGCCACGCCGATGACGGCTACCGCCGGCTGGGGTTTTCCCCCGTTACCCAGCAGGCCGGCGACGTGCCGGCGCGCTGGCGCCAGCGCCTGGCGGAAATCCAGCAGTCCCTGCGGCTGATTGGCCGGGCCGAGCAAGGCGACGCCGTCACGGCCGCGACCGATTCGATCGAGCTGCCGCAGGGAACGGGCAGCGCCCATGAGCTGCTGGAAAACCAGCTGCCGGGGCTTGAGTGGAGCGAGGCGCTGGCCACCGTGGCCAGTCTGGACGTAGCGGAGGTGTCGCCATGGCCGCATCCGTGATGCTCGAACAGCTGTTTTGGCCGCCGGTGCTGGTGTTTGCCGTGCTGGGCGGCGGCGTGTATCTCTGGGCGGTGCTGGACGGCCTGGCCGCGCGCCTGCTGGGGCCGCCACAGGCGCAAAGCGTGTGGCTGAGCCCCTTGAGCCGGGGCGCGTGGCTGCTGGTCCAGCAGGCCAACACCACCGAAGCGCCGGACCTTTGGGGCTGGCGGCTGGCACCGGCGCTGTATCTCGCGCTGGCGGCGGTGGGGCTGGCGCTGGTGCCCTGGTCGCGTGACTGGGTGGCGACGGATCTGGCCACCAGCCTGGTGCTGTGGGGCAGCGTGGAGGCGCTGGCCACCGTGGTGATATTTCTCCACGGCTGGTCGGCCAACAGCCATTTTGCCCTGATGGGGGCCTATCGCTACGTGGCGCTGGGGCTCTCCTACCTTCTGATCAGCATGTTTGTGCTGATCGGAGCGGCGCTGCCGGCGGAGTCGCTGGCGCTGACTCAAATCGTGACCTCCCAGGAGGACGTGTGGAACATCGTGCGCCAGCCGCTGGGCCTGCCGCTGTTTTTGCTGGTGGGGCTGGCGCTGACCTTTCGCGGCCCGTTCAACCTGGCCGACACCCGGGATATGGCCGGCGGTACCGGCGTTGCGGTGTCAGGCCCGCCGCGGCTGGTGTGGGCGCTTGCCCGCAGCGCCATGCTGGTGGCCTTTAGCGGCATTGCGGCTACGGTGTTTCTCGGCGGCTGGCTGGGGCCGTGGCTGCCCGGGCCGCTGTGGGTGGTGCTCAAGATGCTGGCGGTGCTCGCCGTGCTGGCCGGGCTGGGGCGCTGGTTTGCGGTGGTTTCTCCGTCGCGGTGTCTGAGCCTGATGTGGCTGGTGCTGTTGCCGCTTTCGTTTGTCGATCTTGTCTGGGCCGGAGTGGTGGCGCTTTTATGAACACTTCTATCGGTGTGGATGTGGCCTTTTGGCTGCTCGCGGTGTTTGCCGTTTATACCGGGTGGCGGGTGTTTCGCACTGACTCCATGGTGCGGGCCTCGTTTTTTCTGCTGCTGTCCTTTATTGCCGTGGGCGCGATCATGCTGCTGCTGTCGGCGGTGTACCTGGGCGTGGCGATGTTTTTCATGATGGGCGTCGAGATGATGGTCATGGCGCTGTTCATGGTGATGTTCATGATGAACCCGGCGGGCCTCAATCCCATGATGATGGTGCACCAGCACAAACTTTCCATCGGCGCGGGGGTGGCCGGCTTTGCCATACTCGCGGCCATGGCGCTGCTGGCCGGCTTCCCGCAGCAGGCGCTGCCGGCGGATCTTGAGCCTGTGGCCTCCCTGGGCCATGAGCTGATGGGCGACTCGATGCTGATATTCGAGTCCGCAGGCGTTGTGCTGCTGGCCACCATGATTGGCGTGGTGGTGCTTTCAAGCCCCCGGGGGCGCTTTGGCTCGGCCCAGCACGGCTCGATGCCGCCGGGACTTGAACCCGGCGGGGACCCGGCAGGCATGCCCGAAAAAAGCGAAGAAGCCGGCGGGCACCATCACCATCACCACGGCCACTAACAGGAGCGGACCATGACCTTGACCGCGGTATTGCTGCTGGCAGCGGCGCTGATCGGCATCGGCATTTACGGCACGCTTTCCCAGCAGTCCTTCGTGATGTTGATGATGGGGCTTGAGCTGATGCTTAACGGCGTGATGCTGGCGGCCGTGGGCTTCTGGGCCATGAGCGGTGCCGGCGCGCCCGAAGGGCAGCTTCTGACCATTGTGGTCATGGCGGTCATGGCCATTGAAATGGCCATGGGGTTTGCCCTTGTCGTGGCGGTGTATCGCGGCAAGCAGGCGGATGTCACCGAGTCCATCGCGGATCTGAAGGGCTGACAACATGATGCTGTGGATTGCCCCGTTACTGCCGGTGCTCATGGCACCGCTGATCTACCTTGTCGGCCGCCGAGAAGGGCGGGTGGGCGTCACGCTGCTGGCGCTGCTCGCTTTGGTGGCAACTATCGCCACGATCGTTGCGGGCACGCTGATCCCGGGGAGCATTCAGCCATGGCAGGGCAGCTACACGCTGAACGCCGCGCTGGCGCTGAAGGTGGGGCTGACACCGGCGAGTCAATTCATGGCGCTGGCGATCCCTCTTATGGCGCTTCCGGTGGTGCTGTTCGCCGGTGCCCACGAGCGCGCCCCGCTGGGCCGGCTGCTGGCAATCATGGTGGCCTTTGTGGGGGCCATGGAGATGCTGGTGCTGGCCCGGGATCTGCTCACCCTGCTGGTGGCCTGGGAGCTGATCGGGGCCTGTTCCTGGGCGCTTGTGCTTCACCGCTGGCAGAGCGGCGACACGGTGAAAAACGCCGCTCAGGTCTTTCTGGTCACGCGCTTTGGCGATCTGGGGCTGTATATCGCCGCCGCAGCCGTGTTCGCGGGCAGCGGCAGCTTTGACTATCAGCAGCTGGCCGAACTGGACGGCGGCCTGCTGCAGGTGGCCGCGGCGGGCATTCTGCTCGCCGCCGTGGCCAAGTCGGCCCAGGTGCCGTTCTCTGCCTGGCTGTTTGCTGCGATGGCCGGCCCGGTGTCGGTGTCGGCGCTGCTCCATGCCGCCACGCTGGTGGCCGCCGGCATGTACCTGCTGGCGCGGCTTCAGCCGCTGCTGGCGGAGGTGGCGTGGCTGATGCCGGCCACTATGCTGATCGGGCTGGCAACGGCGCTTTTGGGCGGCGTGACAAGCCTGATGCAGGGCCATGCCAAGCGGCTGCTGGCCGCGTCGACCTCGGCCCAGTACGGGCTGATGTGGGTGGCCATCGGCGCCGGGTTCCCCGGCGTGGCGCTGCTGCATTTCTTGAGCCACGGCTTTTTCAAGGCCGGCCTGTTTTTAACCACCGGCGTGGCCGAGCGCAAGGTTCAGAGCTATCAGCTTGACGACATGCGCCTGGGGGATCGCCTGCCGATGATCGCTTTGATTAGCGGCACCTTCGCCCTGGCGCTAGCCGGCATGGTGCCGCTGGGGGCGGCCTGGACCAAGGAGCAAATCGTCTCGGCGGCCTATGCCGCCTCGCCGTGGCTGGCGGCTGGGGTGCTGCTGGCCGGGGGGCTGAGTGCCATGTACGCCACGCGCTTTCAGCTGGCGGCGTTTGGCCCCGTTCGCGGCTGGCGTGCCCGGCGGCGCGCGTCATCGCTTTCAGGCACTCGCCGGCTTGAGGGTGTGGCGCTGGGTGCGCTCTGCGCGCTGACCCTGGGGCTTTCCCTTTTGTGGTGGCCCGAGGCTCGGCGCTGGCTGCAGCCGCCGGCGTGGGCGCTGGCGGAAAGCCACCTCTGGCTGCTGGGCGTATCGCTTGCGCTGGCGGTAGCGGGCATTGGTCTTGGCGCGGCGCTGGTGCAGCGAGGCCGTCCCCGCGGGCAAAAAGGCTGGGTGCGCCTCGCCCGTGGCTGGTGGGGGCTTGAGCCCCTGACGCGCGGCGTGGGCACCGCCGTGGTGGCGCTGAGCAGCGGCCTGGCGCGGTTTGATCGCGACGTGCTGGAAAGCGCCACCCTGCGGCTCTCCGGGCAGGCATCCCGCGCCGCCGCTGCTCTGGCCCGGCGCGATGCGGAGGGCGTCGAGGCCAGCCTGCACGGCAGCGCGTCGGCGGTGACCCGGATAGCTGCGTTCGGCGCGACCGCCGGCGAAGCCCTGTCGGAACGGCTGCCCGAAACCCTTTCCCGGCTGGCCAATCGCGGCGGCGGCCGCGCGCGTCAAACCCAGTCCGGGCAGACCCATCATTACTACGCCGGTATGGCCATCGGCTTTGCCGTTTTATTGATCCTGCTGTTAATCGGCGATGCGCTGTAAGGAGCAAACCCCGTGATGTTGACCCTGGCCTGGTGCTTACCGTTATTGGGTGCGTTGCTGCTGGCTTTTGTCCCGGGCTGGACGGCGCGCAGCGCCCGCGCCTTTGCCACCCTGGTAGCAGCTGCCGCGCTGCTGATTCTTGTCGTGGCCTGGTTTGGTTTCGATCCCGACGGGCCGCTCTTTCAACACGTATGGGAAGTGCCCTGGGTGCCGTCCATCGGCGTGGCCTATCGGGTCGGGGTCGACGGCATCGCGCTGGCGGTGGTGACCATGAGCGCGCTGATTTTTGTCGCCGCCGTTGCCTACCCGCTGGATACCCCAAAAGACGCGCAGCCCGCGCCGGCGCATCAGTATTACGGCTGGATGCTGTTCTTGATGGCCACGTCGCTGGCGGTATTTCTGGTGCTGGATCTGCTGCTGTTTTACGTGTTTTTTGATCTAAGCCTGGTGGGCATGTACTTCCTCATTGGGCGCTGGGGGCACGGCCGGCCCCAGCGCTCCGCGCTGACGTTCTTCCTGTGTAACTATTCAGGTGGCGTCGGGTGAGACTCGCCAACCCGCTGTTCCTTCAGGCATAGTACCGTCATTCGACTCCCCCACCCAGCAGGCAACATGACCATCAGAGATATCAACGTCGACGAGGCCCTCGAGCGGGTCCGGCAGCAGCTCAAGGAAGACCGCACGGTCTCTCCTTCGCTGCGCGCCGCGATCGACGTCCTGATGCTGCTGGTCAAGCTGATGGCGGACCGGCTGGCGACCAGCAGCCGCAATAGCAGCAAGCCGCCGTCACAGGACCTCAACCGCCAACGCCGCTCCCGGGCAAAGGGCGAGCGTCGCCCCGGCGGGCAACCGGGTCACGAAGGCAGGACGCTGGAGCCGGTTACCGACCCGGATGAGGTCGTATCGTTGCGCGTCGATCGCCGCACTCTGCCCAACAAGGGGAGAGCGTATCACTCGGTCGGCGTTGAGAAGCGTCAGGTCCAGGACATCGTGATCCAGTCGGTGGTGACCGAGTACCAGGCCGAGGTGCTGGAGGATGATCGGGGCCAACGCCATGTAGCGCCGTTTCCCGACGGCGTGACCCGCCCGATCCAGTATGGCCCGCGTCTCAAGGCGCATGCCGTCTATCTCTCCCAATACCAGCTGCTGCCTTATGCGCGCATTCGGGAGCTGCTGACGTCGCAGTATGGCCTGTCACTGAGCACCGGCACCCTGTTTGCCTTCAACCAGGAGGCCTGCCGACGAGCCGAGCCCTTTGCCGAGTGGGTGATCCCGGCGCTACGTGAAGCGGCTACCGTGCATGCCGATGAAACCGGGATGCAGGTCGGTGGCAAGCGCTACTGGCTGCACTGCGCCTCGAATGAAGCCTTGACCTACCTGGCGCCTCATGCAAAGCGCGGCCAGGAGGCCATGGACGCCATCGGCATCCTGCCTTACGTCCAGGGAGTACTGGTGCATGATCATTGGAAGCCCTATTACCGCTACCACGATTGCCGGCACGCGCTGTGCAATGCCCATCACCTTCGCGAACTGACCGGCGTCCGGGACAACGACCAGCAAACCTGGGCGACGTCGCTGCATGATCGGCTGTTGGCCATGAATCGCGCCGTCGATGAGGCGGGAGGCTGCCTCCCGGCAGACGAGGCGCAGCGCTGGCGAGTTCGCTACCGGGACTGCCTGGCGGAGGGTGAGGCCGAATGTCCGCCACCGGCCAGGCCACCCCCCGGAACCCGTGGGCGCACCAGGCGCACCAAAGCGCGCAACCTGCTCGAACGCCTCCGGGCGTATGAGGATGACGTGCTGCGCTTCCTCGAGGATCCTGCCGTTCCCTTCACCAACAACCAGGGAGAGCGCGACCTGCGGATGACAAAGGTCCAGCAGAAGATCTCGGGCTGTTTCCGCTCGTGGGAAGGGGCGGAGATCTTCTGTCGGATGCGCAGTTTCCTCTCGACGGCCGTTAAACAGGGCCTGGCGGCGCACACGGCGCTGGAGCAACTGTTTGCCGGTGAGGTGCCTGCCTTCATGCGAGAGGACGAGCTGGATCAGGCAGCATGAGCTAAATAGTTACCTTCCTGTTTACCTTTGCCGGCTCGCTGGCGCTGCTGCTGGGGATTATCGGCCTGTATCTCTCGCTGGAGACGCCCAGCTTTGATATGCGCCTGATTATCCAGCAGCAGCCGCTGGCCGGCGGCGGGCTCTATGCGGGGCTTGTGTTTTTTGGCCTGATGCTGGGGCTTGCGATAAAGACGCCGCTGGTACCGCTGCATACCTGGCTGCCCCAGGCCCACGTGGACGCACCGGGGCCGGCCTCGGCGATTCTGGCCGGCGTGCTGCTGAAGATGGGCACCTACGGCATGATTCGCCTGCCGCTGGCGATGCTGCCGGAGACGTTTGCCCGCCATGCGTTAGTCGTCGGGGCGATCGCGCTGGTGGCGATTATTTACGGGGCGCTGGTGGCGCTGGGTCAGGGGAATCTCAAGCGGCGTATTGCCTATACCTCCATCAACCACATGGGCTATACGGTGCTGGGCATCGCCATTGCCGCTAGCGTCAGCGATAACCTGGCGGCCAGGCAGCTGGCGCTTACCGGGGCGACGGTGGAAATGGTCGCCCACGGGCTGATTACCGGCGCGCTGTTTCTGATCTGCGGCAGCTTCTGGTACCGCACCGGCAGCTACGACCTGAACGGTTACGGCGGCCTGGCGTCCAGAGCGCCCAGGCTTGCCGGGCTGACCGTACTGCTGGCGTTTGCCAGCCTGGGCATGCCGGGGCTGGCGGGCTTTGTCGCGGAGTTTCAGATTTTTGCCGGCACCTTTGCCGTCTACCCGTGGCTTGCGGTGCTGGCGGTGGTGGGGATTCTGGTCACCGCCGCGCTGTTTCTGGATATGCTGCGCCGGCTGTTTTTCGGCAAGCTGCCGGATGCGTTAATCGAGTTCAAGGACCTCAACCGCGCGGAGCTTACGGTGCTCAGCGTGCTGGGCCTGGGAGTGGTGATTGTCGGGGTGTATCCCGGTTTTCTCCTGCAGGTGATCGATAACGCCGGCGTGCTGCTGATCGGAGGTCGCTGATGCCCCTGGGTCATTTGCTCCCCGAAATCACGCTGCTGCTGGGCGCAGTGGCGATTGTGCTGCTGGCCGCGTTTGTTCCGCGTAAGCGTCAGGCGTGGGCCGCCGCGGTGGCGCTTATCACGCTGCTGGCGGCGGGTGCCGGGACATTCGCCCAGTG
The DNA here is from genome assembly GCF_055379665.1 of Halomonas cibimaris. Classification (NCBI taxonomy): domain Bacteria; kingdom Pseudomonadati; phylum Pseudomonadota; class Gammaproteobacteria; order Oceanospirillales; family Halomonadaceae; genus Halomonas; species Halomonas cibimaris. The sequence continues at coordinate 1,516,061 of NZ_AP043828.1, forward strand.
GCAGGCGCCTGCGGGGCCGGTGTTTTCCGGCGTCTGGGTCATAGATGACATGGCCGTTGCCGCCAAGCTGTTGATGCTTCTCAGCGCCGCGGTGGCGGTCGCGCTGTCCCCGGACTGGATGCGCAGCGATCCGCGCCACGGCGAGTATTACGCGCTGTGCCTGTTTTCGCTGCTGGGCGCGATCATGATGGCGTCCGCCCACGACGCCATGGAGCTGGTGGTCGGGGTGCTGCTGTCTTCCGCCGCCGGCTATCCGCTGGCGGCCTACCATCGCGGCTTCACCCCGGCGCTGGAAGCGGCGATGAAGTACTTTCTTATCGGCGCGCTGGCCAATGCGCTACTGACCATTGGCGTGGTGATTGTATTCGGCCTGGTGGGCGATACCGACTACGCCCGGGCCGCCGAGGTCTTTCACGCCGGCACCGACACCCTCGCGCTCAGCATTGCGGTGGTCTGCATCATCACGGGGTTAACCTACAAGCTCGGGGCGGCCCCGGCCCACGCCTGGATGCCCGATGTGGCCCAGGCGGCCCCGGCGCCGGTGGCGGCGTTTTTGACCGTGATTCCCAAGATCGGCGCGGCGGTGGCGCTGGCCCGCTTTGTCACGCTGTTGCCTGACACCCTGATGTGGCCCGGGGTGATTGCGCTGATTTCCGTCGCTACCATGACGCTGGGTAACCTGGCAGCCCTTGCCCAGACGGACGTAAGGCGGCTTTTGGGCTGGTCGAGCGTGTCCCAGTCCGGCTATATGCTGATGGCCATTGTGGTGATTCAAAGCGGCGTGGGGGGCCAGGCGGCCTTGCTGGCGTTCCTCGCGGCCTATGCGCTGGCCAACCTGCTGGCGTTTGCCGTGGTCACCTACCTGCGGGGGCGCACGGCCATCGAGGACTACCACGGCCTGGCCTACCGTCGGCCGCTGGTCACCGCCGCGCTGGCGGTGGCGCTGCTGTCGCTGGTGGGCATTCCGCCGCTGGTGGGCTTTTTCGGCAAGTTTTTGCTGTTCGAGGTGACCATCGCGGCGGGGTATACCTGGCTTGCCGCAGCGGCGGCCCTGAACACGCTGGTGTCTTTGTACTACTACCTGCGCGTGATCGCCGTGACCGTGTTCAAGGAGCCCCGGGGCGAGGTGCACGTGCTGGGCCGCGGGTCCGGGGCGGTGCTTTATCTCACCCTGGCGGTTTTGCTCGGGGCAAGCCTGGGCTTTGAGTGGGTGCTGGGAGTGCTGTCACCCTAATGGCAGCTCCAGGGCTCCGTGGCGGCGTTGTCCTTGATGTTTTGATCCACAAAGCGGTAGTGGTTTGCCCGGGTGCGGTTCCACCACCCGCGGCTGACGTGCATGTCGTGCTTGGCAAGTATTTCCTCGACGCGCTCAATACCGATGCGCGAGGCATCGTAGGCCAGGCGCAGCGTTTGTCGGCGGCGGTTAAACGACACGCCGTCCAGGCCGTATAGCCGGTCGATGTCTGCGATGGCCTTTTGCACGTCGGGAAAACGACCGGGCGTGAGCCGTAGCTTCCGCGTGACCAGCGTTGCCTCGTTGACGCCGAGACGGTGTTTGCGAGACATGAGTGCCTCCTGTCGTTTTGTGCCGGTAGTGTCTGGCCGTCACGATTCGAGATCGCGGCGGCGCGCCTCGTACTCCTGCCTGTCGATTTCACCCCGGGCATAGCGCTGCTCCAGCAGCTCAAGGGCAGAGGACGATGGCCGGGAAGCCGTATGGCGGCGGCGTGACGTCAGCCCGCGCACAAGAAAAATCACCAGCGTAATAACACCGCCCCAGAACAGCACCATCATGGCGCCGCCCAGGAGCATGTGCCCCCAGCTATGGCCTCCCATATGCGTCATCATGTTGCCCCACATGGCGTTACCTCCTCGATATCGGCTGTATGGCGATGGATTCCGGCTCAAGGGTAAAATCCATGGGCGGCCCACGGGTCAAGGTGAAATGGGGCTGAACATGAAGGCGGGAGGTGCTACGCAAAATGACGCCGTTAAAGGTGTCACAGAATGATAAACGATTTTTACGGCATTTTTTGACCTTGAGGCAGCGAGCGCTGTGTCGTCATTGGCATGACGCGCCATTTCACGGCGCTGGTCACAGGCCATCGTTGCGCGCGCCGCCAGGGGCATGTGGTTTAACGCAATCGTGAAGCTATCGTCGACGCGTTTGGTAAAATTGGCCGATTCCCTGCGCTTTGTGGCTCAGCCTCGTGGACGGGGGAATCGGGCACGCGACTGCAGAGCTGAGAGGGAAGTCATACAAGGCTGGCCGTTAGCAACGCTGTCGATATCAAAGTGGTCGGCAAATGTTCCACAGCTGGGCTGACTCATCCGCCATGGTGGCGATCAGTGCGTCAAAGCGTTCGGGGTCCGATAAAACGGCCAGCATGTCGGCGTTGGGTGTCCGAAACGTCATGGGCTGTTGGCCATAGCGGTAGCTGGGCCAGTAGACATTGCGGCTGCCGGCATGGCCATGCTCGTCCAGCTGCTTGCAAATGGCATGATAGCTTTTGGGGTCGCTGTCCTTGCAGCAGTAGACGCCCCAGTAAATCGCGTCCTCTATCTCGATACCGATGCACGCTTCCTCGCCGTAGCCCGGTATGCGGTAGTAAAGGCCGAAGTATTTGCTGTCGCGGCGTCTTTCGGCGTAGTCGCGGCAATAACCGTCCAGCGCTGTATTTTTCCAGGAATCTGCGTGAAGCTGCTCGGCCATGGCCGGATGCTGCTGCTCAATCCGTGTTTTCAGGTGCCGCCAGAGTCGGGCATGCAGGTTGACCAACGCTTCATCGTAAGCCAGGCGAATATCGTGGGCGCTTTGAAGGTTATCGCCCTGAAGCAGCGTCTCTGTCAGGGCCGTCAGGTGATCGTTGTTCATGTCGTGTCCGGTTAGTTGCAAAATGAGCTGGCAATACTGAGCGAGGCTTTCGCGCAGCGGCGGATCAAGGGCGGCACGGCCCAGTAGATTGTTCAGCCAGGGAACCATGTCGGCGTAGTAGCCAAGCGCGGTGTAGCTTGCGTAGGAACGCTCACGAAGATCGCCAAGGCTATTTGCGCTGGGATCGCCGCCGTCAAGGCTCAAGTAGCAGGCGTGAATTTCCTGGTAGCCGCTTGTTTGTAGCTGCTGGTGGTAGCGCACCAGCTGTTCGGGCTGGTCGCCAGCGTTGATTTTATTTTCGATGAAGAGTGCCTGGCGGCGGGTGTTGGTCACCAGAATATCGATGTTCCAGCGCTCGCATTCCACCCTGACTCCTTCCAGCGAAAAGTCGCTGATACCGCAGTGGCTGAGCAGCTCCTGCAATGGGGCATGGCCCAAATCATGCGCCTGTGGATCAAGCATGGCGGCGATAAAGCGCGAGTGCAGGCGAACTTCATCGCTTGCGCCTCGCAGTGTGGTAAACAGATTGAAATCCGGCCGGCGTGCATAGCGCTGGCGTAGAAGAGACGCCAGGTGCAGCAAAGTGGTGTGAGATGACACGGAGCTTTCCTTGTTAATCGGCATACTGTGCCAGCACCTGCTCGGCGGTGGCTTTCAGCTGTTCGCGCCAGGCAGCGGGTTCGAGCACCTTGACGTTGGCCCCCATACCCATCAGCCACCATAGAGTCTGCTGGTCGTCGGGCACGCGGGCGGTCAGCCGCTGCCAGTCGGTGTTGGGCAGTGGCTTGATGCTTTGCTCTTCGGCCAGCGGCGTTTCCTGCAGCAGCCAGGCGACCGGCCGGGCAATATCGGCCTGAAGGATGACCTCTTGCTCCCCTTGCCGGTAGCCAAATGCGCCGCCTTGAATATAGCCGTCAATATCAAACTGCGGCTGGGCGTTCCACGACGTGTCGCTCAGGGCCGCGTGCTTGATGCGGTGCAGGGCAAACTGACGGATATCCGCGTAGTCGTTCACCGTGGCCAGCAGGTAGGTCACGCTGTGGCGGCTGACCAGCCCTTGCGGGTGCAGGGTGAGCGCCTTTTGGCTTTCGCTTGAGCGCGAGAGGTAGGTGACGTCGATGGCCTTTTGCGTCAGCAGCGCCTCGGTCACGATTTGCCAGACGGCCTCGTCAAGCTCCGCCGGGATCAGCGCCTTGCCGTTGGGAATGGCGCGTACCTTCTGTGCCCAGCGGCTCAGCCCGTTGGACGGCAGCTCATCCAGAAGCCGCCGGGCATCGGTAAACTGTGGAGCCAGCTGGCCGATCACCACCGGCGGCAGCAATCCCTTGAGGTATTCTTCCGCCAATACCAGCGTCAGTGCGCTGGGCACGTCCAGCGCCGGCAGGTGGCACTGAAACTCCCGGTCAAAGTACCAGCGGTAGGGCTTTTGGCTGTCGTCGCAGGTCAGTGGAAAATGCATTGACAGGCGATCGCGCAGGTCGCGCTGCAGCGAACGAGTGTCGATGTTGAAACCGCGCTCGGCCAGCTTTTCCTTCAGCACCGGCGTCGACGCCCGCCCCGGGTAGCGAGGAATCAGCTGCAGCAGTGTCAGGTAACGAAACAGGGTATCGCGAAGGTCTGACATGAAAGTCCCGGTATGCGTCAAAAAAGTGGGCCGCAGTATATCCCGCGATGCAATGCGCATCGACTGCCTGCCGGCGTTTAACGGTTGGCCTGACGCCAGTAGGCCAGCGACTGTTCGGAGACGACGCCCTGCGTGGTGCCCAGCCTGATAACTGCTTGTTGAAAGGAAGCAGCCAGCTCGGGCTGGTGGCACAGGTGCAGGCTGCGGATGATGCGTGAAATCCGCAGATGGTTGTGGCCGCCGCGCTTGAGCCAGATATGTTCTCGCATATTGAGCTCTGACCGTGCGTCGATGTGCTGCTCTCGGCGATAAAGCCCGAAAAAGGCCAGCATGACATCCAGTGAGCGTCGCTGGCGCTCGCGCAGCGTTGGGTCTTCGGCGAAGGCGCGGCGGTCGGCGGCGCTTAACAGCGGGGCGAACGTATTGAAGCGGCTGGCCTCGGGCAGCGGAAAAAGCCACTGCACGTAGTCGTGGGTGTGTTCCAGCCAGAACGGCGAAAGCGCCCAGATATCCTGGATCATGCGGCCCTGGTGATCGCCGGTCTCGCCGCGGTAAAAGGCGGTGACAGAAGAAAGTGCGTGTCCCATGCGGGCTCCTGCTCAGTGTGTGGAAAGCATTGGCCGGCGTTATGCTCGAGCAAGCCAGGCTTGAAGCTTAGCCATGGCAGCAGGTGAGGGGCTTGCGTTAGCCGTGCCGCTGGCTTCGCTGAGCGCCCAGCCGCTGCCCTGGGGGCGTAGCGCCACGGTGACCGGCTCAGGGGCGCGCAGATGATAAATCGCCACCTGTTCCGCGGCCACGGCAGCGTGATAGGCCCCCACACAGTGCTGCATGGTTTGGCCTTCCTGCAGCAGTTCGTGCCAGCTGCGGATGGGGGTAATGTCCTCACTGCCTGCCAGCGGCGGAGCCGGGTAATGGCCGTATTGCTGCAGCAGCGTAATAGGGTGTGGCGCTTGCGCCATACCGCGGTGGGGCCTGTTAAAGCGGGCGACCAGCCGGTTGTGAAGACGATTCAGCGCGGCCAGCGAATCAATGCGCCGGGGCCTCGGGTCGTTCGGGCCGAGCATTCGCTCCACGTCGTGAAGGGTCTGCGTCAGCCGTGTGGTGCTGCCCGCGGGCGGACGCTGGCCGTCAGCGTGATAGGCCAGCAGCTCATCCAGCATGGCAGGCAGGCCCGGCCAGCGAGCGACGTCGAGATCGGCCAGAAACAGCAGGTGGTCAACGCGCAGGGAGGGATAGTGGCGCAGCGCGGCCAGTTTGCCGTTATGGCTTAAGGTGCGTTGTATAGCCGGCAGCTCGCCGCGGGTCAACGGGCGCAGCCGGCAGCGTCTGACAAGCCGGGCGCAGGATTTGGTGCCACGAAGCCCGGCCGTGCGGCACAGATCGGGCTGCTTTTGCGCCAACTGCTGCGCCATCCTCTCCGGCGTCCAGCCTTCCCGGGTGCCGAGTTCGACCAGCAAAATCAGCAGCAGCGGCGAGCTTTCCGCCAGTTCCCGCGCGGCGCCAAGCCGGCCGCACGCCTGAGCCAGCTCGATGCCCAAAAAAGGCGCCCAGTCCATCACGGCGCGCACGGCGGCCGGTACGCCGGCCAGCAGCTCATCGCCCTGCAGCGTCTGTAGCATCTCCCACGCTATGCCGGGCGAAGACAAAAAGTCACCCCGGGCCAGCGGTTCGCCGTCGTGCAGGCTGTGCCAGGCAAAAGGCGTTTTTGAGCGCCAGGCGGCGACGTGCAGCGTGAGCGGGTAGCCCACGGCCCGGGAAACATCCAGCGTTTGCATGCGCGGCGTTTGCCGCTGGCGCTTGGGAACCGTGCGCCGCTGAGTCAGCCATGCCGGGACCAGCCTTGTTATCGTCAGCATTGTGGTTGTCGGCCTCGCCCCGTTCCCCGTGGAGTTAACAGCGTCGCGCGCTGCGGCACCCCTTAGGCTATCACCGAGGTGCGGCATTGTGTGTCGCATTTTGCTAGCGCGACGCGCAAAAGCCAGCCACTGCAGATGGCAGGGTGGCTGTTTCCCGAGCAAGCAAGTGCGCTCGGCGCTGCCACAGGGTCGCCAGTGCCGGCGAGGTATGTTGGGCAGTTTGATAAGCCCACAGCGCTGCTGGATGTATATCTTGAGCAATCTCGGTGTGCGGCGCCGGATGATTGGCCAGCCAGTGATAGACCTGGTAGGCGCTTTGGCCATAGCAGATGGGAAACAGCACTGCGCTTAACGGCAGTTCAACGTCAAGCGCCAGCAGCAGGGCGTTGATCTCATGATCGCAGGCCAGGTGCCAGCAGTGGGGACTATTCACCAGCGGCGCGGTTAGGTGCCCGGCCAGGCAGTGCCAAAGCAGATGCATCTGCAGAAATTGACGCGCTTTGTCGGTTAGCGTGGCGCTATGGGCAGGGCAAAAGAACAGACGGCGTCCGTCTGTGCTTGCGGTAAAGTTCTGAATGCCTTCCAGCGGCGTAAGCGTCAGGCACTCGGCAAGCTTTGTTATGACTGGAAAACACTCGTGCCAATGCGTGCGATCCTCGCGCCATTTGGATAGTTCCTGTTGGGCCCGTTCCGATAGAGATGATTCAGCAGTAGAGGACTTTTGCGGCGAAGAAACGATATGAGCCATAGAACGGCAGCCTCCAGAAGTGTGGATGGCTACATTATGCGGGGCTGATGCGACACAGCATGTCGTAAGGCGAGGCGGGTGCTTGGCTGGCGTAGCGATCTTTGCACTGAATATTCCAGATTCAGGGTGGCAGTCACAACCCGTAGGAAATCGCACGGACCTTTTGTGCCCAGCAGCTCAGCCCATTACTGGCAAGCTCATCCAACAGCCGCCGCGCATCGGCAAAATGCGGTGGCGACTATCGATCGCCACATGCACAAGAACAAGTTTGGGGCGATGATTCGAGGGCGTGTGTGTAAGATGTAACGAATGCATAGTAATGAGCAAGTTACACTCAGCGCCTATGCTCGCCCACTCTAAGGATAACAAGATGAAGTCATCACCCAACAATCGAATAAACGCCATTATTGATGCTCTGCTGGCAGCTCATGACGATGCGCAAAACCTGTCGCTTTCTTCTCTGAATCGTATGCCCGAATTTTTTATGGCCGTTCGGGTGGCCGATTATTTTGCCGAGCACTTCATCAATTTTGGTTACCGCCTTGAGTCATCGGTAAAGCGCACTCTGGAAGCTTCCGAAATGCGCGCTGATGATATTGAGGAGCTGCTGCAAGATCCCGACTTGCGTTCTGACGGGCGTTTTGACCTGGTGCTTCATACCGGCAAAAAAGGGAGAACGGCGCATATTATTGAATTCAAGCGCGGCGATGCCATGCGCGGCTTGATCACCGATATCAGGCGTTTGGCCAAGGTCTCGGCTCAGGCCGAGCGTCATAGCCTCAAGACCAACTACCTGGTGTTAACGCGCCGCTGCCCAGCCGAAAAAGATACGACAGACCGCTTGCTTGAGCGCCTGAACACTGCGCTTGAGGCGGACGGTTTGGGGGATACGGATATCAACCTGGTTTACTCGCAGCCGCTGGGGCCATCACTCGATAGTAACCATGAACTCGTAGCCGGCCGTGCCTTTCAAATTGTCGTCCTTGAAATCAAGGGATAAGCGGTCAAAAGCTAATTTGCATTAGCCCATGCCAATACGCCACCGACTCGGCCGATACGCAGCCGTAACGGGTGCCCAGCCTTATTACCGCCTGTTGTAGCGCCGTTGCTAACGTCGGCTGAGTGATCGCGTTGTCTTCCCCGCGAGTCAGGCCCAAAAACTCAAGCATGACGTTAACCGAGCGACGCTGGCTGCCTTGCCCCTGGTAAAAGGGGATGAGTCGAGCGTTTTCGTTGCGCATTCAGCGGGCCTTTATTGTTGCTTTTACCTGTCGTGCTACCCCTCTATGCGACGCATTATGTCGCACGCGTTCGATACACTGACTGGGTAAGCGCTTGAGGCAACCCAAGTGGAAAGGGTATCAGTAACGGGAGGCGGTATAGACACTTTGACTCTGGACAGCAGCGGTGGGGCAGCACTGGTTGGCGCGGTCGGCAATGCCGACGGCGGGCGACGGCTGATGCTTGATAATCCGCATCTGCGGGCGCTGGACATACACGGTGACCGGCAGCTGGAGGCGATTGACCTCAGCGGCTGCTCTGCCGATGCTTGCCTGCATTTGCAGCTCAGCGAGCTGCCGTTACTGCGCCGCGTCTACCTGCCGGCCGGGGGCGAAGGCGCTGTGGTGCATCTGTTTGCGTTAACGCTGCCGCCGACGCTTGTGATTCACGGCGCCGTGACCGAGATTGACGCCGATTGGCAGGCCGGCACGTTCAGCGTGCGTGCCGGCAAAGACGCTGGCGTTTGGCGCGGCGTGCGGCTGCTGGGGCAGGACGCGCTGCCTGATGATCTGGCGCCCGGCGCGGAGGCTGAAGGTGACTTGGCCGTCGTTATGAACCCGGCCGTGCTGCCCGGTGGGCTGACGCTTTCAGGTCAAACGGAGTGGCTGATCGCCCATGCCGAGCGAGTGACGCAGTGCACGGTGGAAGGCTCCCCTCGGGTGCGGCTGGACAACGCCACCCGGCTGGAAGCGCTGGTGCTGAATGGCCACGGTACGGTAGAGGTGCGCCGCGCCGGAATGCTGGCACAGGCCGGGGCGGTTCCCGCCGAGACGGCGCAAGCGGCAGAAGACGAACATGAAAATGCCGGCGGCCGGCTGGTACTGCATGGCAACACGCCGGTGCTTGCGCTTGCCGGACGCTGGGGCAGCGTGCAGCTGCATGCGCCGGCACTTGCGCGATTGACGCTTGAGCAGGCACAGCGGCTGTCGCTGTATCACTGCCGCGATCTTGAAGAGGTGTCGCTGCCGGATGATCAGGAGGTGGACTGCTACGGCAGCGTGCCGGCGCCGCTGCTGGACCGCGCGCGCTTTGTCATCGACGAGGCCACGCTCAGCCAAACCCTGACCCGTGTGGAAGACGGCGAAGAGGATCTGCTGGAGGGGCTGCTGGAAGTCATGGCCCGCAGCGAAACGCCCCACGCGGTGTTTCACAGCTTAACCTCGCTGCGTCGGCTGGCCGAAAAGGGCGTTGACCCGGCGCGCCTCTGGGAGTGCCGCCGCACCCTGAGCGCCCGCCAGTGCCGCAGCTCGCGCAAGCGTCGCCAGCCGGCGCTGTCATTAGCGCACTACCAGCACGCCGATGCCCGTTGGCACTGGAAACTCCCCGACGACCGGCAGGATGAAGGCCAGCGTGACGATCTGCAGCTGTGGGCGCTATGCGTGCCCCACAGCGAGGATGCCCGCCGCTACGGCGTCACCCTGCGCAAAGCGGTGTACGCCAAAAAGGGCTATTTGGATCAGGAGAAACTGGTGCAGGTGCTGCGCCTGGCCACCGCTGAAGCGGCGCGACCGGCGATTGCCGGGCTGGCGCTTGAGATACTGACAAAGCTATACGGCAAGGACACTTGGCCGGAGGTCAATCTGAAGCGTGAGCATGACGGCATCGCCGGCTATCTGCCGCGGCTGCTGAACGTGCCGGATATCAGCGCGGCCCAGCGTCAGGCCGTGCTTTGCGCCACGCTGGAAATGACCACAGGTGAGGATTTGGCCCAGCGCGCCGGGCAGCTGCTGCGCCTGGCACCGGGGCAAACCCGTGCGCTGCTGATGACGCTTTCCCGTCAGCCGGACGCGTGGCTACAGCGCTACCTGACGGAAGAAGATGGGGAGCTGGTGCTGCCCCTGTTCTTCTCTCGGCGGGTGAACCCGGAGACGGTCAAACGAATTCAGGGAGTCCGCCAGACGCTGGTGCAGCTGGCGCTGATGCCGCCGCCCGCGGAACACGCCTCCCACGCTTGAGCCAACCGCTAACCGCAATGCCTGTCAGGAGAACTGCCCATGTACGCCACGCCGGATAACGCCCAGACGCTTTTGACCCACCAGCTGCGCCAGCTTCACGAACATCCCGAGCTTGCCGCCGAACTGCCGCCGGTGATGCTCTGGGGCGCGCCCGGGGTGGGCAAGAGCGCGATTGTGCGGGAGGTCGCCGAGGGCGAAGGCGTCGGCTTTATCGACATTCGCTTGGCCCAGCGTGAGCCGGTGGATCTGCGCGGCCTGCCGGTGCCGGACCGCGAGCGCGGCGTGGTGGACTGGCTGCTGGCCGGCGAATGGCCCCGGGACCCAAAGAGCCGCGGCATACTGCTGTTTGACGAGCTGACCGCCGCCGATCGCAGCCTGCAGGTGGCCGCCTACGAGCTGATTCTGGATCGCCGGCTGGGAGATCTGTACCGCCTGCCGCCGGGCTGGCTGGTGGTGGCGGCGGGCAACCGCCAGACCGACCGCGCCGTGGCGCAGACGTTTTCCAGCGCGCTGGCCAACCGCTTTTGCCATCTTAACCTGGCGCCGGATCTGGACGTATGGGTGCGCTGGGCACGCGGCCAGGGGCTGCACCCGGACGTGATTGCCTTTTTGCGCTTTCGCCCCGAGTGCTTTTTCGACATGGAAGGCGCGGTCGAACAGGGCTGGCCCAGCCCGCGCAGCTGGGCGCGGGTGGCCCAGTCGCTGACTTACGGCTCGCAGCTGCCCGACGAGGTACAGGCGCTTACCGTTCACGGGCTGGTCGGCGAGGGCGCCGGCACCGAGTTTCTGGCGTTTCGCCAGTGGGCGCAAAAGCTGCCGGATATTCCGGCCATGCTCGCAGGTCAGGCGCCCATTGTTATCCCCGAGCGCGCCGACCAGCGCTACGCCTTCTGCGCGGGGCTGGCCCATACGCTATGGCAAGGCGTGGATGACGTGGTAACGGACAGTGCCGCGACGCAAAAGCGGCTGGGGCGCTTTTTTGCCATCAGCCGCGAGCTTACCGCCGACTTTGCCACGCTCTGCCTGCTGGATGCGCTGCAGGGGCCGGACGAAGCCGCCACCCAGCGGCGGACGCTGGCGCTTTTGAGCCACCCGGACTTTACCGCCTGGAGCGAGCAGCACGGCGAGGTGTTCTATCAGCACTTCAGCGCCCGGATGGGGGCCGTCGGCGAGGACGCCACGTCGCCCGAGCATCAAGAAGCACAGGCGCAGGAGGACGGGCTGAATGGCTAAGCGCGCGCCCAACGCCGACGAGCAGCAGCTAAAGTGCCGCGTGCAGCAGACCTGCGAAAAGGATCGCGCCTGGCTGATGACGCGCCAGCCGTTTACCGCGCGGCTGATGATGCAGCTGAACCTGATCGCGGTGGTCGACGACCGCCTGCCCACTGCGGGCACCGACGGCGAGGCGGTATTCGTCAACGCCGCGTTTATGGCCGCGCGCAGCGACGCCGACCGGCGCTTTGTGCTGGCGCACGAAGTCTGGCACTGCGCGCTGGGGCATCACCGGCGCGAGCTTGGCCGCGAGGCCGAGCGCTGGAACCACGCCTGCGACTACGAAATCAACGCGCTGCTTAGCAGCCTGCTGGGCCACTGCCCGGACGATGCGCTGTATCACGCCGGCTTTGCTGGCCAATCCGCCGAGCAGATCTATGCGCGGCTGAGCACAGGCTCGCGGCCGCTCCGCGGTCAAACGCTGGACGTGCACGATGTTGGCGGGTTGCTGGGCAACGAGGGCGAGGTCAACGACCCCGATTTTACCCCGCGCCCGGTGAGTGCTGATAACGCTCGGCGCTGGCAGCAGCGGCTGGTGGCCACCGCCCAGCAGGTAGAGCGCCAGGACGGAAAAGGCAGCCTGCCGGCCCATATTCGCACCCTGGTGGAGGGCCTGCGCCGGCCGGAAGTGCCCTGGCAGCAGGTGCTGGCCGCGTTTATACAAAATACGCTGGGCGGCAATCGCCGGTGGCTACCGCCGTCGCGCCGGCACGTATACCAGGGCCTGTACCTGCCCAGCCTGCGCAGCCAAACGCTCTCGCTTGCGGTTGCGCTGGACACCAGCGGCAGCTGCCAGCGCGATTTGCCACACTTTTTAAGCGAGCTGGCGGGGATTCTAGGCGCCTGCGACCGCGTACAGCTTGACGTGCTGGAGTTCGACACTCGGGTGGCCCGGCGCACCACGCTGGATGAAAGCGAGCTGTACCGGCTGAACCAGTGGGAATGCCACGGCGGCGGCGGCAGCGATATCCGCCCGGTGTTTACCGCGCTGGAAGCCACGCCGCCGGACGTGCTGGTGGCCTTTACCGACGGCCATATAGACGTGCCGCAAAACGCCCCCGGCTATCCGGTGCTGTGGTGTTTGACCCAAACAGGGCAAAAGCCTACAGCATGGGGCGGTATGGTCGGCCTCGCTGAATCTTGCGTTGATTGATATGCCGGTATGCTAACTTAGGAATGCCCGAGATGGATCATCTGCAGCGCGACATCATGCAGTGCCCCTGCGTGGCTGTTTACGGCACGCTCCAGCGCGGCGATCCCAATGATCACAGACTTCACGGCGCTACATTGTGGGGCAGGATCAGCCTTACTGATATCGCCTTATGCGAGCTGTTTGTTCGCGGCAGCATAACCCTTGATAGAAAAAAGCCAGGGACAGTCGGCCGGTCTCCTCGCATGATGGTAGCCTGTGTCGACAAAAGGCATGTGCAGTAGCCAAACGCCATCCTGAACAGCATGTGACGCCTTTGCCAAGCAAAATGGGTATGGGCTGTCACACCGGTGTCACAGAAGAATTTAGACAGGCAGACAACAAAAAAGGCAGACCAGTAAGTTACTGATCTGCCTCTCGAAATATTGGTAGCGGGGACCGGATTTGAACCGATGACCTTCGGGTTATGAGCCCGACGAGCTACCAGACTGCTCCACCCCGCATCAACGTGGGGCGTATACTACCAATTTTTTCGCCAGTGTCAAACCTTTTTGTGGGCGCTGGCCGGCTCGTTGCCCTGCCCGCCGGAAATCTGGCGTACCAGCGCGTCAAGATCGCCCACGCTTGCGTTCCAGGTTGCCCGCGGCATGGGGCCCAGCGCGAGCAGCTCAGCGAGGATGTCGCGCAGTTCGTCGGCGGTGCTGCGCGTCTGGCCGAGGCCGCGCTTCAGCCGCTCTACCTGTATGGCCAGGCGCAGCGGCTCGTCGCTTTGGCGTACCTGGCCGGTGGCCAGCAGTGACAGGTGCACGCGCAGACGGGCGAGGCGCTGGCCGCTTTGGGTGGCCGCGTCGAGCGCGTCGGCCCGGCGGCGGCTGGCGTTACGCTGATGATGGGCATCAATGAACGGCGCCTGCAGCGGTGCGTCAAGGACTTGCTGTGCGTCCACGTCTGCGGCGGGTGCGCCGTCCAGCATGGCCTGATCGGCGTCCAGATGGGCGTTGAGCAGCGCAAGGCTTTGCTGCCAGTGCGATATCACGGTATCGGCTGCCAGCTGGTCAAGCCGCTCGCGCCGGGCGCGCACAATGCCGTTGAGGCGTTTGCGCATGCCTTGGCTGCGCCGGCCCCGGGGCAGAGGTTCAAGGCTTTCTGCCTGCTGCACAAAGTCGTCCAGCGTCGATGCGTCCGCGGCGCTTTGCGGCTGCCAGGCGTCCATGCGTTCAAGCAGTGCCTGCATGGCGTCAAGGCGTTGCTGCTGGCGTTCGGCGCGTTCGCTTTGCTGCGCCTCGCGCGCGGCAAAAAGGCGTTCGCTGGCTTGGCGAAAGGCGCGCCACAGGGCTTTTTCTTCGCCTTTGGGCGCGCGGCCCAGCCGGCGCCACTGCTGCTGTAGCTTTTTGGCCTGGGCGATGCGCCGGTCAAGCGGCTCGCGGCCTTGTTCCAGCGCCTGGGCCTGGGTAACCAGCGTTCGCTTCTGTGCGGCGATGTCCTGGGCGCGCTGATCAATCAAGGCCTGCAAGCGGTGGCGGGCGCGGCCAAAGCGGCGTCCTACGGCTTCGGCCTGCTGGCGAGGCACCGGCGAGTAGTGCTGCCATTGCTGGCGCGAACGGTCGCGAATCTGGCGCAGGGCGTCGGGGTCGGCATCGTCGGCGGGCTGTTCCAACAGCATTTCCAGCTGTTCGCACAGGGCTTCGCGGGCCGCCAGGTTGGCGCGGCGCAGCTGTTGACGGCTTTCGCGCCAGGGTGCCAGCCGCCGGTGAATGCGGTCCGAGGCGGTGCGAAAACGACGCGCAAGCTCCCGGGTGGCAGCGGCGTCTCCCAGCGCTTTCCATTCCTTGACCAGCTGGCGGTGGCGGCGGTCCAGCGCGGTGTCGCTAAGCTCGGTGTCTTCGGCCAGAGTTTCGATGCCGGCGCACAGCTGCTCACGCTTGGGGCCGGCAACAAAGCCGCGCCAGTCGCGCAGTTCGGCAAGCTGCGCGCCAAGGCGCTTAAAGCGTGCCTTGAGCGTGTGGGCGTCGGGGCTGTGCGGCTGGGAAAGCTGAGGTTTTAGCTGCTGGTGCAGGCGGCTGGCCGCGCGGAACTCGCCGCGTTCCAGGTGCTGCTCCAGCGTATCGAGCGCTTGGTGCAGGCCGTCCGGGTCCGGGGCGGTATCGGCCGGCGGCGCTTCCCGGCTTTGCAGCCGGCGTTGCGCCTGATCGAGCAAAGGCGGTAGCGCCAGCTCGTCGGGCCACCGGCAGGCCTCGATCTGCTCGGCGAGGGCGCGGGTGTCGGCGCTGGCAAGGGCGGCCTGCAGCGCCTCGGCGGCGTCAAGATAGCGCTGCCAGGCGGCAGTGTAGCGTTCGTAGCGCTGCATGGCCTGCGCGTAGCGCTGGCGGGTGGCCTCTTCAGGCGGGTGCGTATCGGAAAGCGCCTGCCACTGCTGGCCGGCCAGCTGGCGCCCGGCGCGCAGGCTGGCGATGTCCTGGGCGCTGGGGGCTCGGCCGGTGCCGAGCTCGGCCAGGCCGTTTTCAAACGTTTCGAGCAGCGTCTGGCGCTCGTCTTCCGCTGCCAGGCGGTGAAGGCGGTGGCGTTCACGGGCATGTTCGGCGGCGGTGTGATCGTGCAGCGTTTTTTCGCAGCGGGTGACGGCATGCTGGTAGCGCGCCTCAAGGTCGCTATCCGGCGGGTGGCCAAGGGCTTCCCACTCGTTTTGCAAATGGTGCAGGCGCGCCGGATAAGACGGCTCCCACACCGAACGGGCAAGACGCTCCAGCTGTTCCAGCAGGGTGTGGCGGCGCTGCTGTTGGCTGTGAACCCATTGAGCATCGGCTTTCAGGCGACTAAGGTGCTCGCGTGCCTGCCGGGCGACGTGCCGGTCACGGCGCGATTCTTTGCTCAGCCGCTTGAGTCCCGCCTCGCTGGTCACGCGCTGCGCTGCCCGGTGGCGCACAGCGGCGATGCGGTTGTGGCAGGCCTGCTCGATCAGGTCGTTTTCGTCGTCCAGGCGGGCCAGGGCCGCCAGGCGCAGATCAAGATTGTCCCCTTCAAAGGCGACGCGGCGCAGCAGCTCGGCATCGTCAAGCGTTGCGAGCAGGCGCTGGCGCACGGGCAGCGCGCTGTGGCCGTCGCGGCCGCTCAGCCGCGCGATCAGCGCCTCTCGCCAGCGGCTGTCCTGGGGCTGCTCGTTGAAGGCGTGCGCCAGCCCTGCCAGATCATCGAGCAGGCACAGGGCGGCGAGGCGAATATCGGCCTGGCGGTCCTGGGCCAGCGCCTGCAGCCCGCGGCGATCCTCGGGCCGGGCGGGGTCGAGCTGCTCAAGCGCCCGGCGGCGAACGTCGGCACGCGCGTGCTGCCAGCGGGGAGCGAACAGGCGACGTAACAGTCCTTGCATGTCTTATCCTGCATAAAAAGGGCCGAACGTGAAAAAAAAGGGCGATCGGCCGTTGGTGGTTGCAGTTGCCCACGCTGTCGCTTAGCTTTGGCAAAAGCATGGTCGGCGTTGCGGGGAGTGTTATCCTGCTGCTCGGCGCACACCGGTGCGCCAGCCTATCTTACCGATCCAGACATGGAGTTTCGGCCATGAGCCTCAATGTGGATGATGCCGAAGAGGCCTTTACGTTTAAAGGCGGCATGCTGCCCATGACTGTAATGGAGCTGGGGTGTGCCGATCCGGAGCGCATTCGCCAGCAGCTGCAAAGCAAGCGTACCCAGTCGCCGGCGTTCTTTCAGCATACACCGGTCGTGCTGAGTGTGGAAAAGCTCGATGCGCCGCACCTGTCGCTGGAGCGCATCTGCGCGGCCTGTCGCGATCACAAACTGCTGCCGGTTGCCGTGCGTGGCGGTACAGATCCGGTGCGCCAGTCGGCCTGGGCGCTGGGGCTGGGCTGGTTTGCGCCGGCAGAAGAGCCGCTTGCTCGGCGCCTGACAAGCGTGGAAAAAGCGCCGCAAGCGCGTTCAAAGACGGCCCCGCCCGAGGCGGCCCCGGCAGAGCAGGCCCCGCCCGAGGCCGCAGCGGTCGTGGGCGCCCGCCTGTATCGCGGCACGGTGCGCTCCGGCCAGCAGGTGAGCGCCGCCGACGGCGACCTGGTCGTGGTAGGGGCGGTCAATGCCGGGGCAGAGGTGCTGGCCGCCGGCAATATTCACGTGTACGGCGCGCTGCGCGGGCGAGCGCTGGCGGGCATCCACGGTGATTGGGAAGCGGCGATTTTTTGTCGCGAACTCAAAGCCGAACTGCTGTCCGTGGCCGGCAACTACAAACGCCTGGAAGATATCGACTCGCGCCTTCTGAACGCACCTGCAGAGGTGCGTTTTCATCATCAGCAACTTGAGATCAAGCCTCTCGCATAGGCAGGCCCGGGCACAGCAGAGCCGTGCGCCACTTGCCGCGCCCCGTGCGCGGCGGACTCTATTGCCACTTGCAGATGCGATTGGCGCTACCGAAAGGAACGTAACCTTGGCCAAAATTATTGTAGTAACGTCAGGCAAGGGAGGGGTTGGCAAAACCACCACTGCAGCGGCTATTTCCACCGGGCTTGCCCTGCGCGGCAAAAAAACCGTGGTCATCGACTTTGACGTGGGGCTGCGCAACCTGGATCTGGTCATGGGCTGTGAGCGGCGCGTGGTCTATGACCTGGTCAACGTCATTCAAGGCGAGGCGGGGCTGAATCAGGCGCTGATCCGCGACAAGCGCGTGGAGAATTTGTTTATCCTGCCGGCTTCGCAAACCCGAGACAAAGACGCGCTGACCCAGGAAGGCATCGCCGAGGTGCTGGAAAAGCTCAAGGAAGACTTTGATTTTGTCATCTGCGATTCGCCGGCGGGCATCGAAAGCGGTGCGCAGCTGGCGATGTACTATGCCGACGAGGCGATTGTGGTGACCAACCCCGAGGTCTCGTCGGTGCGCGACTCCGACCGTATTCTGGGGCTTCTGGCAGCCAAGACGCAGCGCGCCGAAAAAGGCGAGGATCCGGTCAAGGAGCATTTGCTGATCAGCCGCTATAACCCGGACCGGGTGACCAGCGGTGATATGCTGACCCTGGACGACATTCGCGAGATACTGGCGATCGATCTGCTGGGGCTGATTCCCGAATCCGAGGCGGTGCTGCGCGCGTCGAACCAGGGCGTGCCGGTCACCCACGATGAGGCAAGCGATGCCGGTCAGGCCTACGCTGACACCGTATCGCGCCTTATCGGTGAAGACATACCGTTACGCTTTCATCAAGCCCAGAAAAAAGGCCTGTTAACCCGCATGTTCGGAGGAGGTCGCCGGTGAAACTTCTGGAGTTTTTAAAGCGCGAGCGTAAAAAGTCAGCGCCGGTTGCCAAGGAGCGTTTGCAGATTATCGTGGCGCATCAGCGCAGCCAGCGCGGCCAGCCCGACTACATGCCCACGCTGGAGCGCGAGCTGGTTGAGGTGATTCGCCGCTATGTGGATATCGACGACGATGCCGTGCAGATATCCATGGACAGCGAAGATAACTGTTCGGTGCTGGAGCTTAACGTGACTTTGCCGAAAACCTGAGAGGAGACCGCTTTTCCATGGCGCCACCCAACGCCGCACCGGCCAGCTTTCTCTGGCACGACTATGAGACTTTCGGTGCCGATACGCGCCGGGATCGGCCGGCCCAGTTTGCGGCCATACGCACGGATGCCGCGCTCAACGAAATCGGCGAGCCGGTCACGCTGTACTGCAAGCCCGCCGACGACGACCTGCCCCACCCGATGGCCTGTCTGATCACCGGCATTACGCCGCAAAAGGCGCAGCGCCGGGGCCTGCCGGAAGCCGAGTTTGCCGGCCGGGTGCTTGACTGCATGAGCGAGCCCGGCACCTGCGTGGTGGGCTACAACAGCCTGCGCTTCGACGACGAAGTCACACGCCAGCTTTTTTATCGTAACCTGATCGACCCGTACGCTCGGGAATGGCAAAACGGCAATTCGCGCTGGGATTTAATCGATGTGGTTCGCGCGTTCTACGCGCTGCGCCCGGCGGGCATTGAATGGCCGCTGCGCGACGACGGCGCGCCCAGCTTCAAGCTCGAAGACCTGACCGCGGCCAACGGCATTGAGCACGCCGGCGCCCACGACGCTTTGGCCGACGTGCGCGCCACCATCGCCCTGGCGCGGCTACTGCGTGAAAAAAACGCCGGACTTTTTGACTACCTGCTAAAAAGGCGCGGCAAGCGCGCCGTGGCCCGGCAGTTAAACCTGCCCGAGGCCAAGCCGATGCTGCATATTTCCCGGCGCTACCCGGCCAGCCGGGCCTGCAGTGCGCTGGTCATGCCGCTGGCCGAGCACCCGACCAACCCCAACGGGGTGATCGTGTACGATCTGAGCGTAGCGCCGGATGACCTGCTGGCGCTTTCCGCCGAGCAGGTCCGCGAGCGGGTGTTTGTCAGCCAGGCCGACTTGAGCGAGGGCGAGGCGCGCATCCCGCTCAAGGTCATTCACATCAACCGCTGCCCGGTGCTGTTCCCGGCCAGCTTTCTCAAGGACGTGGATGGCCCGCACCGGGGCGAATACGGTGACCTGGTGGCACGGCTGGGAATTGATCTGCCGGCCTGCCGCACCCACTGGAAAGCGCTGCATGCAACACCGGGCATCGCGGCCAAGGCCGCCGAGGTGTTTGCCGCCCCGCCCCGGGAAGAGGTGGCCGATCCGGATTTGATGCTATACGCCGGCGGCTTTTTCTCCCGCGCCGATCGCCAGCAGATGGAGCAGGTGCGCCGGACGCCGGCCTGGGACCTGGTGGGCCAGCGCTTTGCCTTTCAGGACCCAAGGCTTGAGGAGATGCTGTTTCGCTACCGGGCGCGCAGCTATCCGGAAACCCTGGAAGGCGAAGAGCGGGCCCGGTGGGAGGCGTTTCGCTGGGAGCGGCTGAACAATCCGGCCCTATCGGGGTTCACCCTCAAGGACTTCGCCCGCGAGATTGAACAGTACAATCAGCAGTCGCTGGACGACCATTCGCGCCGGATACTCGAAGAGCTGGTGATGTACGTGGAAGCCATGCTCCCCGCCCAGGCGTTTGACGGATAAAAATCGGCCGTCCATGGTGATAAAAAAGGCCGCTACCTTCGGGTAGCGGCCTTTGGCGTTTCTACAGGAGTGCAAGGCTAGTTCTCGGCTGTAAACGCGCTCAGCCCGCTGCGATAGGCGCCCACGTCGCTGGGCTTGTCGCCCGGGTCAAAGCGCAGATCCAGCGAGCGCTTTTTCAGCGTTGACCACAGCTCGCGCAGCGCATCGGGGCTTACGTTCAGCGCTTTTTGTGCCTGGCGCAGGCGACGATCAAAGCGCACATCTTCCCGGGCGGTGGCCTGCCAGTAGCGGCCGGTAAGCCGGCCAAGGCCGGTGGCGCGCTCGGTGAGCCGGCTGTGTACCGCCTGACGGTAGGGCGCAAGCGTGGCCTCGTCCAGCGCGTCAAGGCGCGCTTCGGTGGCGACCATAAAGGCATCAATACGCGCGGCCACAGCGGC
This sequence comes from Halomonas cibimaris, assembly GCF_055379665.1. Taxonomy (NCBI): domain Bacteria; kingdom Pseudomonadati; phylum Pseudomonadota; class Gammaproteobacteria; order Oceanospirillales; family Halomonadaceae; genus Halomonas; species Halomonas cibimaris. The sequence goes on from NZ_AP043828.1 coordinate 1,536,263, forward strand.
GCTGTCGGTGTTGGGAGACTGCACCACCAGCGCCAGGCCCGGGGCGTCCAGCAGCGGGTAGTAGCCGGCGTTGACGATATAGCCCAGCTGCTCTTCGGTGCGCAGCTGCTGGTAAAACGGCGTTTGCAGCCACTGGGCCAGCACGCTGACGGCGGCCTGCTGGCGCGGGGTGTCATCGCTGCCCTGCAGATAGCGCAGCACCAGCGATTCATCCCGGGTGCTGTCCGGGCGCAGCACGGCAGGCTCGGCGCTGACGGCGAGCGGCTCAAGGCTGGGAATGGCGTCCCGGGTCAGCCGCGGGCGCAGGGTTTGCTTGACGGACCGGGCCTGCGCGGTGGCCTGCTCGGCGGTCACATTGCCCACGGCCATGGCGTCGACGTAGAGCCGGTCAACAAAGCGCCGGCGGAAATCTTCCAGGTGGTGGCGCTCAAGGCGCTGGCTGGCGGCCAGCAGCTCTTGGCTGGACCAGCGCGGCGTGAGCAGCGCTTGATCCAGCGTGCGCCGTGCCTGGCCGATCAGCGAGGCATCCGGCGCATTGCGCCACTGGCGCTGCAGCCGGCGCTGTACGCGCTTAAAGCTGCCCGGATGAATGTCGCCGCTTTGCAGCTGTGTGATTACCCGTTCGATCAGCGGTGCCTGGCCGTCGCGCCAGCCGGAGAAGGCCAGCGTCATGCCCCGGGCGTGGGCGTAGGCGTTAAACGATTGGCCGGCCAGCCGCGCGGGGTACAGCGCCTCGTTGAGGCTGTCGTTGAGCCAGCCGGCGAGCATGCGATCCAGCACGGCTTCTTCGGCCGAGCGGCGCACGCTGGGATGCTGCAGGCTGACTCGCCACTCCACCTTGGGCGTATCAAAGCGGTCCACGGCCATGTGCCAGGCGGCGAAGTGAGCGTCGTCGATCAGCATGGTTGGCTTGTCGTCCTGGCCGTCCTGCAGGGTCAGGTCATCGGCAATAAAGGGGTTGGGCCCGGGCAGCGACAGGCCCTGCAGAGCGGTGCCGCCGGCGTTGTCGGGCGCGGTTTGCTGCCACTGGGTATCAAACCAGGGCGAGACGCGCTCGCTTGTGACCTCGGGGCCGGAATACACGCGAATCATGTTGTCCGGCGTCAAGGCCGCGAGATAGGCGCGGGTGCGTTCAAGGTCAAAGCCGTCCATGCGGTAGGGGGCGTACTGCACGTCTTTGACCGGATAGCGCGACAGGCGCATGGCAAGCTCGGTGGCTTCGTGTTGGGGCGCGCCGTGCTGCTGAAAGCGAAACGCCTGCTGTTTGAGCGCGGCCTGTTCGTCATAGCGCCACGCCTCCAGCCCGTTGGCGGCGATGTTGTCAACGGCGGCAAACAGCGTGGCCTGGATGTCGTCGAGCCGCTCGGCGCCGGCGGGGGTCAGGCGGACGCTGACGCTTAGCAGCGCGTGTTCGCCGTCGCGGCGGCCAACGCCTGCCGAAAGGCCTTCGGCAAGGCCGGCATCGCGCAGTACCGCCAGCACGCTGCCTTCGCTTTCATCGCCCAGCAGATGGGCCAGCAGCTGGGTGGGCTTGTGGGCGTAGTCTTCCTGGGGGTCGGGCACCGGAAACAAAAAGCGCACCTGGCGGCTGTCCTTGAGTGTCTGGCGCTCCAGGTAGACGGGCAGCGCGTCGTCTGTCACCAGCGGGGCATCAACGGTGGGGGGTTCAAGGCGACGGTCAGGCACTGCGGCGAAGCGTTCGGTAACCATCTTCTCCAGCTGATCAAGCGGCTGGGGGGCCACAACCGCCAGCTGCATGACGTTGGCCCCGTAGCGGGCGTGATAAAAATCGATGACCCGCTGGCGCAGCGACGGCGCATCCGCCGGGCGGTCGGCAAGGGTTTCAAGGCTGCCCACTGAAAAGCGCGTGCCGGGGTGATCGGGGTTGAGCACTTGGTTGAGCACGTCGTTTTCCCGGCGGCTTTCGCTGCGCCGCCGCGCCTGGTATTCGGAGTCGACTACGCGGCGCTCGCTTTCCAGCTTGCCGTCGTTGAACAGCGGCGAGAGAAAAAATGCGCTGAAACGGTCCAGCGCCCCGGGCAGCGCCGAGGGCTCGATGTCGAAGAAATAGTTGGTATCGCGCGCGGCGGTAAAGGCGTTGTGTGAACCGGCGTGGCGCGTGATGTAATCCTGATAGGCGCTCGGCTCGGGGTAGGGCTCGGTGCCCAGAAACAGCATGTGTTCCAGCAGGTGGGCCAGGCCCAGCAGGTCGTCAGGGTCCTGGGCGCTGCCGACGCGAACGTTCATCGAAGCGGCGGCTTTATCGGCCTGGGCGTCGCTGACCAGCAGCGCCGTCAGGCCGTTTTCCAGGGTCAGCACGCGGTAGTCGCGGCTGTCAAAGGGGCTGGTGATCGGCGCTTGGCTGGTCGCAATGCGTGCATCATCAGCTACCGTTGACGCGGCTTGAGCGGGCATCCCGGCGATGCCGAGCGCAAGCGCTGTGGCCAGCGTCAGCGGCGCGCGGCGCGATAGCGGCGAAAAAGGGCGTAGGCGTGACAGCATGGGGGCTCCTGTAATCAGGGATGGCCGGTCAGCATCGGGCCCACAGGATGGGCGCAGGCCGGAGACTGGTTGGCCGGGTTGTTAACCTGTTTTGATACCGGAAAAGCGCCCAATAGTTCCTGCGGGGCGGGCATCAGCAGCCGCTGTGCCTGGTCCAGCGGGGTATCCGGGTCCAGCCAGCGCCGGGCATTGGCCGAATCAATGATCGCCGGCAGGCGCTCGCTGAGCGGGGCAAGCCAGGCGCTGGCCGGTACGGTGATTAAAGCCGCTGAGTCGTTGAACGCGGTGCGCGTGGTGTAATAGCGACACCAAAGCCCGGCCAGCAGCAGCGGGGCACGCTGAACGTGCGTGACCAGGTAGGGCTGTTTGCCTCGCGTTCCGGGTTTCCACACGTAAAAGCCCCCGGCCGGTACCAGGCAGCGCCGGGCGTAAAAGGCGTCGCGAAACATCGCACGGGCGTTGAGCGATTCGGCCCGGGCGCAGTGGGGGGCGTGGTCGAGCACTTCAAGCCAGGGCGGCGTCAGCCCCCAGAAAAGCGGTGACAGGCGGTGTTCGCCCCGGGCCTGGCGCACCGCCGACACCGCCCGGCGCGGGGCCAGATTGGGCGAGGTGCTCAGCGTGTCAGCGCCGGCCAGCTCGGGAAGCAGCCGGGGCAGATCAAGCGGCGGAACGTAAAGGCGTCCGGTCATGTGCGCCTCGGTGCGTCGTGGGTGGTGTTGATGTGGTTGACAGTGCCGGCAAGGCAGGAATACAGCTCGAAAACGCTGTTCGATCTGGGGTATCCTAAGCGCTCGGCCGCCGGTGTCAAAGCGTACGCGTCGTGCGCTGCGCTGTCGTGCGCTGCGCCTTGCCGAGTCGCTCCGTTTTTTTCATCACAGCCCTTGAGGCCAACCCGAAGAGAATGCCATGGCCCGTCCCAGACAGCATGCGCCCGATACGCTCCATACGCAGGTGATGGCGGTCTGCGATCGCTGGTTAACCACCCGGCCGGTTCATGACCTGTCGCTGCGCGCGATCGCGCGGGAGGTAGGCTGTGCGCCAAGTACCCTGCTCAAGCTTTACGGCAGTTTTCACAACCTGCTGCAGTACGTCAACGTCGAGACGCTGGCGCGGCTGCAGTATACCATCAGCAGCCTGAAAACCGCCGCGCCGGAGCCCTGGCTGCGCTCGCTGGTGCACGCCTACTGGCAGTTTTCCGAGCAGGACTGCTACCGCTGGCAGCTGCTGTTTGACTATCCTCTGGCCGACGGCGGCGAGCTCGACCAGCGCCAGAGCGGGCTGATCGAGGCGCTGTTTGTCGAGGTGGAAACCTGCCTGCGCGAGTTTCAGCCGGCGCTTGGCGAGCTGGAAGCCCGCGAGCTGGGGCGCATGCTGTGGGGCAGCGTTCACGGGCTGGTGCAGCTGGGGCTGAACGAGCGGCTGGGCTACTGGCAGGGCGAGCAGCTGCAGGTCGACCAGCTCCTCGACCGGCTGCTGACCACGGTGCTGGCCGGGCTGCGCCACCGGGGGCCGACGGCGTGACCCGGCTGCTGGCCGGGATGGGCCATCGCGTGGCCCGCTATGTGATTTTGGCGCTGGTGCGGCTTTGCTATCGGCTCAAGGTGCGCGGCCATGCGCATATTCCTCGCCGCGGGGCCGCGCTGGTGGTGTGCAACCACGTAAGCTACGTGGATGCGCTGGTGCTGGGCGGCGCCTTTCCGCGGCCGCTGCGCTTTGTGATGGATCAGCCGATCTACGACTCGCCCTGGCTGAAGTGGCTGTTTTTGCTGGTGGGGGCCATTCCCATCGAGTCCGAGCGGCGCGATCCCGGGGCGCTGCGCCGGGCGCTGGACGACATCAGCGCGGCACTGGCCAACGGCGAGGTGGTGATGGTGTTTCCCGAAGGCCGGTTGACCACCGACGGCGAGGTGCGGGCGTTTCGTCGCGGGCTGGAGACGATACTGGCGCGCGATACGGTGCCGGTGGTGCCGGCAGGGCTTGCCGGGCTGTGGGGCTCCTGGACCTCGCACTGCAACGGGCCGGCGCTTGGCAAGCGCCCGGCGCGCTTTCGCGCCCGGGTGAGCCTGCACTTTGGCGAGCCGATTGACCCCGCGGCGGTGCCGGGCGATGCCCTGCGCCACTATCTGGAAGCCCGGGTGCGCGTGCTCAAGGCCGGCGCCGACGACGATATTTGCCGCCGCGACCGAGGCTAGCGCCGTATCGGCTGCCAGCAGCGCGCCGCGGTAATCAGGTTGTCGCGGATGTCGAGAATTTCCAGCCGAACGCTGCCGATCTGCAGGCTGGCCGGCCCCTGAGGAAACGACTCCAGGTGCTCAAGAATCAGCCCGTTGAGCGTTTTGGGGCCGCCGGTAGGCAGGCTCCAGCCCAGCGCTTTGTTGACTTCGCGGATGTTGGCGGTGCCTTCGATGATGTGGCTGCCGTCGTCCTGGGGGTAGATTTCCCGGGCTTCGGACACGTCGGTGGTAAACTCCCCGACGATCTCTTCGAGAATATCTTCAAGGGTCGCAAGCCCTTTCACGTCGCCGTATTCGTCGACGACGATGCCGATGCGGCGCTTTTGCTGCTGGAAGTTGAGCATCTGGGTATGCAGCGGCGTGGACTCGGGAATGAAGTAGGGCTCCCGGGCCTCTTGCACAATGGCCGCCTTGGTGACTTCCGAACGCGAAAGAAAGCGCGCGGCGTTGCGCAGGTGCAGCATGCCAATGATGCTGTTGATATCGCCTTTGTAGAGCGGCAGCCGGGTATGCTGGCTGGTACGAATCTGGGTGAGAATATCTTCAAGGCTGTGATCCAGATCGATGCCGATCACCTCATGGCGGGGCACCATGATGTCGTTGACGGTGACGTTTTCCAGATCGAGAATCGACAGCAGCATGGCCTGGTGGCGGTAGGGAATCAGCGTGCCCGCTTCGTGAACCACGGTGCGCAGCTCGTCGCGGGTCAGGCCGTCGCCGCTGCCGTCCACGCGCTTGACGCCAACCAGGCGCAAAAGGCCGTTGGAGATCATGTTGACCAGCCACACCAGCGGGTAGAGCAGCTTGAGCAGCGGCTCAAGCACGTACGACGCCGGGTAGGCAATACGCTCAGGCCTGATTGCCGCGTAGGTCTTGGGCGTGACTTCGGAAAAAATCAGAATGGCTACGGTGAGAAGCGCCGTGGCGATGGCCGGCCCCGAGACTTCGCCAAAGAAATGAATGGCGATGATGGTGGCAATCGACGCTGCCAGATTGTTGATGAAATTGTTGCCGATCAGAATCATGCCGATCAGCCGGTCGGGGCGTCCCAGCAGGCGCATGACCCGCCGTGCGCGGCGATCGCCGGCGCTGGCATGATGGCTCAGACGATAGCGGTTGATCGACATCATGCCGGTTTCCGAGCTTGAGAAAAACGCTGACAGCAAAATCAGCAAAGCCAGCAGGCCGAACAGTAACCCCAGCGGGAAGTCGTCGTTCAAGTTGTGCAATCCTTTGGTGAAACGCCCCCGCTCAGGGCGTCAGCAGAATTTCCAGGACGAACTTGCTGCCAAAGTAGGCCAGCAGCAAAAAGCCGCAGCCGGCAAGCGTCCACTTGACCGCGCGCATGCCTCGCCAGCCGAAGCGATAGCGGCCGATAAGCAGCACCGCAAGCACGCCCCAGGCGACAAACGACAGTACGGTTTTGTGCACCAGGTGCTGGGCGAACATGTTGTCGATAAAAATCAGGCCGCTGACGATGGCGATGCTGAGCAGCACCATGCCGGCCCAGATCAGCTCAAACAGCACCCGCTCCATGGTGGTCAGCGGCGGCAGAGACTGGACGATGCCGCGGATGTGATGGTGGCGTAGCGCCTGGTTTTGCAGGCCCACCAGCACCGCCTGGACCGCGGCAATGGCGAGCAGGGCAAACGCCAGCGTCGAGGTGACAATATGCAGCAAAATGCCCGGCGTCATACCGCCCTGAATGCCGTGGCTGGGCAGCCCCGTAGCCAGCATCAGCGCCACGCCGGCAAGCGGGAACAGCGCGATGCCGGCGTTGAGCACCGGCTTGAACAGGCTGGCCACCAGCACCAGGTTGGCCGCCACCGCCATGAACAGCGCCACGCTGGTGGTAAAGCCGGGGAAAAAGCCCGATGTGCGGCCCAGCAGGTCAACAATCACCGGGATGTGCAGCAGCAAAGCGAGCGTGGCCAGCAGGCGCACGATGCCCTGGCGCGGCGGCACCCGGCGCAAAAGCGTCATACCCTGCCAGATGGCAGCGGCAAGATAGAAAACAAGAGCGATCGTGGCGAAAGGCAGCGCCTGCATGATGCCGTCCGTGCGCCCGGCGGCGCAGTCAATGAGTGGTAACAAAAACAGTGAAAGCCCGCGCATCGCGCTGAAGATCAGGCGTGCCGCTGACTTACGCTGGCTGGCCTTCTACTATAACGAATCCTTGCAGCCTCGCACAGCGGTGACGGATGGAGACTCGCGGCGCCAGCGCGTATAATCGCGGCCATCTTGTCCAGGGCACATGCGTCTGGTGACCACAAGGGAGACTAACGCCCCATGTTTGACAATCTCAGTGAGCGTCTGTCCCAGACGCTGAAGTCGATCAAGGGTCAGGCGCGCCTGACCGACGACAACATCAAGGACACCCTGCGCGAAGTCCGCCGCGCGCTGCTGGAGGCCGACGTCGCCCTGCCGGTGGTCAAGGCGTTCGTCGACCGCGTGCGCGAGCGGGCGGTAGGCCAGGAAGTATCGAAAAGCCTCTCGCCGGGCCAGCAGTTCGTCAAGATCGTCCAGCAAGAGCTTGAAGCGATCATGGGCGAGGCCAACGAAGGCCTTGCGCTCAAAAGCCAGCCCGCCGCGGTGTTGATGGCCGGCCTGCAGGGCGCGGGCAAGACCACCTCGGTGGCGAAGCTGGCGCGTTTTCTGCGCGAGCGTGAAAAGAAAAAGGTGCTGGTGGTATCGGCCGACGTCTACCGGCCCGCCGCGATTGACCAGCTGGAAACCCTGGCAAAGGAAGTCGAGGTGGAGTTTTTCCCCTCGGATTCCGGGCAAAAGCCGGTGGATATCGCCCGCGCGGCGATGCATCACGCCAAGATCCAGTTCCACGACGTGGTGCTCATCGACACCGCCGGCCGGCTGGCCGTCGACGAGGCGATGATGGAAGAAATCCAGGCGCTGCATAAAGCGGTAAGCCCGGATGAAACCCTGTTTGTCGTCGACGCCATGACCGGCCAGGACGCGGTCAATACCGCCAAGGCCTTCCACGAGGCGCTGCCGCTGTCCGGGGTGATTCTGACCAAGGCCGACGGCGATGCCCGGGGCGGGGCGGCGCTGTCCGTGCGCCATGTGACCGGCAAGCCGATCAAGTTCATGGGCATGGGCGAAAAAGTCGACGCTTTGGAGCCGTTCCACCCTGACCGCGTGGCCTCGCGGATTCTGGGCATGGGCGATATGCTCTCGCTGATCGAACAGGCCGAGCGCACTGTTGACAAGGACAAGGCGAACAGGCTTGCCAAAAAGGTCAAAAAGGGCAGCGGCTTTGATCTGGAAGACTTCCGCGAGCAGCTCCAGCAGCTCAAGAAAATGGGCGGCATGGGCGGGCTGATGAGCAAGCTGCCGGGCATGGGGCAGATGGCGGAAATGGCCCAGGGCCCGGGACCGGAAAAAGAGCTTGGCAAGCTGGAAACGCTGATCGATTCGATGACGCCCAAAGAGCGCCAAAAGCCCGAGATCATCAACGGCTCGCGCAAGCGGCGTATTGCCGCCGGTGCGGGCCTTCAGGTGCCGGACCTCAATCGCCTGCTCAAACAGCACAAGCAGATGCAGAAGATGATGAAAAAGGCGGGCAAGAAAGGCGGCATGGAGAAAATGATGCGCGGCATGGGCGGTATGGGTGGCCCGGGCGGCATGGGTGGGCCCGGTGGCATGGGTGGGCCGGGCGGTTTGCCCCGGCGCTGACGCTGCCGGCTTTTCCCCGCGCAGACTTTCCAAACCCCGCGTGGTTGCGTAGAATGCGGCCTCTTCATGCGTGGGTGATGCGTTCAGCGTTGCCCGTGAAGGTTTGAGCAAGCATTTGTATCCCGACAAAGCGCACCGTTATCCAAGGGTGAACATGCCCCGCGGCGGCGCTTTTGTTACCTCAACCGAAGGATATTGATCGTATGGTTACCATTCGTCTGGCACGCAGCGGCGCCAAAAAGCGTCCGTTTTATCATCTGTCCGTGACCGATTCGCGCAAGGCGCGCGACGGCCGTTTCATCGAACGCGTGGGCTTTTTCAACCCGGTCGCGCGTGGCCAGGAAGAGCGTTTGCGCATCGATCTCGACCGCATTGCCCACTGGCAGAGCAACGGCGCACAGCTTTCCAACCGCGTGGCCGAGCTGGTCAAGGAAGCCGGCAAGCAGGCCTGAAGGCGCTGCGACGTCGCTAGGTGAGGTGCTGATGTCTGATCCCGTGCGCAATACGCCTTCGACCGGCACCCAGCGTGCCGCGCCGGAAGAGTATGTCGTGCTGGGCAAGCTGACAAGCCCCCACGGCGTCAAGGGGTGGCTTAAGGTATATGCCTACACAAGCCCCGCTGACAGCATCTTTGACTACCCCGAATGGTGGCTGCGCCAGGGCGAACGCCTTGCGTGCTATCGCGTCGTTCAGGGGCGTCGCCAAGGCAAGGGGCTGGTCGTTGAGCTGGACGGTATCAATGACCGCAGCGCCGCTGAAGCGCTGGCAAAAGCGGAGATCGTCATGCCCAAGGACGCACTCCCCGCGCTTGCCGACGACGAGTACTACTGGCACGAGCTTGAAGGCCTGGCGGTTTTTACCCGGGCCGGCGAACGGCTGGGACGGGTGGCCGGCCTGTTCGAGACCGGCGCCAACGATGTCATGATGGTGCGCGGCGACCGCGACGCCATTGACCGGCGCGAGCGGCTTTTGCCGTACCTGCCGGGCGATGTGATCATCGCGGTGGATCTGGACGCCGGCGAAATGCACGTAGACTGGGATCCGGACTTTTGAGCGCGTCGCAGGCCCGAGAAAACGCCTCGCTGTGGGTCGGCGTGGTGTCGCTTTTTCCCGAGATGTTCGCCGCGCTCACCGAGCACGGCGTCACCGGCCGGGCCGTGGAAAAAGGCCAGCTGACGCTTGAATACTGGAACCCGCGCGACTACGCCACCGACCGCCACCGCAGCGTTGACGACCGCCCCTACGGCGGCGGCCCGGGCATGCTGATGAAGGTGGATACCCTGCGCGCAGCGATTGCCGACGCCCGCACCCGGGCGGCGGCGGCGACGGGCAAGACGCCCAGGGTGATCTATCTGTCCCCCCAGGGGAAAAAACTCGACCAGCCGGGCGTACAGGCGCTCGCCGCCGAGAGCCCGCTGGTGGTAGTGGCCGGGCGCTACGAAGGCATCGACGAACGTGTGGTCGAGCATGACATCGACGAAGAATGGTCGATCGGCGACTATGTGCTAAGCGGCGGCGAGCTGCCGGCGATGGTGCTGATCGACGCGGCGGCAAGGCTGGTTCCCGGCGTGCTCGGGCATCAGGATTCCGCCGTCGAGGACTCATTCAACGAGGGCCTGCTGGACTGCCCGCACTATACGCGCCCGGAAGTGATCGACGGCGCGCGGGTGCCTGAGGTGCTGTTGAGCGGTGACCATCAGGCCATCAGGCACTGGCGGCTGAAACAGTCGCTCGGGCGTACCTGGCGGCGGCGCCCGGAGCTGATCGACCGTCAGGCCCTGGACAAAACGCAGCGCCGGCTGCTCGATGAGTTCATCGAAGAAAACGCCTTGCCTCACCGGTCGGAAAGCCGGCCACACAGCCGGCCGGAGGGGCAGGACAGCGGTGCAGGGCGAGGCCGTTAGCCGCGCACCTGCGTCACCCACAACGACTCCCGCGCACTCGCATCGAGCGCCGGGATCACGGTTTGTCCGCCGGCAGGCGGCAGGCCACGACGACCTATCAGGAGCAAGACAATGAGCAAAAACAAGGTGATCCAGGCGCTTGAAGCCGAGCAGATGGAAAAAGAGATCCCCCCGTTCGCCCCGGGCGATACCATCTCTGTGCAGGTCAAGGTAAAGGAAGGCGCCCGCGAGCGTTTGCAGGCGTTTGAAGGCGTGGTGATCGGCAAGCGCAATCGCGGTCTGAACTCCGCTTTCACCGTGCGCAAGATTTCTCACGGCGTTGGCGTTGAGCGCACCTTCCAGACCTACAGCCCGCTGGTGGACTCCATCCACGTCAAGCGTCGCGGTGACGTTCGCCAGGCCAAGCTCTACTACCTCCGCGAGCGCAGCGGCAAATCCGCACGCATCAAGGAAAAGCTGGCCTAAGACAGCACGCCCGGCAGCGCATGCCGCGATGCTGACACACCCCGTCACCGCTTTGCGGGGCGGGGTTTTGTTTGTCTGCCACCCCGTCACCGCACGGCACGCACCACAGAGCCCGCGCTTATGGACCTTCTTGATGCCTTTCTCGATGCCCAGTGGCTGGAGCGCGGCGCCAGCGAGCACACCCTGGCGGCTTACCGGCGCGATCTGATGGCCTGGTGCCGGGCGCTGGACGACGCCGGCGCTACGCTTGCCGCGCCGCCGCCGGAGGTGCTCGTGGCGTGGTTTGAGGCGCGCCGCGAAGCCGGATACAAGCTGCGCAGCAATGCCCGGCTGCTGTCCAGTCTGCGCGGCTTTTACCGCTGGGCGCGGCTTGCCGGGCACGTTTCTGATGACCCGCTGGCAGGGGTTCGCCTGCCGCCGGTGCGTCCGGGCCTGCCCAACGTCATTGACGAAGCCGAGGTCGAGCGGCTGCTGGCCGCACCGGACATTGCCCTGCCGCTGGGGCTGCGCGATCGCACCATGCTGGAGCTGCTGTATGCCTGTGGCCTGCGCGTCTCCGAACTTGTAGGCTTGAGCGTGGACGCGGTCAACCTGCGCCAGGGCGTGGTGCGGGTGCGCGGCAAGGGCGACAAGGATCGGCTGGTGCCGCTGGGGGCGGAGGCCGCGCACTGGCTGGAACGCTATATCGACGCTGCGCGCCCGGCGCTGATGGGGGATGTGACGCGCCCGGCGCTGTTTCCCGGGCGCGGTGATCAAAGCATGACGCGCCAGACGTTCTGGCATCGCATCAAGGCCCATGCGCGTGCCGCGGGGATCACCACGCCGCTGTCGCCGCACACGCTGCGCCATGCGTTTGCGACCCACTTATTGAATCATGGCGCCAATCTGCGCGTCGTACAGCTGCTGCTGGGGCACAGCGACCTGTCCACCACGCAGATTTATACCCACGTGGCCCAGGCGCGTCTTGAACAGCTGCACACCGACCATCATCCACGAGGTTGAACGACAATGGCTCGACAGAGTATTTCCCGCCTGGCGCTGGCCGCCGCGCTGCTGCCCGCTGTGGCCTGGGCGCAGCCGGCGCCCGAGGCGCTGACCGATTCGCTGCGCATCAACGGCCAGAAGGTGCCGGTGGAAAGCGTCGGTGAAACGCCGCTGGACGGCATCTACCACGTTGCGCTGAAAGGCGGCGAATCGTTTTACGCCAACGCCGACGGCAGCTACTTCGTGGTGGGGGATCTGTACCGCAATCAGGGCGACGAGCTGGTCAACCTTTCTGAGCAGGCGAAAAATCGCCAGCGCGTGGCCGCGCTCTCGGCCGTTGAGGAAAGCGACCGCGTGGTCTATCGCGGCGTGGACGAGCCCCGCGCCACCGTTACCGTCTTTACCGATACCAGCTGCCCGTACTGCACGCGGCTGCACGAAAGCATCCCCGAGCTCAACGAGCGCGGCATCGCGGTGCACTATCTGGCCTTTCCGCGCGGCGGCATGCAAAGCCGAGCGGCCCGGGTGATGCAAAAGGCCTGGTGCAGCGACAACCCCGGTGAGGCGCTCAGCCGGGCGTTTGCCGATGAAACCCTCGACGCCGGCGCCGGCTGCGATAACCCGGTGGCCGAGCAGCACCGGCTAGGGCTTGAACTGGGCGTGCAGGGCACCCCGGCCATTATTCTGCCCGACGGCACCATGGTGCCGGGCTTTGTGCCGCCCGAGCGGCTGGCGGCCATGCTGGGGCTCGACGGCTAGTTCAGCCCTGCGCAACAGCGCAAACCAAACGCAACCTGACATTATGCTGACTGCACCGGTCGATGGCTGATCCGACACCGGTGCGCAACAAACAAGGGGATTTATTGTGAAACCGGTGAGAGTAGGCATCTGTGGTCTGGGCACCGTCGGCGGCGGCACCTTTAACGTGCTCACGCGCAACGCCGAGGAAATTGCCCGCCGGGCGGGCCGGCCGATCGTGATCGAGCAGGTAGGGCATCGCAGCGTTCATCCGGACTGCGATGTTACCGGCATCAAGGCCACCGGCGATGTCTTTGAAGTGGCGGCCAACCCTGACGTTGACGTGATCGTTGAGCTGATCGGCGGCTACGAAACCGCCCGGGAGCTGGTGCTTAAGGCCATTGAAAACGGCAAGCACGTGGTCACCGCCAACAAGGCGCTGATTGCGGTACACGGCAACGAGATTTTTCAGGCCGCCCACGAAAAAGGCGTGATCGTCGCCTTTGAAGCCGCGGTGGCCGGCGGCATTCCGGTGATCAAGGCGCTGCGCGAAGGCCTGGGCGCCAACCGCATCGAATGGGTAGCGGGCATCATCAACGGCACCGGCAACTACATTCTGACCCACATGCGCGACGAAGGCCGGGCCTTTGAAGACGTGCTCGCCGAAGCCCAGGCGCTGGGCTACGCCGAGGCCGACCCTACCTTTGACGTGGAAGGCATCGACGCCGCCCACAAGCTCACCATCATGGCCTCCATTGCCTACGGCGTGCCGCTGCAGTTTGACAAGGCCTACACCGAAGGCATTGCGCGTATTACCGCCGAGGACGTCGACCAGGCGAACAACCTGGGCTACATGATCAAGCATCTGGGCATCGCCAAGCGCACCGAGCACGGCCTTGAGCTGCGCGTCCACCCCACGCTTGTGCCCAAGGACCGCCTGCTGGCCAACGTCAGCGGCGTGAAAAACGCCGTTGCGGTGATGGGCGACGCCGTCGGCCCCACGCTGTACTACGGCCCCGGCGCCGGCGCTGAGCCCACCGCGTCTGCGGTGATTGCGGACATTCTCGACGTGGCGCGCGACATCAACACCGAGCACCCGTATCGCGTGCCGTACTTGGCCTTCAGCGGCGTCAATGAAGACATGGACGCCCCGGCCATCATGCCCATGGACGACATCATCACGGCCTACTACCTGCGTCTTTTGGCGGTGGATCGCCCCGGCGTGCTGGCCCGAGTGGCGACGATTCTTGCCGAGCACGGCATTTCCATCGAAGCGCTGATTCAAAAAGACATCACCGAAGGTGAGATGGTGCCCATCATTTTGATGACCCACCGTACCCGCGAGCGGCAGATGAACGACGCCATCCGCGAGATCGAATCCATGGCCGACGTCGCCGGCGCGGTTACCCGCATCCGGGTCGAGAGCCTGGACGAAGGAGAATAACGCCATGCGCTATATCAGCACTCGGGGCCAGGCCCCGGCGCTCTCTTTTGAAGAGGTGGTGTTGACCGGCATGGCAAGCGACGGCGGCCTTTACGTCCCCGAGACGCTGCCGTCGTTTACCGCCGAGGACCTGGCCGACATGGCAGGTCTTTCCTACGCCGACATCGCCTTTCGGGTGATGAAGCCGTTCGTCAACGGCGAGATCGACGACGCCACGTTTCACGCGCTGGTGGTGGAGGCCTATTCCACCTTCAGCCACGACGCGGTGCTGCCGCTCAAGCAGCTCGACGCCAACCACTTTTTGCTGGAGCAGTTCCACGGGCCGACCCTGGCGTTCAAGGACGTGGCCCTGCAGCTTTTGGGCCGCATCCTTGACCACTTTCTCAAAAAGCGCGGCGAACGCGCGGTGATCATGGGCGCGACCTCCGGCGACACCGGCTCGGCGGCCATCGAGGGCTGCCGCCACTGCGACAACCTGGATATTTTCATCCTGCACCCGCACAACCGGGTGTCCGAGGTGCAGCGCCGCCAGATGACATCGGTGCTGGCGGACAACGTCTTCAACGTGGCCATCGAGGGCAACTTCGACGACGCCCAGGCCATGGTCAAGGCAAGCTTCGCCGACCAGGACTTTCTCAACGGCACCCGGCTGGTGGCGGTCAACTCGATCAACTGGGCGCGCATCATGGCCCAGACGGTCTACTACGTCGCCGCCGGCGTGGCGCTGGGCGCGCCGCACCGGGAGGTCAGCTTCTGCGTGCCCTCGGCCAACTTCGGCAACGTCTTTGCCGGCTACATGGCCTACAAGATGGGGCTGCCGGTCAAGCAGTTCATCGTTGCCACCAACGCCAACGACATTCTGCACCGCACCCTTGCCGACAACGACTTCTCCAAGCGCGAGCTTGAAGCGACGCTGGCGCCGTCCATGGATATCGTGGTGTCGTCCAACTTCGAGCGCCTGCTGTTTGACGCCTACGACCGCGACGGCAAGGCCGTGGCCGAGCTTTTAGAGCGCTTCCAGCACGAGCCCGCGGCCCTGGCCGAGGCGCCGCTTTCGAAGCTGCGCGAGAAGTTTTCCAGCCACAGCGTGGACGACGCCACCATCCTCGAGGTCATCCGCGAGGCCCACCGGCGCACCGGCGAAGTGCTCGACCCGCACACCGCCACCGGCTACCGCGCCGCCGAGCGCGCCCGTGTTGATGCCACAACGCCCATGATCACCCTTGCCACCGCACACCCGGCCAAGTTTGCCGATGCCGTGATCGAGGCCGGCTTCCCCGGCGTGGCGCTGCCGGCGCACATGAGCGATCTGCTCGAACGCGAAGAGCGCTACACCGTGCTGCCCGCGGAACTGGCCGCCGTGCAGCGGTTTGTGGCGGAAAACCGCCGCGGATGAGCATGATGCAAGAGCTGCCCCAGAGCTTGACCGGGCCGCGCCTGGAGCCGCGGCCCCAGGACCCGGCCATCTACGCCCGGGCGCGCGCCGAAGGGCTCACCGAGCTTCAAGCTCGGCTTTTGGCCGCACGCCTGCCGGGCTATAGCGAGCCGCTGACCCCGCTGGTAACGCCGAGTTTGCGCTATCTGGCGCACCCGGAAAAGCTGGCGGACGGGCGCCGCGCCGCCGAGCGCATCGCCCAGGCGGTGGTGGACGGCGAGCACATCGGGATTCTCACCGACTACGACGTGGACGGCATCACCTCGCACGTGGTCATCCGGCGCACCCTGGTGGAGCTTTTCGGCGTGCCGGAGGCGCGGCTGCACAGCCTGATCGGCCATCGCATCCACGACGGCTACGGCATCAGCCTGCCGCTGGTGGAGCGAACGCTGGGCCTCAAGCCCAAACCGACGCTGGTGATCACCGCCGACTGCGGCAGCTCGGATGAGCCGCGCATCGCGAGCCTTGCCGCCGAGGGCATCGACGTGGTGGTCAGCGATCACCACGCCCTGCCTGAAGAAGGCCCGCCGGCCTCGGCCTACGCCTGCGTGAACCCCACCCGCAGCGACTGCGCCTACCCGGACGCCACCATCGCCGGCTGCATGGTGGCCTGGCTTGTGATGTCGCTGGCCCGCGGCGTGCTGATCGAGTGGGGCGCGGTGCCCCAGGCCACCCCCAAGCTCTCGCCGTGGCTTTCGTACGTGGCGCTGGGCACCGTGGCCGACTGCGTGTCGCTGGGGGCAAGCCCGGCCAACCGCGCGGTGGTGATTCAGGGGCTCAAGCTGATCAACCGCATGGACGCGCCGTGCTTTCGCGCCATGGCCGAGCGGCTGGGGCCGGACAGCGTACCGTTCAACGCCGAAACCCTGGCGTTTCAGATGGGCCCAAGAATCAACGCCCGCTCGCGCCTCGACGACCCCTACGCCGCGCTGGACTTCATGCTCGCCGAAAGCGACGCCGTGGCGGCAAGAAAGCTTGCCATCCTCGAAGACGACAACCAGTCGCGCAAGGCCATCGAGGCGGAAATGGCCGCCGAGGCCCGAACGCTTGCCGCGCCCGAGCTTGCCGCCGAGGCCAAAGCGCTGGTGGTGTTTGTTGAAGACGGCCACCCCGGCGTGCAGGGCATTGTCGGCTCGCGGCTGGTGCAGGCCTACGGCCGCCCGGCGCTGGTGCTCACCCGGGCGGCTGCGCCGGGCATGCTTACCGGCTCCGGGCGCTCCATTGAGGGTTTGCACCTGCGCGACGCGCTGCAGCGCACCCTTGAGCTCGCCCCCGAGGTGCTGTCGCGCTTTGGCGGGCACAGCGGTGCGGCCGGCATTACCCTGCACGAGGCGCGGCTGGTCGAGTTCAAGGCGGCGTTTTTGCGCGCCGTGGAAGAGCAGCTGGGCGATACGCCGCTCTACCCCAGGCTGTGGACCGACGGCGCGCTTTCGCCGGGCCAGCTCGATCTGGCGACGCTTGACGAGCTGGAAGCCCTTGGCCCCTTTGGGCGGGAGTTTGACCCGCCGCTGTTTGAAGGCGAGTTTATCGTCGAATCGCTGCGCCCGGTGGGTGCGGACGGCAGTCATCTGATGATGGAGCTGTCGGCAGGGCCCCGCGTGCTCAAGGCCATCTGGTTTCGCGCGCTGACCCCCGGCGAGCTTCCGGCTTTTGCCATGGGCGATACCCTGCGCTGCGCCTACAAGCTCAACCGCAACCGCTACCGCGGCCGTGAAAGCCTGCAGCTGATGGTCGAGCACGCCGAGCCGCTGTGACCCGACCCTCCCGCCGCGCGCCATGTTCTGATGCAAGGAGCGACCATGCCTGCACCGTCTTCCGGCGGCCCGGCGCCGCTGGCCTTTCTGGGCCCGGCGTTTGCCTTTCTGGCGGTCATGCTGGGCACCACGCTGCCCACGCCGCTATATCCGATCTATCAGGCCGAATACGGCTTTTCCCAGCTGGTGATTACGCTGATTTTTGCCGTCTACGCCACCGGCGTGATTGCCGCGCTGGTGGTGACCGCGCGCTGGTCCGACCAGCTGGGGCGCCGCCCGCTGCTGTTGGCCGGCATCGCCTTTGCTGCGCTCAGCGATGCGGTGTTTCTCGCCGGCGACGGCCTGGCGATGTTGATGGTCGGGCGGGTGATCTCAGGCATATCGGCGGGGATTTTTACCGGCACCGCGACGGTGGCGGTGATCGAGCTGGCC
The DNA here is from genome assembly GCF_055379665.1 of Halomonas cibimaris. Classification (NCBI taxonomy): domain Bacteria; kingdom Pseudomonadati; phylum Pseudomonadota; class Gammaproteobacteria; order Oceanospirillales; family Halomonadaceae; genus Halomonas; species Halomonas cibimaris. The sequence goes on from NZ_AP043828.1 coordinate 1,553,845, forward strand.
CCGCCGGCGTACAAGGCGCGCGCCACGCTTGCCGCCACCGCGGTCAACATGGGCGGGCTGGGGCTGGGCCCGCTGGTGGCGGGCGTGCTGGTGACCTGGCTGCCGGCACCGCTTTCGTTTTCCTACGCGCTGCATCTGGCGATGCTGGCGCTGGCGGCGTGGTTTGTGTGGCGCGCGCCGGAAACCGTCACCCGCGCGGCCAGGCCGAACCTGCGCGTTCAGCGGCTGAGCCTGCCCCGGGAAGTGCGCGGGGTGTTTGTGCCGGCCGCGCTGGTGGGCTTTGCCGGCTTTGCGGTGCTTGGTTTTTTCAACTCAATGGCGCCGGCCTTTATGCAGCAGGTGCTGGGCGAGCAGAATCTGGCGGTGATCGGGCTGGTGGTGTGCCTGGTCTTTATTGCCTCAACGGTGGGGCAGACCCTGCAGGGGCGGGTAGCGCCCCGGCGACGGCTGCCGCTGGGCTGTGTGACGCTACTGGCAGGGGCGCTTTCCATCGGCGCGGGAATCTTGACCGCGAGCACGGCGGCGTTTTTCTGCGGGGCACTGCTGGCGGGCACCGGCCAGGGTATCGGCTTTCGTGCCGGCATGGGCGCGGTGGCCGCGGCCTGCCCGCAGGACCAGCGAGGGGCGGTGACCTCCACGTTTTTTGTGGTGGCCTACGTGGCGCTGTCGATTCCGGTGGTGGGCATCGGTGTTGCCACCAGCCGGCTGGGGCTGGTGGCAACGGGGACCGGCTTTGCCGGGCTGGCCGCGCTGCTGTGCGCGGTGGCGCTTGCGCTGGTGCTGCGCATTGCCGGGCGGCTGCGTTAGCCGCCGGTGGCCGGCTAGCGCAGCCAGAACCAGTAAACGATCAGACCGATCAGCCCAAGCCCTGCCAGATTAACAAGTACGCTCATGCCGCTTTCTCCTCTGTGCGCGTGTCGGTGTGTGAGCCGGCCGTGCCGTGCGGGCTAAACAGCCGCAGGCGGTTGGCGTTGCTGACCACGGTGATTGACGAAAGCGACATCGCCGCCCCGGCAATCATCGGCGAGAGCAGCGCGCCGGTAAGCGGGTAGAACACCCCGGCGGCAATGGGGATGCACAGCGCGTTGTAGCCAAAGGCCCCGGCCAGGTTCTGCTTGATGTTGGTAAGCGTGGCCTGGCTGATCTCGATGGCCGTGGCAACGCCGTGCAGCGAGTCGCGCATCAGCGTGATACCCGCGCTTTCGATGGCGACATCGGTGCCCTGGCCGATGGCAAAGCCGACGTTGGCCCGGGCCAGCGCCGGGGCGTCGTTGATGCCGTCGCCGACCATGCCGACGATGTGGCCTGCCTTTTGCAGCCGTTCGATTTCTTCGTGCTTGTCTTCGGGCTTGAGCTCGGCGCGATAGTCTTCTATGCCCACTTCATCGCCCACGGCGCGGGCGGTGTGGCGGTTGTCGCCGGTGAGCATGATCACGTGAAGGCCGTCGGCCTTGAGCCGGGCAATGGCGCTTTTGGCGTCCTCGCGCACCGGATCGCTGACGCCGAACAGCGCGGCGAGCCTGCCGCCCACGGCGAGGTATACGATGGTGCGGGCCTTGCTCTCAAGGGCTCGGGCGCTTTCGCTGCCGATGGCAAGGTCAACGCCTGCATCTTCCAGCAGGGCGGCGTTGCCCAGCAGCAGCTCGCCGTCGCTGCTTTGCGCCTTGACGCCGCCGCCGGTGATGCTGTCGAAGTCGCGAATCTCGGCCGGCTCCGTGTTTGCTGCCTGTTCGCAGTAGGCGGTTAACGCGGTGGCCAGCGGGTGCTCGGAGCCGCGCTCCAGCGCGGCGACGTAGCCCAGCGCGGCGGCCTGGTTGCCGGAAAGGGCGCCTGCGTCGAAGACTTCCGCCTCGGTGACCCGGGGGTTGCCCTCGGTCAGGGTGCCGGTTTTATCCACCACCAGCGCGGTGAGCTTGCTGGCGGTTTGCAGCGCCTCGCCGTTTCGCACCAGCACGCCGTGCTCGGCGGCCTTGCCCACGCCGATCATGGTGGAAATCGGCGTGGCCAGGCCCAGCGCGCAGGGGCAGGCGATAATCAGCACCGAGGTGGCCGCGACCAGCATGTGAATCACCCGCGCCTCAACGCCGAAGTTGAACCACGCAAGCGCGGTGAGCACGGCGATGATCATCACCGAGGGCACAAAGACGCTGGAGACCTTATCGGCCAGATCGCCGATGGGCGGGCGCGAGCCCTGGGCGCTGGCCACCTGTTCGGTGATTTGGCCCAGGCGGGTGTTGTTGCCCACCCGGGTGGCGCGGTAGACCAGCCCGCCGCGGCCGTTGACCGTGCCGGCACTGACCTCGTCGCCGGTCTGCTTGGCGATCGGCTCCGGCTCGCCGGTAAGCATCGACTCGTCGATGTGGCTCTGGCCTTCGGTGACCTCGCCGTCCACCGGCAGGCGCTCGCCGGGGCGCACGCGAACGTGATCGCCCTGGCGCACAGCGTCAATGTCGACCTCTTGCTCCTCGCCGTTGCGAATCACCCGGGCGGTGCGGGTCTGCAGATCCAAAAGCCGCTTGAGCGCGTCGCTGGTGCGCCCCCGGGCCTTGAGCTCCATGGCGTTGCCCAGCAAAATCAGCCCGATGACCATGGCCGAGGCTTCAAAGTAGATGCCCCGGGCGGCTTCGGGCAGCCAGGGGCCGAACAGCACCACGGCCATGGAATACACCCAGGCCGTGCCGGTGCCCATGGCCACCAGGGTGTCCATGTTGGCCTGGTGGTGCTTGGCGTTTTTCCACGCGCCGGTAAAAAAGTGCCGGCCGGGAAAGGCCATGATGGCTAGGGTCAGCGCGCCGATCACCAGCCAGTAAAGCCGCCCGGCGCCCACCGGGTCGGGGTGAAAGACAAACATGCTCGCCATCAGCGGTACGGCAAGTGCGAGCGCGGCAAAGCTGCCTTTAAGGCGCTTTTTGTAGTCCCGGGCTTCCTGCTCGGCCCGGGTAAGTTCGGCGTCGCGCACGTCCACGATCCGCTCGGCGTCGTAGCCGACGCTCTGCACCGCGCCGATCAGCGCGCTTTCTTCGGCGCTGCCCGTCACCTCGGCGGTGTGGGTGCCGAAGTTCACCGCCGCCGAGGTCACACCCGGGGTACGTTCGAGCGCCTGCTGCACGGTTTTCACACAGCTGGCGCAGGTCATGCCGCTGACCGCCAGGCGGGTTTGCGCACCGCCGGCAGGTTTTTCGCGGCTTTCAGCGGTACCGGCGGCGTCATCGGCCGGCGCTTCGGCGCTGTCGGCGTCGCTGGCCGGCTCGGCGTTGGGGTCGCCGGGCGGGTAGCCGGCGTTTTCAAGCGCGCGGTCCAGCGCGTCGTCGTCCAGCGGGCTGCTGTCGGCATCAATGCTGACGTCGAGGCGCTTTTCGTCCGGCGTGCCGACAACGTCGGCGCGCTTGTCCACCGCGACAACGGCTTCGCGCATGCGCTTGACGCAGCCCTGGCAGTTCATGCCGGGTACGTAGCGCGTCAGTGTTTGCGATTTCATGGCGTCTCCTCAGGAAAGCTTTCAATCAAACGGCACAGGCTGTGGCCGTCCGGCGTGCCGTCGGGCATGTTTTGCCAGCTGGCAAGGGCGGTTTCCATGCGCGAGGCCAGCGCCTCAAGCTCGGCGATGCGTGCGCGGATCTGTGGCAGGCGGGCGGCGAGCATGTCGCGCACCAGCGGGCAGGGGGAGTCGCCCTTGTCGGCCTGGGCGAGAATTTCGCGAATTTCCGCCACGCTAAAGCCCAGTTTGCGTGCCCGCTGAATGAACCCCAGCCGTTCCAGGTCGTGCGTGGTAAACAGCTGGTAGCCGTTGTGCGGATGGCGTTCGGGCGTAAGCAGGTTTTCGCGTACGTAGTGGCGCACGGTTTCGGCGGTAACGCCGGCCCGGCGGGCAAGTTCGCTGACTTTCACTGGCAGCCCCCTTTGAGCCTGTGTCATGTGTAGGCGCAGTATAAAACCTGTGTGTAACACAAAGGTCAAAGACCGGCGCCTGACGCCGCGATGCGCTGTGCGACCAATGGATAAACCGAAAACGCCGGAAAACCCCGCCCCGGCCTTGAACCCCGGCGGCGGGTGCGAGAAAAAGGCACTACGTTAAACGTGCGTATGAGTCGCAGGGGTTTTCGGCTTGGCGCATGCCGGGCGGCCCTGGCCGCCGAACGGTCAGCGTACGCTACGTACGGCACCGCCCGTATGCTCATCGGGGAAGAAGGAAGCGACATGAACAATATCAATAAAAGTGTCATTGCCAACCATCGCACCAAAACGCTCGCCTTGACCGCAGGGGTCGCGGCCGCCGCGCTTGCCGCGCAGGCCCCGGCCGGCGGGTTTCAGCTCAACGAGCAGAGCGTGAGCGGCCAGGGCTACGGCCATGCCGGGCGCAGCTCCAACGTCCACGATGCCACCATCGTCTTTGGCAACCCGGCGGGGATGTCGTTTCTCGACCGCGCGCAGGTGTCCGTGGGCGGCACCTATCTGGATATCAACAACGACATCAGCAATGCCCGGGCGTCGCAAACCAGCCCGGCCTTTTTGCCGGCCACCGGCGGCGCGACGGATACGCTGCCGGTGGCCGGGTCCAACGACGGCGACATCGTAGACGCCAGGGTGATTCCTTTTGTCTTCTACGCCCATCCGGTCACCGACCGGCTGGCCTTTGGCTTTGGCGTGTACGCGCCGTTTGGCTCTGAAACCGACTATGAAGACGGCTTTCAGGGGCGCAATCAGGGCAACTACACCAAGGTAGAAGTCAAAACCGCCCAGCCCACGGTGTCCTATCGCTTTAACGATCAGTGGTCGGTGGGCGCCGGGGTTACCTATAACCGGGTAGAAGGCGAGCTGCATCGCCAAGTGCCGGCGGTAACGCCGCTGGGACGGACAGAAGTGGACTCCCGGGTTGACGGCGACGACGAGGCCTGGGGCTATAACCTCGGGGTAATCTACCGGCCGGTGGCGGAAACCACCCTGGGGCTGACCTATCGCTCCCGGGTGGACTATGAGCTGGAAGGCGACTTTACCGCCTCGTCGCCGGCGCTTGATCAGCTGGGTATTGGTACCGTGACCGACGATGCCTCGCTGGATTTGACCACGCCGGAAACCGTCAATTTCTCGATTACCCAGCAGATGAGTGAAAAGCTCAAGCTGATGTTCGGCGCTTCCTGGACGCGCTGGAGCCGGTTTGAAAAAATTCTGGTCGAGGGAGAGACCCGGGGCGAGATCACCAATGAAAGGCAGAGCTATGCCAACGCCTGGGCCTTTGCCGTGGGCGGCGAGTATCAGCTCAATCCCGAATGGGCGCTGCGCGCCGGGCTGAGCCTGGACAATACGCCCACCAGCGATGCGCATCGCAGCGTGCGCATTCCCTCCGACGACCGGCGGATTTTCTCGCTGGGGGCGGGCTGGACGCCGGTCGACGATGTGACCGTTGATCTGGCGTATTCCTATCTCACCGAACGCGGCACCGAGGTCAGCCAGACCAAAACCGACGGCTTTACCGTGGCCGGCCGGCCAACGCCGCCGGTCACCTCCCGCTATAACGCCGACTACAAAAACGAGGCCCACGGCTTTGGCGCGCAGCTGACCTATCGTTTTTAAGTTCGGCGCTTTTAAGTTCGGCCCTTTTAACGCCTTGGATGAGGCTTGAATATCACCGCAACCCGGCTACGGCCGGGTTTTTGTCGAGCGGGTGTTTTCTGCGGATAAGGCGGGGATGGGTGCGGGGTGCGCCGGGTTTCGTTACAATAGCGCCTTTGTCCAGGCGATTCATTCACTGGCATCAACGCATTATTCACTGGCACCAACATATTGGGGCGCATTCATGCTGGAAACCAACCCGATCCATCAGCAAATCAAGGATCTGTCGGCGCGGACAGAGATTCTTAGGGGGTATCTTTGACTATGCTGAGCGTAAAGATCGGCTAGAAGAAGTTACCCGCGAGCTTGAAGATCCCGACGTCTGGAGCGACCCGGAGCGCGCCCAGAAGCTGGGCAAGGAGCGCGCGTCGCTGGATACCATTGTCTCCACCATTGATACGCTTGAACAAAGCCTGGGCGACAGCGAAGATCTGCTGGAGCTGGCCGAGGTGGAAGACGATGCGGCCACGGTAGACGAGGTCTGCCGCGAGCTTGAAGGGCTGCAGTCGCGCCTGGAGACGCTGGAGTTTCGACGCATGTTTTCCGGCGAGATGGACGAAAACAACGCCTATCTGGATATCCAGTCCGGCTCTGGCGGCACCGAAGCCCAGGACTGGGCCAACATGCTGCTGCGCATGTACCTGCGCTGGGCCGAGCACCACGGCTTCAAGGCAGACCTGCTGGAAGTGTCGGCAGGTGACGTGGCGGGCATCAAGTCGGCGACGATTCACGTGCAGGGCGACTACGCCTTCGGCTGGCTGCGCACCGAAACCGGCGTTCACCGGCTGGTGCGCAAAAGCCCGTTCGACTCCGGCGGCCGGCGGCACACCTCGTTTACCTCGGTATTTGTCTCGCCGGAGGTGGACGACAGCTTCGAGGTCGACATCAACCCGTCCGATCTGCGCACCGACACCTACCGCTCCAGCGGCGCCGGCGGCCAGCACGTTAACACCACCGATTCGGCGGTGCGCATCACCCACGAGCCCACGGGCATCGTGGTGGCCTGCCAGAGCCAGCGCAGCCAGCACGCCAACCGCGATTTCGCCATGAAGCAGCTCCGGGCCCGGCTCTGGGAGCACGAAATGGACAAGCGCAACGAGGCCAAGCAGGCGGCTGAAGACGCCAAGGCCGATATCGGCTGGGGCAGCCAGATCCGCTCCTACGTGCTGGACGATCAGCGCATCAAGGATCTGCGCACCGGCGTGCAGTCCAGCAGCTGTGACAAGGTGCTCGACGGCGATCTGGATCCGTTCATCGTCGCCAGCCTCAAGCAGGGTCTCTAGTCCCGCGGGCGCTGCCTTGGCGGCAGCGCCTGGCTGACTTTTTTTCCGGTTTATTATTCAAGGGTGCCCGAATGGCCAACCATGACGCGTCTTTTGACAACGAAAACCACTTGATTGCCGAGCGCCGCGCCAAGCTGGCCAAGCGTCGTGAAAAGGCCAAGGCCCAGGGCGTCAGCGCCTTTCCCAACGACTTTCGCCGGGACAGCCTCAGCGCCGAGCTGGAAAAGGCGCTGGGCGACAAGGACAAGGCCGCGCTTGAAGCGCTGGATCACCACGCCGCGGTGGCCGGGCGCATCATGCGCAAGCGCGGCCCGTTTATCGTGATTCAGGATGCGGCCGGGCAGATCCAGCTGTACGTGGACAAAAAGGGCCTGGCCGAAGACGTGCTGGAAGACGTGAAAAGCTGGGACATCGGCGACGTTGTGGCCGGGCGCGGGCCGGTGCACAAATCCGGCAAGGGCGATCTCTACGTCAAGATGGCAGACGCCACGCTTTTGACCAAAAGCCTGCGCCCGCTGCCGGACAAGTTCCACGGCCTGACCGACCAGGAAGCGCGCTACCGCCAGCGCTACGTGGACCTGATCATGAACCCGGATTCGCGCCGGGTGTTCGAAACCCGAGCGGCGATCATCAGCGCTATGCGGCGGTTTTTCGAGGATCGCGGCTTCATGGAAGTCGAGACCCCGATGCTCCAGCAGATCCCCGGCGGGGCCACGGCGCGGCCGTTCATTACCCACCACAACGCGCTGGACATGGACATGTACCTGCGCGTGGCCCCGGAGCTCTACCTCAAGCGCCTGGTGGTGGGCGGCTTTGAGAAGGTTTTCGAGATCAACCGCAACTTCCGCAACGAAGGGCTCTCCACCCGGCACAACCCCGAGTTCACCATGGTGGAGTTCTACTGGGCCTACGCCGACTACCGCCAGCTGCTGGATTTGACCGAGGCCATGCTGCGCACCACCGCAGAAAAGGTGCTGGGCAGCACCACGGTGACGTATCAGGGCGCCGAGTACGACTTCGGCAAGCCGTTTGCGCGGATGACCCTGCGCGACGCCATCCTCACCCACGGCGACGGCATTGCCGCGGCCGATCTGGACACCCGCGAGGCGGCCGTCGCACTTGCCGAAAAGCTCGGCATCGCGGTGAAAGACAGCTGGGGGCTTGGCAAGCTGCAAACCGAAATCTTCGAGGAAGTCGCCGAGCACCGGCTCGACCAGCCGACGTTTATCACCGAATACCCGGCCGAGGTCAGCCCGCTGGCCCGGCGCAACGACGCCAATCCGTTTGTTACCGACCGCTTCGAGTTCTTCGTCGGCGGGCGCGAAATCGCCAACGGCTTCTCCGAGCTCAACGACGCCGAAGACCAGGCCCAGCGCTTTAAAGAGCAGGTGGCCGAGAAAGACGCCGGCGATCTGGAAGCCATGTACTTTGATGCCGACTACGTGCGCGCGCTGGAATACGGCCTGCCGCCCACCGCCGGCGAGGGCATCGGCATTGACCGGCTGGTGATGCTGTTTACCGACAGCCCCTCCATTCGCGATGTGCTGCTGTTTCCGGCCATGCGCCCGGAAGCGGACGCCTAGGCGGTGCTCGGGCGTTGGCAAGTCGGCGCGCAAACGCCCATAATGACGGCGTCTGAACGCCAGTGATCGTTCCGTGAGGCATCGTTGTCTGAGGAGAATCCCATGAAACTGCTTAACCGCTCTGCCCTGAGCGTCCGGCCGACCCAGGAATTCGTGGACTGGATCAATGCGCTTGAGCCCACCATGGGAGACGATGACCTCACGCTTGACGACGTTGAACGCGAAAGCACCGTCTACCTGATCCCCGAGATGGACACCCCCGAAGCGCTTGGCGCCTACGTGCGCGAGCGCTACGTGGAAATTCTGGAAACCGAGCTGCGCGCCTGGGAAGAAGACGAGCGCCAGTGGCCCGCCGTGCTCGACTGGGCGCTGTTTGAAGACTTTGTGCGCATTGAGCACAGCTTTCTGGCGGTGGATCTTGACGACGAGACGGCGCTGGAAATTTCGGAAGTCGACGACGCGCTGCTGCTCGACAACGACCCCCAATAGGCCCGGCGGCCTGCCGGCCGCGCCCGCTTCGTGCAAAACCGGCTGCGGCCGGTTTTTGTGTGTCTCCAAGGTATTTTTCCCCAGGAATAGTAGCCCATGCGACTGTTTGAAACGCGCGACGGCGATGACGGCCTGCCCGGCCCCGAGCGCTTTCTTGCCGTGCTGGCGCTGGTCAGCGGCACGCTGATGGCCGTGGTCGATACCACCATGATCAACCTGGCGCTGCCCTCGATTGCCGCCGACCTTGACGTGTTGCCGGCTCAGGTGGTGTGGGTCACCAACATGTTCCAAGTGGTCAGCGCGGCCTTTTTGCTGGTGTTTGCGGGCTTGAGCGAGCTTGCCACGCGCCGGCGCATCTACCTGTTCGGGCTAAGCACCTTTGTGCTGGCAGCCCTGGGCGCGGCGCTTTCGCGCAGTCTGGAAACCCTGCTGGTGTTTCGCGCCCTGCAGGGGCTGGGCGCGGCGGCTACGCTTTCCATTGGCCCCTCGCTCTACCGGCTGATTTTCCCTTCTCGCCTGCTGGGCAGCGCGCTGGGCCTGTCGGCGCTGGTGGTGGGCGGCGGCTACGCGGCCGGCCCTACGCTGAGCGGGCTGGTGCTGTCGTTTACCCACTGGCCCTGGCTGTTTGCGCTGAACGTGCCGCTCGGGCTTTGCGCTTTGCTGCTGGGCCTGCGCGCCCTGCCCAGAGAAACCCCGCGCCAGGGCAGCTTTGATGTACCCGGCGCGCTTTTGTCCATGCTGATGCTGGCCGGGCTTTTTTTGACCATGAACGCCGTTGGCCACAGCGCGCCGGCATGGCAAAGCGTGGGCTTTGGCGCGGGCATGCTGGCGGCCGGGGCGGCGTTTATTCGCCGCCAGCGCCGCGCGCCGTATCCGCTGCTGCCGCTGCATCTGTTTCGGGAGAAGCGCTTTACCCTGGCGGTGTCGGCCTCGGGGCTTGCGTTTATCGGCCAGGGGCTGGCGTTTGTCGCACTGTCTTTTTTGTATCAGGAAAAAATGGGCTTGAGCCCGCTGCTCACCGCCTGGCTTTTTACCCCCTGGCCGCTGGCGCTGATGGTGGTCGGGCCGCTGGCCGGGCGGCTGGCGGACAGAATCAACCCCAGCGTACTTTCAACGGTCGGCCTGGGGGTTTTGGCGGTCGGATTTATCGCCCTGGCGCTGGTGGATGAAAGCACCGGCATTGCCGGCAGCCTGTGGCGAGTGGCGCTGTGCGGGATCGGCTTTGGGCTTTTCCAGCCGCCCAACAACCGCGAAATGATGGCCAGCCTGCCGGCGGCGCGCAGCGCCAACGCCTCGGGGGTGATGAGCACCACGCGCACCGTGGGCCAGTCGCTGGGGGTGGCGCTTGTCGGTGCGGTGCTGGCGCTGGGGCTTGCGGTGCAGGTGACGCTGTGGCTGGGGGCGGCGAGTGCGCTGCTCTCGCTTGCCGCCAGCGCTGCGCGCATTCCCCTGGCACACCGCGCGATGCAGCAGCGCGCATCGTCGCGTCGCGCATAAGCGCGTACAATGGACCGTTCTCTCAGTGATATTTCTTCCAGGAGAATCGCCGTGACGCTTAAAGCACAGATCGAGCACAAGTTGGAAGCGCTGGCACCTGCGGTGCTGGCCGTGGAAAACGAAAGCCATCGCCATAGCGTGCCGCCCAACTCGGAAACCCACTTCAAGGTCACGCTGGTAAGCGATGCGTTTGACGGCCTGCTGCCGGTCAAGCGCCACCAGCAGGTGTATAAACTGCTGGCCGATGAAGTCTCAGGGCCGGTGCACGCCCTGGCGCTGCATCTTTATACCCCGGCGGAATGGCAGGCCCGCGGCGGCGAGCGCCCGGATTCGCCGGACTGTCGCGGCGCCGGCAAGTGAACGCGGAAGTCGCTCGCCGGCAGTACCTCGACGCCATGGGCATTACCGCCTTCGCGTCGCGCTACTGCCTGCCCAACGCGCGGCCGACGCCGGCCTGCGAGTGGGACGACGCCTCCCCCGAGCGCGAATCACCGGGCAAGCGGCTGCACGCCCTGCTGGACGATGCCCAGCAGGCAGAGGCCAGCCGCCGCACCGCAGCGCCTGCTGAACCCACGTCCAATCCCGCCTCGCTCAAGGCGCTGCTGAATACAGCGCCCGCCGCTGAGGCGGCGTTGGCGCAGCCGGAAAATGCGCCGTCCCCGGAAGCGGATGCGCCGGCGCCGCTGCGTTTTACGCTGTCGTGTCTGTGTCTGGGCGGGCGCTGGCTGAGCCTGCACGAAGGCGAGCCTGCCGCGCCCGCGCGCCGGCTGCTGGCCAACATCTACCGCGCGGCGGGTGTCGACGCCTCGGCGCTGTCGGCCTGGCACACCCTGAGCTGGCCGCCGCTGGCTGACGGCCCCGAAGCGGATGAGCCGCTGGCAGAGGCCCGGGAAGGGGTCAGCGCCTTTCTCAACGGTGCGGCCAGCCGCAACGGCTGGGCGCCGACCCGCGCGCTGTGGTGGGGCGGGCATGAGGCCTCGCCGTTGGCTCGGGTGCTGGACGTGGAGCACAAAGGCGCCGGCGCCGTTTCGCGCACGCTGGCACTGCCGCTGTGGCAGGGGCCCGCGCTGGATACGCTGCTGGCCGACGGCGCCGCCAAGCGCGATCTGTGGCCGGCGCTGGCCGCGCTTGGCGAGCAGTGGCGCGCGGAGGCGGCCGATGGCTGAAAACAAAACGCAAACAAGCGCGAGCGCGCGGTGGCAGGTGGAGGCGCTCGGTTCGCGCCACGCCGGCCGGGTCATGGCCGGGGGCAGCATTGCCGGAAGCGGCACTATGGCCGGTGCGCTGTGCGATGCTCTGGAAACAAAAGACGGGCAGGTGCTTGGCGTCATGGCCGGCGGTAGTGCGGGGCAGGCGCCCGAGCTTGCCGGCTATCTGTGGCTGGCGCGGCTGGCGTTCGATGCCGAAATTCAGGCGCTGGGCGTGGCGCCGCAATACCGCGGCCGCGGCGTCGGCGATGCGCTGATGCGCGCCGCCGATGAGGCGGCGCGGCGCTGGCACAGCGAGCGCGTACTGCTGGAGGTGCGCGCGGGCAACGCTGCGGCTATGGCGCTATACCGGCGCCACGGCTTTGGCGTGGACGGACGCCGCCGGGGCTACTATCCGCCCCTGGCCGGCGGCAGCGAGCGGGAAGATGCGCTGCTGATGTCGCGGGCCGTCGGTGTTTAAGCGTCGCTTTCGTCAAACTTTTGCAGCAGGCCGTTGAGCCGGCGTTCCCACTCTTCGCGCTCTTGTTTGAGCGTCTGATTTTCTTCGCGCAGCTCGTCGTTTTCCAGCTTGGCAAGCTCCAGGGCTTCTACCGTGGCGGTGACTTTTTGTTCGAGCTGGTTGAACAGTTCCTGACTCATGCATCTCTCCGGAGAATCAATTCAATAAAGAGGTAATACCGGCCAAGGGGTAATACCTAAAGGGGTAATACCGGCCGGGCCGGCGGGTCGCGCCTGAGCCTAACGCCCGGGCGGCGCGGCGGCAAGCGTGGCTTGGCGTGCGATGCGGCAATACAGCCGGGCGGTGGTGTCGCCGGCCTGGGTTTGGCGATAAGGCTGCCAGCAGGCGGGCAGCGTCGGCGTATGCGTCGACTCCGCCTCTACGTAGATCAGCGCGTCGGGCGCCAGCCAGCCGCCGGCTTCCAGCGCCTCGGCGCAGGCATCCACCAGTCCCTGATAAAAAGGCGGATCAAGCAGCACCAGATCAAAGGGGGGCTGGCCAAAGGAAGGCTGGTCAACGCACGCCGGCGCGCTGAGAAACGCCCGGGCGTCTTGGCAGATAACGTGCGCGCGGGAGGCGCCCAGGGCGGCAAGATTGCGCCTTAGCTGATCGGCGGCGAGGCTGTCCTGCTCGATGAACGTCACCTGTGCGGCCCCGCGCGACAGCGCCTCGATGCCCAGCGCGCCGGTGCCGGCAAAGCTGTCCAGCACCCGTTTGCCGTCAAGCGTTTGGCCCAGCCAGTTGAACAGCGTCTCGCGCACGCGGTCCGGCGTCGGGCGTAGCCCCGGCCGGTCGGCAACGGGAAGCTGGCGGCGGCGGAACTCGCCGCCGATCACTCGGAGCTTGCCGCTCTGGCGGCTTGCGGCGCGGCGCGCACCCGGGCGGGCCGAACGAGAAGAGCGTTTTCGTGTCATGGGCGGGGATTGTAGCGCTCTGCGTGTCCAAAGTCTTGATGGGCGGTGGTAGGATGTTCCCATCCTGATTGCCCGTATCCCGCCGGCGACAGCCTTTTTGCTTTTTTTTCACCATAATCTGTGCGGACGAGTGCCATGTTTGGTTTTTTAAAGCGCAAGAAAAAACACGATGATACCCACGATCCGGCGGCAGAAGACGACGGCACGCCGTCTCAAGAGCCGGCGGCAGAAGAAACCGCCGATGCCACGGCAGACGACGGCACCGCCGCGCCGCCACCGCCCGCCGACGAGGCTGAGCCTGCACCGGATGCTGCGCCCGAGGCCGAACCCCGGCCCGAGCCGCCCGCCGAGCCTGAGCCCGGCGTTGCGCCGGCCCCGGCGCCCCAGCCGCAGCCTGCCTCGCGCCCGGAGAAAAAGGGCTGGTTTGCGCGCATCAAAGCGGGGCTGGGCAAGACCCGGGCCAGCTTCACCGACGGCGTGGCGGATCTGTTTCTGGGCAAAAAGCAGATCGACGACGAGCTGCTTGAAGAGTTGGAAACCCAGCTGCTGATGGCCGACGTAGGCATTGAGGCTAGCACTACCATCATCGAGCGGCTTGAGGCGCGGGTGTCGCGCAAGGAAATCAGCGACCCGCAGGCGCTGTATCACGCGCTGCAAGACGAGCTGACGGCGATGCTGGAGCCGGTGACCACGCCGCTGGACGTTGAGGCGGCCGGCGACGGGCCCTTTGTGATGCTCGTGGCAGGGGTCAACGGCGTGGGCAAGACCACCACCATCGGCAAGCTCACCCAGCGCTTTCAGCGCGAAGGCAAAAGCGTGATGCTCGCCGCCGGGGATACGTTCCGCGCTGCCGCGGTGGAACAGCTCAAGGTGTGGGGCGAGCGCAACGGCGTGCCGGTGATTGCCCAGCACACCGGGGCCGACAGCGCCTCGGTGGTGTATGACGCCGTGGCCGCGGCCAAATCCCGGGGGGTGGACGTGATCATCGCCGACACCGCCGGCCGTTTGCACAACAAGGGCCACCTGATGGAGGAGCTGAAAAAAGTCCACCGCGTGGTGCAAAAGCTCGACGCCGCCGCGCCCCACGAGGTGATGCTGGTGCTCGACGCCGGCACCGGCCAGAACGCCATCAGCCAGGCGACCACGTTCAACGAAGCGGTGCCGGTCACCGGCATTACCCTGACCAAGCTCGACGGCACCGCCAAGGGCGGGGTGATCTTTGCGCTCGCCAGCCAGCTGAAAACGCCGATTCGCTTTATCGGCGTGGGTGAAGGGCTGGACGATCTGCGCCCCTTCGTCGCCCGGGAGTTTGTCGACGCGCTGTTTGACCGCCAAGGCGACGACGCCGGCGAATGATCGCTTTCGAGCACGTGGGCAAACGTTACGGCGGGCGCTTTGAGGCGCTTTCGCACATCAATTTTGGCGTCGGCCGGGGCGAGATGGCGTTTCTCACCGGCCACTCCGGGGCGGGCAAAAGCTCGCTTTTGCGCCTGATCATGCGCCTTGAGCGCCCCACCCGCGGGCGCGTGGTGGTAGCCGGCCACGACATTGCCCGGCTTCACCCAAGCCAGGTGCCGTTTTATCGCCGCCAGATCGGCGTGGTGTTTCAGGATCACCAGCTGCTGTTTGACCGTTCGATTTTTCACAACGTGGCGCTGCCGCTGGAGATTCAGGGCGCGCCGCCCAGAGAGGCGGCCCGCCGGGTGCGCGCCGCACTGGATAAAGTCGGCCTTTTGCACCGCGAGCGCGCGCTGCCCGTGGAGCTTTCCGGCGGCGAACAGCAGCGCGTGGGCATTGCCCGGGCGGTGGTCAACAAGCCGGCCCTGCTGCTCGCCGACGAGCCCACCGGCAACCTGGATCCTGAGCTTTCCGCCGACATCATGACGCTGTTTGAAGACTTCAATCGCATCGGTACCACGGTGATGATCGCCAGCCACGACCTGGCGCTGATCACCCGGCTGCGCCACCGCATGCTGCGCCTGGCCGACGGGCGGCTGATCGCCGACGAGGGGGCGCGATGAACGAGCCGCGCCGCCCCGCCGTCACAGCCCGCCGACAGCGCCCGCAAAAGTCCGCCTCGCCGGCCCGGGCGGCGCATCCGGTGAACGCGGGGCCGGGAGCGGCCAGCCGGCTGCGTGCCTGGCTGCGTCATCATCGCGCCATGGCGCTGGACAGCGTGCGCCGGCTGCTGCGCTATCCGATCGGCAGCCTTTTGACCATGCTGGCCATCGCCGTTGCCCTGGTGCTGCCCGCCGCGCTGTGGCTGACGCTGTCCGGTGCGCGCCTGCTCGACGCAGAAGTCGACGACGGTGCAACGCTGACGGTGTATCTGCACCCGCGGGTCACGCCGGGCGAGGCCGGCCGCGTGGAGCAGGCAATAGCCGCCGACGCGCAGGTAGCGCAAACCCGGCTGATCAGCGCCGAGCAGGGCATGGCGGATTTTCAGCGCGCGCTGGGGCTTGACGATGCGCTAAGCGGGCTTGACGACAATCCGCTGCCGGCAAGTATTGTGGTGACGCCGCAGCGCGCCGCGCCCGCCGCCGTGAAGGCGCTGGCCGCCCGGCTGGGCGGAATATCCGGCGTAGACGAGGTGCGTCTGGATTTGGCCTGGATTGAGCGGCTGCGCCATCTGGCGGAGCTTGGCCGGCGCGTGACCCTGGCGCTGGGCGTGCTGTTCGGTTCGGGGGTGCTGCTGGTAGTGGGCAACACCGTGCGGCTGGCGGTGGAAAGCCGCCGGCGCGAGATCGAAGTGGTCACGCTGATCGGGGCGACGCATGCTTTTGTGCGCCGGCCGTTTCTCTACAGCGGCGCCTGGTACGGCCTGGGCGGCGGGGCGCTGGCGCTGGGGCTGTTGACGCTGGGCGGGCGCTGGCTGGCCTTGCCGATACAGGCGCTGGCGCAAAGCTATGGCGCTACGTTTACCCTGCCGACGCTGGGCGTTGCGGGGTCTACAGCGCTGCTGCTGTGCAGTACACTGCTCGGCTGGCTGGGCGCATGGCTGGCGGTGAGTCGGCATCTGGCCGGCAATCGGCCGCGCTGACGGTGCCGGCTGGAGCCGTCTTGGGCGAGGCGGCGGGGAACTTTTCAAGCGTGGCGTTGTCTACTATATTCAGCACCGCACACATGCCACACATCCGCTGTCATTCAGGGCAAGCGTTCGTGCAAGATAAGCCGTCATGCAAGATAGCGCGTCACATCAAAGCGTAAAAGCCAAGCGTCACACCAGCGTACATCGTGCGGCCGTACCGTAACGGTGTCGCAGAAAAGCCGCGTCCGTTTTTACAGTCAGCGTCACGCATATTAGGGGTATTTCAGGGAGGCCACCTGCATATGAGCAACAGTCTTCTACCGGTAGGCCAGCTATCGCCGGGCAACGATCTGGGCGGCTACATCAACGCGATCAGCCGCATTGCGGTGCTGAGCGCAGACGAAGAGCGCTCGCTTGCCTGGCGTCTGTACGACGAGGGGGACCTGGAGGCGGCGCGCCGCCTGGTCCTTTCGCACCTTCGCTTTGTGGTCCACATTGCCCGCAGCTATTCCGGCTACGGGCTGGCACAGGCGGATCTGATTCAGGAAGGCAACGTCGGCCTGATGAAGGCCGTCAAGCGCTTTGACCCGAACCAGGGCGTGCGGCTGGTCTCGTTTGCCGTGCACTGGATCAAGGCGGAAATTCATGATTTCGTGCTGCGCAACTGGCGCATTGTCAAAATCGCCACGACCAAGGCCCAGCGCAAGCTGTTTTTCAACCTGCGCAGCGCGAAAAAGCGCCTGGCCTGGCTCAACAACGACGAAGTCGATGCCATTGCCAAGGATCTCGACGTCAAGCCCGAGGTCGTGCGCGATATGGAAGGGCGCCTGTCGTCGTTTGATGCCGGCTTTGACGCCTCGCCGAGCGATGACGAAGACAGCGCCAGCGCCTATCGGGCGCCGGTGCACTTTCTCAACGACGAGGCGGCCGACCCGGCCACCCAGCTCGAAGACAGCGACTACGAGCAGGACGCCTCGCAGCGGCTGCAGTCAGCGCTTCACGGGCTGGACGCGCGCTCCCGGGATATTCTCCAGCGCCGCTGGCTGGCCGAGCACAAGGCCACGCTGCACGATTTGGCCGACGTCTACGGCGTCTCCGCCGAGCGCATTCGTCAGCTGGAGAAAAACGCCATGAAAAAACTGCGCCACAAGATGGGAGATACCCTTTTTGCCTAGCAGGCGGGCGGCTGCTCTGCCGGGTGGGCGGTGATCAGGGTGCCAACCCCTGCGTTGGTGAAAATTTCCAACAGCACCGCATGGGGCACCCGGCCGTCGATAATATGCGCGCTCTGCACGCCGCCCTTGACCGCGTCCAGCGCGCAGCGAATCTTGGGCAGCATGCCGCCGTGGACGGTGCCGTTGTCGATGAGCGCATCCACCTGAGCGGTGGTCAGCCCGGTCAGCACCTCGCCGCTATCGTTCATCAGCCCGGCGACGTTGGTTAAAAGCATCAGCTTTTCTGCGGCCAGCGCCTCGGCGACCTTGCCGGCGACCAGGTCGGCGTTGATGTTGTAGCTCTTGCCGCTGCCGTCGACGCCGATAGGGGCGATCACCGGGATGAAATCCCGGGCGGCGAGCATCTCGATCAGATCGGTGGAAATGGCTTCAACGTCGCCGACGTGGCCGATGTCGATGATTTCCGAGGCCGTATGTTCGGGATTTTGCTGCTCGACGTGCAGCTGCCGGGCGCGAATTTGTGCGCCGTCCTTGCCGGTGACGCCGATGGCCTTGCCGCCGCACTGGTTGATCAGGTTGACGATGCTTTTGTTGACCAGCCCCCCAAGCACCATTTCCACCACGTCCATGGTTTCGGCATCGGTGACGCGCATGCCGTTGACAAAGCGCGATTCGATGTTGAGCTTGCCCAAAAGCTCGCCGATCTGCGGGCCGCCGCCGTGGACGACCACCGGGTTGATGCCGACCTCCTTCATCAGCACGATGTTGCGCGCAAACGAATCGATCAGATGATCTTCGGTCATGGCGTTGCCGCCGTATTTAACGACCACGGTTTTACCGGAAAACTGCTGAATATAGGGAAGTGCCTCGGACAGCACCTCCACAACGACCTGGGGGTCGCGACTGGCTGCGTTCATGGTGATCCCTTGGGTATTTGTGATGAAGCGTTGCAGGACGGCGTAGCGCGGGCCGGTTAACGGTTTTCGGGCAGCTTCAGGGCAGCATCAATCTGGCGCAGCGCGGCGGCAAACTGCCCCCGAATGCGCTCAAGCGCCGCCTCGGTCTTGCCTTCAAAGCGCAGCACCAGCATCGGTGTGGTGTTGGAAGCGCGGCAAAGCCCCCAGCCGTCGGCGTAGTCCACGCGGATGCCGTCGAGCGTGGTCTTGATACCTTCGCCGAAGTCCCCCTCCCGGGCAAGCTTGTCGACCAGAGAGAACTTGTCGTCGTCGGTCACCTCGATGTTGATTTCCGGCGTCCCCACGTCCAGCGGGAAGCCGGCAAAGAAGGTGTCGGCGTCGTCGCCCTGGCCGGCGAGAATTTCCACCAGCCGGGCGGCGGCGTAAAGGCCGTCGTCAAAGCCGTACCAGCGCTCCTGGAAGAAAATATGCCCGCTCATCTCGCCGGCAAGGGCCGCACCGGTTGCCTTCATTCGCGCCTTGATCAGCGAGTGCCCGGTGCGCCACATTTCCGGCTCGCCGCCGGCGCGCTCGATCACCTCGGTCAGGTTGCCGGTGCACTTGACGTCAAAGATGACTTTTGCCCCGGGATTGCACGCCAGCATGTCGGCGGCGAAGGCCATCAGCAGATGGTCGGGGTAGATCAGCTTGCCGGCGGGCGTCACCACGCCCAGCCGATCGCCGTCGCCGTCAAAGGCAAGCCCGATGTCGGCGCCGGTATCCTGCACTTTGGCGATCAGGTCGGTGAGGTTTTCCGGCTTGCCCGGGTCCGGGTGGTGGTTGGGAAAGGTGCCGTCAATGTCGTCGAACAGCGGGATTGTCTCCACGCCCAGCCGGCGGATGAGCTCGGGGCCGAGCTCGCCGGCGACGCCGTTGCCGCAGTCCACCACGGCTTTGAGCGGGCGTTTGACCTGAATATCGCCGGTGATGCGCTCAAGATACGCTTCGCGCAGGTCGTGGTCGCTGACGCGGCCTTCATCGCCCGGCGCGGCGTGAACCAGATCGCCGTCGACAATGCGCTGATGCAGCGCGGTAATGGCCTCGCCGGAGAGCGTCTCGCCGCCGAGTACGATCTTGAAGCCGTTATAGTCCGGCGGGTTGTGGCTGCCGGTGACCATCACGCCGGACGTCGTGGCATCAAGCACGTGGGTGGCAAAGTACAGCACCGGGGTCGGCACCATGCCGACGTTGACCACGTTTTGCCCGGCGGCGGTGAGCCCGCGAATCAGCGCGGCCTGCATGCGCTCGCCGGAAAGCCGGCCGTCCCGGGCGACGGCCACGGTGGTTTCGCCCCGGGCGGCGGCTTCGCTGCCGATGGCGTGGCCGATCAGCGCAACGCCTTGCTCGGTCAGGGTGTGATCAACGATGCCGCGAATGTCGTAGGCGCGAAAAATGGAAGCGTTGGGCGTCATAAGAGAGGGGGTTCCAGTCGGAGCGTGAATCGGGGTGGCAGGCCGCGGCCGGGCAGCCTAGCGTGCGCCGGTGCTGCCAAAGCCGCCGGCGCCGCGTTCGCTGGGCGTGAAGTCGTCCACTACGTCGAGCGCGACCTGAACAACGGGCACGACGACGTACTGGGCCAGCCGCGTCAGCGGCTCGACGGTGAAAGGGCGCTGGCCGCGGTTCCACACCGAGATCATCAGCTCGCCCTGATAGTCGGCATCGATCAGCCCCACCAGGTTACCCAGCACGATGCCGTGCTTGTGGCCAAGCCCCGAGCGCGGCAGGATCATGCCGGCCAGATTGGGGTCGGCAATGTGGATAGCAAGCCCCGTGCGTACCAGCTCGCAGTCGCCGGGGGAAAGCGTCAGCGGCGCGTCCAGCAGGGCGCGCAGGTCCATACCCGCCGAGCCCTGGGTGGCATAGGCGGGCATAACGTCGCGCAGGCGTTCGTCGAGTACGCGGCATTCAAGGCGCGGTTGAGAGGGCGTCATGCAGGGTCCTCGGTAGCGGGTGGAGCAGGAAGCAGAGCAATGGCGCGCTGCAGCACGGCCCGGGCGAGCCGGGTTTTGGGCTGGGGCGGCTGGCGGGCGCTTTCTGTGCCGCTGCCGGTGCGCCACAGCAGCCAGGCGGCGTTGTCGTCGCTGCCAAAACCCAGCCCGGCGGCGGAGACGTCGTTGGCCACGATCATATCCAGCGCCTTGCCGGCGAGCTTGTCTTGGGCATAGCGCTCGACGCGGCGGGTCTCGGCGGCAAAGCCGACCACCACCGGCGGGCGCTGCGCGGCGTCAAGCCCGGCGACGTCAGCAATGATATCGGGATTTTTGGCCAGAGTGAGCGTCAAGGTGTTGTCGTCGGTTTTCTTGCGCTTGTGCTCGGCGATCTCGGCGGCGCGGTAGTCGGACACCGCCGCGCAGCCGATAAATACGTCGCTCTCGGGGGCCAGGCGCATGGCGGCCTTGTGCATCTCGGCGGCGGTGGTGACGTCGATACGTGTCACACCCGCCGGGGTGGCAAGCGTTACCGGGCCGCTGATCAGGGTGACGCGAAAGCCTTGTTCCAGCGCAGCGGCGGCCAGCGCAAAGCCCATCTTGCCCGAGCTGTGGTTGGATAGCGCGTGTTTGGACAGGTAGCGCACCGGGTCAAGGGCCTCGCGGGTGGGGCCGGCGGTAATCACCACGTGCCCGCCGGCGGCCGGCGGTGTTAGCCGCCGGGCTACGGCGGCGACGATGGCCTCGGGCTCGCTCATGCGGCCGAAACCGCTGTCACCGCAGGCCTGATCGCCGGCGTCGGGGCCGATCAGCTGCCAGCCGTCGTCGGCCAGCAGCGCCGCGTTGCGCCGGGTGGCCGGGCTTTTCCACATGGCCTGGTTCATCGCCGGGGCCATCAGCCCCGGCGCCTCGCTTGCCAAACACAGGGTAGCCAGCAGGTCGTCGGCCAGCCCGTGGGCCAGCCGCGCCATTACGTCCGCGGTGGCCGGGGCGATCACGATTACGTCGGCCCAGCGGGCCAGCTCGATATGGCCCATGCCGGCTTCGGCCGCCGGGTCCAGAAGCGAAGTGCGCACCGCCTCGCCGGACAGCGCCTGCAGCGTGAGCGGGGCGATAAACGCCTGGGCGCCGTCGGTCATTACAACGCGCACGTCAGCGCCGGCCTGCTTGAGAAGGCGCGTGATCAGTGCACTTTTATACGCGGCAACGCCGGCGCTGACGCCCAGCAGCACCCGCTTGCCCGACAGGGTCAAAGCAGCCATGGCAGAATAGTCCCTCTGTTTTCCAAGGGGCGTACCATACCATTCGCGCCGCGGCTTTGGCATGCTGAACGCGGGCGCACAAGGCTTTCGCGGTGCTTTATCAGGGATGACACAGACACAGACAGGGAGAGCGTATGGGGATCAACCACTGGCCGGAAGGCGAGCGGCCCAGAGAAAAGCTGCTGCAGATGGGGGCGCTGGCGCTTTCGGACGCTGAGCTGCTGGCGATATTTCTGCGGGTGGGCGTACCCGGGCGCTCGGCGGTGGA
Source organism: Halomonas cibimaris (assembly GCF_055379665.1). Classification (NCBI taxonomy): domain Bacteria; kingdom Pseudomonadati; phylum Pseudomonadota; class Gammaproteobacteria; order Oceanospirillales; family Halomonadaceae; genus Halomonas; species Halomonas cibimaris. Next base: position 1,575,545 of record NZ_AP043828.1, read on the forward strand.
TCTGGCGCGGGATTTGCTGGCCGAGTTTGGCGGACTGCGCCCGCTGCTGGAAGCCGACCAGCCGGCATTCTGCGCGGTGAAGGGGCTGGGTAGCGCCACCTATGCCCAGCTGCAGGCAACGCTTGAGCTTTCGCGCCGCCATCTGGCCAGCCAGCTGGCCCGGGGCAACGCGCTGACTTCGCCGGCGCTGGTACGCCACTACCTGACCGCGCAGATGCGCCACCTGGGCCACGAGGAGTTCGCCGCGCTGTTTCTGGACACCCAGCACCGCATCATCCGCTTTGAATCGCTTTTTCGCGGCACGCTGGACAGCGCCTCGGTCTACCCCCGGGAAGTCGCCCGGCGCGCGCTGGAGCTTGGGGCCGGGGCGCTGATTCTGGCGCACAACCATCCGTCGGGCGTGGCCGAGCCAAGCGATGCCGACCGGCGCATTACCCGGCGGCTACAGGACGCGCTGGGGCTTTTGGATATTCGCGTGCTGGATCATTTCGTGGTGGGCGACGGCGAGGTGGTTTCGTTTACCGAGCGCGGCTGGATGTAGCCCGGAACCGCTGCGAAAACGCGGTTTTTCTTGTCGTAGCGCGCTGTCTCTGGTATAAAATGCCACCTTTGAACTTGGGTTGAATAACGGGCCTGGGAAAGTCAAGGCGATCAAACGCCGGCTGCCGCCCTGCTCGGGTCTGCCCGACGGTTTTGAAAACGGTTTTTGCACCACTCGCCAAGCGGTTGGAGACTCTCATGTCCAATATATGTCAAGTTACCGGCAAAAGCCCGGTATACGGTAACAACGTTTCTCACTCCCAGCGCAGGACGCGTCGTCGTTTCGCGCCGAACCTGCACTCGCACCGCTTCTGGGTCGAGTCGGAAAACCGTTTTGTCAAGCTGCGCGTTTCCTCCAAGGGCATGCGCATCATCGACAAAAAGGGCATCGACAGCGTACTTGCCGACCTGCGCAAGCGCGGCGAAGCGTTCTAAGACGCCTGCGGGCCAGAGCTGGGCCGGGGCTTCCCGGCCAGACGTGCTGAATTTTTGGGGAGAGTTACACCATGCGCGATAAAATCAAGCTGGTATCCAGCGCCGGTACCGGTCACTTCTATACCACCGACAAGAACAAGCGGAATACGCCCGACAAGTTCGAGTTCAAAAAGTACGATCCGGTGGTACGCAAGCATGTGATCTACCGGGAAGCCAAGATCAAGTAAACGCGCTTGATCGGCTTTTCCGCAGGCGAGGACCTGTCGCAAAAACCCGGCTTCGTGCCGGGTTTTTGCGTGCCTGTCGTTGCCTGCGCTGTTACCCAGTCGAATAGCGACCCGTTTTGCCATGCCTGAACTGCCCGAAGTTGAAACCACGCGCCGCGGTATCGCCCCGTATATCCAAGGCCAGGAAATAACCGAGGTGCGCGTGCGCCATACCCGCCTGCGGGTGCCGGTGCCTGCGGATCTGGCCGAGCGGCTGATCGGTGCGCGCCTGGATACGCCCCGGCGCCGGGCCAAGTATCTGCTTTTGCCTCTGGTGGATGCGCCGGGCACGCTGCTGTGGCATCTGGGCATGTCCGGCAGCCTGCGTATCGCCCGGGTGGGCGATACACCGAAAAAGCACGACCACGTTGATCTGGTGCTTGCAAGCGGCGACGTGCTGCGCTACCACGACCCGCGCCGCTTCGGCTTTGTCGACTGGCTTGACGGCGACGAGAGTCGCGATTCGCGCCTGGCGCATCTGGGCCCGGAGCCGCTGTCCGAAGGCTTCACCGGCGAGCGGCTTTATCAGCGTTCGCGCGGGCGGCGCATGGCGGTCAAGCCGTTTTTGATGGATAGCCGCGTGGTGGTGGGGGTGGGCAACATCTACGCCGCCGAGGCGCTGTTCATGGCCGGGATTGATCCGCGCCGAGAGGCCGGGCGCATCAGCCGGGTGCGCTATCAGCGCCTGGCCGGTGCCGCCCGGGACGTGCTGGCCGCCGCGATTACCCAGGGCGGTACCACGCTGCGCGATTTCGTCAGCGGCCAGGGCGAGCCGGGCTACTTTGCCCAGCGGCTCAACGTCTACGGCCGCCGCGGCGAGCCCTGCCGGCGCTGCGGTGCGCGGCTCAAACACGTCGTGCTGGGCCAGCGGGCAAGCGTCTACTGCCCGGCCTGCCAGCGCTAAGTCTCGTATTACCCCTTTTTGGGAGACTCCTGTGAGCCAACCTCTGCGACTCAAGAAAAACGCCGACCGCCGCCTGAAGGCGGGGCACCTGTGGATCTATTCCAACGAAGTGGATATCCGCGCCACGCCGCTGAAAGCCTTTCAAAGCGGCGATCTCGCCCGGGTGGAGGCGTCCAACGGCCGCGCGCTGGGCGTGGCCTACGTCAACCCCGGCTCGCTGATCTGCGCGCGGGTCATGTCCCGGGACCCGGCAATGGCGGTGGACCGCTCGCTGTTTGTCCACCGCTTCAAGCAGGCCCTGGCCCTGCGCGAGCGCCTGTACGCCCGGCCGTTCTACCGGCTGATTCACGGCGAGGGTGATCTGCTGCCGGGGCTGGTGGTGGACCGTTTCGGCGATGTGGTCGTGGTGCAGCTCAATACCGCCGGCATGCAGGCGCTAAGCGAAGCCATCGTCGACGCGCTGGAAAAGGTCCTCAAGCCGGCCGCCATCGTGTTTCGCAACGACACCGGCGGGCGCCGTCAGGAAGGGCTCGACGCTCACGTCGAGGTTGTCAAGGGCACGCTGCCCGACGAAGTGCTGCTGGAAGAAAACGGCGTGTGCTTTGCCGTGCCGGTGCTCGACGGCCAGAAAACCGGGTGGTTTTTCGACCACCGCGACAACCGCGCCTGGCTCAACCGCCACGTGGCCGGCAAGCGCGTGCTGGACGTGTTCAGCTATGTGGGCGGCTGGGGCGTGCAGGCGGCGGCCAGCGGTGCGTCCGAGGTGCTGTGCGTGGACGCCTCGGGCGCGGCCCTTGAGCAGGTGGCGGGAAACGCCGAGCGCAACGGCCTGCACGAGCAGGTGGCCATCGGCGAAGGCGATGCCTTCGAGGCGCTGGCCGCGCTCAAGGCCGACGGCGAGCAGTTTGACGTGGTGGTGCTGGATCCGCCGGCGTTTATCAAAAAGCGCAAGGATATCCCCGCCGGCGAGCGCGCCTATGCCAGGCTCAACCGCGAAGCCATGCGCCTGCTGGGCCGGGACGGGCTGCTGGTGTCGGCGTCGTGCTCCATGCACTTGGCCCCCGAGCGGCTGATGGACGTGGTGCGCGGCGCGGTGCGCCATCAGGACCGCCACGGCCAGGTGATCTTTCAGGGCCATCAGGCGGCGGACCACCCGGTTCACCCGGCGATTCCCGAAACCGCCTACCTCAAGGCGCTGGGCGTGCGGGTTTTCCGCGACTAGCGCCGCCGGCCAGGGGGTCCGACACAGACTACCCTGGCCGGTTGGATACCGCGTCTTGGCTTAAGCGCTCAATAGTGCGGCGGCGCCTCGTCTTCGGCGTTGCCTGCCTGGGCTGCCGCGGTGTCGGCCGTTATCTGCTGTTCGCGAAGCCGCTTTTGCATCAGTGCGCTGATGCTTTCCAGCGCCTCCAGCCGGCGCTGCTGGGTGATGACGGCCTGATCAAGGGTGTCGAGCCAGTCTTCCTGAAAGGCCAGGCGGGCTTCCAGATCGTCAAGTCGTGCCTGAAGGGCGGCAGGCGACAATTTGTGGGGCATGGTAACATCGCCGTCTTGTGGAGTTTGGGACGACGTATTGTCCTTCCTTTGTCATCGATACAACAAGCGAGCTTTTTCTATCCATGAATCCAAAAGTTGTGTTGCGCTGTATTCTGATCAGTCTGCTGCTGGCCGCGCCGGCGCCTTTTTTGCTGACGGGCATTTTTCAGCTGGTCAGCACCCCGCTTATCAATGAGTGGATCGCCGAGTTTGCCATGATCGGCGGCGTCGGCGCGTATTTTGCCGCAGCGCTTGGCTGCTTTGTGCTGCTGTGCGTGGGCACGCTGGCCGCCGCGGCGCTGGCGCCGCCCATGGTCGTGCAGGCACCCAGTGCCCCGGTAGCCGCCGCTGCGCCACCGGCGGATGAGGCGCCGGTGGCGTATGAACAAGAGGAGCGGGATCACGAAGATAACGTGATTGACCCCGACGACGGGCGCGAAGAAGGCGACGTCAAGTGGTTCAATACCAACAAGGGCTACGGCTTTATTACCCGGGACAGCGGCGAAGACGTTTTCGTCCATTTTCGCGCCATTCGCGGGCGCGGCCCGCGGATGCTGCACGAAGGGCAGGTGGTGCGCTATCAGGTGATTCGCAACGAACGCGGCCTGCAGGCCGACGACGTCAGCATTCTTGAATAGGCCAGGCGTTTTGCTGGCATAAGCCAGGCGCCTTCGCTTTATCCAAACCCCGCCGCGGCGGGGTTTTTTTGCGTAATACGCGCGGCTTTTGTGACGCGCTTACGCGCTGGCGGCCGGGCCGAACAGCGCCTCAACAATGGCGGTATAGATGCGGCTCAGGTCGTCCAGATCCGCGGCGCGAACGCGCTCGTTGGCCTTGTGGATGGTGGCGTTGAGCGGGCCCAGCTCCACCACCTGGGCCCCCAGCGTGGCGATAAAGCGCCCGTCCGAGGTGCCGCCGGAGGTGGATAGTTCAGGCCGCTTGCCGGTCACGGCCTGCACGCCCTGTGTGGCGGCGTCGATCAGCGCGCCGGCGGCGGTTAAAAACGGCTCGCCGCTGAGGTTCCAGTCCAGCTCGTAGGCCAGGCCATAGGCGTCCAGCAGCGCTTCGGTGCGCGTTTTGAGCGCGTCGGCGGTGACCTCGGTGGAAAAACGAAAGTTGAAGATCACTTCCAGCTCGCCGGGAATGACGTTGGTGGCCCCGGTGCCGGCGCGCAGGTTGGAAATCTGGAAGCTGGTGGCGGGAAAGAAGGCGTTGCCTGCGTCCCAGCGCTCTTGGATCAGCGCATCCAGCGCTGCCATGGCCTGGTGGACCGGATTGCGCGCCAGATGCGGATAGGCCACGTGGCCCTGAATCCCCTGTACCCGCAGCACGGCGCCCAGCGAGCCGCGCCGGCCGTTTTTGATCACGTCCCCCAGCCGCGCGGTGGACGAAGGCTCGCCGACAATGCAGTAGTCCAGCCGTTCGTGGCGCTCGCGAAGGTGCTCGACCACCGCCCGGGTGCCATCCCTGGCGGGGCCTTCCTCATCGGAGGTGAGCAAAAAGGCGATGCGCCCGTCGTGATCCGGGTGGCGGGCAACGAAAGCTTCCACGGCGGTGATCATGGCGGCCAGGCTGCCTTTCATATCCGCCGCGCCGCGCCCGCAGAGCATGCCGTCCGCGTCGATGCACGGCTCAAAGGGCGGATACTGCCAGGCGCTTTCCGGGCCGCTGGGTACTACGTCGGTATGGCCGGCAAAGGCCAGCACCGGGCCGTGGTGGCCGCGCACCGCCCAGAGGTTGTCGACCTCGCCGAAGGGCAGGCGCTCGATATGAAAATCCAGCGCCTCAAGCCGCGCGATGAGCAGCGCCTGGCAGCCTTCGTCGTCCGGGGTGACCGAGGGCCGGCGCATCAGCTCGCAGGCCAGTTGGAGCGTGGCAGACTCAGTTGTGGGCATGCAGCGCCTCGTTCAGTGCCACAGCACTCTTGTTGGTCAAGCATTCGATGCGCCCGTTTTGCGAGCTGCGCCGCAGCAACAGATCGCTCTGGCCGGCCAGCGCCCGGGCGGCGACCACGCCGGCCTCGCTGCCCTCGGCGTCGATCAGGGTGACCTTGGCCCCGGCGGTCACGTAGAGCCCGGCCTCCACGGTGCAGCGGTCGCCCAGCGGAATGCCGATGCCGGCGTTGGCGCCGATCAGGCAGCCTTCGCCGATCTTGATGACGATGTTGCCGCCGCCGGACAGCGTGCCCATGGTGGAGCAGCCGCCGCCCAGGTCCGAGCCCTTGCCCACGGTGACGCCGGCGGAGACGCGCCCTTCAATCATCCCCGGGCCGTCGCTGCCGGCGTTGAAGTTGACAAAGCCTTCGTGCATCACCGTGGTGCCTTCGCCGAGGTAGGCGCCCAGCCGCACCCGGGAGGTGTCGCCGATGCGTACGCCACGGGGGACGACGTAGTCGGCCATTTTGGGAAACTTGTCCACGCAGTCCACGCGCAAGGTGCGCCCGGCCAGGCGCGCCTTGAGCCGGCGGGCGGGCAGCTCTTCGATGTCAACGGGGCCTTCATCGGTCCAGGCGATGTTGCGCAGCAGGCCGAACATGCCGGTGAGGTCCACGCCGTGGGGCTTGACCAGGCGATGGGACAGCAGATGCAGCTTGAGATAGACCTCGGGCGCGGTTTGCGGCGGCCGGTCGCGGTCGATAAACATGGCCACCAGCGGGCGCCGGCTTGCCCCCAGCGCCTCGGCAAGCTCGGCCTGTTCGGCGTGGCCGGCGTCAGCCAGCGCCCGGGCGAGGGTCGGGCAGTCTTCGGGCAGAAAGCTCACGGCGGCGTTGCCGTCCGGGGCGTCCAGCGCCTTTTGGGCGGCGTCGGTCAGGCTGGCGTCCGGCTGAAAAAGCGGGGCCGGGTAGTAGATGTCCAGCCAGTCGCCCTGGGTGTTCTGGGTGCCGATGCCGAGTGCAAAGCTGAGCATGCGTCGCTCCTTGAATGCAGAAGATGCTGCGGAATGGGCGCGGCGGCCCGCCGCGCCTCAGGCGTCAGAGCGTGCCAAGATCGGCGTAGTCGCCGTCCCGGTAGCCGGTGGCAAGCAGGATGCCGTCAGCGGCGGTGAGCAGCGGGCGCTTGAGCAGGGTAGGGTGCTCGGCCAGAAGCGCCCGGGCCCGGGCCGTGTCCGGGGCGTCGGCGGCGAAGGCGCGTTTGTCGGCGTCATCCAGCTCGCGCCAGGTCTTGCTGCGTTTGTTGGCCGCGCCCGCCGCACCGCGCTCGGCCAGCAGCGTGTCGATCAGCGCCTGTGGCACGCCGTCTCGGCGCAGGTCGTGCAGGCGGTACTCCGTGCCCTGTGCATCAAGCGCCCGGCGGGCCTTGCGGCAGGTGTCGCAGGTGGTAATCGTGTAAAGGGTGAGCATGGTGTCCTCGGGTGATCCTTCGTCGTTATACGCTCAGCACGTCGATCAGACGCTCGCGCAGCCGGGCCTGACGGTCGGGATCGGTGAGCGGCTCGCCGGCCTTGGTGGTGATGAAAAACACGTCTTCCACGCGCTCGCCGAGCGTGGCGATCTTGGCGGCGGAAAGAGCGATGTCCTGCTCCATGAAAATGCGCCCCACCCGGGCCAGAAGCCCGGGGCGATCCGGGGCGGTGAGCTCCAGCAGCGTGCGCTCGTTGGCCGGGTCCTGCTCGATGCTGACGTGGGTGGCCACCTTGAAGTGCTTGAGCTTGCGCGGGGTGTGGCGGGTGACAATGCGCGGATAGTCGTCCGGGTCGTCCAGCTCCTCGACCAGATGGCGGCGCATCTCTTCTATGCGTTCGCTATCGCGGATGGCCTGGTGCTGGTTGTCCAGCACGATAAAGGTGTTCAGCGTCCAGTCGTTGTGCGAGGTGGCGATGCGCGCGTCGTGAATGGAAAGCCCCAGCTGTTCCATGGCCGCGGCGGTGGCGGCAAACAGATCGTCCACCGAGCGGGTATGGATAAACACCTGGGTGCCGCCCGTTTCCATGCCGTCGGCGGGTGCGCTGATCAGCACCAGCGGCAGCTGCGGGTCGCGGTGGGCGAGAATGCCCCGGGTCTGCCAGACGATTTCGCCGGGGGCGTACTGCAAAAAGTAGTCTTCGCCCAGCGAATCCCACAGCGGGTCGATGCGAGCGTCGTCGATGCCGGCATCGTGGAGCAGTGAGCGCGCCTCGTCGCGGGTTTCGCGCACCCAGTCGTCGCGGTCCGGCGGGTTGTCCAGCCCGCGGCGCAGCGCGCGGCGGGTTTCGGCGTGGAGCTGGCGCAAAAGCGTGGCTCGCCAGCCGTTCCACAGCGACGGGTTGGTGGCGTTGATGTCGGCCACGGTGAGCACGTACAGGTAGTCCAGCCGGGTTTCGTTGTGCACGGTCAGGGCGAAATCGCGGATGACTTCAGGATCGGTGATATCGCGCTTTTGCGCAGTCATCGACATCAATAGGTGATGCTCCACCAGCCAGCTGGCCAGGCGCGTATCGTGGGCGGAAAGCCGGTGGCTGTGGCAAAACGCTTCTACGTCCCGCGCGCCGATGATGGAGTGATCGCCGCCGCGGCCCTTGCCGATATCGTGAAACAGCCCGACGATCCACAGCACGTCCAGCCTTGGCAGTTTGGGCATCAGCTCGGCGGCCACGGCGTAGTCCGTCCGCGCTTCGGGCTTGCGAAAGCGGTGCAAAAGCTTGAGCAGCTTTAAGGTGTGGGCATCCACGGTGTAGAGGTGAAACAGGTCGTGCTGCATCAGCCCCACGGCCTGGCCGAACTCGGGCAGGTACTTGCCCAGAATGCCGTAGCGGTTCATCCGCCTGAGCTGGCGCGCCACGTTGCCCGGCGAGCGCAGAAGCGCCAGAAACAGCCGCTGGTGCGCCGGATCTTCGCGGTAGTGATCGTCGATCAGGTGGCGGTGATCGCGGATCAGGCGGATGGTGTCGGCGCGCACCCCTTCGATCTCGGGGTGGTTGGCCATGAGCAGAAAAAGCTCCAAAAGCGCTTCGGGATGCTCGCGAAACAGCGAGCGCGAACGCGCCTGAATATAGCCGCCGCGGGTCTCGAAGCGCTCGTTGAGCTCAATGGTTGCCAGCGCCTCGCCGCCGCGCAAAATGACCTCGTCGAAGTGCTGCAACAGCATGTCGTTGAGCCCGGCAAGGGCGGTGACGTGGCGGTAGTAGCGCTTCATGAACTGCTCGACGGCCAAACGCTCGGCGCTGTCCTTGAAGCCGAACAGCTCAGCGATGCGGCGCTGGTGGTCAAACAGCAGGCGGTCTTCGGCGCGCCCGGCCAGCATGTGCAGGGCGTAGCGCACCTGCCACAAAAACGCCTGTCCCTGGCTTAAAATGCGCAGCTCGGCGTCGTTCATAAAGCCGTTGGCGACGATATCGGCGTAGTGCTCGGTGCCGAAATGGCGCTTGGCCACCCAGCCGATCATCTGAATATCGCGAAGCCCCCCGGGGGAGCTTTTGATGTTGGGCTCCAGGTGATATTCGGAGTTGCTGTAGCGCTGGTGGCGGGCGAGCTGCTCGTCGCGCTTGGCGGCAAAAAAACGATCGGCAGGCCACAGCCGGCGGGTATCCAGACGTTCGCGCAGGGCGTCGCGCAGGCGCTCAGGGCCTTTTATCAGCCGGGTTTCCAGCAGGTTGGTCATCACCGTGACATCGTCCCGGGCTTCGCGCTCGCAGTCGTTAAGCGAGCGTACGCTGTGGCCGATTTCCAGACCGATATCCCAGAGAAAAGTGATAAAGGCGGTGAGCGGCTCGCGGTAGGCGCGGTCGTCATCGCCTTCGAGCAGCACCATCAGGTCGATATCGGAATGCGGGTGCAGCTCGCCGCGGCCAAAGCCGCCCACGGCGAGCAGGGCAATGCCGTCGTCGGGCCAGGCGTGCTGCGCCCAGGCAACGGCCAGCAGCCGGTCGAGGTGCCAGGCGCGCCCGCGCACCAGATCGCGAATGTCGGCACCCTGGCGAAAGCGCGCGTCCAGCTGCTGCTGAAGCGACGCCAGCGCCGCTTTGAACGGCGCGACCGGCGAGCGCGAGCCGGCGAGCTCGGCGCGAAAAGCGTCGAGATCGAGCAGGGTGGTATCCGGCACGAAGCGGTAGTGATGAAGCAGCATTAGCCCTCGAGAAAGCTCAGGTCTTCGTCGCGCCGGGCGGTGAGCACTTCCACGCCGGTGTCGGTGACCAGCAGAGTGTGCTCCCACTGGGCGGAAAGGCTGCGGTCCCGGGTCACCGCCGTCCAGCCGTCGCGCAGCACCTTGGTTTTGTAGCTGCCGACGTTGATCATGGGTTCGATGGTGAAGCACATGCCGGGGGCAAGCGCGATGTCGGCTTCCGGGGCGTAGCCGTCGTAGTGCAGAAACTGCGGCTCTTCGTGGAAGTCGGCGCCGATACCGTGGCCGCAAAAGTCGCGCACCACCGAATAGCCGCTGGCCTCGGCGTGGTGCTGGATGACCCGGGCAAGCTCGGACAAACGCACGCCGGGCTTGATGGCGGCCATGCTTTTATACAGGCATTCCTGGGTCACCCGGCTTAAGCGCTCGCCCTGAATGGACTCGCCGACGATGAACATCATGCTGGAGTCGCCGTGATAGCCGTCAGCGGTTCTGACGGTGATGTCGAGGTTCAGGATATCGCCTTTTTTAAGCTTTTTGGCGTCATCAGGGATGCCGTGGCAGACCACATGGTTGATCGAGGTGCACGTCGCCTTGGGAAAGCCGTGATAGTTCAGCGGCGCCGGGGTCGAGCCCAGCTCGTTGACGATATAGTCATGGCACAGGCGGTCAATTTCCCCGGTGCTGATGCCCGCCTTGACGTGGGGGATGATCATTTCAAACACGCTGGCCGCCTGGCGGCCGGCCACGCGCATCTTGTCGATTTCGGCGGACGTTTTAATCGGGACGTTCATGGATACTCGTTGATATAGAAGGTGAAAGCCATAAGGCGGTGAAGCCAGCGGATAAGATCCGGCCCGCGGATAAGCCGGTAAAAGGCGCGGCGACTTCATCTTGACGGGGAACTATGGTATAAAGCCGCGCGCTTTCCTGCAATCGTGCGTCGTATCCGGGCAGCGCTATGCACCCCGGCCTCGGCCGGAGCCGATAAGGGCTCGCCCCGGCGTTGCAACGAAGCGTGTCGCTACCGTGCCCCGCGGCGCGGCAGCCGCTACTTATATTAGTAACCGCAAGCCTTGAAAACACACATGCACCGGCACATGGTCCCGGGTGCCGATGAACGCCACGCGGCGTCGCCGGTCGGATCCATGGGGTGCGTGGAGGCCTAACCCGAGTTTCAGGAGTTCTACCATGGCACATGTCAATATGCGTGACCTGCTCAAGGCAGGTGCTCACTTCGGCCACCAGACCAAGTACTGGAACCCGAAGATGAGCCAGTACATCTTCGGCGCGCGCAACAAGATCCACATCATCAACCTTGAGTACACGCTGCCGGCGCTGAACGAAGCGATCGACGTTGTCGCCAAGATGGCCGCGGCCAACAACAAGATCCTGTTTGTCGGCACCAAGCGCAGTGCCAGCAAGATCATCAAGGAAGAAGCCAACCGCGTCGGCCAGCCGTTTGTCAATCACCGCTGGCTCGGCGGCATGCTGACCAACTTCAAGACCATCCGTCAGTCCATCAAGCGCCTGCACGACCTGGAAGCGATGCACGAAGACGGCACCTTCGAAAAGCTGGTCAAAAAAGAAGTGCTGATGACCACCCGCGAGCAAGACAAGCTTGAGCGTTCCATCGGCGGTATCAAGCACATGAACGGCCTGCCGGACGCGCTGTTTGTGGTCGACGTAGACCACGAGCGCCTGGCCATCAACGAGGCCAACAAGCTGGGCATCCCGGTCATCGGCGTGGTGGATACCAACTCCAACCCTGACGGCGTTGACTACGTGATTCCGGGCAACGATGACTCCATCCGCGCCATTCAGATCTACGTCAAGGCCATCGCTGACGCCTGCGCCAGCGCCAAGGAAGGGGATCCGGACGAGTTTGTCGAAGTTACCGACGACGAGGCCCCGGCCGCCGATCAAAGCGCTGCCGCCGAGTAAGCCGGCTCGCTTGTGGTACCGGCCAGGGGGTGCGCCCCCTGGCCATGGCGTTTCATCATTTCGTTAGACTTATCAGAGGTGAATTCCCATGGCAGCTATCAGCGCCTCTCAGGTCAAGGAACTGCGCGAGCGCACCGGCCTTGGCATGATGGAGTGCAAAAAAGCACTCACCGAAACCGACGGCGATATCGACGTCGCGATTGAAAATCTGCGCAAAAACTCCGGCCTCAAGGCCGCCAAGAAAGCCGAACGCACCGCCGCTGAAGGCGCCGTCGTTACCCGGGTAGCCGACGACGGCAGCTACGGCGTTATGGTCGAGATCAACTCCGAGACCGACTTTGTCGCCCGCGACGACAACTTCACCGCGTTTGCCGATACGATTGTGGATGCGTTTTTCGCCGCCAAAAACGACGACGTCGCCGCGGTGATGCAAGGCGATCTGGAAAAGACCCGCGAAGAGCTGGTGCAAAAGATCGGCGAGAACATCAGCGTGCGTCGCGCCGTGGTGGTGGACGCCGGCGAGGGCAACACCGTGGGCGCCTACGTTCACGGCGGCCGCATCGGCGTTTTGACCGTGCTCAAGGGCGGCACCGCTGAGGCCGCCAAGGACGTTGCCATGCACGTCGCGGCGATCAACCCAAGCGTTGCCCGTCCCGACGACATGCCCCAGGAGCAGCTGGACGCTGAAAAAGCGGTTATCCTGGCCCAGCCGGACATGGCCGGCAAGCCGGAAAACATTGCCGAAAAAATGGTCCAGGGCCGCCTGAAGAAATACCTGGCGGAAAACAGCCTGACCGAGCAGCCCTTCGTCAAAAACCCTGACCAGAGCGTGGCTGAATACGTCAAGGCAGCGGGCGGCGAAGTGGTCGGCTTTACCCGTTTTGAAGTGGGTGAAGGCATCGAGGTCGAAGAAGTCGATTTTGCCAAGGAAGTCATGGAACAGGCTGGCCGCGCCTAAGGCCTGCGTTTCTGTCCATGAGGCGTGCGTCCCGGCGCACGCCTTTGTGTATCTGCTTCCCGCTTCCGGGAGCCACCGCCATTTATCCGCTCACGCCTGCTGCAGGAGAGTTGCCATGCCCCACCAGACAAACGAACCGCTGTCCCCCGCCGCCCACAAGGCTGAAAGCCCGCAGTCGAGCAGCTCCAAGTCAAACTACAAGCGTATTTTGCTCAAGCTCTCGGGCGAGGCGCTGATGGGCGAGCACGACTTTGGCATTGACCCGAAGGTGCTTGACCGCATGGCGCTGGAAATCGGCCAGCTGGTCGGCATCGGCGTGCAGGTCGGCATTGTCATCGGCGGCGGCAACCTGTTTCGCGGGGCCGCGCTCAACGAGGCGGGCATGGACCGCGTCACCGGGGATCACATGGGGATGCTGGCCACGGTGATGAACGCGCTGGCCATGCGCGATGCGCTGGAGCGCTCCAACATTCGCTCCCGGGTCATGTCGGCCATTCAGATGAGCGGCGTGGTGGAACACTACGACCGCCGGTCGGCGATTCGCTATCTGACATCGGGCGATGTGGTGCTGTTTTCCGCCGGCACCGGCAACCCGTTTTTTACCACCGACTCCGCCGCCTGCCTGCGCGGCATCGAGGTCGACGTGGACGTGGTGATCAAGGCGACCAAGGTCGACGGCGTCTACGACAAGGACCCGGAAAAGCATCCGGATGCGGTGAAATACGAGCAGCTCAGCTACGATGATGCGCTGGAGCAAAAGCTCGGCGTCATGGATTTGACCGCTATCTGTCTGGTGCGTGACCATAATATGCCGGTGCGGGTATTCGACATGAACAAGCCGGGCGCGCTGCTGAACCTGGTCGTGGGAGGCCGGGAAGGCACGCTGATCAACCAAGGCTAATACGCGAGGGTAAGTGATGGAAGACATCAAGAAAGATGCCGCAACCCGCATGAAAAAAAGCGTCGAGATGCTGCATGCCAACTTCAACAAGATTCGTACCGGCCGTGCCCATCCGAGTATTCTCGATGCGGTCACCGTTGACTATTACGGCGGCGAGGTTCCGCTCAACCAGGTCGCGTCGATCAACGTGGAAGACGCGCGCACGCTGACGGTAAGCCCCTGGGAGGGCAACATGGTGCCCAAGATCGAAAAGGCCATCATGATGTCGGATCTGGGTCTCAACCCGTCAAGCGCCGGCAACGTCATTCGCGTTCCCATGCCCATGCTCACCGAGGAAACCCGCAAGGGCTACATCAAGCAGGCGCGCAGCGAAGCGGAAACCGCGCGGGTGGCGGTACGCAACGTGCGCCGCGACGCCAACGCCAGCCTCAAAACGCGGCTCAAGGACAAAGACATCAGCGAAGACGACCAGCGCCTGGGCGAAGAAGAGATCCAGAAGCTGACCGACAAGCATATCGCCGAGATTGATAAAGCGCTGTCTTCCAAAGAAGACGATCTGATGAAGGTGTAGCGTGCACGGTGCGCTATCGCCGCCCGATGCCGCCGTTTTCGACCTCGCGTTGCTTTCCATGTCTGATTTCAGAGCCGAGATGCCATGACGCCACCGTCGCCTACTGATACACGCCCGGCCCGCGCTGACAACGTCTGTGGCAACGTGCAAACGCCGGCGCTGCCCGCCCACGTAGCCGTTATCATGGACGGCAACAACCGCTGGGCGAAAAGGCGCGGCCTTTCCGGCGTGCGCGGCCATCGGGCCGGCGTCGAGTCGGTACGCGCGGTGATCCAGCGCGCCGGTGAACGCGGCGTGGGCACGCTTAGCCTGTTTGCCTTTTCCAGTGAAAACTGGAGGCGACCGGCAAGCGAGGTCAACGCGCTGATGGAGCTTTTTCTGATGGCGCTCAAGCGCGAAGTCAAAAAGCTCCACGAACGCGGAATCCGCCTGTCCATCCTGGGGGATCGGCAGGGCTTTTCCCATGCCATTCAGCAGCGTATCGCGCGCGCCGAAGCGCTGACCCGAAACAATGCCGGCATGCATTTGGTGATTGCCGCCAACTACGGCGGCAAGTGGGATATCGCCTGTGCAGCGCGGCAGCTGGCCGAGCAGGTAGCGGCCGGCACGCTTGACGCCGCCGACATTGATGCTGACCGGCTCGATCAGGCCATGGCGCATTCCGGCGTGCCGCCGGTTGACCTGTGCGTGCGCACCAGCGGCGAGCAGCGGCTTTCGAACTTTATGCTGTGGCAGCTGGCCTACGCCGAGCTGCATTTTTCTCCGCTGTTATGGCCGGACTTCGGCGCTGATGCGCTGGACGCCGCCCTTGACGATTTCGCCGGGCGCAAGCGTCGCTTCGGCATGAACGACGAGCAAACAGAGGTCCAGGGTGCTTAAACAGCGCATACTTACCGCCGCCTGGCTGGCGCCGCTGGCGCTGGCCGGGCTGTTCGGGCTTGACGGCGGCGCCTTTGCGCTGTTTGCCGGCGCCATTGTGCTGCTGGCCGGCCGAGAGTGGGCCCATCTGGCCGGTGTCACAACGTCGCTGGGACGCGGGCTTACGCTGGCCGGCCTGGCCGGTGTGCTGCTGGCGCTGTGGTTCGGCGGTGCGGCCCGGGCCAGCTGGCCGCTGGTGCTGGGGGCGCTGGGCTGGGCGCTGAACCTGTATTGGGTATCGCGCTATCCGGCCGCCGTGACCCAGTGGCAGACAACGAGTCGGCGGCTTGTCATGGGCTTTTGTGTGCTGGTGCCGTGCTGGGTCGGCTTTAACGTGCTGCGCGCCAGCGAGCCGGGCGGCGTGTGGCTGCTGTTTGTGCTGCTGCTGACGTGGGCGGCGGATATCGGCGCCTACTTTACCGGACGCGCCTTTGGCCGGCGCAAGCTTGCCCCGGCGGTCAGCCCGGGCAAGTCGTGGGAAGGAGTAATGGGCGGCATGGTTGCCACAGCGCTGCTGGCGCTGGTTTTCGCGGCCTGGCAGTCGCTGGGCGCGGCGGCGGCTGCCTTGCTGCTGGCGGCCACCGCCGGGGTGACCCTGGTATCGGTGCTGGGGGATCTTCTGGAAAGCATGCTCAAGCGCCACTGTGGGATCAAGGATTCCAGCAACCTGCTGCCCGGCCACGGCGGCGTGCTGGATCGCATTGACAGCCTGACCGCGGCGGTGCCGGTGTTCGCGCTTTTCTACCTGCAGGTGCTGGCCCTATGATGGACGCCGCCGTTCGCCGAATTACCGTGCTGGGGGCCACAGGCTCCATCGGCAAAAATACCCTGGACGTGATCGCCCGCCACCCAGAGCGCTACTCGGTGTATGCGCTGACGGCGCACACGTCAAAAAAGGCGCTGCTGGCCCAGTGTATTGAGCACCGCCCGGCGGTGGCGGTGCTTGACGGTGAGGCCGACGCGGCCTGGCTGCGCCGCGAGCTTGCCGCGGCAGGCATAGCCACCCGCGTGGCGGCCGGCGCCGAGGCGCTGTGTGATGTGGCCCGCGATAGCGCCGCCGATACCGTTATGGCGGCTATTGTCGGCGGCGCCGGGCTGTTGCCTGCGCTGGCCGCGGCGCGGGCCGGCAAGCGCGTGCTGTTGGCCAACAAAGAGGCGCTGGTGATGAGCGGGGCGCTGTTTATGGACGCCATCGCCGCGTCCGGGGCGACACTGCTGCCCATTGATTCGGAACACAATGCCATCTATCAGTGTCTACCCGCCGAGCATCGCGGCGGCCTTTCTCGCCACGGCGTATCACAGCTGCTGCTGACCGCCTCGGGCGGGCCGTTTCGCCATCTCAACGCCGAGGCCCTTGAACGGGTTACCCCCGAGCAGGCCTGCGCCCATCCCAACTGGTCCATGGGGCGCAAGATTTCCGTCGACAGCGCCACTTTGATGAACAAAGGCCTTGAGCTGATCGAGGCCTGCTGGCTGTTCGATGCCCACCCAAGCCAGGTGCAGGTCGTGGTTCACCCGCAAAGCGTGGTGCATTCCATGGCGGCCTACGACGACGGCTCGGTGATCGCTCAGATGGGTAATCCCGACATGCGCACGCCCATTGCCTACGGCCTGGCCTGGCCGGAGCGTATTGATGCGGGAGTGGCCACGCTGGATCTGTTTCAGGTCGCCCGGCTGGATTTCGAGCCGCCCGACGAGGCGCGCTTTCCCTGTCTGCGCCTGGCCCGGGAGGCCATGCTGGCCGGCGGCACCGCTCCCGCCGTGCTCAACGCCGCCAACGAAGTGGCCGTTGATGCCTTTCTTGATCGTCGCCTGGGGTTTGCATCCATTGCCCGAGTGGTGGAAGACGTGCTGGAAGGCCAGCCGCCGGGCGGTGCCAAGCGCCTTGAGGCAATTATTGACGCCGACCGGCGCGCACGCGACGCCGCTGTTCGGCGGCTGGCACACTACGCTGAGATGCGCGCCTAACCCGCGCATCCGGCGCGCAGGAGAAACAGCCAATGGGTCTGGTACAGAATATTCTAGCGGTGATCGTGGTGCTGGGCCTTTTGGTGACCTTCCACGAGTTCGGCCACTTCTGGGTGGCGCGCCGCTGCGGGGTCAAGGTGCTGCGCTTTAGCGTGGGCTTTGGCAAACCGCTGTGGTCCCGGGTAGACCGCCACGGCACCGAGTTTGCCGTGGCCGCCATTCCGCTGGGCGGCTATGTCAAAATGCTCGACGAGCGTGAAGCGCCGGTGGCCCCGGAAGAGCAGCACCGCGCCTTTAACCGCAAAAGCGTCTGGCAGCGCATCGCCGTTGTGGCAGCGGGGCCGGCGGCCAACTTTCTGCTGGCGATTGTGGCCTACTGGGCGCTGTTTGTGGCCGGCACCAGCGTGGTGGTGCCCAAGGTCGGCGCGGTGGCGCCGGCGTCGCCGGCTTTTGAAGCCGGGCTGCGCCAGGGCGACGAGCTGACCGGTATCCAGGGCGAGCCCGTGCGCTCCTGGGAAGACGTCAACCTGGCGCTGGTGGGGCTGATTGGCCACGACGGCGCGCTGGCGCTACAGGCGCGCCCGGAAGGCGCAAGCGCTGCTCGGCGCTACACGCTGCCGGTAGAGGACTATCTGGTGCGCCAGGACCCCCCGCGGCCGCTCAAGACCCTGGGTATTACGCCCTGGCAGCCGGCGTTTCCCCCGGTGCTGGGCCAGGTGGTGGACGGTGAGGCGGCAGCGCGTGCCGGGCTCAAGCCCGGGGATCGTATTGTTGCGGTCAACGGTGAGCGGATAAGCGACTGGATGGGCCTGGTCCAGCGCGTCCGCCAGCGCCCCGGCGAGGCGCTGACGCTGCGTTTCAAGCGCGACGGTGACAGCCGGGAAACGACCCTCACACCGAGCCGCCAGACGCTTTCGGATGACACGCAGATCGGCTATATCGGGGCCGGCGTGGCCGCTGCCCAGTGGCCCGACGAGATGCGCCGCGAAGTGCGCTTTGGCGCGGTTGAAGCGGTAGGCAAGGCGGTGTCGCGCACCGGCGAAATGACGCTGTTAACCCTGGATTCCATCGGCAAGATGCTGACCGGGCTGATCTCGCCGTCCAACCTGTCCGGGCCGATCACCATCGCCCGGATTTCCGGCGATTCGGCGCGCGCCGGGCTGGACGCCTTCGTCGGCTTTCTGGCGTATCTTTCCATCAGTTTGGGGGTGCTCAACCTGCTGCCGATTCCGGTGCTCGACGGCGGTCATCTGCTGTATTACGTCGTTGAGCTGGTGCGTGGGCGTCCGGTCTCCGACAAAACCCAGGCCCTGGGGCTGCGTATCGGCCTGGCGATGGTGGGAACGCTGATGCTGATGGCGCTGTACTTTGATCTGATGCGCCTGTGGTAACAACGTGTGCCGTGGCAGCGTGCCTTGTCATCTGCCCGCACAAATGTATAAGGTGCCTGTCTATTCGGTGGGCAGACCAACGCGAGCGAACTGACTGCATGAAAATAAAGACCCTAGGAATGGCGGCATTTCTGCTGGCGGCAGCCGGCAGCGCCCAGGCACAGCCCTTTGACGTTTCTGACATTCGTGTAGAAGGACTCAAGCGGGTCTCCGCCGCCTCGGTCTTTAATGCTTTTCCGGTAACCGCAAGCGATACCGTCAGCGAACGTGAGCTGGCCGCCGCCGCCCGGGAGCTGTTTGCAACCGGTTTGTTTGACGATGTCTCCCTGGCCCGGGAAGGCAGCGTGCTGGTGATCCAGGTCGTCGAGCGGCCCACCATCGCGCAGTTGAACATCAGCGGCAACGATCAGATCGCGGAAAAGGACCTGCGCGAGGGGCTGCGCGAGGCCGGTCTGTCAGAGGGGCAGGTGCTGGCGCTTTCCACCCTGGAAGAAATCCAGCGCGAGCTGGAAAGCGTGTATCAGTCCCAGGGGCGCTACAGCGCGCGCATCGATGCCGGCGTGGAAACCATCGACAACGGCCGCGTGAAGGTCAATATCGACATCAACGAAGGCGACGTGGCACGCATCCGCCAGATTAACATCGTGGGTAACCGCGCCTTTGACGACGACACCCTGCGCGATCTGTTCGAGCTTGAGGATAGGCCGGGCATGTTTTTCGGCTGGTTTTCAAGCGATGAATATTCTCGCCAGGCGCTGGCCGGCGACATCGAACGGCTGCGCACCTACTATCTGGACCGCGGCTATGCCAACTTTGAAGTGGCCTCAACGCAGGTCTCTATCGGGCCGGAAAAAACCGATATCTACATTACCCTGAACGTACACGAGGGCGAGCAGTATCGCATTGGTGATATTGGCTTTACCGGCAGGCTGATACTCGATGAAAGCGAAGCCCGGTCGCTGCTGGCGGTGGATCGCGGCCAGCAGTTCTCGCGCAGCAAGCTCAACGCCTCCACCGAGGCGCTGCGCAAAAGGCTGGGCGCTAAAGGCTTTGCCTTTGCCGAGGTGAACGCCGTCCCGACGATGAAGGCCGACAGCACGGTGGATCTGGTGCTCAACGTCGACCCCGGCGAGCGCACCTACGTGCGGCGCATCGAGTTCGAGGGCAATACCACCACCCAGGACGAAGTGCTGCGCCGGGAAATGATTCAGATGGAAGGCGCGCCGGCCTCTACCGACGATATTACCCAGTCGCGTCAGCGCCTCAACCGCCTTGGCTTTTTTAAGCAGGTCGAAGTGAATACCCGGCGCGTTCCCGGCGAACCCAACAAGCTTGACGTGACCTATGAAGTGGAAGAGCAGCCGTCGGGATCGGTATCGGCCAGCATCGGCTTTTCCCAGAGCGCCGGGGTCATCTACGGCGCTTCGCTTTCGCAGAAAAACTTTCTGGGCACGGGCAACCGCGTCAACCTCGGCGCCCAGCGCAGTGACACCTTCACCAGCGTGAACTTCGGCTTCACCGACCCCTACTGGACCCTCAACGGCGTGTCCCGGGGGTATAACGTCTTCTATCGGGAAACCGACTATGAAGATTCGGATATCTCCACCTACTCCACCGACTCCTACGGCGCGGGCATCAGTTTCGGCTACCCCATCAGCGAGCTTTCCCGGCTGAACTTCGGCGCCAGCGCTGAAGATCTCAAGGTCAAGACCTACTACGACACCGCCTCGGAAATCGAGCGCTACGTCGATGACGAAGGCGACAGCGCCAAGGCGGTGAAGCTTACGGGCAGCTGGACGCGCAACAACCTCAACCGCGGCATCATGCCCACCGACGGCAGCTACCAGCGGCTGTCGGTGGAAACCGCCGCGCCCGGCAGCGATACCAGCTACTTCAAGCTGCGCGCCCGGGCGCAGCAGCTGTTTGCCCTGGACGACGATGATCTATGGTCGCTGAAGTTCTCCGGCAATCTGGGCTACGCCGATACCTTCGGCGGCAGCGACCCGTTTCCCTTTTACGAAAACTTCTACGCCGGCGGGCTTGGCTCGGTGCGCGGCTTTACTTCCAACACGCTGGGCCAGCGCACCACGCCCAAGCGCGAAGGCGGGCGCGACCGCACCCTGGGCGGCAACGTGCTGGTGGAAGGCAGCGCTGAGGTGCTGTTTCCCATGCCGTTTGTCGAAGACCAGGATTCCATGCAGTCTTCGCTGTTTGTGGACGGCGGCAATACCTTTTTGACGTCCTGCTACGACGTGCTCGATGACGATGCCGCGCGGCAGAACTGCAGCTCCGGCGTGGACCTGGGGGAGCTGCGCTACAGCGCGGGGATCGGGCTTTCCTGGCTGACGCCGGTAGGCCCTTTGACCTTCAGCGTGGCGCGGCCGCTCAACGACGAGAGCGACGATGACACCGAGTTTTTCCAGTTCTCTCTGGGGCAGTCGTTCTAGCGGACCCGGCCCTGGCTGCCCTGACCCGGGCCGTACCAACGAGGAGACACAAGCATGCGCAAACGGATAGCGGTGGCGGCGTTGTTGATCGTGACAGCGCCTGTGTACGCAGCCCAGGTGGCCGTGCTGGACTGGCGTGCGGCGCTGATGAATACCGATTCCGCCCAGTCTTCCCTGAGCCGGCTGCAAAACGAAGTGGGCACGCAGCAGCGCCAGGCCAAGCAGCTGGGCGGCGAGCTTAAGCGCCTCCAGCAGCGCCTGCAAAGCGAAGGCGATGTGCTCTCGGATGCCCAGCGCCAAGAGCTGATCGGCGAGCTGCAGCAGAAGGGCAGCCGCTTTGAGACTCTGCGCCGCGAGGTGCTGACGGCCCAGCAGCGCTCGGAGCAGCAGTTTCTTGAGCGGGCCGAGCCGACGCTGGAAAAGGCCGTTGATCGCGTCATCGAGCGCCACGGCATTGACGTTTTAGTCGAGCCTCAGGGCGTGCTGCACTCATCCATGGACCTGCCCAACCTCACCGACGAGGTTACGCAGGAATTCAACGCACTGAATTAACTTCATCCGGTATGGGATCGCCGTACCGCTAGCATCTCTGGGCGCTTATGACGCATGCTTCTCACTTTTTGACCCTTGCCGACATTGCCCGCCATCTCGACGCGACGCTGGTCGGCAACGGCCAGACCGCCGTGCGCGGCCTGGCCACACTCAAAGACGCCGGCCCCGACCAGATCGCGTTTCTCGCCAACCGCGCCTATCTCAAGGACCTGGCGGCCACGCGCGCCGGGGCGGTGCTGCTACATCCCGACCACGGCGAGAGCTGCCCGGCGGCGCGCCTGGAGCTGGACAATCCCTATCTGGGCTATGCGCTGCTTTCCCAGCTGTTTGACCCCGTGCCGGCCCGGGACCGCCCGGGCATTCATCCGGCCGCGACGGTCGCCGACAGCGCGCGGCTGGGCGAGGGCGTGTGCGTGGCGGCCAACGCCGTGATTGAGCCCGGTGCGGTGCTGGGCAAGCGCGTGGTGGTCGGGCCGGGGAGCGTGGTCGGCGCCGACAGCGAGCTTGGCGATGATACCCGCCTGCACGCCAACGTCACGGTCGGTCACGGCGTTGTGGTGGGCAAGCGGGTTATTTTGCAAAGCGGCTGCGTGATCGGCGGCGACGGCTTCGGCTTTGCCCACGACGGCGCCGGCTGGCACAAGATCGCCCAGCTCGGCGGCGTGGTGCTGGGTGACGACGTGGAAGTCGGCAGCTGTTCAAGCATTGATCGCGGGGCGCTTGGCGATACGCGGATCGGCCGCGACGTCAAAATCGACAGCCAGGTCCAGATTGCGCACAACGTACAGATTGGCGATCACAGCGCGCTGGCCGGCTGCGTGGGCATTGCCGGCTCTACCCGGGTGGGCAAGCACTGCATGCTCGGCGGCGGGGTGGGCCTTTCGGGCCATCTCACCCTGTGCGACGGGGTTCAGGTAACGGGGATGAGCCTGGTGACCAACTCCATCCACGAGCCCGGGGTATACTCTTCGGGCACCGGGGCCATGGCCAATCACCAGTGGCGCAAAAGTGCCGTGCGTTTCAAGCAGCTGGACGACATGGCCAAGCGACTGTCGCGGCTGGAAAAACACCGCGACTAAGCGACGGCCGGCATAATTTGTACGGTGGCGCGCTTGAGGCCCGCGGGCAGCGCGGTATAATCCACTGCTTTTTTTTACCGGCCAGAGCGCTGGGGCTATCCGCATCATGCGCCGGATGGCTTGTCATACAGAGGTCGCTTCGATGGTTATGGATGTCAACGAAATTCGCGAATACTTGCCCCACCGCTACCCGTTTTTGCTGGTGGATCGGGTAACGCAGCTGGTGGAAGGCGAAACCATCGTGGCGTACAAAAACGTCAGCATCAACGAGCCGTTTTTCAACGGGCACTTTCCGCACCACCCGATCATGCCCGGCGTGCTGGTCATTGAAGCGCTGGCTCAGGCCTGCGGCATTCTCGGCTTCAAGACGGTGAAAAAGCGCCCCGCCGACGGCTACGTGTATTACCTGGTAGCAAGCGACAAAGTGCGTTTCAAGCGCCCGGTCATGCCCGGTGACAAGCTGGTGCTGGAAGCCAACGTGATCCGCGGCAAGCGTGGCATCTGGAAGTTTGCCTGCCAGGCGACCGTAGACGGCGAAGTCGCCTGTGAAGCCGAGATCACCTGCGCCGAGAGGAAGGTGGCTTGATTCATCCAACTGCTCTGGTTGACGCCTCGGCGCGCCTTGCCGAAGACGTTGAGGTCGGTCCGTTCTGCGTGATCGGCCCCAACGTCACCATCGGCGCGGGCTCTGTTGTTGGCCCCCACGTGGTGATCAAGGGGCCGACGACGCTCGGGGCGCGCACGCGTATTTTTCAGTTTGCCTCGGTCGGTGAAGACTGCCAGGACAAGAAATACGCCGGCGAACCCACCCGGCTGGTGCTCGGCGACGACAACGTCATCCGCGAAGGCGTAACCCTGCACCGGGGCACGGTGCAGGATCGCGGCGAAACCACCATCGGCTCGCGCAATCTGTTTATGGCCTACGTCCACGTGGGCCATGACTGCGTGATCGGCAACGACTGTGTGCTGGCCAACCAGGTAACCCTTGCCGGCCATGTGACGCTGGGCGATTTTGCCATCATCGGCGGGCTTTCCGCGGTGCACCAGTTCTGCCACTTCGGCGAACACGCCATGGCCGGCGGCGGCTCGATCATCACCAAAGACACGCCGGCCTTTATCATGATCAACGGCAGCCCCGCCCAGGCCCACGGGCTGAACGCCGTGGGGCTCAAGCGTCGCGGTTTCGAGCGCGAAGCGCTCAAGGGCCTGTCTGACGCCTACAAGCTGGTCTACCGCCAGGGGCTGACCGTGGAACAGGCGCTTGTCACCATGCGCCAGCGCTACACCCTCGACGCCGTGGAGCGCTTTGCCGCCTCCATCGAGCGCTCCACCCGGGGCATTGTCCGCTAGGGCGCCTTGAACGAACCGATCTTTCCAGCGAGGCCTGTGATGGCGCTTCGGCGAGTTTACATCGTGGCCGGGGAGCTTTCCGGCGATATTCTCGGCGCAGGGCTGATGCGCGAGCTTAAACGCCGCCATCCGGGCGTCGAATTTCGCGGCATCGGCGGGCCGCGCATGCTGGCCGAGGGCATGCACGGCTGCTTTGCGCTGGAGACGCTATCGGTGATGGGGCTGGTCGAGGTGGTCAAGCACCTGCCCGAACTGCTGCGCGTGCGCCGGGCGCTGGTCAACGATGCGCTGGCCTTTACGCCCGATGTGATGCTGGGCATCGACGCCCCGGACTTCAATCTGGGGCTTGAGCGGCGCCTGCGCGAGGCCGGCATTACCACCGCCCACTACGTCAGCCCCTCGGTGTGGGCCTGGCGCCAAGGGCGGGTCAAGGGCATTGCCCGCGCGGTGGATGCCATGCTTACGCTGCTGCCGTTCGAGGCTGATTTTTACCGCAAGCACCGCGAACATCGGGTGCCGGTGGCCTTTGTCGGCCATCCGCTGGCCGATGAAATGCCGCTGGAAAACAACCGCGCCGCCGCCCGCCGAGCGCTTGCGCTTGCCCCCGAGGCGCTGACGCTTGCCGTGCTGCCGGGCTCGCGCGCCAGCGAAATCCGCTTTATGGGCGCGACCTTTCTTGCCGCCGTCGCGCTTCTCTGCCGGCGCTTTGCCACGCTCACAGTCGTGATGCCCGCGGCCACGCCGGCAAGGCGCGACGAGCTGGAAAGCCTGCTGGAAACGCTGCCGGCGTCTTCGCCGGCCCGGGGCCGGATCACGCTGATTGACGGGCAGTCCCGGGAGGCTATGGTGGCCGCTGATGCGGTACTGCTGACCTCGGGCACCGCCGCGCTGGAAGCCATGCTCTGCCACCGGGCCATGCTGGTGGCGTATAAAATGGCCCCGGCCACCCACTGGCTGGCCAAGCGGCTGGTCAAGACGCCGTGGATCTCGCTGCCCAATCTCATCGCCCGGGAAACGCTGGTGCCGGAGCTGATTCAGCACGCCGCCACGCCCGAGGCCATCGCTGACGCGCTGGGGGCGATGCTTGCCGACGCCGGCGCGCGCGCCGCTCTGGAAGCGCGCTTTGCCCGCATGCACGAAGGGCTCCAGCGCGGCGCCAGCGCCCGTGCGGCGGACGCCATCGAAGCGCTCGCCGCAGGGCGCGGCATTGAGGAGGCCAGCCATGGCTGAGTTACCCCCGCTGACGGTGAACTATCACGGCGAACGGCTGGCCGGCGTCGACGAAGTGGGCCGCGGGCCGCTTGCGGGCAGCGTGGTGGCCGCCGCGGTGATGCTCGATCCGACCCGGCCGATTGAAGGACTCACGGATTCCAAGAAGCTCACCCCGCGCCGGCGGGAGGCGCTGGACGCGCTGATCCGCGAGCGCGCGCTGGCCTTTGCCGTGGCGGAGGCCAGCGCCGCTGAGGTCGATGCGCTGAATATCTATCACGCCACCCACCTGGCCATGCGCCGGGCCATCGACGCGCTGGCGCCCGCAGCGGAATATCTGCTGGTGGACGGTAACCGCCTGCCGGGGCACACGCTGCCGGGCCAGGCCGTGGTCCAGGGCGATGCCCGCCACGACGCCATTGCCGCCGCCTCGATACTCGCCAAGGTGGCCCGGGACGCCCAGATGATCGCGCTTGACGCCCGCCACCCCGAGTACGGCTTTGCCCGGCACAAGGGCTACCCGACAAAGGTCCACCTGGCGGCCCTTGAACGGCTCGGCCCGCTCCCCGAGCATCGGCGCAGCTTTGCCCCGGTGGCCCGGCAGCTGGCGCTGCTTTAGGCAGGGCGTTGGACGGTTGCCGGCGATTTTCATTTTCTGCGTTTTAGCGAGACTCCCATGACAGTGCCCTTTGTTCATCTGCGCGTTCACAGCGAGTTTTCTCTGGTGGACGGTCTGGTCAAGCTGAAATCGCTGGTAAGCGCTACCGCCGAGCGCGATGTGCCGGCGGTAGCGCTTACCGACGAGGCCAACCTGTTCGGGCTGGTCAAGTTTTATACCGCCGCCCAGGGGGCCGGGCTCAAGCCCATCATCGGCGCGGATCTGTGGCTGGCCAACCCCCACGACGAGGCCCACCCGTATCGCCTGACGCTTTTGGCGATGAACGAAACGGGCTATCGCAACTTAACCAAGCTGATTTCCCGGGGCTGGGTCGAAGGCCAACACCAGGGCCGGGCGCTGGTGCAAAAAAGCTGGGTGCTTGAGCAAAGCGGCGGGCTGATTGCGCTGTCCGGCGGCCGCGAAGGCGACGTTGGCCGCCACCTGCTGGCCGGCCACGAGCGCGACGCCCGCAAACAGCTGGAGCAGTGGCAGGCGGCGTTTCCCGGGCGCTTCTATCTGGAGCTGACCCGCACCGGCCGGGCGCTGGAGGAAGACTGCGTGCACGCAAGCGTTGAGCTGGCGCTTGCCACGGGCGCGCCGGTGGTGGCCACCAACGACGTGCGCTTTATCGACCGCGACGACTTCTGGGCCCACGAAACCCGGGTGGCCATCGGCGAGGGCAAGGCGCTTGCCGATCCGCGCCGGGAGCAGCGCTACAGCGAAGAGCAGTACCTCAAGACGCCGGAAGAAATGGCGGAGCTTTTTGCCGATATTCCCCAGGCGCTGGAAAACAGCGTGATGATTGCCAGGCGCTGCAGCGTTGACGTGCGCCTGGGCGAGATTTTTCTGCCCGAATTCGCCATTCCCGAGGGCATGACTCAGGACGAGTATTTCCGCAAGGTCTCCCACGACGGGCTCACCGAGCGGCTGGATTTCCTCTACCCGCCGGCCGAGCATCCGCGCGACAGCGACGCCTGGCGCGAGATCGACGCGCGCTACCGCGAGCGGCTGGATTTCGAGCTGGATATCATCCTGCAGATGGGCTTTCCCGGCTATTTTCTGATCGTGATGGACTTTATCCAGTGGGCCAAGGACAACGACGTGCCGGTAGGGCCGGGGCGCGGCTCCGGCGCCGGCTCACTGGTGGCCTACGCCCAGAAGATCACCGACCTTGACCCGCTCAAGTACGATCTGCTGTTCGAGCGTTTCTTGAACCCCGAGCGTGTCTCCATGCCCGACTTTGACGTCGACTTCTGCATGGAAAAGCGCGACCGGGTGATCGACTACGTCGCCGAGCGCTACGGGCGCGATGCGGTGTCGCAAATCGTCACCTTCGGCACCATGGCGGCCAAGGCCGTGGTGCGCGACGTGGCCCGGGCCCAGGGCAAGCCGTATTCGCTGGGCGACAAGCTCTCCAAGCTGATTCCCTTTGACGTGGGCATGACCCTTGCCAAGGCCATCGAGGCCGAGCCCGCGCTCAAGGAATTCATCGAGGCCGACGACGAGGCCGAAGAAATCTGGGAGATGGCGCTCAAGCTCGAGGGCATCACCCGGGGTACCGGCAAGCACGCCGGCGGGGTGGTGATCGCACCGACCAAGCTCACCGACTTTTCGCCGCTTCTGTGCGACGAAGACGGCTCCGGGCTGATGGTGCAGTTCGACAAAAACGACATCGAAGACGCGGGCCTGGTGAAGTTCGACTTTCTCGGCCTGCGCACCCTGACCATCATCGACTGGGCGCTGGAAATGGTCGACAAGGTGCGCGCCGTAAACGGCCAGGCGGCGCTGGACATCGACGCCATCCCGCTGGACGACAAGCCCACCTTCGAGATGCTCAAAAAGGCCGAAACCACCGCGGTGTTCCAGCTTGAATCCCGGGGCATGAAAGAGCTGATCAAGCGCCTGCAGCCGGACTCGCTGGACGACATGATCGCGCTGGTGGCGCTGTTCCGCCCGGGGCCTTTGCAGTCGGGCATGGTGGACGACTTTATCAACCGCAAGCACGGCCGCGCCGAGGTGTCCTACCCCCACCCGGACTACCAGCACGAGCTGTTGAAACCCGTGCTCGCGCCGACCTACGGCATCATCCTGTATCAGGAACAGGTGATGCAGATCGCCCAGGTGCTGGCCGGCTACACGCTGGGCCAGGCCGACATGCTGCGCCGGGCCATGGGCAAGAAAAAGCCCGAAGAGATGGCCAAGCAGCGCGCCGGCTTCATGGAAGGCTGCGCGGCAAACGGCATCGACAAAGACCTGGCCGGCAACATCTTTGATCTGGTGGAGAAATTCGCCGGCTACGGCTTTAACAAGTCGCACTCGGCGGCCTACGCGCTGGTGTCCTACCAGACGGCGTGGCTCAAGGCGCACTACCCGGGGCCGTTCATGGCGGCGGTGATGTCCACCGAAATGGACAACCTTGATAAAGTCGTACCGCTGATCGAAGAGTGCCGCCACCTGGGGCTTACGGTGACGCCGCCGGACGTCAACGTCGGCACCTACAAGTTCAGCGTGGATGAAGACGGCCGCGTAGTGTACGGCCTGGGCGCGATTCGCGGGGTAGGCGAAGGCCCCATCGGCGCCATTGTCGAGGCCCGAGAAAAGGGCGGCGCTTTCAGCGACCTGTTCGATTTCTGCCGCCGGCTTGATCCCAAGCGTATCAACAAGCGCACCCTGGAGGCGCTGATCCGCGCCGGCGCGCTGGATAACCTGGGGCCGCATCGGGCGGTGCTGGCCGCCGCCACGGAAGATGCCCTCAAGGCCGCCGCCCAGAATCACACCAATCAGAGCGCAGGCATGGTGGATATGTTCGGCGAGGCCTTCGCCCCGGCGGCAGACCTGGACGTCTACGCCGACTATCGCGGCGTGCGTGCGTGGCGCGATCGCCAGCGGCTCGCCGGCGAGAAAGACACGCTGGGGCTTTATCTCACCGGCCACCCCATCGACGAATACGAGCGCGAACTGGCGCGCTTTGTCGCCACTCGCATTCGCGATCTTACCCCGTCCCGGGAGCCCCAGCGCGTGGCCGGGCTGGTGGTGGGTATGCGCACCATGAAATCCAAGCGCGGCGACACCGTGGCCTTTATTACCCTGGACGACCGCACCGGGCGCGTTGAGGCTTCCCTGTTCGGCGAGCTGTACGACGCTGTGCGCGGCCAGATCGAAACCGATCAGGTCATCATCGTCGAAGGCGAGGTGGCCACCGACGACTACTCCGGCGGGGTCAAGCTGCGCGGCAAGGACGTTACGCCGATGACGGCGGCGCGGGTGCGTTTCGGCAAATCCGTGGATCTGGCACTGGATGCCAGCCGGGTCAACGGTCGTCTGGTGGACAGCCTGCGTGATAGTCTGACGCCGTACCGCGATACCGGCGGGCTGCCGGTGCGTTTGCAGTATCGCCACCCGGACGCCACGGCCTGGCTGGCCCTGGATGACAGCTGGCGCGTAGCCCCCAACGATGAACTGCTGCTGGCGCTTGGCGACGTTGAGGGCCAAGTGGGCGTCAAGCTGCGCTACGACTGAGCCGGCGCCGGCAGGCCGGCTGTCTTGCGTGGTTGATTCAAGCTGCGATAATGCCGAGCTGAAACGCTCGATCGATACGGTTTGCTTTTTCTCTGGCTTTTTCTACAGGTTTTTTACAGGCGACGTCCATGAATCCCAACTACCTCGATTTTGAACAGCCGATTGCCGAGCTGCAGGCAAAAATAGAAGAGCTGCGGCTGGTCAGCTCCGACAGCCAGGTCAATCTGGCCGATGAAATCGAACGCCTGGAGGCCAAGCGGCGCAAGCTGACCGAGTCTATCTTCAAGGATCTCACCCCCTGGCAGGTCTCCCAGCTGTCGCGCCACCCCAAGCGCCCGTACCTGCTGGACTATCTGGAGCACGTCTTCACCGATTTCGACGAGCTCCACGGCGATCGCCGTTTTGCCGACGACGCCGCACTGGTCGGCGGGGTGGCGCGGCTCAACGACCGGCCGGTCATGGTCATCGGCCACCAGAAAGGCCGCGACGTCAAGGAGAAGGTGCGGCGCAACTTCGGCATGCCGCGCCCGGAAGGCTATCGCAAGGCCTGCCGGCTGATGGAAATGGCCGAGCGCTTCAAGATGCCGGTGCTGACTTTTATCGACACCCCCGGCGCCTATCCGGGCATCGACGCCGAAGAGCGCGGCCAGTCCGAGGCCATTGCCCACAATCTGGCGGTCATGTCGCGGCTGAAAACCCCGATCGTATCCACCGTGGTGGGCGAGGGCGGCTCCGGCGGGGCGCTGGCCATCGGCGTGTGCGATGAGCTGGCCATGCTGGAGCACTCCACGTACGCGGTGATCTCGCCGGAAGGCTGCGCCTCGATTCTGTGGAAGAGCGCGGAAAAGGCTTCCGACGCCGCTCAGGCCATGGGCATTACCGCCACGCGCCTCAAGGAGCTGGGCTTTGTCGACACGCTGATTGAAGAGCCGCTGGGCGGCGCCCACTGCTATCACGAACAAACCGCCGAGCGCGTAAAAAACGCCCTGGAGCAGAGCTTGGAGCGGCTGGAGGCGCTGGACACGGACACGCTGCTGGAGCGCCGCTACGCACGCTTGATGAGCTATGGCGCGCCCGCCGCATAAGCGCTCTCCGCAAGCTTTGCTTGAACGCGCCCTGGCGGAGGTTTCGCCGGGGCGTGGCGTTTGGGTAGCGCTTTCCGGCGGCATGGATTCGACGCTTTTGCTGACCCTTGCCGCCGAGGTCTGCCGCGCGGGGAGCACTGCGCTGCATGCGCTGCACGTCCATCACGGCCTGCAGGCCGCCGCTGACGATTTCGAGCGCCACTGCCGCGCCCTTTGCCGGCGGCTTGGCGTGCCCTTGACGGTGGTGTACGCACAGGTCAACGCCTGCGGCAAGGGCGTGGAAGGTGCAGCCCGCCAGGCCCGCTACGCCGCCTTTGCCGAACAGGTGCCGGCCGGCGATACGCTGTGGCTTGCCCAGCACCGCGACGATCAGGCCGAAACCTGGCTGCTGGCCGCGCTGCGCGGCAGCGGCGTGCGCGGGCTGGCGGCCATGCCCGCTCAGCGCCAATACCGCGGAGTGACCCTGGCCCGCCCCTGGCTTGGTACCCCACAGGCAGAGCTTGCCGCGGCGGCGCAGGCGCTGGCAGATGAAGGCCGGCTCGACTGGTGCGATGACCCAACCAACGCCGATACCCGTTTTGAGCGCAACTACCTGCGCCACCGGGTTCTACCCGTTTTAAAGGCGCGCTGGCCCCACGCCGAGCGCTCGCTTGTTGCCGCCGCCGAGCATATGCAGGACGCCGACGCGCTGCTGGAAGCCTACGCCGCCGAAGAGCTCGCCGCGCTGCAGATCGGCGACGAGCAGCTTGACGCCGCCGCACTTGCCGCGCGAGACAGGCCCCGCCAGCGGCTGCTGGTGCGTACTTTCTGCCGCCGGCGGGGGCTTGCCACGCCGCCCAGGCGCCGGCTGGAAACGCTGCTGGCGCAGCTGTGCGCGGCGCCGGACGCGCAGGTGTACGTTGCCTGGCCCGGCGCCTGTGCGCGGCTGTGGCGCGGCCGGCTGTATCTTTTGGCTGAAGCGCACAGGGCAAAAGCGCCGAGCTGGCGCACAAGCTGGGACGGCCGTGCGCCGCTTGCTACGCCGCTGGGGGATCTGGATGTCGCCCTGGTGGCAGCGCCGGCACAAGCGACACGGCCGCTAACCGCTTGCTGGCGCCGCGGCGGCGAGGTTATTGAGCTGGCCGGGCGCGGCCGGCGCGACCTGAAACGGCTGCTGGCCGAGGCCGGCCTGCCGCCCTGGGAGCGGCAGGCGGTGATCGTGCTGTGGGCGGGTGATACCTGCGTGGCTGCGCTCAGCGCGCCCAATAGGCGCCTGTATCAGGCCGCTGGCTGGCATTTTACCGCCGGTGCTCAGCGATCGCACGGCCCGCGGTGCTGATGGAGCATGTCCAACAGCAGGCCCTCGCGCAGGGCGCCGTCGACAAAGCGCAGCCGCTGCAGGTCAAAGGCGGTGAAGATCGCGCTGACCAGGGCAACGCCGGCGGGAAAAATACTCGCGCGGTTGGCCTTGAGCCCTCTGAGCGCCAGCGTATCGATCCGAGAAGAGCGCAGCACCCGGGCGCGCAGCCGCTCAAGCCCGGGACGGGTGATCAGGCCTTTTTCGCGGCTGTCGCCGTACGCGTGCATCACGCGCGCCACCGCCTTGAGCGTGCCGCTGGTGCCGACGGCCTCGTCCCAGCCGGCACGGCAATAGCGCGCCTGGACGGTTGCAAGCCGTTCAAGCGCGGCCTGTTCGGCGGCGGCCATGGCCGCCTTGCTCAGCGCGCCGTCGGGGAAAAAGCGCCGGGAAAAGGTCACACAGCCCATAGGCAGGCTTTCCAGCAGCTGCGGGGTCATGGCGTGGCCGATCACGCATTCGCTTGAGCCGCCGCCGATATCCACCAGCAGGCGCCGCCCGCGGCACGGGCGCGCGTGGCCGGCGCCAAGATAGATCAGCCGCGCCTCTTCGCGCCCGCTGATCACCTCTACAGAATCGCCCAGCAGCGCGGCGGCACGCTCGAGAAAGACATGGCGGTTGCCGGCCTCGCGCAGCGCGCTGGTGCCGACGATGCGCAGCTGCGAGCAGGCGGCGCGCTCCAGCATGGCGGCAAACTGTTCAAGGCATGCAAGGCCGCGCTTCTGGGCGGCATCGTCAAGGTTGCCGTTGGCATCCAGCCCGGCGGCCAGCTGCACCTTGACCCCGCGCCGGGTGACGATGCGCGGCCGGGCGCCGTTAACACGGGCGATCAGCAGGTGAAAACTGTTGGAGCCAAGGTCGATGGCGGCAATGTGCCGGCCGGCGCGCGGCTGGCAAAGCGATTCGGTGCGGCCGGCAGCGGTGGCAAGAGGCGTATCCTTGGGCATGGGCTGTCCTTCCGGTGGGTCCGGGCAAGGTTGCGTGGCCCCCGCCGGATTGTCAATTGGCCAAGGCTTGCGTTTGCCGCAGGGCTTGACTACCATCCGCCTACTGGTTTGAGTAGAAATAACGCACAGCCCGGTAGCGCAGGCCACCGGCGGTTGCTCATGGCAACAGGGCCAAAGCGCCAGAGATGTCCGGCAACGGATTATCCCGTGCGACCAGCCCCATGAGTTCCGGCCAGTCTCTTGCATACCGGCATCAGCGCAGCAGGCGTTACGTCAATCATTTCAGGCTTTACCCAACCCCATTGACGCCGAGCCGGGCGTTTTCTCGTTTTTAAAGCGCTAGGGCGCTTGACGTTTACGCCTTTCAACGCAGATTCACGGCGGATCGGCGCAGCAGCGGTGCTGCACAAGGGTAAAGCCGGCCAGCTGTCCAAGTCGTCAGATAGCCCGTGAGTCCGGCCCGCCCAGCGCCGGCCTGGAAATCAGGAGTGAATGGTTGAGCTGAATCCGATGCGTTCGGGTCAGTCAGGCTTTTTGCATATCGAGCGCGTGTCCTGTCGGGATCTGAACGCATCATACGGCGCATCACTGCCACGCCTCCTTTCTTCTCTGCGGCGCCCGGCGCCTCGCTTTCATGAGCAACGTTCTAACACACCGATGAATCTTACCGAACTCAAGCAAAAATCCGTTCCCGAGCTGCTCGATATCGCCCGTCAGATGGGCATCGACAATCTGGCACGCTCGCGCAAACAGGACATCATTTTCGCCATCCTCAAAAAGCACGCCAAAAGCGGCGAGGACATCTACGGCGACGGTGTGCTGGAAATTCTCCAAGACGGTTTCGGCTTTCTGCGCAGCGCCGACAGCTCGTATCTGGCCGGCCCGGACGATATCTACGTCTCGCCGTCGCAGATTCGACGCTTCAACCTGCGCAAGGGCGACTCCATCGCCGGCAAGATCCGCCCGCCCAAGGACGGCGAGCGCTACTTTGCCCTGCTCAAGGTCAGCCAGATCAACTTTGATCGGCCGGAAAACGCCAAGCACAAGATTCTCTTTGAGAATCTTACGCCGCTGTTTCCCGACGAGCGCATGCGCATGGAAATGGGCAACGGCTCGAAAGAGGACCTGACCGCGCGAATCCTCGATCTCACCGCCCCCATCGGCAAGGGCCAGCGGGGGCTTTTGGTGTCGCCGCCCAAGGCGGGCAAGACGCTGATGCTGCAAAACATCGCCACCTCGATTACGCGCAACAACCCCGAGTGCCACCTGATCGTTTTGCTCATCGACGAGCGCCCGGAAGAGGTCACCGAGATGTCGCGCACCGTGCGCGGCGAAGTGGTGGCCTCGACCTTTGACGAGCCGCCGGCGCGCCATGTGCAGGTCGCCGAAATGGTGATCGAAAAGGCCAAGCGCCTGGTCGAGCACAAAAAGGACGTGGTGATTTTGCTCGACTCCATCACCCGCCTGGCCCGGGCCTACAACACCGTGGTGCCAAGCTCGGGCAAGGTGCTCACCGGCGGCGTGGACGCCCACGCGCTGGAAAAGCCCAAGCGCTTTTTCGGGGCCGCGCGCAACATCGAAGAGGGCGGCAGCCTGACCATTCTTGCCACCGCGCTTGTCGATACCGGCTCGAAAATGGACGAGGTCATCTTCGAAGAGTTCAAGGGTACCGGCAACATGGAAGCCCATCTGGACCGCAAGCTGGCCGAAAAGCGCGTTTTCCCCGCGTTCAACATTCGCCGCAGCGGCACGCGCCGGGAGGACCTGATCGCCTCGGAAGACGAAATGCAGCGCATGTGGATTTTGCGCAAGCTGCTGCATCCGATGGATGATATCGGCGCTACCGAGTTTCTCATCGATCGTCTCAAGGACACCAAGACCAACCTGGAGTTCTTCGAGGCCATGAAGCGCCGCTAGGGCGCTAACTGCCAACGAGCGCCAAGGAGAAGAGGGCCCGCCGTGAAATACCGCGATTTGCGCGAGTTTATCCAGACGCTGGAAACCCGAGGCGAGCTGGTTCGCGTCTCCGCCCAGGTCGATCCCTATCTTGAAGTCACCGAAATCTGCGACCGCACCCTGCGCGCCGGCGGGCCGGCGCTTTTGTTTGAAAACGTCAAAGGCCACGATATGCCGCTTTTGGGCAACCTGTTCGGCACGCCCGAGCGGGTGGCCATGGGCATGGGCGAAGACTCGGTCGCCGCACTTGGCGAGATCGGCAAGCTGCTGGCGTTTTTAAAAGAGCCTGACCCGCCCAAGGGCCTGAAAGACGCCTGGCAGAAGCTGCCGATTTTCCGCCAGGCGCTGAGCATGGGGCCGAAAACGGTCAAGCGCGCCCCGGTGCAGGAGGTCGTGGAAGAGGGCGACGCCGTCGACCTGGACCGCCTGCCGATTCAGCACTGCTGGCCGGGCGACGCCGCCCCGCTGGTGACCTGGTCGCTGGTGGTCACCAAAGGCCCGCATAAAGAGCGCCAGAACCTGGGCATCTACCGCCAGCAAAAAATCGGCAAGAATCGTTTGATCATGCGCTGGCTGTCCCACCGCGGCGGGGCGCTGGACTTCAAGGAGTTTCAAAAGGCCCACCCCGGCGAGCCGTTCCCCGTGGCGGTGGCGCTGGGCGCGGACCCGGCCACCATTCTCGGCGCGGTCACCCCGGTGCCGGATACGCTGTCGGAATACGCCTTTGCCGGGCTTTTGCGCGGCTCGCGCACCGAGCTTGTCAAATGCGGCCACGCCGAGCTTGAGGTGCCGGCATCAAGCGAGATTATCCTCGAAGGCTTTATCTACCCCGACGACATGGCCCCGGAAGGCCCCTTCGGTGATCACACCGGCTACTACAACGAGGTGGACACGTTCCCGGTTTTCACCGTGACGCGCCTGACCCGGCGCCGGGACGCGATATATCACTCCACCTACACCGGCCGCCCGCCGGACGAGCCGGCGATTCTGGGCGTGGCGCTCAACGAAGTGTTTGTGCCCATTCTGCGCAAGCAGTTCCCCGAAATCGTGGATTTCTACCTGCCGCCGGAGGGCTGCTCCTACCGCATGGCGGTGGTGACCATGAAAAAGCAGTATCCCGGCCACGCCAAACGCGTGATGATGGGCGTGTGGAGCTTTCTGCGCCAGTTCATGTACACCAAGTTTGTGGTGGTGCTCGACGACGACGTTGACGCCCGGCGCTGGGAAGACGTGATCTGGGCGATGACCACGCGCATGGACCCGGCCCGAGACACCACCATTGTGGAAAACACGCCGATCGACTACCTGGACTTTGCCTCGCCGGTATCAGGGCTTGGCTCGAAGATGGGCTTTGATGCCACCAACAAATGGCCCGGCGAAACCCAGCGCGAGTGGGGCGAGCCCATCGCCATGGACAGCGCGGTCAAGGCGCGGGTAGACAAGCGCTGGGCATCGCTTGGCATCGGCATTCCGCTACCGCCTGCGCGCAGCGGCGGTGATCATTGACACACATTTCGTCGCATCGCCTGGATAAGGCGCTGAACAAGAGGTTTGCATGAGTGCTAGGACGATGACCTGCCGGGTCAGCGAAGTGGAAGATCTCAACTCTGATGTGTTTGGCGTAACCCTGGAAGGGCGTGCCGAGGCGCTCACCCATGCGCCGGGGCAGTATCTGGAGCTTGAGCTGGATGAGAGTACCTGGGTGCCGTTCTCCATTGCCAGCGGCGACCGCGACGACGGTCGGCTGGAGCTTCACGTGCAGCACTGGCCCGAGCGCAGCAACTCCGCACGCCTGCGCGAGCTGTTGCAGGTAGCGCAAAAGCTCACCGTACGCCTGCCCGGCGGCGACTGCGTGCTGGATATGTCCAGCACGCGCCCGCTGTTGCTGGTTGCCGCCGGCACCGGTTTTGCCCAGATGAAAGCGCTGATAGAAGCCGCGCTTGCGCAAAACCCCGAGCGCGACATCCAGCTTTGGTGGGCCGTTCGCGAGCATCGCGAGCTCTACCTGGAGCCGCTTGCCACGCGCTGGGCGCAGACGTATCCGCATTTTACCTTTCATGCGGTGACCGAGCTTGCGCTGCTGGAGCCGCTGGCCGACGGCGAGCGTATTATGCATCACCAGGGGCGCATCGATGAGGTGCTCGAAGACGCCCCGCTAACCCCGGCCGGCTGCGATGTCTATCTGTCCGGCTCGCCGGGGATGGTGTATGCCTGCCTGGACATTCTGGCAGAGAAGGGCATCGATCAGACCCGGGTGTTTTCCGACGTGTTCAGCTACGCGCCGCGCCGCCAGGCTTAGAGCCGTAAGGCCTGACAAGACAGCAGTGCGGCCGGCAGAAAGCCTGAAACGCCGCCCCGGAATTTGCTAGACTGGCCGCGTAGCGACGCCGCGCAGCGAGTGTCGCCGGCGCAAAAAATCGGGAAACGCCGGCCGGATACGCGGCGCATCAAGTGAGTGAAACAAGGAGGCGGGTATGGCCCACAACGAACATTCTTATGATAACAGCGGCTTTTTTGCCATCGTGATGGGGCTGGTTGTGCTGGTCGGCATGGCTTGCCTGCCGGCCACCATCGGCTGGATTTTAACGTTCACCGGCTAAACAAGCGCTTGCCAGCCAGCCGGCCTTCGGGCTACGCTGGGCTGACCACGTTTTATTCCGGCTGCTTGACTCAACGGACAACCCCCATGCATACCGCTGCTTTTTTCAACCTGCCAGGCGATGTATCGGTGCCGCGCACCGCGTCTGTCTATGCGTACGGCGAAAGCTACTGGTTTAGCCAGG
This sequence comes from Halomonas cibimaris, assembly GCF_055379665.1. Classification (NCBI taxonomy): domain Bacteria; kingdom Pseudomonadati; phylum Pseudomonadota; class Gammaproteobacteria; order Oceanospirillales; family Halomonadaceae; genus Halomonas; species Halomonas cibimaris. The sequence goes on from NZ_AP043828.1 coordinate 1,612,836, forward strand.
GGGTGGCCGTGGCCGGCGACTGAGCCGCGCCAACGGGCACCCCCAACGGGTGGCCCGCCATGTAAAACCCCGGTGGGCCGCCCGCCGGGGTTTTTGCGTTTAGGCAGCAGCACCGCGATACGTTTTTTCTTCATCGGATATTTTTCATCAGGAGCTTCGTCATGACCGACCGCGCACCGGCCTACATCGCCTTTTTTGTCGACAACGGGTACCCGGCGTATGGCCACGGCTGGCGATTTAGCCCCGCGCGGCCGGCAGCAGCTGCCACCTCCGGCCGCGTTCATGACGGTGGCAAGAGCCCACGATGTCCCTTTCCGACGGAGCGATAACCGATGAATGCCACTGCCACGATGCTCAAGACCGCGACTGCCCCGCAAACGGCGCCCGACGCCGACCCCGCCGGCCCGCAGCCGCTGCCCGCCCCGGCCACGCTTCACGCCGAGTACCCGCTAAGCCCGGCGCTGGCCGCACAGATCAACGCCCGGCGCGCCTCGGTCAAGCGCATTCTGTCCGGCGACGACCCCCGCCTGCTGGTCGCGGTGGGGCCATGCTCGGCCCACGACCCGCGTGCGGTGATGGAGTACGCCGAGCGCCTGGCGCGGCTCAGTGATGAGCTCGCCGGGCAGATCGTGCCGGTGATGCGCGTCTACGTAGAAAAGCCCCGCACCACCGTGGGCTGGAAAGGCCTTGCCTACGACCCGGACCTTGACGGCAGCGGCGATATTGCCCGGGGGCTTGCGTTGTCTCGTGCATTGATGCGCGACGTAGCCGAGTGCGGCCTGCCCGTGGCCACCGAGCTTTTGCAGCCCATGCTGGCGCCGTATCTGGAAGATCTGCTCAGCTGGGTGGCCATCGGCGCGCGGACGACCGAATCCCAGCTGCACCGCGAGCTTGCCAGCGGCCTTGACGCCGCGGTGGGGTTTAAAAACGCAACCAGCGGCGGCGTTCAGGTCGCCGTTGACGCCATGGGCGCGGCGGCGCATCCGCACCGGCACTTCGCCATGGACGCCGCCGGCCGCCCGGTGATGGCGCAAACGTCGGGCAACCCGCATACCCACCTGGTGCTGCGCGGCGGCAGCGGTGCGCCCAACTACCGGGCGGAGCACGTGCAGGCGGCGGCGGCGGCGCTGGAAAGCGCCGGGCAGAACCCGCGGCTGATGGTCGACTGCAGCCACGCCAACGCGTGCAAGGACCACCGCCGCCAAAGCGAGGTCATGCTTGATGTGCTCGCCCAGCGCGAGGCGGGCAACCTGAACCTGGCCGCGCTGATGCTGGAAAGCTTTTTGCACGAAGGCAAGCAGCCGCTGGTGCCCGGCGCGCTGCGCCACGGCGTTTCGATTACCGACGGCTGCATCGGCTGGGACACCACCGAGCGGCTGCTGAAAACGGCCGCCGAGCGGCTGGCCTGACACCGGCAAGCGGCCGGCGGTTTGTTTGTGCGGCCGGGCGCCGTATCATGGGTGCCCGGCGACACGCTCACACTCAAGAGGCCGCTCATGGCGCGTTTTACCCTCAAGCAGCAAGACCCCCACGCCTTTCGGCGCAAATCGCGTATTATCACCCTGCTGATGGCCGGGCAGTTCGCCGTGCTGGGGGTGCTGTTTGCGCTGATACTGACCTCCGCCTTTGGCTCAAGCCTTATGCTTAACGCCCTGGGCGTGGCGCTGGGGCTTTTGGCCACCAGTGCGATGTTTGCCGTGCTCAAGGACCGCCCCTGGATGAATGAAGTGCGCTATGCCTGGCAGCTCAAGCACCATCTGGGCCAGATCAGCGGCTATTTGTCCCCGCTGCGACGCGCCGTTGAGCACGATGATCGCACGGCGCTGGACGTGCTTACTTTTTACCACCAGGGCATGGCGCAGCTGGCCGAGCTTAACGGGCGCACCACCGATGACGACGCCGAACGGCTGGCGGAAAAAATGCAGGTCAAGCTCAAGCGCGAAGCCCTTGCGCTGCCCGCCGAGGTGGAAAGCTTCAACCCCGACGACCTGAAGCGCTATAAGCAGGCCTGAAGGGGTGCGGCAATCGGCGTTGATTCAATAGCGCGTCAAACCTCTTTCTAAGACGCGAAGCGCGCAGAAAGAGGAGGATGTCAGCACAAAAAGACAGGGAGACTGCATGGGAATCTATCACTATCGCTGGCCGGTGGCCCTGGCCTGTGCCCTATGGCTTAGCGGCTGCGCGTCGTCGGGCGTGGCGCCGGCGGATTCTGCATTGATGGCGGATCGCCCAGAAAGCCGCCCGTCAGAGGCTGTGTCCACCGCGCCGCTTTTGCCGTCGGCGCTGTTTCCCGGACAGGCCCAGCGCTTTGAAGCCTGGCGCTGCGCGCCGGCCAACCAGCACCTGGTCACCGCCTTTGGTGACGAAACGCTCAAGCTGTGGTCGCTGCACGGCGCTTGGCAGCTGCCCCAGGCGGTGGTGGCCAGCGGTGCGCGCTATCAAAACGGCGAGATCAGCTTCTGGAACCGCGGTGACAAGGCCCAGGTGGAAACCCCGCGCGGCCAGCTCACATGCCGGCTGGCGCACAGGCGCGACGCGCGCACCCGGGACGAGCATCCCGGCGTGATGTTTTTTGCCCACGGCAACGAGCCGGGCTGGACCGTCGCGCTGGATAACCAAACGCCCGAGCTTGAGCTTGCCACCGACTACGGCGACACCGTCGAGACGCTGCCCTATATGGTCAGCGTGATGGACAACGACGCCGGGCGCGTGGTGCTGAGAAACGCCGACGCCGGGCGGTTTTTCCGCGTGCGCGTTGAAGCGGCCGCCTGCTTTGACGACATGAGCGCCAAGCCGTACCCGGCACGCGTTACGCTGTCCATCGACGGCGAGCAGTACAGCGGCTGCGGCGAAGGCATCGCGCCTTGAGCTTGTTAAGCGCCGGCAGCAGCGTTAGCCTCGGGCCGGTCATGTTTTTATCGTTGAGGTGATTTATGCGCTATCTGCACACCATGGTTCGGGTCAGCGACCTGGACGCTGCGCTGCATTTTTACTGCAACCTGCTGGGCCTTAAAGAAGTGCGCCGCAAAGACAACGACAAGGGCCGCTTTACCCTGGTATTTCTGGCCGCACCCGAAGACGAAACCCGCTCGGCGCAAGAGCAGGCGCCGGAAATCGAGCTGACCCATAACTGGGACCCGGAAACCTACGACGGCGGGCGCAACTTCGGCCACTTGGCCTATGAGGTGGACGACGTTTACGGCCTGTGCCAGCACCTGCAGGATAACGGCGTGACCATCAATCGCCCGCCCCGGGACGGCCGCATGGCCTTTGTGCGCTCTCCGGACGGCATCTCGGTGGAGCTTTTGCAAAAGGGTGAGCCGCTGGCCCCTGCCGAGCCCTGGGCTTCCATGGAAAACACCGGCAGCTGGTAGGTGGCGCACCGAGGAAAGCCCATGATGCCCCCCGTTTCGAAACCCTCCGTTTTGGCTCGCCGCTGGCCGGGCGCCGGTCTGGCGGCGGCCGTCACGCTGCTGGCCGCCTGTTCCAGCGCTCCGCCGGCCCCGGCGCCCGAGCAGCCGGGCAGCGCCAAACCGCTCAGCGGCGAGGCGGTAGGCAAGCGCTGGAACCTGCTGCTGCTGGGCACCCATGAGCGTCTGACGCTGCCCGAGCCGGCGTATTTTCGCATCGCGCCGGACGGCCGCATCAGCGGCAGCGACGGCTGCAACCGCTTTACCGGCAAGGCCTCACTTGGCGACAAGCAGCGCATCAACGTCGAGGAGCTTGCCACCACGCGCAAGGCCTGCCCGGCGCTTGACGACGCGCAGCGCGTCACCGATATGCTGGAAAACGCCTATCGCTACCTGATCGACCATGACCGGCTGGTGCTGTTCGGCCCGGACAGCCGAGTGATCGGCGGCTGGCGCCGGGCGGACTAGCCGTCAGCGATGCTTGCCGGGGCTAAACCGGGCGATAAAGCGCCCGTCAAGGCGCGCTTTTAAGCGCCACGCCCATCTACCCGCCGCGCCCAGCGGGCCGTAGACGGCCACCGCGCGGCCGTCGCCGGTATTGATCAGCGCCAGCACCCGCTTCGGCGGGTACCAGTTCTTGAGCGGCTTGCCCCGGCAGGCCCGGCGCAGATTCTCGGCCAAATGTGGCCCGGCGCGCACGGCGTACACCCCGGCCTTGGGCAGCGCGGCCGGAAACGCCGCGCAGTCGCCGGCGGCAAACACCCCGGGCGCGCCCCTGGCCTCCAGGCTTTTGCCCACCTCGATAAACCCGCGCCGGTTAAGCGCAAGATCGCTGTGTTCAAGCCAGCCGTGGCCCACCGCACCGGTGGCCCAGAGCGCGATATCCGCCGGCACCGGGGCACCTTCGGCAAGCGCGATAGCGCCGTTTTCCAGTCCGACGGCCCGCACGCCGGTGCGCCGGGTTACGCCGGCTTTTTTCAGCGCTCGCGTGAGCAGCGCCCGGGGCCGCCGGCCGGCCCCGGGTAGAAGCGTTTCGCCCGCGCTTAACAGCGCAGCGTCAAAGCGCACGTCCGGACGGCGAGCCCGCAGCGCGGCCAGCACCGCAAGCAGCGTTTCGCACCCGGCGCCGCCGCCGCCTACGCTCACCACGCTTTGCCGGCTGCCGGCGGGCAGGGCGTCCACGCGCGCGCACAGCGCCTGCCAGCGCTCGGGCAGTGCGGCCAGCGGGCGCATGGCAAGCAGCGTCGGTGCGGCTTTCTGCGCCGCGTCAGGGGCGGCAACGGTAGCCCCGACGTTGATGGAAGCCACGTCGAAGCGTAGCCGCTCATTGCCTGCCAGCGTCACTTCGCGCTTTTCAGCGCTGAACGCCGTGGCGCGCTGGGCAATAAGCCGCGCGCCGGCCCGGCGGCACAGCGCGGCGATGTCGATCTGCGTCTCGGCAAGGGTGCACTCGCCGGCAAGCCAGGCCGGTATGCGCCCGGAATAGGCCGCAAGCGGGCTTTCGCTGACCACGGTCAGGCGTACGCCGGGTTCCGGGCGGCGGGCCAAGGCTTCAAGCACCAGGGCGTGGGCGTGGCCGCCGCCGATCAGCACCAGCTCTTTTTGCTGCGTTTTCGCACTCATGCGCCGCGCCTCCAGGTAAAGTAGCGCTCCAGCAGGGTAAGCACGCGCTCAGGTTTATGGGCATTTTTCCACGCGCCGGCGGTGGCCTTGGCCGCCTCGCCGAGCGTGGGGTAGGGATGAACGGTGCCCAACAGCTTGTTCATTCCCAGATTGTGCTTCATCGCCAGGCTGAACTCGCCGAGCCACTCGCCGGCGTTTTCGGCCACGATGGTCGCCCCCAGAATCTTGTCCCGGCCGGGCACGGTGAGCACCTTGATAAAGCCCGCGGTGGCACCCTCGGCAATGGCGCGGTCGCTCTCACTCATGGCGTAGCGGGTCAGTTCAAAGGCGATGCCTTGCTCTTTAGCCTCGCGCTCGTTGAGCCCCACCCGGGCGATTTCCGGCTGGGTGTAGACCACCGCGGGCATAAAGCGGTAGTCCACGTTGAAGCGCTTGACCTCGCCGAACAGGGCATTGACCGCGGCGTGCCAGGCCTGGTGGGCGGCGGCGTGGGTCAGCTGATAGGGGCCGGCAACGTCGCCGCAGGCCCAGACGTTGGGCAGCCGGGTCTGCAGCTGGCGATTGAGCGCCAGGGTGCCGGTATCAATGGCGATGCCCAGCGCCTCAAGGCCCAGCCCTTCAACGTTGGCCCGGCGGCCCACGCATACCAGCAGGTAGTCGAACGCCACGCTCTGCTCGCCTGCGGCGCTCGTCAGGTGCAGGCGCTGGCCGCCGTCGTGGCTGATGCGCTCGGCGCGGGTATGGGTCAGCACGGTCACACCTTCCTGCTCAAGGGTTTGGGCCACGTGCTCGCCCACCTCGGCGTCCTCGCGGCCCAAAAGCCGCTCGCCGCCTTCGATCAGCGTGACGCGGCTGCCAAGCCTGGCAAAGCTCTGGCCCAGCTCGCAGCCGATGGCCCCGCCGCCGAGCACCGCCAGCCGCCCGGGCAGCTCGTCAAGCTGCCAAAGATTTTCCGAGGTGAGCACCCGGGCCTCGTCGATGCCGGGGAGCGCCGGGATGGCCGGGCGCGCGCCGGTGGCAATAACGATGTGCCGGGCGCTTACGCGCTTGCCGCCCACGTCGACTTCCCAGGGGGTGACAAGGGCGGCGCGTGCCTTGTGTACGTCCACGCCGAGCTTGGTATAGCGCTCGACGCTGTCGTGGGGGGCGACGTCGGCAATGGCGCTGTGTACGTGGCTCATCACCCGAGAAAAGTCGACCGTCGGCTCGCTTGCGCCCGGGCCGGTATGAATGCCAAAGCGCTCGGCGTGGCGCACCTCGTGGGCGGCCCGGGCCGCGCGAATCAGCGCCTTGGAGGGCACGCAGCCGGTATTCAGGCAGTCGCCGCCCATGTTGCCGGCTTCCACCAGCGCCACTTTGGCCTTCACCGCGCGGCCGATGTAGGCGCTCACTAACCCCGCGGAGCCTGCGCCGATCACCAGCATGTCGTAGTCGAAGCGTTTGGGGCGCTCAAAGCCCCGGTAGACTCGGCGGCGCTGAACCAGGCGCATGATTTTCCGCGCGATCCAGGGGAATATCGCCAGCAGCGCAAAGGAGGTGAGAAGCTCTGCTGATAGCACATCGCCCAGCCGCTCGATCTCGCCTAGCTGGCCGCCGGCGTTGACGAACACCGCGGTGCCGGGAAGCATGCCGGCCTGGCTGACCCAGTAAAACGTCTGCGCCTTGATGCGCGTCAGTCCCATGACCAGGTTGATGACGAAAAACGGAAACGCCGGCACCAGCCGCAGGCTGAAAAGATAAAACGCGCCGTCGCGGTCTACGCCGCGGTTGATCGCCGCCAGCCGGCGGGGAAAGCGCCGCTCGATGGGCCCGCGCAGCAGGTAGCGCGAGATCAGAAAGGCCAGCGTCGCGCCGATGGCGCTGGCAAAGGAGACCAGCAGCAGGCCAATCCCCAGGCCGAACAGTGCCCCGCCCAGCAGGGTCATGATGGCCGCGCCGGGCAGCGACAGCGCGGTGATGACCACGTAGGCGGCAAAAAACGCCCCGGCGATCTGCCAGGGGTGGCGGTCAAAGGCGGCCTGAAACTCGCCCTGATAGGCCTTGAGCGTGTCCAGGCTGAACCACTCGTGGGCGCCGGTGGCAAAAAAGGCGGCGACGGCCACCGCTAGCAGGGCAAAAAGCAGCAGGCGTTTGCGGTTCACGGGCGTCTTTTGGGTCATCAGCGGCTCCAACCGGGGGAAAGAAAAGGGGAGGCAAGGGACGGCGCGCGAGGGTACAGGCGGCGATAGCGCTGCCAGTCTTCGGGGCGGTCCACGTCCCACACGGTAGCGGGGAAAGCCGCCTCAAGCCCCCGCGCGGCAAGGCGCGCCCGGGTGACGGCGAGCACCTCGTCGCCGCCCCAGGGAATGTCATGAAACAGCGCCCGGGCGTCGGCGGGGGTAAGCCCGCGGGTGCCGATCAGCCCGTAGCCGCCGTCCTCGGCGGGAAGAATCACTACCGGGTGCGTGGCAAGGCTGTCGGCGCAGGCCTGGATGAGCTCGGGGGTAATCGAGGGGCAGTCGCTGCCCATGATCATGGAAGGCCCCGCCGAGCCTGCCAGCGCGTGGCGAATGCGCACGCCCAGATGGCCCTCGGGCTGGGCGGCCAGATGGATGCCCAAACGCTGCTTGAGCTCAGCAAACAGCGGGTGGCCGTGGTCAAGCGCGGTCCACAGCGTAACCTGCGCTGCCGGCAGCGCTCGGCAGGCGTGGGCCACGCAGCGCCTGACCATCTCGGCGTGGGCGCTGGCCGCGCCGTGGGCACCCAGGCGCGGCATCAGCCGGGTTTTGGCGCGGCCGGGCACGGGGGCCTTGGCCAGCAGGTGCAGCGCCACCGGGCCGCATTCGGCAGAAGGGTTATTGTGCATTGGCGTGCTCTTGCCGGGTGTATTCGCGGGCCAGCTTTTCCGGGCTGGCGCCAAGCCGGTAGCGCAGGCGCAGCCGCCACATCAGCCACACCGTGGGCCACACGCCGTGGCGCTCCCAGCGCCGGCCGGAGACGCGCACCCGGCGTTTCAGGCAGGCCGGACGCCCGATGCGCTTCAGCCGCCCGGACAGCGCGATGTCTTCCATCAGGGGCTGTTCGGGAAAGCCGCCGGCGGCGGCAAAGGCCGCGCGGGTCATAAACATCGCCTGGTCGCCGGTGGCGATGCCAGTGAGCCGGGAACGGGCGTTCATCAGCGCGGCAATCACGCCAAGCCAGCGGCTGTGGCCGGTAAGCGTGACGTCAAAGCGGCCCCAGCGGCGGGCGGCAAGCGCCCGCTGAATCTGCTCCGGGGCGTCGTTGGGCAGGCGCGTATCGGCGTGGAGAAATACCAGCGTATCGCCGGCGGCGGCGCTGGCGCCGAGGTTCAGCTGCGTGCCGCGACCGGCGGGGCCGGTGAGCACGCTGTCGGCCAGCGGCAGGGCGATGGAGGCGCTGGCGTCGGTGCTTTCGCCGTCGACCACCACCAGCTCCGCGCCGCGCCGGCGGAAAGGGGCGAGCGCCTCAAGGGCGGCGGCGAGGGTGGCGGCTTCGTTAAGCACCGGCATTACCATGCTGATGCCGGCGAGGTCCTGACGGTCAGTGTCGGCCATGGCGGTTCTCCCGACGGATAAGCAAACGTGGCAGGGCGGCGGCCAGCATAAAGCCCAAAAGCGGCAGCAGCGCCTGCACCAGCGCCCAGACGCTGATCAGCCGCCGATTGCCGCCCGAGGCCAGCGCCACCGCCTCGGTGGTTACGGTCTCGACCCGGCCCGCGCCGAGAAGCCTTGTGGGCAGGTACTGGCCGATGCTGATGGCAAGGCCCACGGCGAAGGCGGTGGCCAGCGGCGCGGCCAAAAGCGCCAGGCGCACCCGCCAGAACGCGGCGTTGCGCGACACGCCCAGGGTGCGGGCGATTTCCAGCCAGCGCGGGTCCAGCCGGCGGTAGGCCTCGGAAAGCGACAGATACACGTAGGGCAGCACAAACAATAGGTGCCCGGCAATCACCAGCCCGATCTGCGGGCCGATGCCTACGCTTTCGGCGGCCACCACCAGGCCGAAGACAAAGGCAATCTGCGGCACGATCAGCGGCAGGTACAAAAGCCACAGCGAACGTGCCGGGCGCAGCTGCCGGCGGTGTTCGTTTTCCAGCACCGCGAGCACCAAAAGCGTGGCGATCAGCGTGGCCGCCAGCGCAATCACGGCGGTGCTGACAAGCGCCTCGCCGAGCATCGGCGCTGCGCGCTGCCAGTGAGCCCAGGTAACGCTCTGGGGCAGGGCGTCCGGAAAGCGCCAGAAGCCGGCCACGGAAAACATGGCAAGCCCGGCAAGCGCAGCAAGCGCGACAAGCCCCGCGCCGGGCAGCAGGGTGCGGCCGAGCAGGCGCAGCGTGGCCTCGCCCCGCCGGCGGCTTCCGGCCCAGAGCCAGCCGCGGCACAGCCGCGCGACAAGCCGCTCGCCCAGCCACCAGAGCCCAAGCGCGGTCAGGGTCACGCCCAGCTGCAGCACCGCCGCCGCCGAGGCCATAAAGCGCCGGCTGAGGTCGGGGTCGTTGAACCACTCAAGGATGGATACCGCAAGCGTCGGCGGAAGCGCCGGGCCTAAAATCAGCGCCATATCCACGTTGGCGCTGGCGTAGGCGATGACGGCGTAGAGCGGCAGCCGAATCAGCGGGTACAGCCCGGGCAGCACGGTTTTCAGCCAGCCAAGTGTCGGCGCGTAACCCAGCGACCGGGCGATTTCCACGTGCTTTTCCGGGCGGAGCTGGTTGAGCGCGGCCAGGCTCATCAGCAGCAGAAAGGGGATTTCCTTGAGAATCAGCCCCGCCATCAGCGAAAGCCCCAGCGGGTCGTTGACGATCAGCGTATCCGGCGGCTGCTCGGCCCCGGTCAGCCAGGGCGAGATCACGCGCATGGCGAGCCCCGACGGCGCGATCAAAAACGCCAGCCCAAAGCCCAGCGCGGCGTGGGGCACGGCCAAAAGCGGCGAAATCAGCCGGCGAGCCGCGCCTGCCAGCCGGCCGCGTTGCCCGGCGGCGAGAAACAGTACCACCGCGGTCAGCGCCACAATGGGAGTGACAAGCCCGCTTGCCAGGCTCAGTGCGGCGGCGCGCCAAAGCCCCGGCTGGCTGAAAAGCGCCCGCCAGGGCTCAAGGCTGAACGCCTCGCCGCCGAGCACCGGCAGATAATCAAACGCCGGCAGCGCAATCATGGCAAGCCCCGCCGCCACCGGCAGCGTCAGCAGGGCGATCACCAGTATGGGGGCCAGCCGTAGCACGCTTATTGCGCTCCGTAGCGCTCAAGCCAGGCCTTCTGCAGCGCGTCCATCCAGCCGGAGTGGGGCTCGGCCAGGGTTTTCTCGAAGGCGTCTGCCGGGGGCAGCGCGGGGTTGTTGTTCTGCGCCTCAAACAGGGGCCGCTGCGCTTTGCTTAGCCGGTTTATGTCCAGCACGGTGCGATCGCCCCAGTAGTCCAGCGACTGCTTTTGCGCCTGGGCACTCGGCGAGAGCAGGAAGTTGGCCAGCGCCATGGCGCCGGCCTTGTGCGGTGAATTGTAGGGAATGGCGACAAAGTGCACGTTGCCCAGGGTGCCGCCGTCGAGCACGTAGCTGCGCACGCTTTTCGGCAGCTGGTATTCCTTCACCGCCACGGCGGCGTCGGTGGGGTAGAACGAGAACGCCAGGTCCAGCTCGCCGTCGCTCATCAGGGTGCGCAGTCTGGGCCCCGAGGCGGGGAAGCTTTGGCCTTCGCGCCATAGGTGCGGATGCAGCTTGTCGAGATAGTCCCACAGCGGCGCGGTAACGGCGGCGAAGTCGCTTTCGGACACCGGCCGGTAGAGCGCTTCGTCCTGATCGGTGAGCTCGATCAGCGCCTGCTTCAAAAAGGTGCTGCCGGTAAAGTCGGGGATGCGCGGGTAGGTAAAGCGTCCGGGGTTTTCCCGGGCCCAGTCGAGCAGCTCGGCCATGCTCTTCGGCGGTGCGCCGTCGCCGGTGAAGCTGGCCGCGTCGCTGTCGTAGTAAAAGGTGATTTGCGCCCGCCCCCAGGGCGACTCGAAGCCATCAACGGGCAGGGTGAAGTCGGTAACCACTTCAGGGTTGTCCGCCGGGTTTGTCAGCCCGAAGTGGGGCAGCGACTCGGCAAAGGGGCCGAACAGCAGGTCATGTTCGCGCATGGCGGCGAAGTTTTCACCGTTGATCCAGACGGCATCCACGCTGCCGCCGTCGTCGTTGCCCGCCTGCTTTTCTGCCAGCACGCGGGATACAACGCTGCCGGTGTCTTCAAGCTTGACGTGCTCGACCTCGACGCCAAAGCGCTGCTGCATCTGCCCGGCCACCCAGTCGATGTAGCGGTTGGTGCGCGAGTCGCCGCCCCAGGCGTTCCAGTACACGGTCTGGCCTTCGGCCTGTTCAATCACCGTTTTCCAGTCGTCGGGGTCGGGGGCTGCCAGCGCCGTGGCGGACAGCATCGCGCAGGCGAGTGCGGCCAGCCGCGGGCCATGGCGCAAGAGAGAAGCAGCGGTGTGCATGGGCAGGGTTCCTTTGGTCGGGGCGGGCTAGCCCAGAACGTCGTCGAGATAGTCCAGTTCGTCTTCCACGAAGTCGATGGCGGGCAGCGACAGGTAGTGGTCCACGCGCTCGCGGACGTGGGCAATCAGCGCCGGGTCGCTGAGCTCGGCGGACCAGTCCTCGCCCCGGCGCATGGCGTCGTGGGCCTGCAGATGTTGGGTGCGCCATTTGGCACACCAGGTCAGCGACCACAGCCACATGGCCCGGCGGCAGGCGAGCAGCGCGGCCGCGTCGCCGTTTGTCGTATCGCCCATGGCATGCTGCCAGTGGCGGTAGAAGTCGGCCACCTGCTGCGGCTTGAGCACCGCGCGGCTGTTTACGTCCCAGGTGGTCGAGGTGTACAGGCTGGCGTGGGCCAGATCGAACCCGGCCAGCCCGTAGCGGCATTTTTCCAGATCCACCAGCACCGCGCGGCCTTGATCGTCGATGAGAAAGTTGCCCGGGTGGGCGTCAAAGCTGATCAGGCCGGCGGCGCTGTCATCGAGCTGCGCAGGCATGCTGCCAAGCGCGGCGTGAATGCGCCGGCGAACGGCGTCGGGCAGCAGGGCGGTGTCGACGAAGTCGGCCTGTTCGGCAATTTCGCGGCGCATGGCGTGCCACGGGTTGGCCGGGGCGAAAAGCGGCGCGCGCTGATGGGCCGGCGGCACGGGCAGGCCGTGAATGCTGGCCAGCGCCCGGCTGATTTTTGCCAGATCGTCGGGCAGCTGCGCCGGCCGGCCGTGAATGGCCTCCACCACCAGTCCGCCTCGCGGCAGGTGGCTATCCGCGGGCAGCACGGCGTGCAGGCGCGGCGTGTGCCCGCTTTGAGCCGCTCGCTGAAAACATGCCGCCTGGTAGGCCAGGTTGGCCTCGGGGGCGAGCTTCATCTGGCTTTGCTTGGGCAGTCTGGCCACTCGGTCGTCGCCGCCGCGGTGCAGCCAGACGTGGTCGTGGGCCAGCCCGGTATCCGCCATGGGCTCAAGATCGCGAAAGCTGATGCCGGCGTGTTCCAGTGCCGCTGCAAGCGGCTTGATGGCGAGGGGCATAGGCGCTCCCGGCGTAGGGGTGGACGTGTCGGGCAGGGCTTTAACGGTGAAACCATTGTGGTACAAAAGTTGGACATAGTACACGCAGGGACGGGCCGGGTTAAACGGCGAGGTTTCAACGTTGGCAAAACGCGCGCTGCGTATGGCTTAGCCGGCAAGACGGCAAAACGCCCGCGTGAAGCGGGCGTTGCACCGGGTAACCCTTCAGGCGCGATGGCTACAGCGTGGCCATTTTCTGGCGCTGCTCTTCCAGCAGGGCGCGGGCGGCGCGCACTTCGGCGAGCTTGCTGCGCTCTTTTTCGACCACCGCGGCCGGGGCCTTGGCGGTAAAATTCTCGTTGCCGAGCTTTTTCTCGATGCCTTCGATCTGCTTGTCCTGCTTGGCGATTTCCTTGTCCAGCCGGGCAAGCTCGGCGTCTTTGTCGATCAGCCCGGCCATGGGCACCAGCACTTCCATGTTGCCCACCAGCTGGGTGGCCGAAAGCGGGGCGTCGTCGGGGTTGTCCAGCCAGGTGGCGCTTGAAAGCTTGGCCAGCTTCATCAAAAACGGGCGGTTTTGTTCAAGCCGCGCGGCGTCTTCGGCGCCGCCCTTGGTCAGCAGCGCGTCAATCTGTTTGCCCGGGGCGATGTTCATCTCGGCGCGGACGTTGCGCACCGCGACGATCACGCCCTTGAGCCAGTCGATATCCCGTGCGGCGGCGTCATCGATCAGGCCCTCGTCGGCCTCGGGCCAGGGCTGGGCCATGATCGAGCTGCCTTCGCCTGCCTGGGCATCGGAAAGCGTGCCGGCAAGCGGGGCCACGCGCTGCCAGATTTCTTCGCTGATAAACGGCATCATCGGATGGGCCAGACGCAGCACGGCTTCGAGCACGCGCACAAGCGTTTGGCGGGTGCCGCGCTTGGCGGACTCGCTGGCGGCTTCATCCCATAAAACAGGCTTGGACAGCTCCAGATACCAGTCGCAGTATTCGTTCCAGACAAAGTCGTACAGCGCCTGAGAGGCGTGATCGAAGCGGTAGTTGTCGATGTGGCGGGTGAGCTGCGCGATCGTTTTTTGCAGCGCCGAGAGAATCCAGCGGTCGGCCAGCGACAGGGTGACCTCGCCTCCGTCCGCGCCGCAGTCTTCGCCGTCGGCGTTCATCAGCACGTAGCGCGAGGCGTTCCACAGCTTGTTGCAGAAGTTGCGGTAGCCGTCCAGCCGGCTCATGTCGAACTTGATGTCGCGCCCGGTGGTGGCCTGGGAGAGAAAGGTAAAGCGCAGCGCGTCGGTGCCGTGGGGCTCGATGCCGTCCTTGAACTCGGCCCGGGTCGCCTTGGCGATGGCCTTGGCCTTCTGGGGCTGCATCATGTTGCCGGTGCGCTTTTCCACCAGCTCATCGAGGCTGATGCCGTCAATGAGATCGATGGGGTCGAGCACGTTGCCCTTGGACTTGGACATCTTGTTGCCCTGGGCGTCGCGTACCAGCCCGTGGACGTACACCGTCTTGAACGGCACCTCGCCGGTGAACTTGAGCGTCATCATGATCATCCGGGCGACCCAGAAGAAGATGATGTCAAAGCCCGTGACCAGTACGTTGGTGGGGTGGAAGGTGGCAAGCTCCTCGGTCTGCTCGGGCCAGCCCAGGGTGGCGAACGTCCACAGCGCGGAGCTGAACCAGGTATCGAGCACGTCGTCGTCCTGGGTCAGAGTGACGTCAGCGGCGATGTTGTGTTTCTCGCGCGCCTCGGCTTCGGTACGGGCAACGTAGACGTTGCCGCTTTCGTCGTACCAGGCGGGAATGCGGTGGCCCCACCATAGCTGGCGCGAGATACACCAGTCCTGCAGATCGCGCATCCACGAGAAGTACATGTTCTCGTAGTTTTTGGGCACAAACTCGATATCGCCGTCTTCCACCGCCTTGATCGCCGGGCGGGCCAGCTCTTCCACGGCGACAAACCACTGGTCGGTGAGCAGCGGCTCGATGATATCGCCCGAGCGGTCCCCAAAGGGCAGGGTGTTGTTGACGGCCTCAACTTCCTGCAAAAGGCCGGCGGCGTCCATATCGTCGACGATCAGCTTGCGCGCTTCAAAGCGGTCAAGCCCGGCGTACTTGGCCGGCAGGCGGGCGTCTTCGTCGGGCTGGGGCTGGCCCTTGAGGTTGTAGATCTCGGCGCGCTCGAGCACCGTGGCGTCCTGGGAGAAGACGTTGATCAGCAGGTGGTTCTGGCGCTTGCCGACTTCGTAGTCGTTGAAGTCGTGGGCCGGGGTGATTTTCACGCAGCCCGAGCCCTTGTCCATGTCGGCGTGCTCGTCGGCGACGATGGGGATGCGCCGGCCCACCAGCGGAAGTTCGATGAACTTACCCACCAGCGAGGCGTAGCGCGGGTCTTCCGGGTTGACCGCCACGCCGGTATCGCCCAGCAGGGTTTCCGGGCGGGTGGTGGCGACCACCAGATAGTCGCGGCCGTCGTCGGTTTTAACGCCGTCGGCCAGCGGATAGCGGAAGTGCCAGAAGCTGCCCTGCCGGTCGCGGTTTTCCACTTCCAGATCGGAAATCGCGGTGTGCAGGGTAGGGTCCCAGTTGACCAGCCGCTTGCCGCGGTAGATCAGGTCGTCTTCGTGCAGGCGGACAAACACTTCCTGCACGGCTTTATAGAAGCCGTCGTCCATGGTGAAGCGTTCCCGCGACCAGTCGACGCTGGCGCCCATGCGGCGCAGCTGGCGGGTGATGTGGCCGCCGGACTCTTCCTTCCATTCCCACACCTTGTCGAGAAAGGCGTCGCGGCCCAGATCGTGGCGGGTCTTGCCCTGTTCGGCGGCGAGCTTGCGCTCCACCAGCATTTGCGTGGCGATGCCGGCGTGGTCGGTGCCGATCTGCCACAGGGTGTTGTTGCCCTGCATGCGCTTGTAGCGGGCCAGGGTGTCCATGATGGTGTCCTGAAACGCATGCCCCATGTGCAAACTGCCGGTGACGTTGGGCGGCGGAATCATCATGGCAAACGGCGTGCCGGCCCCGGAGGGGGCAAAGCGGTTGTCGGCTTCCCAGCGCTGGTACCAGCGGGTTTCGATGCTTTCGGGTTGGTAGGTCTTGTCCATGGAATCACTCACAGCGAAATGCCGCGCCGGGGCGAGGCATTGAATTCATGTCGTTGGGTGTGGCGTGTAGCGTCAGGCGCTTGAGCCCAGCTTGTGCGGCACCACCTCATGGCCCTGCGCCCTGTAGCGCTGCCAGCACGCGCGTTTGGCCATCAGCACGGCCTGGTGCTGGTTGATGATTTCGGCCACCCGGGCGTAGCGCTCAAAGCCTGCGGGAATGTCCGGGTGCAGGTTCAAAAGCGCCGTCTCGCCCCGGGGGGCGGGCAGCTCGCCGGTGCCAAGCGTCACCGGCACGCTTGGGGCCATCTCGCTTTCGAGAAGGGCGTGGGGCAGATAGGCGTCCGGTCGAAAGTCCCACAGCGCGGCGTCGGCCTGCTCGGCAAGGGCCTGATCCTCGCAGTGCAGGTGCAGCCGGTAGCCGCGGCGCCAGATGGTATCGGCCAGCTTGCAGGCAAAGGCCAGGCGCGCCTCAAGGGTGGTATCGGCCAAGATGTAGAAATCGATGCGCGCCATACGGCCCTCGGGGCTAGACCAGCCGGGTCAGCCAGCCGCGAGTGTCTTCGCAGCGGCCGTACTGCAGGTCCAGCAGCTTTTTGCGCAGGCGCTTGGCCACGGCGTTGTCACCGCCGGCGGACAGACGGATGCGCTCGTCTTCGGTCACCAGCTCGCTTACCGGGGTAATCACCGCGGCGGTGCCGCAGGCAAACACCTCGGTAATGTCGCCGGAGGCCGCCCCTTCGCGCCATTCGTCCAGGCTGATGGGCCGCTCTTGCGGGGTGAGGCCGTCCTCTCTGGCAAGGGTGAGTACCGAGTCGCGGGTGACGCCTTCGAGGATGGTATCGGTCAGCCGCGGGGTGACCAGCCGGCCGTCGCTGAAAACGAAAAACAGATTCATGCCGCCAAGCTCTTCGATCCAGCGGTGTTCCGCCGCGTCGAGAAACGCCACCTGGCTGCAGCCCTGTTCTTCGGCCTGCTTTTGCGCGGCAAGGGAGGCGGCGTAGTTGCCGCCGCACTTGGCAAAGCCGGTGCCGCCGGGGGCGGCGCGCTGGTAGTGGCGGGAAAGCCAGATCGAGACCGGCTCCACGCCGCCCTTGAAATAGGCCGCCGCCGGCGAGGCGATGACGTAGAAATCCACCTCGTGGGAGGGGCGCACGCCGAGAAACGCCTCGCTTGCGATCATGAACGGGCGCAGATAAAGGCTGCACTCGTCGGATTCGTCAACCGGGGTGGGCACCCAGGCGTGGTCCTGGGCCAGCAGGGCCTTGAGCGCGCCGATGAAGTCGTCATCGGAGAGCTCCGGCAGGGCCAGGCGGCGCGCACTTTTGCGAAAGCGCTCGGCGTTTTTCTCCGGGCGAAACGTCCACACCGAGCCGTCGGCGTGGCGGTAGGCTTTGATGCCTTCGAAGATTTCCTGGCCGTAGTGCAGCACGGCGGCGGCCGGGTCGAGGGTCAGCGGGCCGTAGGGGCGTACGCCGTGGGCGTGCCAGCCGCGCCTCAGCGTCCAGCGAATATACGCCATGTGGTCGCTGAAGTGCGTGCCGAACCCGGGCGCCTGAAGAATGCTGTCGCGGACGTGATCGGCCGTCGGCTGGTTGGACGGCACCAGCTGAAAGGCGTCGGCAAGAAAGGCGTCGGCAAGAAAGGCGTCGTCAGGAAAGGCGTCTGAAGGCACGAGCATGTTCTCCGCTGAAAACCAGCGCGGGGCTGGCGGGTAAAAAAAGGGCGTACAAGGCCTTTGCAAAAGGCCGGCGCGGGCCTGGCGGCAATGCAGCCGGGCCCGGGACGTTCATGTTAGCGCTCGGCGCCTATCGCGTCAGCCTCGTTTTGCCGGTCCAGCAGGTACTGGGTCAAAAGCCCCACCGGGCGGCCGGTGGCGCCTTTGTTGTCGCCGGAGTGCCAGGCGGTGCCGGCGATGTCCAGATGTGCCCAGGGGTAGGCCTCGGTGAAGCGCGACAAAAAGCAGCCGGCGGTAATGGTGCCGGCCGGCTTGCCGCCGATGTTGGCCAGATCGGCGAAGTTGGAGTCCAGCTGCTGCTGGTAGTCGTCCCAAAGCGGCAGGTGCCAGGCGCGGTCCCAGGCGGTTTCCCCGGCGTCGAGCACGTCCAGGGCCACGTCGTCATCGTTGGCTAAAAGCCCGCTGGCGTGGTGGCCCAGGCCGACAATCACCGCCCCGGTGAGGGTGGCGATGTCCACCACGCTTGCCGGTTTGAAGCGCTCGGCGTAGGTCAGCGCATCGCACAGCGCCAGCCGGCCCTCGGCGTCGGTGTTGAGCACCTCAACGGTGAGCCCTTTGAGCGTGGTGACAATGTCGCCGGGCTTGGTGGCCGCACTGCCGGGCATGTTTTCCGCCGCGGCGACGATAAACACCAGGTTGAGCCTGGGCCGGATACCCAGCACCGATTTGGCGGTGCCGAAGACGCTGGCCGCCCCGCCCATGTCGAACTTCATTTCGTCCATGCCCGCGCCGGGCTTGAGCGAGATGCCGCCGGAATCGAAGGTGATGCCCTTGCCCACCAGCACGTGGGGCGCGTCGTCGGGATTGTCCGCGCCCTGGTAGTGCATCACGATCAGCCGGGTGGGCTCGGCGCTGCCGCGGCCTACCGACAGCAGCGAGCCCGCGCCGAGGGCTTCAAGGGCGTCTTCGTCGAGAATCTCGGCGGTGAGCGCGCCGCCGGATTCAGCGGCCAGCGCCTCGGCTGCGCCGGCCAGATAGCGCGGCGTGCAGACGTTGCCGGGCAGATTTGCCAGCGTGCGAGTATGGTTGATGCCCTCGCCAACGGCCCGGCCGATGTCGGCGCCCTGCTGAACAAGGGCGGCGTCGTCGCTGTCCCGGGCGCACAGCGTAATATGTGCCAGCGCCGAGGGTTTGGCATGGGTGGTCTTGAATTGATCAAAGCGGTAGCCGGCGCCGACAATGGCCTCCAGCGTTTTCTGCGCCTTCCAGGCGCTGTCGCGACCCTCCAGCGGCACGTCGCTAAAGGCGATCACGGCGCTGTCGGCGGGCAGCTTGATCAGTGCCTGGCCGGCGGCGTCGAGTGCTTTGATAAACGCCGCTTCCCCGCAGCGCGACGGCTCGCCCAGCCCCACCAGCATCAGCCGCTCGGTGCAAAGGCCCGGGGCAAAGGGCACCGTCAGCACGTTGCCCAGCGCGGCATCGAAGTCGCCGCGTTCCATCAGCTGACCGATCAGCCGCTCGCTGGCGTCGTCCAGCCGGGCCGCCGCCGGCAGCAGCGCGCCGCTTTGAAACACGGGAACGACCACGCAGTCGGTTTCGGCTTTGGCGGGGTTGGCAGTCTGCACGGAAAATTGCATGGCGTCTCCAAACAAGACAAGCATTGAGAGAATCAGGATAATACCCGTCAGTGTACCCAAGCCATGGGCGCATTGCATGGCATCCTGCAAGACTGGCCGGAGATCGCGTTGATTTTATTTCGCTACCTCACCCGCGAAGTGCTGCTTACCATGTCGGCGGTGGCCGGCGTTTTGCTGCTGGTGATCATGGGCGGGCGTTTTATCCGCTACTTTGCCGATGTGGCCGAGGGGGAGTTTCCCGTCACGGTGCTGGGCAATCTGATGCTGTTTCATCTGCCCGGTTTTATGGAGCTGGTGCTGCCGCTGGCGTTTTTTCTGGGCATTTTGCTGGCCTACGGCCAGCTCTACATGAACAGTGAAATTACCGTCATGGTGGCCTGCGGCATAAGTCCGATGCGGCTTTTGCAAATCACTTTGCTGCCCTGTGCCGTGGTGGCCGTGCTGGTGGGCATCTGCAGCCTATGGCTGGCGCCCTGGGGCAGCATGGCAACGGAAGGCATTATTCAGGAGCAGCGCAGCCGGCTGGATGCCTCGGTGTTGACGCCGGGCCGCTTTCAGGACTTTGGCGCGGGCCGTACCGCCTATATCACCGGCTTTTCCGACGACGGCCGGCAGATGCAAAACGTGTTTGTCCATGAGCTGGGCAGCCGCGGCGATGATCTGCCCAACTACGTGACCCGGGCCGAGCAGGGCTATCAGCAGGTACGCGACGAAACCGGCAGCCGTTTTCTGGTGCTCGAAGACGGTGACCGTTTCAGCGTGGTGCCGGGAGATCTTCAGGCCGAGCATCTGGCCTTTGAGCGCTACACCATCCGCCTGGGAGAAAGCAAAACCCTCAGCGCCTCGGACGAGGCCGAGTTTCAGCCCACAAAAGCGCTGTGGCGAAGCGAGGCGCCCGGCGCCAAGGCTCAGTGGCAGTGGCGCATGGGCGTGCCGCTGATGGTGTTTGTGCTAGCACTGATTGCTCAGCCGCTGTCTCGGGTCAACCCGCGCCAGGGGCGCTTTGCCAAGCTGCTGCCGGCGGTGTTTCTCTATGTTGCCTACCTGAGTTTGTTGCTGGCCGCCGTGGACGCCGTGGGCAGCGGCTCGCTGCCGGCGGCGATTGGCGTATGGCCGGTTCACGCCGCGTTTTTCGCGCTGGGGCTGGCCCTTGTCTGGCGCCTGCAGCGTAAGGGGATGCGCTAATGCTCACCGATCGTTTGGACCGCTACATTGCGCGCAACGTGCTGGCCGCCATTCTGGTGGTTCAGCTGGTGCTGCTGGGGCTTGATTTGATCATCGCCTACATTGATGACCTGGACGACGTTCAAGGCGCCTATTCAAGCCTTGACGTGCTTTTGTATCTAGGCATGCGCCTGCCCTGGCGGTTTTATCAGTATGCGCCGGTGGCGGTGCTGATCGGCGCGCTGATCGGTCTTGGCAGCATGGCGTCGAGCAACGAGCTGACCGTGATGCGCGCCGCCGGGCGCTCGCTTTCGCGCATTGTCTGGGGGGTGATGAAGCCGGTGCTGCTGGTGGTGGCCGCGGTGCTTTTAATCGCGGAGTTTGTCAGCCCGCGCACCGAGCAGTTTGCCGAGGCCTGGCAGCTCGAACAGCGCCTGGGCGAAGGCGCGGTGCTCACCAGCCGCAGCGCCTGGCAGATTGAAGGCGACAGCGTCTACCGTTTCGGCGCCATCCGCGCCGACGACGTGGTGCTGGATCTTCTGCGCTACCGCTTTGACGATCGCCGGCTGGTTGAAGCGTCCTATGCCGAGCGCGCCTACTGGGAAAACGATCAATGGCGGCTGAGCAACGTGGCCACTACGCGGTTTTTCCCCCGGCGTACCGAAGTGACGCGTCGCGCCACCGAGGCCTGGGATACCGCGCTTACGCCTACCCAGCTGGAGCGGCTTTTGCGCGATACCGAAACCCAGTCGCCCAGCGAGCTGTACGCCTACGCGCAGTTTTTGCAGTCCCAAGGGCGCAGCGCCGAGCAGCCCCTTTTGTATTTCTGGCAAAAAATGCTGCTGCCGCTGACCATGGGCTCGCTGGTGCTGATCGCCGCTTCGTTTGTGTTCGGCCCGCTGCGCACCGTGGCCGCCGGCACCCGGGTATTTTACGGGGTGATTACCGGGCTTACGTTCAAATATACCCAGGACTTGCTGGCGCCGGCGTCGACGATTTTCGGCTTTTCACCGGTGTGGGCGGTGCTGGTGCCTACGCTTGCCTGCGCGGCGGCGGGGCTTTTGCTTTTACGCCGTAACGGCTAGCTTGCTTTTATTAAAGAGATTTCAATGACGCAACGACGTTTTACCCAGCTCGATAGCGTAGCGCCGGCCGGCCTGGCCCGGCGGCTGGGGGCGATGCTTTACGACGGTTTTCTGGTGATGGCGATCTGGCTTTTGGTAACGGTGGCGCACCTGGCGTTTTTACGCTTTGTGCTCGGCCGCAGCGCGGAGAGCATCGGTACCGAAAGCCTTGCCGTTGCCACGCTGCGGCTGCTGCTGGTGTGCTCAGCGGCGGCGTTTTTTACCTACTGCTGGCGCCGGGGCGGCATGACGCTGGGCATGCAGGCCTGGCGGCTGCGCGTGCAAACGCCCGAGGGCGCGCCTATCAGCCTTGTCCAGAGTCTGATCCGCTGCACGGCGGCCTGGGTGTCCCTTGCTGCGCTGGGTATCGGCTACTGGTGGGTGCTGTTTGATCCGCAAAAGCGCAGCTGGCCGGATATCGCCTCCGGTACGCAAACGGTCGTGCTGCCCAAGGCCTTGCAAGGCGCAGAAAAAAAACAGGCGGATCGCGCGAAGGCGGCAAAGCGCCAAAAATAAACGCGCTCACTGCTTGCGATTCTTTATAGGAATCATTTACATTGGCGACATGTGTCCAGCGAGGTGTCGCCATGTATGTCTGTATGTGCAAGGGAGTGACCGACCACCAGATCCGCCGGGAAGTTGACAGCGGTGCCCGCAGCTTTCGCGACGTGCGCGAGGCGACCGGCTGTGCAACACAGTGCGGCAAGTGCGCCTGCATGGCCAAGACCATCACCCGCGAGGCGGTTCAAAAAGCGCGCGCCCAGGCCGACATGGGGCTGGCCTACGCTATCTGACGCGAATCTTTCTTGTTGCGTTTGCTTTTGGCAACGTGATGATGTGTTTGAGTTGTTAAGCGCATCGCCTATACTTCCGGACATTCCGGGCGCATAGCCTTCGCGCGTGCCTGTCCGGTCGAACGCAAAAGCCTGGCGGCGTTGCATCTGTCAGGCGTCATTTGACGGCGTTGTACCCTGCAATGCCCGGACCAAAGGTGGTGATATGAAAGGCGATCCGCAAGTTATCAAGCATTTGAACATTGCCCTGGGCAACGAGCTGGTAGCCATCAATCAATACTTCCTGCACGCCAAGATGTACAAGGACTGGGGGCTGAAGGCGCTGGCCAAGTGGGAATACGACGAATCCATCGAAGAGATGCAGCACGCCGACAGGCTCATTGAGCGCATTTTGTTTCTTGAAGGCATTCCCAACCTGCAGGATCTGGGCAAGCTCTACATCGGCGAGAACGTCAAGGAAATGCTCGAAAGCGATCTCAAGATCGAGCACGACGGCCGCAACGACTACATTGAAGCGATTACCTACGCTGAAAGCGTCAAGGACTACGTCAGCCGCGACCTGCTGCGTGATCTGCTGGCCGAAGAAGAAGACCACATCGACCATATCGAAACCGAGCTGCACCTGATCGAGCAGGTGGGGATTCAAAACTACCTGCAGCGCCAGATGCAGATGGCCGGCGACGAAGACTAACCTCTTCGCTGCAAAGCGCCGGAACAAAAAACGGGCAGGCCGTCAGCGGCCTGCCCGTTTTGCGTCGTACAGCGCCGGTGGGCCGGCGATGACGGCGTGCGCGACGGTTTTACTGTTCCACTTTTTTACTGTTCCACTTTACTGTCCTACTACGCCGCAGGCGACGCGGGCACCGCCGCCGCCCAGGTGGGGCTCGTCGGAGTAGTTGTCGCCGCCGGCGTGGATCATCAGACTGCGGCCGTCCAGGTCGTCAAGGCTCAGCCGCGGTGCCAGAATGGCCAGGGTGGCCTTGCCGCTGCTATCAACGCTGAGCGCCGGCAGATCCCCCAGGTGGCCCTCGCCGTAGGGGCCCTGGTGGGTGCCGGTTGCTTCAGGGTCGTAGTGGCCGCCGGCCGATAGCCCGGCAACGCTTTCGCCGTCGTCGTTGTTGCCGGGCTCGCAGCTGGCATTCTGGTGGACGTGAAAGCCGTGGATGCCGGCCTCGAGTCCGTCCAGAGACGGCGTCAGCAGCAGGCCGTGATCGCTCTGCTCAAGGGTGACGGTGCCCAGCGAATCGCCGACGCCGTCGGCGCTGATGCGGTGTACGTCAACGTCAAGCGTATCGGCGGCCTGGGCCGAGGCGGCCATCAAAAGCGATGCGGCCAGAGCGGAAAACGGTGCGGTATAGCGCATGCGAAACTCTCCTTCTACGTAACGGCTGCCCCAAGGGGCAGCGTTTGAGCGAGAAAACACCTTCGAGCCTAGCAAAGTTTGGCCCGGTGACCCAATGCCGCCCGGATGCGAACGCCCGAGCCAGGCGCGTATTGCACCGCGCGTGATGACATTTGGCCGTCGGGCCGTGACAATAGCCACCCGCTTGCCGGCCGCGCCGGTAGCGGCGTGCCTGACGTTTCATCCCGATGCATAGCGAGGCCCTCGATGGCTCCATTTGATACCTCACCGGCGCCCGCCGCGCCCTTTGACGACTATCGCCTGCGTTTTGGCGGCATCCGCCGACTGTACGGGGGCCGGGCGGCTGCGGCTTTTCGCCGGGCACACGTGGTGGTTGTAGGCGTTGGCGGGGTCGGTAGCTGGGCCGTCGAGGCGCTGGCCCGTTCGGGCATCGGCAAACTGACGCTGATCGATCTGGACGATGTGTGCGTGTCCAACGTCAACCGTCAGCTTCACGCCCTGGACGGCACCGTGGGCCGGGCCAAGGTCGAAGTGCTGGCCGAGCGCTGCCGGCTGATTGCCCCGGAAATCGAGGTGGTGGCGGACACGGCCTTTGCCACGCCCACCAACCTTGAGCAGCGCATCCCTGAAGATGCCGATCACGTGGTTGACGCCATTGACAGCGTAGTGGCCAAGGCGGCGCTGATCGCCTTTTGCAAGCGGCGCAAGATAGCCCTCACCGTGACCGGTGCGGCGGGTGGCCAGACCGACCCGACGCGCATTCGGGTGGTGGACCTGACGCGCACCGTGCACGACTCGCTGCTGGCCCGGGTGCGTTCGCGCCTGCGTCGGGACTACGGCTTTTCGCGCAATCCCAAACGCCGCTTCTCGGTGGAGTGCGTCTACTCCGACGAGCAGCTGGTGTACCCGGGCGCAGACGGCGAGGTGTGTCATCAAAAACCCGGCGACGGCGAATCGGCTCGCCTGGACTGCGAAAGCGGCTTTGGTGCGGCCACGTTTCTCACCGGCACGTTTGGCTTTGTTGCCGCCTCTCGGGTACTTGCCCGGCTGGCGAAAAAAGCCGCCAGTGCCCCTGCCAGCGAGGTTGCGCCATGACACCTGTTCCCGGCATTTATCGTCACTACAAAGGTGCGCTGTATGAGGTGCTGGGCGGCGCCCGGCACAGCGAAACCGAAGAGGCGCTGGTGGTCTATCGCGCGCTTTACGGCGAATACGGCCTTTGGGTGCGCCCGCTTGCCATGTTCAACGAAACGGTGCACAAGGATGGCCGGCCACAGCCGCGCTTTGCGCTACACAAGGCCTTTTAGACAAAAATGCCCCGCCGTAAGCGGGGCATGGGCGCTTGGCCCGGCGTACGCCGGCCGGACGCGGGGTTAAAAGCTGTACTGGGCTGCGAAAATCATGCGGCTTGCTTCTTTTGTGTCGCCGCCTTTGGTTTCCTGGCTGAAGTAGCCGTACTCGACGCCCATCATGACCTTGTCAACCGGCGTCCACTGGTAGTTGAGCATGGCGTTCTGGTTGGTTTCGGCAGCGGCGCTGGTCATGGCACCGTCTGCGACGGCGTCGTCCAGGTCCAGCTTGGTCATGCCGTAGCCCAGGTTGATGCTGCGCCCGTTGCCCAGGTCCAGGCTGGTGCCCAGCGAGCCGCCGTAGCCCTGGATGGTTTCAATATCGCTGCCGTCAACGTAGGCGCTGGTGCCGTAGAAGTCGTTGCCCGAGCGGTACAGGTAGCTGTTGGCGCCGTCGGTGTAGTTCACCGCGCCCTGAACCGAGAGCATCTCGGTAAGTTCGATCGTCATGGCACCGAACACGCCGTAGCCCATGGCGCTGTCGTCGACATCGCTAGCGGCGACTTGAGAAACAGCGGGAGCGCCGTTTGGGCCTACGACGACATCTGAAGACGCAGACCTGCCTTCGGCGCTAATGCGTTTAACGAGACCGGCGGCGGAGTACGATACAGCACCGGCGGAGTCTTCAAAGCGTGCCGTGAGCACCGGAGCCGACTCGCGAGTATCGAGGTTGGGGCCTGATGCATCGGCAATATCCGGCCCGCGAACGGCGTCTTCCACGGAGAAGGATAGCGCGCCGGTGGTGTAGCGAACCTGCTCGGTGCGATCCTGCA
The DNA here is from genome assembly GCF_055379665.1 of Halomonas cibimaris. NCBI lineage: Bacteria > Pseudomonadati > Pseudomonadota > Gammaproteobacteria > Oceanospirillales > Halomonadaceae > Halomonas > Halomonas cibimaris. The sequence continues at coordinate 1,638,353 of NZ_AP043828.1, forward strand.
GGCCGGCAAGCCCTGCCAGGCTGTCAAAGTCCAGCGTCGGGGTGTAGCCCACAAAGCTGTTGTAGTTGGACCAGGTGCGCCCGGCCAGGAAGTTCTTGTATTCGCCGTAGGCATGGCGCAGGCGCAGATCGCCGCCGCCGCCGCCGCGGAAGTCACCCTCAACGGTGACTTCCATGCCGGAGGCGTGCTTGACCTTGACGCCCAGGCGGCTTTGGTAGGCATCGGCGCCAAAGTGCGTCTTGCCGGTGTCTTCAAGCGCAAAGGAGCCGGAACGCGTTGACAGCGCGTTATCGCCGTCAAAGTCGTAGCTCATGTTCAGGCGTGCATAGCCGTAGAGGCTGGCTTCAACGTCTTCGGTGACGCTGAGATCAACGGCGCTGGCCTGGCCGGCGACGCCCAGTACGGTAGCGGCGGTGGCGGCCTGAACGGCGAGTTTGAGCGTGTTTTTAGTCGGCACGATGGTTGTTCCCTTGGGTAGCTATTGTGTTGTTGAATTTTTTATTGTCTTTGTTTATAGGGCGGATAGCCTACCGTAGTTACCGTATGTTTCAAAGGTTATCTTTTTATATCGTCAACGGCAGCACTCGGGACCGCCGTGCTGCACGTTCGGCCAAAGGAGGCGCGCAGATGTCTGAACTGTCTTTTACCACGCTCGTAGACGAGGCCGCCCGTGAAGAAGCCCGGCGCTGGTATGCGGTGAACGACGGTGTCATGGGCGGGGTATCCAAAAGTGCCTTTCACGTGACCGAAGGCCTTCACGCGGGGCAAGGAGAGGGGCGCTTTGTCGGCGACATCTCGCTTGAAAACGGCGGCGGATTTGCCTCGGTGCGCCGAGAGCCCGGTGCCTTCGAGCGTGCGCTGACCCGTGCCGGCGGTATTGCCCTGCGGGTGTGCGGCGACGGGCGCACGTATCAGCTGCGGATAAAAAGCCGGGCGATTGACGAGGGCTGCGCCTACCGCGTGGCCTTCACCCCGGCCAAGGATGAGTGGCAGACGTGGCGCTTTGCCTGGCACGAGTTCGAGGCGGTATGCCGGGGCCGGCATCTGGTTGGCGCGCCGGCGCTTGCCGCTGGTGACATCTACCAGCTGGGCCTTTTGATCGCCGACCGCCGGGGCGGTGATTTCTGCCTGCGCCTGGCGCGCATCGATGCGGTGCCATAAGCTGCTGCGGCTGCCACCAAGGTCGTCTCCCCACCGGGCCGGTATCTGCGCGAAGCTTGACGGCAAACGCTGACCTCTCAGGAGACGCCCTTGTCCCTATCCGCAGCCTATCGTCTGGCCGCCACCGTGCTTCACGGCTTTGACGAATACCGCGCGCGCTTTCAGGCCATGACCCGAGAGGCCAGCCAGCGCTTTCGCGATGCCGACTGGCAGCAGGCCCAGCGGGCCAGCGCCGAGCGCATCAACCTGTATAAAGAAAAAGTCGACGCCACGCGCACGCGGCTGGAGCGCACGTTCAGCGAAGAAGTGCTGACCAACTGCGAATACTGGTGCGAAGCGCGCGGCTGCTACGCGCAGCTGATCAGCCAGCGGCTGGATTTTGAGCTGGCCGAGACGTTTTTCAACTCGCTTTTCTGCACGGTGTTTCATCACCGCCACATTCGCAACGACCGGGCGTTTGTGTACAGCTCACGCGATGGCGCCCCGCACCGTTCGGGCATTGAGCTGTGCCGGCGCTATGCGGTGAACGGCGACTGGCAAAGTGCTTTGAGCCGTGCGCTGGTGGAGGCCCCGCTGGCGCTTCCCTTCACCGATGCCGCACGGGATTCCGCCCGGGGCGCGGCGTTTCTGCGAGAAGCCTTGCCGCCGGCCGTTTTGCATGCCGACAACGCCGAGCTGGAGCTTTTGCACAGCGTTTTTTATCGCAACAAGGGCGCCTATCTGGTCGGGCGGATTCGCGGCGGCGGCGAACAGGTCCCGCTGGTGCTGCCGGTGTTGCACGACGATGGCAACGCCGCGGCCTGCCTGCGCTTGGATACCGTGCTCATCGAGCCCGATGAGGTCTCGATTCTGTTCTCCTTTACCCGGGCGTATTTTCAGGTAGACGTGCCGGTACCCGGCGAATGCGTGGCCTATCTGCAGGGGCTGATGCCGAATAAACCGATAGACGAGCTGTACGCTTCCATCGGCTTTTTCAAGCACGGCAAGACCGAGTTTTTTCGCGCGCTGAACCGCCAGGTGGCCAAGCGCGAGGATCGCTTCATTCTTGCCCCGGGCGTGCCCGGCATGGTGATGGCGGTGTTTGTGCTGCCCTCGCACCGCACGGTGTTCAAGATCATCCGCGACCGCTTCGATCCGGCCAAGGACATCACCCACCGGGAAGTGCGCGAGAAATACCAGCTGGTCAAGCGCCACGACCGGGTCGGGCGCATGGCCGATACCCAGGAGTTCTCCAACTTTATTGCCCGCAAGGACCATTTCGACCCGGATTGCCTGGCGCACCTTTTGGAAACCGCGCCTTCCACGGTGTCGATGAAAGGCGATAAGGTGCTGATCCGCCACTGCTATACCGAGCGCATGATGACCCCGCTCAACCTCTACGTGGAGCACTGCAGCGAAGAGGAAGTGGCGACCGTGCTCAACGACTACGGCAACGCCATCAAACAGCTGGCGGCGGCCAATATTTTCCCCGGCGACATGCTGCTGAAAAACTTCGGCGTAACGCGCCACGGCCGGGTCATCTTTTATGACTACGATGAAATCAGCTACCTGACCCACTGCTGCTTTCGCGCGCTGCCGCGCACCGCTGACGGCCGGCGGGCCGACGTCTCGGCGCTGTCCATCGGGCCGAACGATATCTTCCCCGAGGAGTTTGGTCCTTTCATGATCGCCAACCCCGAGCGCCGGGCGCTGTTTACCCGCCAGCACCCTGAGCTGTTTGATCCGGACTACTGGCAGGGCCTGCAGCAGGACATCCGCAACGGCCGGGTGATCGATGTGTATCCGTATCGCAACAAGCAGCGGTTTAACGGCGGCCGCGACGCGCTGGTACACTGACGTTTATTGACACTGACACTGACGCAAGCAGAGGCAGCCTATGACAGCGCCGCATCTGGTGGTATTGAGCGGGTCCGGCATCAGCGTGGAAAGCGGCATCGAGACCTTTCGCGCAAGCGACGGCCTGTGGGAAAACCACGCCGTGGAAGACGTGGCAACGCCGGAAGCGTTTGCCCGAGACCCGGAGACGGTGCTTGCGTTTTACAACCGCCGCCGGGAGCAAATGCGCGCCGCTCGGCCCAACGCCGCCCACCGGGCGATTGCCGAGCTGGAAACGGCAGGCTTTCGCGTCAGCGTGATTACCCAAAACATTGACGATTTGCACGAGCGCGCCGGCTCTAAAAGCGTGTTGCACCTGCACGGCGAGCTGATTAACGCCCGCTCCAGCGTGGACGAGCGCATGCGCTACCCGCTCGCCAAGGGCGGTATTGCCCTGGGAGATCTGTGCGACAAGGGCAGCCAGCTGCGCCCGGACGTGGTGTGGTTCGGCGAGGCCGTGCCGCTGTTCGGCGAGGCCTGCGCGCTGGTGGAAGCGGCCGATTTTCTGCTGGTGGTGGGTACGTCGCTGGCGGTGGTGCCGGCAGCGACGCTTTTGCACTATCTGCCCACGGATGCCGCCTGCGCGCTGGTGGACCCCAACGCCGCCGCGCTGTGCCCGCCCGGCGTGCAGCCGATCAGCGCCCCCGCCGGGGAGGGCGTGCCGGCGCTTGCCGAGCAGTGGCGCAAGGCCGGCGAGCTTTTGCCGTTCAGCGGTGATCTTCCATCCGGCGCTTTTCTAAAAACCACGCCTTCATCACGTCAGTGATGATGACCATTTCGGCCTCGGCGGTGATGTAGGCGGGCATGGTGTAGAGGTAGCGGTTAAACGCCCGCAGCCACACGCCCCGAGCCCGGGCGAAGTCGCGCAGGCCGTCGAGATCGGCGGCGTTGTGGACTTCGATTACCGCGGCCGCGCCCAGCACGCGCACGCCCGCCACCGCGGGGTGGGCGGCAAGCTCGGCGTCCTCGCACAGCTCTCGGGTCAGCACCCGGCTGAGCCGGGCGATCTTTTCCAGATAGTTCTCTTCTTCAAACACCGCCAGGCTCTCCAGCGCCACCCGGCAGGCCAGCGGGTTGCCCATGAAGGTCGGCCCGTGCATAAAGGCGTGGAGGTCGCTTTCGCCCTTGAAGGCGTCGTGGACCCGGTCGGTGGCAAGGGTTGCGGCGTGGCCGAGATAGCCGCCGGTGAGCCCCTTGGACAGCACCATGATATCCGGCGTCACCTCGGCGTGGTCGGCGGCAAACATCTTGCCGGTGCGGCCAAAGCCCGTGGCCACCTCGTCAAACACCAGCAGCACGTTGAACGCGTCGCACAGCTTGCGCGCGCCGCGCAGGTAGTGGGGTGAGGTCATGTTGAGCCCGCCGGCGGCCTGCAATAAGGGCTCCATCAGTAGCGCAGCGATCTCGTGGTGATGGCGCTCAAGCACCTCGCGCAGCGCGGCCAGGTCGCTCTCGACGTCTTCGGGGGCGGCGTCAAAGGGGGCCGTGGGCGCCGGGGCAAAGTGGTGCTGGGGCAAAAGTGGGCTGAACAGCCTGTGCATGCCGTTGTCCGGGTCGCACACCGCCATGCAACCGCCGGTATCGCCGTGGTAGCCGCGCTTGAGCGCGAGCATGCGGGTTTTCTCGGGGCTGCCGGTGAGGATGTGGTACTGCAGCGCCATTTTCATCGCCACTTCCATGCCCACCGAGCCGCTGTCGATAAAAAACACGTGGTTGAGCCCTTCGGGCGTGACGCGCACCAGCGCCCGGGCAAGCCGTTCGGCGGGGGCGTGGGTCAGCCCTGCGAGCATCACGTGGCTTAACGTATCGGCCTGCTCGGCGATGGCGCGCACCAGGCGCGGGTGGCGGTAGCCGTGGATCATGCACCACCAGGAGCAGCAGGCGTCCAGCAGCCGCTCACCGCCGTCGAGCTCAAAATAAACGCCGTCGCCGCCGATGACCTTGGGCACGGCGGGGTCCTGCTCGGCGCGCGGGTTCAGGCGCTGGTAGGGATGCCAGACGGGGGAGGTCATGCGGGCTCCTTCAGGGACAGACGAGAAAGGCTGAGGTAGTGAGACGCGGCCTCGGCGCCGGGGGCGTCAAGGTGTGGAATCACGCCGAGACAGGGCGCGCCGAGCTTGGCTTCCAAAAGCTCAAGGTTGGCGCGAAAGCGCGGGGTGTCGGCGGCAAAGTCGGCGTCCACCACGCTGCCTACCCAGCCGGCAAGGCGCAGGCCGTCGGCGGCGATGGCCTCGGCGGTAAGCCGTGCGTGGTTCAGGCAGCCAAGCGTCAGCCCCACGGTGAGGATCACCGGAATCTCCAGCCGCGCGGCCAGGTCGGCAAAGTCCTCGGCCTCGTTGAGCGGCACCCGCCAGCCGCCCGCACCTTCGATCAGGCAGAGATCTCGCGGGTAGCGATCAAGGGTGGCGTGTATGCCGTTGGCGAGGCCGCCGGCGCTTAACGTGCATCCGGCTTCAAACGCCGCCAGATGCGGAGCGATGGCCGGGGTGAAGGCGTGGGGGTTGACGGTGTCGTAGCTCACTCCAGGCACGCTTTGAGCCTGTAGGGCCAGCGCGTCGGCGTTGCGCAGCCCGCTCGGGGTGGCGTCGCTGCCCGAGGCCACGGGCTTGAGCCCCAGCGTGCTCAAGCCTTGCCGGCGGGCGGCGTACAGCAGGGCGCTAGTTACCAGCGTTTTGCCGGCGTCGGTGTGGGTGCCGGTCACAAAGTAGGCGTTCACGGGCGCTCCAGGGTCAGCGTTAAACAGCGGTAGCTCACGGGCAGCCCGTCAGGCGTGCGCCGCTGCTCCATGCGTTGGGCGGCCGCCTTGAGATCGCGGCGGGTCAGCCCCACGCCTTGCGGGCGGGCGATTTGCGCGCCCACGCCCTTGATCGAGGCCATCACCGCGGCCATGTCGGGGTAGTAAAAGCGCTCAAGGTGAGTGCGCTCGCCGGTCACTCTGAGCCCTGCGGCGTCGGCGGCGCGGCGGTGGTCGGCCCGGCTTGAGTAGGTCAGCAGCGCCTCGGGGCGCTGAAAGGCCGCGCCGATTTCTTCAAGGGTGCCGGCCAGCAGGGTGGTGAATACCGCCCGCCCGCCGGGGGCCAGCACCCGAGCGAACTCGGCCATGACCGCGCTTATGTTCCGGCACCACTGCAGCGCCAGATTGGAAAAGATCAGATCCACGCTCCGGTCGCCCGCCGGCAGCGCCTCGGCGGAGCCTTCGCGCCATCTCACCCGCCCGCCGCGCTTTTGCGCCTCCATCAGCATGCCCGGGGCGATGTCCACGCCCATTATGCTGGCCTCGGAGTAGCGCTCGGCCAGCTTGCGCGTCCAGTCGCCGGTGGCGCAGCCCACGTCCACCACGCTTGCCGCCTTTTCAGGCAGCCGCTGCCACAGCGCCTCGCCGATATGGCGCTGGGCGCCGGCGCGGCGGTCGTAGTGGGCAGCGGCCCGGGAAAACGCCCGGGCCACCCGGGCCTGCCAGTCGCTTTGCTCGTTACGGCAGGTATCGTCGCGGATGTGGTTATCGACATCGCTTAGCGCAAGGGACCTCATACCACCTCCGCCGGCCGGGTTATATCGGAGGCGATGCGCACAAGCGCCTCCGCCAGCGCAGCGGGACGGGACACCATGGGGCAGTGGCCGGCGTGTGCCAGCCGCTCGTTTAATGCCGCCTCACCAGCGGGCGGCCTGCTGATAAAGGGGTCGTTTTCCCCTGATAACATCGCCACGGGGCAGGGCAGCGCGTTTAGCCGCTCGCGGTTATCCAGCGTTTTCAGAAAGCCAAGCCCGGCGGCAAGGGTTGGGGTATCCGCCGGCGGGGTTTTGCCCAAAAGCGCGTGCAACCGCTTCAGCGCTTCTCGGGGCTCGGGCTCGCCGCTGCTTTGCCAGCGCAGAAAGTGCCGCCAGGCGACAGCGGGGCTGCGTTCAAAAGCGAAGGTAAACTCGGCAAGGGCTTTTGGGGTAACGCCGTTAGGCCAGCAGAACCGCGCGCCGGCGCTCAGCAGAATAATCCCCCGGGGCGGCGGCAGGTGCTCGGCCATGGCCACGGCCAAAAGCCCGCCCAGCGACCAGCCCACCCACACGCTGTCCTGGGGAAGGCTCGCGGCCATGGCGCCGGCCGTGGCCGCAAGGCTTGAAGGATCAGACGTCGCAGCGCTGTCGGCACAAGAACTGTCGAAATAGCCCGGCCAGCTGGGCGCAGTAATGCGCACGCCCTCGGGCCAGTGGGGCTGCAAAGGCTGCCAGATGCGTGAATCCACGCCCCAGCCGTGGAGCAGGGTGAGGTTTACATCGTGGCTCATGGGGCATCCTCTCGCCGGCAGCGCTCAAGGCCGTCCAGCAGCCGCTCGATGTCGGCCTCCGTGTGCCGGGCGCTCAGGGTAATGCGCAGCCGCGCCTGGCCCTTTGGCACCGTGGGCGGGCGAATCGCGCCGACCGCAATGCCGCAGGCGTCCAGAGTTGCCGCCCAGCGCAGGGTGCGCGCCTCATCGCCCAGCGTCAGCGGCTGAATGGGCGTGGTAGACGCTGCCATCGGCAAATTCAAGCGCGCGGCCTCGCGACGGAAGAGCGCGACGTTATCGTCAAGGCGCGCTCTAAGCTCGGGCTCGCCGCGCACGATATTCAGCGCCTCAAGGGTGGCGGCGGTGACCGCGGGCGGCTGGGCGGTGGTGTACACGTAGCTGCGGGCGAACTGGGTAATATGCTCGATCAGCGAGGCGTCGCCGGCGACAAAGGCCCCGCCGGTGCCCAGCGCCTTGCCGAAGGTGCCCACCAGCACGGGCACGTCTTCAGCGCTCATGCCCGCCGTGCAGCCAACGCCGGTTTCCCCCAGCACGCCGACGCCGTGGGCGTCGTCGATCATCAGCAAGGCCGAGTGTCGCTTGGCGGCGGCGGCAAGCTCGGATACCTTGGCCACGTCGCCGTCCATGCTGAACACGCCGTCGCTGATGATCAGCTTGCGCGGGGCGTCGTGAGAGGCATCGCGAATGGCCTCGCTGCGAGACAGCAGCCGCTCAAGGTCTTCGCCGTCGCGGTGATGAAAGCGCCGTGAGCGCGCGCCGGCAAGGGCCGCGCCGTCGATCAGGGAGGCGTGGTTGAGCCGGTCCTGAAAAACCGCCGTGTCGCGGCCGGCCAGCGCCTGAATCACCCCCAGGTTGGCCATGTAGCCGGTGGAAAACACAAGCGCCCGCTCGCGGCCCAGCCACTCGGCAAGCTCCTGCTCCAGCACCTCATGAACGGCCAGATGCCCGCTGACCAGATGCGAGGCGGCAGCCCCCGCACCGAAGCGGCGGGCTCCCTCGGCGGCGGCTTCGCGCACTTTCGGTTCCCGGGCGAGCCCCAGGTAGTCGTTGCCGGCAAAGTCCAGCGCGGCATCAGGCATCACTCGGCGGGTGCGCCAGCGGCCGGCGGCTTTGCGCGTCTGTTTAGCGGCGGCGAGGTAGTCGTGCCACGGCTGCGGGGCGCGAGCGGGGCGTTCTGCGACGGGCTCAGGCACTGGCGTCCACCGCCAGCGCGTTGGCACGGGCCAGATGCAGCTGCCGGGCCAGACGGGCGGCCTCGTCGTCGCTTCCGCTGCGGCAGTCGGCGTCGCGGGTTTCCGGGTGCAGGCCGAGCTTTTGGAACAGCCTGCGGTCGCGGCTGGCCTCGGGGTTGTCGGTGGTCAGCAGCTTGTCGCCGTAAAAGATCGAGTTGGCTCCGGCCATAAACGCCAGCGCCTGGGTGGATTCGCTCATGTTTTCGCGACCGGCGGAAAGGCGCACGTGGCTTTGGGGCATCATGATGCGGGCGACGGCGATGGCACGGATGAACGCTAACGGGTCGAGGTCGTCGACGTTTTCCAGCGGCGTGCCCGGCACCTTGACCAGCATGTTGATGGGCACGGATTCCGGGTGCGGGTTGAGGCTTGCCAGCTGCTGGAGCAGGGCGCTTCTGTCGCGCTCGCTTTCGCCCATGCCCAGAATCCCGCCGGTGCAGACCTTCATCCCGGCGCTGCGCACGTGGTCGAGGGTTTCCAACCGCTCGCCGAAGGTGCGGGTGGTGATGATCTCGCCGTAGTATTCCGGCGAGGTGTCGAGGTTGTGGTTGTAGTAGTCGAGCCCCGCCTCGGCGAGCCGCCCGGCCTGCTCATCGCTTACGCTGCCCAGCGTCATGCAGGTCTCAAGCCCCAGCGCCTTCACCTGGCGGACCATTTCTTCCACCGCCGGCATATCGCGCTCGCGCGGGCTTTTCCACGCCGCCCCCATGCAGAATCGGCTGGCCCCGGCGTCACGGGCTTCCCGGGCCTGGCTGACGACCTTCTCCACCTCCATCAGCTTTTCCTTTTCCAGCTCGGTGTTGTAGTGGCCGGACTGGGGGCAGTACTTGCAATCCTCGGGGCAGGCCCCGGTCTTGATCGAGAGCAGCGTGGAGACCTGCACCGCGTTGGGCTCGAAGTGGGCGCGGTGGGTCTGCTGGGCGCGCAGCAGCAGGTCGTTGAACGGCAGGGCGAACAGCGCGTTGATCTCGTCAATCGACCAGTCGTGGCGCTGGGAGGCGGCGGCGGGCATGAGTAAACCTTGTGCGTATTTAAAGTTGACGGAACTTTAGCGATGTGTCGGCTTTTTTGTCAACCTGAAATGATTCGCTGGTTTACTTGGCAAGGAGAGGCCGAAGGTCGGCATCTGCTTTATACTGCGGCGCTTTAATCGCCTGGAGAACGCCATGTCAGACGCCGATGCGACGTGGGAAGAGAACCCGCCCCGGCGGGAGTTCAAGGCGCGGGGGAGCTTTGTGGTGCGCTGTGAGGGCTGCAACCTGCCCGCGCTCAACTGCCTGTGCCCCTACCGGGTGAGCGCCCAAAGCCGCGCACGGGTGTGGCTGATTACCCACCGCATGGAGCACTACAAGCCCACCAACACCGGCCGGCTGATCGGCGACGTGTTAGGCGAGACCCGGGTGTTTACCTGGCACCGCACCGAGCCCGACGCCGAGCTGTTGGCGCTTTTGCAAGACGAGCGCTACGCGCCCTTTGTGGTGTTTCCCGACGACCAGCCGGACTACGACCACGGCCGGGTGGTGGGCAACGAGGCGGTGGCCCGGGCACTTGAAGACGGCCGCGTGCCGGTGTATATCCTGCTTGACGGCACCTGGCGCCAGGCCCGGCGGATCTTTCGTAAAAGTCCCTATCTGGACGCCTTGCCGGTGCTGCCGCTGCGCACCGCGCGGCACAGCCGCTACCGGCTGCGCAAGTCGGCATCAACGGAGCATTTAAGCACCGCCGAAGTCGCCGCCGAGCTTTTGCGCCAGAACGGCGATATCGACGCGGCTGACACACTCGACGACTACTTCGAGGCGTTCAACCAAAGCTACGCCGCCAGCCGCGGCCATCGTAAAATCGAGGCGCCCAGCCCCGCCATGCAGCGGCTGCTGGCGAGGCAATATCAAGCAGAGGATGACAGCGAAAATGCAGTATTTTGAGCGCTTTAACCGGCTTTTTCCCGTATGGGCCGTGCTTTTGGCCGCTGTGGCAGCCGTGGTGCCGGGCTGGTTTACCGGGCTGGCCGATCAGATACAGCTGCTGCTGACGGTGATCATGTTCTCCATGGGGCTGACGCTGTCCGGGCGCGACTTTGCCCGGGTGGTAAAATCCCCGGCGCCGATTCTGGTGGGCGTAGCGCTGCAGTTTCTGATCATGCCGTTGGCCGCGCTGTTGATCTCGATGGCGCTTTCGCTGTCTCCGGAGCTGATGCTGGGCATGGTGCTGGTGGGCGCGACGGCCGGCGGCACCTCGTCCAACGTCATGACCTGGCTGGCCGGCGGGCACGTAGCGCTGTCGGTATCGATGACCATGGTGTCGACGCTGGTGTCGGTCGTCGCCACGCCGCTGCTGACGCTGCTGCTGGTGGGGCAGAGCGTGGACGTGCCGACCCTGGGCATGCTCGCCAGCATTGCCCAGCTGGTGGTGGTGCCGGTGGCCGTCGGGGTAGTCGTGCATCATTTTCTGGGCGAGCGAATCAAGCCGGTGGAACCCGGTCTTGCGACGCTGGCGATGCTGTCCATTGTGCTGATCATCGCCATCGTGGTGGCGCTGAACGCCGACCGCCTGCTGACGCTTGGGCCCATGGTGGCGCTGGCCGTGGTGCTGCACAACGGCGTGGGGCTGGCCGGCGGTTACGGCATGGCCAAAGCGGCGCACTTTGACGAACGCACCGCGCGCACCATCGCCTTCGAGGTTGGGTTGCAAAACTCGGGCCTGGCGGTGAGCCTGGCCAGCCAGTTCTTTACGCCGGGAGCGGCGCTGCCGGGGGCGATTTTCTCCATCTGGCACAACGTGTCGGGCTCGGTGCTTGCCGGCTGGTGGAAGCGCCGCAGCGTGCGCCATGCCCGGAGCGCCGATGCGGCGGAGTAGTGCCGGCCGTCAACCCTAGCCGAACAGCGCCTCGGCGATGCGGAAACCGGCGATCCAGGTGCCGGCGGCGGAGCCCAGGGTGGCGAATAAAAACACCAGCAGCGTGCGCGAGACGCGGTTTTTCCACCAGCCTTTCAGCCGAGTGACGTCATGGCGCAGGGTGGCAAAATCGCGCACCTTGGGCCGGCGCATGTAAAGCTCAACCCCGGCGGCGACAAAGCCCGCGCCGATGGTGGGGTTGAGCGAGGTCAGCGGGGCGGCAAAGAAGGTGGCGATGATCGTCACAGGGTGGGCAAGGGCGGCAACGGTGGCGCCGGCGGAGAGTACGCCGTTGATCAAAAACCACTCGCCGACCAGCTGCCAGCCAAGCTCGGCGTTGCGCGAAAAGCCCAGCGCAAAGCCGGCAATGACCAGCGCGGAGATCAGCCAGGGCAGCGCTTTCCAGATTTTGGACGGCGGCGGCGTGGCTTCCAGGGTTTCGCGCTCGGCGGCCGGGGTGTCCGGCAGCGGGCCTTCCAGATGCTCGCCGGTGCCCTGCAGGTGGCCGGCGCCAAGCACCGCCAGCACGTTTTTATAGCGCCCGGGCGGGGCGGTTTCGGCCAGGCGCAGGGCCATGTAGCGGTCGCGCTCGCGGATCAGCGGGGTGTACAGCGTTTCGGACTCGGCGGCAAACTCGCTGAAGGTGGCCTCCAAAACGTCGCTTTCCTTGAGCTTTTCGATGTCTTCGCCGGAAATCTTCTGGCGCGACATCACGCTGCCCAAAAGCCCGGAGAGCAAACCGAAGCGCTGCCACCAGGGCACGTTGTGATAGACCCGCTTGAGCGTGGTGCCCACGTCGCGGTCGATGAGCAAAAGCGGCAGCGCACGCTTTTCGGCCTGCTCCACCGCGGCGCGCATTTCCGCGCCGGGCTGGATGCCGGACTGATCGGCAATGCGCTGCTGAAACGCGCCCAGCGCCAGGGTGGCGGCCACCATGCCGGCCTTGCCCTGCTGAAATACCTGAAACAGATCCTGCTCGCCCATGGCGTCAGGCTGGGTCATGCTGTGGTGACGGGCGTCGCACAGCTCGACGGCTACGGCGTCAAACGTATCGGTGGCCAGCAGGGCGGCCACGTCGTCGGCGCTTTCCCGGGAGACGTGGGCGGTGCCCAGCAGCGTGTAGCGCGTGTCGCCCACGGTGATCGTCGTTAACGGCCCGCTGGTGGCGGGCAGCGCCTCGCAGGCGGGTGACACAACCGGTTGTTCACTCATGCAAGCGTCTCAATCGTCGACAAATGGAAGGCGCCGCTAGCGGCGCCAGAAAGCCGGGGTAAATAGAACAAGGACGGTAAAAATTTCCAGACGGCCCAGCAGCATGGCAAGAACCAGCACCCACTTGGCAAAATCCGGCAGGTTGCCGTAGTGGGTGCTGGCCTCGCCCAGCGCCGGGCCCAGGTTGTTAAGCGCCGAGCCCACCGTCGACCAGGCGGTGACCTGATCGACGCCGGTGGCCATAACGCCCACCATCATCAGAAAAAACAGCATCACATAGACCGAAAAAAAGCCCCACACGGCCTGGGCCACGCTGTCGGGCACGCTGACCTTGCCCACCTTGACGGCGATGACCGCGTTGGGGTGGATCAGCCGCATGATTTCGCGCATGCCCTGCTTTAAAATCAAGATGATGCGGATGACCTTCATCCCCCCGGCGGTGGAGCCCGAGCAGCCGCCGACAAAGGCGGCGACAAAGAGCAAAAACGGCAGCGCGCCCGGCCAGGTCGAAAAATCGGCGACGCCAAAGCCGGTAGTGGTGGCCACGGAAACCACCTCAAACAGCGCATGGCGCAGCCCCAGCGGGCTTTGATAGGTATGGGTCAGCCACAGAGTGACAAAGGCGACGGTGGCCAGCCCGGCCAGAAACAGCATCAAAAACCGCGCTTCAGGGTCGACAAAGTAGTGCAGCAGGCGCTTTTCCCGCCAGGCGATGAAGTGCAGGCTGAAGCTGAACGCCGAGATCAGCATAAAGCCCACGCAGATCAGCTCCACAGCGGCGCTGTCGAAAAAGCCGATGCTGGCGTCGTGGGTGGAAAACCCGCCGATGGCCACGGTGGAAAAGCTGTGGCCCAGCGCATCAAACCAGTCCATGCCCGCGGCCATGTAGGCCAGCATGCAGGCAACGGTCAGGGTGACGTAGATGTACCACAGCGCCTTGGCGGTTTCGGTGATGCGCGGGGTGAGCTTGGAGTCTTTCAGCGGGCCGGGAATCTCGGTGCGATAAAGCGCCATGCCGCCGACCCCCAGGGTGGGCAGAATGGCCACCGCCAGCACCACGATTCCCATGCCGCCCAGCCACTGCAGCTGCTGGCGATAGTAGCGGATGGATTCGGGGAGAAAATCAATGCCGGTGACCACCGTGGCCCCGGTGGTGGTCAGCCCGGAAAACGATTCGAACACCGCGTCGGTCAGCGTCAGCGCGCCTTCGCCGAACAGCATCAGCGGCAAAGAGCCGAACAGCGCCAGCACCGTCCAGAACATCGCCGCGATTAAAAAACCGTCGCGAATGCGCAGCTCCTTGCGCTCGTCGCGGTTGGGCAGGTAGAGGACAAGGCCGGTGGCGGCGGTGATGCCCACCCCTAAGCTGAAAGCATCCCACACGCCGTCGCGAAACCACAGCGACACCAGTATCGGCGGCAGCATGGTGAGGCTGAAAAGCATCAGCAAAAGCCCCAGAATACGCAAAATCACCCGCAGGCTCATGGTCGGCGTAGCTCCTTGTGACGGTGAAGGGGCAAAGGGCGGCGAGCGGGCAGCACGTTAGAAAAAGCTCAGCCCGACCTGGAACAGCCGCTCGACGTCGCGGATGCGGCGCTTGTCGATGACAAACAAAATGACGTGATCGCCGGATTCTATCACCACGTCGCGCCGGGCAATGAGCACTTTGCGCCCGCGCACCACCGCGCCGATGGTGGTGCCTTCGGGCAGGTCGATCTCGCCGATGCTGCTGCCCACCACCCGGGAGGAGTTGGCATCGCCGTGGGCGATGGCCTCGATGGCCTCGGCCGCGCCCCGGCGCAGGGAGTGGACGTTGACGATATCGCCCCGGCGCACGTGGGTGAGCAAACTGCCGATGGTGGCCTGCTGGGGAGAAATGGCGATGTCGATCTCGCCGCCCTGCACCAGATCAACGTAGGCGGCGTTGTTGATCAGGGTGAGCACTTTCTTGGCCCCCAGGCGCTTGGCCAGAAGCGACGACATGATGTTGACTTCGTCGTCGTTGGTCAGCGCGCAGAAGATATCGCAGTCTTCGATGTTTTCCTCTTCCAGCAGGCGCTTGCTGGTGGCCCCGCCGTGGAGCACCACGGTGCGGTCGAGCCGCTCGGAAAGCTGGGTGCAGCGCTTGAGGCTGTGTTCGATGATCTTGACCTGGTGGTTGTGCTCCAGGTGTTCGGCCAGGCGCTCGCCGATGTTGCCGCCGCCGGCAATGACCACCCGGCGAAAGGTGCGGTCGAGGCGGCGCAGCTCGCTCATCACCGCGCGGATATCGCGCCGGGCGGCGAGAAAGAAGACCTCGTCGTCGGCTTCGATGACGGTGTCGCCTCGGGGGATAATGGGCCGGTTGCGCCGGTAGATGGCGGCAACGCGGGTATCGACGTTGGGCATGTGGCGGCGCAGAAAGCCCAGGTTCTGGCCCACCAGCGGGCCGCCGTAAAACGCCTTGACCGCCACCAGCTGCAAAAGCCCGCCGGCAAACTCCAGCACCTGCAGCGCGCCGGGGTGTTCGATCAGCCGGCGCACGTGGTCGGTGACCACCTGCTCGGGGCTGATCAGCACGTCAATGGGAATCGCTTCGTGGGCAAAAAGCCCCTTGCGCGTCAGATAAGCGGTGGTGCGCACCCGGGCGATTTTGGTCGGGGTGCGAAACAGCGTGTGCGCTACCTGACAGGCAATCATGTTGATCTCGTCGGTGTTGGTCACCGCAATCAGCATATCGGCGTCTTCGCCGCCGGCCTCGCGCAGGGTGGTAGGGTAGGAGCCGGCCCCGACCACGGTGCGGATATCCAGCCGGGTGTGCAGCTCACGCAGCTTGTCGGCGTTGGTATCCACCACGGTGATGTCGTTTTCTTCGCGGGCCAGATGCTCGGCCAGGGTACCGCCCACCTGGCCGGCGCCGAGAATGATGATCTTCATAAGGCTAGTCCGACTCCGTCGCGGCCCGCGGGGCGTTTTCATCTGCCTGTCGCGTTTTTTCCAGCCGCGCGTAGAAAAAGCCGTCGTGGCCGTCAGGCTGGGGCAAAAGCTGCCGGCCCGGCCCGCTTGGCTGGCCCCAAGTAACGTCGTCGGGCGTGGTGATCCGGGCGCTGGGCGTGCGCTGGACAAACGCCTCAATCTGCTCGGCGTTTTCTTCCGGCAGCACCGAGCAGGTGGCGTAGAGCAGCGTGCCGCCGGGCACCAGCAGCGGCCAGAGGTTGTCCAGCAGGCGGGCCTGCAGCCGGGCCAGCTTGGCGATGTCCGACGGCCGGCGCAGGCGCTTGATGTCCGGGTGGCGGCGTATCACGCCGGTGCCTGTGCAGGGCGCGTCGAGCAAAATGGCGTCGAATTCGGCACGGCTCCAGTCGCCGCGCTGGCCGGCATCGGCGTGGTGCAGCTCGGCGTGAAGGCCCAGCCGATCCAGGGTTTGTTCCACGCGCCCGAGGCGCTCGGCGTCGCTGTCAAGCGCAGTCAGGGTGATGTCGAACTGCTCAAGCAGATGCGCGGTCTTGCCGCCGGGGGCGCTGCAGGCGTCCAGCACCCGAGCGCCCGGGCGCGGCGCCAGCGCCGGGCCCAGCAGTACCGCGCTGAGCTGGGCGGCTTCGTCCTGTACGCTTGCCTGGCCTGCGGCGAAGCCGGGCAGGGCGGTGACCTCGCAGGGGGTGTCCAGCGTGAGGCCGTCCGGGGCGTGGGCGCAGGGCCGTGCGGTCATGCCCAGATCGGCAAGCTTGGCCTGGTAGGCTTCGCGGTGGCCGTGGCGGGCGTTGATGCGCAGCGTCATCGGGCCCGGCCGGTTGTTGGCCTCGGCCAGCGCGCGCCACTGTTCAGGCCAGGCCCGGGAAAACGCTTCCAGCAGCCACTGCGGATGCGCCAGTGCTACGTTCGCAGCGCGGTCAACCCGGGTCTGAAGCGCGGCGGATTCGCGCTGCAGGCGGCGCAAACAGCCGTTGAGCACCCGGGTGGCCCAGGCCTTGCCCAGAAGCCTTGCCGCGCCGGCGGTTTCGCCCACGGCGGCGTGGGCGGGGATGCGCATGTACAAAAGCTGATAAATACCCAGCAGCAAAAGTGCCTGAACGTCCTGATCGCGCTTTTTCAGCGGCTGGCGCAAAAGCTCGGCGGCAAGGGCTTCCAGGCGCGGCAAATAGCGGCAGCTGCCAAAGCACAGCTCCTTGAGCAGCGCGCGGTCGCGCGGGGCAACGCTTGACTCGCTGAGGCCGGCAAGGGAGCCCTGATCTTTGAGAACGGGTGCCAGCGCTCGGGCCGCAGCGGCGCGAACCTGAAGGCCGGTGTCGCCGGCGGGCGTATCGCGTGGTGGGGTCATGGTGGCTCCTTTGTGCTGGCCTGGCGGGGGTGCTGAGCTAGCGTGGTTGACCGGGCGCTTCGCTGTGGCGGCCAAGGCGGGTGCCTTCGGTCAGGCGCGGGGGCTGGGCGTTGAGCAGTTCGCGTACCGCAAGCGCACGCCCGCCGGGCAGCTGGGCGCGGGTCACGCGCAGCACCTGATTGCCGCGCGCGCCGCAGGCCAGGCGCAGCGCATCGGCGTCCGGGGCCAGCAGGGTGCCCGGGGGCTGGGCCGTAGCGGCGTCTGCCTCGGCGCTGGCCATTAAAAGCCGCAGGCGAGCGTCGTCATCGTCAAGCGCACACCAGGCCACCGGCCAGGGGTTGAAGGCGCGTATTTTGGCGGCGAGCTCGGCTGCCGGGCGGTTAAAGTCCAGCTCGGCTTCGGCCTTGGAAAGCTTGTGCGCGTAGGTAACGCCCTGTTCCGGCTGGGGGGTGGCGCAGGTGCGGCCTTGCGCCATGGCGTCAAGGGTGGTTGCCAGGGTTTCAGCGCCGAGATCGGCCAGGGTCGTGTGCAGCTCGCCGCCGGTGGTGGTCGCGGTGATCGGGGTGCGCGCTTCCGCGAGCACGTCGCCGGTATCCAGCCCGGCGTCCATCTGCATGATCGACACGCCGGATTCGGCGTCTCCGGCTTCAATGGCGCGCTGGATCGGCGCGGCGCCGCGCCAGCGCGGCAAAAGCGAGGCGTGTACGTTCACACAGCCCAGCCGCGGAATATCCAGCACGGCGCGCGGCAGCAAAAGGCCGTAGGCCACCACCACCATGACGTCGGCGTCAAACGCGGCAAGGGTGGTCTGGGCCTGGGCATCGTTGAGCGTGGCGGGCTGATAGACGGGCAGGCCATATTCCAGAGCCAGCGCCTTGACCGGGCTGGGCGTTAGTTTGCGACCGCGGCCGGCGGGGCGGTCAGGCTGGGTATACACGCCGACGACCTCGTGGCGGCTTTGCTGCAGCGCCCGAAGGCTTGAGGCGGCAAAGTCTGGGGTGCCGGCAAAAACAACGCGCAGTGATGACATGGAAAAGCCCCTGAAGCGAGAAAAAATGGCGCAGCCCGGCGTCGGCCCGGCCTGACGGCGAAAGGCCGGAAAACCTGCGGCAAGCGAGGTGATCCGGCCCTGGCAAGTGCGGTGCGGCCTAGGCGTCCTGCAGCTGTTTGTGGCGTTTTTGCATTTTCTTGAGCACGCGGTCGCGCTTGAGCGGTGACAGGTAGTCAACGAACAGCACGCCTTCCAGATGATCGCATTCGTGCTGAATGCAGTGGGCCAGCAGGTCGTCGGCCTCAAGCTCGTAGGGCTCGCCTGCGCGGTCGGTGGCCTGGAGCTTGACGCGCAGGTGGCGGGGCACCTCGGCGTAGTATTCGGGAATCGACAGGCAGCCTTCAGACAGCGGCGCCTGCTCGTCGCCCAGGGGTTCGTAGGTCGGGTTGATGAGCACCAAAGGCTCGTTGCCCGACTCGCTTACGTCCATGACGATCACCCGGCGGTGATCGTCCACCTGGGTGGCGGCCAGGCCGATGCCGCGAGCGTCGTACATGGTCTCCAGCATGTTGTCGACCAGGCGGCGCACGTCGTCGTCCACGGTTTCGATCGGCGCGGCCTTGAGGCGCAGCCGATCGTCGGGATAGGTCAATATAGGTAGTTTAGCCATAGCGTTATGTGTACCGTTATGCTGATTCTGTCAGGCGTCCGGGGCGATGCGCCGCTGCTTGGCAAACGCCGACCGGGCACTTTGCTGGCGGTGATTATATCACGCCCTTATGGGCATGCCGACAGCGGACGCCGCGCGCCGCTACAGGGAGAACAGGGACATGGTAGTACATGACAGACGGCTTGGCAGGCGGGCGGCGAAAGGCGTGGCGGCCGCGCTGGCAGTACTGCTCTGGGGAGCTGCGGCCAGCGCAGACACGGTGCGCTGGCAAGAGGACGCGCCTGCGCGCTACACGGTACAAAACGGCGATACCCTGTGGGATATTGCCGAGCGCTTTTTGTCCGCCCCCTGGCAGTGGCCCAGGGTCTGGCGCCGCAATCCTCAGGTTGATAACCCCGGCCTGATCTACCCGGGCGATGTATTGTATCTGCGCGACTGCGACGGCGCGCCGTGTCTGGGCCTGGAGCGCGGCCGGCGCGTGGTCAAGCTATCGCCGCAAATGCGCACGCTGCCCCGCCGGCAAGTGGTGCCGCCGCTGCCCATGCGCGTGCTGGATGCCTTTCTGCGCGATCATCGCGTGGTCAACGCCTCGGCACCGCTGGACGAGCTGGCCTACGTTATCGGCGGTGAAGACCGGCGTTTGATCAGCGGGGCGGGAGATCAGGTTTTCGTTCGCGCCGCCGCATCGTCTCGCCTGGCCGGGCGTGAAACGGGCCAGCGGCTGGGCATCTTTCGCCCGGGGGAAACCTATCAAAGCGCCGCCGGCGAGCCTTTGGGGCAAGAGCTGAGCAGCATCGGCGAGGGTGTGCTGGTAAGCCACAGCGATGATATCGCCCGGCTGCACGTGCACCAGGCCGCCCGGGAAGTGCGCCGCGGCGATGTCGTGCTGCCGCTTGATCCTGGGCTGCCGACGGATGACATCACCCCTCGTGCGCCGCGCAGGGCCATGAACGGCCGCATCGTCGGCGTGCCCGGCGGGGTGCGTTTTATCGGCCGTTTGCAGGTGGTGGCGATTGATCTGGGCACCGAAGACGGCCTGCAGCCGGGGCACGTACTGCGCATTGCACAGCAGGGCGAGCGCGTGGCGGACCCGCGCACAGGCGAGCGAGTGCGGCTGCCCGGCGAGGTCGCCGGCTCGCTGGTTGTATTTCGCCCTTATGATCGAGTGAGCTATGCCATCGTCATGGCCGCTACCGGCACGCTGTCCGTGGGAGATAGCGTGCGTTCGCCGCGCTGATCGAGCGGCTTTGACAACCCGCGGGCAGCGCCCGCAAGGAGCGGGTCAATGACGACCAGGGACTGGCTTGTCGTGTTCTTTCTGCCGGGGCTGGGGCCGCAGCGCCTGGCGAGTTTGCTGGCTCAGGCGCCGCAGTGGCCGGAGGGCTGGCTTGGGCTGCTGCCGCGCCAAGCGGCCGCTGCGCTGCGTTTGTGGCTTGATCATCCGGCGAAAAGTCCGCTGGCCCCCGCCGTTGAGGCCAGTCTTGACTGGGAGCGTGCAGCGCCCGGGCGGGCGATTTTGCACCGCGACCATCCCGACTTTCCGCCGCTTTTGGGCGAAATTGCCGATCCGCCGGCGGTGCTCTGGGCCCAGGGGGACCTCACCGCGCTGCGCCGGGCGGGGCTTGCCGTGGTGGGCAGCCGCCGGCCCACAGCGGAGGGGGCAGCCAACGCCCGCACCTTCGCCGGCGAGCTTGCCCGGCGCGATTTCTGCGTTATCAGCGGTATGGCGCTGGGCATCGACGCCTGCGCCCAGCGCGCCGCGCTGGATGCCGGCGGTGCCAGCATTGCCGTGCTGGCGACCGGCATTGATGTGATCTATCCCGCCCGCCACCGCGATCTGTACCAGCGGCTGGCCGCCACGCCCGGCGGGCTGCTGTTGGCCGAGCACCCGCCGGGAACGCGCGCCCATCCGGCGTTTTTCCCCCGGCGCAACCGCATTGTGACCGGGCTTGCGCTGGGTACGCTGGTGGTGGAGGCGGCGGAAAAAAGCGGCTCGCTGGTCAGCGCCAGGCTGACGCTGGAGCAGGGCCGCGAGCTGTTTGCCCTGCCGGCCTCGCTGAGCAACGTGCAGGCCAGAGGCTCGCTTGCGCTGCTGCGCTGCGGGGCCAGCCTGGCGTGCGAGGTCGATGACATCGTCGCCGAGCTTGCCCACTGGGGAACACACTACGCCGCCTGCCGGGCGGATACCGAGCCGTGCTCATCGCCGCCGGCATCGAACACGGCAAAGGCGCCGGCCGACCCGCTGCTGGCCGCGCTGGCGGCGGTGCCCGTACCCGTTGACGTGCTGGTAGAGCAGACCGGGCTGACGGTGGGCGAGTGCCAGCAGCGCCTTTTGATGCTTGAGCTTGACGGCCGGGCCGCCCAGCAGCCCGGCGGCTGGGTGCGTGGCTAAGCCGCGACGACGGGCACAGCTATGATACGATGCGCCTGCCCGATTGACGCCGCAAGGAGAGCCCATGCAAGGAGAGCCCATGCAAGGAGAGCCCATGCGCCGCTGCGTTTCCCCCGATAGCGCCGCGCTGGCAGACGCCGTTCGCGCCCTGCGCGACGGCCAGGTGATTGCCTGCCCCACGGAAGCCGTGTGGGGGATCAGCTGCGACCCGCACAGCGACGCCGCCGTTGCCCGGCTGCTGCGCCTGAAAGCCCGGGACCCGGCCAAAGGGCTGATCGTGGTGGCCGCTTGCATGGACCAGCTGGCCCCTTGGCTGGACGGGCTGGACTACGCCCTGTATGCGCCGCTGCGTGCCAGCTGGCCGGGCCCGGTCACCTGGCTGGTGCCGGACAACGGCTTCGCCCCGGCGCTGGTGCGCGGTGATCACACAAGCGTCGCCCTGCGGGTAACCGACCACCCGGGCATGCAGGCGCTGTGCGAGGCCTTCGGCGGCCCATTGGTGTCCACCTCGGCCAACCGCGCCGGCGAGCCGCCGGCGATGAGCGCCGCCGACGCCCGGGCGCTGTTCGGCGAGGCGCTGGGGGCAGTGGTGCCCGGCGAGCTCGGCGAATACCCGCGCCCCAGCCAGATCCGCGATCTGGCCAGCGGTCGCGTGCTGCGCCGCTGACGCCTGCTTGTTTGCCACCCGATTTTTTTGTTTTAGCCCTGGAGCCCACCGTGGCGCATGAACACCTCGACGACGTAAAACGCTATCTTCTCGACCTGCAGCAGCGCCTGTGCGACGGCATTGCCGGCGCCGACGGCGCCGCCGCCTTCAAGGAAGACAGCTGGAAGCGCGACGCCGGCGGTGGCGGCCGTTCCCGAGTGATGGAAAACGGCGAGGTGTTTGAAAAGGGCGGGGTCAACTATTCCCACGTCTACGGCGACACCCTGCCGCCTTCGGCCACCGCCGCTCGGCCCGAGCTTGCCGGGCGCAGCTTTCATGCCGTGGGGGTATCCTGGGTGCTGCACCCGCAAAACCCCCACGTGCCCACCAGCCACGGCAACGTGCGCTTTATTATCGCCGAGAAAGCCGGCGAGGCGCCGGTGTGGTGGTTCGGCGGCGGCTTTGACCTGACGCCGTTTTACCCGGTGCTGGAGGACGTGCGCCACTGGCACCGCGTCGCCAAGGCCGCCTGCGACCCTTTCGGCGAGGATGTCTACCCGCGCTACAAGGCCTGGTGCGACGACTACTTCTATCTCAAGCACCGCGACGAAACCCGGGGCGTGGGCGGGCTGTTCTTCGACGACCTTAACCAGGGCGGCTTTGACGAGTGCTTTGCCTTTCTGCGCGCGGTGGGCGACAGCTTTCTGGATGCCTACCTGCCAATCGTTGAACGCCGCCGGGATACGCCCTACGGCCAGCGCGAGCGGGATTTTCAGCTGTACCGCCGGGGGCGCTACGTGGAGTTCAACCTGGTGTGGGATCGCGGCACCCTGTTTGGCCTGCAAAGCGGCGGGCGCACCGAGTCGATTCTGATGTCGATGCCGCCGCTGGCCCGCTGGGAGTATGCCTACGCCCCCGAACAGGCCAGCGCCGAGGCCGAGCTGGCGGCGTTTTTGACCCCGCGCGACTGGCTCGCCGAAACGCCCGACGCTTCTTTGGATCAGGACTAGACCATGACAGACCGCTACGCCGTATTCGGCCATCCGGTGGCGCACTCCAAGTCGCCGCTGATTCATGCCGCCTTTGCCGAACAGACCGGCCAGGCGCTGACCTATACCGCCATTGAGGCGCCCGCGGACGATTTCGCCGGCGCATGGCAGCGCTTTGCGGCCGGCGGCGGGCGCGGCGCCAACGTCACCGTGCCGTTCAAGGGCGAGGCCTATGCCCTGAGTGAGACGGTGAGCCACCGCGCGCGCCAGGCGCGTGCGGTGAACACGCTGATCGTCGGCGGCAACGGGCGCCTCTACGGCGACAACACCGACGGCATCGGGCTGGCGCGGGATCTGGCCTACCACGGCGTCGGCCTCAAGGGTAAGCGAGTGCTGGTGATCGGCGCCGGGGGCGCGGTGCGCGGGGTGCTGGCGCCGCTGCTGGGCGAGGCGCCCCGGGAGATCGTCATCGCCAACCGCACGGCCGCCAAGGCCGATGCGCTGGCCGAGGCGTTTGGTGCGGCGGGGCGCATCAGCGGCGGCGGCTTCGAGGCTATCCGCGGCGCGTTTGACGTGGTGATCAACGGCTCCAGTGCCAGCCTGTCAGGCGATATGCCACCGCTGCCGGACGGCCTGTTTGCCGAAAACGCTACGGCTTACGACATGATGTACGGCGCCGAACCGACGGTATTTCTCCGCTGGGCCCAGGCCCGAGGCGCGCACGCCGTTGACGGGCTGGGGATGCTGGTCGAGCAGGCGGCGGAAGCGTTTTTCCTGTGGCGCAGCGTGCGCCCGGAGACCGAGGCCGTACGCGCCATGCTGCGCCGAACGCTGGCCGACGGCTAAAGCGCGGCGTTATCCCTGGCGCCGCCGAGCCAGCCCGATCATGCAGACAATCAGGCCGGCGACGGAGGCCAGCATGCCGCCGTTGACGATGAGCGGCGCGCGCTCGACCCAGGGCGTGAACGCCTGGGCCGAGTCGCGGCAGACGCCGGCCGCGTAGTCCCAGTGGCCGCCGTCGAGCTGGCAGGCGCGCACGTCGCCAAGCTCCCAGAAATACAGGCCGAGCATCAAAAGCGGCGGCAAAATCAGCAGCAGTAATCCCAGACGTATCATGATGTTCCTCGGCTAAAAGTGGGTGGGCGTTGCGTCAGGGGCGCGGGCAGTCCGGCGTGCGCCCGGCGCTGCGGGCGCTTTGGTAGGCGTCAAGCGCCCGGGGCATGGACGCTTCAAGCCCGCTGATGCGTTGGCCCTGGCTTGGGTGGGTCGACATCCACGCCGGCGGGGCATTGCCCCCGGCGCGCTGCATGTTCTGCCACAGCGTCACGCTTTCCCGCGGGTCAAAGCCGGCGTTGGCCATCAGGCGCAGGCCGATGGTGTCGGCTTCGCTTTCGTGACGCCGGGAGAAGGGCAGCAGGATACCGTACTGCGCGCCCATGCCCAAAAGCCCCATGAGCTGTTCGCCGCCCGGGCCGTTAAGGCCTGCCGAGTTCGACAGCACCGACAGGCCCAGCTGGGTAGCGCTTTCGGTAGAAGCGCGCTCGTTGGCGTGGTTGGCCAGCACGTGGCCCACCTCGTGGCCCAGCACCGTGGCCAGCTGTGCCTGGCTGCGGGCAACGTTGAGCATGCCGCTGTTGACGCCCATGTACCCACCCGGCAGGGCAAAGGCGTTGGGCTCGTCGGCGCGGAACACTTCCACCTCCCAGTTCTGGCGGCGCTGCTCGGCGGGCAGCTCGGCCACAATGGCCCGGGCTATGCACTGCACGTAGCGCTGGCTTTGGCCGTCGGCGGCGGGCAGTTCCTGCCGGTACTGATCAAACGCCTGGGCGCCCATCTGATCGAGCTGGTCGTCGGACATCAGCAAAAGCTGTGAACGCCCGGTGGGCGAGGTGGTGCAGGCGGCAAGCGCTGCCAGCAGCGTGGTGCACAGGGTGGCGGCGGCAAGCGGGCGAAACCAGCGCATAAACGTTTCCTTATCCATGAGTGAGCGTTAGGCTCGCAGGATAGCAGGCAGCAAGCGTAACTAGCATAGTCGACAACGGGGGAAATTCGATGGATGCCGAGCTGACGCGTCGTCTGACGCAGCTACTCGATCGCGTGGAGCACTGGCTGCCGCCGGCGCCGGAACAGGTTGACTGGGCCACCCACGTCGCCGCCCTGTGGCAGCGCCATCCGCTGGGCGGGCGGCTGGTACCGGTGCCGGTGCGCGACGGCGTGATGCTGGATGATCTTTTGGGCATCGAGCGCCAGAAGCTGGCGCTTGTGGACAATACCCGGGCGTTTTTACAGGGTTTGCCGGCCAACCACGCGCTGGTATGGGGTGCGCGCGGCAGCGGCAAGTCGTCGCTGATACGAGCGCTGCTCAATAGTCTGGCGCCTGAAGGGTTGCGCATGATTCAGGTGGACCGCCACGATCTCGGCCGCCTGCCGGCGCTGGTGGAGCAGCTGCGCCATCTGCCGCAGCGTTTTGTGGTGTACTGCGATGACCTGTCGTTTGAAGGCCATGACGATGCCTATAAGGCGCTGAAAAGCGTGCTCGACGGCGCGCTCACCGGCCCGCCGAAAAACGTGCTGCTGTATGCCACGTCCAACCGCCGCCACCTGTTGCCGGAGTCCATGGAGGACAACCGTGATTCGCATCTGGTAGGCGATGAGCTGCATCACGGCGACGCCGTGGAGGAGCGTATTTCGCTGTCTGACCGCTTCGGGCTGTGGCTGGGGCTGCATTCGTTCAATCAGGATATGTACCTGCAGGCCTGTGCCCAGTGGGTGGCAAGGCTTGGCACCGCGGAGGACTGGAACGCCGCTGCCCGGGCCGAAGCCGTACGCTACGCCACCCTGCGCGGCGGGCGCAGCGGGCGCGTGGCCTGGCAGTTTGCCAACCACTGGGTTGGCAGCCGGCGTTTGCACGCAGCACAGCGGTGACGCGGCGGGCGGCTACGGCGTTTATAGTTTGGGAAAACGCGCAGATGCGTAGTCGCGGTGGCAGCGCACGCAGCCTTTGATCATTTCATTAAACTGCCGGCGCTGAAGTGCGGTATTCTGGCTGCGGCCGGCTTCGGCCAGCGCCTCGCTGAGCTGATGAAGCGCTTTGTCCTGCTTGAGAAATGCATCCGGTACGGCGGCGAGCAGCGCTTGCTCATCTTCTTGGGTCATTTCCTGCTTCATGATGAAGCTGTCGTGAATCGCCTGAGCCTGCTGCGCTACGGTTTCGTGATCGCCCTGGACAATAGCGGCCTGAATCTCTTGGCTGGCGCCAAGAATTCCCTGCATTTCTTCGATCAGCAGCCCTCGCACCTTTGGCGGCAGCTGCTCACCTACGTTCATTTTGCCCGCTTCTTCGGCGCCGGCGGCGGTCTCTTCGGCCGCAACGGCGGCAAAAGGGCTCAGCCCCAGCTGCGCAAAGGCAGCGGCTAATAGCGTCGTTCTCATTTTTTTATCCTTTTTGGCACACCCAAAGATATCGCTGGGGGCAAAGCTATTAGGCTTGTTTGCCGTTGTCAAAGAGCGCGCCCGGGCTCGGGCAGGGGCGCAGCAGGCGTTGATGTCAGCGGTCTGCGGCCAGGCAAAACAACGCCTGCCAGCCGGGGAGTCAGGTTGACAGGTGTCGAATGTTTGACCAGCATTTTCATCTTATAGACATATATATTGTATATACTCAATATGTCTGACGATAAGTCGGTCAATGCCAAGGAGAATGTGATGAAAAAGTATATCTTCGCCGGTGTCGCGGCTGCCTTGTTGACCTTGCCTCTGGCCTATGCCCAGCAGGGTACACCTTCCGGTCAGCAGGACGCTGACAGGCGGATGGGCCAGGGAATGGGGCAAGGAATGAACCAGGGCGGCCAGGGAATGCATCAGGGAATGGGCCAGGGCCAAGGCATGGGCCAAGGCGGAAAAATGATGCACCGGGGGGACATGCAGCGGCACATGCAGGGCATGCACGGCACAATGCAGCGGCTTCACAAAACCCAGGACCCGCAGCAGCGCCGGCAGCTGATGCAGCAGCACATGCAAGAGATGCGCCAAATGCATCAGTCCATGGGCGGCATGGGGCAGAACATGCAAAACATGGACCCCGAACAGCGCCAGAAAATGATGCAGCAGCGCATGGATATGATGCAGGGCATGCAGCAGCAGATGATGGAGCACATGCGGGCCCAGCAGGGCATGCAAAACGATAGCGAATAGCCGTCCACTCTCTGGCTGGCGCCCCGGCGATGGCGATCACCGGGGCGCCTTGGCTGTTCCATGAAAGCGCGCCGCGAAGGCCGCATCAAGCATCCGTCACCGCCGTTACGTCGATTTCAACCTGCATGTCCGGATGCGCCAGCCCCAGAATGATAAGCAGCGTATGCGCAGGCGCGGGGAGATCTCCGAAGGCTTCCTTGCGTGCGCGCAGATATTCGGGAACGGCGCCGGGATCGAGCAGGTAGGCCGTGATTTTCACCACATCCGCCAGGCCGGCATCGTGCTTGGACAAAGCACGCGCGGCTTTTTCATAGGCCAGTTTCGTTTGGGCGTACACATCGCCCGGATGCTGGATCTCAAGCTTTTCACCCGGCCCCTCGGCCCCGATGCCGGACAGGTGCACCGTGGTGCCGGGCCCTTTGACCGTCACCGCCTCGGAGAGTATTTCCCGTGCCCAGGGAGCCGGGGGATGGAACTGTTTTTCAAGCCGTTGGGACATGGCAGACTCCGTTTATTCACGCCAGATCAAACAATAAAAGCTCGGCATCTTGCCGGCCGGCCACCGCAATCGGCTCGCCGGGACGAAAGGCCGCCGCATCGCCGGCGGCAAGCACCTCGCCGTTGATGAGTGCCTCACCTCTGGCCACATGCAGCCAGGCATGGCGCACCGGGGGCAGCTCGGCCTGTTCACCGGCTGCAAAGCGGCCCAGATAGAGGTGGACGTCCTGGTTGATGCTAACAGAGTCGTCGCGCCCGTCCGGGGAGACCGCCAGCCGCCACTGGCCCTGCCGCTGCCGGGGCGGAAAGGCTTTCTGCTCGTAGTTGGGCGCAATGCCGCGGCGCTGCGGCATGATCCAGATCTGCAGAAAGTGGAGTTCCTGCTCGCTTGAGTGATTGAACTCGCTGTGCAAAACGCCGGTGCCCGCTGACATGCGCTGGACATCCCCCGGGCGCATCACCGCGCCGTTGCCCATGCTGTCTTTGTGGGCCATCTCGCCGTCAAGCACATACGAGATGATTTCCATTTCTTCGTGGCCGTGGGCGCCAAACCCACGGCCGCCCTGCACGCGGTCTTCGTTGATCACCCGTAGCGCACGAAAGCCCATGTGTGCAGGGTCGAAGTAGTCGGCAAATGAGAACGTATGGCGCGAGCGCAGCCAGCCGTGATCGGCGTAGCCGCGTTCATGGCCGGCGCGGATCAGCATGGGGTGCTCCTCTCTTGGCTGCTGGCCTGGCGATGGGCTGTCATGCTTTTTCACGCACGCCGTGGCCTGTCAGGCGCTCGCGGTCGTGGGGGCGCTCAAGGTCAAGAAGCGGCCCCTTGGGCACGATGCCGTTGGGATTGATGGTGTCGTGGCTCATGTAATAGTGGCGCTGGATATGGTCAAGGCTGACCGTTTCCTTGACCCCCGGCCACTGGTAGAGCTCGCGCAGGTAGTTCGAAAGATTCGGGTAGTCTTCAATGCGGCGCAGGTTGCACTTGAAGTGGCCGTGGTAGACGGCGTCAAAGCGCACCAGGGTGGTAAACAGGCGGATATCCGCCTCGGTCAGCCACTCGCCGGCAAGATAACGGTGCTGGCCAAGCCTTGCCTCCATGCGATCCAGCGCTTCAAAAAGCGCTACGACGTGATCTTCATACACGCCCTGATCGGTGGCGAAGCCGGCCTTGTACACGCCGTTGTTGATGTGATCGTAAACGTCGGCGTTGACCGCATCGATGGTCTCGCGCAGGTCCTGCGGGTAGAAATCCAGCCGGTTGCCGGTGAGCTCGTCAAACGAGGCGTTGAACATGCGCACAAGCTCTGCCGACTCGTTGTTGACGATACGCCCGTCGCGCTTGTCCCAAAGCGCCGGCACCGTCACCCGCCCGGTGTACTCCGGGTTGGTCAGGGTGTAGAGCTGGTGATGGTAGGTCACGCCGTTGATCGGATCGCCGCTGGAGCCTTCCGCGACGTTGTACGTCCAGCCGTTTTCTCGCATCACCGGGCTTACGTGGGAGACGCCGATCTGCTCTTCCAGCCCTTTCAGCTTGCGCATGATCAGCACCCGGTGCGCCCAGGGGCAGGCAAGCGATACGTACAGGTGAAAGCGGCCTGCTTCAGCGGCCACGCCCGGGTGGCCGTCCTGCGTGGGCGTGCCGTCGGGGGTCACCCAGTCGCGCAGCTGGGCGGATTCGCGCACAAACTCGCCGCCGTGCTTTTGAGTGTTGTACCACTGGTCGTGCCATTCGCCGTTGATCAAAAGACCCATGGTGTTTTCTCCGTATGTCCGTTGCCTGCGCCTGAGAGCAGGCCAGAAACCAGGAAGGGAGGGCGCGGCCCTCCCTTTGCCGCCGGGGTAGCGGCTGTATGTAGCAGCCGTACGTGCCGGCCGTGCTTAGCGGCTGAGCTTTGCCGCTACCTTGGCTACGTGCTCGCCCTGGAAGCGTGCGATGGCCAGCTCGCGCTCGTCGGGCTGGCGCGAGCCGTCGCCGCCGGCAATGGTCGAGGCGCCGTAGGGCGTGCCCCCGCCCACCTGGGAGATATCGAAAAGCTCGGAAGCCGCGTAGCCGATGGGCACAATCACCATGCCGTGGTGGGCCAGGGTGGTCCAGGTAGAGGCGATGGTGGTTTCTTCACCGCCGCCGGTACCGGTGGAGGTAAATACGCTGGCCACCTTGCCCACCAGGCCGCCGCTGGCCCACAGGCCGCCGGTCTGGTCAAGGAAGGTACGCATCTGACCGGACATGTTGCCAAAGCGTGTCGGCGTGCCGAAGATGATCGCGTCGTACTCGACAAGCTCTGCCGGTGAGGCCACCGGGGCCTGCTGGTCGGTCTTGCCGCCGGCTGACTCAAAGACGTCGGCCGGCATGGTTTCGGCAACGCGCTTGACCGTGACTTCAACGCCGTCTACCTGACGCGCGCCTTCCGCGACGGTATTCGCCATGGTTTCGATGTGGCCGTACATGGAATGATAAAGCACGAGTACCTTGGTCATTGTTGCTGCCTCCTGGGAAGTATTCCCGTTGTTTGATGTAGAAAACCACTGCTTGATTGCCTCGGTCAGCCAAGCCATAGATGCTCTCCTGGTGGGTGATGAGGCTTACCGCGTCTTGCAAGCCAGATAGTGATCAAGCGAGACGCGACCCGCTCCGCTGCCGGCCAGCGAGACGACGATGGCCAGCAGGGAAAGAGCGAACTCATAGCCGTTGTTGCTCATAAACAGGCCGTTGGCGATGTGAACGCTGAAAATGGCTATCAGCATGGTGACGGCCAGCCCCAGCGCGGCCGGGCGGATCAGCAGCCCGAGCACCAGGGCGAGGCCGCCAAAGAACTCGGTGCCACCCGCCAGCAGCGCCATCAGGTAGCTCGGCTCAAGGCCCATGGACGCCATCCACTGGGCGGTACCGGCAAGGCCACCGCCGCCAAACCAGCCAAACAGCTTCTGTGCGCCGTGGGCCATAAAGATAGTGCCGGCCGGAATGCGCAGCGCCAAAGGCGCGATGCCGGCCCGGGTTGAAATCACCTTGTGAAACCATGAAGTTGTCATATTAAGGCCCTGACGCTGAGTCGGTTGATGTAATGTCCCTAGCATAGCCCTTTTATTGCGTTAAAAAATGGCATTATTTTGCGCATAAAGAACGAATAATTCGATGTGTTGCGTATATTTTTGCCGTGCCCGGCGGTATAGTCGGCCCGATACAGCAATGGGTGAGCGATAAGATGGCGCAGAAAATTCCCCGCATCAGCCTGGAGCAGTGGGCCGTATTGCAAGCGGTGATCGATGAAGGCAGCTACGCCAGAGCCGCCGAGGCGCTCAGCCGCAGTCCGTCATCGATCAGCTATGCGCTCAAAGGCATGCAAGAGCAGCTGCCGGTGGAGGTGCTGACCATGCAGGGGCGCAAGGCAACGCTGTCGCCGGCGGGTGAAGCCCTGCTGCGACAGGCCCGTGTTCTGGTCGACGACGCCTTGAGCCTTGAGTATCTGGCGAGCAACCTGGCTGAAGGCTGGGAAACCGAAATTCGCCTGGCCGTAGAAGCCATCTTTCCCACCGCTTTGCTAAGCCAGGCGCTGGCCGCCTTTGTGCCCGAAAGCCGGGCGTCCAGGGTGCTGCTTATCGAGTCGGTGCTGTCCGGCACTCAGGAAGCGTTGCTCAATAAAGAGGCCGATCTGGCGATAACCCACCGCGCACCCCCCGGTTTTCTGGGCCAGCCGCTGCTTGACGTGCTGTTTCTGGCCGTTGCACATCCTGAACATCCGCTGCATCAGCTTGAACGCGAGCTGACCCATCACGATCTGCGCGCGCATCGCCAGTTTGTGGTGCGGGACTCAGGGCTCAAGCGGCGCCAGGATGCGGGCTGGCTTGACGCCGAGCAGCGCTGGACTGTGTCCCAGCTGAGCACCTCAATTCAGTTTGCCACCGACGGGCTGGGGTTTGCCTGGCTGCCGTATGAGCATATTCGCCGGGAGCTCGAGGCGGGTCGTCTCAAGCCACTTCCGCTGGTAGAAGGCGGCCAGCGCCAAGAGACGCTTTTTTTAGTGCACGCCGACCGCAATGCCGCAGGCCCGGCGACCCAGGCGCTGGCGGCAACGCTGCAAGCGGCCGCAAAGCAGTGGCAACAGGCCATGGTACGCTGAACGCTGAGCTGATATTTTCCACCCGCGCTATGGCGCTATTTTACGTACCCCTGAATTGGAGTTTCCCATGTCCGCTATCATCCGCCCGGCCTCTGTCGCGCTTGCCTGTGCCCTGCTTGTGTCAGCCTGCGCCGGCACACCGCAGGATAACGCCGATGCCCCGGCGCCTGAGTCCACCGCGGTATCCGCCCAGCAGTACCGCTGCGAAAGCGGCGCCACGATTAGCGCAAGCTATCCCACCGCGGATACCGCCCGCGTTGAATACGAAAACCGCCGCTACGACCTGCAAATTGCGGTGTCCGGCAGCGGCGCGCGCTACGTCGGCGACGAGCTGGAATGGTGGACAAAAGGGGCCGGCGCAGGGTCTGAGGGTCTTCTCTTCCAGCACAAGGCGGACGGCACCACCGGCGAGCGTATAGAGCGCTGCACGGCTTCTTGAGCCGATAGGAAAGCGGGGCGTGCACGCCCTGCCGCGTACAGACCGAACCACAGGAGGCCGTATGGCCCGGCTACTCTATGAACTCTGCGGTATCGAAGACGCGCTGCGTTTTTCGCCTTTTTGCTGGCGAATTCGCTATGCGCTGGCGCACAAGGGGCTTGAGGCCGAGACGCGGCCCTGGCGCTTTACCGAAAAAGAGGCGCTGGCCTTTGCCCGCCACGACAAGGTGCCGGTGCTGGTTGACGGCGATGAAGTCGTCACCGATAGCTACAACATCATGCGCTATCTGGATCATCACTACCCCGAAGCGCCGCTGCTGGGGGAGGGCATGGCCGAGACGCGGGCGCGTTTTTTCAACCACTACGCGGAGCGTACCCTGGCCCCGGCCATTCTGCGCATCATCATGAAAGACCTGCTCTGTGCGATCCATCCCGCTGACCGCGCCTACTTCCGCAGGAATCGGGAAAAGCGCCTTGGCTGCACGCTGGAAGCGTTTCACGCCCCGGCCCAGGGGCTTGACCAGCTGAATGCCGCGCTGGAGCCCCTCCGAGGCCAGCTAAAGACCTCGCCTTTTCTCGACGGGCAGGCCCCTGCCGGTGCCGACTATCTGCTGTTTGGCCACTTTATGTGGGCGCGCTGCGCTTCAAACGCTGACCTGCTCGCAGAGAGCGACCCGGTCCACGATTGGCATGCGCGCATGCTGGACCTGCACGGCGGGCTGGGGCGCAACGCACGGCGTATCCGCGATGTCGGGGCCGTTTAGCGGCGGCTTTTGCGCGCCTCTTTGCTGCGGTTGAGCTCGCGCTTTTTGGCCTTGTGCTTGTCGCTTGAGCCGGCCAGCGGATCGTAGGGGTTATCGCCTGAGCGGAACTCAAAGCGCATGGGCGTGCCGCGCACTTTCAATACCTTGCGGAAAGTGTTGGTCAGGTAGCGGCGGTAGGCCTCGGGCAGCGCGCCGGTCTGGTTGCCGTGGACCACGATGATCGGCGGGTTGGCTCCGCCCTGGTGGGCCATGCGCAGTTTGATGCGCCGGCCGTGCACCATGGGCGGGGCGTGCTGGCTGACCGCATCCTGCAAAAGCGTGGTCAGCCGCTTGGTCGACCAGTGGGCGTTGGCCGCTTCAAAGGCGCGCTCGATGGAGGGATACAGATCCCCCACGGCGGTGCCGTGCAGCGCGGAAATAAAGTGCAGCTCGGCGTAGTCGGCAAAGCCCAGCCGGCGCTTGATTTCGGCGCGCATCTTGTCTTTGGCCTCGCTTTCCAGCCCGTCCCACTTGTTCACCGCCAGCACCAGCGCGCGGCCGGTGGTGAGCACGTAGTCGAGCAGGTGCAGGTCCTGCTCGACAAGGCCGGTGCGGGCGTCGAGCACCATCACCGCGACGTGGCATTCCTTGATGGCATCGAGGGTTTTGATGATCGAAAACTTCTCGGCGGTTTCGCGCACGTTCTTGCGCCGGCGCACGCCGGCGGTATCCACCAGCACATAGGGCTTGCCGCGCCGCTCAAAGGGAATCTCGATGGCGTCCCGGGTGGTGCCGGCCTCGTCAAATACCACCACGCGGTCTTCGCCCAAAAGGCGGTTGACCAGGGTCGACTTGCCCACGTTGGGCCGGCCGATCACGCCGATGCGAATGCCCTTGGTGCCGGTATCGGCGGGAATGGAGTCGTCGCGCTCGGGAAACGGCTCCAGCACATGGTCGATAAGCGTTGATACGTTACGCCCGTGGGCGGCGGCAATCGGATGCGGATCGCCAAGGCCCAGCGTCCAGAAGTCGGCCATGGCCGAGTGCTCTTCCAGGCCGTCGGTTTTGTTGACCACAAGCCAGGTCTTTTTCTGGTTGACCCGCAGATGGTTGGCGATGGCCTCGTCGGCAACGTTGAGCCCGGCGCGGCCGTCCACCATGAACAGCACAATGTCCGCCTCGTCGATGGCGGCCAGCGACTGCTCGGCCATGGCCGCGTCGATGCCGTGCTCGTCACCGCTGATGCCGCCGGTGTCGATGATCGTGTAGGCTTTATCGCCGAGCATGCCGTTGCCGTACTTGCGATCCCGGGTGAGCCCGGGAAAGTCGGCCACCAGCGCATCGCGGCTGCGGGTCAGGCGGTTGAACAGGGTGGATTTGCCGACGTTGGGGCGGCCGACTAGCGCAATAACCGGTGTCATGGTGAAACGTCCAGAGTTTCCAGGGTGCCGTCGTTGGCGAGCACGTGAACGGTGCTGCCCTCGGTGACGGGAGTGACGGTGATGCCGGAGCGGTCAACGCGGGTGCGCCCGACCAGTTCGCCCCGGGGCGCGTCGAGCAGATGCAGATAGCCTTCAAAATCGCCCACGACCAGACGCCCGTCGGCAAAGGCCGGTGCGGTCAGCCAGCGGCCTTTCAGCGCCTTGTTTTCCCAGCGGGTATCGCCGTTTTGGGCATCAAGGGCGAGCACGCGGCTGTCGTCGGTGACCACGAACAGATAATCCCCTACCAGCAGCGGGGCGTGCCGGCTGGAAAGCCGGCGTTCCCACATCAGTTTGCCGCGGGTGGCCTCAAGCGCCATCAGGCGCCCGTTGTAGCTGGTGACGTAGAGCCGGCCGTCCGGCGTCAAAAGCGGCTGGCCGGTGAGATCCACCAGCCGGTCCACCTCGGTGCGGCCCCGGGGAATGGCCACCTGCTGCTGCCACAGCGGCTGGCCCGAGCGGTTGTCCAGGGTGACCAGCCGGCCGTTGGCAAAGCCGGCAAAGGTGACCGGGTTAATCGCCCGGGGGGTGGCGGTGCCGCGCAGGGTCAGCGACGGCAGATTGCTTTCATAGGTCCAGCGGGTGTCGCCGCTATCGCGGTCCAGCGCGGTAATCCGGCCGTCGGTGCTTTGTACGATCAGCAGGTCGCGGTTGGCCTGGGGGGCGGCCAGCACTTCGCTGGACACCCGGGCGCGCCACTGCTCGCTGCCGTCGCTTTGGTCCAGCGCGATGACGTCACCGTTTTTGCTGCCCAGATACACGCGGCCGTCCACGGCGGAAAGCCCGCTGGAAACGGCGCTTTCCAGCGTGACTTCCCAGACGCGCTCGCCGGAGTCGGCGTTCAGCGCGACCACCAGCCCTTCGGCGTCGGCGGCGAACAGCTGCTTGCCGTCCCGGGCCGGGGTCAGCGGATAGCGCGCCCGCCCCAGGCCGTCGCCGATGCCGGTGTCCCAGCGGGTGTCGAGGCGGGTGGTGGCGTCGATGTCGGTGAGCGCCTGCGGCGTATACAGCGGCTCGCCCTGGCTTGCGCAGCCGGCCAGCAGGGCGACGGCAGCGGCGCCAAGGCCCAGGCGCCGGGCAGAAAACCGCCGGCGGGGAGAAGAAGTCGCGATCATGGCGTGGCCTCACGTTGGCCCGAAGGAGCAGGCGTGCGGACGCTGGCGGCGAGATCGTCGGTGCCCAGGTCGTCGAGCTTTAGCGCCAGTCCGTAAAGCGGGCGGTCCTGTTCGTCGGTCAGCGCCTGTGCCTGCTGCCAGGCGCTGCGGGCGTTGTCCTCACGGCCGAGCTTGAACCAGGCATCGCCGCGCACGTTATGGCGCTGTGCGGCGAGCGGGTCGACGACGCTGTCGTCCAGCCGGTCAAGCGCCTGTTGCGCCTCGCCGGAGGCAACGTCCAGGCGTGCCAGGCGCAGCCGGGCGAGGCTTTGCACGTAGCGCCGCGGGGAGTTTTCCTGCGCCTGCTCCAGCGAGGCGCGCGCGCCTTCCAGATCGCCCTGCTGCACCGCCAGGCGGGCGTCGATCAGCAGGGCAAGCTCGGCGTAGAGCGA
Organism: Halomonas cibimaris; assembly: GCF_055379665.1. NCBI lineage: Bacteria > Pseudomonadati > Pseudomonadota > Gammaproteobacteria > Oceanospirillales > Halomonadaceae > Halomonas > Halomonas cibimaris. The sequence goes on from NZ_AP043828.1 coordinate 1,674,005, forward strand.
GCCGCCGTGGCTGTCGACAAGCGCAGCGGCGGTGCTGCGGGCGCCGGCCAGCGCCTGCTCGTCGGCCGAGTCGGCGCCGGCTTGGGTGGCGGTCTCCGCGACCAGCTGCTGATAGCGCAGGGACGCGGCTTCGGCCTGGCCGTTTTGATAGTTCTGCCAGGCCTGAAAGCCGAATACGCCGGCCCCGGCCAGTACCAGGCCTGCGATCAGCGAGGTGCCGTTTTCTTTCCACCAGCGCTTGATCGCTGCAATCTGTTCTTCTTCGGTTTTCAGCTCCGCCACGGGCGGCCTCCTTGAAACGGTTGGTGCCGGTCACGCAGTGCCGGACAGCACTCGGCCGATCAGGGCAGTGGGTTAGCGCGTATGCCGGGCGTGTCCCAGCAGCGCGGCAAGGGCGTCGGCCAGCTCATGCTGGGGCAGACGCTGCTGCTCGCGGTCGTCGCGCAGAAATTTAAGCGTCGCTGCCTGGTCGGCGCATTCGTCCTCGCCCAGCAGCAAAGCCAGCGCCGCGCCGCTTTTGTCGGCCTTTTTCATTCGGCTTTTAAAGCTGCCGCCGCCGCAGTGCAGCGTCAGCGAAAGCTCGGGCAGGGCGTCGCGCAGCTGCTCGGCCAGCGCCAGCGCCTGGGGTGTGGCGCTGTCGTCCAGCGGCAACAGGTACACCTCAGCGCCGAAACGCGCCTCGGCGGGAATCAAATCAAGGGTTTCCAGCAGCAAAATCAGCCGCTCAATGCCCATGGCAAAGCCTACCGCCGGGGTGGGCTTGCCGCCCAGCTGCTCGACCAGGCCGTCGTAGCGCCCGCCGGCACATACCGTGCCCTGGCTGCCCAGCGCCTCGGTGGTCCATTCAAACACCGTGCGCGAATAGTAATCCAGCCCGCGTACCAGCCACGGATTGATGACGTAGTGGATCCCTGCCGCGTCGAGCAAGGCTTGCAAACGCGCAAAGTGCTCACGCGAGGCGTCGTCGAGATGATCAATCAGCTGCGGCGCGCCGGCAATGACCTCTGCCATGGCCGGATTCTTGGAATCCAGAATGCGCAGCGGGTTGGTCGTCAGGCGGCGTTTGGCGTCGTCGTCCAGGACCTCGGCGTGCTGCTCGAAGTAGGCCACCAGAGTATCGCGGTAGGCCGCGCGGGCCTCGCTTGAGCCCAGCGAGTTGAGCTCCAGGGTGACGTGCTCGGCAAGTCCCAGCTCCTGCCACAGCCGGGCCGAGAGCAAAATCACCTCGGCGTCGATGTCCGGGCCGTCAAAGCCGTAGGTTTCCACGCCCACCTGATGGAACTGGCGGTAGCGGCCCTTTTGCGGGCGCTCGTGGCGAAACATCGGCCCCTGGTACCACAGCCGCTGGGTCTGGTTGTGCAAAAGGCCGTGCTGCATGGCTGCGCGCACGCAGCTGGCGGTGCCTTCCGGGCGCAGGGTGAGGCTGTCGCCGTTGCGGTCGTCGAAGGTGTACATTTCCTTTTCGACGATGTCGGTGACCTCGCCGATGGAGCGGGCAAACAGCGCGGTCTGCTCGACGATGGGCGTGCGAATTTCGGCAAAGCCGTAGCGCGCCATGAGGCTGCGCACCTTGGCTTCAAAAAACTGCCAGCAGGGGCTTTCTGCGGGCAGCAAATCGTTCATGCCGCGAATCGCCTGGATCTTTTTAGCGCTGGGGGCTGCAGACTGGCTCAATGAAAACTCCTTGTGTATCGCGCACGCCGGCTTACACGCTGCGGGCGATGGTATCTTTTTCGCGCTTTTGTTTTTCGCGCACCTTGTCGCGGATCAGCCGCTCCAGATCGTCGACCAGATGGTCGTTGCGCAGCTTTTGCGCCGGCTTGCCGTCGATATACAGCAGGTTGGCAGGGCTGCCGCCGGTCAGCCCCAGATCGCTTTCCTTGGCTTCCCCGGGGCCGTTGACGATGCAGCCGATAATCGACACGTCCAGCGGCGTCATCACGTCGTCAAGGCGCTCTTCGAGCTGGTTCATGGTGTCGATCACGTCGAAATTCTGCCGCGAGCAGCTGGGGCAGGCAACAAAATTGATGCCCTTGGAGCGCAGCTTGAGGCTTTTGAGCATGTCAAAGCCGACCTTGACCTCTTCCACCGGATCGGCGGCCAGCGACACGCGAACGGTGTCGCCGATGCCGTCCATCAGCAGCATGCCAAGCCCGATGGAGGATTTGACCGTGCCCGAGCGCAGCCCGCCGGCTTCGGTAATGCCCAGGTGCAGCGGCTGCTCGATGCGTGCGGCCAGATCGCGGTAGGCGGCCACGGCCATGAACACGTCGCTGGCCTTGACGCTGACCTTGAATTCCTGAAAGTCGAGCCGGTCAAGATGGTCGATGTGGCGCAGGGCGGATTCCACCAGCGCCTCCGGCGTGGGCTCGCCGTACTTGCGCTGCAGGGACTTTTCCAGCGAGCCGGCGTTGACGCCGATGCGCATGGGAATGCCGCGATCACGGGCGGCACTGACCACCGCGCGCACGCGGTCTTCGCGGCCGATGTTGCCGGGGTTGATGCGCAAGCAGTCAACCCCCAGCTCGGCGACGCGCAGCGCGATTTTATGGTCGAAATGGATGTCGGCCACCAGCGGCACGTTGACCGCCTGGCGGATGCGGCCGAAGGCCTCGGCGGCGTCCATGCTGGGCACCGAGACGCGCACGATGTCGGCGCCGGCGGTTTCCAGCTGGCGCACCTGGCCCACGGTGGCCTCGACGTCGAGCGTGTCGGTATTGGTCATGCTCTGCACGGAAATCGGCGCGTTGCCGCCGACCGGCACATGGCCTACGTGAATCTGGCGCGAAACGCGGCGCTGAATAGGGGACGGGGCGTGCATACGGCGGGTCACTCTCCCAGGGTGAAGCGGGCAACGTTGTTGGCGCCGGCCTGCGCGGCAAGGTCAACGACCTTGCCCTGATAGCGCAGCTCGACGCCGGTGGCGTTGCCGATGGTTAAACGAAACGGCGGCTGACCTTCAACGCGCGCCTCGGTGCCGGGCTGTTGCAAACCGACAAATACGCGCTGATCGCGGGCATCGAAAATTTCCGTCCACGATTGCTGGTTAAACGTCAGTGCCAGGGTGTTGGCGTCGGCGGCGCTTTCGGCTTCGCGCGTTGCAGACGCTGCGGCGTCTGCAACGCGGGCCGCGGCGGTCAGCGCGGCGTCTGTTGGGGCGGCCGGCGCGGCCACGGCGGTGCGCTCCGGTGCGTCGGCGGCCGCTGAGGCGCTGTCAGTGGCGGCCTTTGCGCCGGGATCCGGCGTGTCGTCGGGCAAAGGATCAGGCAGCTCGCCTGCAGCGTCGGTCGTCGGTGGCGTATCGGTCGTCGTTGGGGCATTGGCCGGGCTTGTGGCACTGTCTTCCAGCGCCGGCGGGGCGCTGCCGCCGCGGCTTTGCCACCAGGTCACGGTGACGCCGATCAGCCCGGCAATGACCAAAAGCGTGACCAGCTTGAACAAAAGCCCGCCCAGCTTTGAAGGCGGCCGCGTGACCGATACCGGCTTGATCACGCGTTCGCTGTCGGGGGTGCCGTGACGGGCGCGGTAGGCGTCCAGCACGGGCGTTTCGTCCATGCCCAGATAGCGGGCGTAGGTGCGCAGATAGCCGCGGCGATAGGTGGCGATGGGAATTTCAGCGTAGTCATCCTGCTCCAGCCCTGAAACCACGGCCGGGCGCAGGTGCAGGGCGTTGGCGGCCTCCTCAAGGGAAAGCGCCTGGCGCTGGCGCTCACAGCGCAGCAGCTGGCCGGGAGAGGTGCCGGGCTGGTCGTCAGCGTATTCGGCGTTATGTGTGTCGCTCATGGCTGAGCATCCTTCATCAAAGCGGTGATCAGGGCGCCTCGCCGGTGCCGTCCAGCCGGCGGCGATAGCGCTCGGCAAGCCGGGTGTCGCCGCGCTCCCGGGCCAGCTCGACGGCCATTTCCAGCGCTTTTTGCGTTGGCCGGCCGAGCTGCAAAAAGCGCTGCAGCGCCGACCATGCGCGGTCGTGATGGCCCTGGCTGAATTCCAGCCGGGCCAGCAGCCAGTGGCTGCGCGCCTGACGCGGGTTGATCTCGCCGGCGCGTATGAAGCTGTCTCGTGCGCGCTGTATCTGATCCAGGGCGGCATAGCACTGCCCGAGGTTGGTAAAAAGCCGGGCCCGGTGTGCGTATTTGGTGTCCTGGGCGGCGATTTTCAGCTGCTCGCAGGCGCGCTGATACTGCCCTTGCTGATAAAGAAAGGCAGCGTAGTTGTTGCGTGCCCGGGTAAAGTCGGCGTCGGCCTCAAGGGCCTGCTGGAACTGCCGGGCGGCCAGATCGTCCTCGCCCTGGCGCTGGTAGACCAGCGCCAGCGCCTGCAGCGTTTCGGGGCTGTCAGGATTGAGCTGTTCGGCGCGATCCAGGGCGTTAAGCGCCCGCTGCAGATTGTTTTGCTCCAGGTAGGCAAGGCCTAGCCGGGTATAGGCGCTGCCGGCATCCGGGCGCTTGGAAGAGGAAAGCGAAGAAGACGTCGCGCATCCGGTCAGCCATAGCGCGGTGCAAAAAACGAGCACCGCAGGGGCATGGCAAAGACAGGGCAGCTGACGGCGGCAAAACATCGCTATCCTCATGAAAGTGATGTGCAGCGGCGTGATGACACCCGGCGACGGGCGGCGCTTGAAAGCGCATTCATCAAAGCGCTGTGGCCGGCACAAGTCAAGACGACGCTAGTGGGCATCAAGCTGTATGGACTGAATATAGCGGGCCTGGCGCTTGGTGCGGTCCTTGACCCGGCCCACCAGCTGGCCGCAGGCGGCGTCGATGTCGTCGCCGCGCGCCATGCGCATCGGCGCGGTGTAGCCCAGCTCGTCGAGCCAGCGCTGAAAGCGCATGCACTGGTTGCGCGAGGGCGTCTCGTAGCCTGAATGGGGAAACGGGTTGAACGGAATCAGGTTGATCTTGCACGGCAGGCCTTCAAGCACGGCGGCCAGCTCGCGGGCGTGGTGCTGCTGGTCGTTGACGCCGGCGATCAGGGTATATTCGACGGTGATCTGGCGGTTTTCCGGGCTCTTGTCCAGATAGCGCCGGCAGGCGTCGAGCAGCGTGGCGATGTTGTACTTGCGGTTGAGCGGCACCAGCTCGTTGCGCAGCTCGTCGTTGGCGGCGTGCAGCGAGATCGCAAGGCTTACGTCGATGTCGTCGCTGAGCCTGTCAATCTTGGGCACCACGCCCGAGGTGGAAAGCGTCACCCGGCGCTTGGACAGCCCGTAGCCGTTGTCTTCAAGCATCAGCTGCATGGCCGGGACGACGTTGTCGTAGTTGAGCAGCGGCTCGCCCATGCCCATCATGACCACGTTGGTCACCGGGCGCTGGCGGCTGTCGCGCTGCGGGGCCTCGCTATGCGAAGCGACCCACACCTGGCCGATGATCTCGGCGGCGGTGAGGTTGCGCTGAAAGCCCTGCTTGCCGGTGGAGCAAAAGCTGCAGTCCAGCGAGCAGCCCACCTGTGAGGATACGCAAAGCGTGCGCCGCTTGCCGTTGTCCGCGGGAATCAGCACGGTTTCCACGTAGCTGCCGTCTTCGACTTCCAGCACCCACTTGCGCGTGCCGTCCTGGGAGGTGCCTTCGTAGACCACCGACGGGCCGCGCACTTCGGCCAGGCGTGCAAGTTTTTCGCGCAGCGCACGGGACAGGTTGGTCATCGCGTCGAAGTCGTCGCAGCCTTCGTGGTGCATCCACTTCATCAGCTGGGCGGCGCGAAACTTCTTTTCGCCGATGGAGAGAAAAAACGCCTCCAGCTGCGCGCGAGGCATGCCCAGCAGGTTGATCCGTTCGGGCGACTGGCCCGGGGCGGCAGACGTCGCGTGGGTAGCAGGAATGGAACAAGCGTTTTGCGAAGCGGCAGTGGTCATGGCGGTCAGCGTCGGAAAAAAGGCGGGAGCGTAGCTCCCGCGAAAAGGACCGGCAACGGATAGGGCGGCCCGGCCGCGTTTAGCGCGGGCAGATTTCGTCGTTGCCAAAGAAGTAGGCGATTTCACGCTCGGCGGACTCGACGGAGTCGGAGCCGTGAACGGCGTTAGCGTCGATGGTTTCGGCGAAGTCGGCGCGGATGGTGCCGGCTTCGGCATCCTTGGGGTTGGTCGCGCCCATCAGATCACGGTTTTTGGCGATGGCGTCTTCGCCTTCCAGCACCTGGACGACCACCGGGCCGGAGGTCATGAAATCCACCAGGGCACCAAAGAAGGGGCGCTCTTTGTGCTCGGCGTAAAAGCCGCCGGCGTTTTCTTCAGAAAGCCGGATCATTTTGGCGGCGACGACCTTGAGGCCGGCTTTTTCAAAGCGCGAAATGATCTCACCGATGGCATTTTTGGCAACAGCGTCGGGCTTGATGATGGACAGCGTGCGTTCGTTCGCCATGTCGACAAATCTCCTGATAGGGCGTGACACGCCGGGGTGTCCGCCAAGCTAGTGTTTCAACACGATGCCGCGCAAAGCGGCAGGGAAAAAGCACCGCCGCCGGTACGGCAATGCCGGGCCGGCGGCGGGGTGGCGCGATTATAGCGCTTCATCCCGGCTGTGAATACTGCCCGCTATACGGTAAAGCTTTCGCCGCAGCCGCACTCGTCGGCGACGTTGGGGTTGTTGAAGCGAAAGTAGCGGTTGAGCCCTTCGTTGACGTAGTCCACTTCGCTGCCGTCAAGCATGTCCAGCGCCTCCGGGGCGACGAACACCTGGGCGCCGTGATCCTCGAAGTGGGCGTCGTCCGGGGCGGCTTCGTCGGCAAAGTTGAGCACGTAGCTGTAGCCGGAGCATCCCGAAGGCTTGACCGATACGCGCAGGCCAAGACCTGCGCCGCGCTCGGCAAGCACGTGCTGAATCTGCTCGGCGGCGGCGGGGGTGATGCTAAGCGTGGCCATGGCGGACCTCCTGTTTGAAGCCGTCGTCTGTAAAGTGCGTTAGGGCCTGCGTGGCGGCGGTGAAAGGCTACCTCCGCAGGCCGGTAATGGCGTGCTGCAATACGCCCACGGCGTGGTCGACTTCGGCCTCGGTGGTAAAGCGGCCGAAGCTAAAGCGCAGCGAAGCCAGCGCCAGCCGGCGCGGCACGCCCACGCCCAGCAGCACGTAGGACGGGTCGACGCTTGCTGAGTTGCACGCCGAGCCGGTGGAGACCGCCACGTCGCGCAGCGCCATCAGCAGCGATTCGCCGTCCACGCCGCCAAAGGCGACGTTGATGATGTTGGGCAGGCTCGCCTCGCTCGGCGCATTGCGATGAACGTCCCCCAGTTGGGCAAGCCCGCCGAGAAAACGTTCGGCCAGCGCGGTAATGTGGGCCTGATCGGCCTCGCCTTCCCGGTGCGTCAGGGCAAAGGCCTCGCCCATGCCGGCAATCTGATGGGTGGGCAGCGTGCCTGAGCGCATGCCGCGCTCGTGACCGCCGCCGTGAATCAGCGCCTCCACGCGGATGTCCGGATGGCGCTTGACGTAGAGCGCGCCCACGCCCTTGGGGCCGTAGGCCTTGTGCGCGGAAAGCGACATCAAATCAATGCCCTGGGCGGCCACGTCCAGCGGTACGCGGCCGATGGCCTGGGCGGCGTCGGTATGAAAGGCCGCGCCGAACGCGTGGGCGACGTCGGCCAGCGCGGCGATGTCGTTGACGCTGCCAAGCTCGTTGTTCACCGCCATCAGCGATACCAGCGCGGTGTCGTCGCGCATGGCGCCGCGCAGCTGTTCGGGGGTGATGCGCCCGTCCGCGCCGGGGGTCAGCCAGGTCACTGCAAAGCCTTCGCTTTCCAGCGCGGCGGCGGTGTCTACCACGGCCTTGTGCTCGATGATCGAGGTCACCAGGTGCATGCCGCGCGCGCGGTTGGCGCGCATAAAGCCGGTCAGCGCGAGGTTGTCGGCCTCGGTGGCACCGCTGGTCCAGACGATTTCGCGCGGGTCGGCGTGTATGGCGTCGGCCACCTGGCGGCGCGCCTGCTCCACGGCCTGTTCGGCCTGCCAGCCCAGCATATGGCTGCGCGAGGCGGGGTTGGCGTAGAGCTGATCAGCCGTCAGGTAGCGCTGCATGACGGCGGCCACGCGATCGTCCACCGGGGTGGTGGCAGCGTAGTCAAGGTAAACGGGCAGCGCGGGTGTGGTATGCGTCATGGCGTTGGTATCAAATCAGGCAGCGTAAAAGGAGAGCGCTAGGGCGAAGAGGCCAGGATGTCGGCGTCCGGGCGGCCCTGCTGGCGCACGGCAACCCGCTGTACATCGGGGCGCTGGCGCAGCTGTTCAAGCGTGACGGCGTCGAGAAAGTGGCGTATCTGCCCGGACAGCTCGCACCACAGGTGGTGAGTCAAACACGTCTGGCCCTGCTGGCAGTCGGAAAGCCCCTGGCAACGCCTGGCGTCGACGGTTTCGTCTACCGCATCGACAATGGTGGAGACGCTGATGGCCGCCGGCGCCCGTGCCAGCAGATAGCCGCCGCCGGGGCCGCGTACGCTTTTTACCAGCCCCGCGCGGCGCAGCCGGGCAAAAAGCTGCTCCAGATAGGACAGCGAAATGCTCTGGCGCCGGGCAATGTCGCCAAGGTTGACCGGCGTGGCGTCGGCGTTGATCGCCAGATCCAGCATGGCGGTGACGGCATAGCGCCCCTTGGTGGTTAAGCGCATAGGGTGGTCAAACGCATGGCAAGCCCCCGGCGCTCGGCTGAGCGCGTTGATGCAAAGGTGCGCCCATTATGGGAAAGCCTGAGCGCGGCGGTCAACCTTTCTCCGAGCCGCCCTCGGCCGCCGCGTCGTCCGGCGTCTTCGGCGCGCGGGGTGAATCGTCCCGGCCGGCGGCGTGGCGGGCGCAGTCTCCAGCGGCTTCGCCCAGCACGTCGGCGAAGTCTTCATCGCGCAGCTCAGGCAGCTCGCCTTTGCGGTAGCTGGCGTCCAGCCGGGTAAGCGTTGCGCACATTTTTTCGATGCGCTCGTCCACTGCGTGCATGTGGTCCAGCATGGCCTGCATGGAGCGCGCCACCGGGTCGGGCATGTCCTGGCTGACGCCGTAGGCGTCAAAGCCGAATTTCTGGCGTATGGCTTCGCGCCGATCGGGGTCGATGTCCAGGGACTGCTCTGTGTCGGGCTCGGCGCGCTTGACGATCTTGCCGGGAATGCCCACCACGGTGGCGCCTTCGGGAACGTCTTTGGTGACCACGGCGTTGGAGCCGACCTTGACGCCGGCCTCAAGGGTGAGCGGGCCGAGTATCTTGGCCCCGGCGCCGACGATGACGCCGTTGCCAAGCGTCGGGTGGCGCTTGCCCTTGTGCCAGCTGGTGCCGCCCAGGGTGACGCCGTGATACAGGGTCACGTCGTCGCCGATCAGCGCGGTCTCGCCGATCACCACGCCCATGCCGTGATCGATGAAAAAGCGCCGGCCGATGGTGGCGCCGGGATGAATCTCGATGCCGGTGAGAAAGCGGGCGAACGTCGACAGCGTGCGCGCCAGCCACTTGGCACCGCGGTTCCACAGCCAGTGGTGAAAGCGGTGCATCAGCAGGGCGTGCAGGCCGGGGTAGTTGGTCAGCACTTCAAAAAAATTGCGTGCGGCCGGATCGCGGGTAAACACGCTGTTAATGTCTTCGCGCAGGCGTTTAAACATGCGGCCTTTCCTTCAGTGGGTGGGGCATCCGGCGACGCGCGCCGAAGGGCTAACACTGGCGGCGCCGGCGGCCGGATTCAAGAGCGCGGCGGCCGGCTGGCCTTGTCGGTGGCCGTCAGGATGCCGCGCAGGATGTTGATTTCCAGCGGTTCGAGGCGGGCGCGCAGATAGAGCCGGCGCAGGCGCGCCATGAGCTGGCGCGGCTTGTCGGGATCGTGAAAGCCAACGGCCGTCAGCGTCTGCTCCAGATGAGCAAAATAGCGCTCCAGATCGGCGTGGGTGGCAAGCCCCGCATCATCGGCACTGCCGTCATCCGCCGGCGTGGCCTGCCGTTCCAGCCAGGCCGTGCGGCACTCGTAGGCCACCACCTGCACCGCCGCGGCGAGGTTCAGCGAGCTGAAGTCGGGGTTGGTGGGGATGTGCACGTGGGCATGGCAGCGCTGCAGCTCGTCGTTGGTCAGCCCGCTGTCTTCGCGGCCAAAGACCAGTGCTACCCGGGCGTTTGGCTGCCGGGTTTCCTCGGGCAGGCGCGCGGCCAGCGCTCGCGGCGAGAGCATGGGCCAGGGCAGGGTGCGGCTGCGGGCGCTGGCGCCGACGACAAAGGTGCAGTCGGCCACGGCGTCGTCCAGCGTCGGGCTTATCCGGGCGCTGTGCAGCAGATGATCGGCGCCGGAGGCCCGGGAGATGCTGTCCTGGTGGATGACGCTGCTGCGCGGGGCGACCAGCGCTAGATCATCAAGCCCCATGTTGTGCATGGCGCGGGCCACGCCGCCGATGTTGCCGGCGTGGCTGGTGCCGATAAGGACGGTGCGAAGGCGCGTGAGCATAGCAGGACTCAACGGTTGGGTCATATAACAAAGGGGCGCTATTCTAGCACGCCTGCGTGGTACCCGGGCACGGGCTCTGCTAGAATCGCCGCCCAGCGCGGCATCGCCTGCCGCGACGCGCTCCTGGCAGCGATACGGCCTGCGCGCCGGGCCGCCGTACTTTTCACGCCGCTGCCGACCCCGTTCTTTAACAGTTCTGTTCTTCACCTTTTCGTCACAAGGTTTGCCCATGAATCCGATGGTTCAGTTCACGCTGCGCGCCACGCGCAAAGCCGCTGATCAATTTTTACGCATCCGCGAGCGCATTGAAAACGCCCACGATGAAACCAACCTCGAACTGCTGCTGGCTGACACGGCCGCCAAGGCCGAGGCCATTATTGTCCAGCAGCTGGCGCGCGGCTATCCGCAGCACGGCGTAGCCGGGCGCTTTACCTCGCACCGCGCCGGTGAAGGGGAAGGGCAAGACGTTGTCTGGCACATCGAGCCGATGCACGGCTACTCAAGCCTTGCGGTTGCCGGTGCGGACTTCGCCATCTCGGCGGTATGCCGGGTGAAGGGCCGCCCGGAGCATGCCGTGATCGTCTGCCCCTTTGCCGACGATGAATACCTCGCCACCCGCGGCGGCGGCGCCCAGCACAACGGCAAGCGCATGCGAGTAAGCCGGGCCAGCGCGGTGGCCGGTACGCGCATGGCGCTGAGCCTGCCGCCGTCCTGGCTGCGCCGCCGCCATCTGCCCGCCTACTTGACCGTTACCCAGCAGCTGGGTCCGGGCGTTGAGGCGCTGACGGCCTCGGCCAGCGGCCTTTTGGATATTTGCGAAGTGGCGACCGGTCGAGTGGATAGCGCCTTTGTGATGGGGCTGGAAGAACAGGATATGTATGCCGGCACGCTGCTGCTGAAAGAAGCCGGCGCGCTTATCGGCACCCCGGACGGCCAGCCGGCGATTAAGCCCGAAGGCCTGCTGATGGCCGCCGGCCCGCGGCTTTACAAGGCGCTGGTCAAGCAGCTCACGCCGCACTTCTAGACGCTGGCCGCCTCTGTCTAGGCGCTCGCCACGTTGCGTCGCCCCGCAAAAAAGCCCCTGTCGAATCTCTCGGCAGGGGCTTTTGCATGGGGACGTTTGCAGCGGCCTAGGGCAGCTCTTCTTCCTCTTCGTTTTGGGGTTTTTGCGGCGCAATCAGATCCTCGCGGCTGAGCTTGAGCGGAATCAGCAGCGCGCCGGAAATGTAGATCGAGGAGAACGTGCCCACCACGATGCCGATTAACAGCGCAACGGCGAAGTTTTCGATCATGTCGCCGCCCAGAAACAGCAGCGCCAGCAGCACCAGCAGCGTGGTGCCCGAGGTGGCCAGCGTCCGCGACAGCGTCGCGTTGATCGCTTCGTTGAAGATCTGCGCCATGTCGGTGATTTGCGAGGTGCGGATGGTCTCGCGAATGCGGTCGTAGACCACGATGGTGTCGTTTAGCGAATAGCCGATCACCGCAAGAATGGCCGCCAGTACGGTAAGATCGAACTCCAGGCCGAACAGCGCAAAGATCCCCACCACGATGATGACATCGTGCAGCAGGGCAAACAGCGCGCCCAGGGCAAACTTGTACTGAAAGCGAAACGCCACGTAGAGCATCACCACGCCCAGCGCTACCAGCATGCCAAGGCCGCTCTGGTCGCGCAGCTGATCGCCCACCTGGGCGCCGACGAACTCCGCACGCACCAGGTCGACGCTGGCGCCGCTGTCGCGCAGCAGCGTGACGACCTCGTTACCCACGTCGGCATCGAAGGCCTGCTGCAGCCGAATCAGCACCTCGGTGGAGGCGCCGAAGGTCTGCACGGCGACGTCCTGGAAACCGCTTTGTTCGAGTATCTGGCGAATGGCATCGAGCGCCGGGGCGCTTTGATAGCGCACCTCGATCAGCGTGCCGCCGGTAAAGTCCAGCCCCAGGTTGAGCTGCTGGACGAACAGCGCGCCAATCGACACCAGCAGCAAAATGCCGGAGAAGAGAAACGCCCAGCGGCGCCGTCCCATGAAGTCGATTTGCCGGTTTGTCAGGGATTTCATTGCTACCTCTTGAAGTCTGTGCCGTACGCCGAGATTAGATCCAGAGCTTTTTCACCGGCTTGCCGCCATAGGTCAGGTTGACCATGGCGCGCGATACCAGCAGCGCGGTGAACATGGAGCTCAAAATGCCGATGGACAGCGTCACGGCAAAGCCCTTGACCGGCCCGGTGCCGATGGAGAACAGAATCACCGCCACCAGCAGCGTGGTGATGTTGGCATCGACGATGGAGGTGAAGGCCCGTTCGTAGCCGGCGTGGATCGCCTGCTGGGCGGACAGCCCATGGTGCAGCTCTTCGCGGATGCGCTCGAATATCAGCACGTTGGCATCGACCGCCATGCCCAGCGTGAGCACGATACCGGCAATGCCCGGCAGCGTAAGCGTGGCCCCCAGAAGCGACATGACCGCCACCAAAAGCGTCAGGTTGAACGCCAGGGCGATGTTGGCAAAAAGGCCAAACAGCTTGTAGCGCAGCAGCATGAAGGCCACCACCAGCAACAGGCCGATCTGTACCGAGAGCAGTCCGCGCTCGACGTTTTTCTGCCCCAGGCTGGGGCCGATGGTGCGCTCCTGAGCGAAATAGATAGGCGCGGCCAGCGAGCCCGAGCGCAGCAGCAGGGCAAGCTCGGATGCCTCCGAGGAAGAGTCCAGCCCGGTAATGCGAAAGCTGTTGCCAAAGGCGCTCTGGATCGTTGCCAGGCTGATGATGCCGCGCTCGACGTAGGGGTCGCGAACCGTTTTGGTCTCCCCGGTTTCCGGATCGGTGACTTCGCGGTCTGCGCTTTTGTGCTCGATATACACCACCGCCATGTTGCGGCCGATGTTGGACCGGGTGGCACGGTTCATCAGCGTGCCGCCGGTGCCGTCGAGGTTGATGCTGACCTGGGGGCCGCCGTTTTCATCGAAGCTCTGGCTGGCGCTGGAGACGCTGTCGCCGGTGATGATCACATCGCGCAGCACCGTGGCATCGCGCCCGGGCGAGTTGCGAAAGGCGATGGTCTCGGTCTCGCGGTCCGGGGTATCCGGCCGCGCTTCCAGGCGAAACTCCAGGTTGGCCGTGGCGCCGACAATGCGCTTGGCTTCGGTTGTGTCCTGTACGCCGGGCAGCTCCACCACGATGCGGTTGGGGCCCTGGCGCTGCACCTTGGGTTCGGCCACGCCCAGCTCGTTGACGCGGTTGCGCAGCGTCGTGAGGTTCTGGTTGATGGCGTAGTCCTGGATCTCGTTGACCTTGGCGTCGGTGAGCGTCATGGCAAGGGTCGCGCCGCGGCCGTCGCCTTCGCTTTGGTAGTCAAAGTCGGGAAATTCCCGGCGGATCAGCCGGCGGGCGTCGTCGCGGTCTTCGGCGCTGGCAAACTCAAGCGACAGCGAGCGGCCGCTGATTTCGGTGTTGCGATAGCGGATACGCTCGTCGCGCAACAGCTCACGCATGGCGCTGGCGTTGACTTCGAGCCGCTGGGAAAGTGCGGCGTCCATGTCGACTTCGAGCAGAAAGTGAACGCCTCCGCGCAGGTCAAGACCCAGCGTCATCGGCGAGGCGTTGAACGCCTTGAGCCAGCCCGGCGTGGCCTCGGCCAGATTGAGCGCGACGGTGACCTCGTCATCCAGGGTGTCGCCGATGAGCTCTTTGGCGCGCAGCTGGTCGTCGGCGTGGTTCAGCCGCAGCAGCCACTGGCCGTTTTGCCGTTCGGTGCGCTTGACGGCGATATCGTTGTTTTGCAGGACGTCGGTGACGCGCTCAAGCTGGCGCTCGCTGAGCGGGCGATCGCCTTGCGTGCTGATCTGAACGGCGGGATCTTGAGGAAACAGGTTGGGAAGCGAGTAAATCAGCCCGGCCAGCAAAACGGCCACAATGAGCAGATACTTCCACAGCGGGTAACGGTTGAGCATGTAAGCCCTGCCTTGAATATCGAACGGAACGCTGCGCACTGCCGGGCAGTGCGCAGCAAGGCGTGCCATCGTTCACCGTGGCATCCCTGCCGGTGTAGCGGCGGCGTCCGGCAGGGCTGTGTCAGATCAGATGGACTTGATGGTGCCCTTGGGCAGTACCGCGGCAACGGCGCTTTTCTGTACGTTGACCGTGGTGCCGTCGGCAATGTCCATGCTCAAAAACTCGTCGCTGACCTTGGTGATGCGCCCGACCAAACCGCCGCCGATGACGATTTCGTCCCCTTTTTCCAGGTTGGCGATCAGCTGTTTGTGCTGCTTGGCGCGCTTGGCCTGGGGGCGCCACAGCAGAAAGTAGAAAATGACCACAAAGCCGACCAGCATGACGATCTGGGCGATGCCGCCGCCGGCAGCGCCGCCGGCCTCCTGGGCGTGGGCTTGAGAAATGAGAAGATCGAGCATTCAAAGCACTCCTGGGTTGACGAGAAATAAGCGTCTAGTGGGCCTGAAACAGGCAGATGGAACCATGATGCAAAACCGACGCGTGGGCCTGGCAGCGGCTATTGCGGCGCAGGCGGCACGGGCAGGCCACGCCTGGCATAGAATGTCTCCACGAAGGGCGTCAATGTACCCGCTTCAATTGCCGCGCGCAAATCCGCCATCAGGCGCTGATAATGGCGCAAATTGTGGATGGTATTGAGCATCGAGCCGAGCATTTCGTTGCAGCGATAAAGATGGTGCAGATAGGCCCGGGTGAAGTGCCGGCAGGTATAGCAGTCGCAGCCGTCTTCCAGCGGCCCGGTATCAAAGCGGTGCACGGCGTTGCGGATCTTGACGGTGCCCTCGGCGGCAAACAGATGGCCGTTGCGCGCGTTGCGCGTGGGCATCACGCAGTCGAACATGTCCACGCCCCGGCGCACGCCTTCCACCAGGTCCTCGGGCTTGCCCACGCCCATCAAATAGCGCGGCGTGTCGTCGGGCATCCATTCGGGCAGGTAGTCGAGCACCTTGAGCATCTCGTCTTTGGGCTCGCCCACGGACAGCCCGCCAATGGCCAGGCCGTCAAAGCCGATGTCCAAAAGCCCCTGGAGCGAGCGCTTGCGCAAATCGTCATACATGCCGCCCTGGATGATGCCAAAAAGCGCCGAGGGCGAATCGCCGTGGGCGTCCCGGGAGCGCTGGGCCCAGCGCAGGGAGCGCTCCATGGAGCGCTCGGCCTCGGCGTGGGTGGCGGGGTAGGGCGTGCATTCGTCAAAGATCATCACCACGTCAGAGCCCAGCGAGCGCTGTACGGCCATGGACTCTTCCGGCCCCATGAACACCTTGGCGCCGTCGACCGGCGAGCGGAAATGTACGCCTTCTTCGGTGATCTTGCGCATCTTGCCCAGGGAAAACACCTGAAAGCCGCCGGAGTCGGTGAGAATCGGCCTGTCCCACTGGGCGAAGTCGTGCAGATCGCCGTGGGCTTCGATCACCTCAACCCCCGGGCGCAGCCACAGGTGGAAGGTGTTGCCTAAAATAATCTCAGCGCCGATCTCTTTGACCGATTCCGGCGTCATGCCCTTGACCGTGCCGTAGGTGCCCACCGGCATGAACGCCGGGGTCTCCACCGTGCCGCGGGGAAAATGCAGCCGGCCGCGGCGGGCGCGGCCGTCTTCGGACAGACGCTCGAAACGCATGAAACATTCGCTTCGCTTGTTGGGGTTTTGCATGTCAGAAAGCTCGCAGAAAAACGGACGAAAGGGCGCTACCGGGCGGCGTGGCGGGTCAGGAGCATGGCGTCGCCGTAGCTGAAAAAGGCGTAGCGCTCGGCCACCGCCGTGCGGTAGGCGGCCAGGGTGTTGTCGTGGCCGATAAACGCCGAGACCAGCATCAGAAGCGTGGACTCCGGCAGGTGAAAGTTGGTAATCAGCGCGTCCACGCAGCGCCACTCGTAGCCCGGGTAGATGAAGATATCGGTATCGCCGCGGTAGGGGGCAACTTCACCGGCGGGGGCCTGGCGGCTGGCGGTTTCCAGGCAGCGCACCGCCGTGGTGCCCACGGCAATCACGCGCCGGCCGGCGGCGCGGGCGGCGCGCACCTTGTCGCAGGCCGTCTCGTCCACTTCAAGCCACTCGCTGTGCATGTGGTGGTCGCGGATGTCGTCGGCGCGCACCGGCTGGAAGGTGCCGGCGCCCACGTGCAGGGTGACAAAGGCGCTGTCCACGCCTTTCGCGGCCAGCGCGTCGAGCAGCGGGCGGTCAAAGTGCAGCCCGGCGGTGGGGGCGGCCACCGCGCCGTCCCGGCGGGCGTAGACGGTCTGGTAGCGCTCGCGGTCGGTAAGCTCGTCGTCCCGGGTGATGTAAGGCGGCAGCGGCATGTGGCCGTGGCGCTCAAGCAGCTCGATCATCGGCGTTTCACCCACAAAGCGCAGCTCAAACAGCGCGTCCTGGCGGCCCTCCACCACGGCGCGCACGTCGCCTTCAAAAATAAGCTCGGTGCCGGGCTTGGGCGACTTGCTCGAACGCAGGTGGGCAAGCCCGCGGTGGGCGTCCAGCGGGCGCTCCAGCAGCATTTCCACCCGCCCGCCGCTGGCCTTGCGGCCGTGCAGCCGGGCGGGGATTACCCGGGTGTCGTTGAACACCAGCAAATCGCCCGGCTCCAAAAGCTCCAGCAGCTCGGGGAAGCGACGATGGGCAAGCGCGCCGCGATCATCGGCGCACAGCAGGCGGCAGTCGCTGCGCTGTTCTGACGGGTAGCGGGCAATCAGCTCGTCGGGGAGCTCGTAGGTAAAGTCGGCACGCTGCATGGCAAGGCTCGTGTAGAGTCCGGGTAACGCCCGGGACGGGATAAAATCGGGCGCACAGGATAGCGTGTCACGCCAATAAAGTCAGGCGTTACGATTGACGCAGAAAGCGGACGGCGTATAATCATCGCCTGTTGCCGGTGTGGCGGAATGGGTAGACGCAGTGGATTCAAAATCCGCCGCCTTCGGGCGTGCCGGTTCGAGTCCGGCCACCGGCACCAGCCATGCAAGACGGAACATCGCGGTCAACACCGCACCTGTTGTTGTTGCAAATACTGTTGCAAAAAGGGCCTGACGCACGCGTCAGGCCCTTTTTGCGTTCGGCGTTTGCCTGGCGCGGCGATCCTTGCGCTATTTGCCTAGCGCTTTTCCACCGGAAAGCGGGTGTCGCGCAGGCTGTCCTTGATTTTTTTCAGATGGGGCAAAAACACCTCGCCCCGGCGCAGGGTGACGCCGGTGGCCAGGGTATCCACCAGCGCCAGCTGGATCATCCGCGAGGTCATGGGCATGTAGTGGTCGGTGTCTTCGGGGGTGTCGACTTCCAGCACGGCGCTGCATTCGTGCGTCAGCGGTGAGCCCGGCGCGGTGATGCCCAGCACCACGGCGCCGGCTTCCCGGGCGACCCGGGCAATGTCCACCAGCTCCCGGGTGCGCCCGGTGTAGGAAATGACCACGACCACATCGCCGGTGTGGCAGGCGGCGGCGACCATGCGCTGCATGAGGATGTCGACGTAGGCCATCACCGGCAGATTGAAGCGAAAAAACTTGTGCTGGGCGTCCTGGGCCACCGCGCCTGAGGCCCCCAGCCCGAAAAAATGAATCTGCTTGGCTTGGGTCAAAAAGTCCACCATGCGCTCCACGGCGGCCGTGTCAATGGCCTGGCGCGCCTCGTCCAGCGCGGCGATGGTGGCGCCGAAGATCTTGCTGGTGTATTGGCGGGCGCCGTCGCCGGGCTCTACCGTGCGGGTGACGTAGGGCGTGCCGCCGGCCAGGCTCTGTGCGAGCTTGATCTTGAAATCCGGGTACCCCTTGGCGTCAAAGTTGCGGCAAAAGCGGTTGACCGTGGGCTCGCTGACCCCGGCCGCCTGGGCCAGGCTTGCGATGCTCAGGCTGGTGGCGGCGGCCGGATCGTCGAGAATCACGCAGGCAACCTTGCGCTCGGAGCGGTTGAGGTCTTCCAGGCGCTGGCGCAGGCGGTCAAGCAGATCGTGGGCCATTGGGCTCTCCGTGGCATCAGGCGGGGCGCGCTGCCCCTGCGTGGCGGGTACAAAACGCGGCAAAGTCGCCGGCAGGCAGCGGATACGAGTAGAAATATCCCTGCATGATTTCACAGCCGATACGGTGCAGGTAGTCGGCCTGGGCCGAGGTTTCGATGCCTTCGGCCACCACGTTGCAGCCGACCCCGTGGGCCAGCTGGGTAATGGTATGGGCCAGCTGGCGGTCAACGGCGCTGTGTTCCAGGTCCATGACAAAGGCGCGGTCGATCTTGAGCGTGGACAGCGGCAGGGTCTTTAAGTAGGCAAGCGAGGAATGCCCGGTGCCGAAATCGTCCACGGCGATGGCAATGCCGGCGGCGTGAAGGCGATCAAGCTGCTGGCGGGCGTTGTGAAGGTCGTTCATCAGGCCCGACTCGGTGACCTCAAGCCCCAGATGCGCCCGCTCAACGCCGTGGCGTTGAATCTGGCCGAGCAGCGTATCGGCAAAGTCGCGGCGGTTTAGCTGGCGCGCGGAGACGTTAACGGCAATGTTGAATTCCGGGGTCATCCATAAGGCGTCTTGCCATTGGGCAATATGCCAAAGCGCCTGCTCGATGACCCAGCTGCCGATGGCAAAAATATCGCCGCTGGCTTCGGCCAGCGGAATAAAAAGGCCCGGCGAGACGCGGCCAAGCTGGGGGTGATGCCAGCGCAGCAGCGCCTCAGCGCCGACGACGCGGCCGTGGTGCGCGCCGATCTTGGGCTGAAAGGCCAGCGATAGTTCGCCGCGCTCGGCTGCGCCGCGCAGCGCGCGCTGTACGCTCAGGCGCTGGCGCTGCTGGTCTTCCAGCGCCTGGGTGTAGCGCTGTATGCGCACGCCTTGTTTTTGGGGAAGAGCGAGGGCGGCCATCTGGACCTGGCGGTCCGGGGCAAAGCGCTCGTCGGCCTCGCTGATGCCGATGCGCGCATCGACGCTGAGCAGCAGGTCATCCACGGCGATGTCGTGGTCGACGGTGTCCAGCAGCGCCCGGGCGGTGTCGTAGAGCGCATCAATAGAGGCGTCCGGGACGATGACCAGAAATTCGCTGCCGCCCCACAGGCCAAGCCGGGCGGTGGCGTCCAGGGTTTCGCCCAGCGCTGTGCCCAGCCGGCGCAGCAGGCGCTCGGCAACGCCGTAGCCGTGCAGGCGGATGACGTCTTCGATGCCGTCCACGGCAATAAACAAAAGGCCGGCACGGGGAGCATCCGTGGCGGTATCGCGCAAAGCCTGGGTGAGCCCGCGGCGGTTGGCCAGCCGGGTGATGGGGTCGGTGCGCGACTGGCGGTTGAGCTCCTGGGTTCGCCGGGCAACCATCTGTTCAAGCGTGGTGGCCTGCTGGTCGCGAATGACGAAGCGCTCTTCTACGTCGAGAATGTTGCGTATGCGCTGGAGCACTTCATCGTGTTTGAACGGCTTGGTGAGAAAGTCGCGCACGCCCATGCCCAGCGCCCGGTGGCGGGTGGCGTCGTCTACCTGGGCGGTGAGCACGATAATCGGCGGGGCGTGCTGGCCGAAGTGTTCGCGCAGCTGCTCGATGACGCCGTAGCCGTCCAGATGCGGCATGCGCAGATCAAGCAGCAGCAGATCCGGACACTGGGTCTGGCAGTAGCGCAGCACCTCGCGGGGGTCACTCAAGCCGTGGGCCTGAGCAAAACCGTGATCTTCAAGCAGATCCAGCATCATTTCCACGTTGACAGGGTTGTCGTCGACAACCAGAAGGTGTTTGGCGGCTAGCGGCATGGTGTTTGTCCTGTCAGCTGGGCGTGCATAGCGCGTCAGAGCGTAAGGTGGCGTTCAAGCGTTGCCGTAAGTTTAGCAATTTCTAACGGCTTGGTGAGATAGGCGTCAAATCCGGCCTCCAGCGCCTGGTTGGCGTCGCGCCGGGTGGCGCTGGCAGAAAGCGCTACCACCGGCAGGTGGTGCAGCGCCGGATCCCGGCGAATCGCTGCCAGCGCGTCAAAGCCGCTCATCCCGGGCAGGTGAATATCCAGCATCACCAGCGCAGCCGGGGTGATGCGCAAAAGCTCCAGGCCCATTTCCGCGCTGGGCGCGGTGCGCAGCGCGACCCCGTCCATGTCGTCGATGATATCTTCCATCAGCCGCTGGTTGGCGGGGTTGTCTTCCACGTAGACCAGCGTTTGCAGCGCTTTCGCGCTGGCCGGCCGAGCGCTTGCGTGGCGTTCGGCCGGCGCCCGGTCGTCGGCGTTGCGGTCCGGGCGGCGGGGCAGCGTGAACCAAAACGTCGAGCCGCTGCCGGGGGTGCTGTCGACGCCGATGGTCCCGCCCATGCGCTCAATCAGCTCCCGGGTGATGGCAAGGCCGATGCCGGTGCCTTCAATGGCGCCGTTTTCAGCGTCCAGCCGGTTGAACGGCTCAAAAAGCTCGTGCTGGCGATGTTCGGGAATGCCCGGGCCGCTATCGCTGATGCGGATGCACAGCGTGTCGTTTTCGGAAGATGCGGCCACCTCGACCGAGCCGCCGGGGCTGTTGTATTTGATGGCGTTGGAAATCAGGTTGAACAGCACCTGCTTGACCCGGGTGTAGTCGGCGTGCACCTGCCAGCCGGCCGGCGGCGGGGTAAACGCAAGGCGGATGCCGGCCGCGTCGGCGCTGGGCTCAAGGGTCTGGCAGGCGTCGTCGATGACCTGGGCTAAAGCCAGGTTTTCCAGCGACAGCGACATGCGCCCGGCCTCGATCTTGGCAAGATCGAGCACTTCGTTGATCAGGCTCAGCAGGTGCTGGCCGCTTTTTTCGATCTGGTTGACCTGGCGTGACTGCCTTTCGTTCAGCGGATGACGCTGGCTGTTGGACAGCAGCTGGGCAAAGCCGAGAATGGCGTTGAGCGGCGTGCGCAGCTCGTGGCTCATCGACGAGAGAAACTCGCTTTTGGCCTGGTTGGCACGCTGGGCCAGATCCCGCGCCTGAGCCAGATCGGTCATGACCTGGTTGCGCTCGGCCATCTGCCGGTAGAGATTAATCAGCAGCGCACAGGTGGCGGTAAACGGCTTGAGCCAGCGCAGCAGTGAAGCATCCAGGGTCTGGCGGCTGTTGGCGATGGCGTACATGCCGATCAGCTCTCTGCCGCTGTAAATGGGCACGCCCAGATAGTTATCGATAGTCGGATGGCCCGGCGGGAAGCCGCCGCGCCGGGGGTGCTGGTAGACATCATCGGTCATGACCACCTCGCCGTGGGCGTAGACGCGCCCGAGCAGGGTGTCCGGCCGGCGCAGCGTTACCTCGCCGTCGCGCATCTGCTCCATCAGCCGATGAGAGGCGACGTTCCAGGAAATATCGGTGATGGCGTGCACCTTCAGCGCGTTGCCGTCCTCGCCGGGAAGCACCTCGCCGATCAGCGCGTAGCGGCTGTCGGTCAGCTCGCGCAGCGCTTCCATTAAAAACGTCCACAGGGTCTCGCCGGACATCAGCGTCGGGTAGTCGGTGATGCCCTGGTGGAGCACTTTCAGCAGGCGCTGCTCTTTTTGCACCCGCTGCTTGGCGGCCTGAATGTCGCTCAGATCGGTAAGCACGCCCACAAACTCTTCCACATGGCCGCTGTCATCGCGAATGGCATCGACGGCCAGATGCACGGGAATGCGCCGGCCGTCCTTGTGCCGGGCCTCTACCTCGCGGCCCTTGCCGATTACCCGGGGCGGGTGGCCGTTGAGATAGCGCTGGATATAGCCGTCGTGGTGGGGCTGGACTTCCGGCGGGGTAAGCATGGCGACGTTGTGCCCGACCACCTCGTCTTTTGCATAGCCCAGCAGACTCAGCGCAAAGGGGTTGATGGCGATGACCCGGCCGGTGCGGTCAATGCGCACCTTGGCGGTGGCGCTGGTAAAAAACAGCGCCTCGAAGCGCCGGGCGGTGTGGGCCAAATTCCGGCGCAGCCGGTTTTCCTGCAGCAGCGCCTCGGCCTGGCCGGCAAGGCCGGCCAGCAGACGGCGCTGGCGATCGCTGAACGTGCGCGGCCGGCGGTCGATCAAACACAGCGTGCCCAGCGGCAAATCGTCCAGCGGGCGCAGCGGATGGCCGGCGTAAAAGCGGATATAGGGCGGGTTGCCCACCAGCGGATTGTCGGCAAAGCGAGGATCGGCCAGGGTATCGGGAACGATCAAAGCGTCGTCAGCGGCGACGGCGTGGGCGCAGAACGATACGTCGCGACCGGTCTCTTAAGGCGCAAGCCCCGGGTGCGATTTAAACCACTGGCGGTTTTCGTCTACCAGCGAAATCAGCGCGATGGGCACGTCGAAAATATCCCGGGCAAGCTCGGTCAGACGGTCAAAGCCCTCTGCTGCCGGCGTATCGAGGATGTCAAGCTGATGCAGGGCGTTGAGCCGTCGGCTTTCATAGGCGGGAATATCAGGCGCTTGCATGGGCGTTCCGGAAAATGGGCTGAGGACGTTACATGATAACGGCCAAAGGCGTGCCAACTTAAGCCTCGCCCGGCGGCGGCTGCGAAATTATCCGCCGGCGGCGTGGCCGTTTGCGCACGGTTGATGGCATAATGCGCCGCTTGCAGGCCGGTATGGGCCGGTGCCCATGTTTTCTTGGCAGGCGTATGCGGTGAGTGGCGAATCCCTCTATAAGTGGCGAATCCCTATGAGTGGCAAACCCCCTATGAGTGGCGAACCCCCGAATAGCAAGCCCCGGCATAGCGACCCCCAAAAAGCGCGGCTGCGCCAATGGCTGGTGCTGGGGCTTTGTGCTCTGCTGGCGCTGCTGCAGTATAAACTGTGGCTGGGGCGCGGCGGCGTGCAGGAATGGCGTCAGGTGCAAAGCCGCGTCGACGCTCAGGAAGCGGCCAACGCCCCCCTGCGCGAGCGCAATGCCCGGCTGGCCGCCGAGGTCAAGGACCTCAAAACCGGCCTGGCCGCCGTGGAAGAGCGCGCCCGCAGCGACATGGGCATGGTGCGTGCCGACGAGCAGTTTTTCTGGGTACCCGGAGCCGGCCAGTGAGCCGCCCGATCTGGCTGGTAGTGCCCGCGGCCGGGCAGGGGCGGCGCATGGGCGGTGACCGGCCCAAGCAGTATTTGCCGCTGGCCGGCCGGCCGATCATGGCGCACACCCTTGAGCGGCTCCATCAGGCGCTGCCTAACGCCCGGCTGGCGCTGTGCCTTGACGACGGCGACGCCTGGTTTGAGCCGGCCTGGGTGGCGTTTACCTGCTGGCAGCGCGTCACCGGCGGGGCAGAACGCATGGACAGCGTTCTCGGCGCGCTGCGCGCGGTGCCGGCCGATGACGACGATATTGTGCTGGTGCACGACGTAGCCCGGCCCTGCGTCAGCCCCGACGACGTGCGTGCGCTGGCGCGTGCCGCAGACAGCGACGACGGCGCGCTGCTGGCCATGCCGGTGGCAGACACCATGAAACGTGCCACGCCCGGCGGCGCCTGCGCGCGCACCGAGTCCCGGGCCGGGCTGTGGCATGCGCTCACCCCCCAGGGGTTTCGCTACGGCCTTTTGCGCCGCGCGCTGGAGCGCGCCGCCGCCGGCGGCCTGGCGGTGACCGACGAGGCCTCGGCGGTGGAAGCGCTGGGACGGCATCCGCGGCTGGTCGGCGGGCGGCGGGATAACCTCAAGGTCACCCATCCGGATGATCTGGCGCTGGCCGGGGCGATTCTGACAGCGCAGAACGCCTCGCTTTAATGTTTCTTTATCGTTGACTACCGGGAGATTGCCATGCGTATCGGCCACGGCTTTGACGTTCACCGTTTTGGCCCGGGTGACCATCTGATGATCGGCGGCGTGAAGCTGCCCTTTGACCAGGGGTTTGTCGCCCACTCCGACGGCGACGTGCTGCTCCACGCGCTGTGCGATGCGCTGCTGGGCGCCTGTGCGCTGGGCGACATCGGCCGCCACTTTCCCGACACCGACCCGGCCTGGCAGGGCGCGGACAGCCGCGCGCTGCTGCGCCGGGTGCTTGAGCTGGTGGAAAAGGAAGGCTTCACCCCGGTCAACGTGGACACCACGCTGATGGCCCAGGCGCCGAAAATGGCGCCGCATATCGACGCCATGCGCCGCGCTGTGGCCGATGACCTCAAGCTCTCGCTGGGGCAGGTCAACGTCAAGGCCACCACCACCGAGCGGCTGGGCTTTACCGGCCGCGGCGAGGGCATTGCCGCCGAGGCGGCGGTGCTGCTGGCACGGCGGGGCGACCTGTGAGCTGGGCGCGCTGCCTGGACGCCACGCTGGGCCCGCCGCGCCCCGGCGACTACCGCGCCGCACCGGAAGACTTTTTCGTTGATGAAGCCCTTGATTTTGCCCCGGAAGGCCACGGCGAACACCTTTGGCTGCGCATCGAAAAGCGCGAACAGACCACGCTTGACGTCGTCAGAGCGCTTGCCCGGCTGTGCGGCGTCACGCCGCGCGAGGTGGGCTATTCGGGGATGAAGGACCGCTTTGCGATCACCCGCCAATGGCTCAGCGTCCACCTGCCCGGCCGGGACGCCCCGGAGGCGCTGGAGGAGCGGCTGGCGGCGCTGGGCACCCGGGTGCTTGAGCGCGGCCGCCATCCGCGCAAGCTCAAGCGCGGCGTACACCGCAGCAACCGTTTTACCCTGCGCCTGACCGGCGAGGCTGCGGCCGCGGACGACGTTGCCGCCCGCTGGCAGGCGCTGTGCGCAGGCGGCGTGCCCAACTACTTCGGCCCCCAGCGCTTCGGTGCCGGCGGGCGCAACCTGGCCCGGGCCCGGGCACTGCTGGCCCGGGGCTGGCGCAAGCGCGACGACCGCCAGGGCATGCTGCTTTCCAGCGCGCGCAGCTTTTTGTTCAATGAGCTGCTGAGTGCGCGCTTGCAGGCAGACTGCTGGGCCACGCCGCTTGCCGGCGATACGCTGATGCTTGACGGCACCCAGAGCGTGTTCGCCGTCGAGCAGGTCGATGCCGAACTCGAACGGCGCGCCGCCGAGCTTGATGTGCATCCCACAGGGCCGCTGTGGGGAACAGAAGACGGCGCGGCAGACGCGGCCACACCCGCACAGCGCTTTGAGGCGCAGCTGGCGCGCGACTATCCCGTGCTTTGCGCGGGCATCGAACAGGCCGGCGCCAAAACAGGGCGGCGAGCGCTGCGCCTGCGGTTGGGCACGCCGGCGCTTGCACCGCTGGACGACGGCGGGGTGAGGCTTGAGTTTTCACTGCCTCGGGGCAGTTTTGCCACCGCTGTGCTGCGCGAGCTGATGGATCATCCGGATTTTGCCCCGCTGCCCGCCGTATAGGGCAGGGCAGCGAGGCCGGCCAGGACAAGGAGCCAACCATGCGGCGACTGCTGCTTTCCAACGACGACGGCGTTCATGCGCCGGGACTGCGAGCCCTGTACGACGGGCTGATTGCCCATGCCAAGGTGCGCGTGGTCGCCCCCGACCGCGACCGTAGCGGTGCCAGCAATTCGCTGACGCTTGCGCGCCCGCTTGCGCTTACCGCACTGGAAAACGGGTTTTACAGCGTCGACGGTACGCCCGCCGACTGCGTGTATCTGGGCGTTAACGGCGTCTGGGACGAAAAGCCCGATCTGGTGATTTCAGGCATCAACCAGGGCGGCAACCTGGGCGATGACGTGCTGTATTCCGGCACCGTGGCGGCGGCCATGGAAGGGCGCAACCTGGGCATGACCGCCATTGCGGTGTCGCTTTGCGGGCGGCGCCACTTCGACAGCGCCGCCCGAGTGGCGGCCACGCTTGTGGGCGCGGCGGGGAATCTGTCATTGCCGCCGCGCACGCTGCTCAACGTCAACGTGCCGGATCTGCCGTGGGAGGCTATCCGGGGCGTAAAGGTGACCCGCATGGGCTATCGCGGCCCGGCGGAAAAGCCCGTGGAAACCCGCGATCCGCGCGGGCGCACGCGCTACTGGATTGCCCCGGCAGGTGCAAACGCCGACGACGGCGAAGACACCGACTTTGCCGCCGTTGAGGCCGGCTGGGTATCGATTACCCCGCTGCAGATGGACCTGACGCGCCACCCGGCGCGCGCCGACGTGCAGGGCTGGCTGGATGCATTTGCCTGAATGCGATTCGCTCAGCCGGCGCGGGCGGGGCATGACCTCTCAGCGCACCCGCGACCGTATGGTCAAGCGGCTGGCGCGCCAGGGCATTGGCGATGCGCGCGTGCTTGAGCTGATGGCCCGGGAGCCTCGCCACCTTTTTGTCGACGAGGCGCTGGCCCAGCGGGCCTACGAAGACAGCTCGCTGCCCATCGGCTTTGGCCAGACGCTTTCCCGGCCGCTTACCGTCGCGCGGATGACCGAGCTTGCGGTGCAGGCCGAGCCCCGCCGGGTGCTGGAGCTGGGCAGCGGCTCGGGCTACCAGACGCTTTTGCTCTCAAGGCTGGTCGCCGAGGTGTATTCCGTCGAGCGCATTGCCGCACTGCATCGCCGGGCCGCCCAGCGCCTGGCATGGCTTGAGGCCCCGGCCCGGCTCAAGGTGGCCGACGGCACCCTGGGCTGGGCCGGCGCCGCGCCGTTTGACGCCATTGTGCTCACCGCCTGCGCGCGCACGCTGCCCCAGGCGCTGCTCGAGCAGCTCAGCGACGGCGGCGTGCTGATTGCCCCGGTGGCCACCGGCGACGGCGCACAGTCGCTGATTCAGGTGCGCCGAACGGGCCGTCTGTTTGAGCAGCGCCGTCTGGAAAGCGTGCGCTTTGTTCCCTTGCTGGAAGGAGTTGTGGAGTGAGCCGATCCGCGCTACGCGTATTTTTTACCGGCGCCGGCATGGGGGCAGCCGATGCAGTGCCCGGCGTGTCCGGCGGCACCATTGCCTTTATCAGCGGCTTTTACGCCGAGCTGATTCACACCATCCGCCAGTTTGGCCCGGGGGTGATTGGTGCCTGGCGGCGCGGCGGTGTGAAAGGCGCTGCCCGCCATTTGAATCTGGCGTTTTTACTGCCGCTGCTGGCCGGCGTGGCGCTGGCCGTCTTCAGCGTAGCGCATCTGACCGTGTGGCTGATGGCGGCGTACCCGCTGCTGCTGGACGGCTTTTTTTTCGGCCTGGTGGCCGCCTCGGCGCTGGTGGTCCACCAGGTCGGGGAGCGCTTTAGGTGGCGCTATCTGATCCTTCTGGGGCTAGGGCTTATGCTGGCCCGTGCGCTGCCGTCATTGATGCCGCTGATGCTCGCCGTGGACAGCGATGCGCTGATGCTGGTGCTGGCCGGCAGCATCGCCATCAGCGCGATGCTGCTGCCGGGCGTGTCGGGCAGCTTTCTGCTGCTGTCGATGGGGCTTTACGCCACCGTCATGCAGGCCGTGCGCGATCTTGACGTGCCGGTCATGGCGCTGTTCGGCGGGGGCTGTGTGATCGGGCTGATGCTGTTTTCACGCCTGCTGTCGTGGCTTTTACAGCGCCATCATGCCGCCACCATGCAGCTGCTGCTGGGGTTTATCCTGGGTTCGCTGCCGCTTCTCTGGCCGTGGCGCGAACTGGTACGCTATCAGCTAGGGCCGGACGGGCAGCTGATTCCTCTGGCGCATCGCCATCTGCTGCCCGGCGACTACGCCACCCTTACCGGCGCTTCAGCGCAAACCCTTGGCGTGCTGGGGCTGATGCTTGTCGGCGCGCTGCTGGTTGTGCTGTTGAATCGCCAAGCCAGGCGCGGCGCGCCCGCCAGCGGCGCCGCACCTGATGCTCACCGAACAAGCGCTGACCAACAGGAGACCTAGTCGCATGCGCAAGATTTTCGTGATGTCCGTGCTGGCCCTTGCCGTTGCCGGCTGCACCACCTCGCAGTCGCGCCCTTTAGTGCGCGATGTAACCGACGACGTGCGGCAAACGGCGCAAACCGCGCCGCAGTATACCGTCAAGTCAGGCGATACCCTCTACGGCATTGCCTGGGAGCACAACCTTGACTATCGCAACCTCGCCGCGCTCAACGATATCGCCCCGCCCTACAACATCTACCCGGGGCAGACCATTCGCCTGCGCGAAAGCGCCAGGGCCGGCCAGGCCCGGGGGCAAGCGTCGCCGGCGGCGAACGCCTCTGGCGGCGCGGTACGCGATGGCCTGGAGCCGTCGATAGCGGGCAATGCCGCGTCGGGCGGTGCCCAGACGCAGCAGGTGGACTGGCTGCTGCCTGAAAAGCCGGTCAGCAACGCCGGGCGGGACGCTCAGCCGGCGCCGGATCAGCCCGAAGCCGACAAGGGCAAAGCTGCCAAAAAAGCTGCCAAAAGCGAAAGCGACGCGCCCAAGCCCGCCGCCGAGCCGAAGACGAAGCCAGCGGCGAAGACGAGCAAAAACCAGGTGGCCAAGGCAGGCCAGAGCCAGGAAAAAACCGCCGGCGCCGCGGCGTCCACAACCGAGCAAAAGCGCGAACAGCGCCGTTATACGCCGGCCAAAAACATCGCCTGGCAGTGGCCGGTCAACGGCGAAGTGGTCGGGCGATTCGACGACGAAGGTAGCATCACGGCGGGCATTGATATCGCCGGGGAAAAGGGTCAATCTGTCAAAGCGGCCGGCCCGGGCATCGTGGTCTATGCGGGCAGCGGCGTACGCGGCTACGGTAATCTGGTATTGCTCAAGCACAACGATCAGTTCCTGTCGGCGTATGCGCACAACGATAGCTTAAGCGTTAGCGAAAACGACGTGGTCAAGGCGGGGGAAACCATTGCCACCATGGGCGATAGCGATGCGGAAAACGTCAGGCTGCACTTTGAAGTGCGTAAAGACGGCGAACCGCAAGACCCGCTTACCTATCTGCCTTCACGCTAGCCCATGACGGTCCGCCCGTTTGGCTGCCGCGTCGGCTAAAGCTGCCGGGGCCGCCGTAAAACAATAAAGGCCGGGTAGCTTCCGGCCAGCTAAAGCGCCGGGCGTGTGCTGGGGGGTAAAGGGATGAGCACGGTAGAGCAGGATTTCCAGGAAGTGGATCTAAGCGCGGTAGAGCAGGCGCTGGAAGAAAGGGACGCCACGCAGGCCGCCCGGGAAGCGGCGGCGTTTGAAAAGGCCCTTGGGCGCCAGGAGCGTTCCCACGGCCAGCGTTTGGATGCCACCCAGATCTATCTCAACGAAATCGGTTTTTCGCCGCTTCTTACGCCTCAAGAGGAAGTGTTCTACGGCCGCCTGGCGCGCCAGGGCGACCCGCTTGGCCGCTCGCGGATGATCGAATCCAACCTGCGGCTGGTGGTCAAGATTGCCCGGCGCTACCTCAACCGCGGCCTTACGCTGCTGGATCTGATCGAAGAGGGCAATCTGGGGCTGATTCGCGCGGTGGAAAAATTCGACCCGGAACGCGGCTTTCGGTTTTCCACCTATGCCACCTGGTGGATTCGCCAGACCATCGAACGGGCGCTGATGAACCAGACCCGCACGATTCGCCTGCCGATTCACGTGGTCAAAGAGCTCAATATCTACCTGCGCGCCGCCCGGGAGCTGACCCAGCGGCTGGATCACGAGCCCACGGCCGAAGAAATTGCCGCCCATCTGGACAAGCCGGTGGCGACGGTCAAGAAAATGCTGGGGCTCAATGAGCGGGTCTCGTCGGTGGACTATCCCGTCGGCGGGGACAGCGACAAGCCGCTGATCGATACGCTGGCCGACGACGATGACATCGGCCCGGAAGCCTCGCTGGTGGACGGCGACGTTAAACAGCACGTGGATGGCTGGCTTGACTCGCTGGCCGACAAGCAGCGCGAGGTTGTCGCCCGCCGTTTCGGCCTGCGCGGCCACGAAGCCGCCACGCTGGAAGACGTCGGCGCCGAAATCGGGCTGACCCGGGAGCGGGTGCGCCAGATCCAGGTTGAGGCGCTGAAAAAGCTGCGCCGGCTGCTGGAGCAGCAGGGGCTTTCGCTGGATGCCATCTTTGAAAGCTAGACGAACGGCTTTGAACGTTAAACGAACGGCGTTGAAAGCTAAAAGACATACGACAATACGAGAGATGCATGCGACCGTTGATCGCCCATATTGACCTTGATGCGCTGCGGCACAACTATCGGCTGGCGCGGCGCTGTGCGCCGTACAGCCAGTCCATCGCCGTTATCAAGGCGGACGGCTACGGCCATGGTGCGCTGGCCTGCGCCCGGGCGCTGGCAGATGAGGCCCCGGCGTTTGGCGTAGCGAGCCTGGACGAGGCGCGGGTGCTGCGGCGTGGCGGAATCGAGACGCCGATTGTGCTGCTGGAAGGCATCTTCAGCGCCGATGAGCTGGCGGAAGTGGACGCCCAGCGGCTGTGGATGGCCGTGCACAGTCGCTGGCAGCTCGACGCGCTTCAAGCCTATACGCCTGAAGCGCCGATCCCGGTCTGGGTCAAGGTGGATTCCGGCATGCACCGGCTGGGCTTTGCCCCTGATGAAGTAGAGGCGGTGTGGCAGGCATTGTGCGACGCCCCCCAGGTGGGCGAGCTGCACCTGATGAGCCACTTCGCCACCGCCGACGCCGCCGCAAGCGAGCACTACGCCCGCCAGCTGGCGTGCGTGAAAGACCTGGCCTGCCGGCTGGACGCGCCGCTAAGCCTGGCCAATTCGCCGGCGACGCTGGCCCACGCCGAGGCGCACGGCGCCTATAATCGCCCGGGCGTTATGCTCTACGGCAGCGATCCGCTGGAGCAGGCCAACGCCGTCTCGCGCGGGCTTGAGCCGGTGATGACCCTGCGCGCGGAAATCATCGCCCTTCGCACCGTCGGCCCCGGCGAGCGGATCGGCTACGGCGGGCGTTTCTGCACCCGGGCGCCCACCCGCGTTGCGGTCGTGTCGGCGGGCTACGGTGACGGCTACGATCGCCACGCCGCCGACGGCACGCCGGTGCTGGTGGAAGGCCGGCGCGCCACGCTTGCCGGCAAGGTATCCATGGATATGCTCACCGTGGACGTGAGCGATATTCCCGAAGCGCGCATCGGCAGCGAGGTGGTGCTCTGGGGGCGGGCGGCCAACGGCGCGGTGCTCTCGGTAGACGAGGTGGCGCGCCACTGCCAGACCATCAGCTACACCCTGCTGACCGGCGTGCTGCCCCGGGTGCCCCGGCGCTATCATCCGTCGCACTGATACGATCTCAGGGGCTACGCTGCTTCATGGCAAAATCGCACTATCCGCGCTCTTTCGCGCATCCGCGCTACTGGCTTACCTGGCTTGCCATCGGTGCCATGCACCTTGTTGCCTGGCTGCCCTGGCGGCTGAAAATGGCCGTGGGCAGCGGCATCGGCCGGCTGGCCTGGCGTGTGGTCAGGCGCCGGCGGCATATTACCGCCACCAACATTGCCCTGTGCTTTCCGGAAAAAAGCGCCGAGGCCCGGCGCCGGCTGGTCAAGGAGACCTTCATCGCCAACGGCATCGGGCTTGTGGAAACCGCCACTGCCTGGTGCCGCGATCCTGAGTCGCTGCGCCATCGCGCGGTCTATCTGGGGCAGGACAATATGGCGCGCGCCCGGGCGCGGGGCAAAGGCGTGCTGATCATCGGCGTGCATTTTTCCACCCTGGATATGGGCGGTGCGCTGCATTCGCTGTTTTTTCACGCTGACGCCGTCTACCGGCCCCACGACAATCCGCTGTTTGCGCGTTTCATGACCCGCTCGCGCACGCGCATCTTCAATGCGCTGATTGATCGCTACGATCTGCGTGGAGCGGTCCGGCGGCTGAAGGCCGGGCACGCCGTGTGGTATTCGCCGGATCAGGACTTCGGCCGCGCTGCCAGCGTGTTTGCGCCGTTTTTCGGCCAGCAGGCGGCCAGCATCAAGCTTACGGCCAAGATGGCGCGGATGACCGATGCTGCGGTGGTGCCGCTGATATTTCACCGTAATCCGGACAACGCCACCTATACCCTGGAGGCGCTGCCGGCGCTTGAGGATTTTCCCAGCGGCGACGACGTTGCCGATGCGGCGCGTATCAATGCCTTTATCGAGCAGGCAATCCGCCGGCATCCGGAGCAGTATCTCTGGCTGCACCGGCGCTTCAAGACCCGCCCCGAAGGCGAGGCGGGGGTTTACTGACGCGCGGTGATCGCTCAGGCGGCGTCGACGATCTCAAACGAATGGCTGACGTTGACGCCGCCGTTGGCCAGCATGATCGAGGCGCTGCAGTATTTTTCGGCGGAAAGCGATACCGCCCGCTGGACCAGGCTCTCCTTGAGCCCGCGGCCGGTCACGACAAAATGCAGGTGAATGTCGGTGAATACCGCCGGCACCGCATCGGCGCGCTCGGCGTTGATGTTCACCACGCAGTCGGTAGCCTCGGCGCGCGCCTTGTCGAGAATGTTCAGCACGTCAAAAGCGCTGCAGCCGCCCATGCCCATGAGCAGCATCTCCATGGGGCGCGGGCCGGTGTTGCGTCCGCCGTGTTCGGGGGCGCCGTCGATGACGACGCTGTGGCCGCTGCCCGATTCGGTGACAAACTGGCGGCCTTCGGTCCATCTTATCTGTGCTTTCATGTCTTGCTCCGTTGTGATTCATCAGGGGTGTTGTGAGCGTATCAGTTTCTGTGCTGACGCAGGTAGCGATCCAGCGCTGCCAGGCGCGCCGGCGTGCCCACGTCCACCCAGCGGGCGGTGACGTGCTCGCCGCTGACGCGCCCCTGGCGCGCAGCCGCCTGTAACCGCGGCGCCAGGGCAAAGGCGCCGGGCGGCTCGTCGGCCACCAGCGCCGGGTCGATCACGGCAAGGCCGGAATACGTCAGCCGCGCCTTGCCGTCCGGGCGTACGCGGCCGTCGCGCAGGCAGAAATCGCCGTCGGGGTGGTGCTCCGGGTTGTCCACCAGCAGCAGGTGTGCGAGATCGGGCTCGCCCAGCGCGCGAAAGTCGGGCAGGGCTTTGCACCAGACGTCGCCGTTGATCAGTAAAAAAGGCGCCTCGCCGAGCAGCGGCAGGGCAGCTTGAATGCCGCCGCCGGTTTCCAGCGGGGCGGCCTCGCGGCTGTAGCGGATGCGCAGGCCGAAGCGCTCGCCGTCGCCCAGCGCCTCAATGATCTGCTCGGCACGGTAGCTTACGTTGATCACCACATCGACAATGCCGGCGTCAGCCATGCGAGCCAGGTGGTGCTCGATCAGCGGCCGGCCGCCCACCGGCAGCAGCGGCTTGGGGCAGGTGTCGGTGAGCGGGCGCATGCGCGTGCCCAGCCCGGCGGCGAGAATCATCGCTTTCATGGCGCGGGCTCCGTTGCGGCGAGTTTGTCGTTTACCGCCGGGCGCAGTGTCTTTTCCACCCAGCGGGCGAAGGCGGCGTGCTCGGGCAGGGCAACAAGGCTATCGGCCAAATGGTCAACAAAGTGCGGCAGTCGCTCGAGGTAGCCGGTTTTGCCGTCACGCAGGGTCAGCCGGCAGAAAATACCCAGCACCTTGAGGGCCCGCTGGGCGGCCATGGCGTTGGCCTGATGGATAAAGGCCTCAACGCTTAGCGCTGCGCTTAGCCGGCCGTCGGCGCGTGCGCGATGGTAAAAGTGCGCCGCCAGGGCGTTGAAACCATCGCGGCTAAAGCGCCAGTAGCGCCCGCGAAGCAGCGAGACCAGATCGTAGCTGACAGGCCCGGCCACGGCGTCCTGAAAGTCGATCATGTACAGCGTGCTGCGGTGGGGCATCAGGTTCATGGCGTCAAAGTCGCGGTGGACGGCCACCGTGGGCTGGGCCAGCGCCTGCCCGATCAGCGCCTCGCCCAGCGGCGCGAGCTCGGCCGGCGGCGCGATGCCGAGCCAGCCATCCAGGCACCACTCGGGGAACAGCGCAATTTCGCGCTGCAGCAGCGCGGCGTCAAAGGCGGGCAGGCTGGTCGGGGCCACGCGGTTTTGCAGCTCGGCCAACAGCGCAATGGCGCGGCGGTGCTGGTGCATGACGGCTGTCTGATCGGTAAAAAGCGCCTGCAGCGGCGTGTCGCCCAGGTCTTGTAGCAGCAAAAAGCCGTCGTCAAGGTTGACGGCGTACAGAGCCGGCACCGGAAGGCCCGCGGCGGCAAAGCGCCGGGCCACGGCCACAAACGCGCTGCTGTCTTCCTGCGCGGGCGGGGCGTCCATAACGATCTGGCGAGTGTTGTCCGGCAGCGTCAGGCGAAAATAGCGCCGAGCGCTGGCGTCGCCGCCGGCGGGTGTCAGGTCAAGCTGCGCGGGCGGTACGCCGTGATGGCGCGCCACCCAAGCGGTCAGCTGCGTCCATCTGGAAAGCGGAAACCGGGAAGAGGACATGCAAGCTCCTTGCTGGTCGGGCATCATGCGGGCTGTATAATACGCCTTCTCGACGCCAAGGATAACGAACATGGGCAAGCGATTAATGCGCAAAGCGCCAGTTACGCAAACGCTCGCCGGCAGTGTACTGGTCGGGGCAGCGCTTACGGCGCATGCCCAGAGCGAGCCGCTGGCGGCCGAGGCGCTGGACTGGCAGCCGTGGCGTGGCGAACAGGCCGCCGGCCGGGTGTGCAGCGGGCGCTATGTGATGCCGGCCTACCGGCTGGAAAAACGGGCCGATCCCGACGAGATCGCAGTCGAAACCCGCCAGTCCGACTACTCCGCCGAGGGCGATGCGCTGCTGCGCGGCGACGTGGTGCTGCGCCAGGGAGACACCCAGCTGGAAGCCGAGCGCGTGTTCGTGCCAGGCAGCCGCGAGCGGGCCGACGCCGAGGGCAATCTCGCCCTGCGCGACGGCCGCGCGCTGGTGCGCGGCAGCGAAGCCACCCTCTCGCTTGTCAGCGATCGCGGCCGGGTAGAAAACAGCCACTACGTGCTCTACGCTGAGCGCCTGCGCGGCCAGGCCGAGCGCCTTGAGCAAATCGGCGAGCAGCAGTATCGCCTGCGCGATGCAAGCTTTACCACCTGCGCGCCGGGGGAAAACACCTGGCAGCTGGTGAGCAGCGATATCCGGCTGGATCAGAAAAGCGGCGTTGGCACTGCAAAGCACGCGCGGCTGGAAATCAAGGACGTGCCGGTGCTGTATTCGCCGTGGCTGCGTTTCCCCCTTGACGATCGCCGCCAGACCGGCCTGTTGACGCCGACCATCGGCTTTTCCAGCGACCAGCTGGACATTGCCCAGCCGTTTTACTGGAACATTGCCCCGAGCCGCGACGCCACTATCATCCCGCGCTGGATCAGCGACCGCGGGCTGCTGCTTGGCGGAGAGTATCGCTACCTGAACGAAAACAGCCGGGGCAAGCTGGAAGGCGCCTGGCTCAGCGATGACCGCGGCGGCTCCGGCGGCGATGCCAACCGCTACGAAGGCGAAGATCGCTGGTACGTTGAAGCCCGCCATGCCGGGCGCGTCTCGCCGCGCAGCCGCTATCAGCTGCGCTACGGCGCGGCCAGCGACGGGCGCTACTTTGACGACTTCGGCAGCAAATTCGGAGACAGCGACCGCTACGGCATGGAGCGGCTGGCGCAGATCGACTACCGCGGCGACACCTGGCGGCTTGACGCCCGAGCCCAGGGCTATCAGCGCCTGGATGATCCCTTAAGCGACAGCGACAAGCCCTTTTATCGCTTGCCCAGCCTCACCGCCGACGCCCGCTGGCAGCTGGGCCACGGTTTTTATAGCCAGTGGCACTCCAGCGCCACCTATTTCTGGCGCGACGTGGATGAAACCCGGGTGCCGGTGCGCGAAGCCGCCACCGGCACCCGGGTGCATCTGGCCCCGGCGCTGGGCGCACGCTTTGAGCGCCCCTGGGGCTATGTGGAACCGCGCACTGAGCTTTGGAATACCGCCTATACGCTGGACTACGGCCGGCGCGAGACCCGCCGCGATACCTCGCCCACCCGCAGCGTGGCCGTCAGCTCCATCGACGCCGGCCTGACCTTCGAGCGCGAGCTGACCCTTGGCGGCAACGGCTATCGACAAACCCTTGAGCCGCGGCTGAACTACGCCTTCGTGCCGCGCACCGACCAGCGCGACCTGCCCGAGTTCGACAGCCGCGAGCGGGCGTTTTCCTGGGGGCAGCTGTGGTCGCCCCATCGGTTTTCCGGCCAGGACCGCGTGGGCGATCTCAATCGCCTGTCGCTGGGCCTGCAAACGCGCCTGCTTGAAGACGATAGCGGGCGCGAAAAACTGTCCGCCGGTATCGGCCAGAGCGTGTATTTCGCCGACCGCCGGGTCGGGCTTGACGGCCGCGACGACGCGGTGCGCCCGGTAGAGAATGCCGATGACAATGCCCAGCGCGACTACTATCAGGCCACGCGCGACCGCTCGCCGCTGGTTTCGCGGCTGGACTGGCAGATCAACGGGCGCTGGAGCACCGGTGCCCAGTGGCTTTACGATGACCATCGCGACGCCACCGAGCGCTCAAGCGTCGATGTGCGCTATCGCCACCCGGACGGCCACGTGGTCAACCTGGGCTATCGCTGGGAGATCGAAGGCTTTGATCCCGGCATTGAGCCCGGCGACGACGCCTATAACGACTACGACCGTGAAGAGTGGGATCTTTCCTTTGCCTGGAACGCCAGCCCGGCGATTGATTTGATTGGCCGCTACCTGCACGATCAGACCAACGACCGCCCCCTTGAACAGCTGGCCGGCGTGCAGTGGAACAGCTGCTGCTACGGGCTGCAGGTTGTGTGGCGCCGCTGGGTGGACGACAACGATACCGCACGCATCCGCGACGACTTCAACGACCGCGGGCTGTTTCTGCGCTTTGTGCTCCACGGTCTGGGCGGGGCAGGCCAGAACGCCGACAGCTACTTTGAACGAACCATTCCGGGCTATCGCCCGCCGGCGCTTTAGTCCCGGCGGCCAGGCCCCAAGAGAAAAATACGCTATGACCAAGACAACGCCCCGGCGTCTGCGCGCCGCTTTGTGTATGACAACGCGCCCGGCTTTGCTGGCGGGTACGCTTTCGCTGTGCCTGGGCGCCGGCGGCATGCTCGTGCCGCAGTCCGCCGGCGCCCAGCCGCCAGCGCGCGACGCCCCGGCCAGCACCCAGCGCCAGCAGCTGGACCGCGTGGTGGCCGTGGTCAACGACGGCGCGATCATGCATAGCGAGCTTGAAGATCGCCTCGCCCAGGTGGCCCGGCGGGCCCGGGCTCAGGGCGGCGGGCTGCCGCCGCGTGACGAGCTCAAACAGCAGGTGCTGGAGCGTATGGTGCTGGAAGAAATCCAGCTGCAGATGGCGGTCGATGCCAATCTGAGCGTCGACGATACCCGGCTCAACCGCCAGCTGCGCGGCATTGCCGAGTCCAACGGCTTGACCCTTGACGGCTTTGCTGATCGGCTGGAGGCGGAAGGTTCAAGCCTGGGCCGGGTGCGCGAGCAGGTGCGCCGGGAGATGCTGATGCGCAAGGTGCAGCAGCGCCAGATCGGCCAGCGGGTGTCGATCAGCAACCGCGACGTGGAGCGCACGCTGCAGCGCCAGGGCAGCGAAAGCGGCGTCGTTGAAGAAGTCCGCGCCCGGCATATCCTCATCGAAGTGACGCCCCAGCGCAGCGAGCGCGCCGCCCGAGCGCTGGCCGACAAAGCGCGCCGGCGCATTGCGCAAGGTGAAAGCTTTGCCGCGGTGGCCCGCGAGCTCAGCGATGACGACGGCAGCGCGCTTAACGGCGGCGAGCTTGGCTGGCTGCGCCCGGGCCAGACGGTGCCCGCCTTTGACGATGCCCTGGGTTCGCTGGCAAAAGGCGAGCTCTCTCAGCCCGTGCGCTCCCAGTTCGGCTTT
Source organism: Halomonas cibimaris (assembly GCF_055379665.1). Taxonomy (NCBI): domain Bacteria; kingdom Pseudomonadati; phylum Pseudomonadota; class Gammaproteobacteria; order Oceanospirillales; family Halomonadaceae; genus Halomonas; species Halomonas cibimaris. The sequence goes on from NZ_AP043828.1 coordinate 1,711,877, forward strand.
CATCTAATCGAAGTCGAAGACCGAAGGCGCCAGCGCGTCGACCCGCAAGCGCAGCGAGATCAGGCGCGCCAGGCCATCTTTCAGCGCCGCGCCAATGAAGAGCTCAGCACCTGGAAGCGCGAGCTGCGCTCCCGGGCGTTTGTCGATATTCGGCTGTAGGGGGGCGCCATGGCAGAGTCGACAGATGCGCCCTTGCCGGTGGCGATTACCACCGGCGAACCGGCAGGCATCGGCCCGGAGCTGACGCTTTCGCTCGCCGCTGACGCCGCACTGCCGGCGGCAAGCGTTGCCGTGGGTGATCCGGCCATGCTCGCCGAGCGCGCCACCGCGCTGGGGCTTGAGGTAACGCCGGTAGTGTGCCGCCCGGGCGAGCCGCTGCCCGCAGGCCCGGGCGTGCTGCCGGTGTGGCCGGTGGCGCTTCGCGCGCCGTGCACGCCCGGCGTGCTCGACCCGGCCAACGCCGGCTATGTGATCGCCACGCTGCAGGCCGCGGTGGCTGCCTGCCGCGCCGGCCAGGCGGCGGCCATGACCACAGCCCCCCTGCACAAGGGCGTGATCATCGACGGCGGCTTTAGCGGCTTTACCGGCCATACCGAATGGCTGCGCGACGCCTGCGGCGTACACGAAGTCGTTATGCTGCTGGCAACCGATCGCGCTCTGCACGCCAGCCGCGCCGACGGCGGCGGGGCCGATTTGCGCGTGGCGCTGGTCACCACCCACTTGCCGCTGCGCGAGGTGGCCGACGCCGTCACCGCTGAGCGCATTCAGCGCGTAGCGCGGATTCTGGCGCACGACCTGCGCGATCAGTTCGGCATTGCCGCGCCGCGCATCGCGGTGTGCGGGCTCAACCCTCACGCCGGCGAGGGCGGCCATCTGGGCCGTGAAGAGCTTGACGTGGTGATCCCCGCGCTTGACGCGCTGCGCGCCGAGGGGCTGGACATCCGCGGCCCCTATCCGGCGGATACCCTGTTTACCCCGCGCCATCTGGCCGGCGTTGACGCGGTGCTCGCCATGTATCACGACCAGGGCCTGGCGGTGCTCAAGTACGCCGGTTTCGGCAACGCCGCCAACATTACCCTGGGCCTGCCGCTGGTGCGCACCTCGGTAGACCACGGCACCGCGCTGGACCTTGCCGGCAAGGGGGTGGCCTCGCCGTCGAGTCTGGGCGTGGCCGTGGCTCTGGCGCGCCGGCTTGCCGATCAGCGCGCCGGCTGATGCCGGCCCGCTTATTTTTATCGCTATCGTTTATTACCCCGGGAATTTCGCTTCATGTCATCAGCGCTGCATCACCGCGCCCGCAAACGCTTCGGGCAGAACTTTCTCCGCGACACCGGCGTCATCGAGCGCATTGTCGGCGCGATTCATCCGCGCGGCGAAGACCGCCTGGTGGAAATCGGCCCCGGTCAGGGCGCGCTTACCCAGCCGCTGCTGGATGCCGCCGGCAAGCTGGAGGTGATCGAGCTTGACCGCGACCTGATCCCCGGCCTTCGCGTGCAGTTTTTCAACTATCCGGGCTTTGTCATCCACGAAGGCGACGCTTTGAAGGTTGACTTCGCCGAGCTCAAAGGCGACGGCCCGGCGCTGCGGGTGGTGGGGAATCTGCCCTACAACATCTCCACGCCGCTGATTATCCACCTGCTGGGGGCGGGCAGCGCGATTGCGGATATGCATTTTATGCTGCAAAAGGAAGTGGTCGAGCGGCTGGCGGCCGTGCCCGGCGGGCCGAACTGGGGCCGGCTTTCGGTGATGGCGCAGTACTACTGCCGGGTAGAGCAGCTGTTCATCGTCCCGCCCGAGGCCTTTGTGCCGCGCCCGGCGGTGGACTCCGCCATTGTGCGCTTTACCCCCCATGCCGAGTTGCCCCACCCGGCACACGACCCGGCGCTGCTGTTTGATCTGGTCAAGCAGGCATTCGGCCAGCGGCGCAAGACGCTGCGCAACAACCTCAAAGGCCGGGTCAGCGCTGAGACGCTGGAAGCGCTGGGCATCGATCCCGGCCGCCGCCCCCAGACGTTGACGCTGGAAGAGTTTGTGCGGCTGGCCAACGGCGTGGCCCAGAGCGCCGCTCAAGGAGGCCGGCTGTGAACGCCAACAGCGCAGCCAAAGGGAACAGGGCTTCGGCCGGCGCGTCGATTCGCATTAGCGTGACGCCGCGCTACCGCGAGCAGCTGTCCAGCGCCGCCGAGGCGCGCTACGTCTTCAGCTATACGGTGACCGTGCGCAACGAAAGTGACCGCAGCGTGCAGCTGCTGGCGCGCTACTGGAAAATCACCCAGGGCAGCGGCGAGGTCCACGAAGTGCGCGGCAAGGGCGTTATCGGCCAGCAGCCGCTGATCGGCCCCGGCCAGCGCTTTCGCTATACCAGCCGCGCGGTGCTCGACACGCCGGTAGGCACCATGGAAGGCGCCTATACCCTGCTGGACACCACCACCCAGCGGCCCTTTGATGCGCCGGTGGCGCTGTTTCGCCTGGCCCAGCCGGCCGCGCTTCATTAACCCGGCGCTTAGGAGCGATATTACGTGAGTACCTATGTCATCGGCGATCTGCACGGCTGCCACGCATCGTTTGTAGCGCTGCTGGAGGCGCTGTCGTTTGATCCGCGCCGGGATCAACTGTGGCTGGTGGGAGATCTGGTCAACCGCGGGCCGGACTCGCTTGCCTGCCTGCGCGAAGTCAGCGCGCTGGGCGATTCGGTGCGCTGCGTGCTGGGCAACCACGACCTGCACTGCCTGGTGGCGGCGCGCAGCGGCAACGTCAAGCCGCACAGCGCCTTTGGCGATATCGTCGGCGCCGGCGACGGTGCGGCACTGCTGGACTGGCTGCAGTCCCAGCCGCTGACGGTGCGCCAAGACAGCCGCCTGATGGTGCACGCAGGGATTATGCCGGCGTGGAGCCTGGATCAGGCCGTTGCCCTGGCCGCCGAGGTGGAGGCCGCGCTTGCCGGCGAGCAGGCCGGGGCGTTTCTCGCGCGGCTGTTCGGCGATGAGCCGCGGCGCTGGCATGAAGATCTTGAGGACATGGACCGGCTGCGCTGTATCGTCAACGTCACCACGCGCATGCGCTTTATCAGCGCCCGGGGCGAGCTGGACTTTACCGGCAAGCGCGGGCTGGAAAGCGCGCCGCCAGGCTATAAGCCGTGGTTTCAGTTTCCCCGGGATGATAACGCCACGCTGCTGTTCGGCCACTGGGCCGCACTGGAAGGCCAAACGCCGGGGGCGCGGGTGGACGCCCGGGCGCTGGATACCGGCTGCGCCTGGGGCGGCACGCTGACCGCCCTTGAGCTGGAAACCGGCCGGCGCACCGCGGTGCCCGGCCATCACCGCCGGGAGACAACCCCGTGAAGCCATCACCCTCAGCGCGGCAAAAGCGCCCCGAAGACGGGCTTGAGGTGTACCGGGTAGGCGGTGCCGTGCGCGACGCGCTGCTGGGCCGCCCGGTGTGGGATAACGACTGGGTGGTAGTAGGTGCTACGCCCCAGGCCATGCGCCGGCGCGGCTTTACGCCCGTGGGCAAGGACTTTCCGGTGTTTCTCCATCCGGACACCGCCGAGGAGTACGCGCTTGCGCGCACCGAGCGCAAGGCCGGCCACGGCTACTCGGGCTTTACCGTCTACGCAAGCCCTGATGTCACCCTGGAAGACGACCTGATCCGCCGGGATCTCACCGTCAACGCCATGGCCGAAGCCCCGGACGGCACGCTTGTCGATCCCTACGGCGGCCGCGACGATATCGACGCGCGGCTGTTGCGCCACGTCTCCGCGGCGTTCAGCGAAGACCCGCTGCGCGTGCTGCGCACCGCGCGCTTTCTGGCCCGCTACGCGCCGCTTGGCTTTGCCATCGCCCCGGAAACTCAGACGCTGATGCAAGCCGTCAGCCAAAGCGGCGAGCTTGAACACCTGGCCGCCGAGCGCGTGTGGGTCGAAAGTGAAAAAGCCTTGGGCGAGCCGTGCCCTGAAGCCTATTTTCGCGCGCAAAACGACTGCGGCGCGCTTGCCGCCTGGTGGCCGGAGCTGGCCGCAGCCGGGCTTGAAGCCTGCCTTGGCGCCATGCAAACCGTGCCCGACTGGCCGGCTGTGCCGCTGGCCCACTGGCGCTACGCCAGACTTGTCACCCCGCTTGAAAAACGCGCGCGCGAAGCCCTGGCCGAGCGGCTGAAGCTGCCCCGGGCGGTGAGCGATCTGGCCCGCCACAGCGCGGCCACCGCGCGGCTGGTGGCCCGCCCGCTGGCGGCAGAGGACGTGATGGCTTGGCTGGACGGCCAGGACAGCTGGCGCCGGCCCGAGCGCGCCCGGGCCCAGCTTGCGCTGGTCAAGGCGCTGGCACCCGAGCGCCACGCAGCGCTTGAGCAGGCCTTTGAGCAGGCCGCCGCGGTCAGCCCCCGGGCGCTGATGGCCGAGGGCTACAAGGGCGCGGCGCTGGGCAAACAGATCGGCGTGAGCCGGGGCGAGGCCGTGGCCCGGGCGCTGGCCCAAAGCTCGGCGTAGGTTTCACCGCTACGGGGGTGGCGGGCGTGGGGCACAAGCTCCGCCAGCGGGCGCAGCACAAAGGCGTACGCGGTGATTTCCGGGTGGGGCAGGGGAATGGCCCGCCCGCCGGGCCCGGCAAACTCGCCGCACAGCTCGCCCACGGCGAGCAGGTCAATGTCGATGGGATGGGTGGCGGCCCCGGCGCTTTGGGGTAGCCGCCCCTGGGCGCGCTCCTGGGCCTTGCTCCAGCGTTTGATCTCCGCCGGCTCGGCGTCGCTTTCAAACGCTACGGCCATGTTGTGGAAGATCGGGCTGTGAAAGGCCGGCAGCGAGCTCGCCTCAACGCTATTGATATCCGCGCTTTGATACACCGTTGACGCCCGAACGTTGCCAAAGCGCGTCTCCAGGGCGTCCAGGCAGCGGCGCAGATTGGCAAGCGCATTCTCGTTGCTGCCAAGGCCCAGCAGTACCCGCCGCGGCTCGCTCACGCGCCGTCTCTTTCAGATGGAGCCAAGCGGCCCCGGGTTATGTTCAGCCCCACGTTGGCCGCCGCCGGCACCGCGCCAGGCTTGCGCAGGGTAAGCGCCATGCCGGCAATGCCGAACTCTTCGCGCAGGGTGGCGACCAGGCGCTCGGCGAAGGTTTCCACAAGCTCAAAGTGGTGCTCGGCGGCAAAGCGCTGGATGCGCTCGCTGATCGCGGCGTAGTCCAGCGTCAGCGCCAGATCATCGGTGGCCGCGGCGGGGCGGATGTCGGTGGCCAGCTCCAGATCCAGGCTCAGGCGCTGCTTGATGGTGCGCTCCCAATGGTAGACGCCGATCACGGTGTCCACTTCCAGCGCTTCGATCAGTATGCGGTCCATTAGCGCGTCTCCGCGGCGGGGGCGCGCTGCGGGGCGCGTAGCTGCTCCAGCGGCCAGCGCGGGGTGGCCTGCATCTGCCCGGTCTCGTCGCGTTCGCCGGCGGCCAGGCGCTTGGCGCCGACGTAGGCGATCATCGCGCCGTTGTCGGTGCAAAAGCGCCCGCGCGGATAAAACGCGGTGGCCCGGCGTTTGGCGCAGGCGTCATCCAGCCCCTGACGCAGGCGCACGTTGGCGCTGACGCCGCCGGCGACCACCAGCCGTTTAAGGCCGGTTTGATCCAGCGCCCGGCGGCACTTGATGGTCAGCGTATCCGCCACGGCGTCTTCAAAGGCCCGGGCGATGTCGGCGCGGCCCTGTTCGGTCAGCTCGCCGGCGGCGTCCAGCTTGCGGATGGCGGTGAGGGTGTGGGTCTTCAGCCCCGAGAAGCTGAAGTCCAGCCCCGGACGGTCGGTCATCGGCCGCGGGAAGCGAAAGCGCGCAGGGTCGCCCTGCTCGGCCAGCGCGGCCACGCGGGGGCCGCCGGGGTAGGGCAGGTCGAGCATCTTGGCGGTCTTGTCGAAGGCCTCGCCGGCGGCGTCGTCCACGGACTCGCCCAGCAGGCGGTACTCGCCAAGGCCGCGCACCTCCACCAGCTGGGTGTGCCCGCCGGAGACCAGCAGCGCCACAAAGGGAAAGGCCGGGGCCTTTCGCTCAAGCATCGGTGCCAGCAGGTGGCCTTCCATGTGGTGTACGCCAAGGGCGGGAATGCCCAGCGCCCGGGCCATGCCGTGAGCGGTCGCTGCCCCCACCATCAGCGCGCCCACAAGCCCGGGGCCGGCGGTATAGGCAACCCCGTCAAGATCGCCGCGGGCCATGCCGGCCTCACCGAGCACCTGCTCGATCAGCGGCAAAAGCTTGCGCGTATGATCGCGGGAGGCCAGCTCCGGCACCACGCCGCCGTACTCGGCGTGCATGGCGACCTGGCTATACAAGGCGTCGGCCAGCAGACCGTCGCCGCCGTCAAGCGCGGTGTCGTAAACGGCCACGCCGGTTTCATCGCAGGACGTTTCAATGCCCAGTACGCGCATAGCGGATTTTCCTGTGACGTAAAGATCAAAAGGCAAAGGCGGCGAGTCTAGCATTTTCATGCCTTTTCGTTGAGTGAAAACGTCGGGCGCGTTTGCAAAAAACGGGTGTCACTACTAGAATACGGTGCGCTGTAAAACCAGATCGTGCACGAAAGGTGTCTAACGCGCCTTGCGCGTGTACGGACTATCCGAAATCAAGACTCCTTAAGGTAGGTGAGTGCTTAATGCCTTCTGTAAAAGTACGCGATAACGAGCCGTTTGACGTCGCCCTGCGTCGTTTCAAGCGTTCCTGCGAAAAAGCCGGCGTTTTGTCCGAGGTCCGTCGTCGCGAAAGCTACGAAAAGCCGACGGCCGAGCGCAAGCGCAAGGCGGCAGCCGCGGTCAAGCGTCACGCCAAGAAGCTTCAGCGTGAGCGCAAGCGGTTCGAACGGCTCTATTGATCCGTACGGCAAGGGCGCGCTCTGGCCGCTCTTGCCTGGAAGGACTGCGAACGGCCGCCGCTCGGCGGCCGTTTGTATTTACCCGTCAGATGTAATACGCATAATTCCCCGCCGACGGGCTGCGGTGATGCCATGGCGTTCCATGTGGCATCCCCCCAGCCCGGCTGCTTTTATTTTTCACGCTGCTATGGCGCAAACCGGCGTCGCAACGCTTGGAGGCAAGAGTCCATGGCGGGCCGTATTCCTCAGCATTTTATCGACGACCTGCTTGCCCGGGTCGACGTGGTCGAGGTGGTCGGCGCGCGCGTGCCGCTGAAAAAAGCCGGCCGTAATCACGCCGGTCTATGTCCGTTTCACGAGGAAAAATCGCCGTCGTTTACCGTCAGCGCCGACAAGCAGTTTTATCACTGCTTCGGCTGCGGCGCTCACGGCAACGCCCTGCGCTTTGTGATGGAGTACGAGCGGCTGAGCTTCCCCGAGGCCGTAGAGCAGCTGGCCTCAAGCCTGGGCCTTGAGGTGGCGCGCGAAGGCGCCGACGACCCGCACGCCCGCCAGCGCGAACAAAAGCGCAAGCAGGGCGTCAACCTGCTGGAGCTGGCGGCGAGTTTCTACCGCGAGCGCCGTGTGATGTCCGAAGGCCGCCGCGCGCGAAGCTATCTGGAAGAGCGCGGCCTGTCGCCGGAGGTGATCGACGCCTACGGCATCGGCTACGCGCCTGACGGCTGGGAAACGCTCAAGCGCCATCTCACCGAGCGCGGCATAAGCGAGGCGGTGCAGATCGAGTACGGGCTGCTGATCCACAGAGAAGACACCGGGCGCACCTATGACCGCTTTCGCAACCGGGTGATGTTTCCCATTCGCGATTTGCGCGGGCGCACCGTGGCCTTCGGCGGCCGCGTGCTGGGGGACGGAAAGCCCAAGTACCTGAACTCGCCGGAAACCCCGGTATTTCACAAGGGGCGCGAGCTGTACGGCCTGTACGAGGCGCGCAAGGCGCCGGGGAAGCTCGACCAGCTGGTGATCGTTGAGGGCTATATGGACGTGGTGGCGCTGGCGCAGTTCGGCGTTAATAACGCCGTGGCGACGCTGGGTACGGCCACCACCGAAGAGCACTTGAAGCGTCTGTTCCGTATGGTCAGCCGGGTGGTGTTTTGCTTTGACGGCGACCGTGCCGGGCGCCAGGCCGCCAGCCGAGCGCTGGCCACCGCGCTGCCGCAGATGCTCGACGGCCGCGAGGCGCGCTTTCTGTTTTTGCCCGAAGGCGACGACCCCGATGACCTGGTACGCCGGGAAGGCGCCCAGGCATTTACCGACCGGGTGACCTGTGCGGTGCCGCTGTCGGAGTTTTTGTTCGAGCAGGCGGCCGACGGCCAGGACCTGCAAACGGTGGAAGGCCGCGAGCGTTTTGCCAACGATGTGCTGGCGGCGTTGAACCAAATGCCGGACGGCATGCTCAAATCCCTGCTGCTGGAAGAGCTTGCCGAGCGCAGCGGGCTGCGCCAGGCGCGGCTGGAGGCGCTGCTGGCCCGGCGAGATGCGCCGGCGTCTTCGCCTGCCGACGCGCCGAGCGGTGCCTCGCCGGCGCTGCCGGCCAGCGGCGACGATGCCGATGCCGACGGGCACTGGGTGCTGGAGGGGCTTTCGCCCGAGGGGCGCGTGCTGCAGCTGTTGCTGCATGAGCCGCGCCTGGTAGAGACCTTGCCCGACGCGCTGGAATGGCTGCCGGGAAGCCCGGAAGGCCGGCTGTGCGGCGAGCTGGTGGCGCTGCTCAGGGCGGGGCGCTATCGCAGCCCACAGGTGGTGCTGTCGCACTTTCAGGGCAGCGCCCAGGGGCGCACGCTCGCTGCGCTGGCGCGCCGGGAGCTGTTGATTCCCCGCGAGGCGCGCAAAGCGGAGCTGGACGGGCTGGTGGCGCACCTGCGGCGTACGCATCAGTCGCGCTCGCCGCAGCAGGAGTACGAGGATCTGCTGGCCCGCGAGCGGGCCGGTGAGAAGCTGGACAAACCACAGAAACAGCGCCTGGCAAGCCTGCTGGTCGAGCTTGCCGGTGCGCGATGAGCAGCGTGGCCGCGCGGTGCGGGGTTGAATTTACCCGCCTTTGCTACCATATGAGCAGGCAAAGACGCCAAACGCTGGTCTAACCGAACAAATTAACACACCTGAACCGCCGCGCAACCGTACGACGCTGGAACGCGCCCGCCGCCAACGCTATACTCTCTGGCTTTCCGGGCGCTTTTGGCACGTCGTTTGCGCGTCAGGTGCTTCATTCTTCTTCGTCGAGATAGGGTTTCTATGGCTGGAAATGCGCAGCAGCAGTCACGTCTGAAGGAGTTGATCGCGCGGGGTAAGGAGCAGGGCTATCTTACCTATGCCGAGGTCAACGATCATCTACCCGAGGACATCGCCGACCCGGATCAGGTGGAAGACATCATCGGCATGATCAACGACATGGGCATCAGCGTCGTCGAAGTCGCGCCGGATGAAGACACCCTGATGATGTCGGATCAGTCCACAGACGAATCCGCGGCCGAAGAGGCCGTAGCGGCGCTGGCCGCCGTGGAAAGCGACGTGGGCCGCACCACCGACCCGGTACGCATGTATATGCGTGAGATGGGCACCGTCGAGCTTCTCACCCGGGAAGGCGAAATCGAGATCGCCAAGCGCATCGAAGAAGGCACCCGCGAGGTGATGTCGGCGCTGGCGTATCTGCCCGGCGCGGTACGCTCGATTCTCGACGCCTACGATGCCACCCAGGACGAAGAGGCCCCGGGGCGGCTGTCGGATCTGTTTTCCGGCTTTATCGACCCTGACGGCGGTATCCCCGACGTCGCCGAAGCCGAAGAGCCCGAGCCTGTGGTCAGCGACGACCCGGACGCCGAAGAGGAAGAAGAAACCAACGAAGGCGGGCCCAACCCGGAAGAGGCGCGCGCCCGCTTTGAACAGATCCGCGAGCACAACGCCCTGGTGGAAGCCGCGTTTGAGCGCTACGGTGCCGGCAGCGCCGAGCTCAAGGCTGAGCAGGCACGGCTGGCCGAGCTGTTCTCACCGATCAAGCTGGTGCCCAAGCACTTTGAGCGGCTGGTCGGCCAGGTGCGCATCAGCGTCGAGCAGGTGCGCGCCCAGGAAAAGGCCATCATGCAGCTGTGTGTGAAAAAGGCCAAGGTGCCGCGCAAGACGTTCATCAAGGCGTTTCCGGGCAACGAATCGCGCAAGGACTGGCTGGACGACTTTCAGCAGGCCGCACCGCGCTATGCCGACCGCCTGGAGCCGCTGCGCGCCGATATTCGCCGCTTGCAGCGTAAAATCGCCTTTGAAGAAAACATGGTGCGTTTAAGCGTCGGCGAGCTCAAGGAAGTCAACCGCAAGCTCTCCATCGGCGAGGCCAAGGCGCGCCGGGCGAAAAAGGAAATGGTCGAGGCCAACCTGCGCCTGGTGATCTCGATTGCCAAGAAGTACACCAACCGCGGCCTGCAGTTTCTCGACCTGATTCAGGAAGGCAACATCGGCCTGATGAAGGCGGTGGACAAGTTCGAATACCGCCGCGGCTACAAGTTCTCGACCTACGCCACCTGGTGGATTCGCCAGGCGATTACCCGCTCGATTGCCGACCAGGCGCGCACCATCCGCATCCCGGTGCACATGATTGAGACGATCAACAAGCTCAACCGCGTGTCCCGGCAGATGCTCCAGGAAATGGGCCGCGAGCCCACGCCGGAAGAGCTGGGCGAGCGCCTGGAAATGCCCGAAGACAAGGTGCGCAAGGTGCTCAAGATCGCCAAGGAGCCGATCTCCATGGAGACGCCCATCGGCGACGACGACGACTCGCACCTGGGCGACTTCATCGAGGACAGCACCATGATGCTGCCCATTGATCTGGCCACCGGCGAGGGGCTGGTGGAGTCCACGCGCAACGTGCTCGGCGGGCTGACGGCGCGGGAGGCCAAGGTGCTGCGCATGCGTTTCGGTATTGATATGAACACCGACCACACCCTGGAAGAAGTCGGCAAGCAGTTCGATGTGACCCGCGAGCGCATTCGCCAGATTGAAGCCAAGGCCCTGCGCAAGCTGCGCCACCCGAGCCGCTCAGAGCCGCTGCGCTCCTTTTTGGACGAGTAGCGCAAAGCCACCGGCCACGTACAAAAGCCGGGAGCTTTCCCGGCTAGGCCTCCCGGCAAGAAGCCCTCTATCTATTAAGCCCTCTATTCACAGCGCCTGTGGGCGCCCTTCGCGCACGAAAGTGCGCTCCCACCGCCGCGTTTCGCCTCCCTGCGCCCGGGGGACGCCAGAAGCCATGTGCCTTTGCCGCGCCCGGCGAGGCTGCGTCAGCTGCTGGATGTGGCCTGCAGGCGAGCGCGATAGATGCGGCGTGCCAGCAGCAAAAGCTCAATCATGGCGAAAAGAATCAGGGCATAGCCCATCAGTTCCACCACTTCTTCTGCCATGCTTTTGATGCTGCCCAGGTAGCGCTCCTGCATGACGGCCTGCCAGACTTCCTTGCGACCGTAAAGCCGGGAGAACGCATAGGTGGTAAAAAAGCCGGCGGTAAACAGCCCCAGCGAGAAGCTGTTGGCGTACTGGCCAAGCTCGACGGCAAAGCGGCGCCAGTTCATGGCGACCCGCGTCATGCTGGGCAAAATGATCGCGGCAACCAGCACCTTCCAGGCATGTTCGGCCACGTAGGCATCCAGAAAGGCGTCCTGTTCGCGAACCAGCGACGCGCCGAGAAAGGCCAGCAGCAGCAGCGTGACGTTGGGCCAGACGTTCAGGCGCTGGCGCACGTAGAGCAAAATGCCGCAGGCAAGGGTGAGAAAACCTGTTTGAGTGAGCTCGGTAAAAGCCAGTTCGGAAAAGCGCAGATCCGGCAGGTAGGCCGCTTCCAGATAGGCGCCCTGGGCAATCGCGCCGGTTATCAGCAGGTAAAGCGTAGCGCGTAGAAAAAGCGCGCCGATACCGATAGGCCATGCAGAAGAAGTGTGGTGCATCATACGTCCTGACATGCACGCCGGTAAAAGCCGGCGCGCCTTGGTTCATGGATAGGGTTAGCTTTGGTTCATGGGCTAAACATGCAAAGATGTATGCCAGTATATCGCGTTGTATTCGGGCATGCACCACGCGTGCCCAGCAGGGCGATGGGCAACGCCGCAGCCATCGGCGATGAAAGGGGGAGTCATGGCGATTAGCGTATTTGATCTGTTCCGGGTGGGGATCGGTCCGTCGAGTTCGCACACCGTGGGGCCGATGCGCGCTGCGCGTGCCTTTGCCTGTGCCTTGCGCGACCTTGATATCGAACGCATCAGGGTAACGCTGCGCGGCTCGCTGGCCGCCACCGGGGTGGGCCACGGTACCGATCGCGCCGTGGTGATGGGGCTGGCCGGTGAAACGCCGGAGGGCATCGACCCGGACGGCATCGATGCGCGCCTGGCCGCGCTGGACGCCGGCGAGCCGCTGGTGCTGGCGAACGGTCAGCGCGTAGCGTTTTCCCGCCGCGACGATATCGGCTGGGACGACCGCTGCCTTGCGTTTCACCCCAACGCCATGCAGCTTGCTGCCCTGAGCGGCGCTCGCGTAGTGGCGAGCGAAACCTACTACTCGCTGGGCGGCGGCTTTTACATCGATCAGGCCGGCGCCGACCACGGCGGCGCCGGCGACGACACCACCGCGCTGCCCTACGCCTTCGCCAGCGCCGCTGAGCTGCTGGCCCTGTGCCGCCGCCACGGCATGCGCATCAGTGAGCTGATGCTGGCCAACGAGCGCACCTGGCGTGGCGAGGCTGATATTCGCCGCTCGCTGCTGCATATCTGGGCGGTCATGCGCGAAAGCATCGACAACGGCCTGGCCGCCCGGGGGCATCTACCCGGCGGGCTTAACGTGCGCCGCAGGGCGCGCCAGCTCCACGAGCAGCTTCAGGCGCCCCAGGATCAGCGCCTGATCGTTTCCAGCTTTTCATTGATGGACTGGGTCAACCTGTTTGCCCTGGCGGTCAATGAGGAAAACGCCGCGGGGCGGCGCATGGTCACCGCGCCCACCAACGGCGCGGCGGGCATCGTGCCGGCGGTGCTGGCCTACTATCTCAAGTTCGAGCCGGACGCCGGCGACGATGACATCGTCAACTTTCTGCTGACCGCCGGGGCCATCGGTATTCTGTGCAAGGAAAACGCTTCGATTTCCGGCGCTGAGGTGGGCTGCCAGGGCGAGGTAGGCTCGGCCTGCGCCATGGCGGCCGCCGGGCTTGCCGAGGTGCTGGGCGGCAATATCGATCAGGTGGAAAACGCCGCGGAAATCGGCCTGGAACACAACCTGGGGCTGACCTGTGACCCGGTCGGCGGGCTGGTGCAGGTGCCGTGTATCGAGCGCAATGCCATTGCCTCGGTCAAGGCCATCAACGCCGCGCGCATGGCGCTGCACGGCGACGGCGAGCACTTTGTTTCGCTGGACAAGGTCATCCGCACCATGCGCGATACCGGCCGCGATATGCAGGACAAATACAAAGAAACGTCCAAGGGCGGGCTGGCCGTTAACGCCATTGAGTGCTGAGGCTACAAACCTTGCAAGATGTTGTAATATATACGAGATATCACGGAGACAAACCACGGCGCCCGCGCCGGGTCGATAAGCAAGAGGAGTGAAACGATGAAATCACGTGCTGCGGTGGCGTTGGAAGCAGGCAAGCCGTTGGAGCTTGCCGAGATCGACGTAGAAGGCCCGAAACACGGTGAGGTGCTGGTGCGTCTGGTGGCGACCAGCGTGTGCCACACCGACGCCTACACGCTGTCCGGCGCTGATCCGGAAGGCAACTTTCCGGCCGTGCTGGGCCATGAAGGCGCGGGCATCGTGGAAGACATCGGCCCCGGGGTCAGCAGCGTCAAGCCCGGCGATCACGTCATCCCGCTTTATACCGCCGAGTGCGGCCAGTGCAAGTTCTGCCTGTCGGGCAAGACCAACCTGTGCAGCAGCGTACGCGCCACCCAGGGCAAGGGGGTGATGCCTGACGGCACGTCGCGCTTCTCGCTGGACGGCAAAAAGCTGCATCACTACATGGGCTGCTCCACCTTCAGCGAATATACCGTGCTGCCGGAGGTGTCGCTGGCGGTGGTGTCCAAACAAGCGCCGATGGACAAGATCTGCCTGCTGGGCTGCGGCGTCACCACCGGCATCGGTGCGGTGATGAACACCGCCAAGGTCGAGCCGGGCGCGACGGTGGCGGTATTTGGCCTTGGCGCCATTGGTCTGGCGGTGATTCAGGGCGCGCTGATGGCCAAGGCCAGCCGTATTATCGCCATTGACGTTAATCCGGAGAAGTTCAAGCTGGCCGAGCAGTTTGGCGCGACCGACTTTGTCAATCCCAAAGACTACAGCGCTTCGATCCAGGAAGTCATTGTCGATATGACCGACGGCGGCGTGGACTATTCGTTTGAGTGCATCGGCAATGTTAACGTCATGCGCCAGGCGCTTGAGTGCTGCCATAAAGGCTGGGGCGAGTCGGTGATTATCGGCGTGGCCGGCGCCGGCGAAGAAATCGCCACGCGGCCGTTCCAGCTGGTGACCGGTCGGGTCTGGAAAGGCTCGGCGTTCGGCGGCGTCAAGGGCCGCACCGAGCTGCCCGGCTACGTCGATCAGTACATGAAAGGCGAGATCAACATCGACGATTTCATTACCCACAATATGGCGTTTGAAAAAATCAACGAAGCGTTTGATCTGCTGCACGCCGGTGAAAGTATTCGCACCGTGCTGCACTATTGAGCGTAGCGGCTACAGCCACCGGTGCTTGCCTACAAGCGCAAGTATCAGTTTCAATTGCGCGGCTGCAGGCCGCGCACCGGGCGCCAAGGCGCCAGATATCAACGGGAGCCTGCCATGAGTATGAGTGAAACCCTGGAGTTGGTGTCGGAAAACCGCAGTTTCGGTGGCTGGCATAAACGCTATCGCCACTACTCGCGGGCGCTTGATTGCGACATGATCTTTGCCGTCTACCTGCCGCCCCAGGCCGAAGACGGCCGGGTGCCGCTTTTGTGGTGGCTTTCGGGGCTGACCTGCAACGACCAGAACTTCATGGAGAAAGCCGGCGCCCATCGGGTCGCAGCAGAGCTTGGCGTGGCCATCGTCTGCCCGGATACCAGCCCGCGGGGCACCAACCTGCCCGGCGAGCACGATAGCTTTGATTTTGGCTCGGGCGCGGGCTTTTACGTCAACGCCACCCAAGCGCCGTGGAACGCCCACTACCGCATGTACGACTATCTGGTGGAAGAGCTGCCGTCGGTAATGCGCCTGCAGTTCCCGGTCAACGGCCGGGAGTCCATCAGCGGTCATTCCATGGGCGGGCACGGCGCGCTGACGCTGGCGCTGCGCCATCCCGGGCGCTTTTGCTCGGTCTCGGCGTTTGCCCCGGTGGTCAACCCCATGGCATGCCCCTGGGGGCAAAAGGCATTCAGCCATTATCTGGGCGAGGATGTCTCCCGCTGGCGCCAGTACGACGCCTGCGAGCTGGTGGCCAACGGCGCATCGCGCCAGCGGCTCTTTATTGACCAGGGCGAGGCCGACCCGTTTCTTGAAGAGCAGCTCAAGCCTGAAAACCTGGAAGCGGTGTGCGAAAAGCACGACCATCCGCTGACGCTGCGCCGTCAGCCGGGCTACGACCACAGCTACTTCTTCATTGCCTCGTTCATTGAAGATCACCTGCGCTATCACGCCGAGCAGCTGTATAAATAAACCCAAGCCGACACTGCGGCGCGCCGGACGCTCGTCGGGCGACGGCGCGCACCGTTTTTCCGCTGGCCGGCAGGGCGCAACGCCTTGCCGGCCGCGTTCACGTCTGCATCTGGCGATAGCGCGGCTATGGCAGCGGGTAGCGCAGCTTCTATGGCGCTTGGCGCTGGCGTTTGTGCTGGGGTCGCTGGCCCTGGTGCTGGTGTTTCGCGCGGTGCCGCTGCCGGGCTCTATGGTGATGGCCGAGCGCAAAGTGCAAAGCTGGATCACCGGCGAGCCGCTGGATATCGACTATCGCTGGCGCGGCCCAGAGGCGCTCAGCGATGCGGCACGCATGGCGGTTATCGCCGCGGAAGACCAGCGATTTCCCACCCACGGGGGCTTTGATTTCGTTGAAATTCGCCGGGCGCTTGCCGCGCGTCTGGGCGGCGGGCGCCTGCGCGGCGCCAGCACGCTGAGCCAGCAGACCGCCAAGAATGTCTTTTTGTGGAGCGGGCGCAGCTGGCTGCGCAAAGGACTTGAGGCGTGGTTTACGCTGCTGATCGAAATTTTCTGGGGCAAGCAGCGCATTCTGGACGTCTATCTTAACGTAGCCGAATGGGACCGCGGCGTGTTCGGGCTGGAAGCCGCCGCACAGCACTACTTCGGCGTGCCGGCAAGCCGGCTTGACCGCCGTCAGGCAAGCCTGCTGGCGGCGATTTTGCCAAGCCCCCTAACGCGCAGCGCCGCTAGGCCTGCGCCGCGCGTTGAGCAGCGCAGCCGCTGGATTCGCCAGCAGATGCAAAACCTTGGCGGCGCGCGCTACCTCAAGGGTTTGGCCGACGAGTAAGCGCCGGGCTGCCCGGCACTACGCGTACTTGTCGTCGGCGATGTTGGCGATGGCCTCAAACGCCGGGCGCGCAAAGTAGAATCCTTGCTGTATCGGCATGCCCAAATCCGCCAGGCAGCGAGATTCATCGCGGGTTTCCACGCCCTCGGCAACCAGCCCAATGCCCAGGCTCTTGGCCAACATGGCCACGCTGCGCAGCAGCGCCTGGCGGCGGATGTCCGTATCACAGCCCATGACCAGCTCGCGGTCTATCTTCAGCGTGTCCGGGCACAGCTCAGTGAGCAGGTCAAGATTGGCATAGCCGCTGCCGAAGTCATCAAGGGAGGTGGAAAAGCCCATGGCGCGGTAGCTATCGATAATGCGGCGCATGTGCGCGCGATCCTGCATCCACTCGGTTTCGGTAATTTCAAAATTGAGCCGCTCGGTGGGCCAGCCTACCTGCTGTGCGGTGGCAAGCGTCGCTTCGATGCAGGCGCGCGGTTCGTACACCGCGTTGGGCATGAAGTTGATCGACAGGCGCTCTTGTATGCCCAGCCGGCTGGCGAGCTCAATGGCCCGGATACGGCAAGCCTGGTCAAAGCGATACATCAGCTCATCGGTAACCTGGGCGAGTATGCTGCCGGCCGATTCGCCATCGGGGCCGCGGACCAGCGCTTCGTGATAAACGGTTTGACGCTGGTTGACATCCACAATGGGCTGAAACGCCATGCTAAACGTAAACGGCAAAGGCATATCGCAGCGGTTGCAGTGGCCGGCGACGCGTGCGCAATGATGGTTGGACATAGGGAAAACTCGCAGTGAAGGCGCCGAAATATCGTCGGCGTCGATGGTTATCTATTGTTTACCGGCGCCGGTGAGGCCCGCGCGACAAGAATCACGCCGCCGATCGCGATGGCCATACCGACCAGGCCCGGCCAGGGCAGGCGTTCATCAAACAGCCACCAGGCTTGCAGCGCGGTGACCGGCGGTACCAGATAAAACAGGCTGGCTACGCGGGAGGCTTCGCCTTTTTTGATCAGGGCCATCAGCAGCACAATGGCGGCGATGGACAAAACCAGCACCAGCCAGCCAAGGGTTAGAACGAACGTGGGTGTCCAGACGATTTGGCGCGTTTCAAAAAGTCCTGCCCCCAGGGTGAATAGCGTGCCGGCGGCCAGATACTGAATCACCGCCCCCGACAAAAGCGGCATTCGGGTACAAAAGCGTTTCTGGTACAGCGTTCCCAGCGTGATGCCCAGCAGGGCCATGATAACGCTTGTCAGCGCCCCCGGGCCAAACCCCTTGAACAGCGAATCGCTCAAATCGAGCTTGCTGCCCAGCACCAGCGCGATGCCGATAAGCCCCAATAGTAGCCCCAGCCACTGGCGTTTGCCCAGCCGCTCGCCCAGCAGCGGCCCGGCAAAGGCGGCGGTAAGCAGCGGCTGCAAGCCTACCAGCAGCGCGGTCAGGCCGGCGGGCATGCCCAGCGCGATGCTGTAAAACACCCCGGCCAGATAGGCGCCGTGCACCAGCAGTCCGGATACCGCGATATGCCCCCAGAGCCTGGCGCCGGCCGGCCAGGAGGCGCGCATGACCAGCACCAGCGGTAGCAAAACGGCCAGGGTCAGCGCGCAGCGCAGCCATAAAAAAGTAAACGGCTCTGCGTAGGGCAGGCCAAATTTGGCGCCGATAAAGCCGGTGCTCCACAGCAGCACGAATACCGCCGGCATGCTTGCCAGGCCGAGCGCGCCGGGTTGGCGCAGAGGCTGCGTGTTCATTGCGTGCCTCGCCGTAAACGCGCCGGCGTCAAGCGCCGGGTGTGCGGGTAGGCGTCGGTGACGCCGGTCGTTGTTACATTTCGAAACATTAAAACAGGAACCTGTTGGCCAGCGGGTCGTCACACAGAGACATTCATCATGCACCCGTGAGGTTTTATTTCATGCCACGTTTTACTGCATTGTTCTCCGCTGCTTTGCTTGCCACCGGTTTGATGGCGGGCACGGCCCAGGCGCAGCAGTCAACGGACACGGCCCAGAGTCAGGCACCCAGCGCCGAGTCTCAAGCGCAGGACTTCAGCGATCAGCAGCTCCAGCAGTTCGCCGATGCGTCTCAGGAAATCGCCGTGGTGTCCCAAGAGTATACCGAGCGCCTGCAGTCCGCTGAAGGCGAAAAGGCCCAGCAGGAAGTGCGCGCCGAGGCCAACGAGAAAATGATCCAGATCGTCGAGAATAGCGGTCTGGACGTTGACACCTTCAACGCCATTGGCCAGGCCATTCAGCAAAACCCGGAAATGATGCAGCGCGTACAGAAAATGGCAAGCCAGTCGTAACAGCCTGGCGCTTTGGTTGCCCCGCGCATCGGCCATTGCCGGTGCGTAAAGAGCGCACCGCGAAAGCAACGCAGCCAAAGCTGCCCCTCAGGGCGCAGCAGATCCCGGCGTAAAACGCCGGGATTTTTTTGTCGATACAGGATTGCGCTTTACCGGTGTCGGCAGGCGTTCCAGAATACCGGCCTACACCGCAACCGATAACGCCCAGGAGGCCGCATGGATGCCGAGCTGATGGAAGTTCGCCAGCACATGACCCAGTTTCCGCCCTTTGATGCGCTCAGCGAGACGCTGCTGGATACGCTGGCCGGCCAGGTAGAAGTGCGCTACTTCAAAACAGGCAGCGCTATACTGCAGCTTAACGCCAGCGTGCACGAGTTTTGCTACATACGCAGCGGGGCGGTGGAGGTCTATCGGCGGCAGGGAGACCTGTACAACCGCTTGGGCGAGGGCGATATTTTCGGCCATTTCCACTTGCTGCGCGATCACGTAGTGCGTTTTCCGGCCAAGGCCATTGAAGATACGCTGATCTACTTTATTCCCGACGCCGTGTTTCAAAAGCTCTGCAGCGCAGACGAGCATTTCGCCGACTTTGTCGAGCTGGAGCGCCCGCGGCTGGAATCCGTGGCCGAAGAGCAGCGTCAGTCCAACGATATGATGGTCACACGGGTTCGTCGCCTTTTGTCTCGCGGGCCGGTCATGGTCAGCGAAGAAACCAGCGTACAGGATGCCGCCCGGCAAATGAGCGAGGATCAGTCGTCGGCGCTGCTGGTGACGCGCCCCTGCACACAGGATACGTCGCGCTGCTTTTATGACGGCAGCGAAATGCGCCAGATCTGCGGGATCATGACCAACAGCGACTTTCGCACTCGCATCGTCGCCAAGGGCGTGTCGGCGCAGACTTCCGTGGGAGAGGTGGTGTCCCAGGTGCCCATCAGCGTGCAGGCGGACGTGTCGATTAACGAAGCCATGCTGACCATGCTGCGCTATAACATCCACCACCTGCCGGTGCTGCATCGCCAGCGGCCCCTGGGCATTGTTCATCTGTCCGATATTATCCGCTACGAAACCCATAGCGGGCTTTATCTGGTCAGCAACATTTTCAGCCGGCTGAGCGTAGAGGGGCTGGCGCGGCTGGCGCCGGACGTGCGCGCCGCTTTTGTGCGCATGGTGCAGGAAGGCGCCAGTTCCGAGGTGATCGGCAGCGCGCTTTCCACCATCGGGCGCAGCTTCACACGCCGGCTTTGCGAGCTTGCCGAGGCGTCGCTGGGCCCGCCGCCGGTGCCCTATGCGTTTATGGTCAACGGCTCCATGGCGCGCAACGAGCAGGGCATTGTGACCGATCAGGACAACGCCCTGGTGCTTGACAATACCTTTGACCCGGCGCAGCACGATGCGTATTTCCGCCGCCTGGCCGCGTTTGTCAGCGACGGGCTGGACGCCTGCGGCTACACCTACTGCAAGGGCAACATCATGGCGACCAACGCCCGCTGGCGCCAGCCGCTAGCGGTGTGGAAGCGCTATTTCCACAACTGGATCCACGCGCCGACCGCAGAAACGCTGCTGCACAGCTCCATCTTTTTCGACCTGGACAGTGCCTACGGCGAAGCCTGGCTGGTCGAGCAGCTCCAGGACCTGGTTGCAGAGCAGGCGCCGCGCTCCCCGCGGTTTCTTGCCGCCATGGCGCGTAACGCGCTCAATCGCACGCCGCCGCTGGGGTTTTTCCGCACCTTTGTGATGGAAAAGGACGGCAAGCACAACAACTCCATCAACCTCAAGCGCCGCGGCACGGCCCCTATGGTGGATCTGGTCCGCATACACGCGCTGGCCTGTGGCTCCAGCGCCCAAAACACCTTCGCGCGCCTGGACGATATTCACCGGGCGCGGGTACTGGCCTCGGGCGTGAGCGATAAGCTGCGCTATGCCTTTGAATTTTTGTGCATGTCGCGGCTTCGCCATCAGGCGATTGATATCGAAAAAGGCCGAGACGCGGATAACAACATCGAGCCGGAAAACGTTGAAAGCAGCGAGCGCCATACCCTGAAGGATGCGTTTCAGGTGCTGAGCAACGCCCAGAAGTTTCTGAAATTCCGCTATCCCATGCCCTCTAGCCAAACGGAGCGGCGCTGATGTGGGGAGTTCGGCCGCGACAGAAAATCGTTCGGGCCGACTGGGCCGGATATATGCGCTCGCGCGCCGCCGCGGCCCAAAATGATGCCGTCAAGGCGTTTTTCGCCACGCCGGTGCCGGCACCGCAAACCCCCATCGCTGACGTGCCCATGGTCGCGCTGGATATGGAGACCACCGGGCTGGACGAGCGCCGCCATGCCATTGTAAGCGTGGGCGTGGTGCCCTTTACGCTGGCGCGCATCCCGCTGGCGCACCGGCGCTATTGGGTGGTAAAGCCGTCCCGGCCGCTTTCCGGGGCGTCTATTGCCTATCATCACATTACCCATTCGGAAATTGCCGGGGCGCCGGACTTCGAGGCCATCATCGATGAGCTGCTGCCGGCCATTGCCGGCCGGGTTGTGGTGGTGCACTTTCGCAATATCGAGCGCCCCTTTCTGGAAGCGGCGGTGCGGGTACGCCGCGGGGAAGGCGTCGTGTTTCCCATGATTGACACCATGTCGCTGGAAGCGCGGCTGTACCGCCAGAGCCGCTGGGCGCGGTTTCGCCGCTGGCTGGGGCGCCCGCCGGTATCCATTCGGCTCAACGCCAGCCGCGCGCGCTACGGCCTGCCTGCCTATCAGGGCCACCACGCCCTGGTGGATGCGCTGGCGACCGCCGAGCTTTTGCAGGCGCAGGTTGCTACCCACTACCATCCCGAAACGCCGCTGAGCGCGCTATGGTGCTAAGGCAGCGCAGATTGCGCGGCCGATATACGCCGGTGCCGCAATAGAAAAGGGCAGCCCGAGGGCTGCCCTTTGCTTGCTTTTTCAATCGCTTTTTTGCTGCGCTACTGCAGCGGCGTTATACGGAACGCGGCTCGCTCATCAGCGCTTTGATCAGCGTGTAGCAGCCAAATAGCAGCACGACCGTAAACGGCAGGCCGGTAGAAACCGAGGCAGCCTGTAGCGCGCTCAGCCCGCCGCCCAGCAGCAAGGCAATCGCGATGCCGCCTTCAATGATCGCCCAGAAAATACGCTGGGGCTTGGGCGCATCGATCTTGCCGCCGGCGGTAATCGAGTCAATGACCAGCGAACCGGAGTCCGACGAGGTCACGAAAAACACGATGACCAGCACGATGCCCACAAAAGAGGTGATGGAAGAAAGCGGCAGCTGGCCCAGCATGGCAAACAGCTTGAGATCCAGCGTGGCGTCTTGCACCTCGGTGATGCCCTGCGCGACGACCTGATCAATGGCTGTACCGCCGAAAGCCGTCATCCACAGAACCGAGACCAGCACCGGTACCACCAGCACAGCGATCAGGAATTCGCGTACGCTGCGGCCGCGGCTGACCCGGGCAATAAACATGCCGACAAACGGTGACCAGGAGATCCACCAGGCCCAGTAGAAGGCCGTCCAGCCCTGTACGAAGCCGGCATCCTCACGCGCGAAGGGGTTGGCCAGGGCAGGAAGCTTGGTGATGTAGGTGCCAAGGTTAGTGAAAAAGCCGGTAGCGATTGCCATGGTGGGGCCTACGACAATAACAAAGGCCAGCAGCAGAAACGCCAGCGCCATGTTGAGCCGCGACAAGCGCTGTACGCCCTTGTCCACCCCGGCGACGACCGAAAACAGCGCCACCGCGGTGATGCCCAGAATCAGCACCACCATGGTGGTGTTGGTGTTGGGAATCCCGAACAGGTAGTTAAGCCCGGTAGAGGCCTGAGTGGCGCCCAGGCCTAGCGACGTCGCAAGACCAAACAGCGTGGCAAACACGGCCATGATGTCAATTACGTGGCCCGGCCAGCCCCAGATGCGCTCCCCGAGAACGGGGTAGAAAATCGAGCGCATGGTCAGCGGCAGCCCTTTGTTATAGGCAAAGATGGCAAGCGACAGGCCCACAATGGCGTAGGCGCCCCAGGGGTGTAGCCCCCAGTGGTAAATGGACGCGGCCATGCTCAGCGACGTGGCCGCTTCGGGGTTGCCTTCCGCGCCGCCGAGCGGGGCGCCGTCGGTGCCGCCAAGCGATGTGCTGAAGTGGGAAAGCGGCTCGGCGACGCCGTAAAACATCAGCCCGATGCCCATCCCTGCGGCAAACAGCATGGCAAACCAGCCGGCGTAGCTGAAGTCGGGCGTGGCCTTGGCGCCGCCGATGCGTACCTTGCCCAGCGGGGAGAGCACCAGGCCCAGCGCGACCAGCACGAAAATGTTGCCGCCGAGTAGAAATACCCAGCTCAGGTTGCCGGTCAGGTAGCTGAAGGTGCCGTTGAACAAAGGCGCTACCTGATCCTGAAGTGCCAGCGTGACGACGACAAACAGCAGTATAATCAGCGAAGATACGCTAAACACGACGCTGTGAAGGTCAATGGGAACCCCGAGCCGCTTGGTCGCAATGTTATCCTGGCCGACAACGTAGTCGGTATCGATCAGGTTGGCCGCGCCCTCCGGGGCGGGCACACCTTCCGAGGCGGTTTGTTCGTGCGCCTCTGGGTTATCGTGATTATTAGCCACAGGCTAATCTCCCTTGCAGGTGTCAAAGATGACGTTTATGACCAACGGTGGCTGCTTAGGCGCCGGTATCGGTTATTTCCGGCGTGCGTACCAAAAAGATGGAAGTATGCGTGCGAGAGGCGACTCTGTCCCCGTTGGCTGGAATAATCGCGTCCAAAGACTTGGGCAGGTGTGTCGCCATGATCACCAGATCGGCACCGACGTCGTCTACCGCCTCGATCAGCAGGTCGTTCAGGTTGGCGACCGGGTCAGGGGAGTGGTAGACCTTGCCGGCGACGGGGCGGCCGTGAACGGCATGCCGCTGCTGGGCAAAGTCGTCAAGCTTTTTTTGATATTCTTCAGGCGTGCGCGCAATGCTGCTGGGCGTGCTGGTGGTGACGCCCACGTAGGTGATCTTGGCATCGTAGTGGCGTGCCATGTCGGCAACCACCTGCAGTGCCGGTTCCAGCGTTTTCATGTGTGCAAGATCTACCGGCACCATAATGTGCTTGAACATGATGTCTCCTTGGTTGGCTCACATACGCTTGTGGTATCAAAAGAGGCCACGCCGGCAGACGTGGCCTGATACAGCGTGAACCGGGTTTAGCCTTTAAGCCACTCGCTGACCGTTTCCGGGTTGTTTTCGACCCACGTCCTGGCGGCCTCGTAGGGATCGTCGCTGCCTTCCTGCATCAGCATCACCTCGTTCATGTCGTCTGATGACCATTTGAAGGCTTCAAGGATCGCGTAGGCGCGGGGCATGTCTTCTTCGAGCCCCTGGCGGGCGATGGTATGAATCTGCTCGGTGCTGCCATAGGTTCCCTTGGGGTCGTCGAGGAACTTGAGGTCCCAGCGTGCAAGCATCCAGTGCGGAGTCCAGCCGGTAACGGCAATGTTTTCGTTGTTGTCGATGGCGGACTTGAGTGCGGCGGTCATGGTGGCACCGCTGCCGCTGACCAGATCATAGTCCAGGTCGTATTCTTCGATGGTTTTTTCGGTCAGGCGCATCACGCCGGCACCCGGGTCGATGCCGGTAATCTTGCCTTTGAAGCTGTCGGCATGGTCGTTCATGTCGGCGATGGAGTTCACGTCGCTGTATTCGGGAACCACCATGCCGAGCTTGGCGCCTTCAAGGTTGGCACCGACGTCGACCAGGTCATCCTTGAGCTTGGCGTAGTAGTCTTCGTGCGTTGCCGGCAGCCAGCCGGCGAGAAAGGCGTCGGTATCGCCGGTGGCAACGGACTGCCACATTGCGGCGGCGGACAGCGAGGAGGTTTCAACCGTATAGCCGGCCTGTTCCAGAACGACTTTCATCACCTCGGTGGAGGCCACGGTAGAGGCCCACTCAACGTAGGAGAGATTGATCGTTCCCCTGTCCTCGGCATAGGCGGATTCGGCGCTGAGGGCAGCGCCGGTGCCCAGGGCCTGAGCGGTGCCGGCGAGAAGAACCGCGCCGGTGGCAAGGGTCATGCTGGCAAAACGGATGTGTCGATTAAGCAGATGCTTCATGGTGCGTTTTCCTTTTAAGCAGTATGTGAACTGGTCTAATTGGAGCGGACACCCCGGTAAGCCTCATACTGGAGGCATTGGAGGTGTTCATGACCAAGAAGACGCGACGTCGGTACTCTGACGAATTCAAAGCTGAGGCGGTCAACATGGTTCGAGGAGAGGGTTATGCCATCTCCGAGGCTGCCAGGCGGCTGGATATCGATCGCAGCCTGCTGGATCGCTGGTGTCGCCAGCAACGTGACCGGGAGGATGGTGTGACTGACGGCCAGGCAGATGAGCGGGATGCCGAGATCAAGAAACTTCGCGAAGAAGTTCGTAAGTTGCGGATTGAAAAGGAGGTTTTAAAAAAGGCCACGGCCTTCTTCGCGAGAGAGTCGAGCTGAGATACCAGTTCATCGAGTCGGAGAAGGCCTCCTTCCCAGTGGCGGTGCTGTGCCGTGTCATGGACGTCAGCCGCAGTGGCTTCTATGCCTGGCGTCAGCGTGAACCCGATGAGCAGCGCCAGTGCCTGCACCGGGAGGTCAAGGACATCCATGAGCAGAAACGTGGTAGCTATGGGAGCCGGCGAATGGCCAAGGAACTCCATCGCAGAGGTCACACGATCGGTCGTTATCAGGCGCGTAGCCTGATGCAGGAAGCCGGTGTCGCCTGCCGACAGCGTCGCCGCTACCGGCATACGACGGACAGCGACCACGGGCTGCCAGTGGCTCCCAACCTGCTCAAGCGGCAGTTCATGGTGCCTGAGCCCAATCAGGCGTGGGTGGCCGACATCACTGCCATCTGGACTCTGGAAGGCTGGTTGTACCTGGCGGCCGTGCTGGACCTCTACGACCGACAGGTCATCGGCTGGGCCATGGCCGACCATATGAAGACATCACTCACCCTGGACGCCCTGGAGATGGCCATTGGCCGCCGACGGCCTCCCCGGGGAGTGCTCCACCACTCGGATCGTGGCAGCCAGTATGCCTCTCGTGCGTATCGCGAACGACTGGCAAAGCACGGGTTCCAGGCCTCCATGAGCCGGAAGGGGAACTGTTGGGACAATGCGGTCATGGAGCGCTTCTTCGGCTCTCTAAAGAGTGAATGGCTGGAGGGACAGCGGTACTGGACCCGCCAGTCAGCGAGGCGCGACGTCGTGACCTACATCGAGATGGAGTACAACAGCTGCCGGCTCCACTCGACCCTTGGCTACCACGCGCCGAGGGAGATCGAGAAAATCGCGGAAGCAGCTTAATAAAAGTGTCCGCTACGACTTGACCAGAACAATGTACGTCAAGCAGTAGGTACGTTGAGCGGCCTGCACTTTACGCCGTGCGTGCTTTAGACAGTGCGCGCTTTAGACCGTACGCGCTTTAAACCGTATGTACTCTAAACAGTACTCGCGATGCACTATGCACTTTGGCTGCTTATTCCCGAGGTTTCAAGAAAGCGGCGTGCAGCGCCGGCTTCGCCCGGCGGCGCTGTGCGCGTGCTATTTGCGCAGTGACTGGGTCAAGCGATCCAGCAGCATGGCCAGGATGACCACGGCAATGCCGGCCTCAAAGCCATCCCCCGGACGCAGGCGCTGAATGGCGCGCCAGACTTCGCTGCCCAAGCCGTCGGCACCGATCATCGCCGCGATGACCACCATGGAAAGCGCCAGCATGATGGTCTGGTTGATGCCCGCCATCAGCGTCGGCAGGGAAAGCGGCAGCTGCACTTTAAAAAGCTTCTGGCCCCGGGTTGCCCCGTAGGCATCCGCCGCTTCGATAAGGTCTACCGGCACCTGGCGAATGCCCAGGGTGGTAAAGCGGATGGCCGGCGGCATGGAGAAAATCACCGTGGCAAAGATCGCTGAAACCGAGCCGATGCCGAAAAACGGAATCGCCGGAATCAGATACACAAACGCCGGCATGGTCTGCATGAAGTCCAGCAGCGGCATGATGGTCCGATACAGCCGTTCAGACAGCGCCGCGGCGATGCCTACCGGCAGCGCGATGACCACAGCCACCAAAGTGGCGATGACCACCAGGGTCAGCGTCTCGATCATCGGATCCCAAAGGCCCATGTTCCAGATCAGCGCAAGCCCGGCGGCGGCGCCGATGGCCAGGCGAACGGAGGAGGCGCGCCAGCACAGCGCGACAATGATCGCCATCAGCGCCCACTCGGGCAGCCACATCAGCGCGTCGTTCAGCCCGTCTATGCCGGTTTGGGTGATGCCGGAAATGCCCCGGGTGACCACGGAATACTCGCTGGTCAGCCAGTTCAGCCCGCCCTCGATCCAGCCCCCAAGGGGAATGCGTACGATATCCATCATTGCTCTCCTGCCCGTGCGAGTTCGTTCAGAACGCCACCTTTCACCACTACGCCGAGAAGACGCTGCTGGTCATCCTCCACGGCAATGGGGAAGCTTTTCTCGCTGAACATGGCAAACAGGTTCTGCAGCGGCTCATCGGGCTTGACGCGGCGGAAGTCCTGAGTCACGTACTCGGCGATGGTGTCGGCACCCTGATCGGCCGCCTGGCTGGCAGCATCCACTTCCAGCAGGCCCACCAGTTTGCGGTTGCGGTCAGTGACGTAAATGGAGTCAATGCTGTTTTCGCGCATCTTGTACAGCGCGGTGCGCGGGCCGTCGCTTTCCCGAGCGGTTTCACGCACCCGGCGCATGGCGCTTTCTGCGGTAAGAATGCGCGACATGTCCACCCCTTCGATGAAGCGGCGCACGTAGTCGTCGGCAGGGCGGGTCAGGATTTCTTCGGGCGTGCCGATCTGGACAATTTCGCCGTCTTTGAGCAGCACGATGCGATCGCCAATGCTTAGCGCCTCATCCAGATCGTGGGTGATAAACACCGTGGTCTTTTTCGTCTTGGCCTGCAGCTGCATGAGCTCTTGCTGCATGTCCTTGCGAATCAGCGGATCAAGCGCAGAAAAGGCCTCGTCCATCAGCAAAACGCTGGCATCGTTGGCCAGCGCCCGGGCCAGGCCTACGCGCTGCTGCATACCGCCGGAAAGCTGGTTGGGGTAGGCATCTTCCCAGCCGTCAAGCCCGACCTGGTGCAGCGATTCTCGGGCCAGCTTGTGCCGCTCGTCTTTGCTCACGCCGCGAATTTCCAGGCCGAACTCGGCGTTTTTCTGCACCGTGCGGTGGGGGAAGAGGGCAAAGTTTTGAAACACCATGGAAAAGTGCCGGCGACGACACTCCAGCAGGGCCTTGTCGCTTAGCGTGGGGATATTCTCGCCGTCGATGACGATTTCCCCTTCGGTGGTTTCAATCAGGCGGTTGAGACAGCGGATCAGGGTGGATTTACCGGAGCCTGAAAGCCCCATGACCACCAGCAGCTCTCCTTCGTGAACGTCGAATTCGATATTGGAAAGCCCCAGCGTTTGGCCGGTTTTTTCCAGAATTTCCGGACGTTTAAGGCCTTGGTTGCGCAGTTCCAAAGCTTTTTGGGGGTTTTTGCCAAAAACTTTGCTTAACCCGCGCACCTTAATCTTGACGTTTTGTTTGTCGTCCATCGGCGATGCCTGGTTGGTGAGAAGAATACACGCTCATGACAAAAGCACGATCGCCGCCTGCTGAGCCGGATAACCGGTTCAGCCCGACTGGCGCCGAAACCATAATGAAAAAGGCGTGCAATACGTAAGTATTATTAAATTATATTATACACCAATATTTACAGGCTGTCACAACGCCCGGCCGGCGGGGCCTGGCGGCCCTGAATGTAGAGAATAAACGCCGCACTTTGATCGCTGATGTCTAGCCTCGGTTTCATGCATCCGGTATGATGCGCCTCGCACACGGGCCTATAGCTCAGTTGGTTAGAGCAGGGGACTCATAATCCCTTGGTCGGCGGTTCGAGTCCGCCTGGGCCCACCAATAAGAGCAATATCGTACGCCACCATCGTCAAAACACCCTCCGTTAGCTTGAAAGCCGTCACTTGCCATAAACGTCTGGCCCGCTTTTGCTTGCCTATGCCACGTTAAAATAGCGCAGAGAGCTCGTTTACGCGCAGTAAAGCGTGTCTTTTCGCTGTTTTTGCCTTGTCTGGCTTAGGCCCGTTTCTTTTCAGGCAAAGCCCAGTACGGCAGGGGGATTGCATATAGTTAAGGTTTTTCTTATATGATTCTGGCCCCCCTGCATCGCTGGCGTCTTGCCGGCCCCGGGATTGCGCTCATCAGCCTTGTGGGCATCTGGCTTGCCAGCACGCTGGGCGTTTTTCAACTTCCCGATGCCTGGGTGCAGGGGCAGTATCATCGACTTACCCCCGTAGGCAGGCCCACGCCTCGGGTCGTGCTGGTGGAAGCCGACTTTGAACAGCGCCGGCAACCGGCGTGGCGTGCGCTTGTCGAGCGGCTTGAGCGGCTTGACCCGGCCGGCATCGGGTTTTTGCACCCGCCTGCGACGCTTTCCGAAACACAGCGTGCAAGGCTGCGCGAATCTGGCGTGATTGTCGGACAGACGACAGCCCAGACATCAAGCACGGGCAGTGTTCTGACGCTGCCCCCGGCCCAGAGCCTGAGCCGTATGAGCGTGCACGTGCCCCGTATTGTTGAAAACGGCGAGCGCTACGTTACCACCGAGGCAGCGCTGGCGAGCCGTGCCCTGGAGGCAAGAGCGGCTGAGGACGCCTTTCTGATCGATTTTCGTCCGGGGATGAACTATCTGCCGGTACTTCAGACCGAGCGGGTGCTGCGCGGCGATATCACCCGCGACCTGGTTGCGAACCGAGCGGTGCTGATAGGGCGGCGCATGGATCCGACCAATCCGACGCTGTTCACCCCCTTGCCGCAAGAGGCGAGGGTTTCCCGGCTGATGTATGCCGGCTATACGGTGGATACGCTGATGCGCGGCCGGCCATTGCAGCGCACCGCCTGGTGGCAAAATATATTGCTGTCACTCACCGTGCTGGGCGTCTCGGTGCTGTTGTATTTTCGGCTTGGCGTGCGGCATTCTCTGGGGGTTTGTATCGGGGGCGGCCTGCTTTTGCTGGTGGCCGGCTGGCTTTCGCTCCATTTTGTAAGTCGCGTTTTTCCGGTGATTGAGCTGATCGCTTATCATCTGCTGCTTTGGTATTTGCTCTCCCGACGTGAACAGCGCCACGAATCCGCAACCGTGCATACGCTTTTGCGTGCCAGCAGCGGCCGCCTGCATGATCGTTTGCTGCCTTCGGATTTCAACGCCAGCCAGGACCCCTGGGGGCAGATTATTCTGCTGACCACCCAGATACTCCACCTCGACCGCATTATCCTGCTGGAGCGCCGGGGCAGCGCCAAGCATCTGCGCGAGATAAAGGCGTATCGCTGCTCTATTGAAGATATTGACGAGCGCCGTCGCGATTTCGAGCGCACGCCTTACTCGACTGCACTGGAAGAGGGCGGGCCGATTATTCTGTCGAAAACCTTTTTGAAAAACCCCATGCCGGGCGGGCGGCAGTTTCTGGTGCCGCTGGAGTTTAACGGCCAGCTGCTGGGTTTTCTAAGCGGAGAAGTGGACGAACCAACGCTTGACAGTAATCCGCTGTTTTTCTCCTTGCTGCGGGATATCAGCAACCAGATCGGTGAGCTTGTTTATCAGCGTCAGCGCTGGCAGCTTTTTCAGCAGAGAAAAAAGAGCCGCTGGCAGCGCCTGATGCGCCTTGATGCGGTGGAAAGCGAATACGAAGCGCTGGGCGAGACGCTGCAGGTTTTTTCGCGCAGGCTTGCGCTGTTGGAAAATGTTTTCAGCTTGCTTCACACCAGCACGATTCTCTATGACCTTTTCGGGCAGGTCATACAGGTCAATCGCAAAATGGAGGCGCTGGTTACGCGCTCCGGGCTGTCCGTTTTCACCATGACCGCCGCCGATGTTCTGGTCAAGTCGTAGCGGACACTTTTATTAAGCTGCTTCCGCGATTTTCTCGATCTCCCTCGGCGCGTGGTAGCCAAGGGTCGAGTGGAGCCGGCAGCTGTTGTACTCCATCTCGATGTAGGTCACGACGTCGCGCCTCGCTGACTGGCGGGTCCAGTACCGCTGTCCCTCCAGCCATTCACTCTTTAGAGAGCCGAAGAAGCGCTCCATGACCGCATTGTCCCAACAGTTCCCCTTCCGGCTCATGGAGGCCTGGAACCCGTGCTTTGCCAGTCGTTCGCGATACGCACGAGAGGCATACTGGCTGCCACGATCCGAGTGGTGGAGCACTCCCCGGGGAGGCCGTCGGCGGCCAATGGCCATCTCCAGGGCGTCCAGGGTGAGTGATGTCTTCATATGGTCGGCCATGGCCCAGCCGATGACCTGTCGGTCGTAGAGGTCCAGCACGGCCGCCAGGTACAACCAGCCTTCCAGAGTCCAGATGGCAGTGATGTCGGCCACCCACGCCTGATTGGGCTCAGGCACCATGAACTGCCGCTTGAGCAGGTTGGGAGCCACTGGCAGCCCGTGGTCGCTGTCCGTCGTATGCCGGTAGCGGCGACGCTGTCGGCAGGCGACACCGGCTTCCTGCATCAGGCTACGCGCCTGATAACGACCGATCGTGTGACCTCTGCGATGGAGTTCCTTGGCCATTCGCCGGCTCCCATAGCTACCACGTTTCTGCTCATGGATGTCCTTGACCTCCCGGTGCAGGCACTGGCGCTGCTCATCGGGTTCACGCTGACGCCAGGCATAGAAGCCACTGCGGCTGACGTCCATGACACGGCACAGCACCGCCACTGGGAAGGAGGCCTTCTCCGACTCGATGAACTGGTATCTCAGCTCGACTCTCTCGCGAAGAAGGCCGTGGCCTTTTTTAAAACCTCCTTTTCAATCCGCAACTTACGAACTTCTTCGCGAAGTTTCTTGATCTCGGCATCCCGCTCATCTGCCTGGCCGTCAGTCACACCATCCTCCCGGTCACGTTGCTGGCGACACCAGCGATCCAGCAGGCTGCGATCGATATCCAGCCGCCTGGCAGCCTCGGAGATGGCATAACCCTCTCCTCGAACCATGTTGACCGCCTCAGCTTTGAATTCGTCAGAGTACCGACGTCGCGTCTTCTTGGTCATGAACACCTCCAATGCCTCCAGTATGAGGCTTACCGGGGTGTCCGCTCCAATTAGACCAGTTCATTTTGCTGGCGGTGCACGGCTTACTGAAACTTCCGTGGTTTGCCAATAGCAACGTATCCGGGGCGCGCAAGCTTTTCTTTTTCTTCAGCGTAGGGTTTGTTTACAAGCTTTTACTGGGTTACGGTCTGCAGCTTTTTGCGCCCTGGGCAAAAGGCAGTGACTTTTTTGCTTTTGGCTATCTTATTTCGACGCTGCTTGCGCTCAAGATCCATGACAAGGAAATCGGTATCCGGGTTACCCGGGCCACGCTGCAAACGTCGCTGACCGCTGTGGTGGCGGCCAGCTTTGTGGGCTTTGTCTTGAGTTTCATTCCGGCGCAGCGCATGGAAAGCAACGCCGGCGGCGAGGCGCTTGCGGTGGAGCCGGCCGCTGAGGCGACGCTTGGGGATCTGCTGCTGCGTCAGCGGGTGGTGGACTACGGTGTCATCGGCCGGGAGCGCCCGCCGCAGCCAAGCGGTACACAGCTTGCTGAATTCAAAACGGCGCTGCTGGCCTTGAAAAGCTATCAGCGTGAGGGGGCATCAGCGCAGCTGCAGCAGGCGCGACGCCGACTTCGCCGGCTGAACTATACGATTTCCCGAATCGAGGAGCGCTATCTGGTTGTCCGCGAAGTCGGCGTATCGCGCGGGTGGGGCACCTATATCATCGACGTGCGGCCGGAAAGCCGGCTTGTGGTGGAGATACCGGCGGCCATTGAACAGCGGGGCCTGATTGAAGCGGGACTTGCGCTGTTTCGCGATCAGCAGGCGTCGGCCCTTGCCGTAAGCAGCGTGCA
Source organism: Halomonas cibimaris (assembly GCF_055379665.1). Taxonomy (NCBI): domain Bacteria; kingdom Pseudomonadati; phylum Pseudomonadota; class Gammaproteobacteria; order Oceanospirillales; family Halomonadaceae; genus Halomonas; species Halomonas cibimaris. The sequence goes on from NZ_AP043828.1 coordinate 1,744,488, forward strand.
AGCGCTTGAAAATAGCGCCGGTCGCATTGATGTGACGCGCAACCCGGGCAGCTTTTTTCATCAGCTCCATCAGACCTTCGGGGCCCGCCATGCGCTGCAGGTGCAGTTGATCACGCGGACGACAGCGCGCGAACTGCCGGGCAGCCGAGCGCCCGAGACATCCGGCCCGCCGGGGATGCCAAGCCAGCTGTTAGTCAAGCAGCAGCTGCCGGAAGACTTGCGGCTGCAAAACCTGGAGCGGCTGCTGGGAGAGGTGGCGCTGCGCTGGGAGTCGCCGGGCATCCCCAACGTGCAGCGTGCCCGCAGCCGAGAGGGCTTTGCTGAACTCTATCTCAACCCTGATGCGCTGCGCCCGCTGCTGGCCCGCAGCCATGGCCAGCGTGGGACTCCGCTGCGTCTCGACAGCCGCGACGGGGCTTTAAGCGACTACCTGTTGGAAAAAACCGCGCTGATTCGCACAGCGGCAGGCCTTGATTTTCGTCAGCCGCGCCTCGACGAGCTGCTGTTTTTTGATATCGAGGTGCTGGGTCCGCTTCTTGAGCTGGCAGCGAGTGGCTCCATCAGCGAGTGGTCGGAAGACGCGCTCAGCGAGCTGCGCTATCTCAACGATCTGGCCCGAGGGCTTGGCTATCACATCGTTCGGTTTCACGATCGCGCCCGCGATCAGCACTATCTGATTTTGGAAAACACGCCGGGAGTGCGGCCATTTCAGCCCTGGGGAACCGTGGTAATGGCCCCGGGCGGCGCGTCATCCCACTTTGTTCAGGTGCCGCGACCGCGCTACGAGCGCCAAACCCTTGAGGCCGGCACTCAGCTGTTCCAGCTTCTTGGCGCCAGGGCGCTGTTGATCGCCGGCAGCCACCCCTTTGTTGACCCGGAGGGCGGCTCGGACGTGCTGAGCCCGCGCAATCAGCGCAGCCTGTTCAATCTTGTGCATCAGGTGTTTGTGCGTGAAGCCCAGGGAACCCCTTTGCTGGTGACCCAGGTACGCGGCATGGGATATCAAGCCGGCATTTCCACGCCGAGCCTGCTGGCCTTCAGGGACGGCCTGCGCCCGGGCGCGCCACCCCTGCCCCTGCGCGAGCGGCTGCGTGACACCCTCAAGGCCATGGGGCTTGACGCCCAAACCGTCCTCGGCGGCGAAGCAACCGCCGGCTACGAGGTGGGCAGCAACGCCCAGACCCGCTATCTGGATGTCGCACACGGCGCGGATTTCGCGACCGTCTGGATCACGCCTGCGGCGCGAGAGGCTTTCCAGCTGCCTTTTGCTAATCGACAGCAGCAGCTGAAATTCCAGGCTTTGCACATCGACACCCTGCACGCGGCGCTAGGCGAGCAGCTAAAGCGCTACAGGGTTTCCTCGGCCTCCTTGCCGGAAAGCGTCGAGACGCTGCTTGAGCATTACGTGGAAACCGGCAATATCGTGGCGTTAAGCGCGCTACAGCGCCGGGGCCATCACCTCGTGCGTGTGCTGGATTCTGCGTCTCGCCAGGCGTTTTTGCTGGTGGCACAGGCCGGCCAGCCCAGCTCGATCATGGCCGTTGCCAACCTCAACCCCATCGGCAAACACGTCGTCGAGTCCACACCCGAGCGTTTGCAAGCGCAGCTTGAGCGCTTTGTCCGCCGCCGGGCCTTTCTACTGCGCGTAAGAGGCGATACATGAGAATACTGGGTCGTCTCCTGGCTGTGTTGCTGTTTGCCGTTGCGGCAGCGTTTGTTTATCAACCCCTGCGTTTGCTGTTTCAGCCGCCGCCGCCCACGCCGGCTGTCGCCCAGCAGCTTGATCTGAAGGCCCGTCCTTCTACGGTCTATTTTCTTCCCCAGGAGGACTGGCTGACCTTTCCCGTTATTGGCCAGGCGGCGCGGCTGCGTATCTTGACGCATGCCGGGGTTGATCCCGAAGCCGAGCGGGACGTGCTGCTGCGCTATGCCCTGGAGTACCAGCTTCTGGACAGCGACATGACGCCGCTGCACAAGGGGCACTACACCCAGCAAACCCGGGTGCCGACGCCGCGGGTCAAGGAAGGCGTGCCGATTGTGCGCAACCTCTATACGGATAGAGCGCTTGCCGTGGCGGCGGGCCAATCGTTTCACGTCCGGCTGGATGGGTTGGCGCGCACGGCCTATGTTCGACTGCGGCTGGCGCCGCTATCGCCGCCGCTGAAAAACGTCGCCGTGCGCGTCTATTACGAGGAGCGGATGAGTGAGCGCCAGGCGTCTGTGGCCTGGGAGCGACTGAGCCGCGCCCAGCAGCAGCGCCTGTCCCGAGGCGCCCTTTATCCGCCGGAGCTGCTGACGCGCCAAGAGCAGCTGAATTTGCTGGAGCGGCAGTGGCAGCCCGTCGGCCCGCTGGGGGTCCATCCTGCCCAGGACACCTTGTTCAACATTGAAGATGCCGGGGTTGAGCGTGATCCGCGGCGGATGCCGCCGCCGCCGGGCCTCTATGCGGGGCCGGATCGGCTGGGCATAGTGCCCATCAAAAAAGCAGGGCGCTATCGCATTCACTTCAAGCCTTTGGAGGACAAGGCGCAGAAAAGCGAGCTGGCGCTTCGCTATGTCACCGAGCAGTTCGAACCGCCTCGGGAAGAAAGGCACCGCTTTGACGGCGAGTCGGCTACCGTAACGCGTGATCTCTTGCCCGGGCTTGTGGTCGTGACGCCGAATCAGCCCGGCATGCTGGATATCCGGCCGGTCAATGCGCCAGAGCAAAGCGCTCTGCCCGAACCGCGTTTTCTGCGTGCGTGGCGAGTAGAGGCCGGCCAGAGCGTCACTTTTCCCCTGTGGCAAAGCGACGATGTGGGCACTTCTCTGCGCTTTGACCTGCGCGCTTACGCCGACGGCGTGCCCTTGCCGAAAGAAAAGCTGCTTCAGGCCGAATATCGACTGCTTGATGCCCAAGGCAGCGCGGTGCAGCAGGGCCGGCTTGAATCTATTGTGAAACCTTCAAGCATTGACCGCATGGCTGATACCCAGCCGGTGGCCGATCTTTCCGACCCGGCGCATTTCTACCTTCGTTTGCCGCCCGAGGCGGCCTCGCTGGAGGTGGCCGCCCGGCAATCGCTGCTGGTTACTGCGTACACCCGCCCGGATGACCTGCCGCATCGCACGCGGGTGCCGGCTGACTACTACGCCTGGCAAGGCGATGACAAAGGCCAGCCGAGCTGGTTTCTTCTGCAGCCGCCCAAAAGCCGTGCGGCAACCTCGCCGCCTCGCCCGGTGCTGCACGTTCAGTCACGCCCGCCGAAGAGAAATCCCGATCTTTTGGCCGGGCGCTACCAGTGGGAAGCCCTTGAGCCTCAGCGGGCGGCACGCGGCGGGCGCATTCTGATGCCCGTGCGCGGCGAGTCGCGTCTGCGCCCGCAAGGGCTGTCCGGCTACTTTCAGCCCCTGACGCCTGGCACCCAGACAATAGACCTGGAAGCGCCCGGCGCGGCTCGTAGCCTTGAGCCACAGCTTATCTATCTGCGCGAGCTGTCCGATCCGTTTCGCCTGGCTTTGGATATCGACGGCCGCACGGTGCGCCATGAGCGCATCGGCAGGCGCGGCGAAATTGACCTGCCGCGGCTTGAACCGGGCCGGCATACCGTCACGCTGCACACCCGCAGCGCAGGCACCTGGCTGATGAACTATCGCTACCCTGACCGGTCGGGTTTTCTGCGCCGCACGGCCTTTCGGCTTGACGATACGCCGCTGCGCTATCGGGTGGAAAAGCGAACGGCCAGCCAGCTTTTCGGTGCGCGCTTTTACTCACTTGGCCGCGCCGGCGATGCAAGCACGGTGCGGGTGCGCGTTATGCCGGAGGCGCGCACAGCCCAGGTGACCCAGGAATGGACGCATCTTGAGCGGCTCTACCGGGTAACGCCTACGGCCGAACAGGCCGGGGTCGGCTACGTGCTCGACCAGCAGCGCGAGCGCCTTGCCTATCCGCAGCCGCTTTTGATGGATCTGGGCGGTGATGTGCCCGAAGGGCCGGTGACGGTTGAGTTTTCGCTGCAGCAGGGGGCGCCGGGCTATCTGATTTTCCACGAAGTGCTGCCGGGGGAGCATGAGCGGGCGCAGGGTTTTCGCGAGGAGAGACAATGAAACAGGGAACGTACACGATACAAGGCGCATTGCTGGGCGCTGCGCTGCTGGTAATGCCCGTTGGCGTGGCGCCGGCCTTTTCTGATGACACGCTCGACGCACGGCTCGACCGGGCGCGCAGTGCCTCGTATGCCTTGCCCGCCGGGGATGCGATCCTGCGGGCGCAAAACGCCTTTACGCGCTGGCTGAAAGCGCCGGACCGGCTTGAGGCGGCGCGCCGCTTGACGCGCACGGGGTTCGACGTTTTTGGCCTTGAGGCCGTGGCGGTCTCAAGGCCGCAAAGCGTTGTACTCATCGAAAAACCGCAAGCCCGCGATGGGCGCGGCCTTTTTGCCACCCGCATTGAAGGGGGCATGCCGCTGCTGATTCAGGCGCCTCATCAGTACTTCGATCGGCGAACGGGCACCCTGGCGCGCCGGCTCTTTATGGAGAGCACGGCCGTCGCTGCGGCGTGGAATACCGTTCACCGCTACCATGGCGACGACACCGACCTTGTGCACATAGCCGATAGCTATCTGCATGCGCTGAGCCGTGCCTTTGCCGATGTGTACCCTGATGGGCGCATACTGCAGCTTCACGGCTTCAGCCGCGACAAGCGCGATACGCCTGCCGGCCGTAGCGCACAGGCCATTCTGAGCGACGGGAGTCGTTCCCCGCCCGAGGCGCTGGCGCGCCTGGCCGGCTGTTTGGCCGACCGGCTGGATATCCAGGCGCGGCTCTATCCTCGGGACGTGCGCGAGCTTGGCGCCACCACCAACACCCTGGCCGCTGATGTACGCCGCCGGGGGTTTAACGGGTTTGTGCATCTGGAGCTTGATGCCTCGCTGCGCAAGCGCCTGATCCGCGATGCCGCGGCCAGAGCGGCGCTTTTGCAGTGCGTTGCGAAGTTCGACTCATGAAGCGGCTGATCATGTTTTTCGCGTTTGTACTGCCTGTAAGCGTGGCGGGCCAAAGCGTGCCCGAGCTGTATCCTTACGGGGCCGATCCGCTTGTTGCGCGTGAACGCGCAGGCCAGGCGCCGCGGCTGATCTGGGAGCATGCAGCGCGGCTGGATCAGGTGAAAAACGCCCGGGTGAAGCTCAGCGCCGGCGAGACGGCGACGTTTGCACTCGACGCGCAGGGGCATTTGCGCCTGCAGACACAAAACGATCAGCCGCCGCCCTTGCTGTGGCTCTCCCGCGATGGCCAGCTTTGGCGGCAAGCGGCCTGGACGCCCAGCGGCGAGCGCGACGAATGGCTTCACGTGCAGGATACCCCCTCGCCGCTGCTTGCCCGCCTGGAGGCCGAAACGGCCTTGAACGGCCGGCTTTTTGTCGCCGCGCTGGATGCGGCCGACCCACCTCGCACTTTTCACGACATTGCGCCGTCTTCCTCTGCTGCGTCGCAGACGCTTGTCGATGACGATGGCCAACGCCGTACTGTTCAGCGCCTGGTGCCAGGCGAGGTGCTTGAGTGGCCCGTGGAAGGGCTGGCGGTGCTGGCCGTGGCCAGCCGGCCCCTGCAGCCGACAGATCAAGCGCAGTATGTTTTGCAACAGTATGTTCTGGAATGGGCAGTGGACGGGGCGCCATGGCAGCCTCTGCGCGTGGATCGAGCCGGGGTAAGCGCTCGTTACCAGATCGCCGACAGCGTCCGGCTACACGGCGGCATGGACCGATACTACCTGGCGCTCTCTGAAGGCGCGCATCGCCTCAAGCTCAAGGCGTCGCAGCCGCTGCTGGTCCGCCTTGAGCAGGCTACGGGGCGCTATGCGCTTGATGCCAACGTGCCCGGGCCGACGGCCGCTGCGCTGGCCCGCGGGCTTGTGCAGTCTCCTCTGACGGCTCACGGCGAGCCGCTTGCGGCAGTGGACGCCCTGCGACGATCGAACCATATTGAGGGCGCGGCCGGCACTGCCCTGGGGTTTCTTCAGCGCCCGCGCCTTGAGCAGGGGGCAAACGCTTTTCCCGGCGCCAGGCCCGAAGGGCCGGGGCAGGCCCTGTCCCGAAATATCGAGCGCCGCCAGCGTTTTTTTCGCAACCTCTATCCCGATGCGCACGCGCAGAAGGCATCGCGCACCATGCACACCGCATGGTTTGCCACCACCAGCCCGCTGGATATCGCAAGCGAGGCGCGCTACTACCTCAGAGAAGGCGTGCTTGAGCGGCTAGGGCACGGCCTTTTCACCACGCTGGATACCGCGCCGCGTGTCTATCCTGTGCCTGCGCGCGCCGGCCCTTCGCGTCTGCGCCTTGCCGTGGCGCGCCTGATGCCCCCCTGGATGCCGCAAACAGCAACGCTATGGGTCCAGTTCGACGATGAGCCGGCCCAGCGGCTCAGCCTGACAGCGCCGGCGTGGCCGGTTGCTCGGCCCGGGCCGGAAGACGCTGCGCTGTCACAGTGCAAGGGCGCGCTGAATATGCCTCCGACGCTGGGAGGCCGCTTTACCGCTGAGCGCACCCCCGGCCACTACTGGCCGACCGCCAGCGTGACGCTGCCCTTGCCGGCGCGTATTGACAAGGTGCGTGTCTGGAGTGATACCGCGCTGCCCGTTGCGCTTCAGTATCGCGCCGGCCAGCCTTTTGCAGTCGGTGAGCATGCCTATCGCACGCTCGTGGAAAAGCGGCCTTCCCGCTCGCTTGTCGAGCGCTTGCATCAGGCACTGCTGGCTGTACCCAAACCGGATAGCGCCCCGCTGCCTTTTGCGCCGACACCGGCGCGCGCGTTGGAAAACCAGTGGTATCCCATGCTGCGCTATCTGCATGCCGCACAGGCGGCTTATCTGGACGGTGCCCGCGCCGAGGCCCTGCCGGCGGCTGCCCGTCTGGATGCGCGCTTGTCGCAGGCGCAACGACAGGCCGCGCGTGAAAACTGGACCGGTGTCATCGAAGCGCTCGGTCGAGCCGGCTACGGCCAGCACCCCCAGGCCTATCGGCTATCGCAACGCGCGCTTGAAAAACTCGGCGAGCACTACCTGGCCGGGCAGCAGCGCACGGCCACGGCGGTCTTTGCGCCAAGTGCCCCGGCAAAGCGCCAGGCAACCGAGGACTTGCTGGCAGAATACGCCGGCTCCCAGGCGTGGGCCCGTCAGGTGGCGCTGCTGGCGGCGCGTTTTCTGCGCGAAGGCGACAGCGCGCTGCTGGCCCCTTTGGGGCAGGCGCTGCATCGCGCGGGAAATTCCCTGTGGGCCAGCCAGCTGGGTGTGCTGATCGCCCGGGAAGGGAAGGCCCCGGCCTGGCTGCCGGAAGCCGCCGAGGCGGCCGGCTGGATACATACCGCCGACCGCGCCGAGCGAACCGTCTCTCGTCAGGCGCTGCGCCGGGGTAACCGTGCCGCGCGGCGCGGCGATGCCGCCAAGGCCATGGCGCACTGGCGCAGGGCCGGCGCTGCAGGCCGAAAACGCATGGCACGCATGCGCAAGGCCCGGGCGATTGCCCGGGCGCTGGGCAGCGCGCAGCCAACCTGCCGTCTTGCCGGCGTTGCGCGCTGGCTGGAGTGGTCGCTGTCTGCCGAGCAGAGCTTTGCCTGGGCGTCGCTGAATCAGCGCCTTGAGCGCAGCCAAGGCTTCTCGACGCTTTTCAGCGAGGTGACGCGCAAGCCCCTGGCCCTGCCGCACGCCAGTGCCGAGGCGCCCTTGGAGCTGGAGGTTGTCGGGCCGACAGTGCTGCGCGCTCAGCTGCGCCGGGTGGCGCCGAAAAGCCGCGAGGCCGGAGAGATCGACTGGCTTTCCGTGGAGCTTGTTGATGCCGCGGGAAAAACGACAGCGCGTAAAAAGCCGCTGCTGGCGCAGGCGAAAAATGCCTATCTTGCGCCGATCAACCGCAACACCGAAATCGCGATCGGCGAGGACACGCTGATCAACGTGCCCCCCGGCCTGCACCGCGTTCGCCTGCGACCGCAAGCGCATGCGTATCTGACTCGGCTTTGGCAGTGGCGGCCCACCCACCCCTGGGCTGTGCTGCCGCCGGTGACGCCTCTGGCCCTTAAGCACCTGCTGCGCGCCCCTGCGGAACAGGCCCGCTTTGTGGCCGCCACAGAGCCCGGCTATTTTCAGGTTCAAGGCGGCGACATCGCGCCGTTGCCGATTATGCCCCCGGCTCAACGCTATACGCGCGGGCTTGCCGATTCTGAGGCGGCTGATCTCAAGGGCATGCTTGCATCGCTTGTTTTTCCGGACCCGGCCAAGGCCGCCGGGCCGGCGGCGGGGCCGACACGTTGGCCGCCGGGCAGCTACGCCGTACCGGTGGATGAGGCGGTGACTGCTGACGTTCCCGAATCTCCCGCACAGGCGTATGCCCAGGCCGTGACATGGCTCTGGCGCCTTGAGCACAGCCCTGACCTGCTGGACCTGGCGATTGCGCGCCTGGCCCAGCTGGCCGAGGCCCACGCCGAAGTCGCGGCCATTCGTCAGCTGGTCAACAGGCGACTCCAGGGGTATCGCTGGGAGCGCATGACAAGCAGTTTCGAAAGTGCCGGGGTGCGCCGGATGCCGCTGCAGGCGCAGATGTATTCGCCGTTCAGGCGCGTGCGTCAAGCCTTGTTGCCCGGGTTTTCCCCTTCTGCGATGCTGTTGAGCGGCAAGGACATCGAAGGCGCGGCGTTTTTTACGCCAGAACCTACCACCGTTGAAGTGCGCCTGGCTCAGCGCGTTTTGCCTCATGCGGCCACGGCGCCCGCCGCGGTGCTCATGCAGCTGGACGACCGCACACCGCGGCGGGTGCGTTTAGCGTCAGGCGAGCGCGTCCAGCGCATTCACGTGGACGCCGGACAGCACGCCTTGCGGCTATGGCTTGATACCCCGCGCCAGCAGCAGTTCGTCACGGCAAAACTCACTCAAGGTGAGCGCCGGGCACCGCTGCTGGACGAACAAACGCGCCGCTACCACATCGCAGCGCCGGGCCGGCCGGCAAGCTTCTACGTTCAAGGGCCGGCCTGGGTGCGGGTGGACGAGTGGTCATCGCACGGCCGTGCGACGTCCTATCGTTTTGTGGCACCCGGCTGGCAGTCTTTGTCTTTCCGCGCAGAAAAGCACAGCGATCGCTACTATCGCCTGTCTGTCTTGCGACAAGCGCCGGCGCCGGGGCCGCTTGAACCCAGCGTACTGCAAGCCCGTCTTGCAGCCCCGGCGAAGGGACCGGCGCCGCCGCCGCGGCCGGCCCCGCCGGTAACGTGGCAGCTACAGGATCACGCTTCGCCCGGTGCCGGCCTCAACAGCTTTGGAGGCTATGTGAGCATGGCCGAGCGCATTGGCACCCCCGAAGGCGACGTAACGCCGGCGCAGGCGAGCCGTGCCGTTGAAACAGGGATTCGCTATCGATTTCGCCAGCCCGAACGGCGGCTGTTCAGCCGCAGCGATCTGCTCCTGCGCCGGCGCGAGGGGGGCGGGGAAACGCTGGGCGCAAAGCAGTGGGTGGACTTTTATCCCGAAGATAGCCGCTGGCAGCTGGGTTTTTTCGGCGAAGCCTACCTTCAGCCCGGCCGGAATGATCCAGGCACCGGCGATTATCCCTGGTCGGCACGGCTTCAGGGCAGCGCCGAGCGCCTCTTTCGCCTCTCGCCCACGCTTCGCCATAAAGCCGGTATCGCCCTGCATCAGCGCTGGCTAAGCCTGGATGCGGTGCCGGAAGACGCGTTGGCGGACATCGATATTGATGTGTTTTCTCCGTATAAACGCGATCACATGCGCCGCTTGAAGCTGTCCGACCGCCTCACCTGGTCGCCCCGTGAAGATCAGCGGGCCTATCTGGAGGGGACGCTTGTCAGCAATGCGTCGCTGAATCCTTTTGATCCGGATTACGCAGAGATCAGTGCCGGTGCGCGGCAGCTGTTTGGCGGCGTATCCGGCGAGGCCGGGGTGCGCTGGCGGCACTATTTCAACGACGCGGATCGCGATGCCAGCGCTGACCGGCAGCGGCTTTTTGTGGGCACCCGCTTGCTGAGCTTTAACCGGGGAGCCAATGCGCTGACGCTGCGCGCGGAGGGCGTTTACGACGTGGAGCGCGGCGCATTCGGGTTTCAGCTGGGAATCGAATTTGAAGCCAACGAGGGACGCTTAAGCCCGGCCAGACGCCCGGATGAGCTTGCGTTTTTGCCCTTGCGCCGCGCGTTGCAGCGTGAGCGTGTGGACGTTAATCGCCTGATACCGCAGTACCGATCCGAGCGCGCCCCGTCTGAGCGTGCCACGGGTACACGCGACGCAGTGCCTGCGTTTCAAAAGGCGCCAAAAACGGGCGCTGCGGTTCAACAAGACGAGGTGCCGCCGGGCAAAATGTGATGAAGCCAAACGCCAAGTGGGAACTCAAAGACGTGCTGACCGAGGAGCTGCAGGCGCCCTGGCAGCGGATGAATCGGCGCCAGATTCAGGCCATTTTGTCCTTTGTGGCTCGAAGCGAGCGCCGCATGCCCAAAGAGGAGCCCGACGTTCGCCATCGGGTGCTGCTGGATGCGCTGCTGGACTGGATCGAGGTGCAGCGCCGTGACCTCGCCCGCCTTCATGCGAACCATCGCGAGTTTACAACGCGCCTGGCAAGCGCCGGGTCGAAGGACGAAATACGCGGGCATGTGCTTGACTATGCGCGCACGCTGGGCGCAAGCCGGCGCCAGCTGCGCGGAGATCAGCGCGCTTTCAGGCGATGGTTTGACATGGATGCGGTCAGCGAGCGCTATCACAAAAAGTTTGCCGACTGTGAACGGCATCTGAGCTTTAGCCTGGAGCGTCTGGGTGTTTTGAGCGCACGCTATATCCGCACGCAGAGCACAGCGCCGAAAGAAAGCATCCGGCGCTGGCGAAAGCTCAACCTTGAAGCGTGTATCGGTGAGCTGCTGGCCTATGAGGGGGATCTGCGCGTGCGCCTCGCCGCTTTTCACGGTCTGGCCCGGGCGGCGCGTTCGCTGCCGCCGGGCGAAGGCGGGCGTTATCTAAGCGATAGCACGCTGACCTACAGCTATCGTCTGGCCATGGACCCGCAGCAGCCGGTGTGGCTGCAGACCGAGGCGCTCTCGCTGCTGAGTGTGCTGGGCTATCCCGCCGTGCTGGACATCATCGAACGCCGCCTGGCCGGCGCTGCCGGAAGCGACGATTTTTTTGTGCGCCAGCATACGCTGCAGGTGCTGGGGGAGCATCGCGAGGATCCGAGATTCGAGTCGCTGCTGAAGACCGCTTTTCAGGACCCAAGCCCGACGGTGCGCCAGGCGCTGGTGGATCTGCTGATCGAGCAGCGCCCGGCCTCGCTTATGCAGCACTTGGCGGGGCTGGCCCTTGACGACAGCGCCCGGGAGGTTCGCGGCTATGCCGTTCACGGTCTGATTCGGCTGGTGGAAAACGATGCCGCCCAGGCGGGCCGCTGCCTTGCGCTGGTCCAGCGCGGGGCCCGCCAGGAACGTCAGCCGATAACGCTGCGTTTTTATTGCCACGTCATACCGGCCATCGCGGCGGTGCTGCTCAGCAAGGGCGAAGAAGCGCCGTTTGCGCACTGGTCAGACACCGGCTTTGCGCTCCTTACAGCGCTGCATACGCAGGCAGACGACCTGCGCGTGCGCCGCTGGGCAGCGCAGGCGCGGGAAAACCTGTGGTGCATGATGGACCCCGAGGCGCGCGCGCTCTACGAGCAGCTCCGCCCCCGGATTGCCGGCGCGCCGCTGCGCAAGCGCCGGCGTGTGGCCGTGCCCGGTGCGGTGAGCGATGACCGGGTGGGCCGAGTGCTTGGCGCCCTGGCTCAGAAGGATTTCGGGCTGGATGCCGACCGCTGTTCGGGCAGGGTTGAGTTTCGCCGCTGGGAGCGCTTTCGTTTTCGCTTCTGGCGGGTTTGGCATGAGCTTCTCCATGCCGTCCCGGACAAGCGCCAGGCGGGCCACCACACGATCGGGCGCGTCTATTACGGCCTCTTGCAGGCCCCTTCAGCGCGGCTGTCGGAGCTAAGCCCGACGCGGGTGCCGGGCGAGCCGCTGCACATCAGCGACGAGGGCGGGTGGCGGCCTTATCTGCCGCTGGTGGACCAGGTGATTTCAAGCCTTGATCAGTCTTGGCCGACCCGGCCGATGAACATTTATACAAGCGAGGGGGTGACCGAACTTACCCCGCCCGGCGGGCTGGTTGCGCGGCTGCGCGCGCGGCTGACGCTTACCTTTCGTTTTGCCCATTACGCACGGCTGCGCAACTGGCAGGCCGACAGCGGAAGGGCGGCGAACGGCTATATGACGGCCCTGCAGGGCCTTGGGTTCACGGTGCGCTTTCGTACCCATACCGATCCGAAGGCCCGCCCGCTGCCCGAAGATCCAGCGGTGCGCCGTTTTTTCCCCGCGCTGGCTTTTCCGCCGCTGCTGATGGGGTGGTGGCAGGAGTACACCGGCTATTTTGTATCCGTCTATCAAAACACCCTGCGTCAGTTGAGCTTCTTTCTGGGAGGGATGCTGGCGCTGTTCGTCGGACGGCACATTTACATCAACCTGAGCACCCGCCGTGCGCGCGACAAGCTGCCGCTGGTTATCGGCGGCTGGGGCACGCGGGGCAAATCGGGCACCGAGCGGCTCAAGGCTGCGCTGTTCAACGGCCTCGGTTTCCACGTCATCTCCAAAACCACCGGCTGCGAGGCGATGTTTCTGCACGGCTATAGCCATCGCGAGCTTCAGGAGATGTTTTTGTTCCGCCCCTACGATAAAGCGACAATCTGGGAGCAGGCGGATCTGGTGAAGCTGTCGCAAAAGCTCGGCGCGGACGTGTTTCTCTGGGAGTGCATGGGGCTCAACCCTTCCTACGTGCGCATACTGCAAAAGCAGTGGATGCGCGACGATATCGCCACCATTACCAACACCTACCCCGATCACGAGGATATACAAGGGCCGGCGGGGGTGAATATCCCGCTTGTCATGACCGAATTTATCCCCAAAAACGCAACGCTGATTACCAGCGAAGCGGAGATGCTGCCCATCTTGCAGCAGGTATCGCAGAAACTCGGTACCGAGTGCCATCATATAGACTGGATCGAGGCCGAATTGCTGCCCGGCGATACGCTGTCGCGCTTTTCCTACGCGGAGCATCCGGCCAACATCGCGCTGGTGCTGCGCATGGCCGATGAATTTCGTATTTCGCATCTTTTTGCGCTCAAGGCCATGGCCGATCATGTCGTACCTGATCTTGGCGTGCTCAAGGTGTATCCGCAGGCCCGCGTTCGCGAGCGGACCCTGCAGTTTACCAACGGCATGTCGGCCAACGAGCGCCTGGGGGCGCTGGACAACTGGAACCGACTGGGCTTTGATCGGCAAAACCCGGAAGCTGACCCCGGTATCTGGGTTTCGACGGTGATCAACAACCGCGCTGATCGGGTGGCGCGTTCGCGGGTATTTGCCGATATTCTGGTCAATGACATCAGCGCCGATCGCCATTTTCTTATTGGCACCAACCTTGAAGGCCTGATGGGCGATATCGAAGCGTCCTGGGCGGCAAGGCGCGAAGACATCACGCTCTGGCCACGCGCTCAGGACCGTCCCGACCCTTCCGTGGAGTGGCACCGCCTGGCCCGCCAGATGCGCGTCTGTGTCACAGAAAAGGCCGTGCTCGGACGGCTGGCGGCCATGCTGGAAGGCTTGGGTATCCCTTTTGACCGCCCGCTGCTGGCGCAAAACCTGGCCGATCCCGGCGCGTATCTTGCCACGCTTTTGCCGCCGGACAGCGCCGAGCAGAACACACCGCTTTTCCGCCATTTTGACGCCGTTATTGCCCAGCATCAGAGGTATTACCGCGAGTGGCAGGCGTTTCGCGCGTTCGATGAGCAGCTCACCGGCGACCCGACACCGTGCGCTGCGCGCAATGCGCAGGCATGCGACATGCTCTGGCACTGGTTTCGCGCGCGCATCGAAACGGTGCGCTCGCCTTTTGTGTCCGGCGAACAGCTGATCAATCTGGTGTGCGATCAGACCCCGCCGGGCTACACCAACCGCATACTTGGCATGCAAAACATCAAAGGCCCGGGGCTTGACTGGGTGTACCGCTGGCAGGCCTGGGACAAGGTGTACACCGCCGGCGAGATGACGCTGAACGGCAACCGCGCCGAGGCGACTCGCGGCCTGCAGTTTCTGGCCAGCTTCCAGGAGTATGGCCTGCTTTCCGCTGAATATATGCACGACGTGCTGGCCCGTGCACGAGCGCTGCCGGTGGCGCAAAGCGAGAGCTTTCAGGCCGAGCTCAAACTGATTGCAGCCAAGCTTGAGGCGTACAGCGGCGCCAAACAAGAAGGGCTTGCGCCCGGTGAGTCTCCTGGCGGTTTCTGGCTGACCCTTGTAAGCGGGGTGGAAAAGTTTCTCGATGTGGGGGATGCCGTGCGCCGCCGGCGCAGGGCCGATCGCATCTACCGCGATATGGTCTGTCAGCGTATCAGTACGGCCCGCGCCGCCGATGAGCTGCAATACCTGACCCGGCGACAAAAGGGCGGCTGGCTGCTCCGGCGCTGAGGGCTTTTCTAATCGCGTCGAGCCGCTGCGGCGTGCAACGGGCAGGCGTCGTTTCCCTTTCTGGCATGCGGTTTTTGACGTAAGATGCGCGTTTTTCGGCGGCGAACGCTCGCGGCCCGGGGCGCCGCTGCGACGGCGCGAAAGCAATCCGCCCGCTTGATGTGCCCGGCCAGAAGACACCGGGCCTGCCTTGAGGACGTAAAGGAGTTGTCATGAAAGAACGACCGGCCGAGCCGCCGAAGCCCGGCATGCGCAATGTGCTGATGTTTATACTGCCTTCGCTGCTGGGCATTTTTTTGTTCATGACGCCGGTCAGCTATCACGGCGATCTCACCATCATGATCGCGGTGCTGGCCAAAAGCCTGCAGGCGGTGCTGGCCGGCGCGCTGCCGAGTATTGTTACGGTATTGATCGTGGCCTCAGCGGTGCTGTCGCTGCTGGTTACGCTGTTCAGGCCAAAGCCGGTGCTTGCCCATCCGTTTTTGAATACTCTGTTCAACGTAAGCCCGGTGTGGCTGGTCAGCCGGCTGGTGGGCGCGACCTTTGTTGTGCTGGTCTACGCGCAGGTCGGCCCTGAGATTTTATACGGCGGCGATACCGGCGGGCTGGTGCTCAACGATTTATTGCCCGTGCTGTTTGCCGTGTTTGTGTTCGCCGGCCTGCTGCTGCCGCTGCTGCTGGATTTTGGCCTGCTGGAGTTTATCGGCACTTTGCTTACCGGCATCATGCGCCCGGTGTTTCGCCTGCCCGGGCGTTCTGCTGTGGACTGCATGGCCTCCTGGCTTGGCGACGGCAGCGTGGGCATTTTGCTCACCAGCAAGCAGTACGAAACCCGCCACTACACCCAGCGCGAAGCGGCGGTGATCGGCACTACGTTCTCGGCGGTATCGATTACCTTTAGCCTGGTGGTGCTGGCGCAGGTAAGGCTGGAGCATCTGTTTTTGCCGTTTTATTTTGCCGTGTGTCTGGCCGGTGTTGCCGCGGCCATTGTCGTGCCGCGCTTGCCGCCGCTCAGCTTGAAAAAGGACGTGTTCATCAACGGCGAACCTCGCCTGCCCGCCAGCGAAGCCACGCCGCAGGGCCATTCGCGGCTCAGCCACGGCTATGCGCTGGCCCTTGCCCGCGCCAACAGGATCGACAGCCTGGGGCTGGTGGTGCGCACCGGCATTCACAATGCCCTGGATATGGTGCTGGGCGTGCTGCCCGTGGTCATGGCGTTTGGCACCACCGCGCTGATCATCGCCGAAACCACGCCGCTGTTTGGCTGGCTGGGCCTGCCGTTTGTGCCGCTTTTGGAATGGCTGCGCATCCCCGAAGCCGCCGCCGCCTCGCAAACCATGGTGGTGGGTTTTGCCGACATGTTCATCCCGGCCATTCTGGCAAGCTCCATCGAAAGCGAGATGACGCGGTTCGTTATTGCCGCCCTCTCCGTCACCCAGCTGATCTACATGTCGGAAGTGGGCGCTTTGCTGCTGGGCAGCAAGGTGCCGGTCAACGTAGCCGAGCTTTTCGTGATTTTTCTGCTGCGCACCCTGGTGACCCTGCCGGTCATCGCGCTGGTGGCGCACGCGGTGTTTTAGCCGCTGAGCGCTGCCTGAGCCTTCAAACCTGCCGACAAACCCGCCCTGCGCGGGTTTGTTGCGTTGGAGCGGTGAAAGCGCGTGCGTGAATTTGGTTCATGGTTACCGTGGCGTCTCAATACGGCCGCATCATTTTACCGTTTACCCTGCTGCGGCGGCTTTTCCGTCAACGGGAGAGCGGCGGCATACTGTGAAGTATGTCGATTGTTGCGCTTCAGGGACACGCCGGCGGCTCGGGGTTGGCGGACAGGCCCAGCCGGGTAAACCAGGCAGTGGCGTCGCCGCCGGCGTTGTCGCCGTCGGTCATCAGCGCCAGGCCGTCAATGCTTGCCGGGCGGCTGGCGAAAAGGCGCTCGTAGTCGTCGCGTACGTTGCGCACTTCAGCCACCCACTGGCCCGCTCGGGCACTGCCGCTTTGCAGGGCCAAAAGCTGCGCGCGGGAGGTAAAGGCGTTAACCCAGCTGGCCCCGGCAGGCTGGGTGGAGGCCCAGACGTAGTTCACCGATTCCACCTGCCAGGGCAAAAGCCCGGTCTTGCGCGCCACGTAGACGCGAGCGGGGTAGTCGTCGCCGGATTTTTGCGTTTCGTCAAGGCCCGGATAAACGCCGGATACCCGCCAGCACCAGTGCAGGTAGGGCGTTTTGCCAAGGTCAATCTCGCGCTTGAGATACTTGGCCGAGGCTTGTTGGCGGGCCCGGGCCTGAAGCAGCGGCGTGCCGTTTTCTTCCACTACTTGATATGCGGTTTCACCCTCAAACGAGCGCGTGGGCCAGGACACAATGTCGTCGGGTGAAAACGTCAGCGCATCGGCGGCCAGTGCGGTTTGAGCCAGCGCGGCGCCGGCCAGCGCGATGCCGGCCAGCAGGGTGAAACGGCATACGGACGCGGAGGGTTGCATGAGCATATGCTCGGTTAAGCCTGAAGTAGCGGCTCGGGCGTGTCGCGAATCACTTTTCCGCCCAGCACGTTGGCGACGTGTTCCAGGGCAAACGCATGGCCGGACGGGTTGAAGCTGGCCACGCCTTTTTCGTGGATCACGATGTCAAAGCCTTTGTTGTAGGCATCAATCGCGGTGTGGAGGATACAGATATCGGTGCATACGCCGACCAGGTGCAGCTCGGTGATGCCGCGCTCGCGCAGCTTGGTCTCAAGCGGGGTGCCGACAAAGGCGCTGTAGCGGGTCTTGTCGAAATAGTGAACGTAGGCCTTGTCGCGATGCCGGGCGTACACCTCGGCCAGTTTGCCGTAGAGCGCCCGCCCGGGCGTGCCGATGATGTTATGGGGCGGAAAGAGCTTGGCTTCCGGATGATACGGGTCGTTTTCTGTGTGGGCGTCGATGGCGAAGAACACCTCGTCACCGGCTTCAATGAAGGCGTCGGTGATATGGACGATGGCGTCTTCCAGCGCCTGGCCCGGCGCGCCGCAGGAAAGCTTGCCGTCGTCGGCGACGAAGTCGCGGGTGTAGTCAATGTTGAGCAGTGCCTGATGGCGCATCGTGGCAGATCTCCTGCGTGGTCTTGTGTCAGCGTGCCCGCCGTTTGCCGGTGGTTTCAGCTACCGGCCGGGGCCAGGCGATACTCTAAAATGTTCTGCGATTGACGCAGATGCGCGGCCAGCCGGGCAATGTTTTGGCGATCGTGGGTTTGCAATACCATATGATAGTGAAACAGCCGGCCGTTTTCGCTGAGCCGATAGCTCATGGTGTTGACCTTGCAGCCGTAGCGGGTAATCAGCTCGCGGACCTTGTCTTCCGGCTCGACGTTGTCGATGGGGTAGCAAAGCTCGTGATCGGCGAACAGCTCGCCTGGAATAAGCGACTCCACCCAGCGAAAAAGCGACAGCGTTAAAAGCGTGGTGACGGTGGCAATCACCGCCGGCAGCATAAAGCCCACGCCGTAGAGAATACCCAACGCCGAGGTCATCCAGATCGAGGCGGCGGTGGTCAGCCCGTGCACCGTCAGCCCTTCCTTGAAGATGACCCCGGCACCCAGAAAGCCAATGCCGGTCATGATGCCCTGTGCCATACGCGTGGGATCTGCACGGATTGACGACATCGGCAGGTCAGGATCCAGCCACTGGCCCTGATGGATGGAAAGCAGCATCAGCAGCGCCGAGGCGGCGCAGACCAGCGCATGGGTGCGAAATCCGGCCGGGCGCCCGTGAAAACTGCGCTCAAGGCCGATCAGGCTGCCCGCCAGCCAGGCGGCGCCAAGGTGAATCAGTAGCGTTGTGGTGTCGTCGGACATGGCCGGCTCCTGAAGCGCGTGCAACAGCGTTACCCAGAAGGTAACGGGCTTTCCTGCAAAGCGTCCAGCATAGTGCTGTGTCAGCCAAAGTGCCATGTCGGCTCAAGTGCTGCGTCGGCCAAAGCGCTGTGTCAGCCGTGCCGCCAGGCCCAGACAAAACGGGCAGCCTTGATGGCTGCCCGAGAAAAACGTGAAAAAAGCCCGGTTACGGCGAGGGCGTCATCGGATTCGGACGCGGCGTGTCGTCGGTGCTGGGCGGCAGTTCAGGGTAGGTGATGCTGGGCATTTCCCCGGTCAGCGTATGCAAAAAGGAGGTGATGTCGGTGACTTCGTCCTCTTCAAGCTCTGTGCCCAGCTGGGCGGTGCCCATCACGGCGACGGCGTCTTCCAGACGCCAGACGGCGCCGGAGTGGAAGTAGGGAGCCGTCAGCGCGATGTTACGCAGCGGCGCGGCGCGGAAGACGTATTCGTCCGAAGCGGTTTCGGTGACCGCAAAGCGCCCCTTGTCGCCGCTGGGCAAAATCTCGCCGCCGGGGCGTGTAACCAGGCCGAACGGGTAGTAGTTCTGCCCGCCCAGGTTGGTGCCGCTGTGGCAGGCGACGCAGCCTTTGTTCATGAACAGGGAAAGTCCGCGCTGCTCTTGTTCGTTGAGCGCATCGGTATCGCCGCGCAAAAACTGGTCGAAGGGCGCATCCGGGGTGATCAGCGTGGCCTCGTATGCCTCGATGGCCGTTGCCATGTTATCAAAGCTGACCGGATCATCCTCGCCCGGGAAGGCCTGGCGGAAACGCTTGACGTATTCCGGCATGCTGCGCAGCGTGTCTTCCACCCGCTGGGGCGTGCTGCTCATTTCCACGCCGGCCTGCACCGGGCCTTTG
The DNA here is from genome assembly GCF_055379665.1 of Halomonas cibimaris. Classification (NCBI taxonomy): domain Bacteria; kingdom Pseudomonadati; phylum Pseudomonadota; class Gammaproteobacteria; order Oceanospirillales; family Halomonadaceae; genus Halomonas; species Halomonas cibimaris. The sequence goes on from NZ_AP043828.1 coordinate 1,763,700, forward strand.
GCCTGTTCGGCCAGATCGGCGGCGCGGCCGTCCCAGAACTGGGCGACGTTGAACACGGCGTTATAGACCGTAGGCGAGTTGCGCGGGCCTTTTTGCCAGCCGTGCCCGATGGAGGTGGGCAGGTAGTCGTGGCCGCCCATACCGACGTTGTGGCAGGTGTTGCAGCTGATGAGATGGCTTGACGACAGGCGCGGCTCGAAAAACAGCATCTTGCCCAGCGTGACCTTGGCTTCGGTCATTTCGTTGCCGTCGATCACCGGCGGATACTGGGGAATGGGATTGAACTGCTGTGCGGCGCGCTGCTGCAGCTCGTTAGCGCTGGCGCCGGCGGCGACGGCCAGCAAACCAGCGGCGGCCAGCGTGCTTAAAGTGCGGTATACCATGGTGGATCCCCTGTTGATACGTCACGGTCGTGCTTTACGGTCTTTTGCGATACGACGGCTCGCCCGGTAACGACCGGGGCGATGGCCGCTTTGAAATATGGCCGTATTGTTGTAACGGCTGCGCAAGGGTTGCTGTGAAAAGTGGCGGATAGTGCGACGGTCATGCCGGCCTGTGTGGCGGCTGACATGGTCGCCTTTGCGGCCGCTTTTCGCGTTGATGCCCAGGGCAGCTTTAATGACCATGTAACTCTGAAGATAACCCAAAAGAGGTAGGGCCTGTTGACGTTTGATGACAGGAAGATTTGGCAGGATAGAGGCAAGCTCGCAGAATAGTAACTATTCAGGTGGCGTCGGGTGAGACTCGCCAACCCGCTGTTCCTTCAGGCATAGTACCGTCATTCGACTCCCCCACCCAGCAGGCAACATGACCATCAGAGATATCAACGTCGACGAGGCCCTCGAGCGGGTCCGGCAGCAGCTCAAGGAAGACCGCACGGTCTCTCCTTCGCTGCGCGCCGCGATCGACGTCCTGATGCTGCTGGTCAAGCTGATGGCGGACCGGCTGGCGACCAGCAGCCGCAATAGCAGCAAGCCGCCGTCACAGGACCTCAACCGCCAACGCCGCTCCCGGGCAAAGGGCGAGCGTCGCCCCGGCGGGCAACCGGGTCACGAAGGCAGGACGCTGGAGCCGGTTACCGACCCGGATGAGGTCGTATCGTTGCGCGTCGATCGCCGCACTCTGCCCAACAAGGGGAGAGCGTATCACTCGGTCGGCGTTGAGAAGCGTCAGGTCCAGGACATCGTGATCCAGTCGGTGGTGACCGAGTACCAGGCCGAGGTGCTGGAGGATGATCGGGGCCAACGCCATGTAGCGCCGTTTCCCGACGGCGTGACCCGCCCGATCCAGTATGGCCCGCGTCTCAAGGCGCATGCCGTCTATCTCTCCCAATACCAGCTGCTGCCTTATGCGCGCATTCGGGAGCTGCTGACGTCGCAGTATGGCCTGTCACTGAGCACCGGCACCCTGTTTGCCTTCAACCAGGAGGCCTGCCGACGAGCCGAGCCCTTTGCCGAGTGGGTGATCCCGGCGCTACGTGAAGCGGCTACCGTGCATGCCGATGAAACCGGGATGCAGGTCGGTGGCAAGCGCTACTGGCTGCACTGCGCCTCGAATGAAGCCTTGACCTACCTGGCGCCTCATGCAAAGCGCGGCCAGGAGGCCATGGACGCCATCGGCATCCTGCCTTACGTCCAGGGAGTACTGGTGCATGATCATTGGAAGCCCTATTACCGCTACCACGATTGCCGGCACGCGCTGTGCAATGCCCATCACCTTCGCGAACTGACCGGCGTCCGGGACAACGACCAGCAAACCTGGGCGACGTCGCTGCATGATCGGCTGTTGGCCATGAATCGCGCCGTCGATGAGGCGGGAGGCTGCCTCCCGGCAGACGAGGCGCAGCGCTGGCGAGTTCGCTACCGGGACTGCCTGGCGGAGGGTGAGGCCGAATGTCCGCCACCGGCCAGGCCACCCCCCGGAACCCGTGGGCGCACCAGGCGCACCAAAGCGCGCAACCTGCTCGAACGCCTCCGGGCGTATGAGGATGACGTGCTGCGCTTCCTCGAGGATCCTGCCGTTCCCTTCACCAACAACCAGGGAGAGCGCGACCTGCGGATGACAAAGGTCCAGCAGAAGATCTCGGGCTGTTTCCGCTCGTGGGAAGGGGCGGAGATCTTCTGTCGGATGCGCAGTTTCCTCTCGACGGCCGTTAAACAGGGCCTGGCGGCGCACACGGCGCTGGAGCAACTGTTTGCCGGTGAGGTGCCTGCCTTCATGCGAGAGGACGAGCTGGATCAGGCAGCATGAGCTAAATAGTTACGCAGAATAAAGGTTCCTACGCCAACAAACTGCAAGCCTGCCATGCCCCGACAAATGCTCACGGATGAACACTGGTCGAAGCTAAAACCTATCCTGCTTCAACAAGGTATTTATGACAAGGCCGACCTGCGTACCACGGTGGAAGGCATCCTGTATCGGATGCGCACCGGCTGTCCGTGGCGGGACCTACCGGAGGCGTTTGGCCTCTGGAATACGGTCTACAAGCGCTTCAACGCCTGGTCAGCGAGTGGAAAGTTGATGAGGATTTTCAGCTCTCTGGTGGAAGATCCTGATGTCGAGTGGCTGTTCATTGATGGCTCTTACGTCAAGGCACACCAGGACAGCACGGGGGCTGCCACGGAAGACGCCGAAGCCATTGGTAAAAGTCGTGCAGGCAATACCAGCAAAATCCATCTGACCGTTGATGCCTATGGGCTGCCGATTGCCTTCAGGATAACGGGCGGTGAGGTGCATGACAGCAGGGAAGCGTCGGCGTTGATTGACGACTTGCCGGCGGGTGATGCGTTGGTGGCTGACAAGGGCTATGACAGCGAGCGTATCCGTGAGCAGGTCGAAGCCAAGGGCATGGCTGCCGTGATTCCGCGCAAACGCAACTCGAACAAAGGAAATGCCAACCTGGACAGAGGATTATATCGCTACCGGCATCTGGTTGAGAATGCCTTTGCTCGATTGAAGCCGTATCGTGCTATCGCGACGCGTTACGATAAGCTCAAGCGAAACTACGAAAGCATAGTGGCCTTGGCGTGCAGCTTTTTATGGCTGCCAATGTGAAACGTCAACAGGCCCTAGACCGGGCGTTGTCAGCAGGCATAATCCGTCGATTTCTTGACACACATCAATTCATGGCGCTTATACAAAGGGAGATACCGCGGGCGGGCGCGCGCTCGCGTGGCGCACCGGCGGTTGACTCTGCACTAGGCGTCTGCGAAATATGAACGGCCATAATAAAGCTCAATTCATTAAGGGAACCTGCTATGAGTGCAGTCATTGCATTAGCGCTGGGCCTTGGCCTGATGGCGCTCGGGTACTTGGTGTACTCGAAGTTCATCGCCGAGAAGATTTTCCGGCTGGACCCGGATTTCAAGACGCCGGCCCACGAGTTCGAGGACGGCGTGGACTTCGTGCCCACCAACCGCTACGTGCTGTGGGGCCACCACTTCACCTCGGTAGCCGGGGCCGCGCCCATTGTGGGGCCGGCGATTGCGGTGATCTGGGGCTGGCTGCCGGCCTTTTTGTGGGTCAGCCTCGGCACCGTGCTGTTTGCCGGCGTCCACGATACCGGCGCGGTCTGGGCCAGCGTGCGCAACAGGGCCCGCTCGATCGGCGCGCTCACCGGCGACGTGGTGGGCAAGCGCGCGCGCAGCGTGTTCATGATCGTGATTTTCTTGCTGCTGCTGATGGTCAACGCGGTGTTTGCCGTGGTCATCGCCGGGCTGATGATGAAATACCCCAGTGCGGTGGTGCCGGTATGGGGCGCGATTGCGGTGGCGCTGGTGATCGGCCAGCTGATCTACCGGCGGATTCTGGGCCTGGCCGTGGTCTCGGTGATCGGCGTGGTGGCGCTGTACGCGCTGATCGGCATCGGGCCTTCCGTACCGGTGCAGATGCCCGAGCAGGTGGGGGCGATGTCCGGCAACGCGGTATGGATTCTGATCCTGTTCGGCTACGCCGCCGTGGCGTCGCTTTTGCCGGTGTGGATGCTGTTGCAGCCGCGGGACTATATTAACGGCCTGCAGCTGTTTATCGGCCTGATCATTCTTTACGGGGCGCTGGTGGTGTTCAACCCCACGCTGGTCGCGCCCATGGTCAACGCCGACGTGCCGGCGGGGACGCCGTCGATGCTGCCTTTGCTGTTTGTGACCATTGCCTGCGGGGCGATTTCCGGCTTCCACGGTCTGGTCGCCGGCGGCACCACCTCCAAGCAGCTGAACAAGGAAACCGACGCGCGCTTTGTGGGCTACTTCGGCGCGGTGGGGGAAGGCATGCTGGCGCTGGGGGCGATTCTTGCCGCCACCGCAGGCTTTGCCACCTACGGCGAGTGGAGTGCCATGTACGATGCCTTCGGCAAGGGCGGGGTCAACGCCTTTGTGGACGGCGGCGCCTACATCATCAGCAACGGCGTTGGCCTGCCGGAAACCACCGCGGCCACGCTTTTGACCGTGATGGCGGCACTTTTCGCCGGCACCACCATGGATACCGGCCTGCGCCTGCAGCGCTACATCTTCCAGGAGTGGGGCGCGATCTATAACCAGCAGTGGATGAAAAAGCCGGCGATTGCCACCTTGCTGGCCGTGGGCAGCTGTTTGGTGCTGGCCTTTGGCGCGGGGGCAGACGGCTCCGGCGGGCTGCTGATTTGGCCGCTGTTCGGCACCACCAACCAGCTGCTGGCGGGGCTGACCCTGCTGGTGGTGTCGGTGATGCTGATGCGCCTGGGCCGGCCGGTGTGGTACACCCTGGCCCCGCTGATCTTTTTGCTGAGCATGACGGTGCTGGCGCTGTTCGCCCAGCTCAAAAGCTTCTATCAGGCGGAAAACTACTTCCTGCTGGGGCTGGATATCGTGGTGCTGATCGCCTCGATTCTGGTGGCCATGGAGTGCGCCGCCACCCTCAAGCGGCTGCGCCAGGAAAAAGCCGAGCAGGCTGCCAAATAGCGCAGCATAGGCTTGCGCATGTGATGCAAGGCGGCCTGCGGGCCGCCTTTTTTGCGTTACCATGCAAGACGACAGCCACGTTTTTACGCGGGAGAACGCATGTCGGACGATGCCGAAACACCCCGGCGGGAAAAGCTCAAGGCCTGGCTTGGCCGAGCCCGTTATCTTGCCGAAGAGTATTACAGCGCCCCGTACCGCGGGGCGATTGCCCGGGCCAAGCGCGACGAAGACGACCTGTTCATGCTCATGGTGTTTTCCGAGCTGATGGGCGTGCCCAACCCGGTGAGCTACTACACCCTCGAGCTGCAGCCGCTGATGCTGGAGCGCTTTCACGACTGGCATCGGCGCATGGGCATGGAGCATTCGCCGCTGGACGATATGCGCTGCTGCTGACATTTTTCTTGACGGAATAACCCCATGAAACAACTTCTAAAGCGCCGCCTGCTGTGGGTAGGCGGCAAAGGCGGGGTGGGCAAGACCAGCGTCTCAGCGGCGCTGGCGCTGCTGGCCGCGCGGCGCGGGCGGCGGGTGCTGGTGGTTTCCACCGATCCTGCCCACAGCCTGGGCGACGTGTTTGACCGTGAGCTGGGCGATGCGCCGCGCCGGCTGGCGCCGGGGTTGGACGCCATGGAGATCGACCCGGACGCCGAGGTCGAGGCGCACCTCAAGCGCGTCACCAACCAGATGCGCCGCTTCACCGTGCCGCGGATGATGGACGAAATGGAGCGCCAGATGCGCCTGTCGCGCCAGTCGCCGGGCACTCAGGAGGCCGCGCTGCTGGAGCGCATCGCTCGCCTGGTGGTGGATGAAGGCGACGCCTACGACCTGATCGTGTTCGACACCGCTCCCACCGGCCACACCCTGCGTCTGCTGAGCCTGCCCGAGGCCATGGCCGCCTGGACCGACGGGCTTTTGTCCCATAGCCGCAAGTCCGAAGAGCTGAGCAAGGTGCTCAAGCACTTGACGCCAAAAGGCGGCCAGGACGTGGCCTCGCCCTTTGCCGACCCGGCCAGCGAAGACGACAGTGACCTGGACGACCGCGCCCGCTCGATTGCCGAGACGCTCAAGGACCGCCGCCGGCTGTTCATGCAGGCCCGTCGCGCGGTGGAAGATAAAAGCGTAAGCAATTTTGTATTCGTGCTGACGCCGGAGCGGCTGCCGATTCTGGAAACCGTGCGCTCGGTGGCCGCGCTCAAGGAGGCGGGCATTCCCGTGGCGGCCACGCTGGTCAATCGGGTGATCCCGGAAAACGCTGACGGCGAGTTTCTGCGCCGCCGCCGAGAGCAGGAAGGGCAGTATCTGGCGCGTATCGACCGCGAGCTTGCCGGCTACCCGCGGCCGCGGCTGCCGTGGCTGGCAACCGATATTCAGGGCATTGAGGTGCTTGAAGAGCTGGCCGGCCACCTGGAAACCGCCGGGTTCTAGAGCCCGGCGGCAAGAGAGGAAAGGCGAGGTAGCGAGAGCCGGGCAAGAGCCGGGTTAAAAATGCTCCGCCCGGGCGATGTCCCAGGCCTCGGCGTATTCTTCCGGTAGCTCGCCTTTGATAAACGCGCCGGAGGCCACCTGAGGATGAAGGAAGCGACAGGAGCGCGACGGGCCCTTCATCGAGCGGCGGAAAATATGCTGCGGGCCCAGCTCGTCGGGGCTTTCCAGCCCCAGCGTACCCACGATGTCCATAAACGAGGCCACTGTGGCCCTGTGGTAGTTATGCACCTGTTTGGATTTGCTTTCCACGTCCAGTGAGCGGCTGCGCGCCGGGTCCTGGGTGGCCACACCGGTGGGGCAGGTGTTGGCGTGGCAGCGCAGCGCCTGAATGCAGCCTACCGAGAACATAAACGCCCGGGCGGCGTTGCACATGTCCGCGCCCAGAGCGAGCTTTTCCACCATGTCAAAGCCCATGGCCACCTTGCCGCCGGCAATCACGGTGACCTCTTCGCGCTTGCCGATGCCCACCAGGCAGTTGTGCACAAACGGCAGTGCTTCGTTGATGTAGGTGCCGATAAAGTCGGAAAACTCCGTGGGTGCCGCCCCGGTGCCGCCTTCCGCGCCGTCCACGGTGATGAAGTCCGGCACGATGCCGGTTTCCAGCATGGCCTTGCACACTGCCATGAATTCGTGATGGCGGCCCAGGCACAGCTTGAAGCCCACCGGTTTGCCGCCGCTGAGCTCGCGCAGGCGCTGAAGAAAGCGCAGCATGCCAACGGGCGTGTCGAACGCCGGGTGGGAGGCCGGCGAGGCGCAGTCCTGTCCTATGGGAATTTCCCGGGTGCTGGCAATTTCCCGGTTGACCTTGCTGCCCGGCAAGAACCCGCCGTGTCCGGGTTTGGCCCCCTGAGAAAGCTTGAGCTCGATCATCTTGACCTGCTCGCGGGTGGCCTTTTGCGCGAAACGCTCGGCGTTGAAGGTGCCGTCGTCGTTGCGACAGCCAAAGTAGCCGCTGGCGATTTCCCAGATCAGATCGCCGCCGTGAACCTCGTGGTAGGGGCTGATCGCACCTTCGCCGGTGTCCTGGGCAAAATCGCCGAGTTTGGCCCCCTTGTTCATCGCCTCCACGGCGTTGCCGGAAAGCGAACCGAAGCTCATGGCGGAGATGTTCAGCCGTGAGGAGCTGTAGGGCTTTGAGCACTGGGCGTTGCCGATGGTCAGCCGGGCGTGGCGCGCGTCCACGACTTGGGGCACCAGCGAATGCTGGACAAAGTGAAAACCGGTGTCTTCCATGTCGCGGCGGGTACCGAACGGCGAAGTATCGCCCTCGCCCCGGGCGCGGGCATTGACGATTTCGCGCTGGGCGCGGTTAAACGGCCGGCCGCTGAGATCGGATTCAAAGAAATACTGGCGCATTTCCGGGCGAATGAACTCGAACAGATAGCGCATGTGGCCGATAACGGGATAGTTACGCAGCACGTTGCGGGTGGACCTCAGGTCCCGGGCGCCGAGCCACGCCAGTAGCGGCATGACGCTCCACAGCCATAGCCACTGCGGCGCCAGCAAGGCCAAAAGGCCACCCAGCAAAGCCGTTAAAGCCAGAAACGCGTAATACACCGCCAGGGGATTGCCAAACATGGTGGGCCTCTTGTTGATCGATTGCAGGGGAGATGACCGATCATGGTGCGCGTCTCGGTCACAACCTGCAATTCGCGGTTATTTGGCCATAAAAAAGCGGCCGCCGGGGCCGCCTGGTTCACTTCGAGGAAGTCGTTAGATCAGAGCTGGCCCAGCATAAGCTGGCTGGCCGCGCCGCCGCCAACGACGAGCAGGACAAACAAAATAAGCCCGAGGATAAAAGGGCGAACGCCCAGCGCCTTGAGCTTGTCAATGCGGGTTTCAAAGCCAAGGGCTGCCATGGCCATGGTCATGCCGATCTGGCCGCCGAGAATCAGCGTATCGTGCAGCGCGCCGGGCAGGGTGATGACGCTGTTGACGCCCACCATGGCCATGAAGCCGAAGGCAAACCAGGGAATGGTCAGCCGGGCCGCTTCGCCCACGGCGCTGCCATCCGCGCCGCTCTCGGCGTGGGCGGCCTGCCTGCGCAGCCACCACTGGCCAACGATCAGCAGGAAGGGTACCAGCAGCATCACCCGCACCAGCTTGACCACAATGGCGTTGGTCAACGCCTCGGGGCCTACGGCCTCGCCGGCGGCGACCACCTGGGCCACCTCATGGACGGTCGCGCCGATGTAGACGCCGTACAGGCCTTCGCTTACGTGCAGCACGGAGTACAGCAGCGGGTGGATCAGCATGGCCAGCGAGCCGAACAGCACCACGGTGGCCACGGCCATGGACGCCGCCGCCGGGCGTGAGCGAATGGTGGATTCCGTGGCGAGCACCGCCGCCGCGCCGCAGATGGCGCTGCCGGCGCTGGTCAGCAGGGTGGTTTCACGGTCCATGCCCAGCACCCGGGTGCCGATAAAGTAGCCCGCGGTCACCACGCAGCTGATGACGATGGCGTCCAGCAGGATGATTTTCGGCCCCAGGGCAAAGATCTGCTGCACGGTGAGCGAAAAGCCGAACAGCACGATGCCGCCGCGCAAAAGCCAGCGGGTGGCAAAGCCAAGGCCGGGTTTGGCCGCGCCGGCAAGGCCTCGGGCGGCGGGCAGGTTACCCAGCACCAGCCCCAGCAGCAGCGAGAACACCAGCGGGCTGACGCCGCTTTGGCTGATGCCCGGCAGCACCGAGATGCCAAATCCTGCCAGCGTGAGGGCGGCGCACAGAAACAGGCCTTGCCACATGGCGTTACTCCTTGAGGGGAAATCCACGCCATTCTAAGCGCCCGGCGGCGCTGTGATGATCGTGAAATCATCATATAACTGTTCGGTACAGCCGATAGAGCGATAACGGCTGAACGCATTTTCACAATAGAAGGAGTCGCAATGGAAACAACCGCAATGGAAACAGCCGCAATGGAAACAGCTGCAATGGAAACAGCCGCAGGGGAAAACAGTCGCCGGCGCTGGCCGCCAGCGGTAGCATAGCGTACGCCACCTCGGCCGCTACAGGCGGGCCGGAGTCTTGCCGCCACCAGGGAGCACAATGCCATGCGCCACGCCGTTACCTTTCGTCAGCTGGAAGTTTTTGTGGCCGTCACCCGGGAAGGCACGGTGGTGGCCGCGGCGCGGGCGCTGCGCCTGTCGCAGTCGGCTACAAGCCAGGCCCTGGGGGATCTGGAGCGCCATCTGGGCGTGGCGCTGTTTGAGCGGCTGGGGCGGCGCGTATGCCTTAACGACATGGGGCGAGCGCTGCTGCCCCGGGCCGAGCGCTTGCTTGACGGCATGGCGGAGTTTCTCGCCGCCGCCGAAGAGCCGGGCGGCACCCTGCAGGGCACGCTGAACGTCTCGGCCAGCGCCACCGTCGGCACTTATCTGTTGCCGACGCTGGCCGGGCGCTTCAGCGACGCCCACCCAGGCGTTGATCTGCGCTTGAAGCTGCGCAATACCGGCGAGGTCATCGGTGATCTGCTGCGTTTTGACGCCGATCTGGGGCTGATCGAAGGGCGCTGCCACGAGCCCCGGCTGCAAAGCGAAGCCTGGTGCGAAGACCGGCTGGTGATTATTGCCGCACCGGGCCACCCGCTGGCGCAAAAGCCGGCCGCTACCGTGACCAACGCCGAGCTGGCCGGCGCCCAGTGGATTTTGCGTGAGAACGGCTCAGGCACGCGAGAAATCTTCGAGGCGGCGGCGCTGGGCCACGTAAAGCAGCTCAACGTGCGCATGGAGCTAAGCCAGCACGAGGCGATTAAACAGGCGGTCAAGGCCGGGTTCGGGCTGGGCTGTTTGTCGCAGCTGAGCGTGGCCGGCGAGCTGGCCCGGGGCGAGCTGGTGGCGCTTGAAAGCGAGCTTGCGCTGATGCGGACGTTTTCGCTGGTGTGGCACCCCGAGCGCTATCGAAGCCCTTTGTGGCAGGCGTTCAAGGTGTTTTTAGTGGAGCAGCGCCGCAGCGTGCTACCGGCATAGAGCGCGATAGCCGCCCCACAGCCGGGTGGCCGCGGTGAGCAGGCAGGCCAGGGCAAAAAGCGTGGCCAGCCAGGCAAAGTGCCCGGGCAGCAGGCAAAAAAGCGTAAGCGCGATCACGGTTTCGGTGCCCTCGGTCAGCCCTTCCATATAGTAAAACGCCTTTTGCGGAAAGCGCGGGCGCTTTATGCCGCGCCGGTGGGCGGCAATGGCAAAGGCCAGAAACGACGTTGCCGTGCCCATAAAGGCAAACAGCAAAAACGCCGCGGCCAGCGCGTTGGCCGCCGGGTCGGCCAGCGCAAAGCCCAGCACCACGGCGGCGTAGAAGACGAAATCCAGCCCGATATCCAAAAACCCGCCGGCATCGCTTGCCTTGCCGGAAAGCCGTGCAAGCGCGCCGTCAAGCCCGTCGCCCAGGCGGTTGAGCGCAATCGCGACAAGCGCGGCGCCATAGTGCTCAAACGCCAGCAGCGGCAGTGCCGCCATGCCGATAACAAACGCGCCCAGCGTTACCTGATCCGGGGTTAGCCGGCCGTGAAACCGGCGCGCAAGGCGCGCCAGCGGGCGGTGGGTCAGCGGCATGGTAAAGCGGTCAAGCATGGCGGAAATCCTGTATTCTACGCGGCAAAAGGCGCAAGGCGCCGTGTACGATACATCACTTACAGAACGCGAAGGAGCCGGGATGCGCCTATTGCACACCGCCGACTGGCATCTGGGCCGGTTATTGCACAATCTTTCGCTGCTGGACGACCAGCGCGCCGTTCTCGACCGGCTGCTGGAGGTGGTCGACCGTGAGCGGGTGGACGCCGTGCTCATCGCCGGCGATATCTTTGACCGCTCGGTGCCGCCGGCGGCGGCGGTGGCGCTGCTTGACGAGGTGCTGCACGCGCTGTGCCAAACGCGCGGCGTGGCCGTGGTGATGATTAGCGGCAACCACGACGGCGCCCGCCGGCTGGGCTTTGGCGCGCGCCAGCTGCGAAAGTCCGGGTTGCATATTCTTTCTACGCTGGACGCTATTGCCGACCCGGTGACGCTTACCGCCGGCGGCGTCGAAGTTGACGTGTACGGCATTCCCTACGCCGACCCCGAACACGTGCGCAGCCGCTTCGGCGTTGACGTGCGCGACTTTGACGCCGCCCATCGCTACCTGGTGGAACGCATTGAGGCGCAGCGCGACCCCGAGCGCCGGGCGGTGCTGATGAGCCACTGCTTCGTCGCCGGCGGCAGCGCCTCGGATTCCGAACGGCCCTTGAGCCTGGGCGGCGCGGAAAGCGTGGCCTGGGAGCCCATGCGCGGATTCGACTACGTGGCGCTCGGCCACCTGCACGGCCCCCAGCAGCGCGGCGAGGCGCACATTCGCTACAGCGGCTCGCTGCTCAAGTACAGCTTCTCCGAGGCGGCCCACACCAAGGGCGTTACCCTGGTGGATATCGACGCCCGCGGCGTGCGCCGCATCACACCGCAAGCGCTTGTGCCGGTGCGCGAGGTGCGCGTGCTGGAAGGCGAACTGGACGACGTGATCGCCGCGGCGGCGGACGATCCGGCCGCCGACGACTACCTGCTGGTACGCCTGACCGACCGCCACGCCATCCTCGATCCCATGGGCAAACTGCGCGCGGTCTACCCCAACGTGCTGCACCTGGAAAAGCCCGGCATGCTGGCGCCGAGCGGCGAAGCACCGCGGGCCCGCCGGCACGGCGGCCTGGATGCGCTGGCAATGTTCGGGGATTTTTTTGAGCAGGTCAGCGGCCAAGCGCTGGACGCCGATCAGAAAGCCGCCGTGGCCGAGCTGATCACCGCTTTGGAGCGCGACCAGGAGGATACGCAATGACCCCGCTGTCGCTGACGCTGCAGGCCTTCGGCCCCTTTGCCGGCACCCAGACGCTGGACTTTGCCGCGCTGGGGCAAAGCCCGCTGTTTTTGATCAACGGGCCCACCGGCGCGGGCAAAAGCTCGCTGCTCGACGCCCTGTGCTTTGCGCTGTACGGCCAGACCACGGGCAACGAGCGCGAACCCGCGCAGATGCGCTGCGACCAGGCGGCGGCGGACCTGCTCACCGAGGTCACCCTCGACTTTCGCCTGCGCGGGACGAACTACCGGATCCGCCGGGTGCCCCAGCAGCAGCGCCCCAAGGCGCGCGGCGCAGGCACCACCACGCACCAGCCCGAAGCCCAGCTGTGGCGCCTTGACGCCGGCGGCGAGGTAGGCGAGTGTCGGGTCGCGCGCAAGGTAAACGACGCCACCGCCGAAGTGCAGGCGCTACTGGGGCTGGATGCCAAGCAGTTCCGCCAGGTCATGGTGCTGCCCCAGGGGCAGTTTCGCGAGCTGCTGCTGGCAAGCTCCGCCGAGCGCGAGCAGATCTTTGCCCGGCTGTTTCAAACCCACCTTTTTTCCCGCATTGAAGACCGGCTCGGCGAACGTGCCCGGGGCATTACCCGGGAGGTGAACGACCACTGCCAGCGCATGCAGGGCATTCTTGACGCCAGCAAAGTGGAAAGCGACGCCGCGCTGGACGAGGCCCTGGCAACCCTTGCCCCCGAGGAAAAAGCCGCCGCTGACGCCCTGGGTGCGGCGCGCTCGGCGCGCCAGCACGCCGAGCGCAATGAGCGCACCGGCGCCGAGCACCAGGCGCTTTTCGACGAGCAGCGCAAGCGAGAGGCGGCGTACGCTGAGCACCTCAAGGACGCAGCGCGGATCGAAACCGCCCGGGAACGGCTCAGGGCCCACGAGCAGACTCGGGCGCTGGATGCGCCGTTTACCGAGCGCCAAAGGGCCCGCCGGGAAGTTGCCGAGGCCGAGCAGGCGCTTGAGCAGCAAAGCGCCAGCGCCACCGCGCGCAATAAAGACAGCGACAGCGCCCGGCAGGCGCTGGCTGCTGCACGTCACGATTACGACGGCCTGGACGCGCTGCGCGAGCGGATGCAGGCGCTCACGCAAGCACTTAAACAGCGCCGGGACCTGGCGCAGAACGAGGCGCAGTGCGCTGCTGCAAAGGCCGAATGGCGCCGGCAGGCTCAGCGCTACGAGGCGCTGGACACCCAGCGCGAAGCCATCGAACAGCAAGGCGAGCAACGCAGAGAGGCGATTCGCCAGGCCGGAGACGAGCAGCAGACACTTGCCGGCAGCGAAGAGGCGCTGGGGCATCTTCAGGCGCAGTATCGCCGCCGCCACCGGCTGGACGAGCACGACGGCCGGCGTCCGGCGCTGGCCGCCGCGCTGAAACAGGCGGTTGGCGAGGCACAGAAGCGCGCCGCCGAGTCGGCCCGCGCCGACGAGCATGCCAAACGCCTGGCATTGCGCTGGCATCAGGGGCAGGCGGCGGCGCTGGCGGCCCGGCTGGAGCCGGCGTCGCCGTGCCCGGTGTGCGGCAGCCCCGATCATCCCGCCCCGGCCAACCAAAACGGCGAGGCAGTGAGCGAAGACGCCGTCCGCCAGGCGCGCGTTGCCCACGAAGAGGCGCTGGGCGCTGAATACCGGGCGAAGCAACACGCGCAGCTGATAGAGCAGCGCCTTGAGCATCACGACGCTCGCCGCGACGAATACGCCGCCGAGCTTGGCGAGCGCGCGGAGGCCTCCCTTGAGGCGCTGGCCGGCGAGTGCGAGGCCAAGCGCTGTGACAGCGCGCGCTATACCGAGCTTGGTGAGTACGTGGCGCAGCAGCAGCAGGCGCTGAACGAGCTGCGCCGGAACTGGTGCGAGCAGGACGCAGCGCTTAAAAAGCTTGCCCCGGCGCTGGAGGCGGCCAAGGCCGACTACCAGCAGTGGAAAGGCAAGTGCGAACAGCTGCGCGCCGCGCTGGCCGACGGCGATACCGCGCCCGAGGCGCTGGCACAGCAGCGCGACGGCGTAGGCGAAGAGATCACCCGGCGGGAAAACGCCTGGCAGCAGGCGCAGGAGCGCGCGCACCGGGCCGCCACTGCCTTGGCCGGGGCCGAGGCCGCCCGCGCCGCCGCCGAGCAGCGCGCCCGCGCCGCCGCCGCTGCGCTTGACCGGGCAGACACCGCCTGGCAGCAGGCGCTGGCCGAGAGCCCTTTCAGCGATGAAGAGGCGTTCTGGCTGGCACGGCTGCAAGCCGGTGAAAGTGAACGGCTAAGCGCTGAGGTCGAGCGCTACCGCGACCGGCTGAGCCGGCTGGAAAGCCTGCTGGAAACCGGCCGCGCGCGCCTTGAAGGTGTGGCACCGCCGGACCTTGACGCGCTCAAGGCGCGCACCGGCGAGGCGGCTGCCGCCGAAGCCCGGGCCGACGGCGAATGGCGCCGGCTAAGCGCCCGGCTCGGCCAGCTGCGCCAGGCGCGCCAGCAGCTTGACCAGGCCCGAGAGCAGCAGCAAGTGCTGGAAGACGAATACCGCGTGTGGGGCACGCTCAGCGAAGTGGCCAACGGGCATACCGGCCAGCGCGTGAGCCTGCAGCGGTTTGTGCTGGGCGTGCTGCTTGACGACGTGCTGATACAGGCGTCCATGCGGCTATCGCGCATGAGCCGCGGGCGCTATCAGCTGATACGCCGGGAGGAGCCGAGCAAGGGCAACCGCGCCTCGGGCCTTGAGCTTGACGTCACCGACACCTATACCGGCAAAAACCGCCCGGTGGCGACGCTGTCCGGCGGCGAATCGTTCATGGCGGCGCTGGCGCTGGCGCTGGGGCTTTCCGACGTGGTCCAGGCATGGGCCGGCGGCATTCAGCTCGACACTCTGTTTATTGATGAGGGCTTTGGCAGCCTTGACCGGGACGCGCTGGATCAGGCCATTGCCACTCTGGTGGAGCTGCAGCGGGGCGGGCGCATGATCGGCATCATTTCTCACGTCAGCGAGCTCAAAGAGCAGATGCCGCTGCGGATCGAAGTCAGTGCCGGTCGTTGCGGCAGTACGGTGGCGATTCGAGGCGCGTGACGCTGCGGTGCCGCCGGGCGCAAAGAGAAAAGGCCACAGGAAAAAGGAAAAAAGACAAGCCATATGGATACGCTTAATTTATGGCTGGCAACGGGGTTCGGCGTCGGTTTCATGCCGCTAGCGCCGGGAACGTGGGGCTCGCTATGGGGGCTGGCGCTGGCGTGGTGGCTGGGCAAGCAAAACCCCGGCCGTCAGGCGGCGGCGATCGCCGCGCTGGCGCTGCTGGCGGTGCCGGTGTGCCACCGGGCGTCAATGCAGTTTTTTATCGGCGATGACGCCGGCGGCATCGTGCTGGATGAAATCATCGCACTGCCGCTGGCGCTGCTGGGGCTCAGGCTTTGCCCGGGGCCGCCGGCGCGGCGCTGGCCGTGGCAGGTCGTGGCGTTCGGGCTGTTTCGCGGTTTCGACGCCTTCAAACCGCCGCCGGTCGGCTGGGCCGAAGCGCTGCCCGGCGGCTTGGGCATCGTAGCCGATGATCTGGCGGCCGCCGGGCTTGCCGGGCTGTGCCTGGCCGCACTGCTGGTTCTTTGCAGGCGCCTGCGCTTGGGGGCGGCGTAACCCGGTGATCAACGGCGGTCACTCAAAGGTAGGGCCGCCGGCCTCGTCGCCCCAGACCGCTTCCAGGCGATCGTCGCGGCCGCAGCGAAAGCGATAGAACTTGTAGCGCAGCGGGTTTTTTTCGTAGTAGTTCTGGTGGTAGTCCTCGGCGTCCCAGAACGTGCCGGCGGCGGCGAGTTCCGTGGCGATGGGCCGGTCGAAACGCTTTTGCATCTCGGCCAGGGACGCCTCGGCGAGTTCGCGCTGGCGTTCGTTGCGGTAAAAAATCGCCGAGCGGTACTGTGAGCCGCTGTCGCAGAACTGGCGATCTTCGGCGAAGGGGTCGACGTTGCGCCAGAAAATTTCCAAAAGCTGTGCGTAGCTGATGGTGTCGGGGTCGTAGGTGATCGCCACGGCTTCGGCGTGGCCGGTGCCGCCGCGCGAAACCTGCTCGTAGCCGGGGTCTTCCAGCTCGCCGCCGATATAGCCTGAAGTGGTGGCCTCTACCCCGGGCTGGCGATCGTAGGGCGGCTCCATGCACCAAAAGCAGCCGCCGGCGAAAATGGCCGTGCTGAGCCCGTCATTGGCGGTGCTTGAGGGGTCGGCGGCGTGGGCCGTGGCAGCGGCCAGGCCGGCGGCAAGCAGGCCGGCAAGCGGCAGAGAGCGGGCAGGTATCAGCATAAGTGTTCCTATAGCGTGGGAGCCCAAGGCTCGAAGTATGGTTGGCCGTCGGCCGGCGTGAGGCCGTCAGTGCAACTTCTTGGATGCGCCGTTCGTGTACGGGTTCCATAGGCTGTATCATTTTTGTCCATAAAAAAGGCCGGCCCACAATATTTTACGGTTTGTGTTGACGCGCGTTCGGGGAAAGGCCATGATGGCGTCAGTTGGTTAGCAAGTCGAACGTTGTCAGCAGCATCGAAGCGCCTTATGCGTTGAGTCTGGTGAAAGTTTCTTGTTCTACCCACTGCAACTCGGGTATTTCCCGGCTCTATATTTCGCTACATCGAGGATTTCGATCATGGCAACTGGTACCGTTAAGTGGTTCAACGACACTAAAGGCTTCGGCTTCATCTCTCCGGACGACAACGGTGACGATCTGTTCGTACACTTCTCCGAAATTCAGGCTGACGGCTTCAAATCCCTGCAAGACGGTCAGAAGGTTTCCTTCGACGTCACTCAGGGCAAGAAAGGCCTTCAGGCGTCCAACGTCGTAGCAAACGATTAATCGCTACGCCGTTTATGGCCGGCACCCACGCCGGCCAGCTGAAAAACCCCGCCACGGCGGGGTTTTTTGTTGTCCGGCTTTTGGCCGGCCGAGCATTGCGCTAGGGTACGTGTAACGCGCATCAGACGGGAAAAAGGTAAAGCGATGACACAGCAAAAGGAACGGATTATCGAGCCGTCGTCAGGGCGGCCGGCCAACGCCTGCGTGCTGATTCTTCACGGGCTGGGCGCGGACGGCCATGACTTTGCCCCGCTGATACCCCAGCTCGATCTTCCCACCGGGGCCGACGTGCGCTTTATCATGCCGCACGCCCCCAGCCTTGCGGTAACCGTCAACAACGGCATGATCATGCCGGCCTGGTACGACATTCTGTCCGCGGATCTGGCACGCAAGGTGGATACCGCGCAGCTGGCAGATTCCGCCGCGCGTATCCACCGGCTGCTCCATGAACAGATCGACCGGGGAATAGAGAGCCGGCGCATTATCGTGGCCGGATTTTCCCAGGGCGGGGCGGTTGCCTACCAGGCGGCGCTGACCTTTGGCCGGCCGCTGGGCGGGCTGCTGGCCATGTCGACCTATCTGGCCGACCCTGAAGTGCCGGGCCCGGGCGAAGGCGCTGCGCTGCCTATTGAGGCGCATCACGGCACTGCCGATCCGGTGGTGCCCGAAAGTCTCGGCCGCCAGGGGGCGGAGGCGCTGCGCGCGCTGGGGTACTCGGTAACGTATCGTACCTATGACATGGCCCATGCGCTGTGCCCCGCGCAGATCACCGATATCAGCCGGTTTCTGCGGGCGCAGCTGGGCTAGCCGGTGAAGAGCATGCGGCGAGGGCGCAGCGCTTGGCACCCCGAGCAGATACCGCAGCGCGGCTGGCGCGATGTCGCCTGGCGTGTCTACCGCGAAGCCGGCCAGCATCGCATTACGCTGCTGGCGGCGGGCGTGGCGTTTTATGCGCTGCTGGCGCTGTTTCCCGCCATTGCCGCGGTGGTTTCCATCGGCGGGCTTTTGTTTGATCCCTACGAGGCCGGCCAGCAGCTGCGCGAGCTTAGCCGCTTTATGCCGCCGGATGCCGCCGGGCTGATTGCCCGCCAGGCGCAAAAGGTGGCCGAAACCGCAGAGCAGCGCAGCGGCGTTGCCGCCCTAATCAGCGGAATAATTGCCATGGCCGTGGCGACCAAGGGCGTACGCGGGCTGATTACCGGGCTTAACGCGGTATACGGCGAAGGCGACTATCGCAGCCGAATGCGCCACGGCGCCATGGTCATGGCGCTGACGCTGGGGCTTTTGGCGATGACCCTGGTGACCCTGGGATTTATCGCGCTGATACCGTTTGCCGTGACGTATATGCCGCTGTCATCGCTGGTGGAGCGGCTGCTGTACTGGCTGCGCTGGCCGGTGCTGCTGGTGGTCATGAGCCTGCTGATTGCCCTGCTGTACCGCTTTGCGCCGTACCGTCGGGCGCCGCGCTGGCAGTGGCTGAGCGTGGGTACGCTGCTGGCAACGGTGCTGTGGCTTTTAGGCTCCGGCGGGCTTTCGCTGTATGCGCGCTATTTTTCCCGCTTCAGCGAGCTTTACGGTTCGCTGGGCGCGGTGGTGGTGCTGATGCTGTGGTTCTGGCTGTCCGCCTACGTGGTGCTGCTCGGGGCTGAGGTCAACGCCCAGCTGGAGCGCCAGACGTGCCGAGATACCACCGTGGGCCGCGAAAAACCGATGGGCCGCCGCCGTGCCTGGGCGGCGGATACCCTGGGGGCAGAACACCCCTGGCACCGCCCGGATGAACAAGGAGGCGACGATGACACCGGCCGTTGACGCCGCCAGAAAGGCGGGCATCGCGTTTACAACGCACACCTACGTTCATGAGCCAGGCGTTTCGTCCTACGGCCTTGAAGCCGCCGAGAAGCTGGGCGTTGCCCCCGAGCAGATTTTCAAAACGCTGGTGGCAAGCCTTGACGGCAAGCGCCTTGCGGTAGGCATCGTGCCGGTAGAACGCCGGCTTGGCCTAAAGCAGATCGCCCGGGCGGCGGGGGCAAAAAAGGCCGCCATGGCCGCGCCGGAGGAGGTGGAGCGCGCCACCGGCTACGTGCTGGGCGGGGTGAGCCCGCTGGGGCAGAAAAAGCGCCTGCCGACGTTTATCGACGCCTCCGCCGAGGCGCTGGGTGCAATCTACGTCAGCGCCGGCCGGCGCGGTCTGGATATCGCACTGGCGCCGGCGGACCTGGCCGCGCTGACGGCCGCTGATTTTGTGCCGCTGGCCGTGTAGCCGCGGGCTTTTCTGGTAAACTGCAGGTATTGGCGGCGGGCCGTTTTGGCGGCAGCCGCTCCCTTCTTCAGCTGTCCTTTTTCAGGTATTCCCTTGTCAACCACTTCCTTTTCGCGTCTGGCCCTGCCCGACGCTTTGCTGGCGAATCTCGATTCGCTTGGCTATCGCGCCATGACGCCGGTGCAGTCGCGCGCGCTGCCCGCCGCCCTTGAAGGCCGCGACGTGCTGGCCCAGGCGCAAACCGGCTCGGGCAAAACCGCCGCCTTCGGCCTTTCGCTTTTGGCGCGGTTGGATCTGGCATCCTCCCGGATTCAGGGGCTGGTGCTGTGCCCCACCCGGGAGCTTGCCGATCAGGTAGCCGAGGCGCTGCGCGCCCTTGCCCGCCGGCTGGCCAACGTCAAGGTGCTCACGCTTTGCGGCGGCGCACCCTTTGGCCCCCAGCTGGCCTCACTGGAGCACGGCGCGCACATCGTGGTGGGCACGCCCGGCCGGGTGGAAGACCACCTGCGCCGCGGCACGCTGCACCTTGGCGGGCTGGCCACGCTGGTGCTGGACGAAGCCGACCGCATGCTGGACATGGGCTTTCAGGCCGCGATTGACGATATCGCCGCGCAAACGCCGTCGCGCCGGCAGACGCTGCTGTTCAGCGCTACCTATCCGGCTGAGGCGGCCGAGGGCGGGCTGGCCGGCTTTACCCGGGGGCTGCTGCACGAGCCGCATATCGTGCGGGTGGAAGACACCCACAATGATGCGACCATCGAGCAGCACTTTTATGTGGTGGCGGACGAAGCGGCGCGCCTGGCCGCGCTGCGCCGGCTGCTGCTGTACTACCGGCCGGCAAGCGGCGTGGTGTTTTGCCATACCAAGCGCGACACCCACGCCGTGGCGGACGACTTGAACGCCGCGGGCATGCAGGCGCTGGCGCTCAACGGCGATCTCGAACAAAAGGACCGCGAGCGCATTCTGGTGATGTTTGCCAACCAAAGCGTTACGCTTTTGGTGGCCACCGACGTCGCCGCCCGGGGGCTGGACATCGACGGCGTCGACGCCGTGTTTAGCTTAGGCGTTGCCCACGAGCTGGACGTTCACACCCACCGGGTAGGGCGCACCGGCCGCGCCGGCAAGCAGGGCGTGGCCTGCACGCTGATCAGCGAGAAGGAGCGCTTTCGTCTGCTGCAGCTAAGCGAGCAGCAGGGCGAGGAATACGAGCCGGAACCGCTGCCGGAGGTGGCGGACACCACGCCGCTTGCCGCGCCCATGGCCACGCTGCAGCTGGGCGCGGGCAAAAAGGACAAGCTGCGCCCGGGGGATATTCTCGGCGCGCTCACCGGCGACGGCGGCATTGCCGGCGATCAGGTGGGCAAGATCAAGGTGCTTGCCCGCAGCGCCTATGTGGCGGTCGCGCGTGGCGCAGCCAGGCAGGCGCTGGCCAAGCTTGAACGCGACAGGCTCAAGGGGCGTAACGTCCGCGTGCGCCGCGTGACTCAATAGAACCTGGGAGACACTGACCGATTCATGAAAATTCCCAAACGACTCCAGCCGCTGATCGACGACGGCCTGATCAGCGCAGTCGAGCAGCAGCTGATGAGCGGCAAGGAAGCCCAGGTGTACGTGGTGCGCTGCGGCGACGAGCGGCGCTGCGCCAAGGTATTTAAAGAAGCCAAAAAACGCAGCTTCAAGCAGGCGGTGCAGTATCAGGAAGGCCGCCGGGAGCGCAACAGCCGCCGCGCCCGGGCCATGGCCAAAAAGACCCGCTACGGCCAGCAGCAGCAGGAACAGGCCTGGCTCACCGCCGAGGTGGACGCGCTCTACCGGTTGGCCGCTGCCGGCGTTCGCGTGCCCCAGCCCCACGGTTTTGTCGACGGTGTGCTGCTGATGGACATGATCACGGACGCCGAGGGCAACGTTGCGCCCAGGCTTGACGACGTGGCGCTTGACCCCGACACCGCCCGAGCCTATTACCAGAGCGTTCTGCGCGACGTGGTCAGGATGCTCTGCGCCGGGCTGATTCACGGCGATCTGTCCGAGTTTAACGTGCTCGAAGACGCCCAGGGGCCGGTGATTATCGACCTGCCCCAGGCGGTAGACGCCGCCGGCAACAACAGCGCCGAAGCCATGTTCAAGCGCGACGTGAACAACATGCGCGGCTACTTTGCCCGCACGGCCCCGGAGCTTGCCGAGACCTACTACGCCGAGGAAATCTGGGCGCTGTACGAGTCAGGCGAGCTGCACCCCGAGGCCGTGCTGACCGGCGAGTTCACCTTTGCCACCCACCTGGCCGACGTTGAGGAAGTGCTGGACGTGATCGACGACGCCAAAGAGGAAGAGGCCGAGCGTTTGGCGCGCCTGCGCGGCGATGATGAAGACGACGAATTCCGGTAGCGCTATAAGGAGTACGCGGTTTCATGTATGACACTCTGAGCACGGTTGCCGGCCAGTTCTTTGGCCTGACAGCGCTGCTACTTAGCGTGCTGGCTTTTTCCAGCCGCCGGGACGACCGGCTGATGGTGCTGCTGCTTGCAGCCAACGTAGCCTTTGCGCTGCAGTTTGCCGTGTTTCAGAGCTGGACGGCGGCGGCACTTTCGCTGCTGGTGCTTGTGCGCATTGCGCTTGCCCGCCGCTATCCGCGCAACACAGCCGTTATGGCCGCTGTGCTGACGGCAAGCCTCTTAGCCGCCGTGCTCACCTGGCAAGGCTGGGCCGACCTGCCTGCCGTGGCGGCCATGGTGCTGGGCACGGTGGGCATGTTTTTGCTTCGCGATATCCCCATGCGCGTCTTTTTGGGGCTGGCGGCGGTGGCCTGGACGCTTAGCCACCTCATCGTGGGGTCGGTTGGCGGGGCGCTGGCCGAAATGATGATTATCGTGACCAACGCCGTTACCGTTTATCGCCTGTACCGCGCCAGACGGCGCTACCCGGGCGTGTTCGACTAGCCGCCGGGACGAGCGTTTATTTTCCACAGGAGAGCCCATGTTCAGGCGTGTGTTGCAGCCGCTGTTTGACTATTTTGAAACGCGCATCTATCCGTATCCTGAAGGCAATGTGGCCACGCCGCCGCGCGGGCTGTTGCCGTTTCTCTGGCACTTTTCCCGCCCTTTGCTACCCATGCTGCTGTGGATGTCGCTGGCCACCGCGCTGGTGTCGGCCTCCGAGGTGGTGTTTTTCCACTACATGGGCGAGCTGGTGGACTGGCTTTCAGGCGTTGAGCGCGAGGGTTTCTGGCAGGCCCACGGGCTTACGCTGATCGGCGTCGGGTTTTTGGTGCTGATCGGGCTGCCGCTTCTGGTGCTTTTGCAGTCGCTTGTGACCAATCAGAGCATTTTCGGCAACTACCCGATGATCGGGCGCTGGATTTCCCACCGCCACATGCTCAGCCAGAGCCTGGCGTTCTATCAGGACGAGTTTGCCGGGCGGGTGTCGCAGAAGGTGATGCAAACCGCACTTGCCATGCGCGAAACCGTGACCAAGGTGATGGACCTGCTGGTCTACGCCATTGTTTATTTTGCCGGCGCGGCGGTATTGCTGTTTCAGGCCGACGTCTGGCTTGCCGTGCCGCTGCTGGCGTGGCTGGTGGGATATCTGGCGATCATGCGTTTTTTCGTTCCGCGCCTGCGTCAGGTCTCCATGGCCCAGGCCAACGCCCGGGCGCAGATGACCGGCCGAGTAGTGGACAGCTACAGCAACATCCAGACCATCAAGCTCTTTGCCGATACCCGCCACGAGCAGAACTACGCCCGGGAAGCCATGCGGGGCTTCATGTCCACGGTGCACGGCCAGATGCGCCTGGTGACGCTTTTGAGCGTGTGCTTGACGCTGCTTAATACGCTGCTGCTGGTGGGTATGGCGGCGACGGTGCTGGTGGCCTGGTATACTCAGGTTATCTCGCTGGGGGTGCTGGCCATTGCCATTGCCCTAGTGATGCGCGTGCGCTTTATGTCCGACTGGATTCTGGACGAAGTCGCCCGGCTGTTTGAAAACATCGGTACCGTCCAGGACGGCATGAACACCATTGCCAATACGCCCCAGGTTCAGGACGCGCCCGATGCGGGCGAGCTTGCCGTACCCCGAGGCGAAATCCGCTTTGAGGACCTGCACTTTGGCTACGTCGAGGCGGACGGCGACTACAAGGCGGTGTTCGACGGGCTGGATCTGACCATTGCCTCGGGGGAGAAAGTCGGGCTCATTGGCCGCTCCGGCGCGGGCAAGTCGACGCTTGCCAACCTGCTGCTGCGCTTTTTTGATCTTCAGGGCGGGGCGATCCGCATCGACGGGCAGAACATTGCCGAGGTCACCCAGTCCTCGCTGCGCCACCAGATCGGCATGGTCACCCAGGACACGTCGCTTCTGCACCGCTCGCTGCGCGACAACATCCGCTACGGCAGCCCCGAGGCCAGCGACGAGGCCGTCTGGGCCGCCGTGCGCCAGGCCCACGCCGACGAGTTCATCGATGATCTGGTGGATCCCCAGGGGCGCCGCGGGCTGGATGCCCACGTTGGCGAGCGCGGGGTGAAGCTTTCCGGCGGCCAGCGTCAGCGCATCGCCATTGCTCGGGTGCTGTTGAAGAATGCGCCGCTTTTGGTGCTGGATGAAGCCACCTCGGCGCTGGACTCCGAGGTCGAGGCGGCGATCCAGGAACAGCTCGAGCACCTGATGCAGGGCAAGACGGTGATCGCCATTGCCCATCGGCTATCCACGATCGCCATGCTCGATCGGCTGCTGGTAGTGGACGAGGGGCGCATTGTCGAGGCCGGCACCCACAGCGAGCTGCTGGCCAAAGGCGGTATCTACGCCCGCCTGTGGAAGCACCAGTCGGGCGGATTTATCGGCCTGGATGAAAATGGCCAGGGCGAAGAAGAGCGAGGCAGTGAGGAAAGCGCTTAGGCCCTGGCGCTCGCGTCGTCATCCTCGGGAAATTCGGCGTTGTGGTAGATATTTTGCACGTCGTCGAGGTCGTGGAGCATCGCCAGCAGCTTTTCCAGCGCCGCCACGTCGTCGCCCTCCACCGGCGTGGTGGTCTGGGGCAAAAACTGGATATCGTCGGCTTCGAAGTCCAGCTCGCCGAAGGCGTCCACCAGCGCCTGGCGCGCCTGGGCATATTCGGTGTGCGGGGCAAAGACGGTAATCTGCCCGTCTTCGCACTCGATGTCGGTAACGTCGACGTCGGCTGCCATCAATGCTTCCAGCACGGCCTCTTCGTCCTCGCCGGCGAAGGCGAAAATCGCGCAGTGGTCAAACAGGTGGCTGACGCTGCCCGGCGTGCCGATCTTGCTCTTGGCCTTGGTGAAACAGCCGCGAACGTCGCCGATGGTGCGATTGGCGTTGTCGGTCAGGCACTCGATGATGAGCATCGCATTGCCCGGGCCGAAGCCTTCGTAGCGCGCCGGGGAAAAATCCTCGCCGCCGGCGCCGGCGGCTTTGTCCAGCGCCTTGTCGATGACGTGGGCGGGCACCTGGTCCTTCTTGGCGCGGTCGAGAAGGGCACGCAGCGCCAGGTTGCTGTGAGGGTCGGGGCCGCCGGACTTGGCGCAGACGTAAATCTCGCGCCCGTACTTGCTGTACACCTTGGTCTTGGCGTCGGCCGTTTTGGCCATGGATTCCTTGCGGTTCTGAAAAGCCCTACCCATGTTGCAGTCCTGTGTTGGTTCAACGCGGCGGCCGGGATCGGCACGGCATAAAGGACCCTTGATTTTACGCCACAAGCGACGGCGAGGCCATGCCGGCGCCTTGTTGGCCGCCGACCGATGCGCTATGGTCAGGCCTGGATGACACGGGGTGTCCCGCCACACGCGGGGCTGAGACCACACCCGCCGAACCTGATCCGGCTCATACCGGCGAAGGGATGTCAGCGCAGTGCTCGGCCGAGCGCTCGGCGTGCGCCCTTCGTCGTGCTGGACTTCACCAAAAGGGCTACATGATGAGTACTGCTTCTTCTCCTGTCGCGCTGCCGCTTGAGCAGCAGGTTGTGCTGGTCACCGGCGCCGGCCGCGGGCTTGGCGCAAGCCTGGCGCGCGCTTTCCTCAATACCGGCGCCCGAGTCGTTATCAACTACCGTAACAGCGCTGCGGGTGCCGAAGCCGTGGCGGCGGAAGCGCCGGACCGCGCGCTGGCGGTCCAGGCCGACGTCTGCGACGCCGCTGCCGTTAACGCCATGTTTAACGCCGCCGCCAGGCATTTCGGCGCGCCGGTGACGACGGTGATCAACAACGCGCTGCCGGATTTTTCCTTCAACGGCGACAGCCGCCCGGATGCCGATTCGCTCACCTGGGAGCACCTGGAGCAGCAGTTCAGGGGGGTGAACCAGGGTGCGCTCAACGTCATTCAGGCGGCCCTTGCCGGCATGCGCGAGCAGGGCTTTGGCCGCGTGGTCAACGTGGGCACCAACCTCTTCCAGAACCCCATCGTGCCGTACCACGACTACACCGCAGGCAAGGCCGCGCTGCTCTCGCTGACGCGCACCTTCGCCCACGATCTGGGGCCTGACAACATCACCGTCAACATGATTTCCGGCGGGCTTTTGCGCACCACCGACGCCTCCGCCGCCACGCCGGATGAGGTCTTTGACCTGATTGCCGCCAGCACACCGCTGCGCCGGGTGGTCACCCCCGATGAGTTTGCCGACGCCGCGCTGCTGTTCGCCTCGCCCTGGAGCCGGGCGGTCACCGGGCAGAATCTGGTGGTCGACGGCGGACTGGTGAAAAACTGATGTCCATGCATCTGAACCTTTTCATCATGGGCTGCGGCCACCACCGCGCCGCTTGGCGCCACCCGCAGTCCGCCGCCGAGAAAATGGGCGATATTCGCCACTTCGAGGCGCTGGCGCGCACCGCCGAGCGGGGCAGGTTCGACGCCGTCTTCTTCGCCGACGGCCACGCCGCGGGCAACGTCGCCGGCGGGCCGCTGTGGTTTCTTGAGCCCTTGACCGCGCTTTCCGCCATGGCCCGGGCCTCCGAGCATATTGGCCTGATCTCGACGATTTCGAGCACTTTCTATACGCCGTTTCACGCCGCCAGGCTGCTCGCCTCGCTGGACCATATTTCCGACGGGCGCATGGGCTGGAACCTGGTCACCTCAATGTTCGACACTGAGGCGCGCAACCACGGCTATACGGCCATGCCTCCCCACGCCGAGCGCTACGCCAGGGCCGAGGAGTTTGCCGATACGCTGCTGGCGCTGTGGGACAGCTGGGGCGACGACGCCCTGCGTCTTGACCGCGCCGGCAGCTTTGCCGATCCGGACAAGGTGCGGCCGATTAACCACCGCGGCGAGCACTTCCTGGTGGACGGCCCGCTCACCGTGCCGCGTTCGCCCCAGGGCCGGCCGGTGCTGTTTCAGGCGGGCGCCTCCGACCAGGGCTGCGACCTAGCCGCCCGCTACGCCGAGGCGATCTACGCCGTGGCCTACGATCTGGAATCGGCGCAGGATTATTACCGCGATATCCAGGCGCGGGTCGCCGCCGCCGGGCGGTCGCCGGTGCCGGTCATGCCGGGGCTGGTGACTTACGTGGGCTCTACCATGGACGAGGCCCGCGCCCGCCAGCGCGAGCTTGACGAGCTGTTGCCCATGGCGGATTCGCTCCATCAGCTGGGCACCTTCATCGGCCAGGATTGCAGCGACTGGGAGTTGGATGCCCCCATGCCCCAGCTGCCGCCGCTTGAGGAATTTACCGGGCCCAAGGGGCGCTACGCGACCATTCTGCGCATTATCGAGTGCGAGCAGCCCACGCTTCGCCAGCTGCTCGGCCGGCTCGCCGCCGGCGGCGGGCACTGCACCATGATCGGCACGCCGGAGAGCATCGCCGACGAAATGCAGCGCTGGGTGGAGCAGGGCGGCGCCGACGGCTTCAATCTGATGCCGCCGTCGCTGCCGTCGAGCATCGACGACTTCGTCGATCAGGTGGTGCCGGTGCTGCAAAAGCGCGGGCTCTTCCGCCGGGAATATACGGCAAGCACTCTGCGCGGGCATTTGGGGCTGGAGCGCCCAGGGGCGTGAGATTTTGTGTTCTGTGTCATTGCAAGCACTTACTCCGCTGGGTCATTGCGAGCGCAGCGAAGCAATCTCGGGGTTGGTTGCTACCGGCACAGTAAGAGATCGCCACGTCGCTTCGCTCCTCGCGACGACGGTAGTGGGAAAAGTGCATACGCCCCCTATGTCATTGTGAGCATGTAACTATTTAGCTCATGCTGCCTGATCCAGCTCGTCCTCTCGCATGAAGGCAGGCACCTCACCGGCAAACAGTTGCTCCAGCGCCGTGTGCGCCGCCAGGCCCTGTTTAACGGCCGTCGAGAGGAAACTGCGCATCCGACAGAAGATCTCCGCCCCTTCCCACGAGCGGAAACAGCCCGAGATCTTCTGCTGGACCTTTGTCATCCGCAGGTCGCGCTCTCCCTGGTTGTTGGTGAAGGGAACGGCAGGATCCTCGAGGAAGCGCAGCACGTCATCCTCATACGCCCGGAGGCGTTCGAGCAGGTTGCGCGCTTTGGTGCGCCTGGTGCGCCCACGGGTTCCGGGGGGTGGCCTGGCCGGTGGCGGACATTCGGCCTCACCCTCCGCCAGGCAGTCCCGGTAGCGAACTCGCCAGCGCTGCGCCTCGTCTGCCGGGAGGCAGCCTCCCGCCTCATCGACGGCGCGATTCATGGCCAACAGCCGATCATGCAGCGACGTCGCCCAGGTTTGCTGGTCGTTGTCCCGGACGCCGGTCAGTTCGCGAAGGTGATGGGCATTGCACAGCGCGTGCCGGCAATCGTGGTAGCGGTAATAGGGCTTCCAATGATCATGCACCAGTACTCCCTGGACGTAAGGCAGGATGCCGATGGCGTCCATGGCCTCCTGGCCGCGCTTTGCATGAGGCGCCAGGTAGGTCAAGGCTTCATTCGAGGCGCAGTGCAGCCAGTAGCGCTTGCCACCGACCTGCATCCCGGTTTCATCGGCATGCACGGTAGCCGCTTCACGTAGCGCCGGGATCACCCACTCGGCAAAGGGCTCGGCTCGTCGGCAGGCCTCCTGGTTGAAGGCAAACAGGGTGCCGGTGCTCAGTGACAGGCCATACTGCGACGTCAGCAGCTCCCGAATGCGCGCATAAGGCAGCAGCTGGTATTGGGAGAGATAGACGGCATGCGCCTTGAGACGCGGGCCATACTGGATCGGGCGGGTCACGCCGTCGGGAAACGGCGCTACATGGCGTTGGCCCCGATCATCCTCCAGCACCTCGGCCTGGTACTCGGTCACCACCGACTGGATCACGATGTCCTGGACCTGACGCTTCTCAACGCCGACCGAGTGATACGCTCTCCCCTTGTTGGGCAGAGTGCGGCGATCGACGCGCAACGATACGACCTCATCCGGGTCGGTAACCGGCTCCAGCGTCCTGCCTTCGTGACCCGGTTGCCCGCCGGGGCGACGCTCGCCCTTTGCCCGGGAGCGGCGTTGGCGGTTGAGGTCCTGTGACGGCGGCTTGCTGCTATTGCGGCTGCTGGTCGCCAGCCGGTCCGCCATCAGCTTGACCAGCAGCATCAGGACGTCGATCGCGGCGCGCAGCGAAGGAGAGACCGTGCGGTCTTCCTTGAGCTGCTGCCGGACCCGCTCGAGGGCCTCGTCGACGTTGATATCTCTGATGGTCATGTTGCCTGCTGGGTGGGGGAGTCGAATGACGGTACTATGCCTGAAGGAACAGCGGGTTGGCGAGTCTCACCCGACGCCACCTGAATAGTTACGTGAGCATTTACCCCGCTGAGTCATTGCGAGCGCAGCGAAGCAATCTCGGGGTTGGTTGCTACCGGCACAGTAAGAGATCGCCACGTCGCTTCGCTCCTCGCGACGACGGTAGTGAGAAAAGTGCACTCGCCCCGGTGTTATTGCGAGTGCAACGAAGCAATCTCGGGGTTTCTTGCCAGAGGCACTGCAAGGAGACCGCCACGCTTCGCTCGCGGTGACACGTAGCGTCAGGCGTGTCGCAATCTAGTGCGTCACGACTGCCGCCCAAACCGGCGCACCAGGGTGGCCAGCTGGGCGAAGTCGTAGTGCTCGCGGGCGGGCATCGCGCGCATCAGCACCGCAGAGGTGGCCACCGGCACCAGGGCGGCGAGCAAAAAGCTTTCCAGCAGCGTCTCGGTGCCGGCTCCCGGGGCGGGGAAGACGACAAGCCCCGCGACCAGCCCGCAGGCGGTGCTGACCACGGCGTGGCGGCCGTCGTAGCGGCGGCTGAACAGCCCGAAGAACACCGGGAACGCCGCGGCCGAGCACAAAAGATCGGCGAGCAGAAAGAGGTAGAGCACGCTGAAGCCCTGGGCGGCGACCCAGGTAATCGGCACCGCGGCGGCGACGATCAGCCAGCGGGCCAGGCGCATCAGCGTGGCTTCGCTTGCCCGGGGCAAAAGCCGGTGCATGTCCACGGCGATAATGCTTGAGGTGGCGTTGATGGTGGAGTCGGCGCTGCTCATCACCAGCGCCAGCCCCAGCGGAATCAGCGCCAGCGCAAACCACAGCGGCACGCTGTCCAGCAGCACGCTGAACAGTGCCACCGAGCCGTCGCCTTCCAGATCCAGTCCCACAAAGGCCAGCCCGAAAAGCCCCATCATGACGATGATCGGCAGGTTCAACAGCCCGCTGATCCAGAAGCTTCTGCGCAGCACCCGGACGTTTTTCGCCGCGTAGATGCGCTGCCAGGTGCCCTGGTAGAAAAGCCCGGTGAGCACCACGGCGATAAAGAACGTCAGCCCCGCGCGTACGCCGCCAGCGTCGGTCATGTCCAGCAGCTGGGGTGCGTGTTGGGCAAGCCCGTCAAGGGTTGGCGCTGCGCCGCCGGCGGCCTGCCAGCCAAAGAATAAAAGGCACGCGAGCAGCGGCAGGATCACCACCATCTGCACCTTGTCGGTAAAGATCGAGGCGCGAAGCCCGCCGTAGAAGGTGTAAAGCACCGTGGCCAGCATCACCACGCCGGCGGTGAGCCACAGCGGAATGGGAGCGAGCAGGGTAACCATCCGGGCCACGGCGGTGAGGCTCGCGGCCAGGGAAATAAACAGGTAAAACAGCATGATTGAGAGCGTAAAGGCGTACATGACGCGACCGTAGCGGTGGATCACAAACTCGGTCAGGCCGTGGCCCTCGGGGATCAGCTCGCGCATGCGTCGGCCCAGCGGGATCATGATCAGCCGGGGCACGCAGGAACCCAGGGCATAGCCCAGAAGCGCGCTGATGCCGCCCCAGGTCGCCGCCTGGGCGGGGCCAAACAGCACCCAGGTACCCAGCGTGGTGGCCAGCAGGGTGCTCACCGTGGCTCGGGTGCTTTGGGTATTGCGCGCGGCGATGTAGGTATCCAGGTCGTCGCGCTGGCGGCGAGCGTAGAGCAGGCCGGGAACGGCAAAGGCAGCGGCGCAGAACAACAGCCAAAGGGCCGTCCAGACAGGATCAAGCAGCATGGTGATAGGTCCTCTATCCTTGTGGCGGCCGGGTCTTGGGCGGGCGTCTGGCAGACGACAAGGGAGAGGCGAGGCGGCGTGTGCTTTCCTTCCCTTCGCCGGTATGACCCGGATCAGGTTCGAAGGGTTACCGGCGCAAAAGCGGCGGATTCTCAGCCCGTCAGGGCTCCCCCAGGAGAAGATAGAGCCTAGGCAGGCGCGTCGGCGTTGTCAAACTGCCTTGTGGGCTATCGGTCGAAGGTGTCTGCAAGTTTTTAGCTATCAGCTATCGAAAGGATAGCGCACTTTTGGGTGGGAAAAGAGTAGTCTGTGGGTATGGCAGCGGCAACCGGCTGCCTGGCGACAATGACTCACAAGGAGGCGCTAACGTGTCCGAAGACAATCGCAAGCCGACCACTACCGATGCCGGGATTCCCGTGGCCAGCGACGAATATTCGCTGACCGTGGGGCCGAACGGGCCCATCGTGCTTCACGATCACTACCTGATCGAGCAGATGGCCCAGTTCAACCGCGAGCGCATTCCCGAGCGCCAGCCCCACGCCAAGGGCAGCGGTGCCTTCGGCCGCTTTGAGGTGACGGAAGACGTTAGCCGCTACACCCGCGCCGCCGTGTTTCAGCCCGGTACCAAAACCGAGGTGCTGATGCGCTTTTCCACCGTGGCCGGCGAGCGCGGCAGTCCCGACACCTGGCGCGATCCGCGCGGCTTTTCCATCAAGTTCTACACCACCGAAGGCAACTACGACATGGTGGGGAACAACACGCCGGTGTTCTTCATCCGTGATCCGATGAAGTTTCAGCACTTCATCCGCTCGCAAAAGCGCCGCGCCGACAACAACCTGCGCGATCACGACATGCAGTGGGATTTCTGGACGCTGTCGCCGGAGTCGGCCCATCAGGTGGCCTGGCTGATGGGCGACCGGGGCATCCCCAAGACCTGGCGGCACATGAACGGCTATTCCAGCCACGCCTACATGTGGGTGAACGCTGAAGGCGAGAAGTTCTGGGTGAAATACCACTTCAAGACCGACCAGGGCATTGAATGCTTGACCCAGGAAGAGGCCGACCGCCTGGCCGGGGAAGACGGCGACTACCACATGCGTGATCTCTACACCGCCATTGAGCGGGGCGAGCATCCCAGCTGGACGCTGTACATGCAGATCATGCCGTTCAAGGATGCCGAAACCTACCGGATTAACCCGTTCGACCTGACCAAGGTCTGGCCCCACGACGACTATCCGCTGATCAAGGTGGGCACGCTTACGCTGGACACCAACCCGGTGGATAACCATGCCCAGATCGAGCAGGCGGCGTTTGAGCCCAACAACCTGGTGCCGGGCATCGGCCTTAGCCCGGACAAGATGCTGCTGGGCCGCGTGTTTTCCTACGCCGATGCCCACCGCCACCGGCTGGGGGTGAACTACAAGCAGATTCCGGTCAACGCGCCGAAGTCGCCGGTCAACAGCTACAGCAAGGACGGCGCCATGCAGATGCACACCGTCTCTGACCCGGTGTACGCGCCCAACTCCAAGGGCGGCCCGCAGGCCGACGGCGAGCGCTACCCGGACGACGCGACCTGGGAGTCCGACGGTGACATGGTGCGCGCGGCCTACACCCTGCGCCCCGACGACGACGATTTTGCCCAGGCCAACGCCTTGATCAACCAGGTGATGGACGAGCCGGCCAGAGAGCGGCTGGTCAACAACGTTGTCGGCCACCTGCTGGGCGGGGTAACCGAGCCGGTGCTTGAGCGCGCGTTCGACTACTGGCGCAGCATCGACGCCGACATCGGCGAGCGCATTGTTCAGGGCGTACGCGCCAAGCAGGCCTGATCGTTCAAGCGCTTTTCATGCACTGACGGCTACAAAGCAGCCCGCCGGCAACCGCCGGCGGGCTTTTTGTCAGGAGGCACACATGGCGTTTTCACTGTGGCTTTCGCTGGCCGCCGTTTGCGCGGCCGGGGCGATCTCGCCGGGGCCGAGCCTGGCGCTGGTGCTGCGCCATACCCTGGGCGGCGGGCGCGGGCCGGGCGTCGTGGCGGGGCTTTTTCATGCGCTGGGCGTAGGGCTTTACGCGCTGCTCACGGTGCTGGGGCTGGGGGCGGTGATGGCGCGCTTTCCGCTGGCGTTCGAGGCCATTACCGTAGCCGGGGCCGGGTATCTGGCCTGGCTTGGGTTCAAGGCGCTGCGCGCCGGCCGAGCGGCGGCGTTGAGCCCCGGCGTAGCCTATACCACTCGGCGCCAGGCCGCCCGGGAGGGCGTGCTGGTGGCGCTGGCCAATCCCAAGCTGATTTTGTTTTTCGTCGCGCTGCTAAGCCAGTTTGTCCACCCGGAGATGAGTGCCGCGGCCCGGATGATCATCGTCGCCACCGCCATGAGCATCGATGCCGGCTGGTATGTGCTGGTGGCGGTGGCGCTGTCGCAGTCCGGGGTGCTGGAGTGGCTGCGCCTGCGCGCGCAGTGGATCAATCGCGCCACCGGCGTGATACTGATCGGCCTGGCGCTGCGCGTGGCCTGGGGGCTGGTGGCGTAGCGCTTCAGCTCGGCTCGCCCCGGGCGACCAGCAGCCGGTTCATCAGCTCCGCCCAGCGATGGCGCACCATCATGGTGGTCAGCCCGGAAAACAGCGCCCAGCCCCTGCGCCGCCAGCCTTTCAGCCGCAGGTTGTGGCCCACCAGCTGTTTCATCAGGCGATAGTCGTCGAACTGGCGCCATTCGCTGGTGATCGACAGCTGGTGGCGCGACATCACCGGCGCCAGCTCCAGGCGAAAAATCCACTCCAGCTGGTGCAGGCTAAGGCCGTGGTGTTCGATGGTGCTGACCATGATGGCGTAGTCGCGCTCGCCGGGCTCGCGGTCCAGCCACAGCGGCGCCAGGGCAAGCCATAGATCGCCGCGTTCGTCGACCAGTTGCTGTGCGTTCATGTGGGCCTCGGGTTGTATGCCCGGCCGTGCCGGGTAGAAAATACGCTTGTCTGGCCGGCTATTATCATGGCGCAAAGGCCCGGCTCGCAAGCCGGCCAAGCCCGGCTGCGCCAGGGCACAAAGGCGGACAGCGCGCGCCCGGGCCGCTACAATGCGGCCGGCGGCCATGTTTTACTGCCCGATCAACGACTGAAACAGCGAGGTGCTACGTGATTATCAAGCCCAAGGTGCGCGGTTTTATCTGCACAACGACCCATCCCCAAGGCTGCGAGCACAACGTGCGCGAGCAGATCGAAGCCACCCGCGCACGCGGGCTGGACAAGCGCCGGGGGCCGAAAAAGGTGCTGGTGGTCGGCGCGTCCAGCGGCTACGGCCTGGCCGCGCGCATTACCGCGGCCTTTGGCTACGGCGCCGATACCCTGGGCGTGTTCTTTGAAAAGCCCGGCACCGAGAAGCGCCCGGGCACCGCCGGCTGGTACAACGCCGCGGCGTTTGACAAGTTCGCCAAGCAGGAAGGGCTCTACAGCAAAGCCATCAACGGCGATGCTTTCTCCCACGAGGCCCGGGAAAAGGCCATCGAGCTGATCAAGCAGGACCTGGGCGAGGTGGATCTGGTGGTGTATTCGCTGGCGTCCCCGGTGCGCAAGCTGCCCGACAGCGGCGAGGTCAAGCGCTCGGCGCTCAAGCCCATCGGCGAGGTCTACCGCGCCACGGCGATCGATACCAACAAAGACGCGATCATCGAAACCGAAGTTGAGCCTGCCACTCAGCAGGAAATCGACGACACCGTGGACGTGATGGGCGGCGAAGACTGGGAGCTTTGGATCAAGGCGCTGGACGAGGCCGGCGTGCTGGCCGAAGGCGCCAAAAGCGTGGCCTTTAGCTACATCGGCACCGAAATCACCTGGCCGATCTACTGGCACGGGGCGCTGGGCCGCGCCAAGGAAGACCTGGACCGCGCCGCCGGCGAGATCGACAAGCGCCTGCGCCAGCACGGCGGGGGCGCCAACGTCGCGGTGCTCAAGTCCGTGGTGACCCAGGCAAGTGCGGCGATTCCGGTGATGCCGCTCTACATCGCCATGGTCTATCGCATCATGAAAGAAGAAGGGCTTCACGAAGGCACCATCGACCAGCTCAACCGTCTGTTCGCCGAGCGCCTGTACGCCGACGGCGCCGTGGAAACCGACGAGCAGGGCCGGCTGCGGCTGGACGACTGGGAGCTGCGTGACGACGTGCAGCAGTCGTGCAAGGCGCTGTGGCCGGAAGTGACCACCGACAACCTGTTCGAGATCACCGACTACTCCGGCTACAAGCACGAGTTCTTGAAGCTGTTCGGCTTTGAGCGCAGCGACGTGGACTACGACGCTGACGTAAGCCCGGTGGCCGAGTTCGACGTGGTCAACCTCTAGGCGCTCTCGACGGCGCGACGCGTCATGGCTGATTGCCCCCTGGTTGCCTTGCCGGCCGATACCCGCTGCCGGGTCGCATTTTTGCTGCTTCCCGGTTTCTCGCTGCTGGCCCATGCCTGCGCGCTTGAGCCGCTGCAGCTGGCCAACCAGCTCAGCGGGCGTATGCTTTACGCCACTTGCACGCTGGGGCTTGAAGCCGCCGGCGTGCGCAGTGCCGGGCCGCTGGCGCTGAGCGTCGCCGACGGGGCGGAAACGTCCCCGGACGAGATCGACCTGCTGCTTGTGTGCGCGCCGACGCCGCTTTCCTACCCGCTGCCGGCCCGGCTGAACGACTGGCTGCGCCGCCTGGACAGCCGCCGTGTGGTGCTGGGCGGCATTGCCGGCGGCACCGAAGTGCTGGCGCGCTGCGGGCTGCTGGAGGGCTATCGCGTAACGCTGCCCTGGCCGCGCTTTGACGCCTTTGCCCAGGCCTACCCCGAGGTAACGCTGTCGCGCCAGCTCTACGCGCTGGACCGCGAGCGGCTGACCTGCGGCGCCGGCACCGCCGCGCTGGACATGATGCTGAAGCTTATCGCCCTGACCCACGGCGCTGACCTTGCCGGCCGGGCCGCCGAGCATCTGGCCTGCGAGCGCATTCGCCCGGCCGGCGAGCCGCAGTACGTACCGCGGCAAAACGGTATCGGCCATGCCCCGCAAAGCCTGCGCGACGCCGTGGCGCTGATGGCGGCCAACGTCGAAGAGCCGCTTTCCACCCTGGAGCTGGCCGAGCACCTGGGTATTTCCCGCCGGCAGCTGGAGCGTTTGTTCAAAAAACATCTGCAGACGGTGCCCAGCCGCTACTATCTGGATCTGCGCCTGCAGCAGGCGCGCCGCCTGCTGCGCCAGGGCCGCGCCCCGGTGGGCGATATCGCCCTGGCCACGGGCTTTTCATCCGGGGCGCATTTTTCCACCGCCTACCGTCAGCGTTTTGGCCTTGCCCCGCGCGAGGAGCGTCTGCTCTAGCTGCGCGCTTTTGGCAACTTAACGTCACATTGCTGAAAGCAGGGTGGCCGCTGCGCACCGTATACTCCCTTTCACTGCCTTTTTTTATGGCCCACGCCGATACCAGCGGAGAGACATCCATGAGCGCTACCCCGACCCGGCACGATTTCGACCAGTACATGATGCCCAACTACGCGCCCCAGCCGGTGATTCCGGTGCGCGGCGAGGGCAGCCGCCTGTGGGATCAAAACGGTCGCGAGTACATTGATTTTGCCGGCGGCATTGCCGTCAACGCGCTGGGGCACTGCCATCCGGTGCTGGTCGAGGCGCTCAAGTCCCAGGGCGAGACGCTTTGGCATCTGTCCAACGTGTTCACCAACGAGCCGGCGCTCAAACTGGCCAAACGCCTGGTGGAGCGCACCTTCGCTGACAAGGTGTTTCTGTGCTCATCGGGCGGCGAGGCCAACGAAGCCGCGCTCAAGCTGGCCCGGCGCTACGCGGTGGATCATCACGGCGAGCACAAAGACAAGATCATCTCGTTTTCTCAGTCGTTTCACGGGCGTACCTTCTTTACCGTCAGCGTCGGCGGCCAGCCCAAGTATTCCCAGGGCTTCGGCCCGGTACCGGGCGGCATTCTCCATGCCGAGTACAACGATCTGGACAGCGTGCGCCGGCTGATGGGCGATGATACCTGCGCGATCATGGTCGAGCCCATGCAGGGCGAAGGCGGGCTGATTCCCGCCGACCCTGACTTTCTCCAGGGCCTACGCGATCTGTGCGATGAGCACGACGCGCTTTTGGTCTTCGACGAAGTGCAAACCGGCGTGGGCCGCACCGGCAAGCTCTACGCCTACCAGCACTACGGCGTGACGCCGGACATTCTGACAAGCGCCAAGGCGCTGGGCGGCGGTTTTCCCATGGGTGCTGTGCTCGCCACCGACAGCGTGGCCCGCTCGCTGGTGATCGGCACCCACGGCTCGACCTACGGCGGCAACCCGCTGGCATCCGCCGTGGCGCTGGCGGCGCTGGAGGTTATTGATACCCCCGAGGTGCTTGCCGGCGTGCAAAAGCGCCACGACCGTCTGCGCGGCCACCTGGAGCGGATCAACGCCAAACACGGCGTATTCAGCGACATTCGCGGGCTGGGCCTGCTGATGGGCGCGCAGATGGCCGAGGCCTGGGCCGGGCGAGCGAAGGAACTTCTGCCGCTGGCGATCGAAGAAGGCGCCATGGCGCTGATCGCCGGGCCCGACGTGCTGCGCCTGGCGCCGTCGCTGGTGATGCCCGAGGCCGATATCGACGAAGGCATGGCCCGGCTTGAACGCGCCGTTGAACGCCTGGTTGCCAAGGGCTGAGGCCCCCGCCAAAAGGAGCTGGCGATGCTGATCATTCGACCCGTAGAGCCTGCGGACCTGCCCGCGCTGGAAGCGCTGGCGCGCCAGGCCGTGCCGCCGCTGACCAACCTGCCGGCCAACCGCGAGCGCCTGGAGCAGCGCGTGGCGCGCTCCCAGGCCGCGTTCAACGACGAGGTGGACTACCCCGGCGACGAGCAATATACCTTCGTGCTGGTCAACACCGCAGCCGACGCCGCCGAGCGTGTGCTGGGTACCGCCACCGTGCGGGCCCGGGCCGGCGCACGCGAAGCCTATTACACCTACCGTCAGGAAACCCTGATTCACGCCTCCCAGCAGCTTAACGTGCGCCGGGAAGTGCAGACGCTGGCGCTGTCCCACGAGGTGTCTGACGCCACGCTGCTGTGCGCCATGTCG
The DNA here is from genome assembly GCF_055379665.1 of Halomonas cibimaris. Taxonomy (NCBI): domain Bacteria; kingdom Pseudomonadati; phylum Pseudomonadota; class Gammaproteobacteria; order Oceanospirillales; family Halomonadaceae; genus Halomonas; species Halomonas cibimaris. The sequence goes on from NZ_AP043828.1 coordinate 1,801,483, forward strand.
GTCCATCCGCGATATCAGGGCACCAGCGCCGAGAGCCTGCTGCGCCGGGCCCGGCTGATGTTTGTGGCCCAGTATCCCGAGCGCTTTGCCGACGTGCTGGCAGTGGCCTTTCCCGGGCATCTGGAAGCCGGCGGTGCATCACCGTTTTGGGAAAGCGTGGGCCGGCATTTTTTTGCTCGCAGCTACCAGGACATCAATCGCATTGCCGGGCTGCGCTCAAAAAGTTTCATCGCCGAGGTGATGCCGCAGTTTCCGCTGTATCTGCCGCTGCTGACCCCGGCGGCGCGGGCGGCCATCGGCCGCGAGCACCGGGCCCATGAGCCGGCGCTGAACGAAATGCTTGCCGAAGGCTTTGCGCGTTCGCGCCATGTGGATATCTTCGATGCCGGCCCGGTGATCAAAGCCGATCGCAGCGGGCTTGCCACCGTGCGCCGGGCGGCCTGGCATCCGGTGCGTATTCGCCCCGAGCACGCCCTGCCCGCCGCCGAGCCGGCGCTGGTGGCCAACCAGCAGCGCACCGGCTTTCGCTGCGTGGTGGCGCGCTATGCGCGCTCGCCCACCGGCCAGCTGATGCTCACCGCCGAGCAGGCCGAGGCGCTGGGCGTGGAGAAGGGCCGCGCCGTGCTGGCGGCACCGCTTTCACTGCCTGCCGCCGAAGACCGGCTCGACGAAGGAGAAATGTAATGCGCATTCGACCTATTGCCCGCGGCGATCTGGACGAGCTGCAGGCGCTTGCGCAGCAGGCCGGGGTGGGCTTTACCTCGCTGCCGGACAACCGCGAGTTCCTTGCCGGCAAGATCGAGTCGGCGGTGAACGCTCTTGACGCGGGCCGGGGCCGAGAAAGCCAGCTTTACTTTTTTGTCCTCGAAGACGAAGTGGGCGGCGAGCTGGCCGGCTGCTGCGCCATTGAAGGGCAGGTCGGCCACGACGTGCCGTTTTATCACTATCGGCTGGGCACGCTTGCGCACTCGTCGGTACAGCTGGATCTGCACCGCACGCTGGACACGCTGTTTTTAAGCTCGGATCACACCGGCAACGCCGAGGTCTGCTCGCTGTTCGTGCGCCCGGAATACCGCGGCGAGGCCAACCGCCACCTGCGCTGCGGTGCGCTTTTGTCCAAGGCGCGCTGGCTGTTTATCGCCGAGTTTCGCGAGCGTTTTCCCGACAAGGTATTGGCGGAAATGCGCGGGCTTTTCAACGACGACAACAAAAGCCCGTTCTGGGAAAGCCTGGGCCGGCACTTTTTTCCCATGGACTTTGACGAGGCCGACCGCCTGACCGGGCTTGGCCAGAAAAGCTTTATCGGCGAGCTGATGCCGCGCTTTCCCATCTACACCACCTTCATGCCCGAAGCGGCGCGCGCCTGCATCGGCCAGGTGCACCGGGATACCCGCCCGGCGCTTGCAATGCTGGAAAAAGAAGGGCTGCGCTGGGAAGGCTACATCGATATCTTCGACGGCGGCCCCACGGTAGAGGCCTACATTGACGACGTGCGCGCGGTGCGCGACTCAAGGCGCTATGGCGTTGAGGTAGACGCCGGCGCCGAGCAGGAAAGCACCGGCCGCTGGCTGGCGGCCACCACCGCGCTGCAGGGCTTTACCGCCGCCTGGATCGGCCGCGCTCCCGGCGCCGAGCACGTTGTGCTGACCCCCGCCGAAGCCCGGCGGCTAAACGTTGGCGCAGGCGACACCCTGCGCCTGCTGCAAACCTGACGCTGATACACTGAGCCGCTTACGGCCAAGGGAGACGGATATGCACGCCACGCAGCAGCAGCTGATCAACGGGGCATGGATCGACGGCGCCGCGCCGACGTTTGCCAAACACGACGGCGTTTCCGGCGGGCCGCTGTGGCAGGGCGCCGCCGCCGACGACGCTCAGGTCGCGACGGCGGTGAGCGCGGCCCGAAACGCCTTCGCCGGCTGGGCCAAAACGCCCTTTGCCGAGCGCCAGGCGCTGGCCGAGCGCTTCGCCGAAGTGCTCAACGCGCGCAAGGAGGTGCTTGCCGTCGCCGTTGCCAGCGAAACCGGCAAGCCGCTGTGGGAGGCGCGCACCGAGGTCGGGGCGATGATCGGCAAGGTGGGGCTGTCGCTTCAAGCCTATGCCGAGCGCACCGGCGAGCGCGAAAAACCCGCAGGCGAGGCCCGGGCGGTGCTGCGCCATCGCCCTCACGGGGTCATGGCCGTTTTCGGCCCGTACAACTTCCCCGGGCACCTGCCCAACGGCCATATCGTCCCGGCGCTGTTGGCGGGCAATACCGTGGTGTTCAAGCCCAGCGAGCAGGCCCCGCTCACCGCGGACTTGACCCTGCAGTGCTGGCTTGAGGCCGGCCTGCCCGACGGCGTGATCAACCTGGTGCAGGGCGGGGCGCCGGTAGGCCAGGCGCTGGCCGGTGACCCGGCCATCGACGGGCTTTTGTTTACCGGCAGTGCGGCGGTGGGCCGCATGCTGCACCGCCAGTTTGCCGGCCAGCCGGGCAAGATTCTGGCGCTGGAGCTTGGCGGCAACAACCCGCTGGTGGTGAAAAGCGTGCCCGACCAGCGCGCCGCGGTGCTGACGATTCTGCAGTCGGCGTTTGCCTCCGGCGGCCAGCGCTGCACCTGCGCTCGGCGCCTGCTGGTGCCCGAAGGCGAAGTGGGCGACCGGCTGGTCGAGGCGCTGGTGGACGCCGCGGGCAAGCTGCGCGTGGCCGAGCCCTTCGACGAGGCCAACCCGCCGTTTTACGCCGGCCTGGTCAGCGCTGCTGCCGCCGACGGCCTGCTGGAGGCCCAGCAGGCGCTGGAAGCTAAAGGTGCTACGGTGCTCCGGCGCATGGAGCGCCTGGCCGACGGTACCAGCCTTTTGAGCCCCGGCCTTCTTGACGTCACCGGGCTTGACGTGCCCGACGAGGAGCACTTCGGCCCGCTGCTCACCGTGCAGCGCTATGCCGGCTGGGACGAGGCCATTCGCCTGGCCAACAACACCCGCTACGGGCTTTCCGCCGGGCTGATCGGCGGCGAGCAGGCCGACTGGGACGATTTTCTGCTGCGCATTCGCGCCGGCATCGTCAACTGGAACCGCCAGACCACCGGCGCCTCGGGGGATGCGCCTTTCGGCGGCGTGGGCGACAGCGGCAACCACCGCCCCAGCGCCTACTACGCCGCGGACTACTGCGCCTACCCGGTGGCCTCCATGGAAACCGAGACCCTGGCGCTGCCCGAGCAGCTGCCGCCGGGGGTGAGGCTATGATCAGCGCGCGAGATAGCGACAGCGCCGTCGGGGTTAACGTCTGCGAAGTGAATTTTGACGGCCTGGTCGGCCCCACCCACAACTATTCGGGGCTGGCGGCGGGCAACGTGGCCTCAAGGCGCCACGCGGGATGGGTGGCCAACCCGCGGGAGGCCGCGCTGCAGGGGCTTGAGAAAATGCACGCGCTGTACCGAGCCGGCTACGCCCAGGGCGTGTTGCCGCCCCAGCAGCGCCCGGATACGGCCTTTCTGCGCCGGCTGGGCTTTGCCGGCAGCGACGCTGACGTGCTGGCCGCCGCCGCGCAGCGGGCACCGGCCATGCTGCGCGCGGCGTGCTCGGCCTCCAGCATGTGGACGGCCAACGCCGCCACGGTGACGCCAAGCGCAGACGCCCGGGACGGGCGGGTACATTTCACGCCGGCCAACCTGCAGTCCGGCCTGCACCGCTGCCTGGAGCCGGCCACCACCGGGCGTATGCTGCGCGCCATATTTGCCGATCCGGCGCATTTCGCCCACCATGCGCCGCTGCCGGCCACCCCGGCGCTGGCCGATGAAGGCGCGGCCAACCATACCCGGCTCGGCGCCGACTACGGCGCGCCCGGGGTGCATCTGTTCGTTTACGGGCGTGACGCCTTCGGCCTGGAGCCGGCGCCGGCACGCTTTACCGCCCGGCAAACCCGGGAGGCCAGCGAAGCCGTGGCCCGCCAGCACGGCCTGAATGAAGCGCAGACGGTGTTTGCCCGCCAGCACCCGGACGCCATTGATGCCGGGGTGTTTCACAACGACGTGATCGCGGTGGGTAACGGCCCGGTGCTGCTCTATCACGAGTATGCTTTTGCCGACGAGCAGGCCGTGCTTGACGCGCTGCGGGCGAAAATGCCCGAGCCGCTGATCCCCGTGCGCGTGCCGGCAGAGGCAGTAAGCCTCGACGCCGCCGTGGCGACCTACCTGTTCAACTCCCAGCTGCTGAGCAATCCCGACGGCAGCATGACGCTGGTCGTGCCCGGCGAGTGCCAGCACCATGAAGCCGTGTGGCGCACGCTGCAGGATTTGGTCCTGGCCGGCGCCAATCCCATCGGCGAGGTTATCGTCAAAGACGTCAAGCAAAGCATGCAAAACGGCGGCGGCCCGGCCTGTTTGCGCCTGCGGGTAGCGCTCAGCGGCGCCGAGTGCGCCGCGCTGTCCGGCCGTGTTTTGATGACCGACGAGCTTTATGCCGCGCTTGCCGGCTGGGTCAAACGCCACTATCGCGACCGTTTAGCGCCGGAGGATCTGGCCGATCCGCAGCTGGTGGCGGAGTCGCTTACCGCGCTGGACGAGCTGACGACCCTTCTGCAGCTGGGCGCGATCTATCCGTTTCAGCGCAGCGGCTGAGCGGGCAACGGGCATCAAGGAGTACAACGCGTGAGCCAACTGGTGTACTGGCTGGATCTGGCCGGGGTGATTGTCTTTGCGCTTTCCGGGGTGGTGCTGGCGTGTCGCAAGCGCATGGACCCGGTAGGCATGCTGGTTTTGGCCGCGGTGACCGGCATCGGCGGCGGTACGCTGCGCGATCTGGTGCTGGGCGTGCGTCCGGTATTCTGGGTGGACGACCCGACGTATCTATGGGTGATCGTGGCCACGGTGGCGCTTTCTCTGGTCGGCTTTCACTATATTCATCGGCTGTCGCGCGGGTTCATGCCGGTGGCCGATGCCTTCGGGCTTGCGATCTTCACCGCGCTTGGCAGCCACAAGGCGCTGGCGCTGGGCTATACCGGCGAGGTCGCCACGCTGATGGGCATGATGACCGGAGTCGCCGGCGGCATGATCCGCGATGTGCTGGCCCGGCGCGTGCCGATGGTGCTGCGCGAAGAGATCTACGCCACCGCGGCGTTTGCCGGCGGCGTGGCCTATGTGGTGCTGTATAGCCTGGGCGCCCCCACGGTGCTGACCATCGGCGCCTCGCTTGCCGCCACTCTGGGCCTGCGGCTGGCCGCCATTTACTGGGGGCTGGCGCTGCCGGTGTTTGCCTGGGTGACCATACCGACCAGGCCAGCGGAGGAGGGCCGGGCGGCAGCGCAAAAGGCCAAAGAGCGGGTGCGAATGATTCAGCGTCAGCGCAAGCGCCGTTGACCCCGCCGCTTTCGCGGAAAGTCGCTGCTGTTGGCCGGTGTTTTGTGGCATTATGCGCGGCGTTGGTAGCGACAGACTTTCAATGACAACACCAGGCAGGCAGCGAACGCCATGTTCAAGGATTTTTACACGCAGCGCGGTGATACCGTCGTTATCTCCGCCGAGCAGGCCAGCCGCTTCGCCAAGGGCGTGGCCGGTGATTACAATCCGATCCACAACCCTGATGCACGCCGCTTTTGTGTGCCCGGTGACCTGCTGTTTGCGCTGGTGCTGGAGCGCTTCGGGCTTTCCCAGCACATGGAGTTTTATTTTCTCAGCATGGTGGGGGCGGACACGCCGCTGACGTTTCGCCCGTCGGCCAGCGGCGATATTCACGTTATCGACGACGCCGGAAGGTGCTATCTGGAAGTGGTGCGCAGCGGCGAGACCACCTTTGAAGCGGAAGCGGTGGATGCTTTTACCCGCTGCTACGTGGCGTTTTCGGGCAAGAACTTTCCGCATTATTTAAAGCCTTTGATGCAAGCCCACGGCGTGATGTTCAATCCTCGCCGGCCGCTGGTGATCTACCACAGCATGGGGTTTACCCTGGAACGGCTGGACGGTTTTGCGCCGGGGCTGTCTCTGGCGCGCTCGTCGCTTGACGTTCAGGGCAAGCGTGCCGATGCGCTGCTGGAATTTACCATTGAATCGGCCGGAAAGCCGCTGGGCGTGGGCTCGAAAAAGCTGGTGGTCAGCGGCCTGTGCGACTACGACGCCGGGGAAATGGACGCCATTGTGGACGAGTTCTATCGCCTCAAGGCGGCCTGGGAAGCCGCCTGACGCGCCGGCGTGCCGGACGCCGGCGGCGCGCGCATCCCCGAACGGCCTGATCATCGGGCGCTGAAAAGCAATGGCTATATAAGTTGGCGCTGTGATAGCTTAACGGTTTGTGTTTTTTCTTTACCCATCAGCGCGTAAAGCATCGCCCCATGCGGGCGGTGATAAAAGCGCGCACCGCAACGCGGTGCCGGGGTTGAAGGTTCCATTACCACCTGATATTTATACAAAATGAAGAAACGCGCCTACAAGGAACGGTCTTATCCGACGCCCGAACAAGCCGCCTTGCTGGCGCAATCGTTTGGCTGCGCGCGTTTTGTCTGGAACAACACCCTGGCCTATCGCACCGAAGCGTATCAGCAGCGCGGGGAAACGCTCACCCACTCGGCAGCGGAAAAGCGGCTGGTGGCCCTCAAGGCGGAATATCCGTGGCTGAGGGACGTGTCCAGCGTGATCCTGCAACAAGCCCTGCGCGATCAAAAAGCGGCCTTCGATAACTTCTTCAACACCAAGCTCAAGGCGCGCTATCCGCGCTTCAAAGCCAAGAATGGCCGGCAATCCCTCCGGCTGACCAAGGCTGCCTTCCGCTATCGGGACGGCGAGATCACTATCGCCAAAACGAAAACACCGCTACCGATCCGCTGGAGCCGCCCATTGCCTGGCGCTCCCTCCAGCGTCACCCTTTCACGCGACCGTGCAGGCCGCTACTTCATTAGCTGCCTGTGCGAATTCACGCCCGAGCTGTTGCCGTTCTCTCCTAACACCGTGGGTATTGATCTGGGGCTGACCGACCTGTTCATCACCAGCCAGGGGCAAAAGTCAGGCAACCCGCGCTACCTCAAACGGTACGCCGCCAAACTGGCCTACCTGCAACGCCGATTGAGCAAAAAGCAGCGAGGCTCGAACAACCGCCACAAAATGCGCCGCAAGGTGGCGCGTCTGCACGCCAAGATAGCGGACTGCCGCCGCGATTCCATGCACAAGGCCACTCGAACGCTGATCAACGAAAACCAAGTGATCTGCGTCGAGACGTTGAACATTGTCGGCATGCTAAAGAACAAAACGCTGGCCAAAGCCATCAGCGATGCGGGCTGGGGCGAGTTCCTGCGCCAGCTGGCCTACAAGGCCGACTGGGCGGGCCGCCAGCTCATTCAGGTCAGCCGGTGGCTGCCCAGCAGCAAGACGTGCCACCATTGCGGCCACAAGATCAAAAAGCTGCCGCTATCGCAGCGCCACTGGCACTGTGACGGCTGCGGCCAAGCCATTGACCGCGATATCAATGCGGCCAGGAATATCGAAACCGCCGGACGGGCGGGGGTAGCCTGTGGAGCGACTGGATCGGGGGCTGTGGCCTAATCGTCACGGTCTAGTGAAGGCGTGTTGAAGCAGGAAGGTTCTCGGGGTGACCCTGGAACTCTCGCCCAAGGCGCAGTGCGCGGCGGGCGGGGAGTGTCAGACGCCATCAACATGAAGGCCATTGCCATGACGTTATCTAATAATATGCACGCCGGCAGCGCCGCCACTCGCCGGGAATCCGACCTGCTGGGCCACCTGGACGTGCCGGCATCCGCGTATTACGGCATTCAGACGCTGCGCGCGGTGCACAACTTTACGCTTAGCGGCGTGTCGCTTTCCCACCATCCCCGCCTGATTATGGCGCTGGCCATGGTCAAGCAGGCCGCCGCCGACGCCAACCATCGCCTGGGCAACCTGGAAACCCGTCGCTTTGAGGCCATCGAGCACGCCTGCCAGCGGATTATCCACGGCGAATACCACGACCAGTTCGTGGTCGACATGATTCAGGGCGGGGCAGGCACCTCGACCAACATGAACGCCAACGAAGTCATCGCCAACGTAGGGCTGGAATTTCTGGGGCGCGCCCGGGGGGACTACCAGCACCTGCATCCCAACAACGACGTCAACATGGCGCAGTCCACCAACGATGCCTACCCAACGGCGATTCGTCTGGGGCTGATGCTTGGCCACGATGACCTGCTGGAAAGCCTTTCCGGTCTGTGCCGGTCGTTTTCGCGCAAGGGCGATGCGTTCGCCGACGTGCTCAAGATGGGGCGCACCCAGCTGCAGGACGCCGTGCCCATGACGCTGGGCCAGGAGTTTCATGCCTTTGCCACAACGCTTGGCGAAGACCATGATCACCTCAAGCGCCGGGTGCCGATGCTTTTGCGCGCGGTCAATCTGGGCGGCACGGCCATCGGCACCGGCATCAATACCGATGCGCGCTATCAAAAAATCGCCGTCGAGCGCCTGGCCGCCATCAGCGAGCACGACGTGGCGCCGGCGCACGATCTGATCGAGGCCACCTCGGACATGGGCGATTTCGTCATGTTTTCGGGGATGCTCAAGCGGCTGGCGGTGAAGCTGTCCAAGATCTGTAACGACCTGCGCCTGCTTTCCAGCGGTCCGCGTACCGGCTTTAACGAGATCAATCTGCCGGCGCGCCAGCCGGGCAGCTCGATCATGCCGGGCAAGGTCAACCCGGTGATTCCCGAGGCGGTCAACCAGGTGGCGTTTGACGTTATCGGCAACGATCTGTCGCTGAGTCTTGCCGCCGAGGCCGGCCAGCTGCAGCTTAACGTCATGGAGCCGCTGATCGTCTACAAGATCTTTGACTCCATTCGTCTGCTGACCCGCGCCATGGATATGCTGGGCACGCTGTGCGTGGACGGTATTACCGCCAACGAAGCACACTGCCGGGAACTGGTCGAGCGCTCCATTGGCCTTGTGACCGCGCTCAATCCGTATATCGGCTACGACAACGCCACGCGCATCGCGCAAAAGGCGCTGACCACCGGGCGCGGCGTGCTGGAGCTGGTGCGCGAAGAAAACCTGCTGGACGACAACACTCTGACCGAGGCGCTGCGCCCGGAAAACATGGTCATGCCGCGCTAGGTCGCGGCGTAAAAAGCCTGCTGCCGCCGCCAGGCGGGGACTAGAGAGGGTGAAACAGCGAGGTCGTATCTTCCAGCAGCTGCTGGAACGGTTTGAGCTGGCTTTCGTGGAGAATCAGCCGCGTCTCTTCCCGGGCGGCTGCGCTGTGCGGGGGCAGCAAAAAGGCAAACTCGCCTTCTTCCAGATGAAACTCGTGAATTTCACGTAGCCCGGCATCGGTCTGGCACCGGCTGCTGCGATAGAAGTCGTCTTCGCCGTACACCAGACGGTGATACATCTTGAACAGGGTATACAGCGTCAGGCCATGGGCAAACGCCGGCCAGCTGGCGGGATGCGCGATGATTGCATCGTCCAGCGGCTGGCCGCCGCGCCTGGCGGTGGCAATGGCCTGGGCCAGCGGCGGGCCGAGCAGCGGGTGCGAGGTGGCGCTGCGTTCGCCGTAGAAGTCCGCCACCGCGGCGTTGAACGCCTCAAGGCTGCCCAGCGGGTAGTCGGTACAGATAAGCGCCTGGGGGTCGTCGTTGCCGTTTTCCCAGCCGTGGAGCACGCGCAGGGTCAAAAGGCCGCGCTCCATGGGGCAAAAGGCCAGCAGATAAAGCATGACCCGTATATGCAAAAGCCGTTCCTGGCTGTCGTTGTCAAACGCTGCATAGGGGTCGCTGAACAGATCGTGAAGACGACCCTGAACGTGCTCCTTGGCTTCGGTGTAGTGCATGGCGATCCCTTTATACGTGGCAGGAAAATGCGTAAGCCCTCAGGGTAGACCAAGAGCAGGGACTCGCCAAACATGGGGCCCTAATGGAGCTCTATGGGGAGCGCTAGCGGCCAAAAAGCCGGTCAGCCTCGCCCTGGCCGGCCTCGTGGGCCAGCAGCCACTGCTTGCGTGCAAGCCCGCCGGAGTAGCCGGTCAGCCGGCCGCCCGCGCCCACTACGCGATGGCAGGGCACGATAATGGCCAGCGGATTCTTGCCGTTGGCCATGCCCACCGCCCGGGCGGCGGTGGGTTTGCCCAGCGCGGCGGCAATCTCGCCGTAGGTGCGGGTCTCGCCGTAGGGAATGGCCTGGAGCTGGCGCCACACTGCCTGCTGAAACGCCGTACCCTCTGCGGCCAGCGGCAGGTCAAACTCTCTTCGCGTGCCGGCAAAGTATTCTGCCAGCTGCTGCTTGCAGCGCTCCAGCAGAACATGCGAGCGCGGCGTATTGGCCAGGGCGCGGGCAAGCCCTCGGGAAAAGTCCACGCGGGTAATGCCGGACGCATCGGCCGTCAGGGTTAGCCGCCCCAGCGGTGACGCCGCCGGCGGGTCGAAATGATCCAGATACATGGGCTAGGGCTCGGTTGGCAACGTATGGGCTAACGTATGGGCTCAGGGGGTGACCTTGCCGCGCAGGGCCTTGGTTTGGCCTCGGCGGGTTTTGTTGTCTGTGCGCTTGCGCCTGGCACTGCGGCTGGGGCGCGTGGGGCGGCGCTTTTTATGCACGGCGGCTGCGCTTTGGATCAGCGCTTGCAGGCGCGCCAGGGCGTCTTCCTTATTGCGCTCAAGCGTGCGGTGCTTTTGCGCCTTGATGATGATCACGCCGTCCTGGGTGATGCGCTGGTCGGAAAGCGCCAGCAGCCGCTCTTTGTAGAAGGGCGGCAGCGTCGAGCGGTGAATAGCAAAGCGCAGGTGCACGGCGGACGCCACTTTGTTGACGTTCTGCCCGCCGGGGCCCTGGGCGCGCACCTGCTCAATGTGAATTTCCCAGTCGGCAAGCGTTACGTTGTTGGAAATGCGCAGCATAAAAGCTCCTTGCACGTTCTGGCGCGATGCCGGCCTGATCAACGCGGATGCAGCCGCGCCTTGAGCGATGCAAGAAAGGTGTGAATCCGGGCGGCGTTGGTGCCCACGTCGCTTTTGCCAAGCCTTGAGGCCGAGCGCATGTCCACCCGGGTTTGGCCGTCTTTTTCACTCAGGCGCACCACCACGTCGTCCTTGAAGCCGAACCAGCGGGTGGTGGCCGTGGCTTCGACGCGCCTCGGCCCCACATCAGCAATGTGCCAGCCGGCATTTTGCATTTCCGTTTGAACGGCGGCAAGGACCGTGCCGGGCGGTGCATCCACCGTCAGCGGCTGGATCTCCGGGTAGGCGGCGCGCTGCTGCTCGGCGGTGCGCGCGCCGGGATAGTCCACGGCGTTGGGCGCTTTTCTGCGTGCATTCGCCACGGCCTCAAACGCCGGCGGGTTGGTCATATCGGTGGTGATGTCGTGAATCGCCGGCACCGCCTGGGCGCGCTGCCAGTGCTGCCAGGGTACGTACAATAGCGCCACTGCGGCGGCCATCACCAGCACGGCGACAGTGCCCGGACCGAAACGGCGCTTCACTGCGGCTGCAATCAGCGTCACAAGCCCCAGCGCGGCGGCGGCCACCGCGGCGTAGGTGGCGTAGCGCAAAAGGCTAAAGGCATCGCCCAGCGGCAGCATTTCCATGCGGTAAGCCGGGCCCGCAGCGGCGATCAGCACGGCGGAAGCCAGCAGCAGCGCGACGCTCAGCCAGGCCAGCCGGCGCGGCCAGCGAGGCCTTTTTGCGCGCTGGATAATCGGTTGGTGTGCCATGCAAGCCCCCTGTAAAAGTGAAGAATTGTATAGTTGATGGTTCAATCATGTACAGCTTGGCAGCCGGCTGCCAGAATTGCACGCAGCCGTATTTACGGCCGCCTATTTCATCAGGAGACTACGCTATGAGCCAGGTACATGCCTACGCCGCCCACGCTGAAGACGCGCCGCTTGTGCCTTTGACCATCGAACGCCGGGCGCTGCGCGACGACGACGTGGCCATTGATATTCACTACTGCGGCGTGTGCCACAGCGACCTGCACGTGGCGTATAACGACTGGGGCTCGACGCGCTATCCGATCGTGCCCGGCCACGAAATTGTCGGCAAGGTCACCGCCGTGGGCAAAAACGTCACCCGCGTGGCCGTGGGCGACGCGGTGGGCGTGGGCTGCATGGTGGATTCCTGCGGCAGCTGCGCGGCGTGCCACGACGGCGTGGAGCAGTACTGCTTAAACGGCGTGACCATGACCTACGGCAGCGACGACCGCATCGACGGCACCAAGACCCAGGGCGGCTACTCCAGCGCCATTGTCACCCGGGAAGATTTCGTGCTGACAATGCCCGAGGGCATCGAGCTGGCTTCGGCCGCGCCGCTGCTCTGCGCCGGCATTACCACCTACTCGCCGCTGCGCCATCACGGCGTGGGCAAGGGCCATAAAGTCGGCGTGATCGGCATGGGTGGGCTTGGCCACATGGGCGTGAAGCTGGCCCGGGCGCTGGGCGCGGAAGTGACGCTGTTCACCCGCTCCGAGGCCAAGGTGGAAGAGGCCAGGCGCAACGGCGCCCACCACGTGGTGGTGTCCACCGACGAGGCGCAGATGGAAGCCGTGGCCGAGACCTTTGATTTCATGCTCGACACCGTGCCCGTGGCCCACGATATCAACCCCTACCTGGACGCGCTCAAGTACGACGGCACGCATATTCTGGTAGGGCTGATCGAGCCCGTTGAGCCGGCCATCCACGGCGCCCGGCTGATCGGCAAGCGCCGCGCCGTGGCCGGCTCGCTGATCGGCGGCATTGCCGAAACCCAGGAAATGCTGGATTTCTGCGCCGCCCAGAAAATTACCTGCGACGTGGAAATGCTTGATATCAAACACATCAACGAAGCCTACGCGCGCATGCAGAAAGGCGACGTGCGCTACCGCTTTGTGATCGACATGGCGACGCTTGACGCCTAGTCCGCGCGCGCGGCCTCAATCCGGCTTGCGTAGCGCCGGGCGAGAAACGCGCCGACCAGAATCTGGATCTGGTTGTAGCACATGATCGGCAGCACGATCATGCCAAACCCCGGGTGGCCCGCGAACAGCACCTTGGCCATGGGCAGCCCGGAGGCGAGGCTTTTCTTCGAGCCGCAAAACACCACGGCGGTTTCGTCGGCAAGGCTAAAGCCCAGTCGCCGCGAGACGATCTGTGCCAGCCCGATCACCGCCGCCAGCAGCAGCGCACACAGGCCGATGGCAACCATAATCGCCAGCAGCGGCAGCTTCTGCCACAGCCCGTCGGCCACGGACTGGGAAAACGCGGTGTAGACGATCAGCACAATCACGCCCTGGTCGTAGCGGGTGGTCAACGTCTTGCGGCGGTTGAGCCACCTGCCCAGCACCGGGCGCATGGCTTGGCCGGCGGCAAACGGCACCAGCAGCTGCAAAAAGATATCGCGCAGGGCGTCGGCCACCGCAAAACTCCCGCCCGAAGAGCTCACCAGCAGAATCAGCAGGAAAGGCGTGAGCATCATGCCGAACACGTTGGACGCCGCCGCGCTGCAGATGGCGGCGGGCACGTTGCCTCGCGCCATGGCGGTAAAGGCGATCGACGACGACACCGCCGAGGGCAGCACGCCCAGATACAAAAAGCCCACCGCCAGGTCTTCGGGAATCAGCCCCGGGGCGAGCAGCGTAATCGGCAGCACCAGCAGCGGAAAGACGATAAACGTAAGCGCGGTGATGACCAGATGCAGCCGCCAGTGCATGGCGCCGTTGAGCACTTCGCCGCGCGAGAGTGCCGCCCCGTGCAGGAAAAACAGCAGCGCGACGGCTGCGACGCCGGCGCGGTCCAGCCAGCCGGCAAGGGGCGGGCCGGCAGGGAAGAAGGACGCCAGCGCAACGGTGGCCAGCAGTACCAGCGTGAAAGGGTCAAGACGTAGGCGCATAAAGGCAGCGACTCCTGGGTTCCAGGCGGTTTCAGGCGCCGGCAGCGCAAAGCCCTGCGGGTCCTTTGACTGGCCCGGAACGGGCGGGTAGGCGTGGTACGCTTGAGACAGTGCGTATGCACTGGATGAGCGTTCACCCTAAAAAATTTCCTGCTTGAAGGCCAGCGCTACCCGGCGGCTTTTGGCTCATGCCCGGCGATCGGTGCGCCGCGGGGCAGCTGTTGCCGGTGGCGCAGGTTGCCAGTAACCTTTCTGCAGCCTTTGCTGTGCCGGCAGAGGTGTGCGTCCGGCAGAGATGTGCGCTCTGTATCCGGCAGGCTCTACCCCAAGTGACCGCACTCGACCGTGAGTATAACCAACATGACTGATACCCAAGACGCCTCCCGCCGCCATTCCTCGAAGGTCGTCGACGGCCCGGGCAAGTCCGCCAGCCGCGCCATGCTGCGCGCGGTGGGCTTTAACGACGACGACTTCACAAAGCCCCAGGTGGGCGTGGCCTCGACCTGGAGCATGGTGACGCCGTGCAACAGCCACATCAACGAGCTGGCCGAGCACGCCCGGGACGGAGCCGACCGCGCCGGCGGCAAGGGCGTGATTTTCAACACCATCACCATCTCCGACGGCATTGCCAACGGCACCGAGGGCATGAAGTACTCGCTGGTCTCTCGCGAGGTGATTGCCGATTCCATCGAAACCGTGGCCGGCTGCGAGGGCTTTGACGGCATGGTGGCCATCGGCGGCTGCGACAAGAACATGCCCGGCTGCATCATGGGCCTGGCGCGGCTCGACCGCCCCGGCGTCTTCGTCTACGGCGGCACGATTCTGCCGGGCAAGAACCACACTGACATCGTCTCGGTGTTCGAGGCCATGGGCGCGCACTCCCGGGGTGACATCGACCGCATCGAGCTGAAAAACATCGAAGAGACGGCGATTCCCGGGCCCGGCTCCTGCGGCGGCATGTACACCGCCAACACCATGGCCTCGGCGATTGAAGCGCTGGGCATGAGCCTGCCGGGAAGCTCGGCGCAAAACGCCGTGTCCAACGACAAGCGCGACGACTGCGAAGCCGCCGGCGAAGCGGTCCTGGAACTGCTCAAGCGCGACATCAAGCCCTCCGACATCATGACCCGGGCAGCGTTTGAAAACGCCATTACCATCGTCATTGCGCTGGGCGGCTCCACCAACGCCGTGCTCCACCTGGTCGCCATGGCGCGCACCGTGGGCGTGGACGTGGCGCTTTCCGACTTCACCGAGATCGGCAAGCGCGTGCCGGTGGTCGCCGACCTGCGCCCCAGCGGCCACTACATGATGAGCGAGCTGGTCGCCATCGGCGGCATTCAGCCGCTGATGAAGCTGCTGCTCGACGCCGGCCTGCTCCACGGCGACTGCCTGACCGTCACCGGCAAGACCCTGGCGGAAAACCTTGCAGGCGTTGAGGGCTACCCGGACGCGCAGGAGATCATCGCGCCGCTGGACAAGCCGCTGAAGGCGGAAAGCCACCTGCGGATTCTTTACGGCAACCTCGCGCCGGAAGGTGCGGTGGCCAAGATTACCGGCAAGGAAGGCACCCACTTCCGCGGTACGGCGCGGGTGTTCAACTCCGAGGAAGAAGCCCAGGCGGGCATCAACGACGGCACCGTGGTGGCCGGCGACGTGGTGGTGATTCGCTACGAAGGCCCCAAGGGCGGGCCGGGCATGCGCGAAATGCTCACGCCGACCTCGGCGATCATGGGCCGGGGGCTGGGCAACGACGTGGCGCTGATCACCGACGGGCGCTTCTCCGGCGGCAGCCACGGCTTTGTGGTCGGCCACGTCGCGCCCGAAGCCTTTGACGGCGGGCCGCTGGCGCTGGTGGAAGACGGCGATATCATCACCATCGACGCCGAGGCCAACACCATTGACGTGGCCATCGGCGGCGAAGACCTCGAGCAGCGCCACGCCGCCTGGCAGCGCCCGGCACCGCGCTATACCAAGGGCGTGCTGGCCAAGTACGCAAGGCTGGTCAGCTCGGCCAGCACCGGGGCGGTGACCGACGAGGACTGACGCGCTCGGGCGTCAGTCCCGCGCTGGCGCCCGATTCAACCCTCCACGCGGCTGATCCGAACGGGCAGCCCCTGGCGCACGGCGGCGCCGCTGACGCCTTCCAACCAGGTGCCCGCCACCTCGCGGGTGGGATCGGCAAAGCCCAGATCGTTGATGTTGATGCCGGCGCCGATCCACGGGTTGCCGGAGAACGCCTGGCCGTCGATCTCGTGCTGGCTGGCGCCCAGCTCGGTATGGCCGAAGCTGTGCTCGATGCCCAGCGCGCCTTTCATCACGCCGTCGCTGACCAGCGCCAGCGCCTTGACGGCCCGCCCAGGGCTTTCGATGCGCACGGTATCGCCGTGGGCAATGCCGTGACGCGCGGCGTCGTCGGCGTGCAGCAGCACCGGGTTGTACGGCTTGATCATGCGCAGCCGCTCAAGGCCGATGGCATAGGAGTTCATCACGTTGGACTTGTAGGAAAACGCCAGCAGCGGCCATTCATCCTGCGGGTACACCTCGCGCATGGGCGTGCCGTCGGCCATGTTCGCCGCCTGCAGGCAGGGCGTGCCGGACAGACGCTTGCCGGTCTGGCTGTCGACGGTGGTGCCCACCTGGGGGTTGTACACGCACAGCGCCCGGGACCAGGCGTGGGCGAGCTTTTTACCGTCGCCGAAGGCGTCTTCGTGGTCTTCAAAGCGCCCGCCCCGGGCGTACAGATAGGCCACTCGGCCGCGCTCTTCCGCCGGCAGGGTGCGCGTGAGCTTGGGCAATAGCGGTTCGATGCCGCTGTGCATTACGTCGCTTTTGTCCGCTTCGGGCAGCGGTTCACCCATGTAGGCGATGTTGGCCGCCGCGCGCAGAAAGAAGTCCTCGGCGCGGTTTAATGGATAGAGCTTGCCGTCGGCGCCGGGAATGGCGTCGTCGCCGAAGCCCGGCAGCCCCAGCCGCTTGGCCGTCGCGATGAAAAAGCTTTCCATGCTGATGGGCTCGCCGTCCTCGGTCTTGTCCTGGCGCGGCTCGACAATCGGCCAGCAGGCCGTGGTCATTTTGGTCAGGGTGCCGCTCCAGGCGCCGGTAAAGCCCCAGACTTCATACATCACCGAGTCCGGCACAATGTAGTCGGCAAAGCGGTTGGTTTCGTTGATAAAGCCGTCTACCGCCACGTAAAGCCCGAGGTGTTTGGGGTCCTTGAGCTTGTCGATAATGGTGTCGTGCAGCCCGGCCTGGCCGTACAGCGGGTTGGCCATGCAGCCGATCACCGCCTTGATGGGGTAGGGGTAGCCGTCCAGCGCTGATGCCAGCTGCTCGGTGAGAATCGGCGGGGCGAGCGGGCGCCAGGGGGCCTTGGCCGGGTAGGGGTTCTCGCCGGCGTCGATCTTGCGCTGGTACTCCGAGGTGTCCTCGTAGGCAAAGCGCGTGCGCGAGACAAACACGCCCTTGGGGCCGCGCTTGCCGGGGAAGTCGGCGAGATCGTAGCGCGGGCCGCTGCCGGTGCCGTTGAACTTGCCGCCGCCGAGCGCGGCACCGCCCTGGCGGTTGAAGCTGCCGGCGAGCAGGTTGAGCATCATCAGCCCGTAGGCGCCGTAAAAGCCGGTGGCCGACATCATGCCGCCGTGGGTATCCACCACGGCGTCGCGGCCGTAGGCGGCGAAGCGCTCGGCGATGTGCTTGATCACCCGGGCCTCGATGCCGCAGTGCTCGGCGTACTCTTCCAGGCTGTGCTCGTTGGCGGTATCGCGCAGTTTTACCAGGCTGCTTTTGACGCTGACGGTGCCGTCTGTCGTTTCAACCTCGCGCTCAACAAACAGCTCGGCCTTGCGCACCTCGCGGCTGGGCTTCAGTTCGCCCTCGGGATTCACGACCATCACGTCGTCGGCGTTGCTGCCGGCCTCCACGCCGTCTTCAAGGTCCGAGCGGCGCAGAAAGTGGCCAAAGCGCGGATGGTCTGCGTTTTCGATGACCAGGTGGGTGGCGTTGGTGTGGCCGTTTTCACCCGCGGCGTCCACCGCTTCGGGGCTGGGCATGGCCAGGTAGTCGGCGGCGTAGGCTTCGTGCTCGATGAGCCACTGGATCATCGCCATGGCGAAGGCGGTGTCGCTTGCCGGGCGAATGGGCACCCAGCGGCTGCGCTCGCCGGCGGCGTGAGAGGCGCTGGCGTTAAGCCCGGGGTCGATGACCACGTAGTCCAGGTTGCCGGTAGCGCGTGCCTCGGCCAGCAGCCGCCCCTGGCGTTTGAAGGGGTTGCCCGCCTGGCTGGGAGCGGTGCCGATAAACAGCGCGAATTTCGCCCGGGTATAGTCGGGCTTGACGTGGGCAAACTTGGCCATGTCGTCGAGCAGCGCACCGGAGCCCATGCGAAACGCGAGCCCGCAGTAGGAGCCGTGGTGGCCGTAGTTGCGGGTGCCGAAGGCGTTAAAGCCGAAGCGCTTCAAGATCGCCGAGCGGCCGTAGTCGGTGGCCTCCATCATCAGCAGCTGGTTGGCCTTGGGGCCGTACTCGGGATTGTCGGCGTCGACCGGCTCATCGTGGTTGTGAATCGTGCGCAGGCCGTCAACGTGGCCTTCGCCGAACAGGTCGCCGCCTTCGCAGATTTCCTCGATGAGCTTTTCAAAGGAGATGCGCTCCCAGCGCCGCTCGCCGCGCCCGCCTGCGCGCTTTAAGCAGTGGGTGACGCGGTGGGGGCTGGTGATCTGGCCGATCATGGCGTTGCCCCGGGCGCAGGCGGTGGAGCGGCCGGCCAGGCCCTGCTCGTCATGGCCGCTTACGTGCTTGAGCGCATCAACGACCGGGGTGCGCATGGGCAGGTGCGGCTCGCTGGAGAGCGGATGGTAGGGGTTGCCCACGGTGCGCAGCACTTCGTCGGTGTTGCTGTCCACGCGTACCCGCACGCCGCACTTGGTGGTGCAGCCGTAGCACACGGTAAAGGGCATGCGCTGATCGGGGTTCAAGGTCAGCTCGCCGGAGTCCTGATCGACGGTATACTCCGGCGCCAGGGCGTTGCCGTAGATGTTGTGTTCGGGCTTTTCCCCGGCGCTGCCGGAGACGCCCTTGGCCATCTTGGTCAGCGGGCCGGAGTAGCCGGCAACGAAAGCCGCAGCGCCGCCGGTGGCAGCGGCGCCCTTGAGCAGGCGACGACGTGAATTATCCATGGCGGACTCCTTGCGAAGCGGGAGAAACGGGCGACGCGGCAGAGGCAAAAGCGCCGGCGGCAGGCGCGTCGCGCTGCGGGTCGAAAGAGGCCTGGCGCCAGGGCACGAACAGCTCAATGACCAGCAGGGCGGTGAGCCAAAGGCCGAAAATGCCGATGATGCCGGTCAGCCCGTACGAACCGAAGGCGACGTGGTAGTCGTGAAAGCCGGCGCTGTTGCGGGCCACGGTCTGCACGTTCATCAGCACCACCCAGCGGAACATCCACGCCACGTGCAGGGCGAGCAGGCCCAGCACCCAGCCGAACAGCCGGCGGCGCGCGTGGCCGCGGCGTGCGACAAAGGCCAGCACGGCCAGCAATACGCCGGCGGTGATGCCCTCAACGGCGGTGGCGCGCCAGGCCGGGCTCTGGTCGACGGAGTCCAGCGCGGCGGCCACCGAGCCGGACACCGCATTGGCGCCGTCAAGAAACCAGGTGAGTGCGATAAAGCCCGCAGCGATGCAAGCGCCGACCAGAATCGCCAGCATCTGGCGGTTGGTGTCGGGGCTGCGCATGCCGGACATTCGGTTGAGCAGCAAAATCAGTCCGCAGACGCCGATGACGCCGGTGGCGACAAACATCGGCGGCAGCCAAGCGGTGTGCCACAGCGGCCGGCCCTTGACGATGGCCACTTCGGCGCCGGTGTAGAGCATCATGCCCATTGAGGTGGCAAGGGCGGCGAGCCCGACCAGCACCATGACTTTGCGCGAAGCCTGCCAGTCGCCCCAGGCGATCCAGCCGGCAATGCGCGAAAACCAGCCGTCATTCGACCGGGCGCGAGATTTCAGCGCCGGGCGCCAGGCAAGCCAGGCCAAAAGCACCGTGGCGACCAAGTGCAGCGGGAGCAAAAAGCTGCCGATGGACATCCACGACCAGGGCGTGGGGTGAGCGTAAAAGTGCCAGAAGCGCAGCGGCTGGTGCAGATCGGCGAGAAGCGCCACCGGCGCGACCAGCGTGGTGGATACGCAGGCAAGCAGTGCCAGCCGCGAAGTGGCCAGCCAGTGCTGCTTGCCCAGAATGATCCCCGGCGCGGCGACCCAGAGACTGGTGTAGGAAAGCGCAATCAAAAAGAAGTACTGCACCGCCCAGGGGTACCAGGCAATGCCGTAGCGCGGCACGACCACTTCAGTGACCAAACTCATAGTCCAGCTCCTTGCCCGCTTCGTTGATAACGTCCCAGATGCCGGGTTTGGCTTCCGGGCGGTGGGTAAAGCGCTCGTCCATGCCAAGGTAGAAGACCTGGGGGTGAGTGCCTTTCTCCGGCTGCAGCACCATCAGCTCGTCGCGGTGTTCGGCCATCATGCGGCTGATCTGGCTTTCAGGGTCGCGCATATCGCCGATGATCCGCGCCCCGCCCACGCAGGATTCCACGCAGGCGGGCAAAAGCCCGGCCTCCAGGCGGTGGGCGCAGAAGGTGCACTTGTCCGCGGTCTGGGTTTTTTCGTTGATAAAACGGGCGTCATAAGGGCAGGCGTTAACGCAGTAGGCGCAGCCCACGCAGCGGTCGCTGTCCACCACGACGATGCCGTCTCGGCGCTGGTAGGTGGCCTGTACCGGGCAGACCGGCACGCAGGGCGGGTTTTCGCAGTGGTTGCAAAGTCTTGGGAGCATGAAGGTGGCAAGCTGGCCGGTGCTTTCCTGCTCGACCTCAAACTGTGAGACAACGGTGCGAAAGTTGCCCAGCGGGGCATCGTTTTCAATATGACACGAAACGGTACAGGCCTGGCAGCCGATGCACTGGCGCAGATCAATGAGCATTCCGTAGCGTTTTTCCGGGTCGCCCTCTCGGCGCGGCGGCTGATCGTTGATGCCGGCGCTGGCGACGCTTGATAGCGGCACCATGGCCGCACCGGCGCTTAGGCGCGCCAGCTGGCCGAGAAGGGAGCGGCGTATGGGATCCATGGCGCCTCCTTGGTAGGGCAGCGCAGCGGCTGCGATGAATCGTCGGGACAGATTCATTGTACCCTGCGCCCTGACAGGAAAAGTTGATGCCCATCAAGGGGTTATAGGCCGTTTTTTAATGCTGCCTTAATCCTGTTGAGACAACTGCTTGTTTATTCGCCTATTTATGAGAACGGGTGTGCCGGCGAAGGGCGAGGACGGCGTGCCGGGGAATTATCGGTATGGGTGTGCCGGCAAAAAAAGGCAGGGCTATAAAAAAACCGGCCCTGACAGGGCCGGTTTTCGCGATGCGAACAGCTGCTTTCTGGCCGTTTGCATCGTGCGGTGTCTCAGTGAGCCGAAATCACTGCAGCGGCGTTTCCGGCTCCAGCGTACGGTGCAGGACATTAAGCTCGTCGGCGTTTAAGTGCTCAAGCTTGCCGGCCAGCAGGTCGCTTACCTTTTGCACGGGCAGCCCGGCGCGGCGCGCGATATCGCGGCTGCCAAGCTCGGATATGGCCATTAGCCGAGTAATGATGCGCATCAGGCGCGTGCGTTTTTCCAAATCCCTGACGTCAAAATCGTCAGGGCCGGTTCGCGGAGGTTCGGTCAGTTCTGCATGCGCAGAGGAGCGTGCCGTGCTCATGGGTCTCCATCGGTGGGAAATGGCAACATCAACAATGCCGATAAGCGCACGGGTTTTCAATGCCCGCCGCGTTAAAATTTCCCGCCGCGACAATGTCCGCCGGCAAGGCGGTACTGGTAAACTCTGTGGCTTCTTTTCAGGGCTGCTGATTCGGCGGTCTGTTTTCATTTTTGTCAGTGCAAGTCCAGCCAGGGAGCAAAGCAATGGCGTCAGCAAGCCCACCCGTTGTTGGAGTTATCATGGGGTCGCAGTCGGACTGGTCGATCATGGAGCATACCGTTGCCATGCTCGAACGGCTGGGCGTGGCCTATGAGACCCGGATCGTTTCGGCCCACCGCACGCCGGATCTTTTGTTTGACTATGCCAAGGGCGCGGCCGATCGCGGGATTCAGGTAATCGTTGCCGGGGCCGGCGGGGCGGCGCACTTACCGGGCATGGTGGCCGCACAAACGCCGCTGCCGGTGTTTGGCGTGCCGGTGGAATCCAAAGCGCTCAAGGGGCTGGACTCGCTTTTGTCCATCGCCCAGATGCCCGGCGGCGTGGCCGTGGGGACGCTTGCCATCGGCAAGGCCGGCGCTACCAATGCGGGCCTGCTGGCCGCCCAGGTGGTAGGGCTTAGCGATGCCCAGGTGCGCGCCAACGTCGAGGCGTTCCGCGCCGAGCAGACCCGGACCGTGCTCGATCACCCCGATCCGCGCGCCGGCGCCTGAGCGGGCGCCCGCCATCCGCCGCTACTGGCAAACCACCCCGGAGATGTGAAATGAACATTGGCATACTCGGCGCCGGCCAGCTCGGGCAGATGCTCGCCCTTGCCGGCTATCCGCTGGGCAACCGCTTTACCTTTCTCGATACCACCGGCGGCCACAGCGCGGCCATCGGCGATATCATCAGCGACCCGCAACATCAGCGTCTGGCCGAGTTTCTTGAACGGGTCGACGTGGTGACCTATGAATTTGAACACCTGCCCGTCGCGCTGATCCGCGAGATTGAGGCGCACCGGCCGGTGTATCCGAGCAGCCGCGCCATTGCCGTGTGCCAGAACCGGGTGGAGGAAAAGGCGCTGTTTGACCGGCTGGCGATTCCCACGCCGGAATATCGCGTGGTGGAAAGCGCCGAGGCCCTTGAGCATGCAGCGCGGGCGCTTGGCTGCCCGGTGGTGGCGAAGTCCACCACCGAAGGCTACGACGGCAAGGGCCAGGCGGTGCTCAAAGCGCCGGAAGATGCCCAAAGCGCCTGGGCCGCTATCGGCCATTCGCAGCTTGTTGTCGAAGCGTTCGTCGATTTTGTGCGCGAGGTCTCGATTATCGCCGTGCGCGGCCGGGACGGCGAAGTGCGCTTTTATCCCATGGCGGAAAATCAGCACGTGGACGGCATTCTGCGCTACTCCGTGGCGCCGCTGCCGGATCTTGACGATGCCGTACAACACACCGCCGACGGCTATATCCGCGCGCTGCTCGACGAGCTGGACTACGTGGGCGTGCTGGCCCTTGAGCTGTTTCAGACCCGGGACGGCCGGCTTTTGGCCAACGAGATGGCGCCTCGGGTGCACAACTCCGGCCACTGGACCCAAAACGGCGCGGTGACCGGCCAGTTCGAAAATCACCTGCGCGCGGTGCAGGGCTTGCCCCTTGGCGATACCGCCGCCCGGGGCGTGACCTGCATGGCCAACGTGATCGGGCGCGAACCGGCCAGCGCCGAGGTGCTGGGCCAGCCGGGCGCGCATCTGCACCGCTACGGCAAGGCCGAGCGCGCAGGTCGCAAGCTTGGGCATATCAACGTCGTCGCCCCGGACCACGCGGCCCTGCAGACGCGCCTCGATGCCGTGGCCGCGCTGCTGCCGGGCGCGCCGGCCCCGGCGTTCAGCTTCGTTTCCTGACGCTACCCGGCGTTGGCGTTATTGGGCGTCATCAAAGTAGCGCGCCTTGATCTTGTCGTAGGTGCCGTTGTCTTTGAGCGTTTCCAGCGCCTGGTTGAACTGCTCGGCCAGGTCGCGATCGCGCTGGCGAAACGCAATGCCGAAGCCGTCGCCGAAATACTGCTTGGGCTCGGTGATCATCTCACCGACGACCTGGTAATCGCGGCTGTCGCTTTCCAACAGCGTTGACTGGCCTACCGGGTAGTCGAGAAACACGATGTCCAGCCGCTCGGCTTCCATGTCCAGCACCATATCGTCGGCGGTGGAGTAGCGGTTGATGTCGGCCACGTCGCCGTACATGTCGGTGGCGTAGTTGTCCTGCAGTGTGCCGCGCTGTACGCCGATGGTCATGCCGTCAAGCGATGCGTCGGTGGCCTCGTCCAGCTCGGTGGTGGACGGGGCAAACCAGGCCGAGGGCGGGGTGAAATACGGCTCGGAGAACAGCACTTTTTCGCGGCGTTTGTCGTTGATGGTCATCGACGACATGATGGCGTCGTATTTGCGCGCCATGAGGCCGGGAACGATGCCGTCCCAGCTTTGCACGACCCACTCGCACTGCTTTTTCATCTCGGCACAAAGGGCGTTGCCCAGCTCGATGTCAAAGCCGGTGAGCTCGCCGTCCGGCGTGCGGTATTCCATGGGCTCGTAGGGTACGTCCACGCCGATGCGGAGCTGATCGTCGTTGCGTGCCTGGGCGGCGGTGGCGGCCACGGCAAGGCTCAAAAGGGAAAAGGTCAGCAGTTTTTTCATTGTAAGTATCTCCTCGCTAAGGGGATGCACCGCCAAGCGGCGATCAGTCTCAACGTACCTTTGCCGGGGTGTCGGGGCAAAGTTTTTTTGCTGCCGGAAAGGGGCGCGCCTAGGTAGCCGGGCCCAGGTGGGCCAGCAGGCGCTTTTCCAGAAAGCGGAAAAAGTAAAGAATGGCAAACGTCAGGCACAGATAGATCGCCGCGACGAACAAAAAGGCATCGAAAGGCGCATAGAAGCGGGCATAGACAAAACGGGCCGCGCCGGTCAGATCCATCAGCGTCACGACGCTTGCAATGGCGCTGGCGTGGAGCATAAAGATCACCTCGTTGCCGTAGGCCGGCAGCGCGCGGCGAAAGGCGCTGGGCAGCACGATGCGCCGCAGCGTCAGCATGGGCGACATGCCGTAGGCCCGGGCGGCCTCGACCTCGCCCTTGGAGGTGGCCTTGATCGCGCCGCGGAAAATTTCGGTGGTGTAGGCGGCGGTGTTCAGGGTAAAGGCCACCAGCGCGGGCACGAAGGGGTCTTTGATCAGCGGCCACAGCCAGGACTGCTGCACGCCTTCCACGAACACCACGCCGTAGTAGATCAGGTACAGCTGCACCAGCAGGGGCGTGCCGCGAAACACATAGGTGTAGGCAAAAATCGGCCATTTGATCCAGCGCCGCCCGGAGCAGCGGCCCACGGCCAGCGGCACGGCCAGCAAAAGCCCAAGGAGCAGCGAGAGAAACACCAGCTGTACGGTGGTGGCCAGCCCGTCGCCGTAGTAGGCAAGGGTCTGTAGCGTGAAGATGCTGTTGTCGGCGAGCAGCGCCTCCAGCCGGTCAACGAGTGCCTGCATTAGTCCCCCTCCCCGTAGCCGATGCTGTAGCGTTTTTGCAGCCGGGCGAAAATCCATTCCGAGACGCTGGCGATCAGCAGATACGCCACGGCGACGACCATCATGAAGGTGAACGGCTCGCGGGTGGCCTTGGACGCCTCGGCGGCAATGCGCACCATGTCGGACAGGCCGATCACCGAGACCAGCGCGGTGGTCTTGAGCAGCACCATCCAGTTATTCGAAAGCCCCGGCAGGGCGTGGCGCATCATCTGCGGAAAGCGAATGCGCCAGAACACCAGCCGCGGGCTCATGCCGTAGGCCTTGCCGGCTTCGATCTGGCCCTGCTCCACGGCCATGAAGGCGCCGCGGAAGGTTTCGCCCATGTAGGCGCCGAAAATCAGCCCGATGGTGACCACCCCGGCGACGAAGGCGTCGATATTGATGAAAATATCCACGTCAAAGGTGTAATAGAGCCAGTCGGTGAACGTGTTGACGCCGATCTGGCCGCCGAAGAACAAAAGCATCATCAGCACCAGATCGGGCACGCCGCGGATCAGCGTGGTGTAAAGCGTCGCTGCGCGGTGTGCCACCCGGCTTGGCGACATCTTGGCGCTGGCGGTCACCAGCCCCAGCACGATAGCCAGCGCAAGCGACAGCACGGCAAGTGATACGGTGACGCCGGCGCCTTCCAGCAGCCGGGGGCCGTAGCCCTGTAAATCCAGCATGGTGGCCTCCGGAGATCAGTACTTGGGCGCCAGAAACTGCTTGAGACGCGGCGACTGCGGGTTGCCGAGCACGTCGGCGGGCGCGCCGGCCTCTTCTACCAGCCCCTGGTGGAGATACATCACCCGGCTGGAAACGTCCCGGGCAAAGCCCATTTCGTGAGTCACCACCACCATGGTGCGGCCTTCGCGGGCCAGGTCGTGCATCACCTTGAGCACATCGCCGACAAGCTCCGGGTCCAGCGCCGAGGTGGGCTCGTCAAACAGCATGACGTCCGGGTCCATGGCCAGCGCCCGGGCAATGGCGCCGCGCTGCTGCTGGCCGCCGGAAATCTGTGTGGGGTAGGCGTTGGCGCGGTGGCTTAAGCCCACGCGTTCGAGCAGCGCTTCGGCGTGCTCAACGGCGTCTTTTTTTGACTTGCCCAGCACATGAATCGGCGCTTCGATGATGTTTTCCAGCACCGTCATATGCGCCCAGAGATTAAAGCCCTGAAACACCATGGAAAGCCGGGCGCGCATGCGCACCACCTGCTTCCAGTCGGCGGGCTCGCGGCCTTTGGCGGTGTTTTTAAAGCGGATGGGCTCACCGTGGACGATCAGCTCGCCGGCGTCGGGCTGCTCCAGCAGGTTCATGCAGCGCAAAAAGGTGCTTTTGCCCGAGCCAGAAGCGCCGATCAGGGTAATGACGTCGCCCTTGTGCGCTTCAAGCGATAGCCCTTTCAAAACATCAGTGTCGCCAAAGCGCTTGGTCACGTTGCGCACTTCAAGAGGCAGAGGAGTGGCGGCCATAGCAGGGGCTCCAGAACAGGGATTGCCGCGGCAACCGTTGCGTATCAATCAGAACAGGGCGTTAAAACGCTATGCCATAGTGCCGTATTTGGCGGGTAGCGTCGTGGTTGGCGCGCAAAAAAGCTGGTGATTTATTTGCCTGGAGCGCCGGGTGCCATCGTGCGCGCGGCCAGCAGCGCTGCCCGAGCGCCGATTTCCACCTGGGCGTTGGGAAAAACCACGTGCAGCGGCTCGCCGCTCACCCGGGTGTCGCCGCCCTGGCCGTCGTGGGCGATGCGCGTACCCGGGGCAAAGGCGGTAAAGTTGGGCGTGTCGTCGGCAAAGCACAGATGAAAGTCGTCGCTTTCGCGCCTGATTTCCTGCACGACGCGAAAAAAGGCCATGCGCTCGGTGCAAGCTTCAGCAGGTGTGCCGCCGCCGGCCAGCGTTTTCAGCAGAGCGAGCATGGGCGCCAGCGCGTCCAGGTCGTTGTGGCCGAAAGGTGCGACCTGACCCAGCTCCAGGGTGAAGGCCTCGGCAGCGTGGTAGTGGCGGCTGTAGTGAGAAAACGTCCAGCTATGGCGGTGCTGGCAGAGTGCTGCCTGCATGCCGGCGGCGGCGAGGCGCCGCCAGTGCGCCAGGCAGACAGGCGCGTTCGAAAACGGCGCCAGGGCAAAGCGCGGATAGCGGCTCTGGCGTATGGCGGTGTGCAGGTCGTAGTGCAGCGGGGGCAGCGCTGCGTGACGGGCATAAAAGGCGTCGACCTGAGCCATGAGCGCCCGGGCGCGGTCGGGCTCGTCGCCGGGCGTTGCCAGGCCGCGGTGAAAAAGCCGGTTGAGGTTGGTGTCGATATAGCGCACGCCGGCGCGCAGCGCGGGAATATTGCCAAGCATCACCAGCAGCGGCGCACCCGGGCGCAGCACGCCGGCCTCGATGGCGCAGAGCAGCTCGCCGATCAGCTCCACCGGCGCGGTTTCGTTGCCGTGGACGGCGGCGGAAAACACGCAGGCCCGGGCGTTGGCTGCCTGCTTTGCGGGTATGATTTCCACTACGCCCGGGGCGTGCAGCGTATAGCCGTACGCTGCCAGCACGCCTGAGCGCACCGGCGGCGTACCGTCCAGCGTTATGTCCAGCCATTGGTCGAGCATGGTTTTCCCCTGTGCCTAGGCACGTTTTTGTTGAATCGCGCTGAATTTTTTACTTAAAACTGTATTTATTGCTATTTTATGCCGGGCTCAAAAAGGGTAGACCGCATCATCGATGACGGCCAGTGCGGCATCGTGCTTGGGCCTTTCCCTATCATCCGCAAACGGAAAAACGCCATGGACAACACTTTTTTTGCTGCCTTCGCCGGGCTGGTGGATGCCGGCAACGGCCTTTTATGGGGCAGCGTGCTGATTTATCTGCTGCTGGGCGCGGGCCTTTATTTCACGGTCATGACCCGGGGTATCCAGCTACGCTATTTCGGCCACATGTTCAAGCTGCTGCGCCATTCCCGGGAGTCCGACGGCGGCATTTCTTCGTTTCAGGCGCTTTCCACCAGTTTGGCGGCGCGCGTGGGCACCGGCAACCTTGCCGGCGTGGCCGTGGCCATTTCGCTCGGCGGCCCCGGGGCGGTGTTCTGGATGTGGATGACGGCCATGGTGGGCATGGCGACCAGCTTTATCGAGTCGACCCTGGCCCAGGCGTTCAAGGTAGATCACGGCGACGGCACCTTTCGCGGCGGCCCGGCGCGCTATATCGAGCGCGGTCTGGGCCTGCGCTGGCTGGCCGTGGCGTTTTCCGTGTGCCTGATCATTGCCTTTGGCCTTGCGTTCAACAGCGTGCAGGCCAACTCCATTGCCCAGGCCATGGAGCAGGCCTTTGCCGTGCCCACCTGGGCCATCGGCGTGCTGCTGATCGCGGTGGTTACGCCGATTATCTTCGGCGGGCTGAAGTCCATCGCCCGGGTGGCGGAGCTGATCGTGCCGCTGATGGCGCTGCTGTATCTGCTTTTGGCGCTGGTCGTGGTCGCCACGAACGCCGCGGAGCTGCCCGGCGCCCTTGCCACGATTGTCAAAAGCGCGTTCGGCCTGGAGCAGGCCGCCGGCGGTGCGGTGGCCTATGCTGTGTCCCAGGCGATCATGAACGGTATTCAGCGCGGCCTGTTTTCCAACGAAGCGGGCATGGGCTCGGCACCCAACGCCGCGGCGACCGCTACCACCAAGCCCGACCATCCTGCCGCTCAGGGCTTTATTCAAATGCTCGGGGTGTTTCTCGATACGCTGGTAATCTGCACGGCGACGGCGGCGATTATTATTATGGCCGGGCCGGGGCTGCTGGCCGGTGACGAGGTTAACGGCATCCAGCTGACGCAGATGGCGCTTTCCAGCCACGTAGGCCAGTGGGGCGGCATGTTCGTTGCCGTGGCGATCCTGCTGTTTGCCTTCACCTCGGTGATTGCCAACTACTCCTACGGCGAGGCCAACGTGGAGTATCTGGCCGGCTGCCGTGCGCCGGTGGCGGTGCTGATCTATCGGCTGGCGGTGCTGGCCATGGTCATGGTGGGCTCGGTGGCAAGCCTGGGGCCGATCTGGAACTTTGCCGATTTATCCATGGGCATGATGGCGCTTATCAACCTGGTGGCTATTTTGCTGCTTTCGCCGGTGGCCTTTGCGCTGTTTCGCGACTACGAGCGCCAGCTCAAGGCCGGGGTGGAGCCGGTCTTTGACCCGGCGCAGTTCCCGGATTTGGCTCACAAGCTGGACGCGCAGGCCTGGCCGGCGCGCAAAGCGGGCCGCGAAACCCGATAGCGTTTTTCATCAACGGACGAAGCCATGGCCCGCCCTGAGCTGCTGGAGCAGATTCACACCGTAGTCGCGCAGATACCGCCGGGGCGGGTGACCACCTACGGCCGCGTGGCGCAGATGACCGAAGGCGCGACGGCGCGGATGGTGGGCACCGCCATGCGCAAGCTGCCCGCGGGCAGCGAGCTGCCCTGGCACCGGGTGGTGGCAGCCAGCCGGCGGCCGGCCGATCACGGCGGCGCCGATCGCCAGCGAGCACGGCTGGCTGACGAAGGCGTTGTATTTGATGCGGCGGGGCGTATCCCCGCGCATTTGCTGTGGCCCGATGCCGGCCCCGGGCCGGGCGGCTAGCCGTCGCGCCTTTTGTCCTGTTCCAGGTGGGCGCCGGACTTCCACGACCAGTCTCGCCAGCGCAGATCGAACAGGTCTTGCCGGCGATCCTTGAGGTTGGTCACCGAGCCTTCGGCGCGCACCACGGTCAGCCGGGTCAAATCCAGGTCAGAAAAGAAGATCATCTCGGTGTTGGGCGTGGTTTCTGCCAGCACCGCGTCGTGGGGAAAGGCGAAGTCTGACGGCGAGAATACCGCCGACTGGGCGTACTGGATGTCGAGATTTTCGATGGACGGCAGGTTGCCGACGCTGCCGCACAGCACCACGTAGCATTCGTTTTCGATCGCCCGGGCCTGGGCGCAGTGGCGCACCCGCAAATAGCCGTTTTTCGTGTCGGTCCAGAAGGGCACGAACAAAATATCCATGTCCTGGTCTGCCAGCAGCCGCGACAGCTCGGGAAACTCCACGTCATAGCAGATCAGAATGCCCACCCGCCCGGCATCGGTATGGAAGACGTGCAGCTCGTCGCCGCCCTCGATCACCCAGTCCCGGCGCTCCTGGGGCGTAATGTGCAGCTTCGCCTGGCGCTCGACGCTGCCGTCGCGATGAAACAGATAGGCGATATTGTAAAGCCGGTCGTCGTCGCCGATTTCAATCATGGAGCCGCCGACGATATTGATGTTGTAGGCCACCGCCATGCGCGAAAGCTCCGTTTTGAACGGCTCGGTAAAGCCGGCCAGAAAACGGATAGCGCCGATGGAATCCTGCTGCGCGGCGCGGTCCTGCAGCCCGATCAGCGGCGCGTTAAAAAGCTCCGGGAAAACGGCAAAGTCGCTTTGGTAGTCCGACAGCGCATCGACGAAATATTCGATCTGCTGCAGCGCGGCTTCCACCGAGGAAAACTCACGCATCTGCCACTGTACGGCCCCCACGCGCACCTGGGTGGGGCGGGTGTTGAGCACGCGCTCGGCGGGCTCGAAGAGGATGTTGTTCCATTCCAGCAAGGTGGCGTAGCCCCGGGACGGGGCATCTTCAGGCAGGTATTTGCGCAATAGCCGCTTGACCTGAAAATCGTTGGCCAGCTGAAACGACAAAATGGGGTCGTGCAGCTCTTTGCGCGCGACTTTTTCGATGTATTCGCTGGGGGCCAGATCCTCGGCATGCTCGTAATATCGGGGAATGCGTCCGCCGGCGAGAATGGCGCGCAGGTTAAGCGAGCGGCAAAGCTCCTTGCGCGCCTCGTACAGCCGGCGCCCCAGGCGGTAGCCGCGATAGTCCGGGTGGATGAGCACGTCCAGCCCGTACATGGCGTCGCCGTCGGGATTGTTGAGAACGGTCTCCCGGTGATCAATCAGGTCATCGTAGCGGTGAGGGTTGGAAAAGGCGTCGTAGTCGACCTGAACGGTCAGCGCCACTCCGACGATAACGCCGTCGTTTTCAATGGCGATCTGCCCGTCGGGAAAAGCCTGGATCAGCTTTTCGATCGTGCGCGCCGGCCAGGCGCCGCCGAGATCGTGATAGACGGCGTCCATCAGCGCTTTGAGCTGCGGATAGTCGGCGGGTGTCAGATTGCGCAAGTTCAGTTGCAGGTCTTCTAGCGACATGGCAAAACCCCGGATAAGAAAAGACGGCGCACTATACCGCGCATAGGGCAAGGCCGATAAGGCCGCAATGCAAAAACCCGGCACATGGCCGGGTTTAGCGCGTATGTTGTCAATGCGCCTCGGGCAGGCGCAGAGCCCGGCCTTGAAGCCTGGCCCTGCGCGGGCAGCCGCGAGCGTTATCCTTTGACGTTGGCGGAGTCGACGCCGTGATCATCTACCAGGCCGTCATCTTCCGGCAGTTTGCCGTCCGGCCCGTTTTCTGCGGAGGGAGCGTTGGCGCTGTTGGTGCTTTCCTGCTTGGTGACAACCGGATCGCCCGGATCGACTTCACCGGCTTGGCGCGTTTCGGCCTGTACGTCCGTGGGGTCGTTGGCGGAATCTGCCGCCTGGTCCGGATGTACGGCGTTTTCACCTTGCTGATCGGCGAGTGCCGTGCCGGAAACCAGGGTGAGAGCGCCGGCGATGGCGGCTGTCTGGATAACGTGTTTCATTGATAGCTTCATGCTCACCTCGTTTCGTAGGATGGAAAGCCTTGTAGGATACAAGGTGTTGTAGGATACAAGGTGTTGTAGGATGAAAAGTTGTGCAGGATAGAAGGCGTTGCCCGTTGCTCGCTGTTGTTTTTAGTTCTGCTCTCAGCATAGATGATACAGCGTATTTTTCAAATACAGCGTTTGATAAACCCTGCTATCCGCCGGCAGTGCGCCGCCGTACGGCGTGAGCCCGTGAAGATCCGTACGCATCGTCTCAGGCGTTATACGCTTGTTTGAAAACCGCACGACAAGAGCGTGATGGCACCGTATCCCGGACGTTGCCAACCGCCGCACCCGGGCTTGCCGCGACTGGCAGCGGCGCGTTACTTCAGGGTCAGCCGGCAGACGTCCACGACTGGCACCAGCCTCCGGAGGCTACGCTGTGCTGCGGGAAAAGCTGGCAGCCCTGGGTGTCAGCGGTGTAGAACATGCAGCTAGCGCAGGTCTGGCCGGGTTCGTAGGCCGGGTGATCGCTGGCGTTGCTGGCCTTTTCTACATAGTTGAGCGCCCGGGCGTTGCTGGAGGACGGGTCCAGCCGGGGCAGGGATTGCGCCTGCGCCGAGGGGGAGAGCAGCCCGGCGCCCAGCGGCAGGGCCGCCATGCCCAGCGTGCTTTGGCGTATAAAGCGGCGGCGGCTTTGATCAGCCATAAAAACCTCCTTGGGTTGTCAATGGGCGTAGTGCACGTCCGCATTCATGCTAGCGCAGCCGCTTGCCGGGTGCGACCCGCTGTGTGGCGCGGCGCTTGCTGCTATACTCGCCTGGCTGCCGGCAAGGCAGACAGCTGATTTGACACAGCGCTGCACCGAATACGTGCGCAGGGGGAGGTTATGCAAAACGCGGTAATTCTGATCAATACCCAGCAAGGCCAGGTCAAGCCCGTGGCTGAACGGCTGGCCGAGGTGGACGGCATCAGCGAAGTGTATTCGACCTGCGGGCGGTACGACCTGGTGGCCATTGCCCGTACCCGGGATTTTGAAAGCCTGGCCGAGCTGGTCACCGGCAAGCTCAACGCCGTAGAAGGCGTCAGCGATACGGAAACCCTCAACGCCATGCAGGTGCACTCGCGCCACGATCTGGAAAGCATGTTTTCTCTGGGCTGGTAGCGCCCCGATCACAGGAGCCTGATGTGGCCAAGCCGCTACGCTTTCGCCGATACGGACGTCGTTTGGGCATTACGCTGCTTTTCGCAGTGGCGATCACCGGGCTCTGGCAGTATCAGGAGCGCCAGTACCGCGACGACTATACCTGGATGGGCGTGCCCGGCTGGGATGAGCTGACGCCGACCAGCGTCCACCGCGTGCTGCGTAACGACGGCTATCTGGTGGGCTGGTCGGACGTGCGCATCGGTGCGCTGTGGGTAAGCTATCAGGTGCACGCCGTACGCGACCGCCGCATCGGCTCGCGCCCGGGCTTTACCAGAGACTGGCGTACGCTATGGCCGATTGCCCCGGACAGCTATTTCGGCAGCGGGTACGACCGGGGTCATCTGGCGCCCAACTACGCCATTGCCGCGGTACACGGCCGCGATGCCCAGGTCGACACCTTCCGCATGAGCAACATGCTGCCTCAGAAGCCGGCGCTCAATCGCCAGCTCTGGCAGCGCCTGGAAGAGGCGATCATGGATCATTTTGCCCCGCGCTTTACGCGTTTGCAGATCGTGACCGGGCCGGTGTATCCGCCGTCTTTTATGGAGAATGTCTTCAACCGCGTAGGGCTTGTCGAAGTGCCCGCGGCGTTTTACAAGATTATCGTCGCCCCGGACGCTGCCGACCCGAAAGCGCTGGCGTTTATCATGCCGCAAAACGTCAAGGGCAACGAGCCGCTGGACGACTACCTGGTCAGTATCGACGAAATCGAGGCGCGAACCGGGCTGGATTTTTTCCCCGACTTGCCCGTGGACATGGAAGACCGCCTGGAAGGGCAGACGCGAACCGAGGGCTGGGCGCTGGACGCGGTGGCAAACAAGCCCGGGCGTTTTCAGTAGCAGTCGCCCAACCAGAACAGACAAAAGGATAGAACGAAACAGAACAGGAGAAAAGCAGGACAGAGAGAAGTTAGTACAGAGAGAAATGAGTACAGAGGAAGGGCAGTGCAGAGAAAAATCAGTATGGGCAAGAAAAACACTGCAGGAGAAAGCAGGAAAAGATGCGCGGGCTGCCACCGTTGCGGTGGTGCCCGGGAGAGGACTTGAACCTCCACGTCCTTACGGACACTAGCACCTGAAGCTAGCGCGTCTACCCATTCCGCCACCCGGGCGCATCGTTGTTTTGCGTACTTGCCGTGTCGGTTATATTCGCGTGGTGCCCAGGAGAGGACTTGAACCTCCACGTCCTTACGGACACTAGCACCTGAAGCTAGCGCGTCTACCCATTCCGCCACCTGGGCGAATATAACCTTGTGCACCCGTTCATGTCTCGCAGCACGATCACGCTTTGCGCGACGATCTGCCTTGATCCATGAAATGGTGCCCGGGAGAGGACTTGAACCTCCACGTCCATACGGACACTAGCACCTGAAGCTAGCGCGTCTACCAATTCCGCCACCCGGGCAAGTGGCGCGTATGATACCGCCGTGATGATAAAACGCAAGCTTTTTTTATCGGCCGCCGGCGCTGCCCGCCCCGCACCGCTTGGCCGCGGGCCAGTGCCGGCGGCCTGTGTAGCCGGCTGCGGGTATTTGGCGGTTGGGTGATAGCGCGCGCAACGCTATACTGCCCGCATGATGAAAAGCACATTCCCCGAAAGAGCGCCCTTTTGTATCAGCGCCGCCGGCGCTGCATTTTACTGCTCGCCGCGCTCTGCGCCTGCCAGGCATGACCGCCTGCCACGCACGTCATCAAGGATGCCTACCGCATGAAAGAATGGACGTTACGCGATGATCCGCACGCCCGTCGCGAAGCCCACAAGTATTCCAATCCGGCGCCCAGCCGAGAGTATCTGCTGGCGGCGCTGGAAGCCTACGGCAAGCCGATCACCCACGAGAACATGAGCCGCATGCTGGGCCTGGACGATGACGAGCTTCAGGAGGCCGTGCGCCGCCGTCTGGCCGCCATGGAGCGCGACGGCCAGGTGCTGCGCAACCGCGGCGGCGCCTACGCGCTGATTGACAAGCTCGACCTGATCAAAGGCAAAATCATCGGCCACCGCGAGGGGTTCGGTTTTTTACAGCGCGACGACGGCAAAAAGCCTGACCTGGTGCTGCAGCCCCGGCAGATGCGCCGCGTCTTCCACGGCGACTACGTGCTGGTGCGTATCAGCGGCCGCGACCGGCGCGGGCGTGACGAAGCCACGATTGTCGACGTGCTGGCGCGCAACACCCAGACCCTGGTCGGCGTGTATCGGCGCAACACTCCTGAATTCGGCGTGATGATTCCGGAAAACCCGCGCATTACCCAGGAAGTCATCGTGCCGCACAGCGCCTGCGCCGGCGCTCAGGACGGTCAGGTTGTGTCGGTCAACATTACCCAGCAGCCGGCGACGCGAGTGCAGCCGGTAGGTGAGGTGGCCGAAGTGCTGGGCGAGCGCATGGACCCGGGCATGGAAATCGACATTGCCATCCGCAGCTACGAGATTCCCGCCGAGTTTCCGCCCGAGGTGATCGATCAGATCGCCTCGATTCCTGCCGAGGTCGAAGAAGACGACAAGCGCCACCGCATCGACATGCGTGACGTGCCGCTGGTGACCATCGACGACGAAACCGCCAAGGACTTCGACGATGCCGTCTATGCCCGGCCGGCCGAAGGCGGCGAGTGGAAGCTGATGGTGGCGATTGCCGACGTTTCACACTACGTGCGCCCGGGGACGCCGCTGGACGACGAAGGCCGCCGGCGGGGCAACTCGGTGTACTTCCCCGGCCAGGTGGTCCCCATGCTGCCGGAGCTTTTGTCCAACGGGCTTTGCTCGCTGAATCCGAAAGTCGACCGGCTGGTGCTGGTCTGCGAGATGACCATCACCGCCGCCGGCGAAGTGAAGGACTACCGCTTTTACGAAGCAGTAATGAACTCCCACGCCCGGCTGACCTATAACAAGGTGGCCGCGATTCTCGATGAAGACAGCGAAGACGGCGCGGCCCTGCGCGAGGAGTATCGCGATCTGGTCACGCCGTTAAAGCAGCTCCACGGGCTGTACCGTGTGCTGCGCCAGGCCCGTGAGGCCCGCGGCGCCATCGAGTTTGACACCACCGAAACGGCGATCGTGTTCAACGACGAGCGCAAGATTGAAAAGATCGTGCCGCGCAGCCGCAACGACGCCCACAAGATGATCGAAGAGTGCATGCTGGCGGCCAACGTGGCCACCGCGCGCTTTCTTGATACCCATGATCTGCCGGCGCTTTATCGCATTCACGAAAAACCCTCGGCCGAGCGGCTGGAAAAGCTGCGCCTGTTTCTCAGCGAGCTGGGGCTGACCCTGCCCAACGGCGACGACCCCACGCCCCAGGACTTTCAGGCGCTGCGGGAAAGCATCGCCGACCGGCCGGACGCCGACGTTATTCAAACGGTAATGCTGCGTTCAATGAACCAGGCGGTGTATTCGCCCCAGAACGAAGGCCACTTTGGTCTGGCTTACGACGCCTATGCGCATTTCACCTCACCGATCCGCCGCTATCCGGATCTGCTGGTGCATCGCGCCATCCGCTCGGTGATTCGCGGGCCGCGCAAGACTGATACGGTGCTGCGCGCCGAGGGCGCACCGGTCGAGCCGCCAAGCCAGTGGAGCCCCTACACGTTTGAGCAGATGCTGGAATTCGGCGAGCACTGCTCGATGACCGAGCGCCGCGCCGATGACGCCACACGCGACGTGGAAAGCTGGCTCAAGTGCGAGTTCATGTCCGACAAGCTGGGGGAAACCTTCGACGGTAGCGTGGCGGCGGTGACGCAGTTTGGCCTGTTCGTGCGGCTGGACGCGTTTTTCGTTGAGGGGCTTTTGCACATCAGCTCGCTGCCGTCGGACTACTACCACTACGAAGCCGAAAAGCACCGCCTCAAAGGCGAGCGTACCGGTACCACCTACCGGCTGGGCGATGGCGTCACCGTGCAGGTGGCAAGAGTGGACATGGACGATCGCAAGATCGACTTCATCCTGGCCGATGAACGCCCGCCGCGGCCGCAGCGCCCGTCGCGCCGTCGGCGTACCGGCTCGGGCGGCAAGGGTGATGCATCGTGAGTGCTCACGGCTCTGCGCATCGTCGGGGACCGCGCCCGCCGGAAGGGCTGGATCACGTCTTTGGCGTGCACGCCCTGGAAAGCCTGCTGGAGCGGGGCGAAGCGCCCCGGGCGCTGTGGGTGCAGCAAGGAGCCGCTAAGCGATTGCAGACGATCATCCGCCGGGCCCGGGACGGCGGTGCCGTGGTCAAGGAACACCCGCGGGAGGCGCTCGATCAGCTGACTCGCGGCGCCGCTCACCAGGGCGTGGTGGCGTTCTGCCCGCCGCTGGTGGCGGAAAGCGAGGCCTCACTGATGCTCAAGCTCAAGGCCTGGCCCCACGACACGCCGCCGCTTTTGCTGGTGCTTGACGGCGTGACCGACGTGCACAACTTCGGCGCCTGCCTGCGCAGCGCCGATGCCGCCGGCGCCCACGGCGTGATCGTGGCCAAGGACAAGGCCGCGCCGCTGAACGCCACGGTGCGCAAGGTCGCCTGCGGCGCGGCGGAGAGCGTGCCGGTGTATCAGGTGACGAACCTGGCGCGCACGCTGGGTGCCTTGAAAGATGCCGGGGTGTGGATTACCGGCACCGCCGGCGAAGCCGACCATAGCGTCTATGATATCGATTTCAGCGGCCCGGTGGCGCTGGTGATGGGCGCTGAGGGCAAGGGCATGCGAAGGCTCACCCGAAACGCCTGCGACTACCTGGCCAAACTGCCCATGGCCGGCGAGGTTTCCAGCCTCAACGTCTCTGTTGCCACCGGCATCTGCCTTTTCGAGGCGCTGCGCCAGCGTCGGCTTGCAAGTTAGCCGGCGCTTCCATAGAATGCCTGCGCCCGCTTTTTACCGGCGGGCATTTTTATCCGTTCTGCTTGATGCCCGGCAGCGCACCCGCGCGTCCGGCGCATTGTAGTATGACTCCTTGCTTCCTTGCGGCCGCGTGCCCAACGGAAGCTGCCAAACCGCAAGGAGATTCCATGCGTCATTATGAAATCGTGTTCATGGTCCACCCGGACCAGAGCGAGCAGGTGCCGGCCATGGTCGAGCGCTACACCGGCATTGTCACCGACAACGGCGGCACCGTGCATCGCCTGGAAGACTGGGGCCGCCGCCACATGGCATACCCGATCAACAAGATCCACAAGGCCCACTACGTGCTGATGAACGTCGAGTGCGAAGGCGAGACGCTTGAAGAGATCGAAAACATCTTCCGTTTCAACGATGCGATCATCCGCAGCCTGGTCATGCGCTGCAAGGAAGCCATCACCGAAGCCTCGCCGATGATGAAGCCGGTGGAAGAAAAGCGTCAGCGTCGCGACGACAAGCCGCGTGATGACAAGCCGCGCAGCGAGTCTGCGTAACGCCGCTTGCTGTTTTACGCCCTGCGCTTTATCTACTGCACGTATTAAGGAGCTGTTCCATG
Organism: Halomonas cibimaris; assembly: GCF_055379665.1. Taxonomy (NCBI): domain Bacteria; kingdom Pseudomonadati; phylum Pseudomonadota; class Gammaproteobacteria; order Oceanospirillales; family Halomonadaceae; genus Halomonas; species Halomonas cibimaris. The sequence goes on from NZ_AP043828.1 coordinate 1,839,813, forward strand.
GCACGTTTTTTCCGTCGCCGCAAGTTTTGCCGCTTTACCGCTGAAGGCGTCAAGCAGATCGACTACAAGGATCTGGACACGCTGAAGGCTTACATCACCGAAACCGGCAAGATCGTTCCCAGCCGTATCACCGGCACCAAGGCACGCTACCAGCGTCAGCTGGCCGGCGCCGTCAAGCGCGCGCGCTACCTGGCCCTGCTGCCCTACACCGATAGCCACCAGTAAGCCGCCAACGCCATGCTGGCTTTTGCCCGTTGGCTGATGCAGCGCCCGAGCTACGCCGTGGGCGCTACGCTGCTGGCCTCGCTCATACCCTGGCTTTTTTGGCTGGGTGCGGCTATTGCCGCGCTGGTCACCTTGCGCAAGGGTGCTGCAGCCGCGCTGCCGGTTATCCTGGCCGCGGCCATTCCCGCCGGCTGGTGGTGGACCCAGGGCGACGTAGTGCCCCTGGCAAGCGTACTGCTGGCCACGCTGATGGGCGTGGTTCTGCGCGAGCGCATGCGCTGGAGCGAAGCGCTGCTGGCCGGCACCCTGGCCTGCGCTGCCATGATTGAGCTGGGCATTTTTCGCCCGCCGGGCGGCACCGAAGCCATGCTCGCACAGCTGCGCCAGAGCTCGGCCGAGTTCGACCGCATGGTCACCGAGCTTGGCCGCACCGGCTACGACACCACGCTGCTGGCCGACCTGGTCGTCAGCGGGGTAACCGGGCTTGTGATTTTGCTGCTGGCCGTTGCCTGCCTGGCGATCGGGCGCAGCTGGCAGGCCGGGCTTTATAACCCCGGCGGCTTTCGCCGGGAGTTTCACGCCCTGCGCCTGGCCCCGCGTGAGCTCGCCCTGCTGGCAGGGCTTGGCGCTATCAGCATGCTGTTCGGCATGGCCGGGTTTGCGCTGGTGGGCTGGGTGCCGCTGCTGATTGCCGGCGTGGCGCTGGTACACGGAATTATTGGATTAAAGGAGATGAACGGGCTGTGGCTCGGCGCATTTTACCTGCTGCTGATTACCACCTGGCCCATGATTCTCATTGTGCTGCTGTCAGGGCTGATTGATTCGTTCGCCAACGTTCGCGCACGCCTTGCCCGCAGCAACGGACAGTAGCAACTGACAAGAGGTTTACGAGATGGAAGTCATTCTGCTCGACAAGATTGGCAAGCTGGGCGGCCTGGGTGATCAGGTCACCGTCAAGCCCGGTTACGGACGCAACTACCTGATTCCCTACGGCCACGCCGTACCGGCCACCAAGGACAACATTGCCGCGTTTGAAGCCCAGCGCGCCGAGCTCGAAGCGCAGGCCGCCGAGCGCCGCGCCGAGGCCGAAGCTCGCGCCGAGCAGCTCAACGAGATTGAGCTTTCGCTGGTGTCCAAGGCCGGCGAAGAGGGCAAGCTGTTTGGCTCCATCGGTCCGCGGGATCTGGCCGACGCCATTTCCTCTGCCGGCATCGACGTGGCCAAGCGCGAAGTGCGCATGCCGGAAGGGCCGCTGCGCCAAACCGGCGAGTACGACATCACGCTGCACCTGCACGCGGAAGTCGACGCCGTGGTGCGCATTATCGTCGTGGGTGAATAAGCCATGACCGCATAAACGCCGCCGCGCCCCGAGGGCGGCGGCGCTATGTACGACGCGCAGAAGGGCGCGGGGAAACTCCCCGCGCCCTTTGTGTTCCCGGCCGCCGGCCGGATGTCGTATGCTTTCGCTGATTTTTTCGTTGACCGTGCTGCCAAGGAGCCTTGCCATGCCGGACACCACGCATGAGGCGCTGCCCGTGGATCAGCAGACCGCCGCGCTGAAGCTGCCGCCTCACTCGCTGGAGGCGGAGCAGTCGGTGCTGGGCGGGCTGATGCTGGATAATCCGGCCTGGGATCACGTTGCCGATCATCTGGCGGCGGATGATTTCTATCGCTACGAGCATCGGCTGATTTTCAACGTCATGGCGCACCTGGCCGAGGCCGGCCAGCCGCTGGACGTGGTGACGCTCTCTGAGGCGCTGGAAGCCCGGGACCAGCTCGATACCGTGGGCGGGCTTGCGTTTCTCGCCGAGCTTGCGCGCAACACCCCGTCGGCCAGCAACATCCGCGCCTACGCCGAGATCGTGCGCGAGCGCGCCACGCTGAGAAAGCTGATCCGCGCGGCCAACCAGATTGCCGACGGCGCCTTTGCCTCCCAGGGGCGCCCGGCGGATGAACTGCTCAACGAGGCCGAACGGCTGGTGTTCCAGATTGCCGAGGAGCGCCCCAAGGCCGGTGGCCCCATCGGCATGAGCGAGCTTTTGACCAAGGCCGTGGATCGTATCGACGAGCTTTTTAACCTCAAGGGGGAAATGACCGGGCTGCCCTCGGGGTTTCGTGACCTCGACGAGATGACCACCGGGCTGCAGCCGTCGGATCTGGTGATCATCGCCGGCCGGCCTTCCATGGGCAAAACCTCCTTTGCGATGAATATGGTCGAGCACGCAGTCATTTCCAGCGACAAGCCGGTCATGGTGTTTTCCATGGAGATGCCTGCGGAATCGCTGATGCTGCGCATGCTGTCGTCGCTTGGGCGCATTGACCAGACCCGTGTGCGTACCGGCCAGCTTGAAGACGAGGACTGGCCGCGGCTGACCTCGGCGGTCAATATCCTCAAGGACAAGCAGCTTTTTATCGACGATACCGCCGCACTTTCGCCCAACGAGATGCGCTCGCGCATTCGCCGGGTGGTGCGCGAGCACGGCAACGTAGCGCTGATCATGATCGACTATCTGCAGCTGATGCAGATTCCCGGTTTTTCCGAGAACCGCACCGGGGAAATTTCGGAAATTTCCCGCTCGCTCAAGGGGCTGGCCAAGGAGTTCGGCTGCCCGGTGGTGGCGCTTTCCCAGCTCAACCGCTCGCTGGAGCAGCGGCCCAACAAGCGCCCGGTGATGTCGGATCTGCGCGAGTCCGGTGCCATCGAGCAGGACGCCGACGTTATCGCCTTTGTGTACCGCGATGAGGTTTACAATCCCGACAACCCCGATAACCAGGGGCTGGCCGAGCTGATTATCGGCAAGCAGCGTAACGGGCCCATCGGCACTGTGCATATGGCGTTTATCGGCAAGTACACCCGCTTTGAAGACCTGGCGCCGGACAGCTACGGCGAAACCTTTGGCGAGTAGCGCGCCGGCGCAGATTGGCTTGTGCCGGCGCGCTTGAGACTCGCCGGCGAGCACGTATAATGCCCGGCCCGTTGCACAAAGCGCCGGTATCCGGCTCACATATCACAAAGAGGAAACACGATGGCAGGTGGTTTTCGCCGAGGTAAACGTACGCCCAAACTGCAGGCGCGTGGAGAGCTTCAGGCCGTGGAGCGCGAAGGGCCGTTCAAGGAGTGGCTGGGTATGCCCGATCTGTACCGCTATGCGCTGAAGGTGGACGGAGAGGCCTACAGCTATCAGACCGAAGATGCCGAGCTGCCCGTGGCCATCGGTGATCGGGTGGTGTTTCGCTACAAGGAAACCAAGGCCGGCAACTGGATTGACCGCAACTCTCTAGGCAAGGCCATTGATCCGTCTGAATACCAGTGACGGGTTGCAGGGGCGCTTTTGCATTTTTGCATAGCGCCGTTTTGCCAGCGGGCTTTTGTTAAGAGTGGCTTTGTGAAGACAATCTTTTCGAGACCGGTTTCATCAAAAACTATTTGATCAATAGTTATACAACGCGTTTTTCGGGCACAAGGACGTACCGCGCTGTGCGGTAAAAGTGCTATCATCCGGGCTTATGACAACGCCGGATTCAGGAGAGACGCATGAGCACCACGATAGCCAAGGATCAGCCGGGTGAGGGCCGCCTGGCTCACGCCGACAGCGACCACCCGCCCATTGCACCGGCAAAGGTCGGTGTTGTGCTGGCCAACCTCGGCACCCCGGACAATACCGACTACTGGTCCATGCGCCGCTACCTGGGCGAGTTTCTCTCTGATCGGCGCGTGGTCGACTACGCCCGCTGGAAGTGGCAGCCGATCCTGCAGCTGATCATTCTCACCCGGCGGCCTTTCGCTTCCGGTCAGGCCTACAAGGGCATTTGGAATACCGAACTTGACGAAAGTCCGCTGCTCACCATTACCCGGGCGCAGACGGAAAAGTTCGCCCAGCGTATGCAAGCCCTTTACGGCGACGACGTGGAAGTCGATTTCTGCATGCGCTACGGCAACCCGTCTACCGAAAGCGTGCTCAACCGCATGGCGGAGAAGGGCTGCAAGCGCATCGTGTTCTTCCCGCTGTACCCGCAGTACGGCTCGCCCACCACGGCCACGGCCAACGACCAGGCGTTTCGCACGCTGATGAAGATGAAATGGCAGCCGGCCATTCGCACGGTGCCGGCCTATTTTGATCATCCGGGCTATGTGCGCGCTCTGGCGGCGTCGGTGGTGGACGGCTGCGCCGGGCTTGACTCGGCGCCGAGCAAGCTGGTGGCAAGCTATCACGGCGTGCCCGAGCGCTACCTGCTGGAAGGCGACCCCTACCACTGCCAGTGCCAGAAAACCACGCGCCTGCTGCGCGAGCAGCTGGGCTGGGAAAAAGGCGATATCGACACGGCCTTTCAGTCCCAGTTTGGCCCGGAGAAGTGGGTGGGGCCGGCAACGGTAGACCACGTCGCTGAGCTGGCGAAACAGGGGCACAAGCATATTGCGGTGATTTCCCCGGCGTTTTCCGCCGACTGCGTGGAAACTCTGGAAGAAATAAAAGAAGAGATCCACGACAGCTTCATGGCCGCCGGCGGCGAGACCTTTACCTACATTCCCTGCCTGAACGACCGCGACGATCATATCGACGCGCTGGTCGATATCGCCAACAACGAGCTTGGCGGCTGGCTGCGCTAACCCCGTCACGGCGCATGTACCTGCCCGCTCTTGCCTCGCCCTCCGCCAGCGCCGCCGTACCCGTCGAGGGTTGCGGCGGCGCTGCACCGTGATTTCCCCGCGACGCGTCTCTTTTGTGTACATTCATTGTACGACGTGTTTTTATTGTCGAATTATTGATATCCAGCGAGCGAGCCATGCAGCGCAAAGCCGACCTGCCGCACAAACGCTGCGCCTGCTGCCAGCGCCCCTTTGCCTGGCGCAAGAAATGGGCGCGCTGCTGGGACGAGGTGCGCTACTGCAGTGAACGCTGCCGCCGCCAGGCACGGGCCGCTCGCCGCCACCGGGAGACGCCGCTATGTCCCAGACCGTGACCGACATCATCTGGCTCAACAATGATCTGCGCGTAGCGGATAATCCGCTGCTGCGCTTTGCCTCGCCGCCCGAGGCCATGCTGGTGGTGTATGTGCTGGACGGTCGCGAACTGGACGCTTGGCACCGCGAGGAAAGCGGAATGCGCCTGGGGCCTGCTCGGCTGACGTTTATCTGGCAAAGTCTGATGGCGCTGCGCGGCGAGCTGCTGCGGCTGGGCAGCGATCTGCTGGTAAAAATCGGCACGCCGGCCGATGAGCTCGCCGCGCTGTGCAACACGCTACGCCCGCGCCGGGTTCGAGTAAGCCGCCAACCCTGCTGCGATGAAGCGGCTCAGATCGATGCGCTACGATCAAAACTGCCGGCCGGCACCGCGCTTGAGGTGGTTGCAGGCAACACCCTGGTTGATACCGCCGCCCTGCCGTTTGCCCTGGACGCGCTGCCGAGCACCTTTTCGGCGTTTCGCCGCCGCGTGGAAAAAGACGCCGAAATTCCCCCGGCCTTGCCCGCGCCGGTGACGCTGCCGCCCTGGCCGGATGACGCATCGCGCGGCTTTCCGCCGCTTGCCCGGCTGAGCCGGCAAAGCGCCGCCTGGCAGCCCGACCCGCGCGGGCAGTTTGACTACGTCGGCGGCGAAGCGGCCGGGCACAAGCGCCTGGAGGCGTATCTGTGGCAAACCGGCGCGTCGCCTGCGCCTTCGGGGCCGGCGCACTATAAACAGACGCGCAACGGCCTTGCAGGGCCGGATTTTTCCACCCGCCTGTCGGCCTGGCTGGCCCGGGGGTGTCTGTCGCCGCGCCAAGTGCATCAGGCCGTCAAACGCTGGGAGGCGCGCCACGGCGCGTGCGAATCCAGCTACTGGATCACCTTCGAGCTGTGGTGGAGAGACTACTTTCACCACGCCGCGGCCCTCGACGGCAGCGGGCTTTTTGGCCGCCGCGAGCTGCCCCCGCTCAGCGATGCCTTCTGCGCCTGGCGCGACGGGCGCACCGGCATTCCCTTTATCGATGCGGCCATGGTCGAGCTTGCCGCTACCGGCTTTCTTTCCAACCGCGCCCGGCAGAACGTCGCAAGCTATTTGGTCAAGGATCTGGGCGTGGACTGGCGGCTGGGCGCGGCCTGGTTCGAGCACTGCCTTGTCGACTTTGACGCGCCGAGCAACTGGGGAAACTGGCGCTACGTCGGCGGCACCGGCCGCGATCCGCGTCGCGACCGCTACTTCAACGTGCTCAAACAGGCCGAGCGCTACGACCCCGACGGGCATTACGTGGCCCGCTGGCTGCCCGAACTGGCGGCGCTGCCCGCCGCCTTGCGTCACCGCCCGTGGCGCCACGCGCCGGAGCGCTTTGCCCCGCCCCGGGTCACTCCGCCCGCCTGACGGGCAGGCGCCGGGGCTGGCGTTGGCCGCGTTTATAAGGGACCATCGCTTCTTTGCCCGCGACAACTGAGGAGCGCCATGTTGCCTTTTATCCCCGGTGTGCTGTCTGCTCGATCAGGTCTTGCCCGCGCCTCGCTGCTGGGCGTACTGCTGGCGGCCGGTAGCGTTCAGGCCGAAAGCGCGCTGATGCAGGAAGTCGATAGCCGCTCGGCGCCCGAGGCCAGCGAGCAGCGCGCCGGCTTCGTCGACTGGCTGGGCGCGTTTCGTCGCCGCGCCGCAGGTCAGGGCATCAGCGAGCGCACCCTTGAGCGAGCGCTGGACGGCGTGCGCTACCGCCCCGAGGTTATCGAAAACGACCGCTACCAGCCGGAATTCGTGCGCCCGATATGGCAGTACCTCGACACCGCCGTTTCCAGCGCCCGGGTGAACACCGGCCGGGAAAAGCTTGCCGCCCACCGGGCTACCGCCCGGGCCATGCAAAAGCGCTACGGCGTGCCGGCCGAGGTGATCGTGGCGATCTGGGGCATCGAGAGCAACTACGGCCGCCATTTCGGCGACTATTCCACGCTGGACGCTTTTGCCACCCTGGCGTTTGACGGCCGCCGGCGCGACTTTGCCCGCCAGGAGCTTTTGGCCGCGCTCAAGATCATCGATGCCGGGGACATTGCCGCCGACGACATGGTGGGCTCCTGGGCCGGGGCCATGGGCCATACCCAGTTCATCCCCTCCAGCTTTCGCGCCTACGCGGTAGACGGCGACGGCGACGGCCGCCGGGATATCTGGGGCAGCATCCCTGACGTTATGGCCTCCACGGCCAACTACCTCAAGCGCGCCGGTTGGCAGCCGGGCCAGCCCTGGGGCACCGAGGTGCGCCTGCCGGAAGACTTTGACTACGCCCAGACCGGGCAGCTGAGCACGGCCCAGTGGCGCCGGCGGGGCGTGCGCGCCGTCGACGGCGCCACGCTGCCCGAGTTTGCCGAGGCCAAAATCATCGTGCCCGCGGGGGCCGAAGGCCCGGCGTTTCTTACCGGCCCCAATTTTCGCAGCATCCTGCGCTACAACAACGCCACCAGCTACGCGCTGGCCGTGGCCAAGCTAAGCGATGCCGTTGCCGGGCGCAGAGGCATCGTCAACGCCTGGCCCCGGGAGCAGGCGCCGCTGACCCGGGACGACGTAACTCGGCTGCAGCGGCTGCTGAACCGGGCCGGCTATGAGGTAGGCGGCGCCGACGGCATCATGGGGCCCAATACCCGCAAGGGGCTGCGCGCCTTTCAGCGCGATCAGGGCCTGACGGCGGACGGCTTTGCCACCCAGGCGCTGCTCAAGCGGCTGGAAAACAGCTAACGGAGTACTGTATGACCGCATGCGTGACGCGAATGCTCGCCGGGCTGGCGGCCGGCTGCCTGCTGGCGGCCGGCGGCGCCGCTGCCGACTCGTCCGAGGTGTTGGGCTGGGTCGAAAAGGCCGAGCTCAAGCCGTGGGACATCAAGGTCAAGGCCAAGCTGGACAGCGGTGCGCTGACGTCATCCATCGACGCCCGAGACATTGCATCTTTCACCCGAGACGGCGAAGACTGGGTGCGCTTTCGTTTCCGGCTGGAAGACGAAGACACCGGCGACACCGTTACTGAAGAAGTCGAGCGCCCGCTGTATCGCACCCTGACCGTGCGCGGCGCCGGCGGGCGCGACCAGCGCCCGGTGGTGCTGCTCAAGCTGTGCATAGGCAACACCGTGTACGAAGAGCAGTTCAGCCTGCGCGATCGCAGCGCGATGAACTACCCGGTACTGCTGGGGCGGCGCACCCTTGGCCATCTTGGACACCTGGACGTAGGCCGAACCTTTACCCGGGATGCCGAATGCGGGGAAGACGCCGAGTTTGTGGCGCACAAGCCGCACGCGCAAGACGACGACTAGCCTGCAGGCCGCCTAGAACAGCCGCGACAGCAGGGCGGTCACGGCGGTTTCCACCCGTAAAATGCGCGGGCCCAGGTGCATGCCTTCGCAGCCGGCGGCAAGCAGCCGCTCGACTTCCCAGTCGATAAAGCCCCCTTCGGGCCCCACGACCAGCACCGCAGGCTCGCGCAGCCCGCGGGGGCAGGCGTTGGCCATGCCCGGATGCGCCACCAGCCCGCGGCGGGTGCTCAGCAGCCCGGGCAGCACGTCTTCGACAAAGGGGCGAAAGCCGCGGCGTAGCGTCACCTCGGGCAGTACGGTATCCCGGGCCTGCTCCAGTCCCAGCACCAGATGCCGGCGGATTTTTTCCGCCGCCAGCTCCGGCGACTGCCAGTAGCTTTTCTCCACGCGCCGGGTATGCAGCAGGGTGATGTCTTTGACTCCCAGCGCGGTGACGTGCTCCAGCGTGCGCGCCAGCATGCGCGGGCGGGGCAGGGCCAGCACCAGATGCACCGGCAGCGCCGGCGGCGGGGTCTGGGTCAGCGGCGCGCAGTGAAACGTAGCCTGCTGGTCGTTCAGCGCGGTGAGCTCGGCGCGGCCCATGGCGCCGCCGGCCACGCCTACGGTCAAATGCTGGCCGGGCGCGGCGCGGTGCACCTCGCGCAGGTGGCGCAGGCGGCGCGGATCGCGGATCGTCGCGTTGCCGTCGGCGGTGATATCCTCAGGGCTGAGTAAAATCAGGTTCATGGCGTATCGGTTGATGGGTGGGAAAAACGCCGGCAGGGGCTGGCCGGCCCGGCGCTTGGCTGTGGCATAATACGCCTCTGCAGCGCGCCTGGCGAACGCGGCACCGGCGCCCACGACGCTTTAGCTCAAGAAGGGACAGCATGAAGGTACTACTCATAGGCGGCGGTGGCCGCGAACACGCGCTGGCGTGGAAAATCGCCCAGTCGCCCTCGGTCGAGCAGGTGCTGGTGGCACCGGGTAACGCCGGCACGGCCGGCGAGCCCGGCCTGACCAACGTTGACATCGCCGTCACCGACATCGACGGGCTGGTCGCGCTCGCCCGTAGCGAGCAGGTCGGCCTGACCGTGGTCGGGCCCGAAGCGCCGCTGGTGGAAGGCGTGGTGGATCGTTTTCAGGCGGCCGGGCTTGCGATCTTCGGCCCCACCCGGGCGGCGGCCCAGCTGGAAGGCTCCAAGTCGTTTGCCAAGGATTTTCTGGCTCGCCATGCCATTCCCTCGGCGGCCTATCAGACCTTTACCGAGGTGGCCCCGGCGCTTGACTACATGCACAGGCTCGGCGCGCCCGTGGTCATCAAGGCGGACGGCCTGGCAGCCGGCAAAGGCGTGGTCGTGGCCGCCAGTGAAAGCGAAGCCGAGGCGGCCATTCGCGACATGCTGGAAGACAACGCCTTCGGCGATGCCGGCGCCCGGGTAGTGGTCGAGGCGTTTCTCGAAGGCGAAGAAGCCAGCTATATCGTCATGGTGGACGGCGAAAATATCGTGCCCATGGCCACCAGCCAGGACCACAAGCGCGCCTGCGACGGTGACACCGGCCCCAATACCGGCGGCATGGGCGCCTACTCGCCGGCGCCGGTGGTCACCCCGGAAGTGGACGCGCGCATCATGGAGCAAGTGATTGCGCCTACGGTGCGCGGCATGGCCGCCGAGGGCAACGCCTACACCGGCTTTCTCTACGCCGGGCTGATGATCGACGCGGCGGGCAACCCCAAAGTCATCGAATACAACTGCCGCTTTGGCGACCCGGAAACCCAGCCGATCATGCTGCGCCTTGAGTCCGACCTGGCCGAGCTGTGCCTGGCCGGCGCCAACGGCGCGCTTGCCGGCCGCGAGTGCCGCTGGGACAGCCGCGCCGCCGTGGGCGTGGTCATGGCCGCCGGCGGCTATCCCGGCCGCTACGCCAAAGGGGATGCGATCAGCGGCATCGACGCCGCCGAGGCCGGCGGCTGCAAGGTGTTTCAGGCCGGCACCGCAGTGGACGCTGACGGGCGCTTGCTTACCGCCGGCGGGCGCGTGCTCTGCGTTACCGCGCTGGGCGAGCGCGTGCTCGACGCCTGCGACGCCGCTTACCGGGGCGTGGCCTGCGTGCACTGGGACGGCGCACAGTACCGCCGGGATATCGCTCACCGCGCCATTGCCCGGGAAACCGAGCAGGCCGCCGGCGCCGCGCCTCGGGGCCGCTGATGTCCCGCGAGTATCCGATCATTGCCGTTACCGGCTCGTCCGGTGCCGGCACCACCACGGTGCGGCGCAGCTTTGAGCGCATGTTTCAGCGCGAAGACGTGCACGCCGCGATAGTCGACGGCGATGCCTTCCACCGCTATACCCGCGACGACCTGCACCGCATGTACTGCGCCGAGCCCGAGCGCTACGAAAAGCTGTCGCACTTTTCCGTCGAGGCCAACCTGATGGACCGGCTGGAAGCGCTGTTCGTGGAATACGGCGACGGCGGCAGCGGCCAGTACCGCCACTATATTCACGCCGAGGATAAGCAAAAGGTGGAGGCGGGCTATAAGGTCGGCACCTTCACCGAATGGCGGCCGCTGCCCAGCGGCACTGATCTGCTTTTTTACGAAGGGCTGCACGGCGGGCTGGTCACCGAAGAGTACGACATTGCCCGCCACGTGGATTTGCTGGTGGGCGTGGCCCCGGCGATGAACCTGGAATGGATCCAGAAAATCGACCGCGATACCCGGATGCGCGGCTATTCCCAGGAAGCGGTGATCGACACCATTCTCGGGCGCATGGGCGACTACGTGCGCTGCATTCAGCCGCAGTTTTCGCGCACCCACATCAACCTGCATCGCGTGCCCGCGGTGGACACCTCCAATCCCTTTGAGGTGCAGGATATTCCCACCGACGGTGAATCGTTTGTGGTCATTCGCTTTCGCGAGCACTCAAGGGTGGACTTTCCCTGGCTGCTGGCGATGATCAGTGACTCGTTCATGACCCGGCCGCACACCCTGGTGGTGCCCGGCGCGCGCCTGGCGCTGACGCTGGAGCTGATCATGGCGCCGCTGTTGCGCCAGCTTCTGGCCGAGCGGCGCTTTTACTAGCGCTGACCGTGGCGTATGCCGCGCAAAAACGCTACCGTAAGCGCAGCCGTGCGCGGCAGCGTTGCGGATTGCAAGGAGGAAAACGGATGGAATGTTTGTTCTGCAAGATGATCGAGCGGGAAGTGCCCGCCGACATCGTTTACGAAGACGAGCACGTGCTGGCGTTCAACGATATCAATCCTCAAGCGCCGACCCATGTGCTGATCATCCCCAAAAAGCACATCGCCACGCTCAACGATATCAACGAAAGCGATCTGGAAACCGTAGGGCGGCTGCAGTACGCGGCCGCGAAGCTGGCCAGGCAAAACGACTTTGCCGAAGACGGCTACCGCGTGGTGATGAACTGCAACGAGATGGGCGGCCAGACCGTCTATCACATCCACATGCACCTGCTTGGCGGGCGCGAATTCACCTGGCCGGCGGGCTAACACTTAAAGCACTGAACACAAAAAAGGCACCCTCGGGTGCCTTTTTTGATCGTACATGCTGCGCGCTGCGCTATTACGCGTCGATGCGCTTGTACTTCATGCGCTTGGGCGTGTCGCTGCCCACGCGCTTTTTGTGGTCGGCTTCGTACTCGGTGTAGTTGCCGTCGAAGAACTCCACGTGGGAATCCCCTTCAAACGCCAGAATATGCGTGGCGATGCGGTCGAGGAACCAGCGGTCGTGTGAGATCACCAGGGCACAGCCGGGGAAGGCCAAAAGCGCTTCTTCCAGCGCCCGCAGGGTCTCGATATCCAGATCGTTGGACGGTTCGTCAAGCAGCAGCACGTTGGCGCCCTGCTTGAGCGTCTGGGCCAGCTGCAGCCGCCCACGCTCGCCGCCGGAGAGCTCGTCGAGGCGCTTTTGCTGGTCGTTGCCCTTGAAGTTGAAGCGGCCCACGTAGGCCCGGGACGGCACTTCGTAGCCGTTGATGTTGAGGATATCCTGGCCGTCGGATACCGCCTCCCAAACGGTCTGCTTGTTTTCCATGTCGTCGCGCAGCTGTTCGACATAGGCGGTTTCGACGGTTTCGCCCAGCACGACCTCGCCGGCATCGGGCTTTTCGGTGCCTTCGATCAGCTTGAACATAGTGGATTTGCCCGCGCCGTTGCCGCCGACGATGCCGACAATCGCACCGGGGGGAATGGCAAAGCTCAGGTCGTCGTAGAGCAGCTTGTCGTCAAAGCGCTTGGCGACGTTGTGAAACTCGATGACCTTGTCGCCCAGGCGCGGGCCGGGCGGAATATAGATCTCGTTGGTTTCGTTGCGCTTTTGAAAATCGCCGGACTGCATCTCCTCGAAGCGGTTCAGGCGCGCCTTGCTCTTGGCCTGGCGGCCCTTGGCGTTGGAGCGCACCCACTCAAGCTCTTTCTTGATGGCCTTTTGACGCGAGGCCTCCTGCTTGGATTCCTGGGCCAGCCGCGCTTCTTTCTGCTCCAGCCACTGCGAGTAGTTGCCCTCGAAGGGAATGCCCTCGCCGCGGTCGAGCTCAAGAATCCAGCCGGCCACGTTGTCGAGGAAGTAGCGGTCGTGGGTAATCGCCACCACGGTGCCGCTGTAGTCGTGAAGAAAGCGCTCCAGCCAGGCCACGGACTCGGCGTCCAGGTGGTTGGTGGGCTCGTCGAGCAGCAGCATGTCCGGGTTGGACAGCAGCAGGCGGCACAGCGCCACCCGGCGACGCTCACCGCCGGACAGGTTGCCCACAGTGGCGTCCCAGGGCGGCAGGCGCAGCGCCTCGGCGGCGACTTCCAGCTTGCGCTCAAGGTTGTGCGCGTCGGCGGCTTCGATGATGTTTTCCAGTCGCGCCTGCTCGGAGGCCAGCGCGTCGAAGTCGGCATCCGGCTCGGCGTAGGCCATATAGACGGCCTCAAGCTCTTCCTGGGCCTTTTTGATCGCGCCGAGGGCTTCTTCTACCGTGTCGCGGACGTTGTTGTCATCATCGAGCTCCGGCTCCTGGGGCAGATAGCCGATGTTCAGACCCGGCATCGGGCGGGCTTCGCCCTCAAACTCCGTATCGACACCGGCCATGATGCGCAGCAGCGTGGACTTGCCCGCGCCGTTCAAGCCCAGAACGCCGATTTTGGCGCCGGGGAAAAACGACAGCGAAATGTCCTTGAGGATTTGCTTTTTGGGCGGCACGATCTTGCCGACCCGGTTCATGGTGAAGACGTATTGCGCCATGGATATCCGATAGGTTGGTAAACGAAAGCGTCGGCGGCCGCTGCGTGGGCTGCCCGGGCAAACGCGCCGGGCAGCGGGATTACACGCAAACAGGGCCGGATTGACAGGGCCACGATGATAGTGCCGGGCGACGGGAAAGGCCAGCGTTGCCGGCGGCTTACTCGGCGGCATTGGCGCGCTTGAGTGCTGCAAGCTCTTGCTGCGCTTCTACCCGGTCGGTCACATCCTTTTGCACGCCGATGTAATACATCAGGTTATCGGCTTCGTCGAATACCGGGGTAATCGACAGCTCGTTGTAGAACATGGTGCCGTCCTTTTTGTAGTTGCGCAGCACCTGCCGGGACGGCAGGCCCTGCTTCAAGGCGCGGCGGATGGCATCAAGCGCTTCCTGGTCGCGGTCATCGCCCTGCAGAAAGCGGCAGTCGCGATAAAGAATCTCGTCTGCGCTGTAGCCGGTCAGGCGTTCAAACCCCTTGTTGACGTAGATCAGGATGTTTTCGTCGCCTTCCTGCTCGGCCACGACAATGCCGTCTTCCGAAGCGTCAACAATGCGTTCCAGCAGCGCCGGGCTGATCAAGGGAGATCGTGTCATCAGAACTTGCGCGGGATACCCGGTACTTCGAGTGCCGGGAGGGATAGCGCGTCACCCGCAGGGCGACCCGGATTATGCCACCGCCTGTCCCGCTCCTCCTTTCCGTTGGTGAGTGGTTATTGTGAGGTGGTAGCCGTAGCCATCTCCACGTTGGATAACGGTGCAGTATGTGTGCGAAATGCCCTGCACTGCTTCCTGTTGGGTCTGGATATTAAAGCGGCCGGTTTTGCGGACGGCCACACGGCCCGTATGCGTGCCGGCTTTCCTGCCGGTGGGCACGGTGGCGCTTACCATGTCGCCGGTCTGAAAACCGTGTACCTGTTTTTGTCGCATCAGGTAGCCACGCGGAAAACCGTGTTTGGTCAGTCGAGTGCGCTGATAGCTGCCGCGCCCGGTGGCTTTGATCGTCAGCGTTGGCACTTGCCAGTGGTGCAGGGCGTCCATTGGGCCGACGCAAGCGGCGTCCAGGGCGTGAGTTTTGGGAATACCGAGGCGCTGGCGGTTGTATTTGGTACGGCCACCCGTGCCGACCGTCACCGGCAAGCCGGTGGCCTTGAGGGCATTAAACAGCGCCCAGCGGGTCGTATTGACTGCACTGGCATCGCGTAGCGGTTGCTTGAGTTGGCGCTGTACGCGCTCAAGCTGCGCGCTTGCCGACAGACCATTGGCCTTGAGGCGCTTCTTCAAGCCCTTGTCGGTGGCGAAAAAGTCCGCCAGCGGCAACGTATCCTTCGCCTGGTTGCAGTTATGACACGACAGAGCCAAATTGCTGATGCGGCTGGAACCGCCCCGGCTGCGTGGTTCAACATGCTCGACTTCCAACGGCGTCTCGGTGGCGCCGCAGTAGGCACATGCCCGCCCCCATTTTTCCAGCAGATACTCCCGCACCTCGTAACCGAGCAGCGTGCCTTGCTGGTACTCGACGCCGCTTATCTCCGGATTGTCGAGCCGCTGGGTATCAAAGCGCACCAGCTCCTTATCCAGCGCGGTGATGGGGGCGAGCTTGCTTAGCCGCTTTACCCACGCCATCACCGTATCGACTTGATGCTGCAGGCTGGGCGGCAACCAATCGGCTTTGCGCGTGCGGTTGTTAAATCGTGGCGCCCGGTAGCGCAGATGGGCCGAACGGCGGCGGCGCCGAAACGCGGCGCGCTGCTCCAGCGCCTTTTTGATCTGGAAGCCGCGATGCAAAAGCTCGAACAGACACAGCACATGGCGCTGCTCACCGTCTGATTCACGCATCAGCGCCAGCCCCGTGGTCTTGCTGCCGGGGTCAATGCCCAGGCGAAGCGGTTGCGTGTCGCCGCCCACCCGATCCTTGAGCCGGATCGTGAACGGGTAGCGTTTATGCACCACGGCGCGACCGCGTTTCAGCAGCAGCCGGGCACGCTTTTCGCTGCACGGCATCAACGGCTGCTTGTGTTTATCCCATACGAAAACCGCCATGGCGATTTCCTCCCGTGTTCATGCCCTTACGGGCCTTGTGTCGCGGATCGTTCGATCCGTCTCCCCTCGGGAATGTCGATAACCGGCTCCTGCCTGGCGGCAGCGGTCAGAACCTTCGGCGTTTTACCTTGCGCCCGCATGATCCCGACCTTTCAGAGCGCCGAACTGAGGAAGCATTCGGCGGTGAGTCTTGACGACCTGTTATCAACGTAGCGGCCATGTTGCCCGCTCTCCCTGGTCAACCGGGCCTGCTTTCACAAGCCTCTCCCTTCAGGGAGAGGTAGTTGACTCCAGTCCTTAATGTGGTACCGGCGGGCATCGCCGTTTTGCTGAGCTGCCGGCTATTCGACGTCGGGAAGCGTGCGGGCGCTGAAAAAAGCGCCCAGAGCCGCCGCCGCCAGCACGACCAGCAGGGCGGCACTGCCAAGCCACTGCGCCAAAGCGCCGAGTAGGCTGCCAAACAACAACATTAAACCACCCGTCAGCGTGTTGGAAAGCGCCACGTAAAGCGCCCGATTGTCGCTGCTGGCCATATCCACCACGTAGGTCTTGCGCCCCAGGCGCACGCCGTGATGCACAATGACCAGTACCCCATAGATTACCGCGTAGGGCAGCACGCTGGCACTCCATTCACCGGGCAGCCAGACAAGGCCCGCCCCGGCCAGGCAGCAGGCGACGGTGCCCAGCGCGGCATCGCACATGACTCGCCGGCTGGAGGCATCGGCACGCTTGCCCCACACCGGGCTTGCCACCATCGCCGCGACGCCGGAAATCACCACCAAAAGCCCCAGCCCGCCTAGCGCTGCGTCGCTTTGTCGCTGGCCCAGCAGGGCGATGTAGGGCAGTGCCAGCGCGCTTGACAGCAAAAGCGTGCGCGACACGTTGAAGTGTAAAAACGCGCGGTCCTCGCGTAGCAGGGAAAACCCCAGCTTGAGGCTGTCCCAGGCGTTTTCGCCGCCGTCCACAGCGCCGGGCTGCTCACTGATACGTGCAGCGAACAGCGCATTCAGCGCCCAGCCCAGCGCCGCCACGCCAAGCAGCACAGCCAGCGCCAGCTCCCCGGGACGCTCGTCGAACAGCATCAGCACGCCGCCGGCGACCAGCGTGACCGCGCCGGCCACGCTGCCGCTGTAGCCCATCAGCGTGCCGCGGCGCTTTTTGGCGATGGTTTTGCCCATCACGTCTTTGGTGGCAATGGAGGAAAGCCCGCGCGCCAGCGACAGCGCCACCAGCACGGCCAGCACCAGCGCGCCGCCGACCCCGCCGCGGCCCCAAACGGCAAGCAGCGCCAGCGCCAGCGCGGCCAGTGCCTGCAGCGCGCCGCCGGCTACCCATACCCACTTGCGCTGGGGCTTGAGGCGGATAAAGCCGGCCACGAACAGCTGGGGCAGCAGCGCGCCGGATTCGCGAATGGGCACCAAAAGGCCCACCATCCACACCGGTGCGCCGATAACGCCCATCAGCCACGGCAGCACCAACCGAGCGCTGGACAGCTCATCGGCCAGCTTGTTGCCCAGCGCCGCCCACAGGTGGCGGGCAAAGTTGGCCGGCTGGTCGCGGCAGGCGGTGTCGGGAATGTCGTCGCACATGCGGCTGTCTTCGTCGCCGGTCAGCCATTCGTAAAGGCGTGACTGAGAGATGTCCTGATCGGCCATGAAAGCTCCTTGGGTGTTATGCTGCACACGATACATGGTACCCCGTTGCCGCGCGCGCTGCCGGCGCTGGCGGATGCCGGCGTACCACCAGTGTTACCAGTCCCCGACGCAATGTCACGTTTTCCACGCAAGGAGCCAGCATGAACCAGGATCGTCAGGCAATGTTGTACGGCCTGGGCGCGGTGGCGCTGTGGTCCACCGTGGCCACGGCGTTCAAGGTAGCACTGGGGTATATGAGCCCGCTGGAGCTGATGGCGCTGGCCGCCCTGGTGTCCTGGGCGCTGATGGGGGCGCTGGTGGTCAAGCGCGGCCAGCTCGGCCGGGCGCTTGCGCGCGGCTGGCGCACCGCGCTGTGGGCCGGGCTGATGAACCCGGTGGCCTACTATCTGGTGCTGTTCGCCGCCTACGACCGCCTGCCGGGCCAGGAAGCCATGGCGCTGAACTACACCTGGGCGCTGGCCATGGCGTTTCTCGCCGTGCCCATACTCGGCCAGCGGATTACCCGCACGGACGTGGCCGCCGGGCTGATCGCCTACGCCGGGGTGTGGGTGATCGCCACCCGCGGTGCGGTGTTGGATGTCGCCTTCGCCGACCCGCTGGGCGTTATCTTTGCCCTGATGTCCACGCTGCTGTGGGCGCTTTACTGGCTGCTCAACACCCGGGACGCGCGCGAGCCGCTGGTGGGCCAGTGGCAGAACTTCACCGTGGGGCTGCCGGTGCTCGGCGCGCTGCTGGCCTTTGGCCCCGGGTTTGAGTGGCACGGCTGGGCGGCGCTTTCCGCCGGGGTTTACGTGGGCCTTTTCGAGATGGGCGTGGCGTTTATCCTCTGGCAGCTGGCCATGCACAAGATTTCGCGCACGGCGAAGGTGTCCAACCTGATCTTTCTCTCGCCGCCGGTGTCGCTTTTGCTGCTGCATCTGGTCGTCGACGAGCCGATTCGCGCCTCGACCCTTGCCGGGCTGGCGCTGATTCTCGCCGGGCTGGCCCTGCAGCAGCGCCAGAAAACCTGACGCAGCCAGCCCCGGCGAGCGCTTAGCGGGCGGCTTTAAAAAGCGGCGCGAGTACCGGCCAGACGTTGGCCAGCACGGCGGGCTGGGCCTCGGCGGTGGGATGAATGCCGTCTTCCTGCATCAGCGAGTCGTCCAGCGCGATGCCGTCAAGCAAAAACGCCACCAGCGCCACGTGATACCGGGCCGCCAGGCGCGGATAGACCCGGGTAAAGGCCCGGCGGTAGGCCTGGCCGTAGTTGGGCGGAATGTCGATCCCTGCCAGCAAAACCCGGGCCCCCGCCGCCTGGCTTTGCTCGATCATCTGCGCCAGGTTGGCGTAAAGCGCGCTTGGCGGCGTGCCGCGCAGGCCGTCGTTGCCGCCCAGCTCAAGTACCACAAGCGCGGGGGCGTGCCGGTCCAGCAGCGCGGGAAAACGCGCCGCGCCGCCGCTGCTGGTTTCGCCGCTGATGCTGGCGTTGATCACGCGGGCCTTGCCTTCCAGCCGCCGGCGCAAAAGATTCACCCAGCCGGCGTCTTGCTCAATGTTGTGCGCCGCGCTTAGGCTATCGCCCATGACCAACAGCGCCGGCCGGCCCGCGGCGACTGCGGGCACCACGGCCAGCAGGGTCAGCGCTGCCAGTACGATGGCACCTGCCTGCGCTAACCCGCGTTTTTTTCCAGGGATACATACGCTCATGTCGGACTCCTTTTCTGCCGCTGCACCGCTGATCCGCGCCGATCGCCTGAATAAGCAGGTGGCAAGCGGCGAGGGCTCGCTTGCCATCTTACACGAGCTGTCGCTTGCCGTAGCACCGGGGGAGAGCGTGGCGATTCTGGGCAAGAGCGGCTCAGGCAAATCCACCCTGCTGGGGCTTTTGGCCGGGCTGGATACCCCAACTGCCGGCGAGCTTGCGCTGTTCGGCGAGCCGCTCGGTGCGCTTGATGAAGA
The DNA here is from genome assembly GCF_055379665.1 of Halomonas cibimaris. NCBI lineage: Bacteria > Pseudomonadati > Pseudomonadota > Gammaproteobacteria > Oceanospirillales > Halomonadaceae > Halomonas > Halomonas cibimaris. The sequence goes on from NZ_AP043828.1 coordinate 1,859,141, forward strand.
CGCCCGCGCGGCGCTGCGCGCCGGGCGCGTGGGCTTTGTGTTTCAAAACTTTCAGCTGCTGCCCACGCTCAGCGCGCTGGAAAACGTGGCCCTGCCGCTGGAGCTTGCCCCCGGCGGCCACCGCCGCGATGCGGCCCGGGAGTGGCTGGCCCGCGTGGGGCTGGGCGAGCGTACCGGGCATCTGCCCAAGCAGCTCTCCGGCGGCGAGCAGCAGCGCGTGGCGCTGGCGCGGGCCTTCGTTACCGAGCCCGAGCTGGTATTTGCCGACGAGCCCACCGGCAACCTCGATCCGGAAACCGGCGCGGCGGTAATCGAGCTTTTGTTTACCCTCAACCGCGAGGCCGGCACGACGCTAGTGTTGGTCACCCACGATTACGCCCTGGCAAGGCGCTGCAGCCGCTGTTTGCGCCTTGCCCACGGGCGGCTGGAAGCGTTCGACCCCAACGGGGAGGCCACACCATGACGGCTGCTCTGCGGCTGGCGCTGACCGGCCTGAAACGTGATCTGCGCGCCGCCGACGTGCGCGCGCTGTTCATGGCGCTGGTGCTGGCGGTGGCCGCCGCCACCATGATTGCCTTTTTTCTTGACCGGCTGGAGCGCGGCCTGGAGCGCCAGGCCGGGCAGCTTTTGGGCGGGGATCTGGTGCTGGAGCAGCCCGAGCCGTTTGCTGATGCGCTGGTCAAACAGCTGCAGGACGCCGGCCTGACGGTCAGCCGCCAGGTGGAAATGGCGTCCATGCTGCGCCGGGGCGAGAATTTTCAGCTGGCAAGCCTCAAGGCGGTGGATGACGCCTGGCCGCACTACGGCCGCTCGGACGTGGCGCGTGACGGCGGCAGTGCAAGCCTTGAGCGCCCGCCCGCGGCGGGCAGCGTGTGGGCCGATCCGCGGCTGAAGTCGCTGCTGGGACTAAGCCTTGGCGATACGCTTCAAGTGGGCGAGGCCGAGCTGCAGGTGAGCGGTTTTATCCAACGCGAGGCCAATCCGTCGGGCGGCTTTGGCAGCTTCAACCCGCGGGTTTTGCTCAACGCCGCTGACCTTGAGGCCACCGGGCTGGTGCAGCCCGGCTCGCGGATTGACTACGCGCTGCTGGGCGCCGGCCCGCCCGCGGCGCTTGAGCGCCTTGAGCCGCTGCTGGCGCGGCTGCGTGAAGAAGGCGTACAGATCAGTGACGTGCGCCGCGACCGCCCGCGGCTGGGCAGCGCCCTGGCCCGGGCGGAAAACTACCTGGGCATTGCCGGGCTGGCGGCGGTGCTGCTGGCCGGGGTGGCCGTGGCCATGGCCAGCCGGCGCTACGTCGAGCGCCATCTGGATACCGCCGCGCTGCTGCGCTGCTTTGGCGCCGGCCAGCGCCAGCTGACGCTGATTTTTGCCGGCCAGCTGCTGGCGCTGGCGCTGGCGGCTTCCATGCTGGGCGCGCTCGCCGGGCTTGCGGGTCAGGCGCTGCTGGTGCGGCTGCTGGCGGGCTTTTTGCCGCTGACGCTGCCGGCGCCGGGCATCGCTCCGCTGTTTCTGGGCACGTTCACCGCCCTTGCCGTGCTGGTGGGCTTTGCCGGGCCGATGCTGCTGCGCATCAAGCGGGTGAGCGCGCTGAAGGTGCTGCGCCGCGAGCTTGACCCGCTGCCGCCTTCGGCCTGGCTGGTGGCCGGCGTGGCGGCGGCGGTGTTTGGCGGCCTTTTGTGGCTGTATTCGCAAAGCCTGACGCTGGCGCTGACGGTGCTGCTGGGCGGCGGTGCTGCGCTGGGCGTGCTGTGGGTCGGCGGCGCGCTGCTGCTGCGCGGCGTGCTGGCACTGGCCGGACGGCTGACGGGCCGCGGCCTCTGGTCGCAAGCGCTGCGGCTGGGCGGCGGCCAGCTGGCCCGGCGCCGCCGGGCCGGGCTTGGCCAGCTGCTGGCCTTTGCCGTGACGTTTTTTGCCATGGCAATGATGACGCTGGTGCGCGGCGATTTGCTGGCCACCTGGCAGGCTCAGCTGCCGGATGACACGCCCAACTACTTTGCCATCAACATTCAGCCCGGCCAGCGCCAAGCGTTTGCCGAGGCCATCGCGCCGGCCGTGGAGGCCAGAAGTGCGCTGTATCCCATGGTCCGCGGGCGCATCAGCGCGGTGAACGGTGCACCGCCGGCCGAGGCGCTGTCGTCCGAGGCACTGGCCGACAACGCGCTGCGCCGGGCGCTGAACCTGACCTGGCGGGCCACGCTGCCCGAGGGCAACCGCGTGGTGGCCGGCGAATGGTTTGCCGACGCCGACATTGAGCGAGACGCTTCCCCGAACGAGGCCGCCTCGCACGATGCTGCCGAGGGCTGGCTGGGCGCGGTGGACGCCGTGCCCGCTGAGGCCCCGGTGCCGATTTCCATGGAAGACGGCCTGGCCGGGCGGTTGGGTCTGGGGCTTGGCGACACGCTGACCTTTGGCATCGGCAGCGAGTCGTTGACCGGGCGCATTACCAGCCTGCGCAGCCTCAACTGGGACAGCTTTACGCCCAACTTCTACGTGATCTTTCCGCCCGGAGTGCTGGAAGATTTCGCCCACAGCTACATTACCGCGTTTTATCTGCCCGACGACGACCAGAGCCTGGCCAACCGCCTGGCAGAGCGCTTTCCGGGGGTGTCGCTGCTCAACGTTGACGCGCTGCTGGGGCAGGTGCGTGAGGTGCTGTTTCAGGTGACCCGCGCCATTGAGCTGATTCTCGTGCTGGTGCTGCTGGCCGGCGTCAGCGTGCTCTATGCCGCGCTCACCGCCAGCCAGCCGGTGCGCGCCCATGAAAGCGGGCTTTTGCGCGTGTTTGGCGCCGGCAACCGGCTGATCTCGCGGATGCAGGGGGCCGAGTTTGCCCTGCTGGGCGGCGCCAGCGGGCTGCTGGGGGCGGCACTGGCCGAGCTTGCCGCGGCGCTTTTGTACCGCTACTGGCTGGACCTGCCGGTGCAGCTGCACGTCTGGGTGTGGCTGGCGCTGCCGCTGGGCGGGGCGCTGGCGATCGGGGTGATCGGTCACGCGCTTTCCAGGGGGCTGCGCCGAGCAGCCCCGGCGGCCAGTCTGAGGCTGCTCGGCGAGGTGTAGCCGTACCTTTGCGCTTACCCGCGCAGGGAGAGAATGCGCCAGCCGCGCTCCTGTGCGGTCTGGCGCAGAGTGGGGTCGGGGTCCACGGCGACGGGGTGCTCTACCTGTTCCAAAAGCGCGATGTCGTTGTGCGAGTCGCTGTAGAACCAGGCATCGTCAAGGGTGTCGCTGCGCGTTTCCAGCCACTGGTAAAGCCGGGTCACCTTGCCGTCGCGAAAGCTTGGCGTGCCGGTGACCCGGCCGGTGTAGCGGCCGTCCACCACCTCCGGCTCCACGGCGATAAGATGATCAATGCCCAGCCGCTCGGCGATGGGGTCGGTAATAAAGCGGTTGGTGGCGGTAATGATCAGCAGCGTGTCGCCCTGGGCGCGGTGGCGGGCGATCAGCGCTTCGGCCCGGGGGAGAATGCTCGGCTCCACCTTGGCCGCCATGAACTGCTGGTGCCAGGCGGCAAGCTGCTCCGGGGTGTTGTCGGCCAGCGGTTTGAGGGCCACGGCAAGAAAGGCATCGATGTCCAGCGTGCCGGCCTCGTAATCGGCCATGAAGCGTTCATTGGCTTCGCGGTAGGCCTTGGCGTCCACCGCCCCCTGTTCGAGCAGAAACTCGCCCCAGGCATGATCGCTGTCGATGGACAGCAGGGTGTTATCCAGGTCGAAAATGGCCAGGCTCACGGCACTCCCCTTAACGTTAATGGCATTGCGGCGCGATTATGGCAAAAGCCGTACGGTTTGCCCAACGTGCAAAACGATTGCGGTGCAAGGCCGGCCGGCGCTGCTGGATCATGTGCCGGCCTCAACGGTATAACGAATGTATTGATCGTGCTGTGACCATTGTGGAAAAATGAGCGCAACTGATACTTTTTTAAGGTGACGTCCGTGATCGACGCAGACGGCTTTCGCCCCAACGTTGGCATCATTATCGCCAACGCCAGCGGGCAGCTGCTTTGGGCGCGTCGGGTCGGGCAAAACGCGTGGCAGTTTCCCCAGGGGGGCATCAAGGCAGACGAAACACCGCAACAGGCGCTTTTTCGTGAGCTTCACGAAGAGATCGGCCTTACCGCCGATGACGTTGCCGTTGTGGCCTGCACCCGGGGGTGGCTGCGCTACCGCCTGCCGCGACGCATGATTCGCACACATTCCCGGCCGGTATGTATCGGCCAGAAGCAAAAGTGGTACCTGCTGCGGATTCGCTGTCAGGACAGCCAGATCTGCATGAGTGCTACGCCCAAGCCGGAATTCGACGGCTGGCGCTGGGTGAGCTACTGGTATCCCCTCGGGCAGGTCGTGGCGTTCAAGCGCGACGTGTACCGGCGCGCGCTGCGCGAGCTCTCGCCGCGACTTCAGCGTATCGCCCGGTAAACGCCGGCCGCAGTGAGCGGCTTCACCCCTCAGCGAGGCACCAATCCGTGAAGCAGAAAACCTCCATGCTTGAGGTGTTGCGCCGCATCATCCAGGAAGTCAACGGTGCGCGCAGCCTTGATGCTGCCCTGGCCACCATGGTGCGCCGTATCCGCAAGGCCATGGGCACCGATGTGTGCTCGTTTTATCTCTACGATGAAGCGCTGGAAACGCTGGTGCTGATGGAAACCATCGGCCTGCGCACCCAGGCCGTGGGGCGGGTGATGCTGCCGCTGGGCGAGGGGCTGGTGGGATTGGTGGCCAAGCGCAGCGAGCCGCTCAACCTGGAAGACGCCCAGTCCCATCCGCATTTTCGCTACTTTGCCTCCACCGGCGAGGAGCGCTACTCCAGCTTTCTGGGCATTCCCATCATCCACCAGCGCCGCATGCTCGGCGTTTTGGTGGTGCAGCAGGCGGAAAACCGCCGCTACAACGATGAAGACGAGGCGTTTTTGGTCACCATGGCCGCCCAGCTTTCCGGGGTACTGGCCCATGCGCTGGCAACGGGAGACTTAACGCGCCCCGCCCCGGCCGGGCGCCAGAAGGTGTTTCGCGGCGTGGCGGTAGCGCCGGGTATTGCCATGGGCGAGGCGGTGGTGATTACCCCGCCGGCGGATTTGAACAGCGTGCCGGATCTGATCCCCCGGGATGAGGCCTTCGAGATCGCCCGGCTTAAAGAGGCCATTGATAAAACCCGAGAAGAAATCGGCAGCGCCGGCCGGCGGCTTTCCAAACGAATTTCCGCCCAGGAGCTGGCGCTGTTTGACGCCTACCAGCAGATGCTCGGCGAGTCGGCGCTTTCACGCGAGGTGGAAAAACGCATTCGCGAAGGCCAGTGGGCGCCCGGGGCGCTCGCCGACGTGGTGCGCCGCCACGTGCAGTATCTGGAGCGGGTGGACGACGACTACCTGCGCGAGCGCGCCGCCGACGTTCGCGATCTGGGCCGGCGCGTGCTGGCGCACCTGCAGCAGGGCGTGTCCGCCACGCCCGACGTTTACCCCGACAACACCGTGCTGGTGGGGGATGAAATCAGCGTAGCACTGCTCGGTGAAGTGCCGCGCAGCAAGCTCAAGGGCGTGGTGTCGGTGCGCGGCTCCAGCACCTCGCATGTGGCGATTGTGGCGCGCGCCATGGGGGTGCCCACCGTGCTTGGCATGATGGATTTGCCGCTGCCGCGCCTTTCCGGGGCCCCGGTGGTGGTAGACGGCCATCGCGGCCGGCTGTTTGTTCATCCCACCCCGGAGCTGGAGCACTACTACGCCACCCTGGTCAACGAGGAGCGCGAGCTCAGCGAACTGCTGGAGCACGAGCAGAACCTGCCCAGCGAAACCACCGACGGCCACGATATGCCGTTGATGGTCAACACCGGCCTGGCCGTGGATGCCGTGGCGCTGCTCAAAAACCGCATCAGCGGGGTGGGGCTTTACCGCACCGAAGTGCCGTTCATGATTACCCAGCGCTTTCCCGGCGAGCAGGAGCAGACCCGGCTGTATCGCGACCAGCTGGAAGGCTTTGCGCCGCTGCCGGTGGTGATGCGCACCCTGGACATCGGCGGCGACAAGGATCTGCCGTATTTTCCCATCGACGAGGCCAACCCGTTTCTCGGCTGGCGCGGTATGCGCGTGACGCTGGACCACCCGGAGGTGCTGATGGTGCAGCTGCGCGCCATGCTCAAGGCCTCCGTGGGGCTTGAAAACCTGCACGTGCTGCTGCCCATGATCACCAACGTAGGGGAGGTGGACGAGGCGCTGGGCCTTTTGCAGCGCGCCATCGTCGAGCTGGGCGAGGAGGGCGTGGCCGTCACGCGGCCCCGGGTCGGGGCCATGATCGAGGTGCCCGCTACGCTCTATCAGATGGACGCGCTGGCCGGCCGTGTGGATTTTTTTTCGGTAGGCAGCAACGACCTGACCCAGTATCTGCTGGCTGTGGATCGCAACAACCCGCGGGTATCGGAGCTTTACGACCCGCTGCATCCGGCGCTTTTGACCGCGCTTGACAAGCTGGCCCGGGACGCCCGGCGCCTTGAGCGGCCGATTTCGCTGTGCGGCGAGCTGGCCGGCGACCCGGCCGGGGCGCTTTTGCTTATGGGCATGGGCTTTACCGGCCTGTCGATGAACGCCCCCAGCCTGCCCAAGGTGCGCGCTGCCATTCGCCGGGTCGCGCTGGACGACGCCCGCGCGCTGCTGGAAGAAGTCATGGAAAAGGACACCCCGGAAGAGGTGCATCGCCACCTGCAGTCGCGCATGGCCGGCTGGCAGCTGGCGCATCTTCTGCCCCCCAAAGACTGAAGGTCCGCCAAGGCCCGGCGCACTAACGCAGGGTGGCGACAGGCGCAGGCGGCAACGTAGAATACCGCCAGCGCCGGTGCAGGTTGCCCGGCTGTACGACGTTTATCGCGGCGGCAGCGCCAGAAGACGGAGGCGCCGCTGTTGCGGATTTCAGCCCGCGAAGATGCTGGGGCAACACGGCATTCGCGCAATGCACTGCCTTTGATACGAGAGCCTTGACCATGAGTATTGCCTTGACCCTGCTTGGGTATCTGGCGCTGGGCGCTACCGCCGGTACGCTGGCCGGCCTGTTCGGCGTGGGCGGCGGCATCATCATTGTGCCTGCGCTGGTGTTTGCCTTCGGCCTGCAGGGGGTGGCCCCGGAGGTGGTGGTGCACCTGGCCGTGGGCACCTCGCTTGCCACCATTGTGGTGACCGGGGCGTCGTCGGCTTACGGCCACTGGCAGAGGGGCAGCATTCGTCTGCCCTGGCTCAAGGCGCTGCTGCCCGGGCTGGTTGCCGGCGCGGTGCTCGGCGTGTTTGTCGCCGACGGTCTCTCGGCGACGCTGCTGGGCACGCTGTTTGGCGTGTTCGTGGTATTGGTGGCCGTCAAGATGCTGCTGGGGCTTGCCCCCAAACCCGGCGCACAGCCGCCGGGCCGGGCCGCCATGGGCGTGGCCGGGGTGGTCATCGGCGGCATTTCAGCGCTGTTCGGCATCGGCGGCGGCACGCTGAGCGTGCCCTGGCTTTCGCGCTGCGGTGCCGGCATGACGCAGGCCGTGGGCACCTCGGCCGCCTGCGGGCTGCCCATCGCCCTGACCGGCGCGCTTACCTTCATCGTGGTTGGCTGGGGCAACCCCGTGCTGCCCGCTGCCGCCACGGGGTTTGTCATGTGGCCGGCGTTTTTGGGCGTGGTGCTGGCAAGCGTACCCTTTGCCCGGGTAGGCGTCCGCCTGGCGCACGTGCTGCCCGGCCATATACTGCGCTACGCCTTTGCCGTTTTGCTCATCGTGGTCGGCGTGCGCTTTATCATGAGTTAACGCCCGTGACTCCCTTCCCTGTTTGCCGTTTGAGGCCCGTATGATTGCCTACCCCGCTATTGATCCTGTCGCCATATCGCTCGGCCCGCTGCAGGTGCACTGGTACGGGCTGATGTATGTGGTGGGCTTTGTCGCTGCCTGGTGGCTGGGCGGGCGTCGGGCCGCGCGCCTTGGCCTGACCCGGGACGACGTCAGCGACCTTTTGTTTTACGCCGCGCTGGGCGTGGTGCTTGGCGGGCGGCTGGGCTATGCGCTGTTTTACGGCCTCGGCCAGTGGGCCGGTGACCCGCTGTGGATTTTCCGCGTCTGGGACGGCGGCATGAGCTTTCACGGCGGGCTGATCGGCGTGCTGCTGGCGTCAGCGTGGTTTGCCCGCAAAAAGGGGCTGGCGTACTTTACGCTGACCGACTTTGTGGCCCCGCTGGTGCCCATCGGCCTCGGCGCCGGGCGCATCGGCAACTTCATCAACCACGAGCTGCCGGGCCGGGTCACGTCGCTGCCCTGGGGCATGCCGTTTCCCGGCACGGCAGGCCAGCCGCGCCACCCCTCGGCGCTTTACGAGGCCGTGCTGGAAGGCGCGGTACTGTTTGCACTGCTGTGGTGGGTGTCCGCGCGCCCCAGGCGCCGGGGGCTGGTGTCGGGGGTGTTTCTCATCGGCTACGGCGTATTTCGCTTTGCCGTCGAATTTGTCCGCCTGCCGGATGCGCAGCTGGGCTTTATCGCCTTCGGCTGGCTGACCATGGGCCAGCTTTTGACGCTGCCGATGGTGGCCTTTGGCCTTTTGCTGGTGGCGTGGTCGCGCCGCCAGCCTGTCGATGTGCGCTTGGCTGATGAGGGCACAAAAAAAGGGACAAACAAGGCATAATGCGGCCTTTGGCCTTTGATATGCCCTTGAAGACTATGCCCTTGAAGACCATGCACTTTGAATAAACGGGAACGCCTTGTGATCGCCAATCAACCGGCCCTTGAACAGCCCTATCTCGATTTGATGCGCTACGTGCTGGCGCACGGCAGCGACCGCGACGACCGCACCGGCACCGGCACGCGCTCGGTGTTCGGCCACCAGATGCGCTTTGATCTTGCCCGGGGCTTTCCCGCGCTGACCACCAAAAAGCTGCACCTGCGCTCGATCATCCACGAGCTTTTGTGGTTTCTAAGCGGCGACACCAACATCGCCTACCTGCAGGACAACGGCGTGCGCATCTGGAACGAGTGGGCCGATGAAAACGGCGACCTCGGCCCGGTCTACGGCTACCAGTGGCGCAGCTGGCCGCGCCCGGACGGCGGCCACGTCGACCAGATCCGCCGGGTCGTCGAGCAGATCCGCACGAACCCGCAGTCGCGCCGGCTCATTGTGTCGGCGTGGAACCCGGGGCAGGTCGACGAAATGCAGCTGCCGCCGTGCCACTGCCTGTTTCAGTTTTACGTGGCCGACGGGCGGCTGTCGTGTCAGCTTTATCAGCGCAGCGCGGATATTTTCCTCGGCGTGCCGTTCAACATCGCAAGCTATGCGCTGCTGCTGTGCATGGTGGCGCAGGTAACGGGGCTGGAGCCGGGAGAGTTCATCCACACCCTGGGCGACGCCCACCTGTACAGCAACCATCTGGAACAGGCCCGGGAGCAGCTGGCACGCACGCCCAAAGCGCCGCCAAGGCTTGTATTGTCGCCGCAAGTGGACGATCTTTTGGCGTTTACCTTTGATGATATTCATCTGGAGGGCTACCAGGCCCATCCGCCGATTAAAGCCAAGGTGGCCGTATGACTGCTCGCAACAGCGCCAGCGCCTTCGCCTGGCCCGACGCCGCGCCGTTGGTGCCCGTGGCCATGATTGCCGCCATGTCGCGCAGCCGCGTCATCGGGGTGGACGGCACGCTGCCCTGGCATCTGCCCGAAGACCTTCAGTTTTTCAAGCGCATGACCCAGGCCAAACCGGTGGTGATGGGGCGCAAGACCTTTGCCTCCATCGGCCGTGCGCTGCCCGGCCGGCGCAATATCGTCATCACCCGGGATACGGCGTTTGCCCACCCGGACGTTGAGGTCTGCCATAGCCTGACGCAGGCGCTTACGCTGGCTGACCGCTACGCCACCGTCGAGGCCGCCGAAGAGATCATGGTAATAGGCGGCGGCGACGTTTACGCCCAGGCAATGCCCTACGCCGAGCGGCTTTATCTTACCGAGGTGGATGCCGAGCTGGCAGGCGATACCTACTTTCCCGCCATCGACGCTGCCCGCTGGCGTGAAACCCGGCGCCGGGCCGGCGCTGCCGCTGAAGGCCAGCCCGGCTACGACTTTGTTACCTATGAGCGCCGTGCGACGTAGCGCCCTGGCCCGGCTTCGGGCGAGTGAGCCACGGCACAAAACCCCACAAGAGGAAGACGGATGCCTGCACGCGTGATGCATCTGCTGGATGACCTGGAAGCCCGCCTGGCAAAGGCCCGAACGCAGCTCGCCGTCTTGCGCGAGGATAACCGCCGGCTGAAACGCCGCCTGGCCGAGCTGCTGGCCGCAGAACGCAGCGCCCCGATTGATTCCGACGCCTTATCTGCCACGGCTTTTGTATCCGCCGCGACCTCGTTGCCCGCCGTTACCCCTTTATTTTCCGGAGACGCCAAGATGCCCGATCACTCGTCCCCCGCCGCGCCCGAGCGCGAAACTTCGGCCAGCGCCGAGCAGGCCAGCGCCACGGCCCCCGAAACGCCGCCCACCCCGCAGGCGCTGCTCAAGCAGTGGCAGACGCGCTACCCCCTAGCGTTTGCCGGGGCCGAAGCTCGCCCGCTGAAGGTGGGCATTCATCATGATCTGGCGGCGCGCGAGCCCTGGTCCACCAAGCTGATACGCCGGGCGCTGGCCGGCTACGTTAACCGGCCCCGCTACGTCAAGGCGCTGAAAGAAGGCGCGACGCGCATCGACCTTGACGGCAACCCGGCGGGTACGGTGGATGCCACCGCCGCCCAGACCGCGCAGGAAAAATACCGCCGCAAGGCGGCGAGCAAAGCCCGCCCAGAGGCGCGAAAAAAGAAACCGGCTGACAAGCCGGGGCGCTCGCCCAAAACCGGGGCCGCGTCTGGCGCCGGAAAAAAAGCCGCCACCGGCGCACCGGCAGACAGCGAGGCGGCCAAGCGTCCGGCACAGCAAAGCATGGAAGACAAGCTGGCGAGTTTGCAGCGCCGCTTTGGCGGGCAAGAATAGCTGCGCGTACTGCCGGCCTCAGACAAAGGCACACTGGCAGAGTTCCACAAAAAGTGGGCGCAACGTAAAAAAACAGTGTTTTTTTCTATTGCGTTCCCGCAAAGCCCGGTATAGAGTTCTCCCTGCGAGCATTGGAAAACGTACCAGGCTTGAGCAAAACATGGCGCTTGCCGGCGTGTAACGCGACGGAAATAAAAGAACCGCATGCTTTCAAGCCAATAGCGGGCCTTGCGCCCAAAGACGATCGAAACAGTAGGTTAGTTAAGGATTAATCTCATGAAAAAGACACTCTTGGCGACTGCTATTGCGGGTGCTGCCTTCGCTTCCGGCGCACAGGCTGCCACGATCTACAACGAAGACGGCACCAAGCTTGACCTCTACGGCAACGTTCAGATTGCCTACAAGAGCGTTGAAACCGCACAAAACGCGGTAAATGCTGCTGGCGGCGTTGAATATACAGGTACCGAAAGTGAAGACGAGCTGTTTGACAACGGTTCCACCATCGGCTTTGCCGGCGAGCACCTGATCACTCGCGACCTGAAAGGCTACTTCAAGGCCGAGTTCGAGCACGACGTTGACGAAGCCAAGACTGCCGGCGGCTTGAACACCGGCGACCAGGCCTACACCGGCCTGAAGGGCAGCTTCGGTGACGTGCGTGTCGGCTCCTGGGATCCGCTGATCGACGACTGGATCCAGGATCCTGTTACCAACAACGAATACTTCGATATCTCTGATACAAACCAGAACATCGTTGGTCTGTCAGAGCGCGAAGGCGACAAGGTGTCCTACACCTCACCGTCCTTTAACGGCTTCCAGTTCGCCGTGGGTACCCAGTTCGAGGGCGACGCTGAAGACTTTGAAAAATCCGATGTCTTTGGTGATGGAGATGTAAACAAGAAGTCTGACAGCAACGCCTCCTTCTTCGGCGGCGTGAAGTACACCGCCGGCGCGTTCTCTATCGCTGCGGTCTACGACAACCTCGACAACTACGACGGTACTTACGGGGTCCGGGACGCTGCTGGCAACGTAACCGAGGGCGTCGACTACGACGCGGGTGACCAGTACGGTATCACCGCGCAGTACACCGTTGACACGCTGCGCGTGGCGCTGAAGCTTGAGCGCTTTGATGCCGGCGATGACCTGATCGAAGACGTCAACTACTACGGCCTGGGCGCGCGCTACGGCTACGGCATGGGCGACGTGTACGGCGCTTACCAGTACGTCGATGTGGGCGGTGATGGCTTCCTCGATACGGCTTCAGACGGCCTGAAGCACGGTGACTTCCCGAACGACGGCGGCGAAAGCTACAACGAAATTGTTCTCGGCGCGACCTACAACGTCTCCGACGCCATGTACACCTTCGTTGAAGGCGCGATGTACGATCGTAAGGACGACGTAGACGACGGCGTCGCCGTAGGTGCGGTATACCTCTTCTAAACCGCGGACGACCCCGGATGGCAGGGCGGCTAGCGCCCTGTCGGGCTTAACGCCGCTAGCGGATGCGTTCAAGCGGCGTGCGACAGTACCAAGCCGGCCCCCTGGGGTCGGCTTTTTTGTTATCTTGGCGCCACTTTCCGTTAGCCGACAACCGAGTATCGCTTATGAAACCCGCAGTTATCGTAACCCTGGCGCTCAGCCTCGGCGTGGCCAGCGCGCCGGCCGCCGCCAGCGAAGTGCAGGATCGCTTTCGTGAACAGGGCAAGCAGATCGATTTGACGCGCTTTTTGCAGTCCGACAACGATGCGCGCAGCGAAAGTTTTCTATACGGCCGCACGCATGCCCACGACTTCACCGTAGAAAAAGCCGGCACCTACGTGTTTGAAAGCCACGTTCTGGCAGGCGAGTCTGACGACTATCGCGTTGCCGCTGCGCTGCGCGACAGCGCCGGCAACGTAGTGGCCCGCGGGCGGGCGCTGGGCAACGCCGGCGGGCTGGCCTTGCGCCAGCGCCTGGCAAAGGGCGACTACACCCTTGAGGTCGAAGGCCACAAGTTTGGCTCCAGCACCGGCTCGGGTAACAGCTACTACGTGACGGTAGAAGGCGTGGACGTGGCCGGCGGCGTTTCTCGCGGCGACGGCATTGCCTTTGTCGGCAATCGCCGGGGAGGCGGCAAGACGGCCTTTGTGCGCCGCTCAAGCGCGGTGGCCGCGGTGGCGCCGCCGTCGCAGCCAGAGCGGGAAACACCGGCAGCGGCCAGCGCTGCGCCCGAGGCCGGCGCGGCTGCCCCGGCTGTCGCCAAGCAGCGCGAAGCGGCCCCGGCCGATAGCGCCGGCCAAGAGGCGAGCGCATCGCCGCAGGAAGGCTTTGAAGAAATCGTCACCGACGTCAAGATTCGCGCCAGCGGCGAGGTGCTAACGTTTGAAGTGCTGGAAAAGGGCACCGTGGCGATTACCACCTCAACCTTCCCCGGCAACGAAGGCACCTATCGCATTGAAGCCGAGGTGCTGGACCGCCAGGGCAACGTCGTCGCTCAGGATGCCGGCGAAGGCTTCGACGGCGACGTTGACCTGCGCACCGTGCTGGCGCCGGGGGAATACCGCGTGCGTGTCAAAGGGCAGAAGTTTGGCGCGGCGCGCAGCGGCGTGAACAACTACGAGCTCAAGGTCCGCCAGCTGGACTGATGCGGCCACGTCCCGGCCGCCGCGCAGCGGTGGCCGGGGCAGGCTTAAAACGCGTAGCGCACCATGCCCTGCAGGCGCAGCGCATCGCCGTCGCGGCCGTCGGCCACTTCACGCGTGTGGTAGCTGGTTTCCATGCCGTAGCTGATGTGGCTGGCCGGCGACCAGATGTAGTTGAGGTGCACGGCCTCAAACTGCTTGTTGGCGCCCTCGGCGCCGGCGAGCCCGGCGCTGCGCACGTCGTCAAGGTCCGCGCGGGAAATACCGTACCCCAGGTTAACCGCGCCCGGGCCCACGGCGAGGCTGGCACCGAGGTTGGCGCCCCAGGCGCTGATGGTCTCGACCGAGCTGCCGTCAACAAACGCCGGCGCCGAAGGGTTGTTCTGCAGGTATTCGCCGATGCCGTCGCCGTAGGTGACCACGCCGCGCAGCGTCAGCGCCTGGCTTGCCTTGAAGCGTGCCGCGGTGCTGACCCCCCAGCCCATGGCGCTGTCGTCTACGCTGTCGCTGTCAACGCTGAGCCGGCGGCCCACGGCCGCAGCGGAGTACGCCAGCCGCTCGCCTGCCGCCTGATAGCGCAGTGACACATCGGGCATGGATTGCCGGGCGTCGGCATCTGCCTTGTAGACGCCGCGGTCGGCGTTGAAGCCGGCGGCAACGCTGTCTTTGAAGTCGTCCGGGTCGGGGTTTTCCAGCGCGATATGCACGTTGCCCATGGAATAGCGCAGCTGAGCCTTGCGCCCGCTCTTGCTCTGGCCGGGGCTGGGGGCAAAGTCGATAATCGGCGTGCGGCTTAGCCGGCTGCCAAAGTTGGTCCAGGTTTTACCGGCGAGCACGCCGTTCCAGCTGCCGTAGGCGTGGCGCAGGCGCAAATCGCCGCCTTCGGGCGGGTTTTTCATCCAGTCCACTTCAAATCGCGTTACCAAAGCGCTGCCGTCAACCGGCGTTTGCGTTTTAAAGCCCAGCCGGCTTTGGTAGGGGTGCATGGTCAGGTGGCCGTCGCTGCCTTGCTGGCCGTCGATCAGGATGCGCGGCCGCGCTGCCAGATCGCCCAGGTCGTTGTCGGTATCATAGATCATGTCGAGCTTGGCAAAGCCGTAAATGCTTGCCTGGGTATCGCCCACGGTAAAATCCACTGCCGCCGCCGGCGTGCCAAGGCACAGGGCCACCAGGCCGGCCGGCAGGGTAATGCGAGTGAAGCGGAAGTCCTTTGTCATCTTGTAATTCCTTGCAGTAGGGCCATGGATCGGTACGAGAGCCGGTGCTAAAGCGCTTTGCGCTACGCTACGGCAAGCATAGAAATGCGCGCGCCACGCGGGGTTGATCAGTATCAATGTTCGGGCGTTTAATGGACTTTTTTTCCAATTAAATCAATAGGTTTTTCCGGTTTTGTTAAGAGAGGATTACGGTGCTGTTCCAGCGCAACTTTGCTGTGGTTTTTCGCTTTTGGCTGTCGCGTATCGACGCGTTAAAAAACACGCGACAGGCCGTCCGGCTCTTTTTGCGCGCGTGCCAAAGCCGGTGGTAAGCGCAAGAGCATCACGCTATCATGCGCCGTTATCGGCAAACGCTACGCAGCTCACCTCACCGTTGACGCAAGCGATTGCAAAAGGCCAATCCGCGCTTTTTCAAACAGGCGCAAACATTAGTTAGTTTCAAGCGTAAACGGCAGGCGCTGTCTTGTAAGTCAGAGCAGCGTCCGGGCGCCGGCAACGATTTCCAGCACTCTCTGTTTTGGCAGATCGTTGACCCACATCGACGATGCGTCGTGCCGTGGTGCGTCATTGCACGTTAAAGACAGAAAGCGGCTCGCCTTTGCCCGAGCCAACGGCGCAAAAGACAGCGCCGCAGGCCCAGGCAAACAGTGCAAATCGGGAAAGACAGGAAGGGACGATGTTTTCATGCGCTACAACCTCATACAAAGGTGACGCGTGACCGGGCGACAGTGGATGACGCCGCCATGGCAGCCGTTGAAACGCTGGATCAAAGCCGGCAGAACAGTGCACTCGCTCAGAGGGCGCCTGGTGGTTGGGCTGGCGTTTACCTGGCTTGCCATTGTAGCGCTGGTGCTGGCCATGACCTGGTATCTGGGCAAAAGCATGGTCAACGACACCAGCCTTTCCTATCTGCGCTATGAAACGGCCATGCTGGCCGATGAGCTGTCCCATGAGATCCGCTCGCGTACGCGCACGCTGTCGCATGTGGCAGACATCACACAGGCAGTGCACGACCCGGAGGCGCTGCAGCGCCGGCTGCGGCACAACGATGCGCTGCTGGAGTGGTTTGAGCGGCTGGTGATTACTGATGCCCAGGGCGATATCGCTGCCAGCTGGCCCAAAATAGACCGCAAAAGCATGGCCAGCGTGGAAAATCGCGAGTTTTTCCGCATGATCCAGGGCACCGGCTACCCCCACGTCAGCGAGCCTTTCGTCGGTCGCGCAAGCCGGGTGCCCATGGTGCTTATCGGCGTGCCGCGCCGGGATGCCAACGGCGACTTTGCCGGCATGATCGGCGGGGCCATGAGCCTGCAAAGCGGCGGTCTGTTTGCCCGTCTTGCCAGCAAGCAGGCCGGCGACGGCAGCTACGTCACCATTTTTACCGCCTCGGGCAAGGTGCTGTATCACCCCGACCGCGATGAGCTGATGACCGATATTCGCTCTTTGACCCACAATGCGAATTTGGAAAGCGCGCTGATCGGCTGGGAGGGCACGGCGGTGGGCGAGCTGCTTGACGGCCAAAAAGGGCTGCAGTCCTACAAGCAGGTGTGGCCGGCGAACTGGATTGTGGGGCAGTTTACCACCCAGGAGCAGGCCCAGGCGCCGCTTGCCGAGTTCATCAAGCGGCTGTGGTGGATCTGGGCGCTGATGGTGCTGTGGATGCTGCCGCTTTTGTGGTGGGTGCTGGGCAGCATGCTGCAGACCCTGCGGCATTTGGAAATCCAGATTGGCGAGGTAGGCCGCGAGCGCCGCGCGCAGATTGATCTGACCAGCGACGTGGACGAGTTCCAAAGCATCGCCAGCACGTTCAACCACGTGGAAGCGCAGCGCAAGACCCTTTTGAACAGCCTGCAAGAGCGCGAGGCGTTTCTCAACGCCATGCTCGACGCCACGCCCCAGGGCATGTTCGTGGCGAACTTCGACGGCGAAATTACCTACATGAACCCCACGCTGCTGGATATTCTGGGGGTCAGCACAACGATTACCACCACCTGCTGGCTTGGCTACGTTCATCCGGACGACCACGACGGCACCGCGGATATGTGGCGCCATAGCCTGGCCTCGCACAGCGAGTTTGTGCGCCAGCTGCGTTTCATCCGCCCGGATGGCAACACCCTCTGGCTGGAAGTGCACGCCCGGGTGGTCATGCTCTCCCGGGGCGGCCAGTCGCTGGGATTGGTGGGCACCATGAAAGACATTACCCAGCGCCGCGAACAGGAAGCGCTGGCGCGCTGGGAAGCCGAGCACGACCCGCTCACCGGGCTTTTGAACCGCCGCGGATTTGAGCGCCGGCTGGACGAGGCCTTTGCCGAGTACAAAAAAACCAGTACGCCCTCGGCGCTGCTGCTGTTTGACCTTGACCATTTCAAGCCCATCAATGACGAAGGCGGCCATGCCCTTGGCGATGAAATGCTGCGCCGTATCGCGCAAATCGTTGCCTGGGAAGTGCGCCGCAGCGATCACGTCGCTCGCCAGGGCGGGGACGAGTTTGCCGTACTTTTGCCCAGCTGTACGCTGCCCCAGGCGCGCAACATTGCCGATTCGCTGCGCATCGCGGTCAGCAACATTGCCGTTACCCACCAGGGCAAGGAGTACTGCGTGACGTTGAGTATCGGCGTGACCAGCTTTATCGACAGCGATCAGGACGTGGCGGCCGCGCTTTCTCGGGCGGACGCTGCCAGCTACGAGGCCAAGCTGAACGGGCGCAACGCGCTGGTGGTCAACGTGCCGGATGATGACGACGTGCCGGCGCTTTTCGACTGATGGCGCTGCTGGAGATTCTGGCCCGCACCCTTGAGGTGACGCTGCCGGTGTTCGTCATGGTGTTTGCCGGCATGGGCCTTAGGCGAATCGGCTGGATCGATGCGGCCTTTGTGGGCACGGCCTCCTCGCTGGTGTTCAAGGGTACGCTGCCGGCGCTGGTGTTTCTCAGCCTGATACGCGCGGATTTGGGCGTGGCGCTGAACGTGTCGCTGCTGAGTTTTTTCGCCCTGATGACGCTGCTTCAGTTTGCGCTGGTCTGGCTGTGGTCGCGCCACCGCGCCGGGGCAAGCGAGCGGGGCACCTATATTCAAGGGGCGTTTCGCGGCAACTGCGGCATCGTCGGGCTGGCGCTGGCCCACGCCATGTACGGCGACTACGGCCTATCGGCGGGCAGCGTATTGCTGGGGCTGGTGATTGTTTTGTATAACAGCCTGTCGGTGGTGGCCCTGGTGGTTCACCGGCCCGGGCCGAGCGGCGGCGCCACCACGCTTGGCCGCAACATTGCCACCAACCCGCTGATCATAGCGGTGGTGGCCGCGCTGCCCTTTGCCGCGCTGGGGATTACGCTGCCCGACTGGCTGATGCACACCGGTGATCTTTTCGCCTCGCTGACGCTGCCGCTGGCCCTTCTGTGCATTGGCGGCACGCTGTCGATTGCTTCGGTGCGTACCAGCGGCCGTACCGCCGTTAGCGCAAGCCTGTGCAAGATGCTCTGGCTGCCGGCTCTGGCCACGCTTGCCGCTTTGGCGCTGGGCTTTCGCGGCCGCGAGCTGGGGCTTTTGTTTTTGTATTTTGCAAGCCCCACGGCTACCGGCAGCTTTGTCATGGCCCGCGCACTGGGCGGCCATGCCGGGCTTGCCGCCAATATCATCGCCATGACCACCCTGGCGGCCAGCGTCACGGTCACCCTGGGCATTTTTACCCTGCAAGCGACAGGGTGGCTATGACGCAGTGCGGCCGCGGCGGCGCGCTTGGCGGCCCCGGCCCAACGCGTTATACTGCCCGCGCTTTTTCAAGCCCCAGCCTTGCCCTGCAAGCTGCCCCTATAGCTCAGCCGGATAGAGCGTCCCCCTCCTAAGGGGAAGGTCTCAGGTTCGAATCCTGATGGGGGCGCCACACAATACCCGTACTCCCTCCTTCCTTCGCAGGCTGAAAACGCGGCGATGAAACCCGGCCGGCGCTGCGTTATGATGACGTCTGAGTTGTCCATGTTCGTCTTTCGTTACGAGGGTACCGCCGATGTTTAGCCGCAGCATGTCCATTGCCGGATTCGACGACGCGCTTCACCGCGCCATTCAGCAAGAAGAGCAGCGCCAGGAAGATCACATTGAGCTGATCGCCTCGGAAAACTACGCAAGTCCTCGGGTGATGGAAGCCCAGGGCACCCAGCTGACCAACAAATACGCCGAAGGCTACCCCGGCAAGCGCTACTACGGCGGCTGCGAGCACGTCGACGTCGTCGAGCAGCTGGCGATCGACTACGCCTGCGAGCTGTTCGGCGCGACCTACGCCAACGTCCAGCCGCACTCGGGCTCTCAGGCCAACGCTGCGGTGTTCCAGGCGCTGGTCAAGCCCGGTGATACCATCCTCGGCATGAGCCTGGACGCCGGCGGCCACCTGACCCACGGCGCGCGCCCCAACTTCTCCGGCAAGCACTACAACGCCGTGCAGTACGGCATCGACGAGCAGGGCCGCATCGACTACGACGAAGTCGCCCGCCTGGCCCGGGAGCACAAGCCGAGCATGATCATCGCCGGCTTCTCCGCCTATTCCCAGGTAGTGGACTGGGCGCGCTTTCGCCAGATTGCCGACGATGCCGGCGCCTGGCTGCTGGTTGACATGGCCCACGTGGCCGGCCTGGTCGCCGCCGGCGTGTACGCCGATCCCGTGCCCCACGCCCATGTGGTCACCACCACCACGCACAAGACGCTGCGCGGCCCCCGCGGCGGGCTGATTCTGTCCGCCGAAGGCAACGCCGACATGGAAAAGAAACTCCAGTCGGCCGTTTTCCCGGGCAGCCAGGGCGGCCCGCTGGAGCACGTCATCGCCGCCAAGGCCGTGTGCTTCAAAGAGGCCATGGCGCCCGATTTCAAGGCCTACCAGCAGCAGGTCATCGAAAACGCCCGTGCCATGGCCGAGGTGTTTATTGCCCGCGGCTTTGACATCGTTTCCGGCGGCACCGACGACCATCTGTTTCTGCTCTCGCTGATCAAGCAGGGCGTGACCGGCAAGGACGCCGACGCCGCCCTCGGCCGCGCCCATATCACGGTCAACAAAAACGCCGTGCCCAACGATCCGCAAAGCCCGTTTGTCACTTCCGGGCTGCGCATCGGCACGCCTGCGGTCACCACGCGCGGCTTCAAGGAAGACGAATGCCGCCGGCTGGCCGGCTGGATCTGCGACATTCTCGACGTGCTCGCCGCCGGTGACGACACCGCCGAGGTAGAAGCCAGCGTACAGGGCCAGGTGGTTGACGTCTGCCGGCAGTTTCCGGTATATGCCGACTGAGCCACGCCATTTTTCCCATCGGTAACAGGAACAAGGCACTGATGACACTGGTCAACCAGAATCTGCTGGACACGGTAGAAACCATTGCCCGCCGCGCGGGCAATGCCGTTATGGACATCTACGCCCGTGATTTCAGCGTCGAGGAAAAAGACGACAAAAGCCCTTTGACCGACGCGGACAAGGCCGCCCACGAGATCATCGTTCAGGGGCTTGCCGAGCTGCCTGACGGCATTCCCGTGCTTTCCGAAGAAGACGTCGACGGCTTTGCCGGGCCCGATGCCAAAGGCCATTACTGGCTGGTGGATCCGCTGGACGGCACCAAGGAATTCATCAAGCGCAACGGCGAGTTTACCGTCAACATCGCGCTGATCTCCCAGGGCCGGGTCGTGCTGGGTGTGGTGCTGGCCCCGGCGCTGCATACCGCGTACGTGGCAGCGCAAGGGCTTGGGGCCCACAAGGTAGAAGCCGACGGCACGCGCCACCGGCTGCACGCCGCAAAAAAGCCCGAGCCCGGCGGCCGCTGGCGCGTGGTGGGCAGCCGCTCTCACCCCAGCCCGGCGCTGGAGGCCTGGCTTGCCAGGCTGGGCGATCACGACATGCATGCCATGGGCAGCTCGTTGAAGCTGTGCCTGGTGGCCGAGGGCCGGGCCGATGTCTACCCGCGCCTGGGGCCAACCAGCCTGTGGGATACCGCAGCAGCCCAGGCCGTGGTGGAGCAAGCCGGGGGCAGCGTGGCACAGCTGGACGGCACCCCGCTCAACTATGCCACGCCGGCGCAAACGCTCAACCCGCACTTTGTGGTGTGGGGGCGCTAGCCGCCTGAAGGGGCATCAAGCCGCCGGCGGGGGCAAGTCGCTACCTTCGGTCAAGGTGCATCTGTTACACTTCGCCGGTTATTTTTCGCGCTTGATATTTTCCCTTCAACGGTGAATTCCCCCCATGGCAAAGCAACAGGAAGCCACGGACCTGCAGCGGGCGCTGAAAGCCTGCAAGGGTTCGTTTATTTCGGTGGGTTTTTTCAGCATGTTTGTCAACCTGCTGATGCTCGTCCCGCCGATGTACATGCTCCAGGTCTACGACCGCGTTCTCTCCACCCAGAGCGAAGACACGCTGTTGATGCTCACGCTGCTGGTGATTTTTTTGTTTGCCATCATGGGCGGGCTGGAGCTGGTGCGCTCGCGCATACTGGTGCGGGTGGGCAACCGGCTGGATACGATGGTCAACGAGCGCCTTTACAGTGCCATGTTTCGCAGAAGCCTGCTCTCCCCGGGCGGACAAAGCGCACAGCCGCTCAACGATTTGACCTCGCTGCGCCAGTTTCTTACCGGCAACAGCCTGTTTGCCTTTTTTGACGCCCCCTGGGTGCCGATCTATATCGGCGTGATGTTTCTTTTCCACCCCTGGCTTGGCATCTTTGCCATCGGGGCGGGTATTATTCTGGTCGCGCTTGCCATCGCCAACGAAAAGTCCACTCAGACGCTTTTATCCGAGGCCAACAGCGAGCATATTCAGGCGCAGAATCTGGCCAACTCCAACCTGCGCAATGCCGAGGTGCTCCACGCCATGGGCATGCTGCCCGGCATTATGGGGCGCTGGTCCAAGCGCCATCACGAGTTTCTGGCCAAGCAGTCCCGGGCCAGCGACCGCGCCGGCGCGCTGACCAATACCTCCAAGGTCATCCGCATGATGGCCCAGTCGCTGATTCTTGGTCTGGCTGCGCTGCTGGTACTCAAAGGCGAGCTCACCGGCGGCATGGTGATCGCCGGCTCCATCCTCATGGGCCGGGCGCTGGCGCCCATTGATCAGATGATCGGCGGCTGGAAGGGTTTTGTCAGCGCCCGCGGGGCCTATAAGCGCCTCAACGAGCTGTTAACCCAGATTCCCGATGAGCAGCGGCGCATGTCGCTGCCGCGCCCGGAAGGCTATCTCAGCGTGGAAAACGTCGCCGCCGCCCCGCCGGGATCGCGCATGGCGACCCTTCGCGGCATCAACTTTGCCGTGGATAAAGGCGAGCACGTGGGCATTATCGGCCCCAGTGCGGCCGGCAAGTCGACGCTTGCACGGGTGCTGCTGGGCATCTGGCCAAGCCAGGTGGGCGATGTGCGCCTGGACGGTGGCGATATTACCCAGTACAACCGCGACGAGCTGGGCCCGCACATTGGCTATCTGCCCCAGGATATCGAGCTGTTTGACGGCACCGTCAGCGAAAACATCGCCCGCTTTGGCAGCGTGGATCCGGAAAAAGTGGTGGCCGCTGCCAAAAAGGCCGGCGTCCACGAGATGATTTTGGCGCTGCCCAACGGCTACGACACTGTGATATCCGCCGGCAGCGGCGCGCTTTCCGGCGGCCAGCGCCAGCGCGTGGGCCTGGCCCGGGCGCTTTACGGTGACCCGGTGCTGATGGTGCTGGACGAGCCCAACGCCAACCTTGACGACGCCGGCGAGCGCGCGCTTGCCCAGGCCATTGCCCAGCTAAAACAAGACGGCACCACGCTGTTTGTCATCAGCCACCGCCAGAGCGTGCTCAAGCACATGGATAAGCTGCTGGTGATGAAAGACGGCCAGCTCAGCATGTTTGGCCCGCGCGACCAGGTGCTGGCCCAGTTCGCCAAAAAGCCGCGGGGCAAGGTGGGCCAGCAAAGCGCCGGCCGGCTGTCCGCGGTCAACGGCGGCCGCAGCGGCGAGGAGTCCTGAAATGAGCGAATCTGACATGAGCGAAAGCCACAGCAAGCGCAACATGCCGGCGCGCCAGGAAATTGACGTAACGCCCAGAGAGCCTGCCACCATTGAAGGCGAAACCCGCGCCCACCTGCCGGTAAGCGACAAGGGCTACCGGGGGTTGGGCTTTGCCGTTTTGCTGGTGGCGCTGGGCGGCTTTGTGCTCTGGGCCACAACCGCCACCCTTGCCGTTGCCGTGGTGGCCCCCGGGGACGTCTCGGTGAGCTCGTTTAAGCGTACGATCAAACACCTGGAAGGCGGCATCGTCGAAAAGCTGCCGGTGGCCGACGGCGACCACGTCGAAGCCGGCGACCCGCTGCTGATCCTCAGCGACACCCAGGTGCGCTCCCAGCGAGATATCGCCCGCTCCAAATACCTGATCAACCGTGCCATGGAAGTGCGCCTTTTGGCCGAGCAGCAGGGCGCTGAGAATCTCAAGATCCCCGACGAGCTGAAAAACGCCGACAGCCCCCGCATCCAGCAGATTCTAGCGGTGCAGCAGGGCCTGTTCCACGCCCGGCGGCAGTCCTATCTGAACACTCTGGCCTCGCTTGACGAACAGAACAAGCAGATGAAAGAGCAGATCGAAGGGCTCAAGCAGCGCATTAGCGTCAACAACCGCCGGATTACCTCGCTGCGCGGCGAGGCCGAAGATTTTCGCTCGCTGTACCGCGAAGGCCTGGGAGACAACCAGCGCCTGCGCGAGCTGGAGCGCCAGATACTGCAGTACGAGGGCAACAACGCCGAGTTTACCTCCAAGATTGCCCAGCTGCGCTCCCAGATCAGCGAAAACCGCGCCGAGCGCGAGATTCGCAAGCAGGAGTTCCAAAAGGAAGTGGGCGAGAAGCTGCGCGAAGCCCAGGCCCAGATTGCCCAGGCCGAAGAGCAGATCACCTCGCTTTCCGATCGGGTGGCGCGCACCGTCATCCGCTCACCGGTTTCCGGCACCGTGGTGGGTCGCAAGGTGCACTCTGAAGGAGCCGTGGTTCGCGCCGGCGAGCCGATCATGGAAGTCGTCCCCTCAAGCGACGGCTTTGTGGTGGAGGCCCGCGTACCCACCCGGGATATCGACAAAATCTATCCCGGCCAGTACGCCGAGATTCGCTTTTCGGCGTTCAACCAGAAAACCACCACGACCATCGCCGGCGAGGTGATCCACGTCAGCGCCGACAGCTTCAAAGACGAAGCCACCGGCCAGCGCTACTACAAAGCCCGGGTCGAGGTCAGTGAGAAGGGCAAAAAAGAGATGACCGACAAGATGCACCTGCTTTCGGGCATGCCGGCCGAGGTGATGATTCGCACCGGCGAGCGCACCTTTGCCAGCTATATCGCCAAGCCGATCAGCGATATGCTCTCGCGCGCCATGCAGGAGGACTGATGAAACCGCCGAGCCATCGCCTGACGTGCAACGCTGGAAAAACGCCGCGGATACTTGCCGCGGCGCTTGCCAGCGCCATCATAAGCGTGCCGCTCTACGCCCAGGGCACCGGCCTGCAAACGGGCGCGGATAGCGCATCCACAGGAAATCGCGCATCGGAGGAAAATCGCGTAGCGCCAAGCGGGCAGGCCGTAGCGGAGTTTACTGCCCTTGAGCAGGCCGCCGGCCAGGCGCCGGGCAAGCCCATACTGCCCTCGCTGCCGGGGCTTTTTGCCAAGGCCCTGAAGCACGACGCCAAGCTGGCCGAGCAGCGCTACAGCCTTGAGGCCACCCGGGAAGAAAAACCCATTGCCCGCTCGCAGCTGCTGCCCCAGCTCAGCGCCAGCGGCGGGTATCTATGGCAGGACACCACCAACGTGCAAACCGAGCGCGACGACGACCCGCGCACCACGTCTCGGCCCGGCGAGTACACCGAAGACTACTGGCGCGTGCAGCTGTCCCAGCCATTGTTCAGCCTGGAGCGCTGGCGCAAGCTGGACGTGGCCGACGCGCAGATCGACGCCGCCGAGCTTAAGCTGGCCGCCGCTGAGCGCGATTTGGCCCTGAGCGTCAGCGAAGCCTACGTGCAGGCGTATTTGGCCTCTCAGCGGCTGGGGCTTTTGGACTCTCAGCAGGAATCGCTCAAGCTGCAGCAGCGCCAGGCCAGCCGCGCCTACGAGCTGGGCGTGGGCAACCGAGTCGATTTGCTTGAGTCCCGCTCCCGGCTGGATCAGGCCATTGCCGATACCGTCGAGGCGCAAAACGAGCTGGACAACGCCTTGAGCGAGCTGGAGCGTTTGACCGGTGTGCGCCCGCAGATGCGCCGGCTGGCCCTGGGCGCGCTTGACGAGGTGGTGCTCAAGCGCCAGTGGGGCAAGCCCGGCGATTGGCTGAGCCGCACGGCCAATAACCTGGACGTGGTGCGTGCCCAGAAAGAGCAGCAGGTCACCGAGGCCGACACCACCACACGCCGCGCCGGCTATTACCCGGAGATGAACCTCAACCTGAGCTACAGCGACCGCGACAGCGAAGACGAGCTGCGCACCAGCGAAGACTACACCGCCCAGGTGGAAGTCAGCGTGCCGCTCTATCAGGGCGGGCGCACCAACGCCCGCGTGCGCCAGGGGGAAAAGCGCATTCGCGCCGGCCAGGCCGCCGTGGACAACCAGCGCAACCTGGCCGCCCAGCAGGTGCGCAAAAGCCTGCGCTCGCTCAACGGCGGCATTCGCCGGCTGGATGCCCTGCAGAAAGCCATCAACTCCAGCCAGCTGTTCCTAGACGCCGCCCAGCGCGGCGAGCAGCTCGGCCTGCGCGACCTGGTGGACGTGCTTGACGCCCGCGCCAGCCTCTACGACCAGCGCATCAAGTATGTCAACACCCTGGGCGACTACGTGCTGCAGCGGCTCAAGCTGCAGTCGGCCGTGGGGGATCTGTCGAGTGAAGACATGACCGATGTGATGGCGCTGCTTTTCTCCATGACTCGAACGGCGGATGCGCCGGAAAACACCGCGCAGCCCCGGCCGGCCAGCGCGGGCTAGCCCATGAGTGCCGCCCGAGCCGTACAAGGAAGCGACTGGCTGCGCCGCGCCATGCGCTGCTTTGACGCCGGCATTGCCCTGCTGGTGGCCATGGCAGCGCTGTGGCTGTTGCCCAGGCCGGGCATGGACGGGCACGACTATCTGTTTCTCAGCCTGATCGGCAGTCTGGTACTGCCCGCCGTGGGCGAGCTGCTGGGGCTTTATCAGCCCTGGCGCGGGCGCAGCCTGTACACCATGCTCGGCGTCTACATTGCCAGCTGGCTTGCGACCGTTACGCTGCTTAGCCTGCTTTTGGTCATGACCCACAGCACCCAGGATTTCTCTCGGCTGTGGATGGGCGTGACGGCGTGCGGCGTGCTGATAACCGGGATAGCCATGCGCGCCTGTTTATACAGCTACCTGCGCCGCCTTCGTGCCCGGGGCGGCAACGTCAAGCGTGTACTGCTGATTGGCCGCGAGCAAAACGTCGCCCGGCTGGAAAAACGCCTGGCCCATGTGGCCCATGCCGGCTATACGGTTCACGATGGCCTGGTAGACGACGGCAGCGACGCCTTTATTCAGCGCGTCCGGGCGCTGGCAGGGCAAAGCGCTTTCCACCGCGGGTTCGACGAAGTCTGGCTGGGCTATTCGCTCAGCGAAGGCGAAAAGATTCGCGTGATTGCCACCGCACTGATTGGTGTACCGGTCAGCGTGCGCTACTTCCCCGATCTAACCGATATTCGCCTGCTCAATCATCGTATGGCCCAAATTGTCGGGCTTTACTCGCTGGAGCTGAACTACAGCCCGCTGGACAGCACACCGCTCAGGCTGATTAAAAATCTGGAAGATCGGCTGCTGGGCGCGCTGCTGTTTATCGGCTTTTTGCCCGTTATGCTGCTGATCGCGACCGCGGTGCGCGTGCGGATGGGCGGGCCGGTGCTGTTCAAGCAGTATCGCCACGGCGTCGACGGCAAGCGATTCAAGATCTACAAGTTTCGTACCATGTCGTCGCACAGCGCGACGCATACCGCACAGGCCTGCCACGGCGATGCGCGCATTACCCCGCTTGGGCACTTTTTGCGCCGTACAAGCCTGGACGAACTGCCCCAGCTTTATAACGTGCTGCAGGGGCGCATGTCGCTTGTCGGCCCGCGCCCCCATGCCATGGATCACAACGAATACTACAAAGACGCAATCGAAGACTACATGCAGCGCCACCGGGTTAAGCCCGGCATGACCGGCTGGGCCCAGGTACACGGCTGGCGCGGCAGCACCCAGGCGCTTGGCGATATGAAAAAACGCGTGGAGTACGACCTGTACTACATCGACAACTGGTCGCTGGGGCTGGACATCAAGATACTGATGATGACCTTGGTCAAGGGGTTTGTGAATGGTCAGCCGTGAGCATGGCGGGATGTTAAAGCCTAGTGCCAATAGCCCCGATGCATGGAAAGCTGACGCTTGAGCCAGACTGGCAGTCGGCGCTCAGCGCGGCCCAGCCGATAGCCTGTGTATTTCAACAGCGTACGCAGCCATGCTTCAGGCAGCCGCCAGGGCGCGTAGCGCCAAAGGTAACGTATCTCACTGCGCACAAAGCGCGCGCCTTCGCCTTCCGGCTTGCCCAGCCTCTCCAGCAGCCAAGCCTCTCGGGCGTGCAGCACGCCGATGTCAAAATAGCGTTTGGCTTCCTGCGCCAGTGAATAGTTATGCGAATGATACACGCAGGCCTCGGCGCAGTAGGCCAGGTGCCAGCCGTGCTGTAAAAGCCGCGCGCCGGCAATCATGTCCTCACTTAAAATCGTTCCGTGAGGAAAGCCCCCCGCTTCAATCAGTGCTTGGCGGCGATAAGCGGCAAAGGAGTTGGATAAAAACGCCGTCTTGATCCCCAGCCGGGGAATATCGGTCGTGCTGACGCTGTACGAGTGGGCGGGGTAGTTGAATCCCCGCGCATGGGCAGCGATGGGGCTGGCGCCCTTATGGGGCAGCTGGCGGCCAAAGGCTGCGCCTACGGCGGAATCGCTAAAGGCGGCTACGAGCCGTTCAATCGCGTCGGTCTCGGCAAGCAGTGCATCCTGGGTGAGAAAGACGACGATATCTTCTTTCATCAGGTGCAGCATCTCATCACGGGTTTTGCCGTGGCTAAAATCGATCCGGTCAATCACTCGCACCCGTGCGCCGGCCCGGCGAGCGAGAGTAGCCGTAGCGTCGGTGGAAGACGAGTCCACCACGTATAGCGTCACATCACTTAGCAGTGGGGCTATACGCTCCAGCCACTCCGTCCAGCCGCTACCGGCGTTAAGCGTCGGTACGCACATCGCAGCCGAGAGGGAAGTAGGTTGCGAGGGTGATGAAGCCGTGATGGGTGAAGATCCAGTACAAAAATAGGCCAAGGCGCTCTCCAGAGGCCGATATGTGGGGATAGCCAGCATATTTTAAGCTGTAATGCAGCCTGAGTGTTGGGAGGAGTGCACGTATTATGGCATGATACGATGTTGATCTGAGAGGTCTGCCCGTTTCTGTACTTACGCATGATGACGATCAACGGAGCAAACCAAAGCGCCTCG
Source organism: Halomonas cibimaris (assembly GCF_055379665.1). Lineage (NCBI taxonomy): Bacteria > Pseudomonadati > Pseudomonadota > Gammaproteobacteria > Oceanospirillales > Halomonadaceae > Halomonas > Halomonas cibimaris. The sequence continues at coordinate 1,887,413 of NZ_AP043828.1, forward strand.
TATACAATGTTATTACCTGACAACGCCTCCGGCTTTGGAGTAAAAGGATGCAATACAGCGCATGAACATCATCCGGAGAAAGGTGCGCACTTTTCTGCTGTTGCTGAAAGAGGGAGACTGGCAGGGCATTGCAGAGCGTTTGGTGCGCCGCCTGGGGCCTTTGATACCCGGAAAAGCTCTTGACCATCACCCTGTTATTGATGTTTCGCTCCCCGGAGTTGACATCATCTGTACACCGCACACGCGCTTTGTTGCTCAACGTGTTAGCGTATCATTGGTGGCTCTGGGTATCACACCGGTGCGTATTCTGGACACCCCACCGGCACGCTATGCTCGGCGGCTGCATATCGTCATATGCCCGCAAATGCCGATGAAGCTGCCGCACTGCTATATTGCTTTCCAGATGGAGCAGTCAGTCAGTTCTCGCTGGTTTAACGAAAGCTACCGCAAACGGCTGGAAGGCGCCGTCGCCATTATGGAATATTCGCTTTATAACGTTGCTTACCTTCAGGAGACGTTTAAGCTTTCACATCAGCAGATATTTTATACGCCCATCTCTAATCTGCCGGCAGGCTGCCTGGACAAAGGTCACCAGGGCGACGTCTCGTCGCTGGCTGATAATAACACTGCCAAGATGTACGATGTGGCCTTCTATGGCGATGCTAATACGCCAAGGCGTCAGGCTTTTCTCAATGCCTTGGAGAAACATTATTGTGTTTTGCGGATCAGTGAAATCTTCGGAGATGAGCTTTATATTCAGCTAGCCAAAGCCCGGCTCATCGTTAATGTTCATTACTACGAAGACGCGCTGCTGGAAACTACCCGGCTATACGAGTGCTTGTCGCTAGGGCATGCAGTAGTGTCGGAAAAGAGCGTTGATATGGAAGAGCATGCGACGCTGCTACCTTATGTCACGTTTACGCCCATTGGCGATATAGAAGCCATGGTGGCTGCGATAGGCAAGCGCCTGGAGACGCTGTCACCGAATTCCTTCCCGACGTTACCGAACGATATTGCCCATTTCCACTTTTATTTCACCCGGCTGATGGTGGCGCTGGATCAGGCGGATGCTTGTCAGCTGGATAATATCGCACCGCCGATTGACCCTGAAGCGCTGTCTCGGGGGGTTGGGCTCTCCTTGCCGGAAACTTATCAACGTCGCGCTGTTTTCCAGGCTGAATTTCCCGATTATCCGATATTCCCCGGCTTGCGACATGCTCAGGGTTGGCGTGGTTGTGCGCTAAGCTACCGCTATATGGCCCGGCAGGCACGTGCCTGCGGGCTTAATGCCATGGAAGTGCGCGAAGATGATGTCTGTATGGATGCTGCTGCCCGGCAGCGCTGGGCGAGGGCCTGCCGGCTATTTGATGAACGGCCCGAGCTGGACGTGCTGTCCGGTCTTATGGCTGATATTGCTGACGATGTTGCGATACTGGAAAACTTCGAATACGAGGGCGAGCACTATATTGTCATCAATCGCATGACAAGTACGGTATGCAATCGTTACGGCACCCGGGCTATGGGCGCGCTGGCGGATTGGCCTTTCGAGGACAACAACGCAGAACGCAACACCATTGATCGTTATCTGGAAAGGCTGGGGCTTTCAGTGCTGGTTCCTCTGCCATTTATTGTTCAGCATCGGGCCGATAGCCACTCCACCCTGTGGCATTTTCAGAATACAACCTATGACGCGCTGATTGAGGCCAGCGAAAAGCGCCTGATGAACTTGGCCCGCCAGTCGTCAATCAACCATAAGGGCGTTTGATGTCAGCTAATTTGCCCAGTACCACGCCGTTATTTATTGTTCGTGATGTATACCGGCATCGCTACCTGCTTAAAACGATGCTTTGGCGCGAGATACACGGTCGCTACAGAAGCTCATTACTGGGCGTATTATGGTCCTTTATTACTCCGTTATTAATGCTGACGGTATATACGTTTGTTTTTACAGTAGTATTTCAGGCACGCTGGAATATTGAAGCCGAGCACGGCAGAGCGACTTTTGCCCTGGTGCTGTTTGCCGGGCTCACTATTCACAGCCTGATGGCAGAAGTGCTTGGGCGTAGCCCGGGGCTTATGTACGAGCACGGTAACTACGTCAAACGGGTCGTATTTCCCTTGCAGGTATTGCCGCTGGTTCCGTGTCTGTCGGCGCTGTTTCATTTCTTTATCAGTGTGATTGTGCTGCTGATGGTTATGCTGCTGCTGGGCCATCCGCTGCACTTGACCATCCTATGGCTGCCGGTAGTGGTAGCGCCGCTGTTACCCCTGCTGGCAGGCATTGGCTGGCTGCTTTCGGCGCTGGGCGTCTATGTTCGTGATATCAGTCATGTGTCGGGCCTGTTGATCACGGTGCTGCTGTTTGTCTCCCCGGTGTTTTTCCCAGCTGACGCGCTAGGCGACACATTTCGCCAGCTGATGCTGGCAAATCCGCTGACTATCATCATTGAGCAGACACGTGCCGTGTTGCTTTGGGGGGAGCCCCCCAGCGTCTTGATGCTGGCAGGCTACAGCGTGGTTTCCTGCGCTGTCGCCTGGATTGGGTATGCCGTGTTCCAGAGAGCCAGAGGGGGGTTTGCCGATGTGCTCTGACGCGAGTGGAGTGCCGGAGAAGCGGGAAGATATTGCTATCCGCCTAGTTGGGGTCTCCAAGCATTACCGGCTTTACCCGTCAACGCAGGCCAGGCTGAAAGAGTGGGTCTGGCGTCCGCTCAAGCGCAGGCTGGGACGCGAAGCCTCGCCGTACTATCGTAATTTCACTGCGTTGGACAGCATTAGCGTTGAGCTGCCTAAAGGTCACACGACAGGGATTATCGGACGCAATGGTTCTGGCAAATCGACTTTGTTGCAGCTGATTTGTGGGACGCTGCAGCCAAGTGAAGGCAGGGTGGAAGTCAACGGTCGCATCGCTGCGCTGCTGGAGCTGGGTGCCGGATTCAACCCTGAGTTCACCGGGCGTGAGAATATCTTTATATATGCCGCCATTATGGGGTTATCACGCGCCCAGGCGGAAAAACGCTTTACCGATATTGTGGCCTTTGCCGATATTGGTGCCTTTATTGAACAGCCGGTCAAGGCCTACTCCAGCGGCATGCTGGTGCGCCTTGCCTTTGCCGTCATTGCCCATGTAGATGCTGATATTCTCATTATTGATGAAGCCCTGGCCGTTGGCGATGCTTTTTTTGTACAAAAATGCATGCGTTTTCTGCGGCGCTTTATGGAGCAGGGGACCGTGCTGTTTGTTAGCCACGATAGCGCCGCTGTTACCAGCCTGTGTGACCACGCCATTTGGCTGGATCAGGGAAGTCTGCGTATGCAAGGCAGTGCCAAGGCTTTGACGGAGCACTATCTGGCAGCTCGCTATGCCGAAGAAAATGCGTCAAAGGCTGCGCCTGTGCCGGCCGTCACTGCAGCGGCCGAAACTAATATACCGTCTCCTATGCCGGCACCGCTGGATTACCATGATGCGCGCAAGTCGTTGATCAATGCCAGCCCATGGCGTAACGATCTGGAAGTTTTTGCGTTCAAGGAATCTCAAAATAGCTTCGGGCAAGGCGGCGGAAGTATCAGCCATGTGGCACTGCGAGATGCGCAGGGCCAGCCGTTGCGTTGGGTTGTTGGCGGCGAGCCGGTATCGCTGCACGTTGTCTGTACCGCCCATCTCTCCATGGACGGCCCTATCGTTGGTTTTTTATTCAAGGATAGGCTGGGTCAGACGCTGTTTGGCGATAATACCTTTCTGACACACAGCGAGCTGAGTGTTGAAGCAGGCCAGAATTTTGAGGCCGAATTTACCTTCGTCATGCCCACTTTACCCCAGGGGCAATACAGCATTGCTCTGGCGCTGGCCGAAGGCTCACAGCAAGATCACGTCCAGCATCAATGGATACACGATGCTTTGTTGGTGGAGTCGCACTCCAGCTCCGAATCGACAGGGCTGGTCGGTATCCCTATGCATCATATTTCTCTACAAGCCTCCCATGCGCAGCCTGCGCCCCGGGCTACCGCCACGAGGAGTTCATCATGATAGCCCCACCTGTTGCTCTTGATTCTGCGCTGCTGTTTGCCCCGGAACGTATCGTCTGGCCGGCTAACTGGGCTGGTCATATACCTTTTGCTGCCTTGCTGATTGCCCGTCATAAGCCGCGTGTGCTGGTAGAGTTGGGAACGCATAACGGTTTTTCTTACAGCGCCTTTTGTCAGGCTGTTCAGGAAAACAGCCTGAATACTTACTGTCACGCCGTGGATACCTGGGAAGGAGATGAACACTCCGGTTATTATGGCGAGCACATCTATCAGGATATCAAACGCTGGCATGACGCTCGTTTTGCCGCTTTCTCCACGCTGCACCGCACCACTTTCGACGAGGCAGCGACGGCGTTTGCTCCTGCCAGCATAGATCTTTTGCACATTGACGGACTGCATACCTACGAGGCCGTACGACACGATTTTTATACGTGGCTTCCCAAGCTGTCTTCACGCGCGGTGGTTTTGTTTCATGATACTGAGATAAGACAAGCAGATTTCGGGGTCTGGCAGTTCTGGAAAGAGATATCAGTCGACTACCCCCACTTTTCTTTTACTCACTGCAACGGTCTGGGCGTACTGCTGGTTGGAGACCATCCGCCTGCTGAGGTAAAAGCCCTGTGCAAGGCATTTTCGCTGCATGGCCAGCACCTGCAGCAGCTATTTGCCCGCTTGGGCGGTAACGTTGAATGGCAAGCTCGTAGCCGCGAGCTTAAGCGTCAATTAGACCAGCAGCGCGAACACGATGAACGTGAGAAGAAAGTACTGCGCCAACAGCTGGATCATGCGTGTATGAATATACAAAAATTGCTGAACTCTAGAAGCTGGCGCATAACGCGTCCACTTCGCGCGCTCGGCCGCTGGGTTCCCTGAATGCCTCAACGGCAGCGTCTTCCCGGGTTGGATGCGGTCAGAGCCATTGCCATCATGCTTGTGGTCTTTGCCCACGGCGTATTGCTCGCAGCGCCGGCCATTTCCTTTCAGCTGCGCTCGCAGCTTTTGTATCTGGGGGGCTACTTCGGCGTCGAGCTTTTTTTTGCCCTGAGTGGCCTGCTGATTGTAGGCGGTCTTTTACGCCGGCTGGACAAACGGCCAACGCTCACCCGCGGTGATATGCTGGCCTTTTGGCAGCGTCGCTGGTGGCGCACGCTGCCCAACTATTTTGTCTTTTTATTACTTAATGCCACTTTGTTTGCTGCTTGGTTTAACGCCCCAGCGCCTGATGCAAGCTATGCTGTGTTTGCGCAAAATTTCGCTTGGCCGCACCCGCGCGCTATGCCCGAGGCCTGGAGTTTGGCGGTAGAAGAGTGGTTTTATTTGCTGCTGCCCTTGTTGTTGGCGGCAAGCCTGCTGATACGACCCGTTCCATGCCGGGCCGTACCGCTGCTGCTGGCGTGCTGGATAGTGGCCGCTACTGTGGCCCGCTTTACCGTTGCAGGCTGGGCTGAGCCCAGCTGGGACAGCGGGCTGAGAAAAATCGTGCTGCTGCGCCTTGATGCCATTGCCTGGGGTGGGCTGGTGGCGTGCTGGCTACACTACTGCCGGGCTCGCGCTCGGCGCACCGCCGCCCGGGCGCTGGATTTCGGGCTTTGTGTACTGGCCGGCTGCGCGCTGTGGCTAAGCGTTGGCGTAAGCCAAGGCTTTCAGCCCGTGCTGGCCTGGGCAGGTCTGTTTACGGCTACCGGCGCCGGCATTGCTCTTTGCCTGCCCGCCGCGGCTCTGTGGCAGCCGGGCCGCCTTGGCGCCTGGATTATCCGCCCCGTTACTTGGCTTAGCCGCATATCCTATTCGCTTTATCTAGTGCATTTTTCGTTTGCGCTACCGCTGATGCAGCGGGAGTCCCTTGCCGCTGCCATGCCCCTTGTATGGCGGCTGGCAGGCTACGCAGCGGTTAGCCTGCTGGGCGCCTGGGCGGCCTATCGGCTGGTGGAGCGGCCCACGCTTGCGCTGCGTGATCGTATACTCACCTCCCCAAGGCGAACCGCTGGCGGCGCTTGATTTTCTATGAGTATTGATGCACCTTTGCGCAGTGGAGCACGCCACGTGTTTCATTCCGGTTATGCAGCCTCGGCAAGGGCCTACCGAAAACAGGGGCTTAAACCGGAAATTTTAGACGCGTAAGCGTCAGCATATGCATATGTTGTGCAAAAGGAGAAGCCAGAATGGCAATTGAGTTTAACGCAGACTTTTACCTGCAGAGCAAATTCGACCAGCTGCAAAAAGCCGGCCAGCTGGAAGAGTTTGGCCTGACCGACGTTGCAAGCCTCAAAACCTTTTTTGAAGACAACGGCGTAGACGCCGAGCAGCACTACCTCGACTACGGCATGGCAGAAGGCCTGAACCCCAGCGCCGAATTTGACACCGGCGCCTACCTCACTGCCAAGCTGGCCGAGCTGCAAAACACTGAAAAGTACGGCGATACCTATGCCGACTTCACCGTGCAAGACGTTGTTGACGTTTTCCAAGCGTCTGACCTTACTGCGCTTGAGCACTTCAACACCTACGGTAAAGACGAAGGGCTCGAAGCAACACCGGTTGGCAGCACTGGCACACCTTCAGACCTCACTGAAGCTCTGGAGCAGTACGAAACTGCCATCGACGCACGCGACACAGCGTTCGACGAGTTCGTCGAAGCGGCTGAAGGCGCAAACCTGCCCAAGTACGCCGATGACGTGAAGGCAGACGACTACATCGCCGACTCCATCGAGGGTGCGGAAGATGCTCTGGCGGGTGCTAAAGCTGACCTGTCCGGTGATCGTGATGAGAATGTTGCCACGGCTGCTTCTTCTGCACTCACTCCTACATCTGGTAGTGCTGATACCGGGTTTGACGGCACTCAATTCAGTGCAGCGAATCAGCGTGACGCTGCTGATGGTTCCAACTTCGCCAAATTCTACAACGAAGACCTGATCGAAGACGGCCAGCGCCTGTCCGACGCACGTCTGGAAGACGTTGTTAATGAAGCGCAGACCGCTCTGAACAAGGATGGTGTGCGTTACAATGAAGACGGTGAGGTGCTTTTCGAGGCGACGTCTACAGAATCCTCTACTACGGGTATCGAGGTAGGCGACTTTGTCACCGGTAAATACGACAGCAACGGTGATGTTGTAGCTGGTTCTACCTTGTCATCTACCGATGTAGTAGCCGACAAAGACGTATACACCGCTCGTCAGCTGCAGTCCAAGATGAACGCAGCACAAAGCGATCTGGACGGCGACATCAACCGCAAGGGCAGCAACCTTGACCTGGGCGGCGAGCTCAACGCGGCGATTGCTTCGTTCCTGGAAGACAACAACGACGTTGCCGGCCTGGATACTGTTCGTAGCGACTACAACGATTGGGTTGAAGCGATCGAAAACGATGAGAGCGCTGCTACCATCGATGGCCTTGCCAGCACTTGGGCAGGCAACGTTGACTCTGCCATCGAGGGTGTATTCGAAGACGTCGATTCAGCAGGCACTGATCGTGGCGACGCGGACACGGACAACGTTATTGAAGGCGTATCAGACAGCATCGTGACGCTGCTGGATACCCTGGACGACCGCTTCGAGAAGCAGGAAACAGTAGCGAACGCAACAGACAACCTGGGTAACACGCCGACCGGTTTCGACTTCCTGCTGGCGACCGCCATGCAGGACGATCGTGACGGCCTGATTGCCAAGGAAGAAGCCGCTTCCGAGCTGGTTGACACCCTGGAAGGCCTGAAGGGCGATCACGAAGCCGCTGTCTCCGACGTCTCCGACGCCGCTGACGAGCTGGGCTACGAGGTGAAAGAAGCCGACGACGGCATCCTCTTCGGCGAGGCCGACACCGACGACCTGTTCACCTTCGATACCGAAGCGCTCGAAGACCTCGGCTTTGTCAGTGTGACGCTGAACGAGCTGGAAGCAGGCGACGCCCTCTTCTTCGGCACCGAGGTTGAGCAGGGCAACGACATCGAAGCCGGCGACAACAACGCGCTGGAGCTCTTCGTGACCACCAACAACGCCGACGACACGGTCCTGGAAGTGGAAAACTCCGCTTACGGCAGCGAAGAAAACGACACGCTCGCCGTGACCCTGACCGGTATCAGCGAAGACCAGGTCAGCTTCGACGACGGCGTTCTCGCCATTGCCTAAGACCCCGTGTCTTCTGCATGACTGAGGTCGCTCAGTAACGCCAGGCCCGCCTCTCTTGAGGCGGGCTTTTTTCTTGTTATCCCGTCACCTCTACCGGTTTTTTATGGCGACTTCCCGTTCCCTGCGCTCGCTGAGCGAGCGTCGTACCCGGCGCCTGATGCGCGTGCGTACCGACCTGCCCGGCGAGACCCGCGCCGATACGCTGTATTTCCAGGCTCTCACCGCCCTCAAGGCCGATGATCACGGCACGGCCGTACAACACCTGACCCGGGCCCTGCGTCACGATCCCCTCCACTCCGATGCGATGGAGGTCCAGGCCTACCTGCTGGGCATGCACGGCAAACGCCAAACGGCCATTCGCCTGCTGCAGAACGTCATCTTCCAGCGCCCCGACGAGTCGGGCATGTACCAGCAGCTCGCCGAGTGGCTGGCCGAGGAGGGCGATACCCGCGCGGCCGCCGCCGCCATGCAGCGCTGTGTGCAACTCTCGCCCAACGCCGAAGCCCCGCGCCGGTTTCTGGCGGGGCTGTTCGGCAAGCTGGGCCACGAGGACCATGCGGCCCACTGGGCGCAAAAGGCCGTCAGTGCCCAGGCCTTTACCGTCAGCGAGCCCACCGACGAGCCCCGCCTGACGATGATCCTCCTGCAGACCGCGGTGGCCGGCAACATCACCCTCAACGGCGCTCGGACCCTGTACCAGAACGGCCACGTCAACTGGCCCGCCATGCTCGACCGTCGGCACATCCGCGTCATTCGCCTGCAGGTGGACAGCCTCGATCGCCAGCCCGAACTCGTCCGCAAGCTGCCCAAGGCCGATGTGATCGTCAACGGCATGACCATTGCCGAGCGCTGCGAGACCGGCCTCAAACAGGCCGAACGCCTGGGCGAGCGCCTGTCGCTGCCGGTGATCAACCGCCCCGAGGCGGTGCGCGAGACCGACCGTATCAAGGTCCAGGCGCAGTTTGCTCAGCACGACGGCATGCTGGCTCCCCGCATCACCCTGTTCGAGGCACCCGACAGCCACCGCGTCGCGGCCTTTCGGCAGTGCGCCACCGACAACGGCTTTACCCCGCCGATCATCGTGCGCAATCCCGGCGTGGACGGCGCCCAATACACCCGACTGATCCCCTCGCTGGACGACCTCACCGACGACCAGCTGCCCGACGGCGATCTCTACCTGATACAGCACCACGACGTCTGGTTCACCGACGCGCGCATCCCCGACGCCCGGATTTACCCCAAGTTTCGCGTCGTGCTGGTGGGCGAGACCCTTTATCCGGCCCACCTGCGCTTTGCCCTGGACACCTACAACGTCCACAACGCCAACTCCCCCGTGGCCATGCAGGAGCACCCCTGGCTGCAGGATGAGAGCGAACGGTTTTTGGCCGATCCCGAAGGTTACCTCCCCGAGGGGCAGTGGGAGGCCATGCGTCAGGCGCTGCTCGACCAGCATCTCGACTTCACCGGGGCCGACTTTGCCGTCTCCACCGAGCCCGACACGCAAGGGCAGCTGGTGATCTTTGAAGCCAACCCCGGCATGCGCTCCTGGCTCACCGACCTGCCCGAAGACGATTCGGTCCAGCACGCCTGGCAACGGATTCTTACGGCCTTCCATGAACACTGCTGCCGCCGGGCCGACGTCAACGCCTGGGATTTTCAGCTGCCTTCGGGCAAGCCTGCCAGGGCTCCAGCACTGGCCGAGCTGCAGCACGCCCTGGATCGCCACTCGATACACAACGCCGCCGGTCAGGCCGCTCGGCTCGCCCGCGCCTATCCGCGCGATACCGCAATACGCCGCCAACACGGCGAAAGCCTCTCGCTGCTGGGCCAGGACCGACAGGCCCTGGCGATCCTCACCCCGCAGGCCCGCCAGCACCCCGGGTCCATTGACGCCCACACCGCGCTGGTCGACGCCTACCTGCGGGCGGGGCAGTGGCGCGACGCCCATCGCCACCTCAAGACGCTGAATAAATCCCAGCGCCAGAACCGGGCCATCCAGCGCCGGGAAGTGGCGATCATGCTGCAATCCGGCGTCGAACAGCCCGGGATACTCCAGCAGGCCCTGGCCATCACCGACCGGCTTCGCAAGAACAGCGCCCGGGACATCGAACTGCTGCGCTACCGCTCATCGCTGCAGGCCCGACTGGGAGACAGCGACACCGCGCTGGACGGCTTTGCCCGAGCCAGCGTATGGCTCACCGAGGCCCAGGAAAACGCCCCCGACGTCACCCTGGCCCCGACGAAAACGCAGCTGCTGATCGACTGGGCCGACGTTCTCGTGCGCACCAACATCCCCGGCAACCTCAGCCTGGCCTGCCACACCCTCTGGGAAGCCTGCCAGCAGCGCCCGTACTCCCGGCATACCGTCACCGCCTGGGAGCGCTTGAAAACCGTCCTGCCGCAAAGTCCCGACGCCGAGCACCGGAACCTGGTGGCCCTGCACGCCACCATGAACCGCATCTGGGACGGGTACAAAGGCGAAAAGCTCGACGTCAGCTTCGGCGACTTCGGCCTGCCGTATCAGAGTTTTGAGCCGCTGTGGCTGCCCGGCACCCGGCCCGCACACTATCGCCTCGACCGCTACGGCCTCGCCGAGCACCTGCCCGATAACGCACGCGCGCTCGACATCGGCTGCAACCACGGCTACCTGCTCATGGGACTCGCCGATCATCTGGCAGCGGGCGAAGGGTTCGACATCTCACAGGCCTGTGTGGACGTGGGCAACGCCGTGGCACAGCACCTGGGGCACGACCATATCCAGCTGACCCACCAGACATTCGACGACTTCATGGCGCAGTCACATGAAGGCTTTGATCTGGTGATCGCCTGCGCGGTACACCGCTGGATCGGCAAACCGCTCCCCGAGTTCGGCCAGGCGCTGCATGACCTCTGTGCCGACGGCGGCCTGGTCCTGCTGGAAAGCCAGGGCAGTCGTCAGATCGACGCCACCGAAGCAGGCTTCGCGGACAACGCCGAGGCCATCGCCAGCGCCGGGTTCGAGGTCATCAGGACCGGCGGCCTGTGCGACGACGGGGTCAACTACCGGGAATTTCAGGTATTGCGCAAGATCAAGCAGGGCTGACACGCGACTGCCTCAAGGGCCAGGGAAGGCCATTATGCCGCCCGAAAGCCCGCCGTGAAGGTTATCCTGCTCACCGCCGAGATAAACGGCCCAAATGCCCCGAGAAAGGGGCTTTTCCGTGGATATTGCCGTGATGTGATAGACTACCGGTCATTGCACAGGAGCACGCATGGCCACCAACCACCACGATACCGGGTACAAAGAGCTCTTTAGCCACCCTGAATTTGTCGAGCAGCTGATCGACGGCTTTGCGCCGAGCGAGATTGCCGCGCTGATGGATTTCTCTACGCTGGAGCAGCACAACGGTCACTACATTACGCCGCTCTACGAAGAAAAAATCGAGGACGTGGTCTGGTCCGTGAATGCCACGTGGGAGGGCATTACTCAGCGGGTCTACCTGTATATCCTGCTGGAGTTTCAGTCCAAAGTGGATTTACGCATGCCCCTGCGGATGATGCATTACGTCGCCAGCTTCCATGATCACCTGATCAAAAACGGCGTCACCACGGCCAGGAAGGGGTTCCCGCCGGTATTCCCCATCGTGCTCTATAACGGCAACCAACCCTGGACAGCGGCGGAAGATGTCTACGAGATGGTAAGCCCCAAGCCGCCGAGCTTCCTGCGCGCCTTTCAGCCGCATTTGCGCTATTATCTGGTAGAAGAACGTAGCTATAGCGATGAAGAACTGGCCGAACGCAATAGCCCGTTAAGCGGTGTGTTCGGGGTGGAAAACGCCAAGGTAGGCCATGAAGCGCTACAAAAGGCCGTTGATCGGATGCTGGCGAGTATCCGGGCGCACCCGCAAAAGGAACGCATGGACCGGATTATCACCGCGTGGTTCAAGCGCCATTTGAAATGGCTGGGTGCCAGGGTCAATGTGGATGAGCTGAGAAGTTTGATGGAGGATCGAGATATGTTGGCAGACAATCTGGAAAGCTGGGCCAAGCGCGAGCGTCAGGAAGGCGTTAATGAAGGCGTGCAGCAGGGTCGAATTGATACCCTGCGCAAGTTGATCATCTTAAAGTTCAACGAGGTACCGGTCTGGGCCGATCAGCGTTTGGAGCAAGCCAGTCAGGAAGAGCTGGATGCCTGGGTCGAAAATATCCTCAAGGCGGATAGCCTGGAAGCCGTGTTCAACGACTGATTGACCCTCTTTAAGCGATCTATATCGAGCCATGTCCCTTGAGTGGGGCATGGCTTTTTTGTATCCGTAGTGCCGTTTTCTGCGTTCCTGTGTTCCGTTAACTCTTTTGCTTCCAAGTGGTTGACTGTCACGCAAGATATTAGAAAACTTTGGAGTACCGGCGATGGGCCGTGTAGGGTAGGGGCGTCACATGAATAAGGAATGAAAATAATGGCGTATACACTTGATCTGAACGCACCGTTTACCGAGAGCGATGTCGCCGCTTTGCTTGGATCCGAAAACGACGACCAGGATTGGCAGTTGCGGGTTTCGACCCAGGGGGTTGCCTATCTGAGCAAAGACGTGGGAGCCGACAACCTGGATGACGTCTTGTTCCGCGTGGAAACATGGGATGAAGGCAGCGGTTATGTCGGGGAAGGTGCTGCCGATGATACCGAATGGGTTAAGCGTATTTACAATGTCTTGAGCAAAAACTGGCCTGAGCCCACCAGCTCGTACATCGATTTCTTCTAAGTTGACTTGTATTTTGTAAAAGATTTACGGCCATGCCCTTCGGGGCATGGCTCTTTTGTGTCCGTAGTGCCGTTTTCTGCGTTCCCATGTTCCGGCAGTGATCTTTCCTTGCTTGCCGCATTACCTGCCTCCCGCGCATGGCATCCCCGCCGTCTTAACCCCACCTGACAAGCACATATTATTCCTTTGACCACCCGTCGAAGGAGTTGATATGACCACGCTTGATTCCCCGTGCCGGCTAAGCATGCTGGTACTTCCCGCCCCGCTGCACGACTTTCTTATCCATCATTTAATGACGCTGCCTTTTGGCGATGATCCCAATACGGCTCACGACGTTTGGGCCAGCACCGGCACTCGACTGCATGTCCTGAACGCCGCTGACCGCTTCGACGATATTCCCGACATGGATCGCGTCAAGCGCTTCCAGCTGATCCACCTCCCGGAGATATTGATCAACACGCCCGACCAGCACGTATTGCTGCTATCCGTGACCCAGGACGACGGCGGCGGTACCTACCTGCTATTCCCCCGGGATTCGCACTGCCCGACCTTGAAGGCGCTGGGACGGCAGGCCCATGACTAAGCGCTATAGCAAGCACTTCTCGCAAAAGGGCTTCTGGCGAAAGATCTATTACCTGCCCACCACGTACAAGGAGCTGAGCTACCGAGCCAAATTGCTCTACTACCTGCTCAGGAGTCCCGGCGTACCCGTCGCATTGAAAGCCAGCGTCGTGGGAGCTCTGGGCTATTTGATCTGCCCGTTGGACGCCATTCCCGACACGATTCCCATTGTGGGGTACGTGGATGACGTCGGCGTGATTACCGCCACGCTGGGCCTGCTGGAGCCCTACATCACCACGGACATGCGCCATAAAGCTGCCCGCTGAGGCATAAAACGATCGCTACCGATCCCACCTTTGATTTTCTCTTCCATGCTCGCAACGCCCCGGAAATAAGCTCTTTCTGGCAGATCCTTTCCGGCAGTACTGCGGGCCACCACTACGCAAGGAGTTATCTCATGGCCAAGACCAAGACAAAAGCCCCCGCATCCCCCAGGACGGATACGACCAACGCCGCTGAGCTACAGGCGTCCGGTACGGTCGAGGTTGATACGTCCGGCACAACGGAAGCCGACACGCTTTCTGCTATTCGTATTCTCAAGCAGGCCGATACGCCGAAGCTCAGTCCCCGAGGCAAGGGCCACCTGACCTATGAAATGGGCATCACTCGTGATCAAGCCGATGCGCTATTGAAAGCGGATATCGCCAAGGAGGAAGCCACGCTGGCCGATGCGATCTGGTGCCGAGTTACCGTCAATCAGTCCAGCGGCTATTTCAGCAACGAATGGATTTCGCTGGCTCAGGTGATCGAGCTCGTTGACCAGCAGGTCATCCCGTTCAAGGCGATTATCTTTCGAGACCTGTTCGAGCGGAAAGGAGCCAATAATCATGGCTTTCTGGGTGCCGCGCTCAAGGCGGAAGGGCTACTGGTGGCCGATGACAAGCAGCCGCTTATTCTCAGTCCTGCAAGCCGCCGGGAAACTATCTGGAAGGCGATGCAAACCGCGATTAAGGAAGGCCATGACCTTACCGATCACGTCGCTAAAGAACAGGCCCGCAAGGATGCCATTAAGCAGCAACGCCTGGCCGAGCAGAAGAAGCGCCGGGAAGCCTATCTGGCTCAGGTGGAAGATGCCGACACGTCTCACGCATTCGAGTCGCAGCCTATCGCCAAAGGTGTGACTGAAACGAACCTGGAAAAGGCAGCAGAAAGCCCCGAAAACGCATCCGCCAGCACTGACGAAGGGTAATGCTTTCCTGACCTGTAACGGTCGGGATTTTTCATCACACTAAACGTTCGTTTAGCGAAATGCAGGATTCGGCATAGCTCACTTTGGGGCTATGCCGTTTTTGTTTATGCCATCCACGATCAGCCGCTAATAGCTGGTCCCGTTTATAAAGGAGACTGCCATGTCTTTCACGCCCACCATTCAAACCACCGATAACGCTTTACCGTTGCCGCCGGCATTGATCGAACTTTTGCTCAGGGAGATTCAAACGGCTTATTGCCAATCACCGCCGGAACCTGAAGGCGCTCAGGTATTGGCCATGACGATTGTATTCCGTGATCCCAACTATGATCCACTGGCCGGTGGTTATCATCCCGTGGAAATACGATTGGGCCATGTGGAAAGGAATAGCTTTCGACTGGGATATATTACTGACTTCAGCTATACCCCCGTGGATGGTCGCCACGTTCTGCTAACCGAGATCGACTTCGAGTTCAGCGTTGAGCTATGCAAGATGCGCCATTTACCGCCCATTGCTCTTTCCAGAGTCGGAGACTTCTTCGATCTTTATATCAGCAACTTTCTCAGCTATTACGCCAACGGTGTTTATGACGTGGATGTGGTCTGGGAAACCTGATCCATACTCTAACGACTTTAGCTCATTGACTTAATACAACGTCCATCTTCCATGCGGTGCCTCCGGGTGCCGTATGGCGAATTGTTTTCTTCTCGGGATAGCCACCATAAAGGCGCTTTTTATGCGCCTTGATTGATTGCGTAAAGATATCCTTTGATTCGATAAATAACTTATGAAAAGGAGGCACTATGCCTGTTTCCATGCCCCGGCGGTTTGTTGCGTATTACCGCGTGAGTACTCAGCAGCAGTCCCGATCAGGATTGGGTCTCACGGCTCAGCGCCAAGCCGTTCAGGAATATCTGGCCCAATACGGGGGAGAGATCATCGCCGAGTTTCAGGAAATTGAGTCCGGTAAGAACGCCAATCGCCCCCAGTTCCACCAAGCCGCCGACTATGCCGAGCTGGCCCATGCGACATTGCTCGTCGCCAAGCTGGATCGACTCAGCCGTGACCTTCACTTCATCACCGGGCTGCAGCGCCGTGGTATCCGTTTCACGCTGTGCGACCTGCCCGACGTGGATCAGCTTACCATCCATGTGCTGGCGGCAATGGCCCAGCACGAAGCCAATATGATAAGCCAGCGTACCCGGTTGGCTCTGAACGCGGCCCGAAAGCGCGGCAAGGTGCTTGGTAACCCCCGGCTGAACGATATCCGCCACCAGGACACCGGTAAGGCGAATCAGCAGCGCACCCAGCGCCAAAGTGACTGGAAACTGCGAATGCAGCGCCTAATACAGCATCTGGAAGAGCAGGAAGGCATCGAAAGGGGCAGCGATGTGGCCCGCATCCTGAATCAACGCGGCTTAACGACTTACCAGGGGAGGCCATTCACCAGCGCCACGATCAGTCGGCTCAGGCGTTCCTCGGATGGCAAAAGTTTTCCAAAACTACCGGACTAGCGGACTAGCGGACTAGCGGACATCCCGATCCAGGGCGCTGATGCCGGGGCGATGGGGGAGCTAACCCGTCGAATCCGTCTTTGCCGTCGAGGCGTCATATCCCGTGATGTTCTGAAACGTCACGATCTTGCCTATTGAGCCACCTGCGGGTGGCCTATCTCCCTCAAAAGTCCCCCAGATTGGTCCCAAAACGGGCCGATCCGGAGACGTCATGCCTGAAGTAACCAAGGAGCTGAATGATGCCGAAAACAGCCTTGAGTCAATCCGTGATCAAAACGCTTCGCTGCCCCGACGGCAAGCGCAAGATCGAGTACTGTGATACCCAGTTCCCCGGCTTCCTGATGGAGCTGCGGGCCACGAATCCTCACGTGGGGACGCTGTATCTTCGCTACAAGAACGAACGCGGCAAGACGCAGTATGCCAAGCTGGGCACGACCGCCGAGTTAACGATCCCGCAAGGCCGCAAGAAGGCGAAGCAGCTGAAGGCCCGCATCATGCTGGGGGAAGATCCTCGCGCCGAGACGAAGAAACGCAAGGCCACGCCCGAGTTCGCCCGCTTCGTGGAGGAACGTTATCTGCCCTACGTGAAGGTGCGCAAACGCTCCTGGGAAACCGACGTCTCCTTCCTGAAAAACTACCTGTTGCCGGTGTTTGGCGACAGCCCGTTGGATCATATTACGCGGCGGCAGGTCGTGACGTTCCACCAGGCCCTCCGGGAAAAGGGGCTGGCCCCGTCCAGCTGTGATCGTCAGTTAATGCTGCTGAGCTATATCTTCAACCTGGCCATTCAGTGGGATGTCGCCGAGCATAATCCGGTAAAAGGCGTCAAGCATTTCAATGCCGATAACAAGAAGGAGCGCTATTTGACGCAGGATGAGCTAAATCGCCTGCTGCACGTGCTGAATACAGACCATAACCGCGTCGTGTGCCAAGTGATCCTGTTGCTTTTATCCACTGGAGCCCGGCTGGGGGAAGCCCTGAAGGCCCGCTGGCACGACATTGATATCCCGGCCCGGCAGTGGCGTATTCCCGCTGCTAATGCGAAGGGCAAGAAAACGCGGCTGATCCCCCTGAACGATGTTGCCGTCAAGCTGCTGGATGATATTTGGCAGCAGTGTGGCGGCCATGAGCATCTCTTCATCAGTCAACAAACGGGCAAGCCCCTGACGACGATTACATGGGTATGGCACCGCCTACGCCAGCAGGCAGGACTCCCGGAGTTCCGTATCCATGACTGCCGCCACCAGTATGCCTCGATGCTGGTCAATAGTGGTCGTACGCTCTACGAAGTCCAGAAGATCCTCGGGCACTCCTGCCCCAAGGTCACGTTGCGCTATGCCCATCTATCGCAGAAGACGCTCCAGCAAGCGTCCAACGCTGCTTCCACGGCACTGGAGCAGATAGCCTTTACGCCGGTCGATGCTCCTTGATAACGGGCTTTCAGCATCCTCTGCCAGACGGTAGGGGGTGTTTTTTTGATGTTTCATCCTTCCAATATCGTCGTTCATTCGCAAAAATAAGCCTATTGGTCTCTATCTCCTTTTAAATGCCATAAACGGGGCAATAGCGCGCATTATGAGTCAGGTATCACGGTGATCCTGGTCAGAGCCGGGGGAGCTATACGTCGGATATGTCGGGTACGTCGGGTGTAATGAGAGCCTTCATGTGATCATGGAAAGGCCGGTGCAGTTATCGTCGGATATGTCGGGTACGTCGGGTGTAATGAGAGCCTTAAAGTGATCCAGTGGCTGTCGCCTCACCCCCTTTCACTGGGATGGGGGCCAGAGACCATCAATCAGCTGATGCCCGTCTGACCCGTCACGAGTCCGATATTATGATGGGAAGAAATAAAGGGGAGCAAAAGGCATTGGAAGGCGTATTTTGCGATCATTTCTTTATTCGTATGCATAATAAAAGGATGAGGTATCACGGATCATGGCAGTATTTTTTATCATCATTCATTGAAATATATGCGTTAGCCAGAATAATGAAAGGGTAGTCAAGACCGAAGGGATAAAAGATTAGTTATCCCTCGCGTAGCGAAGTTGGTGGATAGTTGATTTTTTATCCTATATTTAATCAATCATATATCACAGATCATCATTCATGCATTCTGTATTCAACCTTTAATTATTACCCATTATCCAGTATTGGTGATTATCACTCTATCTATTAATGGCTATCCTGAGTATATTTTTTATTCCTCTTATTATATAGCGTTAGCCAGAATAGTAAGAATGGTCATGACCGCAGGGAAAGAAGATAATGTATCCCCGCGTAGCGGTATTATGTCCTTTATTATCCTGTAAGAATGATGCGTCAAGTATAGAGACATTTCCAGTGCTTGAGTATAAGGATTGAAGAGTGACCCGACGTACCCGACGTACTCGACGTGAGCTGACGGATACGGTCTCTGATGCTCGGTATATCCTGATAGGTGATCCCAAAAGATAGCCGGAAAGCCCTGAAAATTGCCCTTTGAGTCGTGACGTTGGTTTTATTAATCACGGCATTTCTGCACTCAAATATTGAGCCTTCCGAGCATTTCGCCGTCATCGCCATCCAGCTATCATCAGTGAAAGAGATTGGCAGCGTAAGAGTGCTGTAAAATCCATGCCGGTATGTCGAAGTGTCGGAGCTAACGCATGTGGCCTCGAATATCCATAAACACGCCGTTTATGAACGTAGGCGTTCGGTACGTTACCGGTCGTTCGGTGGGGAAAGGTGTTGGGGCATTTTACCGGATGATCAAAGAGACCACTTTTTTGAAATCGTGAGTTTCGGTCATGGGTCGGTTACTCGCAAGGCACTCCGGCAGCGTTTAAAAAGGATTGGGAAAACGTGGACTTATGGAAGGTTTTGAAGACTCTCACACTCAGACCTCACTGAAGCGCTGACCAACCTGGCAACCGCCGAAGCCGGCGTGACCGCTGCGCTGGCCTCTGCCGCTGAAACCGTGAACGCGGGCGAAGAAACGCCGCTGGAAGGCGATGCCCTCGACACCTTCGTTGAGCAGTTCGACGAAGATCAGCTGAAGCAGGAAATCACCGAAGCCGAAGACGCGATCGCGGCGGCGGAAGCCGACATCAACAGCGAAACCGCTGAACTGCTGGCGTCACGTGCCGTTGAGTTTGGCGATGCCACTGAAGTGGATGGCGCATTTGAAGGCAATCTGAGCACTCAGGCTACCGCAGTAGTCGACGGCCTCGACTCCACCGATTTCGCCGACGCTGTTGATTCCAACGGTGAGGATGGTGCTGCTAACCAGGAATTTGACCTGGGCATCAAGGGTACTGACAACCTGACCGACGCCAACATCGCCAAGGCGGTTACTGAAGCCCAGAAAGCGGTTAACGCTGACAAGGCGCAGTACGTAGTTACTACTGCCGATGGTGATGTCGACGGTGCTGCCCTTGCCGATGGCGCTCAGGTTGATGCAGCAGCAACGGATACCTTCACCGCCAAGGGCCTCCAGATCGCAGCGGCTAACGCCGAGTCTGCCCTGAACGCCGACGTTAGCGCCAACGGTACCAACGTTGAGCTGCTGACCGAGCTGCGTACCGCCATCTCCGACTTCGTCGACAACGGTGGTGCTCTGAGCACGGAAGTTGCCGGTGATGGTGTCGGTGTCGATCTGTCCAGCTTTGATGCCGCTGATGGTGCTGAAACTAACACAGCTACTACCATCGGCGATCTGCTTACCGCCGCTAACTTCGTGCTGGCCAAAGAAGACGAAGCTCAAGCAAGCGATGCTGCAGCACTGCTTGACCTGTTCGGCGAGTACGACGCTGACACCGAAGAGTACGAAGGCACTTACGCTCTGGGCGATGGCACTGACGTCGCCGGTATCCAGTCCGTGATCGACAAGCTGGAAAGCCGCGATGAGCTGGCCGAGAAGTCCGAGGATGCCGACAACGCATTCGAGGGCACTGAAACCGGTGGTCTGCTGGCCGCTGCCGAAGCCCTGCAAGCCGCCCGTGACGGTCAGAAATCAGACGTTGCTGATGCCGAAGAAGCCAAGACCGAAGCAGATAGCAACCTGGCCGACCTGAACGCAGCTCAGGACGACTTCAACGCGGCTACCGCTGACCTGGAAGAAGCCCAGCAGTACTTCGAGGACAATGACCTCGAACTGCCGGTCTCTCTCGACGGTGGCGTAACGGCGACTGCCGAGAACGATCTGTTCCTGTTCAACGGCGAAGAATCCACCGTAGGCGGCTTCGGTCTGGAAGGCGACGATCAGCTGTTTATCGGCACCGACTTCACGCTGGCTGCCATCGATGCCTCCGTCGACCTGGCCGCTGACCGTGAAGGCGATGCTGGCGTGCTGGAAGTCTTCGCCCAGCAGGACGGCAACAACGTTGTGCTGTCCTTCGAGGACGAAACCTTCGCCGGCAACGCCGAGAACCTGGCCGACATCACCCAGGTCACCCTGACGGGCGTGAATGCCGACGACCTGAGCCTGAACGCTGATGGTTTCATCACCATCGCCTAAGACTGACGGTCGATTAAGCCACGCGGTAAGTGGCTTGTAGCATCAAAGCCCCCGGCCTCGGCTGGGGGCTTTTTTCATGGATAGGTGCCGTTTTCGTTATCAGGAAGGTTATATGGCCAAATTACCCGTCACACGTCCGTCCCGCACCGGACTCCCCACCGAACAGCAGGCCGACGCGCTGTACCAGCAGGCACTGGCCGCACTCAAGCAGAAACAGCACGCCCAGGCGATCAGCCATTTGACCGCCGCCTTGCGCGCCGAACCGCTCCACATCAACGCGCTGATGCTTCAGGCGCGGGTGCTTGCCGAGTTCGATAAATACGACAGCGCCATCGAGCTGATGCAGCTGGCCGTGACCCAGCAGCCCGATGAACCCGAGGCATGTTTTCTGCTCGCCCGA
Organism: Halomonas cibimaris; assembly: GCF_055379665.1. Taxonomy (NCBI): domain Bacteria; kingdom Pseudomonadati; phylum Pseudomonadota; class Gammaproteobacteria; order Oceanospirillales; family Halomonadaceae; genus Halomonas; species Halomonas cibimaris. The sequence goes on from NZ_AP043828.1 coordinate 1,908,516, forward strand.
TGGCTTACCCGGGTCGGTCGTCAACGCATGGCCACCGCCATGATGCACCGCGCCGTACAGCTGCGCCCCAACCACGACGCCCCGCGCCGCTATCTGGCTGCCCTCTACGGCAACATGGGCCATGACGAGCAAAGCCAGTACTGGGCCAAAAAGGCCATTCGCAGCAAGGCGTTTTCCGTGCGCGAGGCCAAAGTGGAAACCAAGCTCACCGTGCTCGCCCTATTCACCCAGGCCAGCGGCTCGCTGGGCATCAACCGCAAGACCTTCGGCATCCAGACCACGGAAGGCCACAACAACCTCGCCGGTCTGCTGGACAGCGACCATATCACCGTGATCCGCTTCCACGTCGATACCCTCGACCAGCAGCCGGAGCTACTGCGCAAACTGCCTGCGGCGGATGTGATATACAACTCCATCACCGACCCCGAGCGCTGCGAGCATGCGCTGCATCTGGCGCAGAAGGTATGCGACCGTATCGACCTGCCGGTGATCAACGAACCCAGGGCTGTGCTCGCCGCCAGCCGGGAGGGGAACTACCAGCGCTTCAAGGACAACCCTGACGTCATCCTGCCCAAGAGCGTCAAGGTCGAAAACACCCAGGCATCGGCCCGCGCCATCGTCGAGCAGGCCATCAAAGACCACGGCTTCGAGCTGCCGGTGATCATCCGCCTCGCTGGTTACCAGGGCGGCAAGTTCATGCACAAGGTCGATGACCTGGACAGCCACGACTTCACCGAGCTGGATGAAAAACTTGCCAAGGAGCCGCAGACGGCCTACGTGATTCAGTATCACGACGTCAGCTACATCGACGAGCGGCTGCCCGAGACCCGCCTATACCCCAAGTTCCGCGCCTTTATGGTGGGGAATACCCTCTACCCGGCGCATATTTATACGGCGGACCATTACAACGTCCACCATAAGCTGGCCGACCCGTTCATGCATGATAATCGGTGGTTGCTCGACGAAGAGCGTGACTTCTGCGAGAACCCTGTCGAGCATCTGGGAAAGGCACAGTGGCAAGCGCTGGAAGCCGCCATGCGAGACATGGGCATGGGGTATAACGGCGTGGACTTTGCCCCGTCCACCGACCCGGCGCACAAGGGTGAACTGGTGGTGTTCGAGATCAACCCGGCCATGCGTAACTGGGTCAATCAGCTGCCCGAAGGGGATCACGTACAGCAGGCGTGGAACCGTATTACTCAGGCGGCCCATCAGTATTTTGTGGAAACCGGCGACGTGGATCCCTGGGCGTATGTCCTGCCGAAGGGGCAAGCGCCTCAGTTTGTCATTCCGACAGACGTGGAGTGCCACCCCAAACAAGCACTACCGCATCACGGTGCTGCCAACCAGGCATGGCTGGCGGAACGTCTGGGTGACGCCAACGACTTCAGTGACTCAGCGTTCTTCGATACGCGCCATTACATCGATGAAGCGCTGCTGGAGCATACGGCCCGCGAGCAGGGTATTCAGGTGACACGTCATCCCGGCCGGATGCTGACGTTGACCCAGGGCCAGCAGCAAACCCTGTTTTATATCAACGCCCCGCGTATTCCGTTGGCCACGCATCTTCTGGACGGTGACAAAGCCGTTCTCAAGGCGCTGTTCACGCGGCAAGGGCTCCCCACCCCCACCGGTCGTGCCTTTAACGACATCGATGCCGCGTATCGCTACTTTGCGGCCTGTACGGTGCCCCAGGTCGTCAAGCCCATCAACGGCTTTGCCTCGCGGGGCGTATCCGTTCACGTTAGCTCTCCCGATGCTTTCCGGGCTGCCTGGCAAAAACCCGGCTTATTCATGAGGCTGGCTTGAAAATAAAGATGGCGAGGGGTTTCTCTTGTAGAATCAGGATGTTCCAGCCAGAACTTGATTCAAGAGGACCTCTCGCCATGGGTGAAAGATTATCGTCGTGGACGCCTTCCTGCAATGGTTCTGTTCGGGCCGAGCTAAGCGGCCACCGCACCACCAGCGACAGCGGCGCCTTGCTGCTGCGTGAAGCCCTCGACAACAGCGGTGTTATCCAGGCGCTGGAAGAAAGCCTGGTCGACCGGCGTGATCCACTGCGTATTCGTCATTCCCTGGCCAGCCAGCTGCGAACCGTCGTGTTGCAGCGCGCCATGGGGTGGATCGACCTGGACGATACCGACACGCTGCGTCACGATCCGCTCTGGCAGCTGGCGTGCAGCGATGCACGCGGAATGACGCCTCTGGCACAGGACCGTCCGTCGCAGGCGACGCTGTCGCGGCTGCTGGCGTGCCTTGGGAGTCATGACAACATCGATACCGTGCATGAAGGCCTGTTGCGCCTGGCGATCTGGCGCCTGGCATCGCTGAACCACGGCGAGCAGCCCGATAACCTGACGCTGGACATCGACGGCCTGCCGATCGAGGTCCATGGTCGTCAGGGCGGGTCGGCCTTTCACGGGCTGTACGGCACACGCATTTATTCGCCGCTGGTGGCCTCGCTGGCCGAAACCGGTGACATGGTCGGCGGCCTGCTGCGCGAGGGTAACGCGGGCCCTGCCGAGAACGCCGATACCTGGATCCCTCACCTGGTACGGCGCCTCAATGAAGGCACCGGTGCGACAGTGACAGTGCGTATCGATGCCGGGTTTACCGGCAACGATACGCTGCTGGCCATGGAAGAGCGTGATATCGCGTACCTGGGCCGGCTGCGCAGCAACAACACCCTTCAGACGCTGGCGGCGCCGTATCTCAAGCGGCCGCCCGGCCGACCCCCGGACCAGCCCCGGGAATGGTGCCATGACCTTGAATACCGGGCCGACAGCTGGCCCGCGCCACGGCGCGTCGTGCTGGTGGTTCAGGAACGCCCCGATGACCTGTTGCTCCACGCTTTTTTCCTGGTGACCAACCTGAGTCGGTACCACTGGCCGCCGGAAAAGGTGTTATCGCTGTACCGCAAGCGCGGCAGCGCCGAGGCGCACATGGGCGAGGTCAAGTCGGCGCTGGATGTCCACCTCTCGTCGACGGATCGCGGCGCCTCTACCGAGCAGAACGTGATGGATCGCAACGAGGCGAGTCTTCTGCTGAGCCTTTACGCCTATCAGGTGCTGCATGGTCTGCGTTGCGTGCTGGAACGGCAAACCCGACAGGGCTGGAGCCTGATCCGGATGCGAGAGCAGGTCCTCAAGGTGGCCGCCACCCTGATCCTCCACGCCCGACGTATCACGGTCCACCTCGGCGCCGCAGCCGATAAATGGTGGCCGACTCTGCTGAAAGGGCTACCAAAACTGACGGCGTTGCGCTGACGCCTCAGCGGTCGCATAAGCAAGAGAGTGAGACGCCGGTCCTGTCGATGACCGGCGGTTCCGGCTGGCCGGATGACCGACGACAAGGCAGGGAAGGGGCTGAATAACGGCGATAACAGCCGGACAGAGCGTCACCGGAAGACGATGCCGTCTCGAAATCGGCGTTCGGCGACGAGCTACCGGCTCCCCGGGGCTTCAGGATGCCCAATCAGCGTTCCGGTGAATAAGCCGGGAAAAAGCCACTCAGATTGGCAAGACCGTCCTGATCGAAGACATGATCCAGGGCGAAGAAATCCGGGTGTATTTCATTGGCGGTGAGTATGTGGCGGCCACAGCCCGCGTTTCTGCTTTCGTGATCGGGGATGGCCAGCAGACGATCGATGAGCTGATACAGGCGAAAAATATCGAGCGTGCCTACAATCCTGCCACGGCAAAGGCCTTGATTCAGGAGACGCCCGCGTTGGTGCGTCACGGCAGAAGTCGTCATGATATTCCCGCATCCGGTGAATGGGTGACGCTGGGCGACTCTCATATGGCGAATCAGGGGGCAGAGTATATTGCGCTAAGTCCTGGACAGCTGTCACCGGCCTTGATAGACGCCTGCCGGCAGGCCGCAAACCTGTTCCCCAGCGCCGTATGCGGTGTGGATGTGTTTGTGGAAGACATGACCGACCAGCAGCGCTTTTGGATGACCGAAATCAACGCGTCCACGCCGGCTATCAGTGCCCAGTTTCATTTTCCCCGGTATGGCGTCCCCACCGAAGTCGCCAGCCGCTTGATCGAGCATGCTTTCCACCATCAGGCCATGCCGGTTAACCCCGAGCCGGGCTGTCTGACACCGGCACCGCGTTGCGTTCCGTTATCCGATACGTTGACGATAGAAGATCGTCTCCAACAGCTGGCTGGCGAACGTAACTGGCCCTTTCATCGCCTGAAGCCCGATACGCTATTGCTGGGTGATCCTGCGGCCCTGATCTGGACACAGGGCCTGACGTCACGCACGCCGCTGGAAAGCCGACAGGTGCAGCGTGATAGTGCTTGGCTGGGCGAACGACTCAAACACGCGGATATTGCCCGCAAGGCCCCCAAAAAAGGGCAGGAAGTCACACTGCTACTTGGCAACCAGCACGTACTGGCCGCGTACGTCGAACATGCGTCACAGCGTATTGACGTTACCGAGCACCTTCATCAGGGCATCGTCGACATCGGCGCACGAGCCATGCACGCGCTATACCGTCCGGGCCACGCCACCGTAGTGCTGGTGGTCAGGGATGTACGCCAAAGCCCCGAGACGCAAGCCTGGGGCATCAAATCCCTTGAAATACAGCCTGATCTGTCCCGGTTTTACCGGGGGATTGATCAACCCCGCGACGTGATGGCGGCCCTGCTGGATATCTGGACACCGCTGCCGGCGCAAACGCTGACGCCCGAGAGTCGCTGGCTTCACATTACCGGTCACGTTCAAGGCGTGGGGTATCGGCAATGGCTGGCACAGCAAGCAACATGTCACGCCCTGAAGGCGCATATCCGCAACCTGCCCGATGGCGGAGTGGATGCCGTGGTGCATGGCCAGCCGGAAGCCATTGACCATCTGGTCACGCAATGTCGGCAGGGGCCGGAATCCGCACGTGTGGCCGATGTGCAGGTAGATGCATGGGACGGTGACGTTCCACAAGGCATCAAGATCCTGGATACCCCCGTGACGGCTTAGGGGAAAGCTCATGGCGAACACACGCTGGAAATCAGTGGCGCTGGACACGTTGCCGGAGCTGGCGACGTGGCAACAGGAAACCACCACCCAGGCACTGTTGGTGGACAGCGCCAGGGGGGATATCACGCGCTTCCTGTCGGATGTGGAAAGAATCGTGGGGCAGGACTTGCCCGACGGGTATCAGCGGGAAAAAGCCAGCCCGCCCTTGAAGGCATTGGCCCAACGGGGATACCGCAACCATGAACTGGCCCGCGCCTTCGGGTACGCCTGGCTCAGCGGCAGCGACACGCTTTACTTCCCGGATAAAGGGCTGAACCTCGTCGAGAACGGCTGGGTGATATACGGCGTCCCGTTGGTGGTCGTCAGCACCATCGCACTGACCGGGATGCAGGTATGGGTCCACATCAACCCCCGTGTGGGCGGCTATTTTTTCTACAGCTATGCACCGCTGATGCTGCCGGCAGCTCCGTTGTACTGGGTACTGCACAAGGGGCTCAAAGCGCTCTTGCAACGCCTCTATCGCCGGCCGGATGACGAAGACCAACACCATCCTCAGCGAGAGGCGGCCCAGGCGGCGCTGGTGTCCCATTCAGAGTAAAAGGTAGCGAGAGGGACAGAGCTGCGATGTCAAAGGCCAAGGAAGGCCATTATTCCGCTCGGAAGCCCGCCGTGAAGGTTATCCTGCTCACCGCCGGGATAAGCGGCCTAAACGCCCCGAGAAAGGGGCTTTTCCGTGGGTGTTGCCGTGATGTGCTAGACTAGAAGTTATTGCACAGGAGCACGCATGGCCACCAACCACCACGATACCGGGTACAAAGAGCTCTTTAGCCACCCTGAATTTGTCGAGCAGCTGATCGAGGGCTTTGCACCGAGCGAGATTGCCGCGTTGATGGACTTCTCCACGCTGGAGCAGCACAACGGCCACTACATTACGCCGCTCTACGAAGAAAAGATCGAGGACGTGGTCTGGTCCGTGAATGCCACGTGGGAAGGCATTACCCAGCGGGTCTACCTGTATATCCTGTTGGAGTTTCAGTCCAAAGTGGATTTACGCATGCCGCTGCGGATGATGCACTACGTCGCCAGCTTCCATGACCATCTGATCAAAAACGGCGTCACCACGGCCAAGAAAGGGTTCCCGCCGGTATTCCCGATCGTGCTTTATAATGGCAACCAGCCCTGGACAGCGGCGGAAGATGTCTACGAGATGGTAAGCCCCAAGCCGCCGAGCTTCCTGCGCGCCTTTCAGCCGCATTTGCGCTATTATCTGGTAGAAGAACGTAGCTATAGCGATGAAGAACTGGCCGAACGCAATAGCCCGTTAAGCGGTGTGTTCGGGGTGGAAAACGCCAAGGTAGGCCATGAAGCGCTACAAAAGGCCGTTGATCGGATGCTGGCGAGTATCCGGGCGCACCCGCAAAAGGAACGCATGGACCGGATTATCACCGCGTGGTTCAAGCGCCATTTGAAATGGCTGGGTGCCAGGGTCAATGTGGATGAGCTGAGAAGTTTGATGGAGGATCGAGATATGTTGGCAGACAATCTGGAAAGCTGGGCCAAGCGAGAGCAAGCCGAAGGCGAAACGCGCGGCATGGCGATTAGCCTGCGCAGCCTGATCACCTTGAAGTTTAATGGCGTGCCAGACTGGGCCGAGCAGCGTATTTCCGCCGCCAGTAATGATCAGCTCAAAAAATGGATAGAAAACATTTTGACAGCGGATAGCCTGGAAGCCGTGTTCAACGACTGATTGACCCTCTTTAAGCGATCTATAACGAGCCATGTCCCTTGAGTGGGGCATGGCTTTTTTGCATCAGTAGGGCCGTTTTTCTGCGTTCCTATGTTCCGGCAGTGATCTTCCCATGCCTGCCGTATTACCTCCCCCGCGCATGGCATCCCCGCCGTCTTAACCCCGCTTCACAAGCACATATTATTCCTTTGACCACCCGTTGAAGGAGTTGATATGACCACGCTTGATTCCCCGTGCCGGCTAAGCATGCTGGTACTTTCCCCCACGCTGCACGACTTTCTTATCCATCACTTAATGACGCTGCCTTTCGGCGATGATCCCAATACGGCTCACGACGTTTGGGCCAGCACCGGCACTCGACTGCATGTCCTGAACGCCGCTGATCGCTTCGACGATATTCCCGGCATGGATCGCGTCAAGCGCTTCCAGCTGATCCACCTGCCGGAGATATTGATCAACACGCCCGACCAGCACGTATTGCTGCTATCCGTGACCCAGGACGATGGCGGCGGTACCTACCTGCTATTCCCCAGGGATTCGCACTGCCCGACTTTGAAGGCGCTGGGACGACAGGCCCATGACTAAGCGCTATAGCAAGCACTTCTCGCAAAAGGGCTTCTGGCGAAAGATCTACCACCTGCCTACCACGTACAAGGAGCTGAGCTACCGAGCCAAATTGCTCTACTACCTGCTCAAGAGTCCCGTCGTACCCGTCGCATTGAAAGCCAGCGTCGTGGGAGCGCTGGGCTATTTGATCTGCCCGTTGGACGCTATTCCCGACACGATTCCCATCGTCGGCTACGTGGATGACGTCGGTGTGATTACCGCCACGCTGGGCCTGCTGGAGCCCTACATCACCACGGACATGCGCCATAAAGCTGCCCGCTGAGGCATAAAACGATCGCTACCGATCCCACCTTTGATTTTCTCTTCCATGCTCGCAACGCCCCGGAAATAAGCTCTTTCTGGCAGATCCTTTCCGGCAGTGCTGCGGGCCATCACTACGCAAGGATTTATCTCATGGCCAAGACCAAGGTAAAAGCCCCCGCATCCCCCAGGACGGATACGACCAACGCCGCTGAGCTACAGGCGTCCGGTACGGTCGAGGTTGATACGTCCGCCACAACGGAAGCCGATACGCTTTCTGCTATCCGTATTCTCAAGCAGGCCGATACGCCCAAGCTCAGTCCCCGAGGCAAAGGTCACCTGACCTATGAAGTTGGCGTCACCCGTGATCAAGCCGATGCGTTATTGAAAGCGGATATCGCCAAGGAGGAAGCCACGTTGGCTGAGGCGATCTGGTGCCGAGTTACCGTGAACCAGTCCAGCGGCTATTTCAGCAATGAATGGATTTCGCTGGCTCAGGTGATCGAGATCGTTGACCAGCAGATGGTGCCGTTCAAGGCGATTATCTTTCGAGACCTGTTCGAGCGGAAGGGGGCCAACAACCATGGCTTTCTGGGTGCCGCGCTCAAGGCCGAAGGGCTGCTGGTGGCCGATGACAAGCAGCCTTTGATATTGAGCCCCGCCAGTCGGAGGGAAGCTATCTGGAAGGCGATGCAAACCGCTATCAAGGAAGGCCATGACCTCACCGATCACGTCGCCAAGGAAAAAGCCCGCAAGGATGCCATCAAACAGCAACGCCTGGCCGAGCAGAAGAAGCGCCGGGAAGCCAATCTGGCTCAGGTGGAAGATGCCGACACGACTACGGTATCCGGGAGTCAGCATACCGCCAAAGGTGTGACTGAAACGCCCCTGGAAAAGGCAGCAGAAAGCCCCGAAAACGCATCCGCCAGCACTCACGAAGGGTAATGCTTTCCTGACCCGTAACGGCCGGGATTTTTCATCACACTAAACGTTCGTTTAGCGAAATGCAGGATTCGGCATAGCTCACTTTGGGGCTATGCCGTTTTTGTTTATGCCATCCACGATCAGCCACTAATAGCTGGTCCCGTTTATCAAGGAGACTGTCATGTCTTTCACGCCCACCATTCAAACCACCGATAACGCTTTACCGTTGCCGCCGGCATTGATCGAACTTTTACTCAGGGAGATTCAAACGGCGTATCACCAGTCACCGCCGGAACCTGAAGGGGCTCAGGTATTGGCCATGACGATTGTATTCCGTGATCCCCACTATGATCCACTGGCCGGTGGTTATCATCCTGTGGAAATACGATTGGGCCATGTGGAAAAGAATAGCTTTCGACTGGGGTATATTACTGACTTCAGCTATACCCCCGTGGATGGTCGCCACGTTCTGCTAACCGAGGTCGACTTCGAGTTCAGCGTTGAGCTATGCAAGATGCGCCACTTACCGCCCATTGCTCTTTCCAGAGTCGGAGACTTCTTCGATCTTTATATCAACAACTTTCTCAGCTATTACGCCAACGGTGTTTATGACGTGGATGTCGTCTGGGAAACCTGATCCATACCCTAACGACTTTAGCTCATTGACTTAATGCAACGTCCATCTTCCATGCGGTGCCTTCGGGTGCCGTATGGCAAATTGTTTTCTTCTCGGGATAGCCACCATAAAGGCGCTTTTTATGCGCCTTGATTGATTGCGTAAAGATATCCTTTGATTCGATAAATAACTGACGAAAAGGAGGCACTATGCCTGTTTCCATGCCCCGGCGGTTTGTTGCGTATTACCGCGTTAGCACTCAGCAGCAGTCCCGATCAGGATTGGGTCTCACGGCTCAGCGCCAGGCCGTCCAGGAATATCTGGCCCAATACGGGGGAGAGGTCATCGCCGAGTTTCAGGAAATTGAATCCGGCAAGAACGCCAATCGCCCCCAGTTCCACCAAGCCGCCGACTATGCCGAGTTGGCTCATGCGACATTGCTCGTCGCCAAGCTGGATCGACTCAGCCGTGACCTTCACTTTATCACCGGGCTGCAGCGCCGTGGTATCCGCTTCACGCTGTGCGATCTGCCCGACGTGGATCAGCTTACCATCCATGTGTTGGCGGCAATGGCCCAGCACGAAGCCAATATGATTAGCCAACGTACCCGACTGGCTCTGAACGCGGCCCGAGAGCGCGGCAAGGTGCTTGGTAACCCCCGGCTGAACGATATTCGCCACCAGGACACCGGTAAGGCGAATCAGCAGCGCACTCTGCGCCAAAGTGACTGGAAGCTGCGGATGCAGCGCCTAATACAGCATCTGGAAGAGCAGGAAGGCATCGAGAGGGGCAGCGACGTGGCCCGCATCCTGAATCAGCGCGGCTTGACCACCTACCAGGGCAGACTGTTCACCAGCGCTACTATAAGTCGGCTCAGGCGAGGGTGAAGTGGTGTCGGACCGGTGCTGTAGTGCCTTAGAAAGCGTAAAATCAATAGAATATAGCTATAGGTGCTTTTTCATAACCCTTTGTTATGCGGTATTTTTAATAGCCTATTTCAATATTAGATAGTTTAAAAGTACCCTTTATAAACTGAATGTCGCCGCGCACCTGCATTTTTTCCAGTATTTAGGTGAGTTTGCTTTCTTGCGGCGAGTCCATGAGGCTTGCTTCCGCAGGCCAAGCAAAGCACGCCATGAAAGTCGTGGTGTGAGGAGGCGTATTTACTGAAGTCGACTCGCGGCCCTGCAAAGTGATCCATCATCGAATATGTAAGGTAGGTTTTTATGTTAGCACTAAGTAAAGTTGTTCAGTTATCAGTTCTGTTCTGGCTGGTGAGGCCATTTCGCCAACAGCCTTCAGCGTTAAAGCAAGCTCGCATTGCCGCCAATGACCCGTCGTACCAGACGCATCTGTCAATCAGGCTGGACGAGCAGAGCGGCCAGCCGTTGCTTTGTTACTATGACGAGAACTGGGCCTGTGTATTTGCTCAGCCTTTTTACCCCCAGGATGGTGCCCATGCGCTCTCCGATTGGCTGCGCTTTTGCCTGACAGCCCAGCTAGGTACATCGAACGCCATGTGCCAGACCCAGTGGCTCATTGGCGCGGTCGAGAAGGCCCGTACCCATCAGCGGCATACCGTGCCCGCCTATGGCGTTTCTTCCTATCACGGCAATGGCGTTGCCATGCTGCTTCCCGACGGCCCCTGGTGCGTGACGCCCGAGCAAGGTTGGCATCGTCCTGCGTGCCTGCTGACGCCGTTTTATGCCCCGGAGTGCCTGTCTCACGACCGGGTTATCGATCCGCTGGCTGGCTTGCTCACGGAAACACAGCCCTATGCCGAGGAAGCCTTGCGCATCCTTCCGCTGCTGCCCCTGGAACATCCGACGCATCCTGAGCTGATGCGCTGGTTGGTGGCCTGTAGCTACGCTGCCGGTGAGTCACCCTCGTTTTGGTGCTCGCGAGCCCGTGAAGTGTTAACGGCATCGATGCGTCGCTAAACCGCCACGCTCTTTCTATTTCTCTTTTATGGCGGCATGCCCTTCGGCGTGCTCAAGGGGATGTCGTCTCTCACTTTTAGCAGGTAATAAAAATGACTCATAAATCTCATGGCAAGCCGGTAGTACAGCCAAAGCCCAAGCGTCGTCCATCGCAAAAAGAAGAGCTCAATACGGCGCTTCCCGAGCTGCTGGAGCAGGACTATACCATCGTGAACGATCAGGCGGCTCGCCAGCTGTATGCCCGGCAAGCCGATGGTCGCGCCTTCCCGCTGGATCAGCTGGCCTTTTGCGAGACGTTGGCTCTCCAACTGGATGATCAGGGGATTGACGCCACGCCGGATAAGGTGCGGCAGTGGTGCCACGACAATGCGTTCAAGCTGAAGCCCAAGGCGCTAATGACCCGCGTTATGCGACGTATCCAGGGGTCTCCGCACGTCGGGCGTGTGATCATCGATCTGGGCAATGCCGCTGGACAATATGCGGTGCTGACGCCGGATGAAGGCGTGCAGCTCACAACGACTTGCCCTGATGAACGTGTGGTCATGGTGCCTTTTGATCGGCAGCTCGCGCTACCGACGCCCACGAACATGGATACCCATGATGCGGTGAGCGAGCTCATTGGGTTGATGCCGCAGCTGGAAGAAGGAGAAGCGTTGCTCTTTATCGCCTGGCTCACCTATAACCTGACCCATGAGCGCGACCCTCGTCTGATGCGGGTGTTTCTTGTGCTGCTGGGGCCACAGGGGAGCGGTAAGACCTCGTTTTGCCAGCACATTATTCAGCGCTTTCTGGACCCCAGTGCGATCGGGGTGCAGCGGATGCCGGATAGCTTTGACGATATTGCGGTTAGCTCGCTGGCATGCGACGTACCGATATTCGACAACATATCGCGTATCTCTTCGCGCCTAAGCGACAGCTTCTGTCAGGTCGCTACCGGCAGCGCTATGGTCAATCGCAAGCTGTTTACGAATCGGGATTCCGTGGTCACGCAGCTGCAAAGCACGCTGGTATTCAATGGCCTCAAGCAGCCGTTTGTGAAACACGACTTGATCAGCCGCTCGCTCTATCTGCATTTCAATCCGCTAACGCCGGATCAGCGCCAGTCGGAATCCGAGATGACCGCATGGCTGGATGATAACGAATCACGCATTATGGGGAGTTTGCTGCGGCTCTGCGTGGATATCATGCGGGAATGGCCTGACGCCAGGCCACACATCAATGAACGGGCGGTGGATTTCTGCCGCTGGCTGGCCGCCTTTGACCGGGTGCAGGCACAAGACGATGGCGAGCCGGATGCCCAGGACGATACCGATGATGCTCCCCATGGCGCTGATCAACCCCATGCCGACGACGTAGTGGATACGGATACGGGCGAAGTCGTTAACAGTGACTCATCCGTCGAACCCGACTCATCCGTCGAGCAGGCATACGCCGATAATTTACGCCACGCCTATGCGACGACGTTACAAAGCGACCCCGTGGCTTACCTGGTTGATCAGCTACTGCAAGTCAGGCATGGGCACTGGGAAGGCACACCCACGCAGCTGCTGGAAGCGCTGGACGAGCTTGCGCCAGAGGTGGCCCGTTATGTCTCTCCCCAGGCACTCCCGCACAACGCCGTCTCTCTGGGAAAACGGCTGCAGCAGGGAAGCGACCTTTACGAAATGCTTCAGCGGGCCGGTATTCACGTTGTTCGCCAACGCACGCAAAAGCGCTATGTGACGCTCACCTACCATGCTCAGCTGCTCCACGCCTCGGCATAGCGCCTTACCCGTGATGTGCTGAAACGTCACGATCTTACCTACTGGGCCACCTGCGGGTGGCCTATCTCCCTCAAAAGTACCCCAGATTGGTCCAAAAAAGGGCCGATCCGGAGACGTCATGCCTAAAGTAACCAAGGAGCTGAATGATGCCGAAAATAGCCTTGAGTCAATCCGTGATCAAAACGCTTCGCTGCCCCGACGGCAAGCGCAAGATCGAGTACTGTGATACCCAATTCCCCGGCTTCCTGATGGAGCTGCGGGCCACCAATCCCCACGTGGGCACCCTGTATCTTCGCTACAAGAACGAACGCGGCAAGACGCAGTATGCCAAGCTGGGCACGACCGCTGAGTTAACGATCCCGCAAGGCCGCAAGAAGGCGAAGCAGCTGAAGGCCCGTATCATGCTGGGGGAAGATCCACGCGCCGAGACGAAGAAGCGCAAGGCCACGCCCGAGTTCGCCCGCTTCGTGGAGGAACGTTATCTGCCCTACGTGAAGGTGCGCAAACGCTCCTGGGAAACCGACGTCTCCTTCCTGAAAAACTACCTGCTGCCGGTGTTTGGCGACAGCCCGTTGGATCAAATTACGCGGCGGCAGGTCGTGACGTTCCACCAGGCCCTCCGGGAAAAGGGGCTGGCCCCGTCCAGCTGTGATCGCCAGTTAATGCTGCTGAGCTATATCTTCAACCTGGCCATTCAGTGGGATGTCGCCGAGCATAATCCGGTAAAAGGCGTTAAGCATTTCAATGCCGACAACAAGAAGGAGCGCTACTTGACGCAGGATGAGCTGAATCGCCTGCTGCATGTGCTGAATACAGACCATAATCGCGTCGTTTGCCAAGTGATCCTGTTGCTGTTATCCACTGGAGCCCGGCTGGGAGAAGCCCTGAAGGCCCGCTGGCACGACATTGATATCCCGGCCCGACAGTGGCGTATTCCCGCTGCTAACGCCAAGGGCAAGAAAACGCGGCTGATCCCCCTGAACGATGTTGCCGTCAAGCTGCTGGACGATATTTGGCAGCAATGTGGCGGCCATGAGCATCTCTTCATCAGTCAACAAACGGGCAAGCCCCTGACGACGATTACGTGGGTATGGCACCGCCTACGCCAGCAAGCAGGACTCCCGGAGTTTCGCATCCATGACTGCCGCCACCAGTATGCCTCGATGCTGGTCAATAGTGGTCGTACGCTCTACGAAGTCCAGAAGATCCTCGGGCACTCCTGCCCCAAGGTCACGTTGCGCTATGCCCATCTATCGCAGAAGACGCTCCAGCAAGCGTCCAACGCTGCTTCAACAGCACTGGAGCAGATAGCCTTTACCCCGGTCGATGCTCCTTGATAACGGGTTTTCAGCATCCTCTGCCAGACGGTAGGGGATGTTTTTTTGATGTTTCATCCTCCCAATAAGTGCTTATTCAAAATTAATCGCGTATTCAGTGCCATAACCACCAAGTAGGCGGTGTACCTCATCACAGAGGCGATCAAAAGAGAGATAGGCTCCCAGCGGCAACCATGCATACTTCATTTGCCGCCACAGTATCTCAATCAAGTTCAGCTCTGGTGAGTAAGCCGATAGGTAAACCAGGTGCACGCGATGCGACATCCACTCAAGTATCTTCCGCCTGAAGGCCTTGGAGCGATGCATGCTGGCGTTATCAAGCACCACGACAGCAAAGGTATCGGGATCTTTCTGCGCCACAAACTGATCGAACGCCTCGATAACAATTTGCGTGGTGACCGACTCAGTCGTCGTGTGATAAACCAATTTCCCCGCTCGGCTGAGGAATCCCAGCACGTTCAGCCTTCGGCTATGTGAGTAGGCCGTTATCTCACATGGTTCGCCGACAGGGCTCCAGGCGTAAGGGACTGACGACGACTGTGAAAAGCCTGATTCATCAAAATAGTAGAGCTCATGGTCACCGAGATCTTCCCATTGCTGAAGTACCTTGATGAGGCCTTGGGTGTTGCGGAAATCCGTTTCGTTGCGCCGTTCCTTCAGCGAATGCCGGATCCGTTTGAAGCTGAAACCGTTTTTTTTAGCGCTCTACGAAGCGTGATCAGGCTAACAATTTTCCCCGTTTCTTCCTGAAAGCGGGCATGCAAGGAGCGAAGCTGATGGGGTTGCTCAGCGACCAGCTCCTGTAGCCGCTGATGGTCCGCATCATCTAGGGCCGGTGTGCGTCCACTCCGTGGCTTGTCGATCAACCCGTCGAGGCCCGACACTTCCCACTTCTTGAGCCATATGGATACGGCATCACGGCGAACCTGCAGTATCTCACTGATTTGGTTGATTGTATGACCCTGATCACTCAGCAAAATAGCATGGGCACGACGGCGCAGAGCGCACTTCTCACCATGGTGATAAGCAGAAAGCAGCGTGTGCAGTTCAGATTCAGATAGTGATTCGACGAAGCGCCTTGCCATTATTCTGTCCGCTTTTTGTCAGAAATTTGGGCACCCATTATGCACGAATATTTTGGATCAGGCACTTATCAGCGTTCATTCGAAAAAATAAAACTATTGGTCTCCATCTCCTTTTAAATGCCATGAACGGGGCAATAACGCGCATTATGAGTCAGGTATCACGGTGATCCTGGTCAGAGCCGGGAGAGCTATACGTCGGATATGTCGGGTACGTCGGGTGTAAGGATAGCCTTCACGTGATCATGGAAAGGCCGGTGCAGTTATCGTCGGGTATGTCGGGTACGTCGGGTGTAAGGAGAGCCTTAAAGTGATCCATTGGCTGTCGCCTCACCCCCTTTCACTGGGATGGGGGCCAGAGACCATCAATCAGCTGATGCCCGTCTGACCTGTTACGAGTCCGATATTATGATGGGAAGAAATAAAGGGGAGCAAAAGGCATTGGAAGGCGTATTTTGCGATCATTTCTTTATTCGTATGCATAATAAAAGGATGAGGTATCACGGATCATGTAAGTGTTTTTTATCATCACTAATTGAAGTATATGCGTTAGCCAGAATCATAAAAGGATAGTCAAGACCGAAGGGATAAAGATTGATTATCCCTCGCGTAGCGAAGTTGGTGGATAGTTGATCTTTTTTTATCCTATATTTAATCATTATCCATTATCCATTATCCATTGCTCATTAATCATCATTCTGTATTCAACCATTAATTATTACCCGTTATCCAGTATTATTAATTACCACCCTATTTATTAATGGCTATCCTGAGTATATTTTTCATTCCTCTTATTATATAGCGTTAGCCAGAATAGTAAGAATAGTCATGACCGCAGGGAAAGAAGATAATGTATCCCCGCGTAGCGGTATTATGTCCTTTATTATTCTGTAAGAATGATGCGTCAAGTATAGAGACATTTCCAGTGGTTGAGTATAAGGATTGAAGAGTGACCCGACGTACCCGACGTACCCGACGTGAGCTGATGGATACGGTCTCTGATGCTCGACATATCCTGATAGATGATCCCAAAAGATAGCCGGAAAGCCCTGAAAATTGCCCTTTGAGTCGTGACGTTGGTTTTATTAATCACGGCATTTCTGCACTCAAATATTGAGCCTTCCGAGCATTTCGCCGTCATCGCAATCCAGCTATCATCAGTGAAAGAGATTGGCAGCGTAAGAGTGCTGTAAAATCCATGCCGGTATGTCGAAGTGTCGGAGCTAACGCATGTGGCCTCGAATATCCATAAACACGCCGTTTATGAACGTAGGCGTTCGGTACGTTACCGGTCGTTCGGTGGGGAAAGGTGTTGGGGCATTTTACCGGATGATCAAAGAGACCACTTTTTTGAAATCGTGAGTTTCGGTCATAGGTCGGTTACTCGCAAGGCACTCCGGCAGGGTTTAAAAAGGATTGGGAAAACGTGGACTTATGGAAAGTTTTGAAGACTCTCACACTCAGACCTCACTGAAGCTCTGGAGACATACCAGTCTGCCGTTGCTGACAAGTCTGACTTCCTCAGCGATGCCGCTGAAGAAGATGCAGTTGCAGCGTCACTGACGGCTAATGCTGCCGACGTAGCTAACCCGACAGATGGCGAGATCGAAACGGCCATCGACGATGTGCTGGAAGGTGCTTCTGGTGCCGCTAAGGGCGTCGAAGATGCTATGGCTAAGGGCTCAGCGGCTACAAGCTACGCGTTCAAGAGCGCATCTGAGTCTGTTCGCGAGTCGATGATTTCTGATCAGCGTTCTGACTACGAGAAAGAAATCGCTGATCTCACCGCAACGGTAGACAAGACCAAAGGTCTGTTGAGCAAGGTTAATGCGCTGCAAAACGCCGAAACTGCGCTGGAAAACGCAGCTGAAGCGGTCGATGCTGCAGAAGCAGAGAACCTCGGTGAAATGGCCAAATTTGGTAAGGTTAATGGCGATGTAACCGTAACTTCTGACTACCAGGACAAAACTGATTTTGTCGTCAAAACTAATGGCGGTGCTACGACTTACATCAAAGTAAACAGCGACGGCGATCTGGTCATCACCGCCGATGGCAAAGGTCTGGAAGGCATCGACGCGCTTTTCGCTACTGCCAAAGCTGAGTACAACACCAACGTTACTCAGGATAATGCGGTAGACAAGATCAACAGTGCGGCGGAAGCTGTAATGAACGCGGAAGCTGATTCAACCGACGCTTCTACCAACATCACCGCACCTGCTGTGACCGACGGCGAAGCAGCAGACGTCGATCTGTCTAACGTTATCAATACCAAAGCCCCGGATTCACTGGCTTTGATCACAGAGCAAGAGGCGCTGGTCAGCTTCAACGAGGCGGTTGCCGACTACACCGCTGCCAAAGCGCTGAACGACGGTCTCGACGCTAAAGACCAGGCCATCACTGACGCTGATGAAGCGATCTCTGAGCTGGGCTACGAGCTGACCGACGGTACTGCAGGCACCGACGACAACGATCTGTTCCTGTACGAAAGCGGCAGCGACGAAACCATCACTGGCTTCGGTAGCGACGGTGAAGATCGTCTCTTCATCGGCACCGACTTCACCTTCAACGAAGGCGACGTCGACACTGATGGCGATGATTCCGCTCTGGAAGTGTTCTTCACTCAAGACGGCAACGACGTCACTATAACGCTGGAAACAGCGGACTTTGGCTCCAACGCTGCTACTCAGGAAGTCGACGAAATCACCCTGGCTGGTGTTAATGTTGATGACCTGCAGTTTGACGGTGGCTACATCGTAGGCGGCACTGCTGCCGACATCGCCTAAGACCCCGTGTCTTTTGGCTAGCTGAGTTCGCTCAGTGACCCTAGGCCCGCCTCATTTGAGGCGGGCTTTTTTGTGTTTGGGCACACGCAAAAACCCCCAGCCGAAGCCGGGGGTTATCACTCGATAAGGGAGCGCGAGCTCTCCTCAACGTGGATCGCTCAGAGGAGCTTAGGCAAT
Organism: Halomonas cibimaris; assembly: GCF_055379665.1. Lineage (NCBI taxonomy): Bacteria > Pseudomonadati > Pseudomonadota > Gammaproteobacteria > Oceanospirillales > Halomonadaceae > Halomonas > Halomonas cibimaris. Next base: position 1,926,729 of record NZ_AP043828.1, read on the forward strand.
GTCAGCGGCAGCAGTAGAGCTGAGGAAGCCGCCTTCGAAGTTCACGTCGTCAGCGGAAACGCCGGTCAGCGTGATCTGGGTAACGTCTTCGGTAGTGGTCGCGTTGCCTGCGAAGGCTTGGCCTTCAACAAACAGCTCCAGGTTACCGGCTGACTCCTGGTAGAACACTTCCAGCGCGTTGGCATCGCCGACACGGTTGTTGATGCTCTCGTTGGCGCCCAGCTCAACCAGCGTGTAGTCGTTGCCGACGTACAGGCGGTCGTCGCCTTGCAGACCGAAGTTGGTGATCGCGGAATCCTGGCCTTCAACGGTCAGGAATACGTCGTCGTCGCTGGTCGCGGCGGCGGTTGTACCGTCCAGATCAACCACGTCAAAGCCGGCTTCGTCCAGCGCGTCAGAAGCAGTCTTGATCGCTTCGTCCTTGCCGTCCAGGCCGTCTTTCAGGTCACGCGCGTTTTCAAAGCGCTCGATAGCCTTGTTCAGCGTTTCGAGGGTGTCCTCGGCTTCGACTACGCCAGTGCTGAGGTCAGCGCCGGCCTTGAAGTTAGCAGTCAGATCGCCGTCAGCCTCCACCAGTGTGTTGCTAGACACGCCTTCGTCGATGATGACGTCGGTGATGTCCTGATCGCTGAGATTGGTCGGATCAGTCTTTTCTTTTGTACCAGCGGCTTTCAGAACAATATTGCCGTCACTGTTCAGCGAGGTGCTACTGATCTCGAAGTATTCTTCTGAGCCGGCCGCGCCCTTCTCGATATACTGCTTAGTGGTCGTGCCGTCGCTATCAAGCCCTTCAACCAGCTGACCGTCGATAACCGAATCATCACTTGCAGTGAATACCAGCTCGCTCTCGATGTTCAGCACTTCGTTAGCGGCCACGTTGTAGGCGTTCAGCGAGTTGTCCTTCGCCACACCCGCGTTGAAGGCCGCTTGCAGGTCGGCTACCAGCGCGTCGATGTTGGTCACGTCATCCGCGTTGATGCCGTCAGCAGCTTTGACCTTGCCTTTTTCGTCGATGACGACAACATCTTTGGCAGAACCAGTGCTGTCTTCGACCAGCGTGACAGAGTTACCAGCTGTCTTGGCAGCATCCGCTGCACCAGTAAGCTCGTCGAGGCTGTCGTAAGCAGTGGCCAGCTTCAGCGGACCATTCAGGTCGCTGCCGGAAGCAGGAATCTTGCCAGAGCCAGTAGTCACTTCGCCTGCCGCTTCAGCAAAAGCGTCGTTGGCCGTTTCCAGCGTTGCCTTGTACGCCTGCTGTGCGGAAGACAGGGTGCTGGACGCTTTCGCCAGACCGTCAACCTGTGCCACTGCATCCTTGGCGTTGGACACGTCTTTCTCGGCTTCGGTTACTGCTTCTTCGATAGCCGCGTTCTGAACAGCGTCGGAGCGCTTGCCGAAGTTGCTCACGTCGACCAGCTGACCAAGGCCAGACGCGTTGCTTGCCGCAGCGGTGTACTCGTCACCGATAGCGGTTTCAACAGCACCCACGTCAGAATCAGCGTCGATGTTCTGGTTGTCCTGAAGCGTCTCGTTGCTGCGAGCGTTTTCCAGGTAGGTTTCCTTGCCGTCACGAGCGGCCAGCAGCGCGTTCAGGCCTTCAGTGAGGTCACTGGTTATCTTTTCTCAACGTTCTGTTTTAGAATGATTTTTTACACGCATCAACCGCACAACCCATCGACAACCTTTATCGCAAGCTGTAACCGTGGCTAAAGACCCCGTTGGAGATGGCGGCATTTTCTGTTGGGCAATGCTTCTCTGAAGGAACCACCCATCAGAGGAAGCTCGCCATGACTGTTACCCTTCTGACTGAATCCGTCGTGCAGGCACTGGTCTGCCCAGCTGACCGTCAGCACTGGGCGGTGCTTGATACGTTGTTTTGCGGGCTTTATGTCGATGTTCAGCGTAGTGGCCGCATGGCATACCGTTTGCGCTATCGTGCCCGGGGGCGTACGCGCTACCTCACTTTGGGAGACGCTCGCATCATGACGCTAGAAGAGGCGCGCACCGAGGCTCGAGAGGCCCTGCGCAAGGTGCGAGTCGGGATGGACCCGCGGGCGGTATTGCTGCCGGGTGCCGGCCCTACGATAGAGGCGTTCTTTACGGAGTATTACCTGCCTTATGTGCAAACTTATAAGCGCAGCTGGAAAACGGATGAAACGCTTCTTCGTCTGCATGTATTGACATGCTTTGGGCCTCGGGGCATGGGAGAACTGAACGGAGCCGATATTGCACGCCTGGTAGGTGCTATGCAGACCCGTGGCTATGCACCGGCGACCATTAACCGGGTGCTGGCGATTCTGGGCTATGGCTATCGCCTGGCGCTGCGTTGGAAAATTCAGGGCATCAGCGATAACCCGGTGCGCTATATTCGCTGTCTCAAGGAAGACAATCGTATTGAGCGCTATCTGAACCAAAAGCAAATCTCGCGTTTACTGATCAGTGTTCGCCAGAGTGATAACCCGTGTCTCGCTGATATCGTATCGTTTTTGCTCTATACCGGGGCGCGCAAAAGTGAGGTGCTCAATGCCCGCTGGCAGGATATTGATTGGACCCATCAGCATTGGCGCATACCGCACACCAAGGCCGGGCGCATCAGGCACGTCCCGTTATCGACCGGAGCGCTGACGCTTCTCGCTCAGCGTCAGGTGACGTATCCGTCCCAGGACAACTGGATCTTCACGAATCCGGCGACCGGCAAGCCCTTTGTCACCGTTTACTACAGCTGGCGTAAGGCCAGAAAGCAGGCCGGGTTGCCGGACCTTCGCCTGCATGATCTGCGCCATAGCTTTGCCAGTTTTCTGGTCAACGCCGGGCGTAGTTTATATGAAGTCCAGATACTGTTGGGCCATGCCAATGCGCGCACAACCAGTCGCTATGCGCACCTAAGTCCCGAGCGACTTCGAGAGGCAGTGGATGTGATCCCATCACTGCAGTAAAGCTATCACCGCCGGTCCCAGGGTGGGCCGGCATATGACACACCGGACATCATTCAATAAAAGGCGTCTTTATGCCCACACCGCTCGTACTAAGCCCCCGGGAATGCCAGAGCAAGACCTGGCATCCACCTCAGGATCTCGCCTTTGCTCAACATCGCTCGTTAATCCCGCTCCATGCCGGGGAGCTGGCCAAGGCCGCGGCCGCCATGCCGTTGGCCGCCGTCAAGGAAGGCCGCGAATGGCGGCTGATGGGCGTGTGCGGCCTGGAAAACGGCTACAACCTCTTTATCCGAGAAGGCAAATGGCTGGGCCACTATCGGCCCGAGTGGCTTTCTAGCTGGCCGTTCGAGATCGTCAGCGTGGGCGAGAAGGGACTGGTGGCCTTTGACCGAGACAGCGGCATGCTGGCCGGTGAGGGAGAGGGTGAGCCCTTCTTCGATGCCGAGGGCCAGATGCTTGATGCCGTGGCGAGCCGCGTGGAAGCGCTCAAGGCGATCCACCGCAAGCAGCAGACCACCCAAAAGGCGCTGGACGCCCTGGCGAGTGCCGGGATACTAGCGCCCTGGCCAGAGACGCTGCGCGACCCGCTGGGCCTCTCCATCGACGGCCTGTATAGGGTCGACGAGCATGCGCTTGCTCAGCTCGACGATGAGAGCTTCCTGACCCTGCGCCGCGCCCAGGCGCTGCCCATCGCCTACGCCATCAACCTCTCCATCCCCCAGACCCATCTGCTGGCTCGCCTGGCACGGCTCAACCCCGCCAGCGCAGCAGCGCCGGAGAACCTGGACGAGTTCTTCGGCGATGACGACGAGTTGAGTTTTGATTTTGACTGAGCCATTCGTCTCGCGTCAGGTACTGGCGTAGCAGGCTCGAGAAAAATAACGTTTAAAGGAATGAATCATGCAGGCCATCGATGCATCAAACGCGGACTATCCGCACATTCTTCCTTCACCACGGCGGCGCATCCGGCGTGACCGGCAGCTGTCATCAGCTCGTGGCCAGTAGTGAGCATTCGCTGCTGGTGGACTGCGGGCTGTTTCAGGGCGAAGATGCCGCCGAGGACAGCTTTGCCCAGTTTGAAGTGAATTTGATATCTGCACCGTGCGTGCGTTGGAAAGCACCATCGAACAGGCCCTTGAAAACCGCGGCACGGTCATCGCCCCTGCGTTCAGCATCGGCCGTATTCGGGCGCTGCTGTACGAGTTTGAAGGTATTGTTCGTTGCTATACAGCCGACGGCGGAAAGAAGGGCGCGGCCGCCCGGCGATAGCCATTGCCGCTAGTGGCATGGACGCCGGCGGCCGAGTGGTCAACTGTTTGCGCGCACGCCGGGCGACCCGCGCCATAAAGCGCCGGGTAATGCTATGCTGCGCGCCTGATTTTTGTACCGGCGGCGGCTCATGGCCGAAACAGCGTCTCGGCGGCAAGGTGAGCGGCCAACCACAGAAAGGAGCCTGACAGGTGAAAATACTGGTAACCGGCGGGGCGGGGTTTATCGGCTCGGCGGTCGTGCGCCATTTGCTCAACGATACCGCGCATTCGGTGGTCAACGTCGATGCGCTGACCTACGCGGGCAACCTGGAGTCGCTGGCCGAGGTGGCCGACAGCCCGCGCTACGCTTTCGAGCACGCCGATATTACCGACGCGCCGGCCATGGCCCGCGTGCTTGGCAAGCATCAGCCGGACGTGATCATGCATCTGGCGGCGGAGTCTCACGTGGACCGCTCCATCGACGGGCCGGCGGCGTTCATGCACACCAACATCATGGGCACCTATACGCTGCTGGAAGCGTCGCGCGCCTACTGGCAGGGCCTGCAGCAGAGCGCGCCGGAAAAAGCTGCCGGGTTTCGTTTTCACCACGTCTCCACCGACGAAGTCTATGGCGATCTGGAAGACCCGGACGCGCTGTTTACTGAAGAGACATCCTACGCGCCCAGCTCGCCGTATTCCGCGAGCAAGGCAAGTTCGGACCATCTGGTGCGTGCCTGGCAGCGTACCTTTGGGCTGCCGGCGGTGCTGAGCAACTGCTCGAACAACTACGGGCCGTACCACTTTCCCGAGAAGCTGATTCCGCTGATGATGCTCAACGCCCTGGCGGGCAAGCCGCTGCCGGTGTACGGCAACGGCCAGCAGGTGCGCGACTGGCTGTACGTGGAAGACCATGCCCGTGCGCTGGTACGCGTAGCCCTTGAGGGCCAAAACGGCGAGACCTACAACATCGGCGGCCACAACGAGAAAACCAACCTTGAAGTGGTGCACGCCCTGTGCGATCTGCTCGACGAGCTGAAACCGGAAAACGCGCCGAACGGGGCCTCGTATCGGGAGCTGATCACCTTTGTGGCCGACCGCCCGGGCCATGATTTGCGCTACGCCATTGATGCCTCGAAAATCGAGCGCGAGCTTGGCTGGCGCCCGGCGGAAACCTTTGCAACCGGCCTGCGCAAGACCGTGCAGTGGTACCTGAATAACCGCGAATGGTGGCAGCGCGTGCAGGACGGCCGCTACCAGGGCCAGCGGCTGGGGGTGTTGTAATGGCAGATGCCAACGCTGAAGCAGCCACCGTTCTGCTTACCGGCGCCAGCGGCCAGGCCGGTTTTGAGCTGTGCCGGGCGCTGGCGCCGCTGGGCCGGGTGCTGGCCCCTGCACGCGCCGAGCTGGACCTGGCCGACGCCGCCGCAGTGGACGCCTGGCTTGAGCGCCACACGCCGGACCTGATCGTCAACGCGGCGGCCTACACGGCGGTGGACAAGGCCGAAGACGAGCCCGCCCTTGCCCGGCGGCTGAACGCCGAGCTTCCTGCACAGCTGGCCGCGTACTGCGCGCGCCACGGCAAGTGGCTGGTGCATTATTCCTCAGACTACGTCTACAGCGGCGCAGGCAATACGCCCTGGGCCGAAGACGCCGCCACTGCGCCGGTGAATAGCTACGGCGAGACCAAGCGCGACGGCGATGCGGCGGTGGTGCAAAGCGGCAGCGCGCATCTGGTGTTTCGCACCAGCTGGGTATACAGCGCCCCGGGCAAGAATTTCGTTAACACCATGCTGCGCCTGGGGGCGGAGCGCGAGTCGCTTGCCGTGGTGGCCGACCAGATCGGTGCGCCCACGCCGGCAAGGCTGATTGCACAGGTCACCGCGCTTGCGCTGGCCCCTTGGCCGCGTACCGGGCAGGCAGCGATTCCGCGCGGGGTGTATCATCTGGCCCCGCGCGGCGAGGCCAGCTGGTGGGATGTGGCCCGGGCGACGTTTGTTGAGGCGGCGAGGCTTGGCATGCCGCTTGCCATCACGCCCGAGGCGGTAGCGCCGATTGCCACGGAAGACTACCCGACCCCCGCCAGGCGGCCGCGCAACTCGCGCCTTAACGTCAAAAAGCTGGAACACGCCCTGAGCATTACGCTGCCGGACTGGCGCGCTCAGCTGGCGCTCACTCTTCAGGAAACAAGGTCGTACCATGCAGCGTAAAGGCATTATTCTGGCCGGCGGCAGCGGCACCCGCCTGCACCCGATTACCCTTGGGGTTTCCAAGCAGCTGCTGCCCATCTACGACAAGCCGATGATCTATTACCCCATCTCGGTGCTGATGCTGGCGGGCATCCGCGAGATTTTGATTATCTCCACGCCGGAAGATTTGCCCCAGTACCAGAACCTGCTGGGCAGCGGCGAGGCCTTCGGCGTGCGCTTTGAGTACGCCGTGCAGCCAAGCCCGGACGGTCTGGCCCAGGCATTTTTGATCGGCGAAGCGTTTATCGGCGACTCACCGGTGTGTCTGGTACTGGGCGATAACATCTTTCACGGCCAGCACTTTTCCGACCAGCTCAGGCGAGCGGCGGAGCAGCCCGGCGGGGCGACGGTGTTTGGCTATCGGGTCAACGACCCGGAGCGCTTCGGCGTGGTGGAGTTTGACGCCGAAGGGCGCGCGATTTCCATCGAGGAAAAGCCCGAGGTGGCAAAATCGCCCTATGCGGTGACCGGGCTTTATTTCTACGACAGCGACGTGGTGGAGATTGCCCGGAGCGTTACGCCGTCCGCGCGCGGCGAGCTTGAAATTACCAGCATCAACAACGCCTACCTTGAGCGCGGCGCGCTGACCGTAGAGCGGCTGGGCCGGGGGTTTGCCTGGCTGGATACCGGCACCCACGACAGCCTGCTGGAGGCCAGCCAGTACGTGCAAACCATTGAGCACCGCCAGGGGCTAAAGGTTGCCTGCCTGGAAGAAATCGCCTGGCTGCAGGGCTGGCTAAGCGATGCCGAGCTTGAAAGTGCGGCACAGAAGCTGAAAAAAACCGGCTACGGCCAGTACCTGAAACGCCGCTTGCAGGCCGCACGGGAGGGGATGTAATGCACGCAGAAAAAACCGCACTGCCCGAGGTGGTCATCCTTGCGCCGAAGGTGTTTGGCGATGCCCGCGGCTTTTTCATGGAAAGCTTCAACCAGCGCGCCTTCGAGGCGGCCACCGGCTGCATTCGGACGTTTGTGCAGGATAACCACTCGCGCTCGCGCCGGGGCGTGCTGCGCGGCATTCACTACCAGCTCGAACAGACCCAGGGCAAGCTGGTGCGCGTGACCCACGGGGCGGTGTGGGACGTGGCCGTGGACCTGCGCCGTTCGTCCCCGCGCTTTGGCCGGTGGGTCGGCGTTGAGCTTTCCGCTGAGAACAACCGCCAGCTGTGGGTGCCGGAAGGCTTTGGCCACGGCTTTGTGGTGCTCTCCGAGACGGCGGATTTTCTCTACAAGACCACCGACTACTACCATCCCGAATCCGAGCGCAGCATCCGCTTTGATGACCCCGAGCTTGGGATTGACTGGCCCGACCCCGGCGTGGCGCTTGCGCTTTCAGACAAGGACCAGGCCGGCAGTGCGTTTGCCGGCGCTGAGGTATTCGCTTAACGCCTCAGTCTGTTAAATGGTCGCTGGGCATTTCCACCGGGCGCGGCTGCTGGAGCATGTTGAGTAAAACCACGGCGCGTTCGGTGCCCTTGGCATACTGAAAAACGGCGCTGATGCCCTTGAACGGCCCGTCGGCAATGCGGACGCAGTCGCCGGCGGAAAAGCGGGTGTGAGCGCCTTCCCGGCGGTGAGGGCAGCGCTGCAGCGATGCGACCAGCGCATCGGGTACGGCGGCGGGAACGTGGCCGAAGCTGACAATGCGCAGCACGCCCCGCGTTGAGCGAATCGGCCGCCAGTTGCTGTTGATTGTGTCCAGCTGGATAAACAGATAAAACGGAAATAGCGGCTCGCACACCCAGGTAAGCTTGCCTTGCCGGCGCCGCTTGCGCTCCAGCACCGGATGAAAGACCTGAAAGTGCTGATTGGCAAGCTGCTCTGCCGCGCGGAACGACTCGCCGGCCTTGCACTGGACGACATACCAGGCGGCGTGGTGCGCGTCGAGAGACGGTGGCGTAGTGATGGCGCATCCTCCCTTCAAATGCGTGATTGACATCCTCCTCTCCCTCACTAACGCGACTCAGGAAGAGGTTTTACGCGCTATTGGGCTAGCGGTGCCTGTCGCGCCGTGCTCTTTAGCATCGCAAGGCATCACCACCCGCTTTCTCCCAGCAGGGCGCGGGCGTTGTTATCAAGCGGCAGCCGAAAATCTGCGCTGCCCAGCACGCGCGCATCGGTGGCGCGTACGATCCGGGCGCTGACGTAGACGTAGTCCTGGCCCTGGGCGTAGGTGCCCATCAGAATCGAGCGGGCGTTATAGCGTTCGCTGAGCCGCTTGACCTGGCGGGACAGTATCAACTCGCCCACCTTTTCTTCGATGAACAGGCTATCGCGCATCTTGACCTCGCGCACGTTGAGGCCACGACGGGCCAGCGCCGAGGCGATCAGCTCTGCGCTGATGCGCCCGAAGGTGGACGAGCGCGTCAAGTCGTCAATATCCACAAAGGTGGCAGCGATCATCGGGCCGCTGTTTTTCAGCGCGGCATTGCCTGCCGTCATGCGTTCGGCGGCCTGGTGGGCCAGTTCCGTGAGGCCAGGGCCCGGTGCCGGGGAGGCGGACATCGTCGCCGGCCCCAGGGTTTTGCAGCCGCCCAGCAGGACGACGGCGGCGGCGAGCACGAGCCCCGGCCACCGGCGCGGGCGTGGCGAGAGCAGCGGGTAACACAGACAAACAAGACGCGAGAACATGGGCACTACCAGGCATCGGTGACGGGAATGGCCGGGGTCGGCGGGGTTTGGGGGGCGACGCGGTGCGGCGCATAGTGGCGGCGATCGCCCGAGTTGATGTAGTAAATGTTGGACGAGGAGTAAAGAATGCGCTCGTCTTCTACGGCCTGTACGGTAATGATGACTTCTTCGTTGCCGGTGTAGGTCCAGCTGCCGCTGACGATATCGGCGCCGACGGCGGCAGGAATCAGCCCCAGCGCCGGCTCGCTCCACTGGTTATAGGGCAGGGTGGCAACGGCAACGCCGCCGGCCAGAGCGGTGTAGGCGCCTACCGGCGGGCGGGTGAAGCCGCGATCGCGGTGGTGTATGACCTCCACGCGAAACGTAAGCGTGACGCTGTTGGCCGTGGGGGCGGTGGTTACGCTTGCCCCGCGGGCGACCAGCCGGCTGGCCAGCAGGTCTTTGAAACCGCGGCGGAATTCGCCGCCAAAGGCGCTGTTGGCCGTTTCAGCACTGCCGCGCAGATACAGATCGCGCAGGCGCAAGCGCTGGCTGGTGACAATGCCGCCGGCCTCGTGGCCGGCGAGCACGTCCCAGTGGTGGGCGGCCTGCATGCGCTGCTGCTCGCTATAGGGGTAGGTGGTTGCCACCGGCACCTGGGCGGTGTTGGCGTAAAAGCAGCCGCCCAGGGGCAGGGTCAGCGCGGCAAGCGCCAGCGGCTGCGCAAGCCGACGGGCTGGGCCGGCCCCGCAAAGAAACAATGACATCGGCACAGGCGGGTTCCTTTTCGCGATAAAAACGACGGGTGGTAGAGTTTGCCACGTCCGATAAGCATCGGCCATGTGACACAACACTTGAGCGGGCCCGGTGTAACGACGCCTTTTATACCATTTTGCTATGCACCTTGCGGTGCCTGAAAACGACCATGCTTGAAGATCATCGTACCGGGTTGAAGCACGACACTCTGCTAAAGGCGCAGCACGACGACGAAAGCGACAGCGCCTGGATGGTGAGCTACATCGACATCATGACGCTGCTGGTGGCGCTGTTTGTGATCATCATCGTCGTTGCCGAGGCGACAGACCCCGGCTGGCTGACGCGCTCGGCGCCGCCGCCCGCGCCGGCCAGCGCCGCGCCCGGGCCGGTCAAACTGGGGATACCGCTGCCCGAAGCGCTGGCGGCCCGCCGCGCACCCGCGCACCCGCCGGGGGCGCTGGCGCCGGCGGCGATCAACGTAGCGCTGGGCGTTGCCGGGCTGCCCGCGCGCCGGCCGGCACCGCCGCCGCTGCTGGCGCGTCCGGATGCGCAGGCTGCAAAACCGGAGGCGCTGCTGCCCGAATCGTCGCTGCCTGAGCTGTTGCTCGCCGGCGCCGAGACAACGCGGCCCCTGGCCGACTATATGATCGTGCTGACCGATCATCCGCCGGTGAACGCCAAGCCGCTGGCTCCCCAGGCGCTGGACGGTGCGCCGGCGACGCGGCAGCCGGCTGAATACCTGCCGGATCTGGAAGGCGTGGAGGCAACCCGGGTGAGCGAAGGCATCAACCTGCGGGTGCAAAATAAGCTGCTGTTTGACACCGCCGAGGCCGGCCTGAGCGATGCCGGCGAGGCCGTGGTGGCAAGCCTGGTGGATACCATTGAGCGCTACGAAGGGGACGTTTCGGTGGAAGGGCACTCGGACAGCCGCTCGATCAGCACCGAGCAGTATCCGTCCAACTGGGCGCTGTCCAGCGCGCGGGCCATTGCCATTGTACAGGCGCTGGAAGACGCCGGCGTTGCCCCCGGGCGCCTGCGCGCCGTGGGCCTGGCCGCGACGCGGCCGCTGGCTGATAACGCCACGGCGGACGGGCGGGCGCGCAACCGCCGCGTTGAGGTGGTGATTCACGTGGAATGAAGTGCGGTGCGCGGTTCGATAAAAAAAGCCCGCCGGGGGGGGGGGGGGGGGGGGCTGGCGGGCAAAGGGCTTGGTTCACTGTACTGGCCGGCGTACGCGGTAGCGGCGGGGGGAAGGCCGTCACGGCGCCGGGTACACTCGGAGAAAGATGTACGTCTGGTCCGGCAAGTACAACTACAGTATAGCTATGTAGGCGTGAAAACCAAGGGCCCGGGCCGGCGTTACGACCAAAGTCTTCGGGTGGTCGACTAAAGTCTTCGAGCGGCGCGCGCTGCCGGCCGCTTTCTTAACGCTGGCTTAATACGGCGTTGCCACGCTCGCTTCTCACAAGGAGCCGTTTATGCACGTATTGCTGGTAGAAGACGATGCCCTGGTGGCCTCGGGCATTCGCGCCGGGCTTGCCACCTTCGATTTTGTGGTGGACGGCGTGGCCACCATGGCCGAGGCGCGCCGGGCGATGGACACGGTGCACAGCGATGTGGTCATTGTTGACCGTGGCCTGCCGGACGGCGACGGGCTGACGCTGGTGGAAGAGTGGCGCGCCGCGGGGCGGCAGACGCCGGTGCTTATTTTGACGGCCCGGGATGCGGTGCGCGACCGGGTGGACGGCCTTTCCAGCGGCGCTGACGACTATCTGGTCAAACCCTTTGATCTCGATGAGCTGGTTGCACGGCTGTATGCGCTGCTGCGCCGGGCCGCCGGGCGTGCCAGCGGCATTCTGCATCACGGCCCGCTGAGCCTGGACCCCGCCGCACGTCAGGTAGCGGTAAACGGTGAGGATGTCGTGCTGTCCCGGCGCGAGCTGGTGCTGCTGGAGGCGTTTTTGTACGCCCCGCACAGCGTGCTTTCCGCCGGCCAGCTCAAAGACAGCCTTTACGGTCTCAACGACGACGTGGAAAGCAACGCGCTCAACGTGCACATCCACCACCTGCGGCGCAAGCTGGGCAACGGCGTGATCGAAACCGTGCGCGGCCTGGGCTACCGTCTGGGCCGCGCCGAGGCGGTAGCGGTGCCGGGCGCGGCCGGCGACCCGCCGCCCGGGCAGGTATCGCCTTGAGCCTGCGCGCGCGGCTGCTGCTCACCCTGGGGCTTGCGCTTTCGCTGTTCTGGGCCAGTGCGGCGGCGTGGCTTGCCTGGGATCTGGAAGACAAGCTGATAGAAACCCTGGACCAGCGCCTGGCCCAGTCGGCTCGCATGGTGGCAGGACTGATGCAGCAGCTGCCGACGGAAGTCTGGCAGCAGGCCGATCACCGCTCGCTGTCGATCCCGGCCATTGAGGGGCTCGCCTGCCAGGTGCATTCCCCCCGGGGGGAAGTCATTGCCCGCACCCACAGCGACATGCAAAAAGTGCTCGACCCCGGCGAGCCCGGCCACGCCTATCGCCGGGAAGACGGCATGACCTGGCGGGTGTTTACCTATCAGCGCGGCGGGCTGACCATTACCACCGCGGATCGCATGGACGAGCGCGACGCGCTGATGCGCGATGTGCTGCGGGTGGCCGTGGTGCCGTTTATCGTCGCACTGGTGGGCAGCCTGGTGGCGCTTTGGGTTTCGGTATGGCGCGGGCTTGCCCCGCTTGCCCGGCTGCGCGCATCGCTTGCCCGGCGCGATCCTGAAACGCTGTCGTCGGTGTCGGTCGAGGGGCTGCCGGCGGAGCTGGTGCCGCTGGTGGCAACGCTTAATGCGCTGCTGGGCCGAGTCGAACAGGCGTTCGCCCGGGAGCAGCGCTTCACCGACGACGCCGCCCATGAGCTGCGCACGCCGCTGACCGCGATCAAGACCCACGTGCAGGTCGCCAAAAAGCTGCGAGGGCAGGCCGCCGTTGATGCCTTGCACTACGCAGAAGAAGGCATTGTGCGGCTTAACCGCACGCTGGATCAGCTGCTGCTGCTGGCCCGGGTCGAAGGGCACAAGCACGAAAAGAACGCGCGCTGCGACGTGGCCGTTGTGGCCGACTGTGCAATGGAAGACACCGGCCACCCCGAGCGCATTGTGCGCATCGGCGCCTGGCCCGTAGCGCAGATGCAGCTGCCCCATGAGCTTGCGGTGACCGCACTGCGCAACGTGCTGGACAACGCCTTGCGCCACGGCCCGTCGGAAACGCCGGTGCGCCTGGAGGTGCAGTGGCGCGATCGCCGCCGGGCGCTTGCCTTTTGCGTACAGGACGCCGGCAGCGGGCTTTCGCCCCACGGGCTATCGCAGCTAACCCGGCGTTTCTGGCGCGACAGCCGCACCGACGGCAGCGGGCTGGGGCTCGCTATCGTCGCTGCCATCGCCGAGCGCTTCGGTGGCCGGGTGCACGTACAAAGCCCGGAAGGCCAGGGGCTCTGTGTTGAACTGGTGGTGCCGGCCGTTGCCGCTGACGACGGCTAGGCGCTACCCGGCGTTGTGACGCCAAGCCGCGGCAGGGCGCTGCCGGGGAAACAATAACGCAAGGGAGATCCCAATGAACAAAAAAATGCTGAGCGGGCTGAGCCTGCTGCTTGGCGCCGGCGTCTACGCCGGCGCTGCCACGGCGCTGGAGGGCGACCCCGACCGGGGCGAGCAGGTGTCCAGCACCTGCGTGGCCTGCCACCAGACCGACGGCATGGGCAAAAACAACCCACAGGCGGAATCCTGGCCGCGCCTTGCCGGGCTGCCGGAAGCCTACATCGCCAAGCAGCTCCACGATTTCAAGGCCGGCCGGCGGCAAAACGCCAGCATGGCGGCCATTGTGACCGGGCTGGACGAGCAGGACATGGCGGACGTGGCGGCCTACTACGCCCGGCTGACCCCCTGGCCTGAACTGCCCACCGCCTACCACGCCGCTGACCCGGACAGCGCCGCCGAATGGCTGGCCGAGCGCGGCGACTGGGAAAACGGCAGTTTTATTCCCGCCTGCAGCCAGTGCCACGGCCCCAACGGCCAGGGCGTGGGCGAGCACTTTCCGCCGCTGGCCGGCCAGCACGAGGCCTATCTCAAAACGCAGCTTGCACGCTGGCGCAGCGGCCAGCGCCACAACGACCCCAACGAGCTGATGGCAGGCGTGGCCAATCGCCTGTCGGATGACCAGATCGAGATGATCGCGGCCTATTACGCCAAGCTTCCCGAGCGTTTGGAAGCGCGCAGCACCGAGCAAGAGGAGAGCGCGAAATGAACCTGCCCAAATCCCGTTGGCGCCTCACCGGTGGCGCTGTTTCCCTGCTGGGCGCCTCGGCGCTGGGGTTCTCGCTTGCCGCAGCCGCCCAGAACGCAGAGGTAGAGCGCGACTATCAGATTCAGCTGCCTGAGCCGCCCGCCGGCGAGGTGACGTTCACCCCGCCGGCCGAAGCCGAGCTGGGGAGCGATAAGTACGCGGACATGGTGCGCAAGGGGCGCGATCTTTTTATCAATACCCAGTCGCTGCGCGGCGAAAACGTTTTCAACGAGCAAAACTGCGCCAACTGCCACCTGGACGCCGGCCGGCTGGCGCATTCGGCACCCATGTGGGCCTCGTTTGGCATGTATCCGGCCTATCGCGGCAAAAACGACAGGGTCAATACCCTGTCCGACCGGATTCAGGGCTGCTTTACCTACTCCATGAACGGCGTGCCGCCGGAAAAAGGCAGCGATGAGCTGGTGGCCATGCAGACCTATCTGCACTGGATGGCCACCGGCGCGCCCAATAACACCGCGATGCCCGGGCGCAGCTACCCGACCCTGGACGACCCGGCCCAGGCGCCGGACCGCGAGCGCGGCGCTGAGGTGTATGCCAACCAGTGTGCCGTTTGCCACGGCGACAGCGGCGGCGGCCAGAAAGTCGGTGAGCGCCAGGTGTTCCCGCCGCTGTGGGGAGACGGCGCCTTTAACTGGGGCGCGGGCATGCACCGCATCAACACCGCCGCCAACTTCATCCACGCCAACATGCCGCTGGGCAAGCCGTACTCGCTAAGCGAGCAGCAGGCCTGGGACGTGGCGGCCTTTGTCAACAGCCACGAGCGCCCCCAGGATCCGCGGCGGCGCACGGTGGACTCCATCGACAAGACCCAAGAGCTGTTCCACCAGCATAACGGCCTGTACGGCGAAGAAATCGACGGCAAGCGCCTGGGCGATCACGCCAACTTCGGCGAAAATCCCCAACCGCTGGACGGCTGACGTTCCCTTCGCTGTGTGATGCGCACCCCGCTTGTACAAGCGGGGTTTTTTTTGGCCATGCAAAGGCGCGGCGAACGCGATGCTCGGTGAATCCCGCCGGCCGCCAGCCCTTACGGCTTTTCGCTGCCCATCATCTTGATCAGCTGATCATCGGCGGGCATACCCTGAACCCGCTCAATGCGGGTGCTGCCGTCTTCGGTTTGGTACCGGTAGGCGCTGGTGGGGGTGGCGTACAGGCCGAGGCTTTCAAACAGCTGGTTGTTGGCGTACACCTTTTCTTCCACCGCGCGCGGCTGGGCGCTGGGAGTGACGGTTTGGCCCTGTTTCTGGGCGCTGAGGGCGCCCGCCGGATCGTCTGCGGCGAGCAGGGTGGCGGCCTTGGCCGGGCTGTCTGCGGCGAGAATGCCGATCATGATGTGGCGCATCTGCACGCGGCCGGCCTCGACCCAGGGGCGCGAGGCCTCCCAAAGCTGCTGGCAGTAGGGGCAGTTGGGGTCGGTGAAGGTGTAGATAACGCGCGGCGCGTCGGTGTCACCGTCCTGAATCCAGTGGCTGTCTTCCAGAAGGGCCCAGGTTTTGGCTTCCAGCGGCGCGCGAACGTAGCGATCGAGCCTGGGCTCGGTGAGGTCGTTGCCGTTTGCATCCATCAGCGTACCGATGACGACGTGGTTGCCGTCCGGCGTTAGGTAGACGGCCATTTCCTCGCCCCGGGTGCTGGCGCCAAAGCCTACGAGCCCGCCCGGCGCGTCAAAGCGTTTGTGGATGTCGATGCCGCGCTCGCTCAGCGCCTGCACCGGCGCAGGCAAAGAGCGCTCGGCAAGCGCGGCCGGGCTTATGACAAGCGCGGCAAGGCCGGCACACAGCGTACGGCCAAGGCCGGGAGAATGCAGGAAATAGCGGGTTTTTGTCAGCGGTGATGTCATGATCATGGCCCTTGAAATACAGCAAGTGAACGGGCAAAAAAGTGTTTGTGTGGCTGTGAGTCTGCCAGCGCCGGATTAGTCGAGGATTATCCGGCGAGCGAGAACGTGCAAGAAAAACTGCAGATCAAGTGGCAAATGGTTACACTGACGGGTTATGTTCCATTGATACAGTGTCTTGCTCAAGCAGGTTGGTTCTTAATGCATTGCCCTTTTTGTGGTGACCACGATACGCGCGTTTCCGACTCGCGCCTGGTGGCCGACGGCGACCAGGTGCGTCGCCGCCGCCAGTGTGCCCGCTGTCAGGAGCGTTTTACCACCTACGAAACCGCCGAGCTGGTCATGCCGCGCGTGGTCAAATCCGACGGCTCCCGGGCGAGCTTTGACGAGCACAAGCTGCGCTCCGGCATGCTGCGGGCGCTGGAAAAGCGCCCGGTCAGCGCGGAGGCCATCGAGACCGCGGTAGAGCGCATCCGCCAGACGCTGCGCTCCCGGGGGGACCGCGAAGTGGACGCCCGAGAGATCGGCGAGCTGGTGATGCAGGCGCTGGACGCGCTGGACCCGGTGGCCTATATCCGCTTTGCCTCGGTGTATCGCAAGTTTCAGGATTTAAACGAGTTTCGCGCCGAGATCGACCGGCTGGCCGGGGAGCGCTAAGCCATGGGGCATGTTTCCACCGCCGACCGAGGCCACATGGCCCGGGCGCTCCGCCTTGCTCGGCGCGGGCTTTATACCACCCATCCCAACCCCCGGGTGGGCTGCGTGCTGGTAGCAGGCGACGGCCGGGTAGTCGGCGAGGGCTACCATCGCCGCGCCGGCGAGGCCCACGCCGAAGTCAACGCCCTGGCCGATGCCGGCGAGCAGGCCCGCGGGGCGACTGCCTACGTCACCCTGGAGCCGTGTTCGCATACCGGGCGCACCGGCCCCTGCGCGAAGGCGCTGATCGAGGCCGGCGTGGCCCGGGTGGTCATCGCCATGCAGGACCCCAACCCGCAGGTCAGCGGGCGCGGCGTGGCCCTGCTGGAAAACGCCGGCATTGCCGTTACCCTCGGCCTGCTGGAAACCGATGCCCGGGCGCTTAACCCCGGATTTATCGCGCGGATGGCCGCCGGGCGGCCCTACGTGCGGCTGAAGATGGCCATGAGCCTGGACGGGCGCACTGCCATGGCCTCGGGCGAGTCCCAGTGGATCACCGGCCCCTGCGCCCGGGGCGAGGTGCAGCGCCTGCGGGCGCGTTCAAGCGCGGTGCTCAGCGGAGTCGCCTCGGTGATACAGGACAACTCGCGGCTGACGGTGCGCGCCGACCAGCTGGGGCTGGATAACGCCGACGACGTTGCCCGCCGCCAGCCGCTGCGGGTGATTGTCGATAGCCGCCTGCGCCTGCCGCTGGCCGCGGCCTGTTTGGCCGAGCCCGGGCGCACGCTGGTAGTGGCCGTGCCCGGCCACGAGGCCAAGCGGCGCGCGGCGCTTGAGGCCGCCGGTGCCGAGGTGGTCACCCTGGCCGCCGGCGCCGACGGCCGGGTTGATCTGGCCGCATTGATGGCGCATTTGGCAGACACAGAAGCCGTCAATGAGCTTTTGGTGGAAACCGGCGCAACCCTGGCCGGTGCCATGCTGGACGCCGGGCAAGTGGACGCGCTGTGGCTGTTCATGGCGCCGACGCTGCTCGGTGCCAAGGCGCGCGGCGCCTTTGCGCTGCCCGGCCTTGAGCGCATGGCGGATCAGTACCGGCTTGAGATCGACGATATTCGTGCCGTGGGCGGGGATTTCAGGATCATTGCCCGGCCGCGCGTGACTGGCGTGCCGGCTTATACCAAGGTACCCTGACGCGCGATTGCCAACGCCCCGGCCCGCTCCGGGGTGTTGCTGGCGGGCGCAGCCGGGCGTATGGCCCGGCGTTTGCGCGCCGCCGAGACTAACATACTGGGAGATTCCATGGCGCAATCCTCCGCTGGGGGGCTGGCCCCCATCGCCGAGCTGGTCGACGATATTCGCCGGGGCAAGATGGTGATCCTTATGGACGACGAGGATCGCGAAAACGAAGGCGATATCATCATGGCCGCCGAAAAGGTCGAGGCCGAGCACATCAACTTCATGGCGCGCTTCGCCCGGGGGTTGATCTGTTTGCCCATGACGCGGGCGCGCTGCGAGCAGCTGAGCCTGCCGCTGATGGTGCGCAACAACGCCTCGGGCTTTGGCACCAAGTTCACGCTGTCCATCGAGGCCACCAAAGGCGTGACCACGGGCATTTCCGCCGCCGATCGCGCGCGCACGGTGCAGGCCGCCGTAGCCCCCAATGCCGGGCCTGAAGATATCGTCCAGCCCGGCCATATCTTCCCGCTGATGGCCGAGCCCGGCGGCGTGCTGCGCCGCGCCGGCCACACCGAGGCCGCCTGCGATCTGTCGGCCTTGGCCGGCTGTGACCCGAGCGGGGTGATCTGCGAGATCATGAACGACGACGGCACCATGGCGCGCCGCCCTGAGCTTGAAGCGTTCGCCGAGGCGCACGGCATCAAGATGGGCACCATTGCGGATCTGATTCACTATCGCATCGTCAACGAGCAGACCGTAGAGCGGGTGGAAAGCCGGCCGCAGCTCACAGCGCACGGCGAGATGACGCTGCACGTGTTTCGCGATCGCATTCAGGGCGCGCACCACCTGGCGCTGGTCAACGGCCGCCCCGAGCCGCAGACGCCGACGACCGTGCGCGTGCACCTGGCCGATACCCTGCGCGACGTGCTGGGGCTTTTCCAGGAAGACGGCGCCGGCCGCTGGAACGCCGGCAGCGCGCTTGCTGAGATCGCCGGCAGTGCGCCGGGGGTGTTTGTATTGATCGATGAAAACGCGCCGTCGCCGGGGCTGAAAGACCAGCTCGACGTGTTTCTTGACCGTGTGCGCCAGCCGCGCACCAGCGACTCCGACGGCGCTGGCAACTATCTGACCATTGGTACCGGCTCGCAGATTCTGCGACACCTGGGCGTGGGCAAGATGCGCCTGCTCAGCTCGCCATGGAAATTTTCCGCGCTTTCCGGCTTCGATCTTGAAGTCGTTGAGCGTCTTGGACCGACCGACAAGGCCTGAGCCTGGTCTTTGCCAACACAGCAAGCAGGAAGACATGATGGAACCGCTCGCCCAAATTGAAGGCAATTTTTTCGACGTCAACGGCTGCTACGCCATCGTGGTAGGGCGCTTTAACCATCACGTGGTGGACAGCCTGGTGGAGGGGGCCGTGGACAGCCTGGTGCGCCACGGCGTTGATCCGGAAAACATCCGGCTGATTCACGCCCCCGGCGCCTGGGAGCTGCCGCTGGCCGTTCAGCGCGTGCTGGATGTCACCAAGCCCGACGCGGTGATTGCGCTGGGGGCGGTCATTCGCGGCGGCACGCCGCATTTTGAATACGTGGCCGGCAACTGCAACTCGGCCATGAACACGCTGCAGCTGAAATACGACACGCCCGTGGCCAACGGCGTGCTCACGGTGGAATCCATCGAGCAGGCCATCGAACGGGCAGGCACCAAGGCCGGCAACAAGGGCACTGAGGCGGCCATGGCCGCTATGGAAATGGTCTCGCTGCTGCGCACGGTGACCGCTGCAGGAGCGGCGCAATGAGCCGCGAACGCAAGCCGTCCGCGGCCCAGCTGGGCCGCCATGCCGCCCGTGAACTTGCCGTGCAGGGGCTTTACCAGTGGCAGATGACCGACAAGTCCATGACCGTGGTGGAAGCCGAGTTCCGCGCCCAGACGCCGGATGACGATCTGGAGCCCCACGAAAACTGGTCGGCGGTGATGAACATGGCCGATCAGGCGCTTTTTTCCGAGCTTTTGCACAATGTCGCCCGGCGCAAAGCCGAGATCGACCGCGATATTTCGCCGGTGCTCGACCGCCGGCTGGAAGACCTTGACGGCGTGGAGCTTGCCATTCTGCGCCTGGGCGCCTATGAGCTACGCTACCGGCTTGAAGTGCCGTACCGCGTGGTGATCAACGAAGGCGTGGAGCTTGCGCGCTCCTTTGGTGCCACCGACGGGCACAAATACGTCAACGGCATTCTTGACAAGCTGGCCAACCGGCTGCGCAGTGCCGAAGTTACCGCGCGCCGGCGCTGATGTTTGCCTTCGTGTTCAAGGGTCAACCTGCGTTCAAGAGGCCGCTGTGCTAGCCGAATTTGACCTGATCCGACGCTATTTCACGCCTGATCCGACTTCTTGCCAAGCGCAGCCCGGCATGGCGCTGGGTATCGGCGACGATGCCACGCTGCTTGCGCCTCGAACGGGCCATGAGCTGGCGGTCAGCGTGGATACCTCGGTGGTGGACGTGCATTTCCCCGCCGATGCGCCGGCCCGGGCCGTGGGCCACCGGGCGCTGGCCGTGGCGCTGAGTGATCTGGCGGCCATGGGCGCAGAAGCGCGCTGGTGCTGGATGGCGCTGACGCTGGACGCCGCACAGCTGGCTGACGAGCGCGCGGCACACGCCTGGCTGGACGCTTACGCCCAAGGGTTTCTCGACGGCTGCGCGCGCTGGCACAGCGTGCTTGCCGGCGGCGATGTGACCTCGGGCCGGCTGGCGGTCAGTGTGACGGTCATGGGGGATGTGCCCGCCGGCCAAGCACTCCGGCGCAGCGGGGCCGCGGCGGGTGATATCGTCGCGGTGACCGGCGCGCTGGGCGGCGGTGCCGGCGGGCTGGCGGTGTGGCAGCGCGGCGAGCGTGACCTGGCGCACCCGCTTTTGCGCCGCTATCTGCTACCCGAGCCGCAGCTTGAAGCGGGCATGGTGCTGCGCGATTTTGCCACCAGTGCCATGGACATTTCCGACGGGCTGCTGGCGGATCTGGGCCATATCTGCCGCGCCTCCGGCGTCGACGTAGTGCTCCAGCCCGAGGCGCTGCCGCTGGCCGAGGGGCTGACAGACGCGCTGGGAGCCGACAAGGCCCGGCGTGCGGGGCTTTCCGGCGGCGACGACTACGAGCTGCTGGTGACGCTGGCCCCGGCGCACCTGGCCCCGGCCCGGCAAGCCCTTGCCGCGCGGGGCATCGCCCTGACGCCGGTAGGCCGCTGCGTGGCGCCGGGCGCGCCGGAGGCCAACACCGCACGCCTGGAGGCGGCAATGGAAGGCCGCGGCTGGCAGCATTTTGTCCCGCCGGGCGCGCCGTTCGGGGAGGCTGGCCGATGAACCGTGCACCGGCCAGCGTCTGGCGGCGTCCGACCCATTTTTTTGCCTTTGGACTTGGCAGCGGTACGATGCCCTGGGCGCCGGGGACCTTTGGCACCCTGGCCGCCATTCCGTTTTACTGGCTGCTGGCGGATCTGACGCTGGGCTGGTATCTGGGCATTGTGCTGGTGGCCTTTGCCGTTGGTGTATGGCTTTGCGACAAAACCTCGCACGATCTGGGCGTACACGACCATTCAGGCATTGTCTGGGACGAGTTCGTCGGCTATTGGATCACCATGATGGCGGTGCCGTTTTCCTGGGAAGCGGCTCTCTGGGGGTTTTTGGTCTTTCGGATTTTCGACGTTTTCAAACCCTGGCCGATTCGCTGGGCGGATCGCCGCGTAGCGGGGGGCTTTGGCATCATGATCGACGATGTGATGGCCGGGCTCTACGCCGGAAGCACCATGCACCTTTGGTTCTGGCTCCATTAGCGGGAGCCGGCTCCATGCCTAAGGAGCGGCGATGCGTAAGGAGCGACTGATCGTCCCTGTGCTGGCGCTGCTGGTCATTGCCTGGCTGGCGGCTCAGCTGGTGTCCAGCGTGCTGTTTGAGCGTAGCCTGAGCCAAGCGCTTGCTGATCTGCAGGCGCGAGGGGAGTGGCGCGTCAAACGCCTCGACAACGATGCCGGCTGGCTCAACTCCCAGGGGACCGTGCTACTTTCGCCGCTGCTGGGCCGGCCCTGGCAGCTAAGGCTCGATTACCGCGCTCGCCACGGCATTGTGACCAGCGACATTACCGGCCGTTTGCGTCCGCTGCTTGACGGCGCGCTGCAAAAGGCCGTGGGCGAAGTCAGCGCGCCTTCGGCGCCGCGCCTGACCGGGCGCTACTATACCTACAGCGGCCGTTCCGAGATGCGTTTGACGCTGGCCCCGCTGACCGTTACCCAGCGCGACCGCACGCTTCGCGTACGCGGGGCGCGGCTCAAGCTGCGCGGCGTGTACGGCGACTGGCGCTTGACCGCCGGGCTGGACGAGCTGGCCCTGGTCGACGGCGAGGCCCGCCTGGCCCTGGGGCCGGCCAGCCTTGAAAGCCGCTACACCTATACAGACGGCGCCTACCATTTCTACCAGCACGACAGGCTGCGCATCGAAAAGCTCAGCCTTGCCCATCCTGACCTGGCCCTGCGGGCCGCACCGCTTGAGCTGCATACCGACATGACGCTGGACGAGCGCGAGCTGCGCATCGACGGTGAGCTTACCTTTGACAACGTCTGGCTGCCCGACAAGGCCCCGCAGACGCCGGCGTTCAACGGTCATTTGGCCGCGACGCTTTCGCGCCTGGACGCCGACGCTGTACGGGGTGTGTTTGCCCGGCTGCGCGAGGACGCCTTGCACAGCGAGACCTTGCGCGGCGATGCCGCCGCGGCGGATGCCGGCGGCGTGGTTGAACGGCTGTCGCCGCTGCTGCGTCAGGTACTGCGTGAGTCGCCGCGGTTGGACATCAGCGACATCGCGCTGACCAGCCCGCTGCTGAATATCCGCGTTGACGCCGACGGTGCGCTGTTTTTCGATGCCCGCCGCCTGGAAGCGCTGGACCCGGCGCGGCTTGACGAGCCGGCCATGCAGGCGCGCTTTCGCCGGCGCCTGGACGGCGACATTACCTGGCACGGCGCCCCCGCCGTTGCCGCGCTGTGGCTGGGGCTGGGCCTTGAGGAGCGCGAGCTGACCTTTGACCTGGTGCGCGGCCGCTGGCGGGTTAACGGCCGCCCGCTGCCGGAGGGGTAAGTCCGGCGTCTGACTTGAAGTTTGTGCATCGCGCCCGCATTCCCTTGGCAGACGCCCGGCAACGGTACCGCCGGCTTTTGTTAACGGAGGGCGCATGAGCGACCAGGATTTCAACGACCCAGACTTTAACGGCCAGGACTTCGGCGACCAGGACTTCGGTGACCAAGACCTCGGCGACCAGGACTTTGGCGATCAGGCTCCCCGGTGGGAGGGGCATGACGAAGCCTCGGCATACGAAAATGCCGGCGACGAGACAGAGCAGGACTACCGTTCCGACGGCGAGCGCGTCCATGATCTGGTGCCGGCCAGCGAAACGCTGCCCGAGCGTATCTACCTGCTGCCGATCAACAACCGGCCGTTTTTCCCCGCCCAGGTACAGCCTTTGCTGATCAACCGTGAGCGCTGGGAAGAGACCATGCAGCGGGTGGCCAACACCCCGCACCACACCATCGGCGTGGCGTTCGTCGGCGATACCGACGACAGCGCCCCGCAAGAAGAGGACTTTCCCGAGATCGGCACCGCCGTCAAGGTGCACAAGCTCAAGGCCGAAGACCAGCAGATTCAGTTTATTGCCCAGGGCATGCAGCGCTTTCGCATCCGCCGCTGGCTGTCGAAAAAACCGCCGTACCTGGTTGAAGTCAGCTATCCCAAAGAGCCGGTGGACACCGAAAGCGAGGAAACCCGCGCCTGGGCGATGGCGATCATCAACGGCATCAAGGAGCTTTTGCCGATCAATCCGCTCTACGGCGAAGAGCTCAAACACTACCTTGACCGCTTCAGCCCCAACCAGCCCGGCCCGCTGACCGATTTCGCCGCGGCGATCACCTCGGCCAAGGGCCCGGAGCTGCAGCAGGCGCTGGCCACGCTGCCGGTGATCGACCGCATGCAGAAGGTGCTGCCGCTGCTGCGCAAGGAAATCGACGTGGCCCGGCTGCAAAACGAAATCAGCGAGCAGGTCAACGCTCAGATGCAGGAGCGCCAGCGCGAGTTCTTCCTGCGCGAGCAGCTCAAGGTCATTCAGCGCGAGCTGGGCATTTCCAAAGACGACCGTGAAAACGACGTGGACACCTTCCGCGCCCGGCTTGAAGGGCTGAAGGTGCCCGAGCGCGTGCAAGAGCGCATCGACGAGGAAATGGGCAAGCTCAGCGTGCTGGAAACCGGCTCGCCGGAATACGGCACCACGCGTAACTACCTGGACTGGCTGACCAGCCTGCCCTGGGGCATCACCAGCGACGACAAGCTGGATCTCAACCACGCCCGGGAAGTTCTCAACCGCGACCACGACGGGCTTGAAGAGGTAAAAGAGCGCATCGTTGAGTTTCTTGCCGAAGGCACCTTCAAAGGCGACGTGGGCGGCTCGATTCTGCTTTTGATCGGCCCGCCCGGGGTCGGCAAAACGTCGGTAGGCCGTTCCATCGCCGATGCCCTGGGGCGCAAGTTCTACCGCTTCTCGGTGGGCGGCATGCGCGACGAGGCGGAAATCAAGGGTCACCGGCGCACCTACATCGGCGCCATGCCGGGCAAGTTCGTCCAGGCGTTCAAGGAAGTCGAGGTGGAAAACCCGGTGATCATGCTCGACGAAATCGACAAGCTCAGCCATTCGTTTCAGGGGGATCCGGCCTCGGCGCTGCTGGAAGTGCTCGACCCTGAACAAAACGTCGACTTTCTCGATCACTATCTCGATGTGCGCCTGGATTTGTCCAAGGTGCTGTTTGTGTGTACCGCCAACACCGAGGATTCGATCCCCCGGGCGCTGCTCGACCGCATGGAGCAGATTCGTCTTTCCGGCTATATCGCCGAAGAAAAAATGGCCATTGCCAAGCACCACCTCTGGCCTAAGCTGCTCAAGCGCAACAAGCTGAGCAAAAAGCGCATCAACCTAAGCGATGCCGCGCTTAAACAGGTGATTGAAGGCTACGCCCGGGAAGCCGGCGTGCGCCAGCTGGAAAAGCAGCTGCACCGCATTGTGCGCAAGGCAGCGGTGAAGCTGCTGGAAGGCGAGGACGATACCGTCAAGGTGTCGGTAAAAAACCTGGAGGACTTTCTCGGCGCGCCGCTGTTTCGCAAGGAAAAAGTGCTCAAGGGCGAAGGCGTGGTGACCGGCCTTGCCTGGACCTCCATGGGCGGGGCGACGCTGCCGGTGGAAGCCAGCCGAGTGCATGCGCTGGAGCGCGGCTTTAAGCTCACCGGTAAGCTTGGCGAGGTGATGAAGGAATCTGCCGACATCGCCTACAGCTACACCCTGGGCCATCTGCGCGAAAACGGCGCTCCGGCGGATTTTTTCGACTCGACCCAGGTGCATCTGCACGTGCCCGAAGGGGCCACCCCCAAGGATGGCCCCTCGGCCGGGGTGACCATGACCACCGCGCTTTTGTCTTTGGCCCGTCGCCAGCCCATCGACCGGCCGCTGGCCATGACCGGCGAGCTGACGCTGACCGGCCAGGTGCTGCCGGTGGGCGGCATCCGTGAAAAAATCATCGCCGCGCGTCGCAGCAGCATTTTTGAAGTGATTCTGCCGGCCGCCAACCGCCGGGACTACGACGAGCTGCCTGACTTTCTCCGCGAGGGCATGACGGTACACTTTGCCGACCGCTACCGTGACGTGGCGAAAGTGGTGTTTTAGCGTGCGAATATAGTGTTTTGGCGTGTGAATATAGTGCGTTAGCGCTTGAATGCTTCCCGGCCGGCAGCACCTGCCGGCCGGGAAGCGGCTAGGACACCGGGCCCTGGCGCTTGGCGCGCAGGCGGTCACGGGCGATGTACAGCGCGGCAATGGCGCGGGCCTCGTGGAAATCATCCCGGGCGAGCAGGGCGTCGATGTCATCGATGGGCTGAGTTTCCACTACCAGCGGCTCCGGCTCGTCGCCGGGCAGGCGCTTGTCGTAAAGATCGGTGGCCAGCAGCACGTTCATGCGGTGGCGCATATAGTTGGGCGCCAGCGACAGCTCGCAAAGCGGCTCGATGTGGCGGGCGCCGACGCCGCACTCTTCCATCAGCTCGCGGTTGGCCGCGGCGGCGGCGTCTTCGCCGGGGTCGATCAGCCCTTTGGGCAGGGTAAGCACGTATTCTTCGAAGCCGGCGGCATATTCGCGGATCAGCAGCACGTGATCCGGGTCGGGCATGGCAACGATCATCACCGCGCCGTGGCCCTTGCCGCCCAGGCGCTCAAACTGGCGCTCTGCACCGTTGGAAAAGCGCAAATCCAAAGCTTCTACCTTGAACAGGCGACTCTGGGCGACGGGGGTGCAGGCAAGAATCTGCGGCTTGTGCAAGGCGCTGGAAGAGGCATTTGCTGTCATGCTGTCCTGTCTCCGTGGCAGGGCCGGGGCGCTGTTGTGCCCGGGCAGGGTGGCTGGCAAGCGGTGATCGTGGATGGGGGTTGATGCACCACCGATCGACTACCTCTACAATACCACGCCTGAACCACCCACACAGGGCAACCCCGCCCGGATAAATCCATACACAGGAGCGGCCATGATGGATTGGCAGGCAATCGATACCGTACTGCTCGACATGGACGGCACGCTGCTGGATCTGCACTTTGACAGCCACTTCTGGCTGGAGCACCTGCCGCGCCGCTACGTAGAGCTGCACCAGCTGGACGAGGCGTCCCAGCGCGAGCTTGAGGCCCGCATCATCGGCGAGCAGGGCACGCTGGACTGGTACAGCCTGGCCTACTGGCGCCGGGAGCTGGGCGTGGACATCGTCGCGCTCAAGCGCGAGGTGCAGCACCTGATCGGCCTGCGCGGCGACGCGCTGGATTTTCTCCGGTGGCTAAAGCGTGCCCATCCCCGGGTGGTGCTGGCAACCAACGCCGACCGCGAAAGCCTCGATCTCAAGCTGCCGCTCACCGGGCTGGCGCCGTATTTGGATGCGATCGTGTCGTCCCAGGACGTGGGCGCGGCCAAGGAAGAGCAGGCGTTCTGGCACGCGCTACAGGCCTGCGAGCCGTTCGACCCGGCGCGCACGCTGTTTATCGACGACAATCCGCGGGTGCTGGAAAGCGCCCGTACGTTTGGCATCCGCCACCTGCTGGGGATCAAAAAGCCGGACAGCCGGCGCCCGGAGCGCAAGCTGCAGGCCTTTACCGCGCTGGGGCAGTTTGCCGACATATATCCCGCCGAGGCGCCGGAAACGGCGGTGAAGGAGGTATTGAATGGCTGATAGCGTACGTCTGGACAAATGGCTATGGGCGGCGCGGTTTTTCAAGACGCGCCAGCTGGCCAAAAAGGCCATTGAAGGCGGCAAGGTGCACTACGACGGCGGCCGGGCCAAAACCAGCAAGCCGGTCGAGCTTGGCGCGCTGGTTCGCGTGCCCCAGGGGTATGACGTGTACGAAGTCCGCGTGACCGGGCTTTCCGATCAGCGCCGAGGCGCGCCGGAGGCCAGAAAACTTTATGAAGAAACCGCCGAAAGCGTTGATCGCCGGGCCCGCGAACAAAAAGCCCGGCAGCTGGGCCAGCAGCTTATGCAGCACCCCCAGCGGCGGCCGGATAAAAAGCAGCGCCGCGAGATCAAGCATTTCCAGCGCAGCCAGGGCGGCTAGTCGCCCGGCGAGCCCGATTTTTTCCTTTGCAGATAAGCGAGTGCCATGAGCGATCAGATACAACGCTTTTTGTTTGATAACACCAACGTGCGCGGTGAAATCGTCACGCTGGAAAACGCCTATAGCGACGTGCTCAGCCGTCACGCCTACCCGCCGGCGGTCAACGCGCTGCTGGGCGAGCTTTTGTCCGCAGTGGCGCTATTGACCGATACTGTCAAACTCGACGGCATCATGACCCTTGAGGTGCGCGGCGAGGGCGCGCTTTCGCTTTTGATGGCCGAGTCCAACCCCGGCGGTGAGCTGCGCGCGGTTGCCCGGGTCGCCGAAGACGCTGCGCTGCCGGACGCAGACGCCGGGTTCCGTGAGCTGGTGGGAGAAGGCCAGATGGTGATTACGCTGGACCCGCGCGAGGGCAACCGCTATCAGGGCGTTGTGGCGCTGGATCACCCCACGCTTGCCCAGTGCCTGGAAGCCTACTTCAGCCAGTCCGAGCAGCTGGCCACCCGTATCTGGCTTGAAGCGGACGGCAAGCGCGCCGGCGGGCTTTTGCTTCAGCGCCTGCCGCGCCAGGCGCAAAACCAGGACGTGGACGCCTGGGAGCGCAGCGTCACGCTCGCCGACACCCTCAAGCCGCAAGAGCTTTTACGTCTTGAGCAGCGCGAGCTGCTGTATCGGCTCTACCACGAGGAAACCGTGCGCGTGTTTGCGCCCAAGGCGCTGGCCTTTGGCTGCACCTGCTCCCGGGAGCGCATGGCCAACGGGCTGTTGAGCCTGGGCGCCGAGGAGCTGCGCAGCATCGTCCGCGAGCAGGGGGCCATCGACACCCAGTGCCATTTCTGCCATTCGCGCTATCACTACGCCGCCGCCGACGTGGAAGCCCTGCTCGACGGCGACCCGGACGCCCCGTCGCCCACGGTGCACTGAGCCCTTCGCATCTTGAATGCCGGCCGACGCTTTCGGTATTAACGTGGCTCATGGTTGTACATTGGCCTTTTCTATTGGCACCGGCGTAAAGGGTCGGTGGTAGAGTGGCGCTTGATCACCCATACAATGAGAAAGCCGCTTATGAAACGTCGCCATTTTCTTGGCCTTGCCGGTCTCACCGGCGTTACCGCCGCGCTTCCCGGGGTGTCGTTTGGCTACCCGAGCGTGGATCTGACCGCCGCCGACGATATCGAGCCGCTCGAGCTGACCGAGGCCGAGTGGCGCGAACGCCTCTCGGACAAGGCCTATCGCGTACTGCGAGAAAACGATACCGAAAAGCCGTTTTCCAGCCCGCTCAACGACGAAACCCGCGACGGCGAATTTCGCTGTGCAGGGTGTGATCTGGCGCTTTTTACCACCGCCATGAAGTTTGATTCCGGCACCGGCTGGCCGAGCTTTTTCCGTCACATCGAAGGCCACCTGCTCAGCGAGCTGGACTTCAGCATGGTGTGGCCGCGCACCGAGTATCACTGCGCGCGCTGCGGCGGCCACCAGGGCCATATCTTCGAAGACGGCCCGGAGCCCACCGGCCTGCGCTGGTGCAACAACGGTGCGGCGCTGCGCTTTGTGCCCGCCTAGCTTGGCGGCCATCATGCAGCGGGGGAAAGCGGGGTGCGGGCGAGTGTGGTACCTTGTGCCCCTCTTCATTGCTGCATGAGTTAACTGCGATATATGGACGTCAATTCGCGCATTACCCAACGCCTGGCCGAAGAGCTGGGCGTACGCCCCGGTCAGGTAGCCGCCACGATTGGCCTGCTGGACGAAGGCGCCACGGTGCCCTTCATCGCTCGCTATCGCAAGGAAGTCACCGGCGCGCTGGACGACACCCAGCTGCGGCGCCTGGACGAGCGTCTGCGCTACCTGCGCGAGCTTGCCGAGCGCCGCGAAACGATCATCGCCGCGATTGACGAACAGGGCAAGCTGACCGCTGCGCTGAGCGCCGAGCTTGCCGCCGCCGACACCAAGCAGCGGCTGGAAGATTTGTACCGGCCGTACAAGAAAAAGCGCCGCACCAAAGCCCAGATGGCCCGTGAGGCCGGCCTGGAGCCGCTGGCCGATGCGCTTTTGGCCGACCCTGGCCTGGACCCGGCCGCCGAGGCCGAGGCCTATCTGCGTCCGGCCGAGGGCGAAACGCCGGCGGTGGAAGACGCCAAGGCCGCACTCGACGGCGCCAAGCAGATCCTGATGGAGCGCTTTGCCGAAGACGCCGAGCTCATCGGCCGGCTGCGCGAGCGGCTGTGGCAGGAAGGCGAGCTCTCCGCCCGGGTGCTGGACGGCCAAGAGCAGGAAGGCGCCAAGTTTGCCGACTACTTCGAGCACGACGAAAAGCTCGCCGGCGTGCCGTCTCACCGGGCGCTGGCGATGTTTCGCGGGCGCAACGAGGGCGTTCTCGGTCTTGCGATCCGCCTGCCCGGCGAAGACGAGGCGCCGATTCATCCGGCCCAGCTGGCCATTGCCAAGCAGGCAGGGATTACGCTTTCCCCCGAGGCTAAAGACCAGCGCCCCGGCGACAAGTGGCTGGCCGAAGTCGTGCGCTGGACCTGGCGGGTGAAACTCTACACTTCGCTGGAAACCGAGCTTTTGGGCCGGCTGCGCGAGCAGGCCGAGCGTACCGCCATTGACGTGTTCGCCGCCAACCTGAAAGACTTGCTGCTGGCCGCGCCGGCGGGGCCCCGGATCACCCTGGCCATCGACCCGGGCCTGCGCACCGGCTGCAAGGTGGCAGTGGTGGACG
The DNA here is from genome assembly GCF_055379665.1 of Halomonas cibimaris. Taxonomy (NCBI): domain Bacteria; kingdom Pseudomonadati; phylum Pseudomonadota; class Gammaproteobacteria; order Oceanospirillales; family Halomonadaceae; genus Halomonas; species Halomonas cibimaris. The sequence continues at coordinate 1,956,894 of NZ_AP043828.1, forward strand.
CCACCGGGCAGTTTCTGGCTCATACCACGATCTACCCCCACGCGCCGAAAAACCAATGGCGCGAGTCGCTGGAGGTGCTCTCCGGTCTGGTCAAACAGCACGGCGTGGAACTTGTCGCCGTGGGCAACGGCACTGCCAGCCGCGAAACCGACAAACTCGCCGGCGAGCTGGTCAAGGCGCTGTCGGCCTCGCAGCCGCTGAGCAAGGTCATGGTGTCCGAGGCCGGCGCCTCGGTATATTCGGCCTCGGAGTATGCCTCCCGAGAGCTTCCCGACCTGGACGTGACCGTGCGCGGCGCGGTCTCCATCGCCCGGCGCCTGCAGGACCCGCTGGCCGAGCTGGTCAAGATCGAGCCCAAGTCCATCGGCGTGGGCCAGTATCAGCACGACGTCTCCCAGCTGCAGCTGTCAAAAAGTCTGGAAGCGGTGATCGAAGACTGCGTGAACGCCGTTGGGGTGGATCTGAACACCGCCTCCGGCGCGCTGCTTTCAAGGGTGGCAGGGCTGTCGTCGACGCTTGCCGACAACATCGTCGCCGAGCGCAACCGGCGCGGGGCGTTCAACAGCCGTAAAGCGCTGCTTGACGTCAACCGCCTGGGGCCGAAGACGTTTGAGCAGTGCGCGGGGTTTTTGCGCGTCACCGGCGGCGACAACCCGCTCGACGCCAGCGCCGTGCACCCCGAAGCCTACCCGCTGGTAGAGCGCATTGCCCGCCAGAGCGGCCGCCAGCTCAAAGGGCTGATCGGCGACAGCGCCACCCTCAAGGCGCTCAACCCCAGAGACTTGGCCGACGAGCGCTTCGGCGTGCCCACCGTCACCGATATTCTGGCCGAGCTGGACAAACCCGGCCGCGATCCGCGTCCGGCGTTCAAGGCCGCCGAGTTCCGCGAAGGCGTGGAAACCCTGAACGACCTTGAACCGGGCATGGTGCTGGAAGGCAGCGTCACCAACGTTACCCACTTCGGCGCCTTTGTGGATATCGGCGTGCATCAGGATGGCCTGGTGCACATCTCCGCGCTTTCCCATCGCTTTGTGGAGGACCCGCGCAGCGTGGTCAAAGCCGGCGATATCGTCCGGGTAAAAGTCATGAGCGTCGACATTGCGCGCAAGCGCGTGGGGCTTTCCATGCGCCTGGACGACGCGCCCGGCGACGTTGATGCCGGGGCCGATCGCGGCCGGGCAGGCAAGGACAAGGCCCCGCCGCGCCCCCGACGCAAGCGCGAGGGCAAACCGGACGCCGAGGTAGGCGCGCTGGGGGCGGCGCTGCTAAAAGCCAAAAACGGGCGCTAGGCGCGCTTGAATGTTGCCTGCCCGGCGTCCTATCTTACGCGTGTTTTTTGCGGCTGTGCCTGAGCCCTGGCACAGCCCGCCGCTTTTATGCAGGCCCGCGACGGCGGGTTCGCTACACAGGCATTCAGGCCCGCGACGGCGGGCCGCTTAACTGGGAGTGCACCCCTTGTCTGAACCACTCACCGTGCCGTCCACGCTGAGCCAGCGCCTTACACAGCTGCTGCCGGCCGCGCGTGACGGACGTCTTGGCCGGCTGCGCCGAGGCATCGAGAAAGAAGGGCTGCGCGTGGAGGCGAGTGGCCATATCGCCCAAACCGCCCATCCCCGGGCGCTGGGTTCGAAGCTGACGCACCCGCACATCACCACCGACTATTCTGAAGCGCTGCTGGAGTACGTCACCCCGGTGCTCAGCGAGCCCCGGGAAGCGCTGGCGTTTCTGGGTGATCTGCACGCCTACAGCTACCGCCATCTGGAAGGCGAGTGGATCTGGCCGGCAAGCATGCCGTGCCGGCTTTCGGGCAACGATAGCGTGCCCATTGCCGATTACGGCCGCTCCAACTCCGGGCTGATGAAGCACGTCTATCGCCGCGGGCTGGACGTGCGCTACGGGCGCATCATGCAGGCCATTGCCGGGGTGCACTACAACGTCTCGCTGCCCGATGAAATGTGGCAGGCCCTGCGCGCGATTGAAGGCCAGAGCGATACCGCACTCAGCGACTATCGCTCGACGCGCTATTTCGGCTTGATTCGCAACTTTCGCCGCCACAGCTGGCTTTTGCTGTATCTGTTTGGCGCCTCGCCTGCCATCGACAAGAGCTTTCTCGACGGCAAACGCGTGCCGGCCAAGCTTGAGCCGCTGGGCGAGGAGACCTATATAGCGCCCTACGCCACCACGCTGCGCATGTCGGATCTGGGCTATCAGAACACCGTGCAAGAGCAGCTCAAGATCTGTTTTAACTCGCTGTCGAACTACGTCAACACGCTGCGCAACGCCATTTCCACGCCCTGGCCGGACTACCAGGCCAAGGGGGTGAAGGTGGACGGCGAATGGCGCCAGCTCAATGCCAACATCCTGCAGATCGAAAACGAATACTACAGCGATATTCGGCCCAAGCGCGTCGCCCAGGCCGGCGAAACGCCAAGCCAGGCGCTGGAAGCCCGGGGCGTGGAGTACATCGAAGTTCGCTGCCTGGACCTTGATCCTTTCGAGCCGCTGGGCGTGAGCGAGCCTCAGATGCGCTTTCTGGATACCTTTCTCATGTGGTGTCTGCTAAGCGAAAGCCCGTGGATTTCCGATGATGAGTGTGACCACCTTGACGACAACCGCCGGCTGGTCGTGGAGCGCGGCCGTGACCCGGCGCTGCGCCTGAACAAAAGCGGTGCTGACATCGGCCTGCGCGAATGGGGCGAGCAGATTATGACCGAGATGCAGCCGGTCGCTGAGCTGCTGGACGCCGCCGAAGACGCCACCCCGCATCTGGACGCGATTGCCGCGCTGGCACCGCGCCTGCAGGACGCCGCTCTGACGCCGTCGGCGCGGCTGCTGGCACGGCTGCGCGAACACGGCGGCTCCTTTGCTGACGTGGTCATGGCGCTGGCGCAAGAGCAGGCCGATATGCTGCGCCGCCAGCCGGCCACGACTACCCGGGAAGCCCTGCTGGAAGAGCAGGCGGTGACCTCGCGCCAGCAGCAGCGTGAAATGGACGCCGCCGATGAGCCCGGCTTTGACGACTTTCTCGCCGACTATTTCGCCCGGGCCCGCCAGTCCCGGGCGGTAACGCCGCTAGGCGCCGGGGACGCCCCGTGATGCCGGTGCACAGCGTTGCCACTTTCCGCCGGCTGGCCCTGGCAGGCGTGGCGCTATGTACGCTGATGATGGCCGTAGCGCTGGGCCTTGAGCATATCGGCGGGCTTGAGCCCTGCCCGCTGTGCGTGTTTCAGCGGATAGGGGTTATCGCCGCCGGGCTTGCGCTGACCGCGGCCGCCGTGCACAACCCGGCCGGGCGCGTGGGGCGCGGCCTTTATTCGCTGCTGGCGCTTGCGGCCGTGGCCGGGGGCGGTTTTGTCGCCGGGCGCCACGTCTGGCTGCAGTCGCTGCCGGCCGACCAGGTACCCAGCTGCGGCCCGGGGCTTGACTACATGATTGACGTGCTGCCCATGCAGGAGGTCGTCGCCACGGTGCTGTCCGGCTCCGGCGAGTGCGCAAGCGTTGACGCGGCGTTTCTCGGCCTGTCGCTGCCGGCCTGGACGCTGGCAGGTTTTATCGTGCTGGCGGCACTGCCGCTAGCCATGCTGCGGCGCGCTTTGACACGTTGAAAGGCATGCCCCGGGCAATTGACAGCGGCACGGGGAAAAGCGAGTCTTTGCTCACAGGCCGTTGCTGCCGGGGCAGGGCGATGCGGCCGCAAGGCAAGTCCGCAACAGGCCACGCTCGGAAAGGAGACTGGCGATGCTGGAAAACTGCAAAAATGCCCTGGAGCGCTGGGGCGGCGTACACGAGGTAATCGACCGCTGGCTTTTGCAACGCAAGGCGCTGCTGGAGAGCTTCATGGCGCTGAAGGGGGCCTGCGACGTTGACCTGACGGAGATCGACAAGGCGCGGCTGGATACCTTCAGCGAGCGCCTGTTGGACTACATCAGCGCCGGGCATTTCACCGTCTATCCGCAGCTGGGCGAAGAGGCCCGCGCCTTCGGCGATCAGGCCGCGCTGGTGCTTGCCGGCAAGCTGCTGGAGCGTCTGGAGATGTCCACCGAGCTGGCGCTGGCCTTCGATGAAGACTATTCCAGCCCGGTGCGCTGCCAGCAGAACCTGGCGCGCCTGCCGGCCTGGCTCGACCGCCTGGCCCGCGGGCTCACCGAGCGTTTTGCTCTGGAAGATCAGCTGATTGCTCGGCTCCACGCGGTCAACAGCCCGGTAGCGTAGCAGGCGGGCCCTGCGGCCTGCCTTCGCGCACGGAAGTGCGCTTCTATTGTGGTGTTACCAATTTCTTGCTGCTGTGCCACTTCTTTCCTTGCGCCGGTCGCCCAGCGTTAGCATGCACGGCGTCAGCAAAAGCGTCAGCCCGGTGGCGAAGGTCAGCCCGCCGGCAATGGCGCTGGACATCTGCCCCCACCACTGGGTCGACGGCGCGTTGATGCCCAGCGCCGGCGCCATCAGATTGACGTTGATGCCCAGCACCATAGGCATTAGCCCCAGCACCGTGGTAATCGCCGTCAGCAGCACCGGGCGCAGGCGCAGGCACCCGGCCTCCAGCGCCGCTGCGGCCGGGGCCAGCGGCTCGTGGCCGCGCTCGCCGCCCCGGCGCAGCGCGTTGTAGGTATCGATCAGTACGATGTTGTTGTTCACCACGATGCCGGCCAGGGCAATAATCCCCATGCCCACCATCACAATGCCGAAGGCCTGCCCGGTGACCAGCAGCCCGATCAGCACCCCGGCGGTGGAAAACACAATGGCCGACAGCACCAGTGCGGCCTGATAGAAGCTGTTGAACTGGGTCACCAGAATCAGCGCCATCAGGCCGATGGCCACGCCAAAGGCGCTGACCAGAAACTGCGAGGCTTCCTGCTGGTCTTCCTGCTGGCCGGCAACGTTGATGCGCACGCCGTCGGGCAGCGCGCCGTCCATGTCGGTAAACAGCGCGTCCAGGCGCTCGGCGGACTGCGCGTCCGGCGCCAGCTCGGCCTTGACGGTGATGGCCCGCCGGCCGTCAATGCGGTTGAGCGTGCCGACCCGGGGGGCCGGGCCGATATCGACAAAGTGGGTGATCGGCACCTGGCCGCGCGGCGTGTTGAGCGTGAGGCGTTCAAGCTGGTCAAGCGAACGCCAGCCTTCGGGCAGGCGTACGCGAATGTCCACTTCGTCGTTGGCGGTGGGCGGGCGATATTCGGCTACCTTCAGCCCGTTGGTCAAAAGCTGCACGGCGCTGCCCACGGCGGTAACGTCGGCGCCCAGCCGGGCGGCGGCCTCGCGATCGACCTTGATACGCCATTCCACGCCCGGCAGGCTGCGGTTGTCTTCAATATCGACAAAGCCGCCCAGCTCACGCATGGCACGCTTGAGCCGGTCCACGGCCTGGCTGGCCTTGTCAGGCTCGGCGGCGCTGACTTCAAGGACCACGGGCTTGCCGCTGGTGGGGCCCATTTCCTGCTCTTGCGTCTCCAGCACAATGCCGGGCAGCGAGGCGGTGCGTCTGAGCATGTCGTCAAGGATGGCTCGGGCCGGGCGGCGCCGGTGCCAGTCGATGAACTGAAACTGCAAAACGCCGATAACGTCGTTGCCCATTTGCTCGTTGGGCACGGCAAAGGAGCGTGCGTACATGGCCTCGACCTCGGCCATGTTGCCCAGCCGCTTTTCTACCCGGCGCACAATGGCGTCGGTTTCCTCGGCGGAGAAATCGCCCCGGGCGCGCACCAGCACCTGGGCGCTGTCGGGCTCGACGCTGGGGAAAAAATTGACCCCGTGATTGAAGCGCGCATAGCCGCTGTAGGCCACGCCCATCAATAGCACGGCAATGAACACCACCCAGCCGGGGTGGCGCAAAAGGCGTGCGAGCATGCGGCGATAGCCGCGACCGAAAGACGTTGTCGTCGCAGCACCGCTGTGGGCTGGCGTTTCGGCGGCGCCGCGGCGGGTGAAGACGCGGCCCAGCGTCGGCAGAAAGACCAGCGCCATGGCAAGCGAGGCCAGCAGGCACAGCACCACCGTGGCCGGCAGGTATTTCATGAACTGGCCGACCACGCCGGGCCAGAACAAAAGCGGCAAAAACACCACCAGGGTGGTAGCGGTGGAGGCGATGACCGGCCAGCTCATGCGCGTGGCCGCGGCAAGCCAGGCGTCGTGCGGCGCCATGCCGTCGCGCAGGTGGCGATCGGCCAGCTCGCTGACCACGATGGCGCCGTCCACCAGCATGCCGGCGACCAGAATCAGGGCAAACAGCACCACGATGTTGAGCGTAAACCCCAGCGCCCAGATCAGCATGATGCCGGTGAGAAACGCCCCGGGAATGGTCAGCCCCACCAGCAGCGAGGTGCGCCAGCCCATGGCCGCAACGACCACAATAAGCACCAGCACCACGGCGGTGAGCACGTTGTTCAACAGCTCGCCGAGCATGTCTTCGACGGTGGTCGACTGGTCGAGAATGGTAGTCACGCTGAGCGCGTCGGGCAGCGTGTCGCGGGCGCTTTCCATCAGCTCGTCGACGGCGTTGATGGTGGCGATGATGTTGGCCCCGGCGCGCTTGGAGATTTCCAGCACCAGGGCAGGCTGGCCGGCAATGCGGGCAAAGCCGTCGGGATCTTTGAAGGTGGGATGAATCCAGGCCACATCGCCGAAGGTGATCACGCGATCGCTTTCCACCTTGATCGGCATGTTCATCACATCGTCAAGGTCTTCGATGATGCCGGGCACCTTGAGCGGGGTGCGCCCAGCGCCGGTGTCCAGGCTGCCGGCGGCGACCAGGCGATTGTTGTTGCGCACCCGGCTGAGCAGGGTGTCAAAGTCCAGCCGATAGCTTGACAGCACCAGCGGATCGACGACGATTTCCAGCAAATCGTCACGCTCGCCGGCGATGTCGACTTCCAGCACATCGGCAATGCCTTCGATTTCGTCTTTCAGCCGCCGGGCCACGGTCATCCGTTCGCGCAGGCCGAGCTGGCCGGAAAGCCCCAGGGTAAGCACCGGGAACTCGGAAACGTTGACCTCGTTGACCCGGGGCTCTTCGGCCTCGTTGGGCAGGCTGCTGCGGGCGATATCCACCTTTTCGCGAACGTCAGACAGCGCGGTGTCGGCGTTAAAGCCGGCGTCGAATTCAAGCGTGATCGAGGCGTGGCCCTGGCTTGCCTGAGCGGTGAATTTGTTGAGCCCTTCAATGCCGCGAAGCTCTTGTTCCATGGGGCGAATCAAAAGCCGCTCGCCGTCTTCGGGGCTGACGCCCTCCAGCGCCATGGCAACGTAGATAATGGGAATGGTGACGTCGGGATTGGCTTCCTTGGGAATGACCTGCCAGGCGGCGATGCCTGCCAGCAAAAGCCCGGCAAGCAGCATCAGCGTGGTGCGCGCGTAGGTCATGGCCGCAGCGATTAGACGGTGCATCAGCGCTCATCTCGTTCGGTGGTGTCTGCGGCCACGGCGTTGACCCGTTCGCCCGGCGCTACCAGCCCGGCGCCCAGGGTGATCAGCCGGGTGGGGTCGGGCAAACCGGTGACGTAGGCCTGGCGGGTATCGGCGCTGACCAGCTCAACGTTGGTTTGGGCCACCCGGCCGTCGTCGTCTACGTGGCGCACGCTAAGCGTGCCCTGATCGCTCAGGCGCAGCAGGGCCGGCGAAAAGGTGTGCACCCGGCGAGCGGGCAGGGCCACGGTAAATTCGGCACTGGCACCTGCCAGGCGCCGTCGCCGGGGATTGTCCAGCGTGACTTCTATGTAAAAGCTGCGGGTGTCTTCGGCGGCGCGGCGGGCCACATGGGTCAGCGTGCCGCTGAGCGTAGCGCCGTCAAGCAGCCGGGCCGTGACGCGCTGGCCTTCTGCCAGCGGGGCCACGTCCTGCTGGGAAACCCAGCCGGTGCCGGTCAGCGTTTCGTCGGCGACCAGCCGTCCCCACTGTTCGCCGGGCTGCAAAAGCTCGCCCAGCTCGACGCTGATGCGATCCACCGTGCCGGCAAAGGGGGCGTCGGGGCGGATGTCCGCCTGCTGTTTCTCCAGCCGGGCCACGTCGGCTACGTTTTGCGTGAGTGCGGCGCGCCGGCGCAGCAGCTCGGGGCGGGAAATCAGCTCGCGCCGGCGCAGCTTTTCGGCCCCGGCAAGCTCGGCCCGGGCCAGCTCAAGGCTGTCGCGCGCTTCTGCCAGGCGCTCGGGCAGGGCGTCGCTGTCCAGCACCAGCAGGGTTTCTCCCCGGGTGACATGCTGCCCCTGGGCGACGGGCTTTTCCTGCACAAAGCCTGCGACGTTGGCTCGCAGCGCCACTTCGCGCTGCGCTTCGAGCGCGCCCTGTATGACCTGCACCGGGGTATAGTCAACGGCTTCGATTCGGCGGGTTTCAACGCGGGTGGCCCGGGCGTTGCCGGCGGTGTCAGCGGGGGCGTCGCGGCGAAAAGCGTCGAAGTCGCCCAGCGCCAGCCATACCACCAAGGCGAGCAGCAGAAGGCTTGCCAGCACGTAGGAAAAAGGCAGTTGTGAAAATCGGGGTTGCCGCATGGACTCGGTGTCCCTCGGTCAGTGTGCGGCGCGGGTATGCGGCCGGCACGAGAACGCCAACGTAAACGCGCTTTAGCCTGCCCGATAGCCGGGTGCGAGCGCAACTGTGTGCGGCCAAGGTATGGCCCGGGGTTGATTGTGTTTTGCATCGACGGCGCATAACATCCGGACAGGGCAGCGCCGTTTGCCGCGGCTACCCCAAGGCAAAATACACAAGGAGTGATGATGAAAGATCCCGTACGTATTGCGATTACCGGCGGCGCCGGCCAGATCAGCTATTCGCTTATTTTCCGCATTGCCGCAGGCGACATGCTGGGGCCGGATCAGCCTGTCATACTCCAGCTGCTGGAAATTCCCCAGGCGATGGAAGCGCTGAACGGCGTGGTCATGGAGCTCAACGACTGCGCTTTCCCGCTGGTTCACGATATCGTGGCAAGCGATGACGCCAACGTTGCGTTCAAGGATGCCGACTTCGCACTGCTGGTCGGCTCACGCCCGCGCGGGCCGGGTATGGAGCGCAAGGACCTGCTTGAGGCCAACGCGGCGATTTTCTCCGCTCAGGGCCGGGCGCTCAACGACTACGCCAGCCGCGACGTCAAGGTGCTGGTCGTTGGCAACCCGGCCAACACCAACGCGCTGATTGCCTCGTGCAACGCCCCGGATCTCGACGCCGGCCAGTTTACCGCAATGACCCGACTGGATCATAACCGCGCTTTGACGCAGCTGGCCCAGCAAACCGGCAAACACGTCAACGACGTGGAAAATCTGATCATCTGGGGCAACCACAGCGCGACCCAGTACCCGGATATCGCCCAGTGTCAGGTGGACGGCAAGCCGGCGCTGGAGCTGGTGGAGCGCGACTGGTACGAAAACGACTTTATCCCCACCGTCCAGCAGCGCGGCGCGGCCATCATCAAGGCCCGCGGTGCGTCTTCAGCCGCCTCGGCGGCCTCTGCGGCCATTGACCACATGCGCGACTGGGCGCTTGGCTGCGACGCCGTTGTCAGCATGGCAGTGCCCGCCGACGGCAGCTACGGCATCGAAGAGGGCATCATCTATTCCTTCCCGGTGCGCTGCCAGGGCGGACACTACGCCATCGTCCAGGGCTTTGACATCGATGCCTTCAGCCGGGAAAAAATGCAGGCCACCGAAAATGAGCTGCGCGAAGAGCGCAGCGCCGTGGCGCATCTGCTGGGCTGATGGCCTGTAGCCTCGCCTGAAATCCCGCCTGAAACCCCGCCGGGCGCTACTGAACTGCACCCCGAACGCTGGATGTTTGCATCCGGCCACCGGGGTGCAGCTGAGTTCGCCGACGCCATTTTTTTGTCTGGCTTTTAGTCCGCGAAACCCGCAGCACGTGCAACTTTGGTCGTGAAACGCGCCGTTGGGCGCTTTGGCGTGGCATGATGCGGCGCGAAGCGGCAGCGGGGCAGGCCCGGATGCCGTTGCGACGTGTCTGCTGAAGGAGAGTTCCATGTTTGACGAGGGTATGGTCAATGAGCGCTGCCGCTGGCCCCGCTGGCGCGACAGGCTGCGTACCGCTGAACAAGCCGCTGCGCTGATTGAAGACGGCATGACCGTGGGCATGAGCGGCTTTACCCGAGCCGGGGAAGCCAAGGCCGTGCCCCGGGCGCTGGCCGAGCGGGCCAACAACGAGCCGCTTGCCATCACGCTGATGACCGGCGCGTCGCTGGGCAATGACCTGGACAAGCTGTTGACCGAGGCCAACGCGCTTTCCCGGCGCATGCCGTTTCAGGTCGACGCTACCCTGCGCCGGGCGATTAACGACGGTAGCGTGATGTTTATGGACCAGCATCTGTCCGAGACGGTAGAGCTGTTGCGCAATCGCCAGCTGGCCGAGATGGACGTTGCCGTCATCGAGGCCTGCGCGATTACCGAAGAAGGCTACATCGTGCCGACAACCTCGGTAGGCAACTCGGCCAGCTATGCGATACTGGCCGACAAGGTCATCATCGAACTGAACCTGGATTCGCCGGCGGCGCTGGAGGGGCTGCACGATATCTATATTCCCCAGATGCGCCCCACGCGCACGCCGATTCCGGTGGTAGCGCCCGATTCGCGCATCGGCACGCCGTATATACCGATCGATCCCGATAGCGTCGCGGCGATTGTGATCACCCAGGGCAAGGACAGCCCCTCCACGGTGCAGCCGCCGGACAACGATACCCGGCGTATCGCCGAGCACCTGATCGGCTTTTTTGCCGATGAAGTGGAAATCGGCCGTTTAACACCGGCGCTGCTGCCGCTGCAGGCGGGTATCGGTAACATGGCCAACGCGGTGGTGAGCGGGCTGGCCGAAGGCCCTTTCAAGCACCTGACCATGTACTCTGAAGTGCTGCAGGATTCGACCTTTGAGCTGCTGGACAGCGGCAAGCTGGACTTTGCTTCGGGCTGCTCGATTACGCTTTCAGAGCGCTGCGGCGAACGGGTGTGGAACGATATCGAACGCTACCGTGACCGTTTGATACTGCGGCCCCAGGAGCTTTCCAACCATCCGGGGATTATTCGCCGGCTGGGCATCATCGCCATCAACACAGCGCTGGAAATGGACATTTACGGCAACGTCAACTCCACCCACGTTGGCGGCACCAAGATGATGAACGGCATCGGCGGCTCCGGCGATTTTGCCCGCAACGCGCAGCTGTCGGTTTTCATTACCAAATCGCTGGCCAAGGGAGGGGATATTTCCAGCATCGTGCCCTTTGTCAGCCATGTGGACCACACCGAGCACGACGTGGACATTTTCGTGACCGAGCACGGCCTGGCCGATCTGCGCGGGCTGGCCCCGCGGGAGCGCGCGGTGCAGATCATTGAACGCTGCGTGGATCCCTCCTACCGCCCGGCGCTGCGCCGCTACTTCGCCGATGCCTGCAAGCGCGGCGGCCACACTCCGCACTGCCTGGAGCAGGCGCTGAGCTGGCATATCGCCATGGAAGAACACGGGCATATGCGTCGCTTTCGCAGCGAAGAAACCGCCGACGCCGTGTAGGTAGCGCGGTGCTCGCCGCCGGGGCCTCAAGGGGCCCTGGCGGCATCCGGACGGGTGGCGATAAAGGCGGCCACGCCGCTGAACAAAAGCGCCAGCGCGGCCAGAAGCCACGGATGAGCGCCGCCCAGCCATAGCGTGACAAAGCTCAAGGTCAGCAGCACATAGGCCGTGATCTTGGCCCGGGGAGGAATTGCCCGCTGTTCGCGCCAAGCGTACAGGTAAGGGCCAAAGCGCGGATGTTCAAGCAGCCAGCGGGCAAGTCTGGGCGAGCCCTTGGTGGCCGCCCACAGAGCCAGCAGCAAAAACGGCGTGGTAGGCAGCAGCGGCAACACGATGCCGGCAGTCCCCAGGCCGATACAAAGATACGCCAGCGCGCACCAGGCGATGGGAGTAAAACGCATACCGCGCCTCCTTGACGCGCCTCCTTGAAAGGGGAGTTGCGCAGTTTAAACGTTAAGTCGCGAGCCGCTTACATGGCGGCAAGCCAAGAGAGTGCGCTGTGCTGGTTGGCCGCCCCCAGCATGTAGGCAAAGACCATCACCGCGGCAACGGCAAAAGAGGCACGCACGGTGGGCGTGGCGCCGCGCTTGATGGCAACGGTGCCCAGCACGATATACACAATCAGCGCCGCGATCTTGGCCGTCAGCCAGCCCGGCAGCGGCCAGAAGTTCAGCATCACCGCGAGAGCCACGCCGAACGTCAGCAGCGCGGTATCGATAACGTGCGGTGCAACTTTGACCCAGCGTGCCTTGAGCACGCTGTTTTCATTGACCGACCAAAACGCCCGCAGCACAAAAAACATAACGCTCAGATAGGCGGCGCTTACGTGCAGGTGTTTAACGGCTGTATAGCTTTCCATAATGCGTTGTTCCTGAAATCAGTGTGTGCCCGCTGCCGGCGGTGCCGGCGGTGTCGGTTAGCCGGCCTTGCCGTCAGGCCGTGCGCGCAGCAGAGGAACCACATAGTACAGGATAAAAACAAAGTAGCTGATACACCACGCGATAATCGTCAGCGTATAGACCCAGTGGCTGGTTTGCGGGTACAGCCACAGCCACAGCGAGCGCATCAGCGCGGCGGCCAGCATTAACCCCAGCGCCACCCCGATTCCCGGCAGCGTGCGAATAATGCGGCCGGTGTGCCCAAGCGATACCCGAGACATCATGGAAAGCATCATGGTCCCCATGCCGCCGATGGCCAGCGCATGCAGCGCGGTTTCTACCCGCTGGCCGCCGGCGTGCTCGATGGCCCACAGCACTAGCCCCAGTACAATAAACGCATAGCTGGCATGCAGCCCCCACAGCAGCGGCTCGCGCAGGATGTCGACGTGATACCAGCGCGACAGCCGCCAGGCGTTGGCCGTAGCGGCCACCAGCAGCGCCGGAACGAGCAGTGCGTGGGCGATTCCCAGCCCCGCAGCGGAGAAGATTTGCAGCACCAGCACCGCGACAAGACCGCCCAGGCTTGCGATTTCCAGCGAGCGCAGCCGTGCGGGCTGTTCAATGCCGAGCTTGCGCGAGGTGAAAAACGGAATCACCCGCCCGCCGAGCAGCGCCATCAGCAAAACGATCAGCAGCATGGCGGAGTGGCTGGCCTCACGCATCAGCGCGCCGTCGCCCTGCTGCGCGCCCAGGTGCATAACGGCGTTGGCGCAGGCCAGCGCGACCAGCAGCGGCACAAACGCCAGGTTGCGCCACATGCGCACGGCAACGACGCGCCGGGCCATGGCCAGCGCTGCCAGAGGAAGGAAAGCCACGTCCACCGTGAACAGCAGCGCCGGCGGCAGCGAGCCGCCGTAGGCCAGCAGCACGCGCGCCCCGAGCCACAGCCCGGCCAGCCCGGCCAGCGGCCAGCCGCTCAGCCCCGGCCGGCCGGTCCAGTTCTGCACGGCGGTGAGCAAAAAGCCAACGATAATGGCGCTGCCAAAGCCAAACAGCATTTCGTGCGGGTGCCACCAGAACATGCCGCCGTAGGGCGAAAGCCACAGATTGCCGTGCCAAAATGCCAGCCAGGCCAGCAAGGCCAGCACGCTGAACACAGCGCCCAGCAGGAAAAAAGGGCGGAATGCCAGCCGCATCAGCGGCAGGCGGCGGAGCAGGGCGGATTCCTTCATGGGGCGATTCCTGACGAGTTTACTGGGGTATGCGGCCAGCATACGAAAAACTCATCAAAAACGCATGACCTGCGTCAACGTGCAGCGGCACCGCGCTGAATGGCCAACCATCAGCGATCCCGGGGCGCCGCACTGGTTTTTCGGGCATCACTCGTTGCGATGCTCTTCCACGATCTCGCCGTTGACCGGATTGAAATAGATCTCGACTTTCACACCTTTTTTGTCTTTGCCGTAAATCTCGTAGCAGCTGCCGTCGGTGACCTTGAACCTGTCAACGGTGTAGCCCTGGTCGGCCAGCTTTTGTTTCATGGCGTTTTGGGAAAGCCAGTCAGCCTCGGGCGCCTCGGTGCACTGCGGGCCGGCAACGGCGGCACCGGCAAACAGCAGGGCCGCACCGGTCACGGCGATTGAATGCATTTTCATACTCGTTCTCCTTGTCGATTCACAATGCATGCCGGTTGGCATACCCGTTATCCAAACACGCCAAACTTACGCGAAACTTAATCAACCTTTACACTGTTGGCCTGTCTGTTGATCGGGCTTGACGACGCATGCTGGCATTTCTGCAAGGTTTCTCGTACGGGCTGTTTCTTTCCTGTCTGCCCTGGCTGGTCATCGGCCTGGCAAGCCCGCAGCGTGCTCTGGGCACGCTGCGACCCACGCGCCTGCAGGCGCTGGGCCGCTACGGGCTTGCCGTGCCGTTTGTGGCCGGGCTTTTGTGGCTGACCTCGCTGTGGGGCGGCTTTGGGCCTTCGCTGAGCGGCTGGCTGGCAGGGCTTGTCGCGGTGGCCGTGGCGATCCCGCTGGAGCGCCGCGGGCGCAAATGGCAAACAAAGCGCCGGCAGCGGCGCGCGCAAGCCCGGCACGAACAGAAGGCAGCAGAGCGCCGGGCCGAGCAGGCCCGTCAGGCGCGGGAAAGCGGCGAGGAACGCCTTGATCCGAACGCCCCGCCGCCGGATGCCGACGACGTGACCCTGGCGCTGTGCGATGCCAAAAAGCGGCTGCTGGCGGCTCGCCAGCCGGCACTTGCCGAGCAGGCCGACCGTTTGTATGGCCGCTACCGCAAGGCGATGGCGGTATTGCTGGAGCGCTTCGACGTCGGCGAGCTGGCTTTCGAGCGCGCCCGTTCACTGGTCGCCGAGGTGTGTTTTACCGCGGTGGACAACCTGGTCGCCATGGCCTCTCAGGCCAGCGGCATGGCCGGCATCGACGCCGACGCCGTGCGCCGGCGGCTGGCCCACGAAGGCGAGCGGCTGAGCCCGGCGGAGCATCTGGCCTTGAAGCGTCGCCTGGCGCTGGTGGAAGATACCCGCCGGCAGCTGCGTGCGCTTAGCGGGCGCAACGAAACCGCGCTGACCGCTTTGGACAACATGGCGGTGGCCATGGCCCGGGTGGATACGCGCCGCCCGCAGGCGTCCGTGAGCGCAGACCGGGCGCTGGCCGACCTGCAACGCTTCGCCGACGCGGCGCCGCGCTACGGCCGCCGCTGAAGGCCCCTTTGTACAAAAAGGACCCCTGATCCATGCCAACGCCACACGATGCTCGCCGCCAGGCGCTCTATCTGCCGCCGGCAGAAGACGTGGCCGCCGAGCTGAAACGCCGGTCCGCTGGCGCATCTGCAAGCGCTGTATCCAGCCACGAATCGCTGGCGGACCGGGCCGCGCGCTTTGCCGATGCGCTGCTGGCCCACAGCGACGAGCGCCAGACCCGGCGCCGCTATATAGACGAGCTGGGAAGCGACGCCCAGCGCCAGGCCGCCTATCAAAGTGAGCTGCTTAAAACGCCCATGCGCACCCTTGCCGAACAGAGCGAAGAAGGCGGGCCGGTGGTTCAGGCGCTGACCGGGCTGAAGCGCCGCATGCGTGAGCTTGACCCCCAGCACCACCGGCTTTCCCGGCGCGGCCTTGACCGCGTACTCGCGTTTATTCCCGGCATGAGCACCGGCCTGGCGCGCTATTTTCACAAGTACGAAAATGCCCAGCAGGCGCTGGACGCGATCATCCACGAGCTGGAGTCGGGAAAGGATCGGCTGGGCCGTGACAATCTCACCCTGGCAGACGATCAGCAGGCGCTGGAAGACGCCGCGGAAAAGCTCCAGGAGCAGATTGAACTTGGCCAGCTGATCGATCAGCGCCTGGTGAGAAGCGCCGAAGCGCTGCCGGCGGAAGATACCGAGCGGCGCTTTATCGAAGAAGAGCTGCTTTTCCCGCTGCGCCAGCGCGTGGTTGATCTTCGCCAGCAGCTATCGGTCAGCCAGCAGGGCGTGCTGGCGCTGGAAGTGCTGATTCGCAACAACCGCGAGCTGATGCGCGGGGTCGACAGAGCCATCAACGTCACCGTCTCGGCGCTGAGCGTGGCGGTAACCGTGGCGCTGGGGCTGGCCAACCAACGGCTGGTGCTGGACAAGATTGAGGCGCTCAACGCCACCACTGCCGACATGATTGCCGGCACTGCCGGGGCGCTGCGCCGTTCGGGCGCGGATATTCAGGCCCGCGCCGGATCGGCGATGCTGGATATGCAAAAGCTCGAACAGGCCTTTGACGACGTTCTGGTAGCCATTGACGATGTGGCCCGCTATCGTCGCGAAGCGCTGCCGCAGCTGGCAGAACAGGTCAGCCGTCTGGACGCGCTCTCTCGCCGGGGCGGGGAGGCGATTAAGCGCCGCCCCGGCCCTTTGTAACCGGCGCATCGTATCGTGAGCGCGGTCGTCATTGAGGCGAGCGTTATTGGGACGATCGTTATTGGGGAGTAGGTGCCCGTGGATGCTGGACTGACGTATTCCGCCCTGGTGTTTCTGGTGGCGGCGGTGGCGGTTGTGCCGCTGTGCAAATGGCTGGGGCTGGGCGAGGTGCTTGGGTACCTGCTGGCAGGCGTGGCCATTGGCCCGTCGGTGCTTGGTCTGGTGCCTGATCCCGAGCAGGTGCTGGGGTTTTCCCAGATCGGCATTGTTTTTTTGCTGTTTATCATCGGGCTGGAGCTTAAGCTCTCACGGCTGAAGCTGATGCGCCAGGCGGTTTTTGCCTTTGGCAGCCTGCAGCTTGTGACCGCCAGTCTGGCCATTGCGCTGATGGGCTGGTGGCTGGGGCTGGCGCCGACGGCGGCGCTGATCGTGGGCTTTGGTCTGGGCCTGAGTTCGACGCCGCTGGTGCTGCAGCTTCTCGGCGAGGGCGGCGAGCTGCAAAGCCGCCAGGGCCGCTATGCCTTTTCCATCCTATTGTTTCAGGATATGGCCACGATTCCCCTGCTGGCGCTGATTCCTTTTCTCGGCGCTGACAGCGCCCTTGACGGAGGGGCTGCGTCCGCTTTTCAGGATGTAGGGCTGGGCATCGGTGCGCTGGCGGTATTGATTTTTGGCGGGCGCTATCTGCTGCGCCCGTTTTTCCACCAGGTCGCCAGGATGCGCAGCCGCGAGATGTTTCTTGCCGCGGCTCTGATGGTCGTGCTGGGGGCGGCATTGCTGATGGAGCAGGCCGGGCTATCCATGGCGCTGGGCGCTTTTGTGGCCGGCGTGCTGCTGGCGGATTCAGAGTATCGCCCGGCTATCGAGGCGGACATTCAGCCGTTCAAGGGGCTTTTGCTGGGGCTTTTCTTCATGGCGGTGGGGATGACCGCTCAGGTCGAGCTGTTGCTGGCAGAGCCCTTGCGCATTTTGCTGCTGGTGCTCGGGCTGTTTGTGGTCAAGTTTTTCATGCTGCTGCTGGCCACGCGGCTATTTCGCCGGCCCTGGCGTGTGGGCCTGCGGCTGGGCATTTTAATGGGGCACGGCGGCGAATTTGGCTTTGTGCTGTTTTCCACCGCGCTGGCCGCCGGCGTTATGGATGCCGCGCTGGTCGATACGCTGATTTTGATCGTATCGCTTTCCATTGCGCTGGCGCCGCTGATCAACGCGCTGGCGCTGCGCTCTGGGCTGCTGGCGCATAAAAAGAAGCCGGCGCGCGACTACGACCGCCCGGAGCACCACCGGCCGCGTGTGCTGATCATCGGATTCAGCCGCTTCGGCCAGGTGGTCGGCCGGGTGCTGCAGAACTTGCAGATCCCCTTTACGGTGTTGGACAGCGATCCGGAGCGCGTGGATTTTGTCCGCCGCTACGGCCATGAGGTGTATTTCGGCGACGCCTCGCGACTGGATCTTCTGGAGGCGGCCGGTGCCGGGCGCGCGCACCTGCTGGTGCTTGCGGTAGGCGAGGTGGATATGTCCATCCGCGTGGCGAGCCTGATTAGGCGGCGCTTCCCCCGGGCCAGGCTATTGGCCCGAGCGCGGGACCGCTACCATGCCCAGCAGCTGATGCGGCTGGGGGTCTCCGGGGTGATTCGCGAGCTGCTGCTGTCGAGCCTGGAAATGACGCGGCGGGTTTTGCTGGAGCTTGGCGTTGAAGATGACATTGCCCGGCACACCATTGAGACCTTTCGGCAACACGACGAGTATACCCTGGCCCGGCAGATGGAAGCCTCGCGCGAAGAGCAGCAGCAGCCGCAAAGCCACGCGCAGGCCAACCGCGAGCTGCAGGAGCTTTTTCAGGCCGATGCGGAAAGTTTGACGCCGGGCACCCTTGAGGCGCCGGCGCCGCGCAGCTGAGCCGCTGTCTGGCCGGGCGGCGATCAGCCGGCCCGCCAGGGTACAGCCCGCGTGGGGCCGGCGTTTTGCATTGCCGGCGTGTCGGCTTATGGTGGGGGCAACGGCCGCCGCGCCGGCGGCGAGCTGAACATCGCAAGGAGGAGCCATGAGCCAGAGCAAGGCGTTATCACCGCTTTACGTGTACTACGACGGCGCCTGCCCGATCTGCCGGCGTGATCGAGCCCGCTACGAGCGCTGGGCCGGCGAAGCCGGCGACTCGGTGCGCTGGTGCGATCTCAACGAGTACGGCGAGCGCCTGCGCGATATCGGTGTGGACCCCGACGTGGCGCTGATGTCGCTGCACCTGGAAGACGACCAGGGGCGTCTTTACGCCGGCATTGACGCCTACGTGCTGCTGATGAAGCGTGTTCCGCGCCTGCGCCCGGCCGCGTTCATCATGGCGCTGCCGGGCGTCAAGCCCGTGCTGACCGCGCTGTACAAACGCTGGGTGCGCCGGCGGCTGGCGCGGGAAGGGCGCCTGCCTTCCTGAGCGCAAGGGCTGTGCCGGCGGCGGCCTTACCGATTCAGCTCATCGGCGTAGCAGGGCGGGGAGGCCGGCGGCTCGCGGTCGCGCGCGTCTTCGTTTTCCAGCGCCTGCAGCAGGCTTTCGCGCAGGGCCGGCAGGTGCGAATCCTCAATGCGCCGGGTAGCGGTCAAAAGCGTCAAGCGCCCGGCCCGGGCAAAGCGCATCAGTGACAGCAGCAGGGTGTCGCTTTCGGCAAGCTCCAGGCGATAGCGGGTAGCAAAGGCTGCGTGACTGCGCTGGTTGCGACGGTACTGGCGCCGCAGCGCGTTTGAAGGCGCCGTTTCCGGGTGCCAGGCGCTGAGTGCGAGCGCCTCGCGGGCCTTGCCCCGGGGCCAAAGGCGATCCACCAGCACCCGGGCGCCGTCTTCCGCCTCGATGGGGGCATATACGCGCTTTAGCGCAATCGAGTAGCTCACTGTGCCTTCTCCTTGTTTCTTACAGGCCGTTGCCGATTTGCGGCACAGTCTAGCAAACCCCGGACCGGGCGTTTAGCGCGCCCCAGCGGTGCTTTGCCTTGATGGTGGCGCGCCGAGGCCATAGTCTGGTGCGCTACCGCCTTTGTTTTTGATGCGAGCCCTGAACGCGTGACATCCACCCATTACGCCCCAGAAAAAGCCGCTGAGCTGACGCCCGAGGGCGATCGTTACTTTGACGGCATGGCCGACAAGTTCGCACGCTCGCTGTACAGCGCCCCGCGCGGTGCGCTGCGCCTGGCTCTGCTCGAAACGCTTATGCCCGAGATGCTCCCCCTGGACGGCCAGCCGGCGCTGGACGTGGGCGGCGGCCTGGGCCAGCAGGCGGCCTGGCTTGCCCGGCGCGGCCATGCGGTAACCCTTGCCGAGCCGTCTGCCGATATGCTGGCGTACGCCCGCCGCGCGTTTGCCGATGCCCCCTTTGCCGAGCGTATTGACTACTTGCAAGCGCCGCTGCAGGCGCTGGAAGCCCGCGCGCCCGGCCCCTGGCCGCTGATGGTGTGCCATGCGGTGCTGGAGTGGCTGGGCAATCCCGGCGCTGCCCTTGCCGTTCTCGGCCGGCTGCTGGCGCCGGGCGGCCGGCTAAGCCTGATGGTGTTTAACCGTGACGCCCTGCGCTTTGCCAACGTGATCAAGGGCAACCGGCAAAAGGCGCTGGACGATCGGCTGGAAGGCTGGGGGCGGGGCAAGCGCCTGACGCCGGTATCGCCTTTGACCCATGCCGACGTTGAACGTTTTGCCGCCGCCGCCGGGCTGGAGATCGAAGCCACCGCCGGTATCCGTATTTTTCAGGACTATCTGCGTGATCCCGTAGCCGATGACGCCGACCGGGCGACGCTTTGGGCCCTGGAGCGCGCCTATTGCCGCGTGGAACCCCACTGGCGGCTGGGCCGCTATTTGCTGTATACCCTGCGCAAGCCCTAGCGCACCTCCCTGGAACCGCTACCCACACCACAAGAGATTGCCCATGAGTGCCCAGACGCCGAGCTGCCAGCTGCTCAACCGCGATGCGTTTTGCCATGATGATGACTTTGCCGGCTTCTGGGCGATATCGCCGCCGGACGACCCCTGGCTTTGGCACGCCGCCGCAGGCGGTGTTAGCGCCGACGAGGCGGTGCTTGAGCGCTGGCGCGGTGCCGGTCAGCCTGTTGCCTCGCCGCTTGGGCAGGCGCCGGCGATGCCGGCGGCGGTACTGTTCTGGCCCAAGGCGCTGAAGCTGGCCGGCTGGTGGCTGGACTGGCTCAACCAGAGCCTGCCCCACGGCACGCCGTTGGCCGTAGTAGGCGAGCACGGCGGCGGCGTGCGCCGGGCCGCTCACATGCTTGCTGAGCGGGCCATGGCGTGCGACAAGCGCGACAGCGCCCGGCGCTGCTCGGTGTTTGTCAGCAAGACACGCAGGCCCGCCGAGCCGGCAGCAGACGCCGCCTGGGAGCGCTTCACCGCCGGCGAGCTAACGCTTGCCAGCCACCCCGGCGTGTTTGGCCACGGCAAGGTGGATGAAGGCACCGCGCTGCTGCTGGAAACGCTGGCCGGCACGCTGGGGAAAACGCCGCTGAAGGTGCTGGACCTGGGCTGCGGTGACGGCATCATCAGCGCCTGGCTTGCCCGGCGCGGCCATCAGGTGACGGCGGTAGACGTCAATCACTTTGCCGTGGAAGCCACCCGCCGCACGCTGGCGGCAAACGGGCTTGAAGGCCGGGTACTGGCAAGCGATGTGTACTCAGGGCTAGAGCCGGACGCGCGCTTTGATCTGATCGTGAGCAACCCGCCGTTTCACCAGGAGCGTGATATTGACTACGGCCCGGCCGGCAGGCTGATCCGCGAAGCGCCCGCCCGGCTTGGCCGGGGCGGGCAGCTGGCGCTGGTTGCTAACGCCTTTTTGCCCTACGCCGCCACGCTCGGTCACGCCTTTGGCGAGTTTGACGTGCTTGCGGACAACCGCCGATTTCGGGTGTATCGCGCCTGGGTGCAGTAAAGAAGCAGGCCGGGCGCCGGCACGCCGCACTCCGCTGGCTCACACGCTTGGCTTTGCCGCTTTGCGCTGATAAGCGCCGCTACGTGATCGGCGCGTAGTGAACGGCGGTGACAATGTATTCCTGCTGGCCGCCGGGGGCCGCTACGGTGACGTCGTCATCCACGGCCTTGCCCAAAAGGGCCTGGGCCAGCGGCGCATCCACGCTGATCCAGCGCTTGCGCGTGTCGGTTTCGTCGTGGCCGACAATGCGCAGCGAAAGCGTCTCGCCGTTGTCGTCTTCAAGCTCGACAAAGGCGCCGAAAAATACCTTGCCGGTATCTGCCGGCAGGCGATCCACCACCTGCAGCTCGTCAAGGCGCTTGGTCAGGTAGCGAATGCGCCCCAGCACGCGCCCGAGCTCTTTTTTATTGTAGGTGTAGTCGGCGTTTTCCGAGCGGTCGCCCTGGGCGGCGGCTTCACCTACCTTGGCGGAAAGCGCCGGGCGTTTCACCCGGGCGAGGTGGTCGAGAATGCCGCGCAGGCGCTGGGCGCCCTCAGCGGTGATCAGATTGCTCTTGGGCTGCTGGCGCGGGTCCTTGGCCGGATCGCGCCAGCGCGTCATGTTTCTGCCTTTCATGGAAGCTCTCTTTATCTGCGCGGGGGTAGCCGGGCGCTACTCTACGCCAAACGCCACTTTAAGGGGTTCGCAATCGCGGTGCCAAGGCGCGAAGTTGATGCTGGCAGGATATTCAAGCGTCCGTTACTCATCAGCGCGTAAAGCATCGCCCCATCGGGCGGTGATAAAAGCGCGCACCGCAACGCGGTGCCGGGGTTGAAGGTTCCATCACCACCTGATATTTATACAAAATGACGAAACGTGCCTACAAGGAACGGTTTTATCCGACGCCCGAACAAGCCGCCTTGCTGGCGCAATCGTTTGGCTGCGCGCGTTTTGTCTGGAACAACACCCTGGCCTATCGCACCGAAGCGTATCAGCAGCGCGGGGAAACGCTCACCCACTCGGCAGCGGAAAAGCGGCTGGTGGCCCTCAAGGCGGAATATCCGTGGCTGAAGGACGTGTCCAGCGTGATTCTGCAACAAGCCCTGCGCGATCAAAAAGCGGCCTTCGACAACTTCTTTAATCCGACGCTCAAGGCGCGATATCCGCGCTTCAAGGCCAAGAATGGCCGGCAATCCATCCGACTGACCCGAGCCGCCTTCCGCTACCGGGACGGCGAGATCACTATCGCCAAAACGAAAACACCGCTACCGATCCGCTGGAGCCGGCCATTGCCCGGCGCCCCGTCCAGCGTGACGATTTCACGCGACCGTGCAGGCCGCTACTTCATCAGCTGTCTGTGCGAATTCACGCCCGAGCCGTTGCCGTTCTCTCCTAACACCGTGGGTATTGATCTGGGGCTGACCGACCTGTTCATCACCAGCCAGGGGCAGAAGTCGGGCAACCCGCGCTACCTCAAACGGTATGCCGCCAAACTGGCCTACCTGCAACGCCGATTGAGCAAAAAGCAGCGAGGCTCGAACAACCGCCACAAAATGCGCCGCAAGGTGGCGCGTCTGCATGCCAAAATCGCGGACTGCCGCCGCGACGCCATGCACAAGGCCACTCGAACGCTGGTCAACGAAAACCAAGTGATCTGCGTCGAGACGTTGAACATTGTCGGCATGCTCAAGAACAAGACACTGGCCAGAGCCATCAGCGATGCCGGCTGGGGCGAGTTCCTGCGCCAGCTGGCCTACAAGGCCGACTGGGCGGGCCAACAGCTCATTCAGGTCAGCCGGTGGCTGCCCAGCAGCAAGACGTGCCACCACTGCGGCCACAAGATCAAAAAGCTGCCGCTATCGCAGCGCCACTGGCACTGTGACGGCTGCGGCCAGGCCATTGACCGCGATATCAACGCGGCCAGGAATATCGAAACCGCCGGACGGGCGGGGTAGCCTGTGGAGCGACTGGATCGGGGGCTGTGGTCTAATCGTCACGGTCTAGTGAAGGCGTGTTGAAGCAGGAAGGTTCTCGGGGTGACCCGGGAACCCTCGCCCAAAGCGCAGTGCGCGGCGGGCGGGGAGTGTCAGATTGCGTGCAGCAGTGATCTTTTAACAGCCTCACAAGATGCCGGGAGCCTCTTATGTCTTGTATACGTATTCGCAAAGCCGCGGTAATAGCGGCGCTGGCCGGTGCGGCGACGATGTTTGCCGTTGCTGCCTCAGCCACTGCACCCGAGGGCTTTTTCGAGCTGAAAAATCGCGTGGAATATACCCTGGCCGAGGTGCCCGATGCCGAGCGCGAGGCAACGCTGAAAGCGCTGGCAGAAGAGATGAATACGCTGGCCGAGCAACATCCCGATAACGCCGAAGTGCTGGTGTGGCAGGGGTTGGTGCTGGCCGCCTATGCTGGCGAGCGGCGCAGCTTTGGCGCGCTGGGCGATGCCAAGGCGGCGCGCCGGGCGCTGGAGCGCGCCATCAAGCTGGACCCAAAGGGCAATAACGGCTCGGCCTATGTCACTTTGGGGATTTTATATGCCCGGGTGCCCGGCGGGCTGATCAGCTTTGGCGATAGCGAAAAAGCCGATCGCATGTTCCAGCGCGCGCTGGAGATACGCCCTGACGGCATTGACGTGAACTATTATTACGCCACGATTCTTGCAGACGAAGACCGCACGCAGGCGGCCCGCGAACACGCCCGGCGCGCGGTAAACGGCACGCCACGCCCGGCCCGGCAAGATTCCGATGAAGCGCTGCGCGAAGACGCCCGCTCTTTGCTTGACACCCTGTAGCGCTTTGCCCCGGCGCCCGGCGGCGGAAAGTCGGTTGGCATTCCCGGCGACGTGCCCCGATAATACGCCGACATGTTCCGTGTCGGGAGGCACTTATGGCGTTTATTTCCGCCGAATCGCTGCTAACGCCGCCTTTTACGCAAAAAGATGTGGATATCACCTCGCGCGAGGTGCTGCAGCAGGGCTTTTTCCACGTGGAGGCACTGACCCTGCGCCATCGTCTTTTCGAAGGCGGGTGGAGCCCGCCCATGCGCCGTGAGCTGCACTGCCGCCACGGCGCGGTGGGCGTTTTACTGTATGACGTAGCGCTGGATTCGCTGGTGTTTATCGAGCAGTTTCGCGTGGGGGCCATCGATGACGCCTCGCCGTGGAAGCTCGAAGTCGTGGCCGGCCTGACCGAAGACGGCGAAAGCGCAGAGGACGTGGCGCGGCGCGAAGCCCGGGAAGAGGCCGGCTGCGAGATTCAGGAACTGATCAAACTGCACGACTACTACCCCAGCGCCGGCGCCTGCAACGAGCGGGTGACGCTGCTGGCCGCGCTGGTTGACGCCAGCCAGCTGGGCGGGGTGCACGGCGCGGTGGATGAAAACGAAGACATCCGCGTGCATGTGGTACGCTTTGCCGATGCCTGGGAGCTCATGGCCGCCGGGCGGCTCGATAACGCCATGGCGCTGATCGGCATGCACTGGCTGGCCGGCAAGCGCGCCTCGTTGCGCGCCCTTCCCGAGCACGCGCGCCGCTTTGGCGCGCTGACCGCCGCGCAATAACCCAAGCAGGAGCGAACATGGCACGAAATGCCTATGTGACCGATCTGAAAACGCTGCAGGGCGAATGCAGCGCCAACTACCTGCGGCTGCTGCGCCTGGTGGGCGACATGGAGCAGGGCGAGCGGCGTGAGATCGGTCTGGGCGATACCTTCACTGACGCTGCAAACGCCTTCGCGCTGCGCCTGCACGTGCGGCAAAATGCGCCGTACACCACCCTGGTTGAGATCAGCCAGACTGGCCCGCTGGACCGCGTGATAAAGCATCCGCGCATGCGCGTGCATCTCTACCATGACGTGCGCATGGCCGAGGTGATCGACTTTCAGCGCGAGCGCCATTTCAGCGGGCGCTACCGCTATCCCAATACGCGTATGCACCAGCCCGATGAAAAGCTCCAGCTCAACCGCTTTCTGGGCGAATGGCTGGCCCATGGCCTGGCCCACGGGCACAGCGCCTTTGTCGCTGAAGTGCCCTGAGGCGTTGCCGGTGAAGCTAATCCAAATGACCGATCTGCATCTGCACGCCGATCCCGCCGCGCGATCGCGCACCGGCGTGCCCTTTAGCCGGCTACAGGCCGTGGTGGCCGCGGCGAGCGCCGAGCAGCCCGACGCTGTGGTAGTAACCGGCGACATCAGCCAGGATGAAACGGCGGCCTCCTACGCCGCCGCCGCACGGCTGCTGGATACGCTGGCGTGCCCCTGGCACTGGCTGCCCGGCAACCACGACCGGCTGGAACGCATGGCCGCCGAGCGCGCGCCGCCGGCGGCGGTGGACCTTGGCGGCTGGCGCATGCTGCTGCTGGATACCCAGGTGCCCGGCGCGCCCTACGGCCGACTCGGGGTGCGAAAGCTTGCCGCCATGGCCACACAGCTTGACAAAGACCGCCGCCCTACGCTGATCGCCATGCACCACCCGCCGGTGGCGGTGGGGGCTGCGTGGATGGACGCCATCGGCCTGGCGGACTGCGACGCTTTTTGGCGCACGCTGGCCGGCTACCCCCAGGTGCGCACGGTGCTGTTCGGCCATGCTCACCAGACGTTTGCCGGCCAACGGCAAAATGCCGGTCGCACGGTGGACGTTTACGGCTGCCCGGCGGCGGCGGATCAGTTCTTGCCCGGCGCTACGCACTTTGCCGTGGACCCTGATGCAAGCCCGGGCTATCGCGTACTTGCGCTTGACGGCGGCCATCTGAGCACCCGGGTGGTGCGCGTTTGCGATGCATACAGCGGGGCATTGCAGGAAAAAGCCGCGCGTCCTGTCCCGGGAGTGTGAGGGCATGAGGCACGCTCTGCGGCGCGTTGCGCATTTTTTCAAGCGGCTGGTTCATCTGGCCGCGTCGCCCATGCGTCGGGACAGCGGCCGTGGGGGAACGGTCGTGCATCCGTATCGCGGCTACGGCTCGCGGCAAGAAGCGTTTGTCATGGGGCGCGTCTATCGTCAGCCGGCGCCGGCGCGGATGATACCCCGGCGCGGCGCGCTGCGCGACGTGGCCGATGTGGCCCGGCGCATGCTGCGCCGAGGCGTGGTGCGCGTGGAGGTGGAAGTGCGTCTGGGTGACAACGTCCGCCGGGTTGTCACCGACCGCGACGGCTATTTCAGCGCACGCATATCACTGGCGTCGCCGCTGCCGGTGGCGCTCTCCTGGCACCGGGCCGACATCGCGGTGAAAACCGTCGCCGAAGGCACGGTGCGCACCCGTGCTGAGGTCTATGTGCCCTCACAGGACACAGACCTGCTGGTGATCAGCGATATCGACGACACGGTCATGTTCACCGGCGTGGCCGAAAAGCTCAAGATGCTCTATCGCCTGTTTATGAAAAAGGCCGAGCGGCGCACGGCGTTTCCCGGCGTCGCGGCGCTGTATCAGGCGCTGCATTGCGGCGCAAGCGGCAGGCTGGAACGGCCGATTCTTTACGTGTCTCGCGGACCCTGGGCGATTTATGAAATGCTCGAAGCGTTTTTCCAGCTCAACCGCATTCCCGTAGGGCCGATTTTGTTTCTGCGCGAATGGGGGCTTTCCTGGCGTCACCCCTGGCCGCGCCGGGCAACCGATCACAAGCGTGATTTGATCGAGCGTATGCTGGCTTTGTTTGACGGGGTGCCCTGCGTGCTGATCGGCGACAGCGGCCAGCACGACCCGGAAGTCTATACCCAGATTGTCAAGGCCTACCCCGGGCGCATCGCGGCGATTTATATTCGTCGGGTAGACAGCAGCCCCGAGCGCGAAACCGCTATTAACCGGCTACGCGAAGAGCTTGTCGGCAGCGACTGCGAGTTGATACTCGCCGCGGATAGCCTGAAAATGGCGCGCCATGCCCATCACCGCGGGTTTATTTCGGCCCACGGCCGCCGCGCCGTCAGAGACGACGTTCGTGCCCACCCCGACGCCTAGTGCGGCCGGTTGGCGATCACCACCGCCCGGCGCGGGGCCGGATAGCCCTCAACGGTGCGGGTGCGGTCTTGCGGATCGAGAAAGTCGGCAAGCGACTGGTAGGTCATCCATTCGGTTGAGCGCTGCTCGTCAAGCGTGGTGGGGGCCTCGTCCACCACCCGCACGCCGGTGAAGCCGCAGCGTTCAAGCCAGTGGCACAGCGCAGCGGAGGAAGGCAGAAAATAGACGTTGGGCATGGCCGCGTAGCGGCTGCCGGGCAGCATCACGGTCTGCTCGTCGCCTTCGACCACCAGGGTTTCCAGCACCAGCTCGCCGCCGGGCGCTAGCGCCTCTTTCAGCTGCTGAATGTGCGCAAGCGGCGAAGGGCGGTGGTAGAGCACGCCCATGGAAAACACCGTGTCGAAAAACCCGAGGTTTTCCGGCACGTCTTCGATGCCCACGGGCAGAAAGTGCGTGCGCCCGCCGTCGGCATCGCCGACAAAGTGGCGCACCGCCTGAAACTGCCAGTAAAACCGCGGCGAGGGGTCAATCACCAGCGCAAACGCCGCGCCGGCGCCGGCCATGCGCCAGGCGTGATAGCCGCTGCCGCCGCCCACGTCGAGCACTTTTCGCCCGGCAAGCGGCGCCAGATGCGGGGCCACGCGCTGCCATTTCCAGTCCGAGCGCCACTCGGTATCAATCTCGATGCCGCCCAGCGAAAACGGCCCCTTGCGCCAGGGCGCGAGCTTTTTCAGCAGGTTCTCGCACTGGCGGCGGCGGCTGTCGTCAAGGTCAAGCGCCACGCGCACGGTGTCCTCGTTCAGCGCGACCTCGCGCTCGGCGGACAGCTCGGGCAGCTTGGCCACGGCTTTTTCCCACATGGGCAAATCGCCGTGGCGGCGGCGGTCGAGCCCGGCGGCCAGCTGCTCGGGCAGCCGGGCCAGCCATTCGGTTAGCCCCTGGTCCAAAAACGCCTGGTAGAGTGCGCGCTGGTCGTCGGGCAGGGTTTTTTGCGGCATGGTGTCGGGCACCGTTCAGCCCTCCTTGAAGGCGATCATTGAGGCGAAGTTGAGGTACTGAAACCACGTCATCGAGCGGGCAAAGCCTACGCGCGCAAGCCGGGCGTGGTGGGCCTCCAGCGTATCCGGCACCAGCACGTTTTCCAGCGCGGTGCGCTTTTGGCTGATTTCCATGTCGCTGTAGCCGTTGGCGCGCTTGAAGTCGTGGTAGCGTTCCACCCGCCAGGCGTTGTCGTATTCGTCGGCGTCTACGGTCTTTTCCGACAGCACCAGCACGCCGCCGGGCTCAAGGGCCTGGTACAGCCGCGCCAGCAGCGCGTCGCGGTCTTCCGGCGGGAGAAACTGCAAGGTGAAGTTGAGCATGATCATGCCCGCCGAGGCGTACTCCACCTCGCGAATATCGGCAACATCGACCTGCATGGCGTGCGCCGGGCACTCAGCGGCAAAGGTTTGGCGGGCGCGCTCGGCCATGGCCGGGGAGAGATCCAGCCCTACGTAGTCAAAGGCGTCCGGCGGCAGGGCACCGGCCAGGGCCAGGCCCCCCGCGCCCAGCGAGCAGCCCAGGTCGTATACCCGGGCGCCGTGGCGCAGGTGGCGGCTGGCGATCAGGCCGAGCATGCCCAGCACCTGGCCGTAGCCCGGCACCGAGCGGCGGATCATGTCGGGAAAGCACGCCACAACGGTCTCGTCGAAGGAAAACTGCGCCACCCGATCAAGGGGTGTCGAAAAAATGGCGTCACGGTAAGATGCATCACTCATGGGGCAGGCCGGTCCGTAAAACGATCTGTAACAATAAACGGTCGCGCCCTAGTTTACGCGCCCCGCCATGACGCGAACAGACGCCGTTTCACAAACGCGTGCCACAAGGAGAGGGCCAGATGGCCAACGCTGAACCTACCACGCCCGATACGCTGCCGGCCTGGCAGGCACTTTTGCGCCACGCCGAACGCCACCGGGCAACACACTTGAAAACGCTGTTTGCCCGTGATTGCCAGGGCAAACGCTTTGCGCAT
The DNA here is from genome assembly GCF_055379665.1 of Halomonas cibimaris. NCBI lineage: Bacteria > Pseudomonadati > Pseudomonadota > Gammaproteobacteria > Oceanospirillales > Halomonadaceae > Halomonas > Halomonas cibimaris. Next base: position 1,986,021 of record NZ_AP043828.1, read on the forward strand.
TTCAGCCGCCGGGTGGCCGGGCTGACGCTGGATCTGTCCAAGCAGCGCTGGGACGAGCCGACGCTTGCGCAGCTGCTGGCGCTGGCCCGGCAGGCCGGGGTTGCCGATGCCATCGACGGGCTTTTGAGCGGCCGGCGGGTTAACCAAAGCGAAGATCGCCCGGCGCTGCACACCGCGCTGCGCCTGCCGGCGGATGCCACGCTCAGCGTTGACGGCGAGGACGTGGTGGCCGCAGTGCATCAAAGCCTTGCGCAGATGGAGACCCTGGTCAAGCGGCTGCACGCCGGCCAGTGGCGAGGAGCGACCGGCAAGCCGATTAAGCGGGTGATCAATCTCGGGGTGGGCGGCTCGGACCTGGGCCCGCAGATGGTGGCCCACGCGCTGGCGGATTTTCGCCCTGACGATATCCATCCGCTGAAGGTGCACTTTGCCTCGACCATGGACGGCTCCCAGCTGGCCGACTATCTTGGCCGGCTGGACCCGGAAACCACGCTGTTTGTGCTCTCGTCGAAGTCGTTTACCACTGTGGATACGCTGTCCAACGCCGGCACCGCGCGGGACTGGCTGCTTTCGCGGCTGGCGCGCAAGGGCGCTACGTCGATCCGCCCGGAGCTGGTGATTCGCCAGCATTTTATCGGCGTTTCTGCCAGCCCCGAAAAAATGACCGACTGGGGCATCGCCCCGGCGCACCAGCTGCGCTTTTGGGAGTGGGTCGGCGGGCGCTACTCGCTTTGGGGGACGATCGGGCTGCCCATTGCGCTGGTGATCGGCATGGCCAACTTTCGCCGCCTGCTGGCCGGGGCGCACGCCCTGGACGAGCACTTTGCCAGCGCCCCGCTTGCCGATAACGCCCCGGTGATGCTGGCCCTTGCCGGTATCTGGAACGTGAACTTTCTGGATATTCGCGCCCACTCGATTTTGCCCTACGATGGCCGGCTGGAGTATTTTTCCGCCTATCTGGAACAGCTGGAAATGGAGTCCAACGGCAAATCCGTCACGCGGGACGGCGCGTCTGCCGGCTACTCCACCTGTCCGGTGCTCTGGGGCCAGCTGGGGCCCAACGCCCAGCACGCTTTTTATCAGCTGCTGCATCAGGGCACCCAGCCGGTGGTGTGCGATTTTATCGCGCCGCTTTCCCGCTATGACGGCGTCAGCGACCCCGACACCCGCCGGCTGCTCCAGTCCCAGCACCGTTTGACCCTGGCCAACTGCTTTGCCCAGTCCAGGCTTTTGATGCTGGGCGACGAAGCCATCGCCGACGACGCTCCGCGTCCGGCGCACAAGCGCTATCGCGGCAATCAGCCCTCTACTACGGTGCTGCTGGATCGGCTGACGCCGGAAACGCTGGGTTCGCTGATCGCCCTGTACGAGCACAAGGTATTCGTTCAGGCAACGATCTGGGATATCAATCCCTTCGATCAGTGGGGCGTGGAGCTTGGCAAGCAGATTGCCGGACAAACGCAGCGCATTCTTGAAGGCGACGCCGCGCCTGACGGCATGGACCCCTCCACCCGGGGGCTGATGGAGGCGTTCTGGCAGCTTGGCCGGAAAAACCCCGCCGGCTAGGGCGGGGCAGGGAGCGGGGCGGGCTGCCCCGGCGTGGGTCGGCCGGGGTGAGCTTAGCGGGCGCGTGCCTGCTGCTCGATGGACGGGCGCTTGCCCAGCATCAGCAGATGGTAGAAAAAGCCGCCCAGCGCTGCGCCGATCAGCCAGGCGTAACCGCCCAGCGCTTCAAGGGCCGGCACCCACACAGAGGAAACAGAGAAAATGGCGGCCAGCGCAAACGCCATGATGGCGCGCTTGTTCCAGCCTTTGATGTAGTAGTAGGCCCCGTCGGGATCGCGCGAGAACATGTCCTGGATATTGAGCTTTTGCCGGCGTAGCAGGTAGTAGTCCACCACGATGATGCCGTAGAAGGGGGCGACGATGGCGCCAATGGCGTTGACAAAGCCGGCAATGCCGATATTGCTGATCAGCGCCACCCACAGGCCGCCGACCACAAAGGCCACGCAGGCGGTAATCAGCCCGCCGGTGCGAAAGCTGATTTTGCTGGGGAAAAGGTTGGCCAGATCATAGGCCGGCGGAATAAAGTTGGCGACCAGATTGATGCCTACCGTTGCGGCAAAGAAGGTAATGGCGGCAATGATGGTCAGCGGCAGGGAGTCCACGTGGGCGATGATATCGGACGGGTTGGTCATGGTCTCGCCGAACAGCGCAAGCGTGCCGGCGGTGATGATCAAAGCGATAAACGAAAAGAAAGCCACGTTGAGCGGCAGCCCCACCAGGTTGCCGATCTTCATCTGCCGTTCGCTTTTGACAAAGCGCGTGAAATCGCCAAAGTTGATCACCACAGCGGCAAAGTAGGCAATCATGGTGCCGGTGATGGCCAGAAAGGCGTTGGCCGGGCTGCCCTTGAAGTCGCTTGAGCCGCTGAAAATGGTGTCGATCGCCGGCAACAAATCGCTGCCCGCCTGATACCAGATGATGATCATCAGCGCCACCATCACCACATAGACCAGCGGCCCGGCCCAGTTGAGAAAGTGCTTGATCCGTTCGATGCCCTGCCAAAACAGCATGACCTGGAACACCCACACCAGCGCAAAAGACAGCCAGTCAACGCCGGACATGCCCAGCCACCGGCCGCCGGGGTCGCCGAACAGGGCAGTGATCAGCAGGGCCAGCGCGGTGGAGGCAAAATAGGTTTGCACGCCGTACCAGAAGATGCCGGTAATGGCACGCAGCATGGCGGGAAAGTTAGCGCCGAAGACCCCCATGCTGGCGCGAATGAGCACGGGGAAAGGCACGCCGTACTTGACGCTGGGCTTGCCCGAAAGATTGACCAGCACCATCACTACGCAGCCGGCCAGAATAATGGCGGCCATGACCAGCCAGCCGTTCAGCCCGTAGGAAATAAACAGCGACGCTGCCAGGGTATAGCCGAAAAGGCTTTGAATGTCGTTGGACCAGACGTTGAAGATTTCAAACCAGCCCCAGGTGCGTGACGCCTTTTTGACCGGCGCCAGGTCTTCGTTGTAGAGCAAACCGGAGCTGTGCGTGATTTCCAGCTCTTCATCAGAAATGTCAGCCATGGGGCAATTCGCGCCTGTTGGTAGTATTGGTGTTGTTTTTACGAAATGTCATCTGAGCGCGAAAGGGCCACGCCGTGCCTTTCCGCGTCTTTGTATACAAAACGGATTCTGACAGTCGGATTCTGCGCGCGCAATTGAGCGTAAATCCTGAGGGATCCCCACGAATATGTTGCTACTCGCCGCATAAGCTCTGCTCCCTGACTTCCTCGCGAAGTTGCGCTCGGAGGGTAGTCCAGGTAGGCCAGGGCACGGCCCCAGGCTGATGACGTCGAAGATACTCCAGTCCCAGGCGCCACACGGAGAGCACGCTTCGGTGCCGGATACTGTTGCTCTGGTAGCGTTGCTGTTGCCCCCGGGCTCGGACATCCAAGCCGGCCACCATCATGGCCACGTTCGCCAGCATGGCGATTAGCAACAGGATCTCGATACGCTTGCCCTGGCGAGACTGTTGCATGCCGAAACCCAGACCGAACAAGGGACTTTTCACATCGCGAAAGCCTTCCTCGATCTGCATGCGCTGTCGATAGATCGTTACGACCTTGTTGGCCAGCGTTGAGCGGTCCGGCAGGTTGCTGACCAGCACCCAGGGCTCCTGCTGACGCCGCGCGATCGTTCGGCTTCCGCCATCCTGAGAGACCCGGCCTTGTTTATTGCGATGTTTACGTCCCCGTGGCGATTGATGATAGAGCACCATCTGGGTGTGGAACGGATGGTTTTCGGCGATCCGGACGGGGCCTAATGCGCGCGGTTCCGATGTCGCGTGTTGAAACAAGGTCTTCACGGGTTGCCATGCGTCGCCTGACGCCTGGTAACGGGTCGGCTGACGGACTCGTCCAACGATATACCAGCCGCGCGCTTCAACGGCCCGAAACCACGGATTACGGAAGCCGGCATCGGTCACCAGGATTGGCGTGGCGTCGTCGGGCAGGATCTTTGTTAGCGCATCCAGCAGATAGGCTTCACAGTGTGGGCATCCTTCCTTGTGGTGAACCTTCTCGAAGATGGGCAGCGATCGTCCGGCGAAGGGCACCGCCGCACGCAGCAGGAAATGTCGGCCGCGATCATCAATCGGCGACCAGTCCACCAGAATCAGGGGGCGCGTTGTATGGCCAATCAGCAGCGATGCCATGCGCCAATAGATTAGTGGCCTTTCTTGATGCAGGTGGGAATTGCCCAATAAACGATCGACTCGTTTAATGGCGTGCTTGGCATCCGTCGAGCACGGCAAAGCACGACCAATAGCCGTTAATCCCAGCCGTCGCTCGCCCAGCAGCGCGCCAACGGTATCGAGTACGGCCTGTAGCCGCTTGGCATGGATGACGGGGAGTGAAGATGTCAGTAAGTTATGCAAGAATCGAGGGGCCTGCATGGGTCTCCGTCGCATGTTGTTGTGTGTCGTAACTTACAACATGCATGACTCATGCAGGCCTTTTCAATCCTATCGTGCTGATTTTACTACCCAATTCATGGGGATCCCTCAGGCGTAAATCGCACTTTAGTCGCGCTTTTTGATCTGTTCGAATATACAGCTTTATTCTTTTGCGTTACCCTCTGGGCGCTATAGTATCCGTCTGGTCCTGACCGGCGGGTGCGCTGCGTTTTTTCGCTGCTTTCGGCGGGCAAGTGCCGTATGCGCCGGCAGCCAGCTTCACTTTTCAGGAAACCCGTGCCACATGTCTCAGTTTGATGCCTCTCAGTACGGCGCCAGCGCCATCGAAGTCCTCTCCGGGCTCGATCCGGTACGCAAGCGCCCCGGCATGTATACCGACACGTCCCGACCCAATCACATGGCCCAGGAGGTCATCGACAACAGCGTTGACGAAGCGCTGGCCGGCTATGCTCAAAAAATCAGGGTGGCACTGCTGGCAGATGGCGGCATTGAAGTCGCTGACAACGGTCGCGGGATGCCCATTGACATTCACCCTGAACACGGCGTGTCAGGGGTCGAGCTGATTTTGACCAAGCTGCATTCCGGGGGAAAGTTTTCGGCTTCCAGCTACCGCTTTTCCGGCGGGCTGCACGGCGTTGGGGTATCGGTGGTCAACGCCCTGTCGCGCCGGCTGGAGGTGGAAGTCACCCGCGACGGGGCGCGCCACGCCATGGCCTTTGCCTTCGGCCACAAAGTCGAGGAGCTGGCGGTGGCGGGCAAAGCACCCAAGCGCGCCCGGGGCACGCTGCTGCGTTTCTGGCCCGACGAAAGCTACTTCGACAGCCCCAAATTCGCCGTCGGGCGGATGAAGCACCTGCTGCGCGCCAAGGCCGTGCTGTGCCCCGGGCTTGAGGTCACGCTTATCGAGCCGGACGGCACCCAAAGCCGCTGGCAGTACGCTGACGGCCTGCGTGACTACCTGGTGGAGGCCACCGACGGCTATGACGTGCTGCCCGCCGAGCCGTTTCTGGGCCGCTTCAGCGACAGCGACCACGGCGTTGACTGGGCCATTCAGTGGCTGCCCGAAGGCGGCGAGGCCCTGGCGGAATCCTACGTCAACCTGATTCCTACCCCGCTTGGCGGGACCCACATCAACGGCTTTCGCTCAGGGCTTTTGGATGCGCTGCGCGAGTTCTGCGAGTTCAGAAGCCTTCTGCCCCGGGGCATCAAGCTCACCGCTGACGATCTGTGGGAGCGGGCGGCGTTTGTGCTCTCGATCAAGATGCTCGACCCGCAGTTTGCCGGCCAGACCAAAGAGCGGCTGTCCTCGCGGGCCGTCTCGACGTTTGTAGCCGGCGTGGTGAAAGATGCCTTTTCGCTGTGGCTCAATCACCACGTCGCCGACGGCGAAGCGCTTGCCGAGCTTGTGATCAGTGCCGCCCAGCGCCGGCAGAAAAAGGCCAAAAAGGTGGTGCGCAAAAAGGTTACCTCGGGCCCGGCGCTGCCCGGCAAGCTGGCGGACTGTTCCGGCCAGGACCCGGCCCAGAGCGAGCTGTTTCTGGTGGAAGGCGACAGCGCCGGGGGCAGCGCCAAGCAGGCGCGCCACCGCGAAACCCAGGCGATCTTGCCGCTGCGCGGCAAGATTTTGAACACCTGGGAAGTCGATTCCCACGAGATCTACGCCTCCCAGGAGGTCCACGATATCGCCGTGGCCATCGGCGCCGATCCCGGCAGCGCCAATCTGGAACGGCTGCGCTACCACAAGATCTGCATTCTCGCCGACGCCGACTCCGACGGCCTGCACATCGCCACGCTTTTGTGCGCGCTGTTTGTGCGCCATTTTCCCAGTTTGGTGGACGCCGGCCATATCTTTGTGGCCATGCCGCCGCTTTATCGCATCGATCTGGGCAAGGAAGTGCACTACGCCCTGGACGAAAGCGAGAAAGACGCCATTGTAAAGCGACTGGCAAAAAAGCGCGGCACGCCCAACGTCCAGCGCTTCAAGGGGCTCGGCGAGATGAGCCCGCTGCAGCTGCGTGAAACCACCATGGCGCCGGACACCCGCCGGCTGGTGCAGCTGACCCGCAGCGACGGCGACGGCAGCGAACAGATGCTGGACATGCTGCTGGCCAAAAAGCGCGCCGCCGACCGCAAACACTGGCTGGAACACTACGGCAACCTCGCCGAGGTCAACGTATAAGCACCGGCGATGACCGGTTACGACAAGAGGCGTATTAATGAGCATGGATATTGCCGTGGCGGAAGGCAGCGTCGAGCGCCTTTCTCTGCGTGACTACACTGAAAAAGCCTACCTTGACTACTCGATGTACGTCATTCTCGACCGTGCGCTGCCCCACATCGGCGACGGGCTCAAGCCCGTACAGCGCCGCATTGTCTACGCCATGCGCGAGCTTGCGCTGTCGGCCAGCGCCAAGCACAAGAAATCCGCGCGCACCGTGGGCGACGTGCTGGGCAAGTTTCATCCCCACGGCGACAGCGCCTGCTACGAAGCCATGGTGCTGATGGCCCAGCCGTTTTCCTACCGCTATCCGCTGGTGGACGGCCAGGGCAACTGGGGCAGCCCGGACGATCCCAAATCGTTCGCCGCCATGCGCTACACCGAGGCCAAGCTGTCGAAGTTCGCCGAGGTGCTGCTCGCCGAGCTTGGCCAGGGCACCGTGGACTGGTCGCCCAACTTCGACGGCACCATGCAAGAGCCGGACGTGCTGCCCGCGCGGCTGCCGCACATTCTATTGAACGGCGGCACCGGCATCGCCGTGGGTATGGCCACGGATATCCCGCCGCACAACGTGTCTGAGGTGGTCGAGGCGACCTGCCATCTGCTGCGCCACCCCGAGGCGACCACCGCAGACCTGCTGGACTACCTGCCGGCGCCGGATTTTCCCACCGAGGCGGAAATCATCACCCCGCGGGCGGAGCTGGCCAAGCTTTACGAGGCCGGGCGCGGCTCGGTGAAAATGCGTGCGCGCTTTGCGCGGGAAGATGCCAGCATCGTGGTTACCGCGCTGCCCTATCAGGTCAGCGGGGCCCGGGTGCTGGAGCAGATTGCCTCTCAGATGCAGGCCAAAAAGCTGCCCATGGTCGCCGACCTGCGCGACGAGTCCACCCACGAAGAGCCCACGCGGCTGGTGATCGAGCCGCGCTCGGCCCGAGTGGACGTCGAGGCGCTGATGGCGCATCTGTTTGCCACCACGGATCTGGAAAAAAACGTCCGCGTCAATTTCAACGTCATCGGCCTGGACGGTCGCCCCCAGGTGATGGCGCTGCCGGAGATTTTGGGCCAGTGGCTTGCGTTTCGCCGGGCCACGGTGCGCCGTCGGCTGGAGCACCGACTGTCCAAGGTAAATGACCGCCTGCACCTGCTGGAAGGGCTGCTGGCTGCCTTTCTCAACCTGGACGAAGTGATTCGCATTATCCGCGAAGAGGATGCGCCCAAGCCGGCGCTGATCGCCGCGTTCCGGCTTTCCGAGCCCCAGGCCGAGGCGATTTTAGAGCTGCGCCTGCGCCATTTGGCCAAGCTCGAAGAGATGAAGATTCGCGGCGAGCAAGACGAGCTGGACAAAGAGCGCAAGCGCCTTGAAGGGCTTTTGGGCAGCGAGGCCAGACTGACCACCCTGATGGAAAAAGAGCTCCGGGCGGCAGGTAAAGAGCACGGCGATGCGCGCCGCTCGCCGCTGGTGGAGCGCAAGGAAGCCCGGGCGCTTTCCGAGGTGGAGCTGCTCGGTGCTGATCCGATCACCGTGGTGCTGTCCGAGAAAGGCTGGATCCGCGCCGCCAAGGGCCACGAGATCGACCCGGCGGGGCTTTCCTACAAGGCCGGCGACCGCTTTGCCCTGGCCGCACGGGGCAAGACCAACCAGCCGCTGGTGCTGCTGGACGACACCGGGCGCGCCTATACGCTGGCCGCACACAATTTGCCCAGCGCCCGGGGCCAGGGCGAGCCGGTGACCGGCCGGGTCAACGTGGCCGCCGGTGCACAGATGGCCGGCGTGCTGCTGGCGCCGCCGGCGCAGCGTTTTTTGCTGGCCTCGGACGGCGGCTACGGTTTTATCACCGAGCTTGAGCGTTTGACCAGTAAAAGCAAAGCCGGCAAGGCCGCGCTGACGCTGCCCAAGGGCTGTAGCGTGCTGGCGCCGGTGGCGCTGCCGGCAAGCGAGGCGCCGTGCTGGGTGGCAGCGGTTTCCAACGAAGGGCGGCTTTTGCTGTTTGCGCTCGACCAGCTGCCGGAGATGACCCGGGGCAAGGGCAACAAGATGCTCGATATTCCCGCTGCCCGGGCGGCCAGCCGAGAAGAGTTCGTCCGCGATATCGCCGTGCTCACCGAAGGTGACGCCCTTGTTGCCTATGCCGGCAAGCGCAAGCTCACGCTCAAGCCCGCCGATCTTGACTACTACCGCGGCGAGCGCGGCCGGCGCGGCAACAAACTGCCCCGAGGCCTGCAGCGCGTCGACCGCCTGCAGCGCCAGCCAGCCGATCAACCCAAAGGATAACCCCATGAACCGTAATGCACTGGTGTTAACGCTGCTGGGCGAGTCGCTGCCCGAGGCGCTGATGGCCCGAGTAGACACGCTGGTCAGCCGCTACGCGCTATACGCCTCGGCGCACCGCTGGCTACGCCATGACACCGCCGCCGCCCCGGGCCGCGCCGCCTGCCTCGCCGTTGAGCTTAGCGGGCCGGCGCTTGCCGGCGGCCGCGTGGACGTAGAGGCGCTGCGGGAAGAGGCGCTGGCGCTGGGTCGCGAAGAGGGCGTCGACATCGCCATCCAGGCGGCGGACGAATGGCGCGGGCACCGCCGACTGGTGTGCTTTGACATGGACTCCACGCTGATCAAGACCGAAGTCATCGACGAGCTGGCACGCCGCCACGGGGTAGGCGATGAAGTGGCGGCCATTACCGAGCGTGCGATGCGCGGCGAGCTGGATTTTCAGCAGAGCTTTCGCGCGCGCATGGCCCGGCTTGAAGGGCTGGATGAGGCAGTGCTTGAAGACATTGCCGCTACCCTGCCGCTGATGGACGGGCTGGAGACGCTGATGGAAGGCCTTGCGCGCTACGGCTACCGCACAGCGATTATCTCCGGCGGCTTTAGCTACTTTGCCCGGCACCTGCAAAAGCGCTTCGGCTTTGATGAGGTGCACGCCAACGAGCTGATCATCGCAGACGGCCGGGTGACCGGTGAGGTGCGCGAGCCGATTGTAGACGCGGCGCGCAAGGCTGAGCTGCTCCAGGAGGTCGCCGCGCGCCACGATCTCAAGCTAAGCCAGACCGTGGCCGTGGGCGACGGCGCCAACGATCTGGAAATGCTCGCCCGTGCCGGGCTTGGCATTGCCTTTCGTGCCAAGCCGCTGGTGCGCCAACAGGCCCGCCAGTCGATCACAACGCTGGGGCTGGACGCCGTGCTGTTTCTTATGGGCCACGGTTGCGCGGAGCGGGCGGATACGCCGGCCGGTTAGCTGTCGCCTTTGCCCGGGTGCGGTACGGGGTTGTCGCCGACTTCTTCGTCGCGCAGCTCAAGCGGCTCGCCTCGGGTTTTATCGGCGCGTTCAAGCTTCATGTGCAGCCCGGTTTTGGCCAGCAGGTGGGCGCTGACCGGGGCTGTGATAAACAAAAACAGCGTAATCAGCATTTCTTGAACGTCCGGTGCGCCGTGGCGATGCCAGAAATACAGCATCGAGGCCATCAGCATGCAGCCGATGCCGATTGTGGTGGCCTTGGTCGGGCCGTGCAGGCGCATGTAGAAATCCCGAAGGTGCGCCATGCCCAGCGAGCCGATAAAGGCGAACACGCCGCCGGCGACCAGCAGCAAAGATGCGGTAAATTCGACCAGAGTGCTCATTCGATGATGTCTCCGCGCAGAATGTACTTGCAAACCGCCACGGTGCTGACAAAACCCAGCATGGCGATCAAAAGCGCCGACTCAAAGTACGTTTTGCTGTCCAGCCACAGCCCAAGCAGGACGATCAGCGCAATGGAGTTGACGTACATGGTGTCCAGCGCCAGCACGCGATCGGGCAGGCTTGGCCCCACCGCCAGCCGATACAGGTTCATCAGCAGGGCCATGATCACCAGCGCCAGCGTAACGGGAAGCGCGATGCTCAGCATTCGTAGATCTCCTTGAGCGGTGCTTCGTAGCGCGTGCGAATCTGTGCCACCAGGGCCTCCGGATCGTCGATGTCAAGGGCATGGATCAAAAGCGACTTGCCGTCCAGGCGCAGGTTGGCCGACACCGTCCCCGGCGTCAGGCTGATGGTGCTGGCCAGCAGGGTGATGGTAAAGCGCTCTTCCAGCATCAGCGGGTATTCCACAAAGTGCGGGCGCATCTTGCGCCACGGGTTGATGATCAGATAGGCGACCTGGAAGTTGGCAACGACGATATCGCCCAGTACCCGCAGCACAAAGCGCAGCAGCCGCCAGGGCTTTTGAATATGCGGCCGGCGATCCATGAAGCGATAACACACCAGCGGAATCACCACGGCCAGCCCGCCGCCCAGCAGTATGTGCCCCAAAGCGATGCTGCGCGTCAGCAGCAGCCAGACGACCAGCAAAAGCATAGAGAGAAAAGGCGTAGGTAGAAAGCGGCGTGACCGGATCATGGGCGATCTCCTGTGGCGGGCAGCAGCGTATGAATAAGAACGTCGGGATTGGCCAGCTGCTGGGCGGCGGCCCGGGTGTAGTCGCTTACCGGCCCGGCAAACGCCACCAGCACCACCGGCGCGACGGCCACCAGCAGGATAACGCCGGCCCACTGGGCTCGGTGCAGAGCCTCGCCGCCGGGCGTGCCGCGGTGGCTGGCCCAGAAAAACGTCGACCCGGCGCGGGAAAGTGCCACCAGAGAGGCAAGCCCCGCCAGCAGCAAAAGCGGCCACAGCCACAGCCGCTCACTGCCTTCGGCGGCGTTGAGCAAAAGCGCCTTGCCCAGCGCGCCGGAGAGCGGAGGAATGCCGGCCACGGTTACCCCGCCGATGAAAAACAGCAGGGCCAGTCCGCCGCCGGCCGCCATGGGCCGGCCCTTGACCAGCCGGGTGCCGGCTTTGCCGCGCTGGGTGCCGATCATCGCGGCCAGCAAAAACAGCCCGCCGGTGACCAGGGTGGTGTGGACCAAGTAGTACAGCAGGGCAGAAACGGCCTCTGGCGTACTCATGCCCACGCCGGCCAGCAGCGTGCCGACCGAGATGAGCACCAGATAGGCCACCATCAAGCGCAAGTCCCGGGTGGCAAGCACGCCCATGGCGGCCACCACCAGCGTGCCCAGGCCCAGCCACCAGACCCAGGGCTGCTCCAGGGCGGCAAGCCCGCCGGCCTGCTCGCTGAAGATCAGCGTATACACGCGCAGAATGGCGTAAATGCCCACCTTGGTCATGATGGTAAACAGCGCCGCCACCGGCGCCGGCGCGTAGCCGTAGGCGCGCGGCAGCCAGAAATACAGCGGCAGCATGGCCGCCTTTAGCCCGAACACCACCAGCAGCATTAGCGCGCCGGCGGTGACCAGCCCTTCGCGCTCGGCGGGCAGCTCGGCTATGCGCAGCGCCATATCAGCCATGTTGAGCGTGCCCGTGGCGCCGTAGAGAAGGCCCACGGCAATAAGGAAAAGCGACGAGCCGGCCAGGTTGAGCACCACATAGTGCACGCTTGCCTGAATCTTGGCCTTGCCGCCGCCGTGGAGCAGCAGCGCGTAAGAGGCCAGCAGCAGCACCTCGAAAAACACAAACAGGTTGAACAGATCCCCGGTTAAAAAGGCGCCGTTCAGGCCCATCAGCTGCCACTGGAAAAGGCCGTGGAAATTGCTGCCCTTTTCATCGTCGCCGCCGCAGGAATACACCACAGCACCCAGGGCAAGCACAGAGGTGGTCGCCACCATCAGCGCCGAAAGGCGGTCAAGTACCAGCACGATGCCAAAGGGCGGCTGCCAGCTGCCCAGCGCGTAATAGGTCACCCCGTCCGTGGCTGCCCGGTAGAGCAGCATGGCGGATACCAGCACAAGCGCCGCCGTGGCCGCCACGCTAATGAGGCGCTTGACCTGGCTTACCCGGCCCAAACGCTTGTAGAGCAAGAGTATCCCCGCCACCAGCGGCAGCACCACGGGCAGAATAATCAGATGCTGGGTCATTCGTGATCGTCCTTTTTACCGTCAACGTGGTCGTTACCCACTTCGCTGCGCGCCCGCATGGCCAGAATGACCACAAAGGCGGTCATGGCAAAACCGATGACGATCGCGGTGAGCACCAGCGCCTGGGGCAGGGGGTCGGCATAGTCTTTGGCCCCGTTGATAATCACCGCGCCGTGCGTTGTCAGCCCGCCCATGGAAAAAAGAAACAGGTTGACCGCATAGGAAAGCAGCGTCAGCCCCACCACCACGGGAAAGGTGCGTCCGCGCAGGGTCAAATAAAGGCCACAGGCGGTGAGAATGCCGGTGGCAATGGCGTACAGCGCTTCCATCAGGAATCCTCCTTGCCCTGGGCGGGCGTGGTGGCATCGGTATGTCGTGCCGGGGCATCGGGCACCGGGCGATAGGGCGTGGTGACCTTGCCCAGATTGGCCAGAATCATCAGCGTGGCGCCGACCACGGCCAGATACACCCCAAGATCAAACAGCAGCGCTGTGGCCAGCTCGAACCCGCCGATCAGCGGCAGCGAAAAGTGGCCGAACGCCGAGGTGAGAAACGGCTGGCCAAAGGCCCAGCTGCCAAGCCCGGTCAACGTTGCCGTGGCAACGCCGATCACCGCGACGGGCTGGAAGGGGAAGTCCAGACGGTGCTGGGCCCAGTCCACGCCGCGCGCGATGTAGATCAAAATCAGCGCCACGGCGGTTACCAGTCCGGCAATAAAGCCCCCGCCGGGCTGGTTGTGGCCGCGCAGAAAGATAAACGCAGAGACCAGCAGCGCCAGCGGCAGCAGCGTCATGGCAATGGAGGTGAGAATCGGCGGGTAGCGATCCGGCGACCACAGCCGGCCTTCCACGTCGCTGTGGGGCATGAACAGCCGCAGGCGGTTGAGCAGCTTGAAAATCGCAAGCCCGGCCAGCGCCAGCACGGTAATTTCGCCCAGGGTATCGAAGCCGCGGAAATCCACCAGAATCACGTTGACCGCGTTGTGGCCGCCTCCGCCGGGCACGCTGTTGTGGAGGAAAAAATCAGAAATCGATGCCGTAGCCCGGGTCAGCACCGCGTAGTTGAGGCTCGCCACCACCAGCCCCAAAGCGCTTGCCAGCAGAATATCGCGGACGTTGCGCATCGGGGTTGAATCACGCGGGGTGCGCTGGGGCAGAAAAAACAGCGCCAGCATCAGCAGAATCATGGTGACCACTTCTACCGACAGCTGGGTCAAGGCCAGATCCGGCGCCGAGAAGCGAGCAAACGTCAGCGCCACAAACAGCCCGACAATGGACAGCATCAAAAGCGAAATCAGCCGGAAGCGATGGGTCGCGGCGGTGGCGATGCCGCCAAAGATCAGCATGGCCGCGCCAAACAGCACCACGCCGTCCACCGGCTGGTTGCCAAGCGCGCCGGTCAGCGGGGCAATTTTTGCCAGCCCGATGACCCCGCCGACCACCGCGGACAGCAGCAGAAACGCCATATAGCGCTGCAAAGAATGGCCTTCCAGCCAGTCAAGCGTGCGCTCTGAGCCGTGCTTGCAGGCCAGTATCCCGCGTTCGAATACAAAGCGTGCGTCCAGGCTGCCAAACTGGCCAAGAAAACGGCGCATGTCGTCGTGACGCCAGTACATCAGCCCGCCGCCGGCCAGCGCCACCGCGCTCATCGCCAGGGGCAGATTGAAGCCGTGCCACACGGCCAGATGGAAATTCAGCGGCTCAAGCAGCACCGCCCGGGTAGCCAAATCCAGCAGGCCGCCGGCGAAAAACGACGGAAAAATCCCCACCAGCACGCACAGCGCCACCAAAAACTCCACAGGCACGCGCATCAGCCGCGGCGGCTCGTGGGGCGGTTTGGGCGGCATCTTGCGCGGGGGTTTGAAAAACACCGCCCAGGCCAGGCGCAGCGAATACGCCACCGAAAGCACCCCGCCCAGGGTGGCCAGCACCGGCATAAGCCAGCTCAGCCCGGCGAGAACCGGCGTGTTGAGCGCCTCGGCAAAGAGCATTTCCTTGGAGAGAAAGCCGTTGAGCAGCGGCACGCCCGCCATGGCCGCGGCGGCCACCGACGTCAGCACCGCCATTACCGGCATGGTGGTGCGCAGCCCGCCCAGGCGCTTGAGCTCTCGGGTGCCGGTTTCGTGGTCGATAATCCCCGCGCTCATGAACAGCGCCGCTTTGAAAGTGGCGTGGTTGACGATGTGAAACAGCGCGGCAAGGATCGCCATGGGACTGCCGATGCCCAGCAGCATGGTGACAAGCCCCAGATGGCTTACGGTAGAAAACGCCAGAATGCCCTTGAGATCGGTTTTGAACAGGGCAAACCAGGCCCCGTATAGCAAGGTGACGGCACCGGTGAGCGAGACCAGCACGGTCCACAGCGCGTCATCACCGATGGCCGGGTGCAGCCGCGCCATGAGAAATATGCCGGCTTTTACCATGGTGGCCGAGTGCAGGTACGCCGACACCGGCGTGGGCGCGGCCATGGCGTGGGGCAGCCAGAACTGGAAGGGGAACTGCGCCGATTTGGTAAACGCGCCCAGCAGCACCAGCACCAGCATGGCCGGATAGCGCGGGTCGGCGGTGATGACCGCCCCACGGCTGAGCACTACGTTCATGTCGAAACTGCCGGCAATATGTCCCAGCAGCAGCACCCCGGCAAGCAGGGCAAGCCCGCCGGCGCCGGTTACCGTCAGCGCCATGCGCGCGCCTTTGCGCGCCGCGCTCTGGGTGGTCCAAAAGCCGATCAGCAGAAAAGACGCCAGGCTGGTGAGCTCCCAGTAAAGCCACAGCAAAATCAGATTGTCGGCCATGGCGATGCCCACCATGGACGCCATGAACAGCACCATAAAGGCGTAAAAGCGCCCGAACGGCTCGTTCTGATCAAGGTAGAAATGGGCGTAAAGCAAAATCAACAGCCCAATGCCTAAAATCAGCAGGTTGAACAAAAGCGTCAAGCCGTCCAGCCGCAGCGCCAGATCAAGCCCCAGCTGGGGCAGCCAGCTTGCACTAAAGCGCAGCGACTCACCGTCGGCAAGCGCGGGCACCTGTAAAAGCGTCAAGGCAAGTGCAAGGGCGGGTAGAAGGGCAGTGGCAAGCGTGCAGGCCGTACGCCCGTAGCGCGCGGTGAGCACAGGCGCCAGCACGCCGGCAAGCGGCAGTAAAGCGATCCATAGCAGTGTCATGAGGTAATCCAGCGGTTAAGTATCATCGTGGCGGCCGGGTATAGGGCGTGGTGACATGGAATAGATGACATAGATCGATAACCTGACGTTAGTGACAGAGCCAAAGGGCCTTGTCAGCGGCTTTATGGCGCAAACCCTTAAGCGTATCAGCTGAGCTACGTTTGGGGAATTTTAGGCGCAGGGTTTGTTCTGCACGGGGCGAACGCCCGAGCCGCGGACAGCCGCGGGCCACAGGCGTTGACAAAATCTGCCGGGGCTGATTGTCTAAGGATATGCACACTGCCATGACGCCTATCTTACTGGACCTACGACTACTGCGCGCTCGTCTCTGACGATATCGGAGGCGGGCCGCGCCGCGTGCGCTTTTTACACGCACTGTTTACACGCACTGTTTACACGCACTGTCGTTGGTGGTTACAAGGTAAAATCGTCATGGAGTTCAAAACGTTGCACCCCTGTCCGAGTACGTCTTCCTGCACGCGCCGTAAAAAAGCAGCCCACGCCTTTTGGCGGCGCGCTGCAGCCGCTGTATCCGCCCTTGCCGAAAGCGTCGCGCAGGCAAATGCACGCCTTAACGCCTCTTCAGCCTTCGCGTTGAAGAGGCGTTTTGCGTGGACACTCGCCCGCACCGGCTATACTTGCGGTGCCGTTTTTCGTTTGTTTTTCTTCCAGGAGAGCCGCCATGATGTTGTCTGATCCCGCGCAAAAATACCGCCCGTTCGTCGCCGTCGACCTGCCGGATCGCCGGTGGCCGTCCCGGCGCATTGAGCACCCGCCCATCTGGACAAGCGTCGATCTGCGCGACGGCAACCAGTCGCTGATTGACCCCATGGATCACGAGCGCAAGCAGCGGCTGTTCGATACGCTGGTCAAAATCGGCTTCAAGGAAATCGAGGTGGGGTTTCCCTCGGCTTCGCAGACCGACTTTGACTTCGTGCGCTCGCTGATCGACGAGGGCAAGGTGCCTGACGACGTGACCATCCAGGTCCTCACCCCGGCGCGCCCGCATCTGATCGAGCGCACCTTTGAGGCGCTCAAGGGCGCGAAAAGCGCCATCGTCCACGTGTATAACGCCACCGATCCGGTGTTTCGTCGCGTGGTGTTCAACGTCGACAAGGAAAACTGCGTCAAGATCGCCCGGCAGGCGACCCGCCAGATCCGCGATGCCATGAACGCCGCGCCGGAAACGAACTGGACGTTTCAGTACTCGCCGGAACTTTTCACCACCACGGAGCTGGATTTTGCCGTGGAAATCGTCGAGGCGGTCATGGACGAATACCGGCCGACCACGGCCCAGCGTATGATCGTCAACCTGCCGGCCACGGTGGAGTGCGCCACGCCCAACCACTACGCCGACCAGATCGAGTGGTTCTGCCGCGAGGTGAAAAACCGCGACGCGCTTATTATCAGCCTGCACCCGCACAACGACCGCGGCACCGGCATTGCCGCCGCCGAACTTGGCCTGATGGCCGGCGCCGACCGGGTGGAAGGCACGCTGTTCGGCAACGGCGAGCGCACCGGCAACGTGGATCTGGTCACCGTGGCCATGAACATGTACACCCAGGGCGTGCACCCGGGGCTGGATTTTTCCAATATTACGCCGATCATGCGCGAAGTGGAGCACTGCAACCAGCTGCCGGTGCACCCGCGCCACCCCTACGTGGGCGATCTGGTGTTTACCGCGTTTTCCGGCTCCCACCAGGACGCGATCAAGAAGGGCATGGCCGAACGCCGGGCCAACCCCGACGCCGTCTGGGAAGTGCCGTACCTGCCCATCGACCCGCTGGACGTGGGCCGCAGCTACGAGGCGGTGATCCGCGTCAACAGCCAGTCGGGCAAGGGCGGGGTGTCCTACCTGCTGGAAGAGGAGCACGGCGTGGTGCTGCCGCGCCGGCTGTCCATGGAGTTCAGCCAGGTGGTGCAGGAAGTCGCCGAGCGCACCGGCCGCGAGATCACTTCCCAGATGATCTACCAGGCCTTCAGCGACGAATACCTGGAGCGCAGCGCGCCGTTTGCGCTGGCCAGCCACAGCATGGCCTCCGAGCCGGACAGCCCCCGGGTCACGCTGCAGGCCACGGTGGACCTTGACGGCGAGCGCAAGACCCTGGCCGGCGAAGGCAACGGCCCGCTGGCCGCCTTCGTGCATGCCCTGGCCGGTGCCGGCCACGAGGTGGAAATCATCGACTATCACGAGCACTCCCGGGGGCAGGGCACCGACGCCGAGGCCGTGGCCTATGTGGAAGTGCGCGTGGGCGGCAGCGCCGTGTTCGGCGTGGGCATTGATGAAAGCATCACCAGCGCTTCGATGAAGGGCGTGCTCAGCGCCATCAACCGCCACCGCTCGACCAGCGCGCCGGCGGCCAACGTTACCGCGGAAACCCTGGTGTAGCTCAGACTCGCCGGGCCTGCCATATCAACCGGTGCTCGTTAGCGGGCGCCGGTTTTTGTATGTTTACCGTGTAGTTGGCTACTGCTGTTTGCCTGCGGGCTACAGCGGCGTTTTGCTGGGCTCGCCGGGGATCTCGCGCACCAGCCTGGGCATTAAAAAGCCCGGCAGGCGCTCGCGCAGTTTATCCACGAGTTCGCGGGCCTCGTTGTCGCTGACGTCAAAGTGCGCCGCTCCGGCCACCGGATCGAGCACGTGCAGGTAGTAGGGCAGAATGCGCGCGTCGAACAAACGCTCAGAGAGCGCTTCCAGGGCGGCCACGCTGTCGTTGACTCCGCGCAGCAGCACGCTCTGGTTCAAAAGCGTCACCCCGGCGCGCTGCAGCCGGGCGCAGGCGTCGATCACCGCACTGTCGATTTCTTTGGCATGGTTGATGTGCAGCACCATTACGGTTTGCAGCCGGGTGCTGCCAAGCCAGCCGAGCAGGGCGTCGTCGACGCGGTCGGGGATGACCACCGGCAGGCGGGTGTGAATCCGCAGCCGCTTGATGTGGCGGATGCTTTCCAGTTCGCCCACCAGCCACGCAAGCTGTTTGTCATTGGCCGCCAGCGGATCGCCGCCGGAGAAAATCGCCTCGCGGATGGAGGCGTCTTCGCGCAGATAATCCAGCGCATCCTGCCACTGGGCCCGGGACGGGGCGTTATCGGCATAGGGAAAATGCCGGCGAAAGCAGTAGCGGCAGTTCACCGCGCAGGTAGGGCTTGCAATCAGCAGCGCGCGGCCGCGGTATTTATGGATCAGCCCTTGGGCCGGGCGCTGCTCGGCTTCTGCCAGCGGATCGGTGACAAAGCCCGGCGCGGCGCGCGCTTCTTCGCCCAGGGGCAGCACCTGGCGCAGCAGCGGATCACCCGGGTTGCCGGGCGCCATGCGGGATAAAAACGCCTCGGGCACGCAGGTTGCAAACAGCGCATCCCCGGCCCCGGCGCCGGCCAGCCAGGCGTCATCCAGCGCAAGCCGGCGGCACAGCTCGGCGGGGTCGCGCACGGCCTGAGAAAGCTGGCGCTGCCAGGTGCTGCTCGCCGCCAAAGCCTCGGCGCTTTCGTGGGCAATCAAGGTGTTGTCCTGCAAAAAATCCCTCCTTCGGGTTATCATGCAAACGCCGGTCAGGCAATCGCGCTGACGCTTTCATTCATACGTAAAACGCAACTCAAGAGGCACCATGGCCAACTATTCTACCAACGAATTCAAGGGCGGTTTAAAAGTAATGCTTGACGGCGATCCGTGCTCGATCGTCTCCAATGAGCTGGTCAAGCCCGGCAAGGGCCAGGCGTTCAATCGCGTCAAGCTGCGCAACCTGATGACCGGGCGCGTCTGGGAGCGCACGTTCAAGTCAGGTGAGTCTCTGGAAGGCGCCGACGTCATGGAGCTGGAAATGGAATACCTCTACACCGACGGTGATATGTGGTATTTCATGCAGACCGACGGCTCCTTTGAGCAATACGCAGTAGAGAAGCGCGCGCTGGGCGACGACGAGAAATGGCTCAAAGAGCAGGTGGTCTACACCGTGACGCTGTGGAATGACAACGCCATTCAGGTAACGCCGCCCAACTTTATCGCACTGGAAGTGGTGGAAACCGATCCCGGCCTCAAAGGCGATACCGCCCAGGGCGGCTCTAAGCCGGCCAAGCTGTCGTCGGGCGCGGTGGTGCGCGTGCCGCTGTTCATCAACGAAGGCGAAGTGCTCAAGGTGGATACCCGCACCGGCGAGTACGTATCGCGCGCCTGATGGGCGATGCGTTGCCCTGTGCCCGCTGGCAGCCCACGGCGGATATGGCCACGCTTCGCGCCCGCGCCCGGCTGATGGCCCGGGTGCGGGCGTTTTTTGCCGAGCGCGACGTGCTGGAAGTCGAGACCCCCATACTCGGCCAGGGCGGCAGTACCGATGTGCATCTGGCTTCGCTTTGTACACAGGCGCGCACCCCGGCCGGCCGTCAGCGCCTGTGGCTGCGGACTTCGCCGGAGTTTCACATGAAGCGCCTGCTCGCCGCCGGCAGCGGGCCGATCTACCAGCTGGCGAAAAGTTTTCGCGACGGTGAGGTGGGCGGGCGCCACAACATCGAATTCACCATGTTGGAGTGGTACCGTCCGGGCTTTAGCCTTCCGGCCCTGATGGAGGAAACCGCAGCGCTGATCCGGGAGCTTTTGCCCGATACCTTGCTGCCCGACGGGCAGGGGCTGCTGCGCTGCTGCGCCTACCGCTCGCTGTTTCATGAGCACCTGCAAATTGATCCGTTCAGCGCGCCGCTGACGTGCCTGCGCCGGCTCGCCGCCGAGCGCGGCGGGATGCCCGAAGGCGCGCTTGACGACGAGCCGCGCGATACCTGTCTGGATCTGCTGATGAGCCTGGTCATCGAGCCTGCCCTGGGCCGAGGCGCGCTCACCGCGGTGGTGGACTACCCGGCCAGCCAGGCCGCTCTTGCCCGACGTCATACAGATGCTTTGGGTGACGAGGTGGCCTCGCGCTTTGAGCTTTATTTCAACGGCGTGGAGCTTGCCAACGGCTACGATGAGCTCACCGACGCCGCCGAGCAGCAGGCTCGCTTTGACGAAGACAACGCCGCGCGGCGCCGGCTTGGCTTTGCCCCGGTTGACGTGGATACGCGCCTGGTCGCCGCGCTTGCCCACGGCCTGCCCGAAGGCAGCGGCGTGGCGCTGGGGCTTGACCGGCTGCTTCAGCTGGCACTTGGCAAACCTCGGCTAAGCGATGTGCTGAGCTTTGCCACGCCAAGCTGCTGAATCACTTTGTATCCTCTGCGGATTCATCACAGGCGTCGTCGGGCGATGCGCTTTTCAATTCGAACGCTCGTCTGTCGTCGGGCAGGCGTACGATATCGTCAAGTGCCAGCTTGCCGTGCTGCGTTAATCGCTTGCCGTGGGGGTCGATAATGGCGGCGACCGTGCCGATGCTGACCCGGTCTTTATAGGCCTCGACCTTCACTCGCACGTTAACGCCCTGATAGTGGCCGGAAACGATGCTGCCGGGGTGCGGTTCGCTATAGCTTTCGGGGTGCTGGGTATAGTAGGCGATAACGCTTTGCGCCTCGGGCGCGTCCCATTCGATATGTTTGTGCACGGGTTTCTCCTGCTATGCGTTTTCGGATGTTTCAACCTGTATCAGCGCCGGATCGTCGGCGTGGTCAATCAGCATACGGCGTACGCGCGCCTGCCACAGCCGGGCAAATTCGCTCTGCTGGGCGGGCGTTTCGCTTCCCTGAACGATCGCCTGGAGGCGTTCGCGCTGCGTCGGGTCGGCTGGGATGTAGCGGTGGTTAAACGTGACGCGAACGCTTTGGCCGGTATCCAGTCGGGTAAAGCGTATGGCACCGTGCCGGTCCGGGGTGTCGGCAAAGTGTAGCCGGCCGTGGCGGGCGAAGCGCTCGCCGATGCCCTTGAACCCGCCGTCGCCGGCAGCGCCGGTCATCAGCGTGAGCACCTGCGCGGTAACGCCGACGGTGCCCTCGTGCTCCGGGTGGGGCATGTGCACGGCGATGTTGCCGCGTTCAGGCAGCGAGGCGGGGTAGAGCGCCTTCAGCGCGGCGCGGGCGGTGAGAAAGGCACCGGCCACGGTGGGGCAGGAGTGCCCGGTCAGGCGAACCGCATCAGCGTAGCGGTAGTCCATGATGCCGTCGTCGGCACTGCCCAAAAGCGCGGCCAGCGGGTCGCGCAGCCGAACGGTTGGCGCCTGGTCGAAAAAGTCGGGAAAAGCCATGGTTGTTTCCTGGGCCCGCGTAGAGCGGGCATAGCGTCAAGTGTCAGCGCCCGATTTCAGCACAAACAAACAGCGCGGCTTCGTCGCCGCCGGGCGCCAGCGGTCAGGCTAGGCAAAAACGCCGATGGGGCTAAACGATACCGCGCAATAAAGCCCCACGCCGGCCAGGGCAAAGCCGGCCGCTCCGGCGGGGCGGGCAAACATTGCCGGCAGCCCGGGCCATATCGCTTCGCTGTGCACAACCTTGCGATAGTAGTCGTGGTTGGCGATCCGGGTGCAGATAATCGGCGTTGGCAGCCAAAACACTACCCCGGGAATATGCCCGCCGGTCAGCGCATCAAGCACCGTCACCAGGGTATAAAACGAGAAAGTGGCGCCGATGATAAACGCGCCCTTGAGCCACATACCCTTGCACAGGTAGTACACCCAGTCGAAGAAAAAAGCCCAGGGATTCAGCGAGACCCTGAGTTTGTCCCGGAGGCCCAGCGCCCTGTATTCGGGCGAGCGTATGAGGGCATACACGCTGCGGCTGTCGGCGCCCAGCTTGTGCAGCAGGGCAAATCGAGCCTGCCAGGCGTGGCTCAGGGAGCGGTGAGTGCGGTGCGTCATGGCTATGGCCTCGTGTCAGGAAGGGGCGTGGCCCAGGGTTTCCCCCATCTGCACCTTGGCGCCGGCTGCAAAGGCGCTGAAGTCGATCGCGCCGGCGCTGCACATCACCACCGTAGAGCCGAGCTTGAAGCGGCCGAGCTCCGCGCCTTTTGCAAGCGTTACGGGCTTGTCCAGCCGGGTGCGCTGGGGCGTGCCGGCAAGCGGGGTGACCTGCCCGGCCCAGACGGTTTCAATGGCGGCGACGATCATCGCGCCGACGAGCACCACGGCCAGCGGGCCGTGCTCGGTGTCAAAAATACACGCCAGCCGCTCGTTGCGGGCAAACAGCCCCGGCACGTGGTTCGCCGTTGCCTGATTGACCGAAAACAGCCGCCCGGGCACGTAGATGGTCTCGCGCAGGGTGCCGGTGACCGGCATGTGCACGCGGTGATAGTCCCGGGGCGAGAGGTATATCGTGGCGAAACTGCCGCCGCTGAAGGTGTCGGCCAGGGCGGCGTCGCCGCCCAGCAGCGCCCGGGTGGAATAGCGATGCCCCTTGGCCTGAACGAGCTCGCCGGCGGCCATGCGGCCGAACTGGGAAAGCGCGCCGTCGGCGGGGCTGATAACCCCTTCGCCGACGGGCCGGGCGTCGTCTTTCAGCGCTCGGGTAAAAAAGTCGTTGAAGGTGGCGTAGGCGCGGTAGTCGGGCTCTTGGGCCTGGCGCATGTCCACCTGGAAGCGCTGAATAAAAGCGCGGATCAGCGCGTTTTTAAGCCCCGGGGCGCGGCATTCGGCCAGCTGCCCCACCAGCCGCGAAATGGCGCGGTGGGGCAGCGGGTACTGCATGAGCGCAAAGGCTTTTTGGGAAAGCGTCACGTATGTTGGTTCCGTCAGGTGTTGTCGGGTCAGGTCTCAACCGGCGTGTCGTCGCGGTTGCCCCACTCGTTCCAGGAGCCGGCGTAGCCGCGAATGTTGAAGCCCAGCGCTCGGCCCACCAGCCAGGTAAAAGCGCTGCGGTGGTGGCCCTGGCAGTGGGTCACAACGTCCATGTCCTGGGTGATGCCCAGCGTATCCAGCTCGTTGACCAGCTCGGCGTAGCCGCGGATGCGCAGGTTGCGCTCAGGGTCCATAGCACGGGTCCATTCCATGTTGACCGCGCCGGGAATATGACCCAGGCGTTTGTTCTGGCCTGTCTCGCCGCGGTATTCCGCCGGCGAGCGGGCGTCCCAGATGGCAAGATTTTTCTCACCCAGGCGCTCTTTGATTTCATCGGCGGTAATGCGCGTTTCCGGGTTCAGGATCTCGGCGTGATACGTGGACGGCGTGGGCGTGTTGGGCTCGGTTTGCACGGCCAGACCGGCGGCGCGCCAGGCGTGAATGCCGCCGTTAAGATAGGAATAGCGGGGGTGGCCGATCAGCTCCAGCGTCCACAAAAGCCGCGCGGCAAAGCCGCCGCCTTCGTCGTCGTAAGCTACTACGTGGGTGTCTCGGGTCAGGCCCAGCTCGCTGAACAGGGCAGAAAGTGCGGCCACGTCCGGCGCCTCGCTGGGAAGCGGCGCCTGGCCGTTCATCAGCCGGCGGCTTTCCAGAAATATCGCCCCCGGCACGTGCCCTTGGGTATAGCTGCCGGAATCCTTGGGCACGTCAATGATCAGCAGCTGCGGGTCGTCAAGGTGTTCCTGCAGCGTTTCCGGCTCAACGATCAGCGGCAGTATATTGGCTTCCGAGCTTTGCTGTGGGGTGCGCATGACAACTCCTTGCGTTGGCGTGGCGTTTAGGTGTCCAGGCTGGCGAGAATCCGCCGATAGCTGGCAAAACGTTGAGGGTGGATATTGCCTGCCTCCACCGCGGCAAGTAAAGCGCAGCCCGGCTCTGCCCGATGGCGGCAGTCGCGAAAGCGACAAAGGCCCAGATGCGGGCGGAATTCGACAAAGCCGTCGGTGACGGTGTCGGCGTCCAGATGGGTCAGGCCGAATTCGCGTATGCCGGGCGAGTCGATGAGTACGCCGTCGGCGTCCGGCATGGCGTAGAGCCGGGCGGTGGTGGTGGTGTGGGTGCCCTTGCGCATGTCTTCGGACAGCGCGCCGATGCGCAGAGTTTCATCGGGCAGCAGACGGTCGATCAGCGACGACTTGCCCACCCCGCTCTGGCCGACGAGCACCGAGGTGCGCCCGGCAAGCTGGCGGTTGAGCGCATCAAGCCCTGCGGGCTGTTCGGTTGAGGCGCGGACCACCGGGTAGCCCAGCGCCCGGTAGCGCTCCAGCAGCTGGCCAAGCTCGCCGTCGTGGTCGGCCAACAGGTCTACCTTGTTGAGCACCAGCACCGGCGCGATGCCGGTGGCCTCGGCGGCGACCAGGTAGCGGTCGATGAGGTTGGCGTGGGGCGTGGGTTCCACGGCAAAGACGATCAGGATCTGATCGACGTTGGCGGCCACGGGCTTGAGCCGCCCCTGCGGGTCCGGGCGGGAAAGCACGCTTGCCCGCTCGGCGGCGGCGACCACCACGCCGGAGCCGTCTTCGCCCTTGCGCCAGATCACCGTATCGCCGGTGACCAGCCCCTGCAGGTTGGCGCGCAGATGGCAGCGCACCGCGGCGCCGTCGGCCCCGCGCACTTCCAGCGTGCGGCCGAAATGCGCGATGACCCGGCCGCTCTGTTCGGCGCCGTATTCCCCGGCGGCCAGCTGCTCGGTCTGGCGGGCGCTGTGTTTGGCGGCGCGCTTTTCGCGCTCGGCCTGGACTTTCTCCACGCGCCAGCGCTGCTGACGGGTCAGTTTACGTTTGCTCATGGCACCTGTCGGTTGCAACGGTTGAACGGTACACTGGCGTATTTGCCGTAGCGTTATGGCATCGCCTGTGATGAGGCTGCCCAGTGTAACGGGTTTGGCGTCGGCAGGTGAGCGGCCTGACGCTACGGTGGCAAGGCAACCAAGGAGCCACCATGAGCGAAACCTCGCCACGCAGCGACCTGCTGATCTGGATTGATCTGGAAATGACCGGGCTGGACCCCAACAAGGAGCGCATCATCGAGGTGGCCACGCTGGTCACCGACGGCGAGCTCAACACCGTGGCCGAAGGCCCGGTGATTGCGGTCAAACAGCCGGATAGCCTGCTTGAGCAGATGGACGACTGGAACCGGAAAACCCACGGCGAGTCCGGGCTGGTCAAGCGGGTGCAGCAAAGCCGCACGGATACGGCGGCCGCGGAGGCGAAAACGCTGGACTTTCTGCGCGAATACGTAGTGCCGGGCACCTCGCCGATGTGCGGCAACAGCATTCATCAGGACCGGCGTTTTCTGGAGCGCGAAATGCCCGAGCTGTGGGCGTTTTTCCACTACCGCAATCTCGACGTGTCCACGGTCAAGGAGCTGGCCAAGCGCTGGAACCCGGAGGCCATCAAGGGCTTTAAAAAGCGCAACGTACACCTGGCCATGGACGATATCAAAGAGTCCATCGGCGAGCTTGCCCACTATCGCCGCACGTTTTTGCAGGCGGCCACCAGCGCTGAAGACCTCTACGGCGAGGAGGAATAGCCAAGGGTGAGGCGTTAGCCGGCGGTGGCAATGCGCTGCCGGCCTTTTTCGCGCTGCTCGCCAAGCGCCCAGGCGACGTGTTCGCGCACCAGCGCGCTGGGGTAGGCGCGCCGGGCCATCAGCGCGGCGATCACCGCCTCGCTGTACGGCGCGTTGCCCAGCGCCACGGCAATGTTGCGCAGCCAGCGGACGTAGCCGATGCGGCGAATGGCGCTGCCGGCGGTCTTGTCGAGAAACTCCTGCTCGCCCCAGCCGAACAGCGTCACAAGCTCGGCGCGGTCGAGATCGTGGCGCGGGTAAAAATCGTCTTCCCGGGTGGGCTGGGCAAAGCGGGTGAAGGGGCAGAAAAGCTGGCAGTCGTCGCAGCCGTAGATGCGGTTGCCCATGGCGCGGCGATGCTCTTCGGGAATCGCACCGAAAAGCTCGATGGTGAGATACGAAATGCACTTGCGCGCGTCCACCACGCCGTCGTCCACAATCGCCCCAGTGGGGCAAACGGTCTGGCAGCGGTTGCAGCTGCCGCAGTGGTCGCGCTCGAAAGGCGCATCCACGGGCAGCGGCAGGTCGGTGTAGAGCTCGCCGAGAAAAAACAGCGAGCCGGCCCTGGGGTTGAGCAGCATGGCATTTTTGCCAAACCAGCCAAGCCCGGCCTTTTGTGCCAGAGCGCGCTCCATGACCGGGGCGGAGTCGACAAAGGCGCGATAGCCGATCTGGCCGGCCCGCGTCTCGATGCGCTTGGCCAGCGCGGCCAGGCGCTTGCGCATCAGCTTGTGGTAGTCCCGGCCCAGCGCGTAGCGTGATACGTAGGCGCTGTGCGGGTTTTGTAACACCTCCATGCTTGCCGTGTCCGCCGGCAGGTAGTCCATGCGCACGCTGATGACGCGCACGGTGCCGGGCTCAAGCTCCGCCGGGCGGGTGCGCTTGGTGCCGTGCTTGGCCATAAAGCCCATTTCGCCGTGGTAGCCGTTATCCAGCCACTCGTTCAGCCGCTGTTCATGGAAGGCAAGGTCGGTATCGGTAATGCCGAGCTGCTGAAAGCCCAGCGCCTCGCCCCAGGTCTTGATGTCCTTGGCCAGCGTGGCCAGCTCAGGCGTTGGGGCGGTATCGGGAACGGAGCGGGACATGACAGGTCAACTTAAAGGCGAAAGAAAACCGCTATGCTACCGTATCCTCTATCCGGGCCAAAACGTTCAGCCGCGCCGTCCCGTGTTCAAGCCGGAACGCGCCCATGCCAGAAGGAGACACCGTGACCGCTGCAACTCAGCCCCAGCATCACCCGCTGTATACGGCGCGCCAGGTACGCGAGCTTGACCGGCGCACCGTCGCTGCCGATATCGCCGGCTTTGCGCTGATGCAGCGCGCCGCTGCCAGCGCCTGGCGTTGCCTGGGCGAACGCTGGCCTCGCGCGCGCAGCCTGAGCGTGCTGTGCGGCGGCGGCAACAACGGCGGCGACGGCTACGTTATTGCCGCGCTGGCCGCCCAGGCCGGTTTGCAGGTGCAGTGCCTGGCGCTCAAGCCGATAGCCGAGCTGACCGGTGATGTCGCCCGCGCCGCGGCGCTTGCAGCCGCGGCAGGCGTGGACGGTAAAGCGTGGGAAGACGACACCCGTCTGACCGGCGAGGTGATTGTCGATGCGCTGCTGGGCACCGGCCTTTCCGGCGAGGTGACGGGGGCCTATCGTCAAGCGATCGCCACGGTGAATCGCGCCGGCCGGCCGGTGCTGGCGGTGGATATTCCTTCAGGGCTTGCCGCGGATACCGGCGCGCGGCTGGGCTGCGCGGTGCGCGCTGACGCGACGATCACGTTTATCGGCGACAAGCTCGGACTCCATACCGGCAGGGCGCCTGAGCATACCGGCGAGGTAACGTTTTGCCCGCTGGGCGTTGACGCCGAGGCGTTTGACGATATTGCGCCGCGCGGCGTTTTGCTGCACAAAAGCGCGCTCAGCGGCGCCTTTGGCCCGCGCCGGCGCACCGCCCACAAGGGGGATATGGGCCACCTGCTGGTGCTGGGCGGCGCCCCGGGCATGGGCGGTGCTGCGCTGATTGCCACCCAGGCCGCCGCGCGGCTGGGGGCGGGCAAGGTAAGCCTTGCCACCGCGCCGGAACACGTCAGCGCAAGCCTGATCCGCTGCCCGGAAGTCATGGCCTGCGGGGTACGCGGCAGTGCCGACGTTGCTGAACGGGTGGAGCAAAGCGACGTCATCGTTGCCGGCCCCGGCATCGGCTGCGGCGCCTGGGGCCAGGCCATGCTGGCCGCAGCGCTGGAAAGCGGCCGGCCGCTGGTGCTCGATGCCGACGCGCTCAACCTGCTGGCCGAGCGCTTTACCGGCGAACGCCGGGACAGCTGGGTGCTGACGCCGCACCCGGGCGAGGCAGGCCGCCTGCTGGGGATCACCGCCGCCGAAGTGGAAGCCGACCGCCCGGCCGCAGCGCTGGCGCTGCGCGAGCGCTACGGCGGCTGCGCGGTGCTCAAGGGGGCGGGCACGCTGGTGGCCGGCCCTCAAGGTCTGGCCGTGTGCCCCTACGGCAATCCCGGCATGGCAAGCGGCGGCATGGGCGATGCGCTGGCCGGCATGCTGGGCTCGCTTGCCGGCCAGCGCGGCCTGAGCGAGCAGACCGTGCGGCTGGGCGTGCTGGTTCACGCGCTGGCCGCGGACGCCGCCGCCGCCGAGCACGGCGAACGTGGTTTGCTGGCTGGCGATCTGGCATCCTGTGCGCGCCGGCTGGTCAACCCCGGGTTTGAATAATTTGTCATCAAGGTAATAGCCGCCCATGCAGATGCAACCCATGCAGGTGCAACTTCCCGACGAGCACACCCACGTCGCGTTTGGCGAAACGCTTGGCCGCCTGCTTCAGGGCCGCGGCCGTCTTTATCTTCACGGTGATCTGGGCGCGGGAAAAACCACGCTGACGCGCGGCATACTGCGCGCCTACGGCCACCGGGGCGCGGTGAAAAGCCCCACCTATACCCTGATTGAGCCCTACGCGCTTGCCGGCAAGCGCGTCTATCATCTGGATCTGTACCGGCTGGGTGATCCCGAAGAGCTTGAGTTTATCGGCGGGCGCGACGTGTTCGCCGACGACGCCCTGTGCGTGGTCGAATGGCCCAGCCGCGGCGCGGGCTGGCTGCCCCCGGCCGATATCAATCTGACGCTTGAAGTAGCCGAGCCGGGCCGGCGTGCCCGCCTGGCCAGCGCCACACCCCGCGGCGCGGCGCTGCTGGCCGCCCTGTTTGAAAACGCCCCGGGGAGCGGCAGATGAGGGCGGCGCGGGGCGCTCGACCCGGGCGGCGCCTGGCCGTTGCGCTGGCGGCGGGGCTGGCCTGGCTGGCAACGACCGGCACGGCAGCGGCGGCCACGGTTGACAGCATGCGCCTGTGGGCTGCGCCGGATCACGCCCGGCTGGTATTTGATCTCTCCGCGCCGGCCACGGCCAAGGTTTTTTCGCTGGAGTCGCCGTCGCGGCTGGTGATTGATCTGGCCGACAGCCGCCTGGAAGCCAACGCTCAGGACCTGCCCCTGGAAGGCAGCGCGATTTCGGCGGTGCGCACCGGCGTACGCAAAGGCGACGACCTGCGCGTGGTGCTGGAACTCAGCCGCGAGATCGAGCCCCGCCACTTTAGTCTGGCGCCCAACCAGGAGTACGGCCATCGGCTGGTGGTGGATCTGGAGTACCCCGGCGAAAGCGCGGTGGAAAACCCCATTGATCCTATCGAATCGATGATCCGCGAGCAGGAAATCGCCGCTGCGCGGGCCACAGCCAAGGCCAAGGCGCTGGGCAAGACGCCGGAGAAAACCTCCGTTGTCGAACAGGCCGAACCGCACCCCAAACGCGATATCATCATTGCCGTGGATGCCGGCCACGGCGGCGAAGACAGCGGCGCCATCGGCCCCGGCGGCACCCGGGAAAAAGACGTGGTGCTGGCTATCAGCCAGCGGCTGGCCGGCCGCATCAATGCCGCTGAGGGGTTCAAGGCGGTGCTGATCCGCGACGGTGACTACTATCTGGGCCTGCGCCAGCGTACCCGGCTGGCCCGGGAACAGAAGGTTGACTTTTTTGTCTCGATCCACGCCGATGCCTTCACCAGCCCGCGGCCCAAGGGCAGCTCGGTCTACGCGCTGTCCCAGCGCGGGGCCACCTCGGAAACCGCCCAGTGGCTGGCCGACAGCGAAAACCGTTCGGATTTGATCGGCGGGGTGGACGGCAATCTGTCGCTGCGCGACAAAGATCAGGTGCTGCGCGGGGTGCTGCTGGATTTGACCATGACCGCCACGCTCAACGACTCGCTGACCATCGGCGGGCAGGTGCTCGACCAGCTGGGGCGGATCAACCATCTGCACAAGTCCCGGGTGGAGCAGGCCGGCTTTGTGGTGCTCAAGTCGCCGGATATTCCCTCGCTGCTGGTGGAAACCGGGTTTATTTCCAACCCGACCGAAGAGCAGCGCCTGGCGGCACCCTCGCACCAGGAAAGCCTGGCCAAAGCCGTGTTTACCGGCATTCGCAAGCACTTTGAGCGCAACCCGCCGCCTGCCAGCCTGCTGGCCTGGCTGCGCGATCACGACCGCCGCCCCGGCAGCGACGAATACCGCATCCGCGCCGGCGATACGCTGTCTGCCATTGCCACGCGCCACAACGTCTCGGTGAACCGGCTGCGCCGGGCCAACGAGCTCAGCGGCGATGTGATTCGCGTCGGCCAGGTGCTGCACATTCCCTAATGCTGACGAGGTGACCTTTGGACGATAACGCGGCGGCGAGCGCAAAAATTCACGTGCTGGACCCGCGCCTGGCCAACCAGATTGCCGCAGGCGAAGTGGTCGAGCGCCCGGCGGCGGTGGCCAAAGAGCTGATGGAGAACGCCATTGATGCCGCTGCCCGGCGCATCGAGGTGGAAACAGAGCAGGGCGGTGCCCGGCTGATCAAGGTGCGTGACGACGGCACCGGCATCGCCGAGAGCGATATGGCGCTGGCGCTTTCCCGCCACGCCACCAGCAAAATCGAGACATTGGATGACCTTGAGGGCGTAAGCTCGCTGGGTTTTCGCGGCGAGGCGCTGGCCTCGATCAGCTCGGTGTCCAGGCTTTCGCTGACGTCCAATGCCCTGGACGACCCGCGCGCCGGTTTTCGCGTGACGGCCGAAGGCCGCGGCATGGAGGCCCACGTGACGCCGGCGCCGCATCCGCGCGGCACCAGCGTGGAAGTGCGCGATCTGTTCTTTAATACGCCGGCCCGGCGCAAGTTTCTGCGCACCGAAAAAACCGAGTTTGCCCATCTGGAAGAGGCGTTTCGCCGCCAGGCGCTGTCCCGCTACGACGTGGCCTGGACGCTGCGCCACAATGGCAAGACCGTCCACCGGCTGCCGCCGGGCGATTCTCCCGCCGCCCGGGAGCGGCGCATTGCTTCGCTGCTGGGCAAGACGTTTATCGAGCACGCCCGCTATATCGAACGTCAGGTAGGCGCGCTGCGCCTGTCCGGCTGGGTGGGGCTGCCCACCCACTCCCGGGCCCAGGCCGACCAGCAGTATTTCTTCGTCAACGGCCGGGTGGTGCGCGATCGCCTGGTGGCGCATGCCGTGCGCCAG
Source organism: Halomonas cibimaris (assembly GCF_055379665.1). Taxonomy (NCBI): domain Bacteria; kingdom Pseudomonadati; phylum Pseudomonadota; class Gammaproteobacteria; order Oceanospirillales; family Halomonadaceae; genus Halomonas; species Halomonas cibimaris. The sequence goes on from NZ_AP043828.1 coordinate 2,017,622, forward strand.
GCCTACCGCGACGTGCTGTACAACGGGCGTCATCCGGTGTTTGTGCTCTATCTCGACGTTGATCCGGAAGTGGTGGATGTCAACGTTCATCCGACCAAGCACGAAGTGCGTTTTCGCGACGGGCGCACGGTGCACGACTTTTTGTTTTCCAGCCTGCACCGCTGCCTGGCCGACACGCGTCCCGACGCGGTGGCCGAGCCGCCGGCTGACGCCGCGCTGAGTGACGGCCCGCACGCCTCGCCCGGCAGAGAGGCAGAAGAAAACGGGCGCTTCGAGCAGCAGGGCATGGCGCTTGCGCCGACGCCTGATCACGGCGGCGGGCCGCAGCCGGCAGGCGGCCATCCCGGCGCGGCCAAGGTGCGCCGCTTCATGCAGGGCTATCAGGCCCTGCATCCCGACCACGAAGACATGCTGCTCACCCCGCGCTCGCCGGAAAACGACGCCGGAGAGGTGCAGGAAGTGCCGCCGTCATCCGGCCGTTGGGCCGCGCCGCAGCCCGCCATGCCCGCCGACGACCCTACCGCCGCGCCGCCGCTGGGCTATGCCCTGGGCCAGCTGCACGGGGTGTTCATTCTGGCGCAGAACGCCGCCGGGCTGGTGATCGTGGATATGCACGCCGCCCACGAGCGCATTGTCTACGAGCGCATGAAGCGCCAGCTGGAAGCCGCCGGCGTTGCCACGCAGCCGCTGCTGGTGCCGGTTTCGATTGCCGCCAGCCGCCACGAGGTGGCCACCGCCGAAAGCGAGGCCGAAGCCATCCGCCGGCTGGGCGTTGAGCTGGACATGGCCGGGCCGGAAACGTTGCTGGTGCGCCAGCTGCCGGCGCTTCTGGCCGGCGCCGACCCGGAGGCGCTGGTGCGCGCCATGCTCGAAGAGCTGGAGCGCTACGGCCGCACCCGCCAGGTCGAGGCGCGCATTCATGCGCTGTTGTCCACCATGGCCTGCCACAGCAGCGTGCGCGCCAACCGCCGCCTGACCGTTGACGAAATGAACGCGCTGCTGCGCGATATGGAGCGCACCGAGCGCAGTGACCAGTGCAACCACGGCCGCCCGACCTGGACCCAGATGGACATGCAGGCGCTGGATCGACTGTTTTTGCGCGGCCAGTAAACGGCCAGCCGCCCCGAGAAAAAGGAGCTCGCCCGACCCATGAGCGATTCACGCCCGCCGGCCATTTTTTTGATGGGGCCCACCGCCTCCGGCAAAACCGATGCGGCGATTGCCCTGCACGAGCGGCTGGGCTGCGAGATCGTAAGCGTCGATTCCGCCATGGTCTACCGCGGGCTGGACATCGGCAGCGCCAAGCCCGATGCCTGTGAGCTTGCCCGGGCGCCGCACCGGCTGATCGATATTCGCGACCCGGCGGACCCGTACTCGGCGGCGGACTTTCGCCGGGATGCGCTGGCCGCGATGCGTGAGATCACCGCCCGAGGCAAGGTGCCGCTGCTGACCGGCGGCACCATGCTGTACTACAAGCAGCTGGTGGACGGCGCCGATAACCTGCCGCCGTCCGATCCGGCGATTCGCGCACGGCTTGAGGCCGAACAGGCCCGGGACGGCCTGGCCGCGCTGCATGCCCGCCTGGGCGAGGTAGACCCGGCGACGGCGGCGCGCCTGCACGTTAACGATACCCAGCGCATACTGCGCGCGCTGGAAGTCTTTGCGACGAGCGGGCGCACGCTCACCGAGCTTTGGGCCGAACAGCGCCGGGAAACCTTTCCCTGGCGGGCGGTGTCCATAGCCTTGGCGCCTGCAGACCGCGCCGTGCTGCACCGGCGAATTGCCGAGCGTTTCACGGCCATGCTCAACAAGGGGTTGATTGATGAGGTCGCCGCCCTCAGAAAGCGGGGTGATCTGCATGCCGAGCTGCCGTCGATGAAAAGCGTAGGCTATCGTCAGGTATGGGCCTATCTGGACGGCGACTACGACCGTGAAACCCTGAGCCAGCGGGGTATTATCGCCACGCGCCAGCTGGCCAAGCGCCAGCTGACCTGGCTGCGCCGCTGGCCGGAGCTGCACTGGGTCGAGGCGGCGTCTGCCGATGCGCTCAGCCATGTGCTGGCGCTGGCCGAGCACAGGGCCTTTTAAGCCCGTGCGTGAGCGCGACGCTTAGCGTAAGATAAGCGTCTTACAGCGAGGCCGTCGTCATTGGCCTTTGCGATCAGTTTTACCGTCAGTGTTTTCGAGCGGCCGACAATCGGTCTTTCGGGTACCCTCTGCTGCAGGGCGCAAGCGGCGCACTTTTAATAACCAACTCTAACGACAGTTTAGGGAGAGCACCATGTCCAAAGGGCAGTCCCTTCAAGACCCGTACTTGAACATTCTGCGCAAGGAGCGCATTCCGGTTTCCATTTTTCTGGTGAACGGCATCAAACTGCAAGGCCAGGTCGAATCGTTCGACCAGTTCGTCATTTTGCTGCGCAACACCGTCAGCCAGATGGTTTACAAGCACGCGATCTCGACCGTTGTGCCCTCGCGCAACGTGCGCCTGCCGGCCGCGGATGCCGATGACGCCGAGGCCTGATGCCGTGCACACGCTAAGTCATGAGGTTTTGATTGTTTTTTGAGCGCCCCGATGCCGGTGAAACGGCCGTTCTTGTTCACGTTGACTTCCCCGACGAGCACGCCCGTGAAGATCCGGGCGAGTTTCTCGAACTGGTGCGCTCGGCCGGTGCCGTTGCGGCCACGCTGCTGACGGCCAGCCGCAGCCGCCCGGATACCCGTACCTTTATCGGTTCGGGCAAGCTTGTAGAGCTGCGTGCCATGCTGGTGGCGCACCAGGCCGAACTGGTGATTTTCAACCACGGGCTTAGCCCGTCTCAGCAGCGCAACCTGGAAGGCGAGCTCAACTGCCGGGTGCTGGATCGTACCGGCTTGATTCTGGATATCTTCGCTCAGCGCGCCAGAACCCACGAAGGCAAGCTGCAGGTGGAGCTGGCCCAGCTTGAGTACGTCTCGACGCGGCTGGTGCGCGGCTGGACGCACCTGGAGCGCCAGGCCGGCGGTATCGGCGCGCGCGGTCCCGGTGAAACCCAGCTGGAAACCGACCGCCGGCTGCTGCGCGGCCGGATCAAGGCGATTCACAAGCAGCTCAGCAAGGTGCGCCGCCAGCGCGAGCAAAATCGCCGTGCCAGAGCGCGGGCAGAAATCAACAGCGTCTCGCTGGTCGGCTATACCAACGCCGGCAAGTCAACGCTATTCAACGCATTGACGACCGCTGAGGTGTATGCCGCCGATCAGCTTTTTGCGACACTGGACCCGACGCTGCGGCGTCTTGAGGTTGACGACGTGGGGCCGGTGGTCATGGCCGATACCGTCGGCTTTATTCGCCATCTGCCGCACAAGCTGGTCGAAGCGTTTCAGGCCACGCTGCAAGAGGCGGTAGACGCGGCACTGCTGGTTCACGTCATTGACGCCGCCGACCCCGACCGGGAGCTTAACGTCGGCCAGGTCAACGACGTGCTTGAAGAAATCGGTGCAGATCGAGTGCCCATGCTCAAGGTCATGAACAAGATTGACCGGCTGGACAGCGCGCCGCGCATTGACCGCGACGGTAACGGCATGCCCGAAACCGTTTGGCTGTCTGCCAAGGACGGCCGCGGGCTGGATCTTTTGCACCAGGCGCTGAGTGAACGCCTGGCCGATGATGTGATCGATTTTTCATTGAGCCTGGAGCCGCAGCAGGGCAAGCTGCGCGCCGGGCTGCACGAGCTTAACGCCGTGCGCGCCGAGCATTTTGACGAAAACGGACGCCCGATACTTGACGTACGCCTGCCGCGACGCGACTTTAATCAGCTGATGGCAAGGCTCGGCGAACGCGCCGATACCTACTTGCCCGAGGCGCTGCAGGTGCCGGCCGAGTGGTAGGCGTCTCGGCCGGCCACAACGCAAGCCAGACACGGCAAACACAACGGGATGAACCAGCGCGGCGTCGCGATCAAGCGTCTCGACCCGGCGCGGCGATCAATACCCTGAGGGAGACGAAGTATTATGGCCTGGAATGAGCCTGGTGGTGGCAACCAGCATGACCCCTGGAGCGGGGGCGGTCGGCGCAAGGGCGGCGACAGCGGCGGCAACCGCGGTGGCGGTGGCAATAACGGCGGGCCGCCGGATCTGGACGAGGCGCTGAAAAAGTTTCAGCAAAAGATCAACGGCATGCTGGGCAAGAAAAAAGGCGGCGGCCGCAGCGGCGGTAACGGGGGCGGCGGCGACAAGTCGCGCAGCGCCTTCACCCTGCCGGGGCTGCTGCTTGTCGTGGCGCTTGCGGTCTGGGCGGCGTCGGGCTTTTACCTGGTCGACCAGTCCGAGCGCGGCGTGGTGCTGCGCTTTGGCAAGTTTCAGGAAATCGTCACGCCCGGTTTGCAGTGGAATCCGCCGCTGATCGATGACGTGCGCATGGTCAACGTGACCCGGGTGCGCTCCTTGACGCAAACCCAGTCGATGCTGACCCGCGACGAAAATATCGTCAGAGTCGAGATTTCGGCCCAGTACCGCGTGTCTGATCCGGCCAACTACATGCTCAACGTGCGCGACCCGAACCTGTCGATCGAAAACGCGCTGGATTCGTCGCTGCGTCACGTGGTTGGCGGTACCGACATGATCGATATTTTGACGTCCGGCCGTGAAATTCTCGGTAGTTCCGTGGCCAGCCGGCTGCAGACCTACCTGAACAACTACGACGTGGGTATTCAGCTGCAGACCATCAACATCGAGTCGACCTCGGCACCCGAGCCGGTTATTGACGCCTTTGACGACGTTATCCGCGCCCGGGAAGACCGCCAGCGTACGATCAACAAAGGCATCGCCTACGCCAACGCGATTATTCCCGAGGCCCAGGGCCAGGCTCAGCGCCTGATCGAACAGGGGCAGGGCTATCGCGAATCGGTTGTCGCCGAGGCGCAAGGTCAGGCCAACCGCTTTTTGTCGCTGCTTTCCGAGTATCAGAACTCGCCGGAAACCATGCGCGAGCGGATGTATATCGAGGCCATCGAGGATGTCTTCGGTGCCACACCGAAGGTGCTGCTGGATAGCGGCGACAACGCACCGCTGATGTATTTGCCCCTGGACAAGCTGGGCGGCAAGAAAAGCGGTGCGTCCGCCGACGGCGGCGACGCGGAAAGCCTCAATCCGCGCGTGCTGAATAACCTGCCGTCAACGTCTTCGAGCAGCAGCGCCAACAATCGCTCCAGTAATCGAACGTCCATCCGCAGGGAGGGCCGGTAAATGATCAATAATCGATCCCTGCTGATTGTCGGTGGCCTGGCCGTGGTGGCCTGGCTGGCGAGTAACAGCCTGTACGTCGTGGATGAAACCGAGCGCGCAGTCAAGCTGCGCTTCGGTGAAGTCATCGAAGAAAATATCGAGCCTGGGCTGCACGTCAAGGTGCCGATCACCAACACCATCCGCAAGTTTGATACGCGTCTTTTGACCTTGGATACCGACACCAGCCGCTATCTGACCCGGGAGCAGAAGGCGGTCATCGTCGACTCGTACGTCAAATGGCAGGTGGTCAATCCGACGCTTTACTACGAGGCCACCGCCGGCGATGAAATGATGGCCGTGCGCCTGATTCAGCCGCGGGTGGATGAAAGCCTGCGTAACGCCTTTGGCCGGCTGAACCTGCAGCAGATCATCGCCGAGCGCCGCGACGATCTGATGACCGGCCCCACCAAGGAGCTCGACAAGCTCATGCGCGACGAGCTCGGCGTGGCGATTCGCGATATCCGTATCAAGCGTATCGACCTGCCCGAAGACGTCTCCGCGGCGGTATTCGAGCGGATGCGCTCCGAGCGTGAACGCGAGGCCCGCGAGTGGCGTGCCCAGGGTCAGGAAGAGGCCGAGCGGATTCGCGCCAATGCCGATCGCCGCCGCCAGGTGCTGCTGGCGCAGGCCCGGGAGCGGGCGGAAACCCTGCGCGGTGAAGGCGACGCCGAAGCGGCACGGATCTATTCCAACGCCTACGAGCAGGACGCTGAGTTTTTCGCTTTCTGGCGCAGCCTCAACGCGTACCGCAAAAGCTTCGACAACGGCGAAAACCTGATGGTGCTCAAGCCGGACAGCGAGTTTTTCCGCTATCTCAACAGCGCCATGCCCGGCGCCGATAGCGCAGCGGGCGCAGACGCCGCCGGCGCACAATAAGCACGGCGCGCCGGATGGACAGGGTTCATCCGGCGGCCAAACATGATAGACTCGATAAACCGGGCGTTGCCCGGTTTTTTTGTGGCCTCACGCCGGCGGATTTGTCGCTATGCCGGTAGATCTTCGGCCGAGGCTTTCACCGTCGTCTCGCAGGATTGTTGACATGACCATCGCTGACCGCTGGCTGCTGCCCGACGGCATGGATGAAGTGCTGCCGCCGCAGGCAAGCCGCATGGAAGAGCTTCGTCGTAGGCTGCTGGATCTTTATTACCGCTGGGGATATGACCAGGTAATGCCGCCGCCCGCTGAGTTTCTCGACTCGCTTTTGACCGGCACCGGCACCGACCTCGACTTGCAAACCTTCAAGCTCACCGATCAGCTGACCGGGCGCATGATGGGCGCGACCGCCGACGTAACGCCCCAGGTGGCGCGGATGGATGCCCACTCGCTGCGCCGGGAAGGGCCTGTGCGGCTTTGCTACTGCACCAGCGTCATGCGGGCCAGCGCCGACCCCTATCAGGGCGGGCGCAGCCCGGTGCAGGTGGGCGTGGAGCTTTTTGGCCACGCCGGGCTGGGTGCCGACAGCGAAATCATTCATCTGGCGCTTGCAAGCCTTGCCGCCGCCGGCGCCGATGAAATGCATCTGGCGCTTGGCCACATTGGTATCTACCGCAGCCTGGTGGAAGCGGCCGCGCTGGATCGCGACCAAGAGCGCGCGCTGTTTGCCGCGCTGGCGCTGAAATCCCCCGGTGAGATCGAGCGGGTGGTGACGGCCAGCGTCAGCGACCCCGCCCTGGCTGCCATGCTCATGGCGCTGGGCGAGCTGCACGGCGACGTGAACGTGCTGGAGCGGGCCCGCGACGTTCTGGCCGGCGCGCCGGCCACGGTGACGGCCGCACTCGACGAGCTCGATGCGCTGCAGCGAGGCGTACGCGCGCGCTTTGCGGTATCGCTGTACGTCGATCTGGCCGAGCTGCGCGGCTATCAGTACCACACCGGCATGATGTTTGCCGCCTACGTACCGGGCTACGGCCACGCGCTGGCCAAGGGCGGGCGCTATGACGATACCGGCCGCGCTTTCGGCCGCGCTCGCCCGGCCACCGGCTTCTCCATGGATTTGAAACAGCTGGCGACGCTGGCCGAGGCAACGCCCGCGCCGGGGGCGATTCTGGCACCGGCCGTGGCCGACGACGCCCTGCGCGATGCGGTAAGTGCGCTGCGCCAGCAGGGCGAACGGGTGATCCAGGCGCTGCCCGGGCAGCGCACCGGGCCGGCGGCGCACGGCTGTGATCGCCGGCTTGAGCTTATCGACGGTCGTTGGCAGCCAACGGCCCTGACACAAGAGACGAGTGCATAATGGGTAAGAATGTCGTAGTACTGGGCACCCAGTGGGGTGACGAAGGCAAGGGCAAGATCGTGGATCTGCTCACCGAATCGGCGTCAGCGGTGGTGCGCTTTCAGGGCGGCCACAACGCCGGGCATACGCTGGTGATCGACGGCGAAAAAACTGTCCTGCACCTGATTCCTTCGGGCATCCTGCGTGACGACAAGACCTGCGTGATCGGCAACGGCGTGGTGCTCTCGCCCGACGCCTTGCTTGACGAAATTCACGAGCTGGAAGCCAAGGGCGTACCGGTGCGCCAGCGCCTGCGCCTGTCGCCGGCCTGCCCGCTGATTTTGCCGTACCACGTGCGTCTGGATCAGGCCCGGGAGAAGGCGCGGGGCGTGGCCAAGATCGGCACCACCGGCCGCGGCATCGGCCCGGCCTACGAGGACAAGGTGGCCCGCCGCGGTCTGCGCCTGGGTGATATGCTGCATCGCGAACGCTTTGCCGCCAAGCTCGGTGAAGTGCTGGACTACCATAATTTCGTGCTCACGCGCTATCACGGCGAGCCGGCGGTAGATTTCCAGGAAGTGCTGGACAGCGCCATGGCCATGGCCGACGAGCTGCGCCCGATGGTCAGCGACACCGTAAGCCTGGTGCACGGCCTGCGCAAAAACGGCGAGAATATTCTCTTCGAGGGTGCTCAGGGCTCGCTGCTGGACATCGACCACGGCACCTACCCGTTTGTTACCAGCTCCAACACCACCGCCGGCGGCACCGCAACCGGCTCCGGGGTGGGGCCTTTGTACCTGGACTACGTGCTGGGCATTACCAAGGCCTACACCACGCGGGTGGGGTCCGGCCCGTTTCCCACGGAGCTGTTTGACGATTACGGCCGTCACCTGGCAGAGAAAGGCCACGAGTTCGGTGCCACCACCGGGCGCGCACGGCGCTGCGGCTGGTTTGACGCCGTGGCGCTGCGCCATTCCGTGCAGATCAACTCGATTTCCGGGCTGTGCCTGACCAAGCTTGACGTGCTGGACGGGCTGGAAACCATTCGGGTGTGCGTGGGCTATCGCAGCAAGGACGGCGACGTGCTGGATAACCCGGTGGACTGCGAGGGCTATGAGGCCATTGAGCCTTTGTATCAGGATCTGCCGGGCTGGCAGGCGTCGACCCTGGGCGTCAAGCGCGTCGAAGACCTGCCGGCCAACGCCCGGTCCTACATCAGCTTTCTGGAAGAGCAGATCGGCACCAGTATTGATGTGATCTCCACCGGCCCGGACCGCGTGGAAACCATCGTGCTGCGTAACCCTTTCGGCGAGTAGGCGACACGGCGCCGGACAGCCGCGGCCCATCAGAAAAGCCGGCCTCGCAAGAGGCCGGCGGCGTATGGGGCGACCAGCGAGGCGCGTCTGCCGGTTTAGAAGTCAATGCCTCGCCGGGCCTGAATACCGTCGCTAAAGGCATGGCGTACTTCCTGCATGTCGGTGACGGTATCGGCCATGGCGACAATATCGCGGTGGGCGTTGCGCCCGGTGACGATCACGGTTTGTTCACGGGGGCGGTTTTTTAGCGCCTCCCTGACGGTGTCGATATCCAGATAGCCGAACTTGAGCATGTAGGTAATCTCATCGAGCACCACCAGATAGACTTCGGGGTCGGCCAGCATCCGCGCGGCGTCCTCCCAGACTTCCTTACAGGCCTGGGTGTCGGCGGCGCGATTCTGGGTATCCCAGGTAAACCCCGTGGCCATGATGGCGATGTCAAGATTGGGGTCGTCTTCCAGGCGGTTGCGCTCGCCGCACTCCCAAAGCCCTTTGATGAACTGCACCACGCCCACCCTGTAGCCATAGCCCAGTGCCCGGGTCACGGTGCCCCAGGCGGCGGTGGTCTTGCCCTTGCCGTTGCCGGTGTTGACGATGATCAGGCCGCGCTGCTCGGTGGCGTTGGCGACTTTTTCGTCCACCCGCGCCTTGAGTTTTTGCATCGAGGCTTTATGGCGCGTATCGCGATCGCTCATGGTGTCTCCAGGTGATGGTGGTTGGGCGCCGTAGCCTAGGCCATGCACGCGTGCTGGACAAGGTTTGTATAATCGCTGCCGGCCAACCGATAGACAGCTAACGAAATTGGCAGGCAGCAGGGCGGCTGCTCTAGAATGTGAAGCCGCCTCTTTTCAGGAATACCGTATGCCCTCGTTTGATATCGTATCTGAGTTTGACCGCCACGAAGCCACCAACGCCGTGGACCAGGCCAATCGCGAAGTCCAGACCCGCTTTGATTTTCGCGGCGTGGACGCCCACTTCACCCTTGAAGGGGAAAGCGTGGCGCTTGAGGCCGAAGCCGACTTTCAGCTCCAGCAGATGCTGGATATGCTGCGCGGCCGGCTGATTGCCCGCGGCATTGACGCGCGCTGCATGGACGTCAAGGAGCCGGAGCTGTCCGGCGTCAAGGCGCGCCAGACTGTCGAGCTCAAACAAGGGCTTGAGCAGGCCGATGCCAAGGATATCGTCAAGCGCATCAAAGCAACCAAAGCCAAGGTGCAGGCCCAGATTCAGGGCGAGAAAATCCGCGTGACGGGCAAAAAGCGCGACGATTTGCAGGGCGTCATGGCGCTTCTGCGCAGCGAGGAAGGCCCCGATTTGCCGCTGCAGTTCGACAACTTTCGTGACTGAGACCTGCCCGCTGCTGCCGCGCTGTCAGCGGCGGCGCTTTTGTTTGCCGATTTTTTTCACTACCACTGCATTGCCGTCGGCTATCTTTGGTCGGTGCCAACAAGGAGTCATTCGCTATGTCACAGCCGCAGCCGGTTTATTTAAGCGACTATCAGCCGCCCGCCTATCGCGTAACCCACACCGCGCTGACGTTTGACCTTGACCCTGCCCGCACCTGCGTAGAGGCGCGCCTGACCGTTGAACGCCACCCGGATGCCGAGGCCGGCACGCCGCTTTATCTCCACGGCGAGCAGCTCACGCTTGAAGCCGTATCCATCGACGGCGAACCTCTGGCCGACGACGCGTACCGCCAAAACGACAAAGGCCTGACCATTGATGCGGTGCCCGCGGCGTTTACCCTGGAAACCCGGGTGCGCATAGCCCCCGAGGCCAACACCGCCCTGGAAGGGCTCTATCAGTCAAACGGCATGTACTGCACCCAGTGCGAGGCCGAGGGCTTTCGCCGGATTACTTTCTATCCCGACCGCCCGGATGTGATGGCCGTGTTTCGCGTGACCGTGATCGGCGACGCCCGCCGCGAGCCGGTGCTGCTGGCCAACGGCAACCCGGTGGAGCGCGGCGAGCTTGACGGCGGGCGCCACTTTGTCACCTGGGAAGACCCGCACCCCAAGCCTGCGTACCTGTTTGCCTTGGTGGCGGGGGATCTTGCATGCGTGGAAGACCGCTTTACCACCATGAGCGGGCGCGACGTGACGCTGCAGATCTGGGTGGAAGAAGAAAACCTGGGCAAGACCGACCACGCCATGGCCTCGCTCAAGCGCGCCATGCGCTGGGACGAAGAGCGCTACGGCCGTGAATACGATCTGGACCGCTTCATGATCGTCGCCGTCAACGACTTCAACATGGGCGCCATGGAAAACAAGGGGCTCAATATCTTCAACGCCGCGGCGGTGCTGACCCACCCGGACACCGCCACCGACGGTGCTTTTCAGCAGGTCGAAGGCATTGTCGCCCACGAGTATTTCCACAACTGGTCGGGTAACCGGGTAACCTGCCGCGACTGGTTCCAGCTGTCGCTGAAAGAAGGCTTTACCGTCTTCCGCGATCAGAGCTTTACCGCGGACAGCAACTCGTCCGCGCTCAAGCGCATTCAGGACGTGGCGTTTTTCCGCACCGCCCAGTTTGCCGAGGACGCCGGCCCCACGGCGCACCCGGTACGCCCGGAAAGCTATATCGAGATTACCAACTTCTACACCCTGACCGTGTACGAAAAAGGGGCAGAAGTGGTACGCATGCTGAAAAACCTGGTGGGCTGGGACGCCTTCCGCCGGGGCAGCGACCTGTATTTCGAGCGCTTTGACGGCCAGGCCGTGACCATCGAGGACTTCGTCGGCTGCATGGCGGAAACCTCGGGCCAGGATTTATCCCAGTTCATGCGCTGGTATCAGCAGGCCGGCACGCCGGAAATCGACGCCCACGGCGAGTACGACTACGTCAACGCCGAGTACCGCCTGACCCTGCGCCAGCGCACGCCGGCAACGGCCGGGCAGCAGGCGCCGGAGCCGCTGCACATTCCCGTGCGCATGGGGCTGATCGGCACCAAGTCGGGCCATGATCTGACGCTCACCCTGGACGGCGAAAAGCGCGGCTGCGATACGGTGCTTCATCTGCGTGAGCCCGAGCAGACCTTTGTCTTTACCGACGTGGCGGAGGCGCCCACGCCGTCGCTGCTGCGCCATTTTTCAGCGCCGGTGAAGCTGCACTTTCCCTACTCCCGGGAAGACCTGGCGTTTTTGCTCACCCAGGACAGCGACGGCTTCAACCGCTGGGAAGCCAGCCAGCGGTTGGCCATGCTGGCGCTCAACGACTTGATTGCCGCCCATCGCAACGGCGTGGAAAAGGTCATGGACAGCCGGGTGGTTGACGCCTACCGAACGCTGCTTGACGCGCCGGCCGCTGACAAGGCGGTGCTGGCCGAAATGCTGCGGCTGCCGTCCGAGGCCTACATTGCCGAGCATCAGCCGCTGGTGGACGTGGACGCCATCCACGCCGCCCGAGAGTTTGTGCGCCAGTCGTTGGGCTTTGCCCTGCGCGACGCGTTCGAGACGCTGTACCGGGCCAACCAGTCGGATGAGCCCTACGCGCCGACGCCCGAGCAGATCGGCCGGCGCAGCCTGAAAAACGTAGCGCTTGGCTATCTGATGGCCGTTGAAGACGAGGCGGGCATCGCGCTTTGTCAGGCCCAGTTTGACGCCGGGCACAACATGACCGACGTGCGCCAGGCGCTGACGCTGCTGGTGCACTCCGGCCGCGACGACCTGTCCGCCCCGGCGCTCAAGGCATTCGGCGACAAGTGGGCCCACGACCCGCTGGTCATGGATCAATGGTTCAGCCTGCAGGTATCGCGCCCTCAGGCTGAGGTGCTGGATCGGGTCAAGTACCTGATGGCGCATCCGGCGTTCTCGCTGAGAAACCCCAACAAGGTGCGCGCGCTGCTGGGCACCTTTGCGCAAAACCGCGTCAACTTTCACCGCCTGGACGGCGCGGGCTACACGTTGCTGGCCGATGCGGTGATCGAGCTTGACCGGCTGAATCCGGAAATGGCCGCCGGGCTGATGACCCCGCTGACGCGCTGGCGTCGCTTTGACGATACGCGCCAGTCGCTGATGCGAGCCGAGCTTGAACGCATCAAGGACCGCCCGCTGTCGGCCAACGTCTTTGAGATGGTGAGCAAAGCGCTGGGCTGAAGGCCAAAAGCCGCAGGCGGCAGGGCACAACAAGAACACAAAGGTGAAACAGGCCACCGTGAGTGATATCAATCGGCGTTACGTACTGGTAGTAAACGGCAAGTCTGCCGGTGACCCGGCGCTGCGTGCCGCCGTCGCGAAAAAGCGCCGGGCGGGCATGGCGCTGATTGTTTATGCCACCTGGGAGGCCGGCGACGCGGGGCTGTTTGCCGAGGCCTCGGTAGACCACGGCGCCACCCACGTGATTGCCGGCGGCGGCGACGGGACGGTGAACGAAGTGGTTAACGGCCTGATGCGCCTGCCCCGGGAAAAGCGTCCGGCGCTGGGCATTGTACCGCTGGGCAGCGCCAACGATTTTGCCCGCTCGCTGGGGCTTCCGCTGGAACCCTACGCGGCGCTGCAAAAAATCTGCCGCTGGGATACCCAGCCGGTGGACGTTGTGCGGATTTCGGCTGCCGGCCGGGGCAAGGGCGTTGACCAGTACTACCTCAATATGGCCACCGGCGGCTTTGGCGCCGAAGTGACCTCAAGCACGCCCAAGCTGCTCAAAAAACTGCTGGGCGGGGCGGCCTACTCGGTCATGGGCGCTTTCAAGACCTGGCGCCACCGCAGCTATGAGGGCACGCTGAACTGGGACACCTGCGAAGAGAAGGCGGCTTTTTTGCTGGTAGCGCTGGGCAATGCGCGTCAGTCCGGCGGCGGCCAGGTGCTGGCCCCCCGGGCGAAAATCAACGACGGCTATCTGGATATGCTGCTGGTCAAGAACTTTACCTCGTTTCAGGATCTGCCGCAGCTGATCCGCGAGCTGCGCCAATTCCCTGCCCGGGGGCGGTTTGTGCGCTATCTGCCGGTGTCCAAGCTTTCGGTCAGCACCGACCCCAGCCATCCCGCCTGGCCGCTGACGCTGGACGGCGAAGCACACCGCTTCGACGCTTTTTCTGCTGAGGTGGTGCCGCTGGCGCTGCGCCTGGCCATGCCCGAAGACTCTTCGCTGCTGGTAGCACGCACGCCGGCTTCTCTGGCCGATAACGACGACGGCGACGATAGGCCACAAAAGCCAATGCCGGATACGCAAACGGATGCCAGCCTTGACCATAGCGCGGCAGATACGCAGCGCGACCCCTCTTCACTTTTCGCACGGTAAGGAGAATACCGCCATGTCAAACCGTTTTTGGATGCCTGCGCTGATCACCGCGGCGCTGCTGCTGAGCGCCTGCAGCGATGAGCAAGCGCCCGCGCCCGGCGCCGGCGACGAGACGCCGGCGCAGACAAGGTCCGATAAGGCCACAAAAGCCAGCGACGCTGCGCAAAAAAGCGACGCGGCGCAGGCCGGCGACGCATCAGCCCCCCAGAAAGGCGCTGTAGCAAAAGCCAACGAAGCCGGCGATGCCGGCCGCGGCGCTGAAATGCCGGCAGAAGACGTCAGCGCCGATGACGACACGCTGTCGGCGGATCCGGACGCCGTGCTCAACGATGAAGACGCCACCCTGCCGGGCGAAGTCACGGCGTCTGACGTAGACGAGGTCATCAGCGATATTGACCGGCGCTTTGAACAGGCCGAGCAGGAGCTGAAAGCGCAGTTCGAACAGGCCGAACAGCAGGCGCCGACGGTGGAACCACTGCCCGGCGAAGCCGGCGCTGCGGGTGACAGCGGCATGCCCGTGGAAAAGGACGTCACCCTGCCCGATGAAGAGCTCAGCATCGAGCCGACAACCGCGCCGGGCACGCTTGACGGCGAGCTGGGGACCTCCGAGGTGGACAAGCTGATCGAAGACGCCGAGCGGCGCTTTGAAAAAACCCAGAAGGAGCTGCAAAAGCAGTACGAGCAGCTAGAGCAGCAGGACGTGGAAACGGCCAAGGATCCGGCCACGCCGACCGTTGGAGACGGCGCGCGCAGGGCCGAGTGACGTGAATGGGAAACGGTAAAAAAAAGCCCGCCGGAAAGGCGGGCTTGTGCAATGTCGGGGCGTTTGCAGGCGCTTTGTTTCTCAGGCGTCAGCCCGGGAATCAGTGGGCCTGAATGTTTGAGGCCTGCAGGCCTTTTTTGCCCTGGGTGACTTCAAAGCTGACTTTCTGGCCGTCCTGCAAGGACTTGAAGCCTTCAGCCTGAATTTCAGAAAAGTGGGCGAACAGATCGTCACCGCCGTCATCCGGAGAGATGAAGCCGTAACCTTTGGTGTCGTTGAACCACTTTACAGTACCGGTTGCCATTATCGATTTCCTTGCATGCTGAGTTATCCGGCGAAGGCGCTTTTGCCTTATCGCCAAATCCAATGTAGAGGTAAAAGGCCAAGACGTAAAGTGCCTGCAAAACGATTTTGGCATGCCACACGGGAGGCGTTGAGATGGCGAGTTGGGGGCTGATTGACGGGCAGTTCGGCGCTTTTGTGGTGGCCATCACCTTGCTGTCGCTGACGCCCGGCGTGGATACGCTGCTGGTCATCCGCAATACCGCCCGCGGCGGCGTCGGGGACGGGGTGGTGACCAGTCTGGCCATTTGCTGCGGGCTGTTTATTCACGCGGCGGTGTCGGCGCTGGGCATTTCCCTTGTGTTGCTGCAGTCGGCGACGGCGTTTGCCGCGCTGAAATGGGCCGGGGCGGCGTATCTGGTGTGGCTGGGCATGAACAGCCTGCGTGCCGTGCGCCGAGGGCAGGCCCTGGCGCCGGCCGGCAGCGTCGGTATGCAGGGGTCGGCCAAACGCCGGCAGTCAGCGCGCGAAGGGTTTGTGTCCAACGTCTTGAACCCCAAGACCGTGGTGTTTTACATGGCGTTTTTACCGCAGTTCATCGCGCCTGAAGACCCGGCGCTGGCCAAGTCGCTGTGGCTTGCCGGCGTGCACTTTATGATTGCCAACGCCTGGCAGATTACCGTGGCGCTGCTGGTGGGCCGCGCCGGGCGCTTTCTGGCAAGCGCGCGCGTGGCGCGCATGCTTAACGGGCTGACCGGCAGCGTGCTGATCGCCTTTGGCATCAAGCTGGCGCTTGAGCGGCGCCCGGTGTGAGCCGGGCGTCACAGGCTAGCCGTTGTCGGCGGCGATGAGCGAGGGGTGATAGCGCGCCTGTTTTTCTGCCGGATGCAGCAGGGTCGCGCCGTCGTCAGCGTCCTGGGCTAAGTGCTGAAAAATGACCCGGTAGGTCAGCACGGCCTGAACGTAATGGCGCGTTTCGCGATACGGAATGGCCTCGACAAACAGATCAAACGACTCGGCGCGGTGTTCATCCAGCCAGAGATCCACCCGGCCGGGGCCGGCATTGTACGCAGCGATTGCTGCCAGCCGGTTGCCCCGGTAGCGGGCAAGCGTCTCGCTGAAGTAGGCGCTGCCCAGGCGCACGTTGAGGGCCGGGTCGAGCACATCGTAGGTATCCGGGGCGTCAAGGCCCAAAGCGCGGCTAACGTCCCGGGCGGTGCCGGGCATCAGCTGCATCAGGCCCAGCGCCCCGGCCGGCGAGCGCACGCGAGGGTTATAGGCGCTTTCGCGCCGGGCAATGGCCATCAGCAGGTAGGCATCCACGTTGTTGTGGCGGGCTGCGCGGGTGAAGGCGTCGTTGTATGCCCGGGGAAAGCGCCATGCCAGCGCGTCCCACATCTCGCCGGCGATGGTGGTCTGCACCAGCCGCGCCGGCCAGCTCTCGTGGCCCGTGCGCGCCTGCTGCGCGGCGTAGGCCCCAAGCGCTCGGGCGCGCTGTGGCGAGGCGCGGCGTACGGCGTGCAGCCACTCGCTGGTGGCAAGGCCCGGCTCGCTAATGTCCATCAGCGCGTGGGTGCGCTGCACCATCGGCAGGGCGGCGATGCGTTCGCGGGTGGCGTCGTCAACGTCGTAGCGCGCCATATTGAAAGCGTAGGGCTGGCCCAGCCGGTCGGCGGCGGCAAAGCCGTAAAAGTTGCGCTCGCCGGCGGCACGTCGGTAGTGCGCTTGCGCCGCGGCGTTATCGCCGAGCTGTTCGCCGGCCCGGGCCAGCCAGTACTGCCAGCGGCTTTTTTCTCGCTCGTCGGCGGGCATTGAGTCGATCCAGCGGCGCACGTCGCGCCAGGCGCGCTCGGCCAGCGCCCGGCGTACGCGCAGTTCGCGCAGCCGTTCGCTGTCCAGGGTGGGCAGCACGCTATCTACCCAGTCAAGCGTGCCGGGCGTTTCGCGCACCAGCGCATAAAACGCCAGCTCTTCTTCAATGGTGCGCCGTGCGGCGGATGTGACGGTGATGCGCGAGGCGATGCTGTGCCAGCCGTCAAAGGCGGCCTGGGTGTCGTCACGGATCAGACGCGCCATGGCGGCGCGATAAAAGCCGTCCGTGGCCGCGCAGCGAGGCCCCAGGCAGTCCGGCGCCTGGCGCAGGCGTCGGGGCGTTTCCCGCGCCTTTTCTGCCGTGGTGACGGCGGTGTGCCAGCGCTTGTCGAGCATGGCCAGCAGGTAGTCCATCAATCGGCTGTTGCCGGCCTGCCAGGCTAGCATGGCGCGTTCCCAAACGGCTCGGGCGTCGATCACGCCGCGCGCGCGCAGGCGGTCAAACAGCGGGTCACAGGCGGCCGGGCGCGAGTGGCCGGTATGCCACAGGGTGCGGCCGCCTTCATGGGCCCGGGTCGCGTCGTTTTCCAGCAGCGCGGTATAGTAGTGGCAGCGCCGGGTTGCGCCGGCCGGCTCGCCGTCGGCCACGGCAAGCAGCGCGTCGAACTGCTCGGCCTCGCCGTAGGCGGTAATGGCCCGGCCGCGCATCCATTCAGCCAGCGGCGAGTCGGCGTTATCCGCAATAAAACGGTTGACCCGCTCGGGAGAAGCACCGGGCAGGGCGGCGCGCAGCCGGTGATAGTCGATGTAGCTGCGCAGCCTGTGCCCGGCCACGGCGCTGGCATCAATGGCGTCAAACCGCTCTTCCCGGGCAGCCGCCAGCGCTTCGCGCATGGCGGCGTCAGAGGTAGCCTGCGCCGGTGCGGCTAAGCCGGCCAGCAGTAGGGCGGCAAGCCCGACAATCGGGGCGCGGTCGGAAAGGCAGCGTCGTAAAGCGTGCATGGGGCTCCTTGCATCAAAAACCGGGGCTTGCGGTGACGTTAAAAGCCACCGAGGCACAGCCGGCAAGTTGGCGGGTAGGCTACCCGGATCATACGGCGAGACGCGCCGGCATGCGAAGGCCGGCCGTCGTCGATTACCACCAGGAGATGGCAGATGGCATTTTTATCCCCCAACCGCTGGCGCCGGCTGAAGTCCCGGGCCTGGATACTGCCACGCATTGCCCGCGGGCTGCGGCTTTTCATGCCCATGACCTGCGACGTGCTGGCCGGGCGCTACCGTCCGGTGCCGTGGAAGGCGTTCGCGCTGATGCTCGGTGCGGCGGGCTACCTGCTGATGCCGTTTGACCTGGTTCCGGATTTCATCCTGCCGTTTGGCCTGGTGGATGACGCGCTCATCGTCAGCTGGCTGCTGGCGCGTATCGATGAGCAGCTGGAAGCGTATCGCGCCTGGCAAGCGCGGTCATAGGCAAACCGGGCACGCAGCGAAAAGTGTCTTGAAAACCGGCTGGCCAGCCCCATATCTGCGTCACACCTTTTCCATGCCGTGCGCCAATCGCGCGGCCGGTTGAAACGACAGCGATCCGAGGGCTGACAATGACCACCGCAACCAGAGAAGAAACGCTGGGCTTTCAGACAGAAGTCAAGCAGCTGCTGAACCTGATGATCAACTCGCTTTACTCCAACCGCGAGATTTTTTTGCGCGAGCTGATTTCCAACGCTGCCGATGCCTGCGACAAGCTGCGCTACGCCGCGCTTGACAACGATGCGCTGTACGAAGGCGACAGCGAGCTGCGCATCGAAATCGAGCACGACAGCAACGCCGGCACCGTCACCGTGCGCGACAACGGTATCGGCATGGATCGCGACGACGTGATCAATAACCTGGGCACCATTGCCAAAAGCGGCACCGCGGAGTTTTTACAGCAGCTTTCCGGCGAACAGCAAAAAGACGCGCGGCTGATCGGCCAGTTCGGCGTGGGCTTTTATTCCAGCTTCATCGTCGCCGATGAAGTGACCGTGCGTACCCGCAAGGCCGGCACCGACGCTGCAAAAGGCGTGGAGTGGCGCTCGGCCGGTGAGGGCGAGTTCACCATCGGTGAGCTTGAGCGCGAAGCGCACGGCACCGAAATTGTCCTGCACCTGAAAGACAACGCCCGGGAATTTGCCGACGATTCCCGCCTGCAGCACCTGGTACGCACCTACTCCGATCACATCGAAGTGCCGGTGAAAATGCCCAAAACGGAAACCGCCAAGGACGACGACGGCAACGACGTCGAGGGCAGCGAAGTCACCACCTGGGAAACCGTCAACGAAGCCACCGCGCTGTGGGTACGGCCCAAAGGCGAGATCACCGACGACGAGTACAAGGCGTTTTACAAGCACGTCGCCCACGACTTCTCCGATCCGCTGACCTGGAGCCACAACAAGGTCGAAGGCAAGCTGGAATATACCAGCCTTCTGTACGTGCCCGGTCGCGCGCCGTTTGACCTCTACGAGCGTGACGGCGCCCGCGGGGTGAAGCTCTACGTTCAGCGCGTGTTCATCATGGACGACGCCGAGCAGTTCCTGCCGCTGTACCTGCGCTTTATCAAGGGCGTGCTGGACACGCGCGATCTGTCGCTCAACGTCTCCCGGGAGATCCTCCAGCAGGACCCCCAGGTCGACAAGATCAAAAGCGCGCTGACCAAGCGCAGCCTGGACATGCTGAAAAAGCTGGCCAAGGATAGCAAGGATAGCGAGGCCTACCAGACGTTCTGGAACACCTTTGGCAGCGTGCTCAAGGAAGGGCCCGGCGAGGACCCGAGCAACCGCGAAAAAATCGCCGGCCTGCTGCGCTTTTCTTCCACCCATACCGACAGCGCCACTCAGGATCAGTCCCTTGCCGACTACGTTGAGCGCATGAAGGAAGGCCAGCAGAAGATCTACTACATTGTCGCCGACGGCTTTAACGCGGCGAAAAACAGCCCGCACCTGGAAATCTTCCGCAAAAAGGGCATTGAGGTGCTGCTGCTTTCCGATCGCGTTGACGAGTGGCTGATGAGCCATCTCACCGAGTTTGACGGCAAGTCGCTGACCGACGTGGCCAAAGGCGAGCTGGATCTGGGCGAGGTGGAAGACGAAGAGGAAAAGAAAGCCCAGGAAGAAACCGCCAAGGCCAAGGAAGAGCTGGTCAAGCGCGTGCAGGAAGCGCTGGGCGAAAGCGTCCAGGAGGTCAAGGTCACCCATCGCCTGACCGCCTCGCCGGCCTGCGTGGTGCTGCCCGAGCACGAGATGGGCTTTCAGATGCGTCGCATCATGGAAGCCGCCGGCCAGCCGCTGCCCGAGGTCAAGCCCATCCTTGAGCTCAACCCGGATCATACGCTGGTAACGCGTCTGGAAGGCGCTGACGGCGATACCTTTAACGACTTGGCGCATATCCTGCTGGATCAAGCGATTATCGCCGAAGGCGGCCACCTGGATGACCCGGCGGCCTACGTGAAGCGGCTCAACGCAGTGCTGACCGCGTAAACTGCTTGATGCTAAACGCGGCCCGTCAGGTGTTCCTGGCGGGCCGTTTTTTTGCCGACGCGCCGGCTCGGCGCGTTTGTTACAGTGTTGAGCCACGACAACTGCGCTAGGACACCTTTATGGCAGAACAGCAAATCAAGGTCGCGGTGCTGGGCGGCGGCAGCTTCGGCACCGCGCTATCAAGCATCGCGGCGGACAACGGCGCCGCGGTGCGCCAGTGGATGCGCGACGCTGCACTGGTCGAGCAGATCAATCGCGAACACCGCAACGGGCGCTATTTGCCCGACTATGCCATCAACCCGGCGGTGCAGGCGTCCACCGACATGCAGGCGGTGCTGGAAGGGGCCGAGCTGGTGCTGATCGCGATTCCTTCCAAGGCGTTTCGCCAGGTGGTGCAAACCGCCAAACAGTGGCTGCGCCCGGAGCAGATTCTGGTGAGCACCACCAAAGGCATCGAATCTGACAGCTTCATGCTCATGAGCCAGGTGCTGGAGCAGGAAACCGGCTTTGCCCACATCGGCGTGATTGCCGGGCCCAACCTGGCCTCGGAGATTGCCGACAAGCAGCTTACCGCCACGGTGGTAGCCAGCGCCGACGCCCAGACGCGCACCCGGGTGCAGCAGGTGCTCAGCTGCGGGTATTTTCGCGTCTACGCCAGCAGCGACCGCCACGGCGTGGAGCTTGGCGGGGCGCTGAAAAACATCTACGCCATTGCCGCGGGCATGGCGGCGGCACTGGGCATGGGCGAAAACACCCGCAGCATGCTGATGACCCGGGCGCTGGCGGAAATGAGCCGCTTTGCCGTGGCCCAGGGCGCCAACCCCATGACGTTTCTCGGCCTTTCCGGCGTGGGTGATTTGATCGTGACGTGCTCGTCGAGTTTGTCGCGCAACTATCGCGTGGGCTACGCCATGGGCGAAGGCCGCACGCTGGAAGAAGCCGTGGATGCTCTGGGCCAGGTAGCCGAAGGGGTTAACACCGTGCGCCTGGTGTGTGCCAAGGCCGCGGAAATCGGCGTGTATATGCCGCTGGCCGAAGGGCTGGAGCGCGTGCTGTTTCAGGGCGTGCCGGCCAAGCAGATGGCCGTGGGGCTGATGACCGGCGAGCAAAGCTCTGATGTGGAGTTTGTGCTGCCGCGCTCAGAAGTGAAAAAAGCGCATCAGCGTTCGGCCGGCAGCGAACATAAAGGAGAGAGACCATGAGTCGACTATGGATCATGCGCCACGGCGAAGCCGGCGATACAGCGCCGGACAGCGCCCGCGAGCTGACGCCGCACGGCAAAAGGCAAGTAGCGGATATGGCAGACCGGCTGGCCCGGCGCTGTGAGACACAGGCCTTGCCGGTGACGCGCATCGTCACCAGCCCCTACGTCAGAGCGCGGCAAACGGCCGCCGTGATGGGGCAGGCCCTTGGCGTGGCCGTGGAAACCCTGTCCGGGATTACCCCGGAAGATTCGCCCCGGGCGTTTTGTGACTGGCTGGCCAACCAGCCGGGCAATCTGCTGGTGGTAAGCCACATGCCGCTGGTCGGCGCGCTGGCCGGGCTTTTGGTGGAAGGCCGTGAAGATCAGGGCCGGGCGTTTCCCACCGCCGGCATCGCCGAGCTTGATGCCGACGTCTGGGCCGCCGGCTGCGCCCGGCAGGTGACGTTCAGCGCGCCGTAAGGGTTATCGCCGCGCGTCGAGCTTTTCGGTCAGCCGCTGGTTGACCTGCTGAGGGTTGGCCGTGCCGCGCGAGGCCTTCATGACCTGGCCGACAAAGTAGCCGATCATCTTGCCGCGCTTGTCAGGCTCGGCCTCGACGTACTGGGCCACCTGTTTGGGGCTTGAAGCGATCACCTCGTCGATCATTTTGTCTATCGCGCCGGTGTCGGTGACTTGCTTGAGCCCTTTGGCGTCAATGATGTCATCGGCGCTTTGGCCCTGGCCGTCCCACAGCGCCTGAAACACCTGCTTGGCGGCCTTGCCGCTGACGGTGGCGTCTTTCACCCGGGCGATCAGCTCGCCGAGCTGGCGGGCGGTTACCGGGCTTTGGGCCACGTCCAGATGTTCGCGCTTGAGCGCGGCGGAAAGCTCGCCCTGCACCCAGTTGGCCGCCTGTTTGGCATCGCCGCAGACGTGCATGGCCTCTTCAAAGTAGTCGGCCATGGCCCGGCTTGAGGCAATGACCCCGGCATCGTAGGCGGAAAGCCCAAGTTCGCCTTCAAAACGCGCGCGCTTGGCGGCGGGAAGCTCCGGCAGGGTGTCGCGCAGCCGGTCGATATAGGCCTGATCGAGCACCACGGGCAAAAGGTCCGGGCAGGGGAAGTAGCGATAGTCGTTGGCTTCTTCCTTGGTGCGCATGCTGCGGGTTTCGTGGCGGTCGGGGTCAAACAGGCGGGTTTCCTGTACGACCTCGCCGCCGTCCTCGATCAGCTCGATCTGGCGCTCCGCTTCAAAGGCGATGGCCTGCTCGACAAAGCGGAAAGAGTTGACGTTTTTGATTTCCGCCCGGGTGCCGAAGGTGGCTTGACCCTTGGGGCGCACCGAGACGTTGACGTCGCAGCGCATGGAGCCTTCGGCCATGTTGCCGTCGGAAATGCCCAGATAGGTCACAATGGCGTGGATGGCTCGCAGATAGGCCGAAGCCTCTTTCGCCGAGCGCATGTCCGGCTCGGAGACGATTTCCAAAAGCGGCGTGCCGGCGCGGTTTAAATCGATGCCGGTCATTTCCCGGCCGGTCTCGTCGCTGAAGCTTTCATGCAGCGACTTGCCGGCGTCTTCTTCCAGATGCGCGTGATGAATGCCGATGCGCCGGGTGACGTCGTTATCCAGGGTGATCTCCACCTCGCCGGAACCGACGATGGGGTGATACATCTGGCTGGTCTGATAGCCCTTGGGCAGATCGGCATAGAAGTAGTTCTTGCGGTCAAACACCGACGTCTCGGCGATCTCGGCGTTGATGCCCAGGCCAAACTGCACGGCCATGGCCACGGCCTGTTCGTTGAGCACCGGCAGGGTGCCGGGCAGCCCCAGATCCACGGCCGAGGCCTGGCGGTTGGGCTCGGCGCCGAAGGCGGTGGAGGCGCCGGAGAAAATCTTCGAGCGCGTGGCGAGCTGGACGTGGACCTCAAGTCCAATCACGGTTTCCCATTGCATCAGACGATCTCCTTGGCGAAAGCGGGACGCTGCCGGTGCCAGTCGGTGGCCTGCTGAAACCGATGGGCGACGTTGAGCAGCCGGGCTTCACTAAAGTGGGCCCCGAGAATCTGCAGGCCTACCGGGCGGGCGCCGGAAAAGCCGGCCGGCACGCTGATGCCGGGAATGCCCGCAAGGTTGACAGCGATGGTGTAGATATCCTGCAAGTACATGGATACCGGGTCTTTCTGCGCGCCGAGATCAAACGCCGGGGTGGGCGACGTCGGCCCCATGAGCACGTCGACCTGGTCAAAGGCGTCGAGAAAATCCTGGCGGATCAGTCGGCGGACTTTCTGCGCTTTAATGTAGTAGGCGTCGAAGAAACCCTCGGACAGCGTATGCGTGCCGATGAGGATGCGCCGCTTGACCTCTTCGCCGAAGCCTTCGGCCCGAGAGCGCTTGTACAGATCGATCAGGTCTTCCGGGCTGTCGCAGCGGTGGCCGAAGCGCACGCCGTCAAAGCGTGCCAGGTTCGACGACGCCTCCGCCGGGGCGATGACGTAGTAGGCCGAGGTGGCGTAGCGGGTGTGGGGCAGGCTCACGTCGCGCACCGTTGCCCCCAGCGATTCATAGACCTTGACCGCCTCGTTCACCGCATGAGCGGCCGCCGGGTCCAGCCCGTCACCGAAGTATTCCCGGGGCAGGCCGATTTTCAGCCCGGTAAGCGGGGCGTCAAGCTCGGCGGCGTAGTCGGGTACCGCGTGGGGCGCGCTGGTGGAGTCGCGCGGGTCGTGGCCGGCGATGGCGCCGAGCAGGTGGGCGCAGTCCTCGGCGGTGCGGGCCATGGGCCCGGCCTGATCCAGACTCGAAGCGTAGGCGATGATGCCGTAGCGCGAGATGCGCCCGTAGGTGGGTTTGAGCCCGGTAATGCCGCAAAACGCCGCCGGCTGGCGGATCGAGCCGCCGGTGTCGGTGCCAAGCGTTGCCGGGACAAGCCCCGCCGCCACGGCCGCGGCGCTGCCGCCGGAGGAGCCGCCGGGAACGGCGGTGAGATCCCAGGGGTTTTTCACCGCACCGTAATAGCTGGATTCGTTGGACGAGCCCATGGCGAACTCGTCCATGTTGGTCTTGCCAAGGCTGACACAGCCGGCAGCGTCAAGCTTTTGTACTGCGGTGGCGCTGTAGGGGGCGATAAAGTTGTCGAGCATCTTCGAGCCGCAGGAGGTTTTGACGTCTCGGGTACAAAAGATGTCCTTGAACGCCAGCGGCACGCCGGTAAGAAAGCCGGCGCGACCGTCGGCCCGGGCCCGGTCGGCGGCATCGGCGGCGGCCAGCGCCTGCTCGGCGGTGACGCTGATGAAGCTGTTCAGCGCAGGCTCGGCCCGCTCGATACGCTTGAGGCAGTCGGTGGCAAGCTCGCGGCTTGAGACGTCACCGCGCTTGAGTGCGGCGGCAAGCGAGGTGACGGTAGGCGCAAAGGGGTCAGCAGTGTGGTCAGACATGGCCCACAAACTCCGTTGAGAAAAAGGTAACGGGGTGACAAACGGGGTGCAGCAGGGCTATTCCACCACCCGCGGCACCAGATAAAGGCCGTTTTCCGTGGCCGGTGCCAGGCGCTGGAAGCGCTCGCGCTGGTCGCTTTCGGTAACGTCGTCGGCGCGCAGGCGCTGCGTGGCGTCAAGCGGATGCAGCAGCGGGGCGACGCCTTCGGTGTCGATGCTTTGCAGCTGATCGACCATGTCAAGCATGCGGCTCAGGTCGTCTACAAAGCGCTCGGCCTGAGCGTCGCTTATATCGAGCCGGGCCAGGTGGGCCGCTCGGCGTACATGGGTGTGTTGCAGTGCCATGATCAAGGTGTCCTCATGCAACGAGATGACGGCGCGCGGCTGCGCGGCCGGATGGCGAAGCGGTATTGCCCGGGCGGCAAGCACGTCTCGCCCGGGTACCGAAGTGGCGCAAAAGGTAGCATATCTGGGGGCCGGCGGGCAGTGGCGGGACGCTGCGCTGTTGCCGCCACGGGGATGCGGTGATACCGTTTGCCCCCGCACAGGGTTCCCGGTCAGCACTAGGTAATAACATTCATGTTCAAACGTTTGAGGGGGCTGTTTTCCAGCGATCTGTCGATCGACCTGGGTACGGCCAACACACTGATTTATGTACGCGGGCGCGGCATCGTTCTCGATGAGCCATCCGTCGTCGCCATTCGCCAGGCCGGCACGATGCGCAGCGTGGCCTCCGTCGGCGCCGATGCCAAGCGCATGCTGGGGCGTACGCCGGGCAATATTACCGCAATCCGTCCGATGAAGGACGGCGTCATTGCCGATTTTACCGTCACCGAGCAGATGCTCCAGCACTTTATTCGCAAGGTGCACCAGAGCACGTTTTTGACGCCGAGCCCGCGGGTGCTGGTATGCGTGCCGTGCATGTCGACCCAGGTGGAGCGTCGCGCCATTCGCGAATCCGCCGAAGGCGCCGGCGCCCGGGAAGTGTTTCTGATCGAGGAGCCCATGGCGGCGGCTATCGGTGCCGGGCTGCCCATTGAAGAGGCCCAGGGCTCGATGGTGGTCGACGTCGGCGGCGGCACGACCGAAATTGCCATCATCTCGCTTAACGGCGTGGTGTATTCAGAGTCCATTCGCGTGGGCGGCGACCGCTTCGACGAGGCGATTACCGGGCATGTGCGCCGCTACTACGGCAGCCTCATCGGTGAAGCGACCGCTGAGCGTATCAAAGAAGAAATCGGCTGCGCCTATCCCGGCAGCGAGCAGCGCGAAATCGACGTGCGCGGGCGCAACCTGGCCGAAGGCGTGCCGCGCAGCTTTACGCTGAACTCCCACGAAATCCTCGAAGCGCTACAGGACACCCTGGTGGCGATTGTCTCGGCGATCAAAAGTGCGCTGGAGCAGTCCCCGCCGGAGCTGGCCTCGGATATCGCCGAGCACGGCCTGGTGCTCACCGGCGGCGGCGCCATGCTGCGCGATCTGGATAAACTGATTGCCGAAGAGACCGGCCTGCCGGTGATTATTGCCGAAGACCCGCTATCCTGTGTGGCACGCGGCGGCGGCAAGGCGCTGGAAATGATCGACCAGCACACCTTCGAGCTGTTGTCGAGCGACTAGTCGCGTCGGCGTCTGCGCGGAGGGCTGTTTTATCAAACCGCTGTTTTCCGACGGGTACATACCGGGCTACCGGCTGTTTTTTTGCGTGCTGGCGGCAAGCGCGCTGATGTTCGCCGATCAGCACTTTACCCGTATGGAAACCCTGCGCGCCCAGCTTTCTACCGTGGTGGCACCGGTGCAGTGGGTTGTAAGCGTGCCAAGCGATCTGCTCAGCTGGGGCACCGTGGCGTTTTCTGAACAGCAGGCGCTGATGGAGGAAAATCGCCGGCTGCGAGAAAACATGCTGACTTTGTCGCGTCGCGCCCAGCGCATGGCGAGCCTCCAGGCGGAAAACGCCGAGCTGCGCCGTTTGCTGGACGCCGCGCAAAAGCGCGACATCGCCTATATGACCGCTGAGCTTATATCGCTGGACAGTGACCCGTTCAGCCAGCGCATGGTGGTCGATCGCGGGCGGCGCAACGGGGCCTATGTGGGCCAGCCGGTGATTGATGCCACCGGCGTGGTCGGCCAGGTGACCTCGGTATCGGCGTATTCCAGCCGGGTCATCCTGCTTGCCGATGCCAGCCATGCGCTGCCGATACGGGTCAATCGCAACGGGCTGCGTTTTATCGTTCAGGGCACCGGCCGCTACGGTACGGTCAAGGTGCTGCACGTGCCCGATACCGCCGATATCCGCGAAGGGGACCTGCTGACCACGTCGGGTTTGGCCGAGCGTTTTCCCAAAGGCTACCCGGTAGCGCGGGTAACCGAGGTGTTTCATGACCCGGGCCAGCCTTTTGCCCGGGTGACGGCGCGCCCGCTGGCGCGCCTGGAGCGCTCCCGCCATTTTCTGATGCTGTTTCCGCCGCCGCCGAAAAGCCGGCTGCCAAGCCTTGGGGGCGATGGCCTGGCCATCAGCGAGACGGCGCTGGGCAGCGCCTACCGGGTGGCCGCCGCGCTGGAGTCGGCGGACGCTTTGAGGAGACCTTGATGGCGCGCGCCTTTGACGTATCGCTCCCTGTGATCTGGCTTTTTCTGCTGCTGGCGCTATGCCTGCAGGTCATGCCGCTGGCGGAAGGCTGGCAGCTGTACCGGCCGGACTGGGTGGGCCTGATGCTGATCTACGGCTGCATGTACGCCCCGGGGCGCGTGGGCGTGCTGCACGGGTTTGTGCTGGGTATTTTACTGGATTTGATGCAGGGCAGCGTGCTGGGCCAAAGTGCGCTGGTGTTGTCGCTGCTGGGCTTTCTATGTGCGCTGGTCTACGCGCGTTTTCGCGCGTATTCGCTTTTGCAGCAGGCCGTGCTGATTTTGGTGCTGCTGGGCATTGTGCAGCTGGTGGACCAGTGGATCAGAACCCTTTGGGGCGACTTTGCCATTCATCTGGCTTTCTTGCTGCCGGCGCTGTCCAGCGCTTTGCTGTGGCCCTGGCTTGCCACGCTGCTGGACGCTGTTACCGGCCGCAGGAGAACGCCATGAGCGCCGCTGACGCTGTGCTGTGCTTGGCCTCGGCATCGCCGCGCCGGCGTGAGCTGCTGGCATCGCTGGGCGTGCCGGTCACGGTGATACCCTGTGATATTGACGAGACAGCCCGGCCCGGAGAGGCGCCGGACGCCTACGTGCGCCGCCTGGCGATGGCCAAGGCCGAAGCCGCCAGCGGCCGGAGCGCGCTGCCCACGCTGGGATCAGACACGGCCGTGGTGCTGGACGGCGCCATTCTGGGCAAGCCCCGGGATGAGCGCCACGCCGCCGACATGCTCAGTGCTCTGGCCGGCCGCGAGCATCAGGTGCTGACGGCGGTTGCCGTGAACGGCCCGGCCGGCAGGCACAGCGCGTGCGTGAGCACCCGGGTGGCACTGCGCGACATCAGCCCGGCGGAGATAGCCGCCTATTGGCGCACCGGCGAGCCCGCCGACAAGGCCGGCGGCTATGCCATCCAGGGATATGCGGCGATATTTGTCAGCGGCATTCACGGCAGCTATTCCGCGGTAGTGGGGCTGCCGCTATACGAAACGGCGACGCTTTTGCGCCGCCAGGGCGTGGCGCTTTGGCACGGGGCCCTGGCGTAATCCCGGCTTTGCCCCAGACTTGCGGTAACGACATTAAGGAAAGCTGCATGAGTGCTGAAGTTCTCATTAATTTAACGCCGATGGAAACCCGCGTGGCGCTGGTGGAAAACGGCGTGCTCCAGGAGGCGCTGATCGAGCGCTCCTGCCGCCGGGGCATTGTCGGCAACATTTATAAAGGCCGGGTGGTGCGCGTGCTGCCGGGCATGCAGGCGGCGTTTATCGATATTGGCCTGGAGCGGGCGGCTTTCATCCACGCCCACGAGGTCATGCCGGCCGGCACGCCGGCCGACGAGCAGCTGACCATCGGCCAGCTGCTCCACGAAGGCCAGGCGCTGGTGGTGCAGGTCACCAAAGACCCCATCGGTACCAAGGGCGCACGGCTGACCACCCATCTGTCGATTCCTTCACGCTATCTGGTCTATATGCCGGACTCGCCGCACGGCGGCGTCTCCCAGCGCATTGAAGACGAGCGCGAGCGTGAGCGGCTGCGCGGGCTGCTGGAAACTACCGTGGCCGGCCAGCCGCTGGAGGCCACCGGCGGCTTTATCGTGCGCACGGCCGCCGAAGGCGTCGGCGAAGAGGAGCTGGCAAGCGATATCCACTTTCTGCTGCGTCTGTGGCAGCGAGTGGGCGAGCGCAAGATCACCGCCGCGCCGCCCTCGGTGATCTATGACGATCTGCCGCTTTTTATCCGCACCCTGCGCGATGTCATGCGTGACGATATCGAAAAGGTGCGCATTGATTCCCGGGAAAACTTTGCCCGCCTCAAGGAGTTTGCCCGGGAGTTCATGCCCGCCGTGGCCGAGCGCATCGAGTACTATCCCGGCGAGCGCCCGCTGTTTGATCTGTACAGCGTCGAAGACGAGGTCCAAAAAGCGCTCAGCCGCCGGGTGCAGCTGAAATCCGGCGGCTATCTGATCATCGACCCTACCGAGGCGATGACCACTGTGGATGTCAATACCGGCGGTTTTGTCGGCCATCGCAACCTCGAAGAAACCATTTTCAAGACCAATCTGGAAGCGGCCAACTCGATTGCCCGCCAGCTCAGGCTGCGCAACCTGGGCGGCATTATCATTATCGACTTTATCGATATGGAAGATGTCGAGCATCAGCGCCAGGTGCTGCGCCTGCTGGAAAAAAACCTGGAGCGCGACCATGCCAAGACCAAAAGTACCGGCGTCACCGAGCTGGGTCTTGTGCAGCTGACGCGCAAACGCACCCGGGAAAGCCTGGCCCAGACGCTGTGCGAGGCCTGCCCCACCTGCCAGGGCCGGGGCATGCTGAAAACGCCGGAAACGGTGTGCTATGAGATTTTTCGCGAAATTCTGCGCGAAGAGCGGGCGTACAACGCCGAAACCTACATGGTGCTGGCCGCCCAGCCGGTGGTGGACCGGCTGCTGGACGAAGAGTCCACCTCGGTGGCCGATCTGGAAGCCTTCATCTGTAAAACCATTCGCTTTCAAGTCGAACAGCACTATTCACAAGAGCAGTACGACATCGTACTGATGTAGCCCATGTCCCTGCTTGCGCTGCGAAAAGCGGGCCTGCTGGCGCTGGCCTGGTGTCTGGGCACGCTGGCCGTGCTGCTGTTGGCGCTGCGCCTGCTGGCCGGCCAGGTGGATGCGCTGACGCCGCGCCTGGAGGCTGTGCTGCAGGAAAGCCTTGGCGCACCGGTGAGCATTGCCTCGCTGTCGCTGGACATCGAACGCGACGGCCTGCGCCTGGAGCTGCGCGACGTGGACGCCGCGCTGCCCGATGCGGCGCTGTTTTCCCTGGATACGCTGCGCCTGCGGCTGGATCTGCGGCGTTCGCTGCAGGCGCTGACGCCGGTATTTCGCCAGACCCACGTTGACGGCTTTTCCCTGCACCTGTACCGCGGCGAAGGGGCGGGCTGGGGATGGCCGGCCCGGGCAACGCTGCCGCTGTACTGGGCGCCGGATACCCGCGTAGACCTTGACGCCGTCGATGCCTGGACGCGGCTGATCCTGCATCAGCGCCTGCAAATCACCGATACCCGCCTATTGATGCACGGCGACGACGGCAATGCCACCGTGCATGCGCCAGCGCTGCAGCTGGACGGCAGCGACAAGCGCATTCGCCTGGCCGGAGACGTCACGGTGGCCTCTTCGCTGATGCCGCAGACGCCGCCGGACTTGCCGGCTGCCACCCTCAAGGCCGACGTGCGCCCGGGCCGCGACGGGCTGAAGGACTATTCCGCGGCCCTGCAGCTGGACATGCAGCTGGAGCAGCTCTCGGCGCTGGTCGAGGTCGTGCGCCCTGACTATGTGCCAAAGCTGGCGCTTTCCGGCGGCCACTCTCGGCTCTGGGGGCGCTGGCAGGCCGGCCGGCTGGAAGATATCCGCCTGCAGTTCGGCCTGCCCGAGCTCAAGCTCACCCAGGCGGACAAGCAGGTCGTGCTCAAAGGGCTTGAGGCCCGGGGCCAGTGGCGCCGCGACGGCGACGGCGGTAATGCCTGGCTCAGCGGCGATGTGGCCAAGGCAGAACGCGTGGCGACGTCAGGCGAACGGGCACCGACGCTGCCCCGGCACTGGCAGCTGACCCACCACCAGCGCGACTGGCAGCTGCGCACCAGCACTTTTGAGCTGGATTCGCTGGCCGCCTGGGGCGATTACGTGGTGCTGCCCGAATCGCTCAAGCGCCCGCTGGCCGCCCTCGCCCCCGAAGGCACCGTGAGCGGGCTGCAGGTAGGCCAGCAGGACGGCGAGTGGCAGGTGAGTGCCGCGCTCCATGATGTGGTGGTGTCGCCCTGGGGCGAGGCCCCCGGCGGCGGGCCGCTGGACGCCTGGGTAGAAGCGCGGGACAGGCGCGGGCGCGTGACGTTTGCCGGCGATGAGGGGACATCGCTGTACTTCCCCCAGGTATTTGCCCGGCCCATGGCGCTTGACCGCGCCGAAGGCCGGGTGCAGTGGGTGCATGACGGCCCCAGCACGCAGATCAGCGGCCGCGGGCTGGACGTGACTTGGCGCGGCGCCCGGGTACAGGGCGAGTTCGGCTTGGCAAGCGGCGGTGAGCGCCAGCAGCTGGGGCTGGATCTTGCCTTTGAAGATGTGGACGCCGTCAACACGCCGCTGATCGACTGGCTGCCGGTCCGGGTGCTGGAGGATGATCTTACGCAGTGGCTGGCCGAGGGCGTCAGCGGCTACGTCGACCGGGGTACGCTGCAGATTACCGCGCCATTGGACCAAGACGCGGTCGCCGACGACGTAGATACCACCCTGGCGCTTGACGTTCGCCAGGCCGCGCTGCCCACCGCCCCGGAATGGCCGGCGCTGGAGAACGTGGCAGGTACGCTGAAGCTCGCTCAGGGACGCCTTGAAGCGCAGGTGGCGCAGGCGCAGAGCCACGGCATACGCGCTACCAACGGCGAGGTGGCGTTTGAAACGGCAAGCAAAGAGCTGGCCATTCAGGGGGATCTCACCGCCGATGCGCAGGCGCTCAGCGCATTTTTTCTTGCCGCCCCGCTTGAAGCGGCCAGCCAGCTGGAGAACATTCACGCCCGGGGCGACGCGCGCGGCGCGCTGGCCATGGAGCTTGATCTGGACGATGCCCGGTCGCTGGCCCTGGACGTGCACGTCAAGCCGCGCTTTGAGCGGCTGGCCTATGCGCCTTTGGGGATCGGCCTGGATGAGCTGACAGGCGATGTCACCTGGCAGCAGCGCGGCCGCGAAGGCGATCTGCTGGGCGAGGCCCGGGCGGACTTTCTGGGCGGCGATATCCGCGCTGCGTTTACGCCGGGCAACGTCGCCCTGAGCGGCCAGGCCAGCGCCGGCGGGCTGCTGGAGGCGCTGGGCATGACGCCGCAGGCCGCAGCGAAACTGGCGACCGGCACGGCGCGCTGGCAGGGCGCGCTTACGCTTGACGAGGCGCCGTCGCTGCATCTGGAAAGCGGTCTTGACGGTATGGGCATCCACCTTCCCGCCCCGTTTGCCAAGGCCGCCGACGCGTCTTTGCCGTGGACGCTGGACGCCTCGCTCGACGCCGGGCGCCTGGAAAGCCGGCTGGGCCGTATGGCAACGCTGCGCGCCCGGCCGCTCGACGACGGGCTTGCCGGCAACGTTAACCTTGGCACCCGAGCGGCGCGCCTGCCCGACTGGCCAAGCCGCAGCGGCTGGCGCGTCAACGCGGCCGCGGAAAAGGTCGTAGTGCTTGCATGGCACAGCGTCGCCAAGCGGCTTGCCGCCGGAACCCGGTCAGAAAGCGCCAACCGTGCGCTAAGCGGAAAGCCAGTAACGCTGTCTCTGGCGACGCCGTGCGTGCAGTACAACGGCGAGTGCCTGGGCGGTGTGAGCGCCACAGGGCAGCGCCTGGACGGCGGCGGCGTGGCGCTGGCGCTTGCCGGCGATGTGCTGGTCGGGCGATTGCGCTACCGCCCGCGCGATGCCGCACCGGTGGATATCACCGTGGAGCGGCTGCTGGTTGACCGGCTGCTGGGGCTTTCCGCGCCGGATAGCCCGCCATCCGAGGCCGCCGCGCCGGCCCCCGGCGGCTGGATGGACGCGGTCAAGACGCGAGTGCCGGCACCGGCGGCGATGCCGGAGTGGCTGACCGATCTGCCCGACGGGCGGCTGCGGGTGGCGGATATCGTCGTCGGCAACAAGCGTTTCGGGCCGCTGACGGCCTACTGGCAGGCCGGCCGGCATCACTTCACCCTGGCGCCGGTGGGGCTGACGCTGGGAGAAATATCGGCGCGCGGTGAACTCACCTGGCAGGGCAGCGATCATACCAGCCAGACCCGGGCAGACCTGACGCTTGACGGCGGCGACGTGGGCACGGCCCTGGCGCAGCTGGAGCAGCCGGTGGCCATGCGCAGCGACAGTGCCCGGGTGGCCGCGACCCTTGAGTGGCCCGGCGCGCCCTGGCAGTTTGCCCTGAGCCGGGCCGGGGGGGAGATTTCCACTGATATGCGCAGCGGCCGCTTCGTTACGCTGGATTCGCCTTCGGCAAGGCTGGTGGGGCTTTTGAACTTTGATAACATCCTGCGCCGGCTGCGGCTGGATTTTACCGACGTGACCGGCCGCGGTACCGCCTTTGATCGCGTTGATGGCAAAGCCGACGTGGCCGGCGGGATACTGCGCCTGCGCGGCCCCTTGCGCATCAAGACGCCGGCGACCACCATGCGGCTGACCGGCAGCGTGGATCTGCTAAGACGTGAACTCGACCAGCGGCTGGGGATCACACTGCCCATCAGCCAGAACTTGCCCCTGGCCGCGCTGGCGGCCGGTGCGCCGGTGGTGGGCGGTGCGCTTTTTGTCGCACATACGCTGTTCGGCGATGCCATCGAGCGCGCCACAACGATTCATTACCGGCTTGACGGCCCCTGGGCTTCGCCGGACATTACACTGGAAGGTTCCCAATGACGCAGCTTGATCAGGCAGCTTCGATGTTACTTACCCCCGGCGGGCTGGATCTGGACCGCCTGGATACCGGACTTGCCCACGCCATGGGGCCGGGTATCGACTACGCCGATTTGTATTTTCAGCGCATCTGGCAGGAAGGCTGGGTGCTGGAAGACGGCCAGGTCAAAGAGGCCAGCTATAACATTGACGGCGGCGTGGGCGTGCGCGCGCTGGCCGGAGAAAAAACCGGCTTTGCCTATTCCAACCAGATTACCGCCGATGCTCTGGTGGATACCGGAAAGACGGCTTCGAGCATTGTACGCAGCGGCGCGCGCCTGGCCGGGCAGGCCGTCAGGCCCGTCAGCGCGGCGCTGCGCTATCCGGGCCTTGACCCGCTGGCCGGGCTGAGCGCGGATGACAAGGTGGCCATGCTCACGCTGGCCGATCGCGTAGCCCGCGCCGCGGACCCGCGCGTCAGCCAGGTCAGTGCGTCGCTTTCGGGCACCTACGAAGTGGTGCTGGTGCGCGCAAGCGACGGCACCCTGGCAGCGGATATTCGCCCGCTGGTGCGGTTTAACGTCAGCGTGATTGCCGCGCACAGCGGCCGGCGTGAGCGCGGCAGCGCCGGCGGCGGCGGACGCTACTCCATGGCCGAGCTGCGCGATGCCGGCGTTGCCGAGCGCTACGCCAAAGAGGCCGTGCGCCAGGCGCTGGTCAACCTGGAGGCGGTGGACGCGCCGGCCGGGCAAATGCCGGTGGTGCTGGGCGCGGGCTGGCCGGGCATTCTGCTCCACGAAGCCGTGGGCCACGGCCTGGAGGGCGATTTCAACCGCCGTGGCAGCTCGGCATTCGCCGGCAAGATGGGCCAGCGCGTGGCGGCCAAAGGCGTCACCGTGGTGGACGACGCCACGATCAAGGACGGCCGCGGCTCGCTCAGCGTGGATGACGAGGGCACGCCGGGCCAGCGCACGCCGCTGATCGAAGACGGCCTTCTTACCGGTTATATGCAGGACAAGCTCAACGCCCGGCTGATGGGCATGGCGCCTACCGGCAACGCCCGGCGTGAATCCTACGCCCACATGCCCATGCCGCGCATGACCAATACCCTGATGATGGCCGGCCAGGACGAGCCCGGCGACATTGTGAAAAGCGTCAAGCGCGGCCTCTACGCGGTGAGTTTCGGCGGCGGCCAGGTGGATATTACCTCGGGCAAGTTCGTGTTTTCCGCAAGCGAGGCCTACCTCATCGAAGACGGCAGGATCACCGCGCCGGTGAAAGGGGCCACGCTGATCGGCAACGGCCCCGAGGCCATGGGGCAGGTGTCCATGATCGGCCACGACATGGAGCTGGACAGCGGCATCGGCGTATGCGGCAAGGAAGGGCAAGGTGTCCCGGTGGGGGTAGGCCAGCCCACTCTGAAGCTCGATGAGCTGACCGTGGGCGGGACTCAGTCCTGAGCCTTGAGCTCGGCGCTTTCGCGCAGATGCTTGAACAGCTTGCGCGCGCTTGTCGGCGGCTTTTGCTGCTCGGCCTCGCGCCGGGCGTTGCGTATCAGCTGGCGCAGCACCTGGCGGTCGGCGTGGGGGTATTCCTGCACAAAGCCCTCCACGGCGCTGTCGCCTTCATCAAGCAGGCGGTTGCGCCATTTTTCCAGGCGATGAAAGGCGTGGTCACGCTGGCTTTTTTCCCGCTCGATGGCGTCAAACTCGCCGCGAATGGCGGGCAAGTCTTCCTTGCGCATGAGCTTGCCGACGTATTGCATGTGGCGCCGGCGCGCCTCGCGAGAGGTAATGCGCGCGGTTTCGGCAATGGCCCGCTCCATGTCGTCAGACAGCGCAAAGCGCGCCCGTTCGCCGGGCTTCATGGCGATCAGCGTTTCGCCGAGCTGCTGGAGCTCGTGCATTTCGCGTTTGAGCTGGGATTTGCTGGGGCGTTCGTCAGGGGCCTCAACGGCCGGGTCGGCATGTTTTTTGGACATGAACTCACTCGTTAACGGTGATAGATAAACAGGAGGCCATTATGGCACAGGCATTTGATGCCCGGGCGCAGCAGAGCGTGCTGGCGTCCCGTGCGGAGCTGGCGCTGGCGCTGGCCAAGCAGCGGGGAGCCGACGCGGCGGAAGTAGGGGCCAGCGTCGACCAGGGGATCGAGGTTAGCGTACGGCTGGGCGAAGTGGAAACCGTGGAGCTGTCCCGGGATCAGGGGATTGCCGTGACGGTTTACGTAGGGCAGCGCAAGGGCAGCGCCTCCTCCACCGATGCCGGCGAAGACTCCATTCGTGCAACGGTTGAACAGGCGTTGGCCATTGCTCGCTATACCGGCGAAGATCCGGCGTCCGGGCTTGCCGATGCGGCGCTCATGGCTCGGGATGTCCCCGATCTCGACGTGCACCATCCCTGGGCGCTTTCGACCGAGCAGGCCATTGAGCTGGCGCTTGAGTGCGAGCGCGCCGGCCGCGCCGTTGAAGGCATCACCCAGTCTGAGGGGGCGACGCTGTCTACCGGTGAAGGCGTGCGCGTGTATGCCAACAGTCACGGTTTTATCGGCACTCAGAAAGGCAGCCGCCACGGGCTTTCGTGCACCCTTATCGCCGAAGACGAAAACGGCATGCAGCGCGACATGGACTACACCACGGCCCGGGATCCTGCAGCGCTGCGTGCGCCGGCCGATGTCGGCCGCGAGGCGGCCCGAAAAACGCGGCGCCGGCTGGGGGCTCGCCGCCCGCCGACCGGCACTTTTCCGGTACTGTTCGATCCGTCGCTTGCCGGCGGGCTGGTAGGGCACCTGATGGGGGCTCTTGCCGGCGGGGCGCTGTATCGCCAGGCGTCGTTTCTGTGCGATAGCCTGGGCAAGCCGCTGTTTCCGGCGTGGTTCAACCTGGAAGAGCGCCCCATGGAGCGCGGTGCCACGGCCAGCTCGCCCTTTGACGGTGACGGCGTGCAAACGCGCAGCAACCGCTTTATCGAGCAGGGCAAGGTGGCAAGCTATATGCTTTCGGCCTATAGCGCTCGGCGGCTGGGCATGGCCACTACCGGCAACGCCGGCGGGGCACGCAATCTGCGCATAGAGGCCCCTCTGGAGCCGGTCGAGGCGCTGCTTGCGCGCATGGATCGCGGCGTATGGGTAACCGAACTGATGGGCCAGGGCGTCAACGGCGTGACCGGGGACTATTCCCGCGGGGCCAGCGGTTTTTGGGTGGAAAACGGCCGGGTGCAGTATCCCATCGAAGAGTTTACCGTTGCCGGCAACCTTGAGCAGATGTTTGCCAATCTGACGGGGCTGGGAAATGACCTGGATACCCGCGGCAGCATCCACACCGGAAGCTGGCTGATTGACGCCATGACCGTGGCGGGCAACCAGCCAAGCGTTTAGCGGTCTTCGTCGAAGCGAGCGGCAAACAGCGCTTCGACGGCGTCGAGGGCCTGGGCGGCCTCTTCGCCCTCGGCGTGCACGGTCAGTTCGGTGCCGCAGGGGGCAGCCAGCATCAGCAGCGCCATGATGTTGCCGGCGTCGGCCTGCTGTTCTCCCTTGTGCACCGTAACCTGGGCGGTGAATCGCTGGCAGCAGGTGACAAGCCGGGTTGCGGCGCGGGCGTGAAGGCCGCGCCGGTTGGTCAGCGTCAGGGTCTTGCTGGGCACGCGGTGTCCTTATGTTGTTGTCTCGGTCGGCGAGGTGTCGTCGGCCGCCGAGGCCGAATGGGTATACTGTACCTGGGTATACTGTACCGATAGCTCGCGGTGGCGCACGTGGATATCGTGGCGGGCGTCGAACAGCCGCCGGCCCAGCTGCTCGACCAGATAGACCGAGCGGTGCTGGCCGCCGGTGCAGCCAACGGCCACGGTGATGTAGCTGCGCTGGCTGTTCTGGTATGCCGGCAGCCAGCGCGCAAGCCAGCCGTAAATGTCTTCGCCCATGGCGTCCACGATCGGATAGCCACGCAAAAACGCCTCGATTTCCGGGTCGCGCCCGTTCAGGCCGCGCAGGGCCGGGTCCCAGTAGGGGTTGGGCAGGCAGCGCGCGTCGAATACCAAATCGGCGTCCAGCGGCACGCCGCGCTTGTAGCCGAAGGATTCCACGGTCAGGGTCAGCTGCCCGGGGCGGCGGTGAGCCACCTGGTCGGTGATTCGCCGGCGCAGATCGTGTACCGAAAGCCTTGAGGTATCAATGGTCAGATCGGCCAGGTCGCGCACGTCGCCGAGGGTGTCTTCTTCCTTGGCGATGGCTTCTTCCAGGGTCATGTCGGCGCTGCGAGTGAGCGGATGGCGGCGGCGCGTGGCGGAGTAGCGCTCCAGCAGGATGCGGGCGTCAGCGGTGAGATAGACCACGTGAAAGCCGATGCCTCGTTCGCGCAGGTCGTCGAGCAGGTTCGGCAGCTGCGCCAGGGCCCCGGGCAGGTTGCGCGCGTCAATGCTGACGGCCAGATGGGTGCGCCCGGCATGGACGTGCAGCTCGTCGACCAGTGCACCCAGCAGCATCGCCGGCAGGTTGTCAATGGCGTAATAGCCCAGGTCTTCCAGGGCCTGCAGGGCAATGGATTTGCCCGAGCCGGAACGACCGCTGATGATGACCAGTTG
The DNA here is from genome assembly GCF_055379665.1 of Halomonas cibimaris. Lineage (NCBI taxonomy): Bacteria > Pseudomonadati > Pseudomonadota > Gammaproteobacteria > Oceanospirillales > Halomonadaceae > Halomonas > Halomonas cibimaris. The sequence continues at coordinate 2,056,229 of NZ_AP043828.1, forward strand.
CATGGCGTCTCTCGTGGATGGCGAGCGCTTGGGCGAGGCGAGGCAAAACGCTCGGCAGTGGGGAAAGCGGGCGGCTATGCGCCGGGCGACTGGCGAATCTTGTCGGTGATCAGCGAAAGCAGTTCGCGCTGGCTTTGCGCGCGGCGCAGCTGCATTCGCGTGTGGCCGTCGTTCATGATCATGGCTACCTCGCCGAGCAGCGCCAGGTGCGTATCGTCGGCCTGTTCGGGAACCAGCAGCACAAACACCAGGTCGACCGGGTCGCCGTCGATGGCATCGAAGTCAACAGCTTCGGAAAGCTTGAGAAAGCCGGCAATGGGCGACTGGCAGTGCGGACTTCTGGCATGGGGAATGGCCACGCCGTTGCCGATGCCTGTGCTACCGAGTTTTTCCCGGTTGATCAGGCGGCTGAAGACTTCCTGGCTGTCCAGGCTGGGGATGTTTTGCGCAATAAAGGTGCTGAAAAATTCCAGCACCCTTTTTTTGCTGCCCCCGGGCACGTCGTAGAGCACGCGCTCCGGGGGTAGGATCGCTTCCAACGTCATTATGCGTTAACGCACGCCGGCGCCCTGGGCGCGAGCCTGTGCTTTTTCCTTGTGTTTGACCAGCTGGCGATCAATCTTGTCGGCCAGCGCGTCGATGGCGGCGTACATGTCGGTGTCGGTGGCTTCGGCGTGCAGCTCGGCACCGGCAACGTGCATGGTGCAGGCGGCCTGCTGGCGTTCTTTTTCCACAGATAAGGTGACTTGTACGGTGGTAATGTTGTCGTAGTGGCGCTCGACCCGGGCGAGCTTTTCATTGACGTAGTCACGCAAGGCGTCAGTCAGTTCGATATGATGACCGGTAATATTGACCTGCATGGACGTACTCCTTATCCGTCGGAATGGGCTTTGATTGTACCCCTTTTTGCCGGCAAACAAAGCCCCCGGCAAAAGATTCGCCATCAGCCTCGGCGGCGGCGTTCGCTGGCAGAGGGAATGCCCAGCGCTTCACGATATTTCGCCACGGTGCGCCGGGCAACGCGAACACCGGCTTCGTCGAGCCGTGCTGCCAGGCGGGTGTCGGAAAGCGGTTTGGCCGGCGGCTCCTGTGCCACCAGCTGCTTGATGCGCGCGCGGATGGCGGTGCTTGAGTGGGCGCTTTCGTCGTCCCCGGCCAGCTGGCTGGAAAAAAAGTACTTGAGCTCGAAGACCCCGCGAGGGGTGTGCAGATATTTTTGCGTCGTCACCCGGGAGACCGTGGATTCGTGCATGCCGATCGCCTCGGCGATATCGGTTAATACCAGCGGCTTCATGGCGGCATCGCCGTGTTCGAGAAAGCCCAGCTGGCGCGACATGATTTCACGGCCGACGCGCAGCAGGGTGGCGTTACGGCTGTCGAGGCTTTTGATCAGCCAGCGGGCCTGCTGCAGATGGTCTTTGAGAAAGCAGTTGTCGCGGCTGCTGTCGGCCTTGCGGATCAGCGCGGCGTAGTCGGGCTGAATGCGCAGCTGCGGCAGGGCATCGGGGTTGAGTTCGAGCTGCCAGCCGTCTTCGCCGCGCCGGGCGAGCAGATCCGGGAGTACGTGGCCGTCGCCGGCGCTGTCAAAGCCGCTGCCCGGGCGCGGGTCGAGGCTTTTGATCCGCTTGATGACCTCGTCGAGCTCGGCATCGTCAAGACCCAGCCGGCGCTTGAGCAGGCGCGTATCCCCCTGGCCGAGGGCGGTGAGAAACTGCCGCGCCAGCCGCCGGGCCGGCATCAGCAGCGGCGTGTCGGCGGGCAGGGCGTCGAGCTGCAGGGTCAGGCATTCGCCCAGATCCCGGGCAAAAACGCCGGTGGGGTCGAACTGCTGCAGACGGGCGAGCGTGCGCTCAAGGCAATCGGCGCTGATGGGCCGGCCCTGGTGGCCCTGCAGGCCCTCGCCGATGGCTTGCAGCGGCTGGGTCAGATAGCCGTTGGCATCTACCGCGTCAATCAGCGCCTCGCCTGCCAGGCGTTCGTCGGGCTTCATATCCTGCAGGGCCAGCTGCCAGAGCAGGTGGCCCTGCAGGGTCTGGCCGGCGGCCTGGCGCTCAAAGTCGGGGCCTTCGATAGTGCGGGGGGTATCCTGGTAGGTGTCGGACCAGTCGCTGTCCACGGTAAGTTCGCCGGGGATCTGTTCGGCCCAGCGGTCTTCAAGGGCGTCATCGGAGCGCTCGGCGACGGGCTGCTCCTCGAACTCGTCTTCCTGTTCGAGCAAGGGGTTGGCTTCAACGGCCTGCTGGATTTCCTGGCGAAGGTCAAGCGTTGGCAGCTGCAGCAGGCTGATGGCCTGGCGCAGCTGCGGTGTCATGGTCAGCTGGGTGCCAACGCGAAGCTGAAGAGACGCTTTCATGGCCATGGAAAAATCACTCGTCGCAGCGGTCCGTTTAGCCTACGTCCGCGGGCCGGCCGGCGGCAAGCGGCGGGGTCAAAGGCGAAACGCCTCGCCCAGATACACATCGCGCACCTGCTGGTTGTCCAGGATGCTGTGCGGCGAGCCGTTGGCGATAATGCGGCCGTCGCCGACGATGTAGGCGGTGTCGCAAATATCCAGCGTTTCGCGCACATTGTGATCGGTAATCAGCACGCCGATGTGGCGTGCTTTCAACGCTCGGATCACGGTTTTGATCTCGCCCACCGAGATCGGGTCGACGCCGGCGAAGGGCTCGTCCAGCAGGATAAAAGCCGGCTCGATGGCCAGTGAACGGGCGATTTCTACCCGCCGCCGTTCGCCGCCGGACAGGCTCATGCCCAGGTTGTCGCGGATGTGGCCGATGTGGAAGTCGTCGAGCAGCGCTTCCAGACGTGCCTGGCGGGCGTGGCGGTCAAGGTCGCGGCGGGTTTCCAGAATGGCCATGATGTTGTCGGCCACCGAGAGCTTGCGAAATACCGAGGCTTCCTGGGGCAGATAGCCGATGCCGGCACGGGCGCGCTCGTGCATGGGCGCCTGGGAAAGATCGCGGCTGTTGATGCTCACTTGGCCGGCGTCGGGCTTGACCAGCCCGACGATCATGTAAAACGATGTGGTCTTTCCCGCGCCGTTGGGGCCCAGCAGCCCGACGATGCTGCCCTGGGCGATATCCAGGCTGATGTCTTTCACCACCTGGCGGCGCTTGTAGCTTTTGGCCAGATGGCGCGCGTGTAGCGTTTTATCCGCGGTGGCAGGCGTTTCGGCGGTGATGTCGTCAAAAGACACGGTGTGGCCCCTTTTTGCTGATGGTCGCGTACCGGCCGATGGCGGCGGGCGTTATTGTTCGGGCTGCAGCGTCATGCGGATACGCTGGTCGTCGCTGCCGTCTACCTCAGAGCGCGCCTGTACGACTTCCTGGTCGATGAAATACTCCAGCCGTCCGCCTTCAAAGTGGTCGCCGCCCTGATCCAGCTCGGCCTGGTCGATCAGCTCAACCCGGCGTTCGGCTACGTGATACACAATGCGCCGGGCGTGGCCTTCAATGGGCGCTTTGTTGGGGTTGGGGCGGTGGCGCAGGTAGGCGCGCTCACCAAACGAGGTGGCGCGCGAGAGCTCGCCGGCGTCGTTGCGCTGTATTTCAATCCGGGCGCCGTGCAGGCGCATTTCGCCCTGGCGTATCTTGACGTTGCCGCGATACACCGCCGTGCCGGCGCGCTGGTCGAGATCCAGACGGTCGGCTTCGACCTTGACCGGCGCGGCCGGCGGTGTCTGGGCGGAAACGGCGCCGGCCAAGCCCAGGCCCAGCGTTGCAGCGCCAAGGGCAGCGATGAGAAAAGCAGACAGGCGTCGGGTCATGGGGTGTCCTCAGGCGATGCCGTGGTCGGTGGATGATAGCCGCGTACCTGGTCGGTCAGGCGCACTTTGCCCGTGTCCAGCCAGGCGTCCAGCCTTTGTGCGCGCATGCGCTGCGGGGGCTGCTGGAGCGTCACCGGGGTGTCGCTCCAGGCGTGGCGCGTAGCGCTATCGTAGTAAAGCCGTTGGGTATCGAGCTGCCAGCCTTCGTTCGGCGCCGTTAACCGGGCATCGCCTTCCAGCATCAGCCGCTGCTGCTCGTCAAGGGTACCTGTGTTGGCGGTGGCCTGCCATTGGCGCTGCCGGCTGTCGATCAGCGTGGCGCGCGGGGTCTTGAGCCGGGTCATGGCTTGCTGAGGCGTATGGATGATGTGCGGCGAGGCAAGGCGCTGGGTCAGCCGGCCGGTTTCGTCGTAGCGCTTGAGTTCGGCGTTGTCGATGACGTGGCCGGGCTCTTGCGCTCGGGCGCCGGGATCGGGCGCGGCGTCACGGGTGTCGCGCTGGTCCAGCCACGCCAGCAGCGCGCCAAGGGCAACAATCACAAGCGCCAGCCACAGGCGTTTTTGCAGCCGAAAAAGCCGGTTGAAAGCGCTGCTCATGATGCCGGCGCGTGCCGATAGCGGGCCATGATGCTGTCCCAGTGGCCCTGGGCGGCAAGCAGCGCGTCGCAGATATCGCGTACCGCGCCGTGGCCGCCTGCGCGCGGGGTCACCCAGTCGGCGTGTTGTTGCATATAGGCCGGGGCGTTGGGCACGCTGATGCCCACGCCTGCGGCCTCGATGGCCGCCAGATCCGGCAGGTCGTCGCCGCAGTAGGCGACCTGCTCAAGCTCGATATCGAGCTTGGCACAAAGGGCGGTGAGCGCTTCGAGCTTGTTGTCGCAGCCCTGATACAGATGGGCGATCCCCAGCGCTTTGGCACGCTGTGTGACCATTGCCGAGTCTCGCCCGGTGATCAGTGCCACAGAAATGCCCACGCGTTTTAATAGCTTGAGGCCGTGGCCGTCTTGGGTATGAAACGCCTTGGTTTCCATGCCGTCGGCCTGAAAGTAAAGGCGTCCGTCGCTGAGCACGCCGTCAACGTCCAGGGCGAGAAGGCGTGTGCGTGCAAGCGTGGCGCTGGGCGCAACAAAAGAGTGAGGCATACAGCAGGCTCCGAAAAACAGGCTCCAAAAAAACAGGCTTTGAAAAAACAGGCTTTGAAAAACAGGTTCCGCAAAACAGGTCCCGCAAAACAGTCGATCAAAGGCGTTACCGCCGGCGCTAGATAACACCGCTGGCCAGCAGGTCGTGCATGTGCAAGGCACCGATCGGACGCTGATGCTCATCTACCACGGCAAGTGCGGTGATCTTGCCGTCTTCCATGATACGCACCGCCTCGGCGGCAAGCACGTCCGGGGCGATGCGCCGGCCCGGGCGCGTCATGACTTCATCGACCGTCAGGCGAAGTACGTCCTGATGCCGATCCAGCGTACGCCGCAGGTCGCCGTCGGTATACACGCCGGCCAGGGTGCCGTCAGCGTTGACCACGCAGGTAAAGCCCAGCCCCTGGCGGGTGATTTCCAGCAGGGCGTCGCGCAGCGGGCTGCCAAGCGGTACCCGGGGCAGGCGCTCGCCGCTGTGCATGATGTCGGCCACGCGCAGCAAAAGCCGCTTGCCCAGGCTACCGCCGGGGTGGGACAGCGCAAACTGCTCAGCGGTAAAGCCGCGCGCTTCAAGGAGTGCGACCGCCAGCGCATCGCCCAGCGCCAGCGCTGCCGTGGTGGAGCTGGTGGGGGCCAGATCCAGCGGGCAGGCTTCGCGCGCAACGCCGCTGTCGAGGTGGGCGTCGGCGTGATGGGCAAGCGTGGAGTCCGCCCGGCCGGTCATGCTCACCAGCGGCACGCCCAGGCGCTTGAGCAGCGGCAGCAGGGCGGTGACCTCGGCGGTTTCGCCGGAGTTGGACAGCGCCAGCACCAGATCGGTCGGGGTGATCATGCCCAGATCGCCGTGGCTGGCCTCGCCGGGGTGGACGAAAAAGGCCGGGGTGCCGGTGCTGGCAAGCGTGGCGGCCAGCTTGCCGCCGATGTGGCCGGATTTGCCCATGCCGGTGACGACCACGCGCCCCTGGCAGGCCAGAATCAGCTCGCAGGCGCGGTCGAAGTGGGCGTCCAGTTTGGCCTTGAGACCGCCAATGGCGGCCTGTTCTACGGTCAGAGTACGCAGCGCGCTGTCACGCGGGGAGACAAAAGCGTCGGTTGCATGAGACATGTGTGGCTCTTCTGTGAGGGGGTGGCTCTTTTGTGACATGACACGATAACGTCGCTGTGACGTTGGGTTCAGGGCCGGATGATACGATGGCGAAGCGCTTGCGCGCATCGCGGCTGCCCGGCGAGGGCAAGGTATCGTATCATTGCCGGCCAAATAGCCGAGCAGTTTATCCGCCGGCGCATGGATTCCGCCGGAGTATCGCGTTAAAGTACGCTGTTCGATAACCGCTGCGGGCGATGTGCGCCGTCGCCGGCGCAATGTCTCGTCGGGCACAGTCTGGCCCGACGTTTTGTGAATCAGACGAGAGTGCCATGACGGATTCGGCCTTTATTGAAGTGGAAAACCTGCACTTTTCCCGCGGGGGAAGGGCCATTTTTCGCGGCGTCAACCTGTCTATTCCGCGGGGCAGGGTGACGGGCATCATGGGCCCCAGCGGCACGGGGAAAACCACGCTGCTCAAGCTGATCGGCGGCCAGCTGACCCCGGATCGGGGACGCGTGCTGATCGACGGCGAGGACGTGCACCGGCTGTCGCGCAAGGCGCTGTTTGCGCTGCGCCGGCGCATGGGCATGCTGTTTCAAAGCGGCGCGCTGTTTTCCGATCTGGACGTGTTTGAGAACGTGGCGTTTCCGCTGCGGGTACACACCGACCTGCCCGATGCCATGATCCGCGATATTGTGCTGCTCAAGCTGCAGGCGGTGGGGCTGCGCGGCGCTCGCGCGCTGACGCCGGCCGAGCTTTCCGGCGGCATGGCACGGCGCGTGGCGCTGGCCAGAGCCGTGGCGCTGGACCCGGAGCTGGTGCTCTATGACGAGCCGTTTGTCGGCCAGGACCCCATTGCCAAGGGCGTGCTGGTGCAGCTGACTAAGCGGCTGGGCGAGGCGCTGTCGCTGACTTCCATTGTGGTTTCCCACGACATTCGAGAAACCATCAGCATTGCCGACTATCTGTATCTAATCGCTGACGGCGGGATTGTTGCCCACGGCACGCCGGCGACCCTTGATACCCACGACGATGCCCGTGTCAGCCAGTTCATGCACGGTGAGCCTGACGGCCCCGTGCCGTTTCACTACCCGGCGCCGCCCTTTTATCGCGACATTCTCGGCGCCGATGCGGCGGGGTCTATTCAGGGAGCAAACTAGATGGCGGCAGGTTTTTGGCAAGGGTGCGCGCGCACCTTCTCACGGCTGGCAGCGCCGCTAACGCGTCTGGGGCGCCGGGGGTGCAACGCCGTCGAGGCGTTGGGGCGGGCGAGTCTTTTCGTCGCCGGCTCGGTAGTGGGCATTCCCTCGGGCGAGGGAGTTCGTCTGTGGCTGCGTCAGATGCACTTTGTCGGTGTGCTGTCGCTGGCGATTGTGCTGGTGTCAGGGCTTTTTATCGGCATGGTGCTTGCTCTTCAGGGCTATACCATCCTGATTGATTTCGGCGCCGAGCAGGCGCTGGGGCAGATGGTATCGCTGTCGCTTTTACGCGAGCTGGCGCCGGTGGTGGCGGCGCTTTTGTTTGCCGGCCGTGCCGGCTCGGCGCTGACCGCGGAAATCGGCCTGATGAAAGCCACCGAGCAGCTGACCAGTATGGAGATGATCGGCGTGGATCCGCTGCGCCGCGTGGTGGCGCCGCGCCTTTGGGCCGGCTTTGTCTCGCTGCCGCTTTTGACCATTGGCTTTAGCGTGGTGGGCATCTGGGGCGGCTATCTGGTGGGCGTGCAGTGGCTGGGCGTGTCCGAGGGCTCTTTCTGGAGCAACATGCAGGCAAGCGTGACGTTTTTCGCCGACGTGGGCAACGGCATGATCAAAAGCCTGGTGTTTGCCCTGGTGGTCACCTGGATTGCGGTGTTTCAGGGCTATGACCTCATCCCGACGTCCGAAGGGATTTCCCGGGCGACCACGCGCACCGTGGTGTATTCCTCGCTTGCGGTTCTGGGGCTGGATTTTGTGCTGACCGCCGTCATGTTTGGCGGCCTTTAAACGCGGGAGCAGATGCATGCAACGCAGTAAAACCGTTGAGTTCGGGGTAGGGCTTTTTATCCTTGCGGGGATTTTGGGGCTGGTTTTTCTGGGCCTGCGCGTCAGCGGTCTGACGCTTTCGGCCCCGTCGGAAACCTTCCGGCTTGACGCCAACTTTTCCGATATCGGCAGTCTCAAGCCGCGCGCCCGCGTCACCATGGCCGGGGTGACGGTGGGCCGAGTGGAGTCCATTGACCTGGATACGCAGTGGTTTGACGCCCGGGTGAAAATGCGCCTGGACGGCGAGCTTGAAGGCGAACTTTCCCGCGATACCACAGCGGCGATTCTGACCGCGGGCCTGCTCGGCGAGCAGTACGTAGGGCTTAGCGTGGGCGGTGATCCGGAGATGTTGGCAGACGGCGACACCATCCGCGATACCCAGTCGGCGCTGGTGCTTGAAGAGCTGATCCAGCAGTTCGTATCGAGTATGGTCAAAGACTAAGGTTAAGCGGCACTCATTGATTTAGCGAGGAAGCGTATGAAGCTCACACATTGGCTAAGCGGCGGCGTGCTGGCCGTCTCTCTTGCGCTCGGCGCGCCGCTTTATGCCCAGCAGCAAACCCCTGAAGCGCTGATTCGGGATAACGTTACCGACTTTATGTCAGAGCTGAACGCCCGGGAAGACTACTACGCCAACAACATCGACGAGCTCAAGCAGCTGGTGGATGAAAGCCTCGATGAAGTGGCGGATTTTCGCTACATCGGCGCCAGCGTGATGGGCAGCTATTTTCGCAACGCAACCCCTGAGCAGCGCCGCCGTTTCGTGGATGTGTTTCGCCAGACGCTGATCGACACCTATACCCGGGGGCTTGTGACGTTTGACTACGACGAGCTGCGCGTGGTCAACGATCAGCGCCCGCAGCGCTACGAGGATCGGGCCAGCGTCGAGATGGAAATCGTGGCGAATAGCGGCGATATCTATCCGGTCAGCTATAGCCTGCGCCTTGACGACGACGAGTGGCGCGTGGTCAACGTCATCGTCAACGGCATCAACCTGGGGCTGACGTTTCGCAACCAGTTCGATCAGGCCATGCGGGAGAACAACCGCGACTACGACGCCGCGATTCGTGACTGGTCGCCAGGCGTTGGCGTGGATGAGCTGGAAGAAGGGAGCGGCAGTTGACAACGCTTTTTTCCCGCCACGGCGTGGTGCTGACGGCCACAGCCGACGGACTTGAGGTCAGCGGCAACCTGGGCACCGGCGTTGCCGCCGATCTGGCCACAGCCGGCGAACAGTGGCTAACGCGCGGCGAAGCGGCTTCGCTGACGCTGGATTTTCGCGGCGTCGAGCGGGCCAGCAGTGCCGCCATCAGCGTGCTTTTGCAGTGGCTGCGCACCTGTCGGGGCTGTGACGTCAGCGTCGATCAGATCCGGCTCTCTGAACCGCTTCGGCGGCTGACACAGCTGGCCGAGCTGGATACCCTGTTCGACCGGCCGGCGGCCTAGCCTGTCGCAGCGCCAATCGCCAAACCGCCGGCTTTTCTTTATCATGGCCGCTGCTTTCTTTTTTTGACGGTTTTACAGGAGTGTTCTGCCCATGCAACCCACTGAGGTAAAAGCGCTGCTCGCGTCGCGTCTCGAAAACTGTGATTTTCATGTTCAGGGGGAAGGCTGCGACTTTCAGGTGATCGCCGTAGGCGAGGTCTTTGACGGCCTGTCGCCGGTCAAGCGCCAGAAGCTGGTATACGGCGCGCTCAAGGACGAAATCGCCTCGGGCGCGCTGCATGCCATCAGTATCAAAACCTACACGCCGGCGCAGTGGCAAAGCGCGCCGGAAAACGTGGGGTAGTGCCGAGCGCATGGATAAATTGATCATTACCGGCGGCGGGCCTGTTGACGGTCAGGTCTGGGCCAGCGGGGCAAAAAACGCCGCGCTGCCCATTCTATGTGCCAGCCTGCTGGCCGATGGCCCGGTGACCATCGGTAATTTGCCCCACCTTCAGGACATCACCACCACCCTGGAGCTGCTGGGGCGGATGGGCGTCGAGCCGGTCATGGGCGAGCGGCTCAGCATTCAGCTGGACGGCTCCCAGGTTACCGACTGCCACGCGCCCTACGAGCTGGTAAAAAAGATGCGCGCCTCTATTCTGGTGCTGGGGCCGCTGCTGGCGCACTTTGGCCATGCCGACGTGTCGCTGCCCGGCGGCTGCGCCATCGGCTCGCGACCGGTTGACCTGCACCTGCGCGGCCTGGAAAGCATGGGGGCCGACATCCGCGTGGAAGGCGGCTATATTCGTGCCAAGGTAGACGGGCGGCTGCACGGCGCGACGATCTTTTTCGATACCGTGACGGTAACCGGCACCGAAAATCTGCTGATGGCAGCCACGCTTGCCGACGGCACCACGGTGCTGGAAAACGCCGCGCGCGAACCGGAGATCATTGATCTGGCCGAGTGCCTGATCAAAATGGGCGCCGACATTCGCGGGCACGGCACCGATACCATTGTAATCGAGGGCGTAAAGCGGCTGCACGGCTGCGAGCACGACGTGATGCCCGACCGCATTGAAACCGGCACTTTTCTGGTTGCCGCGGCGATGACCGGCGGGCGGGTGAAAGTGACGCGCACCCGGGCGGATATGCTTGAGGCGGTACTGGCCAAGCTCGAAGAGGCCGGGGCCGAGATTGTCTGCGGCGATGACTGGATACGCCTGGATATGCACGGCAAGCGCCCGCGCGCGGTGAATATTCGCACCGCGCCGTATCCGGCGTTTCCTACCGATATGCAAGCGCAGTTCGTGGCGCTGAACGCGGTGGCAAAAGGCAGCGCCCGGGTGGTGGAAACCATCTTCGAGAATCGCTTTATGCACGTCCAAGAGCTCAATCGCATGGGGGCCGATATTGCCCTTGAAGGCAATACCGCGCTGATTACCGGCGTTGAAACCCTGTCCGGCGCACCGGTGATGGCCACGGATCTGCGCGCCTCGGCGTCGCTGGTTATTGCCGCGATGATGGCCGAAGGCGAAACTCAGGTCGATCGTATTTATCATATTGATCGCGGCTATGAGTGCATCGAAGAGAAACTGCAGCAGCTGGGCGCGTGTATCCGCCGTATTCCGGGATAGCGCCGCGGATCAACCGGCCTGCTTACCATGCGATAACCATTGGCGATAACCATGAGCAAGCAACTGATTTTGGCGCTTTCCAAGGGGCGCATACTGGAGGAAACCCTGCCGCTGCTGGCCGATGCGGGGATTACGCCGGCGGAAGATCTGGGCAAAAGCCGCAAACTGCTGTTTGATACCAACCTGGCGCACGTCAAACTGGTGGTCATCCGCGCCACCGACGTGCCTACCTACGTGCAGCTGGGCGCGGCCGATATGGGCATTGCCGGCAAAGACGTGCTGCTGGAACACGGCACCGACAGCCTGTACGAGCCGCTTGATCTTGGTATTGCCCGCTGCCGACTGATGACGGCCGGCAGCCAAGGGGAGTGCTCCGGCCGCGCCCGGCGCCGGGTGGCGACCAAGTTTGTCAACGTGGCCCGGCGCTACTATGCAAGCCAAGGCATTCAGGCCGAGGTCATCAAGCTTTATGGTGCCATGGAGCTGGCACCGATCATGAACCTGGCCGATGAAATCGTCGATATCGTTGACACCGGCAACACCCTGCGCGCCAACGGCATGGAGCCGCGTGAGCTGATTGAACATATCAGCACTCGCCTGGTGGTGAACAAGGCATCGATGACTATGAAGCATGACCGAGTCAAGCCGCTCATCGCGGCGCTGGAAGCCGCCGTTGACAAGCGAGCGGTGAACGAAGCCGGCGCCTAGGCGCGGCTGCCTGCACGGCGATTTACCCGGATTAACAAGGCGAGGTGACCTATGAACGCGACGGCTGGCACAGCGGGCATTGCCCGGCTTGCTACTCAAACGGCCGATTTCGATCAGCGGCTGAACGCGCTGCTGGACTGGGAGGGCGTGTCGGATCATGCCGTCCAGGCGCGGGTCGATGACATCTTATCAAGCGTCAAAGCCCGCGGCGACGCCGCCGTGATCGAGGCGACCAACCGCTTTGATCGTCTGTCGGCAACGTCGATGCAGGAGCTGACACTGACGCCTGCGCGTCTTGAGCAGGCGTTCAACGGGCTTCCCGACGAGCAGCGCGAGGCGCTGGCCGCGGCCGCCGAGCGCATCCGCCGCTATCACGAGCACCAAAAGCCGGCATCCTGGCAGTACACCGAAGCCGACGGCACGGTGCTGGGCCAGCAGGTTGCGCCGCTGGATCGGGCGGGGATTTATGTGCCCGGAGGCAAGGCGGCGTATCCCTCATCGGTGCTGATGAACGCCATCCCCGCCCACGTTGCCGGCGTCAGTGAGATCGTCATGGTGGTGCCGACGCCGGACGGCGTGTTGAACGAGCTGGTGCTGGCGGCGGCGCACCTGGCCGGGGTGGACCATGTTTTTACCCTGGGCGGCGCTCAGGCGGTAGCAGCACTGGCGTACGGCACCGAGACCGTGCCCCGGGTGGATAAAATCGTCGGGCCCGGCAATATCTATGTGGCCACGGCCAAGCGCGCGGTATTCGGCCAAGTGGGCATCGACATGATCGCCGGCCCATCGGAAATTCTGGTGGTGGCCGACGGCGGCACCGACCCTGACTGGCTGGCGATGGATCTTTTTTCCCAGGCAGAGCACGACGAGGACGCTCAGGCCATCCTGGTCAGCTGGGATGAAGCGGTGCTTGACGCCGTGGAAGCGTCCATCGAGCGATTGCTGCCTACGCTGGAGCGCCGGGATATTATCCGCGCATCGCTCAGCGCTCGGGGCGCGCTCATCCACTGCGAGAACGAACAGGAAGCCGTTGCCATCATCAATCGCATCGCGCCGGAACACCTGGAGCTTTCCGTGGCCGATCCGCAACGCTGGCTGCCCGACGTGCGCCACGCCGGGGCGATCTTCATGGGCCGCTATACCGCCGAGGCGCTGGGGGACTACTGCGCCGGCCCCAACCACGTACTGCCAACCTCCGGCACCGCTCGGTTCTCTTCGCCGCTGGGCGTGTACGACTTCCAGAAGCGCTCCTCGCTGATTCAATGCTCGCCGGAAGGCGCGGCTGCGCTGGGTGAGGTGGCGTCAATCCTGGCCCGGGGCGAGTCGCTGACCGCCCATGCCCGTTCGGCCGAGTATCGTCTGAAGCGCTAGGGCCGGCTAGCGCGGGGGCGTCGGCTGCTGCAGCGGCTCGCTGCGCGCCCGAGAGCGGGCGGGTACCGGGCGCTCGCCCACGGTCAGCGTTACGCGCTGGGTCTCGCCGCTGCGCACGATGGTGAGTTCCACGTCGGCGCCGGGTGTCAGCTCGGCGATGTCGCTCATGGTGCTGCGGGCATCGAGTATCGGCTCGCCGTTCAGCGCCAGCAGCACGTCACCCGGCTGTAGCCCGGCGCGCTCCGCCGGGCCGTCGGGTACTACGCCGGCGATGATCATTCCCTGGGGGGTGCGCAGCCCGAAAGAAGCCGCCAGCTCCCGGGACAGCGCCTGGGCTTCGATGCCCAGCCAGCCGCGAATCACCCGCCCTTTAGTTACCAGCTCGTCCATGATGCCGTGGGCCAGGTTGGCCGGAATGGCAAAGCCAATGCCCTGAGACCCGCCGGAGCGTGAAAATATCGCTGTGTTGATGCCCACCAAGGCGCCGTCCGGATTGATCAGCGCGCCGCCGGAGTTGCCGGGGTTGATGGCCGCGTCGGTCTGAATAAAATCTTCATAGGCACTCAGCCCTAAATGGCTGCGGCCGGTTGCGCTGATAATGCCCATGGTCACGGTCTGCCCGACGCCGAACGGGTTGCCGATAGCAAGGGCGACGTCGCCGACGGCTACGCTGGCCGAGTCCGTCAGTTTGATACTGGGCAAAGCATCCAGCGGAATGCGCAGCACGGCCAGATCGCTTTCGGGGTCGGTGCCGATAACCGTTGCCAGCGCTTCGCGGCCGTCACGCAGGGCAACCTGAATCTGATCGGCCCCCTGGATAACGTGGTGGTTGGTCAGCACGTAGCCGTCTTGGCTGACGATAACGCCGGAGCCCAGGCTGGAGAGCATGCGTTGCTGGCTGGTGGTGTCGTCATTGTCGAAAAACTGCTGGAAAAACGGGTCTGACATTAGCGGGTGCTGGTCACGCTCGACAATGCGTGACGAGTAAACGTTGATTACCGCCGGCGCTGCCTGGCGGACAGCGTCAGCGTAGCTGACCGGCCCCTGGCCCCGGGAAAGCGGTGCGCTTGTTGTAATCTGCGGCGCGCTGCGTTCGGGAGCGTCAGCGTTGGAAGACGGCGTGGGCTGGCGCGGGGCGGACGGTGCCGCCGTTGGTTCGGCAAACGGGTTGGGTAGGCGCTGGGGAAACGCCTGTAATAGCAGGGCCGCAAGCAGCACGCCGGCGATTACCGGCCAGAGATAAGGCAGTAGGAAGCGCGGCATGGAGACGTTCCTTGGCGGTCGGGACGTATCTGCAAAGGCAGGCGCTGCCTGGCAGGTCGGGTTCGCCCGCGCCAGGTCGATTCTAGAATAGCGCATGGTAACATTGTTGCCTTCGTTATCTTAACGGTCATAAACAACTTTCAGGGAGGCGGCATGCTGGATCGAGACACGCTGGTGGCGGCGTGCGAACAGCGCCTGGGGGCGCAGCGGTTCAAGGACTTTACGGTCAACGGCCTGCAGGTAGAAGGGCGAGCCCGGGTGGCGCGAGTGCTCAGCGGCGTGACTGCCTGCCAGGCCCTGCTTGACGAGGCGGTGGACTGGCAGGCGGATCTGGTGCTGGTACACCACGGCTATTTCTGGAAAAACGAGCCGGTGGCGCTGACCGGTATGAAGCAGCGCCGACTCAAAACGCTGCTGGCGCACGATATCAATCTGTTGGCCTATCATCTGCCGCTGGATGCCCATGCAACCCTTGGCAACAACGCCGAGCTCGGCCGGCTGATGGGCTGGCAGGTGGAGCGCTGTTTGGACGGTGAGCTTGGCGAGGGGCTTTTATGGCTGGGGCGTACGCCAAAGCCCCAGAGCCTGGCAGCGCTCGCCGCCGGCGTGGCTACCACGCTGAACCGCGAGCCGACGGTGGTAGAAGCGCCGGGCGTCGGCGAGATTGAGCGCATTGCCTGGTGTACCGGCGGCGCTCAGGACATGATCAGCGCAGCGCACGAAGGCGGTGCCCAGGCATTTGTTTCCGGCGAGATTTCCGAGCGTACAACGCATCTTGCCCGTGAGCTGGGCATTCACTATCTGGCCGCCGGCCACCATGCCACCGAGCGTTACGGCGTGCAGGCGCTGGGAGAATGGCTGGCAACAGCGTACGGCATTACTCACCGCTTTGTGGATATTGATAACCCCGCCTGACGGCGGGCCTTTTTGGTGCTTAGTGCTTAAGTGTTTAAGTGTTTAAGTGTTTAAGTGTTTAAGCGCTTAGTGCTTAGTGCTTGGGCGTTGGGCGAAGTGCTGCGGGTCGCGTTCGGCTGCGGCGTTGTCCTTGAGGCCGAAACCTTCTGAGAGCGTACCGCCCTGGCCGTCTGCGGCGTAGTCACGGGGCGGCTCGCCGGCGCCGGCGGGACCGGCCGGTGTTGCCGCGTATGCTGTGTCGTCCGCCAGCGGTTCGTGACTGGCTACGTGCAGCAGGTCAGCGTCGTAGGGCGTGCGAGGGGCATCGTCCAGCCCCCACTCCACGGCTTGATGGCCAAGGCGCTGTTCAAGCTGGGTGAGCAGGCGGCGCGCTTCCTTTACCTGGCGGTGCGTGCTGCCCAGATGGCTTTGCATATCGGCTTTGCGTTCGGCAATCTGTCGCTCTTTTTCCAGCAGATCGAGTTTTATGCTGGAGAGCTGGCGCTGGCTTCTGCTCAGCAAGCGATAGCCGAAAGCGCCGATGATCACGCCGATGAAAAGGCCAATAAAGGCAAACGTTAACTGAAGGCTTGCTTCTTCCACGCTGTTGCTCCCTGATTGCCGGATTGAAACCCGCCGTGCCGTGCGGGCGGTGTTTTCCTGGCGCTATTATAGGCGCGTGTCGGCTGCTGCGGTCAATTGGATCGTGCCGCGCAGCCGGCTGCGTGCTGCCTGCCGGGGGCATATAATCGCTGTTGGGCCATACAGGAGAGCTAACATGGAAACACGCACCGTCCAGCGCCCTGGCGTTCAGGACGCTGACGCCAAGGCTTCGCCGCTATCTCCGGCGGCGCGCTATCAAGCGGACATCGCCAGCGGCGAGCTGGTTTACGACGCGGCCCAAAAGGCGGCTGTCATGGAGCTGCAGCGGCTTTACGATGAGCTGCTTGCACCGCCCCCGGCGCTGCCGGTAACGGCGCGGGGCGGCTTTTTGCGCCGGCTGATAGGCCGCGATAACAAACTGGAAAACATGACGGCCGGCGACGCATCCGTTACCGGGGTCTATCTCTGGGGCGGGGTCGGGCGCGGCAAGACCTGGCTGATGAACACGTTTTTCGCCGCGCTGCCCTTTGCCGATAAAAAGCGCACGCACTTTCATCGGTTCATGCAGTACGTTCACGCCGAGCTTGGCCGCTATAAAGGCGAGAAGAATCCGCTATCGCTGATCGCAACGGACCTGGCGAAACAGGCGCGGGTTATCTGCTTTGACGAGTTTTTTGTCGAGGACATCGGTGATGCCATGATTCTGGCGAACCTGCTTGAGGCGCTGTTTGCGCGCGGCGTTGTGCTTGTAGTGGCATAGTGAATCTGGCCACCTGATTTTGAGTGTATGATCACTCACAGAGACAGTCAGGTGCAGATGATGACGAAGAAGAGAACGTTCAGCCCGGAATTTCGCTTGGAAGCGGCCCAACTCGTGGTCGATCAGGGTTACACGCTGAAGGCGGCGTGCGAGGCCATGGGAGTTGGTAAATCCACCATGGAGTATTGGGTTCGCAGGCTTCGGGCTGAGCGGGCAGGCAAGGCGCCGCTGAAAGGTGAGGCTCTGACGCCGGAACAGCGTGAAATCCAGGAACTGAAGCGCAAGCTGCGGCGGGTGGAGGAAGAGAAGGCAATATTAAAAAAGGCTACCGCTCTCTTGATGTCGGACTCCCTGAGCAATTCTCGATAATCGAGCGACTTGAAGAGAGCTATGCGGTGCAGCACTTGTGTCAGGTGTTTGGGGTGCATCGCAGTAGCTACCGGGCCTGGCGTGGCCGGGATAGAAGGCCTTGTGAGACTGAGCAGAAGCTGCTGGATCAGGTTGTCAAGGCGCATACCGTCAGTAACGGCTCTGCCGGCGCTCGCAGCATCGCCAACATGGTTACGCAGGCTGGAACACCGTTGAGTCGTTATCGGGCCAGCAGGCGGATGAAGCAGTTGGGGCTGGTGAGCTCACAGCCGCCAAGTCACGCCTACAAGAAGGCTGATCAGCCGCACCTGGATATCCCGAATGCTCTCGATCGGGAGTTCGATGTAAAGGAGCCCAATCAGGTATGGACCGGCGACATTACCTATATTTGGACAGGGATACGCTGGGCTTATCTGGCGGTGGTCATCGACTTGTATGCCCGTAAGCCCGTGGGCTGGGCATTGTCCTTGTCGCCGAATACGGAGCTGGTGAAGAAGGCACTGACCATGGCCTACGAATCGCGTGGAGAGCCACCGAACATCCTGTTTCATTCGGATCAGGGTTGCCAGTACACCAGCCTGGTATTCCGACAGACGCTCTGGCGCTACCGGATGACGCAGAGTCTCAGTCGCCGTGGGAATTGCTGGGACAATGCCCCGACAGAGCGCTTCTTCAGGAGTCTGAAAACGGAATGGATGCCAGAGATTGGCTACCCCAATGTTGCGTCGGCGAAGCAATCTGTCACTGATTATATGATCGGTTATTACAGCAGCCTCAGGCCGCACAAGCATAACGGTGGGCTGCCGCCGAATGTGGCAGAAAAGAACTACTGGAATGCTCAAAACTCAGTGGCCAAAAACACTTGACCACTACAGCTGGTGGCAACGTCTAACTCCCCGCCGGATGAGCTTTACTACAACGGGCTGCAGCGGGCACGCTTTTTGCCGGCCATTGCGCTGCTTAAGCAGCACTGCGAGGTCCTGCGGGTGGATAGCAACGTTGACTATCGGCTGCGTACGCTGTCGCGGGCCGAGGTCTTTTACACGCCGCTTGGCAAAGCGGCCGATCAGGCTCTTATGCAGCGTTTTCAGGCGCTGGCCGATGGCGAAGAGGCGTGCGCTGTGGCGCTGGACGTCAACGGCCGCACGATTCTCGCTCGGCGCCTGAGCGGTGAGACGGCATGGTTTGAGTTTCACCAGCTGTGCGACGGCCCGCGCAGTCAGAACGACTATATTGAGCTGGCGCGACGCTTTCATACCGTACTGCTTGCTAACGTGCCGCAAATGGGGGCGCTCGACGGCGCTCGTGTTCGGCGTTTTATCAACCTGGTCGATGAGTTTTATGATCGCGGCGTCAATGTGTTGATGTCGGCAGAGACGCCTTTGGCGTCGCTTTATACCGGCGGGCGGCTGGATTTCGAGTTTCGCCGTACCCGCTCAAGGCTTGAAGAAATGCAGTCTCGTGACTATCTTGCGCTGCCTCATCGCCCTTGAGCGACGCATGCTTTTGCGGCGGCGGAAAAGTCGGGGAATGTGTTTAACTTTTTCGCCGTTGTGGGGTAGAATCGCGCCTCGCTTAATGTTGTCGCTCGCATGATGTCGGCGGCAACCAAAAAAAATAGGGATGGTGCGCGCCCTTGCGGCGCATATAGGCACCCAACACATTTTTACCTGGTGATTTCATCCATGAAGACGTTCAGTGCCAAGCCGCAGTCCGTCCAGCGTGACTGGTACGTTGTCGACGCGACTGACAAAACGCTCGGTCGCCTGGCAACCGAAATTGCTCGCCGTCTGCGCGGCAAGCACAAGCCTGAGTTTACCCCCCACGTTGATACCGGCGACTATATCGTGGTCGTCAACGCTGAAAAAGTGCGGGTAACCGGCAACAAGGCAACCGACAAGACCTACTACCGCCACACCGGATACCCGGGCGGGCTGCGTTCCATGTCGTTTGACAAGATGATCAACCACGCGCCGGAGCGTGTGATTGAGTTTGCCGTCAAGGGCATGCTGCCGAAAGGCCCGCTGGGCCGCGCCATGTATGCCAAGCTCAAGGTGTACGCCGGTACCGAGCATCCGCACGCTGCTCAGCAGCCGCTTGAACTGAACATCTAAGGGGTTTTCACCATGACACAGCAGTATTACGGTACCGGGCGCCGCAAGACATCCACCGCCCGCGTTTTTCTCAAGCCAGGTTCCGGCAAGATTACCGTCAACCAGCGTGAGCTCGACCAGTATTTCGGCCGCGTTACCGGCCAGATGGTCGTGCGCCAGCCGCTGGAGCTGACCGAAACGCTGGATCAGTTTGACGTCTACGTCACCGTTGAAGGCGGCGGTGGCTCAGCCCAGGCCGGCGCTATCCGCCACGGCATTACCCGTGCGCTGATGGACTACAACGAAGATTTGCGCCCGGCGCTGCGTGAAGCCGGCTACGTTACGCGCGATGCCCGCGCCGTCGAGCGTAAAAAAGTCGGCCTGCGCAAGGCACGCCGCAGCCCGCAGTTCTCCAAGCGTTAAGGCAAACGCATGCGGCAAAACGCCCGGGTCCTTGGCCTGGGCGTTTTTTTTGCTGCAATATCAGACAGTTGATAGCAAATCATGACGCTTATTGACGATCGCTGTTGTTGTGCAAAGCGCCGCGTTTTTTTACTATAGGCATAATCTATATTCGTCGCCGTCATACGCGTTTGCGGTGTACGGGTTAGCAAAAAAGGGAGAAACCTGGAATGGCAGATAACGGCGTAAACAAAGGCCGGCGCCGTTTCCTCGTCGGTGCCACCTCCGTAGTCGGAGCGGTGGGTGCTGTCGGGGTTGCGGTCCCCTTTGTGGCTTCTTGGCAGCCTAGCGCCAAGGCAAGGGCCGCTGGTGCCCCGGTGCAAGCAGATATATCCAAGCTTGAGCCGGGCCAGCGTATGACGGTGGAATGGCGAGGCAAGCCGGTCTGGATTGTCAACCGTACGCCGGAAATGATCGAGCGCACCGAGGCGCTGGAGGTTGATCGCCTGGCCGATCCAGACTCAAGCGTGCCGCAGCAGCCGGCCTATATTGAAGGCTATATGCGCTCGATCAAGCCGGAAATTGGCGTGCTTGTCGGCATTTGCACCCATCTGGGGTGCTCTCCGCTGTTCAAGCCGGAGCCTGACGCTGAGGGTGTGGGTACAACCAACTGGCCGGGCGGTTTTTTCTGCCCGTGTCACGGTTCCCGCTTCGATCTGGCCGGCCGCGTGTTTACCAACGTGCCCGCGCCGACCAACTTGGTAGTGCCGCCGTATCGCTTTGATAGCGACGAGATCATCGTGGTCGGCGAGGACAAGGAGACTGCCTGATGGGTAATCCACACAAGGCCAAGGCGGAACGCGGCATCATGCGCTGGGTTGATGACCGCTTTCCTGCCACGCAGATGTGGCAAGAACATCTGTCCAAATACTATGCGCCGAAGAACTTCAACTTCTGGTATTTCTTCGGCTCGCTGGCGCTTTTGGTGCTGGTCAACCAGATTCTGACCGGTGTCTGGCTGACCATGAGCTATAACCCCACAGCGGAGGGTGCCTTTGCCTCTGTTGAATACATCATGCGCGATGTGGAGTGGGGCTGGCTCATCCGCTATATGCATACCACCGGCGCCTCGGCGTTTTTCGTGGTGGTGTATCTGCATATGTTCCGCGGTCTGCTTTACGGCTCTTACAAGGCCCCGCGCGAGCTGGTATGGATTTTCGGCATGACCATCTATCTGGCGCTCATGGCGGAAGCCTTCATGGGCTATCTGCTGCCCTGGGGCCAGATGTCCTATTGGGGCGCGCAGGTTATCATCTCGCTGTTCTCGGCGATTCCCGCTATCGGGCCTGATCTGGCGCAGTGGGTGCGCGGCGACTTTTTGATCTCCGGCATTACGCTCAACCGCTTCTTTGCCTTGCACGTGGTGGCGTTGCCCATCGTGATTTTGGCGCTGGTGGTGCTGCACATCATCGCGCTACACGAAGTGGGCTCGAACAACCCGGACGGCGTCGATATCAAAAAGAAGAAAGACGAAACCGGCATCCCGCTGGACGGTATTCCGTTCCATCCGTATTACACGGTGAAGGATCTGGTAGGCGTTGCGGTGTTCCTGTTTGTCTTCTGCGTGGTGATCTTTTACTTCCCCGAAGGCGGCGGCTATTTCATCGAAAAGCCCAACTTTGAGCCGGCCAACCCGCTGAAAACGCCGGATCATATTGCCCCGGTCTGGTACTTCACGCCGTTTTACGCCATTTTGCGCGCGATTACCTTCTCGATATTCGGGCTGGACGCGAAGTTTCTGGGCGTAATCTTCATGGGCGGTGCCATTGCGGTACTGTTTGTGTTGCCGTGGTTGGATCGTAGCCCGGTACGCTCTATCCGCTACAAGGGTTGGTTCTCCAAGATAATGCTGGCGCTGTTTGCCATTAGCTTTATTATTCTTGGCGTTCTTGGCGTGCTGCCGGTAAGCGAAGGGCGGACGATTCTCGCTCAAGTATGTACCGTCATCTACTTTGCCTTCTTCCTGTTGATGCCGTTTTATACTCGGCTGGAGAAGACTAAACCCGTTCCGGAAAGGGTGACTGGCTAATGAAAAAGCAACTGTTTGCACTGCTCTTCGCGCTGCTGCCGGTAACGGCAATGGCCGCCGGTGGGGGCAGCCTGCCGTACTCGATGGACCCCGATTTGCAGGACAAGGCATCGCTGCAAAACGGCATGAAGCTTTATGTCAACTATTGCATGGGCTGTCACTCTCTTGAGCATCAGCGTTTTTCTCGGGCGGCGACTGATCTGGGCATTCCTCAGGATCTGATGGAAAATAACCTGATTTTCTCGCCGGAGCTGGCCTACAACGACCAGATGCACATTGCCATGCAGGCCGATGATGCAGAAGACTGGTTCGGGGCCGCACCGCCTGATCTGACGCTGGAGGCGCGGCTGCGGGGTACCGACTGGATCTACTCTTACCTGCTGAGCTTTTATCAGGACAAGGAGCAGTCGACCGGGGTTAACAATGCCGTATTTGACCTGGTCGCCATGCCCAACGTGCTGGAGCCTTTGCAGGGCGTGCAGGAGAAAATCTGCGCGGCCACGGACGAACCCGTGGAAGGGCAGTCGCCTGATCCGCTCACCGGAAAATATCAGTCCTGCGACGTGCTCAGGGTAACCCAGCCAGGCGAGATGGAGCCTGACGAGTTCAAGGATGCGGTCTACGATCTGACCAACTTCTTGGCCTACGTCGGTGAGCCGTCCAAGCTCAAGGCTCAGGCGCTGGCGCCCAAGGTCTTGCTGTTTATTTTCGTACTGGGCATTATCTGCTACTTCCTCAAGCGGGAGTACTGGCGAGATATCCACTAGCACGTGCTAGAGGCCTGTAAAAAAGGGCGCACGACGACAGTCGTGCGCCCTTTGCGTATACAGGTTGCCGAGCGTTTCCCCTAGAGACGCTGCGGCGTGGTAACATGGCCCACTGATTTGAAGCGAGGATTGCTACATGGGTGTTGTGGCCAAACGGTCGTCAATGATTTTTTATTCCGGAACCGATGATCATTTCAGTCACCGAGTACGTATTGTGCTGGCTGAAAAGGGCGTTGCGGTCGATATCGTCAACGTAAGCGGTGAGCAGGGCCCAGAAGAGCTTGCCGAGCTCAACCCCTACAATAGCGTGCCGACGCTACTCGATCGTGATCTGGTGCTTTATGAATCCAAGGTGATGATGGAGTATTTGGATGAGCGTTTTCCGCATCCGCCGCTGCTGCCGGTATATCCGGTAGCGCGCGCGCAAAGCCGCCTTTGGATGCACCGCATCGAGCGGGAATGGTGCCCCATGGTGGATCGCATCCGCACCGGCGGTAAAAAAGAGGCGGAAAAGGCGCGCAAGGAGCTGCGCGAAAGCCTTGTCGGTATATCGCCGATTTTTGAAGACATGCCGTTTTTCATGAGTGAAGAGTTCACGCTGGTGGATTGCTGCCTGGCTCCGATTCTATGGCGCCTGCCTGAGCTGGATATTGAACTGCCGGAAAAGCAGGTACAGCCGCTGATGGAGTACATGTCGCGGGTGTTTGAGCGTGATGCGTTCAAGGCATCGCTTAACGAGCGTGAAAAAGAGATGCGTGGCTAAACGGTGCCAGCAGCAAACGCCTTCTCGGCCGCACATGTGCCGGGGCCCGATAATGCCGTGAAAGGAGAGCGATAATGACGCGTTCCAGCCGCCCCTATCTTGCCAGAGCCTTGTATGAGTGGATTCTGGACAACGAGCTTACGCCCTACCTGGTGGTGGACGCCACGCAGCCCGGCGTTGAGGTGCCTGAACAGTTTGTGCAGAACGGTCAAATTGTTCTTAACGCCGCGCCTTCGGCCGTGCGTGATTTTTTCATGGAAAACCAGGCTATCGGTTTTAGCGCGCGCTTTTCCGGCCAGCCAATGCAGATCATGATTCCCATGGAGGCGCTGCTTGCTGTTTACGCGCGGGAAAACGCAGCCGGCATGGTGTTCGGTCATGAGCCGGATCTGGCAGCGCTGGACGAGGCGCTGGCCGATGAGCCGGGAGAAGAAGCGCGGGAGAAAGACGATAGCGAGGCAAAGCCTGCGCTATCCGCCGTCTCGGATACCGATGAAAGTGGCTCGCGCCCGGACGGGCAAGATAAAGACGGCAAGCCAGCGCCTGATGATAAGCACAAGGAGAGCGCCAAGAAGCGCCCCTCGCTACGCGTAGTGAAATAGTGGATCGCCGCAAAAGCGCTTAGCGCTGCCTGCCAAGAGCGGCGCTAGGCTTGTCGGATTTTCATGATCGCTAGAAACAGCAGTCCGAAAAAAAGCCCGGTATGTATCATACCGGGCTTTTTCATGGGCGCACGTTGCTACTTCTGCGCTTTTTTACGAGTCAGCGCTTTTTTCCTGCTCGGCGCTTTTCTCCTGCTGTTGGCGACGGCGCTGTTCGCGCGGGTCGTTATGCGCGCGCCGGCGGCGCGACTTGGGCGGCACTGGCGGTTGAGAAGCAGGTGCCGCCGAATCGTCCGCCGCGGCCGGTTTGGCCTGTGTTGTCGGCGCTTTTTCCGGCGTTTGGGCTTCTTTTTCTGATGCCTTGGGAGCCGGCTGCTGCTCGCGTGCGTTCGCGTCGTCCTTGTTTGACCCTTTCTTGTGTTTTGCCGCCGGCTGCTCTGCTGGCGGCGTGTCGGCTTTGTCGGAAGCCTCTTCTGCCTTCGATTCATCAGAGCGGGTCGACGCAGCCGGCTCGTGCTCAGGCTGGGCTGGCGGCTTTGACGCCTGCGGTTTTGCCTTTGGTGCCTCGGCTGCCGGTTCTTCGGGCTCCAGCGGCTTTTCCGCTTTGGCGGCTTCTGGTGAAGCCTGGGGCTTTTTCGGCACCTGGGCTTTTTCCGAGGGCTCGGCGTGCTTGGGCGCTGCGGCACTGTCTGCCGAGGTGTCCTGCTTTGACGGCTGTGGCTTGTCGGCCGCTTTTTCCGTCTCGGGCGCTGCGGGCTTTTCTGCCGGGGTCGTGTCGGCCCTGGCCGGGTCGTTTTCAGCCTGCTTGGCCTCGGCCTGGAGCTTTAGCTGTTCGGCTTCTGCCTTGGGGTTAAGCGCCTGTTGACGGCTGCGCTTGCGCGGGTTGTTGCGCGTGCGCTTGGGCGTGCTGTCTATGGCAACGTCCATGCAGTCGTCGGGTTTGCCGGTTTGTTCTGCGTCTTGCGGCTTTTGAGGCTCGGCGGCCGGCTGTTCCTGATCAGCGCGTTTGCCGGCCGGTTTGTTGGCTGAGGGCTTCGCTGGTGCGTTTTGCTCTGCGGTATTTTCATGCTGGGGATGGGTGCGACGGCTGCGACGGCGGCTAGGTCCGGTACGCTGGCGATCCGCGCTGCCGGACTGCGGCTCGGCGCTGTTGTTCTTGCCATCGCTTGGCTCGCTGTGCGGTTTGGACGCGCCGGGGGCCTGATCAGGTGCGCTGCGCTTGGCGTCTTTTGACGAGCTTTCAGCTGCCGGTGCGGCTTTTTTCGCTGGAGCCTTTTGGGTGTCGGCGCCGCTATCCTGCTGGGCGCTGCCATTTTGGCGGGGCTTGCGCTCGCCGGATGGGCGGCGGCGTTCGCCTGTCGGTTTGCGCCGGGCCGAAGCGGGGCGCGACTGACGCTTTTCCGCTGTTTGAGGCGTGGGCTGCTGCACAGGCGCGCTGGGGGCTTGTTCGGTTTCTTCCGCGCCCAGAAACTTGGCAAAGCCGCGAATAAAGCGGCTGACCACGCCGTTGGCCGCGTCGGCGCCTTCATCACCCGCCTTGCCGTGAGCGCCTTGCGCACTGTTCTGCAGAGAAGCGGGCGCCGGGGCGTTGTGGGTGACGCTTTTGACCGCCGCCACGTCGCGCTGGGCCGGGGGGGTAACGTTGGGCTCGGGCTCCTTGCCGACATCGCTTGTTACGGGCAGTTCAAAGCTTGAGGCTGACGTCAGGTCGTCGCCTTCCAGGTGGTCGTCGCGCAAGCGCTGGACGTCGTAATGCGGCGTGTCCATGTCGGGGCTGGGGAGCAGTACCACCCGCACGTCCTGACGGCTTTCGATGTCGGCCAGCACGCTGCGTTTTTCGTTGAGCAGGTAGGTGGCAACCGGCACCGGCAGAATGGCGCGGATTTGAGCGCTGCGCTCTTTCATCGCCTCTTCTTCGATCAGGCGCATGATGGATAGCGACATGGAGCGCACGTCGCGAATCGTGCCCTGGCCGTTACAGCGCGGGCAGACCACGCCGCTGGTTTCGCCCAGCGACGGGCGCAGACGCTGGCGCGACATCTCCATCAGGCCAAAGCGCGAAATGCGCCCGATCTGCACCCGGGCGCGATCGATCTTGAGCGCGTCGCGGGTGCGGTTTTCCACTTCGCGCTGATTGCGCGCAGGACCCATGTCGATAAAATCGATGACCACCAGACCGCCGATATCGCGCAGGCGCAGCTGGCGGGCGATCTCGTCGGCGGCTTCGCTGTTGGTCTGCAGGGCGGTCTCTTCGATGTCGCTGCCGCGGGTGGCGCGGGCGGAGTTGATGTCGATGGACACCAGCGCTTCGGTGTGGTCGATGACAATCGAGCCGCCTGAAGGCAGCTTGACTTCACGCTGGTAGGCGGTTTCGATCTGGGATTCGATCTGAAAGCGCGAAAACAGCGGCACTTCGTCGGCGTACAGCTTGATCTTTTGCTGATACGACGGCATGACCTGGCGAATAAAGCTCAACGCTTCGGCGTGGATCTCGGGGCTGTCGATCAGCACCTCGCCGATGTCCTGGCGCAGGTAGTCGCGCATGGCGCGAATAATCACGTTGGATTCGCGATAAATCAAAAAAGGCGTTGGGTGCTTGCCGGCTTCGTCGGTGATCGACTCCCACACCTGTACCAGATAGTCCAGATCCCACTGCAGCTCTTCGGGCGTGCGGCCGATGCCGGCGGTACGCACGATCAGGCCCATTTTTTCCGGCATCGTCAGCTGGCCCATGGCGCTTTTCAGCTGGCTGCGCTCTTCGCCTTCAATGCGCCGGGAAATGCCGCCGGCACGCGGGTTGTTGGGCATGAGCACCAGAAAACGGCCGGCCAGGCTGATAAAGGTGGTGAGTGCTGCCCCCTTGTTGCCGCGTTCTTCCTTGTCCACCTGAACGGTGACTTCCTGGCCTTCCTTGATGACTTCTTTGATGCTGGGCCGGCCGTTTACGTCCTTGACGAAATATTCCCGGGCAATTTCCTTTAGCGGCAAAAATCCGTGGCGTTCAGCGCCGAAGTCGACAAAAGCGGCTTCCAGCGAGGGCTCTACGCGGGTAATCTTGCCGCGATAGATGTTGGCTTTCTTTTGTTCGCGCGCGCCGGATTCAATGTCCAGATCGAAAAGGCGCTGACCATCGACAAGGGCGACGCGCAGCTCTTCGGGCTGGGTCGCATTGATGAGCATCCGTTTCATGTTGTCTCGCATAGCGTTGCGTGCCGGTGCTTTGTCCAAGACGGCATTGATAAATCGCAGGATGCGTGCCTGGCCCGGCGTCTTTCTTGCGGCCCAAGGCCGCCCCGGCCTGAAGGTGCAGGCCGAAAAGAAGCGTCGCCGGGAGCGCGGCGGCGGCAGAACGTGTTTCGGTGGCTGTCAAGGCCATCCGGCTCTGCGGGCGCCGCCAACACCTGTCATTCCCCGATTTACCAACGCCGGCCACCGGCACAACGTTGAACTTGTTTCGCCCGCCGCCGGGCACGCCTTGTGACGTGAAAGCGTAGCCGCGGCGGGCGTAGCGTATGTCTTGTGTTGTTGCTGCCTTGTACTGCTGCTTTGTACGGTGACTGCGCCGGCCTCAACGGCCGGCAACGCCAGTGGCAACGGCCTGCCTGGCGCGTATCCGTAGCGTTACTCTAAGCCGGCGCCGGCACAGCCGGCGTCAACCGTGTTGCGTGTCATGGCATTTACCTTGCTCTGGCCTGCGTGTCGGTCGGGCAGGCGCCGAGCCCGGGCAAGCGCCCACCGGAGTGCGGGCGTTCTGTGATGGCACGTGTTGGACGCTATGGCACTGGTCACTCGTGCGCAGCGGTGCGGCACACAGAAGCGCGAAAGCGCTTGGAGGGCGAGCGCATCGGAATATAACAGTAAAGCCAACGGCCAGCAATTTCACCGCCGTCAATTGCCAGGCAGCAGTGGGCGCATTGTCCGCACGGGTGCGCTAGAATGGCGCTTTTCCCGGCGACAGGAGGACACCGCCATGGCCGAAGGGCGCGACGTGCAGTGGGTTGAAATCGCCCCGGAGCAGGCGGGGCAGCGCATTGATAACTTCCTGATGACCCGGCTGAAAGGCGCCCCCCGGGCGCTGATCTACCGCATCGTGCGCAAAGGCGAGGTGCGCGTGAACAAAAAGCGCATCAAGGCCGGCTATCGCGTGCAGGCCGGCGACACCGTGCGGGTGCCGCCGCTGCGGCTGGCGCCCAGAGAAGCCGTCAGAGAGGTCAGCGATAACCTGCGCGACGTGCTGTTGGGCAGCGTACTGCGCGAAAGCGACGACTGGCTGGTGCTGAACAAGCCGTCAGGGCTTGCCGTGCACGGCGGCAGCGGGGTCAAGATCGGCCTGATCGAGGCGCTGCGCCAGGTGCGTGACGACCTTGATTTTATCGAGCTGGTGCACCGGCTCGATCGCGATACTTCGGGCTGTTTGCTGCTGGCCAAGTCTCGCGAGGCGCTGCTTTCGCTTAATGAGGCGCTGAAGCAGCACGCCATGGAAAAACGCTATCTGGCGCTGGTGTACGGACGCTGGCCGGCGCGCAAGGCCTTTGTCAGCGCGCGGCTGGATCGTTTTGACGCCGGCAACGGCGAGCGCCGCGTACGGGTCGCCGTGGACGGCAAATTTGCTCGCACCGGCTTTGCCGTAGCGGAGACGTTCCGGCGTGCCACGCTGATCGAGGCGGAGCCGATCACCGGGCGCACCCACCAGATTCGCGTGCATGCCGCCCATGCCGGACACCCGCTGCTGGGGGATGACAAGTATGCCAGCCGGGAAAGCGGCGCGCTGACGCAGCGGCTGAAGGTTGGCCGACTGTGTTTGCATGCGCGCTCGCTGAGCTTTCCCGAGCCCGGCAGCGGGCGCATGATCACGGTCAAAGCACCGCTGCCCGATGTGCTGGAGCAGGTGCTGAACTCTCTTCGCGGATAGACCACGCCATGACGTTTGAACTGATGATCTTTGACTGGGACGGCACCCTGATGGACTCGGTGCCGCGTATTGTTTCCAGCATGCAGGCCGCCGCGCGCGACGCCGAGTGGGGCGAGCTTTCGCCTGACGCCGTGGAAAATATTATCGGGCTTGGGCTGCCCGAGGCGGTAGCGCGGCTGTGCCCGGGCATTTTGCCCGCGCAGTCGGCCCGGCTGCGCGAGCGCTACGCGCACTATTTCGTCCATGCCGACAGCACGCCCATGGCCTTTTTTGACGGCGTCGAGGCGCGGCTTTTGCGCCTGCGCCACCAGCACTCACCGAGATTGGCGGTAGCGACGGGCAAGACCCGGCGCGGTCTGGAGCGGGTTTTTGCCGATACCGGCAGCGCCGGCTGGTTTCATGCCAGCCGCACCGCCGATGAAACCCGCTCCAAGCCGGACCCGCTGATGCTGGCCGAGCTGCTTGACGAGCTTGCAGTGCCGGTCAGCCGTGCCGTCATGATCGGCGACAGCGAATATGACCTGGCCATGGCGCGCGCGCTGGGAATGGCGAGCGTAGGCGTCGGCTACGGGGTCCACAATACCGATCGGCTAGCCGCCTGTGAGCCTTTGCACATTGCCCAGAACGTTGACGAACTGTTTGACTGGCTGGAGGCCACGGCCGTGAAGGCGGCGCCCGCCGCGCTGCGGTAAATTCCGAATACAGTAAGGAGGCAGTATGAGCGACGAGCCAACCGGCAGCGGCGGCGAACAGGGCGGCCGTACCGCCCGGCGAGATCCCTGGACCGACAGCGACGCGGCCTCCGCCGAGCCGCCCGGCGGCGCGGGCTATCCCGAGGACGATACCGATACCCTGCGCGAGCGCCAGCGCCTGCAGCAGATGGCCATGATGGACCGCTGGATCGGCGGGGTGCTGATCGAGCAGCGTCGCAGCCGACGCTGGAAAATATTTTTTCGCCTGCTACTGGCAACGCTGCTGCTGATGTCGGTGCTGCTCAGCGCTTATAGCCTGTTTGGTGGCCAGCCGGCGTCGGCGGTGAGTGCGCAGCCGCACCTGGGCGTGGTGGCGGTAGAGGGCCCCATTGCCAGCGACGCGCCGGCCAACGCCGAGCGGCTGATTCGCGGGCTCAATCGCGCTTGGCAGGCGCAGAGCGCCAAGGCGGTCGTGCTGCATATCAATAGCCCGGGAGGCAGCCCGGTACAGTCGCAGCGGATATACGCCGAAGTCATGCGCCTGCGCCAGGCGGGGGACAAACCGATCATTGCCGTGATCGAGGATATCGGTGCCAGCGGTGCCTACTATATCGCCGCTGCGGCGGATGAGGTGGTGGCGTCCCCGGCGAGTCTGGTGGGCTCTATCGGCGTGATCTACTCAAGCTTTGGCGCGCAGCAGGCCATCAATAAGCTGGGGATTGAGCGCCGGGTGATGACCGCCGGGGAGAACAAGGCGTTTCTCGATCCTTTTCAGCCCTTGAACGAAGACACGCAAGCGTTCTGGCAGACGGTGCTGGACACCACCCATCAGCAGTTCGTGGCCGACGTCAAGGCCGGGCGCGGCGCGCGTTTGGCGGACGATCCGCGGCTGTTCTCAGGGCTGGTATGGAGCGGCGAGCAGGCCATCGAGCTGGGGCTGGTCGATCGCCTGGCCAGTATCGAGGACGTGGCGCGCGAGTATACCGGCGGCATGCGGCGGCAGGACTATACGCCGGCGCTGGGGCCGCTGGACCGGCTAACGCGGCGTTTTGCCCGGACGGCAGCGCAGGCGCTGGGCCTTTCCGTCTCGCCGTCGCCGCTGCATTTCACCGCAGAGCGTTAAGCGCGCCGGGCCGCTGTGAGATTGCCTTTCAGGCTTTGACACCGACGGGGGGAGTGCCTATCATTGCGCGCCTATGTCGACCTCACAACTCCCCGGCCGCGTTGAGCCCTACAAGCTTGCCGCCCGCCGCGAACGACTCGAAGGCCTTGTGCCGCTCGGCGGCCTTTCTCGCCTTGCCGAAGAAGCCGGCCCCCAGGCAGGAGACTGCCGCGTGGTGCTTGACTTCGGTATTGACCTGCAGGGCCGCCGCCAGATACAGGGCTGGCTGAAGGCTGACCTGGCGCTTGCCTGCCGGCGCTGTCATGCACCGATTGAACGCGCGGTGGAAAGCGAGTTTTTGCTGGGCATGGTGGCTGACGAGTCGCTTGCCGGCGAGCTGCCGGCCAGCCACGAGCCGGTGCTGGTGGAAAACGAACAGCTGGATCTGCTGGCGCTGGTTGAGGATGAGCTGATTCTCAGCCTGCCTCAGGTGGTCTACCACGATGAAGCCGACTGCCTTGTGCCGGCGCAGCAGCTGGTCAGCAAGGCAGACGATGCGACAGAAGAGGCGTCAGCGCCTGACGACAACCCTTTTGCGGTGCTGCGCACCCTGAAAGGCAAGCAGTAACTCCCTTTCTATATAGCTTGGAGAATTCCCATGGCAGTTCAAAAGAACCGTAAAACTCGCTCCGCTCGCGGTATGCGTCGTAGCCACGACTCGCTGAGCGCGCCGACGCTGTCTCAGGACAAGGAAACCGGCACCACGCATCTGCGCCATCACGTAGCGCCCGACGGCTACTACCGCGGCCGCAAGGTTGTTGAGGTTTAAACAGCCAATGTCTGGTGCGGCCAAGCAGCTCGGTAACGCGTGCGTATAGCCGTTGATGTCATGGGAGGCGATCACGGCTCCCGCGCCATTATTCACGGAGCCGCCCGCGCAGCGCAGGAGTACCCTGAGCTGGTGCTTGAGCTTTATGGCCCGCGCCGGCACGTGCTTGCCGAACTTTCGCGCTTGCCGCAGCCCTTGGCTGCGGCAACGTCGCGTTTGATCCCCTGTGATGCCGCAGACGGCGTGCCGGCAGAGGCCACGGCGGCCTGGGCGCTGCGCCACGGCCGCACGACCAGCATGGCCTGCATGCTTGAGGCGCTTGGCGACAGCCGGCGCCGGCTGGACGCTGCCGTCAGCGCTGGCAACACCGCGGCCATGGTGGCATTTTCCCGGCGTGCTCTGGGCATGCTGCCGGGCATCAAGCGTCCGGCCATCAGCACAGCGATTCCGGCTCGCCGGCAGCGGCAGTGCTACCTGCTTGACCTGGGCGCCAACGTCGATTCACCGGCGCAGCGCCTGGTGGATTTTGCCGTGCTGGGCGCGGCCATGGCGCAAAGCGTCGACGGTGTGCGCATGCCGCGGGTAGCGCTGCTCAACGTCGGGGCCGAGGCGACCAAAGGCAGCAGCCGCGTGCGCCAGGCCGACGCCGTGCTGCGCGGCCACGGCGCCGCCGGCGTGTTTGACTACCGCGGGTATGCCGAAGGCGGTGATCTTTACAGCGGCGCTTTGGACGTCATGGTATGCGACGGTTTTGTCGGCAATGCCGTGCTCAAATCCAGCGAAGGGCTTGCCGGAATGCTGGTTGAGCGTGTCCAAAACGCGTTTGAGTCCCGCCTCAGCGGCCGGCTGGCGAGCCTTCTGGCGCGTCCGGTGCTCAGGCGGCTAAAGCAAGAGCTCGACCCGGTGCGCTACAACGGCGCAAGCCTGCTGGGGCTTTCGCGCATCGTGGTCAAAAGCCACGGCGGGGCCCACGCGGAAGGCTTTTACTACGCGATTCGACGCGCCATGCAGGAGGTCGAGCACGACCTTCCAGGGCGCCTTGCCCAGCGCTGGCAAGCGATGCCGTAGCCGGTTTGCAGGTACGCCAAACGGGCACGTGCCAACGCACGGATGCCAAGAACAGCCAACAAAACCAAAGGTGAACGACATGTCTCAACCCCTTGCCCTCATGTTTCCCGGGCAAGGCTCTCAGCAGCCGGGAATGCTGCGAGAGCTGGCGGAACGCTACAGCGTGGTAGGCACCACGTTTGAAGAAGCGTCTGACGCGCTGGGCTATGACCTCTGGAAGGTCGTTCAGGAAGGGCCGGAGGCGTCGCTGAACGCCACGGCGTGCACGCAGCCGGCACTGCTGGCCTCAAGCGTGGCGATCTGGCGCGTGTGGCAGGAGCTGGAAGGCCCGCGGCCCGGCGTCATGGCCGGGCATAGCCTGGGCGAATACAGCGCCATGGTGTGCGCCGGCGTGATGAGCTATGCCGAGGGGGTTCGGCTGGTGCGGCTGCGCGGCGAGGCCATGCAAAAGGCGGTGCCTGAAGGGCAGGGCGCGATGGCGGCGATTCTCGGCCTGGATAACGCAGCCGTCGAGCAGGCTTGCGCCGACGCCGCGCAGGGTGAGGTGGTTGCCGCGGTCAACTACAATGCCCCCGGGCAGGTGGTGATTGCCGGTAGCAAGGCGGCGGTGGAACGCGCTATTGCCGCCTGTCAGAAAGCCGGCGCCAAGCGTGCCATGGCGCTGCCGGTATCGGTGCCGTCGCACTGCGAGCTGATGCGTCCGGCGGCCGAGCGCCTGGAAGAGGCCATGGCCGACATGACGCTGCGTGCGCCCCGCTATACGGTGGTTCAAAACGTCGACGCTCAGGCCCATGCCGATACGGGCACACTGCGCACCCGCCTGATCGAGCAGCTGTATCAGCCGGTACGCTGGAGCGACTGCGTGCTGGCCATGCAGGAGAAAGGCGCCGGTGTTTTTGTCGAATGCGGGCCGGGCAAGGTGCTGACCGGTTTGAACAAGCGTATCGTGCGCGGCAGCAAGAGCCTGGCGGTTAACGACCCGGACAGCCTCGACGCTGCGCTGGAGCTGGCCCGCGCCGGCGTTGCCGGCGAAGGCTGATCATCCTCTGATTTTTGAGCTCATCTTCTGATTCTTGAGTAAGGCATACTGCAATGACACAGGAAGAGACAACACAGCCGCGCCGCGTGGCGTTGGTGACCGGTGCCTCCCGGGGGATTGGTCGTGCCGTGGCGTATGAGCTGGCCCGCCAGGGACGCATTGTCGTGGGGACGGCCACCAGCGAAGCCGGTGCTGAAAAAATTGATGCCGCTTTTGTCGAGCAGGGCATTGAAGGGGCCGGCATGTGCCTCAACGTTACCGACCAGGCAAGCATTGATAGCGTGCTTAAAGCTATCGGCGAGCGCTTCGGCGCGCCCACTATTCTGATCAACAACGCCGGCATTACCCGTGATAATTTGCTGATGCGCATGAAAGAAGACCAGTGGGACGAGGTGATGGACACCAACCTCAAGTCGGTCTATCGGGTCAGCAAGGCCTGCCTGCGGGGCATGACCAAGGCGCGGTTCGGTCGCATCGTCTCGATCAGCTCGGTGGTTGCCACCATGGGTAATCTCGGCCAGAGCAACTACGCGGCGGCCAAGGCCGGCATGGAAGGCTTCAGTCGCGCGCTGGCCCGGGAAGTGGCGTCGCGTGCTATTACGGTCAACGCCGTGGCACCGGGGTTTGTTGCCACCGACATGACCGAGTCGCTGCCTGAAGCGCAAAAAGAGGCGCTGCTGGCGCAGATTCCGCTGGCGCGCCTGGGAGAACCCGACGAAATTGCCGCGGCCGTGGGCTTTTTGACCAGCGACGGCGCCGGCTACATCACCGGCGAAACCCTGCACGTCAACGGCGGCATGAATATGCGTTGATGACCCTTGAACTGGCGGTTGCGTCAGCGCAAGGGCGTCTATAAACTACCCGCAGCTTTTGGCTTGCGGTTTCCCAATAGCCGGCACTGGTACGGCTGACGAGAATGACTGGAGTACGTTAATGAGTACTATTGAAGAGCGCGTAAAGAAAGTTGTGGCCGAGCGCCTGAACGTCAAGGAAGAAGACATTCAGAG
Source organism: Halomonas cibimaris (assembly GCF_055379665.1). NCBI lineage: Bacteria > Pseudomonadati > Pseudomonadota > Gammaproteobacteria > Oceanospirillales > Halomonadaceae > Halomonas > Halomonas cibimaris. The sequence goes on from NZ_AP043828.1 coordinate 2,090,642, forward strand.
CAGCTCTTCCTTCACTGAAGACCTCGGCGCTGACTCGCTGGATACCGTCGAGCTGGTTATGGCCCTGGAAGAGGAATTCGACACCGAAATCCCCGATGAAGAAGCCGAAAAAATCACCACGGTTCAAGAAGCTGTCGACTACGTAAACGCCCACCAGTAAGGGCTGTCGCAGCGAAAAAACCGGGGCGGTGCAATCGCCCACATAAAAGCCGTCCTGTCATGGGCGGCTTTTTGTTTGCCGGCTGAATACGGCGCGTAAATTTCGTTATACTGTGCCGGCTTGATAGCTGCGCTGCGTATGCGCCAGCCAGTGCCCCACGCGGGTTACGTCACCAAGGATGCCTGGAGGAAAGCGAATGGCACGAAAAAGGGTAGTGGTAACCGGGCTAGGCCTGGTGACCCCGGTCGGGAATACCGTAGAGCAGTCATGGGCTAACATCGTAGCCGGCAAAAGCGGTATCGCCCCTATCGAGCATTTCGATACCCAGGGGTTTAACACGCGTTTTGGCGGATCGATCAAGCACTTTGATATTTCCGCCTACTTAAACCCCAAGGATGCGCGCAAGATGGACCTGTTCATCCAGTACGGCATGGCCGCCGGCGCCCAGGCCGTTGCCGATGCGGGGATCGAGTGCCGTGACGATAACGCCGAGCGTATCGGGGTCGCCATCGGCTCGGGCATCGGCGGTTTGCCGATGATCGAGCACAACCACAATGCGCTGCAGAGAAGCGGTCCTCGGCGTATTTCGCCGTTTTTCGTGCCCGGCTCTATCATCAATATGATTTCCGGCAACATGGCGATCCAGTACGGCTTTAAAGGCCCCAACATCGCCATTACCACCGCCTGCACCACCGGGACTCACAACATCGGCTACAGCGCGCGCACCATTGCCTATGGCGATGCCGACGTCATGGTCTGCGGCGGGGCAGAAATGGCCACCACGCCGCTGGGCCTTGGCGGTTTTTCGGCGGCCCGGGCGCTTTCCACCCGCAACGACGACCCCGAAGCGGCCAGCCGCCCCTGGGACGCCGAGCGCGACGGCTTTGTGCTGTCTGACGGTGCCGGCGTGCTGGTGCTTGAGGAATACGAGCATGCCAAGGCGCGCGGCGCCACTATCTATGCCGAAATGAGCGGCTTTGGCATGAGCGACGACGCTTTCCACATGACCGCACCGCCCGAAGACGGCAGCGGCGCGGCGATGTCCATGCGCAACGCCATCAAGGATGCCGGGGTTGCACCGGCCGCTGTGGACTATATTAACGCCCACGGCACCTCCACGGCCGCCGGCGACCTGGCCGAGAGCCGTGCCATCGAGCAGGTGCTGGGAGATGCGTCGGCGGCCGTGGCAGTCAGCTCTACCAAGTCCATGATCGGCCATCTGCTGGGTGCCGCAGGTGCGGTGGAGGCGGTGTTCAGCGTGCTCTCCATCCGCGATCAGATCGCGCCGCCGACCATCAACCTGGACAACCCCCAGCAAGGCTGCCGGCTGGACTACGTGCCCCACACCGCCCGGAACATGCGCATCGACGTGGCGCTGTCCAACTCTTTTGGTTTCGGCGGTACCAACGGCTCGCTGCTGTTTCAAAAAGTGTAAGCCGGCGCTTACGTAACGGAGCCTATCATGGCATCAGCGGATCAGGTGCCGTTTGACGACCGTGGCCTGGCCTACGGCGACGGCGTGTTTGAAACCGTACTGCTGCGCGATGGTAAACCGGTGCTGTGGCCGTACCATCGCGCTCGGCTGCACCAAGGCTGCCGAGTGCTGGGTATCGAGCTGCCGGCTGACGCCGAGCTTGACGCCTGCCTGGACGGACCGGCCGACGGGCTTGAAGTGCTCAAGATCATCTTCACCCGGGGCAGCGGCGGGCGCGGCTACGCCATGCCCGACGCGCCCCGGCCCCGGCTGCTGCATCGGCGCACGGCGTTTGCTCCGGCCGTTGAGCGCTGGAGCGGGGTTGATGTATGCCTCTGTACGCTACGCCTGGCCCGCCAGCCGACGCTCGCCGGCATCAAGCATCTGAACCGGCTGGAAAACGTGCTGGCCAGGCGGGAGTGGCAGCGCGCCGATATTGCCGAAGGGCTGCTGGCCGATACCCGGGGCAACGTGGTGGAGGCCACCGCCATGAACGTGTTCTGGCGCGAAGCCGGCGCTTGGTGGACACCAACGCTCGACGCCTGCGGCGTGGCCGGTACCCTGCGGGCCGCGCTGCTGGAGCAGGGCCGGGTGCAGGAAGCGCTGCTTGGCGCCGAGACCCTGATCGAGTCGTCCGCCGTCGAGCAGCTGTTTGTGGGCAACTCGGTTCAGGGCCTGTGGCCGGTGAGGTCGCTGTTGACTCCGTCCGGCGAGCCGCTGCGCCGGTTTGCCGAGGCTGCCGGGGCGTGGCTGCAGGCCGACGCGCACGCGCTTTTGGGCTATCCATCCTTATCGGGGGAGAATTGACGTGAAACGCCTTTTCACCGTGCTGGCGGTGCTTGTCGCGCTGGGTGTTGCCGCGGCGGCCGGCGGCTACGCCTACTGGCAAAGCCGTCTGGCCGCGCCGCTGGCCCTGGACGAGCCGCTGCTCTATCAGGTCCCCGAGGGAGCCGGCTTCCATCAGGTAATCGCCGAGCTTGGGCAGCAAGGCGTCATCGCAGACCCCTGGGCGCTGAAGGTGCTGGCCCGGGTATACCCGCAAAAAGTGCCGGCGCTGCGGGTAGGCGAATACCGGCTGATGCCGGATATGGACAGCCGCGAACTGATGGCGCTTTTGGGCAGTAACAACGTGGTGACTTACTCGCTGACCGTGCCCGAGGGCTGGACCTTCGCTCAGATGCGCGAACGGCTTGACGAGGCGCAAAAGCTCAAGCATCGCACCGCCGGAAAAACGGATGCCGAGGTGCTTGAGCTGATCGAGGTGGACAAAGCGCACCCGGAAGGCTGGTTTTTTCCTGATACCTACCAGTACCACCGGGGCATGAGCGATACGGACATTTTGCGCCAGGCGCACGCACGCATGGCGCAGATGCTCGATCAGGCGTGGGCGTCCAGAGCCGACGAGCTGGCGCTGGATACGCCCTATGAAGCACTGATCATGGCCTCGCTGATCGAGCGGGAAACCGGCGTGCCCGAAGAGCGGCGCGAAATTGCCGGCGTATTTTCTCGGCGCTTGAAGCGGGGCATGCGCCTGCAAACCGACCCCACGGTTATTTACGGCATGGGTAGGCGCTATGACGGCAATATTACCCGGGCCGATCTGCGGGAAAAAACGCCTTACAACACCTACGTCATCGACGGATTGCCGCCCACGCCCATTGCCTTGCCGGGCAAGGCCGCGCTTGACGCTGCGGTGAACCCGCTGGACGGCAATACGCTTTATTTTGTTGCCAAAGGCGACGGTTCACACTATTTTTCCCGCAGCCTGCGTGAGCACAATAATGCGGTAAACCGCTTTATTCGTAGCGACAATGACTGATCCGATACCCGGGGCGAGGCTTTTATGACCCAGCGTGGACGCTTGATTACCCTGGAAGGCGGGGAAGGCGTAGGCAAATCCACCAATATGGCGTTTGTCACCGCCTGGCTTGAAGCGCGCGGCGTTGAAGTGGTGCGCACCCGCGAGCCGGGCGGCACGCCGCGCGGGGAGGCCATGCGCGAGCTGCTGTTGGACCCCGGTTTTGACCAGCCGCTGGCCCCGGACGCTGAACTGCTGCTGATGTTTGCCGCCCGAGCCCAGCATCTGGCCGAAAAGATCCGCCCGGCGCTGGCCCGCGGGGCCTGGGTGGTGTGCGATCGTTTTACCGACGCGACCTATGCCTATCAGGGCGGCGGGCGCGGCCTGGACGCCGAGCGCATAGGCGTGCTCGAGCGTTTTGTCCAGCAGGGCACAGCCCCGGACTTGACGCTGCTGCTGGACATGCCCGTTGACGCCGCCTCGCGCCGGGTCAGCCAAAGAGCAAAGGCCGGAGGCGGCGAGCGCGATCGCTTTGAGCGCGAGCGCGACGCGTTTTTTATCGCGGTGCGTGATGCCTACCGGCAGCGCGCCGCCGCCGAACCGGCGCGCTTTGCCGTGATTGACGCCGCAAAACCTCTGGCGACGGTGCAGCGCCAGCTGGCGGCCGTACTTGACCAGCGGACGGCAGCATGGCGCTAGCGTCAGAGCAAGAGCAGCCCCGCCCGCTGCCCTGGCATCAGCCGCTCTGGGAGCGCCTGTGGCAGCTGGAGCAAAGCGGCCGTCTGCCCCATGCGCTGCTGCTCAGCGGCCCCCGCGGCGTGGGCAAGCAGGTGCTGGCCGAGGCGCTTGCGGCGCGTATTTTGTGCGCCGGCCATGCCGCCACGGCCTGCGGCGAGTGTCACGCCTGTCGGATGCTGCAGTCGGGGTACCATCCTGACCTTATGCGTATTGCGCCGGAAGAGGGCAAGCGCCAGATTCGCATCGACACCGTGCGTGAGATCAACCGCTTTGTCGCCCAGACAGCCCAGCAAAGCGGCTATCGCGTGATCGTGATCAGCCCAGCCGAGGCCATGAACGTAGCGGCCAGCAACGCGCTGCTGAAAAGCCTGGAGGAGCCGGGCAGCCGGACGCTGTTTGTCCTGCTTGCCGATGTGCCGTCGCGTTTGCTGCCCACCATTCGTTCACGCTGCCAGCAGTGGTCGCTGTCGCCGGTGGCGCTTGACGACTGTCGCGCCTGGCTTGCCGGCCGGCTGGGCAGCGATGAGGAGGCGTGCTTTTGGTGGCAGGTGGCAGGCGGTTTGCCGCTGCTGGCCCTTGAGCTTGCCACGCCGGAACAGCGCGCCCTTCGCCAGCAGCTGCACGACTGCTTTGAGCAGCTGGTGCGCGGGGCCGAGCCGGTTTCCGAAGCGGCACGGCTGGACCGCCAGGCGGTGGACGACATCCTGTGGTACGGTGTTGCCTGGCTTGAAGATCTGATCGGTTTTGGCCTGTCCGGCGACAGCCGGCGGCTGAGAAATCCCGATCAGCTTCCCTTGTACCGTCAGGCCGTCAAAAACGCTCGGGTGCAGGACTGGTTTCGGCTGCTTGACTATGCCCGCGAGCAGCGGCGTCTGCTGGCCGTGGGAAGCAATCCCAACCCGCAGCTGGTGCTTGAGGCGTGGCTGGTGCGCTGGTCGGCGCTGCTGCGTTTTTGAACGCGTGCGAAAGCCGGCAGGCCGGCGCCCACGCATTATTCCCCACGGAGAGCGACTGTGAGTGCGCAAAAACTGCTGACAACGGCGATTCCCGACGTGCCCACGCTGCTGTCGATGTACATGCCGTTTCTTGAACGCGGCGGGCTGTTTATCGCCACCCGCGAGCGCTGCATGCTGGGTGATCCGATTATTGTGATGCTGACCTTACCCGGTGAAAGCCAGGAGCTGACCGTAAACGGCGAGGTGGCGTGGATTTCCCCCGAAGGCGTCACCGGGCGACGCACCCCCGGCGTGGGCGTACATTTCAGCCAGCAGGACTACAACGTTCGCGATCGCATTGAAACGCTGCTGGCCGGTCAAATGGAAAGTGCCAGCGCCTCCTATACCCTCTAGCCCGCTCTGGCATTGCTACTTTTATTCAGGCCGTGGCGCAAGACACGGCGCGTTTACTCAGGCGATGTGTTCCATGTTTGTTGATTCCCACTGCCATCTCGATCGTCTCTCGGACAAAACGCACGGCGGCGACGTTGGCGCTGCCCTTGACGCTGCGCGCCGGGCGCAGGTCACGCAGTTTCTTGCCGTGTCCACCAGCCTTGAAGGCATGCCCGAGCTTGCCGCGCTGTCCCGGGCGCATGACGATGTGGTTATCTCGGCCGGCCTGCACCCGCTGCATACGCCGGCGCAAGAGCCCGATGCCAACGCCATTATCGACGCCGCGGCCCATTTCGGCGCGGTGGCCATCGGCGAGACCGGGCTGGACTACCACTACCGTGAAAGCGTACCGCCAGACGTTCAGCACGCCCGCTTCGAGCGCCACCTGATTGCCGCCCGAGCGCTTGGGCTGCCGGTGATCGTGCATACTCGCGACGCCAGGGAAGACACCCTGGCGCTGCTGGAAAAACACCTGGACCCAAGCGTTGGCGGCGTGCTGCACTGCTTTACCGAAGATATCGACATGGCCCGCCGAGCGGTGGGGCTGGGGCTTTATATTTCGCTGTCCGGCATTGTCACCTTTGCCAGCGCGGCGGCCCTGCGCGACGTGGCGCGCCGGCTGCCGCTGGACCGTTTGCTGATCGAAACCGACAGCCCCTATCTTGCACCGGTGCCGCATCGCGGCAAGCCCAACGAGCCGGCCTGGGTGGTTGAGGTGGCCGAGTGCATCGCCCAAGAGCGCGGCATCAGCGTTGACGAAGTTGCGATGCAGACCACGGCCAACTTCTATCGTTTGTTTCGCGCCGCCGCGCCCGACGTCTCGGCCGAGCAGCGTGATGCTTTGAGCCGAGCCGGGCTCATCCGGTAGCCGGGCAGCGATCGTTGACGATACAGAGAGGTCAGCATGCACCTTGAACGTTTACTGCAATACGCTGAAGACACTGTTGAAGTACCGCCGGTGGATCAGTGGCAGCCGCCGTTTTGTGGCGATATACCGTTGACCATCAAGGCCGACGGCAGCTGGTGGCACCAGGGCGAGCCGTTTACGCGCCCGGCCCTTGTGCGGCTGCTGGCGAGCCTGCTGCGCCGCGATCCTGAAGGCGTGTGCCTGGTGACACCGGCCGAGCGGGTGCGCATCGACGTCGAAGACTGCCCGCTGATGATTGTCGCGGCCTGCCAAAAAGGCCGCGACTGGTGGCTGACCACCGATCACGGCGACGCGCTGCGCCTGGACGGCGATCACCCGCTGACCATGACGGCCACCCCGGCAGGCGATGCGGCACCGCAGGTGCCGGTGCGCTTTGGCCTTGCCGCCCGGCTTAATCGCAACGTTTACTATCAGCTGGTTGACGCCGCCAGCCTGCGCCGGACCGAGGCCGGCACGCAGGTCGGCATCGAAAGCGGCGGCGCCTGGCACCTGCTGGGCACCCTGGACGACGACGAGGCAGACGCGGCGCTGTGAGGCTCACCCGGCAGCAGCAGGCAGTGATCCACCACGCCGGCGGCCACGCGCGGGTAGCGGCGGTGGCCGGCGCAGGCAAAACTACTACCATGGCGGCACGGGTGCTGCACCTGCTGGCCCAGGGCGTGGCGCCCAAACGGATGCTGGTGCTGATGTTCAACCGCTCGGCGCGAGAAGATTTTCAGCGCCGTCTGAGCAGTATGGCGCCGCCCGGGCAGGCGCTGCCCGACGTGCGCACCTTTCACTCGCTGGGCCACCGGCTGAGCCAGAGCCTGTGCCGCTGGGGCGTGCTCCAGCCGCGCCGTCTGCTGTCGGCGGACTGGCAGCTGGAGCGCCTGCTGCGCCAGGCCAGCCTGAGCGTGCTGGAGCACGAACGCGAGCGCCGGGATGCGGCCCTGGAAAGCGACCGGCTGGAAACGCTGGCGCACTACTGCGCGCTGGTCAAAGCCGAAATGCTGGCCCCCGAGGCGCTGTATCCGCGCCTGGCGCTGGATGTCGATACCGACTATTTTCCCGCCGCCTTTCACGAGGCCGAGCGCCTGCTGCACGAAGACGGCGTGATGACCTACGCCGACCTGCTGTATCGCCCGCTCAAGGTGCTGGAAGCCGATGAGACCCTGCGCGCCCGGGTAGCCGGCTTTCTGGATCACGTTATCATTGATGAATACCAGGACATCAACGCCGCCCAGCAGCGTCTGCTGGCGCTGCTGGCCGGTGACCAGGCCGACGTCATGGCCGTGGGGGATGCCAACCAGTGCATCTACGAATGGCGCGGGGCCCGCCCCGATACCATGCTTGCCGACTTTACCGCCACCTTTGGCAAAGCGCAGGACTATCCGCTGTCGGTCACCTTTCGCCACGGCCACGCGCTGGCGCTTTCGGCCAACTATGCCATTGCCGCCAACCGCCGCCGGCCCGATCAGCTGTGCCTGGCCGGCCCGGCAACGCCGGCGACTCGGGTGGCCGTAGGGCAGGGCAGCCGCGCGCTGCTGGATGCGCTGACCGACTGGCAGGCCCGGGGCCGTCCGCTCGCTGAGGCCTGCCTATTGGTGCGTAGTTGGGCCCTATCGGTGCCGTTTCAGCTGGCGCTTTTACAAGCCGGACTCCCCTTTCGCCTTTCGCGAGAAGATCGCTTTGTCTTTCGTCTGCCGCTGGTGCAGGCGCTGGCCGGCTATCTTCGATTGGCCCGCCAGCCCAATCTGCTCCACGACCCCGCGCTGCTGCTGCTGCTGCTGTCCCAGCCGACCACCTTCGTCGCCCGGGAAAAGCTCTGGCGGCTGGCTTGCCGGCTGGCCGACACCCAGCGCTGGCCCGAGCGCGGCGACCCGCAGCTCACCGAGCTCAAGGCGCTGCAGCGCAAGACGCTGAAAAAGCGCTGGGCGCTGCTGTGCGAGCTGCCAAAGCTTGGCGCCTGGCCGCCGGCCAAGCTGCTGCGCTACGTGGTGGACGCGGTGGAGGCGGAAAAAGTGCTCAAGCGCGCCGCCGCCCGGCGCGACAAGGGCGAAGAAGATGTCCGCCTGCTGGACGTGCTGATCGAGCAGGCGCAGAGCGCAGCCGACCCCGACGCCTTTATCGAGCTTTTGCAGCGCCCGGTGCACAACCAGGCCGGCGGCGTGCTGATCAGTACGGTACATGCCGCCAAGGGCCTGGAATGGCCGCTGGTGGCGGTGGCCGGCATCAACGAAGAGGACTTTCCCCACTACAGCCGCGACAACCCGCTCACCGACGAGCGCCTGGAAGAAGAGCGCCGGCTGTTCTATGTGGGGATCACCCGGGCCCGGGAAGAGCTGCGGCTGATACACGACGGCGGCGAGCACCGCCCCAGCCGTTTTCTCGCCGAGTGCGCCTGGCAAGATGCCATGGCGATTGCCGACCGGCTTGCCGCCGATGCACCCCCCGCCGCGCCGCTGACGGTGGACTCCCCGGATATTGCCCGGCGCTACCTGGCCGCTGTCGCGCGTGACGATATAACGCTGGAAGCGCCGTCGCAGACGCCAGAGGCCATGCCCTCAACGGCCGGCGAGTTCTTCCCCGGCCAGCGGCTGCGTCATGCGGTGTTCGGCGACGGCGAAGTGGCCGCGGTGGAAGGCAACCCTGACGACCCGGTGATTGACGTGCGCTTCCAGCGTGCCGGGCGCCGGCGGCTGATGGCCCGGCGCGCCCCGATTGAATCGCTGGACAGCGCCGCGCCCTGACGGCCTGCCCGTTGAGTCACGGCGTTGAGTCACGGCGACCCCGCTTTCATAACGACGACTGGAGTTTGTCATGCTACATCCGCTGATTTGCGCTGAAGCCCTGGATACGGCACTTGCCGGCGCTGTGCCGCCGCAGGTGTTGGACTGTCGCGCGCGGCTTGACGACGCCGAGGCCGGCCGGCGCCTGTGGCGCCAGGGCCATATTGCCAGCGCTCAGCACGTATCGCTGGACGATGAGCTGGCCGCCGAGCCCGGCTCGCGCGGGCGCCACCCCTTGCCTGACGCCGAAGCGTTTACCGCCGTGGTGCAGCGTCTGGGTATCAAACCCGACGTGCCGGTTGTGGTGTATGACGATTGCAGCGGCCGGCTGGCCGCGGCGCGGGCCTGGTGGATGCTGGCAATATGGGCCGGCCATCCGGACGTGCGCGTGCTCGACGGCGGGCTCGATGCCTGGCAGCAGCGCGGCGGGGCGCTGGTAACGGCGACCGCAGCGCCGGTGCCGAGCGACTGGCGGCCGCGGTTCAACGACGCCGCCTGGATTGACGCCGATACCGTGGCCGGCGGCAAGGTGCTGCCGGTTGATGCGCGCGCCGCGCCGCGCTTTCGCGGTGAAAGCGAGCCCATGGAAACGGTGGCCGGGCATATTCCCGGCGCCGTCAATCGGCCGAGCACGGATAACCTGACCGCTGACGGCGGTTTCAAAGCCCCGGCCGTGCTCAACGCGGAGCTGCCCCGGGCGCCGGCCATTGCCGTCTACTGCGGCTCGGGCGTGAGCGCTTGCCACCATGTGCTGGCCTACGCCGTGGCCGGGCGCGCGCTGCCCCGGCTCTACGTTGGCTCCTGGAGCGAGTGGATCACCGATGCCACGCGCGGCGTTGCCACCGGCGACTAGCGCCGGCGGGGCCTGCATAGAGGAGCGGGCCTACATATTAGGATAGTTAGGCCCGCCGCCGCCTTCCGGGGCCGTCCAGATGATGTTGTGCGAGGGCTCTTTGATATCGCAGGTCTTGCAGTGGATGCAGTTCTGGAAATTGATCTGGACCTGCTTGTCGCCGTTTGCGTTTTCCACGATTTCGTATACCCCGGTGGGGCAGTAGCGCTGGGCCGGCTCGGCGTATTTGGGCAGCGTATGGCGAATGGGCAGATCGGCATCCACCAGTTTGAGGTGTGAAGGCTGGTTTTCCTCGTGGTGGGTGTTGGATAAAAACACCGATGATGGCTTGTCAAACGACAGCTTGCCGTCAGGTGCGGGGTAATCGATAGGGCTAAAGGCGTCGGCAGGCTTTAGCGAGCCCGGATCGGTTGCCGTGTCGTGAACGTTGGGCAGCCGGCCGCCGACAAGCTGATTGATAAAGTTATACGCCCCGCCAAGCACGGTGCCGTAGCGGTGAATCGCCGGGCCGAAGCTGGCGCTTTCGCTGAGCTCGGCATAAGCCCAGCTGGCTTGCCAGCGCCGGGTAAAGTCGGTGAGCTCGCGGCCGCCTTCGTCGCCTGCCGCCAGCGCCTCGAAGACGCTTTCGGCGGCGATCATGCCCGATTTCATGGCCGTATGCAGGCCTTTGATCTTGGCAAAGTTCAGCGTGCCGGCGTTGCAGCCCAGCAGCAGCCCGCCGGGAAAGGTCATTTTGGGCAGGCTGTTAAAGCCGCCTTTGGTCAGCGCCCGGGCGCCGTAGGCGATGCGCTCGCCGCCGGCCAGATGACGGGCCAGCAGCGGGTGATGCTTCATGCGTTGAAACTCGTCAAACGGCGAAATCCACGGGTTCTGGTAGGACAAATCGACAATCAGCCCCACCAGCACCTGGCCGTGATCGGCGTGGTATAAAAACCAGCCGCCGTGGGTTGAGCCGCTCAGCGGCCAGCCGGCACCGTGCAGCACAAGCCCGGGCTTGTGCTGTTCGGCGGGCACTTCCCAAAGCTCTTTGAGGCCGGTGGCGTAATGCTGGGGATCGCACCCGGCATCCAGCGCGAAGTGGCGGATCAGCTGCTGACCCAGATGCCCGCGGGAGCCTTCGGCAAACAGCGTATAGCGGGCGCGCAGCTCCATGCCTGGCGCATAGTTATCGGTGGGCGTGCCGTCGGCGGCAATGCCCATGTCACCGGTGACGATGCCGGCCACGCGGCCGTTTTCGATAATTGAGTGCTGGGCGGCAAAGCCGGGCAGGACATCTACCCCCAGCGCTTCGGCCTGCTCGGCCAGCCAGCGGCATAGATCACCGGCGCTGGCAACGTAGCGGGTGATGCCGTCGCCGGTGTTGTGCATGCTTTTGGGCACCAGGGCGTGGGGCAGGCGATGGGCTTTCGTGGCGCTGCGCAGCAGGTACGTTGCGTCCCGCTGCACGGGGGTATTCAGCGGTGCGCCGCGCTCGGCCCAGTCAGGGAAGAGCTCGTCGAGTGCGCGAGTTTCAAAGATCGCCCCGGAGAGAATATGCGCGCCGACTTCCGAGCCTTTTTCCACCACGCAAACGTCAAGCGCCCGTTCGGCCTGGCGGGCCTGCTGCATCAGTCGGCAGGCAGCCGCCAGCCCGGAGGGGCCGGCGCCTACGATCACGACATCAAACTCCATTACCTCGCGTTGTGCGTTTTCCACCGGGATGTCTCCTGTGTTCGTCGTCACGCCGTGCGGGCCTTGGCGCCGTCAGGCCGGCCCGCCCGCTTTCATCGGCGTGTGCGCTTCTGATTGTGGTACATGAGAGGCATAATACCCGTGCAAGAACGCTCCTTCGATGGTTATCGGCGTGCTTTTTCCGGCAGGTGTGCCGGCAGCGGTGCTTGCCCCGCGATGTGCGCGGATAACGAGGTGGGAGTCGGCTTTCCCTTCAGGCCAAGCGAGGCATCTATGAAAGTACTCGTCGCGGTAAAACGCGTCGTCGATCACAACGTCAGGATCCGGGTCAAACCGGACGCCACGGATGTGGATCTGACCCATGTCAAGATGGCGATGAACCCTTTCTGCGAGATCGCCGTGGAAGAGGCGGTACGCCTTAAAGAGCAGGGCGTGGCCAGCGAAATTGTGGCCGTCACCATCGGCTCCAAGGCCGCCCAGGAACAGCTGCGCGCGGCCATGGCGCTGGGCGCTGACCGGGCGATCCACGTGCAGACCGAGGCGCGCGTGGACTCGCTCAACGCCGCCCGAATGCTGGCGCAGATCGCCGAGCAGGAGCAGCCCGGCCTGGTGCTGCTGGGCAAGCAGGCCATTGACAGCGACAACAACCAGACCGGCCAGATGCTGGCAGCGATGATGGATGCCGCCCAGGGCACTTTTGCCTCTAGCATCGAGGTGGACGGCGAAGCCGTTACGGTAACCCGGGAAATCGACGGCGGCATGCAAACGCTGCGGTTAACGCTGCCGGCGGTGATCAGCGCCGATCTGCGCTTGAACGAGCCGCGCTATGCCAAACTGCCCGCGATCATGAAAGCCAAGAAAAAACCGCTCGAAGAGACTTCGCCCGAGGCGCTCGGCGTCAGCGTAGCGTCCAATATTGAGCTGTTAAGCGTTGAGCCGCCGCAAGCGCGTCGCGGCGGGGTCAAGGTGGCCTCGGTTGACGAGCTGGTGGATAAACTCAAAAACGAAGCAAAGGTGATTACATGAGCATTCTGGTACTCGCCGATCTGGACGCAGGCCGGCTGGCCGGTGAAACGGCGCACGTCGTGGCGGCCGCTCGGGCCATCGATGACCGCGTGGACGTGCTGGTGGCGGGGGACGGCGTGCAGGAGGCAGCCGGCCAGGCTGCCGGGCTGGAAGGCGTCAGCCGGGTGCGCGTGGCAGATCACGCCGTTTATGCCCATCGGCTGGCCGAGCCGCTGAGCGCGCTGCTGGCAGCGCTTGTCGACGACTATACCCATGTGCTTGCAAGCACCTCAACGGCCGGCAAAAACGTGCTGCCGCGCCTGGCAGCGCTTAAAGGCGTAGGGCAGGTGTCGGATATTATCGCGGTGGAAAGCGCAGATACATTCAAGCGCCCGATCTATGCCGGCAACGCCGTGGCCCGGGTGCAAAACCGCGAGAATCTCAAGGTGATAACCGTGCGCCCCAGCGCCTTTGACGCCGTGGCGCCGGCAGCGGAGGCGGCACCGCGAGAAGCGCTGGATATCGTGGTGGACAACACGCTCACGCAGTTTGTTGACGAACAGCTCGCCGTAAGCGAGCGGCCCGAGCTGGGCGGTGCCAGCGTCATCGTGTCCGGCGGGCGCGGTATGGGCAACGGCGAGAATTTCCGGCTGCTGGGCGGCATTGCCGACAAGCTTGACGCCGCCATCGGCGCCTCGCGCGCGGCGGTAGACGCAGGCTTTGTGCCCAACGATATGCAGGTCGGCCAGACGGGCAAAATCGTCGCCCCGGATCTGTATATCGCCGTGGGCATTTCCGGCGCGATACAGCACCTGGCCGGTATGAAAGACTCGCGGGTGATCGTTGCCATTAACAAAGACGAGGAAGCGCCGATTTTCCAAGTGGCTGACTATGGCCTGGTGGGCGATCTCTTTGATGTGCTGCCTGAGCTGGAAAGCAAGCTGTAGCGATACCGGTCCGCCGACGACGGCGGTTGAAATCCTGCGATCAAGGCCGCACCTTATAGGGCGTTGACAAGAGCAACGGTAAAACCATAACGCAAGGAGAGGATGACAAATGGTACATACACTGCCCGAACTACCCTACGCCTACGATGCGCTGGAACCGCACATTGACGCGACCACCATGGAAATCCACCATTCGCGTCACCATCAGACTTACGTCAACAACCTGAACGCCGCGCTTGAAGGCACCGGCCTTGAAGACGTGCCCGGCGAAGAGCTGCTGGCCAACCTGGACCGGGTGCCGGAAGAAAAGCGCCAGGCCGTGATCAACAACGGCGGCGGCGTGGTCAACCACACCATGTTCTGGCAAATGATGTCGCCCAACGGCGGCGGCCAGCCTCACGGCGACGTGGCCAAGGCCATTGATGCCGAGCTTGGCGGCTATGAAGCCTTTCAGGATGCGCTGAAAAAAGCCGCGCTGGGCCGTTTCGGCAGCGGCTGGGCCTGGCTTTGCGTAACGCCGGAGAAAAAGCTGGTGGTAGAAAACACGCTCAACCAGGACAGCCCGATTTCCCACGGCAACACGCCGATTCTGGGGCTTGACGTCTGGGAGCACGCTTACTATCTCAAATACCAGAACAAGCGCCCGGACTACATCGCGGCGTTTTTCAACGTCATCAACTGGGAAGAGGTCGAGCGTCGCTACCAGGCAGCCGTAGCCTGAAGCACAGGCTGACCTGACGCTGCCCCGACGGTAGCGTGACCGACCGCTCGCTGTGGATCAGCGGGCGGTTTTTTTATGCCCGTACGCCCGTATTGTTCTTTGCCCGTTCGTGATTTTTGGCAACGTTTTCTGCCCGTTTTCCCGCCTTCGGCTTGCCCCTAGCATAAAATCCGCCGCCTCGACAGCTTGACATTGCGCCGTTATATCTTTCGCAGAAAATAACTATATATAGTGCAAAATATGCCTTGAAGTGCGCGATATATACTATATATTGTGCCCGTCGGGCAGGGCGCACCTGCGCGCCCGGGCGCGTTTATCCCTGTTAATGATCCAACGTATTTACAGTGAGGAGCTCAACAATGGCGATTACGGTGTATAGCGCGGCGTCGTGCGTGCAGTGCACGGCAACCTACCGGGAAATGGAAAAGCTGGGCCTTTCTTATACCGTTATCAATGTAGACGAAACGCCCAAAGCCCGCGACAAGCTGGTGCAGCTGGGTCATCGTCAGCTGCCGGTCGTTATCGCCGGCGAGGCGCACTGGTCAGGCTTTCGTCCGGATCGCATCCGCGAACTCACCGCCGCCACGGCATGAGCACCGCACCGCAGCTGGTGTATTTTTCCACCAAGTCGGGAAATACACGTCGCTTTATCGAAAAGCTCGACCTGCCCGCCGAGCGCATTCCCTTTGAAAAAGATGTGCCGCCGCTAAAGGTCGAGTCGCCCTATATTCTGGTTGTGCCCAGCTACGGCGGCGGCAGCGTCGCCGGGGCCGTGCCCAAACCCGTGATTCATTTTTTAAACGATGCGCACAACCGGCGCTTCATTCGCGGCGTGATCGCGGCGGGCAATACCAATTTCGGCGCCGCCTACGGCATTGCCGGGCGCATCGTCGCAAAAAAGTGCGGCGTGCCGCTTTTATATCGCTTTGAGCTGTTTGGCACGCCGCAAGACGTCGCCAACGTTCGTCAGGGAGTTACCTCGTTTTGGCCACCACATCAGTAGCACCGGCGCCTTCCCAGCAGGCCGCAAAAACGCTGGATTACCACGCGCTTAACGCCATGCTCAACCTGTACGGCGCCGACGGCCGCCTGCAGCTGGACAAGGACCGCGAAGCGGCGCGCCAATATTTTTTGCAGCACGTCAACCAAAACACGGTGTTTTTCCACTCGCTGGAAGAAAAGCTCGACTACCTCGTCGAGCAGGGCTACTACGAAGCCGAGATGCTCGCACAGTACGATGCGGCCTTTATCAAGGCGCTGTTTGAGCAGGCCTACGCCTACAAGTTTCGCTTTTCCAGCTTTCTCGGCGCGTTCAAGTACTACACCAGCTATACGCTGAAAACCTTTGACGGCAAGCGCTACCTGGAACGCTTTGAAGATCGCGTCTGCACGGTCGCGCTGACCCTGGCCCGCGGCGACGAGGCCCTGGCAAAAGCGCTGGTGGACGAGATGATCAACGGCCGCTTTCAGCCGGCCACGCCGACGTTTCTCAACTGCGGCAAGCGCCAGCGCGGCGAGCTGGTGTCGTGTTTTCTGCTGCGCATTGAAGACAACATGGAATCCATCGGCCGGGCGATCAACTCCGCGCTGCAGCTGTCCAAGCGCGGCGGCGGGGTGGCGTTTTTGCTCAGCAACATCCGCGAGCAGGGCGCGCCGATCAAACGCATTGAGAACCAGTCGTCGGGGATTATCCCGATTATGAAGCTTTTGGAAGACGCGTTTTCCTACGCCAACCAGCTGGGCGCACGCCAGGGCGCCGGGGCGGTGTATCTCAACGCCCACCATCCGGATATTCTTCACTTTCTGGATACCAAGCGCGAAAACGCCGACGAAAAAATCCGCATCAAGACGCTGTCGCTGGGCGTGACCATTCCCGACATCACCTTCGAGCTTGCCAAGCACAACGAAGATATGTATCTGTTCTCGCCCTACGACGTAGAGCGGGTCTACGGCGTGGCGTTCGGCGACATCAGCGTGACCGAAAAATACCGTGAGATGGTCGCCGACAAGCGTATTCACAAAAGCAAGATCAACGCTCGGACATTTTTTCAGACCCTGGCCGAGCTGCAGTTTGAGTCCGGTTACCCCTACGTCTTGTTTGAAGACAGCGCCAACCGCGACAACCCCGTCACCGGGCGCATCAACATGAGCAACCTGTGCTCGGAGATTCTGCAGGTCAATACGCCCAGCCGCTACGATGAAGATCTGGGCTATGCGCAGGTGGGCGAGGATATTTCCTGCAATCTGGGCTCGCTCAACATCGCCCGGGTGATGGACAGCGGGGATATCGGTTCCAGCGTGGAAACCGCCGTGCGCGGGCTTACCGCTGTATCCGAGATCAGCAACCTGTCGTCGGTGCCGTCGGTGGCCAACGGCAACGCCCGGTCCCGGGCGATTGGCCTGGGGCAGATGAACCTGCACGGTTTTCTTGCCCGGGAACATATCCACTACGGCTCGGACGAGGGGCTGGATTTCACCAACCTGTACTTCTATACCGTGGCCTACCACGCCCTGCGCGCTTCCAATCGCCTGGCCATCGAAAACGGCGATACCTTCAAGGGCTTTGCCGAATCGCGCTACGCCGACGGCCGCTTTTTCGATAAATATACCGATCAGGTCTGGGCGCCGCGCACCGACAAGGTCAAGGATCTGTTTGCGCGTTCGGGCATTCACCTGCCAAACCAAAACGACTGGCGCGAGCTGAAAGCCTCCGTTATGGCCCACGGGCTTTACAACCGTAATCTCCAGGCGATTCCGCCTACCGGCTCCATTTCGTATATCAACCACGCCACCTCAAGTATTCATCCGGTGGCCGCCAAGATCGAAATTCGCAAGGAAGGCAAGCTCGGCCGCGCCTACTATCCGGCGCCGTATCTCAACGATGAGAACATGGCGTACTTTCAGGACGCCTACGAGATCGGCGCGGAAAAGATCATCGACACCTACGCCGAGGCCACCCAGCACGTGGATCAGGGGCTGTCGCTTACGCTGTTTTTCCCCGATACCGCGACCACGCGGGATATCAACCGCACCCAGATCTACGCCTGGCGCAAGGGCATCAAGACGCTTTATTACATTCGCCTGCGCCAGGCTGCGCTTGCCGGCACCGAAGTGGAAGGCTGCGTGTCCTGCACGCTGTAAAGGAGAAGAACATGACTGCGATGCAAACGCCCGCCGCGCCGCGGGTTTCCCGAGTGGATGCAATCAACTGGAACCGCCTTCAGGACGACAAGGACCTGGAGGTGTGGAACCGTTTGACCAGCAACTTCTGGCTGCCCGAAAAAGTCCCGCTGTCCAACGATATCCCGTCGTGGAAGACGCTGACCGCCGAAGAGCAGCGGCTGACCATCCGCGTGTTTACCGGGCTGACGCTTTTGGACACCATCCAGAGCAGCGTCGGGGCGCCTGCGCTGATGCCCGATGCGCGCACGCCCCACGAAGAGGCGGTCTACGCCAACATCGCCTTCATGGAGGCGGTGCACGCGCGCTCCTACAGCTCGATTTTCTCCACGCTGTGCGCGACAAGCGACGTTGACGACGCCTTTCGCTGGAGCGAGGAAAACCCCACGCTGCAGGCGAAATCCACGCTGATTCTGGAGCGCTACTATTCGGAAGACCCGCTGATGCGCAAGGTGGCCAGCGTGTTTCTCGAATCGTTTCTGTTCTACTCGGGCTTTTTTCTGCCCATGTACTGGTCAAGCCACGCCAAGCTGACCAACACCGCGGATTTGATTCGGCTGATCATTCGCGACGAAGCCGTACACGGCTACTACATCGGCTACAAGTTTCAGCTGGCCTATGAAGAAGCCACGCCTGAGCGTCAGGCCGAGGTGAAAAACTACGCCTATGAGCTGCTGATGGCGCTGTATGACAACGAAATCAAATACACCGAGTCGCTGTACGACGGCGTGGGCCTTACCGAGGACGTCAAGAAATTCCTCCACTACAACGCCAACAAGGCGCTGATGAATCTGGGGTTTGAAGCGCTGTTTCCGGAAAGCGTGACCGACGTGGACCCCACCATCATGGCGGCATTGGCGCCCAACGCCGACGAAAACCACGACTTTTTCTCGGGTTCCGGCTCGTCCTACGTGATCGGCCGCGCTGAGGCCACCGAAGACGACGACTGGGCGTTTTAACCGGCGCCGCTCGGTGCGCCCGGCACATCACAAACGCTTCCGGCACGCCCGGAAGCGTTTTTTTATAGCCGGAATCGCCGGAGAGGCCGCGCGCGGCGCTAAATTAAATGATAAGTATTGCCATTCAATAAAGAAGTGCTAGGCTGTGCGTACAAACGCAAACCGTTCTTATCCCTTGGCCATTCTCAACGATCGAGCCGCCGGCGGATAAGCACGCTGACCCATGTGGCGGAGATGCTCTTGACTAACACCATTCGCGCAGCGGCGTATTGTCTGGCAGCGGCCGGTGCGCTGGCCGCGCTGCTGCCTGCAGGCTCGTCATGGGCCGCTGACGAGGCGGCCGCGTCTCGTGCGGCGGTGGACGGGGTAGATGCCCAGCATACCCAGGCGAAGCTGCAAGCACAGATTGATCAGGCCAGTGAAAAAACCCGTACGGCCATTGCAGAGCTTCGCAAGCTTGAACGTGAAACCCGCGCGCTGCGCCATCAAAACCGCAAGCAGCAGCGGCGGCTGGCAGACGAGGCCGAGCGCCAGCAGGCGCTTGGCCGGGCGCTTGATACCCTTGAGCACACCCGCAAGGCGCTGCCGCGCATCGAACAGGACATGGCGCGCCAGCTAAGCGGCTTTATCAAAAACGACATGCCGTTTCTCAAGCAGGAACGCCTGGCGCGGGTGGAAAACGACGAAGCGCTGGCACCCGCTGCGCGTATTCGCCGGCTGCTGGAAGCCTGGCGCGCCGAGCTTGCCTACGGGCGCGACGTGGATCGCTGGCGCGGCCGCGTACAGCTCAGCGACGAAGAAACCAGAGAGGTGGACTTTCTTCGTCTGGGGCGCATCGGCTGGTACTACCTGACGCCGGACGGCCGCAAGGGTGGCGTCTGGCACGCCGAGCGCCGCCAGTGGCAGCCGCTGGACGAGGCCGGCCGGCGCGAAGTGCGCCACGGCCTGCTGGTGGCCGAGGCGCAGCGTGCCCCTGAGCTGTTGACCATGCCGCTGTCGGTCACAGTCGCCGCACCGCCGAGCGATGATACAAAAGATGCCCAAGGGGATGACGCATGAGCCGATTTCGATGGAGGGTCCTGCTGGTCGCTGCCGGTGCGCTGCTGCTGGCTGGCGCCGGCCAGGCGCAGACAGAGCCCGATGTAGCGTCTCTGCGCGAGGCGCGCCAGGCCGCAGAAATGCGCGATCGCCAGCGGCTGCTGGAGCTGGTCGACGATCAGCAGGCGCGGCAAAGCGCGCTAGCGGCGGCCCGTAAAGCCCATGCTCAGGCACGCCGCAAAGCCGCTGCGCTGTCGATTCGGCAAACCGCCCAAACGTTCAGCGCAGCCCGGTTGGAAACCCGTCAAAGCGAGCAGGGCGAACGCCTTGCCGGGCTGCTGTCAGCGCTTGCCCGCCACAGCTCCGAGGTGCGCAACGCCCTGGGCGACGACAGCTGGCTCACCCTGGGTGATACGCCGCTGCCGCCGCGCCTGGACGATGCCGAAGTGCTTGAACAGCGCCATCTGGAAGACGTGGTCGACAGCCTCGCCGGGCTTACCCGGGCGACCGGCCGCGCCGAGCGTATCACGCTGCCCGTGGCAGATGCCGGCGGTAACGTCAGCGAGCGCAGCGTGGTGCGCGTGGGGGACTTTGCCGCCTTTACCCCGAACGCGCTGCTCACGCGTCGGGGTGGCGATGAAAGCCCGGCGCTGGAGCCCGACACGCCCAGGGAGGTCAGCCGCTGGCTGGCCGGCTACGCCAGCGGCGAGCGCCGCACCCTGGCGGTGGACCCGACGCGCGGCAGCGTGCTGGAAGCGCTGACGCAGCGCCCGACTCTGTGGCAGCGGTTTCATCAGGGCGGCTACGTCGGCTATGTAGTCGTCGCCCTGGGGGCGGTCGGCCTGCTGGTGGCCGCCGTGCAGTATGCCTACCTGCTGGCGGTAAGTGCCCGAGTGCGCCGCCAGCGCCGAACGCCTGCCACGCTGCGGCCCAACAATCCGCTGGGACGGGTGCTGCTGCGGTTTCAGCGTCTGGACAAGCAGCAAGCCCCCGAAGCGCTGGAAGCCCGGCTGGACGAAGCCGTGCTCGCCGAGCTGCCAAGGCTTGAGCGCGGCCAGCCGCTGGTCAAGCTGCTCGCAGCCGTGGCGCCGCTGCTGGGGCTTTTGGGTACCGTGACCGGCATGATCGTGACGTTTCAGGCGATTACCGTGTTTGGCACCGGCGATCCCCAGCTGATGGCCGGCGGCATCAGCCAGGCGCTGGTGACCACGGTGCTGGGGCTGATCACGGCGGTGCCGCTGCTGTTTGCCCAGACCGCGCTTTCCAGCCGCAGCCGGGCGCTGGCGCAGATCGTAGAAGGCCAGGCCAGCGCAGCGCTGGCCACGCATCTGGAACACCACCCCGCAACAGCACACACGGAGCCGACGCATGAGCGTGCCTCAACCGTGGCTTGAGCCCGTTGCCCGGCTGATGGACGCCGGCGGCGGCGTGCTGGTGATACTGGCCGGCGTGGCGGTGCTGGTGTTTACCCTGGGTGTGGAGCGCTTCTGGTTTTATCAGCTCAGCTGGCGGCCGGCGCGCCAGGATCTGGTGCGCCGCTGGGCCGCCCGCCGGGAGCATCACAGCTGGAGCGCACGCACGCTGCGCCACGTTCGCGCGCAGACGCTGATGGCCCGGCTTGCCAAGCCGCTGCCCTGGCTCAAGCTGCTGGTGGCGCTGTGTCCGCTGCTGGGGCTTTTGGGTACCGTGACCGGCATGATCAGCGTGTTTGACAGCCTCGCGCTCAACGATACCGGTCAGGCGCGCGCCATGGCCGACGGCGTGGCCCGGGCCACGCTGCCCACGCTCACCGGCATGGCCATTGCCGTGGTGGGGCTTTTGTTTATCAGCCGCCTTGAGCACGTCATCCGCCGGGAAGACCAGCGATTGCACGACCGTCTGACCCGGGCACTGGAACATCGCTCACGGGAGAACAACGATGCGTAGACGCCATTCGCTGGCCGCGGACGCCGACAGCAGTGAAGTCAACCTGACGCCGATGCTGGACGTGGTGTTTATCATGCTGATCTTTTTTATCGTCACCACCAGCTTTGTCAAGGAAAGCGGGGTCGACATCGAACGGCCGGAGTCCAGCGCCGCTACCTCCCGGGCCGACGCCCAGGTGCTGGTAGCGCTCACCGCCGAAGGGGCCGTGTGGGTTGACGGCAGCCCCGTGGATACCCACCGCGTGGGCAAGCAGGTAGCCGGAATGATCAGCGATGACGGCAGCGTGGTGATTCAGGCCGACCGCCGCGCGGAAACCGGGCTGCTCATTGAAGTCATGGATCGGCTCAAGCAGGCAGGCGTCGAAAAGATGGCCGTGGCCGCTAGCCGCAGCGGCTCATGAGGTGGGCCATGCTGCGTAACGGCCTTTCCTGGCTTTGCGGCGGCGGGCTTGCGCTGACGCTTTTCTGGCTGCTGGCGCTTTTGGTGATGCCGCCAAGCGCCGATCATCAAAAGCCCGAGCAGATGACGCTGGCGATTACCCAAGCAGCGCCTCCGCCGCCGGCGCCGGCCCAGACAAAGCCCCAGACGGTGGCGCAAACGCCGCCGCCCGCGCCGGCCCCGGCACCGGTGGCAAGCAGTGCTATCGCACTGCCTGACGCTACGCTGCCGGACGTGCCGGCCGAAACCGTAGCGCTGGACAGCCGGCTGCCGGAGCTGACCGAGGCCAAGCCGGAACCCAGGCCACAGCCCGAGCCTCAGCCGCAGCCTGAGCCCGAACCCGGCCCGAGCCCCGCGCCGGCAGCCCAGGCGGCGGCCGCGACGCCGTCCACCGACCGCCAGGCACGCCCCAGCCCCGAGCCGAGCCCGGCATCCAACGAGCCGGTGGATGTAGGGCAGGTCGCGCCGACTCGCCGGGTTAGCCCCCAGTATCCGTCCCGGGCGCAGCGCCGCGGTATGGAAGGATTTGTCGAGATGCGCTTTGTCATTCGCCGCGACGGCCGGGTAGAGAAAGACTCGATTCGCGTGATTCAGGCCAAGCCCCGCCGAGTTTTCGAGCCGGCCGCGCGCAAGGCCATTGCCCAGTGGCAGTTTGAGCCGGGCAGCCAGCGCCGCCGGGCCACGCAGCGTATTCGGTTCCAGCTGAGGTAGTTTATATGCCCCGTTATTTTGCCCGCCTGCTGTGCGCTGCGCTGCTAGGGCTATCAAGCGTCGCGGCGTGGGGTGCGCCCTCGCTTGCCGGCGATGTGATTCGTGATTTGCAAGCGCTCGAGGCGTCTTTTGAGCAGGGCAAACTGGAGCGCGCGGTGCGTCACGGCAAGCGCCAGGCCGAGCGCTTTGCCTCGGGCAACGCCGCCGACCGCTACGCAAGCGCGCTGTATCGTCAGCTGGTGGCAAGCGCTTTGGCCGAGCAAAAACGTTACGGCGCTGCCGCCGGCCAGCTTGCCCGGGCGCGTCAGGCGCTGGGGCCGAAAAGCGAGCTGAGCCGGCGCTGGCTGCGCGAGCAGGCCGAACTTTACCGGGCCGGCGGAGACAACGACCGGGCCGTTGCCCGGCTGAGCGAGTGGCTGGATAGCGCCCCGGCCGGCGCCGAGCGCCGCGACGCGCGCTGGCGCCTGATCGGCTGGCTGGCCCAGGAAAAGCGCTGGGAAGACGCCGCCAGGGCGCTGGAGGCGGCCGGTGAAGTGGCAACCGAGCGCCGGCGTCGGCTGGCGCTGGCCGTCAACCTCAACGCCGGGCGCATGGACAAGGCGCTGGACGAACTCACCGCCGAGCTTGGGCCAGACAGCAGTGCCGATGCGTGGCGTCAGGCCGCCGGGGTCGCCCAGCGCGCCGGCCGGCCGGGGGTGGCCGCCGGGCTTTGGGACACCGCCTGGCGGTTGGGCCGGCTTGAGCGCCCGGCAGACTACTGGCAGCTGATTGACCTGCATATAAGCGGCGGTACGCCGGCGCGAGCGGCTGAACTGCTGGACGCCGGGCTTGCCGCGGGGCGGGTGGTGCGCAGCGCGCTGACGCTGAGCCTGCGCGCCACGGCCTGGCAGCAGGCCCGGGACGTGTCGCACGCGCTCAAGGCCCGGCGGGCGCTGGCGCTGCATACCCAAAGCGCCGAGCAGTGGCGCATGCTGGGCCGGCTGGCCTATGCCCGGGGGCAGGATGCCCAAGCCAGAGCGGCCTTTGAGCGCGCCGTGGCCCTGGGTGACGAGCAGGCAAAGCCGTGGCTGGCAGCGCTGAAAGCCGGGTCAGGCCAGTGACAGATCAAACTCGGTCCATACCGGCGCGTGGTCCGAGGGCTTTTCCATGCCGCGCAGCGCATAGTCGATGCCCGATTCCCGGACGCGCCGGGCAAGGGGCGAGCTGACCAGAATATAGTCGATGCGCAGCCCGCGCCGCGGGTCGCGGTCAAAACCTTTGGAGCGGTAGTCAAACCAGCTGAAAAGATCGTCACGCGCCGGGTGGCAGATCCGATAGCTGTCGGCAAGCCCCCAGGCCTTGATGCCGCCGAGCCACTCACGCTCCACGGGCTGAAAGCTTGTTTTGCCCTCGCGCAGCCAGCGCTTGCGGTTGGCCTCGCCGATGCCGATATCACGATCTTCGGGGGATACGTTGAAATCGCCCATCACCGCGACGTGGTCGTCGGGCGAGTGCCGGTCGTGCAGCAGCTGCAAGAGCTGGGCGTAAAACCGCGCCTTGTGGGGATACTTGGTAGGGTGATGGATGCTTTCTCCCTGGGGGAAGTAGCCGTTCCATACCGTAACCGCCTCGCCTTCGGCGCCGCGCAGGCGCACGCCGATCATGCGCCGCTGGGCGTTTTCTTCATCGTCGGGAAAGCCGTAAAACACCGCTTCGGGTGCCTGGCGGCACATCAGTGCTACGCCGTAATGGCCTTTCTGGCCGTGGTACACCACGTGATAGCCCAGCGCCTCCACGCTTTCCCGCGGGAACTCGCTGTCTTGTACCTTGGTTTCCTGCAGGCCGATGACGTCCGGCCGATGGCTCTCGACCAGTGCTTTTAGCTGATGGGGGCGTGCCCGAATGCCGTTGACGTTAAACGAGACCAGCCGCATCAGTGCTTCTCCCCGCCGTTATCGGAGGGGTGAATGGCAATGTTCGGCGCGCTTTGCTGGCGCTGCAGACGTTTTTGCGCCTGCTGCTGGCGCTGCTTTTGTTTTTTGGCGGCAAAGCGCTTTGATGGCCCCGTCTGGTCAGGGTTGGCGTGGCGCCACTGTTTGTAGTCCTTACGTCGACCGGTACGAATCGATACCTTGTCGGCAAGCGAGCGGGTCTTTTTGCGACGCGTCATGTAAGCGCTCCGGGGTAACCTATAGCCTGATGGAAGCGTTCATTCTAACAGGCACCGGCGCCTGGCATACAGCAACGCTGCGCCTCTGGGGCCAAGCCCTGTTACACTATGGCGCCGGTGTGCGCGCCTTGGCGGGTACACCGCGTCACCTGTGATGCCACTCATCCACCGTAACGGATAGATAGAAAGCCTATGAGCGAGTCGGAAAAGACCACACAGCAGGCCGCGGCGCGCAAACCCAAGCGCCGCCGTCGCAAGCCGCGCCGTCGCCAGTCGGGCTGGGATCTTCGCCAGTTCAAGGTACCGGCCGTTGCCGGCAAGTGGCGCTTTCATGATTTTGACCTGCCGCTGCCTTTGATGCGTGCCATTCAGGCACACGGCTTTGAATACTGCACGCCGATCCAGGCGGAGACGCTGCGCCACACGCTGCTGGGCGGCGATATGCTGGGCAAAGCCCCCACCAGCACGGGCAAGACGACGGCTTTTTTGATTTCGATTCTGGCCTATTTTCTGGAAGAAAAAGCCCCCGACGGGCAGCAGCATCGCGCGCCTCGGGCGCTGGTGGTCGCGCCCACCCGGGAGCTTGCCCTGCAGATCGCCAAGGATGCCCAGGGACTTGCCCGCTACACCCAGCTAAACGTGGCCAGCGCGGTGGGCGGTATCGACTACCAGCAGCAGTGCGAACAGCTGGATAAAAAGGTCGATTTGCTGGTTGCCACGCCCGGGCGCCTGCTGGATTTTCAGCAGAAAGGCGAGCTGGATCTGGCCCAGACCGAGGTGCTGGTGCTCGATGAGGTCGATCGCATGCTCTCCATGGGCTTTAGCCCCGATATCAAGCGCATCGTGGCGCAGACGCCGGCGCGCGATAAGCGCCAGACCTGGCTGTTTTCGGCGACGCTAAGCGATGACGTTACGGCGTTTGCCGAGCAGTGGGCCCGGTCGCCGGCGAAGGTAGAAATCACCGCAAACGCCGACCGCCAGGCGGATGTTGACCAGCGCGTCTATCGGGTTGCAGACGCCGACAAACCGCGTTTGCTGATCACGCTTTTACAGCAGGAAAACGGCGAGCGGGTTCTTGTCTTTGTCAACCGCCGGGATCTTGTGCGCGAGCTGGAAGGCGAACTTGCGCGTGCCGGCATCAGCGCGGCAATGCTTTCAGGGGATGTGCCCCAGGCCGAGCGGGGAGCGACGCTTGAGCAGTTTCGCGAAGGCAAGCTTCAGGTGCTGGTGGCAACCGACGTGGCCGGGCGCGGCATTCACATCGACGACGTCAGCCACGTGATCAACTACACCCTGCCGGAAGATCCCGCCGACTACGTTCACCGCATCGGGCGTGCCGGACGCGCCGGTACCCCGGGGGTATCGATCAGCTTTGTCGGCGAAGAAGACGCCTTCGCGCTGCCGGAAATCGAACGCTACACCGGCGATGCGCTGATGTGTGAGCCGCCGCCGGAAGGCCTGCGCTAGCCGCCATGCTCGACGACGCGCTCAAAGGAGACATCCAGGCCGCCTACCGGCGTATGGTGGAAGCGCTCTCGCTGACGCCGCGCTACGGCCAGCGGCTGATGATTGCCGAAATTGCCCGCACGCTTGGCGGCATTGACGTTGACGAGGCCGGCAAGCGCCAGAGTGACACCCACGTCTGCGTGCTTGAAGCCGGCACCGGCACCGGCAAGACGCTGGCGTACCTGGTGGCTGCGCTGCCGGTGGCCAAGGCCCGGGGCAAGCGGCTGGTGGTGTCGACCGCGACCGTGGCGCTGCAGGAGCAGGTGCTGCAGCACGACCTGCCGTCCCTTGCCGCGCATAGCGGCCTGGGGTTTCGCTACGCGCTGGCCAAGGGGCGCGGGCGCTATGTCTGCGTGGCCCGTCTGGACGAGGCCATGGGCGACAGTGCGCCCAACCCCACCGAGTCGCTGTTCGACCAGGATGTGATCGCCAAAAGCGACGACGTTACTCGCCTGGCCGGCGACATGGCCGAGGCCTACGGCCGCGGCGACTGGGAAGGCGATCGCGACAGCTGGCCGGAGACCGTAAGCGATGCGGCCTGGCGGCGGCTGACGGTGGATCATCGCCAGTGTACCGGCCGGCGCTGCGGGCACTTTGCTGCCTGCGCGTTTTTCCGTTCCCGCCGGGAGCTGGACAGCGCCGACGTGATCGTTGCCAACCATGACCTGGTGCTGGCCGATCTGGCGCTGGGCGGCGGGACGATTCTGCCCGACCCGGAAGAGTGCATTTTCGTCTTTGACGAAGGCCATCACCTGCCGGACAAGGCGCTGTCGCACTTTGCCCATCGCTTTGCCGTGCACGGCTGTCTGCGCTGGCTGAATACCCTGCGCACAAGCCTGACTGAACTCCACCAGGCGCTGGGTGCCGAGCCTGCCGTCGCGCGGCTTTTGGCCGGGCTTCCGCAAACCCTGCAGGCCGTGGAGCCGGCGTTAAAGGACGTCTTTACCCTGGGCCATCAGCTGGCCGAGCGGCCCCGTGGGCTGGGTGATAGTGAAACCGGCCATCAGCAGCGCTTTGCCAACGGTGCTGTGCCTGGGCCGCTGCGCGAGCAGGCCGAGCAGCTGCTGGCGATGTTTGCCGAGCTTGCGCGCACCCTGGAGCGTCTCTGCGAGATCCTGCGGGAAAGCCTTGACCCGGACAAGCAGACCGGCCTTGAGCGTGAGCAGGCCGAAACCTGGCGGCCGCTTTTGGCGCTGCTGCACGGCCGAGTGCTTGAAGCCTGCGGGCTGTGGCAGGCGTTTGCCGCCGAGGACCCGGCGGGGAAACCGCCCCAGGCGCGGTGGCTGACGCTTTCACGCGCGGGCGGCGAGGCGGAAATCGAGTTTTCCGCAAGCCCTGTGTCAGCGGCACATACGCTGGCGAAAAATCTCTGGGGGCGCTGCCACGGCGCGGTCATCACATCGGCGACGCTGACCGCGCTGGGGCGTTTTGAGCGCATCCAGGAGCGGGCGGGTCTTGCCGAGCGCTATCGCTATCAGGCACTGCCAAGCCCTTTTGACTACGCCAGCGCCGTGCTCAGCGTACCCGCCGAGGCGGCCGATCCCGGCGATCGTGAGGGCCACGAGCAGGCGATCATCGCGTTTCTTCGCCGGCTGGATGCGCACGAGGCCACGCTGGTGCTGTTTTCATCGCGCGCGCAGCTGCGCGCCGTGCGCAAGGCGCTGCCGAGCGATGTGGAAAAGCGCCTTTTGGCCCAGGACGCCATGCCCAAGGCCGAGCTGTTAAAGCGCCACCGCGCCGCGGTAGACAGCGGCGAAGGCAGCATGATTTTCGGTTTGGCAAGCTTTGCCGAAGGCATTGATCTGCCCGGCGACTATCTCACCCATGTGGTGATCACCCGGCTGCCGTTTGCCGTGCCCGATGACCCGGTAGAGGCGACGCTTGCCGAATGGATCGAAAGCCAGGGCGGCAACCCTTTTATGCGCATCAGCGTGCCGGACGCCTCGATCAAGCTGGTGCAGGCCTGCGGGCGGCTGATTCGCAAGGAAAGCGATACCGGGCGCATTACGCTGCTGGACCGCCGGGTGCTTACGCGGCGCTACGGCCGTGCGCTGCTGGATTCGCTGCCGCCGTTCACCCGAGAGATGGCCTGAGCGGGCGCTCGGAAACAAAACGCCCCGGCAGGTGCCGGGGCGTAAGCGAGGTCGCCGGGCCGATCAGGCGGCGCTGCGTTTGGCCAGGGCAGCGGCCAGCTGCTCGTTCATGCGGACAAAGGATTCGACGGTGGTGTCCCAGTCGATGCAGGCGTCGGTGATCGACACGCCGTATTCCAGCCGGCTGATATCCTCGGGCACCTTTTGATTGCCCCAGCCGATGTTGGATTCCACCATCAGCCCGATGATTGAAGTGTTGCCGTCGAGAATCTGGTTGGTGACGTTTTCCAGCACCAGCGGCTGCAGCCCCGCGTCCTTGTTGGAGTTGGCATGCGAGCAGTCGATCATGATGTTGGCCGACAAGCCCGCCCCGGCGAGTTCCTGCTCGGCCAAGGCGACGCTTACGCTGTCGTAGTTGGGCTTGCCGTTGCCGCCGCGCAGCACCACATGGCCGTAGGCGTTGCCGCGGGTGCGAATAATGGCCACCCGGCCTTCGTGGTTGATGCCCAGAAAGTTATGCGGGCTGGCGACGGACTTCAGCGCGTTGATCGCCACGTCCAGGCTGCCGTCGGTGCCGTTTTTAAAGCCTACCGGCCCGGATAGGCCCGAGGCCATTTCGCGATGGGTCTGGGACTCGGTGGTGCGCGCGCCCACGGCGGACCAGCTGATGCAGTCCTGGATGTACTGGGGCGAAATCGGGTCCAGCGCCTCGGTTGCCAGCGGCAGGCCGATTTCGGAAAGCTCCACCAGCAGCCGGCGGGCTTTGTGCAGGCCTTCTTCGATTTCAAACGAGCCGTTCAAGTGCGGGTCGTTGATCAGGCCTTTCCAGCCCACGGTGGTGCGCGGCTTTTCAAAGTAGACGCGCATGACCAGATACAGGCTGTCGCTGACCTGGTCGGCCAGCTTGCGCAGGCGTTTGGCGTAATCGATGGCGGCGTCAACGTCGTGAATGGAACACGGGCCGACCACGACCAGCAGGCGCGGATCGCGGCCGTCCAGAATGTTTTGAATGGTTTGACGACCGCTGATGACCGTGCGTTCGGCCTCGTCGGTCAGCGGAACCGCTTGCTTGAGGTCGTCCGGGTTGATGAGAACATCCTGAGCGAGGACGTTGAGGTTGTTGACCTGTTGTTCGGGCATGTTGCTACCTGTGAATGCGCTGTATAAAAACGGGGTTAACGACGTGAGGCAAAAGCGTGGTGAAAAAGCAGTGAAGACAGCCGTGAAAAAGCGGCGAACACAGCCGTGAGTAAAACGGTGAAAAACGCCGCGGCGTTTTGGGATATGCGTCTACTATCGCTTGCCGGGACAGTAAAAATCAATTGTTTCGCGGTGATCGGCGCGCGCCGGCGCTTGCCGGTACGGCAAGTGCTTGATGCGCGCGGTGTAACGCGCAACACTGGCCCGCCTTTGCCGGTGCCGGCGGCTGCAAAGGGCGTATACGTCGCCGTTGGATAGCCGGCCGCGCTGTTGTCGAGGCGTACAAGCGATACTATCAAGGCGTACAAGGGAACATTTAAGGCCTACAAGGGAACATTGAAATGACCATTGCCCAAGGGACACTATGCGTTTTGCCGTAAAGGCTACCCATATCAGGGGGCTTGAAACACTAGGTCGCCACGCCGGTTGTGCGGGCGTGAGGAGCGTGTGAATGGGCACTCGGGAAACAGATCAGCAGCTGGTAGAGCGTGCCCGTAACGGCGATACCCGCGCGTTTGACCTGCTGGTAAAAAAATATCAGCACAAGATCATTGGTTTGATCAGCCGCTACGTGCACGACCACGCTGAAGTGCACGATGTGGCCCAAGAGGCCTTTATCAAGGCCTATCGGGCGCTTGGCAGCTTTCGCGCCGAAAGCGCTTTTTATACCTGGATGTATCGCATTGCGATCAACACGGCCAAAAACCATCTGGTATCTCGGGGCCGCCGCCCGCCGGGAAGCGATGTCGATATCGTCGATGCCGAGGTGGTCGACCACAGCGGCCGTCTGGCCGACGATGAATCCCCCGAAGCGGCCACCGCCCGTGACCAGCTGGAAGCGGCAGTGTTTGCCGCTATTGAAAAACTGCCGGAAGACCTGCGCACGGCGATCACCCTGCGCGAGTTTGATGGCCTGGCCTATGAAGATATCGCCCAGATCATGCAGTGTCCGGTGGGCACCGTGCGCTCGCGCATCTTTCGCGCCCGCGAAGCCGTGGACGAACACATCCGGCCGCTGATTGCCACGGCACGCAACAGCCGCGACGGCTAGTGGCGCCAGCGGGGGAGGGCGCTGATCAACAATGCGTTACCGTTTTTCCCCGATTTCTGAACTGTTTTCGCTCGCCCGCGTCATACAGGCAGGCCAGTGCCGCCAAAAGCGCCGGTAACGCCACAGTAAAGGCCGGACTGGCGTCGGCTTTTTCCAATCAGTGTGAGGGTGTGAAGCATGAGTCAAAACACACGAGAGTCCCTTTCGGCATTAATGGACGGCGAAAGCGACGAACTGGAACTGCGTCGGGTATTGAAAACGCTGCCTGACGAAGCCGACGCGGCCGACACCTGGCATCGCTATCATCTGGCGCGCAGCATGATGCAGCGCGAACGCGGGCTTGACGTCAGCGCCGATCTCTCCGCCGGCATCATGGCCCGGCTGGCCGCTGAGCCGGCGCCGACGGCCGGTGCCGCCCCGGCCACCGGCGAGCGGGCTGGCCGCGCCTCGTCCGGACTTTCGCTGATGCGCGGGGCCGGCGTGGCCGCGGCGGTGTCGCTGATGGTGATCAGCGGCGTGCAGTACTTCAGCGCCAACAGCGGCGGCGAGCGTGTTGAGGTGCCGGAGCTTGCGCTGGATGCGCCGGCCGGCGGCGCTGCGGCCGGCCCGCAGCCGGCGAGTTTGGCAAGCTCCGCGCCGGCCAACAACGTTCCCATGTTTGAACCCACGCCGTTTCAGCTAAGACAGGAAAGCCGCCGCCAGGGCTTGATGACGGTCAACGACGGCGGCATGAACGTGCCGGCAGGGCAGGCGCTATCCCGTTCGGCCGCCCCGGTAGGCGACGCCCAGATTCAGCTGCTGCAGTCCTATCTGCAAGAGCACGCCCACGGCGCGGCCTACAGCAATAGCGACAGCTGGCTGCCGCTTTCGCGCTCTTCTGCCATGACCGACGCGCTGGGGCGCTAACCGCCGATGCGTCGCACTGCCTGCAAACGACTCGCACCGGCACTGTTCTCCGCCGCGGGGGGCGGCGCCTTGGCGCTGCTGGCCGCGTCCGTTTTTGCCGCACCCGAGGGGCCGGCCGCCTCGCCAAGCGATCGCAATGGCCCGGGTGCAACGACGCTTGCGTGCAGCACGCTCGGCGGCGAGGCGCCACAAACGCCGGTGGGCTGGCTGACGGAAAGCCTCAAGGCAAGCCACTGCTATCGCTTTCAGGCCCGAGCCGTGGCGATCGATGCGCTCAACGTGCGCACCCTGGCGCTGTCCCACCGCATTCAGGACGGCGTTCGCCAGCAGGTGATCCAGCACCTTGACGGGCCTTCCGTCAACGTTGAGCGCCACGCCCGAGCCGGGCTCTGGGGCTGGCCAAGTGCCCAGCCCGGGCAAAGCGAAAGCGCCGCGCCCATGCCCCGGCGCTGGGCCGAACACGTAGCCTCGGTGTACGACATTGCCCTGGCCAGAGACGAGCGCGTCGCCGGCCGCGAGGCGGTACGGCTGACGTTTACCCCGCAAAGCGGCAATCGCTATCGCCATCAGTGGTGGCTTGACCAGCAAACCGGACTGCTGCTCAAGCACGTGCTGCGCGACGACAGCGACGTCATTCTGGAAACCTTCCAGATCACGCGGCTGCAAACGCCCACGCGCTATGCCCGCGACGTGAGCGTCACCCCGCCTGAGCAAAAGGCCGGGCCGAACTGGCAGGTCGGCTGGCTGCCCGGCGGGATGGTCGAACAGCCCAATACCCTCCGGAATGCGCGGGCGAATCGCACCAGCCGGCTCTACAGCGACGGGCTGGCCACCGTTAGCGTGTTCGTTGAATCGCCGGCGGCTGCGACGCTTGCAACCGGCGTACACCGGCTGGGCGCGTCGGCCATCGCCGTTGAACGCCATGCCGGCGATCATCCCTGGCAGGTGATCGCCATCGGCGAAGTGCCGCCTGAGCTGCTGGGGCGCATAGCGCGCTCGGTGACGCGTAGCGATGCCCCATCGCCCGATGCGGCCGGCAACCCCTGAACCGGGTGACTGGCAGCCTCCCGGCGCTGCCAGCTCGGAACCCCGGCCGTTTTTGCCTGTCCATTACCCGTTGGCTGCGGCCGACAGCCCCGTTTTGATACGTCACCCAAGGAGCTCTTGCATGAAGCGCTTGACTCTTCCGGCCACGCTGTGGCTTTGCTTATTGTTGCTGTTAACCGCTGGCAGCGCCGCCCAGGCGCGCGAGCTGCCGGACTTCACTCGGCTGGTCAAGGACGCCGCCCCGGGCGTGGTCAACATTGCCACCAGCCGCACCGTAGCGCCGCGGGATGGCTCGCCGCTGCGCGGGTTTAGCGGTCAGGACATTCCGGATATATTCCGCCATTTTTTCGGTGATCGGCTGCCGGCCCCGCCGGGGCACGGCGGGCGCAGCCGGGAGCGCCAGTCGCTGGGCTCCGGGTTTGTGATCGATGAGGACGGCTACATCCTGACCAATGCCCACGTGGTCAAGGAGGCCGATGAAATCCTGGTGCGCTTCAACGACCGCCGTGAAATGCAGGCAGAAGTGGTGGGGAGCGACCCCAAGACCGACATCGCGCTGCTGCGCGTCGACGCCGATGACCTGCCTACCCTGGAACTGGGCGACTCTGACGAAGTGCAAGTCGGGGCCTGGGTGGCGGCTATCGGCTCGCCTTTCGGCTTTGACCATTCGGTAACGTCGGGCATCATCAGCGCGACAAACCGGACCCTGCCGCGGGACGCCTACGTGCCGTTTATCCAGACGGACGTGGCGATTAACCCGGGGAACTCGGGCGGGCCGCTGTTCAATCTGGACGGCGAGGTGATTGGCATCAACTCGCAGATTTTTACCCGCAGCGGCGGCTTTATGGGGCTTTCGTTTGCCATTCCCATCAATGTGGCCATGGACGTGGCCGAGCAGCTGCGTGACGCCGGCCGCGTTGACCGCGGCTGGCTTGGCGTGATGATTCAGCCGGTGTCCCGGGATCTGGCCGAGTCCTTCGGCATGGACAAGCCCGCCGGTGCGCTGGTGGCCGATTTGCCCCCCGACGGTCCGGCGGCCCGCGGCGGCCTTGAGGCCGGCGATATCATTTTGGAAGTGAACGGCAAAGACGTGGATCGCTCCAGTGCGCTGCCGCGGCTGATCGGCCGGCTGGCACCGGACGAGACGGTGGAGCTGTCGCTTTTGCGCGACGGTCGTACTCTGACCGAGCGTATTACGCTTGGCAGCTGGCCTGAAAACGCCCGCCGGGGCGTGCGCTCTCAGGCAGGCGAAACCGCCGGCCAGACGCGTCTGGGCGTTGAGGTCAGCGCGCTGGACGCCGAGCTGCGCGAGCGTCTCAACATCGACGGCGGCGTCAAGGTGCGCGACGTCAAGCCGGGCAGCGTCGCCGCCCGCGCGGGGATTCGTCCGGGAGACGTGCTGGTCAGCATTGATCATCAAAGCGTGTCGTCGCCTGCCGCGCTTGGCGAGCAGGTGGCCGCGCTGCCCGACGATCGCGCCATCCCCGTGCGGCTCTACCGTGAGGGGCGCTCGCTGTTTGTGGCGCTGCGCCTGGAATAAGCGCTCTTGCACTCTTGTTTGCCCGGCCGTCGCGCCGGGCTTTTTATTGCGCTTGCCGGTCCCGGCCTGCCATAGCACGGCGCACCCGGGAACGGTACAATGGCCGCTATTATTTACGCACGCTGCGCTGAAAATCGCCGAGGGCGTGTACATAAATCGGATTGTGGCACCTGATGACAGATAAAAATCGAAGCATTATCAATAATATACGCAACTTTTCCATTATTGCGCACATCGACCACGGCAAATCTACGCTGTCGGATCGGCTGATCCAGGTGTGCGGCGGGCTCACCGACCGCGAGCTGAAAGAACAGGTGCTGGACTCCATGGATATCGAGCGCGAGCGCGGTATCACCATCAAGGCGCAGTCGGTCACGCTGGACTATCACGCCGCCGACGGCGAAATCTACCAGCTCAACTTTATCGATACCCCGGGGCACGTGGATTTTTCCTACGAGGTATCGCGCTCGCTGTATGCCTGTGAAGGCGCGCTGCTGGTAGTGGATGCCGCCCAGGGGGTCGAGGCGCAGTCGGTTGCCAACTGCTACACGGCGGTAGAGCAGAACCTGGAAGTGCTGGCAGTGCTCAACAAAATTGATCTGCCCCAGGCCGATCCGGACAGCGTATCCCAGGAAATCGAAGAAATTATCGGCATTGACGCCACCGATGCCTGCCAGGTATCCGCCAAGAGCGGGCTGGGTATCGAGGCGCTGCTTGAGCGTTTGGTACGCGACGTGCCGCCGCCCCGGGGCGATCCCAACGCGCCGCTGCAGGCGCTGATCATTGATTCCTGGTTTGATAACTACCTGGGCGTGGTTTCGCTGGTACGCCTGTTTGACGGCACGCTGCGCAAGGGCGACAAGGTGCGTATTTCGTCCACCGGCGGCGACTGGGTGTCCACCGAAGTGGGCATCTTTACGCCGCTGCGCAAGCAAACCGACGTGCTGCGCGCCGGTGAAGTGGGCTTTCTGGTGGCCGGTATCAAGGATATCCAGGGCGCGCCGGTGGGGGACACCGTCACCCACAGCAAAACGCCCGATGTGCCCCGGCTGCCGGGTTTTCAGCAGGTCAAGCCGCAGGTCTATGCCGGTATGTTCCCGGTCAGCGCCGAGGACTACGAGGGGTTTCGCGACGCGCTGGAAAAACTCTCGCTCAACGATGCCTCGCTGGCCTATGAGCCGGAAAACTCGGACGCCATGGGCTTTGGCTTTCGCGTAGGCTTTCTCGGCACGCTGCACATGGAGATCGT
Source organism: Halomonas cibimaris (assembly GCF_055379665.1). Taxonomy (NCBI): domain Bacteria; kingdom Pseudomonadati; phylum Pseudomonadota; class Gammaproteobacteria; order Oceanospirillales; family Halomonadaceae; genus Halomonas; species Halomonas cibimaris. Next base: position 2,126,086 of record NZ_AP043828.1, read on the forward strand.
CCAGGAGCGCCTGGAGCGCGAGTATGACCTTGATCTGCTGACCACGGCACCTACGGTGGTCTACGAGCTGATGATGGAAAACGGCGACGTGCACTATGTGTCCAATCCGTCGAAGCTGCCCGACATGGCCGACATTGCGGAAATGCGCGAGCCCATCGTGCGCGCCAGTATTCTGGTGCCTCAGGAATACGTGGGTAACGTCATCGCCGAGTGCGAGCAGCGCCGGGGCACCCAGCTGGACATGCTGTTTTTGGGCAACCAGATTCAGCTGACCTACGAGCTGCCCATGTCCGAGGTCGTCATGGACTTCTTCGACCGGCTCAAGTCGCTGTCCAAGGGGTATGCGTCGCTGGAGTACAACTTTGAGCGCTTCCAGGCAGCGAAGCTTGTGCGCCTGGATGTGCTGATCAACGGTGACAAGGTGGACGCCCTGGCAATCATTATCCACCGGGACCATGCGCATCCGCGCGGCCGTGCGCTGGTGGAAAAGATGAAAGAGCTGATCCCCCGGCAGATGTTTGACGTGGCGATTCAGGCGGCCATCGGCGGCCAGGTGGTGGCGCGCTCCACGGTCAAGGCGCTGCGCAAAAACGTCACCGCCAAGTGCTACGGCGGCGACATGTCGCGTAAAAAGAAGCTGCTGGAAAAGCAGAAAGCCGGCAAAAAGCGCATGAAACAGGTAGGGCGCGTGGAAATTCCCCAGGATGCCTTCCTCGCCGTGCTCAAGGTCAACGACGACTAGGACATCCGCCATGAACTTTTCACTTCTGCTGGTTATTGCCGTGGCGCTGTCCGGTTTGCTCTGCCTGTTGGATATGCTTGTTTGGCGGCCGCGCCGCCGTGCCCGGCTGGCCGGCGCCGAGGCGGCAAGCGGGGGCGAGCTGGGGAGCGCCGAGCGCGAAAAGCTCGTAAAAGAGCCCTGGCCGATCGACTACGCGCGGTCGTTTTTTCCCGTGCTGCTGGTGGTGCTGGTGGTGCGCAGCTTTATCATCGAGCCGTTTCAGATTCCGTCGGGCTCCATGCGTCCCACGCTCAAGGTGGGAGACTTTATCCTGGTCAACAAATACGCCTATGGCCTGCGTCTGCCGGTGATCAACACCAAGTTTCTCGACGTGGCCGACCCCGAGCGCGGCGACGTCATGGTGTTTCGCTACCCCCAGGAGCCGTCGGTCAACTTCATCAAGCGCGTGGTAGGCCTGCCCGGCGATCAGGTTCGCTATCAGGGCAAGCAGCTCTACGTCAACGGCGAAGCGGTGACCAAAACGCTGGTGGAAAAAGGCCCCGAGGCCTCGCCGCGCCAGCTTTTGCTAAGCGAAACGCTAAGGGACGACCCGCATGCCATCTATAACAATCCGCTGGATCCGGGCCCGCAGATGCGCCGCGTCACGGTGCCCGAGGGCCACTATTTCGTCATGGGTGACAACCGCGACCACTCCAACGACAGCCGCTACTGGGGCTTTGTGCCGGAGGGCAATATCGTCGGCCGCGCCTTTGCCGTGTGGATGCACTGGGACGGCGGTCTGCCAAGCTTTACCAGCGTCAGGTCTATTGAGTGACCGCGCCGAACGTGGCGTAGGCACTGCGGGTAGTGCGGTGAACAACACTGCCGATAAACATTTACGTAGAAACGTCTATGACGTGGGAGTCTTGTGAGTCAGTCCCTGAACGCTTTTAGCCAACGTATCGGCTATGATTTCAACGATACGACGCTGCTGGAGCTTGCCATGACGCATCGCAGTTACGGCGGCCGCAACAACGAGCGCCTGGAGTTTCTGGGCGACTCGATCGTCAACTTCGTGATCGCCCAGGCGCTTTTTGAGCGCTTCCCCCAGGCCCGAGAAGGCCAGCTTTCCCGGCTGCGGGCGCGACTGGTAAAGGGGCAGACCCTGGCCGAACTGGCCCGGGAGATGCGCTTTGGCGAATGTTTGCGCCTGGGTTCGGGAGAAATGAAAAGCGGCGGCCACCGGCGCGACTCGATCCTTGCCGACGCTGTGGAAGCGGTGATCGGTGCGATCTATCTGGATGCCGGCATGGCCGCGGTCAGCGAGCGTATTCGCGCCTGGTTCAGCGAGCGGCTGGAAAAGATTTCGCTGCAGGATACCCAGAAAGACCCGAAAACCCGGCTGCAGGAATTTCTGCAGTCGCGCCAGGCCGCGCTGCCGTACTACGATGTAGTGTCGGTCAACGGCGAGGCCCACGCCCAGACCTTTACCGTTGAATGTCACGTTGAGCTGCTTGAGCAGCATACCGTGGGCAAGGGCGCCAGCCGCCGGCACGCCGAGCAGCAGGCGGCGAGCCACGCCCTTGGCTATCTGGAAAAACGGCCGGGAGACAACGCATGAGCCAAACCTGTGGATTCGTGGCGATCGTTGGGCGCCCCAACGTCGGCAAATCGACGCTGATGAACCGTATTCTGGGGCAAAAGGTGTCGATTACCTCGCGCCGGCCCCAGACAACGCGCCATCAGGTCATGGGCATCAAAACCCAGGGCGAGGCGCAGTGCGTGTACGTTGACACGCCCGGCATGCACATCATGGCCAAGGATCGCAACAAGGCCATCAACCGCTTTATGAACCAGGCGGCAAGCCAGGCCCTGCGCGACGTTGACTGCGTGGTGTTCATCATTGATCGCACCCGCTGGAGCGAAGAAGACCAGACCGTGCTCAAGCGTCTGGAAAACGTCACCGCGCCGGTGATTGTAGCGGTCAACAAGGTCGACCGCCTCAAGGACAAGCGCGAGCTGTTGCCCTGGCTGGAATCCGTGGGGGCAAGGCGCGAGTTTGCCGCGGTGATACCGATTTCCGCCAAGCACGGCACCCAGGTAGACGCGCTGGAAAACGAAGTCATGTCGCACCTGCCCGAAAGCGTGCACTATTTCCCTGACGATCAGATCACCGACAAGAGCCTGCGCTTTATGGCCGCCGAGCTGGTGCGGGAAAAAATCATGCGCCAGCTCGGCGATGAGCTGCCGTACCAGATAACCGTGGAGATCGAAGAGTTCCGCGAGGCAGGCCATGTTACCCACATCAGCGCGCTGATTCTGGTGGAGCGCCAGGGGCAGAAAGTCATCCTGATCGGCGATCGCGGCGAGCGGATCAAAAGCATCGGCCGCGAAGCCCGGCTGGATATCGAGCGCGTGCTGGACGGCAAGGTAATGCTCAATCTCTGGGTCAAGGTCAAACGCGGCTGGTCCGACGACAGCCGCGCGCTCAAAAGCCTTGGCTACCACCTGGACTGAGGCGTCCGTGCCCCGGCCGATGTCCCCCGAGCCCGCCTTTCTGCTGCACCGCCGTGCCTACCGCGAAACCAGCGCGCTGGTCGAGCTTTTAACCCTCAATCGCGGCCGCATACGCGCCGTGGCTCGGGGCGTGCAGCGCCCCGGGGCCAAATCACGCCAGCGCCTGCAGCCGTTTGCGCCGCTGTTTGTGACCTGGCAAGGCGAGCGTGAGCTCAAACGCTTGAAGCTCATGGAAACCCGCGGGCCGGTGGCGCTTTTGGCCGGCGAAGGGCTTCTATGCGGGCTTTACGCCAACGAGCTGGCCACCCGGCTGCTGGCCCCGGAGATGCCGGCCGCCGATGTCTTTGCGTTTTACACCGCACTGCTAAAGGCGCTGCCGCGCCCGGCCGAGCGCATGCTGGCGCTGCGCCGCTATGAATGGTCGCTGCTCGAAGCGCTGGGTGCCACGCCGCGTTTCGCCACCTCGAACGGCGCGGCGCTGGACGGGCAGACGCGCTATCGCTTTGACCCGGCAAGCGGCGGTTTCATGCCCGCAACTGAAGGCATCGAAGGGCGCGTGCTGCGCTATCTGGCGCAGGGCGGGTGGCACCAGCCGGGGGTTGCCGGCGCGCTAAAAGCGCTGATGCGCCAGGCGCTGGCCCCGCATCTGGGCCACGCTGAGCTGCGTTCGCGCCGTCTGATGCAGGATCTGATTCACCGCCGCCGTGCCCGCGCTACCGGCTAGGGTGCGGCGTCTCGCCCGTTTATTGGAGGTTTTATGCATCCCCCGCGTATTCTGTTAGGGGTCAACATTGACCACATCGCGACTCTGCGCCAGGCGCGCGGCACGCGCTATCCCGATCCGGTACAGGCCGCGCTGCTCGCCGAGCAGGCCGGCGCCGACGGCATTACCGTCCACCCGCGCGAAGACCGCCGCCATATTCAGCCCCGGGACGTGCGCTTGATAGCCCAGGTGCTCAACACGCGGATGAACCTGGAAATGGCGATGACCGAAGAAATGCTGGCGCTGGCCGAAGAGGTCAAACCGGCGAACGTCTGCCTGGTGCCGGAAAAGCGCGAAGAGCTGACCACCGAAGGCGGGCTTGACGTGGCCGGCGGCTTTGACGCCTGTGCGGCGGCCTGCGCGCGCCTGGCCCGGGCCGGGTGCGACGTTTCCTTGTTCATCGACCCGGATATCGCCCAGATTGACGCCGCCGTGGCCGCCGGTGCCGCCACCGTTGAGCTGCACACCGGCGGCTTTGCCGAGGCCGCACCGGGCAGCGTTGCCGCCAACGCCGAATACCAGCGCCTCACTGCCGCCGCCGTGCACGCAAGCGAGCAGGGGCTTATCGTCAACGCCGGCCACGGTTTGCACTATCATAACGCCGAGGCCGCAGCGGCGCTGCCCGGCCTCAACGAGCTCAATATCGGCCATGCGATTATCGCCCGGGCGCTGTTTGTCGGGCTTTCCGAAGCGGTCCGCGAGATGAAGCATTTGATCATTGCCGGCCAGGAAGCCGGGCTTATGGCCGCGCTGGACGCGCACGACCACCACCATGAGCACAGCGGCGGGCACTGAGCCGTGATCATCGGCATCGGCTCGGATATTGCCCGGGTGGCGCGCTTCGAGGCGGCGCGGGTGCGCCACGGCGAGCGCTTCGCGCACCGTCTGCTGGGCACCGACGAGCAGGCCTTGTTTCAGCGTCACGCCCACCCGGCGGCGTTTCTGGCCAAGCGTTTTGCCGGCAAGGAAGCTTTTGTCAAAGCGCTGGGCACCGGTTTTCGCCACGGCATGGAATGGCGCGATATTCAGGTGCTCAACGATGCCCAGGGCAAGCCGACGCTGGCCCTGGGCGGCCGGGCCGCGGCGCTGGCGCAAGCGGCCGGCGTGCAGCATAGCCACATTACGCTAAGCGACGAGGCCGACTACGCCCTGGCCTTCGTTGTGCTGGAGCGCTAGCCGCGCCTGTTTCGTCTGTATCCGCCGCGATACACTATCGTAAAACGCAGCCGCACAACGGCGACAACAAGGAGCGCACCATGGACTACCCCACCCTGGAAGATACCGTTGGCAACACCCCGCTGGTGCGTCTGACGCGCATCAACGCCGGGCGCAATAACACCCTGCTGGCCAAGCTTGAAGGGAACAATCCGGCAGGCTCGGTCAAGGATCGTCCGGCCATGATGATGCTGGCCGAAGCCCAGCGGCGCGGCGATATTGCCCCCGGCGATACCCTGATCGAAGCCACTTCGGGCAACACCGGCATTGCGCTGGCCATGGCGGCGGCGATCATGGGCTATCGCATGGTGCTGATCATGCCGGAAAACGCCTCCCAGGAGCGCAAGCACGCCATGGCGGCCTACGGCGCGACGCTGATCGAGGCCAGCAAAGAGGGCGGCATGGAACAGGCCCGAGACATCGCCAATGCGATGATCGCCCGAGGCGAGGGCAAGCCGCTCGATCAGTTCGCCAACCCGGATAACGCGCTTTCCCACTATCGGACCACCGGTGCGGAAGTCTGGCAACAAACCGGCGGGACGGTGACGCACTTTGTCAGTTCCATGGGCACCACCGGCACCATCATGGGCGTGTCGCGCTACCTCAAAGAGCAAAATCCGGACGTGGAAATTATCGGCCTGCAGCCTGAAGACGGCGCCAGCATTGCCGGTATTCGCCGCTGGCCCGAGGCCTATCTGCCGTCGATTTTCGACGCTTCACGGGTGGATACCACGCTGGATATCGGCCAGGCCGAAGCCGAAGAGCACATGCGCCGGCTGGCCCGGGAAGAGGGCATTCTGGCCGGGGTATCGTCCGGCGGAAGCCTTGCCGGGGCGCTGCGCATCGCCGAGCAGGTGGAAAACGCGGTGATTGTGTTTATCGTCTGCGACCGCGGCGATCGCTACCTGTCCACCGGCCTTTACGCCCCGGAGGTATAGATGGCCATGCTGGGCAAAAAGCGCCCGCCGCGCCGGGCATCCGGCGTTTCGGGGCTTTCGCGGGCGCCGCACGACGCGACGCACTCGCGCGACCGGCAAACGCCGAACGCGCAGGACGACGCGGCGGCGCAGCGGATCACCGTGGAACGGCTGGCCCACGACGGGCGCGGGGTGGCGCGCTTGCCTTCGGGCAAGACCGTGTTTGTTGAGCGCGCGCTGCCCGGCGAGCCGGTTGAAATCGCGGTGCACCGCACTCGCAAGCGCTTTGACGAGGCGCACGTCAGGCAGCGTCTGAGCGACTCGCCGCTGCGCCAAACCCCGCCCTGCGCGTATTTTGGCCGCTGCGGCGGCTGCGATTTGCAGCATATGACGCTTGCCGCCCAGCGCATGCATAAAATAGCGGCAGTGCGTGAACTGCTGGCCCGCCAGGGCCTTGAACTTCCCGACGACATCGCCCTGCTTGCCACGCCGGCAGAGGACTACCGCCGCCGGGCGCGGCTGGGCGTCAACGTCGACGGCCAGGGGCGCGTTTTGGTGGGCTTTCGCGCCGCGGGCAGCCAGCGGCTGGTGGATATCGAACGCTGCCACGTGCTGGTGCCCGAACTTGCCGCGCTGCTGGCCCCGCTGCGCGAGGTGATACACACGCTCGACGCACCGCGCCACGTTGGCCACGTCGAGCTGGTGGCCACCGACGGCGGCTGCGCGGTCACGGTGCGCCAGCTCAAGCCCCACGCCGGTGATACCGCGCGCTGGCAGGCCTTCGCCGAGCGGCTGGCGGCAGAGCCCTCGGGCGGCGTGGCGCTGGGCCTGCTGCAAGGTCGGGATACGCCGCGGCTTGACTGGCTGAGCGCGCCGCCGGCGCTGGCGGAAACGCTGGCATTGCCCGGCAGCGCACCGCTGACGCTGGGCGTGGCGCCGGGGGATTTTCTCCAGGCCAACGCTGCCGTCAACGCGCAGATGGTGGCCCGCGTAATGGCCTGGCTGACCCCGGCGAACGGCGAGCGGCTGCTGGATCTGTTTGCCGGCATCGGCAACTTTACGCTGCCCGCAGCGGCCGCCGGCGCCGACGTTACCGCGGTCGAAGGCCACCCGGCCATGGTTGAGCGCCTGGCCGACAACGCACGCCGCAACGGCCTTGACGTGCACGCCGTTCAGGCCGACCTTAACGCGGCCGGCGCCGTGGAGGCGCTGCTGGAAACGGCCGCCCCCGAGGCACTGATTCTCGACCCGCCCCGGGCTGGTGCCGAGACCGCCTGCCGGGCGCTGGCCGCCGCGCCCCGGCGCCCGGCACGGATTGCCTATGTTTCCTGTGATCCGGCAACGCTTGCCCGCGACGCCGCGCAGCTCGTGGCCGGCGGCTATCGCCTGCAACGAGTGGCCGTCGCCGACATGTTTGTGCACACTGCTCACATGGAAACGCTGCTACTGCTTCAGGATGAGTGAACCCCATGGTCAAAGTGCGTGAAGATCAGCCGCTGACGCCAGACGGTCAGGTAGATATCGCCCGATGGCTTACGCGTGTGCAGGATGACGTTTGCCTGGCCGACCCCGAGCGCCTGCGCGAAGCCTGCGAGCTTGCCCGGCGCTGCGACCAGCAAGCGCCCGATGTGCGCCCCGGCTGGCTGCCGCCGGGCTCAAGCTTTCGCATGGGGCTGGAAATGGCAGACATTCTCGGCGAGCTGAAACTTGACCAGCCGGCGCTGGAAGCGGCGGTGCTGTACCGCGCCGTGCGGGAGAAGCAGCTGACGTCGCAGGCCGTGGTCAAGCGCTTCGGCGCCGAAGTAGCGCGGCTGATTGACGGCGTACTGCAAATGGCGGCCATCAGCGACCCGCTTGCCCTCCACCAGGGGCCAAGCCAGCACAATCAGCAGGAAAATCTGCGCAGAATGCTGGTCAACATGGTCGACGACGTGCGCGTGGCGCTGATCAAGATCGCCGAGCGCACCTGCGCGCTGCGCCAGGTGCGCGATGCGCCGCGGGAAAAGTCGCTGGAAGTCGCCAACGAGGTGGCGGATATTTACGCCCCGCTCGCCCACCGGCTGGGCATCGGTCAGATCAAATGGGAGCTTGAGGACCTGGCGTTTCGCTACCAGCATGAAAGCGAGTACAAGGCCATTGCCTGCCAGCTGGCGGAAAAGCGCCTGGATCGTACGCGCTATATCCGCGACGTGGTGGAAACGCTGAAACGCCTGATGGAAGCTCAGGGCATCGGCGACTACGACGTCAGCGGCCGGGCCAAGCATATCTATTCCATCTGGCGCAAAATGAAGCGCAAGGGCATCGATTTTTCCCAGGTCAACGACGTTCGCGCGGTGCGCATTCTGGTGCCCGAGGTGGCCGATTGCTATACCGTGCTGGGCATTGTCCATTCGCGCTGGCACCACGTTCCCGACGAGTTTGACGACTATATCGCCAACCCCAAGCAAAACGGCTACCAGTCGCTGCATACCGCGGTGCTGGGACCTGAAAACAAGGTGCTGGAAATCCAGATCCGCACCTTTGCCATGCACGATGAAGCCGAGCTTGGCGTTTGTGCCCACTGGCGCTACAAGGGCCACGATACCCAGGGAAAAAGCCGCGGCTACGAAGAAAAGATTGCCTGGCTGCGCCACGTGCTTGAATGGCAGGACGAAGTGGGCAGTTTTGGCGATCTGCGCGAAGGTTTGGCAAGCGATATTGCGCCTGACCGCATCTACGTTTTTACCCCGGAAGGGCACGTCATTGATCTGCCTTGTGTCTCCACGCCCATTGATTTTGCCTACCGCGTGCACACCGAGGTCGGCCACCGCTGCCGGGGTGCCAAGGTGGACGGGCGTATCGTGCCGCTGACCTATACGCTCAAGACCGGCCAGCAGGTGGAAATTCTTACCGCAAGCAAGGGCGGGCCCAGCCGCGACTGGCTCAACCCCAGCCTGGGCTACGTGCGCACCTCCAGAGCCCGGGCCAAGATTCAGGCCTGGTTTAAACATCAGGCGCGGGACAAGAACCTGGAAGACGGTCGCGCGCTGTTCGAGCGCGAAATGCAGCGCCTGGCCGTGGAAGGGCTGGACCTGCCCCGGCTTGCCGCAGCCGTTAACTATGTAAGCCCCGAGGATATGTATGCCGCGCTGGGCGCCGGCGATCTGCGCATCGGCCAGGTGCTCAACCAGGCCCAGCAGCTGTTCGGGGAAAACGACGATGAGGAAAAGCTCAACCGGCTGTTGGCCAAACCTCGGCGCCAGTCCAGCCGCAGCGCCAAAAGCGATATTACCGTGCTGGGCGTAGGCAATCTGAAAACCGCCATGGCCAACTGCTGCCGCCCGGTGCCCGGCGAGCCCATTGCCGGCTTTATCACCCAGGGGCGCGGGGTGACCGTTCACCGCCAGGACTGTCGCAATCTTTTGCAGCTGCGCGCCGAAGAGCCCCAGCGCATTATCGAGGCCGAATGGGGCGAGCGTGAACAGACCCGCTACCCGGTTACCGTCGAGATCCAGGCCTGGGACCGTTCCGGGCTGCTGCGCGATGTGACCCATTTGCTGGGCCAGGAAAAGGTCAACGTGCTGGCGGTCAACACCGATACCGACGACAGCACCGCTCGGCTGCGCATCACCCTGGAAGTGGACGGGCTGGAAACCCTTGGACGGCTCTTTTCGCGCATCCAGCAGCTGCAAAACGTCATTGAAGTGCGCCGGCTGCGCAACGCCACGCCAAACGCCACCGCCAGGAGAGCTTAGCGGATGCGCTACACTGTTGATGACCTGCTAACGCTGATGGCGGTACTGCGCGACCCGCAACAGGGCTGCCCGTGGGATCTCCGCCAGCACTGGGACAGCATAGTGCCGCACACGCTGGAAGAGGCCTATGAAGTCGCCGACGCCATCGAGCGGCGCGCCTTCGACGAGCTGCCCGCCGAGCTCGGCGATCTGCTGTTTCAGGTGGTGTATTACGCCCGCTTTGGTGAAGAAGAAGGCCGCTTTGACTTCGCCGACGTAGTACACACGCTGACGGCCAAGATGCTCAACCGCCATCCGCACGTGTTTCCCGACGGCACGCTGGCGTCACGCCGCCCGCCGGGTGTAGCCCCAAAAGCGCTGGAGCAGCGCGACGTCAAGCAGAGCTGGGAGGCGCTGAAAGCCAGCGAACGCGAGCTGCGCGCCCAGGCGCCGGTGTCAGCGCTGGACGACGTACCGCGCGCCCTGCCGGCGCTTTCCCGCGCCGCCAAGCTGGGCAAGCGAGCGGCCAACGCCGGATGGGACTGTGCCGATACTCGCGAGGTGCTGGCCGGCCTGCGCGCGGCGCTGGACGACGTGGAAAACGCGCTGGCCGCCGATAGCGACCGGGCCGGGGAACGAGCCGGAGAAGCAATAGGCGAGCTGCTGTTTGCCGCCACCGGCCTTGCCCGCCGGCTCAAGGTTGACCCGGAACAGGCCCTGCGCGCCGCCAATACCCGGTTTGAAAGCCGCTTTCGCCACGTTGAGCCGCGCCTGAAAGACCGCGGACAGCACATGCCGCAGGCGTCGGCCGATACGCAAGCGCCGCCGCGCCGATGACCTTTATTCGCGCACCGCTTCGCCGGTCGCGCCCCTGTCAGGAGGCCATACCATGAGTCACGACCTGCACGAATCCCTGCGCGACAACGTCCGTATTCTGGGGGATAGCCTTGGGCACACCATTGCCGACGATCTGGGGCAGGGCTTTGTTGACAAAATCGAAACCATTCGTTCTCTGGCCAAGCAGGGCCGCCGCCAGGATACCCTCGAACAGCGCGAGCTGATCGACTATCTGCGCAATCTACCCGATGAGGACCTGCTGCCCGTTACCCGGGCGTTCAACCAGTTTCTCAACCTTTCCAACATTGCCGAGCAGCACTACCGCGCGCGGTTTCGCTACGTGGAAGATTACAAGCCCGGCACACAGCCTTCCCTGGATGAGCTGCTGGCGCGCGCTCAGGCATCGGGCCGCTCGCCCCGAGAGCTGGTCAAGACCCTGGCCGACATGCGCGTGGAGCTGGTGCTTACCGCCCACCCCACAGAGATCATTCGCCGCACCCTGATCCAGAAATACGACGCCGTTGACGACTGCCTGGCCGCCATCGAGGGCGCAGACGACAGCGCAGAGCGCGCCACCCGAGCCCGCGGCCGGCTCGATGAGCTGATCAGCCAGGCCTGGCACACCGACGAGATTCGCCACGAGCGCCCAACCCCGGTCGACGAGGCCAAGTGGGGCTTTGCGGTCATCGAGAATTCTTTGTGGCAGGCCGTGCCGGATTTTCACCGCGATCTGGACAACCTGCTGCTGCATACCGCCGGCGAGCGCCTGCCGCTGGACGCCGCGCCCATTCGCTACGCCTCCTGGATGGGCGGCGACCGCGACGGCAATCCCAACGTCACCGCCAGCGTCACCCGGGAGGTGCTGCTGCTGGGCCGCTGGATGGCCGCTGATCTGTACCTGCGCGACCTGGAGCAGTTGAAAAACGAGCTGTCCATGTGGAAGGCCAACAGCGCCCTGAAAGCCGAAGTGGGCGAGGTGGCCGAGCCGTACCGTGAGCTGCTCAAACGCATTATTACGCGCATGCAGGCCACCCGAGACTGGGCCGAGGCCGGACTGTCCGGCCGCAGCTTCGACGGCGGGCCGATTATCAGCACCCGGGACCAGCTCTACGCGCCGCTGCTGTCGTGCTACCGCTCGCTGTGCGATTCCGGGCTGGACGCCATCGCCAACGGTGCCTTGCTGGACACCCTGCGCCGGGTGGCGGTGTTCGGCGTCACGCTGACCAAGCTTGACCTGCGCCAGGACGCCAGCCGCCATGCCCAGGTGCTGGAAGAAATCACCGACGAGCTGGGCCTTGGCCGCTATCAGGACTGGAGCGAAGACGAGCGCCAGGCCTTTTTGCTCGACGAGCTCAAGTCCAGCCGGCCGCTGATTCCGCTGCGCTGGCAGTGCTCGGCGGAAACCCGAGAAGTGCTGGAAACCTTTCGCGTGGTGGCCGGCGAGCATCCCGAGGCGCTGGGCAGCTATGTGATTTCCATGGCCTCGGCCCCGTCGGATGTGCTGACCGTCGCACTTTTGCTACAGGAAGTGGGCGGCCAAACGACAATGCCCATCGCGCCGCTGTTTGAAACGCTCAACGACCTGGACCGTGCCGGCGACGTCATGGACCGGTTGCTGGCGCTGCCGGAGTATCGCGCGCGGATGCCCGGCCATCAGGAAGTGATGATCGGCTATTCGGATTCGGCCAAGGATGCCGGCCAGCTGGCCGCCGCCTGGGCGCAGTATCGCGCCCAGGAAGCGCTGGTGGATGTGTGCCATCGCCACGAGGTGGCGCTGACGCTGTTTCACGGCCGCGGCGGTGCGGTGGGCCGCGGCGGCGGCCCGGCTCACGCCGCGATTCTCTCCCAGCCGCCGGGCTCGGTAGACGGCAGTTTACGCGTCACCGAGCAGGGCGAAATGATCCGCTTTAAGTTCGGCCAGCCGGATATCGCCCTGCGCTCCATGGAAATCTACGCCTGTGCGGTGCTGGAAGCGACCCTGCTGCCGCCGCCGGCGCCCAAGGCGCATTGGCGCGAAGAAATGGATCGGCTGGCTGAGGTGTCTCACCAGATCTACGTTGACGTGGTGCGCGACGACCCGGATTTTGTGCCGTATTTCCGCGCGGTAACGCCGGAGAGCGTGCTTGGCCGGCTGCCGCTGGGCTCGCGGCCCACCAAGCGCCGCCAGGACGGCGGCGTGGAAACCCTGCGGGCCATTCCGTGGATCTTTGCCTGGACCCAGACGCGGCTGATGCTGCCTGCTTGGCTGGGCAGCGAGCAGGCCTTCAGCGGACGTCTGGAAGAGCCCGGCGGGCTTGCGGTGCTCAAGGAAATGCGCGATCGCTGGCCGTTTTTCGGCACCTATCTCGATATGCTGGAAATGCTGCTGGCCAAGGCCGACGTGGGCATTGCCGCCTATTACGAGCACCGCCTGGTGGACGAGCCGGCGCTCAAGGCGCTGGGGCACAGGCTGCGCGAGCGCTTCGAACGCCTGGAAAAAAGCGTATTGACGCTTTTAGAGCAGGACCAGCTGCTGGAAAAAACGCCGCTGATCTGCCAGGCCATCTCCGTGCGCAACCCTTATATCGACCCGCTGCACGGGCTTCAGGCCGAACTTTTGCAGCGCAACCGCGACGCTGACGGGGCGATCAGCGCCGATCTCTCCCGGGCGCTGATGGTGACCATGGCGGGCATTTCCGCCGGCTTGCGTAATACCGGCTAGGCGCGGCTGAGCCGACACCATGAGTCATCGGTTTCAAGGAGGCAAAAGCACCATGAACGACGTTTTGTTTATTGAGCATCCCACCCTGGACGGCCACAGCGTCGGCGAGATTCGGCTGGACGCCGAGCGCACGCTCAACGCGTTGACGCTTGACATGATCGAGGCGATGCTGGCCCGCCTTGCGGCCTGGCAAGACGATCCGGACCTGGTGGCCGTGGTGCTCTGCGGCGCCGGCGAAAAGGCCTTTTGCGCAGGCGCCGACGTGGTCGCACTGTACCGGGCGATTACCGCGCCGGAAGAACTATCGGCCGCGGCGCTGCATCAGGCCCCGGACTTTGCCGAGCGCTATTTCGCCCGGGAGTACCGTCTTGACTACGCCCTGCACACCTATGCCAAGCCGGTGATCGTCTGGGGCAGCGGCATCGTCATGGGCGGCGGCATGGGGCTTTTGAGCGGCGGCAGCCACCGCGTGGTGACCGAGACATCAACGCTTGCCATGCCCGAGGTCACCATCGGCCTTTACCCCGACGTTGCCGCCAGCTGGTTTCTCAACCACCTGCCGCGCAGCATGGGCCGCTTTCTGGCCTTGACCGGCAGCCGGCTCAATGCCTGTGACGCCTGCCGGCTGGGATTTGCCGACCGGATGCTGGCAAGCGATACGCGCGATACCATGATTCAGCGGCTGATGGAGGCCGAATGGCGCACGGCGACCCGGGCGCTGGACGCCCACGGCGTGGTTAACGGCGTGCTGCGCGGGCTGGAGCGCGAGGCCGGCCGCGCCGGTCTTTTCGACGCCATGCCGATGCCGGCGGTAGCGCAGGCAGGGCATGTCCGCACGCTGATGGACCACGACACCGTAGAGCAGCAGGTCGCCGCGATTGTTGACGACACCAGCGATGACGCCTGGCTTGTTCGGGCCCGCCAGACCCTGGCCGAAGGCAGTCCGCTGTCGATCAAGCTGATCGCCGCCCAGCTTGAGCGCACGCGCTATATGTCGCTGGCTCAGGTGCTGCGCGCGGAGCTGGCGCTTTCCGTGCAGTGCTGCCGTCAGGGTGATCTCGCCGAAGGGGTGCGCGCGCTGCTGGTGGATAAAGACCGCAATCCGCAGTTTCGCTATGCCCGCCTAAGTGAGGTGGAGCCTGCGTTTGTGGAAGGCATGCTGGTGGATCCGTTCGCCGAGAATCCGCTGGCTGATCTGGTATAGCCGCGTTTTGATATAGCGCGGCTCGGCGTTGACGCTTGGCTAGCGGGCCTCTTTTGCCGCCAGCCGAGCATGGAGGCTGCAAAGCGTAGCGCAGGGCAGGTGGTGGTGCTCGGCGCGCTCGATCAGCGGGGCCAGAATGGCCTTGCGTTCGGTGGGCCGCCCGGCGTCGATGTCCTGCAGCATTGAGGCGCGATTGTTGGCGGTGGCCTGAATGACCTGCATCACGCGCTGTCGCCACCCGCTCGCCCCCTGCCCGCTCGGCGGGGCGATGCCGTTGGCGGCTAGAATCGGCGCGATTTCTTCGACGACAGCGGCCAGTTCGGCGTCAAAGCGCGGCTCGGCAAGCGCGCCGTTGGGCACTTCGTAAAGCGCTGCCAGCGGGTTGATCGCGGCGTTTACCGCCAGCTTGTGCCACAGCCGGGTGGCGATATCGTCCACCGCCGCTGCCTTCAGCCCGGCGTTTTGCAACGTAGCGGCCAGCGTGCGGGCAAGGCCGGTATAGCGGCCGTGCAAATGGCCGATCACACTCTCGCCGCGCCCGGCGTGCACCGCGGTGGCATCGTCGATGACGTAGGCGCCCTCGGTTGTCGAGGCGCAAAGCACAGGCCCGGGCCAGCGCGCGGTCAGACGCGGCTGTACGCCAAAGCCGTTTTGCCAAAGCACCAGCGGCGTGCCGGGGACGGTGCCGAGCAGGGCCGCCGCTGCGCGCTCGGCGACAAAGGCTTTCGTGGTCAGATGACAAAACGCCGGGGCGTCACGCCCGGCCAGCTCTTCAGGCCGGAGAACAGGCAGCACGCGCGTGATGCTTTCGCCTTCAGGGGTGATCAGCGTTTGCCGGGTGGGAAAAGGGCGGCGGGCGAGCAGCGTGACCGCGCATCGATCGGCCAGCGCGTGCGCCAGCGTGCGCCCCAGTGCGCCGGGGCCAACTACGATATGAGAGGCGCGCGCGTCGAGCTTCATGTGCCGGTGGTGGACGGCTTACTGCGCGTCAACGCGCTGCTTGGCAGCGGTGAAGCCCATCAGCGATACGTCCAGATCCAGGCGCTCGCCGTTGGGATCGATCAGGCTGACCGTGGCGGTGCTGCCGCCCTTGAGCTGAGACAGCAGATCCGGGCGCAGCGGCAGATCGGCTCGGCAGCCCTGGGGCAGACATACCTGGTAGGGCACGCCCACCGGCTCCTGGCGGCCGACCTGCAGCTGCAGGCCGGGGGCCAGGCGCACGCCCAGCGGCGTCAGTACGGTCATGGCGGCGCTGTCCAGCTGCGGCGGATTACCCACAACGACCTGCACGACCGGCTCGCCGCTGGCGTCTTCGACGGTCTGGGACATGGTGCAGCCGCCTTGGGGTGCGCCGGCCGGGCAGCTGACCTCCCAGGCCTGAAAGGTTTCGGTGTCCATGGCCGGGGCTGAACGCTGGGCGTGCGCCGTCGGCGATAGGGCCATCAGGCCTGACAGTCCGGCGGTGAGAAGCGGGAGCGCGATCTGTTTTATCATCAAGCGAGAACTCCTTGTTATCAAGAGAAACGCCGTGCCGCTATGTGCGCAGGCCGCCGGTTTGACAGCGCTGGCGAGCAGGCGTGAGCGATAGGCGCAGAGTGGCCGCCAGAATGCCCGAGCGGCGCTGCACAATGCAAGCGTTGCTCCTGGCTAGCGCCGGCGTGCAGCGCGTCGCGCCGTTTTTTTGCCCGGCGTTGTGCCCCGAGCGCCGGCGCCGGGGCGTGCCGTTACGGCCTCTCCCTGCGCGGTTTGCAGGCTTTCGCGCAGCCGTCCGGCGTCGCTTTGGGCCAGCAGGCCGCGCAGATCGTCGATCAGCGCCTGCTGAAAGGTGCCGGCGTCTTCTCGGCCCTCGGCAATAGCGCCCAGGCGCTGCTCCCAAAGCGCGGTGCGTGCAGGAGCGGCCACGGCCTCGGGCAGCGCGCCGATCAGCGCTGCGCCCAGGCGGGTGGCGCGCAGGGCTTTTTGCCGGCGTACCAGGTATCCGCGGGTCACCAGGGTTTCGATAATGCCCGCCCGGGTGGCCTCGGTGCCCAGGCCGTCGGTGTCGCGCAGGGTGCGCTTGACCGCCGAGTCGTCGACGTAGCGGCCAATGTTCATCATCGCTTTGATCAGGCTGGCGTCGGTAAACGGCTCCGGCGGGCGGGTCTCGCGCGTTTCAACGCCGGCGGCGGTGGCCCGGCACGTTTCTCCCTCCTTGAGCGGCGGCAGCGGCGGGGCTTCTTCCCGGGTGGTAAACAGCGGCTTCCAGCCCGGGGTCAGCACCTGCTGGCCGCCGGCGCGGAAGGTTTCATCGGCGATGGACAGCTCGGCCCTGGTCTCGAAGGTGACAAGCGGCGGGTAGAACTGGGCCAGCAGGTTGCGCGCAATCAGCCGAAACACCTTACTCTCAGCGGCGGACAGCTGATCAAAGTTCGGCGCCTTGCCGCTGGGCGCCAGGGCGTGGTGAGCGCCAACCTTGCTATCGTTCCAGGCTTTCGAGCGCAGGCTGAAGTCGGCGCCGTCGAACCATTCCTTGAGCGTGGCGTCCGTCCGGCAGGCGCCGGCAAGCGTTTGCCGGGCCTCAGCCAGATGCGCCCGGGGCAGGTAGCGGCAGTCCGAGCGCGGGTAGGTGATCAGCCGGTGACGCTCGTAAAGCGCTTGGCAGGTGTCCAGCACCGCCTTGGCGGAAAGGCCGTAGCGCCGGGCAGCGTCCACCTGCAGCGCCGACAGCGAGTAGGGCAGCGGCGGCGCCTGGCGCTTTTTCTGCTGGCTGAGCGCCGCCACCCGGCCTTCGCGGCCGGGCAGCGCGTCGGCCAGGGCATCCGCCGGGGCGCGCTCCAGCAGCCGGCCCCTGTCGTCCAGCCGGTGGGTATTTTGGGGCACCCACCAGGCGCGCAGCTCGCCGCCGGCAACGCGCGCATCGACCCACAGCGGATAGAACGGGTAGGGCACAAACGCGCGAATGGCGGCGTCCCGGCGCACGATCAGCCCCAGCACCGGGGTTTGCACCCGGCCTACGGAAAGCACGCCGCTGTGGCCGGCCTGGCGGCCGGTGAGCGTCCAGGCCCGGGTCAGGTTGATGCCGTACAGCCAGTCTGCCTGGGAGCGCGTGCGGGCAGCGCGGTACAGCGGGGCAAACTCGGCGTTATCGTGCAGCTGTCCCAGCGCTTTTTTGACCGCCGGGCGGTTCAAGTCGTTGACCAAAAGGCGCTTGACCGGCCCGCGATAGCCCAGGTATTCGATCACTTCCTGCACCAGCAGCTGGCCTTCGCGGTCCGGGTCGCCGGCGTGAACCACCGTATCGGCCTTTTTCAGCAGCCTGCGGATCACCGCGAGCTGGCCACGGGCCTTGGGCCTGGGCACGTGCTGGAACGCCGCCGGCACAATGGGCAAGCGATCGAGGCGCCACTGCTTGTCGGCGCTGTGGTAGGTTTCGGGCGGGGCCTGTTCCAGCAGATGGCCCAGACACCAGGTCACCGCGGTGTCGCCGGCGTACAGCGCGCCGTCTTCCTTCCGTGCGCGGTCGGGCAGCGCATCGGCAATGGCGCGGGCAAGGCTGGGTTTTTCGGCAATGATCAAACGCATCGCACGCACTCGGGCAGAAAAAGAGGACAGCGCGGCATCATAGCAGAGTCGGGCGGCTCCGGCCGTGCAGACAGCGGTCGACGGGGCTTTGCTTTTGCGCGCTTATCGTATAGCTTTTGTACGATATGCTCCATTGAGGAAGAAACCATGCGTGAACGCGGCAGAACGCGGCGGCTATTCGGGCTCGGCGCGCGCACCGGCGGCGCGGTGTTGAAAAACCGCATGGCCGGCAGCGCCGACTGGAACGCGCTGGGCGAGGCGCTGTTTGACGGGCTTTCCGAACTGCGCGGCCCGGCCATGAAGCTCGCACAGATCGTGGCCCAGTGGGACGACGTGCTGCCGCCGGAGCTGGCCGAGCAGCTGGCGCGCCTGCAGCGCCAGGCCGAGCCCATGCCCTGGCCGCGCATCCGCGAGACGCTGGTCGCCGAGTACGGTGATCTCGACGCCTGCTTTCGTCATATCGAACCGCAGCCTTTCGCCAGCGCCTCCATGGGGCAGGTGCACAAGGCCGTGACCCGAAACGGCGAAACTCTGGTGCTCAAGGTGCAGTACCCGGGCCTGGCCGACGCTCTGGAAGGGGATCTGCGCCAGGTCAAGCGGATAATGCGGCTGGGCCGCTGGCTCAAGGTATCGGCGTCGCGGCTGGACGCGCTGTTCGAGGAGCTGGCCGCGGGGTTGCGCGACGAGCTGGACTACCGCGCCGAGGCGCAAACCCTTGCCCGCTACCGCGAACGCTACCGTCACGAGCCGCGGCTTTGCATTCCCGAGCCGGTCGAGGCGCTTTGCGGCGAACGCGTGCTGGCCATGCGCTACCTGCCCGGCACGCCTCTGGATGAAGTCGCCGGCGATAAGGCGCGCCAGCAGGCGGCCACGACCCTGGCCGACTGGCTGACCGAGGAGCTTTTCACCTACGGCGAGCTCCACGCCGACCCCCATGCCGGCAACTTCGCCGTGGACGACGACTCGCGGCTGATTATCTACGATTTTGGCGCCGTAATCCCGGTGCCCGAGGCGGTAGCCCCGCTGTTTGCGCCGGGCGAGCAGGACTTTGCCGACGTGCGCGTGCACCGCCGCCTGCGCGCGCTCTCGCCCCGGGTATGGGCGGCCATGGACCGCCTGCAGCCGCCGGCGGATACGCTGCTGCTGTCCCGGGCGCTTAACGGCCACTACTGGAACATGGTGCGCCTGGGCGCCAGGCTCGACATGCAAAGGCGCTGCCAGCCGCTGCTGCGCTGGGCGCGCGCCTATTCTTGATGCCTGGTTCACGGCCCTTGATCCCCCTTCACGATCCGCTTCTCACCCCTGCGTAGCGGCGCGCGGTCATGCTAGACTACGGCGCTTTATACGCGGCCTTTTGCGCCGGTCAAAGACGATGGAGACGGCAATGCTGGCGGTATGGGTCGATCAGCTGCTGAATTTTGCCTCGGCGGCGCTTGCGGCCATCAGGCAAAAGGAGCACTACCCGGATTTCATGATCTGGGTGCGCGCCGAAGGGGGAGACTATTTCAACGGCGACGCCGCCACGCCGCAGGCGCTGGCGCCGGTGCTCTGGTCGCAGACGCCGCTGGTGCGGCTGGGTTTTGCCAGCGAGCCGCTGGCTGAGCCCGGCCGCCACGAGCCGTGCTGGTGCGATTCCGGACGCCCATACAAGCACTGCTGCTACCGGGTGGATTTTCCCACGGAAATTCCCGCGCAGATGATGTGGATGCTGTCGCTGCGCGAGTGGAAGGGGGCCACGCTCAAGGCCGCCCTCGACAGCGGCGAGGCCCCGGCTCAGGCGCTGCTGGAAGCCGGGCTGGTCGCCGCGGAAAGCGGCCAGACCGGCCGTGCCATGCAGATACTGGAATCGCTTTTCGACCGCCGCGACTGGTCGCGCCTGCCGGAGCAGGCCGAGCCGGCGTTCGAGATTTTGCTCGATCTGTTCCAGGAACGCGGTTTTACCCGCAAGCGCCGCGAGCTTTTGGACGAAGTGCTCAAGCGCGGGCCGCTGTTCTTGCGCGGCGTGGCCCTGGAACGGTTGTGCCTGGCGCATCTGGACAACGACGACCTCGACAGCGCCCGGACGGCCTTTGTGCGTGCCCAGCAGGCGCTGCCGGACTCGCCTACGCTTGCCTACATCGAAGCGATGCTGCTGCTCCACGAAGGCCACGAAGAAGAAGCCCGGGAGCGGGCGGATTTCTGGTATCGCCGGCTTTTGCGTCAGGGCGAGCTGGACGAAGACCAGCTCGACTTTCTTGCCGCGCTGGCCGACAACCCCGGCGCCACTCTGGCCGATCAGCTGCTCAGCGCCGAGGAAGATCTCGCCACGCCGCTGATCAGCCTGCAGTCGCTGCTGGCGGCGCTGCCCGTCGCGCCCAAGCTTGATCTGCGCGCTGACGTCGACCGTCAGCGTATCGAATACCGCGAAAGCGCCCGTGAAGGCACGCTGTTTGCTGCCTGGCACGAGGTTTTTCAGGTGATGGTTGACGAAGACATGGCGCTGGGATTTCGCGATGACCCCTGGGGCAACGCCGTGGAATGGATGTCGGCGCTTTGCGCCAACCCCGAATGGCTGGACTCGCCCCAGGTGGTGCAGGACGTAACGCTTGCGCTGACCAGCCGCTTTGGCAGCCTGCCGTGGATGGCGCCAAGCCTTTTGGAGCCGCTGGCGCGAAGGCTTTCGCGCTGGCTGGAACAGGCCCGTGCCGAGGGCGCGGGCAGCCTGTGCTGGGACGACGGCGACAATGCCTTTTTGCTGCGCACCGGGCTGGCGCTGGTGGTGGGGATGGAGCGCGGCGCCCGCGAGCACTCGCGAAGGCTCGCCGAGCAGCTGCTGGCCATCAACCGCGAAGACCGCCTGGGGCTGCGCGAGCTGGTGCTCGACCAGCTGCTGCGCGACGCGCGCAACCGGGAGGCGCTGGCGCTGGCCGACAGCGCCGAAGACGACGGCTCGCTGTGGCTTACGATTCTCATGGGGCGCACCCTGGCGCTGTATCGCCTGGAGCGCTGGGAGCAGGCCGAGGCCGCGCTGGCCGAGGTCAAGCGCTACAGCCGCTACGCGCTTTCGATGCTGTGTGCTGAAAGCCCGCGCCCGGTGCTGCCGGACAAGGCCGGGCGCATCGACCCCGGGACCAAGGCCGAGGCCTGGCAGTACCGCACGCTGATGCGCGATCAGTGGCGCACCACCCCCGGCGCGCTTGCCTGGCTTAGCGCGCGCCGCTAGCCGGTGACGCGGCGAACAGATCGCGGCTGACCCAGATCGCCAGCAGCACGGCAGGGATGCCCAGCAGCGAGGCCAGGGTAAAAAAGCCGGCGTAGCCCTGGGCGCCTACCACCAGCCCGCCGAAGCCGCTCAAAAACTTGCCCGGCAGCGTCATCAGCGAGGAGAAAAGCGCGTACTGGGTGGCGGTGTAGGCCCGGGACGTCAGGCTCGATAAAAAAGCGATAAACACCGCGCTTGCCAGCCCGTTGGCCAGGTTGTCGCCGATAATCGTCATCACCAGCATCGGCAGTCGGTCGCCGGCAAGCGCCAGGGCGACGAACAAAAGGTTGGTCAGCATGGTGAGCAAGGCCCCCACTACCAGCATTCGCCCGATGCCGTAGCGCACCACCAAAAGCCCGCCGAGCACGCCGCCGCCGATGCTCATCACAATGCCGAAAACGTTGGTAACGTTGGCAATGGTTGCCAAAGAAAAGCCCAGATCGATATACAGCGGGTTGGCCATGGACGCCATGGCCAGATCGCTTACGCGAAACACCGCGACAAACGCCAGCAGCGCCAGCGCTTTGACGCCGTGGCGCACGAAAAAGTCGGTGAACGGGCACACCAGCGCGCCGATCACCCAGGCGCCGAGGTGACGCCAAAGCCGGGGCCGATGGCGGGTTTTACGCAGAAACGCGCGTACCCGAGGCTCCAGCACGGGCCTGTCGCCGGCGGCCAGGCGCCGGGGCTCGGGGCGTACCAGCACCGCCACCATGCCCACGCCCACCAGTGCCGCCATGGTCAGGTAGGCGGCGTGCCAGGAGAGCGCCGAGGCCACGTACAGCGCGCCGGCGCCGGCGGCCAAAAGCCCGCCGCGATAGCCGATGATGTAGGTCGAGGCCATGGCCGCTTGATTATCGTCGGCGGCGGATTCGATGCGAAAGGCGTCGATGGCGATGTCCTGGGTGGCTGAGCCGAACGCCACCAGCAGGGCAAAGCCCGCTACCCAGCCAAGGTTGCCCAGCGGCGGCGTGGCGGCAAGGCCGACAAGGCCGGCGGCGATGATGGCCTGGGCGAGCAGCATCCAGCTGCGCCGCTGGCCCAGTAGCCGCGTCAGCAGCGGCAGTTTGACGCGATCCACCACCGGCGCCCAGAAGAACTTGATGGAATAGAGCATGCCGACCCAGGCAAAAAAACCGATGGCCGCGACTTCCACCCCGGCACTTCTCAGCCAGGCGGAAAGCGTGGAGAACACCAGCAAAAACGGCAGGCCGGCGGAAAAGCCCAGAAACAGCATGGTGATCACCGGCGCGCGGGCGTAAACGGCTAGGGATTCGCGCCAGCTGCGCCGGGCCTGAAGAACGGGCATGGAAATAGAAGCTCCTCGACGGGAAAACAACAAAACGAGCGCAGGTCGCGTCAGTGTTACACTGCCACGGCTGAAACCGCCGACAGCTTACCGGAGAGGAGTTTTTCATGTCGATTGCCGCCCACCGCGTCGTCAGCCTGCACTACATACTCGAACAGTTAGCGACCCCGGAGGCCGACCCCGCCCGGGTGCTTGACGACTCCGCTGCGCGAGGGCAGCCGCTATACTATTTGCACGGCCACGACAACATCCTGCCGGGCCTTGAGCACGCCCTTGCCGGCTACCGGCCGGGGGATGAGGCGCGTATAACGCTGGCTCCCGCCGACGCCTACGGCGAGCGTGACGAGGCGCTGGTTCGTCAGGTCGGGCGCGAGGCGTTTGGCACCGCTGAGCCGGTGCCGGGCCGCCGCTTTCAGACCGAAGGCGAGGCCGGCCCCCAGGTTGTGACCGTTTTGGCCGTCGACGGCGATCAGATCACGGTGGATACCAACCATCCGCTGGCCGGGCAGACGCTGCGCTACGACGTGCGCATCCTGGAGGTGCGCGATGCTACCCGGGCGGAGCTGGCCAAAGGCCACCCGCTCGCCCCGGAAATCGAAGCGTCAAGCGTTGAGGATCGCAAAGTGCTCTAGCGAGGTTGCCCCCGGCGCGATTAACGTAGCCCGCTAAGCGCAAAGTTGATGTGGATCAAGCCGCCGTGCGGCGTGCGCCCGGGCAAAGGCAAGAGTTGATCCACGTCAGGTTTTGGTGGCTGCCTCCTGCCTACCATGGCGTCAACACATCGCGGCAGGAGAAGGCTATGTATTGGGATGATGCCGTTATTTTCGGTTTGGTCACTGTCGGTATGATGATTACGTTCATGGGCGGATGGATTGCCTTTATCGTGCGCGATCATCGCCGTAAAGGTAAGCGCTGAGCAAGCGCGCCGTGCCGGCACAGGTAAACAGGCACAGGTAAACAGGCACAGGCACAGGCAAGCCTGCCGTGCGGGGTAGCACGGCAGGCCAGGAGCAGTAGGGGGTAAAAAAAAGCGTTACTGGTAATCACCAGTCGTCAGGGAGAAAGCCAAGGGACATGCCGAGGCTTTCAGTCGCCGGCTCTTCGGAGCCGGCTTTTTTGTGCTGAAAAACCGTGTAATGCGCGCTTGAGGCAGGCCTGCCCGCGCTCGGTGACGATCAGCCGAGCGCGGGCGAAGCCGGTACTTTCTATTCTTTGTACGCCCTTACGCCGTTTTTTGTTTGAGAAAATCGACGATGTGCTCTGCCGGGGTCATGGTGACGTCGCTGTCCCGGCGGCCCTTGTATTCAAGCTCGCCGCTGTCCAGCCCGCGATCGCCGATGACGATGCGGTGGGGAATACCCATCAGCTCCAGGTCGGCAAACTTGACTCCGGGGCGGGTGTCGCGGTCGTCGAGCAGCACATCGAAGCCGGCACTTTTCAGCGACTCATAGAGCTTCTCGGCCTCTTCGCGCACGCGCTGGGACTTGTGCGCGTTCATCGGCACCAGTGCGACCTGAAACGGCGCGATGGCGTCGGGCCAGATGATGCCCGCGGCGTCGTGATTCTGCTCGATGGCGGCGGCCACCACCCGGGTCACGCCGATGCCGTAGCAGCCCATCCACGGATGCAGGGTTTTGCCGCTGTCGCCGAGCACCGTGGCGTTCATGGCCTCGGAGTATTTCTGCCCCAGCTGGAAAACGTGGCCCACCTCGATGCCGCGTTTGATGGCAAGGGTGCCGTGGCCGTCCGGCGAGGGGTCGCCTTCCACCACGTTGCGCAGGTCGGCCGTCTCGGGCAGGGCGGCGTCGCGCTCCCAGTTGATGCCGAAGTAGTGCTTGCCTTCGACGTTGGCACCGGCGGCAAAGTCGCTCATCAGTGCGACGCTGCGGTCGATAACGATCGGCATGGCAAGCTCAACCGGGCCAAGCGAGCCCGGCCCTGCGCCCACCGCCGCGCGGATTTCCTCTTCGCTTGCCATGACAAGCGGCGCGGCCACCTGGGGCAGGTTTTCTGCCTTGACGTCGTTGAGCGTGTGGTCGCCGCGGATAATCAGCGCCACCAGGCCGCCTTCGGCTGCGTGTACCATCAGGGTCTTGACGGTTTTTTCGATGGGCAGGTCAAACTGCTCGACCAGCGCGGCGATGGTTTTGGCGTCCGGGGTATCCACCAGGCGCAGTTCTTCGGCAGGTGCCGCGCGCTCGGCGTCGCTGCCCCTGGGCGCGGGCAGCGCTTCGGCCTTTTCCATGTTGGCGGCGTAGTCGGAGCCGGTAGAAAAGACGATGGCGTCCTCGCCGGAATCCGCCAGCACGTGAAACTCGTGGGAGCCGGTGCCGCCGATGGAGCCGTTGTCGGCAATTACCGGGCGAAACGCCAACCCCAGCCGGGTGAAAATGCGCGTGTAGGCGTCGTACATGGCCTGATAGGTGTCTTTGAGCGACGCTTCGTCCACGTGGAAAGAGTAGGCGTCCTTCATGACAAACTCGCGTGAGCGCATGACCCCGAAGCGCGGGCGGATCTCATCGCGGAACTTGGTCTGAATCTGGTAGAAGTTCATCGGCAGCTGCTTATAGCTGGCGATTTCCTTGCGCACCAGATCGGTAATGACTTCTTCGTGGGTGGGGCCGACGCAGTAGTCGCGCGCGTGGCGGTCTTTCAGCCGCAGAAGCTCAGGGCCGTATTCGTCCCAGCGGCCGGACTCTTCCCACAGCTCGGCAGGCTGCACCGCGGGCATCAGCACTTCCTGGGCGCCGGCGCGATCCATTTCTTCATGCACCACGGCTTCAACCTTGCGCAGGGTTTTCAGCCCCAGCGGCAGCCAGGTGTAAAGGCCCGAGGTCAGCCGGCGGATCATGCCCGCGCGCAGCATCAGCTGGTGGCTGGTGACTTCGGCATCCGCCGGGGTTTCTTTGAGGGTGGCAATCAACAGTTGGCTGGCGCGCATGGGAACAGGGAATCCTTAAGACTGGCAGACAGTAAGCGTAGAGCACGAAAACGCCGCGACCGGCAGGGCGGCATGGAATGCAGGCCATTGTACGGTGGAAAACCAAGACGGTGAAGCGCCGGGCGGTAACGGCGTGCCGCGCTGTTACCCGGCCGGCAGAAACGCTGCCGGGTCATCGCTGATGACGCTGGCCGCGCCCCACGCCCGGTATCGGGCAAACGCCGCCGGCTCGTTGACGGTATAGCAGACAGCGGCGTAGCCCGCCCGACGAATCGCTACGAGCTGAGCGCGCGTGGCGTAGCGCCAGTCCAGATGCACGCTGAAGGCGTCGATGGCCTCACAGCGGCGGCGCCAGTCAACGGGAAGCCGCTTATACAGCGTGCCCAGCGCCAGCCGGCGGGGCGGGGCGATGTTCCGGGCGGCGGCCAGCGCGCGGGCGCTGAACGATGACACGATCAAACGCTCCGGCGGCAGGCGGCGCATGGCCTCGGGTACCGCCCGGTGCGCCAGCACTGCCGGGTCGTGGCCGCGATTGACCTTGAGCTCCAGGTTCAGCCCCATGTCAAGCTCATCCAGCAGGGCCAGCATTTCGTCGAGGGTGGCCATGGGTTCGCCGGCAAACGCGTTGCCAAACCAGCGCCCGGCGTCCAGCCGGGCGGCGTCTTCCCGGGTCAAGTCGATGAGTCGCCTGCGGCCGTTTGAGCAGCGGCCGACGTCGCGGTCGTGCCAGATCACCGGCGTGGCGTCGCCCAGCAGCTGCGCGTCAAGCTCTACCCAGCGCACCCCGGCGCGGCGGGTCTCAATCACCGCAGACAGCGTGTTCTCCGGCGCCCGGGCGCTGTAGCCCCGGTGGCCAATCACCGGCGGCAGGGCAACGGCCGGGTGCGCCGGGTTCATTCGACGTAGGCCCCAAGGGTGCGCATGCGCTGCTCGAAACGGCTGACGTTGTCCACCATGTTTTCCGGCCCCTGGGCTACGCACTCGGCCAGCACGGCTTCGATCAGCGTAATCGCCGCCACAATCGAGGGGAAAAAATGCGGCGTTTCGGTGGCCAGATTGAACGCCAGGTTGGCTGGGGGCACCAGCGGCGACGCCAGCGTATCGGTCACCACGATAAGCCGGCAGCCCGCCCGGTGCAGCACATCCAGCGCGCGCAGGGTCTCGGCGCAGTAGGGCGCAAAGCCGAAAACCACGGCGATATCCTGCTCGGCGAACGTTGCAAGCTCGGTCAGCAGGCCGCCTTCCTGACCGCGCACCAGCTCGACGTTGGGCATGGCAATGCGCCCGACGTAGGCAAAGTGATAGGCGCAGGCAAAGGTATCGCGAAAGCCGATAGCGGCAATGCGCCGGGCGCTGAGCAGCTGCGCGGCCGCCGCTTCGATGCGGGCGCGGTTATCGTCGGTGAGCAGCGCGCCGATGTTGGTCAGCGCCGTTTCGCCGATATCACCGAAGACGCTGTTGGGGCGCGTCTGGGTGTGGTGGTTGAGCCGGCTGGCGCGGCCGCCCAGCTCGCCGGCGCCGGCCTGAAGCGCAGCCTGAAAGACGTGGCGGAAGGGTTCATAGCCGTCAAAGCCGAGCTTTCGTGCCAGGCGCACCAGCGTTGATGGGGTAACGCTGGCCGCCGCGGCCGAGCCGCGCACCGACTGGAAAGCCACATCGCCCGGATGGTCAAGCACGTAGCCGGCTGCCTGGCGCAGCTGGGGGCTCAGCGTCGGGCTTATGTCCGCTAGGCGGCGCGATACGTCGGTGAGGCGCTGTTCGGCAGAGGTTGCGGTATCGGGCATGGGCGTTATCGGCTAGTGGGTAAGGGTCTGGCACGAATGTACCTGAAAAATGCGCCGTGACACAGCCGTATTGACGCGTTGAGGGTGCGCGGCTATGCTCGCTGTTGTGAAACGATTGTTTCTTTTTAGAATAAAGAGAAACGATCGTACCTTTTTGCAACCGGAAACCGACCATGACTGATTCGCTGCCCGCCTACGACACCCTGCGCCTTGCCTGGCTAACGGCCGAGGCCGACAGCCGCGTGCTGGAAATCCGCCTGAACCGCCCCCACCGGCTGAACGCCGTGGTGGAAACCCTCTACGACGAGCTGCTTGATGCCCTGGCCTTTGCCCGGCGGGAGAGCCGGGTCCGCGCGCTGGTGCTGACCGGCGAAGGGCGGGCGTTTTGCGTCGGGGCGGACATGAAAGAACACGGCGGCGCCGAGCGTACACTGTACCAGCGGCGTGCCTATCTGCAGCGCGGCAACGACGTGTGCGAGGCGCTTTACCGCCTGCCCAAGCCGGTGATCGCCGCGGTCAACGGCTACGCTCTGGGGGCCGGGGCGGAAATGGCCGTGGCCTGCGACTTCATCCTCATGGCCGAAGACGCCCGCATCGGCTTTCCCGAAACCAGTATCGGCACCTGTGTCGGCGGCGGGGTCTCCAAGATTTTGCCGCAGCTGGTGGGGCTGGCCCAGGCGCGGCGGCTTTTGTACACCGGCGAGAAAATCGACGGCATCGAAGCGGCCCGGCTGCAGCTGGCGCTGGCGGCGTATCCCGGCGATGAGCTGGGCGAGCAGGCGGCGGCGCTGGGCGAGCGGCTGGCCGCTCAGGCGCCGGTTTCCATGGCCATGCTCAAGCGGCTGGTCAACCTCGGCGCGGCCGAGACGCTGGACGGCCATCTGCAGCAGGAGCTGGACGCGGTGTTTACCTGCTCGACCACCGCCGACTGGCAGGAGGGCGTGGACGCCTTCGCCCACAAGCGCGCCCCGCGTTTTCAGGGGCGCTGAGCGCGACATGCCCTTCACTTTGCCTACGAACGTACCCGACAGGACCACTACCGCATGAAACCCTTTGACGATGCCTGCCTCGAAGAAAGCCCGCTGCACGCGCTGCTGGCCCCTGCCAGTATCGCCGTGATTGGCGCGTCGAATGACCCGACCAAGCGCGGCTACAAAGCCATGCTGGGACTGATACAGGGCGGCTATTCGGGCGCTGTCTATCCGGTCAACCCCAAGGCCGATACGATTCTTGGCGTTCGCGCCTGGCCGGACATCAAGGCCGTACCCAAGGCGCCGGCGCTGGCGCTGATCTGCACGCCGGCGGCCACGGTGCCGGCGCTTATCGAGGCGTGCGGCCGGCGCGGGGTCAAAGGCGCAATTATTCTGGCCAGCGGCTTTGGCGAAACCGGTGCGGCAGGTGCGCGCCTGGAGCGCGATATGCTCAGCCGCGCCCGGGCCGGCGGCGTACGGCTGATCGGCCCTAACACTTCAGGGGTGTTTAACCTGCATTATCGGTTTAACTTGCTGGCGCTGGATCATCTGCGCGCCGGAGATATCGGCGTGGTTTCCCAGTCCGGCAACATGCTGCTGTCGCTTGCGCTTGAGGCCGAGCACCACGGTCAGGTGGGCTTTAGCACCTACGTCGGCCCGGGCAACCAGAGCGATTTGGGCTTTGATGACTACCTGCGCTATCTGGGGGAAGACCCGCACACTCGGGTGGCAACGCTCTACGTTGAAGGGTTTCGCGACGGCCGGGCGTTTCTTGACGCCGCGCGCAAGGTCAGCGCGGCCAAACCGGTGGTGGTGTACAAATCCGGCGCCACAGCTCAGGGGCAGCAGTCGGCCAGCTCGCACACCGGCGCACTGGCCGGCAGCTATCCGATGACCGTGGATCTGCTGCGCCAGGCAGGCGTCAACGTGGTGCCGTACTCCGACGATATCCTGCCCGTGGCCGAAGGGCTGGGGCAGCTGCAGCGGTCGCCGGGGCGGCGCGTGGCGGTGATCGCCGACGGCGGCGGCCAGGCCACCATCGCCGCTGATCGCCTGGCCGAGGCCGGCCTTGAGCTGGCCACGCTGACCGCTGACTGCCAAGCGCGGCTGAGCGCTGCGCTCTCCGCTCAGGCCTCCACCGTCAACCCGGTGGACGTGGCCGGCGCCACCGATGCGCATCCGGCGCTGCTGGCCACCTGTATGGCGATCGTCGCGGCGGATCCCGGCGTGGACGCCGTACTGCTGGTGGGCATGTTCGGCGGCTACGCCCGGCGTTTCGATGAATCCCTTGCCGATGATGAAATGCGCGGCGCTGAGACCATGGTCGAACTGGCCGGAACTGCGGTTAAGCCCGTGGTGGTCTACAGCCTTTATGCCCCGGTCAAACCGCCGGCGCTAACGCGGCTGCGTACGGCCGGCGTGCCGGTGTATGCCTCCATCGAAAAAGCGGTGAGCGTGCTGGCTGCGCTGAGCGAGCGCGGCGCGTATCTGGACCGCCCCGTTCCCCCGGCGCTGCCGCCCGCCGTGCCCGGCAGCCGGGGGCAGGCGCTGGTGGCCGGCGCCCGGGCAAAGGGGCGCAGCCTGCTGGAACCGGAAGCCAAGGCGCTGCTGGCCGAACACGGCATTGGCGTGCTTGACGAGCGCCTGGTGCGTGACGCCGACGAGCTGGCGGATGCGGCCCGAGTCTTTGCCGGCACGCCGGTGGCGATGAAGGTGGTCAGCCCGGATATCATTCATAAATCCGACGCCGGCGGCGTGGCGCTGAACCTGGAAGGCGAGGCGGCACTGGCCGAGGCCTACGCCGGCATTCTGCGCTCGGCCCGGGAATATGATTCTCACGCGCGGATCGACGGCGTGCTCGTCACCCCCATGGCGCCCAAGGGCGTGGAGGTAATCGTGGGGCTGATGCGCGATGACACCTTCGGCCCGGTGGTCATGTTTGGCCTGGGCGGGGTGCTTGTCGAAGTGCTGGAAGACGTGGCGTTTCGCGCCGCGCCGCTCAGCCGCGAGGACGCCGCGGGCATGCTGGAGCAGCTCAAGGCCCGGCGCGTGCTGGACGGCGTGCGCGGCGCGCCCGGAGTCGACAAGGATGCGCTGATCGACCTGCTGGTGAGCGTCTCCCGGCTGATGGAGGCCTACCCCGATATTACCGAGCTGGATTTGAATCCGGTGATCGCCTACCCCGACGGCTATGCCGTGGTGGATGCGCGTATTCTCTTGGCCACCGATGAGGAGTCTGCACCATGACCAACGCACACGCTGAAACGCAAAATATACCGTTACCCAAACTGACCGATGCGACGCTTGAACAAGAAGGGCGCATCGCCATCCTGACCCTTGACCGCCACGACGTGCGCAACGCCCTGACCGGCACCGCGCTGATCGACGATATTGTCGCCGTGGCCGAGTGGGTCAACCGCTGCGAGGATGTCTCGGTGCTAGTGATAACCGGCGCCGGCTCAACGTTTTCTGCCGGCGGCAACGTCAAGGACATGGCCGAGCGCCGGGGCGATTTTGCCGGCGACGTCGCCGAGGTGGCCGAGCGCTACCGCCGGGGCATCCAGCGCATTCCGCTGGCGCTGGCCGAGGTGGAAGTGCCGATGATTGCCGCAGTCAACGGCGCGGCCATCGGCGCCGGCTTCGATCTGGCCAACATGGCCGACATGCGCATTGCCTCCAGCCGGGCCAAATTCGGCGAGACGTTTTTGAACCTGGGGATTATCCCCGGCGACGGCGGCGCCTTTTTCATGCAGCGCCTGATCGGCTACCAGCGGGCCTTTGAGCTGACGCTTTCCGGCCGGATAATCACCGCTGACGAGGCCAAAGAATACGGCATCGTGCTGGAGGTGACCGAGCCCGAGGCGCTCATGGATACCGTCATGGCCCACGCCCGGCGCATTGCCGCGCAGCCGCCCCGAGCCACCCGGCTGACCAAGCGGCTGATGAAAGAGGGCGGCGACGCCGAGCTCAAGCCGTTTCTGGAGAAGTGCGCGGTGTTTCAGGGCATGTGCCACAACGAGCCTGAACATCTGGAGGCGGTCAACGCCATGCTGGAAAAGATGGCCAAGCGCTAGGCCGGTTTATACCCGGCCGGCTTAGGGGTATCATCGGCGGCGATATCCCGCCGGCGCGAACGCCGGCACTGACCTGATCAAGGAGCGCACAATGGAAGGGGTAAAGCACATGATTGCCGTTGCCTCGGGCAAGGGCGGCGTGGGTAAATCCACGGTTACGGCCAATCTGGCGCTGGCGCTTTCTGCCCAGGGCTACCGGGTCGGCGTGCTCGACGCCGACATTTACGGCCCCAGCCAAGCGCAGATGCTCGGCGTAAAAGAGGGCGAGCGGCCTGCTACCAAAGATGACCAGGCGTTCTACCCCATGATGGCCCACGGCATCCAGGCCATGTCCATCGCGTTTTTGATTGACAACAAAGAGCCCATGGTATGGCGCGGGCCCATGGTCGTGGGCGCTTTTCAGCAGCTGCTCAACCAGACGCTTTGGGACAACCTCGATTTTCTGCTCATCGACATGCCGCCGGGCACCGGTGACATTCAGCTGACGCTTTCTCAGAAGGTGCCGGTCTCCGGCGCAGTGATCGTCACCACGCCCCAGGACATCGCGCTTTTGGACGCGCGCAAGGGCATCGAGATGTTTCGCAAGGTCAACGTGCCGGTGCTTGGCGTGGTGGAAAACATGAGCCTTTACCACTGCGAAAACTGCGGCCACGAAGCGCCTATCTTCGGCGAGGGCGGCGGCGACAGCATTGCCCAGGAGTACGACACCCAGGTGCTGGGACGTTTGCCGCTGAGTCTTTCGATCCGCGAGTTTGCCGATTCCGGCCGGCCGTCGGTCGTGGCCGAGCCGGACAGCAGCGTCAGCCGCACGTTTGCCGAGATGGCGCGCCAGGTCGCCGCCTCCATGGATCAGGCGCCGGGCGAGGGTCCGAGCATTTCGTTCAGCGAGTAATCCCGCCCACCTTCCGGGCGGGAAAGTCCGGGCCTGTTGAGACCCCTTTATGAGTATAAAATCAGATCGATGGATCCGCCGCATGGCCCAGCGCGAGGCGATGATCGAGCCGTTTGAGGCCGAGCAGGTGCGCTACGTGAACGGCCGGCGGGTGATTTCCTACGGCACTTCAAGCTACGGCTATGACGTGCGCTGCGCCGACGAGTTCAAGGTGTTTACCAACATCCATTCGGCGGTGGTGGACCCCAAGGGTTTTGACGAAAAAAGCTTTGTGGATGTGAAAGGCGAGGTCTGCGTGATTCCGCCCAACTCCTTTGCGCTGGCGCGCACGGTGGAGTATTTCCGCATTCCGCGCAGCGTGCTGACGATATGTCTGGGCAAGTCGACCTACGCGCGCTGCGGCATCATCGTCAACGTCACCCCGCTGGAGCCGGAGTGGGAAGGCCATGTGACGCTGGAATTTTCCAACACCACCAACCTGCCGGCGCGCATCTACGCCAACGAAGGCGTGGCGCAGATGCTGTTTCTTGAATCCGACGAAATCTGCGAGACCTCCTACAAGGATCGTGGCGGCAAGTACATGGGCCAGCGCGGCGTGACCCTGCCACGCACCTGAGCCGTTTCAAAAGGCGGGAAAGCGTAACAGGGCAGGCACGCAGCGGCGCACGGCCAATCACCGTGCGCCGCCGTCTGTGCGGGAGGGCGCTACTCTTCGGCGCCGGCCTCGTCGGACAGGTCCTCGTCCAGCTCTTCGGCGGCGTCTTCGTGGCTTAAGCGCATGCCGCGCGCGGGCAGGGCTACGCCGTCCATGGTGGCGTGGCTGCCGTCAAAGCGCAGCCGGCCTTGCAAGAACCAGCTCACCGCAATGGGCAGAATCAAATGCTCTCGGGCGTGAACCTTGTCCTTTAGCGTGGCGGGTGAGTCATCGGCGGTGACGTTGAGCGCGGCCTGCAGGGCTACCGGCCCGCCGTCGAGCTCTTCGGTGACGAAGTGCACGCTGCAGCCGTGCTCGGCAACGCCGTCGGCGAGCACCCGGGCGTGGGTATTCAGGCCTTGGTAGGCTGGCAGCAGCGACGGGTGGATGTTGAGCACCCGGCCGATAAAGCGCTGGACAAAGCGCGGCGTAAGGATGCGCATAAAGCCGGCGAGCACGATCAAGTCGGGCTCGTGGCGCTCGATGACCTTGATCAGCGCGCCGTCGTAGGCCTCGCGGCTTTCGTACTCCCGGTGGGGCAGTGCCACAGCGTCGATGCCGGCATCCCGGGCGCGCTTGAGGCCGTAGGCGTCGGCCACGTTGGCGATCACGGCGGCAATCTCGCCGCCGCCCAGCCGGTCGTGTTCCTGGGCGTCAATCAGTGCTTGCAGGTTGCTGCCGCTGCCCGAGATCAGCACCACGATGCGCGGCGGCGTCACCGCATCGGCGGCGAAGTCGTTTAGCGTATCGCTCTCGTGTTCGCTCATGCCGGCGTGCTCCCGTCTGCCAGGTTTTCCAGGACGACGCCGGGCGCGTCGTTTTGGCGATGCACCACCGTACCGATGCGATAGACCGTTTCGCCCCGGGCTTCCAGGTGGGCGCGGGCCTGTTCGGCCTGGGCGGCCGGCACCACCAGCGCCATGCCGATGCCGCAGTTGAGCACGCGGTACATTTCGTCTTCGGCGACGTTGCCCTGGCGCTGGAGCCAGTCAAACACCGCCGGGCGCGGCCAGCTTTGGGTGTCAATGTGCGCGGCCAGATGCTCGGGCAGCACGCGCGGCAGGTTTTCGGTCAGGCCGCCGCCGGTAATGTGCGACAGGGCGTGAACCTCAACGTCGCTTGCGTGAACCAGCGACAGCAGCGGTTTGACGTAAATGCGGGTGGGGGCCATCAGCGCCTCGCCCAGCGTAGTGTCGCCCAGGGCGGTGTCCAGCTCGGCGCCGCTGACGTCAAGGATCTTGCGGATCAGCGAGTAGCCGTTGGAGTGCGGGCCGGACGAGGCGAGCCCTAGAATGGCGTCGCCTTCGCTGACCTGAGAGGCGTCAATCAGGGCGGATTTTTCCGCCACGCCTACGCAAAAGCCGGCCAGATCGTAGTCGCTGCCGGCGTACATGCCGGGCATTTCTGCGGTTTCGCCGCCCACCAGCGCGCAGCCGGCCTGGCGGCAGCCTTCACCGATGCCGCTGACGACATCGGCGGCGATATCCACATCGAGCTTTCCCGTGGCATAGTAGTCAAGAAACTGCAGCGGCTCGGCGCCGATCACGATCAGGTCGTTGACGCACATGGCGACCAGGTCAATGCCGATGGTGTCGTGTTTGCCAAGCGTCATGGCAAGCCGTAGTTTGGTGCCCACGCCGTCGGTGCCGGACACCAGCACCGGATGGCGGTAGCCGGCGGGCAGCTCGCACAGTGCGCCAAAGCCGCCAAGCCCGCCCATGACTTCCGGGCGTGCGGTGCTTTTGGCGACGTGTTTGATGCGCTCGACCAGCGCGTTGCCGGCGTCAATATCCACGCCGGCGTCTTTGTAGCTCAGCGAAGCGTGGGCCGGTGGGGTAGAGGGTGTCTCGGTCATGGCAAGTCCTGTAGGGCTGATTCGGCAAGGCCGGAGGTTGCGCCTGCCCACGCCGGGGCGATACGCGGCCCGGGCGCGCCGGCGAACAAGTTTACGGGTGGCAACGTTTCCAGGCGGCAAAGTGTAACACCCGCTACGGCGTAAGGCATTGCGCCGCTCATACACAGGCAGTCAGGGAGAAGTCGCGAGTGCGATATTCATGGTGGTGGCTTTTGCTGGCCGGTGTAGCCGTGCTGCTGGTCTATCTGCTTAACGCGGTGCTGATGCCGTTTATTGCCGGTTTGATGCTGGCCTACGTGGCCAACCCCTTGACGCACCGCTTCGAGCGGCTGGGCATGAGCCGGCCCTTTGCGGTCACCAGCGTGTTTTTGGTAATGCTGATCGTACTGGCGCTGAGTCTATTGGTTCTGGTGCCCGCAGCGGTGCAGCAGGCCAAGCAGCTGGGCCATGCGGTGCCGGCGATGGTTGGCTGGATGGAAGACGCCCTGGCCCCGCGGCTCAAGGAATGGTTTGGCTACGACCTGCGCGCCGATCTGGCCGGCATCAAGCAGATATTTGCCGACAACTGGCGCGATGCCGGCGGCTACCTGGCAAGCGCGCTGGGCCAGCTGGGGCGTTCGGGCATGGCGCTGGTATCCTGGGTGACCTACGCTGCGCTGGTGCCGGTGGTCACGTTTTATCTGCTGCTGGACTGGCAGCGGCTGATCGACAACGCCAGCGGGCTGGTTCCGCGCCCCTGGGTGAACGAGGTGACGCGCCTGGGCCGGCGCTGCAACGCCGTACTGGCGGCGTTTTTGCGCGGCCAGCTGCTGGTGATGCTGTGTTTGGGGGCGATCTACGCGCTGGGGCTGAGCCTGCTGGGGCTGAACGTGGGACTGCTGATCGGCTTTATTGCCGGCCTTGCCAGTATCGTGCCGTTTCTGGGGTTTATCGTCGGCCTGAGTATTGCGCTGATTGTGGCGCTTTTTCAGATCGGTACGCTGTGGTCGATTGCCGGCGTGGTGGCGGTGTTTGCCCTCGGTCAGGTAGTGGAAAGCGTGGTGCTCCAGCCCAAACTGCTGGGTGACAAGATTGGCCTGCACCCGGTTGCGGTGATTTTTTCCGTGCTGGCGGGCGGCGAACTGTTTGGCTTTCTTGGCGTGCTGCTGGCGCTGCCGGCGGCCGCGGTGGTGATGGTGCTCTTGCGCGAAGGGCTGGAACGATATAAAAACAGTCCCTTATATGACATTTGCACGCGGCCGGCCGGCGACGGCGGCCAGCGCTTATCCAAGGCAACGCGCGACGCTGAAAGGGACGAAGGGGAGAGACCATGAACCGACCACCGGCACAGCTGCCGCTGGGCGTAGGGCTGCGCGACGATGCCACCTTTGGCAATTACTACGCAGGCCCGCGTAATGCGCTTTTGGTAGAGCAGCTTATTCACCAGCCGGAACCCGAAGGCGAACCCTATCTCTACCTGTGGGGCGCGCCGGGCACCGGGCGCAGCCATCTGCTGCAGGCAGCCTGCCATCAGGCCTCGGATCAGGATGCGCGGGCGCTGTATCTGCCGCTTGAAGATCTGGGGCACTTCCCGCCGCTGATGCTTGAGGATATCGAACGGCTGGATCTGGTCGCCATTGACGATCTGGAGTGCGTGATCGGTCGCAAGCGCTGGGAAGAGGGGCTGTTTCATGCCTTCAACCGCCTGCGCGACGCCGGTAAGCGCCTGGTGATCGCCGCCAGCGTCGCGCCGCGTCAGCTGCCGGTGCTGCTGCCGGATCTGGCATCAAGGCTGACCTGGGGCGTGACCCATCACGTGCAGCCGCTGGACGACGACGGCCGGCTGGCCGCGCTCAAACTGCGCGCTGAGGTGCGCGGCATGGCGCTGCCAGACGACGTGGCACGCTACATTCTGCACCGTGGCCCGCGCCAGCTCAGCGCGCTTTGCCGCGCGCTGGAAACCCTCGACCGAGCCTCGCTTTCGGCCAAGCGCAAGCTGACTATTCCGTTCGTCAAACAGGCCCTTGGCTGGTAGCACGTCGTTTTGCTGCCTGCTGTGAGCCATCATGAACCTTTCTGAGGAGAGCCGTATGTCTTTTGATTCTGTATCGACCCGTACCGAGCGCGACAGCATGGGCGAGCTTGAAGTGCCGGAAACGGCGCTGTACGGCGCCCAGACCCAGCGTGCGGTCAACAATTTTCCCGTTTCCGGGCAGGCCATGCCGGCGGCGTTCATCCACGCCGTTGCACGCATCAAACTTGCCGCTGCGCATGCCAATCAGGCGCTGGGCCTGCTGGACGGCGACCGCGCACGGGCCATTCAGCAAGCGGCCGAAGCGGTAATCGAAGGCCGCTACGACGACCAGTTTCCCATCGATGTGTTTCAGACAGGCTCCGGCACATCAAGCAACATGAACGTCAACGAGGTGATTGCGCACTTGGCCAGCCGCGAGGGCGTCGAGGTGAGGCCCAACGACCACGTCAACATGGGCCAGTCGAGCAACGACGTGGTGCCCACGGCGATTCACGTCTCCGCGGCGATTGCCGTGGAGCGCTCGCTGCGCCCGGCGCTGATTGCCCTGCGCCAGAGCGTAGCCCGGCGCGCCGAGGAGCTTGAGCACGTGGTCAAGACCGGGCGCACCCACCTGATGGATGCCATGCCGCTGACCATGGGCCAGGAGCTGGGCGGCTGGGTCAACCAGCTGGATCAGGCCATCGAGCGCATCGACAGCGCCATGAATCGCGTGCAGCGCCTGGCCCAGGGCGGCACTGCCATCGGCACCGGCATCAACGCGCCGGAAGGCTTTGCCGAGCGCGTAGCGATTCACTTAAGTGAGCAGACGGGGCTTTCGTTTCGGCCCAACGACAGCCTTTTTGCCAGCATAGCCTCTCAGGACGCAGCGGTAGAGCTGTCCGGCCAGCTCAAGGGGCTTGCCTGCGTGATCATGAAAATCGGCAACGACCTGCGCTGGATGAACTCCGGGCCGCTGGCCGGCCTTGGCGAAATCGAGCTTGAGGCGCTGCAGCCGGGCAGCTCCATCATGCCGGGCAAGGTCAACCCGGTGCTGCCGGAATCCGCCGTGCAGGCCGCCGCTCAGGTCATCGGGCTGGATACCGCGATTACCGTGGCCGGCCAGAGCGGCAACTTCCAGCTCAACGTGATGCTGCCGCTGGTGGCCACCAATCTGCTGGCCTCGATTACGCTGATGGCCAACACGGCCAGCCTTTTGGGCGAAAAGGTCATCCCTGCGTTCAAGGTGCGCGAAGAGAACCTGAAAGCGCCGCTTGAGCGCAACCCGATTCTGGTCACCGCCCTCAACAGCGTGATCGGCTACAACGCCGCCGCGCAGATTGCCAAACAGGCCTACCAGGCCGGGCGGCCGATTATTGACGTGGCGGAAGAAGAGACCGATATGGATCGCGAAACGCTTGCGCGGCTGCTTGATCCGAAAAAACTCACCGAAGGCGGCATTCCGAAGTAGCGCTGCGGCGTAAAACGCTTGCATTTCAGCGCTGAGTCGGTAGTATACGCATCCGTTGCCGAACACTGCGTCTGACAGCGGATGCATGGAAGGACCATAGCTCAGTTGGTTAGAGCGCCACGTTGACATCGTGGAGGTCGGCGGTTCAAATCCGCCTGGTCCTACCAAGCGCTTCAGGCACGGCAAGCCTTTCAAAAAAAGCCACGATTTACAGGACCATAGCTCAGTTGGTTAGAGCGCCACGTTGACATCGTGGAGGTCGGCGGTTCAAATCCGCCTGGTCCTACCAGATTCGTACAGAAAACGCCCCGTCAGCTCACAGGCTGACGGGGCGTTTTTGTGTGCGTGGCGTTCAGGAAAGCGGGCCGGGCAGCAGGCACGCCCGGCCCGAATCGGGGAAGGTTTAGCCCGTAAAGTCCGGCAGGTCGGTGGCGGCGATAAACGTGGCCACCAGCGCTTCAATGCCCGCCTGATCCTCGGCGTCAAAGCGTCCCTGTGCGGGGCTGTCCAAATCCAGCACGCCCCAGAGCGTGTCGCGCACCACGATAGGTACCACCAGCTCCGAGTGCGAGTCGGCGTCGCAGGCAATATGGCTGGCAAGGGCGTTGACGTCGTCTACCCGCTGGGTCTTGCGAGTCGTAGCCGCTGCGCCGCATACGCCTTTGCCGAACGGGATGGGATGGCAGGCGGGTTTGCCCTGAAACGGCCCAAGGCCGAGCACGGCAGGCTCGCGCTGCAGATAAAGCCCGGCCCAGTTCAGCTTTGGCACCTGCTGAAAGATAAACGCACACAGCTGGGCGCCGTTGGTCAGCCAGTCGCGGGTATCCAGCAGCGCTTCAAGCTGGCGGTTGAGCAGGGCATAGTTCGGGGCGGGCGTTTCGGAAAGTGCGGTCATGGTCAGCCTTTTAGCATGCTGCAGGCCGGCATCAGGCCGGCCTTTGTTGCGTAGTGACAGTAGGAATAGGCGGGGTCAGCGGCAGTAAAGCGGCGGGTACTGAGAAAGCGCGGGCGTACCCGTGCCGCCCGAGGCTTATTTGATCCAGCCGGGAACGGCGGCGCCGTCAAACAGTTTGTCGGCTTTTTCCATGACGGCCTCGCTGTGGTAGGCATCGACAAGGTGGCGGATCGCCTCGCGGTCTTCGTCGCCGTCACGCACCACAATCAGGTTGACGTAGGGCGACTCCGGGCCTTCCTTGATCAGCGCGTCGTCCAGGCTAAGGCCGGCAGGCTGGGCAAAGGTGTTGTTGATGAAGGCCATGTCGACGTCGCGCAGCACCCGGGGCAGCTGGGCCGCTTCAATTTCAAGGAAGTCGAAATCGTGCGGATTTTTGGCAATATCGATCGGCGTGGCTTCCAGATGGGTCGGGTCGTTGAGCTCAATCAGCCCTTTGTTGTGCATTAAAATCAGCGACCGGCCTTCGTTGGACGGGTCGTTGGGGAGCGCGATCCGGGCGCCGTCGGGCAGCGCTTCGATGCTGTCATACTTTTCCGAGTACGCGCCGATGGGGTACACGAAGGTGTAGCCGGCCACGGCGAAGTCGTAGCCGCGGTCGTTCACCATAGCCTGCATGTAGGGCTCGTGCTGGAAGGCGTTGGCGTCCAGGCTGCCGTCGGCGAGCGCGGCGTTGGGGGTTACGTAGTCGGTAAACTCGATAATCTCGACGTCAAGGCCGTGCTTTTCTTCGGCGATTTCCACCGCGACCTGCATGATGTCGGTTTCCGGGCCGGCCACGGTGCCGACTTTCAGGGCGTCGGCGCTGGCAACGTTGATGCCAAATGCCAGTGCGGT
The DNA here is from genome assembly GCF_055379665.1 of Halomonas cibimaris. NCBI lineage: Bacteria > Pseudomonadati > Pseudomonadota > Gammaproteobacteria > Oceanospirillales > Halomonadaceae > Halomonas > Halomonas cibimaris. The sequence goes on from NZ_AP043828.1 coordinate 2,166,246, forward strand.
AAGGCTGCCAATCACGAGTTTTTGCATGTTCAGGCTCCGGTCAATAAAGAAGGCGTCCAGCGGACACGGGGATCAAGCGGGTATTCGATAGTGCAGCGATAAAAATAAAATGTCTAATGCGTTAACGTTATATATGAAGCTACTTGCGGTCGCTTTTGCGTACCAGGTAGTCGCCAAGACTTTGAAAGCCCTGCACCATGATCACCAGTATCACCACGGTGATCAGCATGATGGTGGGGTTAAAGCGGTTGTAGCCGTAGCGGATGCCCAGATCTCCCAGGCCGCCGCCGCCCACCGCGCCGGCCATGGCCGAATAGCTGACCAGCGTAACCACCGTTACGGTAAGCGCGGTGATGATGCCGCCTCGGGCCTCGGGAATCAGCACTTTGCAGATAATCTGCCAGGGGGTGGCGCCCATGGCCTGGGCCGACTCGATCAGCCCCGGAGAAAGCTCGTTTAGCGAGCCTTCCACCAGCCGGGCAACAAACGGTACAGCGGCGATTGTTAGCGGTACCGAAGCGGCGTTGATGCCGATGGACGTGCCGACCAGCATCCGGGTGAACGGAATAATGGCAACCATCAGGATAATAAACGGGATGGAACGCCCGATGTTGGTCACCATGCTCAGCGCCTGGTGCGCCACCGGCATGGCGAGAATCTGCCGCGGCCGGGTCACGTAAAGCAAAACGCCCAGCGGTACGCCAAGCAGCGTGGCAATAACGCCGGAGATGCCCACCATGTAGAGGGTATCCAGGGTCGCCTGCCAAATCAGATTAATCATCGCGCCGGACATGCCCGAGCACCTCCACTTTCAGTTCGTGAGATTCCAGATAGCGCATGGCCTGTTCGGTTTGCGCCGGTGTGCCCATCAGCTCGGCGATCATCAGCCCCAGCGTGCGCTGCTGGATGGATTCCACCTTGGCCTGCAGGATGCTGACGTCGACACCGCACTCCCGGGCCAGCCGTGAAATCAGCGGTGTGGACACAGCGTCGCCGGAAAACGTCAGCCGCACCACGGGATGGCGCTGCTCGCCGGGGGCTTCTTCCAGCCGGGTCACCAGTTCCCGAGGCGGTTCCAGCTGGAGAAAGTCGTTGAGAAAGTCACGGCCCAGCCGGGTGTTGGGTGAGGTGAAGAAATCCCCGACTTCGGCGTCTTCTACCAGCTGCCCGTCGGAAATCAGGCTGACGCGATGGCAGATGGACTTGACGACCTCCATTTCGTGGGTAATCAGCAGGATGGTGATGCCCAGATCGCGGTTGATCTTGCGCAGGAGTTCGAGAATCGACCCGGTGGTTTGCGGATCCAGCGCCGAGGTGGCCTCGTCGCACAGCAGCACGGCAGGCTCGCTTGCCAGCGCTCGGGCAATGGCGACGCGCTGTTTCTGCCCGCCGGAAAGCTGGGCGGGAAACTGCCCGGCCTTGTCGTCCAAACCCACCAGCTTTAATAGCGGTGCGACTCGCTCTTTGATGACACCGCGCTTGTACCCCATCAGCTCCAGCGGCAGGGCAACGTTGGCAAACACTGTGCGCGTGGTCAGCAGGTTGAAGTGCTGAAAAATCATACCGATGCGGTGGCGCGCGCGATTGAGGGCAGGCCCGGAAAGACGGGTCATTTCCTGTCCGTTGACCGTAACGCGGCCGGATGAGGGGCGCTCAAGAAGATTGACGCAGCGAATGAGCGTGGATTTTCCCGCCCCGGAAAGGCCGATGACGCCGTGAATGCGGCCCTGCGGGATGTGCAAATCAACACCGCTCAGGGCATGTACGGCGGCGTCACCGCTGCCGTAGATTTTACTGACGTTTTCAAGTTCTATCATGACGTCTGCTTGGTCTGGACCGATGCTTTTATAGCAGGCACCGGTAAAGTCGTATAAAGCCGAAAAGAGGACGGACGGCGCGGACGCAAGCGTAGGGCGGGAAACGAAAAAAGGCCACCCCGAAGGGTGGCCATCAACGCTGGACACACCCTTTTAGCTGCACTTCACCGGAAAAAACCGGTGGACGCCCGCAATCCGGGAACAAATCGGCGTCTGAATATCATGGCTGTATAACAAGCATTCATCATAAGGAGTGCGCCAAGGCAATGTCAAACATACGCAGGTGATGAACATCAAGCGTCGGTGCGAAAGCCCGGGCGGGCCGTCACGCATGCGCTACCCGCATGTTGTGAGCAGTGGCACAATGATGCGGCGGTAGCACCGTCATCCGGCAGTGGCATAAGTATTCGGCAGTAAGTATTCGGCAGTGGCACTGGTATTTGGCAGTGGCGCAGTGCCTTGCCCGGCTGTTGAGCCGGTTTTGGCAGGTACAAAAGCTGATCGGACACAAACGTTGATCAGGTACAAAAGTTGACCAGGTACAAAAGGAGATAGCGCATGTTTACCGGTATTGTTCAGGGCACGGCAAAAGTGGTGGAAGTGCGCGAACGCGAGGCGTTTCGAACGCACATAGTGGCGATGCCTGAGGGGATGCGAAAAGGGCTTGAAATCGGCGCTTCGGTAGCGCACAACGGCGTATGCCTGACGGTGACCGCGGTGGACGGTGATAACGTGCATTTTGACCTGATGCGTGAAACGCTGCGAGTGACCAATCTGGGGCAGATTGCCGTGGGGGATCGCGTCAACATCGAACGGGCCGCGCGTTTTGGTGACGAGATTGGCGGGCACGCTATGTCCGGTCATGTGATGAACGCAGTCGAGGTGGTGTCCATTGAGGAGGCACCGAACAATCGCCGGCTGTGGTTTTCGCTGCCCGATGACTGCGCCCGCTTTGTTTTCGACAAGGGATACGTAGGCATTGACGGCATCAGCTTGACCGTTGGCGAGGTGCGCCACCGGGACAAGGCGCCGGCGTTGTTTTGTGTGAACCTGATTCCGGAAACCCTGGCGCGTACCACGCTTGGGGCGCGCGTGCCGGGCGATGTGGTCAATATCGAAATTGACCCGCAGACGCAGGCGATTGTGGAAACTGCCGAGCGTTTTCTACAAAGCCAAAGAGCGGGCGGGTAACGCCACATCAGGGCGCAACGCTCGCATCGCGGCACACCTTTGGGTAATATAAGCGGCTTTTCCTGCCCCGCTATCGCGAATGCGCTGGCAAAAGGATGAGACAAGGCTCATGAAATTTCTCGATAGCCACTTCAAGCTTACCGAGCACGGCACCAATATCAAAACCGAGGTTATCGCGGGGATTACGACCTTCCTCACCATGGCCTACATCATCTTTGTCAACCCGAGCATTCTGGCACAGGCGGGGATGGATGCCGGGGCGGTGTTTGTCGCCACCTGCCTGGCCGCCGCCGTTGGCTGTCTGATCATGGGGATCTGGGCCAACTATCCCATCGCCCAGGCGCCGGGCATGGGGCTCAACGCTTTTTTTACCTACACGGTCGTGCTGGGCATGGGCTATTCCTGGGAATCTGCGCTGGGCGCGGTGTTTTTCTCAGGGGTGTGCTTTTTCGTTCTCGGCGTTTTGCGCGTGCGGGAAGGGATTATCAACGCCATTCCCATCGCATTGCGCCTGGGCATTGCCGCCGGCATCGGCCTGTTTCTGGCGATGATTGCGCTGCAAAATGCCGGCATTGTGGTCGCCGACTCGGCCACCTTTATCGCGCTGGGGGATCTTGGCCAGCCCTCTGCGCTTTATACGCTCATCGGCTTTTTCGTGATTACAGCGCTTGCCTATCGGCGCGTGACCGGGGCGGTGCTGATCGGCATTCTGGGCGTGACGCTGGTGGCGACGCTTTTGGGCCACAATACGTATGGCGGGCTGGTATCCATGCCGCCTTCGGTGGCGCCTACTTTGATGAAGATGGATCTTGTCGGTGCGTTTGACGTGGCCATGCTAAGCGTCATTTTTTCCTTTCTGTTCGTGGATCTGTTTGACACCTCGGGCACGCTGGTGGGGGTCGCCCAGCGAGGTAATCTGCTGGACGAGCACGGCAACCTGCCGCGGCTGGGCCGCGCCATGGTATCGGACAGTACGGCGACCATGGCGGGGGCCATGCTGGGTACCTCCACCACGACCAGCTATATCGAGTCGACCGCAGGCATTGCCTCGGGCGGGCGTACCGGCCTGACGGCCGTAGTGGTCGCCATCATGTTCCTGATCAGCCTGTTTTTTGCCCCGCTGGCGGGCTCCATTCCGGTATATGCAACGGCGGGCGCACTGCTGTATGTCGCGGTACTGATGGCGGGCAGCCTGTCCTACGCCGATTGGGATGACCCCACCGAGGCGGCGCCGGTGCTGCTGGCCGCCGTCGGCATGCCGCTTACCTATTCCGTAGCGGAAGGGATTGCCCTGGGTTTTATCAGCTACGTGGCGATTAAACTGCTGTCCGGGCGTTTTCGCGAGCTCAACGTTGCCGTGGTGCTGCTGGCGCTTTTGTTTATCGGCAAGCTGGTCTTTTTGTAAGCCATATCCTCTCTTCGCACCGCCGATCAGCATCGCTGCGGTGCGGGGTTCATTAACCCTTCATTCAACCGTTCATGAGAGACGCGATGAGTATCTACGGCGACTATATCAAGTCGGTGATTCGCACAGTGCCGGGCTGGCCAGAGCCGGGCGTCAACTTCCGCGATATCACACCGCTTTTGCAAAACAGCACGGCGTTTCGCAAACTGATCGAAAGTTTTGTCCACCGCTACCGCGAAATGGAGCTGGATGCCATTGCCTCCATTGATGCGCGCGGCTTCATTATCGGCGCACCGCTGGCCTATGAGCTCGGTGCCAGCTTTGTGCCGGTGCGAAAGAAAGGCAAGCTGCCGTTCAAGACCGTCAGTGAAACCTACAAGCTGGAATACGGCCATTCCGAAGTCGAGCTGCACGCCGATGCCTTTCAGCAAGGCGATCGCATCCTGCTGGTTGATGATCTGATCGCTACCGGCGGCACCATGCTGGCCGCGGCCAATCTGATCCAGCGCTGCGGCGGGCACGTGGTGGATACGTCCACCATTATTGATCTGCCCGAGCTTGGCGGGTCACAGAAAATTCGCGATGCCGGCTACAGCGTATTCGCGGTTTGTTCCTTCACCGAAGACGAGTAACGCCCCATGAGCAGCGAACGCTACCATCAGCACTTCACCGTATCCTGGGATCAGCTGCACCGCGACGTACGCCAGCTCAGCCGTGAGCTGGTCGAGCGGGATTTCCAGGGCATCATTGCCATCACTCGGGGCGGGCTGATACCGGCAGCGCTGATTGCCCGGGAGCTGAACGTGCGCCTGATTGATACCGTGTGTGTCAAAAGCTACGACCACCAAGAGCAGGGCGGCCTGGAAGTGCTCAAGGGCGTCGATCACAACGGTGCCGGCTGGCTTTTGGTGGATGATCTGGTGGATACCGGAAAAACGGCCCGCGCGGTGCGCGATATGCTGCCCAGGGCGCATTTTGTCACGGTGTATGCCAAGCCCGAAGGCCGCCCGCTGGTGGATCAATATCTCACCGAAGTGGGCCAGAACTGCTGGATTCAGTTTCCCTGGGACATGGGCGTTGCGTACGTTGAACCGCTGGCCGACCAGATCAAGAAATAAGCGCCGCGCAAAAGCCACCTATCAAGACGTTTCGGAGTGAGCATGGCAAACCCGCTACCCGAACAATGGCATCGCTGGCTGGGAGATGAGTTCCAAGCCGACTACATGCAGGCGCTGAAGCGCTTTCTCGCCGCGGAAAAAGCGGCGAAAAAGGTCATTTATCCGCATTCCAGCCAGTGGTTTCGCGCCTTTGAGCTCACGCCGCTGTCTGAGGTCAAGGTGGTGATTCTCGGCCAGGACCCCTACCACGGCCCCGGCCAGGCCCACGGGCTGTGTTTTTCGGTGCAGCCGGGCGTGAAAGTGCCGCCGTCGCTTGCCAACGTCTACAAAGAGCTGGAAAGCGATGTAGGGACGACTCCGGTTCAGCACGGTTTTCTGGAGCCCTGGGCGCGCCAGGGCGTGCTTTTGCTTAATACAGCACTCACGGTAGAGCAGGGCCGGGCGGCCGCACACCGCGGCAAGGGCTGGGAAACGTTTACCGATCGCGCCATCGAAACCGTTAGCAAGCACGCGCCGCCCTGCGTGTTTCTGCTGTGGGGCAGCCATGCCCGGCAGAAAAAGGCATTGATTGATCGTGCGCGCCATCTAGTGCTTGAGGCGCCGCACCCGTCGCCGCTTTCCGCACACCGCGGGTTTTTCGGCACCCGGCATTTTTCCCGGGCCAACGCCTTTCTTGTCGAGCAGGGGCGCACCCCCGTTGACTGGCAGCTGCCGGAAAGGGTTTAACCTGCAGGGAAAACAAGCGTAAAATGCGCCGCAATTTTGCGATCGCCCGTATCTATGCTCAAAGCGTCTGGACCCCGGCACATATGGCCCGGGGCCGGGCGCCGGCGAACATAGTGTCGGAACCGGGCGGTGCAGGTCGACGCCGTCCCCTGAACGAGGAACCCCCATGAGCGTTCACGCCATTAACCACCCGCTGGTGCAGCACAAGCTCGGACTGTTGCGCGATGCCCACCTGAGTACCAAAAGTTTTCGCGAACTGGCCGGCGAAGTGGCCAAGCTTTTAACCTACGAAGCCACCCAGGGGCTGATGCTTGAGGATCACGAGATTCGCGGCTGGAACGGCGAGCCCATCGCCACCCGGCGGCTCAAGGGCAAAAAGGTCACCGTGGTGCCGATCCTGCGCGCCGGGCTTGGCATGCTGGAAGGGGTGACCGATCTGTTGCCCAGCGCGCGCATCAGCGTGGTGGGGCTTTATCGCAACGAAGAAACCCTTGAGCCGGTGCCGTATTTCGACAAGTTCGCCAACGACATTCAAGAGCGCCTGGCGATTGTCATCGACCCGATGCTTGCCACCGGCGGCTCCATGATCGCCACGCTTGACATGCTGCGTGAGCGTGGCTGCCGGCGCATGAAGGTGATCGTGCTGGTCGCAGCGCCGGAAGGCATTGCCCGGGTGGAAAAAGCGCATCCCGACGTGGAGATCTACACCGCCTCTGTGGATGAGCGGCTCGACGAGAACGGCTATATCGTGCCCGGTCTGGGCGACGCCGGCGACAAGATTTTCGGAACGCGCTAGGCCGTATCTGCCGCGCTCTGCCCCTTGCGCATCGGCCCGGGGCATTTTTTCGTCACTTGCACGGCACTGACCCGTGCCGATTATCCAAGGAGTGCCCTGCAGTGAGTTCCCCCGCCCCGGCCGAGTCCTGGCTCCGGCTGTTGCTTACCGGCGTGCAGATGCTGTTCGTTGCTTTCGGCTCGCTGGTGCTGGTGCCGCTTTTAACCGGCCTGTCGCCCAGCGTGGCACTGTTTACAGCCGGCGCAGGCACGCTGATATTTCATGCGGTGACGCGTTCAAGCGTGCCGGTTTTTCTCGCCTCGTCGTTTGCCTTTATCGCGCCCATTCAAGGCTCGGTGGCCAGTTTCGGCGTGCCCGCTACCCTCGGCGGGCTGATGGCGGCGGGGCTGGCCTACGTGGCCGTGTCCCAGGCCGTGCGCATCAAGGGCACCGCCTGGCTGCACCGGCTGCTGCCGCCGATTGTGGTGGGGCCCATTATCATGGTGATCGGCCTGGCGCTGGCGCCGGTGGCGGTGGACATGGCCACCGGCGAAACCAGTGACCACATCGGCTACGGCCGGGCGATTACGCTGTCCATGGCAAGCCTGACGGTCACCCTGGTGCTGGCGGTGTTCGGCCGGGGGCTTTTGCGCCTGGTACCGATCATGGGCGGCATTGCCACCGGCTATGCGCTGGCGCTGGCGATGGGCGCGGTGGATTTTGCGCCCATGCGCGAAAGCGCCTGGATTGCCGTGCCGGATTTCACCCTGCCGACCTTTCATTGGGCGGCGATGCTGTTTATGGTGCCGGTTGCCATAGCCCCGGCGGTGGAGCACATTGGTGACATGGTAGCCATCGGCTCGGTGACGCGACAAAACTACCTGGAAAAGCCCGGTCTGCATCGCACTTTGCTGGGTGACGGCCTGGCGACCATGGCTGCAGCACTGTTTGGCGGCCCGCCCAACACCACCTATTCCGAGGTTACCGGCGCGGTGACGCTGACCCGGGCGTTCAATCCCAAATACATGCTCGTAGCGGCCGTGACCGCTATTGTTCTGGCCTTTGTCGCCAAGCTCGGAGCGTTTTTGCAAACCATTCCCGGCCCGGTCATGGGCGGGATCATGACGCTTTTGTTTGGCTCCATCGCGGTGGTGGGCATGAACACGCTGGTGCGCGCCGGCCAGGCGCTTACCGCACCGCGCAACCTGGTGGTAGCGTCGCTGATACTGGTATTTGGCATCGGCGGTATGCAATTCGGCAACGGCCAGTTTACCTTGCAGGGGGTGAGCCTGGCCGCCGTGGTGGGGATTGTGCTTAACTGGGTGCTTCCCCGCGCCGATGATGATGAATAGCCGCAGGTTTTGATCAGGAGACAGCATGTCGGCATCCAACCTTGAGGCGCCGTTTCCGGTGCTTGCCGTGGCCGCATGGAGCGGCACGGGTAAAACCACGCTGCTCGAGCAGCTATTGCCGATGCTGCGTGGCTACGGCTTGAATGTGGGGGTCATCAAGCACGCCCACCACGCTTTTGACGTGGATAAGCCGGGCAAGGACAGCTATCGGCTGCGCAGCGCCGGTGCCGCCCCCATGCTGGTGGCATCGCGAGAGCGCTTTGCACTGATGCAGGACACCCCCGGCCAGCAAGAGCCGGACCTTGAGCGGCTGGTTGAACTGATGGTGCCCCACAGGCCGGATCTGGTGATTGCTGAAGGGTTCAAGGCCTGGCCGCTGCCCAAGCTGGTGCTGTATCGCGACGGCGTGGGCGATCCGGCCATTTTTCAGGACGCCTGGGTATGCGCCGTGGCCTGCAAACGCGACGAGCGCGACGCCCTTGAGCGGCACAGCCCGAAACGCAGCGCGACCCGGCTGGATTTGGACGACGTGGCCGCAGTGGCCCGCTGGATAGCACAGTGGGTGGCCGAGCAGCCGGCCGTCGAGCCGACAGTGGAGCACAGCAACAGTGAAGGTGACAGAACATGCAGTTGACGCATCTTAACGCCCGCGGCGAAGCCAGCATGGTAGACGTGGGCAACAAGGAGGAAAGCCGCCGGCAGGCCATTGCCTCCGGGCGGATCGTGATGGCGCCTGAAACCCTGGCGCTGCTCGCCGACGGCGCGCTGCCCAAGGGAGATGTGATTGCCACGGCGCGCATTGCCGGCATTCAGGCGGCCAAGCGTACCCACGAGCTGATCCCGCTGTGCCATGCCCTGGCGCTGACCAAGGTGGAGCTATCGTTTGAGCTGGATACCGCCTTGAGCTGCGTCAACGTGGAGGCGCGCTGCCGGCTGACCGGCCGCACCGGCGTGGAAATGGAGGCTTTGACGGCGGTATCGGTGGCCTGCCTGACGCTTTACGACATGTGCAAGGCCGTGGATAAAGACATGCGTATCGAGGCGGTGCAGCTGGAGCAGAAAAGCGGCGGAGACAGCGGCGACTACCAGCGTCCGGGCAGCGACATGGAAACGCCCATCGTCACCGGCGACAGCGCGGCTCGCGAAATATCGCTGGGCGCGCGTAGCAGCGCTCAGAGCGTGCGGGTCAAGTTTCTCGCCGAGCTGCGCGAGCGCGTGGGCGAAAGCGAAGCCCTGGTCGAGCTGGAACAGCTGGAAAACTGCGACGTGGCCGGCCTCAAGGCCGCGCTTGCCGACCGGGATCCGGCGTTCAAGGCGCTGGCCGAGCGTCGGGTGCTGTGCGCTATCAATCAGGTCATGGCCAACGACAGCGCGCGCATCACCGACGAAGACGAAGTGGCGTTTTTTCCGCCGGTCACCGGAGGCTAGGCATGGGCGTTGGTGAAAACATTCGCGTGCGCGTTCAGCGCGAGCCTTTTGGCATGACAGACGACAGCCGCGAAATCTGCCGGGGGCGCAAGGATATCGGCGCGGTGGTGAGCTTTACCGGCCTGGTGCGGGATTTCAACGAGTCGCCGGATGTGACCGGCCTGACCCTTGAGCACTATCCGGGCATGACCGAGCGCACCCTGGAAGATATTGGCCGGCAGGCCTGGGAGCGCTGGTCGCTGCAGGCGATACGCATCGTCCACCGAGTCGGCTATATGGCCCCGGGCGACGGCATTGTGCGAGTCAGCGTGGCCAGTGCCCACCGTCGGGATGCCTTTGAGGCCTGCGATTTCATCATGGATTTTCTCAAGACGCAGGCGCCGTTTTGGAAAAAAGAGCACGCCCGCAGCGGGGATTACTGGGTGCGTGAGCGGGACTCCGACTATGCCGATGCCGACCGCTGGGGCCGCGACCGCTAGCGTTCAGCCATACGTCGGCATCTCGGCTGCCATGATCTGCAGGTGTACCTCGGGCAGGTGCTGCAGGCGTTCACCCAGCCAGGCCAGCAGGCGAGGTTTGAGCCGCTGGCGCAGCTCAGCCAGGGTGTCGGCGGCAATGGTATCAAGCGTTTCGTCCAGCCAGTCGCTGAAGCTGTCCTCGTCCAGCGCGCTGGCGCCGGTGTTTTCCAGCATCAGCCGGCCGATGCGCGTCCAGCCGGTGTCGGTGGCGGTAACCGGCAGCGCCAGGTAAAGACGGCCCCGACGAGCGCGCGGGTCGGCGGCGTCATCCAGCCCGGGGTGGGCGACTACGGCGTTCTGGCTGACGATGCAGGGCGGCTGCGGGTGGCGCGCCTCGCGCGTTAGCCCCCGGGCATCAAAGCGCAGCATATCACCGTTAAGCGGCGCCAGCGGCGCGCGGATGTCCAGCGCTTCGGCAAGCTCGCGGTGCGCCTGCTGGTGCAGCGTTTCGCCGTGAACGGGCAGCAGATGACGCGGCTTGAGCCAGCGATAAAGCGTTGCCAGCTCTTCTTGAGCAGGGTGGCCGGTGGCGTGCAGCGACGGCCGGTTGAATTCGTCGTACAGCGCAACGCCAAGCTGGCGCAGCCGCGTCTTCAGCCGCTTGATTGGCCGCTCGTTGCCGGGAATGGCCTTGGCTGAAAAAATGACGCTGTCGCCCTCGGCAAGCTCCATGTGGGGGTGGCGCCCCTGGGCCAGCCGCGTCAGCGCCGCGCGTGGCTCGCCCTGGCTACCGGTGGCGATGACCACGACTTCTTCCGGGGGCAGATAGCCCAGATCGTGAATAGGCACCAGCGGCGGCAGCTCTTCCAGATAGCCAAGCCCTCGGGCTACGCCGACCATGCGCTCCATGGACCGGCCCATCAGGCTGATGCGCCGGCCGGTTTGGCGTGCCGCCCGGGCAACGGCCACGATGCGCGCGACGTTGCTGGCAAAACATGACACGACCACTCGGCCGGGGCACTCAGCAAGCGTTGTGGCAAGCGCGCGGGCCACATCGCCTTCGCTTGCCGAATGCCCGGGGACGGGGGCGTTGGTGGAGTCGCCGACGAGAAGATCTATCGGCGCCAGCGCGCGGAAGCGTTCGGGATCAAGCGCGGGGCCCACCAGCGGCTCCGGGTCCAGCTTCCAGTCACCGGTGTGCAACAGACGATAGCGCCCGGCGGTGATGAGCAGCGCGCAGCTTTCGGGAATAGAATGCGGCAAGGCCAAGTAGCGCAGAGAAAAGGGCCCGGTTTGTAGGGCTTCTCCGGGCTCTACTATCTGAATGACCTCGGTGCTCAGACCGTGTTCGGCGAATTTCAAGCGTAAAAGGCCGGCGGCCAGAGGCGTGGCGTAAATCGGACACTGCCAGTGCGGCCACAGCCAGGCCGCCGCGCCGATGTGGTCTTCGTGCCCGTGGGTGATCAGCAGCGCCCGCGGGATGATGCCAAGGGCTTTGGGCGTTTCCAGGTTGGGTACCTGAAGCGGCGTGCCCGGCAGGTCCTGACGAATCATCATGCCGCAATCTACGGCGATCCATTCATCGGCGTAGCCGTATAGCGTCAGGTTCATACCGATCTCGCCGCAGCCGCCAAGCGGCAGCAGGCGCACGGGAGAGCGATATCGAGGACGAACGGTAACGCGTATGGGATCCATCAGGTATAAAATGCCTTGAAAGTGGGGCTTTACTATACGGGATGGTGGGGGGCCGGCTCAATCGCCCGGTCCGCTGCGCGGTACGTTGTGATCCGTTACACTGCGCGCCGGCGCCATGCGCGGTGCCGGGCCTGCACGCTCCTTTTCCATAAGGCATAAAAGTTCAATCACGCATAAGAGGTTGCCATGTCGTTTGCCCAAAGTGTGCTGACCCCCTGGCTGCTGGTGCTGTGTGCCGTGGTCAGCAGCGGCGTGCTGGCCTGGATGGTCACGCTCAGACCTTGGCAGGCGCTAGTGGACAATCCCGCACTGCAGCATCGCTGGCTGGCCGCTACGCTTGGTGTAATGCTGCTGTGGCAGCTGCGGGCTCAGGCGGTGGACTGGCTGACGCTGCATCTGGTGTTTACCACGCTGCTGCTGCTGCTTTTCAAGGCGCCGCTGGCGCTTGTAAGCAACGTCATGATCAACGTGGCGATGGTCGCCATCGGACGCAATGAGTGGGCGCTGCTGGGCGTCAATGTGCTGGTAACCGGGATTGTGCCGGCTATTGTGGTAGGGCTTGTATGGCGCTTTGTAGACCGTAAGCTGCCGGATAACGTTGCGCTTTTCATGTTTATCTGCGGCTTTTTTGGCGCGGCGATGGCCACCCTTGCCGGCGGGCTGGCGGCGGTGGGTTTGATTCTCATCGGCAGTCAGGATGCCCAGGCGGTGCTGCTGGCCAAGGAATACGCGATGTTTTTGCCGCTGCTGATGCCGTCTGAGGCGTTTATCACCGGCATGCTGCTGATTATTTTGATGGTGTATCACCCGGACTGGGTCGCCACCTTCAACGATCATCGCTACATCGACATGCAGTAGCTGCCGCCGCCGGGCGCCGGCTAGCCCAGCGCCTGGCCGTTGCCGCCGCGAATCACGCCGACGCCGACGCCTTCGATATCCAGCGTCTGCGTGCGCAGGTCGATATCGATGGGGGCAAAATCACTGTTTTCTGCCAGCAGCTGTACCCGATTGCCCTGGCGGGAGAAGCGCTTGACGGTGACGTCGTCGTCCAGCCGGGCGACGATGATCTGCCCGTCGCGGACGTGCTCGGTACGGTGTACCGCAAGCAGGTCTCCTTCAAGAATGCCGGCGTCTTTCATCGATACGCCGTGTACGCGCAGCAGATAGTCTGCCCTGGGCGTAAAGTATTCAGGGGGCAGCGGGCAGTAGCGATCAATGTGTTCGGCGGCAAGCATCGGGCTGCCGGCGGCGACTTCGCCGATAATCGGCAGCCCCTGGACGGGATTGTGGGGTGTCTGGGCATCATCGCGCGACGCTTTTAGCGGCAGCCGGATACCGCGAGAGGTATTACGGACAATGCGAATAGCGCCCTTGCGTTCCAGCGCGCGCAGGTGCTCCTCCGCCGCGTTAGGGGAGCGAAAGCCCAGCGCCTGGGCGATTTCGGCACGGGTCGGCGGGTAGCCGTGGTCGTTGATGGTCTTGACGATAAACGCATAGACGTTTTGCTGGCGAGCGGTCAAACGCTGGGTCATGGAAAACTCCTGTGTAAAGGCGGTGGCTTGTATAAAGGCCATAACTTGTCTGAGGGCGATAACAGAGTATGGCAGACGCTGCTTGGCTGACAGGATAAAACATGTGCCTATCATGTGGTCAAGTATACAGACTGATTCTACGTCCAGTATTTTTTCAGCGCCGGGCCATGAATTGAGCTGCGAGCTGTTGACGTAATATTGTGGCACGTTTTAAACAGCCGTTTAGGGAGTGTTGCATGGCTGAAGTGGATACAACCACGCGCATTCTGGACACCGCCGAGGTGCTGTTTGCCGAGCGAGGCTTTGCCGAAACGTCGCTGCGCACCATTACCGGCAAGGCCGGGGTTAACCTGGCCGCGGTGAACTATCATTTCGGCTCCAAAAAAGCGCTGATCCAGGCCGTGTTTTCACGCTATCTGGACCCTTTCACAGCGCGCTTTCACGAAGCGCTGGATGCTCTGGAAGCCCGCTACCACGGGCGCACCGTGCCTCTTGAGGCGCTTTTGGAAAGCGTGGCGGAAACGGCGCTGGCAGTACCTGCCGAGCGCAATAGCCTCAAGGTATTCATGCGTTTGCTGGGGCTGGCGTATAGCCAGGCACAGGGCCATCTGCGTCGCCATATTCAGCAGCACTACGGCGACGTTTTCACCCGCTTTACCGGGCTGGTGCGCCGGGCAACGCCGGATCTGCCCGACGCCGAGCGTTTCTGGAGGCTGCACTTTGTGCTGGGTACGGCGATTTTTACCCTGTCAGGGCTTGATGCCCTCAAGGATATCGCCGAGCAGGACTATGCCCAGCAGGTCAGCGTGCGTGATCTGGTCAGGCGCCTGCGCCCGGTGGTGGTCGCGGCGATGAACGCGCCGCTGCCCGATGCGGCCAGGACTTGATCGTCAAAGACGTACCACAGGAGTTGTATGCATACACCGATACTCAGCTCGCTTCCGCCGGCCGATGCGGTCTGGCTTGAGATCGATCTGGCCTGTCAGCAGCTTGTTATCTGGCACGGCGATACGCCGGGCAAAACCGTTGGGGTTTCTACCGGTGCAGCCGGCGCCGGCCAGCGCAATGGCAGCGGACAAACGCCGCTGGGCTGGCACTACGTTCGCGCAGCGATAGGCCACCATGCGCCTGATACGGCGGTATTTCGCGGCCGTCGCCGGACCGGAGAGCGCTATACGGCAGCGCTTGCGCAGCAGCACCCGGAGCGCGACTGGATTCTCGGGCGCATCTTGTGGCTTTGCGGGCTGGAACCGGGGCGCAATCGCGGCGGCGATGTCGACACTCAGCGTCGCTATATTTACCTGCATGGCACCCCGCCGAGCGAGCCTGTGGGCGTGGCTAAATCCCACGGCTGCGTGCGCCTTCACCTTGACGATTTGCTGGCGGTGTTTGCCCAGGCGCCGGCGGGTACGCCGGTGTGGCTGCATAGCGGCAGCGACTGAGACGCCGTGGCTTTCCGCGCGCCGGCGCTGCGTTTTTGACAGCCGGTAGTGATCGGCTAGAATTACGCACCCTTTTGCAGGACGCTTACCATGACGCAACCTCTCGGCCCGGTCATGCTTGACCTTGAAGGCCCCTCCCTTGGCGCCGGCGAAGTCCGCCGGCTGCGCGATCCGGCCGTAGGCGGGGTGATTTTATTTGCCCGTAACGTGGAAAGCGCCGACCAGGTGAGTCGGCTGTGCAGCGCTATCCGCCGCCAGCGCCCTGAGCTTTTGATCGCTGTCGACCAAGAGGGCGGTCGGGTGCAGCGCATTCGCCAAGGCGTGACGCGCCTGCCGCCCATGGCAAAGCTGGGCGAGTATTTTGCAGCGGCCCCGCCGGAAGGGCTGGCGCTGACCCGCGATGTCGGCTGGCTTTTGGGCATGGAAATGGCCGCCTGCGGGCTGGATATGACCTTTGCCCCGGTGCTGGATGTCGATATCGGCCTTTCCAGCGTCATTGGCGATCGCAGCTTTGCCAGCGATCCGCACGCTGTCGCCGCGCTGGGCGAGGCGTTTATTATCGGGCTGCACGAGGCGGGCATGGCCGCGGTGGGCAAGCATTTTCCCGGCCATGGCGGCGTCGTTGCCGACTCACACCGAGAGCTGCCGGTCGATACGCGCTCTCTGGCCGAGTTGAAAGCCCGGGACCTGGTGCCCTTTACTCGGCTGGCCGGAACGCTGGACGGCGTTATGCCGGCCCATGTGGTATACAGCACCTTTGACCGGCGCCCGGCGGGGTTTTCTCCCGGCTGGCTTGGCATGCTGCGCGAATCGCTGGGGTTTAAAGGCTGCATTTTCTCCGATGACCTGAGCATGGCCGGCGCAAGCGAAGCCGGCGGCCCGGCGGCGCGTAGCGAAGCGGCACTCAGCGCCGGCTGCGATATGCTGCTGGTATGCAACGACCCCGAGGCCGCCAGCGAAGTGGCTGCCGCCTGCAGCGGGCGCCAAACGCGCCGCCCGGGCAAGCTGCGCTACGGCCGGGCACGCCCTGAACTTGACGCGCTACCGGCGCTTAACCGCTGGCGTCGCACCCATGCGCGCCTTGAGGCGCTGAGTGATCCGCGCCCCAAGGCGGTATGACGCCTTTTTTTACATCCCCGGAACCCACATGCAGGACCCCTACATGCCCAAGCTGGATAAACAAGCGCTCGAATCTCGCGACTCAATGCGCGCGCTGATGGATGATGCCGACTGTCTGATCACCCAGGTGCAGGTGGAGCAGGCCCTGGACCGTATGGCCGAGGCCATCACCGACCACCTGGGCGATAAGCTGCCGGTGTTTTACTGCGTAATGAACGGCGGGCTGATTACCACCGGCCACCTGCTGACTCGGCTGGGCTTTCCTCTGGAAGTGGACTATCTCCACGCGACGCGCTATCGCAACCGGCTTTCCGGCGGTGAGCTGTTCTGGCGGGTATCGCCGGAGATTCCCATGGCCGGCCGCCACGTGGTCATCGTCGACGATATTCTCGATGAAGGGTCAACGCTTGCGGCCATTCTCGCCTACTGCCGGGAGGCCGGGGCGGCCAGCGTGACCACCGCTGTGCTGGTGGACAAACAGCACGACCGCAAGGCCGCACCCGGCCTTAAAGCGGACTACTGCGGGCTTGCCGTAGCCGATCGCTACGTCTTCGGCTACGGCATGGACTACAAGGGCTACTGGCGCAACGCGCCGGGGATTTTTGCTCCCAAGGGGCTTTGAGTCTCCTTTCCGCGGCGCATGCCGTGCTCTGTGCGGTGGCTAACGTGGTGAGAAGCGCCGCACCAGCCCGGTTTCGGCAATCATGCGAGTGGAAATCTCTTCGACCGAAAAGCGGGTAGTGTCGATGCTTGGAATGTGCAGCGAACGGTACAGCGCCTCCACCTGCTCGACCTCCTGCAGGCACTGATCCATGGAGCTGTAGCGGCTGTTGGGCCGCCGCTCGTGGCGGATGGCGGCCAGCCGGCGGGCATCGATGGTCAAGCCAAACAGCTTGTGGTGGTGCTTGGCGAGAAACTGCGGCAGACGAAGCACGCCGTCTTCGTCCTGGTCATCTTCTGTTAGCGGATAGTTCGCCGCGCGGATACCGAACTGCAGCGCCAGATACAAAGACGTCGGCGTTTTGCCGCAGCGCGATACGCCGATCAGAATGATATCGGCTTCATCATATTGGTAGGTGCGCGCGCCGTCATCGTTGTCCAGGGCAAAGTGTACCGAGTGGATGCGGTCCATATAGACGTCGTCGCTGCCAATGGCGTGGGTGCGCCCCACGCTGTACGACGAATGCGTGGCAAGTTCTTCTTCCAGCGGCGCCAGAAAGGTGGAAAACACGTCGATCTTAAAGCAGGTCGCGGTGCGGATCACCTCGCGAATATCCTCGTTGACGATGGTGTCGATCACGATCGGTTGGACACCGTCGCGTCCGGCGGTTGCGTCGATGACGCCGGCAAGCTCGCGGGCCTTTTCCACGGTATCAATGTAGGGCTTAGTCAGCATGGTGATGGCGACACCGCTGAACTGGGCCAGCAGGCTGCGTCCCAGGCTTTCGGCGGTGATGCCGGTGCCGTCGGAAATGAAAAAGGCGGTACGAGTCATATCAAAATCCTGAAGATGAAAGAAAAAAGAACAAGGTGATGATAAAGGATAACGATAAAGGGTGCCGGTAAAAGGGCGCGATCATAGGGGGAAGGGGGACGTGAAAAACCGGCGTAGCACGGCCCCGGCGGGGCGCTGACTACAAGAAACGGCCTGGCGGCGCTGTTGTTGTAAATCTTCTCCATCGCGTTAGCGATTCGACCAATGGTTAAGATATGATGCAGCTGCTAGGGTGGCAGCGTAAACTGCCAGATGTCGTCGGCGGCAGCGCTGCCGGCAGGCGCCGTGGCAAAAGCGGTGGCACATACAGCTGCAATGACAAGCGAGGGGATTGCGTGGAAAACTACATTCTGTGGTTCGATGAACTGGGCATGGCCGATGTCGAACGCGTAGGCGGCAAAAACGCCTCGCTCGGCGAAATGATTTCGAACCTGTCGGAAGTGGGGGTCACCGTACCTGGCGGGTTTGCCACGACCGCCCATGCCTACCGTGAGTTTCTCTCTCACAAGGGGCTAAACGAGCGTATCAACGAACGGCTCAGGCGGCTGGATGTCGACGACGTCAAGGCGCTGACCCAAGCCGGGCGTGATATCCGCCAGTGGATCATTGACACGCCGCTGCCGCCGGCCTTTGAAAGCGCGCTGGAACAGGCCTACGACGCGCTGCTCAAGCGCCACCCCAATCTCAAGGCCGCCGTGCGCAGCTCCGCTACGGCCGAAGACCTGCCGGACGCTTCTTTTGCCGGCCAGCAGGAAACCTTCCTCAACATCGAAGGCCTTGCCAACATCAAGCGGGCGGTGCACGAGGTTTTCGCCTCGCTGTTCAACGACCGGGCGATTTCCTACCGCGTACACCGCGGCTACGCGCATGAAAACGTGGCGCTTTCGGCCGGCATTCAGAAAATGGTGCGCTCGGAAACCGGCGCTTCGGGCGTGATGTTCACGCTGGATACCGAATCCGGCTATCGCGATGCAGTGTTTGTTACGGCCTCCTGGGGGCTTGGGGAAACCGTTGTTCAGGGCGCGGTCAACCCTGATGAATTCTACGTGCACAAGCCTACCCTGGCCGCCGGCAAGCCGGCGGTGCTGCGCCGTAATCTGGGCTCCAAGCGTATCAAGATGGTGTACGGCGAAGAGGTCAGCGCCGGGAAGTCAGTGGAAACGGTGGACGTCTCCCACGCCGATCGCAATCGCTTTTGTTTGGACGATGAGCAGGTCATGGCGCTGGCCCGCCAGGCGGTGACCATCGAGGAGCACTATCAGCGGCCCATGGACATCGAGTGGGCGCTGGACGGCGACGATAACGCGCTGTATATCGTTCAGGCGCGTCCGGAAACCGTTGTTTCCCAGCAGGAAGGCGGCCGCCTTGAGCGTTTCACCCTGAAAGAAAAGGGCCGCACGGTCATCACAGGCCGGGCCATCGGCCAGCGCATCGGCAGCGGCACCGTCAAGGTGATGGCAAGCCCGGACGACATGGACAAGGTGCACACCGGCGATGTGCTGGTGACCGACATGACCGATCCGGACTGGGAGCCGGTGATGAAGCGCGCCTCGGCCATTGTCACCAACCGCGGCGGGCGTACCTGCCATGCTGCGATCATCGCCCGGGAGCTGGGCATTCCGGCCGTGGTGGGCTGCACCGATGCCACCGAGCAGCTGCGCGAAGGCATGGACGTCACCGTCTCCTGCGCCGAGGGCGATACCGGCCAGGTCTACGAGGGCCTTCTTGCCTTTGATCGCAAGGTGTCAAGCATTGATGCCATGCCTGCGCTGCCGTTTAACATCATGATGAACGTGGGCAACCCCGATCGCGCCTTCAACTTTGCCGGGCTGCCCGGTGCCGGCGTGGGCCTGGCGCGGCTGGAGTTCATCATCAACCGCATGATCGGCGTGCATCCCAAAGCGCTGCTGGACTACGCCACGCTGCCTGCCGATCTGCAGCAGATTATTGATTTGCGCACCGCCGGCTACGACGACCCGGTGAGCTTTTACGTTGACAAGCTCACCGAAGGCATCTCGACGCTGGCGGCGGCGTTTTATCCCAAACGCGTGATCGTGCGGCTGTCGGATTTCAAGTCCAACGAGTATGAAAACCTCATCGGCGGCAAGCTCTACGAGCCCGGCGAAGAAAACCCCATGCTCGGCTTTCGCGGGGCCTCGCGCTACGTATCTGACGCTTTCCGTCCCTGTTTTGAGCTGGAGTGCCGGGCGCTTGCGCGGGTACGCGACGAAATGGGCCTGGATAACGTTGAAGTCATGGTGCCGTTTGTGCGCACCCCTGACGAAGCCAAGGAAGTGGTGGACCTGCTTGACGCCAACGGGCTCAAGCGCGGCGCTCGCGGCCTCAAGATCATCATGATGTGTGAGCTGCCGGCCAACGCGCTGCTGGCCGATGAATTTCTTGAGCACTTTGACGGCTTCTCCATCGGCTCCAACGACCTGACCCAGCTGACGCTGGGGCTGGATCGCGATTCCGGCATCGTCGCGCACCTGTTTGATGAGCGTAACGCCGCGGTGAAGAAACTGCTGGCGATGGCGATTAAAGCCTGTAAAGATCAGGGCAAGTACGTAGGCATTTGCGGCCAGGGGCCGTCGGACTATCCGGACTTTGCCAAGTGGCTCATGGAGCAAGGCATCGACTCGGTGTCGCTCAACCCGGATGCGGTGCTGGACACCTGGCTGATGCTGGCCGGGCAGACGCAGCGCTAGCCAACGTCTGTAAGGCGGAACATACGCCCGGCCATGTGCCGGGCGTTTTGCTGTTGTGGAGGAGAACCATCATGCTGGGTTGGAAACACTGCCTTATTCCCTTGGGGCTGCTGCTGATGCCGCTGGCGGCGTCGGGGTTTGACTATCAGACGCCGGCGCTGAGCCCCGAGACCGCTTCGGGCTTTACCCAAAAGCCGGGCTGGGCTACGCAGTCGTTTGCCGTGGTAGCGGCCAATCCGCTGGCGGCAGATGCCGGCCGGCAGATTCTACAGGCCGGCGGCAGTGCGATTGATGCAACGATTGCCGTGCAGATGGTGCTGGCGCTGGTGGAGCCGCAGTCAAGCGGCATCGGCGGCGGCGGGTTTTTGCTGCACTTTGACGGCAGCGAAGTGCGTGCCTTTGACGGCCGGGAAACCGCGCCGGCAGGCGTTGATGAGACGCTTTTTCTCAACGCCCAGGGCGAGCCGCTGGCGTTTATGGACGCCGTTACCAGCGGGCGGTCCGTAGGCGTGCCGGGTATCGTCAAGATGCTGGAAAAAGCCCACAAAAAACACGGCAAGCTTGACTGGGCATCGCTGTTTGCCCCAGCGATAACGCTGGCCAAAAACGGCTTTGCCGTCAGTGAAAGGCTGCATCAGAGCCTGGCAAACGACGACGCCCTGCGGCAAAATCCGGCCGCTCGCGCCTTGTACTATCACGATGACGGCGCTGCGCTGGCCGTGGGCGAGACGCTCCAAAACCCGGCACTTGCCGCCATTTTTGAAAAGATTGCCGAGCGCGGCAGCAAGGCGTTCTATCAGGGCAAGGTGGCAAAAGATCTGGCCGCACGGGTGCAGGCACAAAAGATGCCCGGCAGCCTTGACGTTGACGACCTTGAAAACTACGAGGTCCAGGAGCGCGACGCCATCTGCACTCCCTGGCAGCAGTGGACGGTATGCGGATTTCCGCCGCCGTCATCGGGGCATCTGACCGTTATGCAGATTCTTGGCATATTGGATAACGAACCCATGGCCAAGGCGCCGCTGGACGGCGGCGCGCCGAGCGATGACTGGCTGCATCGTTTTCTTGAGGCGTCGCGGCTGGCCTTTGCCGATCGCAACCGCTACATCGCCGATCCGGCGTTTGTCGATGCGCCCGGCGGTGACTGGCGCACCCTGCTGGCGCCGGCCTACCTGAAGCGTCGGGCCGGGCTGATCGGCGCTGAGCAGAGCCTGGGAGAAGACGTGGCACCCGGCCGGCCCGGCGCACTTGAGATCAGCTGGGCGACGCCACCGCGTCAGCCGGAATACGGCACCAGCCATGTGAGCGTGATCGATGCCGACGGCCATGCGGTGGCCATGACCACCTCCATTGAGCAAGCGTTCGGCTCGCGTATTCTCGCCGACGGCGCCACCGGGCTTGCCGGCGGCTACCTGTTGAACAATCAGCTGACGGATTTTTCCTTCACCCCGGAGGTGGACGGCAAGCCCGTTGCCAACCGCGTGCAGCCGGGCAAGCGCCCGCGCTCCAGCATGAGCCCTACGCTGGTGTTCAAGCGCGCTGATGACGATGCGCAGGCAGCCGCTATAGGCCCGCTGGTGGCAACCCTTGGCAGCCCCGGCGGGGCCGCGATTATCCCCTACGTGGCCCAGACGCTGGTGGCACTGCGCGACTGGGGCCTTGATGCCCAGCAGGCGCTGTCGCTGCCGCACGTGCTGACCCTGGGCGACAGCGTTTACGTAGAAAAAGATCGGCTGCCAGCGGACACCCGAGCCGCGCTCGACGAGCTGGGCCATACGCTCAGCGACCGCGAGCTGACCAGCGGGCTGGGGGTCATCGTGCGCCGTGAAGACGGTTCTTTATTCGGCGGTGCCGATCCGCGTCGAGAAGGCGTGGTCATGGGAGATGAGGCTGAGTAAGCGTCGTTATCGCTTCAGCCAGCTGTGAAGCTTGAGCAGCAGCAAACCGGCATCGCTTAGCCGGCGGCGTTCGCCGAGCAGAGCGGCCAGGCGATCTGGGTAGTCGGTAATAATGGCATCCACGCCCATGTCGATCAGCGTCGCCATACGCTCGGCGTTGTTGACCGTCCAGGCGTGAACGTCGTAGTCGTAGGTGGCGGCCAGGCGCATTTCGTCTGCGGTAATGCGGTTGTGGCGCAGGCCCAGCGCATCGAAGCCGCGGCGGTCCAGCGTGCCGGGAATCACCAGCTGGGCAAGCAGCGTCAGGCGCATTTCGGGGGCCAGCTCGGCAAGCGTGGCCACAAGCGCGGGGGACATGGACGCCAGGCGCATTTCGCGCCGGGCATCCGGATAGCCGCAGCGGCCGTAGGCGGCGATAGCCGATTCGGCCTTTGCCCAGCAGGCGTAGCGGGTGTCCGTCTCCTGATTCAGCTCGGCGAGCACTCCGAGCGCCAGGTCGCGCCCGCGGCCCGGCGAGGGCTTGAGCTCGATCATGATGCCGGCCCGGCCGCGCAGGGTCTCAAGCACCTGTTCAAGCGTAGGAATGCGCTCGCCGCGAAAGTCGTGGCCGAACCAGCTGCCGACGTCCACGTTGGCAAGTTCTTCCCGGCTCAATGTGCCCAGCGCCCGGGCGTCGCCGGCAAGCCGTGCAAGCGTGCGGTCGTGGTAGACCATCACCGCGCCATCGGCGCTTAGCTGAACGTCCAGCTCCACCGCGTCTGCGCCTTCCTTGGCCGCCTGACGAAAGGCCGGCAGGGTGTTTTCCGGGGCGCGCATGGAGCTGCCCCGGTGGGCGATGATCTCGACGTCGTCGTCGAGCGCAAAGCTGCCTACGATCCACCAGGCCTGCAGAGCCGCCAGCACGATCACCCCAAGCTCTATCGCCCAGGCAAACCGCCCGGCGTGCGGGGTAGCAGCGCGTTTTTGATGCCGCCTGCCAAGCGCGAGCTGAAGATACAGGCAGGCAGAAAGAAGCGCGTTGAGCGCGATACCGGCAAACGTCAGCGCCAGGGTCAGCAGCACGTAGGCGGTGAGATAGACAAGCATGGCCGGCAGCAGCACGGCGTGATGCTCGGGCAGCCCGTCCAGAAGCGGGGTGAACAGGGTGTCAAAGGCAAGGGTGGCAAGTATCGGCAGCGCCACTACGCCGATCAGCACCAGCATTACCGCCGCCGCAATCGAGCGGCGCCACCCCTGGGTCAGCGCGACGCTGCGCTTGAGGGCGGTAACGGGGGCGGCGTTGTCCAGCGCCACCAGCGGCAGCGCCAGCAGCCAGCGCAGGTACAGCCGCCCGGCAAGCCAGGCCCACAGGCCCAGCACGGGCAGCGCGCAGGCAACGAAATACCACAGCGCCGGCGGCCGAATTTTTTGCAGATAGTAAAGTTCCATCCCGCCAAGCCAGGCGTCGTAAAGCCAGGTCATGGCCACCATAAAAGGCGCCACCAGTAAAAGGTGGCTGCCGACCTGCACGACCACCAGCCCCATCAGCGCCGGCAGTCGGCGAGTGCCGTGCCACAGCGCTTCCAGCGCCAGCCGGGAGTGGCTTGTACCGTGCCGGCTGGTGGCGATATACAGCATGCCCGCCTGCTGCCAGTACAAAAGCCCGAAGGCCAGCCCCTGAATCGCCAGGGCGCCGCTGATACCGGCCGGGGTGAACAGCAGGGCGATCAGCCGGTCAAGGGTGACGATGTCGGCCCCGAGCCGGGCATACAGCGCACGGCTGACCCAGGCAATAGCCGGCAGCGCGAGAAACGAGGCCAGTAAGGTAAACAGCAGATGAAACGCGACGAGCGCGCGCAGCCGGCTGCGAAATACGCGCCACAGCGATGCGGCCAGCCGGCGTAGCGGTGCAGCGCGGGAGGCAGAAAGCGACATGGATAGGCAACCTTCAGCTCGCGGAAAAAGGTGTGCGGTCTAGAGGGGCAGCGCCTGCTCGGCAATCAAAATACCGTTGTTGTCGGCGTACAGCCACTGGCCGGGGGCGACTCGGGTGCCGGCGATGTCCACTGCAATGTCCCGGGTGCCTTCGCCGCGCTTGTGGCTTTTGCGCGGGTGGCTGCCCAGCGCCTGAATGCCGATGGGCGTGGTGGCCAGCACGTCGACGTCGCGCACGCAGCCAAACATGATAATCCCCGCCCAGCCGTTGGCGTGGGCCTTTTCGGCGAGCATGTCGCCAAGCATCGCGCAGCGGTGCGAGCCGCCGCCGTCCACCACCAGCACCGCGCCGTTGCCGGGCTCGCTCACCGCTTCGCGCACCCGGGAGTTGTCTTCAAAGCAGCTGACGGTGCGCACCGGGCCGTAAAAGGCGCTGACGCCGCCGAAGTTTGTGAACGGCGCGACGATGGCTTCCACTTCCGGGTGGGCGTCGCAGATATCCGGGGTCACGATGTTATCGCTCATGGCGGGTGTCTCCCTTGAAACGGTCTTGAAAACGGTCTTGAAAAGATGGTCTTGAAAACAGTCTTGGTTTAAAAAACAGCCTTGAATAGCCGGCTGATTCACCATGAAAAAGCCGGCCTGAGAAGGCTCAGGCCGGCAGACAAGCGGATGCAGCTACGGCTTAGGCTTCTTCGGCGAGGGGAATGTAGTCGGACGCTACGTTCTGGTATTCCTCGATCTCGTGGAAGTTCATGTAGCGGTAGATCTCGCCGGCCATGGCGTCAAACTCGCTCATGTAGCGGCGGTACTCGCTCACCGTGGGCAGGCGGCCTTCCACCGCGGCCACGGCGGCAAGCTCGGCCGAGGCCAGGTACACATCCGCGCCGTCGCCCAGGCGGTTGGGGAAGTTGCGCGTGGAGGTGGAGACCACGGTGCTTTTGGCCGCGACCCGGGCCTGGTTGCCCATGCACAGCGAGCAGCCAGGCATTTCCATGCGCGCGCCGGCGCGGCCGAAGATGCCGTAGTAGCCCTCTTCGGTGAGCTGGTGCTGGTCCATCTTGGTCGGCGGGGCGAGCCACAGGCGGGTTTTCAGGCTGCCGGCGGGCTGTTTTTCCAGCAGTTTACCCGCGGCGCGGAAGTGGCCGATGTTGGTCATGCACGAGCCGATGAAGACCTCGTCGATGGTCTCGCCGGCGACCTCGGACAGCAGGCGGGCGTCGTCGGGGTCGTTGGGCGCGCACAGCACCGGCTCGGTGAGTTGGTCCAGATCGATTTCGATGACTTCGGCGTACTCGGCGTCGGCGTCGGCGCGCAGCAGGCTGGGATCGTCAAGCCAGGCCTGCATGCCCTTGATGCGCCGCTCGATGGTGCGGGCATCGCCGTAGCCCTGGGCCAGCATCCACTTGAGCAGGGTGATGTTGGAGGTCAGGTACTCGGTCACGCTGTCTTCGGAAAGCGTAATGGTGCAGCCCGCCGCGGAGCGCTCGGCGGAGGCGTCGGACAGCTCGAAGGCCTGCTCGGCGGTCAGGTCTTCCAGGCCCTCGATCTCCAGAACCCGGCCGGAGAAGGCGTTTTTCTTGCCCGACTTTTCGACGGTCAACAGCCCCTGCTGAATGGCGTAGTAGGGGATGGCGTGGACCAGGTCGCGCAGGGTCACGCCGGGCTGGCGCTTGCCCTTGAAGCGCACCAGCACGGACTCCGGCATGTCCAGCGGCATCACCCCGGTGGCGGCGGCAAAGGCCACCAGCCCCGAGCCCGCGGGGAAGGAAATGCCCATGGGGAAGCGGGTGTGGGAGTCGCCGCCGGTGCCCACGGTGTCGGGCAGCAGCATGCGGTTGAGCCAGGAGTGGATGATGCCGTCGCCCGGGCGTAGGGACACGCCGCCGCGGTTCATGATGAAGTCCGGCAGGGTGTGGTGGGTATCCACGTCCACCGGCTTGGGGTAGGCGCTGGTGTGGCAGAACGACTGCATCACCAGGTCCGCCTGGAAGCCCAGGCAGGCGAGGTCTTTCAGCTCGTCCCGGGTCATGGGGCCGGTGGTGTCTTGCGAGCCCACGGTGGTCATTTTCGGCTCGCAGTACATGCCCGGGCGCACGCCGTCCATACCGCAGGCGCGGCCGACCATCTTCTGGGCCAGGGTGAAGCCGCGGCCGGTGTCCGCCGGCTGCTCGGGCAGGCGGAAAATATCGGAGGCGGGCAGGTTCAGCGATGCCCGCGCCTTGGCGGTCAGGCCGCGGCCGATGATCAGCGGAATGCGGCCGCCGGCGCGCACTTCGTCGAGCAGCAGCTCGGTTTTCAGCGCAAAGGTGGTGATCACCTCGTTGGTACCGTGGCGGCAGACTTTGCCGGCGTAGGGGTAGACGTCGATCACATCGCCCATGTTGAGGTTGTCGACGTCCATCTCGATGGGCAGCGCACCGGAATCTTCCATGGTGTTGAAAAATATCGGGGCGATATTGCCGCCGAAGCAGAAGCCGCCGGCGCGTTTGTTGGGCGCGTAGGGAATGTTGTCGCCGAAGAACCAGAGTACCGAGTTGGTCGCGGACTTGCGCGATGAACCGGTGCCCACCACGTCACCCACGTACACCACCGGGTGGCCCTTGGCCTTGACCGCCTCGATCTGCTTGAGCGGGCCCTTGACGCCCGGCTCTTCCGGCTCGATGCCGTCACGCGGGTTTTTCAGCATGGCGTTGGCGTGCAGCGGAATGTCCGGGCGCGACCAGGCGTCCGGCGCGGGGGACAGGTCGTCGGTGTTGGTTTCGCCGGGCACCTTGAACACGGTCAGGGTGATCTTTTCGGCAAGCGCCGGCTGGGACAGAAACCACTCGGCCTCGGCCCAGGATGTCAGTACGTCCTGGGCGACGGCGTTGCCCGCGCGGGCGCGCTCTTCCACGTCGTGGAAGGCGTCAAACATCAAAAGGGTGTGCTTGAGCTGCTCGCCGGCCTCTTTGGCCAGCGCGTCATCGTCGAGCAGCTCGGTCAGCGAGGCAATGTTGTAGCCGCCCTGCATGGTGCCCAAAAGCTTTACCGCGTGGACCTTGTCGATCAGCGGAGACTCGGCTTCGCCTTTGGCAATGGCGGTGAGAAAGCCGGCCTTGACGTAGGCGGCCTCGTCCACGCCCGGCGGAATGCGCTGGGTAATCAGCTCCAGAAGGAACTCTTCTTCGCCCGCCGGCGGGTTTTTCAAAAGCTCCACCAGGGCGGCGGCCTGCTCGGCGTTAAGCGGTTTGGGCGGAACGCCTGCCTCGGCGCGTTGGGTAACATGTTGGCGGTAGGCTTCGAGCACGGTGGACCCTCGGGTTGGCTGGGAAGGCGCGGCTGCCGGCTGTGTCGACAGACACAGCACAGTTCGGGCGCAGCCGGAAGGCCGGCATACGCGATAGGGCGGCGCAGCGGAATGGCGCAATAGTACGTTAAACCGTTGACAATGTTAAGCGAATGGCGTGGCGGCCACATGACACTTTGGCCGCAGCCGATGGCGTAAAATGACGCCTGCGGCGCGCTCGGCGGCGCATTACGGTAGTGCAGCTACCCGGGCAGGTGTGATTGCCGCGTCGCCGCGTTACCATACGCCTTCGCTGTTTTATGCCCGATATTTCTACGCTCGACACTTTCATGTCGGATATTTTTAAGCTCGATACTGTTCATGCCCGACAGCAGCGCGCGTCGGACATCGGCTGCTTGGGTACTTTGCCATGACTCATTTTGAATCGTCTTCTATATCTTCCCCTCACCGCTCCCTTTCTTCCGGTGCCGATGCGGACGCTTCTTCCCGCGCTACCGCGGCGAACCGCGTCTTGCCGCCTGCCGGTCACGGCATCAGCGCTGAGCATCTGCTGCCCGCGAGCCTGCTGGATTTTCTCGCCTGCGCCACGCCGCACGCCTGGCTGGAATGGGCCATGGCGCATCCGCAGACGCTTTTGATCGATCATGCCCAGTGCGAAAAAAAGGCCGCCTCCACGGCCATGAACCTGCTTTACCGCTATGTGGATCAGCCGCTATTGCTGAGCAAAATGTCTCAGCTGGCGCGCGAGGAGCTTTTGCACTTTGAGCAGGTGATCAAGCTGATGGAAAAGCGGGGCGTGGCCTATCATCATCTGAGCGCTTCACGCTACGCCGAAGGGCTGCGCCGCCATGTGCGGCCCAACGACCCTGAGCGTTTGATCGATATTTTGATCATCGGTGCGCTGATCGAAGCGCGCAGCTGCGAGCGCTTCGCGCGGCTGATTCCCTATCTGGATGAAGAGCTGGCGCAGTTTTATCGCACGCTGGTGAAATCGGAAGGCCGCCACTACGAAGACTACCTGCTGCTGGCCGGCCGGCAGACCCAGGCGCCGCTGGACGAGCGCATTGCGTTTTTCGTTGCCTGCGAAGCCGAGTTGATCAGCGCACCCGATACGGATTTTCGTTTTCATAGCGGCGTGCCTGCCTAGCCAGCCGCTGAGCCAGGAACTTTGCCCATGCGCGATGCTTGCGAGTCTGACCAGCTTGTCCTTCTGGGGCATTTTTCGCTCACGCGGGATCGGGACGTGCTGACCCGCTTTAGCTACGACAAGGTCAAGGCACTGCTGGTTTATCTGCTGCTCCATCGTCAGCCGGTGAGCCGCACGACGCTTGCCGAGCTTTTATGGCCGGATCAAGCCGTGTCAACCGGGCGCACCAATCTGCGCCACGCGCTGCACTGCCTGCGCCAGTCGCTGGGGTCGCGCGGGGATGACCTGCTGAGCGTATCGCGCCAGGCGATGGCTCTGACCCTGCCGGACGACTGGCAGGTCGATCTTAAACAACTGGAAACGCTGCTCGACGGCCCGCGAGACCTGGCGGGCCTTGAGGCGGTGCTGGCGTGCTATCAAGGAGACCTGGTCGAAGAGCTCGAGCTGGCCAGCTGCGCGGCCTTCCAGCGCTGGCTGGTTCAGGTGCGCAGCGAATGGCGGCAGCGCGTTATACGTTTTATCGAGCAAGTGCTTGAGGCGCATGATTCGGTGCCGGACAGCGTGCTGGCGACGTTGACCCATCGCTTTTCCGGTTACGGGCCGTTTCATCAGCGCCGGGTCAAACAGCTGGCCGAGCAGGGGCAGCGAGCCGCAGCCCACGAAGCATACAGCGCCTATCTGCAGCTGCTGGCGCTGTCCGGCCAGCAGCCGGAGCCGGCATTTTTGCGGCTGGCGCGCTACTGGTCGGACGGCGAGACGCCGCCGCGGGGCATGTCGCCCCAGGGCGCCTATTCGCGCGCGCTGGCCGCTGACAGCGCGGCGCTGCGTGAAGACGAAATCGAGCTGCGCCAGCTGTCAGTGATGGCGATTCGCCTGAGGCTTGAGGGCGAGTGGCAGGAGCGTGGTGCGCTGCAGCACTGTTTGACGCTGCAGCTAGCGCTGCTGCGCTGGCTGGAGCAGCAGTGTCACCATCTGGGCGGCTTCTGGCTGCCCGGCGCCACCGGCGGGCTGGGGCTTGCCTGTTTTGGCACCCACGGGCCGGCGCATCAGCTGGCCGAGCTGGTCGCGCTGTACGAACACTGCCGCCATGCGCTGCCCCAGCAAGCCGCGCGCTGCTGGCAAGGAGACGGCGCGCCGCCGCACTTCACTCTGGCGGCCGGGCTGCACAGCGGCCGGGCGGTCTATCTGCCCGAGCGGCAGCTGGCCGATCCGCTGGGCCAGGTCACCCAGACCTCCCTTGAATTGATGAACGCAGCGGAAGACAGCGAGCTGGTGATCTCCCGCCAGGCAAGCCAGCACATGCCGCCGGCGCTGGATTTGCAGCCGCGGCTGACTTCGCGGCTTGTCGCAAGCGATGGCCAAGTGCGCCTGAAAGCGCTGGCGCTGGGCCGCCATGACAGCGGCGGGGATGCCGTGCCGCCAAGTTTGATCGGGCGGGAAACCGCGCTTCGTCAGCTGCACGACGGGCTGGCCCGGGCCGGTATCGGGCTGCGCCAGAGCGTGATGGTGAGCGGGACGGCCGGCATGGGTAAATCGGCTCTGATGGTGAGGTTTCGCCAGCTTGAGCTAAGCCGCGGCGCGGCGATTTGCTGGCAGCCAATGACGCGGCTGTCGGTGCTGGAGCCGTACGCCGTTGCCCGCCGCCTGGTGGCCTGGCACGGCCGGGCGCACCCCGGGGCGTCGGACCTGCGCGCGCTGCAACGCCGGCTAAAGATGCCTGAGCTTGAGGCCGGCCGCCAGCGGCTGCTGGAAGAAGCGCTGGGGGCGTGCGAGCAGGCCGATATAGCGCGGCTGACGTGCACTGCAGAAGCCACTGAGCTGGTCGTGGCGCTGGTGCAGCGGCTGATTGAGCATCTGGCCGGCAATCGCCCCGTGGTGCTGATGATTGATGACCTGCAGTGGGCCGACGAGCCTTCGTTCAAGGTGCTTGCGGCTCTTCAGGCGCGTCTGCCCATCCATACAGCGTTCATGCTGGTCGCCAGCCAGCACGGCCGTGAGGCGCTGCCGGGCAAACTGTACTGGGATCAGCAGGTAGCGCTGGGGCCGCTGGATGGCGAGCAGTCATCGCGACTGCTGGCCTTGCTTGCCCGGCGCTACCGGCTGCACTTGAGTCCCCGGCTGCGCACGCAGATCATCGAGCGCTGTGACGGGGTGCCGCTGTATCTGCAGGAGCTCTGTCGGCGGCTGGACATTGACCGGCGCGAAGGGCGAAAGGTGCAGCTGGATACGCTGCCCAACGGCCTTTTCGGACTGCTGGCCAGCCGTATTGATCAGCTGGACGGCGATCGTCACGTAGCCCACGTGGCCGCCATGCTGGGCCGCCGTTTTCGCCTGGACTTTCTGGCGGCGTGCAGTAGCTGGGAGCCCCAGGCGCTTGATCGCGCGCTGGAACACATGCGCAGACGAGAGATCATCGAGCCGGCAGGTGAAGCGCAAGGGGGCGTTCAAACCTACCAGTTCAGCCACCAGCTTTTGCAGGAAGCGGCCTGCCTGTCGTGCCCGCGGGACGTGCGTCAGCGGCTGCATCAGCTGGTTGTCACGCTGATTGAAGAGCGCTTTCCGGTCTGGATCAGTCGCCATCCGGGCGATTTCGCCATGCACCTGAGCGGCAGCGGCCACGATGCCCGTAGCGCACGCTACTTCGAGCTTGCCGCTCAGCAAGCGCTCAAGGTCAGCGCCAATCGTACGGCGCTGCGTATGGCGGATGCCGGGCTGGAAAGTCTGGAACGTGTGGCTCATGAGCCGGCGCGCGCCATCAGCCTGCTGACGGTGCGCGGCCAGGCGGCGTTTGCGCTTGAAGGTCACGGCTCGCCTGCTGCGCTGGAAAGCTTTGAACGTGCCCGTGAAATGCTGCGACAAACGCCGCAGGACGATGATACGCCCGCGGATTCGGGCGCGGTATTTTTGGTCAAATGGGGCCTTTGGGTGGCACGCAGCCAGCGCTATGACCATAACGAGGCCCGTACCCTGGTGGCCGGCCTGGCAGGGCTTGCCGCGCAGCTCAAAGAGCCGCGCTACCGCCGGCTGGCCGACTACGCCCGGGCCCACTGTGCCTATTGGTCAGGCAACGTAGGCGAGGCGCATCGTCAGCTGGAGGCGCTGGACCCGCTCAATACGCCGATGATGATTGAATGGCTGCCGTTTTCTGATCACCCTCAGGTCAGCGCTGCCTGTTTTCACAGCTGGGCGCTGTGCCTGCACGGTGACTATGCGCGTGCCGAGCGCCAGGTGGAAAGTGCCATACGGCTGGCCCAGCAGATCAATCATCCCGGTACGCTGGCCATGGCGCATCTGGTTGGCTCGGCGCTGTACCGCCAGCTGGGGCACGTGCACATGGCCAGCCGCCATGCCGAGCAGGCCGCTGCCCTGTCCGATACGCCGGATCTGGCCCTGTGGCAGCTTTCCGCCCGAGGGGTGCTGGGCTGGCAGCGTGCCTTGGGCGGCGATGCCGGTGGGCTTGCTGAACTTGAGCAGTGCCTGGCGCAAATGGCCGAACTGACCGGCTTTGAGCGCTATCTACGCCCGGTGCTCTGGTACACCGATGCCTGCCTGGCGATGGATCAGCTAGGTGCGGTAGAAGGGTATCTCGACCAGTGCCTGAGCATCGCCCTGGAGCGCGATACGCTGTTTTTGCCCGAACTTGCCATGCAGCTGGCGTACGTGCGTGCGCGCCGGGGGCAAGACGTGCAGGCGCTGGCGGAGCTGGCGCTGCGCCAGGCGCGCAAGCAGGGCAATCGCCATCAGGAGCTGGCGGCTCTGGAACTGTGGCTGACCCATATTGCCCCGGACGATCCTGCCGCGCTGATCAGCTTTCGGCGCCTGCTGGGCCGCGTGCGCCACAGCGATGCGCCGGTACTGCTGCGCTGGACGCGTCTTGCCGAGCGGCGCTTGGCGGTTTCCGGGGCGCCGTGATCGTTCGTTTCACGCGGTCAGGACTTCCAGCGCGGCCAGCGTCTCCAGCGCCTGTTCACGATGCTCGCCGCAGAGCGCGCGATCGTAGCTGAACCGCTGGCATACGGCCGGGCGGCGGGGGTCGTCGAACAGCCGGCAAAGGTTCGCGTCATCCAGCTGGGCGCAGCGCACGCCGGCGGGTTTGCCGTCAGGCATGCCGGGAATCGGCGAGCTGATGGACGGCGCAATACAGCAGGCCCCGCAGCCCGGGCGGCAGCCGTCTGCAGGCGGCGTCTCTGCGGCCTGTGCGGCGAAAAAGACGGCGCTGTTTTCGCGTTGGGGTCGATCACGATGCATGGGCGCGCGTCAGGCCGGTGTCTGGGCATAGGCCAGCGGGTCGCTGACGCCGTTGGCGGCAAACGCATCCAGACGTTCGCGACAGCTGGCGCATTCGCCGCAGGCAAGCGTTTCTCCCTGGTAGCACGTCCAGGTGTCGGCGTAGTCAAGCCCCATGGCCAGCCCGTCTGCCAGAATCTCGGCTTTGCTGCGGTGCAGGTAGGGCGCGTGGACGTCCACGGGCTCTAGGTTGGCAAGGCCCGCGGCGTGGCGCATGGCCTCGACAAATTCGGGACGACAGTCAGGGTAGAGCACGTGGTCGCCGCCGTGGGCGCCGTAATCGACGCGATCGGCGCCGATATTTACCGCCTTGGCAATGGCAAGCGATAAAAGCATCATGTTGCGATTGGGCACTGCCGTGGCGGCCAGGTTGTCTTCGGCGTAGTCGCCGCCGGGCACGGCGCGGGAGGCGTCGGTCAGCGCCGAGTTGTCGATCAGCCCGTGAATGGCGCGGATATCCACCACCTGATGAGGAATATCCAGCGCTTCGCACACCCGGCGGGCGGTGTCCAGCTCGCGGACGTGGCGCTGGCCGTAGTCAAACGACAGCGCGTGCACCTCGCGGCCTTCGCGCAGGGCGCGGTGCAGCACGGTGAAAGAATCCATGCCGCCGGAGTAAATCACCACGGTGGCAGGGCGGTGGGAGGCGTGCGCGGTAGGCGTGTCAGGCATAGAGCGTGTCTCTTGGCGAAGCGTGGTGTGGAGGCGGTCCGGCGCGCCGGCAGTGTACGCCAGCGGGCGCGGCCATAAAAGGCGTTCAACCCGACGCAGGTCAAGTGAGGCGCCGTGCCGGTCTGCTAGTCTCGCCGCTTTCCTGCCACATGCCCTATGCCACGGAGCCTTTCATGTTTGCCCCCGAGCTACTTTCGCCCGCCGGTACCTTTGAAAACATGCGCTACGCCTTTGCCTACGGCGCCGATGCGGTGTATGCCGGCCAGCCGCGCTATTCGCTGCGGGTGCGCAATAACGACTTCAACGTCGCCAACCTGCACAAGGGAATTGCCTACGCCCACGCGCGCGGCAAGCAGTTTTACGTGGCGTCGAACATCGCCCCGCACAACGCCAAGCTGAAAACCTATCTACGCGATATGGAGCCGGTGATCGAGGCCGGCCCGGATGCGCTGATCATGTCCGATCCGGGCCTGATCATGATGATCCGCGAGCGCTGGCCGGAGCAGCCGATTCATCTGTCGGTGCAGGCCAACGTGGTCAACTACGCCGCGGCACGCTTCTGGCAGCGCCAGGGCATCAGCCGGATCATTCTTTCCCGGGAGCTCTCGCTTGGCGAAATCGGCCAGATTCGCGCCGAGTGCCCGGGGCTTGAAATCGAAACCTTCGTCCACGGCGCGCTGTGCATTGCCTATTCCGGGCGCTGTTTGCTGTCGGGGTATTTCAATCATCGCGACCCCAACCAGGGCACCTGCACCAACGCGTGCCGCTGGCAGTACCGCACCGTGGCCGCGGCCAAGGATGCCACCGGTGATCTGGTGCCGGCCAATTCCGCCCTGGCGCATGCTGCAAGCGGCGAGTGGGCGCCGGGGCAGGGGGTCATTGCCAGCGGTAACGGCAGCGAAAGTGGCGGCCCCGCTGCCGGTGCTCAACGCCCCGATGAGCTCTCCGCGCTTATCGAAGATCGCAGCCGCCCCGGCGAGCTGATGCCGATCTTTGAAGACGAGCACGGCAGCTACATCATGAACTCCAAGGATCTGCGCGCAGTGCAGCACGTGCCGGAGCTTACGCGGCTGGGCGTAAGCTCGCTGAAAATTGAAGGCCGTACCAAATCGCCGTACTACGTAGCCCGCACTGCCCAGGTGTATCGACGGGCCATTGACGATGCCGTGGCGGGCCGCCCGTTCGATAAGGCGCTGATGGACGAGCTGGATAACCTGGCCAACCGCGGCTATACGGAAGGCTTTTACCGTCGCCACGTGCACGACGAGTACCAGAACTATGAGCGCGGCCATTCCATCGGCGTCCACCAGCAGTTTGTCGGCGATGTTATCGACGTGGATGCGGCTCGCGGCCGGCTGACCGTCAACGTCAAAAACCGCTTTGCCGTGGGTGACAGCGTGGAGCTGATGCTGCCCGGCGGCAACCGGCGCTTTACGCTTTCGCGAATAGAAAACAAGCGCGGCGAGGCGGTCAGCGTGGCCCCGGGGTCCGGCCATGTGGTCAGCATTCCCGTTCCCGGAGAAGCCATATCGCCGGACGACGCCGAGTTTGCGCTGCTGATGCGAGATCTGTGAGCCGTCGGCGTTTGCCGTGTTAGGCTAGGCGCTCACCGCGCCCTGCGCGGGCCTGCCATTATTTTTCGGGATCATCCCCCAGCTAGCGATTGCTTATTGCGAGTATCCGACATGGCCACCATCGAACACAGCGAAATCGTCAACGCCCCGCCAGAGCGCGTTTTTGCCCTGCTGCGCCGGGTCGAGGAGTTTGCCGACTATTCCGATCTGATTGAGCGTATCGAGCCGCTGGGCGAGCAGCGCTATCGCTGGTATGTCCATGCTGTGAAAATGGACTGGACCTTTGATGTGGCCGTGGTAGAGGCACGTTCGCCTCATACGCTGGCCTGGGAATCGCTGAGCGGGGTGAAAAACCAGGGGCGCTACTATCTTGAACGCGTGCCCGAAGGCACTCGAGTGACGCTGACTCTGAGCTACGAAATCGGCAGCCGGCTGATGGAAAAGGCCGTCAACCGCGCAGCGACGCCGCTGGTCGGTAAGGTCAGCCGACAAATTCTTGAACGGGTAGAAGCCCGGCTTCGCGCCGGCGATCGCTAGTGCGCAGAAGGCTTGCCGTCGCGGCGCTCCCCGATGCAAGGGGTAAGGAAAGCACGGCGGCGAGCGTCGTCGCCAAGCCCCAGCGCCAGCAGGTGAACGAGTTTGCCGTAGGCGGCTTCCGGCGTCATGTCGCCACCGCTTAGTACGTCGGCCCGGTAAAGCCCGCTGCCGGCGGCATAGGCGCCCATGGCCACGCTGCCTTGGGGGCACTGGCTGACCGCGGCCATCAGCGTGCCCCGAGCGCTGCTTCGCCGTATGACCTCCAGCAGTGCCGGATCGTCGGCGATATTGCCGGCGCCCCACAGCTCCAGCAGCGCTCCTTTAACCCGCGAATCCTCCAGCCAGGCGCTGAGCTGCCAGGCGGCCATGCCGGGCCACAGGGCGATACGAACGACTTCGCCTTGATTGACCCGCTGATAGTCTTGATTGACCCGCTGATAGTCGGCCGGCGTGGCGTTATAAGCGGTATCGGCTGCGGCAGTGGCCGGGGGCAGGGCATGGGAAAAAAGCCGCGGTGTGTCGCGGTATTCGCCCAGTGCGGGGGCGTTGGGGCTGGCGAACGCGTCTGCGGCCGAGGCGTGCTGCTTGGTGGCCCGAGCGCCGTGGAGCAGGCGCCCGGCAAAATAGACCGCGACGCCGTCAAGCGCCGGCTTTGCGGCAAAGCGCAGCGCGCCGTAGAGGTTGTCCAGCGCGTCGCTGCCCGGCGTTTCCAGCGGCTGCATGGCGCCGGTTACGATAACCGGAAAACCCGGACGGCGCAGCTGGAAGGCCAGGCTTGCAGCGGTCCAGCTCAGTGTATCGGTGCCGTGCACCACCACCACGCCGGCGTAGGCGGCCTGATGGGCGCGAATGTCATCGGCCAGCACCTGCCAGTCCAGCGGCGTCACCGCGCTGGAGTCGATCAGTCGCGAATAGCTGTGCACTTCCCATCCGGGCAGCGCCCGGTGTTTTTCGGCGGGCAGCGTCGCCAGAGCGCGCTGTAGCCGGGCGGCGAAATGACCGCCCGGGGCCAGGCCGTCGCTGCCGGGCAGCATACCGACGGTGCCGCCGGTGTAGATCACCCGTATCGGCAGGGTCGTATCGCCGGCTGATCTAGCGTGCATGTCTATCTCCTTGGCCGGGCGGCGTGTTGGCATGAACGACTAGAGATGCGGGCGCAAGTCGCCGCGTACGGCATCCAGCAGCGTAACGAAGTGCGCGTCGTTGCCGTTATCCACGCAGTCCACCCGGACACTGGTGCGCATGCCTTTGTCGATGTGTACCTGATCGAAAATTTCCAGCGTGATTTTGCGCGCGGGCTTGTCCCCGGGCGCCATGATGCCGTCTTCCAGGGTGAAGGTTTCTACCAGGGTGGCGCGCACCCGCGCCTGCTGGCCTTCGCTGAGCAGGCGGCGAATAAACAGCCAGCCTTCGCACACCAGCGCTTCGCCGCCTTCACGGGTGCGTAAAAACAGCGTGCGGTAGCAGGCTCCTTCGGCTGCGGCTTTTTCGGCCATGCTGCGATAGGCCTGCACCACAGGCCCGGACGAAGCGCGTGCCTCTTCCAGACGCTGAACGATGCCGGCGTGTTCGCGGCTCAGCTGTTCCTGATGCTGAAAGGTGAGCCAGCGGCGATAATCGGCAATCAGATCGGACGAGGCCATGGTCACTCCAACGATGGGTCAACAAAAAGCGATAAAAGGTGCGAGCAAGCGACGAGACTAGCGGCTTTGGGAGCTGCGCTGGCGATTGCGTGAGCGCCGCGGCTTTTGTTCGCGGTCGGCACCGGGCGTGCGCTTGGCATTGCGCGGTTTCCCGGAGCGACGGCCGTTTTCGATCGGCTGGGGCACGGCGTTGGGGTCCGGTTCAAACCCTGGTTCCACGCGGCGCTCCAGGGGTTTTTTGATCAGCCGCTCGATGTTTTTCAGCAGCTGGGCTTCGTCGACGCATACCAGCGATACGGCTTCCCCCTGGCGGCCGGCACGGCCGGTACGCCCGATGCGATGCACGTAGTCTTCGGCAACGTTGGGCAGGTCAAAATTGACCACGTAGGGCAGCTGGTGAATGTCCAGCCCGCGTGCGGCAATGTCGGTGGCAACCAATACCTGCAAATCACCGCTTTTGAAGGCGCCGAGTGCCCGGGTGCGGGCGCCCTGGCTTTTGTTGCCGTGGATCGCCATGGCCGGGATTGAGCGCTTGGACAGCTGCTCCGCCAGGCGGTTGGCGCCGTGCTTGGTGCGGGTAAACACCAGCACCTGATACCACTTTTGCGTGTCGATCAAATGTGCCAGCAGCTCGCGCTTTTGCTCGCGATCGACCTGATAAACCACCTGCTCGATCTTGTCGGCGGTGGTGTTGCGCGGCGCCACGTCGATTTGCTGAGGGTTGTGCAGCAGCTGTTTGGCCAGCGCCTGAATGTCGTTGGAGAAGGTAGCGGAGAACAATAGGTTCTGCCGTTTGGGCGGCATCAGCCGCAAAAGCCGCTTGATGTCGTGGATAAAGCCCATATCGAGCATGCGGTCGGCTTCGTCAAGCACAAGAATTTCCAGGCTTGACAGATCAACGTGCCCTTGCTGGTGCAGGTCCAGCAGCCGGCCGGGCGTGGCGATGAGGATATCCACGCCGCGCTTGAGCGCTTCTACCTGAGGGTTCTGGCCCACGCCGCCAAAAATGACCTGGGTGCGCAGCTTCAGCCCGGCGCCGTAGGCGGCAATGTTTTTGCCGACCTGTGCGGCCAGCTCTCGGGTCGGCGCCAGTACCAGCGAGCGTACCTGCCGGCTTTTGGCGGGTTTGCCGTGGTTCAGGCGCTGCAGCATGGGCAGGCCAAAGCCGGCTGTTTTGCCGGTGCCGGTCTGGGCGCTGGCCAAAAGGTCGTCGCCGTTGAGTACGGCAGGTATTGCCTGGGCCTGAATGGGCGTAGGCGTGGTGTAGCCTTCAGCGTTGATCGCCTCAAGCAGTTCGGCCGCTAAGCCAAGGTCAGAAAAATCCATAGTATCTCCGCACGGCGTTGGACATAAGCGCCGTGTTAAAACGCCGGCCGCGTTGCCCGGCCGTCAACAGTAATAAAGCGTTATGTGATAAACGCAGCCGCGCACTATAACACGGCGCGCCGGATGCCGGTGGCAATCTCGCCGGCGGCCTGCTCAAGGCTCTGGCCAAGGGCGCGCACCAGTGCGGGGTAGCCGTCCTGCTCAAGCGCGGTGCGGGTTGTGAAGCTGGCCATGTGCACAAGCTTGCCGCCGGCGCTACGCAGCTGCCACTGGCCGCCGGCGAGGGCATAGCCGTCGTAGCGCCCTTGAAACTGGTCAATGCTGATACGCAGCGTGTAGGCGTCGGTGTCGCCGGCGCTGCCCTGAACGACCCGCCAGGCGGGCAGGTCTTGCGAGAGATGCGCCTGGAGGTTGCGTCTCAGCTGCTGGTCCAGGCCTTCGGCCCAGCGGTGGTCGCGGGCTTCGCGCAGCTCGATATCGTCGAGCTGCATGACGATACCTTCAACGTCCAGATAGTGCGCCAGGCGTAGCCGGCCAAGTGCCAGCGTGGCCTCAGCGGCGTTGGGTATCTCGGGTGTGGTGGCCGGGAGCACATAGCGTGCGGACGGCGTCACTTTGCCGGCGCAGCCGCCAAGCCCGAGGCTTAGCAGCAGCGCGATCAGCAGCAGCGGACGCGGAAAGGCGAGCATGGCGTTTCCTTCTGGTGGCATTGGCCGGTACGTGCCGGGCTCATGTCAAGGAGCGGACGGTGCGCGCGGCACGGGATCTTTTGTTTCCAGGTTATCGAACAGCAGCGCCCGGGGATTTTCATTTAACGTCTTGGTCAGCGGCTGCAGGTCGCGCAGCGAGCGTTCGATACGCTCCATAGTCGAGCGTATGTCTTGATAGACCGGCGACCCCGGAGATACGCCTTCCAGCGTCGTGCGAAGTTCCTTGAGCGTTGCATTGAGGTTGCCGCCGATGTCTTGGGTTTCCGGGCTGTCGAGCAGCTTGTTCAGCGACCGGGAAACGTTCTGCACTTCGTTGAGCGTGGCTTCGGCCGCCTGCATGTTGCGATCCAGACCGCTGATCAGCGGCTCGATATTCAAGGCGTTGAGCTTTTCCAGCAGCGCTGTGATCTGGGCCTGTATCTGGTCAAACCCGCCGGTGGTTGTAGGAAAGACGCGCACGTCCGCGAAGGTTTCGGCGCTATAGGGATCGCTCGGCGCGTCCTGGAAGTTCAGGTCGACGAACAGCGCGCCGGTGAGCAGGTTGCCGTTTTTGAGCGTAGCACGCAGGCCTATGTCGAACAGTCGTTCAAAGCGTGTTCGCCACTCGTCAAGCTCAATGCCGCCCTCGGCCATGCCCAGGCGCTGGGGTTCAATCCGAATCAGCACGGGAATGGCAAAACTGGAGCGTGAATCCGGCTGGGGGGCATCGAAGTTCCAGGGGACTGCGGCTACGGTACCCACGCGAACGCCGCGAAACTCGACCGGCGCGTCTTTCGTCAGCCCGCGAACGGTGTCGTCGACCAGCAGCACGTATTCGATGTAGCGATCAAAGGTGCCCTGGCGCGCGCTTTCTTCATCGGCATAGAGGCTAAAGCGGGTGTCGGCACTGACTTGTTTTCCCGTGGGCAGGTCGGCGGGCACGCCAAAGCTCACGCCGCCGCCCAGCAGAGCTTCGAGGGACTCAAGGTTGATGCGTATGCCGTCAGCGTTCAGGCGAAAATCGATGCCGCTGGTATTCCAAAAGCGGGTGTTGTCGGTCACCAGGCCGGTATAAGGCTTTTCAATAAAGATGTGGTTGGATACGCGGCGCTTATCGGGATTGAAATTAACCTCTTCCACGCGACCGACGGTATACCCTTGATAGGACACCGGGTCCCCGACTTTTAACGAGTTGCCCAGCTGGCTTTCCAGCTTGAGCTGCAGCCCGGCGACGCCTGCCGGGGCGACCGGCGGCACGTCGCTGACCTTGAATTCGCGCTGAAAATCGTCTGAGCTGCCGGGTTCGAGCTGTATGTAGGCGCCGGACAGTACGGTATTGAGCCCGCTGATGCCCTCGCGGCCGATGCGCGGCTTGACCACCCAGAAGCGGCTGTCTTCGGTGAGCATGCCGTCGGCTTCGGGATGAATGCGGGCGCCGATAACGGCATGAGACAGATCGTCAGAAAGGCGCACGCTTTGCACCTGACCGACTTCAACGTTGCGGGTGCGGATCAACGTTTTGCCGGCTTCGATGCCCTCGGCATTGTCCATGGTGAGGGTAATCTGGGTGCCGCGGCTGGTGTAGTTATCGTATACCAGCCACATACCGATGGCGACGGCGATTAGCGGGATGATCCAGATCGGCGACAGCCTGGCCTGCGGCGATGCCTTGGCGCGATCCGGGCCGGAGGCCGGCGCGGAGTCGTGTGGCGTACGCTGGGCGTGAGAGGGTTCGTTAGCCATCGGCGCTTCCCTGAGAGGCTTTGGTGTGTGAGGGCACTTTCCGGGGCAAGGGCGCGTCCCAGATCAGGCGCGGATCAAATGACATCGCCGCCAGCATGGTGAGCACAACCACAGCGCCAAACGCAAGTTCAGCGGGTCCGGGGGTAATCGACATCAGCGTGCCGGCCCGGATAAGCGCGACGAGAATCGCCACGACAAAGACGTCAACCATGGACCAGCGGCCGATAAATTCGGTGACCCGATACAGCACGGTGCGGCTGTGGGCGTTTAACCGGTGGCTGCGGCGGGCGACAAGGCACAGCCAGCCAAGGGCGAAGAGTTTGCCCACCGGGACGATAACACTGGCGATAAAAATAACCAGCGCAACAGGCCACGAGCCTGACTGGTATAGCTCCACCACGCCGCTGATAATGGTGGAGGAGGACGTTTCCCCCAGATTGGTTACGTTCATGATGGGATAAAAATTGGCCGGAATATACATGACCGCCGCCGCTGCGAGAAGCGCCCAGGTGCGCTGCAGACTATGCGGCCGGCGAGCATGCAGATGTTCGCCGCAGCGGCGACAGCGCGTCTTTTGCGTTTTTGCCAAGCGGTTGACCAGACCGCAGGTGGGGCAGCCGGTAAGCTGCTGGGCAGCTGCGGGAGCCCCGGTTTGAGCGCCTTGTGGTGCCAAGGGTTCATGGTCGAGGGAAAACCACAGCCAGTCGGCGTCCAGTGATTGGCTGGTCAGCAGCAGCAAAAAGGCAAAAGCGCAAAATGCCCAAAAGGATAAGCCCAGCGACACCTGCGCCAGTCCGGCAATTTTGATCAGGCTGACCAGAGCGCCAATGATAAAAACGTCGGCCATCATCCAGGGGGTCAGATGGGCAAGCGCACGCGCAATGTCGCGGCTAAACGGCAGCGGACGATAGCGCATAAGGCCCAGCTGCAGCCACATGACGGCCAGCAGGTAGCAGGCGGGCAGCACTACGATGGTCAGGATAACCACGACCGCCACGACCGGCTGATGAAAGCTGATCAGTGCTGTGGCCGTTTGGGGCAGCTCAATGGAGTTGCTTACACCGCTGACGCTGAAGCTGATAAAGGGAAAGGACACGGCAACCATCAGCGCGACAAGCGCTGCCATGGCCAGTGCCATGCTGCGCTGCGCCGGATGGTGGTGCCGTCTTGCCAGCGTATGGTGACATCTCGGGCAGGTGGCCTTCTCGCCGGCCGTCAGCGGCGGCAAGGCACAAAGCCAGTCGCATTCGTAGCAGGCGCGCAGCCGCCGCCTTCGGGTGTGTACTTCAGGCGGAGAGCGGTCGACATACGGAGCGCGATGAGGGATCGCGGGTCGCTTGAGCATGCGATGACGAATCAATTCTTCTCCTTTTGCGTACGGTCATCTTCCATAGCTGAGCTGGAAGGCACTGTCTGAGCGCCGGGGGCAATACGCCGGGCGTTTGCGACATGCCTAGGCGTTGATGATGATCAATGCTTGACCCACCCCTTCGCTTCCATAACGATGCAGCGCGATACTACCCAGATAAACTTACGAAGGAAACGTTATGCTGCTTCCCGTCTTGGCCGTTATTGCCGGTCTGATCCTGCTGATATGGAGTGCCGACAAGTTCATTGACGGGGCGGCGGCCATTTCACGCTGGCTAGGATTGTCGCCGCTGCTGATCGGTATGCTGGTGATTGGCTTTGGCACATCGGCACCGGAAATGATGGTCTCGGTTCTGGCCGCGCTCCAGGGAAGCCCCGGGCTTGCTGTGGGCAACGCTTACGGCTCCAATATCGCTAACATAGGCCTGGTGTTGGGGCTGGTGGGTTTGCTGGCGCCGCTTGCCGTGCACTCCAGCGTTATTCGCAAGGAAATGCCGGTCTTGCTGGCAGTGACGCTGCTTACCGGCGCTGTTCTGCTGGATGGCGTTGTCGCCCGCTGGGAGGCGATCTTGGCCTTGCTGATTCTTGGCGGCTTTATGGGGCTTAGCATCCTGCAGTCGCGAGCGCAGAAAAGCGATGCCCTTGTGGCTGAAGTCAGCGACACACTCAATAGCCAGTCCATGTCGGGCGGCGTCGCGCTGGGCTGGACGCTTATCGGCCTGATTGTGCTGATCGGCAGCTCGCGTCTGTTGGTATGGGGAGCGGTGGAAATTGCGACGGCTTTTGGCGTCAGTGAACTGGTTGTAGGCCTGACGGTCGTGGCGATTGGCACATCGCTGCCTGAGCTTGCCTCTTCGGTGAGCGCGCTTCGTCGTAAAGAGCACGATATGGTGCTGGGCAATGTTGTGGGTTCCAACCTGTTCAACACGCTCGGTGTGGTCGGGCTTGCAGGAGTGATTACGCCGATTGACGCCGGACCGGAAGTGCTCGCTCGGGACTGGATGGTCATGACGTTGATGACCGTATTGATGATTGTCTTTGCGTTTTCCTGGCGGGGCCGGCCGCGCAAGATCAATCGTCTCGAAGGCGGTATCTTGCTTGCTATTTTCATGGCATATACGGCCTATATGGTATCTGTCGTTATTGCGTGATGCGAGGCGACGTTCAACCCGACCGGACGCACCCCGGGCGCAATGGCCCCGTAAATCCGAAAAACACGCTGTAGTCATAAAAAAATAAGCCAAACAATTGACGCGGCCCAAAACGCTGGTATGATGCGTGTCTATCGGGAAGAGAGGTAATGCCTCGCTCCGGCGCTCTTTAACAAGTTGATCAGGTAATTCATGTGGGCGCTTGCCTGAGTGGGTGACAAATCACCTATTATCAAGGCAAGTGTCTCGTCAAAAACCTTCGGGTTTTGTTTGAGACGTTTGAAACCTTGAGCCAAGTTTGGTGCAGCTTATGCACTATATGATTTTAAACTGAAGAGTTTGATCATGGCTCAGATTGAACGCTGGCGGCAGGCTTAACACATGCA
Source organism: Halomonas cibimaris (assembly GCF_055379665.1). NCBI lineage: Bacteria > Pseudomonadati > Pseudomonadota > Gammaproteobacteria > Oceanospirillales > Halomonadaceae > Halomonas > Halomonas cibimaris. The sequence continues at coordinate 2,210,131 of NZ_AP043828.1, forward strand.
AGTCGAGCGGAAACGATGGAGTGCTTGCACTTCAGGCGTCGAGCGGCGGACGGGTGAGTAACGCATAGGAATCTGCCCGGTCGTGGGGGATAACCTGGGGAAACTCAGGCTAATACCGCATACGTCCTACGGGAGAAAGGGGGCTCAGGCTCCCGCGATCGGATGAGCCTATGTCGGATTAGCTGGTTGGTGGGGTAACGGCCTACCAAGGCAACGATCCGTAGCTGGTTTGAGAGGATGATCAGCCACATCGGGACTGAGACACGGCCCGAACTCCTACGGGAGGCAGCAGTGGGGAATATTGGACAATGGGCGAAAGCCTGATCCAGCCATGCCGCGTGTGTGAAGAAGGCCCTCGGGTTGTAAAGCACTTTCAGTGAGGAAGAACGCGGTCGGGTTAATACCCCGGCCGAAAGACATCACTCACAGAAGAAGCACCGGCTAACTCCGTGCCAGCAGCCGCGGTAATACGGAGGGTGCAAGCGTTAATCGGAATGACTGGGCGTAAAGCGCGCGTAGGCGGCTTGATAAGCCGGTTGTGAAAGCCCCGGGCTCAACCTGGGAATCGCATCCGGAACTGTTGGGCTAGAGTGCAGGAGAGGAAGGTAGAATTCCCGGTGTAGCGGTGAAATGCGTAGAGATCGGGAGGAATACCAGTGGCGAAGGCGGCCTTCTGGACTGACACTGACGCTGAGGTGCGAAAGCATGGGTAGCAAACAGGATTAGATACCCTGGTAGTCCATGCCGTAAACGATGTCGACCAGCCGTTGGGGTCCTTGAGACCCTTGTGGCGAAGTTAACGCGATAAGTCGACCGCCTGGGGAGTACGGCCGCAAGGTTAAAACTCAAATGAATTGACGGGGGCCCGCACAAGCGGTGGAGCATGTGGTTTAATTCGATGCAACGCGAAGAACCTTACCTACCCTTGACATCCTCGGAACTTGGCAGAGATGCCTTGGTGCCTTCGGGAACCGAGAGACAGGTGCTGCATGGCTGTCGTCAGCTCGTGTTGTGAAATGTTGGGTTAAGTCCCGTAACGAGCGCAACCCTTGTCCCTATTTGCCAGCGATTCGGTCGGGAACTCTAGGGAGACTGCCGGTGACAAACCGGAGGAAGGTGGGGACGACGTCAAGTCATCATGGCCCTTACGGGTAGGGCTACACACGTGCTACAATGGCCGGTACAAAGGGCAGCGAGCTTGCGAAAGTCAGCGAATCCCATAAAGCCGGTCTCAGTCCGGATCGGAGTCTGCAACTCGACTCCGTGAAGTCGGAATCGCTAGTAATCGTGCATCAGAATGGCGCGGTGAATACGTTCCCGGGCCTTGTACACACCGCCCGTCACACCATGGAAGTGGACTGCACCAGAAGTGGTTAGCCTAACTTCGGAAGGCGATCACCACGGTGTGGTTCGCAACTGGGGTGAAGTCGTAACAAGGTAGCCGTAGGGGAACCTGCGGCTGGATCACCTCCTTAATCGATGCGTCACCCGCTCGGCAAGTGCCCACAATGAATTACCTGATCGATGTGTCGAAGTGCAGCCATAAGCACGGGGGCAACAGCCCGCCTGTTTACGACTGCTTTTTGGCAGTGCTCTTTAACAAGGTATATCAAGCTGATAAACGATCATTTCAGATGAAGTGATCATGTGATACGTCTCAAGCGTATCCGGCAATCGTTGTCATTGCGACCCCGACTCCTTCGGGTTATAGGGTCAAGCAATGAAGCGCACACGGTGGATGCCTAGGCAGCCAGAGGCGATGAAAGACGTGGAAGCCTGCGATAAGGCTCGGCGAGGTGGCAAACAACCTGCGACCCGGGCATCTCTGAATGGGGAAACCCACTCACCACAAGGTGAGTATCGTATTCTGAATACATAGGAATACGAGGCGAACCGGGGGAACTGAAACATCTCAGTACCCCGAGGAACAGAAATCAACCGAGATTCCCCCAGTAGCGGCGAGCGAACGGGGAGCAGCCCTTAAGCGCGTGGCCGATTAGACGAAGGCGTTGGGAAACGCCGCCATAGCGGGTGATAGCCCCGTAGTCGAAAATCCAAACGCGTGAAATCGAGTAGGTCGGGGCACGTGTAACCTTGACTGAAGACGGGGGGACCATCCTCCAAGGCTAAATACTCCTGGCTGACCGATAGTGAACCAGTACCGTGAGGGAAAGGCGAAAAGAACCCCGGAGAGGGGAGTGAAATAGATCCTGAAACCGTGTGCGTACAAGCAGTGGGAGCATGCACGTCATGTGACCGCGTACCTTTTGTATAATGGGTCAGCGACTTATTGTCCGTAGCGAGCTTAACCGACTAGGGGAGGCGTAGGGAAACCGAGTCTTAACAGGGCGTCGAGTTGCTGGCAATAGACCCGAAACCGGGCGATCTACCCATGGCCAGAGTGAAGGTTGCGTAACAGCAACTGGAGGCTCGAACCCACGTATGTTGAAAAATGCGGGGATGAGCTGTGGGTCGGAGTGAAAGGCTAATCAAGCCCGGAGATAGCTGGTTCTCCTCGAAAGCTATTTAGGTAGCGCCTCACGTATCACCGCCGGGGGTAGAGCACTGTTTCGGCTAGGGGGTCATCCCGACTTACCAACCCGAGGCAAACTCCGAATACCGGTGAGTGCAGCGTGGGAGACACACAGCGGGTGCTAACGTCCGTTGTGGAAAGGGCAACAACCCAGACCGTCAGCTAAGGTCCCCAAATCCTGGTTAAGTGGGAAACGATGTGGGAAGGCTCAGACAGCTAGGAGGTTGGCTTAGAAGCAGCCATCCTTTAAAGAAAGCGTAATAGCTCACTAGTCGAGTCGGCCTGCGCGGAAGATGTAACGGGGCTAAACCAGGTACCGAAGCTACGGACGCATCCTTCGGATGCGTGGTAGAGGAGCGTCGTGTAAGCCGATGAAGGGGAGTTGAGAAGCTCGCTGGAGGTATCACGAGTGCGAATGCTGACATGAGTAACGATAAAGGGCGTGAAAAACGCCCTCGCCGGAAGACCAAGGGTTTCTGTTCGACGCTAATCGAAGCAGAGTGAGTCGGCCCCTAAGGCGAGGCCGAAAGGCGTAGTCGATGGGAAACGGGTCAATATTCCCGTACCGGATCGTATTGCGATGAGGGGACGAAGAAGGCTAGGTGAGCCAGGCGACGGTTGTCCTGGTGAAAGTCCGTAGGCTGAGCCGCCAGGCAAATCCGGCGGCTCAAGGCCGAGAGACGAGACGAAGACACCACGGTGTTGAAGTCATTGATGCCACGCTTCCGGGAAAAGCCTCTAAGCACCAGATACGATGCGACCGTACCCCAAACCAACACAGGTGGTCAGGGTGAGAATCCCCAGGCGCTTGAGACAACTCGGGTGAAGGAACTAGGCAAAATGGTGCCGTAACTTCGGGAGAAGGCACGCCGCCGGTACGTGAAACCCCTCGCGGGCGGAGCGGAAGGCGGTCGAAGATACCAGGTGGCTACAACTGTTTACTAAAAACACAGCACTCTGCCAACGCGCAAGCGGACGTATAGGGTGTGACGCCTGCCCGGTGCCGGAAGGTTAAGTGATGACGTTAGGTTCGCCGAAGCGTTTGATCGAAGCCCCGGTAAACGGCGGCCGTAACTATAACGGTCCTAAGGTAGCGAAATTCCTTGTCGGGTAAGTTCCGACCTGCACGAATGGCGTAATGATGGCCACGCTGTCTCCACCCGAGACTCAGTGAAATTGAAATCGCCGTGAAGATGCGGTGTACCCGCGGCCAGACGGAAAGACCCCGTGAACCTTTACTATAGCTTCACACTGGACGCTGATGTTGCCTGTGTAGGATAGCTGGGAGGCTTGGAACCCCGGTCGCCAGACCGGGGGGAGCCACCCTTGAAATACCAGCCTGGCATCATTGGCGTTCTCACTCTGATCCGTGATCCGGATCGAGGACCGTGTGTGGTGGGTAGTTTGACTGGGGCGGTCTCCTCCCAAAGCGTAACGGAGGAGCACGAAGGTACCCTCAGCACGGTCGGACATCGTGCAGTGAGTGCAAGAGCACAAGGGTGCTTGACTGCGAGACAGACACGTCGAGCAGGTGCGAAAGCAGGTTCTAGTGATCCGGTGGTTCTGTATGGAAGGGCCATCGCTCAACGGATAAAAGGTACTCCGGGGATAACAGGCTGATACCGCCCAAGAGTTCACATCGACGGCGGTGTTTGGCACCTCGATGTCGGCTCATCACATCCTGGGGCTGAAGTCGGTCCCAAGGGTATGGCTGTTCGCCATTTAAAGTGGTACGCGAGCTGGGTTTAGAACGTCGTGAGACAGTTCGGTCCCTATCTGCCGTGGGCGCAGGATGTTTGCGAAGGGCTGCTCCTAGTACGAGAGGACCGGAGTGGACGACCCTCTGGTGTGCCGGTTGTCACGCCCGTGGCATTGCCGGGTAGCTAAGGTCGGACGGGATAACCGCTGAAAGCATCTAAGCGGGAAGCCTCCTTCAAGATGAGACATCCCCGAGGCCTTGAGCCTCCTGAAGGGCCCAGCAAGACGAGCTGGTGGATAGGCACGGTGTGGAAGCGCTGCAAGGCGTTGAGCTAACGTGTACTAATGGCCCGTGAGGCTTGACCCTATAACACCCAAGGGGTCGGGTTGCAGGACAACGACCGGATACAAGAGACGTATCACACAGCTTGATAGACCACCAGTTACGCCTGACGGCCATAGCGAGCGGGAACCACCTGATCCCTTGCCGAACTCAGCAGTGAAACCGTTCAGCGCCGATGGTAGTGTGGGGCCTCCCCATGCGAGAGTAGGACATCGTCAGGCATTAATACGCAGAGAACCCGGCCACGTGCCGGGTTTTTTGTGTGCGGCTTTTCATGTCTGCGCTTTGGGCTAGAATACGTTGATATCATGATGTTGGCTGGGTTCACGAGTTAACCCTACTATGGATCAGGTGTATATATGAAAGCACGAAGGGCGAAAGCGTTACACTATCCGTGAGCCGGAAAGGAGTCCTTTTCAGATATCTATAGGCCTTTATTTTTTGTATAGTTGTTGTACTCATTTATACCGAATTGGGTAGCATCCATGAGCACAAATACAGCGATGATTCTCTTAGCCGCCGGTACTGTTGTCATCTTTGCTTTGGGTATATATGCCATCCGGCTTCGTCGTGAGGTAAAGCGTCGTGCAGATTTTCGTAAAGAAGAAGATGCACGTGCGATCACCAACAGCCTGGAAAACCTGGATTATGTATCGACTGCTCTGGTCCAAGACCAGGTCAACATTACGGAAGGTGCCTGGCGTTGCAAGGTGTTGCTGGAAATTATTGAACCTTCACTTGTTGAGAGGCAAGAATTTCTTGCTTTCTCCGATGTTTACAGCAGAACGCAGCATTTGAAAACGCATTCCGCTCGTAAAGCGCTTTCACCGCGAGAGCGCATGCGTGAAGACAAGGAGCGCCTGAGCGTGGAAAAAGAAATGCACCAGCCAGTGATCGAAGCGGCGAGGGCTGTTATCCGTTGGCGAGCGAAGGGTGGAAAGACGCTGCATTAATGCAATATCCCATTGAAAATACATCGATGAGCTTTATGCTAGAATGGTACTGCCCGCTTTTCAGGCGGTGACGCTATTCGGGCAGATATGGCTTGAACGATACGTCTTCGGTTGCTGTTAGCCAGAGGATCGTGTGAGCGGGCTTTCCTTAGAAAAATACCAGCCCAAACAGGAAAAAAGCCAAATGGGGCGCGTATCACGCAGCCCTACGCATTGGATCAAAAAAGGAGTGTTGCATGAAAAAATCAACGACTGGTCTGCTACTCGGTTCTGCTTTGGCCGTTGGTCTTTCTGGCTGTGCTAGCTCGGCATCACAGTCCGAAGGTCAAACAGCGGGCTATGACGCGGACAAAAGCTGGTATCAACACCCGATGGTATGCGGCCTTGCCGGCAGTGTGATTGGCGGTGGCCTAGGCTATGCAACCACCAGTGAGTCTGACGAAGATAGCGGCGCGGCAATCGGTGCCACCGCCGGTGCTGCGCTGGCAGCGTATCTTTGCGCGGATAAAAGTGAAGAAGTTAAACCCCAATGCCCTGGCTATGGTGAAGTACCGGCAGGCGTTGCTGTTGATGCAGAAGGCTGCCCGCTTGACTCTGATAATGACGGCGTAGCGGACTATCGGGATCAGTGCCCCGGTACGCCGGCCGGTGTTGCCGTCGATGCCAAGGGTTGCCCGCTCGACTCTGACAACGATGGCGTAGCCGATTATCGCGACCAGTGTCCGAATACACCTGCCGGTGAGAAAGTCAACGCGCTTGGCTGCCCGGAAAATCTGGTGCTGGATGGCGTTCACTTTGAGTTTGACTCTGCCAAGCTGACGGCCGAAGCCGAACAAGAGCTGGATGATGTTGCTGAAAAGCTGGTGCATAACGCCAACGCACGTGTTCGCATTGAAGGCCATACCGATGCCGTAGGCAGCGCACGGTATAATAAAGAGCTGTCTCAGCGTCGCGCAGAATCCGTTGCCAGCTACCTGCAGTCGAACGGTGTACACCAGGACCGTATGAAGTCTGTTGGCTACGGCGAAGAGCGTCCCATCGCTACGAACGAAACACCGGCGGGGCGTGCAGAGAACCGTCGTGTCATGCTGGATGAGTGGAAATAAAGCAACGTTGTAACCTCGTCAGGTTATAGACACACTATGCATCGGACGGAGGGCCAGCGTGCCTTCCGTCTTTTGTTTATGCCATGCCAAAACTTTGCTAGGCTGCTTGCTTGCCGCGGCTTTAAGTGCCGCAACATTGCCGACAACGCCCATTGATAGCGACACGTGATCCTTGGTGTGGATCACCACTGCGCTCAAGGAAAATTGAATGCCCATAGTCACCTTGCCTGACGGTAGCCAGCGTTCACTGAATGAACCGCTGACTATTATGCAGCTGGCGGAATCCATTGGCTCAGGCCTGGCGAAAGCCTGTATTGCCGGAAAAATTGACGGCGTACTCGTGGATGCCTCGGATATTGTTGAACACGATGCTGAAGTGGCAATCGTCACCGCTCGGGATCCTGAAGGATTGGAGATAATTCGTCACACCTGTGCTCACTTAGTAGGGCATGCGGTCAAGCAGCTTTACCCGAGTGCAAAAATGGCAATCGGGCCGGTTATCGACGACGGTTTCTACTACGACATTGACTTTGCTCAGTCGATTACGCCCGATGACCTTGAGACCATCGAAGCGCGCATGCAGCTGCTGATCAAGCGGGAATATGACGTTGTACGCGAGTATGTCGATCGCGATAAGGCAATGCTGACGTTTCTGCACAGGGATGAGCCGTATAAGCAGGAAATCGTACGCGATATTCCTGAAGATACAACGATCAGGCTTTACCACCACGAAGAATATATAGACATGTGCCGCGGCCCGCACGTGCCTAATACGCGTCACCTCAAGGCTTTTAAGCTGACCAAGCTGGCCGGTGCCTACTGGCGCGGGGACGCGGACAACCCCATGCTGACGCGCATTTACGGTACGGCCTGGGGAGACAAGAAACAGCTCAAAGCCTATCTCAAGCGTCTTGAAGAAGCTGAAAAGCGCGATCACCGCAAGCTTGCGCGCAAGATGGACCTGTTTCACCTCCAGGAAGAGGCACCGGGCATGGTGTTCTGGCATCCTGGCGGCTGGAGCATGTACCGAGCGCTGGAAGATTATATGCGTGACGTCCAGATGCGGCACGGTTATCAGGAGATCAAGACGCCGCAAGTGGTTGACCTTTCGCTATGGAAGAAATCCGGACACTGGGGCCACTATAGCGAACTGATGTTTACCACCGAGTCGGAAAAGCGCGAGTATGCGGTTAAGCCGATGAACTGTCCGTGTCATGTGCAAGTGTTCAACCAAGGCTTGAAAAGCTATCGGGACCTGCCGTTGCGCCTGGCAGAGTTTGGCAGCTGCCATCGCAACGAGCCGTCGGGCTCGCTGCACGGCTTGATGCGCGTGCGCAATTTTACGCAAGACGACGCGCATATTTTCTGTACCGAGGGGCAGATCCAGTCCGAAGCCGAAGCATTTATTGCACAAACCCTGGAAGTGTATAAAACGTTGGGCTTTGACGACGTCGAGCTGAAACTGTCCACGCGCCCGGACGACTTTCTAGGTGAGGTCGCTCTTTGGGAAAAGGCGGAAAAAGGGTTGGAGGCGGCGCTTGACGCAACAGGCCTGGAATGGGAGCTGCAGCCGGGTGAGGGTGCCTTCTACGGCCCCAAAATCGAATTTTCGCTGCGGGACTGTCTCAATCGTATCTGGCAATGTGGTACGCTGCAGCTCGACTTCAATCTGCCCGGTCGGCTGGGAGCGCAGTATGTTGATGAAGGCGGCAGTCGCAAGGTGCCGGTCATGCTGCATCGCGCCATTCTGGGCTCTTTTGAGCGCTTTCTGGGTATCCTGATCGAGCACTACGCCGGTGCTATGCCGCTATGGCTGGCACCGCAGCAGGCTGTGGTCATGACGATCACCGATGCGCAGCGCGATTACGCCCTGGCATTGGAAAAACGCCTGGCAACGACGGGGCTACGGGTTAAAGCTGACTTGAGGAATGAGAAAATTGGCTTTAAAATCCGTGAGCATACGCTGCAAAAGGTTCCCTATCTCCTGGTGGTAGGAGATAAGGAAGTTGAGGCTGACTCGGTTGCCGTACGTACGCGCAACGGTGAAAATCTTGGTACAATGAGCGTTGAAGCCCTTATTCAGCGTCTTGACACTGAGAGAGCAGTTCTGACGACATCGTCAATTGCCTAAGGAGACGGAGCAATCAAGCGAAGCAACCAGCGCGGGCGCCCACAAGACAAACGCCCACCAATGAACGAGCGAATTACCGTAGACCAGGTGCGCCTCATCGACAGCAACGGTGAGCAGCTTGGCATTGTTCCTACGAGCGATGCCCTTGAGCGTGCCAACGAAGCGGGAATGGACCTCGTGCAAATTTCGAATGCCGATCCCATTGTCTGTAAGATAATGGATTACGGCAAATTCGTCTTTGAACAGAAAAAGCAGAAAGCAGCGCAAAAGAAAAAGCAAAAGCAGATCCAGGTCAAGGAAGTCAAATTCCGTCCTGGCACTGACGAAGGTGACTATCAGGTTAAGCTTAAAAACCTGATGCGCTTTCTGGAAAGTGGTGACAAGGGTAAGGTCACACTGCGCTTTCGCGGTCGCGAAATGGCGCATCAGGACATCGGCCGCAAGCTGATGGAACGAATTGCCGACGACCTCGAAGGTATCGGGTCTGTGGAGTCCTTTCCGAAAATGGAAGGGCGCCAGATGATCATGATACTTGCCCCGAAGAAGAAGTGATCCAACGGCCGGTTAAACGGGCCAGCGGCAACGCTGGCAGGCCTTGGATTTTCTAAAGAATATCGAGCGGAGCTATTCTCATGCCGAAAATCAAAACCAACAGCGGTGCTGCCAAGCGTTTCAAGAAAACCGCTAACGGTTTCAAGCACAAGCAGTCCTTTCGCAGCCACATCCTGACCAAGAAGTCGACCAAGCGTAAGCGCCAGCTGCGCGGTATGCGCCAGATTCATGACGCCGACAAGGCGTTGGTTCAGCGCATGCTGCCGAATCTGTAAACGGTTGGATCTTCAGGAAGCGCAATGCTGCGCTATCCGTCTTATAAAGTCAGGAGTGTGTTATGACTCGTGTTAAGCGTGGCGTAGTCGCCCGTCGTCGCCATAAAAAAGTATTGAAGCAGGCCAAGGGGTACTACGGTGCCCGGTCACGCGTGTTCCGCGTTGCCAAGCAGGCCGTCATCAAAGCCGGCCAGTACGCGTATCGTGACCGCCGCAATCGCAAGCGCCAATTCCGTGCGCTGTGGATTCAGCGTATCAACGCCGGCGCTCGCCAGCACGGCCTGTCGTACAGCCGTTTTGTTGGTGGCCTGAAAAAGGCCGGCGTCGAAATTGATCGTAAGGTGTTAGCCGACCTGGCTGTCCATGAAAAAGCGGCTTTTGCTGCGATTGTGGAAAAAGCCAAGGCTGCCCACTAAAACATTCGCGTTACCTGCGCGTACGCAATGTCATAGGTCTCATCACGTGACCCGTACAGGGGAAGAGCAGCCGCTCTTCCCCTGTTTTTTTGGCATTGTCGTTGCGATATTTCTGATAAACGGGCAAACGTCAAACTCGGAGTCAATCGGATGGATCATCTTCCTAGCCTGGTATCTGACGCGCGTGCCGCGATACGGGCCTCGCAAAGCGTTGCAGCACTAGAAGAATTGCGTGTCCGCTATTTGGGAAAAAAGGGCGAAATTACAGCCTTGCTCAAGGGGCTGGGTCAGCTGGCAGCGGAAGAGCGCCCCGCCGCCGGCGAGCGCATCAATCGTGCAAAGCAAGCGCTTGCAGGTGAGATCGATGAAAAGCGCCAGGAACTGGAGAAGGCTGCACTGGATGCACGGCTTGCCGCTGAAACGCTGGACGTCACGCTGCCGGGCCGCGGCCAGGTACCCGGCGGGCTGCATCCGGTAACGCGTACCCTGGAACGTATCGAAGAGCTGTTTACTCGCATCGGTTTTGACGTGGCGGTGGGGCCGGAAATCGAAGATGACTACCATAACTTTGAAGCGCTGAATATTCCGGCCCATCATCCGGCGCGCGGTATGGCGGATACGTTTTATTTTGATGCGACAAGGCTTTTGCGCACGCATACTTCGCCGGTGCAGGTGCGCACCATGGAGACCAGCACGCCGCCCGTACGAATAGTCTGCCCGGGCCGGGTATACCGCAGCGATTCGGATCTGACCCATACGCCGATGTTTCATCAAGTAGAAGGGTTGCTGGTTGATGAAGATATCAGCTTTGCCGACTTGAAGGGGACGATCGAGGATTTTCTCCACGCGTTTTTCGAGCGCGAGGACTTATCCGTTCGCTTTCGGCCGTCGTATTTTCCGTTTACCGAGCCCTCCGCGGAAGTGGACATTCAATGCGTGATATGCAGCGGCAAAGGCTGCCGCGTATGTTCTCGCAGCGGCTGGTTGGAAGTGATGGGCTGCGGCATGGTGCATCCTGCGGTATTTCGTCATTCGGGTATTGATGCCGAGCAGTTTAGCGGCTTTGCCTTTGGCATGGGCGCCGAGCGTTTGGCGATGTTGCGCTACGGCGTTAACGACTTGCGCCTGTTTTTCGATAACGATCTGCGCTTTTTGCGGCAGTTTGCCTGAGTCTTGCGCTAAATACGGGATAGAACATGAAGTTTTCTGAACAGTGGCTGCGTGAGTGGGTGTCTCCGCGGCTTGATACGCAGGCCATGGCGGATCAAGCCACCATGGCGGGGCTGGAAGTCGATGCGATCGAACCGGTTGCCAAGGCTTTTACCGGCGTTGTTGTCGCCGAAATCTTGACCCGGGAGCCGCATCCCAACGCTGACAAGCTAAGTGTTTGCACCGTCGACGATGGTTCGCCGGCGCCTGTGCAGGTGGTATGTGGCGCACCCAACGTGGCGGCGGGGCAGAAAGTGCCCTTTGCCCGCGTAGGAGGCATGCTGCCCGGCGATTTCAAGATTAAAAAGGCAAAGCTGCGCGGTGTGGAATCAAACGGGATGATTTGCGCGGAGTCCGAGCTGGGGCTGGCAGAAGAGGCTTCACCGGGCATTATGGTATTGCCGGCGACGTCTTCGGTGGGTGAAGATTTTCGCCGCTATATGGCACTCGATGACAATGCGATCGATATTGACCTGACGCCCAATCGCGGTGACTGCCTGAGCCTGAAAGGCCTGGCGCGAGAGCTCGGCGCTCTTAATCGCCTGGCGGTAGAGACACCCGATACGTCGCCGGTGCCGGTCGGCCACGATACGGTGCTACCGGTTGATATTGCATCGCCGGAGCATTGTCCCCGCTATGTCGGGCGTGTTATCCACGGCGTCAACGTAAATGTCGAAACACCGCTATGGATGACAGAGCGTCTTCGGCGTAGCGGCATCCGTGCGATTGATCCGGTCGTAGACGTCACCAACTATGTCATGGTTGAGCTGGGTCAGCCGCTGCACGCCTTTGATCGCGACAATCTTGACGGCGGCATTGTCGTGCGCAAGGCGCAAGAGGGCGAGCGTTTGACGCTGCTCGACGGCCAGGAAATTTCGCTGCGTCCGGAAACGCTGCTCATTGCCGATCATCAAAAGCCGCTGGCCGTTGCCGGTGTGATGGGCGGGGAAGGCTCAGGCGTGAGTGCGTCAACGCGTACGATTTTTCTTGAATCGGCGTTTTTCACCCCGCTGGCGATCGCCGGCCAGGCACGCTCTTACGGGCTGCATACCGAAGCCTCCCACCGCTTTGAGCGCGGCGTGGACCCTCAACTGACCGCAACCGCGATTGAGCGGGCCTCAGCGCTGCTGCTGGCTATTTGCGGCGGTGAAGCCGGGCCGCTTACCGAAGTGGTCAGCGACGTGCACTGTCCGGATACTCGGCGTATTACGCTGCGCGCTCGGCGGTTGGAAAAAGTGCTGGGCAAGACACTGGATGCGGGTGATGTGGAAGATATTCTCGCCCGGCTGGGATTTGATGTGGCGGCAACGGCCGACGGCTGGGACGTGACCGCGCCCAGCTGGCGTTTTGATGCGGCGATCGAAGAAGACCTGATTGAAGAAGTAGCGCGCATTCACGGATACAACAATTTGCCGGTACGACGCCCGGCGATGCGCCTCGCCCTGCGCCCGGATAACGAGGCCGGAGTCAGCCAGGCCCAGCTGCGCCGGCAGATGGTGGCGCGGGGCTATCAGGAAGCCATAACCTATAGCTTTGTGGCCCCAGAGCTGCAGCAGGCGATGCTGCCCAATGCGGTAGCGCCTGCGTTGGCCAATCCGATTTCCAGCGATCTGTCGGTTATGCGGGCCAGTTTGCTCCCCGGACTGGTGCGAGCTGTGGACTATAACCTCAAACGCCAGCAGTCTCGGGTACGGCTTTTTGAAACGGGGCTGGTGTTCAACGGCCACCTGGATAACTTGAGCCAAACACCGATGCTCGGTGCGCTGGCCTGCGGCTTACGCTATCCGGAAGGCTGGAGCAGCGCGGCCAAGCCGCTGGACTTTTACGATGTCAAAGGCGACTTGGAGAGCCTTTTTGCTCTGGGCGGCAGCCCGCAGGATTGGCGTATGCAATCCGGCAAGCATCCGTCGCTGCACCCGGGGCAGTGCGCGCAGATTTTCTACCGGGGTAAGCATGCCGGCTGGCTGGGCACGCTACATCCCGAGGTTTCCCGTCAGGTAGGGCTTAAAACCGAAGCGGTCGGGTTTGAAGTCAGCCTTGAAGCGCTGAGTGAAGGGCGCGTGCCTGCGTTCAGGCCGCTATCGCGCTATCCCGAAGTGCGCCGTGATCTGGCCTTTCGCGTTGCCGATGGCGTGCCGGTACAGTCGCTTTTGGATACTGCCAGAGAGAACGCCGGTGACTGTTTAAGAGAGATACGTCTGTTTGACGTGTACGCCGGGCAAGGCGTGGCCCAGGGCTACAAGAGTGTCGCTCTGGGCTTGACCTGGCAGCATCCATCGCGCACGCTAAATGACGATGAAATCAATCAGTTGGTGGATTCAATCGTTGAGCAGATCAAGCGTGAATTTAATGCCGAGCTGCGCGGCTAATTGAGTCCGCCGCCGCAAGCCGGCGCCAGTCGAGAAAAGGCGCCGGCGGGAGGATAGGCTTTATGAGTGCATTGACCAAAGCAGCGCTGGCTGAGCATCTGCATAGCGAACTGGCACTGTCGAAGCGCGAAGCCAAAGCAGTGGTGGAAACCTTCTTTGAAGAAATTCGCGGCTGCCTGAGGGAAAACGAACAGGTCAAACTGTCGGGATTTGGCAACTTTGAACTGCGCGACAAGCGTGAAAGGCCCGGTCGCAACCCTAAAACCGGGGAAGAAATCCCGATTTCCGCTCGCCGGGTGGTAACCTTTCGCCCCGGGCAGAAGCTCAAGCAGCAGGTCGAAGAGCTCACGGCGAAAAAGCGTTCGGATAAAGACGCCTGAAGCCGCCGTTTTTTTCACGGGCCGCTTTTTGTCACGGGGAATGCCGCCAGGCATTCCCCGTCCTGCGAGGGTGTCCTTCGGCGCCGGCTTTTTCGGGTATTATTTGGCCGCTTTTAGGGCCGTCTCGTCTGATTGCCCGGCAAGCATCTTGCGTAAAAAAGCGCGGGTGCGCGGATCCTGCGGCGCGCTGAACAGCTGCGATGGCGGGCCCTGCTCAACAATGCGTCCGCTTTCCATGAAGATAACTCGGTCGGCCACGTCGCGGGCAAAGTTCATCTCGTGGGTGACCACCAGCATGGTCTGCCGCTCGGCGGCCAGCTGTTTCATCAGTTCCAGGACTTCTTCCACCCACTCGGGGTCTAGCGAAGAGGTGGGCTCATCAAAGAGAATGACGTCGGCTCGCGCGGCCATGGCTCGCCCGATGCCGACGCGCTGCTGCTGCCCACCGGACAGGGAGGCCGGATAGGCATCGCCCTTGTCGGCCAGCCCGATACGCTCGAGAATGTCACGCGCACGGGCATGGGCTTTGTGTCTGGGCCAGCGATGAACCACGAGCAGACCTTCGGCGATATTTTCCAGCGCTGTCTTGTTGGCAAACAGCGCATAGTTCTGAAAGACAAAGGCCGTGCGTCGCCTGACCGCAAGTATCGAACGCGCGCTGGCCGTCGCTACGTCCATGTCGAGATCATTCAGTACAAGGTGCCCGGCGTCGGGGCGTTCGAGAAAATTCAAACAGCGCAGCAGCGTTGACTTTCCGGTGCCCGAAGGGCCGATCACCACGATGATCTCGCCCCGGGCAATATCCATGTCGATGCCGTCGAGGACTGCGGCGCCGCCGAAGCGCTTGACGAGGTTGGTTATCCGAATCATCGGCGATATGCCTTGTTGAGTCGATGTTCCAGCCGCCGCTGGCACCAGGCCAGCAGTTCGACCACGGCCCAGTAGATTACCGCTGCCACAATAAAGGCTTCGAAATACAAAAAGCTGCCCGCAGCCTCTTTTTGCGTTGCTCCCATCAGCTCCGTCACGCCCAGCGTGAAAGCCAGCGAGGTGGCCTTGATCATGTCGATGAAGTAGTTCATCAGCGTGGGTACCGCAATACGCGTGGCTTGGGGTAGTACGATGCGCCTCATCAGCTGGCCCTGGGTCATGCCGATGGACAGCGCTGCCTCGGTCTGGCTGCGATCCACCCCGACAATGGCGGCGCGAATCGATTCGGCCATATAGGCAGAAAAATGCAGCGTCAGCCCCATGACGGTAGCCGTTATGCCGTTAATGGTGGTCAGCACCGACATGACCTGGGGCAGGCCGTAGTAGAACAGGAAAAGCTGGACAAGCAGCGGCGTGCCACGAAAAAACGAGATGAACAGCAGCGTTGCTATGTTAAGCACCGGCAGGCGCAACACGCGAATGACGGCCAGTCCGGCGGCCAGCGACAGCGCCAGCACCATTCCCGCGGCGGCCATGCCCAGCGTCAGGGGCAGGTAGCGCAGCAGGATCGGCACCAGCTCGAGCATGTAGGGAACGTCAAGCAGGTTCATGAAAAATCAACGTTCCCTCAGGGGCGGGTAATATCATTGCCGAACCAGCGCTTGGATATGTCGCTGAGCCTGCCGGACTTGCGAAGTTTTTCCAGAGCGCTGTCGACCCGATCGCGCAGCGTGCGGCCGGCCGGCGTGTCGCGGAAGGGCAGGGCATTACGCAGTTTGGAAAACGGCTTGCCGGCTAGCGCCAGGGGGAGCGGTTTTTCCTGGATGACCTGGCTTGCGCTGATCCGGTCCATAACAAAGGCATCCACGCGGCCCAGCGCCGTATCCTGCTCGATGTTGCTTTCGTAGGTGCGAATCTCGATGTCGTCGGCGTAGGGCAGCTCGCGCAGCAGCTGTTCATAGTTGGAGCCAAGGTTGACGGCCACGGTTTTGCCGGCCAGATCCTCGACGCCCTTGATCTCTTCATTGCCGCGCTTTACTACCACCTGAGCGCCGTCATACACGTAGGGCGCGGAAAACAGATATTTCTGCTGGCGTTCATCGGTGATGGTGATCTGGTTGGCAATGGTATCCACGCGCCCCGACTCGAGCATGCCAAACAGTCCCGAAAAGCTGGCGGTGACGAACTCAACGTCGGTATCCATTTGTTGGGCAACGGCGCGCATGACATCGACTTCAAAGCCCTGCAGCGTGTCTTTTTCGACAAACGTGAAGGGGAAGTAGCTGCCCGACATGCCGACCTTCAGCACGTCATCGTCAGCGTGAGCAGTACCGGCCAGCGCCAGGGCGGTGGAGGCCAGCAGGGGAAGCAGGCTAAAGGTTCGCAGCATGAGTACTC
This sequence comes from Halomonas cibimaris, assembly GCF_055379665.1. Classification (NCBI taxonomy): domain Bacteria; kingdom Pseudomonadati; phylum Pseudomonadota; class Gammaproteobacteria; order Oceanospirillales; family Halomonadaceae; genus Halomonas; species Halomonas cibimaris. Next base: position 2,226,424 of record NZ_AP043828.1, read on the forward strand.
CAGCAATTCATTTCTATTTATATTCTTTTCAGGAATCAAAGTGGTTTTTCTTATTCCTGAGCTAGAGGGACGATAAAGGAAAGTGCTTCCGCCGCCAACAGGTCGGCGTGAAAAATGCCGGATTCGCGCGCTGCGTCGGTGCGGTCAGCCCAAGCCGCCTTCAAGGATCCAGGTGATCACCACCTTGAGCACGTAGCCGAACATCCCCGCCCCCAGCACGATAAACAGCATAATCGTGCCAAAGCGGCCGGCGTTGGATTTCTTGGCGAGATCAAAAATGATAAAACACATAAAAACGATCAGCCCGCCAATCATCAGCGGTGTGATCCAGGCTTCGAATGTCTGCTGTAAAGTGGGTTCCATTGGTAACCTCGGCTGGGGTGCATTGCCCGGGCGGACGTGCGCCAACGAATATCAACGTGCTAATATTTGACCAAATTTATCGGGTATTTGTCGACGTTTGCCGCGGAAACATCGGCAAAAGAGGCCATCAGAAGGAGAGACTTGCTACATGTCGCAGCTTACTATTGTGGTTGGCACTATGTACGGTGGTGCGCTGGACGTGGCCGAACAGGTCATGCCGCTGTTTGAAAACGCCGGGTACAGCGTCGAGATTACCGAGCAGGCCACCCCGGCCATGCTGACAGCTCAGGATACGGCGCTGGTGCTGTTTTGCGTTTCTACCACCGGCAGCGGCGACTTCCCCGGTAACTTTGTGCCCTTTGCGCGCGCGCTTGAGGAGCAGAGCCCGTCACTTGACGGGCTGCGCTACGGGCTTATCGCCCTGGGTGACAGCTCCTACGGAGAGACGTTTTGCGGTGCCGGGCGTACGCTGGATGCGCTGCTGGAAAGCTTGGGCGCTACGCGGCTGGGCGAGCGTCTTGAAGTGGACGCCATGGAGACCTTCATGGCCGATGATGCCGCCGTGCCCTGGGTAGAACAATGGATTGAACAACACCGGCTCAAGGTGGCGTGATGATCAAGCAGACGGCATCGCCGGAGCGCATCAGTCTTGGCGTGGGGCTATGCGCAATTATGCTGGCAGCGCTGCCGCGCTATATAGCCGGCGGCCATGAAACGCGCCAAACGCTGGTGCTGCTGGGTGCCGCCGCCATTGCCGCGGTAATGGCGGTGCAGTGGCGCTGGTTGGATAAAGCCGGCAGGCAGCGTCTGCCGCGGCTTTTACTGCGCCTGGCCGGCCTGTTGGCGCTGGGGCTGGCGTTGGTGTTCAGCGGATACTCGCTTTTCGGCACCGCTCACAGCTGGGCGGTTAGCCTGTCTCACGGTGCTACGCTCGGGCTGTTACTGTATGCGGTAACGCTATGGCGCCGTTAACACTTTGCATATATTTCCAGCGGGTAGCATGCGTGCTTCTACGCCGGGGCAAACCGAGGCGCGTGCAGCCAGTCGATAAAGCTTTCGGCAGGTACAGGGCGTGCAGCATAAAACCCCTGCACCAGATCGATGGCGTAGCGCCCCAGCTCATCCCATTGACGGCGCGTTTCTACGCCTTCGGCGACGACGGTCAATCCAAGCTCACGCGCAAGGCTTGCAATGGCGGCGATAATCGCGCGGCTGCTGCGGGTTTGGCTATCCAGCGCGGTGATGAAGCTACGGTCAATTTTCAGACTGTAGGCCGGAATATTTTGTAGATAGCTCAGTGAAGAATAGCCGGTGCCGAAATCGTCCAGAGAAATACGAAAGCCGCTATCGCTCAACGACTGCAAAACGGCCAGGCCCTGGGCGTGCCTGTCCAGCAGTATGCTTTCGGTCAGTTCAAAAATGATCAGGCGAGGCGAGAGACCGGCGTCCTGCAGTTTTTGGCGGACGCCGGCGGCAAAGCCGGTCTGCCAGAACTGTGCCGCGGACAGGTTGATCGCTATGGGCACCGGCGTCAGCCCTTGTTGTTGCCAGCGCTTCATGTCGTCAATCACGCATTCCAGCACTCTATTGCCCAGCGGCAGGATAAGCCCCGAGCGCTCTGCCAACGGAATGAATTCGCCCGGTGAAATGAGGCCGCGCACCGGATGCTCCCACCGGACCAGCGCTTCAGCGCTGCAAAGACAGCCGCTGTGTCGGCTAAACAACGGCTGGTAGTGCATCACCAAGCCGCTGCCGTCTTCCAGCATATCGCGTAGCTGTGTCTCCAGGGCCAGGCTATCCTGCGCCTGGATGTCCATTTCCGGGCGATACAAGCGGTAGGTGTTGCGTCCTTCATGCTTGGCCCGATACATCGCTGCATCCGCACTTTGAATCAGCGCCTCGGCCGTTGTGCCATCCTCGGGATACAGGCTAATGCCCAGGCTGCAGCCAATGCGAAAAGTGTGGCGTTCGATGCAAAAAGGGGCGCTTACGGTATCAATCAGGCGCTGGGCAATACGGATGGCTTCGGCAAAGCCGCTGACGCTGGGCAGCAGGGCGATAAACTCATCTCCGCCAAGGCGTGCCAGGGTGTCGTCTTCACGCAGCTTTTTGCCCATACGTTCGGCGGTCTGGAGCAGCAGCTCATCGCCAAGGGCGTGCCCCAGCGTGTCGTTAACCTGCTTGAAATGATCCAGATCGATAAAAATGACCGCCAGCGCTTCCTGGGCACGGTGCGCATGGCGAACGGCCAGTTTGATACGGTCGACCAACAGCCGGCGGTTGGGCAGCCGTGTAAGCGCATCGTAATAAGCCAGGTGGCGAATTTGCTCTTCATTTTCACGAATATGGGTGATGTCGGCGAAAAGGCCGGCGTAGTTTTGCACGTTGCCCTGTTCGTTATAAATAGCCGTAATAGTGAGCAGTTCAAGATAAAGCTCCCCGGACTTTTTACGATTCCACACTTCGCCGCGCCAAAAGCCGTGCTGTTTCAGCGTCTGCCACATCTTTTGATAAAACGCGGCGTCCTGCCGCCCGGAGGATAATACGCCAGGGTTGCGCCCGGTCACGTCTTCCAGCGTATAGCCCGTCAGGTGGGTAAACGCTGGGTTGACGAACTCGATGCGCACGTTCGGGTCGGTAATGATGATGCCTTCAAGCGAGGAATCGATAACCTTTTCCGCCAGCTGCAGGTGCTGGTGCGAACGGGCCAGCGCTGAGTCGCGCTGCTCCAGCGCCTCGCGTAAATCCTTGAGATAGTACTGCTCGGCGCCGGCCAGCATATCGCGAAAGCCAAGCAGCCCGCTGATCCGCTGGCTGTCATCAAGCACCGCTAAATGGCGGATACGATGATTGATCAGCAGGTCGCGGGCCTTTAGCAGCGGGGCGTTTTGCTCAACGGTCAATAGCGGCCGGCTGGCCAAGGCGGCAATCGGCGTATTGCCCGGATGTTGGGCAATAAAACGCACCAGATCACGCTCGGTCAGAATGCCCAAAGAGGCGTCGCTGCACAGCACAATGGCCGCTTCGTAGGCTTGGTGGTGCATCGCCTGCGCGGCATCGGCCAGCAGCATGCTGCCGGGCAGCGTGAGAGGGCGGGTGCGCATGGCCGCGTGCACTTCCCGTAGCTTTAGATAGGGCTCAAGCCCTTGGTTCAGCGCGATATCCGTTTGCGATATGATGCCTACCGGGCTATCGCCGTCGACGACCAGCAGATGGCGATAGCCCATCGCCTTGATCAGTATCGCGGCTTCGCCCAGCGATTCGTCAGCGCTGATCGTGGCCACTGGCTGACTCATGCATTCGGCGATCGGGCGGTGTACGGCGGCTGCGTCACGAAAATCGACGGCGAGAGCGTCGTGTTCTGTCCAGATGCCGACGGGCGCATCGTGCTCGACCACAAGAATGGCACTGCAGCAGCGCGCCGCCATGCGCTTGGCCGCTTCGTTCAGCGGTGTCTGAGGCGCGCATTCAAGCAGGCCGGTTTGCATGATGCGCGAGATAGAAAGCTCTTGATTCATAAGTGCCGCACTGGTCTATGCCCAATATGGATTCGTACATTACGGTTGGTTTTCAAGCTTATCATGTCTGCCCGTTTTCCCGTGTCGTTCTGACAAAAAGCCCTTAATGCTTGTGACAGGGTTGCATTATGCCACCAGGCCCCCATCATTACGCGCAAGGCGCTTGCCAGCCTGCGCCGGGATTCTTAAAATTGATCCCTGATTTTTTATTGCGAATACCCATCGCCCAGCCGCTAGAGGACAGTTCATGCAAGTTTCCGTCGAGACGACCTCCCCGATCGAACGCCGTCTTACCATCCAGGTGCCGGCTGCCGAAATCGACGAGGCCGTAAGTGCGCGCCTGAAAGACACCGCGAAGACCGCGCGCCTGAATGGTTTTCGCCAGGGTCGCGTGCCGATGTCCGTTGTCCAGAAGCGCTACGGCCCGAGCGTGCGCAACGACGTTGTGGGCGAAGTCATGCGCGAGCGCTATGTCCGCGCCATCACGGATGAGGCACTGAATCCGGCAGGCTACCCGTCCATTGATCCGACCGTTAACGAAGCCGGCCAGGATCTGGAATTCGTCGCCACCATGGAGGTATATCCTGAGGTGGAGCTGGCCTCCATTGAGGGCACCGACGTTGAGCGTCCGGTGGTTGAGATCGCCGAGGCAGACGTTGAAGAGATGATTGAAACGCTGCGCAAACAGCACGCCGACTGGCAGGTTGTCGAGCGCGCCGCCGCCGACGGCGATCAGGTCAAGATCGACTTTCAGGGATTCATCGACGATGAGCCGTTTGACGGCGGCAGCGCCGAAGGCCACGAACTGGTGCTGGGCTCCAACAGCTTCATCCCCGGCTTTGAAGAGCAGCTGGAAGGCGCGAAGGCAGGCGATGAAAAGACGGTGAAAGTCACCTTCCCGGAAGACTACCAGGCAGAGCACCTGGCCGGTAAGGAAGCCTCCTTCAAAGTCAAGGTGCACGAGGTTAAAGCCCAGGTGCTGCCGGACGTTGACGCTACGTTTATCGAGCGTTTCGGCGTGGAAAGCGGAGATGTCGCCGAGTTTCGCGCAGAAGTGAAGAAGAACATGAGCCGCGAAGCCGAACAGGCCGTGGACAATCGTGTCAAGCAGCAGGTGCTTGATGCGCTCAAGGCCGCCAACGATATCCCCGTGCCAAGCGCGCTTGTACAGCAGGAAGTTGATGGCATGAAACGCCAGGCGGCACAGCAGTTTGGCCTTGGCGAAGACTTCGACGTCAGCCAGCTGCCCAACGAGCTTTTTGAAGAGCAGGCGAAAGGCCGGGTTCAGGTAGGGCTGCTGCTGGCAGAGGTCATCAAGCAAAATGAGCTCGACGCCAGCGACGACGATATCAAGGCCAAGGTAGAAGAGCTTGCCGGGCAGTATCAGGATCCCCAGGAAGTCGTTGACTACTACATGGGCAACGAACAGCTGAAAACCCAGGTAAAATCCGCGATTCTGGAAGAAAAAGCCGTTGCGAAGCTTCTGGAACAGGCGCAGGTGCGCGATGTCAACATGAGCTACCAGCAGGCGCTCGCCGCCGCTCAGCAGCAGGCTGAGCAGCGCGAGGAAGACGGCGCTGATGAAGAAAGCGCCAACGCCTAGCGTCTGCTGACCCTACGCGGCGCGCTGCCTGGCGGCGCGCCTCTCCCTGACCGGACGCAAGGAATCACCCAAATGAGTGAGTTGGATATTCAAAACGCCGGTGGCCTGGTGCCCATGGTGGTTGAACAAAGCGCCAAAGGGGAAAGATCCTACGATATTTATTCGCGCCTGCTCAAAGAGCGCGTGATTTTCATGGTGGGGCCGGTGGAAGACTACACCGCCAACCTGATCGTGGCTCAGCTATTGTTTTTGGAATCGGAAAATCCGGACAAGGATATACACCTTTACATCAATTCACCGGGCGGCTCGGTCACCGCGGGCATGTCGATCTACGACACCATGCAGTTTATCAAGCCCGATGTGTCTACGGTGTGCATCGGCCAGGCGGCGAGCATGGGCGCGCTGCTGCTGGCCGGCGGGGCGGCGGACAAGCGCTTTTGCTTGCCCAACTCACGGATGATGATTCATCAGCCGTTGGGCGGCTATCAAGGCCAGGCATCGGATATCGAAATCCACACCCGTGAAATTCTCGGCATCCGTGATCGCCTCAACCAGATACTGGCGCATCATACCGGGCAAAACATCGATACGGTGGCGCGCGATACCGACCGCGACAATTTCATGACTGCCGAACAGGCCAGAGACTACGGCCTGATCGACGCAGTGCTGGATAAGCGGCCGACATCCTGATAGCGTGATGAACCCGCTTTATCAACGAGCTTTTTCGGCGGCTTTTGCCGCCGCAGTGTAAGAGGTACGCCAATGGCCGACGGCAAAGGCAAGGACGAAGAAGGCAAGCTGCTGTATTGCTCGTTCTGCGGCAAAAACCAGAACGAAGTACGCAAGCTGATTGCCGGTCCGTCCGTGTATATCTGCGATGAATGCGTTGACCTGTGCAACGACATTATTCGCGAGGAAGTTCTCGAAGCCGATGCCGAGAGCGACGAAGAGCGTCTGCCGACGCCTCGCGAGATTCGCTACACGCTTGACGACTATGTCATCGGGCAGGATCGCGCCAAGATGGTTCTGTCCGTCGCGGTGTATAACCACTACAAGCGGTTGAAATCCGAAGTAACGGAAAGCGATGTTGAGCTGGGTAAATCCAACATCCTGCTGATTGGCCCGACAGGCAGCGGCAAGACACTGCTCGCCGAAACCATGGCACGGCTGTTGAACGTACCCTTTACCATTGCCGATGCGACCACGCTGACGGAAGCCGGCTATGTGGGCGAGGACGTTGAAAACATTATCCAAAAGCTGCTGCAAAAGTGCGACTACGACGTCGAAAAGGCAGAGCGTGGCATTGTTTATATTGACGAAATCGACAAGATTTCGCGCAAGTCCGACAACCCGTCGATTACCCGCGACGTCTCCGGCGAAGGCGTGCAGCAGGCGCTGCTCAAGCTGATCGAGGGGACTACGGCCTCGATACCGCCCCAGGGCGGGCGCAAACATCCGCAGCAGGAGTTTGTACAGGTCAACACGGCGAATATGCTGTTTATCGTTGGCGGTGCCTTTGCCGGTCTGGACAAGGTCATCAGCGACCGTTCCGACAAGGCGGGCATCGGCTTTAATGCCAGCGTCAAGAGCAAGGATACCGAGCGCGGCGTAGGCGAGGTGCTGGCTGACGTTGAGCCCGATGACCTGGTCAAGTTCGGCCTGATCCCTGAATTCGTCGGGCGCCTGCCGGTGATCGCTACGCTGACCGAGCTGACTGAAGATGCGCTGATTCAGATTCTGACCGAGCCCAAGAACTCGCTGATCAAGCAGTACGTCAAACTGTTCGAGATGGAAGGCGTCACCCTTGAGTTTCGCGAAGACGCGCTGCGCGCCGTTGCCGGCAATGCCATGGCGCGCAAGACCGGCGCCCGCGGGCTGCGCTCCATTCTGGAGTCTGTTCTGCTCGATACGATGTATGACATTCCGTCGCTCGACGGTGTCAGCAAGGTCGTGATTGACGCATCGGTTATCGCCAAGGAAAGCGAGCCGCTGCTGATCTATGCCCAGCAGCAGGAACCGACCCGCAGCGACGGCACGGATGGCTGACGTGCTTTTGTGCCGGCCTGGCTGATACCGATCGCGCCAGTTGAAGGGGTCGCCTTGGCGGCCCCTTTTATTTGCCTGACGCCACCTGCCCGGCGGGGTTGCGATTGCGCCGCAGGGGTATCCGCTATTCGTTTCAGTTTTCAGCGGTGTCTTTTTTAGCCGCTGAGAAGTTCACCCGATTTGTTGAGGAACGTCTGCGATGCAGCAGAACGCCGAAAAGTCACAGTGTTTTCCCTTGTTACCGCTGCGGGACGTTGTCGTTTACCCGCAGATGGTCCTTCCGCTCTTTGTCGGCCGTGAAAAGTCCATTCAGGCACTGGAAGCGGCCATGGAAGCCGACAAGCGTGTACTGCTTGTGGCCCAGCGCGAAGCCGCCGAAGACGAGCCCGGTCACGACGACCTTTATGCCATGGGCACGGTGGCCGATATCATGCAGCTGCTCAAGCTGCCCGACGGCACGGTCAAGGTGCTGATCGAAGGCGATTTCCGCGCCGATGTCACCGCCGTCACAGAGCACGAGCAAGGCTATACGCAGGCTCGTATCGCCCCGCGTGACAGCGAGCCGTTAACGGATCGCGAACGCGATGCGCTGGTGCGCGTACTGCTTAACCAGTTTGAGCAATACGTTAAGCTGTCGAAAAAAGTTCCTAACGAAGTGCTCAATTCGCTATCGGGCATTGAAGATCCCAGTCGCCTGGTGGATACCATCTGCGCGCATCTATCGCTGAAGATCGGCGATAAGCAGGAGCTTTTGGAGATGGATCGCGTGCGCGATCGTATCGAGCACCTGATGGCGCTGATCGAGTCGGAAATTGATCTGCTGCAGGTTGAAAAGCGTATCCGCTCGCGGGTCAAAGAGCAGATGGAGAAGACCCAGCGCGAGTACTACCTCAATGAGCAGATGAAGGCCATCCAGAAAGAGATGGGTGAGCTGGATGACGTGCCCAACGAGGTGGAAAAGTACGAGCAGGCCATCGAGTCTGCCGGTATGCCCAAGGAGGCGGCCGAGAAAGCCACCCAAGAGCTCAACAAGCTCAAGATGATGTCGGCCAACTCCGCTGAGGCCACCGTGGTACGTTCGTATCTCGACTGGCTGGTCGCCGTGCCGTGGAAAAAGCGCACTCGCGTCAAGCACGATCTGGTCAAGGCCCAGCAGGTGCTCGATGAAGACCACTACGGGCTGGACGAGGTCAAGTCGCGCATCCTTGAATATCTTGCAGTACAAAAGCGCGTACGCAAGATGAAAGCCCCGGTGCTGTGCCTGGTGGGGCCGCCGGGGGTAGGCAAAACATCCCTCGGGCAGTCCGTCGCCCGGGCTACCAACCGCAAGTACGTGCGGCTGGCGCTGGGCGGGGTGCGCGACGAATCCGAAATTCGCGGCCATCGGCGCACCTATATCGGCTCGCTTCCCGGCAAGATGATTCAGCGCATGACCCGTGCAGGCGTAAAAAACCCGCTGTTTCTCCTGGACGAGGTCGACAAGCTGGGCATGGATCATCGCGGCGATCCGTCATCGGCGCTGCTTGAAGTGCTGGACCCGGAACAGAACAACAGCTTCAGCGACCACTATCTGGAGCTGGACTATGATCTGTCGGAAACGCTGTTTATCTGTACCGCCAACTCGATGAACATCCCCGAGCCGCTGCTTGATCGGATGGAAATCATTCGGCTGCCGGGCTACACCGAAGACGAAAAGCTGGCGATTGCCAAGCGCTACCTGCTGCCCAAGCAGATCAAGGCGAACGGCTTGAAAAAAGGCGAGTTTGACCTTGACGACGAGGCGCTGCTGGAGCTGATTCGCTACTACACCCGGGAAGCCGGCGTGCGCGAACTTGAGCGCCAGGTGGCCAAGGTGGCGCGCAAGGTGCTGCGCGAGCGGGTCGAGCAGGAGCGCAAAGGGGAAACGGCGAGTGCGAGCAGCGTGCTTGCCGCGCAGGATATTGAGCACTATGCCGGCGTACGCCGCTATAGCTACGGCCTGGCCGACCAGGATGACCAGGTAGGCCGCGTCACTGGGCTTGCCTGGACCTCAGTAGGCGGCGAGCTGTTGACGATTGAGTCGGTAGTGACCCCGGGCAAAGGGCGGGTTAACAAGACCGGCTCGCTGGGTGATGTGATGAAAGAATCCGTCAGCGCTGCCCATACGGTGGTGCGTGCCCGCGCAGAGGCGTATGGTATCGACGCCAAGCGCTTCGAAGAGGAAGACCTGCACATTCATGTGCCCGAAGGCGCCACGCCCAAGGACGGCCCCAGCGCGGGTATTGCCATGGTCACAGCGATGGTCTCGGCCTATAGTAACCGCCCGGTGCGCTGTGCGGTGGCCATGACCGGCGAGGTCAACCTGCGCGGTGAAGTCATGCCGATTGGTGGCCTCAAGGAGAAATTGCTGGCAGCCCGGCGTGGTGGTATAAAGACCGTCCTGATACCCGAAAAAAACCGCCGTGATCTCAAGGAAGTACCGGACAATATCACAGAAGCGCTGGATATTCGGCCGCTGCAATGGATCGACGACGTGCTCGCGATTGCCTTGAGTGACGGCGCCACAAAAAGCAGCGTCGCAGCCGACCAGAAACGATCTGCGGTAGACGATGCGCTGATTAACACGCATTGAACTAAGCCGCTGCAAGGCGGCTCGCCAATGCTGAAATAACGCCCAAAGCCTTGTATGGCGGGCATTTTGCGGCACGGTTGCTTGACAGTCATTTTGCCGCGTTGCTATAAACTGCAGCTGCGCTTTGATCGTCAAGCCAACCGCTAACCGTGCCTTTCAGAGCCATTTTTTAAACCAGTCAAGGGGTGAAGTGTGAACAAGTCCGAGCTGATTGAAGCCATTGCGGCCTCTGCCGATATACCCAAGGCAGCGGCAACCCGTGCGCTGGATGCCATGGTGGAATCCGTCACCGAAAGCCTCAAGCAGGGCGAAAGCGTATCACTGGTAGGCTTTGGTACCTTCACGATCAAAGAGCGTGCTGCGCGTACCGGACGTAACCCGCAAACCGGTCAGCCCATTGAAATCAGCGCTGCGAAAGTGCCCAACTTCAAGGCGGGAAAAGCGCTCAAGGATGCCGTCAACTAAGGTGTCGAGCGCTGGGTGATACTTGAGCGGCGCGGATAACGGTGACGCTGTCAATAACGCTCTCAAGACATGGTGACATGGGCGCATCGCCAAGCGGTGCGCCCATGTCATGTTTTAACGCGGGAAAAAACGCGGGATTGGCCGTGTTTATCTGAGGCAAGCATGCTGCAAAGTATTCGAGACGGCGCCAAAAGCTGGGCCGCAAAGATAATCATCGGCGTTATGGTGGCCGCCATGGCGCTGTTCGGCGTGGAATCGCTGTTTAGTGTCTTCGGTGAAGATCCCGACCAGGCAGCCAAGGTAAACGGTGAAACCATTACCCGCCAGCAGGTAGGGCTGGAGGTGCAGCGCACCATGCGTTCAGGGCAGGTTCCCCCGGAGCAGGAAAAAGCGCTGCGTGAGGACATGCTTGATCAGCTGATCACTCAAAAGCTTTTAACCCAGTATGCCGAAGACGGCGGATTCAAGATCTCCGACGAGCAGCTCGACCAGCTGATTGTCAGCCTGGAGGAGTTTCACGACCAGGAGGGCAGCTTTTCTCCCGAGCTTTTTCGCAACCGCCTGTCCCGCGTTGGCTATACGCCGCTGGCGTTTCGTAACGAGCTGCGCGCCGACATCATGCGGCGCCAGCTGCAGCAAGGGCTTGCGCTCAGCGAATTCACCCCGGAAGCGGAGCGCGAGCGCCTGGCCGCGCTGCAGCGCCAGACGCGGACTTTTCGCTATGCGCAGCTGACAGCAGAGAACGCCGGCATTGAGGTCAGCCCCGACGCCGATGATATGCAAGCCTATTACAAAGCGCACACCGAGCTGTTTCGTCGCCCGGAGCAGGTCAAGCTTCACTACGTAGTGCTCGACCGCCAGGCGATGGCGGAAAGCGTTGCGATCAGCGACGACGAGTTGCGCCAGGCGTGGCGCGAGCAGACCGACGATGCCAGCCGTCGCGTCGCACACATCATGATCGGCTATGGCAACGAACGCAGCCGTGAACAGGCTCGGGCGGTTGCCGAACAGGCGCTGGATGACCTGAAAGCCGGAAAAAGCTTTGCCGATACCGCCGCGCGCTACTCCGACGATACTGCCAGCGCCGAAAACGGCGGTAATCTGGGGGAAATCAGCCGCGGCTTCTTCGGCGAATCGTTCGACGAGGCGGCGTTTTCTCTGAGCGAAGGCGAGGTGTCGGCGCCCGTTGCTATGGACGATGCCCTGCATATCATCAAGGTAACCGACATCGATCGGCCGTCTTTTGACGAGCAGCGTGACAAGCTGCGTCAGATGCTGGCGGCTCGCCAGGTTGATGAGGCATTCAACGAGCGCGCGCAACAGCTGATTGATGAAAGCTTCGCCGCCGATGATTTGCAAAGCGTGGCCGATGATATCGGCTTGCGCGTACAGCGCAGCGGCTGGGTATCCCGCAATGCGGGGCAGGGCGTACTTTCCGAGCCCGGCGTCATGGATAAGGCGTTTAGCGAGGATGTACTGGAAGACGGTTATAACAGCGACGTAATCGAGCTGGATAAAGACCGCCGCCTGGTACTGCGCGTGGTTGAACACCGTGACGCCACCACGCTGCCGCTTGCCGAGGTGCGCGACGAGGTCAAGCGTCGGGTCGTGGCCCAGCAGCAGCAAGCGGCGCTGGCCCGCCGTGCCGCCACGCTGATTGATCGGCTCAAGGCTGGCAAGCCCACGGACTTGGCGTGGCAGCAGGCCAACAGCGTTTCCCGCCAGGCTGGCAGCGCCGTACCCAGTGATATCGTCAATGCGGCATTCCGGCTGCCCAAGCCCGGAGACGACCAGGCGGGATATGGCCGTGTGGCGACGTCCGACGGCGTTGCCATCATCGCTCTGGAGCGCGTTTCCGCCGGCGAGCCCGATGCCGAAATAGAGGCGTTTGTTGCTCAAATGGCTGAGCGACTGCGTTCGCAGGCAGCAGTTCAAGGGCTGATTGACTATTTGCACCAGCAAGGCGCAATCAAGTCGAATTTTTAAGACGCGCTTTGCACGCATTAACGAAAACGCCGGCGTAAAAACCGGCGTTTTTTGTTACTTACAAAGCGCTTTGACGTTCTATCCTGTAACGCAGAATAGACATCACCAGTTGCACAGAAGACTGTTAAGCCACATAGCAAAGTGCCCGTTTTTTCTAACAGTCATACTGTTGCGATAACCCCTTGCGAGTTATGCGCTATAGCGCAATAATGTCCCGGCAAATCGGCGCCATCTTTTGCCGATGTTTGTTTTTGTCGTCACGGCGTTTTTGATAATCGCCGTTTTATTGATTTAGCAAAAGGATATAAACCATGTCACTACTCAACCAGTATGTTCAAAAAGAGCAGCAGCTCAAACAGCTTCAAGAAGAGCTTGCGCGTCTGAAAGACGATCAGCGTCTGCAAAGCGAGCTTGAGTTCAAGGAAAAGCTGGAAAGCTTGATGAACGAGTTTGGCAAGCGTCCGTCCGACGTGATCGCACTGCTTAATCCGGAGCAGAGCAGCGCGAAGCCGACCACCGCTACCGGCCGTCGCAAGCGCCGTCTGAAGGTGTATGAAAACCCGCATACCGGTGAGGTGATTAAAACCCGTGGCGGCAATCACAAAAAGCTGCGTGGCTGGAAAAGCGAACACGGTGACAAAACGGTAGAGTCCTGGGTTATACGCACAGAAGACTAAGCGATTTTTTCGTCGGCCCGCATGAAAGCACGCAGCCAGCAAATGCAGGCCTGATACGCCGTGCAAGTGCTGCGATAGCGTTTACGCAAAATAGCCGTTTATGCTTTTTCTCGGGGGCATTCGCAAGGCCCGCTCCGCCGCGCTCACCGCGAGTTCGATGTGCTTTGTGCAACGTCAGGCTGTGCTACAAGAGGGACACGCAGTTCCAGCTCGTGGCCAAGCCACAGCACGCTGGGCGATTTGCCGCTGATGCGAAGCGAACTGCTGCGGCGCATCAGCTCATGTATCAGACAGTCAACGGCGCCGTCCAGCTGATGAAGGGTCGACAGACGAACAGTCGCATAGTGTTGAGCGGCAACGGGTACGCATCGGTATGGCATTGGCAGCGCCAGGCCGTTAACTGCGCTTGGCGGCAGCAGGCAAAGCCCCACGTCAGTGCGCCGGGCGGTATTAAAGGCGCTGTCCGGCACCAGCCGCGCGGTAAACAGATCAGGCAGTGCAATGCCGGGCACGGCCGCGCTCAAGCGCTCGCCTTGTCCGCCAAGCCCCTGGGCGTGTAGCGTCTGGCTGCCCAGCGCCAGCGCATGGGGCGGTTTGTATTCTCGCCGCATAATGGCATAGTGGCTGCGCTTTTTCTCACGGTGTATTGGCATGCGACAGCCCGGCGGGCGCTGGCCCAGCGCATGGCGTATGCGGCGGCGATAGCGGCGCGGCGTTGTGCCGTAGCGGCGCTGAAACGCGCGTGAAAAAGCCGAATGGTTGCGATAGCCGCAGGCAAGCCCGATGTCTGCAACAGGGTCCAGGGTAAGCGCCAGCAGCACAGCGGCCCGCTCAAGGCGACGGCCGTCACGATAGGTGCCGGGTGAGCTGCCAAAATGATGGTGGAAAAGTCGCCGCACCTGCGAGGTAGAATAGCCCAGATGAAGGGCCAGATCGTCGATACTCAGCGGTTGGCAAAGGGTATCCTGTAGCCAGATTTCGGCACGTGTCATCGCATCCTTCATGATTCAGCCTCTCGTGCATCGGTCTGGCGGACGATCGTCTCGTCCTTGTCGCACCGTTTCGTGCTTATACGCAGGCCAGCAGATAGGGCGCGCAGCGGTAAAAGAGGAAAGCCAAGTAGCTCGGCGTGCACCCAAAACCGGCACGATAAATGTCAACGACTGTAAACAGTGCGCAAGCGTTTTTTACGCTGCTATCCTCGGTAGCCGTTATGCTGCGGCCCGCAACAACGCGGGTATATCACACCTGCTGTGCCAACATGTTTTGCTGCCATCTTTATGCTTGTTTTGCCGGGTCGATAGCAAGTTTACTTTGGTCTTTGTGCGCGTTTGCGCACATTTTTTGCACAAAAAACGCTGCACAAAGCCGTCATTGGCAGAAAACTGTTCTGTCAGACTGCGTTTTTGCCCGCTAATCTTTTATTCAAAACGTCATACAAGGTGAGAATGGAATACGAATGAAACATCGCAACGCGGCTACGCCACAAAGCGGACGAGATAAACTTCGCCAGTTCAAAGAGCTGGACGACGCTTTTGCCAAGGCGCTCAAGGCACTGGATGACCCGGATACCGCTGCCGACATTCCTACCGGACCGCCGGTACGCTCGTTGGATACGCTGGAACGAGAAGACGATGCGAAGGCCAGAGAACAAGCCTTTGGCCGGCATCTGGAGGCGCTGATGAAAGAATACGGCATCAGCCACGCAGCGCTTCTTGAGCTTAGCCATACGCTGCTTGACTACGGCCTTTGGGAAGATCGGCCGCCGGCTCAGCGGTAGCGGTAAACGCGCAGGCTGGGCAAAAACGGCTCGTGCTCGAGTTTTTCATCCCGGCGCCGGGCGCGCGTGCGTTTTTCCGGCGGGGTGAGAGCAGGGCAATTGGTGTGCGGCAGCCGGCCCTGGGCGCTGGGCACAAAGATGGGCATGGCGGCATTCAGGGCTCGGCGGGTATGCCCGTCGGCCAGCGGTTCGGTAAAGAACAGGTTGGCGCGCATCAGCGGTGCCTGCGGCTGTACCTGGGCCAGCGGCTCGGAGGAGGGAATGCCTGCCAGCCGGCGCAGCTGCAGGCGCACATGGGCGGCGTCGCTGTCCAGCGCCAGCAGTTTCTCCTCGGCCTGACGCACGCTCAGCCGCTTGATGGAGCGCCCGCTGCTGTACCAGGCAAAGCGCACGCGGGACACCGGCGCCTCGGCCACGGGCAGGTGGCGCCAGCACTGTTTAAGGTGCAGCCGAGCCAGGCCGTTGCGTTCCAGCACCGTTTGTACCCGGGGGTGTCGCCGGGGCAGGCGTTCTCGGCCTTCGCTCAGCAGGCTCGGCGCCTGCTGCTTGATGGCCTGCAGGGCGTCGCTGAAGCGGCTCTTGGCGGCGTTGGCGCGGATAACCGCATCCAGCAGCGCGTCGTTGGCGGCCACCAGGCCTATATAGTTGCGCGTTTGGCGGCCGTCCTGGCCCGGGGTGTGCCACATGTCGAAAAGCGCTGCGTGCAGCCAGTCGCCGCCCGCACCGGGTGTGTCCAGCGCCCAGTAGCCCGGAGGACATAGGCGCGCCTGTTCATTGACCGCTTCCAGCGCGGCCAGCACGTCGTCGAACGCGCTATCCAACCGGTATAGCAGCTGATAGTCCAGCGGGGTCGATGAGCGGCCGGTCATGGGCATCCTCGTTGTGACGGTGACAAAAACGATGGGCAAAAATGACGGGCAGCGGGCGTCAGTCAGGAAAGCGGGGCGTCGCGATCCGCCTCGCGCAGCAGCCCGTCGATATCCGCTTCGTCCATGGCAGGCTCACCGCGGATGCGGTGCGATTCATCCGCCCAGGCGCCCAGATCCAGCAGCTGGCAGCGGCGGCTGCAAAACGGCCGGTAGACGCTTTGCGCCGCCCAGAGAACGCGCGTGCCGCACTCGGGGCAGGGCAGCGCCACGGCAGACGATGAAGCGGCAGTGTTGCCAGACATGCAAACCTCCTGAGGGCAATATACGTAACAATGGCCGGTGCGACGCGTCAGGCGCGGGCAAGGATGCGATAGCAGGCATCCAGCGCACCGGCCTGAGCGCGCATGAACGCGTCGTCCGCGCTATTATCAATCACATCGCAGCCGCGGGAAAGCCGTTCCCGACGTGAGAGCTGAGCGGCCATGATCGCCTTGATCTGCACGGGGCTGCTGCCATCCCGGGACAGGGTGCGTTCGATCTGCATGGTCTCGGGTATATCAACCACCAGGCAGCGTTTGACCAGCGCGTCCTGGCCAGATTCGAACAGCAGCGGCGAGACCAGCAGCACGTACGGAGCGCGGGCGGTGTCAGCTTCAAGACGGGCCAGATGCGCCAGCAAGCGTTCGCGCACCCGAGGGTGGGTCACGCTTTCCAGCCACGCTCGCTCGGCGGGCTCGGTAAAGATCCGCTCGCGCAGGGCGGCGCGGTTCAGCGTGCCGTCCGGCTGCAGCACCCCGCTGCCGTAGCGCCGGGCAATGGCGGCAAGAGCCGGCTCGCCGGGTGCGACAATTTCACGGGCGACGTCGTCGGCGTCTACCCAGGCCGCGCCGCATGCAGCAAACGCCCGGGCTACGGTGGATTTGCCCGAGCCGATGCCGCCGGTTAAACCAATAATCATCAGAACTTGTGCGGGATACCCGGATTATGCCACCGCCTGTCCCGCTCCTCCTTTCCGTTGGTGAGTGGTTATTGTGAGGTGGTAGCCGTAGCCATCTCCACGTTGGATAACGGTGCAGTATGTGTGCGAAATGCCCTGCACTGCCCCCTGTTGGGTCTGGATATTAAAGCGGCCGGTTCTGCGCACGGCCACACGGCCCGTATGCGTGCCGGCTTTCCTGCCGGCGGGCACGATGGCGCTTACCATGTCGCCGGTCTGAAAACCGTGTACCTGTTTTTGTCGCATCAGGTAGCCACGCGGAAAACCGTGTTTGGTCAGTCGAGTGCGCTGATAGCTGCCGCGCCCGGTGGCTTTGATCGTCAGCGTTGGCACTTGCCAGTGGTGCAGGGCGTCCATTGGGCCGACGCAAGCGGCATCCAGGGCGTGAGTTTTGGGAATACCGAGCCGCTGGCGGTTGTATTTGGTACGGCCACCCGTGCTGACCGTGACAGCTAAGCCGGTGGCCTTGAGCGCGGTGAACAGCGCCCAGCGGGTCGCATTGACCGCACTGGCGTCGCGTAGCGGCTGCTTGAGCTGGCGCTGTACGCGCTCAAGCCGCCCATCCGCCGACAGGCCGTTGGCCTTGAGGCGCTTCTTTAAGCCTTTATCGGTGGCGAAAAAGTCCGCCAGCGGCAACGCATCCTTGGCCTGGTTGCAGTTATGACACGACAGAGCCAAATTGCTGATGCGGTTTGAGCCACCGCACGAACGTGGCACCACATGCTCGACTTCCAGCGGCGTCTCGGTGGCGCCGCAGTAGGCACATGCCCGCCCCCATTTCTCCAGCAGGTACGCCCGCACCATGGCCAATCCGGTCGTCTTGCTGCCCGGATCGAGCTTCAAACGCAGCGGTTGCGTGTCGCCGCCCACCCGATCCTTGAGTCGGATCGTGAACGGGTAGCGTTTATGCACCACGGCGCGACCGCGTTTCAGCAGCAGCCGGGCGCGTTTTTCGCTGCACGGCATCAACGGCTGCTTGCGTTTGTCCCATACGAAAACCGCCATGCGATTTCCTCCCGTGTTCATGCCCTTACGGGCCTTGTGTCGCGGATCGTTCGATCCGTCTCCCCTCGGGAATGTCGATAACCGGCTCCTGCCGACGATACGCTATCAGCAACGGTCAGAACCCTCGGCGTTTTACCTTGCGCCCGCATGACCCTGACCTTTCAGAGTGCCGAACTGAGGAAGCATTCGGCGGTGAGTCTTGACGACCTGTTACCCACGTAGCGGCCATGTTGCCCGCTCTCCCTGGTCAACCGGACCTGCTTTCACAAGCCTCTGCCTTCAGGCAGAGGTAGTTGACGTAATCACCGTCAAATAGGTGGCCATCAGCGCATCGCCGGCGAGCAGGCCAGCCCAGCCCGCCGCGGCCAGAAATGGGCCAAAGGGCATGGGCACGTCACGCCGCCCGGCGCTGGCCTGCAGCGCCAGGCCGACCACCGCGCCAAAACCCGCGGCCAGCATCACAATCAGCGGCAAAAAGCTCCAGCCCAGCCAGGCGCCCAGCGCGGCGAGCAGTTTGAAATCACCGTAGCCCATGCCTTCCTTGCCGGTCACCAGCTTGAACAGCCAATACACGCTCCACAGCGCCAGGTAGCCGGCCATGGCGCCGATCACCGCGGCGGGCAGCATGGCCGGCTGGCAGACCAGCTGATACAGCAGCCCGGCCCACAGCAGCGGCAGCGTCAGGCAGTCCGGCAGCAGCTGGGTGCGCAGGTCAATCACCGCCATGGCCAGCAGCGTAAGGCAGGCGGCGAGCACAAAACCCGCCTCAATGGTGATGTCAAACAGCGCCACAGCGGTGGCGGCAAGAACCCCGCCGGCCAGCTCCACCAGCGGGTATTGCACGCTGATGCGGACGCGGCAGGCCGCACAGCGGCCGCGCCGCTTGAGCCAGCCAAGCAGCGGTATATTATCGTGCCAGCGAATGGGGGTGTGGCAAAGCGGGCACATCGAGCGCGGCGCCAGCAGGGTAAAACGCGGCGACGGCTCGCCGGGCAGCTCCAGCGCCGCTCTGGCTTCGGCGCGCCAGCCGCGCATCAGCATCACCGGCAGCCGGGTGATAACCACGTTGAGAAAGCTGCCCAGACACAGGCCGAACAGGGCCGCCAGCACTACATCGAGCGTTGCCATACTATTCCTTGCAGATGTTTTGTAAAAAAAGCCGCCACGGGCGCGTTGGCCGCTCGGCTACATGGCCGTGCCCAGCGTAAAGATGGGCATGTACATGGCAACGACCACGCCGCCGACCAAAAGCCCCAGCACGGCAATGATAAACGGCTCCATCAGCGAGGTCAGCGTCTCTACCTTGTTGTTGACCTGCTCTTCGTAATAGTCCGCCACGCGGTTGAGCATGGCGTCCAGCGCGCCGGTCTCCTCGCCGATGCTGAGCATCTGCACCACCTGGGTGGGGAACATGTTGGTCATGCGAACGGCAAAATTCAGCGGCCGGCCGCCGATAACGTCGTCGCGTGCCCGCAGCACGGCGCTTTCGTAGACGCGATTGCCGGTAGAGCCGGCGGTGCTTTTCAGCCCGTCGGCCAGCGGTACGCCGGAGCTGAACGTGGTGGCCAGGGTGCGTGAAAAGCGCGCGACGGCGGACATGTGCAAAATATCGCCGACGATCGGCAGTGAGAGCAGCCAGGCGTCTACCCGGTAGGCAAACTTTTCCGAGCGCCGGTGCATGTAGCGAAAAGCCAGCCCCGCCAGCATCACCGCGCCAAGTGCGTGCAGCCAGTACTGCTGCGCCTGCTCGGACAGGTGGATCGTAATCCGGGTAATCGCCGGCAGCTCGGCGTTAAAGCTCTGAAACATGCTTTCAAACTGCGGCACTACCTTGACCAGCAGAATAATAGTGACGCCGATGCCCATCGCCATGACCGCACCGGGGTACCACATGGCCTTTTTGACCCGCCCCTTGAGCGATTCCACCGCTTCTTTGTAGCTTGCCAAACGCGACAGTATGTCATCCATGGCCCCGGCCTGCTCGCCGACGTGCACCAGGTTGACAAACAGGCGATCAAAATGCCGCGGCTGGCGGCGAAGCGTATCGGAAAAGCTGGAGCCGGCCGTGACATCGGCAATCATCCGGCGCAGCAAAGCGACCATTGCCGGCTTGTCGAGGCTGTCGCGGATGACCTCAAGCGCCTGCAAAAGCGGAATACCGGCGCGGGTCATGGTCGCCATCTGGCGGGCAAACAGCGCCACGTCCAGCGGTGTCACCTTGCCCGGGCCGCCCAGTCGTTTGCGGATGCGCCGGACGGTGATGTTCTGGCGCTGAAGCGTTGACTTCACCTCGGCGCGGCTGGCGCTGATGGCGGTGCCGCGAACCTTGTGCCCGTCGGCGCTGGTGCCTTTCCATTTCCAACGGTAGAGCTTTTCGGCCTGCCGGCGGCTGCGCGGTGCTCGTGCCATGCGGCCTTACTCCTGGGTGACCCGGTTGATCTCTTCAAGGCTGGTAACCCCTTCCAGCACCTTCAGCAGCCCGCTGTGGCGCAGGCTCGGATAGCCTTCCTCGCGGGCCAGCCGGTCGATTTCCAAAGCGTTGGCATCGCGCATGATCAGCCCGCGCATGGCCTCGGAAATCGGCACGACTTCGTAAATGCCCACTCGGCCTTTATAGCCGTGGGTGCATTTACGGCAGCCCGCGGGCTGATAAAGCGTCGCCCCGGCGATGTCGTCGTCGTTCAGGCCTTCCTGGCGCAGGGCCTCGGGCGGAATGTCTGCGG
The DNA here is from genome assembly GCF_055379665.1 of Halomonas cibimaris. NCBI lineage: Bacteria > Pseudomonadati > Pseudomonadota > Gammaproteobacteria > Oceanospirillales > Halomonadaceae > Halomonas > Halomonas cibimaris. The sequence continues at coordinate 2,247,067 of NZ_AP043828.1, forward strand.
CTACTTTACAGTGCGGGCATAGCGTGCGCGCCAGCCGCTGGGCGATGATCAGGCTCACGGCGCTGGCAATGTTAAACGGTGTGATGCCCATGTTCGACAGACGCGTAAGCGTTTCCGCCGCTGAGTTGGTGTGCAGCGTTGACAGTACCAGATGGCCGGTTTGCGACGCCTTGACGGCGATTTCGGCGGTTTCCAGATCGCGGATTTCCCCGACCATCACCACGTCCGGGTCCTGGCGCAGAAACGCCCGCAGCGCGGTGGCGAAATCCAGCCCGATGCGCGGCATGACGTTGACCTGATTGATGCCGGGCATCTTGATTTCCACCGGGTCCTCGGCGGTGCAGATGTTGCGCTCGGTCTGGTTGAGGATATTCATCCCGGTGTACAGCGATACGGTCTTGCCGCTGCCGGTGGGGCCGGTGACCAGCACCATGCCCTGCGGCTGGGCCAGGGCGTGTTCATAGTGGCGTCGCTGGGCTTCGTTAAAGCCCAGCCGGTCGATGCCGATCTGCGCGGCGGAAGGGTCGAGCAGGCGCAGCACCAGTTTCTCGCCGTAGACCGTGGGCAGCGAGTTGACGCGAAAATCCAGCGAACGAGTGCGCGATAGCCGCAGCTTGATGGTGCCGTCCTGGGGCAGGCGGCGTTCGGAAATATCCAGCCGCGCCATGACCTTCAGCCGCGCGGCGATGCGGTGGCGCATGGAAAACGGCGGCCGCGCCACTTCCACCAGCACGCCGTCCACCCTGAAACGCACCCGGTAGAGGGTTTCATAGGGCTCAAAGTGAATATCCGAGGCGCCGTCTTGAATTGCGTCCAGCAAAATCTTGTTGACGAACTTGATGATCGGCGCATCGTCGGCGGTGTCTTCGCCGCCTTCGTCGTCAAACGACAGGGCGTCGTCGTCTTCGCCCACGGCCTCGATTGAGGTGATCGCATCGTTGATGCTGTCCATGCTCTCCAGCATGCTGCGCTCGTTCTGGGCGAGGTAGGCGTTCAGCGAGCCGGCCAGCTGATCGACAGGCGCCAGCACGCCTTCGATGCTAAGCCCGGTGGCAAACTGCAGATCGCCCAGCCGGGTGAGCGTCGAGGGGTAGGGCACGGCCACGGTAAGGCGATGGCCGCGCCGCGACAGCGGCAGCACGCCCAGGTTGCGCAGTACGCGCACGGGGTAGTCACCGGCCGGGGGCAGCGCGTTGACATTGATCGCTTCAAGCGCCACGACCGGCAGGCCATATTCCCAGCCGGCGGCCACGGCGGCATCGGCGGGGTCGACCATGTTTTCATCGACCACGTAGCGCAAAAGCTCCACGTCCCGGCTTACCGCCCCGGCCTCGGCGGCGTTGGCCTGCTCCGAGGTCAGCAGCTGATGGGCCACCAGCCGCTCGGCAATGCCGCGCAGGCCGCCGCGAGCGGTCGCCTGGCTCAGGGTAGACGTAAAGGAGGTATGGCTCATGGCTGTGTCCATTGCTGGTTGCGTGGTGAGTGCCGCTGGCCGTGCGGACGCCCGCCGCCCTCGGCATGCGCAGCCGTTGTACCACAGCAGGGCGGGTATTGGTATGACAAGCCCCAGCCCGAACGCATCAGGCGGCTCGGCCCTGATCGGGACGGCGGCGTATACGCCGAAAGAGGTAGAATAAGGGGGGAAATACGTTGAAGGAGCGTCAACCGTAAGTTAGTGTAACGGTGAATAGCGCCAAGGTTGCCTTGGTGCCCGATCAAAACAGCGGAGTATCCTATGCAAACGAACGTCGACCCCCAAACCGCGCGCCCCGCTAAGCAGGGCGGTTTTACCCTCATTGAGCTGATGATTGCGGTTGCCATTATCGGCGTGCTGGCGTCTGTTGCCATTCCTCAATATCAGAGCTATGTGGCAAGGGCACAGTATGCTGAGGCATCAAGCCTGTTAGGCGGGGCACGCATTACCATTGAGGAGCGTGTAGCCAAGACCGGGCTGGGCAATACTGGAATGTCGGGTAAAAGTGGCTTAGAGGAATATGGTGTACGTTTGCAGGGCGAGCATGGGGCCATCAATAGCTTCTCTGATGCAAGTGACGGTGCAGTAGTTACTTACACATTTGGCTCTGGCGCCGATGCTAGCGTAGCGGGCGTGCTGAATGATAAAAAAGTTTCTTATATATACAACCCCGAGACAGGCTGGTCGTGCAATAAAGACACAACCGATAAGGAGTATCGCAGCGGGCTTTGTGAGAGCTACACTGCGCCAAAAAATGAATGACTAATATCATTAACTAAGCTTGTTAAAAGGAGCCGAAAGGCTCCTTTTTTATGTCTGGCTGCCGGACGCCGCCAAGCACCTGAAAAGAAAGCGCAAAAAAGGCTTTTCATCCGCTGCGAAAAGCGCTATAGTACGCCCCGTCTTGAGGCGAGCATATTGCCCAAGCGCAAAGCGGAGCGTGGCGCAGCTTGGTAGCGCGTTGCAATGGGGTTGCAAAGGTCGCAGGTTCGAATCCTGTCGCTCCGACCAGAATTAGCAGTAAAAACGGTCACTTAGCGCATTCGCTGAGTGGCCGTTTTTTGTGCGTTTGGCTTTAGGTTCCAAGCAGGTTCCACGCGTCATAAGGTGGGAGCGCGCTGTCTGGCAGGATGCGCCGGTTTGGCCGGCGCAGCCCGGCTGCCATATTAGTCGTTGGGTGGCGTATCGTCCGCCCCGGTGCTGTTCTCGCGATGCTTCAAGTTGGCTTCAGCGGTGTTGCTGACAGGCTTATCTTTACCCATCCAGGTGAGCAGGTCGCTCAGCCGGTAGACAATGCGGCGGCCACGCTCAATATACTGTGGGGTCGGCCGGCCAAGCAGCACGCCGGTCGTGCGGCTTTTGCGGGCGGTTGATGGCTGCGCGGCAATCAGATGGGGAAAGATGGAGCTTTCACGCAGCTCGATCAGCTTAGGGTCACAGCCATCTTGATAGCGCTTGAGCGCGTTATTCAACAGCTCGACTGGGTCTTGCTTCTTTGTAACTATTCAGGTGGCGTCGGGTGAGACTCGCCAACCCGCTGTTCCTTCAGGCATAGTACCGTCATTCGACTCCCCCACCCAGCAGGCAACATGACCATCAGAGATATCAACGTCGACGAGGCCCTCGAGCGGGTCCGGCAGCAGCTCAAGGAAGACCGCACGGTCTCTCCTTCGCTGCGCGCCGCGATCGACGTCCTGATGCTGCTGGTCAAGCTGATGGCGGACCGGCTGGCGACCAGCAGCCGCAATAGCAGCAAGCCGCCGTCACAGGACCTCAACCGCCAACGCCGCTCCCGGGCAAAGGGCGAGCGTCGCCCCGGCGGGCAACCGGGTCACGAAGGCAGGACGCTGGAGCCGGTTACCGACCCGGATGAGGTCGTATCGTTGCGCGTCGATCGCCGCACTCTGCCCAACAAGGGGAGAGCGTATCACTCGGTCGGCGTTGAGAAGCGTCAGGTCCAGGACATCGTGATCCAGTCGGTGGTGACCGAGTACCAGGCCGAGGTGCTGGAGGATGATCGGGGCCAACGCCATGTAGCGCCGTTTCCCGACGGCGTGACCCGCCCGATCCAGTATGGCCCGCGTCTCAAGGCGCATGCCGTCTATCTCTCCCAATACCAGCTGCTGCCTTATGCGCGCATTCGGGAGCTGCTGACGTCGCAGTATGGCCTGTCACTGAGCACCGGCACCCTGTTTGCCTTCAACCAGGAGGCCTGCCGACGAGCCGAGCCCTTTGCCGAGTGGGTGATCCCGGCGCTACGTGAAGCGGCTACCGTGCATGCCGATGAAACCGGGATGCAGGTCGGTGGCAAGCGCTACTGGCTGCACTGCGCCTCGAATGAAGCCTTGACCTACCTGGCGCCTCATGCAAAGCGCGGCCAGGAGGCCATGGACGCCATCGGCATCCTGCCTTACGTCCAGGGAGTACTGGTGCATGATCATTGGAAGCCCTATTACCGCTACCACGATTGCCGGCACGCGCTGTGCAATGCCCATCACCTTCGCGAACTGACCGGCGTCCGGGACAACGACCAGCAAACCTGGGCGACGTCGCTGCATGATCGGCTGTTGGCCATGAATCGCGCCGTCGATGAGGCGGGAGGCTGCCTCCCGGCAGACGAGGCGCAGCGCTGGCGAGTTCGCTACCGGGACTGCCTGGCGGAGGGTGAGGCCGAATGTCCGCCACCGGCCAGGCCACCCCCCGGAACCCGTGGGCGCACCAGGCGCACCAAAGCGCGCAACCTGCTCGAACGCCTCCGGGCGTATGAGGATGACGTGCTGCGCTTCCTCGAGGATCCTGCCGTTCCCTTCACCAACAACCAGGGAGAGCGCGACCTGCGGATGACAAAGGTCCAGCAGAAGATCTCGGGCTGTTTCCGCTCGTGGGAAGGGGCGGAGATCTTCTGTCGGATGCGCAGTTTCCTCTCGACGGCCGTTAAACAGGGCCTGGCGGCGCACACGGCGCTGGAGCAACTGTTTGCCGGTGAGGTGCCTGCCTTCATGCGAGAGGACGAGCTGGATCAGGCAGCATGAGCTAAATAGTTACGCTTCTTTTTGCTCATAACAACATCACCTCTCGCTAAAAATGAGTCGGTATGGCAGGCGGGCGCGGCTTTGGAAAGCGACGGCGCGCCTGCCTGGGTCGCTGCGCCTTGCGCAGCAGCGGAGCACATTTTTTGTGCTAGCGAGCGCAGTTTATCGATGTTGGTGAATGGACCTGGCCAAAAGCGCGGTCAAAAAAGCCACTTTTAGAAAAAAAGTGGCTTGCAGGAAAAAAGAGCACTTGTGTGGAGGATTGGGCTACGGCATCGTCGGCTGTGGCGGCTCCAGCAGCTCCAGATAAGCCGCAATACTCCGCTCAACCCCTTGCCCCACCAGCCGAGCGATAGCGTCATAGTCACCGGTGGTACAGGCGGTATCCAGCGCGTCGTAATAGTCGAGCCGTTCTTCTACGCGGATGATGGATGGCGGGTAGCCGGCTTTCATTAACTCACAGTTCATGAGCAAGCGTCCTGTTCGGCCATTGCCGTCTATAAAAGGGTGAATCTCGACAAACCGAGTGTGCAGCTCTGCTATATGGCGTATGGGATGGTAGCCCGTTTGGCTATGTGACCAGGATAGCAGCCGCTGTATCGCCTCCTCGACATGCAGACAATCAGGCGGGGTGGTGCTGGCGCCCGTAATGCGGACGTTTTCACGATGATATCGGCCCGCTTCATCCATATCGATGCCCCGCAGCACCAGCGCGTGCAGATCCTTGATATCACGCTCAGAGATTGGCGTGGGCTCGGCGACCAGCATTTCAAGAAACTCAATCGCATCCCGGTGGTTGATGGCTTCGAGGTGCTCGCGCATCGTCTTGCCGCCGACGGTGATCCCTTCCAGCACCACTTTTGTTTCGCGCAGCGTAAGGGTATTGCCCTCAATACCGTTGGAGTTGTACGTCCATTCCAGCGCCAGATGGTCGCGCAGGGAAGCGGCGGTGTGCTTGGGCAGCGGCCTGTGGCTATCGATGCGAGCTTTATCTCGATCTATTTGAGAAAGCATAGCCTGCAGGCTGCCCGTGCTCCCTTGGCGTTCATGCGCTGGCATAGTCGGCACCTTGTGGCGTTTTGTGATGGGCGCTGTCTTGCGTATGTCGCGGCGATTATACCATTGGCTTGCCGCCATGCAGCCGCGATAACGAGCACCTTTCAAAGCGGATATAACGTGCTGAGTATCAGCGTCGCCCAGCGTCAGGCAGTGTTATGCGCCATGCTGAAAGTGACCTCAGGCGAGGTATTGGCTCGGCGCGCTTGGCGCAGCTGCTGCAGCTGGCGCTGGGATGCAGCTTTTGCGGCGGCTCGCCGTCACGTTCTGCCAGCTTCCAGATGCTTTGCTCATGGGCAGTCATCGTGAATATTGTTGCGAATGTCGAAAGATTATAAAAACGCATCTTGCGCCATGATGCAGCGCTGATCGGCCGAGTGCCGCCCAATACCGTATGTACGCCCAACTTCTATCACGTGCGCCTCAAGCCAGGCATTGAACAGTCACGCCGGCTTTCTTGGCTTGGCAGCTTAATCATCGCGCAGCTCAGCGCTATTTTGCCATGTGTTCGGAAGGCTCAGTCGCGCCAAGCATTAGAAAATCCCAGCTGGCTCAGGTGCCGATTTACCTGCCGCCGCTGGAAAAACAGCACGTGATGGTAGCGCTTGCGCAAGCCGCGGCGGAGGAGCGGCGGTTACTCACCCGACTGATCGATAACCGCCAGCGCATGATCGAGGCCACCGGCCAGCAGCTGCTTGATGGCGGTGTCATCACTGAAAGCTGATCGACATACACTGACACATAGAAATTGAGACAAAAGAAGCTGATATGAGCAACGACACCGTCAAGCAGGAACAGATCAACCAGGCGATCTGGAGCGCCTGCGATACCTTCCGCGGCACCGTAGATCCGAGTATTTACAAGGACTATGTGCTGACCATGCTGTTTGTGAAGTACCTTTCGGACGTATGGGCCGACCACTACGCCCAATACCAGAAAGAGTACGGCGACGCCCCGAGCTGATCGATGAGCTGATGAAAAACGAGCGTTTTGTGCTGCCGCCCGAGGCCGGCTTCTACGCGCTTTACGAGCAGCGCCACGACCCGGGCTGCGGCGAGCGTATCGACAAGGCGCTGCACGCCATCGAAGAGGCCAACATCGGCAAACTGGCCGACGTGTTTCAGGACATCAGCTTCAACTCCACCAAACTGGGCGACGAGAAGCACAAAAACGACATTCTGCGCTATCTGCTGGAAGACTTTGCCAAGCCCGAGTTGAACCTGAGCCCCAGCCGCATCGGCAATCTGGACGTGATCGGCAACGCCTACGAATACCTGATCAAAAACTTCGCCGCGACGTCCGGCAAGAAAGCGGGAGAGTTTTATACGCCGCCGGAAGTCTCTGAGCTAATGGCGGAAACTGTCGACCCCAGGCCCGGCGACGAGATTTGCGATCCGGCGTGCGGCTCGGCTTCACTGCTGCTCAAGTGCGCCGATCGCATTCGCCGTAGCCACGACGGCTCCAAAAACTTTGCCCTGTTCGGTCAGGAAGCCATCGGCAGCACCTGGGCGCTGGCCAAGATGAACATGTTTCTGCACAACGTGGACAATCACAAGCTGGAGTGGGGCGATACCGTTCGCAACCCGCTGCTGCTGGATGCCGGCGGCGGCCTCAAGCATTACGATGTCGTGGTGGCCAATCCGCCGTTCTCGCTGGACAAGTGGGGTCATGAAAGCGCCGGCGACGACCCCTATAGCCGCTTTCGGCGCGGCGTGCCGCCCAAGTCCAAGGGCGACTATGCGTTCATTCTGCACATGATCGAAACGCTCAAGCCCGCCGGCAGCGGCAACAGCGGCGGCCGCATGGCGGTTGTTGTGCCCCACGGCGTACTGTTTCGCGGCGCGGCGGAAGGGCGCATTCGCCAGAAGCTGATCGAGGAAAACCTGCTCGATGCGGTGATCGGCCTGCCGGAAAAACTGTTCTACGGCACCGGCATTCCCGCGGCGATTCTGGTATTCCGCAAGCACAAGGCTGACGATAACGTGCTGTTCATCGACGCCAGCCGCGAGTTCAAGGCGGGTAAGAACCAGAACCAGCTCGCCGACGACAATATCACCAAGGTGGTCGAAACCTATCACCAGCGTGAAAGCGTGGACAAATACGCCTACCTGGCAAGCCCTTACGAGCTCAAGGAGAACGACTTCAATTTCAACATCCCGCGCTACGTGGACACCTTCGAAAAAGAAGATGAAATCGACCTGATGGCGGTACAGGCCGAGCGCAAGGGCATCGAAGCGGAAGTTGCACGCCTCAATCAGCAGATGGAAGGCTACCTCAAGGAGCTGGGCTATGACGTATGAGATCGATCAACACCCCGAGCCGCCGGTACCCGGCCAGCGGCTGGTGACGGACATTCGCGAGCTGGTGGCCGCTGCGCGTACCCAGGTGGTGTGCACGGTGAATAGCTCCATGGTGCAAACCTACTGGCACATTGGCCGGCTGATCGTGGAAGACGAGCAGCAGGGCAGCGCCCGCGCCCGCCTACGGCAAGCAGCAGCTCAAGCGCCTGTCCGACGAGCTGACCGAGGAGTTTGGCCGCGGCTTTGACGTGACCAACCTGCGCCAGATGCGCCGATTCTACGAAGCGTTTCCAAAACGCGAGACAGTGTCTCTCGAATTGAGCTGGTCGCATTATGTGCACCTTGCACGAATCGAGCAGGACGCCGCGCGGCACTGGTACCAGCAGGAAGCGATTCAACAGGGGTGGAGCGTTCGCGCGCTGGAGCGCCAAATCAGCACGCTGTATTACGAACGCCTGCTCAGCAGCCAGGACCGCGCTGCCGTAGAGCACGAGGCCGAGCAAAACACCGCACCGCTGGCGCAGCAGGATGCCAGGCAGTATCTGCGCGACCCCTACGTGCTGGACTTTCTCAACTTGCCCGCCGGGCGCTATCTGGAAGCTGACCTTGAGCGCGCGCTGATTGACAACCTGCAGGATTTCCTGCTGGAGCTGGGCAAGGGCTTCGCCTTCGTTGAGCGCCAGCAGCGCATCCGCACCGAGGATCAGGACTTCTACGTTGATCTGGTGTTTTACCACTTCAAGCTCAAGTGCTTTTTGCTGGTGGACCTCAAGCTGGGCAAGTTGACCCATCAGGACGTGGGCCAGATGGACAGCTACGTCCGCATCTACGATCAGCACCGCAAGGGCGACGACGATAACCCTACCATCGGGCTGATTCTGTGCAGCCAGAAAAGCGAAGCGGTGGTCAAATACTCAGTGCTTACCGACAACCTGCAGATGTTCGCCGCCAAGTACCTGCCGCACCTGCCCACGGAAGAAGAACTGCGCCGTGAGCTGGAGCACGAGCGCGAGCGGGTACAGCAGCAGATTGGGCAGGCGGGCACGCCGGGAGAGACGGATGAGTAACGAGCTTGTTGAGAAGAAGAGCAAAGGTAAGGAGCTGGGTATGGTGCCTGATGGGTGGGAAGAAAAGGCATTAGCCGATATCACAAACAAAAAGATATCCTATGGAATTGTGCAGGCTGGCCCTCATGTTGCTGGTGGTATACTGTAGTGGTCAACTAATTCCGGACAGTACGTTAAGTTGTTCCTCAGCTGCCACGGGCGATATCTCACCGTTGAAGGCATGAGGACGTTGTCGGTTGTAATAGCCCATCAGATAGTCACCGATATCCTGACGAGCCGTGTGCAGCGCCGTATAGCCCAGCGCAGGTATCCATTCCGTTTTCAGACTACGGAACAGGCGCTCCATCGGGGCGTTGTCCCAGCAGTTGCCACGACGGCTCATGCTTTGCTGCATGCGATAACGCCATAGCCGCTGACGGAACGACCGGCTGGCATACTGGCTACCCTGATCCGAGTGGAACATGACACCGTCCGGTTTGCCGCGCGATATCCAGGCATGATCCAACGCCTTGATGACCAGCGACGCATCGGGATGCCGAGACATGGCCCAGCCCACCACGCGTCGTGCATACAAATCCATGACCACCGCCAGATAGCTCCATTGCTGCCCTGTCCAGATGTAAGTGATATCGCCACACCAGGCACGGTCGGGGCGACTAACGGTAAACTCCCGAGCCAGTAAATTGGGAATATCCGGCTTTTCCACCGTTGCCATCCGATAGGCACATGGCCCTGGCTGTCTGGAGACAAGGCCAAGCTCACGCATTAGACGGCGTACCTTGAAGCGTCCGATGGTAATGCCAGCCTGATTGAGCAGCGCCTTGACCGTCCGACTACCGGCGGAGCCTCGGCCCTGGGTAAACACGCGGCGAACCATCGCTTTCAGGGCCAGTCGACTGGCATCGATGTTTTGCCGCCGCTGGCGGTAGTCGTAGTAGCTTGAGCGACTGATATCGAACGCATCACAGACCATGGAAACCAGCATTTGCTCACTCAACGGGTCTATCAGCGCGTACGATTCATTCCGTCCGACATCAAGAGAGCGGTAGCCTTTTTTAGTATGTTTTTTTCCTCTTCAGATCGACGCAGGCGGCGTTTTAAGTCCTGAATCTCGCGCTGCTCCGGGGTCATGGCGTCGCCTTTTTGCGGTACTTTACCAGCTCGCTCGGCACGGAGCTTGCGAACCCAGGATTCCATGGTGGTTTTACCGACGCCCATCGCGGCACTCGCGGCTTTCACGGTGTAGCCCTGATCCACCACCAGTTGCGCTGCTTCCAGGCGAAATTCCGGGCTAAAATTTCTTCTCTTGGTCATTCTGTCCACCTGATTTTTTCTCTGTGAGTGATCATACACTCAAAACCAGCTGGCCAAATTCACTATGCCACTACACACCTCTCAATCCGTTTGGGTGACAACTACGCTGACAGAGGGGGATAGCTGGTGGTCGAAAGGTTTTATCCTTGTTTTTTCCGAGGCCTGCCTCCTTTGAAGCCATTCGCTCTGGCGGCGTTGCCCTTGGCTGGACTACGGCTTTTCCCGCCTGCTGCACCCAGCTGGCGAGCCATCCATTCCTTGGTGCCGAACTGCCCCTCCAGGAGTGCTGGCACATAGAGGTCGGCATCGAGTTGAGGCCAGTGTAGCCCGAGCCCAGAGGGCGATATTTCGATCTCGGACAAGGCATCCGGCGTCGCATCGGCGAGACCTTCTACCAGGTGCGGGGGAAGAGCAAGTTCAAGCCCTGTGTGCAGGCTGACAATCACTCGATTGTTACGCCTACTATACCGGGCTGCCGTAGCGTGAGTATGGCTGCGCTCGGTGGCCATACGGGCTTCTGCCTGCTTGATAACATCATCAGTCATAGCCATGAATTTCCCTCCATCTAGCACATAAGGCCAACAGCTCTACCGATAGGACCGACGCAATACGTTTGAGCTCTGGTGAGTTGAAGCGGTAGCTTTCGCGCAACTCCGGTGGGCCACTGGGGCTGTTCAGAATAAACACTGCTTCACTGCCTTTGCCGGTGACATGGACGTGCGCTGGTCGATGGTCGTTGGGGTAGATGACGGCCCTTAAGCCATCGAAACGGGTGATAGTTGGCATAGCGACAGCATAGCATAAACCCAAACGGTTGGGTTTATAGGGCCAGCGGTTGCTGGCTGAATGCATCAATAACTGTCAGTCTTTTAACTAAAACCCGGACAGTGTCCGCCGCCCAGGGAGCCCAAGCCCATGACTGACGCCGCTTCATCTCGCGTGACCCGCCTGCGCCCGGCCACTGAAAGCCGGACAGTCCGCACGCGCTCGACCAATGACGCGGCGCGGGGCCGTAAGCACCTGACCCGCGACGAGGTGCATCGCCTGATCCGGGCAGCGAAGAAAGGCCGCCAGGGCCAGCGCGATGCGCTGATGATTCGTCTGGCCTTCGAGCATGGCCTGCGGGTGAGCGAGCTTGTCGCGCTCAAGTGGCAGCACCTAGACCTGGCCAGCGGCCATACCCTCACCGTTCAGCGGGCCAAGGGCTCGTTGGACGGCACGCACCCGCTTCAGGGGGAGACGGTACGCGCGCTCAAGCGCTACCAGACGGCCACCGAGCGTCGCGACGGCTTTGTGTTCGTCAGCGAACGCGGGGCGCCGGTGAGTATCGAGGGTTTTCGGAAGATGCTGGCTCGGCTGAGCGTGCGCGTGCTGGGGGTGCCCTGGCACCCGCACGCCCTGCGCCACGCCTGTGGGGTGCACCTGATCAACAGCGGCACGGATATTCGCACGGTGCAGCAGTACCTGGGTCACGCCAATATCCAGAACACGGTAGCCTATACGGCGCTGTCGGGGCGGCCGTTCGAGCGGGTAAGGAAGCCATCCTCAAGAAGATGGCACCGCCCATGAGCCTGACCATCCCAGAACTGGCCGAGCAGGAAGGCATCACCGCGACAACCCTCTACAATTGGCGGAAACAGGCCAGAGCACGAGGACAGGTTTTGCCATCACGTTCCACCCAGCCCGATCAGTGGACCAGCCAGAAAAAGTTCCAGATCGTCCTGAAGACGGCCCCCATGAACGAAGCAGAACTCAGCGCCTATTGCCGCGAGCGCGGGCTTTACCCCGAGCAGGTGGAGGCCTGGCGGGATGCCTGCATGAACGCCAACGAAGAGGCGGCAGCGCAGGCTAAGCAGCTTCGTCAGGCGCGTAAGGCGGAGCAGAAGCGGCTCCGCAAGCTGGAGCGAGAACTGCACCGCAAGGACAAGGCCCTCGCCGAGACGGCGGCGTTGCTGGCCCTATCAAAAAAGGCCGAGGCGATCTGGGGCACGACCCACGACGAGGACGACTGACCAGCTTCCCGGATCGCCAGCGCATCGTGACCCTGGTGCAAGACGCCCGGCGTGACGGGACTCGGCTGGCCAAGGCCTGTCAGGTGATGGGTATCCATGTGCGGACCTATTACTGTAGTGGTCAAGTATTTTTGGCCACCGGGCATCTTGTAGGCCTATCAGCCGCATCTGCGCTACTATCTGGTGGATGAAGGCCGTTATAGCGATGATGACCTGGCCGAGCGTAACAGCGTGCTGAGTGGAATTTTTGGTATTGAAAAGGCCAAGAATGGCCGCGAAGTGCTACTAAACGTCTAAACGCTGGCCGCTTGTTTGGCGGATACAAACTCCTTCAGACCACGCATAAAAGCAGCCCCGAAGGGCTGCCTTTTGTCTTGTCGCCCACCGTTATCGCCCTATAACGCCTTAGCGTGAGCCAAGCGCCTCGCCCATCAAGGCGATTGTCTCGCGCAGCTCCAGCTCGGACAGCCAGCGCTCGGGGATAGCCGCCTCGCCGTGCATCGCGCCTAGCAGGTTGCCGGCCATCGCCCCGGTAGAGTCGCTGTCGCCGTCGTGGTTCACCGCCAGTATCACGCCGTGGCGCAGGTCCTCGGCTACCCGCGCGCAATAAACGGCAATGGCCAGCGCCTCCTCGGCGACCCAGCCTTCGCCCAGGGCGGCGATGGCCTCCGGGTAGGGTGTCGGGCTATCCGCCAGCCGCCACGCCTGCTGCAGGGCGTCTCGCGTCTCCTCGTGGCCATCTTCTTCGGCCAGCAGCGCCAGGCCAAGCGTTACGCCTGCAGGAGATACGTGCGCCTGTAGGAGATACGTGCGCCTGCAGGAGATACGTGCGCCTGTAGGAGATACGTGCGCCTGCGGAGGAATCCTACTGCTATGGTGGCGCTGCTCGTCTGCCGTCTGACACTCCCCGCCCAAAGCGCGTAGCGCAGCGGGCGGGGAGTGTCAGAAAAACAGCAAAGATAGCGGCTGTAATGATCATTCGCTACGTCGAACCATGCTCTAACTCACCGCATGGTTTTTAGCGCTTTGGCCCACCGGGCCAGGGTTTCAAGCAGGGTTTGCGCGCTCTGCTCGTGAATCGCCGTGGGCGTGAACATGCCGTTTTCGAGATGATCGGCGACCATCGGGATCATCACCTGTTGCTTTACCGGCACCATTTCCAGCGTGTTCAGGATATGTTTGGCAATCTCAGTCGAACGAATACCACCTGAGACGCCGCCGTAGCTGATAAAGCCGGCGGGTTTGTAGTTCCACTCCTTGTACAGATAATCCACCGCGTTAACGAAAGATGGCGGCGGGGTGTAGTTGTACTCCGGCAGCACAAAGATGAAGGCATCCGAGTCATTGACGATCTTTGACCAGCGTTTGGTATGCTCGTGCTCGTATTTTTGCATGGCGGGGTGGTTGGGTTCGTCCAGCAACGGCAGGTTGATGTCTTCAAGATCCGCGAACCCGATCTCGAACCCGACAGGGTTCGCCCGGGCATAGTCGTAAAACCAGTCGGCAACGGTCTTGCCGACCCGGCCAGGGCGGGTGCTGGTGAGAATGATGGTCAGTTTCATCGTATAGTCCTCTTGTCAGATATCAGGTCATGCGCCATGGAATGGGCGGCGGCATCAGCCGGTCGCCGTCGAATTCGGGAACATCGCCGAATCGCGAATCGCCGGCCTCCCATTCCTGCTGCGCCTGGGCGATCTCGGCCTTGCTGTGCCCCACGAAATTCCACCAGATGAAAATCTCTTCGTTCAGCGGCTCGCCACCCAGCAGCAGCACGCGGGTACCGACGTCAAGCTCCAGCGCGATGTCGTCGAGCCCACAGCCCAGATAGGCCAGTTCGTTTGGCGCGAATCTATCCGGACCGATGCGCAGGCCGCCTTCGAGCACGAGCACGCCGTATTCGTAGTGGCTGTGCAGGTTCAGGCGAACGGACGCCTCGGCGTCGGCGAACAGATCGGCACCCACCAGCGGCGAGAAGGCGAGGGTGGGCGCTTCATGGCCGTTGAGCACGCCGGTGAGCAGGGTGATATCAACGCCCTGTTCCTGCCAACGTGGCAGGTCGGGATAATGATCGAAGCGGGGCTCGGTATGCCGATGGGCGTGGGGTAGCGCGATCCATAGCTGCGCGGCGTGCAGCTGGGATTCACTCGAGAGCGATTCTTCGGTGTGCGCAATGCCGCGACCGGCGGTCATCAAGTTGACTTCCCCGGGGCGAATGATCTGTTCGCTGCCCAGGCTATCGCGATGCAGAATGTCGCCGGCCAGCATCCAGGTGAAGGTCTGCAGCCCGGTATGCGGATGCGGGCCGACGCGCATGCCCTGACTGTCCACGGAAAATACCGCAGGCCCGGCGTGGTCCAGAAAACACCAGGCCCCGATCAGACGCCGTCCGCGCTGGGGTAGAACCCGATTGATGGGAATACCGCCTACCTCGGTGGTACGCGAGGCGAGATGCTGAATCAGTCGGTGGCCGTCAATGACGGGGCACTCGCGCGATTCGAACAGCGCAGGGTTTGATTCGGTGTTGCTCATGGTATTGGTGTCCTGGATAGATCGCTCAGCTCAGTTGCCGAGCCGGATAATTGGCTCAACCATTTATTAGGAGCTTCTCGTCAGTCGATAAGCCAACAGTCAGCCAGCGTTCGGTTTGTCACTCCCAGACTTTAGGTCATGCTTTTGTGCGCAGTCGGTCCAGGCTCCATTCACCACCACCGGTGATGAACAGGTAGAGAAACACGAAAGAGTACAAGAGTGCCAGCTGACCACCGTTCGCCAATGGCCAAAAATACTTGACCACTACATTCCTGCTTGAATTCCGTGGAAAAGGAACGTCGTTTTCTGGTCATGAGACACCTCGTTCAGGATGGCAAGCTTATCACCCAAGTGAGTGTCCGGTTTCATTAGACCATTACAGAATCAGGAAAAGATCGAAGACGTGGTGTGGTCAGTGCAGGCAACGTGGGAAGGCGTGACCCAGCGAGTCTATTTTTACATCCTGCTGGAGTTTCAGTCCCGTGTGGACCACACGATGCCCTTGCGGATGATGCAGGCAGGGCTCCATGACCACCTGATCAAAAACGGCGAGACTACGGCACGAAAAGGCTTGCCGCCGGTAACAGCGTGCTGAGCGGGATTTTTGGTATCGAAAAAGCAAAGGATGGCCGCGAAGCGCTGCTAAACGTCTAAACGCTGGCCGCTTGTTTGGCGGATACAAACTCCTTCAGACCACGGATAAAGGCAGCCCCTCGGGGCTGCCTTTTGTCTTTTCGCCCATTGTTATCGCCTTAGCGTGGGCCAAGCGCCTCGCCCATCAGGGCGATCGTCTCGCGCAGCTCCAGCTCGGACAGCCAGCGCTGGGGGATAGCCGCCTCGCCGTGCATCGCGCCCAGCAGGTTGCCGGCCATCGCCCCGGTAGAGTCGCTGTCGCCGTCGTGGTTCACCGCCAGTATCACGCCGTGGCGCAGGTCCTCGGCTACCCGCGCGCAATAAACGGCAATGGCCAGCGCCTCCTCGGCGACCCAGCCTTCGCCCAGGGCGGCGATGGCCTCCGGGTAAGGTGTCGGGCTATCCGCCAGACGCCACGCCTGTTGCAGGGCGTCTCGCGTCTCCTCGTGGCCGTCTTCTTCGGCCAGCAGCGCCAGGCCAAGCGTTACGCTGTCTTCCAGGCTGTCGCCCTTGATCAACCGCTGAATCAACACGGCCAGCACACCGCCGGTCAGGTAGCCGCTGGGATGCCCATGCGTCAGCCACGCAAGCTCCCGGCCCAGGGCAAACGTCGTTTCCGGTGCCAGCCCGTGGGTAGCCGCAAACAGCCCCGCCGGCGCGACTCGCATCACCCCGCCGCAGCCCTTGCTGTGGTTCCCCGCCCGCTCGCCGAGGACCTTCATCTCTCGAAGTGCCGACAAACAGGTGTTGCCCGGCGCGCGTCGCGCATGCAGGACGGGATCAGCGACCAGCGCGCTTTTGACCGGGCTTGTCGGGTCTGTCAGAGCGCTTTTCTCGTTCTGGGTCAGTAGCCAGCGCTGCAACGCGGCGGCCCCCGTCCGACGATGCCCCTCGATGTCGCTCACCCGCGGCTGGGCTTCGGTGGCCAACAGCCCCTCGGCAGTGAACAGCGTCATTTGAGTGTCATCGGTAATGGCCCCTGTGCACCCGTAGGCGGGCCAGAAGTGGGTAATGCCCGGTTCACCGAACTGCTGAATAATCTCCGCTCGCGGCCAGAACTCCACCCGAGCGCCCAGCGCATCGCCGCAGGCCCCGGCGAGCAAGCAGCCGCGGTAATGGCTCAGTGGGGCAGAGGGTACGGTATCGTTAGGCATCATGGTGCAAGGCCTCTTGTAGTGGCTGGTCGTTGGCGTGATGCAGCACCTCGCCGAGGCGCTTGATAGGCACCAGGCTGACAGCCTGGCTTTCCCAGCCCATGGCCGCCGGGCTGCCGCCGATACGCCGTGCCAGAAAATAGCGGGTCAGGCTGGCCGAGCGCGGCACGTCCACCAGCCAGCGGATCAGCTCAATTGCCAGCCCGGCCTCCTCGAGTGTCTCCTTGATCGCGGTCTGCTCAAGGCTCAGCCCCGGCTCCTGCCTGCCCTTGGGGAACGTCGCCCGATAGCCGCCAAAGCCGTTGCTGGGGTGAATGACCCACACCCGGCCGTCGGGCTCGAGCACCACCGCGCCGGCGGCGGGCACTTTGCCGGGTAACGAGGGCAGCGCCGGCGTGTCCCGCCCCAAGGCCAGCGGCGTCACCGCGCTCTGCCAGAGCCGCGTCACATCACCTGGTGTATCGTCCGGCCACGGGGCCAGCGCCAGCCCGCTCAGATGCGTCGGCAAGGGGCCGTCAGGCACCACCCGAGCGATGGCGTTGGCGTCAGCCCAGCACGATAGCGGCGTGGGCGTGGAAGGGGAACGCAAGGGTACGGGCTGCCCCGTGTCGTTTACGCGAGGGTGAAAAACCGGCATGGCACAGCCTCAATGGCGGAAAGCCATCAGACTAGCCCAGCCTGAATGATACCGCCATGAAATCATGGGGTTAGGGGAAAATAGTCGTGCATCGAATAAAAATACCGATGGGAGGCGCTGTAGTAGCCAAAAATACCTGACTATGGCTCTATTAGGGTTTTAGCAATCTCAGGGGCATGTACATGAACCAGCAACGTTCCACTACCGACTTTTGGGATACGCGTTTTGCCGGTGCGGAATACGCCTACGGTGAGCAGCCCAATCAATTTTTACAGCAAGCGCTGGGTGAGCTTTCGCCGGAGGTGGCGGGGCGTGCGCTGTGCCTGGCGGAAGGCGAGGGGCGAAACGCGGCGTTCCTGGCGGAACTTGGGTACGCGGTGACGGCCATGGACCAGTCAAGGGTGGGGCTGGAGAAGGCGCAGCAGCTGGCCGCTAAACGCCAAGTAACGCTGACGACTCAGCAAGCCGATCTTAACGACTATGTTCCGCCGGCGGAGAGCTTTGATGTCGTCACGATGATCTGGGTTCACACGCCCGAGGCCGTGCGGCAAAAAAGCTACGCCATTGTGAAGCGCGGCTTGAAGCGCGGCGGGTATTTTATTCTGGAAGGCTATCTGCCCGCCCAGGCCACGCGCGACACGGGCGGCCCTTCGAATCCTGACGTGATGTTTACGCTGCAAGAGCTGCAGGCGAATTTCGCGGATTTTCGCTTTGTGGTGGGGCGCGAACTGACGCGAAACGTAGAAGAAGGCGTCTACCACACCGGCGTTAGCGATGTGCTGCAGGTGCTTGCCGTGCGGCTATAACAAGCGCCGCCGCTTCTGGTGATAGCCCGTACGGCGGTCATGTTTTTTACATAGCCGCGCCGTCCCACCTGCCATGCCCATCCAGGCTTGCACAAATAGCCTGACAAGCGACTACAGCGGAAAGTTTTGCGGCAGGTGCTCCGCCAAGTGATTAATGAAGTAGTGCAGTTTGGGAGAGCGCTGCCGATGGCGCGGGAACACCGCCCACACGGCGTTATCGTCATGGCGGTAGGCGTCAAGCACTGAGATCAGATCGCCGTTATCCAGGTGTTTTTTTACGTAATAGCCGGGTAGCTGCGCCAGTCCCAGCCCTTTCAAAGCGGCATCGAGCAGGGCCGGCCCGGAGTTGGCGCGCCAGGGGCCATCGACGCGCACCTCGCGGCGTGCGCCGTCTACGGCGAAGCGCCAGTGGTTGCGACTGCCGATTAGGCAGCGATGTCGGTGGAGTTCTGTCAGGGCGTGGGGTTGGGGAGCCCGTGCAAAATATGCCGGGGCCCCCACGACGTATTCGCGGCGCTCGCACAGGCGCTTGGCAATCAGGCTGGAATCCTCCAGACGACCCATGCGGATGGCGACGTCAAAGCCTTCGTCGATGATATCCACCTGGCGGTTGGTAAAATGCATGCGCACCTCCAGCTGCGGATGCGCAATCTGGAAATCATTGACCAGCGGGGCGATAAAGCGCTCACCGAACGTGGTGGCCGAGGTGAGCGACAGTTTCCCATGAGGCCGGCCCTGCAGATCGCCGATAGCGGCTTCAGCGTCGCGAAAGCCGTCGAACAGCTGGCGGCAGTGGCGGTAATAGAGTGTCCCGGCGTCGGTCAGCCGTATCTGGCGCGTGGTGCGGTAGAGCAGCGCGCAGTCCAGCTGCTGCTCCAGCTGGGTCACCAGCCGGCTGACGTGGGAAGGGGATACCGACAGCTCGCGCGCCGCGGCGACAAAAGTGCCCATCCGTATGACTTCGACAAAGGCTTCGATACGATCCCAGCGTTGCATGGAGGCTCCCTTGTAACCTTCAGGATTATTGCTGTGTGACAATAATGTTATGTCTTTGGTGCGGATTATCCCAGATAGCGCTTTTGACTACACTGGGAACCACAGCGTGCGCGCCGGCATCACCGCAACGGTGTTGAGCCCAAGGGGCGAGCTCATCGCAGAGCCACCCCTGAATTATTTTGGCGAGTTGCACGTTTTTGCATCCAAGCGAGGAGAATGAAGATGAAGTCACGCGCTGCCGTCGCCCTGGAAGTGGGCAAGCCTTTGGAGCTGGTCGACATCGACGTTGAAGGACCCAAGGCCGGCGAAGTGCTGGTGCGTATGGTTGCCACCAGCGTCTGCCATACCGATGCCTTTACGCTCTCGGGAGCGGACCCCGAAGGACTGTTTCCTTCGGTGCTGGGCCACGAAGGCGCCGGTGTTGTCGAGGAAGTGGGCGAGGGCGTGACCGGCCTGCGCCCCGGCGACCACGTTATCCCGCTGTACACTGCGGAATGCGGTAAGTGCAAGTTTTGCCTTTCCGGCAAGACCAACCTGTGCAGCTCGGTGCGTGCCACGCAGGGCAAGGGGCTGATGCCCGACGGCACCACGCGTTTTTCACTGGACGGCCAGCCGCTGCATCACTACATGGGCTGCTCGACTTTCAGCGAGTATACCGTGCTGCCTGAGGTGTCGCTGGCCGTGGTGTCGCAACAGGCGCCGCTGGACAAGATCTGCCTGTTGGGCTGTGGCGTAACGACCGGTATCGGTGCCGTTCTGAATACCGCCAAGGTGGAGCCGGGCGCTACTGTTGCCATTTTTGGCATGGGGGCCATCGGTCTCGCCGCGATTCAGGGCGCCGTTATGGCCAAGGCCAGCCGGATTATCGCCATTGATATTAATCCGGAGAAGTTTCAGCTGGCCGAGCAGTTCGGCGCTACTGATTTCGTCAATCCTAAAGATTACGCGGCCAGCATCCAGGAGGTGATCGTCGACATGACCGACGGTGGGGTCGACTACTCCTTTGAGTGCATTGGCAACGTCAATGTCATGCGCTCGGCGCTGGAATGCTGCCATAAAGGCTGGGGGGAATCGGTCGTTATCGGCGTGGCCGGTGCCGGTGAGGAGATCAGCACCCGCCCGTTCCAGCTGGTGACCGGCCGAGTCTGGAAAGGCTCTGCCTTCGGCGGCGTGAAAGGCCGCTCAGAGCTGCCGGGCTATGTGGAGCAGTACATGAACGGCGAGATCAATATCGACGATTTTGTCACCCACGACATGTCGTTCGAAAAGATCAACGAGGCCTTCGAACTGCTGCACAAGGGCGAAAGCATTCGTACCGTGCTGCATTATTGAAACGCATCGATTTATCAAGCCGCCCGGTAGCGCGGCGGCTGATTTATCCATCTTTCCATCGCTATACGACGCTGTCTGTCGCATGCACACGCACACTCATTAACGCAATTAACGCTTGAACGAACGTGCCGGCGCCGCTTTTGAACCGCGCGCGATGGGCCATCGACGGCACGGTAAGCCAACCTTGGCGCAGCCGGAAGGCGGCGAAGACACCCTGCGGCGTTCGATACGCAAGTGGCGGGTACATCTTATTTTTAAACATTATATTTTTATTGAAAGTATCTGGCGTCTCGGATAGTCTGTAAGGACAGCGCTCGGTTGGCTTTCGACCGGGTCATCATACTGAAAGGAGCCGCCATGAAGATTCACTACGCTTGGGCCCCGGTGCTGCTGGCAGCGACGCTAAGCGCCGCTCCGGCGTTTGCCGAATCGTCCGATAGCTACCGGGAGACGCAGCTGGGGCTTTATCTTGACGCCAAACAGGCCTACGCGCTGATGCAGGATGACGAAAGCGCCGTGCTGATCGACGTGCGTGATCCGATAGAGGCCAAGTTCACCGGCTTCGCCACGCCCACTGATATCCACGTACCCTGGATGCTGGCGGACCGCGATCGCTTCAATGAAAAAGCGCGCACCTGGCCGATGCATAAAAATACAGACTTTACCGATCAGGTACGCGAGCAGCTGGAAGCCCAGGGGGTCGACCAGGACGCTCCGGTTATCGTGATGTGCCGCTCAGGTTCTACCCGCAGCGCACCGGCGGCAGATGCGATTCACCAGATGGGCTACAGTGAAGTGTATTCGGTCACTGACGGTTTTGAAGGCAGCAAGCTGGAACAGGGTGAATCCGTCGGTGTGCGAGCGGTTGACGGTTGGCGTAATAGCGGGCTGCCCTGGAGCTATAGCGTGGACCCTGACGTCGCCTGGCAGCCGGAAAAATAAGCCGGGATTGACGCGCGTTTATCGCTATTCAACAAGTTTATCGCTATACAACAGCACGGTATTGGGGAGAACGTCATGAACTGCAACGTAGGCAAAATAGATAAAACGATACGCATCGTAGTCGGCATCGCGCTGATTGTGCTGGCACTTACCGATGTTATCGGCGCCTGGGGCTGGGTAGGCATCCTGCCGCTGGCGACCGGCTTTATCAGCTTCTGCCCGGCGTATCGCCTGCTGGGTCTGAATACCTGCCGCCGCCAGTCGTAGCCAGTATTCGGCCCGTGTAGCCGCCCTTGGACGGAGCTTTTCAAACACAAGCGGGAGCAATATCCATGACGCGACGCGTGACGCTTGCCATTCTAGGCGCCGGTACCGCCGGCCTGACGGCGCTGAAGGAGGCCAGGCGCTATACAGACGATGTGGTGTTGATCAACGCCGGGCCTTACGGCACTACCTGCGCGCGAGTGGGGTGTATGCCTTCCAAGGCGCTGCTGGAAGTGGCTCACGCCTATGGCCGTCGCGATTGGCTGGCCGAATGTGGCATGCAAAACGGCGAGGCGCTGACGATGGACTTGCCCGCCGTTATGGCCCACGTTCGCCGCCTGCGCGACGATTTCACCGCCGGGGCGGTAAGCACGGCCAAGGCGCTGGGCGAGCGCAGCATTCACGGCCGGCCGCGCTTTGTTTCGCCGACGACGCTTGACGTCAACGGTGAGCGCATCGAGGCCGAGGCGGTGATTATCGCCACCGGCACTCGTCCCAATCTGCCCGAGGCCTGGCGTACGTTTGGCGAGCGCGTAGTGACCTCTGACGAAGTCTTTGAGCTTACAGCACCCGGCCGCCGGGTCGGCGTGGTCGGCCTTGGCCCCATTGGCGTGGAGCTGGGTCAGGCGTTTGCCCAGCTGGGCTGCGAGGTGCACGGCTTTACCCGTGGCTCTCGCGTGGCGGGGCTTGGCGCAGAGCCGGTCAATCAAAGCCTGCTTGCCGCGCTGCGCCGGCAGATGCACGTCACCGTTGGGGCGGATGTCAAGCTGAGCGAAGGCAAGGCCGGTATTGTGGTGCAGGCCGACGGCCGCGACGTAGAGGTGGACTGGGTGCTGGCCTCGCTCGGCCGCCGGCCTAACGTCGAGGGGCTGGGGCTGGAGAGTATCGGGCTGGAAAACCATGGCGTGACGCTGGATGCGCGCGGCGTGCCCCGCTTTGATCCGGCCACCCTGCGCGTGGGCGATCTGCCGCTGTTTATCGCCGGCGACGTGGATGGGCTGCGCCCGCTGATGCACGAAGCCGCAGACGCCGGACGCATCGCTGCTCATCATGCCTTGAACCCGCAAGCCCAGCGCCTCGCGCGGCGTACGCCCATGGGGGTGGTATTTACCGAGCCGGGTGCAGGGTATGCCGGGCTCACCGCAGACTCGCTGCCGGCGAGCGGGATCGTGACCGGCCGCGCTGATTTTTCACGCCAGGGACGTGCCTTGACTGCCGGGCGCAACGCTGGCTGTTTACAGATATACGCCGAGGAACGCAGCGGCCGGCTGCTGGGCGCTGAAATGGCCGCGCCGGATGCAGAGCATCTGCTGCATCTGCTCGCCTGGTCGATCCAGCAGGAAATGACCGTGGATGACCTGCTAACAATGCCGTTTTATCACCCCACCGTAGAAGAAGGGCTGCGCACAGCGCTGCAGAGCGCACGCCGTGAACGGGGTGAACACCGCACCCGGCCTGATTTGCCGCTACGCTGCGAGCCGGCGGTGTAACGCTTCAGAAACGCCTTGTTTTAGCGCGCTTCGCTATTTTGTAGCGTGCGTCTGACCATTTTGTATACAAAAGAGGTTCTTTATGTCACGTCTTCCCCTGCTAAGCCGCGAAAAAGCCGACGATAAGTCGGCCCCTGCGCTGGCGTCGGTGCAGCAAAAGCTCGGCATGCTGCCGAATTTCTTTGCCGGCATGGCGCACCATTCCGGCACGCTGAACGCGTTTCTTGCCGCTCAGCAGGCCATGACCGCAGACAGCCGGCTCTCCGCGGCCCAGCGCGAAATGCTTGCGCTTGCCGTTGCCAATGCCAACGGCTGTGGCTATTGCGTCAGCGGGCATACCGTAAGCGCCCGGGCGGCCGGCGTGAGCGCTGAAGCGGCCATGCAGGCCCAAGCCGGTAAGGCCAAGACGGCCTACGATCAGGCGCTGCTTGATGTAGCGCTTGCGGTACTGGAAAAGCGCGGCCATCTCAGCGATGAAGCGCTCCGAGCTGCCCGCGAGGCAGGCCTTGACGACGCGACGCTGGTGGAAATCATCGGGCTGGTGAGCGTCAACAGCCTGAGCAACTGGCTGAACAACGTGATTCGTCCGGCGATCGACTTTCCCGAAGTGGCGCTGGTGTAACAGGGCAGCAGGCGCCAAGGCCAGCAAGCAGCCGCTGCCGCATGGACGGCAGCGGCTGACATCAAGCAGAGCGCACAGGCCGGCGCATGATGGTGCCCTGATCGCCTACGGCGTATACCTCGCCGCTGCGGGTGGCGAGCACGGAGCGCAGGCCCAGCTCCGTGCCGGTCGGCTCGCTTAGCCACTGGCCGTTTTCCAGGCGCAGGGCGCAGCCGTGGGTGCCTACGGCATAAGCGCCGGCGGCGGCCGATCCGGTAATCGAAAGTAAGTCGTCGCGCACGCGAATGGGCAGCAGGTTCCAGCGCTGGCCGTTGAAGTGGGCCAGGGTGCCGGAAAGCCCCACGGCGTAGATATTGTCCAGCGCATTGCCCCATACGCCGTAGAGGAAGTTTTCAGTGCCCGCGGCAAAGTCGGTCCACTCGCGGCCGTTATAGCGCAGCACCAGGCCGAAATCGCCCACGGCCAGCAGATGCTCGTCGTCCATGCCCCAGAGATGGTAAAGCGCCGAGGCGGTGCCGCTGGGCAGTCGGTTCCAGCCCAGCCCGTCAAAGTGGAGAATCAGCCCTTCATCGCCCACGGCAAAAATCGAGTCCGGGCGGGTACCCCACATGGACAGAATAGTGATATCCAGGTGCAGATCGAAGTGAAGCTGCCAGTCGCTGCCGTCGAAACGGAAAATCTGCCCGAACTGGCCGGCGGCGTAAAGCCCGCCCTCACCGGCGTCCCACACGCAGTGCAGATTGAGCTCGGTAGGCGCGGGGAGCGGCTCCCAGCGCTCGGCGCCGGCCGCCAGGCGCAGCACCGTACCCGCTTCGCCGCAGGCGTAGCAGGTGCCCTGGGGGGTCTCCCAGAGATTCCACAGCTGGCGGTCGGTAGGTGAGTCCATGGCTTCCCAGCGGGGTTTTTGCGAAGCGGCGCTTACCGCCGGCGCCAGAACGTTGATGAAGTCCGGCGCGGCGGTCATTACCGTGCCAAAATCACCCACCACCAGCGCTTCGCCGGTAGAGAGCGGCACGATGTCCATCAGATCGTGGTGGCAGTTGCTTTCCAGCTGGTACAGCCGCGGCTTTGCGGTGCGTGCTTCGGTAAGAAAATCGCGCAGATAGAACAGATAGCCGCGATCGCCGACGATCAGCACGCCGTCCTTGTACGGGCGCAGCGAGCGCAAGCGCGGCATGGGCGTGTCGACCTCGATGGCCTGAAAGCGGCCGTTGGCGTAGCGCACCAGCTCGCCGCGAAAACCGCCCTGGTCGACAAAGTAGCGCCCGCCGCCGAGCAGCAGCGTGTCGTCGTCGACCACCAGCATGGCCTGAAAGCCGGAGCTTAGCGGGCAGTCCAGCGCCTGCCAGCCGCCGTCGGGCGCGCGATAAAGCACGGTGCCTTCACCGCCGGCGGCGTAGACGCCACCGTTTGGGGTGCAGGCAACGGCGCGCAGGTTGATATAGGTGGGGCTGGTCTCTCGCTGCCAGGCGTGGCCGTCGTAGTGCAGAATCATGCCGTCATCGCCTACCGCCCAGGCGTGGCCGGAGGCGTTGCCGTCGATGGCGAACAGCGGCGTATTTTCTGCGCAGGCAATAAAGGCCTGGCTTTCGTCGTCGACAAGGCCGCCGTACTGCTGTGTCCAGCGGGTGCCGTCAAAGTGCAGAATGCAGCCCATCCAGCCGACGGCGAACAGGTGATCCCGAGAAGGTCCCCAAACGTCATGCAGCGGCAGGTTGCCGGGGGTTTCCATGGGCTTCCACAGCCGATTTTGCGCATCGGCGTGGCCGTCGAAGTGCAGCACCATGGCCTCATCGCCGACCACAAAGACTTCGCCGTCGCCGGCCCAGCCGGACCACAGCACGTCGCCGTCGCCGGCGCCGACTTCGGGCACGCGATGCCAGGCCGCGCGCTGGGGAGCGTTGGGATTGGCGCCGTCGAGCAGCTGGCGAAAGAAGCGGCGGCGGTCCGGATTGGCTGTCTGGGTCATTGATGCGTCCTGAAAAGGCGTTCGGGAGAAGGCGTTCTGGTGCAAAGGCAACATGCGTTACTGCCGCAGCAGATCGGCGAGCTGGCCGCGAAGCGCGTCCTGCTGCTCCTGTGGCAGATCGGCAAGGGCCGCGTCGAACTGATTGCTGGCCCCTTGCGCCAGCGTATCAAGCGATGCCACGGCGGCTTCGGCAAACATCGCTTTGGCATGGGCGATGCAGGCGTCGATCACCGGGGCAAATGCCTGGGCCTCGGGGCCTTGCGGGGCATCGATGACGATAGGCCGGCCGCTGTCGGAACCGCTGGCCAGTGCCGGGGACAGCGGAATCTGCGCCAGCGATTCAACGTCGTGCTCGGCCAGCGCCTCGGCCAGATGCGCCCGGGGAAAGAGGTGGAAATGGCCGCTGCAGTGCGGGCAGGTGACGCCGGACATATTCTCCACGGCACCCAGCAGGGGCATGCTGCGCTCCTGGCAGAAACGCACCGCTTTGAGGCTGTCCATCAGCGCGACTTCCTGAGGCGTGGTGGCCAGCAGGGCGGCAACGTCCTGGCCTTCCAGCATATCGGCCAGGGTAATCAGCTCGTTGCCGGTACCCGGGGGCATGTCGATGACGAGAAAGTCCAGCGGCCCCCAGTCGAACGAGCCGATCAGGTGGTGCATGAAGTCGTGCTTGTAGGCATCGCGCCAGACGATCGGGGTGTCGTCGGTTTCCATCATGAACGCCAGCGAGCCAATCCTGACCGGATGCTCAACGCCCTCGGCGGTAAACGCCTGGGTGGAAAGCCCTTCCTTGTTCAGGCGGATACGCTCGCCGGCAAAGCCGAAAAAGCGGCTTTGATTGGGGCCGTGGATGTCGGCATCGGCCACGCCCACGCGGTACCCTCGGGCAGCCAGCCCGGCGGCGACGTTGGCCGATACCGTGCTCTTGCCCACGCCGCCCTTGTTGGCCATGACCAGCAGGATCTGGCCGACCTGGCTTAGCCGGGACTCGATCAGGCGCTTTTCATGCTGCGGCTTGTCAAGGCTGCAGGTGCTCTCGTGGGGGCAAAACTGGCAGGAGTGGCCGCGGCCGCAGTCAGCCGGCGCCAATGCCAGGGGGTCACGCTCATCGGGCGAGAAATGGGAAACCGACATCGTCGTTACCTCGTTAACCTTCTGTGGATGTCTCGGTGCCGGCACCGGTATCCAGCATGATCCACGTATGGGTTACACGCTTGTTACCGTCGCGCTCATTGTCGCTGCCTTGCCACAGGGCGAAGCCCATGGGCACCGTATCGCGACGCAAATCTGCGCTGTATTCGCTGTTTTGCGTATCCAGCGGCCGCGACATTACCACATGCCACTCGTTATTGGCGCTGTTCTCTTCGGTGATATAGGCGCTGGCCCCTTCCACGTTCTGGTCGGGCAGGGTGGTTGTACTGCCGTAGCCGCCTGCGGCCAGGTTGTCAACCCGTTTTTCGTGATCGGCGCGCCAGTACCAGATATTGACGGGATTGTCCGGCCCGGAGCCCATCATATAGGAGGTATCCGCACCGTTGAGGGCGTACTGCACCGCTACGCCGTCGCGGAAGTCATCCACTGTTGTGCTGCCGTTGCGGGTTGCGTCCTTCCAGCGCAGACGCAGATAAAAACGCTCGTCGGTGCGTGCTACCTGAAAGTATAGCGTCTTGCCGGCTTCTATTTCCTCGGTAAAGCGCAGCTTGACCGACCGGTGTACCGGCGGCGCGGGAAACAGGGTGGTGCGGTAGGTGGGCAGGCGATCCCAGATCAGATCGTCAGGATCGTCTTGGGTACGCAGATAGATGTTGCCCGGCACCGTCGAGACCTTGACGCTATCGCCAGGCTGGACGGCTGTGACGTTGGGGTCGTACACGTTGCTGTCGGCAATGGCTTGGGTACCGGCGAAGGCCAGCGCTGCCGTGCCGAATAGCAGATGACGCAGTTTCATGGCATGTTTCCTCAACAGTGTAGGGGCGCGGACGGTATCCGGGCACGCCGTGATTCGAGCAGTGGGGCAGTCAGTCCCACATGGCCTGGTTGGGCGATGCCGCAGCTCGGCTGCCCGGTTCGGGGCAGGGCCCGACCTGGGTTTCAAGCCGTGCGCGCTCGCGCTCGGCCCATTCGGGCAGCACGGCAATCAAATGCGCCAGGGTGGCGTCCAGCCCGTAATTGCCGGCGCTGGCGTGGCGCTCCTTGACCGCATGCAGCATCGGGGCCAGATAGCGGGCGATGAAGTCACGCCGGGCGCGGCGGTAGGGTGCAGCGTCGCCCTGGCGATTGAGCGCCTGGGTTTCCAGATGGCAAAGCAGCGCACAGAATTCCAACATGCTGACCAGGTGATCGGGCTCGTCGAGATGGCCCTCGTCGCCCTGGGCGGCCTGCAGGCCGAAGTGGCGATAAAAGGCCTGGACGTTGAGCATATAGCCGCCGGGGGTTTCCCCGGCGAGCAGCGCGTCGTAGGCACTTCCCAGCAGTGCTACGCGTGGCTTGCCGCGACGGCCGTGCACGAAAGTGGCCATATACCCGACTTCCATGTCGTCCAGGCTGGCGCTGGGGGGCAGCGCCGGCCAGGCGTCGCCGGTCAGCGTGTGCCAGGCCGACGACAGAGCGGCGTGCAGGCGGCCGTCTTCCAGCGCCTGCTGGGTTTCGGCCAGCGGATAGCCGAAAAGCGCCGCCGCCAGGCGATACAGCGACGCTTCGGCGGCCAGCCGTGCCGTCTGTTCAGAGACGGCAGATGCGGCGGTGGGCTGGGTCATGGCGCCTCTCCTAGCTGAGCTTGAACATCTCGGCGTGCTTGTAGCCGATCAGGGTATCCATCAGCTCGCTCTCGCGACCCTCGGCCTTGGCCTGGCGCTCGGCCTGCAGGGTGTCGAGCACCTCGCCGACGCGGGGCCCGAACAGGCTCTCCAGGTACTCGAGCGGGATGCGCGGCTCGTCCAGCTCCCGACCGTCGGAGGCGTACTTGGAGGGCGACAGCGGCGGCACGTAGAAGACGTTGGGCTGGGTACCCCACTCGGGGTGCAGCGGCAGCGCCACCTTGTATTTCTCCACCAGCTGGTGAATCGGACCCTCCTCGTCGTCGCGGTAGCCGATCCAGCGGATGCGGCCGACGCACTGCTGGGCGCAGGCGGTGGCCAGCCCCTTCTCGATGCGCGGGTAGCAGAAGATGCACTTCTCCGACTTGGAGATCTGCTCGTTGAAGTAGACCTTCTTGTAGGGGCAGGCGTTGACGCAGTAGCGATAGCCCCGGCAGCGCTCCTGGTCCACCAGCACGATGCCGTCTTCCTGGCGCTTGTAGATGGCGTTGCGCGTGCAGGCCGCCAGGCAGCCGGGGTTGGCGCAGTGGTTGCAGAGCCTGGGCAGGTAGAAGTAGAAGCTGTTGGGGTAGTCGCCCTCGCCCCGGTCCTCGTCCCAGTTGGCGCCCCAGGTGGGCTTCACGTGGGGGCGCAGCCACGGGTCGGTGCCGGTCATCAGCGCCTCCTCGTAGTTGTACTCCCACGGGATGCCGTAGTCCTCCTGGCTGGGCTGGCGGCCCAGGCGTAGCGCACCGTCATCGTCGAAACCGCCGCCCATGTTCTGGTAGTCGCGGGGGTACCCAAGCCCTGGCTGGGTTTCCACGTTGTTCCAGTACATGAACTCGCGGCCGTTACGGTTGGTCCACATCAGCTTGCACGCGGCGGTACAGGTCTGACAGCCGATGCACTTGTTCAAATCCAGCACCATGCTGAGTTGGCGTTTGACAGCCATGACAATCTCCTCTTAAACGGCGCGCGGCTCGGCAATGTCTTCGGCTTTGGCAAGCTCGATGTCGTAGCTGCTCTCGTGGATCACCTGGTTGGCGTTCCACTTGGCGTAGATGAACTGCAGGTGGCCCCAGCCCCCGACTAGCTCCAGCGGCTGCAGCAGGGTGGCGTGGGAGTTGTTCATCGGCTTGCGATGGATGTACTGATGCGGCTCCCAGCCGTGCTCCATCATGATCGAGTCGGCCGGAATGCTCGGGTAGAACTTGGCCTGGGCGAAGAACTCGCCGTTGGCGTTGAACAGCTTGACCCGATCGCCGTCCTGGATGCCGCGCTCCGCCGCCAGCTGCGGGTTGATGTAGATGTTGGGCTCGCCGCGCTGTAGCCGCAGCAGGTACTTGTTGCTGCGCCAGTTGGAGTGGATCCCCCAGCGCGCGTGGGGCGAGTAGAAGTGCAGCGGGTACTTCGAGGCCTCGGGGCCGGCGTAGAGCCGCGCCGTGGGCACCGTGGACTTCAGCTTCACGAAGCGCGGATGGTCGCAGTAGAAGGTGATGCGCCCGGTGAGGGTCTCGTAGGGCTGCTTGCCATCGGTCTGCGCGGTGAAGGGGTTGTAGGGCTGGTCCTTCTCCAGCGGCTGGTTGAGGCCGGCCTGCTCGTTCATCACGATGAAGCCGCGCTCGCTGGCCTCCTCCACGCTCACGCCGCCGAACTCCGGCGAGTTCTCGACGATGTAGCGGAAGACGTCGAGGTCGGTGTTGAGCTCACCGTTGCGGGTGAAGTCGTCGTGGATGGTGTGCAGGTCGCGGGTGACCTCGCCGTCCTGGATCGGGCCGATGCCCCGGGCGATGGCGCGCTCCTGAATCTTCTTGGTCAACAGCGCCATGATGTCCCAGTCGGGCTTGCACTCGCCCACCGGCGGCACCGACTGGGTGAAGACGTTGCAGAAGCGGTGGTAGCCCTGGGTGCGCAGGTCCCAGGCCTCGTAGTGGCTGGCCGCCGGCAGCACGTAGTCGGCCCACTCGGCGGTGGAGTCCATGCGCACGTTGATGTTGACGTAGAGCTCGCTGGCCTGGCGCAGGTGCTCCTCGCGGTAGGTCTCGGCGATCTTGTTGCGGCGGAAGGTGTTGTCGGCGATCGAGATCATGCCCTTGATCTCGCCGTAGTAGGGCATCCAGCCCTCGTCGATGGACTCCTGCATCATGGCTTCCATCTCGTCGACGTCGAAGCCGGTGCGCTCCTTGAGCTTCTCGTTGTCGAAGTGGCGGCGGATGCCGTCCATCATGCCGCCGCGCAGCACCTCGCCGAGGCCGCCCGGCTCGTAGCGGGCCGACTTCTTGCCGTCGAAGGTGGCAAGCTCGGTCCACTTCGGGTGGTTCCACACCACCCAGGAGGTGTCCAGCCCGCCGGTGCGGCCGCCGTGGCCGGTCAGCGCCAGCGCCAGGGCGTAGCCCCAGCCGATGTAGAGGCAGTTGGAGTAGCTCGAGGTGATGTAGCCGAGCATCACGATCGCCTTGCGGGCGGCGGCCAGGTGCCGCGCCTCCTGGCGCACCACGTCCGGATGGATGTTGGTGTACTCGAAGGTGCTCTCGGGGGTGTACTTGGCCGCTTCCTGCTTGACCTGCTCGAAGACCGTGGTGACGTTGATGCCCTCGACCTCGAACTCGCCCTCCAGCGCCGGGTCGACGTCGCCGAGCCTGAGGGTCTTGTCGTCGTCGCCCATCGAGCCCTTGGCGCGCACCGCCTCGCCGCGATTCAGGTCCCAGTGGTAGAAGACCTCGTCGGAGCCGCCCTCGACCAGATCCGCCTCGCGCAGCAGCTTGCCGTTGTCCTGGCGGACCAGCATCGGCAGGTCGGTCTGCTCCTTCATGAAGGCGGGCTTGAAGAGGCGCTCCTCGATGATCACGTTGACGAAGGACATCGCCAGGAACGGATCGGAGCCCTGCTTGATGGGCATCCACAGGTCGGTATGGATGGCGCTGGGGTTGTAGTCCGGCGCGGTGCTGGTGATGCGCGCGCCGTTGTACTTGGCCTCCCAGATGTAGTGGGCGTCGGGGATCCGGGTGGCGTTGGGGTTGATCATGCCGAGCAGGATGTAGTCGGCGTCGAACCAGGCGTCGGAGGTGAAGCTCTCCAGAGGGTTGCCGTAGGCGAGGTGGGCGCCGGTGCTCAGGTCGCCCACCACGGTGAAGCCGTCGAGCTGGATGCCGCCCACCAGCGAGGCGAAGCGGTTCGGGGCCGACTGGCGCACCATGGTCTGGTTGCCCGAACCCTGGTGGGTCTTGAGCTTGCCGGGGCCGTACTTCTCGAAGATGTCGATGATCTTGTCGGCGACCTCCTCGGTGGCCTGGTCCCAGGAGATGCGCTGCCACTTGCCCTCGCCGCGCTCGCCGGCGCGCTTGAGCGGGTGGCGCAGGCGGTCGGCCTCGTACATCGCGGTGGAGTGGATCGCGCCTTTCTGGCAGCCCCGGGGGTTGGCGTCGGGCACGTTCGGGTTGACCTGGGGGTATTTGGCGATCTGCTCTTCGCGAATGACGATGCCGTCTTTGACGTAGACGTTCCACGCGCAGTTGCCCATGCAGTTGATGCAGTGGGCGGCGTGGCCTACGCTGTCCCATGTCCACTCGTTGCGGTACAGGTCTTCCCAGCTGCGATAGGGATACTCGCTTGCCAGGGTGTCCCCGATGGGTTCCAGTCGGTTAAGCGCCCAGACGTTGCCGCTGAGCATAGCTCCGGTACCGGTTACCCCCAGGCCTTTCAGGAAATCGCGACGCTTCAACTTCCACATGCCCATGGTTGTCTCCTCACTCTAGTGTTACGGCCGGGGGCCGGACTACCGTCTCGTATCGGCGGCTATCCGAGCGTATGGCCACGTTTGCAATCAGGGTATTTTTATAGCGAATGCGGCTATACTACCATCGCAAAGGCCTTATATCGTATAGGGATATAGCCTTTTCTTACCGGTGTTTGACATACGTCAAGCTCACTGGAAACCATGGCGTCCGGCGGCTTGCCGTGCCCGGGTAAGCTTTGTTTAATAGGCGCGACGTTAATAGGCGCGACAGAAACACCCGACGACGATGTTGTGATACAGCGCTTTGCTCAGCAGGGCACCTAACAGCTATTGCTCAAGAGAGGCATGATATGAAATACGTTCAGCAGACAGCGCTAGCGGTTGCCATGATGGCAAGCACGCTGACTTTTTCCAGCGTTGCGCTGGCAGACGGCGATGCCGAAGCCGGCAAGGGGAAAATCAGCGCCTGTGCCGCTTGCCACGGCATGAACGGCATAGCGTCTGCGGATATCTATCCGAACCTGGCCGGCCAGTCGGCGACGTATCTGGAAAGCGCGCTGAAAGCGTACCGTGCCGGCGACCGCAAAGGCGGCATGTCCGCCATGATGTCGCCTCAGGCGGCGGCCCTGTCGGACGAGGATATTGCGGATATCGCCGCGTACTACAGCCAGCAAACGCCGGAGTTCGACGGCGAGGGCTGATAAACAGCGCCAGAACCGCCTGCACGAAACGATACGGCCGCGCGACGCTTTTGCTAACCAACAAGCGTCGCGCGGCCGTTTTGTTTGATGCAAATCAAACATTTCTTATGTGTCGCAAAAAACGATTTCAACCCCCGCCTCTCCCGCCGATAGTATGCATCGATCCTTTTTCACATAGTGCTTACGTCTAACGCTACGCCGGGAGATATTTTCCATGATGCATCTGCTGCACCGTATTTCCATGGGCAGGAAATTCCTGCTGACTTTGCTGCTGCCCTTGCTGGCGCTTGCCTGGTTTGCCGGCAGCGGCATTGTGGAGCGCCAGCGCCTGGTAACCAATCTGGATTCGCTGCAATCGATGGCGGTGCTTGCCCGACATGCAGGGAATCTGGTCCATCAGCTGCAGCGCGAGCGAGGCAGGTCCGCGGCGTTTATGGGCCGGGGCGATGACGCCGCAGCCAGCCGGCTGCGCGATCAGTATACCGCCAGCGACCGCGCTTTATCGGCCTACCTTGAAGAGCAAAACGCGATGCGTTCGGCAGCGCTGGACGACGCGCTTGTCCGCAGGATGCGCACCATCGAACAGCAGCTGTCGGCGCTGGACGATCTGCGTACCAACGTCCAGAACCAGAATATCGACGTTGCAGACGCGGTAGATCGCTATACCCGTACCAACGGCACCTTGCTGACGCTGGTGAGCCGGCTGACGCACATGAGCATGAATGCCGATATTGCGCGCCAGCTCGGGGCCTATGTCCTGCTGCTCAAGGCCAAGGAGCTGGCCGGTGTTGAGCGCGCCTTGCTGGCCAATGTCTTTAGCGCCGATCAAATGCGCCCATCCGTATACCAGCGCCTGCTGGCCATGCAGGGGCAGGAAACCGCGTACTGGGAGAGCTTTCGTGTGGTGGCCGACAGCAGCGCTCGCCAGCGTCTGGACGACTTTCTCAGCGGTGAAGAGGTCAAAAAAGCAACGCAGCTGCGCGAGGTAGCGCTGACGCAGGGCGTTGCCGGCGGCTACGGCATTGATCCTGTGCGCTGGTTTGATCAGCAAACAAGCAAGATTGACAGGCTCAAGGTGTTGGAAGATCGCTTGGCAAGCAGCGTGATGGCGAAGGCCAACCGGCTGAAAGAAAAGGCGCGCCAGGATCTGATCGGCTATCTGGTGGTGGCCGTAGCGGCCGCGTCCTTTGCCGTTTTGACCATGACGTTCATTGTGCAAAGCATTGTGCGGGCGCTGCATTCGGCGTTGCAGGACATCAACCAGCGAGGCGGTGATCTGACTCGCCGCGTTGCCGTGCCGGGCAGTGACGAGCTATCGCAGCTGTACGCGGCCTTTAACTCGGCCTCCGCCGAAACCGAAGCGCTGGTAGGCCGCGTGCAGCGCAGCGCTCAGTCGGTAGAGCAGGCCAGCGGTGAAATTGCCAAGGGCAATCAAAACCTGGCACAGCGGACCGAGGAGCAGTCTGCCTCGCTGGTTGAAACCGCCTCAAGCATGGAGCAGATTGCGGCAACCGTGCGGCATACGGCGGATAATACGCGCCAGGTTGAATCCATGACCGGCAAGATGGTCAGCGAAGCCGATGACGCCAGCCGGGTGGCCGAGCGCGCCAGCCAAGCCATGGAAGAGATTCATACCGCCAACCAGGAAGTCACCAGCATTGTTAAAGCCATCGACAGCATCGCCTTTCAAACCAATTTGCTGGCGCTTAACGCCTCGGTTGAAGCGGCGCGCGCCGGTGAGCACGGGCGTGGCTTTGCCGTGGTTGCCGCTGAAGTGCGCAAGCTGGCCAGCCGCAGCGCCGAAGAGGCCGAGCAGATCCGTCAGCTGGTAGCCAATAACGTAGCGCGCATCAGCGAAGGGCAGGCGCTGGTCAACAATACCAGTGCGACGCTGGACAGCATTACCCACGAGATTCGGCAGGCCGCCGAGCTGATTCGTGACGTCTCGGCTGCCACCGGGGAACAGTCAGCCGGTATCGAACAGATCAACAAAGCGGTCGCCGAGCTGGAGGAGGTAACCCAGCAAAACGCCGCGCTGGTGGAACAGGTGGCGGCTGCGAGCCGTTCGCTGGATGAACAAGCCGGGGAAATGGCACAGATGATCAGCCATTATACGGTGAGTGACGCCGCAGAGACGCAGCGCCTGCCGGGCCAGCCATCGGCATCGTAGCCCGGCGATCGATTGTGTCTTGGCTATCGCGTATTGCCGTCGGGGCTTAAAAGCGATTCACCGGCACCTTTAAGTACACCTGGCCATTGTCTTCCGCCGGCGGTAGCTCGCCGGCGCGCATGTTCACCTGCACCGAGGGCAGAAGCAGCCGGGGCATGCCTAGCGTTGCATCGCGCTCGGTGCGCATCTTCACGAACTCGGCTTCGCTGACGCCTTCGTGCACGTGGACGTTATGGGCGCGCTGCTCGGCGACGCTGGTCCGGTGCTGATAGGTATCGCGGCCGGGAGCCTTGTAGTCGTGACACAGAAATAGTCGGGTGTCGTCCGGCAGTGCCAGCACCTTTTGGATGGAACGATAAAGGGCGCCGGCATCGCCGCCGGGAAAGTCACAGCGGGCGGTGCCGTAGTCGGGCATGAACAGCGTGTCGCCGACGAAAGCAGCATCGCCGATTACGTAGGTCAAGCACGCCGGCGTATGGCCGGGGGTGTGCAGCACGCGGCCGGTTAATCCGCCGATGGCAAAAGTGTCGTCCTCTTGAAACAGACGGTCGAACTGGCTGCCGTCCCGGGCAAATTCGGTGCCGGCGTTGAACGCCTTGCCAAATACCTCCTGCACCACGGTGATGTTGGCGCCGATGCCGGTGCGCCCGCCGAGCTGCTCGTGGAGGTAGGGGGCCGCAGAGAGGTGATCGGCGTGGACGTGGGTTTCGAGTATCCATTCCACGCGTAGCGCCTTGCGATGAACGAAGTCGATGATCGCATCGGCCGAGCGTACGTCAGTGCGTCCGGCGGCGTAGTCGAAGTCGAGCACCGAGTCGATGATGGCGCAGCTGCTGCCCGCCGGGTCCTGCACAACGTAGCTGAAGGTACGGGTGGGCGTGTCAAAAAACGCCGTTACGACGGGTGTCGAAGCGTTGTTATCGGGCATGGGAGAAAACCTATGTTTGCACGTTGGAAGAGGCATCCGTGTCAGCACAGAACTGCTCATACAGCGTTGCAATGACCGCCATGGCCTTGTCGTCGGCGATGCGGTAGTAAATCTGCTTGCCCGCCCGGCGGGTGGCGACCAGCGCTTCATGCCGCAGCACGGCAAGCTGCTGGGAAAGTGTGGGCTGCTCGATGCCCAGTTCGCGCTCCAGCTCGCCTACGTTCATTTCGCCTTGGGAGAGCTGGCACAGCAGCATCAAACGATCGATATTGGCCAGTGTCTTGAGCAGCTTGCGGGCCTCACCGGCTTGCTCGCGCAGGCGGGATAGCTCAATTTGAGTGGCGTCTTGCATGGCAGTTGGGGGTCTCGTGGCGATGGATTAGGATATATCCTATCATATTATATTTTCATTGAAATTATTTGGCATTCTGACCGGCGTGCCGGCCGCTGTGATGCCTCCAACGGTGCCGAGCGCCGGCAGCGCGCTGTTTTGCCGATAGCAATGTATAGCGTCACCGTCGTTTGTGGCCGGTTATCATGGAGCGAATCAGGTTTTCGCGATGATGAAGGCTTTCATAGATCGCGGCGGCTACGTGCAGGCCGATGGCCACAAGCGTGACGTTCACCGATGTTTCATGTATTTGCTCAATTGTCCTGCTGCCCCATCCCCAGTCGGTGGTCAGCAGCCAGCCGCTGATGCCGATGGCACCGGTGGCCGCAAGCAGAAAAAGGATCATGATTGCCGCTGCCGGGTTATGGCCCAGGTAGCGCGGCTCCCGGCCCTTTACGGCGCGGCGCATATAGTCAAGCAGCCGCCGGGGGCCTGGCACGAAATCGCTAAAGCGTGCATGACGCGTGCCGATAACGCCCCAGATCAAGCGAAACGCGATCAGCCCCAGGGCGGTGTAGCCGGCCCATTGATGCACACTGCGGCTGCTGTCCACGGTGACATAGGCAACGGCGAACGCGGCTACCAGCCCCCAATGAAACAGGCGCACTGCGGGATCCCAGACCCTCACCCGGTCACGCTGGCCCTGGGGGCTTGCTTGTCGATTTGTCGTCATTGCACGGCTCCTTCACGACGCTTTCGTGGCTCTGATGGCGTCAGTAGCAGACGGGTTGGCCTGGCATGTATGTGCACGGTGCGCTCCTTTTTTTGCCTGACGGTGGCGTATGCCGTATCGGCACGGTGCCATCGCAACATTCCGGCCTTACGACAGGCTTAACGGCGGAGCAGTTACGACAATCAGCTGCAGGCGTGCTTCAAAGCCGTCAGACCGGCCGGATGCCGGTGATATCAGCGTAAGCCGGGCGCCTGCGCCATCGGCAATGGCCTGGGCGATGGCAAGCCCCAGCCCGGAGCCGCGGGTGCGCGTTTCGCCGCGCTGAAAGCGCTCTGTCAGCCGTGAAAGCCGAGCGTTGGGTACCACAGGCCCGGTATTGACTACGCGCAGCGTACCGGCGTCGGTCAGTGAAACGTTGACAGGGGAGCCGGGGTGCCCGTGTTTGACGGCGTTTTCCATCAGGTTGCGCAGCACAATGGCCAGGGCATCCGGTTCGATGGATGCGGTGACCGGCCCATTGTCGGGCAGCGAAAGCACAATGGGAGAGGCAGAGGTGCGCTGAAAATCGTCCACGAGATGGGCGATGAGTGGCACGACATCTTGCGGTGTCTGGGTAAGAAAACTGCCGCTTTCGGCCCGGGCCAGCTGCATGAGTTTCTGCGAAAGCCGGGACAGGTCCTGCAAGGACGCCTCGATATGCTTTGCCCGCTGCTGTACCGGCCCGTCGGGCACTTCGCGACGCAGGCGCTGTAGCTGGGCCAGGCTTGAGGCCAGCGGGGTGCGCAGCTCATGGGCGCTGTTGGCGGTAAAGCTGCGTTCGGCTTCCAGGGTGCAGCGCAAACGTTCCAGAAGGTGGTCCACAGCGCTGGCAACCGGCAGGAGTTCGGCCGGTAGGTCCTGGCCTGCCACCCGGGAAAGATCGCCTGCGCCGCGCGATTCCAGCGTATCGCGGTACGCTCGAACGCCTTGCAACGTATGGCGTACCAGCCACCAGGTGCCGATCAGAATCAGCGGAATCAGCCCGGCCAGCGGCAAAAGCAGCAGGCCGGTGGTTTGCCACTTCGCTTGACGCCGTGAAGACAGCGGCTCGGCGACTTCGATAAAAAACGTATCGCTCACCGCGGAAATTCCGTACACCCGATGGGTGGCGGTGCTGCGCAGCCCGGTTTGGGGCGTGTCGGGAAAAACGGAAAGGTCGATGTCGTGGGAAACCAGCAGCGGCTTGCCGTCTACGCCGCGCACCAGGTAGGTAATGTATTCCTCGTGGGCGCTGAACGAGGCCACCTGCTGTAGCAGGTCCGCTTCGTCGCGGTTGATGATTTCGACAACTGCCAGAGAAAGCATGCGCTGCGCGGTTTCTTTCAAAGCGCTGTCCAGCGTCTTGTCAAGGGCATGGCCGACGATGAGCGTGGTCGCTGCGGTGGCCGCCAGCCAGAGCAGTGAAACGCCGAGGGTCAGCCCCAGGCTGAGGCGGCGCTGTAGGCTGGGCGCGCGCTTCATGCCTGCCCCAGCCGATAGCCCATACCGCGCACGGTATCAATGACGCTGTGCCCGAGCTTTTTGCGTAGGCGGCTTATATGCACTTCGATGGCGTTGCTTTCTATTTCGGCCCCGAAGGCATACAGCCGGTCTTCCAGCTGCGAGCGCGACAGCAGGGCGTGCGGGCGCTGCAACAGGGCTTCCAGCAGTGCCCACTCCCGCGCCGTTAACGCCACGGGCTGGCCGGCACGCATCAGCGTGTGATTGGCCAGATCGATCTCCAGCGCGCCCAGATGAATCAGCGGGTTGGGGTTGCCGGTATAGCGTCGCGCGACGGCGGCTACCCGGGCTGACAGTTCCGACAGGTCAAACGGCTTGACCAGGTAGTCATCGGCCCCGGCATTCAACCCGTCGATGCGATCGGATAGCTGATCCCGCGCTGTTAGAATGATTACCGGCGTGGTGTCACCGCCCTGGCGCCGGCGTTTGAGCAAATCAAGCCCTTGGCCATCGGGTAGCATCAGGTCCAGCAGGATGAGGTCGTATACCGTGGTGGCAAGGCTGGCCGCGGCATGATCCAGGCAGTGCACCCAGTCTACCGCGTGGCCGTCTTCGCTGATCTGATCGCGCACGGCCTCACCGAGCAGCGCGGCATCTTCTACCAGCAGCAGGCGCATCGTTGTCATCTCCCTGAGCGTTATCACAAGCGCGACCCGGTTCGGGCCGCGCATCACAGGCTAGCAGGGCATTCTGACGGCAAGCTGAAGGCCGCGGCGATGTGCTATGGTCGTCGGCGCTACAGCGAATGATCGCTGCCGGCATGTCCTCGGGTGTCTTAAGCTGGCGGTCAGAATAAAGCGTCAAGATCGTGCTGTAACGGTTCATTTACTCCTTGGAAGATCACCATGAAAAAACCTTTGATGATGGCCGCTGCCCTGGCGGCGACGTTTACCGCGGCGAGTAGCTATGCAGACGATGACTGCCACGACCCGGTAGCAGACTGGCAGCCGCGCGATACGCTACGCCAGGCACTGGCAGCCAACGGCTGGGAAGTGCGCCGCATCAGCGTGGATGACGGTTGCTACGAAGCGAAAGGGCTCGACGAGCACGGCAACCGTATTGAAGCCAAGTATGCGCCGGCTTCGCTACGCCTGCACAAGCTGGAGATTGCCTTTTCGCATAGCGCGGTGATGCCCGACGACCTTGAGCGCTATCGCATCAAGGATACGCCGAAACGGCAATAGCGCTATGCCGGGCAGCGGCCTTTTCTGCGTGGCTACTTCAGCACGTAGCAGGGCGTGTAGGGCTGGCCGTCGAGCTTCATGCGGCCCTGGGCGACAAAAGAGGTAAGCAGGGCGTCGAGCTTTTCCATCAGCTCCGGCTCGGCGGAGAGCTCAAAGGGGCCGTGGGCGGCAATGGCGTGGATGCCGTCTTCCTTGACGTTGCCCGCGACGATGCCGGAAAACGCCTGGCGCAGGTTGGCGGCAAGCTCATGGGTGGGCTGCTGGCGATGCAGCGCGAGATTTTTCATGGCGGCGTGGCTTGGCTCGAACGGGGCTTGAAAGTTGCGCGCCACGGTCAGCCGCCAGTTGTAATAGAAAGCGTCCTGATGGGTGCGGCGAAACTCGGTGATATCGTCGATGCCCTGGCGCATCTGGCGGGCGACATCGGCCGGAT
Organism: Halomonas cibimaris; assembly: GCF_055379665.1. Classification (NCBI taxonomy): domain Bacteria; kingdom Pseudomonadati; phylum Pseudomonadota; class Gammaproteobacteria; order Oceanospirillales; family Halomonadaceae; genus Halomonas; species Halomonas cibimaris. The sequence continues at coordinate 2,287,246 of NZ_AP043828.1, forward strand.
CGCCGGTGATAATGCGGTAATAGCGGCGCACGTTCTCGCCCAGGGTATACACCAAAAACGTATCGATAGTGTTGAAGTAGTCCGCCGCGCTTGCCGGACCGGTGAAAATCAGCGGATAGGGCATATCCGCGTTGTCCGGGTGGAGCAAAATACCCAGCAGGTAGAGAATTTCTTCCGCCGTACCGACCCCGCCGGGAAACACGATAATGCCGTGGCCCAGGCGCACAAAGGCTTCCAGGCGCTTTTCAATATCCGGCATGACCACCAGCTCGTTCACGATGGGGTTGGGCGCCTCGGCGGCGATAATGCCGGGCTCGGAGATGCCCAGATAGCGGCTGTCGCCGCGGCGCTGCTTGGCGTGGGCGAGGTTGGCCCCTTTCATCGGGCCTTTCATGGCGCCGGGGCCGCAGCCGGTGCAGATGTCCAGATCGCGCAGGCCCAGCTGATAGCCAACGTCTTTGGTGTAGTCGTACTCTTCCCGGGAAATGGAATGCCCGCCCCAGCACACCACCAGGCTGGGATCGCGATTGGGCTTGAAGGCGCCGGCCTTGCGCAGAATGTGAAACACCGCGTTGGTGGTCCCTTCGGCAGTGGAGAGATCAAAGCGGTTGTGCTGCTGGATTTCGTTATAAACGTAGACGATATCGCGGATTACCGCAGAGAGGTGTTCACGAATGCCGCGGATCATGCAGCCGTCGACGAAAGCTTCGGCCGGTGCGTGGGTAAGTTTTAAGCGAATACCGCGATCCTGCTGCAGCACTTGGATGTCAAAGTCCTGGTACGCCTCAAGCAGGGCAAGGCTATCGTCGGTCGGCATGCCGCTGTTGAGCACGGCCAGCGCGCAGCGGCGCAGCAGATCGTGCAGCCCGGTTTTTGAGGTGCGCTTGAGCCGGTTGACTTCGTGCTGGGACAGCACTTCAAGGCTGCCTTCCGGGGAAATGACGGTGGAAATCGTCGGGCGTTGGCGGGAGGGGTGGCGCATCGTGAGGCTGTCCGTGCTGACGTGAATGTGGCCGCTCATACTAGCATGCCGCCCGGGGCGGTACAGCGTGCCACGGGGCCGGCGCGCCGGGAGCTATGTTAAAATGGCGTTCATTTGGGCAAAAAAGCCGGACGATCATGTTTAACGCGCACTATTTCCGTACTTTTATCATGCTGGTGGAAACGGGGAGCTTCACGCGAACAGCGCAGCGGTTGGAAATGACCCAGCCAGGCGTCAGCCAGCATATCCGCAAGCTGGAAGCCTATCTTGAAAAACCGCTGCTGGAACGCCACGGCCGGCGCTTTATTCTCACCGAGCAGGGGCGACGCACCTACGACTATGCGCTCAAGCTGTTTGCCGAGCACGAGCAGTTTCGCCACGGCCTGGACGACGACTCGCTGGACAGCGGCGAGTGCCGCATTGCCTCGCCCGGCAGCGTCGGTCTTATGCTCTATCCGTATGTTCTCGGCCAGCAGCAGATGCACCCCAACCTCACGGTAAGCTATAGCTTTGCCTTCAACCACGAGATTGTCAGCGACCTGATCAGCGGCCGCTATGACGTGGGTATTGTCACCGAAGTGGTCAAAAGCCCGGAGCTTGACTGCGCGCTGTGGCACCGCGAACCGCTGTGCCTGGTGGTGCCGGCAGATTTCGCCGGCAGCACGCTTTCGGATTTGATGGGCATCGGTTTTATCAACTATTACGACGGCATCAATCAGGCAACGGCGCTGCTGCGCGACAACTATCCCGGCGTGTTTCGCTCGATGACGCACTTTCGCCATCAAGGCTTTACCAACGAAGTGAGCATGGTGCTGGACGCAGTGGCCCGGGGACTGGGATTTACCGTTGTTTCACGGCTGGTGCTGGAAACCTCGCCCTGGCAGCGCCAGGTCAAGGAGCTGAGCCTTGAGCACTCGGTCGATGAGCTTTTGTATCTTGTACATCGTCGCGATGCGGCGCTGCCTCGGCGCTATACCAAGCTGCTGGAAGGCTTCAGAGAACAAAGGCGGGGGTAGCGGTGGCGCAGAGCGTGAGACGCAATAAAAAACGCCCCGTCGGCTGCGGCCGACGGGGCGTTTCGGTGCGCTACAAGCGCGATTAGTCGCGGTATATCAGTCGCGGTATATCAGTCGCGGTATATCAGTCGCGGTATTCGTCAATGCTGGGGCAAGAGCAGATCAGCTGGCGATCGCCCAGCACGTTGTCCACGCGGTTGACCGTAGGCCAGTATTTGGCCGCTTTTACCGCCTCGGTGGGGAAGGCGCCCAGCGCCCGGGAATAAGGATGAGCCCAGTCGGCATCGGCAAGATCCGCCATGGTGTGCGGGGCGTTGACCAGCGGATTGTTGTCCACAGGCCATTCACCGCGCTCTACGCGGGCGATTTCTTCGCGGATGGCGATCATCGCCTCGCAGAAGCGATCAAGCTCATAGCGCGATTCGGACTCGGTAGGCTCGATCATCAGCGTGCCGGGTACCGGAAACGACATGGTCGGCGCGTGAAAGCCGTAGTCCATCAGGCGCTTGGCGATGTCTTCCTCGCTGATGCCGGAAGCGCTTTTCAGCGGGCGCACATCAATGATGCATTCGTGGGCGACGGTGCCGTTCTCACCGCGATACAGAATCGGGAAGTGCTCTTCCAGCCGCTTGGCGACATAGTTGGCGTTGAGAATGGCAAGCTCGGTGGCTTCACGCAGTCCGCGCGCGCCCATCATTTTAATATAGGCCCAGGAGATCGGCAGAATCGAAGCGCTGCCGAACGCCGCGGCGGCCACAGCGGTGCTTGCCGGGTCCACGCCGTCGATGGGGGTGACGCTGTGGTTGGCAACGAAGGGTGCGAGATGCGCCTTGACGCCGATGGGCCCCATGCCCGGACCGCCGCCGCCGTGGGGAATGCAGAACGTCTTGTGCAGGTTCAGGTGCGAGACGTCGCCGCCGAAGTCGCCGGGGCGCGAAAGGCCCACCTGGGCGTTCATGTTGGCGCCGTCGACGTAGACCTGCCCCCCGTTGCGGTGCACAACGTCACATACTGCGCGGACGTGGGTTTCAAAGACGCCGTGGGTAGACGGATAGGTCAGCATGACCGCTGAGAGCCGGTCGCTGTGCTGTTCGGCCTTGGCGGTAAGATCGGCGAGATCAACGTTACCCTCGGCGTCGCACTCGGTGACCACCACCTGCATGCCGACCATGGCCGCCGAGGCGGGGTTGGTGCCGTGGGCGGAGCTGGGGATCAGGCAGACGTCACGATGCGCCTGGCCCTGCGCGGCCTGATAGCGGCGAATGGCCAGCAGGCCGGCGTATTCGCCCTGGGCGCCGGAATTGGGCTGCATGGAGACATGGTCGTAGCCGGTAATTTCCTCCAGAAATCCCGCCAGCTCGTCGATCATCTGCCGATAGCCGGTAACCTGGTCGCGCGGGGCGAAAGGATGCAGCTGGGCAAAGCCGGGCCAGGAGATGGGCAGCATTTCGCTGGTGGCGTTGAGCTTCATGGTGCACGAGCCCAGCGGGATCATCGCGTGGGTCAGCGAGAGATCCTTGTTTTCCAGCCGCTTCAAATAGCGCAGCATCTCGGTTTCACTGCGGTAGCGGCGAAAGGTCGGGTGGGTGAGAAAGTCACTTTCGCGCCGGCAGGCAGCGGGGATTGCAGCGTTGCCCGCGGCGTCTTCCGCGGCCATCGTTTCGTCCAGGGCGTTGACCGAGAGGCCGTGGTCGTCACCCAGGATGACGTCCCACAGCAGAGCAACGTCCCGGGCAGCGGTGGTTTCATCCAGGCTGATGCCGACGTCGCTTTTGCCGTTGTCAAAGCCGTAGCGCAGGTTAACGCCGGCCTGCGTGGCGCGGGCGTGAAGGCGGTCGGTGTCTACCCCGGTCAGGCGCAGGGTGTCGAAAAAGCTTGAGTGGGCCAGTGTGACGCCGGACTGCTCAAGCCCGCGGGCGAGAATGGCGGTCAGCCTGTGCACGCGCCGGGCGATCCTGGTGAGCCCCTCGGCGCCATGGTAAACGGCGTAGAAGCCGGCGATGTTGGCAAGCAAGGCCTGGGCGGTGCAGATGTTGGAGGTGGCCTTCTCCCGGCGGATGTGCTGTTCCCGGGTCTGCATGGCCATGCGCAGCGCGGTGCCGCCGCGGCTGTCCTTGGAAACGCCGATAATGCGCCCGGGAATGGAGCGCTTGAGCTTGTCGGTGGTGGCAAAAAACGCCGCGTGAGGGCCGCCAAAGCCCATGGGTACGCCAAAGCGCTGGGCGCTGCCGAATACGATATCGGCCCCCATGGCGCCGGGCTCTTTGAGCAGCACAAGGCTTAACAGGTCGGCGGCGACACAGGTCATGGTGCCGCGCTCGGCGGCGGCGGCCAGCAGCGGGGCAATATCGCGCACTTCGCCGCCGTTGCCCGGATACTGCAGCAGCGCGCCGAATGCGTCGTGCTCGGCGACGGTATCGGCGGGGGCAACGATCAGCGTAAAGCCGAAGTATTCGGCCCGGGTCTTGAGCACGTCAAGGGTCTGGGGAAAAACGTCATCGGCGACGAAAAAGGCGTCGGATTTGTTTTTCTTGTTGGCACGCTTGCAAAGCGCCATGGCCTCGGCTGCGGCGGTGGCTTCGTCCAGCAGGGAGGCGTTGGCAAGCGCCATGCCGGTCAGATCCATCACCGTTTGCTGGAAGTTCAGCAGGCCTTCCAGCCGGCCCTGGGAAATCTCCGGCTGGTAGGGCGTGTAGGCGGTGTACCAGCCCGGGTTTTCCAGCACGTTGCGCTGGATGACCGCGGGCATATGGGTGTCGTAGTAGCCCTGGCCGATAAAGCTTTTGGCAACGCGATTTTGCCCGGCCAGCCGAGCGAGCTCGTTGAGCGCTTCGACTTCGCTGTGCGGGGCTTGCAGATCAAGCTCGCGGCCCAGGCGAATATCGTCGGGCACTGTACGGTGGATGAGCGTGGCCATATCGGGCATGCCCAGCGCGTCGAGCATCGCGTTTGTATCTTGGGGGTCGGGCCCGTTATGGCGCTGTATAAAGGCGTCGTGATCGGCCAGTTCCGCCAGGCGCGGCGCCGCTTGGGAGTGCTGCGAATCAGGCCGCAGTGCAGAAAACTCGGACATGGGGAATTCCAGAGGGTCGTTCCAGACGAAAAAAAGCCGGACGGCAGGAAAGGCGTGCCCGCATCAGCAGGCACGCCGCGTGAAGGTTAGGCTTCGGCGTCGATGCTGGCCTGGTAAGCGTTGGCGTCCATCAGGCCTTCAATCGCGCCGTCGATGCGGATCTTCATGATCCAGCCGCCTTCATAAGGCGCTTCGTTGACGCTTTCCGGGGCGTCTTCCAAGTCGTCGTTGACCGCAATGACCTCGCCGCTGACCGGGGCGTACAGGTCGGAAGCGGCCTTGACCGATTCGATTACGCCGAACTCGTCGCCTTTGGCAAGCGTCTGGCCGACTTCCGGCAGCTCGACAAAGACAACGTCGCCCAGGGCTTGTTGCGCATGGTCGGAAATGCCGACGGTAACGGTGCCGTCGCCGTTATCCAGCACCCATTCATGGCTTTCGGCGTAGTGGAGAGTAGCGGGAACCTGGCTCATGTTTTTTCCTGTGGTTGCTCGTGAAGCGTCGTCACTGAACGCTGGCGATAATGGCGCTCATAGTACCGCGTTTGCCGGTGGAAACAAATTACCCGCCGGGTCTTTGCACCGGGCGCCAAGGCGGGCGCGAATAGGCGTTTTTGCTGCTCTTTTTGCGACGGCTGCCGGAAAATACTACGTAAGTCGAATGTTCTGCGTATTCAGTTTGTTAGACGTTGGAATCAGCGCGTGACAACGCGTGCTCAGACAACCAGAATAAACGCGCGCCGGTGGCGCTTGCCGCCCGTCTTTCAACGCCAATGCCCGCCTACAATTCCAATGCCGTCAGCGCGCCGCGAAGCGCCTGGGCTAAAGGGCACCAAGGAGAATAAAATGGAAACGTTGACCAGCCTGTTCCAGGCGATAAACGGGGTCGTATGGGGCCCTTTGATGCTTATTTTGCTGCTGGGGGTCGGGCTTTATCTGCAGGCCGGGCTGAAGGTCATGCCGATTCGCAAGCTGGGTACCGGCTTTAAACTGTTGTGGCAGGGCCGTGACGATAAAGCCACGCCCGGTGGACGGAAAAAAACCGACGACGACGGTGAGATTTCACCGTTTAACGCGCTGATGACGTCGCTTTCGGCCACCATCGGCACCGGCAACATCGCCGGGGTTGCCACGGCGATCGCGCTGGGTGGCCCCGGCGCGGTGTTCTGGATGTGGATTACGGCACTGGTGGGCATGGCCACCAAGTTTGCCGAGGCCGTGCTGGCCGTGCGCTTTCGTGAAACCGACAGCACCGGCTACCACGTCGGCGGGCCGATGTTTTATATCAAAAACGGTCTGGGCAGCAAGTGGCTGTGGCTGGGCGGCGCCTTCGCCTTCTTTGGCGCCGTGGCGGCGTTTGGCATCGGCAATACCGTGCAGTCCAACTCCGTGGCCGACGCCATGAACTCCACGTTCGGCATACCCGCCTGGCTGACTGGCCTGGTGATCATGGTGCTGTCCGGGGCGGTGATTCTCGGCGGTATCAAGCGGATCGCCAAGGTGGCGGGCAAGCTGGTGCCGATTATGGGCATTGCCTACATTATCGGCGGTATCGTGGTGCTGGTGATTAACGCCGATCAGCTGCTGGGAACCCTTGGCATGATTTTCTACTATGCCTTCAACCCGCACGCGGCGGTCGGCGGTTTTGCCGGCGCGGCGGTGATGATGGCGATTCGTTTCGGCGTGGCGCGCGGCGTGTTCTCCAACGAGGCGGGGCTGGGTAGCGCGCCCATCGCACACGCGGCGGCGAAAACCAAAAACCCCGTGCGCCAGGGCCTGATTGCGATGCTGGGCACCTTCATCGATACCGTTGTGGTGTGCACCATCACCGCACTGGTCATCCTGACCGCCACGGTATGGGAAACCGGTGAAGCCGGCGCCTCACTGACTGCTATGTCGTTTGATGCGGCACTGCCCGGCATGGGCAACGAAATCGTTTCCATCGTGCTGGCTGTGTTTGCCTTTACCACGATTCTGGGCTGGGCGTTCTACGGTGAGAAGTGCTGCCAGTTTCTGTTCGGTGCGCGCTCGATTCCGCTTTATCGGGTGGTGTTTGTGCTGGCGATTCCGCTGGGTGCAGTGGCCAACCTGGGCTTTATCTGGCTGATGGCGGATACCTTCAACGCCATGATGGCGATTCCGAACCTGATCGCGCTGGCGCTTTTGTCGCCGGTGGTGTTCAAGCTGGCAAAGGCCTACTTTAACGGCGAGGAGATTCGTCCGGGAGAAGAGCTGGATCACGACCGTTCATAGCGGCGCTTTATATCCGCCGTTTGTAGCAACCGTTTATAGCAACCGTTTATAGCAACCGTTTGTATCAATCATAGCGCACGGCGATGGTATGCTGTGCGTTCCCTGAAAGCCGGGAAGGCGCCCGAGGGTGGCTTCCCGGCTTTTTATGTATCAGCTGACAACGTGGCAGACGAGGAGCGTTGCATGACCCAACCAAAGCACACACCGCTTTATGACCTGCACTGCGAGCTGGGTGCCAAGATGGTGCCTTTTGCCGGCTATGAAATGCCGGTGCAGTACCCGCTGGGCGTAAAGAAGGAGCACGAGCACACCCGCGCCCGCTGCGGTTTGTTTGACGTCTCGCATATGGGCCAGATCAATATTGCCGGAGACAGCGTCGCCGAGGCGCTGGAAACGCTGATGCCGGCCAACCTGGTGGATCTCAAGCCCGGCGCCCAGCGCTACGCGATTTTTACCGGTACAAAAGGCGGTATTCTTGACGATCTGATGGTGGTCAATGCCCACGACCACTTTTATCTGGTGGTGAATGCGGCGTGCAAGGAGCAAGACCTTGCGCACCTGCGCGCGAACCTGGGCGAAACCCACCGGATTGAAAACCTTGATCGCGGCCTGCTGGCGCTGCAGGGGCCCGATGCCAGTGCCGTTATGGCGCGGCTGTGCCCGGCGGCCTGTGAGCTGGTGTTCATGCAGCACGCACGTTTTGATATCGACGGCGAAGACGTATGGATCAGCCGCTGCGGCTACACCGGCGAAGACGGCTTTGAGCTTTCCATGCGCGCAGAGGCCACCGAAGCGATGGCTCGGCGCCTGCTGGCGGAGCCGGAAGTTGAGGCCATTGGCCTGGGCGCGCGGGATTCATTGCGCCTGGAAGCCGGCCTGTGCCTCTACGGCCACGACATGACCGCGGAAACCACGCCGGTAGAGGCCGGACTGATCTGGGCGGTAAGCAAGCCGCGGCGCCACGACGGCGAGCGCCCGGGGGGCTTTCCGGGGGCGGATGTGATTTTGCATCAGGTGGAGGCCAAAGACCATGATCGCAAGCGCGTAGGGCTGATTGCCGAGGGCAAGGCGCCGGTGCGCGAAGGCACAGTGCTGGTCAACGAAGCGGACAAGGAAATTGGCGTTGTGACATCCGGCGGCTTTGGTCCCAGCGTGGGCAAGCCGGTGGCCATGGGCTACGTCAAACGCGACTTTGAAACGCCGGATACCCGGGTGTTTGCGCTGGTACGCGGCAAAAAGCGTGCCATGACCGTCAGCAAAATGCCGTTTGTTGCACCGGGCCATTATCGCGGGTGAAACCGCCGCGGGCGCCTACCGGCGACCTGCGATCAGCCACAATACCGCCCCGTTCGCCCTGCCGTGCGGGGCGGTGCTGTATGGGGCCGCGTGGCAGGCGACCCCGCGCCAGGCAAAAGGCCGGCGCATTGATCAGCCCCGGCGTTCGGCCTCGTCGAGCCAGTCGTCTTTTTCCTGCCAGAGCGCGTTGATCCATGCGTGGAAGCGCGCCTTTTGCTGCGGGTCATCGTGATAAGGCGCACGGGGCATCCATGCGGGAATTGCAAGCCGGCGGGCGCAAAGGGTAATCGGGCCTTCCTGGCCGCACAAAAAGCGCCAGAAGCTGGGGGCAGGGCTGGCGTAATAAAGAGTGACGTCGATGATGCCGTCCAGCCGGTCGCCCAGCAGACGGACGACCTGGGCCACACCGCCGGCCTTGGGCCGCAGCAGGTGGCGATAAGGGCTGTGGCTTGCGTCGCGTTTGGCCGGGGTAAAGCGCGTGCCTTCAACAAAGTTGAACAGGGTAATGGGGTGGTGACGCGCGCGCCGGCACATGCGTTCGGTAGCGCGGCGATCGATGTCGGCCAGTCGCGGATTATGTGCCATCTGCTTACGGCTGTAGCGGCGCATGAAGGGAAATTCCAGCGCCCAGAACGCCAGGCCGACGACGGGGATCCAAAAAAGCGAGGCCTTGAGAAAAAAGCGCGGCATGGGTACGCGACGGTGAAATACCGTCAGCAGCATGAAAATATCCGTCCAGCTGCGGTGGTTGGCGATGATCAGCCACCACTGATCGGGCGTGAGCCCCGCGGGTAGACGGGCGTCAAGCGTCGGCTTGAGCCAGTGGCGCATCCACCAGAGATTAAAGCCGATCCAGTTCAGCGCAACGGCGTTGAGCGCTTTGAGCACCGCCGGCTGCCACGGGCGAGGCGTTGCCAGCTTGATCAGCGTCAGCGCGACAAGCGGCAGCGTCCAGAACAGCGTATTGCCGGCCAGCAGCAGCGCGCTGACCAGTCCGGTAAGTATCGGCATTTCCGGTGATCCTATTGGCGTAAAAATGCGCGGTACGGCACATGGATGCTGGGTGTGCTGTGTGGTGCACGCGATGATCAGGCCAATATAACAGCAGAAACGAGAAAGGGGCGAGGCGCCGGCGGGCAGCGATTCAGGCGCTCAGCGTGGGGTGATGGCGCACAAACGCCTGAAACTCGTCAAAACCGCCGACGTGTTCCTGGTCGATAAAGATTTGCGGCACCGTATGCACGGGTTTTCCGGCGGTCTTGGCAAGGTCTTCTTTGGTGATGCCTTCGCCGGGCATGTCGACATAGCGCACGCCGTGGATGCGGCCGTTTTCTTCCAGCCGTTCGGCGAGTATTTTGGCCTGTACGCAGAAAGGGCAGGACATGCGTCCGTAAATGACCACGAACATGAGGCAGAACTCCTGTGACACGTTGTTGATACCGCTGGCCGGGCCGTCGCGTGGCCCGCATTGCGGGGCAGGCGCGCTATTATCGCCGGTTGAGGCCTGCCTGACCAATAGGCCTTTGCTACGCGGCTTATCAAGTCGCGTTATGATAAACGATGTCTTGCCTACTTTTTTTATCCGCCAGGGAGAAAGCCCATGCATATAGCAGCACCGAGCGGTGCGGAATACGCCATGCTCGCCGACATGGCGCGAGCGTATCGCGATGCGCATCTGGTAACGCTTAAAACCGTCGAGCATTACAATCCCCGGCTGGGTGTGGACGCACTGTGTTTTCAGCGCCTTTCCGAGCCGGACGGTGAGACGCTGCTGGCAGGGGCTTTGATTACGCCCTGTGCGCTATGGCTGGTCGCGCTTTCCCTGGATGAAAGCGCCGAAGCCGACGGCGCCGCGGATGAACGACTGCTGGCCTTGCCGTCCGGTAGCTATCGTCTGTATCGCCACGCTTTCGGCGAGCGGGTGTGGTATCAGCGGCGTATTCTGGATGACCTGCGCGAACTTGACAGCATGCAGCAGGCCGCGCAGCTGGCCCAGCAGCTGACAGCGCGGCTGTTTACGGCGCCTGAAAACCCTGATCAGGCGTCTGCTTTATAACGACGGCGGCTGCGTCTAGCGGCGAACCGGGCGCTTTTGCAGCTTGCGCTGCAGCGTGCGCCGGTGCATGCCCAGCGCCCGGGCGGTGGCCGAGATGTTGCCGTCGTGCTCTTGCAGCACCTTTTGGATGTGCTCCCAGGTAATGCGGTTGACCGACGGGGGGTGCTCGGCAACCTCGGTGTCGGGATCGCCCTGCTGATGCTCAAAGGCGTGGAGTACGTCATCGGCATCGGCGGGCTTGCACAGGTAGTTAATCGCCCCGAGTTTGATCGCCTCCACCGCTGTGGCAATACTGGAGTAGCCGGTAAGGACCACAACGCGGCACTGGGGAAGCGTTGCCAGCAGGTCGGGGAGCAGCTTGAGCCCGGAGCTTTGCTCAAGCTTGAGATCCAGCGTGGCCATGGTGGGTTTGTGCGCAACGGCAAGCGCCAGCGCTTCATCGGCGTCGTGCGCTACGCGTACGTCGAAACCGCGCCGGCCCAGCGCCCGGCTGAGCACGTGGCAGAACATTTCATCGTCATCAATGATGAGCAGACGTTGTGCAGACGTTGGCATAAAGACCTCGACGGGTGATTGAGCGTAGGCGATATTAGCCCGCGGGTGGCGCCTCTAGCGGCAGCGTCACCTCGGTGAGCGTACCGCCGTCGGGGTGATTGTACAGACTGACGCCGCCGCCGAAGCGGTTAATGGTGGCGTGGGTCAAAAACAAACCGATGCCCATGCCCTTGCTTTTGGTCGACACAAAGGTCTCGCCCAGCTGATCGGCAATCGCCAGCTCTACGCCAGGGCCGTGATCGCGAATGTCGATCACTACGCTGTCATCCTGCCATTCCAGGCTAATGGTGACGGCTTCCGGATTGGCGTCGGCGGCGTTGTTCAGCAGGTTGGTCAGCGCCTGATCCAGGGTCGCATCCACGGCCAGCCAGGGGCGGCCGCGGCGTTCGGCTACGGTCAGCCGGTGGCTGACGTCCGGGCGCAGCACCAGCCAGCGCTGCACTACGCCCTCCAGCCATTCGGCCGCGTCGCGCACTTCGGGTTCCGCCATGCGGCGCCGATCGGCGCTTTCTACCAGATGCTGCAGGCGTGCTTTGCACAGGCCGACCTGCTGGCGCAGCAGGGTAATGTCGTCGTGTAGCGGGGTATCGGGGTCGACGTCGTTTTCCATTTCGTTGAGCAAAACCGCCATGGTGGAAAGCGGTGTGCCCAGCTCATGGGCGGTGCCGGCGGCCTGAGTGGCCACGGCGAGCACCTGTTCGTTGCGCAGGGCAGCCTCGCGGGTATGGGAAAGCGCGCGGTCCCGGCGGCGCAGGGCGTGGGCCATTTTGTAGATAAAAAACGTCACCAGCCCGGCAGACAGGCCGAAATTCAGCCACATGCCGAGAATATGCAGGCTTAGCGTGCTATCGCCGGTCATGTGCAGCTGGGGGATGGGATGATAGTAAAACAGCAAAAAGCTGTAGCCGCCCATGGCGCAGGCGGCAATGACCCAGGTGTGCCACCACGGCAGGGTGGCGGCGGCAATGGTAACCGGCACCAGATAGTAGGTAATAAAGGGATTGGTAGCCCCGCCGGTGAAATAAAACAGCAGGGTCAGCCCGGTGATGTCGGCCAGCAGGTGGAGCAAATACTCGGTGTGCTCCACGTCACGCGGACGGCCCAGCCGCCACCAGGTGGCAATATTGAGTGACCCCATGGCGATTACCACGCCGACTACGGCGGGCACGGTCATATCAAAACCGAGCAGTTCCACGCCGACAATAATGGCCAGCAAAAACCCGGTCCAGGTAATGCCGCGCACAATGGTCAGGCGTACCAGGTTGCGGTTGGGCGTGGATAGCGGCAATAGCAGCTCGGCGGGCATGGCAATCAACTCGTGCGGATATCGTCGTGGGCGGCGGCATCGCCTTTGCTGTGGGCTTTGCGCTTGGGCTTGAGGCTATGCGCCACGTATTTCAAAAAAAGGGTCAGCAAAAACGTCAGCCAGCCGGCGCTTGCGAGCACGTTGACCAGCAGCATCTTCGGTGGAAGCCAGGCCTCGCCGAGTACGGCGTCCAGCATCAGGTACAGCGCCATGGCCAGCAGCAGCGGCAGCGCCAGCAGATGCATCCACATATCCGTGCGCCGTTTACGCACGCGAAAGCGGCGCAGCAGAAAGCGCAAGGGGCGATGGACCCAGCTGAACAGCACCACCGTACCGGCCAGCAGCGCGGCGGCCAGAACCGGCTCGTTGCTGCCTTGATAGATAGAAAGCGAAATGGACCAGCCAAGGCCAAGCCACATCAGGCCTTCAAGGCCGGCGACGATGTCGGCGGCGCGGCGAACGTTACGCATGAATCAGGTTCCTGAAAAAGAGCCGAAGACGCAATAGGGCGGCCATGATACGCCACATTTTGGCCAAATGCCGATGCGCTGGACTCGCTTTTGCCACGGCGTTTCGGCAAAGTGCTGCCTGGAGCGAGGCTTTTGCCGTCTCGCTTTTGACCGAGCCCCCTTATCGCTGACAAAAGAGGACACCGCGTGGACGCCATTACCCTGACCCGCCCTGACGACTGGCACCTGCACCTGCGCGACGGCGCCGCCCTGGAAGCGACCGTGGGCCACAGCGCCGCGCAGATGGGCCGGGCGATCATCATGCCCAATCTCAAGCCGCCGGTGACCACCACCGAGCAGGCGCGGGCCTATCGTGAGCGGATTTTGGCGGCGCTGCCGGCGGATACGACGTTTGACCCGCTGATGACGCTGTACCTGACTGATACCACACCGCCGGAAGAAATCGAGCGGGCGCGGGCCAGCGGCATCGTCAAGGCGGTCAAACTCTACCCGGCCGGGGCGACCACCAACTCGTCTTCCGGCGTCACCGACCTTGCCCGCTGCGATGATACCGTGGCGGCGCTGGCGGCATCGGGCATGCCGATGCTGGTGCACGGCGAAGTCACCGACGGTGATGTGGATATTTTCGATCGTGAAGCCGAATTTCTCACGCGGGTACTCACGCCGCTGCTGGCGCGCCATCCTACGCTCAGAGTGGTCTGTGAGCATATCACCACCGCTCAGGCAGCAGATTTTGTGCTGGCGGCGGGCGAGAACGTGGCGGCGACCATGACGCCCCAGCATCTACTGCTCAACCGCAACGATATGCTGGTGGGCGGCATCCGCCCGCACTGCTACTGCCTGCCGATTCTCAAGCGCGAGCGCCACCGCCAGGCACTGTTGAAAGCGGCGACCTCGGGCAGCAAAAAGTTTTTTCTCGGCACCGACAGCGCGCCCCACGCTCAGGGCGACAAGGAATCTGCCTGCGGCTGCGCCGGGGTGTTCAGCGCGCCGGCGGCGGTAGAGCTTTACGCCACGGCGTTCGAACAGGCGGGCGCGCTGGACAAGCTCGAGGCCTTCACCAGTCATAACGGCGCCGACTTTTACGGCCTGGCGCGCAACGCCGAGCGGCTTACTCTGGAGCGGCGCGACTGGCAGCTGCCGCAAAGCTATGCCTATGCCGACGGCCAGCGCATCGTTCCCATGAAAGCCGGCGACACCCTGAGCTGGAAGCTGATCACCGGGTAGCGCTCAGGCGCCGGCCAGCTGGCGCAGCATCTCATCGACCATGCGTGAGGAGCGCTCGGCGGCCAGCGTAAGAAACTCGTCAAACGACAGGTGGTTATCGCCGTCGCCGGGCAGGTCGGACAGTGCTCGCACCACCACAAACGGGCAGCCGAACAGATAGCAGGCCTGGGCAATGGCGGCGGCTTCCATATCCACCGCAAGCATGGTGGGAAACGCCGTTTGCGTGGCGCTGACGCGCTCAGGGTCGGCCATGAAGCTGTCACCGGTGGCGATCATGCCTTCGCGCACGCGGATTTCGCCCAGCGCTTCCACGGCGTGGCGGGCGGTTCGGCGCAGGCCGGCGTCAGCGGCAAAGGCGGCGGGCATGTTCGGCACTTGGCCGAGTGCGTAGCCAAAGGCGGTGGCGTCGACGTCGTGGTGGCGCACTTCGTCGGAAACAATCACATCGCCAATACGCAGATCGCCGGCAAAGCCGCCGGCAGAGCCTGTGTTGATGATGGCGCGGGGGCGGTAGCGTTCAAGCAGGATGGCGGTGCCTACGGCTGCGTTTACCTTGCCGATGCCGGACTGCAGTATTACCACCTCAACGCCGTGATAGCGGCCGCTATGAAATACGCCGCCGGCGTGCTCCACGCGTTCGCGGGCTTCCAGCCGGTCGGCCAGAATGCTGACTTCCTGCGCCATGGCGCCAATGATGCCGATAGGCTGCAAAACAAGATCTCCTGGGATGGCTTGAAAAAACGGAAGCGGCGGTGGATCAAACCGTTCCGGAAGGGGCGTGATGCTCTGCGGCATCCAGGGTATTTTCCAAAAGCGTGGCCACGGTCATGGGGCCAACGCCGCCGGGCACCGGGGTGATATGGCCGGCAAGAGGGGAGGCGGTGGCAAAGTCGATATCGCCGGCCAGCTTGCCGTCTTCCTGGCGGTTGATGCCTACGTCAATGACGATAGCACCGGGCTTGGTCCATTCTCCCTTGACCAGTCCCGGCTTGCCCACCGCCACCACCAGTACGTCGGCGCGGCGAACGTGCGCTTCCAGGTTCTGGGTGAAGCGGTGGCATACCGTAGTGGTGCAGCCGGCCAGCATCAGCTCCAGCGCCATGGGGCGGCCGACGATGTTGGAGGCGCCAACGACGGTGGCATCCAGCCCGCGAACTGCCAGACCGCTTTTTTCCAGCAGCGTCATGATGCCTTTGGGCGTACACGGGCGCAGCGCGGGCAGACGCTGGGCCAAACGGCCAAGGTTGTATGGATGAAAGCCGTCGACATCCTTGTGCGGCAAAATGCGTTCAAGAATCGGCCGCGCGTTCAGGTGTTCCGGCAATGGCAGCTGGACCAGGATACCGTCGATTCGGGGATCGTCGTTGAGGCGGTCCACCAAATCTTCCAGTGCCTGCTGGCTGGTATCGCCGGGAAGCTCGTGTTGAAAAGAGACGATGCCGGCCTGTTCGCAGGCGCGATGTTTGCTGTTGACGTAAATCTGCGATGCGGGATCAGCGCCGACCAGTACCACCGCCAGCCCCGGGGCGCGGGCGCCGGCGTTAAACCGTGCCTGAATTTTGTCAGCCACCTGCTGGCGTACATCAGCGGCAATGGCTTTGCCGTCAATCAGTTGGGCGGTCATCAATGCAGTCCTTGTGGTGGGGGAAACGCGGTTGAAATCCAAAAAAGACGCGGCCCGGCCAGCGCGGGGCGCGCCGTGCGGTGTATGCGCCTGTGCTGTAAACGCTGGCTTGTGCCTTGATGGCGGGGATTTTCGCATGCCGGGACCGTAAGGCAAAGCCAAAGTCCTTTGCTGATCAAGGCCTTTTGCAACAGGAGTTGACTTCAAAAAATAAAACAGTATTATGTGCCTCGCTTGAGACAAGCCGTGCGGTAGCGCCCAAGCCTTGGGTTCAAACATTGAATCTTTGGCGTTTGCGCGAGTTCGGGATGTAGCGCAGCCTGGTAGCGCGCCTGCTTTGGGAGCAGGATGTCGGGGGTTCGAATCCCTCCATCCCGACCAGCTGTGTCGGTCGTGCGGCGGTTGAGGCTCGATAAAGCGCGGGCGATTCTGCTCCGGTGGATAAGCAACGCGCCCATAGCTCAACCGGATAGAGCAACGGCCTTCTAAGCCGTAGGTTGCAGGTTCAATTCCTGCTGGGCGCGCCATTTTATGCGCCATAGGCCAGACCGTAATGGCTCAGGCATGCCGTATCTTCAGGCATATGCTTTGCAGCGGTGGATGTAGCTCAGTGGTAGAGCCCCGGATTGTGGCTCCGGTGGTCGTGGGTTCGATCCCCATCATCCACCCCAGCAAAGCAGTACCAGGCAAGTTCATGCTTTTTGCAGCACTTGTCTTCAGCGTTTGACATCGCAAAGCGGCTATGGTGGATGTAGCTCAGTGGTAGAGCCCCGGATTGTGGCTCCGGTGGTCGTGGGTTCGATCCCCATCATCCACCCCATACCGTTCGCGTTTTACGCTGTTCCCCCTCTTTTTTGGCCACGCTTTTCCTGCGGTGCCTTCGATTCCTTCAGCGTTGTTTTATCCTTTCAGCGTTTGGCCCAGCATTTTGGCGGCCTCTTGTCGTACTTTCGCCTTCCGGCGTTTTTATACCGTTTTCGTATTTTTCACCCTGATACGCTTTATTGCTTTTATGCATCCCTATGGGTTTTGTTGTGCCTGAATCGCGCAAAGCCAGGATTTTATCTCGTATTTTTTCCTTTTGCAGAATATTGGCTTGTTTTTTCAGTTAAAAACAGGCGTTGAGTCTATATTAAAGCGCTGTATTTGCTGATATTTTGAGCATTCGCACACGTCGCGTTTTTGCGCGCAACTCGTCGCAACATAAGCGCCGGTGATACGGCGTATGGCATCGGCTCAAGGAGTAAGAAAATGGCCCGTCGAACCCTGGTACTGGGCGCAGGTATGGTGGGGGTGAGTATTGCCTGGCATCTGGCAAAGCGCGGTCGTGAGGTGGTGTTGATTGACCGCCGCGAGCCCGGCCGCGAAACGTCATTTGGCAATGCCGGCATCATTCAGCGTGAAGCCGTGCGCCCCTATGCTTTCCCGCGTGATATGAAAACCCTGCTTGGCGTGCTGCCTAACCAGCGGGTGGATATTCGCTACCGGCCCGCTGGCATGCTGCATGCGGCCACACCGCTATTGCGCTACTGGCACAACTCGGGGCCTTCGGGCTATCGGCGCATCGTACCGGAGTACGCTGCGTTGATCATGCGCTGCCTGACCACGCATGCGCCAATGATCAAAGCGGCAGGCGCCGAGGCGCTGATTCGCCACGACGGCTTTCTCGAACTGTTCCGCACGCAACAACGCCTGGACAAACGCCTGGCCGAGGCCGAAGACAATCGCCGGCGCTTCGACGTACGCTTTCAGGTGCTCGACCGCGAGGCGCTGACCGCCAAGGAGCCGGCGCTAAGCCACGACGTTATCGGCGCGATTCACTGGCTCGACCCTTGGACGGTTACCGATCCCGGCGCGCTGGTGGCCGCCTATGCCCGTGCCTTTGAGGCCGAAGGCGGCGAATGCAGGCAGGGTGACATCACCGAAGTGACGCAGACGCAGGGCGGCTGGCGCGTTACCACAACCGAGGAAACGCTGGAGGCCGACGACGTGGTCATGGCGCTTGGCCCCTGGGCCGGCCGCTGGCTGAAGCCGCTGGGGTATCATTTCCCCACCTTTGTTAAGCGTGGCTACCACATGCACTATGCGCACCGAGACCAAGATGCGCACCAGGATTCGACACGCGGCGCTGCAGCGGAAAAGCCTCGGTTGAACAGCTGGGTAATGGATGCCGAGGTGGGGTATCTGCTGGCGCCCATGGATGCCGGTGTGCGCTTGACCACCGGGGCGGAGCTGGACGATCTTGATGCGCCGGCGCACGTTAGCCAGCTGGCGGCGGCGGAGAAAGTTGCCCGAAGCCTGGTGCCGCTGGGGCCGCGCCGGGATGAAGAGGTGTGGAAGGGCGCACGGCCGTGCCTGCCCGACATGAAACCCGTTATTGGCCCGGCGCCTCGGCATCAGGGCCTGTGGCTGGCTTTCGGCCACGGCCATCAAGGCTTCACGCTGGGGCCGGCGACCGGTGAGCTGCTGGCCGGCATGATGGACGGCGAGCCGACCGCTATCGATATGTCGCCTTATCGCGCTGATCGTTTCTAAGCGGCTTTGCGGCCTGTGCCAAGCTTTGCTACGCTCGGTAACATCCCTTTCGTAATGCCAAGGAGTCTGCGATGGATGCTTCTGTCAGCAATATGGTCAGCCAATCGCTGTATCTGAACCAGGCGCAGACCGCGCAGCAGGCCCAGATGCATATTTTCAAAGAAGCGCTGGATAGCCAGCAGCAACAGGTCACCGCGCTGCTGGAATCGGCCTCTACCGGCGGCCAGATGGATCTTGCCGCTGAAGGCACCCTCGGCACCCAGGTCAACACCTACGCCTGATACGCGCAGACGCCAGATATCTGCGCAAAACGCCGGCCGAAACGCCGGCGTTTTTGTGTGTGAGCGTTCTATGGACGCCGGCCTTGCCTATGCCTGTGGCGGCCGGGGCGGGTATAATTCACGCCAACGCTATTTCACTCGGCTGGCCGGGCAGCAATGCCCGCAAACCAGGCCCGGGTTTCACACGATTTGCGAGGCACGATGAGTCAAGCCCAACAAGTCGCGCAAGAGGCCGATCTGCGCCGAACTTTCGCGATCATATCCCACCCTGACGCAGGCAAGACCACCATTACCGAAAAGATGCTGCTGTTTGGTAATGCCATTCAGATGGCGGGCTCGGTGAAAAGCAAGCGCAACGACCGCAGCGCCACTTCCGACTGGATGAAGATGGAGCAGGAGCGCGGCATCTCGGTGACGACCTCGGTGATGCAGTTTCCCTACAATGGCCGAGTGGTCAACCTGTTGGATACCCCGGGTCACGAAGACTTTTCCGAAGATACCTACCGCACGCTCACCGCGGTAGACTCGGCGCTGATGGTGATCGACGCGGCCAAGGGCGTCGAGGCCCGCACCGTCAAGCTGATGGAGGTCTGCCGGCTGCGCACCACGCCGATTTTGACGTTTATCAACAAGATGGATCGCGACACCCGAGACCCCATCGAAGTGATGGACGAAGTCGAGACCGTGCTTGATATCCAGTGCGCACCGATGACCTGGCCCATCGGCATGGGGCGCCGTTTCAAGGGCGTTTACCACCTGTATAACGACGTGATTCATCTCTATACCCAGGGGCAGGGGCAGCGCATTCCCGAGGACAGACGCATCGAAGGGCTGGACAGCCCCGAAGTTGACGAAGTGCTGGGCGAAGACCAGGCTGAAGAGCTGCGCATGGAGGTGGAGCTTGTGCGCGGCGCCTCCCACGAGTTCGACCTGGAAGCCTACCGCCGGGGTGAGCTGACGCCGGTGTACTTCGGCACTGCCATGGGCAACTTTGGCGTGCGCGAAATGCTCGACGGCTTTGTTGAGTATGCCCCGGCACCGCAGCCACGAGAGACCGATACCCGCGAAGTGACCGCGCACGACGAGCGCTTTACCGGTTTCGTGTTCAAGATTCAGGCCAACATGGACCCCAGGCATCGCGATCGCATCGCCTTTTTGCGGGTGTGCTCAGGCAAGTACGACAAGAACATGAAAATGCGCCACGTGCGCATCGGCAAGGACGTGAAAATCGCCGACGCGCTGACCTTTATGGCCTCGGATCGGGCCCACGTAGAGGAAGCCTGGCCGGGAGATATTATCGGCTTGCACAATCACGGCACCATCCAGATCGGTGATACCTTCACCCAGGGCGAGGACATGCGCTTTACCGGCATTCCGCACTTTGCCCCGGAGCTGTTCAAGCGTGTGCGCCTGAAAGACCCCTTGAAAATGAAAGCGCTGCAGAAGGGCCTGCAGCAGCTCTCCGAAGAAGGTGCGACTCAGGTCTTCATGCCGCTGGATAACAATGACTTGATCCTTGGCGCGGTAGGCACGCTGCAGTTTGACGTGGTCGCGCACCGACTCAAGGAAGAGTACAAAGTGGACTGCATTTACGAAAATGTAAACGTGTACACGGCCCGCTGGGTGTACTGCGACGATGCCAAGATGCTTGACGAGCTCAAGCGCAAAGCCAGCACCCACCTGGCCATCGACGGCGGCGGCTATCTGACCTACATCGCCCCTACCCGGGTGAACCTGCAGATGACCGAGGAGCGCTGGCCCGACGTTAACTTCCGCCCGACTCGGGAACACTAGGCCGCTATCGTGCTGATTGACGCCCACTGCCATCTGGACTTTGCCGACTTCGACGCTGACCGGGCAGCGGTTTTTGACCGCGCCGGCGAGGCAGGCGTACGCCATTTTGTGGTACCGGGCACCACCCGAGGCGCCTGGCCCGGCGTGCTGGCGCTGGGCAGGCGCGTAGACGTGAGCGTATGCCTCGGGCTGCATCCGTATTTCATGGATGCCCACCGGCTGGAAAATGCCGCTGATATGCAGGCGCTGGAAGCGGCGCTTGACGCGCATTCTGAGGTCGTTGCGGTGGGCGAGTGCGGTATCGACGCCCGTTTTAAAAACACCTTGGAAGCGCAATGGCGGCTGTTTGATGCTCAGCTGCGTCTGGCCAAACGCTTTGATCTGCCCGTGGTCATTCACTGCGTGCACGCCAACGACGAAGTGGCCAAGCGACTGCGCCAGCTGGCGCTGCCCAGGGGCGGGCTGATCCACGCCTTTGGCGGCTCGCCGCAGCAGGCGCAGCGCTTTGTTGACCTGGGCTATACGCTGGGCCTTGGCGGGGCGCTGACCTATCCGCGGGCAAAAAAGCTTCACCGCGCGGTAAAAAGCCTGCCGGAAAACGGCTTTGTGCTGGAAACGGACAGCCCCGACATGCCCCTTCAGGGTCAGCAGGGCAAGCGCAACGAGCCTGCCAACGTGGCCCGGGTGTGTGAGCACGTCGCCGCGCTGCGCGGCGACAATACCGCCCGCATAGCCGCCAGCACCACGGCTAATGCCCAAGCGCTGTTCAGGCTTTTGCGCTAGTTGGCGTTTGCCTCAACAAGGTTGGCGGCCAGCGCTTCCGGATCCACGCGCTCAACGGCGTAGGGCAGCGCGGCTAGCGCAAAGGCTGCGCCGTCAACGGTAAGCGCGGGGTTTTTTTCCAGCGGCCGGGTGTTGAGTACGGCAAGCACAGCGATCTGGCCGTTTTCCGCCGGAGCGCTGGCCACCACCTCGCCGATGTTCTTGCCGTCGTCTGCGCCTTCGTGTGTTGCGATAACGCCCGCGCCGTTGGCCGGTGCGTTTTCAGCGTCCAGATAGCCCAGCTGCAAGCGCTTTTTCACCTGGCCGCGAAAGTGCGCCCGGGCGACGACTTCCTGGCCGGTATAGCAGCCTTTTTTGAAGCTAATGCCGCCCAGCGCTTCCCAGTTGAGCATCTGCGGCAGGTAGCTGTCCTGCTGCTCGGCTTCAAGCCAGACCAGCCCGCGGTGCACATCGGCCCGCTGCCAGCGGGCGGCATCTCCCTGGCAGCGGAGTGCGTCTGCCTTTGCGGTGGGCAGCATCAGCAGCCAGCGCCAGCCGTCGCTGTTGCCGGCGCTTTCTTCGGGATAGCAGAGGATGCTGGCTTCGCCCGCGTTGGCCTGCTGCCAGGCCTGGTGGGGTAGTGTCATGCCAAGGTGTTCGGCCAGCGTTTGAGCATCCGCGCGGTTAGCGCCCAGCAGCGCAGTGTCGGCGGCGCTAAGCTCGACTTTGTAAAACGGGGCAAACTTTTTCAAGTGCGTCATTAGCGGCACGACCAGTGAAGCGTGCAGGATCAGCCGGTAGTGGCCTTCGTTTACGCGCGCAAGCTGGCCGTTGGCCAGCATTCGCCCTTTGGGCGTGCAAAAGCAGGTGAGCGGTGCAAACTGGCCGTCAGCCAGGCTGAGCTGAGCGCTGGTTTGTCCCTGCAAAAAACTTAAGGCGTCAGCGCCATGAATATCCAACGCTGCCAGGTGGTTCAGCGGTGCGGTGTGGGCGTAGATCGTCATCGGTGTCCTCGGGTTGAACGCTTGAAAACGGCCTTTGAGCCTACCATGTATCCTCCGGGTGGCTTAATGGCAAAAGCGCGGGCCATGCTACGCTCGCGGTGTTTATACCGTTCCTTTATGCAATAAATAACTGTATAGTTTTTGGGGAGTTTTTACATGGCACAGCATATACTCACGTTTGCAGGCGTAACCGGTGCCGACCAGGTGAACCGGATTACCACTGCGCTGATGCTGCTGGACGGCGTTGACAGCGCCGAAGTGTCTCGTCACAGCGCCGAGGTGGAGGGAAGTGCGCGGCGCGAGGCGCTGATTCGTGCGGTGGAGGGGCTGCAGTTGGGTATTGAAGTATCATAAGCGGCACATGGCCTGTCAGGAGTCGAGATGAGTAAAGCGTTCCGCCTGCAATCCAGGTTTTCCCCCGCGGGCGATCAGCCGAATGCCATTGCCGGGCTGGTAGATGGTCTTAATGCCGGGCTTAGCCATCAGACGCTGCTGGGCGTGACCGGCTCGGGCAAGACCTTCACCATGGCCAACATTGTCGAGACGCTGCAGCGCCCGACCATCGTCATGGCCCCCAACAAGACTTTGGCGGCCCAGCTCTACGGCGAGTTCAAGGCGTTTTTCCCCGATAACGCCATCGAATATTTCGTCTCCTACTACGACTACTATCAGCCCGAAGCCTACGTGCCGTCGTCGGATACCTTTATCGAGAAAGACGCCTCGATCAACGACCACATCGAGCAGATGCGCCTGTCCGCCACTAAAGCGCTGCTGGAACGCCGGGATGCGCTGATCGTGGTGTCGGTGTCGGCGATCTACGGCCTGGGCGATCCCGATCAGTACCTGAAGATGCGCCTGCACTTTACCCGGGGTGAAGAAATCGACCAGCGGGCGTTTCTGCGCCGCCTGGCGGAGCTGCAGTACACCCGCAACGACGTGGACTTCAAGCGCGGCACCTACCGCGTGCGCGGCGACGTGATCGATATTTTTCCCGCCGACGCCGAAGACGAAGCCGTGCGGGTAGAGCTGTTCGATGACGAGATCGACAGCATCCGCCTGTTTGATCCGCTGACCGGCGATATACGCGCTAAAGTGCCGCGCATGACGATTTATCCCAAGTCCCACTACGTCACCCCGCGCGAAACCATTCTGGCCGCCGTGGATTCGATCAAGGCAGAGCTTGCCGAGCGGCTCAAGCGCCTGCGCCAGGAAGAGCGGCTGGTGGAAGCCCAGCGGCTTGAGCAGCGCACGCTGTACGACATCGAAATGATGCTGGAGCTGGGCTACTGCAACGGCATCGAGAACTACTCGCGCTATCTTTCCGGGCGCAATCCGGGCGAGGCGCCGCCGACGTTTTTCGACTACCTGCCCGACGATGCGCTGGTGTTCATCGACGAATCCCACGTCAGCGTGCCCCAGGTGGGCGGCATGTACAAAGGCGACCGCTCGCGCAAGGAAACCCTGGTGGAATACGGCTTTCGCCTGCCCTCGGCGCTGGATAACCGGCCCATGAAGTTTGCCGAGTGGGAGGCTGTGTGCCCCCAGACGGTGTTCGTCTCGGCCACCCCGGGCCCCTACGAGGCCGAACACGCCGGCCAGGTCGTGGAGCAGGTGGTGCGCCCCACCGGGCTTCTCGATCCGAAAATCGAGGTGCGCGCGGCCAGTACCCAAGTAGATGATTTGCTCTCGGAAATCCGCCGGCGCACCGCCGAAAGCGAGCGCGTGCTGGTGACGGTGCTGACCAAACGCATGGCCGAAGATTTGACGGAATATCTGGACGATCACGATGTGCGCGTGCGCTACCTGCACTCGGACATCGACACCGTGGAGCGGGTGGAGATCATCCGCGATCTGCGGCTGGGCAAGTTCGACGTGCTGGTGGGCATTAACCTGCTGCGTGAAGGGCTGGATATTCCCGAGGTCTCGCTGGTGGCGGTGCTGGATGCCGACAAGGAAGGCTTTTTGCGCAATGAGCGCTCGCTGATTCAGACCGTAGGCCGCGCGGCGCGCAACGCCCAGGGTACGGCAATTCTGTACGGTGATCGGGTAACCCAGTCCATGCAGCGCACCGTTGACGAGACCGAGCGCCGCCGAGCCAAGCAGATGGCACACAACGAGGCCCACGGCATTACCCCAACGACTGTTTCACGCTCGGTGGCGGATATCATGGAAGCCGGCCAGGCGCCCGGGGCGAAGAATACCAATCGCCGGGGCGGCGAGCGTCAGGCGGCGCAAAACGCGTCTCTCTATGATCCGGCAGGTATGAGCCCGGAAGAGCTGGTTCGAGCCATCGGTAAAGTGGAAGATGCCATGTTCGAGGCGGCACATAACCTGGAGTTTGAAAAAGCAGGCAAACTGCGCGATCAGCTCCATGCCCTCAAGGAAAAACAGCTGGAGCTAAGCTAAACAATGCCTGAAGGCCCTGAAATTCGCCGCGCGGCCGACCGCGTACAAGAGCAGCTGGCCGGCAGGCCGCTGGACGACGCCTGGTTTGCCTTTGATGCGCTCAAACCCCACGCCGGCGCGCTGATTGGCCATCAGGTTGAGCGCGTGGACACCCGAGGCAAGGCCATGCTCACGCGCTTTGACAACGGCCGGGTGCTCTACTCGCACAACCAGCTTTACGGCGTGTGGAAGCTGCATGCGGCAGGCGTTGAGCCGGAGACAAAGCGCTCGCTGCGGGTGCGATTTGAAGCCGGTGACCGCGCCGCCAGTCTCTATAGCGCCTCTGACGTCAGCCTGTGGGACGCAGCGACAATCAACGAGCACCCGTTTCTTGCTCGCCTGGGGCCGGATCTATTAAGCGAAAACGTCACCGAAGACGAGGTAGCCGAGCGCCTGCAGGATACCCGCTTTGCCCGAAGAGGGCTGGGCGGGCTTTTGCTGGATCAAGGCCTGGTTGCCGGGCTGGGCAACTACCTGCGCAGCGAGATTCTGTTTTTTGCCCGGCTGCATTACAAGACGCGTCCGCAGGACCTTGCTGATGACGAACTTGCCCGGCTGGCGCGCTATGTCATCGCGTTGACCTGGCAAACCTATCGCGAGAAAGGGGTGACCAACGCGCCGGAATGGGTGAAAAAGGCCAAACGCGAAGGTGAAGCGCCGCGCCAGCGTCGTTTTGCCGCCTTTGAGCGCGAGGGCCTTGGCTGCCACCGCTGTGCCACTCCCATCGAACGCACTACGGTAAGCTCAAGGCGACTATACCTGTGCCCGCAGTGCCAGCCTCTTCACGGGTAAAAAAATTATACCGTTATATTGCACGTAATAAAATATAAACTAGTAACTATTTAGCTCATGCTGCCTGATCCAGCTCGTCCTCTCGCATGAAGGCAGGCACCTCACCGGCAAACAGTTGCTCCAGCGCCGTGTGCGCCGCCAGGCCCTGTTTAACGGCCGTCGAGAGGAAACTGCGCATCCGACAGAAGATCTCCGCCCCTTCCCACGAGCGGAAACAGCCCGAGATCTTCTGCTGGACCTTTGTCATCCGCAGGTCGCGCTCTCCCTGGTTGTTGGTGAAGGGAACGGCAGGATCCTCGAGGAAGCGCAGCACGTCATCCTCATACGCCCGGAGGCGTTCGAGCAGGTTGCGCGCTTTGGTGCGCCTGGTGCGCCCACGGGTTCCGGGGGGTGGCCTGGCCGGTGGCGGACATTCGGCCTCACCCTCCGCCAGGCAGTCCCGGTAGCGAACTCGCCAGCGCTGCGCCTCGTCTGCCGGGAGGCAGCCTCCCGCCTCATCGACGGCGCGATTCATGGCCAACAGCCGATCATGCAGCGACGTCGCCCAGGTTTGCTGGTCGTTGTCCCGGACGCCGGTCAGTTCGCGAAGGTGATGGGCATTGCACAGCGCGTGCCGGCAATCGTGGTAGCGGTAATAGGGCTTCCAATGATCATGCACCAGTACTCCCTGGACGTAAGGCAGGATGCCGATGGCGTCCATGGCCTCCTGGCCGCGCTTTGCATGAGGCGCCAGGTAGGTCAAGGCTTCATTCGAGGCGCAGTGCAGCCAGTAGCGCTTGCCACCGACCTGCATCCCGGTTTCATCGGCATGCACGGTAGCCGCTTCACGTAGCGCCGGGATCACCCACTCGGCAAAGGGCTCGGCTCGTCGGCAGGCCTCCTGGTTGAAGGCAAACAGGGTGCCGGTGCTCAGTGACAGGCCATACTGCGACGTCAGCAGCTCCCGAATGCGCGCATAAGGCAGCAGCTGGTATTGGGAGAGATAGACGGCATGCGCCTTGAGACGCGGGCCATACTGGATCGGGCGGGTCACGCCGTCGGGAAACGGCGCTACATGGCGTTGGCCCCGATCATCCTCCAGCACCTCGGCCTGGTACTCGGTCACCACCGACTGGATCACGATGTCCTGGACCTGACGCTTCTCAACGCCGACCGAGTGATACGCTCTCCCCTTGTTGGGCAGAGTGCGGCGATCGACGCGCAACGATACGACCTCATCCGGGTCGGTAACCGGCTCCAGCGTCCTGCCTTCGTGACCCGGTTGCCCGCCGGGGCGACGCTCGCCCTTTGCCCGGGAGCGGCGTTGGCGGTTGAGGTCCTGTGACGGCGGCTTGCTGCTATTGCGGCTGCTGGTCGCCAGCCGGTCCGCCATCAGCTTGACCAGCAGCATCAGGACGTCGATCGCGGCGCGCAGCGAAGGAGAGACCGTGCGGTCTTCCTTGAGCTGCTGCCGGACCCGCTCGAGGGCCTCGTCGACGTTGATATCTCTGATGGTCATGTTGCCTGCTGGGTGGGGGAGTCGAATGACGGTACTATGCCTGAAGGAACAGCGGGTTGGCGAGTCTCACCCGACGCCACCTGAATAGTTACATAAACTAAAAAACTACACTTAGCCAACTACGCGCAGGCAGAACAGGACGGGTACAATAGAAGTGTCAACGAAAAAACCCCGTGAGGCCGTATGTCCATGACCGTGATTACCCGAGACGACGTAATACAAAGCGTCGCCGATGCGCTGCAGTATATTTCCTACTATCATCCCAAGGATTTTATCGACGCCATGGCCGATGCCCATGAGCGTGAGGAAAACCCCGCCGCCAAGGACGCTATCGCCCAGATCCTGATCAACTCGCGGATGTGCGCTTTCGGCCACCGGCCGATCTGTCAGGACACCGGCATTGTCACGGTGTTTGTCCACGTAGGCATGAACGTACGCTTTGATGCCGATGGCATGAGCCTTGATGACATGGTCAACGAGGGCGTGCGCCGAGCCTACAAGCTACCCGATAACGTGCTGCGCGCCTCCGTGCTCGCCGATCCGGACGGGGCGCGGCAAAACACACGGGACAACACCCCGGCGATTATTCACCACCATCTGGTGCCCGGCGACACGGTCGAGATTCACGTAGCGGCCAAGGGCGGCGGCAGCGAAGCCAAGTCGAAGTTTGCCATGCTCAACCCGTCGGACAGCGTGGTCGACTGGGTAATGGAGCAGCTGCCCAAGATGGGCGCCGGCTGGTGCCCGCCGGGCATGCTGGGCATCGGCATTGGCGGCACCGCCGAGAAAGCCATGCTGCTGGCGAAAGAAGCGCTGCTTGATCCTATCGATATCCAGGCGCTCAAGGAGCGCGGCGCGCAGAACCGCTCCGAAGAGCTGCGCCTGGAGCTTTTCGAGCGGGTCAACGCCAGCGGCATCGGCGCCCAGGGGCTGGGCGGGCTGACCACGGTGCTGGATATCAAGGTCAAGGACTACCCGACCCACGCGGCCAACAAGCCGGTAGCAATCATTCCCAACTGTGCGGCAACACGCCACGCGCATTTTATCCTGGACGGCACCGGACCGGCGGCACTGCCCGCGCCCAAACTCGAAAACTGGCCGGAAATTACCCGAGAAGCCGGGGATAACGTCAAGCGCGTCAACCTCGACAGCATCACCCCGGACGACGTCAAACACTGGCAGCCAGGAGATACGCTGCTGCTCAGCGGTAAATTGCTTACCGGCCGTGACGCTGCCCACAAGCGCATGATCGATATACTCGGCCGCGGCGAGCCGCTGCCGGTGGAGCTGAAAGGGCGGTTTATCTACTACGTCGGCCCGGTCGACCCGGTAGGCGAAGAAGTGGTGGGGCCGGCAGGGCCGACCACCGCCACGCGCATGGATAAGTTCACCCGCACCCTTTTGGAAGACACCGGTCTTCTGGGTATGGTGGGCAAGGCCGAACGTGGTGAAGCAGCGATTGAGGCCATCCGCGACAATCAGGCCGTTTATCTAATGGCGGTAGGCGGCTCAGCCTACCTGGTAGCCCAAGCGATCAAGCGCTCACGCGTCGTGGGCTTTGAAGACTTGGGCATGGAAGCCATCTACGAGTTTGAAGTAGAAGATATGCCGGTCACCGTTGCGGTGGATACCCAGGGAACGTCTATTCACCAGACGGGCCCGGCAAAATGGCAGGCGATTATCGCGGAAAAAGCGTAATATAGAACGCTGATGAGTGGACGCCATTTGTCTGCATAAAGCCCCGCCCGGCGGGGCTTTTTATTGCCTTGTGGCGCTGTTGTTCTTGTCGATGGAGTCTTTATGACGTCTTCGCTAGTGGGCGTGATGGTGGCGCTGTTTTACTTGCTGGGCCTGGTATCAGTGGTAATGGCGCTGATGTCGAGTCGCACCTCGCAAGGCGCGGTGGCCTGGATCATTTCGTTGCTCACCTTTCCTTACGTGGCGGTACCCGCCTACTGGCTGTTTGGTCGCCCACGTTTTTACGGCTATGTCTCTGCCAGAGGCGCACGCGACAGCGTACTGCGCCAAGCACTTTCCGGCTATCGCGCGCAGATCATGCCGCACTTGGCCAAGCCGGGCAGCACCGAAATTCAAGCCGTCGAACAGCTTGCGATGATGCCGCTGACCCGGGGGAACCAGGCTGACCTGCTGATTGACGGTAAGGCCACCTTCAGTAGCCTGTTTGCCGGTCTGGATAGCGCGCAAAAATATATCCTGGTGCAGTTTTTCATTGTCCGTGATGATGCCTTGGGCCAGCGGTTGAAAAAACACCTGTTTAAGGCGGTAGAGCGAGGCGTGCAGGTGCACTTTCTCTACGACGAGATCGGCAGTCACGCGCTGAGCGAGGCATACCTGGCCGAACTGAATGCGGCAGGCGTATCTGTAAGTCCGTTTCGTTCCTCCCGGGGGCTGCGCCATCGTTTCCAGATTAATTTTCGCAACCATCGCAAGGTCACCGTGGTAGACGGCCAAAAGGGCTGGGTTGGCGGCCTGAACGTGGGCGTGGAATATCTAGGGCAAAGCAAGCGTCACGGCGCCTGGCGTGATACTCACCTGGCACTTGAAGGGCCCAGCGTACTGGGGCTTCAAGAAGCCTTTTGGGAAGACTGGCACTGGGCGACAGGCGAGGTGCTCGAACTTGACTGGCAGCCTTGCGTTGCCAAAACGGCAGACCATCCGGTGGTTATCGTGCCGTCTGGCCCGGCAGACCAGCAGGATACCGCCAGCTTGCTGGTGCAAAACCTGATTTATAGCGCCAAAGAGCGGCTATGGTTGACCAGCCCGTACTTTGTTCCCGATCAGGGCGTGCAAGATGCGCTGCGCCTGGCGGCCATGCGCGGCGTTGACGTACGCGTGATGATGCCGGAGCGGCCTGATCATCTGCTGGTATACTGGTCGGCGCTGGCATTTTTACCGGACATGCTGCGCGGTGGCGTAAAAATATACCGTTACCTACCCGGATTCTTACACCAAAAAGTTATTCTAATTGACAGCGATGCAGCAAGCATTGGGACTGTTAATCTTGATAATCGCTCATTTCGGCTAAATTTTGAAATCACTGCTTTTCTCCCTTGCACCCACTTTGCCGCTGACGTTGATGCTATGCTACGCCGTGATTTTCACCAGTGCCGTGAGGTCAGCCTTGACGAGCTGCGAGGGCAGCCGCTATGGAAAAAAGTCATATCACGCGCGGCGTATTTAACTTCCCCTATCCAATAGCTGCCGTAGCACACGCTTGCTGGCGCCCTTTATCGTTAAACGGTTTTCCTGCATCGATAAATGAGATGACCTGCTAACACCACGTTGACTACGTACAGAAACGTCCGGGGCAAAAAGGAGACAAGGGTGAACCTGGAAACAAAATGGCTCGAAGATTTTGTCGCCCTGGCCAATACGCGCAG
Organism: Halomonas cibimaris; assembly: GCF_055379665.1. Lineage (NCBI taxonomy): Bacteria > Pseudomonadati > Pseudomonadota > Gammaproteobacteria > Oceanospirillales > Halomonadaceae > Halomonas > Halomonas cibimaris. The sequence goes on from NZ_AP043828.1 coordinate 2,317,615, forward strand.
CTTTTCGGGATCGGCACGCCAGCGACACGTTACCCAGCCGGCCTTTAGCCGGCGCATTCGTGCGCTTGAACAGGCCGTGGGAGCCACCCTGGTCGATCGTTCCACAACGCCTATCGGCCTAACCGCAGAAGGGCAGCTGTTTTTGGTAACGGCACGCCACCTGGTTGAGCAGCTCAACGAGTCGCTGAGCCATCTGCGCGGGCTTTCCATTGCCAACGAAGCGCTGGATATCGTGGCCGCTCATTCCCTGGCGCTAAGCTTTTTCCCGCCATGGATTTCGCGTTTACAAAAAGGGCTCGGAGAGCTGCCCACGCGCCTGGTAGCAATGAACGTTGGCGATGCCATTCACGTATTGCGCGAGGGCAACTGCGACCTGATGCTGGCGTATTACGATCCGTTTGCCACCATGCAGCTGGACCAGGACGTGTTCCCGTCGTTTTCTGTCGGCAAGGTCAAAATGCTGCCGGTAACGCTGCCGGATAACAGCGGTGCGCCGCGCTATTCGCTGACCGACGCAGGGCCGATTCCTTATATGGCCTACACGCAAGGCGCATTTCTCGGACGCAGCGTACGGATGCTGTTAAAAAACGATCCGCTGCGTCTGCGACTGCGTACCGTATACGAAACCGCCATGGCCGAGGGGCTCAAAAGCATGGTGCTGCACGGCTTTGGCGTTGCCTGGATTCCCGACTTTTGCATTCGAGACGAGCTGAGAACCGGCCGTTTGGTACGCGCCGGCGGCGAAACCTGGGATATCCCCCTGGAAATTCGCCTATATCGCTGCTCGCTGGTACACAAACCCGGCGTGGAACGGCTCTGGAAGCAAATGATGGAGCTGCCGCGCGACTTTCTTCAGGCCTGAGCGTTACTTAAATGCTGCTGCCAAAATCGGCAGGCAGACCAAGAAAGTTTTGAATGATAAAGAAATGATCCTCAAACAGACTTTCCGGCTCCAGATCGGCCAGCGCTACCCAGCGGGCGTGATCGCCGCCCTTGACCGGTTTCAAGCGCGGTAGCTGCTGGTCCGGGCGCAGGGCAAAGTAAAATGCCTCGGCCAGGGTGCGCCCGCGCCAGCTGCGGTGCGGTTCATCGAAAAGCCGCTGCCCCCGCAGTGATCCTTTAAGCACAGGTTCGGGCACCTTGAGCCGAATGCGTTCGCGCAGCTCGCGCAGGCAGGCATCCAACAGCCGCTCGTGGGGGCTGATAAAGCCGCCGGGCAGTGCATACAGGCCTTTTCCCGGCGCGGCGCTGCGCCGGGCCAGCAAAATATGCCCAGATTGCACCACAACTGCATTGACGGTGACAAAAATCGGCGGGTAGGGGGCATCCGCCCAGGCGCGGCGATACTGCTCCAGCAGACGCTGCTCCTCGATCAGCTGATGATACGGCGGCGTTTGGCAAAATGCCTCGATGCGTGCTACTACGCCCGGCGGCAGTTCATGAAAGGCGCCGGTGCTTAAATAGTCGGCGCTGGAGATCGACGAGCGAAACACGCGCTCGCGTATCTGGCTGGCCGAGATGCCTTCAACCAGCGCAACGCTGACCGACTCCCACTGGGGAAAAAGCGATAGATAGTAGCTGGACTGCCCGCGACTGGCGCCAATCAGGCCGATGCGCGGCAGGCGCGCGTTGCCTGACACGGTGAGATCGCGCACCCGGCTTTGCACATCGCGCACCCAGACATCATCGTTATATAACGCGTCCAGCAGCGGGCTGATTTCCAATCGCTGGTTGTCATCATCGTCAAACCCCGAGCGCAGCATGGCCTGACGTTCGTCAAAGCGCCAGGGATTGCGCAGCGAACGTGCCTGCCAGGCCGACCCCACCAGCACGATAACCTGGCGGGCGCGTTTGAGCGCCTCACGAATAACCGCAACGTGGCCCAAGTGCGGCGGCTGGAAACGGCCGATGAAAACCAGGCAGTCAAAATCAAATCGCGTTGCGACCGTACGGCCTTGCACCATATTGATGTCCTTTAATAGGAAGCACGTTCAGGGTAAACACGCCGTTGAAGGCGCCATTGTGGCAGCCGAACGCTAAACGTGTAACGAAGCGCCCCAGCGAAACCTGAGCAGGTTCGATATGCTGGGCACACGATACACAACCACAGGAAGGTAGGTAATGAAACGCACGATTCTCTTCTGGGTCAACGTGTTGCAAGACGCCGTCAGCGTATGGCTGGCACGTAACGCTTTCAGCTATGCCGGATCGCTGGCGTTTTACACGCTGTTTTCTCTGGCACCTACCATGATTATCGCCGTGACCGTCATCGGCGTGGTGATGGGGCCAGAAGCCGCCCAGGGGCAGATCGTCACGCAGCTGCAGGATACGCTTGGTCCGGAGGTGGCAAAGGCCATTGAGCAGGCAGTGGCCCAGTCGCGCATTGAACAGGCCGGTATTTTGCCCACGCTGCTAGGCATCGGCACGTTGCTCATCGGGGCAACCACCGTTTTTGCTCAGATGCAGTTTTCACTCAATACAATCTGGGGCGTTACCGCTAAACCTACCACCAACAGTTTGTTGATTTTCATTAAAAATCGACTGCTGTCGCTGACGGTGGTGCTATCCATCGGCTTTACCCTGCTGGTTTCACTGGTCTTGGGCGTAGTAGTCAGCGCCATGCTGCATGCCGCCAATTATCTGTTCCCGTACGCCGCACTTTTGACGCAAGGCGTTGAGGCGCTGGTATCACTGGCCGTGGTGACCCTGCTGTTTGCCACAATTTTCAAAGTATTACCCGATGTGATACTGCGGTGGAAAGACGTGTTGATCGGCGCAATAGTAACAGCCGTGCTGTTTACTCTCGGACGTAGCGTGATTGCGCTGTATTTGACGTATACCGCCACGGCATCAACCTACGGTGCGGCAGGCTCGGTCGTTATGATTTTGCTGTGGGTCTATTATTCGTCTCTTATACTTTTGTTTGGCGCGGCCTTTACGCGCGCCTTGCTGTTGCGGCGCGGCCATTCGCTGCTGCCGCGCAATACCGCCGTGCTGGTCAAGCGCGAGCTGGTTCAACACTAACGTCGTTTTCAAAACTAACGTCGTTTTCAACACTGATTTTGTTCCTTTCAAACACCAAGGAGGGCTGCCATGACACGGTCCATGACACAGTGTTACAAAGCAACGGTGACCGGCAAGGTACAAGGCGTAGGGTTTCGCCGGGCGACCCAGGCGCAGGCGCTGTTGCGCCAGATTACCGGCCACGCGATAAACCTGGCAGACGGCCGCGTTGAGGTGGTTATGTACGGCCGTCGCGAGGCACTTGCCGAACTGTGCGAGTGGCTATGGCAGGGCCCGCCCGCTGCCCATGTCACCCACGTTGAATTTGAATCGCGAGACGTGCCGGCCGAGGAGCGCGCGCCGGCAGATTTCACAACTCGCTAAAATTCGGCGCGCCAGGGGCTTGGCGCGCCAAGGCCGGCTTATGACGGGCGCCATGCAGCAAGGTTCTCGGCAGTCAATGCCACAATTTTTTGCCGCGCCTCGGGCGTTATCCAGGCGTTATGAGGCGTGACAATCAAGTTCAGCGGCTCCTCAAGGGCGTCCAGCAGCGCATGGCCGTCACAGGGCGGCTCCTGCGGCAGGGTATCCACGCCCAGCCCGCCCAGCCGGCCTTCGCGCAGAGCGCTGAGCGCGGCATGTTCGTCAATGATGCCGCCCCGGGCGCAGTTGATCAGCAGCAGCGAGGATTTGGCCCGCCGTAGCGCATCTTCATCGATCAGGTGGCGCGTAGCGTCGGTCAGCGGGCAGTGAAGGCTGAGCACGTCCGCCTGAGGAAGCAGCGCATCCAGCGTAGGGCGGGCGTCATCGGCATTGTTTCCCGGACGGGCACAAAAGCTGACGCGCATACCAAACGCCTGTGCCAGCCTGCCCACGGCGCGGCCCAGTTCGCCCTGGCCCACTACCACCAGGTGTTTGCCCGTCAGCTCCAGCGTGGGGTGATCCTGCAGGCAAAAAAAGTCGCTGCGCTGCCATTCGCCGCCGGCAACGTCGCGCTGGTAGCGGGGCAGGCGATGGGCAAGCGCCAGCATCAGCATCATGGTGTGCTGAGATACGCTACGGGTGCCATACCCGGCCACGTTTTTAACGGCAATGCGCCGTTCCCGCGCGGCGTCAAGGTCCACGTTGTTAAGCCCCGTTGCCAGCACGCAGATCAGTTTAAGCTGCGGCAGAGCCGCCAGCGTCTGTGCGTTCAGTACGACTTTGTTGACAATAGCAATATCGGCATCGGCCAGCCTGCCGGCGGCGTTTTGCGCCGTACTTTTGTCATATACCGTTAAGCGATCAACCTGCTGACGCACAGGCGTTAAATCAACGGCTGGTCCTAAACTTTGGGCATCCAGCATTACGGCATGGGTCATGGTGGTCTCCGTGTCAGTGGTAATCGGCGCGCCATGCAAATGGAGCGCCTGCTAAGCAGCGGGCGCTTTGCGCCGGTGGCCTTTTACGCGGATGGCCTTGCTCGCCAAGGGTAACAAAAGGGTATAATGCTCGCTTTGACAATAGGCGCTTAGGCGTTTGCTTGCTACCCGGCAGGCAGGCGAATACGCAACGGCGCCGGCCGGCGCTCGGTGCCCGGCACCTTACTTTGCCACGGATCCATTTTCCGTACTTACTCTCTACGTACTGATTTTCTACGTACTCATTTGCCACGTAACACAACAGGATTTGACATGCGCAGCCATTATTGCGGCCAGCTGAACGAAACATGGGTGGATCAAACGGTTACCGTTTGCGGTTGGGTACATCGTCGCCGCGATCACGGCGGGGTCATTTTCCTCGACATGCGCGATCGCGATGGCATCGCCCAGTTCGTGGTCGATCCCGATACCGCCGATGCGTTCGCCAACGCCGACCGCTCGCGCAGTGAATACGTGCTGCGTCTTACCGGTCTGGTGCGCCTGCGCCCGGAAGGCACGCAGAACCCGGATATGCCCACCGGCATGATCGAAGTGCTGGCAAAAGACGTCGAAATCCTCAACACTGCCGCCACGCCGCCGTTCCAGCTTGACGAGCACGGCAAGGTAGGCGAAGAAGTTCGCCTCAAGCACCGCTACATTGATCTGCGCCACCCGGACATGATCGACAAGCTGCGCCTGCGTTCGCGTATTTCTCACAGCGTGCGCGCGTTTCTGGAAAAGGAAGGCTTTCTCGATATTGAAACGCCGGTGCTGACCCGGGCCACGCCGGAAGGCGCGCGGGACTACCTGGTGCCCAGCCGTACGCACCCGGGCGAGTTTTTCGCGCTGCCCCAGTCGCCCCAGCTGTTCAAGCAGCTGCTGATGGTGTCGGGGCTTGACCGCTACTACCAGATCGCCAAGTGCTTCCGCGACGAAGACCTGCGCGCCGACCGCCAGCCGGAATTTACCCAGATTGATATCGAGGCGTCCTTTGTCGAAGAGGGCGATATCATGGGCATCACCGAGTCCATGATTCGCCAGCTGTTTGCCGAGGTGCTCGACGTCTCGCTGCCCGAGTTTCCGCGCATGACCTGGCACGAGGCCATGCGCCGCTTCGGCTCGGACAAGCCCGACCTGCGCATTCCGCTGGAGCTCACCGACGTTGACGATTTGATGAAAGACGTCAACTTCAAGGTGTTCTCCGGGCCGGCCAACGACGACGACGGCCGCGTGGCCGCGCTCAAGGTACCCGGCGGCGCGTCGCTTTCGCGCAAGGCCATCGACGAGTACACCCGCTTTGTGGGCATCTACGGCGCCAAGGGGCTGGCCTGGATCAAGGTCAACGAGCGTGCCAAGGGCATTGACGGGCTGCAGTCGCCCATCGTCAAGTTCATGGACACCATCATCGAAGACCTGCTCGACCGTCTGGACGCAAAGGACGGCGATATCATCTTCTTCGGTGCCGACAAGGCCAGCGTGGTTAACGAAGCCATCGGTGCGCTGCGTGTGCGCCTGGGGGGCGATCTCGACCTGTATACCCAAAACTGGGCGCCGCTGTGGGTCGTCGATTTTCCCATGTTTGAAACCGACGGCAACGGCCGCTTGAGCCCGCTGCACCACCCGTTCACCGCGCCGGCCTGTACCCCTGACGAGCTCAAGGCTGATCCGGCCCGGGCACTGTCCCGCGCCTACGACATGGTGCTCAACGGCACCGAGCTCGGCGGCGGCTCGATCCGTATCCACGACCAGCAGATGCAGCGCACGGTGCTCGACATCCTGGGGATCGGTGAAGAAGAAGCGCAGGAGAAGTTCGGCTTTCTGCTGGACGCGCTGCAGTACGGCGCGCCGCCCCACGGCGGCCTGGCCTTCGGTCTTGACCGGCTGGTGATGCTGATGACCGGCGCCAGCACCATTCGCGAAGTCATCGCTTTCCCCAAAACCCAGAGTGCGGCTTGCCTGATGACCGATGCGCCCGGTGCGGTAACGTCCGAGCAGCTCAAAGACCTCAACATTCGCCTGCGCCACAAGGCCAAGGCCGATAATACGGCGGAATAGGCCACGCGCGGCTGAGCGTAAACCGCCTGCGCCGGCGCCCACGGGCGCCGGTGTTTTTGTCTTGCAAGGCAAGATACCCGACAGGAGACGTGCCATGACATCTGCCGCGCCGCAGGCCAGCACGCCGACCCTGCGCCTATTGGGCGTTGACCCCGGCTCGCGGATCACCGGCTATGGCGTGATCGATGTGCTAAACGGCAAGCCGCGCTACGTGGCAAGCGGCTGCATCCGTACCGGAGACGGGGCACTTGAGCAGCGCCTGGCACGCATTTACGCAGGACTTGCCAACGTTACCAGCGAGTACCGTCCGGACGATGCCGCCATCGAGCGCGTATTTCTGGCCAAAAACCCCGATTCTGCGCTCAAGCTGGGCCAGGCCCGCGGAAGCGCTCTGGTATGCTTGGCCAACCACGGCCTGGCAGTGGCCGAATACGCCGCCCGCCAGGTAAAACAGGCCGTCACCGGCCAGGGCGGGGCGGATAAAACACAGGTGCAGCACATGGTAACGGCAATGCTGCGCCTTTCCGCCACACCCCAGGAAGACGCCGCCGATGCGTTGGCGATTGCGCTGACCCATGCCTACGCTCAAAGCGGCCAGGTGCCCGTCAGCTCTTCTCGCAGCGCGCGCCGGCGCAGCGGACGCTGGCGGCTGTAGCGCAAAACGCGCTGGATAACGCAGTGAATACAGGACGCATATCATGATCGGACGTTTGACCGGGCAGCTTCAGGAAAAACAGCCGCCTTGGCTGTTGCTTGACGTCAGCGGCGTCGGCTATGAAATCGAGGCGTCGATGACCACGCTGGTCGCGCTGCCGGCCGTGGGCGAAACCGTCGTGCTCTACACCCATCTGACCGTGCGTGACGATGCCCACCTGCTGTACGGATTCATTCGTGAAGGCGAGCGGGCGCTGTTTCGCGCGCTGATCAAAGTCAACGGAGTGGGCCCCAAACTGGCGCTGGCGATCCTTTCGGGGATGGACGAAGATGCGTTCATGCGCTGCGTACACGACGACGATGCCAAGGCGCTGACCAAACTGCCCGGGGTCGGCAAGAAAACCGCCGAACGGCTGATCATCGAAATGCGTGATCGCTTTCCCGAATGGCAGCAGGGGGCGTCACCGCTGCCGCTGGAGGCCGCCGCATCCGTTTGCCAAGACACGCTCGCCGAGGCCGAAGCGGCGCTTATCAGCCTGGGATACAAACCCGGCGAAGCGGCCAAAATGCTTGCCGATCTGGATCCCGGCCAGACCACCGAAGCACTGATCAAAGCGGCGCTGACCCGGCGAATGGGCCGCTAACGCCGGCGCTTGCCTGCGCCATCCTTCATAAGTAGAGCGTCTTTATGATCGAGCATGACCGGCTGATTGCCGCCGAACCCGAACAGGGCGATATCAAAATCGACCATGCCATCCGCCCGCGGCATCTTGCCGATTACATCGGCCAGCCCCGGGTGCGTGAACAGCTCGAAATTTTTATCGGGGCCGCGCGGCTGCGCGAAGAAAGTCTGGATCACACCCTGGTGTTTGGCCCGCCCGGGCTTGGCAAAACCACGCTGGCCAACATCATCGCCGCGGAAATGGGCGTGGGGCTCAAGTCCACCTCCGGGCCGGTGCTTGAGCGTGCCGGCGATCTGGCCGCGATTTTAACCAATCTGGAGCCGGGGGATGTGCTGTTTATCGACGAAATTCACCGGCTTTCGCCGGTCGTCGAAGAAGTGCTGTATCCCGCCATGGAAGACTTCCAGCTGGATATCATGATCGGCGAAGGCCCCGCGGCGCGCTCGATCAAGCTTGATTTGCCGCGCTTTACCCTGGTGGGCGCCACCACCCGGGCCGGGCTTTTGACTTCGCCGCTGCGCGACCGTTTCGGTATCGTTCAGCGTTTGGAGTTTTATAATCTGGAAGAGCTTGCCACCATCGTGACGCGCTCGGCCAGGCTTTTGCAGGTAGCGGCAAGCGACGACGGCGCGGTGGAAATCGCCCGGCGTTCGCGTGGCACGCCGCGCATTGCCAACCGCCTGCTGCGCCGGGTACGCGACTATGCCGATATCAAAGGCGAGGGGCATATCAACGTAGCCATCGCGGACGCCGCGCTCAACATGCTCAACGTCGACCATCACGGCCTGGATCATATGGACCGCCGGCTGTTGCTTGCCATGATGGACAAGTTTGACGGCGGTCCGGTCGGCGTGGACTCCCTCGCAGCGGCCATCGGCGAGGAGCGCGATACCATTGAAGACGTCATCGAGCCTTATTTGATTCAGCAGGGGCTAATGATGCGCACGCCCCGCGGGCGCGTGGTAACCCGCCAGGCCTGGTCGCACTTCGGCCGCGCGCCCCATGAAGACGCCGTACAAGCGGCCGGGGAGGTACGCCCGTGAGCTGTCAGGACACGCATCAGCACCATACGTTCACGCTGCCGGTGCGCGTGTATATTGAGGACACCGACGCCGGCGGCATCGTCTATTACGTCAACTATCTCAAGTTCATGGAGCGCGCCCGCAGCGAGTGGCTGCGCGAGCGCGGTTTTACCCAAGCCTCGCTGCTGGCCGAGCAGATTCAGCTGGTGGTCTACCGGCTGGACTGCCACTATGCCCGTCCGGCCCGGCTTGACGACGCCCTGGCGGTGACCGCCAGCGTGGTAGCGCAGAGCCGCTGCCGCATGACGTTTGCTCAGGAAGTCTGGCATGACGACACCCAGCTGTGCTGCGCCAACGTCGAGATTGCCTGCCTGGACGCCCGCCGTATGCGGCCGCGCGCCTGGCCGGAAGCGCTTGCCGGGATTGCACAAGCAACGTGAAAATATCGCGCTGCCGGGCGTTTTCAGCGCTGCCAGCGTATAGACGCGTTACCCTAAAGCCTGCTGCAGGTCCGATCAGCACCACACTTTTCACCACCTGGAAAGAGGACGACCGTGAACGCTACCTCCCTGTCCATCCCTCATTTGATCGCCAACGCCAGCCCGGTGGTTCAGCTTGTGATATTGCTGCTCCTCGTCGGCTCGGTGTTTTCCTGGGTGGTTATTTTTCAGCGCAGCTTTGCCCTGCGCCGCGCCGGGAAAGCCCACAAGGCCTTTGAGGCTACCTTTTGGTCCGGGGTGGATCTTAACGATCTCTACGGCAATATTTCCGCCGATGACGCCCGCCAGGGCAGTGAGCACATTTTTCAGGCCGGATTTCGTGAATTTCACCGCCTGGCGCCTAAAACGCCGCGCGCCGATACGGTCCTGGAAGGCGTGCAGCGCAGCATGCGCGTAGCCTGGTCGCGTGAAGAAGAGCGCCTGAACCGCCATCTGGTTTTTCTCGCCACGGTTGCCTCGGCCAGCCCTTATATCGGCCTTTTCGGCACCGTGTGGGGCATTATGGGCTCGTTTCAATCGCTTTCCATGGCCCAACAGGCCACTCTTGCCACGGTCGCTCCCTGGATTGCCGAAGCGCTAATCGCCACGGCCATGGGCCTGCTGGCAGCGATTCCCGCCGTGATTTTCTATAACCGCCTGTCAAGCCGGGCCTCGCGCCTGCTGGGCGAGTACGAAAACTTTGCCGAAGAGTTCTACGCCATACTGCATCGCAATTTGCAGGGGCGCGGTGACGCCCCTGCCCGCTAAATCGGGAGATTTCCATGCAGGGACCTTTCAATCGCCGCGGCCGGCGCCGCCCGATGGCGGAAATCAACGTGGTACCGTTTATCGACGTGATGCTGGTACTGCTGGTCATCTTCATGATTACCGCCCCCATGCTCCATCAGGGCGTTGACGTGGCGCTGCCCCAGGCGTCCGCCGAGCCTATCGACACCCCGGACAACATCGAGCCGGTGATTGTCTCAGTCGACAAGGCCGGCGACTACTACATCACGCTGGGCGAGGACACCAGCGCCGTTGCGGCTGACGAACTCTCCCGCCGCGTCGGCGCTATCGTACAGCGTCGCCCTGAAACGCCGGTCATGGTGCGCGGCGATCGCCACGTCGCCTACGGCCAGGTAGTGGCGTTAATGACGACGCTGCAGCGCTCGGGCGTGGCCAGCGTCGGGCTGATGTCCGAGCCGAGTCGCGATGAGTAAGCGCGCCGCCAACCGCTATTTCTGGCCGACGGTATGGGCCGTGGCGCTGCATCTGGGGGTAGCGGCGCTGAGCCTGGTGACCCTGCCCCGGGGCGAAGCAACGCCCGAGTCTTCCGCTATTGTCCAGGCGAGACTGATCAGCACTGAAACCCGCACCGATAAAGCCCAGCAGGTTGAAGCGCCGCCGGCCGCTGCCGGCAATCAGCCAGCAAAACCGGCGCCCGAGCCGAGGTCCGAACCAGCCCCGCCAAAAGAGCAGAAGCAAAAGCTGGAGCAAAAAATCATCGACCAGGCCCGGGACATGGCCACACAGCGCAAGCAAAAAGCGCTGGAACAGGCCAAGGCCAGCGCCCGGGCCGAGGCCGAACGCCGTACTGAAAAAGCACGCCAAAAAGCCCGGGAAGCCGCCGAGCGCAAAAAAGAGCGTGCCCAAGCCGAAGCCCGGCGCAAGCGCGAAGCGGCTGAAAAGGCCGCAGCGGAACAAGCCGCCCAAGAAAAGGCCGAAAAAGCCCGCCAAAAGCGCGAAGCCGAAGAAAAACGCCGGCAAGCGCAAGCGGCCAAGGAACGCGCCGAGCAGCAAAAGCGCGAACGGGAAGCCGCCGAAGCGGCGCTGCAGCGTAAGCTTGAAGGCGAACAACAGGCCGCGGCCAAGGCGCGCCAGGCCGAAAAAGCCGCCAACAGCTTTATCGCCGTTGTGCGCAGCGCCGTCGAGCAGGCCTGGCGCATTCCACCGCGGGCTGGCGACCACATGCGTGCTACGGTCCGCGTGCGTCTGGGCCCCTCTGGCGAAGTGCTGGCCGCGACGGTGGCGCAGTCAAGCGGTAGCGACGGCTTCGACAATGCAGCGGTACAGGCCGTGGAAGCCGCCGCGCCGTTTGCCGAGCTTCTCGACCTGCCGCCGGCGCAGCAGGCTGAACTGCGCCGATTCAACCTACGTTTCACACCCGGAGAAATTCGCTGATGATAACGCCAGGATACCTTTCCCTGTGCCGCGCCGCACGGTTTGTGCAGATCGCCGTGCTGTTGGCTGTCGTACTGTTCAGCAGCGCGGCGAGCGCCAACCTGACCATCGAAATCACCCGGGGCAGCGATAGGGCCTTGCCCATCGGCGTAGTGCCGTTCGCCGGCGCCGAGGGCATGCCCGAAGACGTCGCACAGATTGTTCAAAATGATCTCAAACGCAGCGGCTATTTTGCCCCACTCGGCCGCGATGCCATGCTGGCCCGTCCGCATCGCGCCGACGATGTTGCCTTTGGCGAGTGGCGCTCGCTGGACGTGCGCTACCTGCTGGTCGGGCGCGCCGAATCCGCCGACGGCGGCTACCAGATTGCCTACGACTTGCTGGACATCAGCGGCGGCCGGCCGATGCTGCAAGAGCGCATCACCGCCAACGGCAATAGCCTGCGCGGGGCAGCACATCGCATCAGCGACGCCGTCTTTGAAGCCGTCACCGATATTCCCGGCGCGTTTTCTACCCGTATTGCCTACGTGACGTCAAAAGGCGTGGGCGAGCGCATCGATTACGGGCTTTACGTGGCCGATGCTGACGGCCATAACGGCCGCCGGGTGCTCCGCTCGGACGAGCCGATCATGTCACCGGCCTGGTCGCCGGACGGTGAAAAGCTGGCCTATGTATCGTTTGAAAGCCAGCGCCCGGCCATCTACGTGCAGCAGGTGGCCAGCGGCGAGCGCATCAAACTGACCGATTTCGAGGGCATCAACGGCGCCCCCGCCTGGTCGCCGGACGGGCGTAAGCTGGCCATGTCACTTTCCAAGGACGGCCAGCCGGAAATCTACGTGATGAACCTGGCCAACCGCAGCCTGCAGCGCCTGACGCACAATGCCAGCATCGATACCGAGCCTGACTGGGCCCCGGACGGACGCAGCCTGCTGTTTACCTCGGACCGCAGCGGCGGCCCTCAGCTGTATCGCTATCGTCTGGCCCGTGATCACGCCGAACGGCTGACTTTCACCGGCAAATACAACGCGCGGGGCCGCTTCGGGCCGGACGGTGAGCGAATTTTCATGGTCCACCGTTCCCGGGACGGCTATCAGATTGCGCGCCAGACGCTAGAATCCGGCCGGCTGGTGATCCTTAGCGAAACCACCCACGATGAATCACCAAGTATTGCGCCCAACGGCACCATGGTACTCTTTGCCACCCAGCAGGGCGGGCGAGGCGTGTTGAGTGCGGTCTCGGCCGACGGCCGCGCATCGTTTCGCTTGCCGGCAGCGCAGGGAGACGTGCGCGAGCCCGCGTGGTCACCGTTTTTCTAGCCCTCGTTTTGCCTTATCAAACTGTAGCCCAGGAGTGACACCATGTTTGCATCCATGCCTTCGCTAACGCCGCTGGCCCGCTCGCTTGCCGCGGCGCTGGCTATCGCGGCCGTGGCCGGCTGCTCTACCGGCGCGACCCAAACGGGGGCGTCCGGTAACGCCACCCATGATGACAGCGCCTACGGTGGCAGTGCCCAGAGCACCGCTGCCGGCACTGCAGGCGCCGGCACCGGCACCGGCAGCCAGTACGGTTCAGGCACCGGCGCGGTCGGTCAGCAGGCTGATGCGCGTATCCCCGAGGTACGCACTATCTATTTCGACTTTGACCGCGATACCATTAAAGACGAATACGAATCCGTGGTCATGGCCCATGCCCGCTATCTGCGCGCCAACGACGACACCCGCATCATCCTGAAAGGCCACACCGATGAACGCGGCACGCGTGAATACAACCTGGCGCTGGGCGAGCGCCGGGCCAACGCCGTCAAGCGTTTTTTGCGCGTGCAGGGCGTTTCCGGCTCCCAGGTAAACGTGGTCAGCTATGGAGAAGAGCGCCCGGCAGCGCGCGGGCAGGGGGAAGCCGCCTATACCAAAAACCGCCGCGTCGAGTTCACCTATTAAGCGAGCTTAAGACGCGGCGCCAAAGCGCTTAGCGTTCAGGCCTTTTGGCCGTTTCTTATCGCGCCCAGGAGCCTTCATGAAACCAAGTCATCTGTCGATGCGACCACTGCACTGCCTGATGCTGGCCGTTGCCGTCTGGCCGGTATGTACCCTGGCCCAGCAGCCGGCGGCCCAGCATCTTTCCGGCTCGCCGGACGGGTTTTACGACCAGACCGAAACGCGCCGTTCGCCGGGCAGCCTGGTGCTTTTCAATCAGATACAAGAGCAGCAGCGCGAACTAAAAGAGCTGCGCGGCGGCATTGAAGAGCTGCGCCACGCGTTGGAAAAGCTGCGCCGCCAGTCGCAAAAGCGCTATCTGGACCTTGATCAGCGGCTGGCCAACACCACCGGCGCTGGGGCTGCGGCGTCGCAAGAGGCATCGACAACCTCAGAAACATCGGCAAACGAGGCGTCCGCGCCAGACGCACAGGCCAAAAGCGACGCGGCCGGGCAAAGCGATCGCCCAGCGCAGAGCAGCCAGGCGGCTGACAAGCAGGCGCAAAAGGCGTATCAAACGGCTTTTGCCCACGTTCAAGCCCGAGAGTTTGATCAGGCCATTACCGCGTTTCAGCAGTTTGTCAGCGACTATCCGGATACCCGGCTGACGCCCAACGGCTATTACTGGCTGGGGGAACTGTATGCCGCAGGTGATCAGCTGGACGCCGCCGACCAGGCCTTTACCCGGGTGATCGAGCAGCACACCCAGAGCAGCAAAATGCCCGATGCCATGTATAAGCTGGGCTTGATGAAAGCGCGGCAGGGAAACATCGAGCGCAGCCGCGAGCTGCTTGAGCAGGTTCAGCAAGACTATCCGCAGAGCAGCGCCGCCGGGCTTGCCAGCGACTATTTGCGCCAATCGGCCGATTAAGGCGCGCCGTTTTCAAGTACTGCCTATCGTTTAAGGATTATTATGCACTGTCACATCGACTACCGGCCGGCAGCGGATCTGCTGCAAGGGCGCACGATCCTGGTGACCGGGGCAGGGGACGGCATCGGCCGCGCCGCGGCGCTGGCCTATGCCCGCCACGGTGCCACCGTTATTCTGCTGGGCCGCACCATTGCCAAGCTGGAGAGTACCTACGACGCCATTGAGCAGGCCGGCGGGCCACAGCCGGCGATTTTCCCGCTCAACCTGGAAGGAGCCACCCACAGCGACTATCTAGATATGGCCGAAACGCTTTATCAGGAGTTTGGGCGTCTGGACGGCATTTTGCACAATGCCGGACTGCTGGGTCGCATCACGCCTTTCGAGCAGTACAACCCCGAGCTCTGGGCGCAGGTCATGCAGGTCAACGTCACAGGCCCGGTGTGGATGACCCAGGCGCTGCTGCCGCTGCTCAAGGAATCCAGCGACGCCTCGGTCGTGTTCACGTCTTCCGGGGTGGGGCGCAAGGGGCGCGCGTACTGGGGAGCGTATGCGGTGTCCAAGTTTGCCACCGAAGGCTTTATGGAAGTGCTGGCCGATGAAATGGAAAATCAGCACGCCATTCGCGTCAATACGCTAAACCCCGGGGCTACGCGCACCCAGATGCGGCGCACCGCGTTTCCCGGCGAAGATCCAGAGGCGCTGCGCACGCCTGACGATATCATGCCCACCTACCTGTGGCTGATGGGCCCGGACAGCCAGGGCGTCAGCGGCGAAAAGATCGACGCTCAGCCGCCGCGCCAGTAGCACCGGCGCCGGCTCGGCGCCGGCGCCTTCGCGCTATGCGCCGCTCAGGGCTTTTACCAGGGCCGCGCAGTCGTCAAACCAGAGATCTGCCGGCCACTGGCGGTAGTCGTCCTGTTCGTCGATGTAGCCGTAGCCCACGGCGACGGCGGTCATGCCTGCGGCTCTGGCGGCTTCCATATCGCGCAGGTGGTCGCCGACGTACCAGCAGTCTTCAGGCTTTATTGCCAGCTGCCTGGCGGCTTCCCACAGCGGCTCCGGGGCAGGCTTTTTGACCGGCAGATCGTCAGCGCACAGCAGCGCGCCGGGGCGCAGGGCCAGCGTTTCGATCAGCGGTGCGGCGTAGCGCCGGGGCTTGTTGGTGACAATTCCCCAGGGGCGCCGCTCGCGGTGCCAGCCGGCAAGCCAGAGATCCAGCGGTGCAAAAACCCGGCTGTGAATGGCAAGCGCCTGCTCATAGGCTGCCAGCAGCACCGCGCGTGCGCCATCGTGGGCCGGATGATCAGCGCCAAGCCCCAGCGCCAGCGTCACCAGGGCGCTGCCGCCGTTGGATACCTGGCCGCGAATGACGTCAAACGGCAAAGGATCAAGGCCGTGATAGCGACGCAGCGCGTTGGTGGCAGCGGCGAGGTCCGGGGCGGTATCCACCAGCGTGCCGTCGAGGTCGAAAAGAACGGCTCTGGGCAGGGCAGGCCTCACGCCTCGTCTTCCTGTTTACGGCAGGCCATCATGTAGTTGACCGAAACATCGCGCGGCGCCAGCCGGTAGCGCCGGGTCAACGGGTTATACGTCAGGCCGGTCTGTTCGCTGACGTCCAGCCGGCTTTGCCGGCACCAGGCGGCCATTTCCGACGGGCGAATGAACTTGGCGTAGTCGTGCGTGCCCCGGGGCAGCAGGCCGAGAATATACTCGGCGCCGACAATCGCCAGCGCTCGGGCCTTGGGCGTGCGGTTCAGCGTCGAGAAAAATGCCTGCCCACCCGGACGCAGCAGGCGGCTGCAGGCGGCGATGATGGATGCCGGGTCGGGCACGTGCTCCAGCATTTCCATGCAGGTCACCACATCGAACTGACCGGGCATTTCCTCGGCGAGCGCTTCTACTGCCACGTGCCGATAGTCAATACGCACGTCGCTTTCCTCGGCGTGGCGCCGCGCGGCTTCCAGCGGCGCTTCGCCCAGGTCGATCGCCGTCACTTGCGCCCCGCGGTGGGCCATCGACTCGCTCAGGATGCCGCCTCCGCAGCCCACGTCCAGCACGCGCTTGCCGGCCAGTCCGGCGCGGGCGTCGATAAAATCCAGCCGCAGCGGGTTGATGTCGTGCAGCGGCTTGAAGTCGCCCTCGCGGTCCCACCAGTGATCGGCCAGCGCTTCAAACTTGGCAACTTCCGCGGCGTCGACGTTGCCGCGCGGGGCATCCTGGGTTTTGGCGTGCATGTAGCGCCTCCTTGTGGGCAGTGTGTCGTGTATGATGATCATTCTACTCACTCACGGACCGGAAAGCATGACCGGTAAGCACGATTAAGGACCGCTATGATTCGCAAGGCTGTACTGCCCGTCGCCGGATTCGGCACACGTTGTTTGCCCGCGTCGAAGGCGATCCCCAAGGAGATGATCACCGTGGTCGATCGCCCGGTGATCCAGTATGTGGTGGAAGAAGCCATAGCGGCCGGTATCAGCGAGATTGTGCTGGTCACCAGCGCCAGCAAAAGTGCCATCGAAAACCACTTTGACACCCACGCCGAGCTTGAGGCCAGCCTGGCGGCCAAGGGCAAGCAGGCGCTGCTGGAAAGCATCCGCGATATCATTCCTGACGACGTTAATATCATCAGCGTACGCCAGGGCAAGCCGCTGGGGCTGGGGCATGCCGTGCTCTGCGCGCGCCCGGTCATCGGCGACGACGAGCCCTTTGCCGTGCTGCTGCCGGACGTGCTGGTCGATGAGGCCGAGCGCGGCGGCGCAGCGGGCAGCGATCTGTGCGGCATGCTGGCGGCGTTCGAGCACAGCCGCCAGGCCCAGCTGATGGTGGAAGAGGTCGACTGGGCACACGTCGAGCGTTACGGCATCGTCGCCCCGACAGGCACAATACCGGCCCCCGGCGCGGCCGCGGCGGTAGCCGGCGTGGTGGAAAAGCCCGCGCGTGAGCAGGCGCCGTCGAATCTGGCGGTGATCGGCCGCTATGCGCTGCCCGGCGAAATTTTCCCGCTGCTGGCGGCCACCGCGCCCGGCGCCGGCAACGAGATCCAGCTGACCGACGCCATCGAGTCGCTGCGCCGCCGTCGCGGCGTTCAGGCCTACCGCATGCAGGGCGTCACCTATGACTGCGGCCAGCCGCTTGGCTATCTGGAAGCCACGCTGGCCTACGGGCGTCGTCATCCGACGCTGGGCGATGACGTTTGCGCCCTGATGGCGCGCTACCGGGGAGCATAGCCGTGCGAGTGCTGGTGTATGGCAGTGAACTCAGTGCGGCCACCGCAGCGGCGGCGTTGGCCTGGGTAGGGCACCGGGTCACCTGGCTGCCCCATGCCGATCAGCCCTGGTCCACCTTGCGAGACGCCGACTGGCTGCGCCGGGAGCCCCAGCTTTTCGCTCAGCTGGAGCAAAGCCTGGCCAACGGGCACCTTGCCCTGGTGGACAGCGTCGAATCCCTTCCCGCCGTGGACACGCTCTGGCTTGGTCTTTCTCCTTCTCAGCGCGAAGACGCCGGGGCGCTTTTGCGCCAGCCGGCGGTTCACGGCAACGAACGGCTGATGCTGGTCAATAACGCCACCTTTCCCGTGGGCGAAACCGAGCGTTTGGAGCAGTGCCTGGGCGCCCCCCACATCGGCGTGGCCCTGCCCGACATGCTGGAAGAAGGCCGCGCGTGGGCGACGTTTACCCGGCCCACGCGCTGGCTGCTGGGCTGCGACGACCCTTACGGTGAGCGCCAGGTGCGCGAGCTGCTGCGCGCCTTCAACCGGCGCAGCGAGGTATTTCAGCGGATGCCGCGCCGCGCCGCTGAGCTGACCAAGCTTGCGATCAACGGCATGCTCGCCACTCGCATCAGCTATATGAATGAAATTGCCGGCCTGGCCGATACCCTCGGCGTTGACGTTGAGCACGTGCGCCAGGGCATGGGCGCTGACACGCGCATCGGCTTTGAATACCTTTATCCGGGCTGCGGCTTTGGCGGGCCAAGCTTTTCCCGGGATCTGATGCGGCTGGTCGACGTGCAGTCCTCCAGCGGACGCGCCTCGGCACTGCTCGATCGGGTCATGGACATCAACGAGCAGAAAAAAGAAACCCTGTTTCGCAAGCTTTGGTCGCATTTCGGCGGCGAGCTGCAGGGCAAAACCATCGCGATCTGGGGGGCGGCGTTCAAGCCGGGCACCGCACGCATCGACCACGCCCCGGTGCTCACCCTGCTTGAAGCCCTCTGGGCCCAGGGAGTGCAGGTCAGGCTGCACGATCCCGCCGCGATTCCCGCGCTGCTCGATGCCGTCGGTGAGCGTGATGACCTGACGACATTCACCGCAGATCCGTACCAGGCGTGCGACGGTGCCGACGCGCTGATGCTGGTAACCGAGTGGAAAACCTACTGGAACCCGGACTGGCACCGCCTGGCCTGCACGTTACGCGCTAAACTGGTACTGGACGGGCGCAATATTTATGATCCCGGCTTTGTTGCAAGCTGCGGGCTTTTTTATCGGGGTATTGGCCGGCGTGCAGATCCCTGAAGCGGTGTTTGCGACCTGTTGACGCCCGGTTATTTCATGAAAAGCGCACCATGGCCGTAAGGAGTGCCCATGTCAGATGCCTCTGCCTTTTCGCGCATCGTCCCTGACGTTGATCAGAGCCTGAGTTCCCAGCACCTGCGGCAGCGCCCGCCCAAGCCGCGCCTGTGGCCGCTGTGGCTGATGATCGTCACGCTGACGGCAGCCACGGTGGCGTTAGCCGGCGGCGCCTGGCTGGAGCGCGAGCGGCTGTTGGGGGAGCTGGAGCGCGTGAGCGGCGAAGTCTCCAACCTGCACGCGCGGCTGGCCGCGGATGACAGCGATGTACAAGACAAGATAGCCTTGGTACAAGCGCAGGTACGCACGCTGTTCCAAGAGCAAGAGCAGCTCTCAATGCGCTTTAACGCCACCCGCGACGAGCTGCTGACGCTGATCCCGGCAAGCGATGACAGGGTCTCCGCCGATGCCATTGAAGCCCTGCTGACGCAGGTGAAAAAGCAACAAGAGGCGGCCGGCCTGCGAGATGATCAGCTAACTGCGCTTAGCGAATCGCTTGCGGCGCTGGAGCGCAGCGCGGAAAGCGAACATCGGCGGCTCAGTGAGCGCATGGAAACGCTTTTCGCGGACGCAGGCACCTTTCGCCAGCGGCTTGATACGCTGGAAAACGAAGTGCGCCAGCTACGCCAGTCGCAGCTGGCGCTCAGCGCCCAGCTGGAAATGCTGCGCTAGCCGATGCGCGCCTGACCGATCAGAACACCCAGGATACCCGTGATGGAACCACCCCCCCACCGCCATAATGCCGGCCGGATTGCGCGCTATGCAGCGCTGCCGCTGCTTTGTGTTGCGCCGCTGGCGTTTGCTCTGGATACCGCTATCGACGGTGTTGAAGGCGAGGTCAAGGCCAACATCGAAGCGTATCTGCAAAACATAGAGGCTACCGAATACACCCCTGAGCGTTTGGCCAGCGAGATCAAGCGGCGCAGCGGCGAGGCCATGCGCGTGTACGGCTATTATGAACCTGACATCAGCGTCACCGTGGATACAAAGGGCACGCCCGCACAGCCGAAGGACCGTCCCGGCCAGCAGGATGATAAAAAGCCGGGCGGTAAAAAAAGCGTGCGCATCAAGGTGGCCCCCGGCGAGCAGGTCCGAATTGAAACCCTGGCGATTCATCTGGAAGGCGACGCTCGCAACGACCCGCCGTTTCGCCGCGCGGTGGAGGCGTTTCCATTGGCACAGGGAGATCCGCTGCGCCACGCCCCGTGGGATACGCTAAGCAGTCGCCTTTCGGCAAAGGCGCTTGAGCGCGGCTATTTCGATTGGCGTTTTGCGCAGCAGCGCATGGAAGTGCGTCCGTACCGGCAAAGCGCGCGGCTGTATCTGGATTTCGACAGCGGCCCGCGCTATCGCTTCGGCGAGGTGGTCATCAGCGGTAGCCATATTCAGCCCGATCGGCTTGAGGCCATACGCACGTTTGCGCCGGGCGAGCCGTATCTGGCGCGCTCGATTGCTGAATATAACCAGCGCCTGGCCGAAACCGGCTGGTTCGGCTCGGTCACGGTGCGCCCCCGGCTGGATAGCGCTCAAGAGCTGGCCATAACGCCGGCGTCGCAAGGGCAAAGCTGGTGGCATCAGGCCACAGGCAGCACCGCCGCCAAAACGCAGCAGCTCGCACGTAGCGCGCTGGGTAGCGCGATGCAACTACATCGTCGCCGCAATACCCGCCTGCCGATTGATGCCGTGGTGACCCCGGCCAAGCGCCACCAGTTCGAAGCCGGCGTAGGCTATGCCACCGATGTCGGGCCGCGCCTGCGCTTTTCCTGGGATCAGCCCTGGATCAACCGCTACGGCCACAGCCTCAACCACGATCTTTACCTGTCGGGCCCCGAGCAGCGTTTTTCCGGCGTCTACGAAGTGCCGCTGGCCAACCCGCTGCGCGACAGCTACCGCCTGCAGTACGGCATTAAAAACCGCGACGACGGCGATACCAACTCCCTGGAAGGCACCGTGGAGCTGGCCCGCCGCTGGCAGTTCGACAACGACTGGGTACAGTCGGTGTATCTGCGCACCACCTATGAAGACTTCACCCAGGGCGGCGAGAGCGAAAAAGTCCTTATCTACTATCCCGGTATTCAATGGACGCGCACCCGCACGCGCGAGCAGCGCTTTCCCGTCTGGGGGGATCGCCAGCAGCTCTCGCTTGAGTATTCGGATACGGCCTGGGGCTCGGACGCGCAGTTTTTCCGCCTGACCGGCGATACCCAGTGGATTCGCACGCTGGGCGAGAAAAATCGCTTTGTGGGCGGTCTTGGCGTCGGCGCCATCGAAACCGACGACTTTGCCATGATTCCCCCGTCGCTGCGCTTTTTCGCCGGCGGCGACAACAGCGTGCGCGGCTACTCCTATGAAAGCCTGGCGCCGCGCAACGACAAAGGAAAACTGCGCGGCGGCCAGCAGATGGTGACCGCAAGCGCCGAATATCAGCGTAACGTCACCGGCAACTGGTGGGGGGCCGCCTTCGTTGACACCGGCGACGCCTTTGACAGCTGGGCCCCGGATGATCTGAAAACCGGGGCCGGGCTGGGCGTGCGCTGGGTCTCGCCGGTAGGGCCGGTGCGCTTTGACGTGGCCCACCCGTTTGACGATGACGACGACAGCTGGCGAATCCACTTCTCCATCGGACCGGAATTTTAGGAGGCGTAGTGCCTGATACTTCCCCCACGCCGGCCGGCCGCCGGCGGATGAACGGCAAACAGCGCCTCGGCGGTTTTGCCTGGGCGCTGCTGCGCCTTTGTTTTTGGCTGCCGCTGTGGCTTTTGGCCTTGCTGATGCTTGTGCTGGGGCTGGTGCTTGCACCGTTCGGTACCGGCTTTTTGCTTTCCCAGGCAGAAAAACGCGACCTGATAAGCGTCGAGCAGCACCAGGGCGGGCTGCTCGACGAGTTTCGCCTGCAGGGCTTTGCCATGGACGCGTTCGGCGTGCAGGCTCGGATCGACGAGTTTGAGCTGGCCTGGGCGGATGACTGCCTGCTTTCCGGCCGGCTGTGCCTGAATACGCTGCGCGTGGCAGGCGCGGACATTCGCTTGTCTCCGTCGGACAACAGCGCACCCCCGCCCGAACCGGAAAAGCGGCCGGCATCGGCCGGCGCAGTAGCCCTGCCGTTTCCCGTGGCGCTGCGCCAGCTGGTGCTCGACGACGTCAGCGTGCAGCTGGGTAACGGCACTCGCCTGAGCTGGGCGCATTTCGAGACCGCGGTCAACGCCGAAGGCAACCAGATCACGGTATCGCCCACGACGTGGGACAAGCCCCGGCTTTATTTGCCGCCCAGCCCCGGCGTACGCTTGACCCGGAACGTGGATACCCCGCTTTACGCCGAAGGCATCGATGCCGCACTGGCGCTGCAAAAACCCTCGAAAGCGCCGCCGAATACCGGCGAAGACGCATCAACAAAAGCGCGACCTCTTGATGAAGCCCTTGCCGCGCGTACGCCCATCGAGCTGCCGGCGATACAGCTGCCGATCAACGTCGCACTGGAGCAGCTGGCGGTCGACGACTTTGTCGTCAGCGGCGCGGCGGCCTACACGGTCAACGAACTGCGTTTAGGGCTTGAAGGCAACGGCGATGAGCTAACGCTCACCCGGTTCAATCTGGTCACGCCGGATGCCCGCGCCCGACTGGACGCAAGTACCACGCTGAGCCGCACCTATCCGCTGTCGGCCGACTTGCACGTCGTGCTGTTTTTGCCCGAGCTGATGCCTGAGCTTAGCGGCGAAGAGCTGACCCTTGGGCTTTCCGGGGCGCTGGACGACCTGCACGCCGAACTCAACGCCAGCGGTACGGTCAACGCAAGCTTTACCGCCAATGCTAATCTCCTGGCCCCGACCGTACCGTTCGAGCTGCAGGTGCAAAGCGAGTCGCTGCAGTGGCCGCTGCCGCCCCGCGGCGCCGAGTCCGGCCCTGCATCTGAATCGGCGCCGCAGTTGCAGGCCACGCCGTATCGGCTGCGCTCGCTGGATCTTTCCGCCAGCGGCAGCCTGGATGGCTACCGGACGAAACTGACGTTTCAGGCCGAAGGGCCAAGCGTGCCGCCAACGAACGTAGCCCTCACCGGCAGCGGCGATATCACGCATTTTGCCTGGGCGCCGCTTGAAGTGGACACCGGAGACGGCCGCCTGCAAAGCCGCGGCCGGGTCGAGTGGCTAACACCGTTCAATGCCGAGGCCACCCTGGCGCTGGAGGACATCAATCCGCAGACGTTTGTTGAATCGCTGGAAGGTCGACTAAGCGGCAGCGCCGAATTCAACCTGCGCCAGACAGGCGATCAGTGGACGATTAACGTGCCGGGGATCAACGTTGACGGCACGCTGCAGGGCTATCCGCTGACGCTCGACGCCGCGCTTGACGCCGACAGCCGCCTGAACATGAACATTCGCCGGCTGGCGTTTGCCCAGGGCAACAACCGGCTGACCGCCAGCGGCCAGGTAAGCCAGGACGCGCTCGACCTTGACGCCGATATCAATCTTGGCGAGTTGGAAAGCATTTCTACCGAGCTGGCCGGCACGCTGACCGGGGCTGTCACCGCTCGTGGCAGCGTGTCCGCGCCTCAGATCCAGGCCGACCTGCGCGGCGATGCCCTCCGTTTTGCCGGCAACCGGCTGCGCCAGCTGCGCCTCGATGCCGAGGTGCGCGGCATCGATGATCCGGCGATGGACATAGCGCTCGAGCTTGCCGACCTGCAGGCCGGCGGCCAGTCGCTGGAAAACGTCGTGCTTGAGCTTGCCGGCAAGCTCTCAAAGCACCGGCTGACGCTGGATGCCCGCGGCGGTGAAGGCAACGACATGCTGAACCGGGCGCGTCTGGCGCTGAACGGCGGCCTTGATCAGGCGCGCAGCCGCTATCAGGGCACGCTTTCCACGCTTCGCGCGGATGCCAGCGCCGGTGACGTGCGCCTGGAAGCGCCGCTGGACATTCGCTACGCCATAAACACCGGCGAGGCTCGGCTGTCGCCGTTCTGTTTGCGGCGTGCCCAGGGTGGCGCGCTGTGTTCATCCGAGCCTTTGACGGCCTCGGCGGATAAAGGGCAGGCGGCTTTCGCTCTGCGCGACGTGCCCATGGATGCCGCCGAGCCGTTTTTGCCCGACGGCTGGCAGCTAAGTGGCGATACCACCGCAGATATCGAAGCGTCCTGGTCGGCGGGCGGCGAGCGCTTTGCCGCAAGCGGCCAGGTGCGCAGCGACGCCTCGATCACGGCACGCAACGACTACGGCCAGCCGGTGGAGCTGCCGCGGCTGACCCTTGACGCCAACCTCAGCGCCGATACCGCGCAGGCGGGGGGCAACGTGACGCTGTCTTTTGCCGAAGCCGGCGAGGCCCGGCTGGACGTCACCGTGAACGACCCGCTGGGGAGCGGTAGCCTGAGCGGGGCGCTGGCGCTGGACGATATCTCGCTGACTCCCTACCGGCCGCTGGTGGTGGGCATGTCGCAGCTGGCCGGCCGCCTTGACGGCCGGATCAATATCGCCGGCTCAACGCAAAACCCCGACCTGCAAGGCGCGCTGCAGCTCACCGGAATCAACGTTGCCGGACCGGATATTCCGGTCACCGTCCCGGACGGGGAAGTCAAGGTGTCGTTCAACGGCGAACGCGGCACTATTGACGGCTTTCTGGCCGCCGAGCGCGGGCGCTTGAACATCAGCGGCGATGCTGCGTGGCCCAGCGGCGATGCCTGGCGGGTCAACGTCGATCTTGACGCGCCCTCGCCGCTACGGGTGGCGCTGGCGCAGTTTGGCCGGCTGGAAGCCTCGCCGGATATTCGCATTCGGATCAATCCCGAGCGGCTGCAAGTGCGTGGCGACGTCAATGTACCCTGGGCGCGTCTGGAGGTTGGTGAGATCCCCGCATCGGCCACAACGCCCAGCGCCGATGAGGTCATCATCACCGAGCGCGAAGACGAGAAAGCCAAGCGCCGCGCCGAAAAGCCTGATACGCCAAGCGCCGCCGACGAGCTGCAAAGTGCCGGCATGGCCACCGACGTACGCCTGACGGTGACGCTGGGCGAGGATATGCAGCTGGCCGCCTACGGGCTGGAATCGGGCCTTGCCGGCTCGCTGGAAGTGCGCCAGGACAACGGCGGGCTGCAGCTTTTCGGCGATGTCAGCCTGGTGGACGGGCGCTTCAAGGCATTCGGCCAGGATCTGTTAATCCGCCGGGGCAAGATCTATTTCAGCGGGCCGCCGGGGCTGCCGTCGCTGGATTTCGAGGCCATCCGCAACCCGGAGGTCACCGAAGATGACGTGGTGGCCGGGGTGAAGGTTACCGGCATTGCCGCCGAGCCCAATATTGCCATTTTTGCCGAACCGGCCATGAATGAAACCCGGGCACTGTCCTATCTGCTGCGCGGTCGTGCGCCGGACGCCTCCGGCGGCGGCGTGGACACGGCGCTGACGACCGCTCTCATCGGTATGTCCCTGGGGCGCGCCGGCGGCGCGGTCGGCTCGGTAGGTGAGGCGTTTGGCATTGATGATCTGACCCTGGATACCACCGGCGCCGGCGAGAGCAGCCAGGTCGCGGTAAGCGGGCAGCTCAGCGACAAGCTGCGGGTCAGCTACGGCGTCGGGATATTTTCACCGATTGCCGAGCTCACCCTGCGGTATACCCTGTGGCGCGACCTGTACCTGGAGGCCGTTTCCGGGGCCAATCAGGCGGTCGATCTGATTTATCAGTTCAGCCGCGAGGGCAATCCGAAAACGCTGCAAAACAACGGCAGAAGCGACACAATCCAGCCCAAAAGCGACTGAAAAAGCGAAGGAGTCAAACGCCATGACGTTATTTGCCGGCGCCCTGAAGGGGCGCGATACGCCGATCAGCACCAGCGACACCCATGCGGTCAACGGCCGCTCGCTGCATCCGCCGTTTCCTCAAGCGTGCGAGGTCATCGTGCTGGGCATGGGCTGCTTTTGGGGTGTGGAGCTGCTTTTCTGGCAGCAGCCGGGCGTGTTTGTCACCGCCGCCGGCTACGCCGGTGGCCAAACGCCCCATCCAACCTATGAAGAAACCTGCACCGGCCGCACCGGGCACGCAGAAGTGGTGAAGGTGGTGTACGACCCTGCAGTCGTCAGCATCGACACGCTGCTGAAAACGTTTTGGGAAAACCACGATCCCACCCAGGGCAATCGGCAGGGCAACGATATCGGTTCGCAGTATCGTTCCATTATTCTGACCACACGTCAGGCCCAGAAAAACGCCGCAGAGCAAAGCGCGGCGGCGTTTCAGGCCTCACTTAGCGCGGCCGGGCGCGGTGACATCACCACGGAAATTCGTCCGCTGGCGCAGTTTTACTACGCTGAGGGCTACCATCAGCAGTATCTGGCGAAAAATCCCGGCGGCTACTGCGGCCTGAAAGGAACCGGGGTGCGCTGTCCCACGGCCTAGCAGACACCGCCGGGCGGCAAGCGGGCAGGGCGGCGTCATTCGCTGGGATGCAAACGATCAATGCGGTAGAGGGTTTCAACCTGATCCAGGCCGGAAACGGTGCAGTTGAGGTTTTTTACCCGTCCGTCGCTGAGCCCGTAGACCCAGCCGTGAACCGCGACGTCTTCACCGCGCTGCCAGGCCCGCTGCAAAATCTTGGTGCGACATAGGCTGTTGACCTGCGCTTTGACGTTAAGCTCGCACATGCGATCCACCTGTTCGGCGGCAGGCAGGTGGTCCAGCGATTCGCGATGGCGGTTGTACAGTTCGCGTACCGAATGCAGCCAATAGTCCACCATGCCGCATTCACCGCCTTCAATCGCCGCTTTGATGCCGCCGCAGCCGTAATGCCCAACGATCAGGACGTGCTTGACCTTGAGCACGTCCACTGCGTATTGCACAACGGATAGCGCGTTCATGTCGGTATGGTTGAGCAGGTTGGCCACGTTGCGGTGGACAAACACTTCCCCCGGCGGCAGGGCAATAATCTGGTTGGCGGGTACCCGACTATCCGAACAGCCGATCCACATGTAGTCGGGGTTTTGCTGGCGAGACAGGCGAGCAAAATAGTCGGGGTCTTCTTTACAGATATGCTCGGCCCATTCGCGATTATTATCCAGAAGGTGATTTAGCGAGTCTGGCATGAAAGTCTCGGGTCGTATTTCCGTCGGTGGGTGATTGACAAAACGTCACTCGGTCAGCGATTGAAAGCGCGCAAGCCGCGGGCGTATGGCGCCCGGAAATCCCGTGACGACACTCGCCTGCGCTGCTAGCGTATCAGCACGTATGACGGCCGGATCGGCACTCGCCACGCTACCGTTTATCATTGACAGTGCTTTTGCACAGGAGCCCATAATGGCAGATGCAGCATCCTATGAGTATGACCTTTTTGTTATCGGTGCCGGCTCGGGCGGCGTGCGCGCGGCGCGCACAGCCGCCGCAGAAGGCGCGCGTGTGGGAATCGCGGAAGACCGCTACCTGGGCGGTACCTGTGTCAACGTGGGCTGCGTGCCAAAAAAGCTGTATTCCTATGCCGCGCATTTTCACGACAGTTTCGACGATGCGGCAGGCTTTGGCTGGGAGCTGGATACCCCGGCCCGGTTTAACTGGGCCACTCTGCGGGAAAACAAAAAAGGCGAAATAAAACGGCTTAACGGTATCTACCAGCATCTTCTGGATAAAGCCGGCGTGGCCTTGTTCAACGCGCGAGCCACGGTGGTCGATGCGCATACGGTCATGCTGGTAAGCGACCAGGGCGAACAGCATATTACGGCTGCGAAAATTCTAGTGGCCACCGGCGGCTGGCCTTGGGTGCCGGACTTTCCCGGCTGTGAGCACGTCGTCGACTCCAACCGAGTTTTTGATCTGGAAACCTTTCCCGAGCGTTTTCTGGTGCTGGGCGGTGGCTATATCGCCGTGGAGTTTGCCAGCATCTTCAACGGCCTGGGCAGCGAGACGCATCTGATTTATCGGCGTGATCTGTTTCTGCGCGGCTTTGACCACGAGGTGCGCGCGTTCACGCGAGACGAAATGCAGCGCAAGGGCACCCACCTGCATTTCAACGTCAATATCGCGCAAATCGACAAAAGCGAAAGCGGCTATCGCGTAACGCTCACCGACGGCAAGGTGCTGGAAGTGGACGCCGTGCTCGCCGCCACCGGACGCCATGCCAATATCCAGGGGCTGGGGCTTGATACGCTGGGGATTACCCTCAACGCGCACGGCAAGATTCCGGTCAACGAGCGCTTTGAAACCGCAGTCCCGTCAATACTTGCGCTGGGCGATGTCATCGACGGCCCGGAATTGACCCCGGTGGCGCTGGCCGAGGCCATGCAGCTGGTGGCCAGCCATTTTTCCCAGAGCGCACCGCAGCCGCTGGATTATTCAAGCATTCCTACCGCCGTATTCTGCCATCCCAACATTGCAACCGTAGGCCTGTCTGAAGAAGAGGCCCGCGAACGGCACAGCGATATTCGCGTTTATGCCACGAACTTTCGCGCCATGCAGCATACGCTGTCCGGCAGCGGCGAGCGCACACTGATGAAGCTTGTGGTAGACGATGCCACCGACGTGGTGATCGGCGCGCACATGGTCGGCGACAGCGCCGGTGAGCTAATTCAGGGCATCGCTATTGCCGTACGCGCCGGCCTCACAAAAGCCGACTTTGACCGCACCGTGGGCATTCATCCCACCAGTGCCGAAGAGTTTGTCACGCTGCGTACTCTAAGCCGGCGCTGAACTATAGAGCTGAACTATAGATCTTAACTATAAACTGTAATTATGGAAAAAGGCATAGTGAATAATTGCACTTTTGAATTTGCAAAAAGCGGCTGTTACCATGGCCGCAATCTCGCAACCGCAAACGTAACGACATGAGCAAACCTATACAGCCGTTTACTCCCTCTGCTGATCTTGTGCGGCCTACCGTGGCTGACGCCGTAGTGGGCCGCACGGAAATGCCGCTGTTTATCCGCAAGCCCAACGCGGAAGACGGCTGGGGTATTTACGAGCTGATCAAGTCCTGCCCGCCGCTGGACGTTAACTCAGGCTACGCCTATCTTTTGCTTGCTACGCAGTTTCGTGATACGTGTGCGGTAGCGACCAATGAAGAAGGCGAAGTGGTGGGCTTTGTTTCCGGCTACGTCAAGGATAACGCGCCGGATACCTACTTTTTGTGGCAGGTCGCAGTCGGAGAGAAAGCCCGGGGAACCGGGCTTGCCCGCCGGCTGATAGAGGCCATCATGACGCGTCCGGAACTTGACAGCGTACATCATCTCGAAACCACGATTACCCCGGATAATCTGGCTTCCTGGGGGCTGTTTCGTCGCCTGGCAACGCGCTGGCAGACGCCGCTTAACAGCCGCGAATATTTCTCGACCGAGCAGTTGGGAGGTGAGCATGATCCGGAAAACCTTGTACGTATCGGTCCTTTCCAGACCAGTGCCATCTAGGCATTGCCCCGATTGACACAGCCGGTGCGGGTTTGTCATCGCACAGCGGGTCTACGACACCCGCAGCGGCTTTATCTTTTTCACTGTCCGGAACACGATCCAAAAAAGGAGATCGATCATGCAGACCCAGACGCTTGAACGCATGGAATCGAACGTTCGCACCTATTCGCGCTCTTTCCCGGTGGTCTTCACCAAAGCGCAGGGCGCGCGACTGACCGACGAAAACGGCCGTGAATACATCGACTTTCTTGCCGGCGCCGGCACGCTTAACTACGGCCACAACAACCCGCACCTGAAAAAAGCCATGGTGGACTATCTGGCCACCGACGGCGTCGTGCACGGCCTTGACATGTGGACCTCGGCCAAGCGCGAATACTTTGAAGCGCTTGAACAGCTGATTCTCAAGCCGCGTAACCTCGACTACAAGATCCAGCTGCCGGGGCCGACCGGTACCAACGCAGTCGAAGCCGCCATTCGCCTGGCGCGCAAGGTCAAAAACCGCCACAACATCGTCACCTTCACCAACGGCTTCCACGGCGTCACCATGGGCGCGCTGGCCACCACCGGCAACCGCAAGTTCCGTGAAAACACCGGCGGCATTCCCATGACCGGCGCCAGCTTCGTGCCGTATGACGGCTATATGGGCGAGGCGACCAACACGCTGGACTACTTTGAAAAGCTGCTGGGCGACAAGTCCGGCGGTCTGGACCTGCCGGCGGCGGTTATCGTGGAAACCGTGCAGGGCGAGGGCGGTATCAACGTTTCCGGCCTGGAGTGGCTCAAGCGCCTGGAAAGCATTTGCCACGCCCACGATATCCTGCTGATCGTGGACGACATCCAGGCCGGCTGCGGCCGCACCGGCAAGTTCTTCAGCTTTGAACATGCCGGCATCGTGCCCGACATGGTAACCAACTCCAAGTCGCTTTCCGGCTTTGGCCTGCCGTTTTCCCACGTGCTCATGCGGCCCGAGCTCGACCAGTGGCAGCCCGGCCAGTACAACGGCACGTTCCGCGGCTTTAACTTGGCCATGATTACGGCTGCGGCGGCCATCAAGCAGTACTGGTCCGACGATGCGCTGGAAAAAGACGTTCAGCGCAAGGGCAAGATCATCGAAGAGCGTTTCCAGAAACTGGCCGCCATGCTGACCGAGGCGGGTATGCCGGCGTCCGAGCGCGGTCGCGGCATGATGCGCGGTATTGATGTGCAGACCGGCGACGTGGCCGATAAGATCACCGGCAAAGCTTTCGAGCACGGCCTGATCATCGAAACCAGCGGCCACGACGGTGAAGTGGTCAAATGCCTGTGCCCGCTGACCATCAGCGATGAAGATCTGCAGCAGGGTCTCGATATCCTTGAAGCTTCTGTAAAAGCCGTAACAGGCAAACAGGCCGCGGCTACCGCATAAAGGGTTGCGCGCCGGCGCAGCGCCGATACCATAAAGCCGGTAAACGGACGTATCAGCCAACTGATAGCCGCTTAACTGATTTTCCAGCGGCCCGCTACGGGCCGCTTTTTTTGGGAGCCTTAACCATGATTGTTCGCAACCTTGAGCAAGCGCGTCAGACCGATCGCAAAGTAACCGCGGAAAACGGCAACTGGGACAGCACGCGTCTGTCGCTGGCCGACGACGGCGGAAACTGCTCGTTTCACATCACGCGGATTTTCGCCGGAACCGAAACCCACATTCATTACAAAAACCACTTCGAAGCCGTGTACTGCATGGAAGGCGAAGGGGAAGTGGAAACGCTGGCCGACGGCAAGATCTGGCCGATCAAGCCCGGCGATATTTATATTCTCGACCAGCACGATGAACATCTGCTGCGCGCTTCCAAGACCATGCATTTGGCCTGCGTTTTCACGCCCGGTCTGACCGGTAACGAAGTGCATCGTGAAGACGGCTCTTACGCGCCGGCCGGCGAACAGTAAGCGTCACGCCTGTACCAGGCCGGCGGCTGGCTGATGAGCTGCCGGCCGCCGCTGAAAGCCTCGCACGTGCGAGGCTTTTCGGTATGGGGGATACGGCTGGAAACGCAGAGAAAGCAGAATCACTGGCCAACGCATAGGTTCGCATAATATATATTATGTTAAATCGCGGAACCCACAAGGATCCGCATAGAAAGGCGCTTGCAGGCAAACGTGCACCAAGTGTGTATATCGCAAAAACCTTATGCCCCGGATGCCCCAGCAATGGACAACGCAACGGCATTGTCCTTATCATCGCGTATTGTCATAAACCAAGGATGCTCGTATGCGCTACGGCTTTGCCGGGCTGGCAGCGATGTTTGCGCTAACGCTTGCCGGCTGCTCTTTCCTACAGCCGCCAACGCCGACGCCTGCCCCGCTAACGACGCCGGCCTTCGATGCGCGTATGGCTCAGCTGCAAGCACAGGTTGACCGGCAGTGTGACGCGTCTGACCTGCTGGCGGATCAGCGCCGCTATCGCCAGAGCCTGACGGCGGATGTACGAGAAGTCGGCGGTCTGCTGCGTCGCCTGCGCGAGGATATCTCAGCGCTGCAAAAGCAAAGCGACCAGCCCACCGTAGTGCGCAAAGCCTGTGAAGCCGACAGCCTGCTGAGCACAAAAACGCTGGTGGGCCGCAATGAATGGGTGGGACTGCCCAAACTGGAAACCTACCTCAAGGCACGCATCGACTCCGGTGCCAAGACCTCTTCTCTCTCGGCTGACGATATTACCGCGTTTGAGCGCGACGGCGATGACTGGGTACGCTTTAAGCTTTCGCTGACTGACGACGATGCCGTGGTGGATGCCCAGCGCGGCAAATGGATTGAAGCGCCGGTTGATCGCCGCGTGCGGATTGTTCAGGCAACCGGCGAAGAAACGCGCCCGGTGATCTCTTTGCTGATGACCCTTGGGCCGATTCGCCAAAACGTGGCGTTTACCCTCAACGACCGCGCCCATCTGGATTACCCGGTGCTTTTAGGTCGGCGATTTCTGCTTGATATCGCGCTGATCGACGTGGCTCAGCGCTATATTCACAAGCGACCTTCCTTTGAGCAGAACGCCGGTTCAAACAAAGACGACGCCGCTTCGCCTGCAAGAGATAACGCCCCATAGCGCGCGGCTGCTTGGCGCCCGCTTTGCTCACAAGGATTTTTGCATGTCACGGCTCGCGTTTTACTTGATCGTCGGCGTTTTGCTGACTGCCGGCATCGCCATGACTGCCCATCGCCATTTGCAGTTCGAAATTCCCTGGCTGCCCGGCGAACAGCGCCAGGTCTGGGAAGTCGAGGCGATGATCACCTTCAACGCTGAAGACGGGCCTGTCTCGGTTGACTTTGCCCTGCCCTCGCATCAGCAAGGGTATCGCGTACTGACCGAAAACACCGCCTCGTCGGGCTACGGCCTGGCCTACGAGGCCAGTGCGTACGGCCGACGCGCCAACTGGACGACTCGCAGTGCGGTCGGCCAGCAGCAGCTTTACTATTCCGTTCAGCTGCTGGTTTCCCCGGAGTCTCGCGTCAATGCCCCGCCGCCGCCCAAGCTGGCGGCTGCCACGGCCTGGGAGCGCCCCTACGGCACCGCAGCGCGTCAGGTCATCGAGCGCGCCTGGTCGCGCAGTGCCGATAACGCCACCTTTGCGCGTGAGCTGATTCGAGACATCAACGGCGAGCGGCAGGGAGAAAACGCGCGCCTGCTGCTAACACAGTTTGAAGCCACCGAGCTGATTGTGCGGCTACTGCACCAGGCTAAGGTAAGGGCCCGCGCGGTTAGCGGCCTGACCCTTGAAAACGGCCGCCGCCGACAAACGCTGAACAGCTGGATACAGGTATACAGCGAAGACGACCAGCAATGGTGGCTGTTCAACCCGGCCACCGGAGAACAAGGCAAGCCGGAGAACCTGCTGCTGTGGGAAGCCGGCGGTGAGGCCGTGCTGGAGGTGGAAGGCGGTCGCGATTCGCGCGTGACGTTTTCCATGCTGACCCACTCTCAGCCGGCCGCCGCGGCGGTGCGCAATCATCATTCCGACGATACCCTGCTGAATTTTTCGATTCACAGCCTGCCGCTGGAAGAACAGGCGCTGTTTCAGACCATTTTGCTGATTCCCATCGGCGCACTGGTGGTGGTCGTTCTGCGCGTGCTGGTGGGCATCAAGACATCAGGCACTTTCATGCCGGTGCTCATCGCACTGGCGTTCATCCAGACATCGCTGATCACCGGGCTGCTGGGGTTTTTGCTGGTGGTGGCCGTAGGGCTGGTCATTCGTAACTATCTGTCGTATTTGAACCTGCTGCTGGTGGCGCGGGTGTCGGCGGTGATCATTACGGTTATTGCGATTATTTCTGTCTTTTCGGTGATTGCCTATCGCATGGGGCTCAACGCCGGGCTGACCATTACCTTCTTCCCCATGATCATTCTTTCCTGGACCATCGAGCGCATGTCGATTCTCTGGGAAGAAGAAGGCCCCAAGGAGGTAATGATCCAAGGCGGCGGCAGCCTGATGACCGCGGTGGTCGTCTATCTGGCGATGAACAACCCGGTGGTACGCCATATCACCTTCAACTTTCTGGGCGTGCAGCTGATTCTCATGGCGCTGATTTTGCTGCTGGGCAACTATACCGGCTATCGGCTGCTTGAACTGCGTCGTTTCAAGCCCATTACCGACGACGAGCCCGGCACATGAGCTGGCTACGTCACTGGGCCCGCCCTTCGCGCCTGAAAGCCAAGGGCATCGTGGGCATGAACCGGCGCAACATCTACTATATCGGCCGCTATAATGACCGCCGGCTGTATCCGCTGGTTGACGACAAACTGCAGACCAAGCTGCTGGCACAGCGCCACGGCGTTACCACCCCGGCGCTGATCGGCACCGTTACAACCCAGTTCAGCGTCAAGCGCATGGGCACCATGCTCAAGGGGTGCCCGGGGTTTGTGATCAAGCCGGCCAAGGGCAGCGGCGGCAAGGGCATTCTGGTGGTGGAAAGCGCCGATGCCGACGGCTTTTTCAAGCCCAGCGGTACGCGCCTGACGCTTGCCGACATCGAGCGTCACGTGTCCAATATCCTGTCCGGGCTTTATTCGCTCGGCGGCTCGCCGGACGTGGCCGTGGTCGAAACGCTGATCAACTTTGAAGACAGCCTGATGGCCTATACCTACGAAGGCGTGCCGGATATTCGCGTTATCGTGTTCAAGGGCTACCCGGTCATGGCCATGATGCGGCTTTCCACCGCGGCCTCGGACGGCAAGGCCAACCTGCATCAAGGGGCGGTCGGCGTCGGCATCGACATGGCCAGCGGCCAGGCGCTGCGCGGCGTGCAGTTTGATTTGCCCTGCCATCAGCATCCGGATACTCGGCACGACCTGGCAAGCCTTGCCGTTCCCCAGTGGCATACGCTGTTGAACCTTGCCGCCAGCTGCTATGAAATGACCGGGCTTGGCTATCTGGGCACCGATATGGTGCTTGACCGCCAGCACGGGCCGATGCTGCTGGAGCTGAACGCTCGCCCGGGGCTTGCCATTCAGATGACCAACGGCGAGGGCCTGCGCCGCCGGCTTGATCTGATCGAGCGTCAGCCTGACGATGTTTCGCCTGCCGAGCGCGTGGCGTTCTCGCAGCACCACTTTGCCCGGCAAAGCGAGCTTGTCGAGCCGTCCGGTGCCACCGATGCCTAGCCGTTTTCAGGTAGGTCGCCCATGAGTGAACTGCACACCCTGCTGGCGCAGGCGGAAGCCCGCTGTCTGTCGCGCGGCGCACGTTTCACCCCGATACGCCGGCGCGTGCTGGAATTGATTGCCGCCAGCAGCGGCGGCCTGAAAGCCTATGACCTGCTCGATCAGCTGTCTGCCGAGCACGCCGCGGCGCGCCCGCCGACGATCTATCGCGCACTGGCGTTTTTAACCCGGCAAGGGCTGGTGCATCGCATCGAGTCGCAAAACGCCTATGTCGCCTGCGCCTGCCCCGAGCACGCCCACGGCTTTCAGCTGCTGATCTGCAGCACTTGCGGCTACGTAGAAGAGATCCATTTTGACGATATCAGCCAGCAGCTGGCCGAACGCGCCCGCCGCGCCGGCTTTGCCGTACAACGCCAGACCATCGAACTGATCGGTTTATGTACGCGCTGCCAGACACTGTCTGACACCCCTTAACTTCATCGGGAGTACCCTGCCATGCCGCTTATCGCAAGTGAACCCGCCGATACGCTGTTCAAACGGCTGGAAAGCGCCCGGCCCGACGATGCCCTGCCCGCCGCCGCGGAAGTGCTGAACGCGGCGCGCTTCAACGCCGACGGGCTGATTCCTGCCGTCGCTCAGCAGCACGACAGCGGTGAAGTGCTGATGATGGCGTGGATGAATCGCGAAGCGCTGGAAGAAACTCTGCGCACCGCCCGCGTGTGCTATTTCTCTCGCTCACGGGGCACGCTGTGGCGCAAGGGAGAAACCTCCGGCCAGCAGCAGCGGCTCAAGGCCGCCTTTCTCGACTGCGACGGCGACACGCTGCTGCTACAGGTAGACCAGACCGGCGCGGCCTGCCACAGCGGCCGGCGCAGCTGCTTTTATGTGGATGTGACGGCCACGCCCCGCATCGCCAGCGCCCCGCTGGTGGACCCGGCAAGCCTCTACGGAAGCACGCCGTGACACGCTTGTTACGCCGCGGCCTGACGGCGGTGCTGGTTGGGATCGTGCGAGGGTATCAGTGGGGCATAAGCCCGCTGCTGGGACCGCGCTGCCGGTTTTGGCCCAGCTGCAGCGCCTATACGGTGGAGGCACTCAAGGTGCACGGCCCGCTCAGGGGCGTTGTCTTGGCTGCCAGGCGCATCGTCCGCTGCCATCCGGGGAGCGACGGCGGCATCGATCCGGTACCGGGCGGGCCAAGCGAGGCCCTGTGCCGGGAAGACCCCGAGCTCGACGAACACTTTCGCCCGCGCCAGTCGGAGGGCGCCGACCGTTAAGCGGCGCGGCGGCGAAAGACCACGCTCAGATTGTTGGCCGGCATTTCCACCACGGCATCCAGTGCCAAACCGTGGGCGGCTGCCTCAGCCTCGACGCTCTCCAGGCAACGCAGGCCCCAGGCCGGGTTGCGCGTTTTCAAGTCTTCGTCGAACGCTCGATTGCCAGGCGCGGTTGGCATGCCCCGACGCCGGTACGGGCCGTAGAGAAACAGTATGCCGTTTTCCGCAAGATACTGGCCTGCCCGGTGCATCAGCGCGACGGTGGCCTGCCAGGGTGAAATATGAATCAGGTTGATGGCCACCACGGCGTCAAACGTCGTGTCGCGCCAGCCATCCGGCCAGCCGGCGATGACGTCCAACGCGACCGGAGCCCGCAGGTTATCGCCCCGCCCTTCTTTTTGCTCAAGCCGCCGCCAGGCCTGAATTGATGCAAGCGCCTCCGGTGCGGTATCGCTTGGCTGCCACAGCCAGCCGGGCATGGCGCGGGCAAAATGGACGCCGTGCTCGCCGCTGCCGCTGGCCAGCTCCAGCACCCGGGCGTTGGCCGGCAGATGCTCGCGCAGCACCGCCAGGATCGGCTCGCGGTTGCGGCTTGCTGCCGGGCTGTGGCGTCGCGGGTCGTCGGCACTCATGGCGTGCGTGCGGCTTCCTGCTCGGCCACCTGAAAGATGCGCTGCAGCATGGCGTGCAGGCCGTTGCTGCGCGTGGGCGAAAGGTGTTTATCCAGCCCCAGGTCGGCCAGAAAATGCGGCTCGGCGGCGCAGATTTCCTCGGCGCTGCGCTCGCTGTAGATGCGCAGCAGCACCGCGATCAGCCCGGACACAATGGCCGCATCCGAGGTGGCGTAAAACGTCAGCTGGCCGTCTTGCTCTTCGTGGTTCATCCAGACGTTGGACTGGCAGCCCTTGATCTTGTATTCCTCGATTTTCCACGTCTCGGGGAAAGTCGGCAGCTGTTTGCCCATGTCAATAATGTACTGGTAGCGGTCCATCCAGTTGTCAAACATCTCGAACTCTTCAACGAGCTCTTGCTGGGCCTGTTCGGCGCTCATGGCGAGTCCTTTTTCGTCAGGTGAATACGGGCGCATTATAACGCGTTAGCGCCCCGGTGAAACGCCGGGCCGTTCTTCGTCCGGTGCGGGCATCAGGCGGTGGCGCTGCTGCTCGGCGTGCCAGCGGGCGTTTTCGGTGTGCAGGTAGCGCGAGGTGGTATCCAGCCGTGAATGGCGCGCACTTTCTGCAAGGTAGTGCAAATCAATGCCGGCCTGGGCCTGGTGGGTAATCGACGTGTGGCGCAGCCAGTGCGGCGTCGCCTGCCGCAGGGTCGCCGCCCAAGCGGGGTCGCCGCCCTCGGCCTTTAGCGCTGCGGCCCCGCGCATGAAGGTATCGCGCATCAGCCGATAGAGCTGGTTATCGGTGATCCCGCGTTTGCCGTCCAGCGCGCGCATCAGCGGCGTCGCTTCATCGTGGCCCGGCAGCGGCGCCAGGCCGAGCGTTTCTCGCCACTGTCTCAGGCAGGTGGCAAAATCATCCGGCACCGGCACTTCGGCCTGCTTGTCGCCCTTTCCCACCACGTGCCACCAAAGGCGCCCTTCTCGGGTGTAAAAGTCGTCCATGCGCGCAGCGGCCATTTCACTGATGCGAGGGGCCAGCAGGTAGGCAAAACCAAACGCAAAGCGCAGGCGTTGCTGCTTATAGCGCGTGCGCGGGGTGGCCTCAACGGCCAGCGGCCGGTTCAGCCACTGCCACAGCCAGTCCCATAGATCCCGCTCCAGGTAGCGTTCGATGCGCGTGCGCTGATTGTTGAGCCGGCGCGATTTATCCCGCATCAGCCGGAACGGGTTGTGGGCGACCCACCCGGCTTCTGCCAGCCAGCCGAACATGCCCTGCAGTATCACCAGCGCCTGGCGCCGGCTGGCCGGTGACAGTGCTCCGCGAAACGGGCGCCAGTCCGGATGATCCTCGGCCCGCGTAGGGCCGCACCAGTCTGCCGGCGGGTCGGCCAAAAACGCCTCGAAGCGGCGCAGCGTTTCACGATTCACCTCGGCCAGGCATATACCGCGCGCGTTAAGCCACAGCAAAAGCCGCTTGGCCTCGCGCCGGTAGGCACGCAGGGTCTGCGGCGTATCGCGGTATTCCGCCAGCCACTGGGCTACGGCCTGGCCGTCCGTTGTTGCCTGAATAAGCGCTTTATCGCTGCTCGGGGTGTCAATGACACCGTCGCTGGGAAGCGTTGTATTCAGCGCAGTGGGCATATCTGTCATGGTCGCTGTATGGCTCCTTGCAGGTGTGGGCTTAGTCTGGCGTTACGCAAAGAAAAACTCAAGATAAGGCGGGTAATCCTGAATTTATAGGCGATTTCATAATAAAAGTTACGTAATACGTATTATGTAATTATTGCTTTTTATCACCTCAATGCTGACAATACGCCTATACGCAGCTGCGCAAACAAGCAGCCGCCAAAATCACCAAAGCCAGCAGGCACAAAACAGAGAGGGCAACAGATGGCACGCAGCGGCATTCAATACGCCGACGTCCGCCGGGCGATTGATGAGCTCATTGCCCGGGGCGATAACCCGAGCGTGCAGCGCATTCGCGAAGTGTTGGGCACGGGCAGCTTTACCACCATCAGCGATCATGTCCGCCGCTGGCGCGATGAGTGCGAGAAAAATCGTGATGTGCCCTCGCCTCGAGAAATACCGGAGGCGATCGTATCGCTGGCAGCTGATATGTGGCGCCAGGCCCAGGAAGCTGCCAATGAAGGGCTCACCCATTACCGTGAAGAGGCCAAGCGTGAGGTGGCGGCGGCGCAGGAAGAGGCGCAAAAGGCCCGGCAGGAAGCCGACAATGCCGCCCAGCGGGAAAGCGCCTTGGCCGAGCACCTGCGCCACCGGGAAGCGCACATCGAAGGGCTGAGCACTCAGCTTGCCGAAAGCCGTGAAAAACAAGAGCAGCTCGCCGCACGCTGCGATAGCGCCGAGCAGAAAAGCGAGAAGCTGAAAAAAGAAAGCGCCGAGCAGCACGCCAGGCTGACCCGGCAAGACCAGGCGCATCGCGATGAGGTCAGAGAGCAGAGAGAGGCCTTTGACCGCCAGCTCGCCGAAGAGCAGCAGCGCAACGAAGCCACTGAGGGAAAACTGCTGGCGCTGCTGGACGGCGTGCGCCAAGAGCGTGCCGACGACCACAAGGCCCAGCAAAAGCGCACGCGCCGGCTTGAGAAACGCCTGGAAGCGCTCAGTGAAGAAAACGAACAGGTACAGCACCAGCTAAAAGCCGCCCAGGAGGCCGGTGCAAGCTGGCAGCGCCACGGCGAGGCGCTAAAAAGCGGTTTGCAGGAGGAAAAAGCCGCCGCCGAAGAAGCCCGCCGCCGCGCCCAGCGTCTGCAAGAGCAGCTGCATCGGACGCAGCACACGCTGGAAGAAGAGCGCAAGCGCCACGCCCAGGATGCTCGCTGGCAGGCCAGCCTGAGCCAGCGGCTGGAGGCTTTGCAGCATCAGGTAGCCAGTTTGCCTGCGGCCACGCCGGCGCAGAATGGCGATACTGAATAACAACGCTACAGCGCAAAACGCCCCGCTAGTAAGCGGGGCGTCGGAGGACGGGAAACGACAGTGCGACGCTATTTGTAGTACGCGTTCGTGGTGTCGGAGTGGTCGGTAACGTCGCGAATGCCGCTCATTTCGGGAATGCGCTCAAGCAAGGTGCGCTCAACGCCGTGTTTGAGCGTGATATCGACCGCCGCACAGCCTTGGCAGCCGCCGCCGAAAGACAGCACGGCGACGTTGTCGTCGGTCAGCTCAACCAGGCGAATCTCACCGCCGTGGGCGGCAAGCCCCGGATTGATTTCGCTGTAGAGCACGTAGTTGATACGATCTTCCAGCGGGCTGTCGGCGTTGACCTTGGGCATTTTAGCGTTGGGCGCCTTGATGGTCAGCTGCCCTCCCATGCGATCGGCGTTGAAGTCAACCACGGCCTCTTCCAGAAAGTTGACGCTGTTTTTTTCCAGAAAGACGCGAATTTTCTCCAGCTCCAAAGCGACGTCATCGGGCTCTTCTTCCCCCGGACGGCAGTACGCCAGGCAGGTCTCGGCGTAGGGCGTGCCGGGCTGAGTAATGAAAATGCGCACGGCGATGCCCTCGACGTTTTGCTTGGCCAGAAGCTCAGCGAGGTAGTCCTGCGCGCTTGGGGTGATCTCGATGCCCTGGGGGTCGGCGCTTTGCTGTGTTTTGGTGTCTTGCGCTTCAGCGGTTGTGGTCATGAGGTTTCTTTTCTCCCGTGGCAGCCGGGCTGCGCATTGCGGCAAATATTTCCCCAATGGTAAGCAAAACCGGACGCCGACACAATCCTGACCGTTTTACTCGGCTTTACCCGGCAAGCTGCGCCCAGGCGTGCGCTTTGATATAGTAGCTTGCCCGCCTGCCGTGCCCGCTCACCTGCCGGCAGCGCAACACAAATCCAACTTTTACGGTGACGCTGGAGATCTCCCTCTGCTATGGCTGCTAGTGCTGTAACCGCGACCCTTGAAGAGCGCCTTGCGCAACGCATTCTGATTCTCGACGGCGGCATGGGCACCATGCTGCAAAACGCGCAGCTCAGCGAGGCCGAGTTTCGAGGCGAGCGCTTCAGCGACTGGCCGAGCGATCTAAAGGGCAATAACGACCTGCTGGTACTGACCTGCCCGGACGTGGTGACGCGGATTCACCGCGACTACCTTGAGGCCGGCGCCGATATCATCGAAACCAACACGTTTAACAGCACCCGGCTGTCCCAGTCGGACTACGGCATGGAAACGCTGGTCGGCGAGCTCAACTTCGAAGCGGCACGACTGGCGCGCGACGTCTGCGACGCGGTGGCCAGTGAGACCGGCACGCCGCGCTACGTGGCCGGGGTGCTGGGGCCGACCTCGCGCACCGCGTCATTGTCTCCGGACGTCAACGACCCGTCCAAACGCAACGTAACTTTCGATGCGCTGCGGGAAAACTATCTCGAAGCGGCTGCCGCGCTGGTGGACGGCGGCGCGGACCTGATCCTTATCGAAACGGTCTTCGACACGCTCAACGCCAAGGCGGCCATCTATGCGCTGGAAGAGCTGTTCGAGGCGCGCGGCGAGCGCACCCCGGTGATGATTTCCGGCACCATTACCGATGCCTCCGGGCGCACGCTCTCCGGCCAGACCACCGAGGCGTTCTGGAACTCCGTGCGCCACGCCAAGCCGTTTTCCGTCGGCCTTAACTGCGCGCTGGGCGCCGAGGAGCTGCGCCCCTATCTGGCCGAGCTGGCGGAAAAGGCCGATACCTTTGTCTCGGCCCACCCCAACGCCGGGCTGCCCAACG
Organism: Halomonas cibimaris; assembly: GCF_055379665.1. Classification (NCBI taxonomy): domain Bacteria; kingdom Pseudomonadati; phylum Pseudomonadota; class Gammaproteobacteria; order Oceanospirillales; family Halomonadaceae; genus Halomonas; species Halomonas cibimaris. The sequence goes on from NZ_AP043828.1 coordinate 2,359,105, forward strand.
AGTTTGGCGAATACGACCAGTCCGCCGAGGAAATGTCGTCCATCGTCGCCGAGTTCGCCGAAAGCGGGCTGGTCAACATCATCGGCGGCTGCTGCGGCTCGGCGCCCGAGCATATCCGCATGATCGCCGAGGCCGTGGCCGGCATGGCCCCTCGCGAGATCCCCAAGCGCCCCGCCGCCTGCCGGCTTTCAGGCCTTGAGCCGTTCAACATCGAGGCCGACTCGCTGTTCGTCAACGTCGGCGAGCGCACCAACGTGACGGGTTCGGCGCGTTTCAAGCGGCTGATCAAGGAAGAAGACTACACCACCGCGCTGGAGGTCGCGCTGGAGCAGGTGGAAAACGGCGCCCAGGTCATCGACATCAACATGGACGAAGGGATGCTCGAATCCCGGGATGCCATGGTGCGCTTTCTCAACCTGATCGCCGGCGAGCCCGATATTGCCCGGGTGCCGATCATGATCGACTCCTCCAAGTGGGAGATCATCGAGGCGGGCCTTGCCTGCATTCAGGGCAAGGCCGTGGTCAACTCCATCTCGCTCAAGGAAGGCGAGGCGCAATTCCGCGAGCAGGCGACCAAATGCCGGCGCTTTGGCGCGGCGGTCGTGGTCATGGCGTTTGACGAAGACGGCCAGGCGGATACGTTCCAGCGCAAGACAGAAATCTGCGCGCGCGCCTACCGCCTGCTGGTGGACGACATCGGCTTTCCCGCCGAAGATATCATCTTCGACCCCAATATCTTTGCCATCGCTACCGGCATTGAAGAGCACAACAACTACGGCGTGGACTTTATTCAGGCCACGGAGTGGATTCGCGACAACCTGCCCCACGCCATGGTCTCCGGCGGCGTTTCCAACGTGTCGTTCTCGTTTCGCGGCAACAACGCCGTGCGCGAGGCCATTCACTCGGTATTTTTGTATCACGCGGTCAAGGCGGGCCTTTCCATGGGCATCGTCAACGCCGGCCAGCTGGGGGTGTACGACGACCTGGACGCCGAGCTGCGCGACGCCGTGGAAGACGTAGTACTCAACCGCCGGGACGACGCCACCGAGCGCCTGCTTGACCTTGCAGAAACGTACAAAAACGAGGCCGCCGGCGGTGGGTCCAAAAAAGAAGACCTGGAATGGCGTGAATACGACGTCGCCAAGCGCATCGAACACGCCCTGGTCAAGGGCATCACCAGCCACATCGTTGACGACACCGAACAGGCCCGCCAGCAGTTCGACCGCCCCATCGAGGTCATCGAAGGCCCGCTGATGGACGGCATGAACGTGGTGGGCGATCTGTTCGGCGCGGGCAAGATGTTTCTGCCCCAGGTGGTCAAGTCTGCCCGGGTGATGAAGCAGGCGGTCGCGCATCTGCTGCCCTATATCGAGGCGGAAAAGGACGAAAATGCCCAGGCCAAGGGCAAGATTGTCATGGCCACGGTGAAAGGCGACGTTCACGATATCGGCAAGAACATCGTCGGCGTGGTGCTGCAGTGCAACAATTACGAGGTGATTGACCTTGGCGTCATGGTGCCGGCGGAGAAGATCTTGCAAACCGCTATCGACGAAAACGCCGACATGATCGGGCTTTCCGGACTGATTACGCCGTCGCTGGACGAGATGGTCAGCGTCGCCAAGGAAATGCAGCGCCGAAAGTTCGAGCTGCCGCTTTTGATCGGCGGGGCCACCACCTCCAAGGCGCACACGGCGGTCAAGGTCGACCCGCAGTATCAAAACCCGGTGATTTACGTCACCGACGCTTCCCGCGCGGTGGGCGTGGCCAGCCGGCTGCTGGCGGACAATCTGAAAGACGCCTACGTGGCCGAAATCAGCGCCGACTACGACAAGGTGCGCGAGCGTAACGCCAAGCGCCGGCCCAAAGCCGCCGATCTGACCTACGAGCAGGCGCGCAAGCGGCGCTTTCGTACCGACTGGGAAGCCTATACGCCGCCGGCACCTCACACCCAGGGGTTGGTGACGTTTGACGACTACGATCTCGAAGCGATCGTCGATTTTATCGACTGGACGCCGTTTTTCATGAGCTGGCAGCTGGCCGGCAAGTACCCGAAAATTCTCGATGACAAGGTGGTCGGCGAAGCGGCGCGCAGCCTGTTTGCCGACGCCCGCGCCATGCTCGACAAGATGATCAGCGAAAAGCGCATTCGGGCCAAGGGCGTCATCGGCCTGTGGCCGGCCAACAGCGTCAACGACGATGAAATTGAAATCTACCGCGATGAATCCCGCACCGAGGTGGTCGAACGGCTCCATCACATCCGCCAGCAAACTACCAAGGGCCGGGACGGCCTGTGCTATAGCCTGGCCGACTTCGTCGCACCCAAAGACACCGGCAAGCCCGACTGGATCGGCGGCTTTGCCGTAACCACCGGCCACGGCGTGGACGAACTCAGCCAAACTTACAAGGATGCCGGCGACGACTACAGCGCCATTATGGTGCAAGCGCTCACCGACCGCATGGCCGAGGCCTTCGCCGAGCTGCTCCATGAGCGAGTGCGCAAGGAATACTGGGGCTATGTGCCGGAGGAAACCCTGGACAACGCCGAGCTGATTGCCGAACACTACCAGGGCATTCGCCCGGCACCGGGCTATCCGGCCTGCCCGGACCACACCGAGAAAACCAAGCTGTTCGCGCTGCTGGATGCCACCGAGCACACCGGCCTTGAGCTGACCGAGAACTTTGCCATGTGGCCGGCCGCTGCCGTGGCCGGCTGGTATTTTTCTCATCCGCAGTCGAAATACTTTTCCACCGGCAAGATCACTCGGGATCAGGTCGAAGCGCTCGCCGCGCGCAAGGGCCGCCCGCTGGATGATATGGAACGCTGGCTGGCGCCTGTGCTCTCCTACGACCCGGCTTAGCCTGAGACGCAACTAGCCGCGGCGTTTTTGCTGGCGCTCGCGGTTGTTGGCCCGGGCGCGCGGGCTTTTGCGCAGCATAACCCAAGTGGCCCCCAGGCCGCCGTCTGCCGGCTGCGCCGAGGCGTACGCCTGCACCCTGTCAAACTGGGGTAGCCACTTGGCGATGTAGGAACGCAGCACGTTGGCGGGGCTGTCGATTTCTCGCCCGCGACCGTGCACAATCAGCACGGCGCGCAGATCGCTGCTGCCGGCCTCTTCGATAAAGGCAAACAGCTGCCTTCGACACTCGGTCAGCGGCAAACGCAGCAGATGAAGCTGTGCCTGCGCCGGGTAGCCGCCGTGCCTCAGCCTGTCGGCCACGCCCTGCTGAATGCCGTTTTGGCGGTACGCCATAGGATCATTCGGTGCCAGCAGCTCGACAAAATCATCCGACAGGAAGTTGCGCTCGCTGACGTCTTGCTCCGCCGCGTCGCGCCGGGCCTGCCCGGCATCGGCACTGTCCGGCGGCGCCTTGCCCGGATCGGCGCGGTTATCGCGCTTGAGCGGCGTTACCTCGCCGACCATGGCCGCAAAGTCTGCCTGGTCACGCAGTGGCTGGCTCATTTTTCTTACCTCCGGCTGACAACCCATGACGCGATGGAATCGGAACAACGCTCATCGAAACGCTCATCGAGACAGCGCGCATTCCCACGGCGTTGCTGACGACGCCAGCGTACCAAAACCCGCCAGGCGGCTTAAGCGTATCGTGGCCTATGGTATAGCACTTGTCGGCACGGTGCTGCTGGCCTTGGCGGTGTGGTGGTGGTTTGTCTGGCTGAGCCCCTGGGGCTATCAGCGTCCGGCGGATCTGGCGCCTGTACGCCCCGGTTCGCATCAGGTGTTTGTTTACGGCACCCTGCGCTACGCGCCGGTACGCTATGTAGTGATGGGCACTGCTGGGCGTATTGATGATGCCACCCTGCCCGGTTTTCGGCGCTGCGGGCTCAATATCGCCCCGGCAAAAAACGGCCGGGTAGCCGGCCAGGTATTTCGCGCGTCTGCCGCTGAGCTTTCCCGGCTTGACCGCTATGAACGGCTTGGCGTTCGCTATACTCGCCGGTTGATCACGCTTGCTGACGGCACTCAAGCCTGGGTCTACCGGCGATTATCACCAAGCGGTGACGGGCAAACCCCCATGGGGTGCCCCGGCTCTGATACCATCAGCGTGGACAACGATGCCCACCAGGGAGCCCGCTAATGCGTTCCGAACTGCCGTATATTCTTGTTTTGTACTATTCCCGCTCCGGCGCGACAGCCGACATGGCGCGACAGATCGCCAAAGGGGTCGAAAGCATCCCCGGGATTGAGGCGCGCCTGCGCACTGTGCCGCCGGTATCGCCGGTGTCTGAGGCAGTGGCGCCGGAAATTCCCGAACAAGGCGCCGTGTATGTCGACCACGATGACCTGCGCCACGCCAGCGGCCTGGCATTGGGCAGCCCCACGCGTTTTGGCAACATGGCCTCGCCGGTCAAGTATTTTCTTGATACCACCAGCAGCCTGTGGCTCAACGGTGCGATGATCGATAAGCCGGCCTGCGCATTTACTTCAACCGCCAGCCTTCACGGCGGCCAGGAAACGACGCTGGTGTCCATGCTGCTGCCGCTTTTGCATCACGGCATGGTGTATGCCGGCATTCCTTACAGCGAAACCGCACTGCTGGAAACCCAGGGCGGCGGTACGCCCTACGGCGCCAGTCACCTTGCCGGCCCGCGCAGCGACCGTCCGGTGGATGAGCATGAGCGCGCGCTGTGCGTGGCCCAGGGCAAACGCATGGCCCGTTTGGGGCTTGCACTTGCGGCCATGCGGGAGGCGAGGTGATGCGCCAATGGCTGGAGGAGCTGGAGCAACGGCAAGGCCTTGCCACGTTAACCCGGCGCGCTCGCCGGTTGGTCATCGTAAGCTTTATCGTACTGCTGGCGCTGATGGTCTATCGCGGCCTGCTGATTCAAGACGACGCCGGTTTCAACTGGCGCCCTATCGTGGCGTTTGTGCTTCCGCTGGTGCTGTTTCTGCCCTCGGTAATTGGCCAGCGTCCGCGCGGGCATGCCTGGCTTGCGTTTGTTAGCCTGCTGTATTTCATGCAGGGCGTGATGGTCGCCACCCTGCCCGGTCAGCACTTTCGCGGCCTGCTCGAAGCCGGGGTGGCGCTGGCGCTATTCACCGGCTGCATGGGCTACGCACGATTTCGCAGCCGGCTACTGCGCGAGCGCGCCGATAGCTGAATCGCGCGCTCTGCGTAAGGTGCTACTTTTTTACATCTTCAGGTAATAAGTTTATTAAGCTAAGGTAAGCGGACGTAGAATGCGTTAACCGCTATAGACGTTGCACCGCAGCGTGCCAGAAATCGTGCGCGATCGCTGCTGTGTAATCGTCCTGTAAAGATATAGCCGTGTAAAAGATAAAGGAGAAACCTGATGCGTATTATGAAAACCGGCCTGAGCGCTGCGGCCTGTGCCGTGCTTTTGACTCTGGGGGCTACGGCCAGTGCCGCTGAGCCTGAAGACGCGATTCACTATCGTCAGTCGGCGTTTGGCGTTATAGGCTGGCACTTCAGCCCGATTGCGGATATGGCCAAGGGCGACGTGGAATACGACGCCGACGAATTTGCCCGTCGCGCGCAAAACGTAGCGGATTTGGCTTCCATGCCGTGGGAAGGGTTTGTCGATGGCACCTACCAAAACGACGGCCACGGCATCAACACCGATGCGCTTGCCAAGATTGCCGACAATCCGGATGACTTTCAGCAAAAGCAGCAGGATATGATGGACGAGGCACAAAAACTGGCCAAGATTGCCCAGGAAAAGGATTTTCGTACCTCGCGCGCCCAGCTGTCCAAAGTAGGCAAAACCTGCAAAAACTGCCACGACGACTATCGCGCCGAATAAACCAGCCGCCGCATAGCGGCGCTGCCGGCTTTCGGGCGACTTTTCCGAATAGCTTTTAGCGGGAAGCTGCGGCTTCCCGCTTTTGTATTTCTCAGTACGCATGTCCTTTTTAGTGCGTATGTACTTTTTTAGCGCGTATGTTTTTCAGGCGTGTGAGCGTTTTACCAGAACCACCACGTCAAGCTGACGCTCGCGGCACCGGCAATAGCCACCAGGCCCAGCCATAGCGGACGCTGCGTCAGCGTAGGCGAATCGGGAGCGGCATCCACGGGCGGGCCGGGCAAGCGCTTGTTGCCGGTGAACATGGCACCCACCAGCTTCTCGCCCAGCAGTCGATGTAACACAATGGCCCCCAGATGCAAGCCGATCAGTACCAGCAGCAGCGTCGCGTTGTAATTGTGTAGCGTCAGCAGCGTTTTGCTAACGTCTTGTCCCAGCGCGGCGTAAAGCGGCGCTTCAAAAAAGATATCATCGCTGAGAAATAAACCGCTCACTCCCTGAAACGTCAGTGACAGCAGCATCACCAATACCATCCAGCCGCCGATGGGATTGTGTCCGGCATAGGGTTGGGGATTTCGCTTGATCAGGCCCCAAGCGTAATCCAGAGACGTTTGCGGAGAGCGCAGAAATGTCGCGAAGCGTGCAAAAAAGCTGCCGACAATGCCCCAGAACCAGCGAAAGGCCAGCAGCCCAAGGACAATATAGCCCGCCTTGGCATGTACCTCTGCCGGGAAGAGAAACGGCTTGGCTTCGGTTTTCATGGTGTAAAACGATACCAGCACGGCAAGGACCAACGCCCAATGAAAAAGCCTTACATAAACATCCCAGACACGAATACGCTGCATAGCCTGCTCCTCAGATTAGCCGATGACATATCGATAGAGCAGTTTCGCATTTATTTTGTCTTTCTCATAGAATATGAGCCGGGTAAACAAGCATGCCGGACGGTATAGTTCCACCAAGGGAAAGTGTGTGATCAAGGAGACAGGCACGTGATCAGTCAAACGTGGCGCGAAGCCGGCAAGCAAACCCTGCCGGTCATGTTTGGATACTTACCGCTGGGGGCCGCCTTTGGCATCGTGGCCATTGAAGTGGGCATTCCCTGGTATGCAGCCGCGGTGATGTCGCTGATCATCTATGCCGGTGCCGGGCAGTTCCTGGCGACGACGCTGCTGGCTGCAGGCGCGGGGCTAACCGAGGTCGCCGTGGCGACGATGATGCTCAATTCGCGCCATGTGTTTTACGGCTTATCCTTGCTAAAGCGCTTTCAAGGCGCGGGCTGGCGCAAGCTCTACATGATCTTTGCCCTGACCGACGAAACCTATTCGCTTTTGACCAGCCAGTCGGCCTATTCTCATGCGCTGGGGTTTCGCATCAGCCTGCTCAATCATCTTTGGTGGTTTACCGGCACTCTAATCGGTATTGCGGTAGGCAGCGCCCAGCTGTTTAATAGCCAGGGAATAGAGTTCGCTCTGACTGCGCTGTTTATTGTCCTTACGCTTGAGCAGGCCAAGCGGCTGAAACAGGCGTTGCCCTTTGGCATCGCCCTGCTGACAGGGCTCGGCGCCGTTTTTTTGCTGCCGGAACGCCATTTGCTGCTGGGCGCTATCAGCAGCGCCAGTTTATTACTGCTGGCGCATTACTCTCATGACCAACGCCGGAAGAATTCTCATGCTGTCTGACCCGGTATGGCAACTGATCGTGGTTTGCGCACTTGCCACCTTCGCGACCCGTATTCTTCCCTTTATTGCCCTGTCACGACAGGCCGATCACCCGCTGGTCTTGCATCTTGGCCGCTATTTACCGCCGGCCGTCATGCTGATTCTGGTAATCTATGCCCTGCGTGACTTTACGCCGCTAACGTCGAGCTGGCAGCTGAACATGGGCGACAGCGGCCTGCCGCTGGTGTTCGCTTCGCTGGTGGTGGCCGGCTTGCACGTATGGCGACGCAACGCCTTGCTTTCCATTGTGCTGGGCACCGTAGCCTACATGCTCATGGTTCAGCTGAGCTGATCGGGTTGAGCTTTGCTATTATAGCAGCCAACATGATGCATACATTCAAGAGAGAAACCCCATGACACGCAACATAGCCGATATCAGGCGTGACTATGAAGGCGGTCGTCTTGACGACTCGCAAACGCCCGCCGATCCGTTCACGTTATTCGATGAATGGATAACGCTGGCGCTGGAAAAGGAAGGCGAAGACGGCAATGCCATGACGCTGGCCACAGCGGATAGCCAGGGGCGCCCGCACGCACGGGTTGTGCTGCTCAAAGGTTTTGATGCAAACGGCATGGTATTTTATACCAACTACCATAGCCACAAGGGCAGCGAGCTGAGCAACGTGCCCTATGCAGCGCTGACGTTCTGGTGGCCGGCGCTGTCTCGCCAGGTGCGCATTGAAGGCAGCGTCGAGCAGGTAGATGCCGATGAATCCGACGCGTATTTCAACAGCCGCCCGCGCAACAGTCAGCTGGGTACATGGATCGCCACTCAAAGCGTCATCATCCCCGATCGCAACTGGATTGAAGAACGCCAGCAGCGCTTTGAACAAGCGTACGACAATCAGGAAGTTCCACGGCCCATTCACTGGGGGGGCTACCGTGTACTGCCGGACATGATCGAATTCTGGCAGGGTCAGCCAAGCCGACTGCATGACCGGATTCGTTACGAGCGCCGCGACAGCGAGAGCTGGCAGCGCTTTCGTCTGGCGCCCTGAGCCGTTGGCAGCGATCCAGGAGGCCGTTTACGGCGTGACGGCGCTCTTTATACGGAGCTTTCCAGCCGGTGGCGCTGCCACTCGTTTTCCGGCTCGTTCAGCCGTAAAACGGCCTCTACTACCTGCTCTTCCATATCAAAACGGCACTTGAATCCCAAGTGTTTCATCAGTGCCCGCATGGGACGATTATCCATCATGATAGTGCCGACCATTTCGATAATGCCGATATGGCGGCAATAGCTGATCATTTTTTGCATTAACAGGCTACCGATCCCCAGCCCCTGCAAATCATCGCGGATAATAATGGAAAATTCCGTGCGTAGATTATCCGGATCATTCCATACGCGCACGACACCGAGCATTTCACGCTCGCCCTCTTCCGGCTGATACTCGGCAATAAAGGCCATCTGGCGGTCATAGTTAATATGCGAAAGGATAGACAGATCCCGCTGGGAAAGATCGGCTTTGTTGTGGAAGTAGCGAAAGCGAATGCTCTGTTCAGAAAGCCGGCGATGAAAAGCACTAATCAGCGGTGCATCTTCGGCACGTACCGGGCGCACTTCAACCGGCCAGCCGTTTTTCAGCGTCGTCCATTCCCTAAGCTCTTCAGGATACGGCATGATCGCAAAGCGTGCCGGCTTGCCCAGGTCCATGGCAAAGTCTACCGCTACCATACCGTCACGGTTGAGCAGCAGCGGATTGAGCTCAAGCCCTTGCAGTTCCAGCAAGTCCGTTGCCATCTGCGAAAGTTTGACCAGCAGCTCGCAAAGCTGCTTAATGTCGTGCTCCGGCTCTGCCGAATGTTCACGTATCAGCGATGCCACGTGCGTACGCCCTACTACGTCGGCGGCCAGGCTCATGTTCAGCGGCGGTAGTGCGACCTGGCGGTCCGCCAGCACGTTGGCTTTATACCCGCCGGTGCCGAAAACAATCAGCGGCCCAAACACCGCATCGCGGGTAATACCGGCACACACCTGCATGGAGTGCTTGCCCCGCTGCATGGGCTGCAGGCAATATTCGCGGATCGTGTAATCGGGAAATTTTTCTCGTACTTTATCGCCCAGGCGCACGATTCCGTCGGCGACCTGCTCGGGCGTTTCCAGATCCTGCAGCAGGCCGGCAGAAATCTTGTGTGGATGCTTGCGATAGCGAAACGGTCGACAGTTGCCTTCATGGACAACCTTCAGCGCCTTGGGGCCTGCAATCTGCGCGGCTTTTTCCCGCGCATCTGCCGGCGTATGCAGATATAGGCTGTGGGCTGTGGGGATGCCGTACGCGCTGAGCACCTGGGCGGTTTCCCCGTGGGTAAGCGTTTGCCGGCCGTCGGCACGGGCTGCTTGAATCAAACCATGACAGTGAGCACGAATAGTGGCGCTGGTTGCAAACGGCAGGCTCGGCGGTGTTTCCTGCAGCAGCGTCTGCACGCGCTGGTAGTTCACCATATGCATAAAAGCCTTGACCGCTTTCTCTGGAGATATATACGTTGGAATGCTCGCTTGGCTACAGGCATGGCGCGCGGCCTGCGCTTCTTTAAGCCCCATCCAGCTGGTGAGCAGGTTTCGCCGCACTTTGGGCCGCTGCTCAATCAGCGCCTGCGCCGTTTCTTGAGACGGCGCAAGACGGGTAGCGGCATGCACCAGCAATACAGCATCGACACCCGGGTCGGCGCTGACGATAGCCAGCGCCTTGACCAGGCGGGACGGCGTCGCGTTGCCGCTGAGATCCACCGGGTTTTCTCCCGGCTTGCTGATGTCCAGCCCCTGCTGCTCAAGAATTTCACGGGTTTCATTGCTAAAGCGGGCCAGCCTGCCACCGGCGCTGATGAGCTTATCAATCGCCAGCATGGCCGGGCCCAGGCCATTTGACACAATGGCCAGCCGGTCGCCTTTAAGCGGGCGCATGTGCGATAGCGTTTCCAGCGCATCCAAGAGATCGTCAGAGTCGTCGACGCGTACAACGCCGGCCCGGGAAAACGCCGCGTCGAAAACAGCATCGCGATGGGCAATGCCCGGTGTGACCAAAGGCTCGGTCAGTGCCGCAGCGGATGTGCGCCCGCTTTTGATCGCAACCACCAAGTGGTTACGTGAGGCATCGCGCAGTGCCGTCATAAAATGCTGGGCATCACGAATGTGCTCAAGGTGCAGCAAAATGGCCTGAGCGGGGGAATACTGGTTGATGTAGTCCAGCACATCGGGAAGCAACACATCAACGCTGTTTCCCACCGTAACCACATGAGAAAAGCCGATATCGCGTCCGGCGGCCCAGTCGATCATGGCGTTGGCCAGCATGCCTGACTGCCCAAGGTAGGCCACTCGTCCGGCCTTGACCGGTTGACTGGCGTAAGACGCGTTGAGCTTTCTGCCGGGCACGATAATGCCCATGCACTCTGGCCCCAAAAGGCGTATGCCTGATGTTCGGGCAGCGCTCAGCATGCGCTTTTTCACCGACTCCTGATCGTGACGGTCACGATCCAGATGGGCGCCACCGGAAAGAACCAGTGCCGCCTTGGCGCCCAACGTCCCCAGCTCATCAATGAGCCCCGGCACGCTTTCAATATCGGTACAGATAACCGCCAGGTCCGGGATAACCGGCAATTCACTAATCTGCGCTACACGGGAGACGCCAAAAACTTCCGCTTCGCCGCGTTGATCGACCGCCCACAGTTTGCCGCGAAAGCCGCCTTCCTGAACGTTGCGCAGCACCAGCCCGCCTAGAGACTCAGAATCTTCCGAAGCGCCAATAACGGCCAGCGATGCCGGCTGCAGAAAGTGGTGCAAGAATTTTGTACTCACCTTGCCTCTCCCATAATAAAGTAAGCCTTACCCGTAACATTACGACCTATGGGCAGTGTGAAACACCCCTGCTTTTTGCTTAAGCTACGCACTAACCTCAACGGAGCGCCCCGATGATCACCGCCTATATCACACATCCCCACTGTGCCCTGCATCATATGGGCCCGGAACATCCCGAATCTCCCAAGCGGCTGGAAGCCATCAATGCGGGGCTTGCGCTTGCCGGCCTGCTGCAGCAGACCATGCAGTCCGACGCCAAAGAAGCCAGCCGCGAAGACCTGGCGCGGGTACATCCCCACGGCCATTTGCAGGCGCTCAAGGATGTGGTTCCCCATCAAGACATCGTGATGCTAAACGACGATACGCTGATGAACCCCGATAGCCTGAAAGCCGCCGCAGTCGCTGCCGGCGCTGCTTTGCGGGGGGTCGACCAGGTTTTTCGCCACCAGGCGGATAATGTCTTCTGTGCCGTTCGCCCGCCGGGACATCACGCAGAGGCCGCGGGGACCATGGGGTTTTGCTTCTATAACAACATCGCCGTTGCCGCCGCCTATGCGCGCGATCGATACGCGGCTCAGCGCATTGCCATACTCGACTTCGATGTGCACCAGTGCAACGGTACCATTGATATCTTTCAACATGACCCGAATATATTGATCTGTTCCAGTTTCCAAACCCCCTTCTATCCTTGGCGTTACATGGAAAACGAATGCCATAACGTAGTGAATACGCCGCTGAAAGCGGGTACAACCGGAGAAGACTTCCGCCAATTGATAGAAGATCAGTGGTTACCGGCATTGCATGCCTTCAAGCCTGATTTGGTATTACTATCAGCCGGCTTTGACGCTCATCGAGATGATCCGATGTCGGATATCAATCTGGAAGATGGAGATTTTTATTGGATTACCCGGGTCGCGATGGAGATTGCCGCACTGTACGCGGATGGCCGTTTGGTATCAGTGCTTGAAGGCGGCTATCATCTTGAGTCGTTGGCAAGTGCATCACAGGCGCATCTTAAGGCGCTTTTGGGTCTGCCATTTGCAGCGGCAACCGCGTATTAGAAGGATGCTTTAAAGACAGTTGGTAGGTTTGGGCAGACCCGCGATACGGGCGGCACGTTTTGCCGGACTTTCAGGAAAAAGCGACAATAAATAAATTGAACGGCCCTTTTCTTCGCCCAGCTCTTGTTTTATAGCTTTAATCCAGGCACGCATGGCCGGCGCCATTTCAAAACGTGCATAGAAGCGCCGCAAGACCCAAATAAGTTCCCAGTGCGCATCCGTTAGTGTGATGCCGTCTTCTTCTGCCAGCGCATTTGCTACAGTTTCTGACCAGTCTTCCATATTGACGAGGTATTCTTCACTATCTAGAGGTATTTTTTTTTCATTTATTGAAAGATAACGGTATATTTTTTCGTTACACATACGTTAATACCAGCTGATGGTTTGCCGGGTCTGCGCGGTCAACGCTACGAAGGTCTCCATGCCAACCAGCGCAACCTTCTGAGCGTTGGCGATACTCATCAACCCTCGGGCATGTACATCATCTTCCAACGCATAGAGTTTTTCTGGACCAAGCCGGTGACCTTCCCACTCGGCGTCAAGCACAGCGTACACGCCATCTTCGATCAGCAGCAGCACGTCTCCCGGCGCCATGGCAGAAAGTGCCTGAGCCGCGGCTTGTCCACTACTCGGCGGGCAGTTCAGCACGTGCAGAATCATTGTTACCTCCTGCCACACCAGCATCTCTTGCATGGCATCAATTAAAAAACAAGGATGTGTTCCGCACCCTGGAACAGGGCCTGAACTTCGTTCGGATCGAGCTGTTTCGTGTTGCCAGTTAGCTGACTATCGTCAAGCCCTCGCACTGCCGCATCGTCTATGGGCAAGTACAGCGTTTCGACATCGTACATTTCCAGCATATGGATGATCGGTAGCGTAGCCTTCTGCCCGGGAGCACCCTGCGATTGTTCCGGCAGCAGCGCCAATATGCCCTGCCCCATGAACAGCGGTACTACCGGCTTACCAAACGCGGCGGCTACCAGCAGTGCATCCAAGCTTTCACGCAGCCTGACGCCCTGATGTGGCGCGCTGCGTATCACGACAAGTAGCGTATTATTCATGGCGTATCACCCTTTTACAGAAAAGCCCAACCTTGGCAGGTGCGGCTACGCGGCAAAAGTAATGACGCGATCACAGCGCTGCTGCAATTCAAGCAGCTGGCCCAGCCCGGTTAGCTCAAAGGGGGGCGACACGTTATGGTGACTCTGGCCGTGGCGGGCCGCCTCAGCTTTATCAAGCAACCCGCGCCGCAGGGCAGCTGCAATGCAAACATCAAGCTTTACCCCGCACGCTTGATGCAGTGAACGCCACAGCTCCAGAAGGTTCGCCTCGTCTTGCGGAGGCGTCATCAGTGAAGACGCATTATGCACGCCGTCACGATAAAAAAACACGCTTTCCAGCGTGTGGCCCTGCGCCAGAAGGGTCCGGGCAAAACGTAATGCCGAATGCGGCGCCTGGCTACTATACGGCGCGCCCATTACCAGCAGTGCGTAGTTCATGTAACGCCCTCAGAGTTAACCCGATCAGGGAAAACAAAGGCCTCGGCATCGGTGTAGCGGACGCACAAGGCCTGGTTCATCGGCTATCAATTCTCTTAGTCGCTGTTCATTACGCCCAACAGAGAAAGCAGGCTGACAAAAAGGTTGTAGATGGATACGTACAGCGTGATGGTCGCCAGAATGTAGTTGGTTTCGCCTGCACGATGCACCATTTCGCTGGTTTGATAGAGTATGGCGGCTGAAGAAAACAGCACAAAGCCAGCAGATACCATCAATGACAGCGCTTCAATCTGAAAGAGCAGTGCCGCTGCCATCGCCAGTATCAGTACGATACCGCCGGCCATCAAGAAATTGCTTAAAAAACTGAAGTCCTTTTTGGTTACCAGCGCCACTGCAGAAAGGCCAAAAAATGTTAAACCGGTCATGGCCAGCGCCGTCATGATCAATTCAGCGCCGTTGGGCAGGGTCAGATAGGCAGACAGAATCGGCCCCAGAGTGAAGCCCATAAAACCGGTAAAGGCAAAGGTCGCCAACAGCCCCATTGCCGAGTCTGCCGTCTTGTGAACGAGAAACATCAGCCCATAGGCACCGATAAAAAACACGAAAATATTGATTCGCTCGATGCCCATGGCCATAGCGGCACCCGCGGTGGCCGCAGAAAACAGCAGCGTCATGGCCAGAAGCGCATAGGTGTTGCGCAGCACCTTACTGGCAGCCAGATCGCTTACCCCCTGGGCTGTTTGCGTTCTGGAAAGGCGTGATTCGTTATAAGCCATGTGAACATGCTCCGTTAGTCGTGTTCGCAACAGTCGACAAGCATGCCGCTCAAAGGTTCCGTACGCAAGTACCGGAGCGCACGGCCGCAAGAGCTTTTCAACGTCAGCAGCCCCTTTCCGTACTGTCTACCCATCAGCCTACCCATCAGCGCGAAATCCGGCGCTCCACGGGTGCATATCTCATACCGGGTTAGGTCACATGTTGACGCGGCAAATCGGCCGCTACATACGGCAGGCGACAAACGAAAAAAGCGCCCGTAGGCGCTTGATTCGTAAGCATTCTGGCGGAGGGACAGGGATTCGAACCCTGGAAGGGCTATTAACCCTTGCCGGTTTTCAAGACCGGTGCATTCAACCGCTCTGCCATCCCTCCGACGGGTGCGTACTCTACCAGCCTTGCTTTGAAAGTCAACGCCTTTCGTAAAGCCGGATGCCTACTCGGGTAACGGTGTTGCCATCCATTTCGCTGACAACCCACTGGATACCGTGCCAATCCACGTCGTCGCCCACCACCGGATGGCCGCCTACCCGCAACGCCATGAAATCAGCCAGGGTCATCTCCGGGGTACCTGAGCCCAGCGTAAGGCCGTAAGCCTGGGCAATATCTTTCATCTTTGCGCTGGCATCCAGCGTAAAAGCGCCAAAGAAAGCACGTTCCTGCTTGAATCGTGCATCGCCGTTGAACAGCCGATTGAGGGCTGCAATATCGGCTTCACGACCGATAACACAAAGGATATCGCCCATTTTCAGCCGCGTATTGCCCTTCGGGTGCAGCATGGCGTGGCGGCGAAAAAGCGCTGAAATCAGCGCACCGGAAGGAAACCGCAGCAGTCGAATAGGCACATCGTCAAGATCAAGGTTTTCCACCTCGTAGACAAACATCTCGAAATCATTTTCCGGCAAAATGCCAAGCGACCCTCGGCGGTTGGGCGCAGCGCCGTCAGGTATTTCGACTTTCATCCAGCGTGCCACCCAGGCCAGTGACCCCCCCTGTATCAACAGCGACATCAGCACCACAACAAACGCCACGTTGAAGTACAGCGCTGCGTTGGCCACCCCCGCCATCAGCGGAAAAATCGCCAGCACAATGGGAACGGCCCCGCGCAGCCCGACCCAGGCAATAAACGCAACCTCCCGAGCGCGAAAATGGAAAAACGGCCTGATTGCCAAAAAAACCGCCAGCGGCCGGGCAATAAAAATCAGCGAAAGCGCGACCAGAAAAGCGGGCAGTGCTACATCCCATAGCTGACTGGGCGTCACCAGCAGTCCCAGCACCAGAAACAACCCGATCTGGCTGAGCCAGGCAAGGCCGTCGTGGACGGGCAGAATGCAGCTGATATGACGTCCGGGCTGGTTACCGATCATCAGCCCGGCCAGATAGATCGCAAGAAAACCGCTGCCGCCCAGCACGCTGGTCAGCCCGAAAACGCTGAACCCCAGCCCCAGCGCCAGCATGGAATAAAGCCCGGGCGCCAGATCCAGCCAGCGCAGCAGCCGAGCGCTGATCCAGCCGCCGCCCACGCCTACCGCCAGGCCGATGCCAAACTGCGCTGCAAAAAACACCACCGTTTCTGTGACGCCGCCGATATCTCCGATCAGCACCTCGATCAGCATCAGCGTCAGAAAAATCGCCATGGGATCGTTGGTGCCCGATTCAATCTCCAGGGTGGCGCCCACCCGCTCATTAAGGTTGACGCCCTGCCCTTTGAGCATGGAAAACACCGCAGCGGCATCGGTAGAGCCGACAATAGCACCCACCAAGAGCCCCTGAACCAGGGACAGATCAAAAACCAGCATGGCGATGGCGCCAACCAGTGCACTGGTCAGGAGCACGCCAAAAGTCGCCAGCAGCAGCGCCGGCTTGAATCCGACGCGAAACGTCTTCAGCCGCGTACGCAGCCCACCGTCAAGCAAGATCATGGCCAGTGCCAGATGGCCAATGATGAAGGCCAGTGAGTAGTCGTCAAACTCAATGCCGAGGATGCCCTCCTCGCCGGCCAACATGCCAAGGCCAAGAAAAATCAGCAAAAGCGGTAGACCAAAAAGCGACGACAAACGACTGGCCAGGATGCTCAGCGTCATCAAGCCACCGCCCAGTAAAAAAAACGTATATATAGTGTCCATCTCTCCCCGTCTCGAACTCGCCAGCTCTGCATTATGCCATGCCGGCCAATGCTTTACCGCGGCGTGTCACAGCTCAAGCGGCGCCAGGAAAGGTAAAGCTAGCCAAGCCGTTTATCATGCGGCTACACTTCCCGGCATGATATCGATAACCGCCCCTCAGCTACGCGGCCGTCCCGTCGCAGCGCTATGCCTGCTGGCGATGCTCTGGCTTGCCAGCGCCGCCGTCAGCGCCCAGCCCAGCGGCGCAGAGGCGCCTGCCGATACGCCGCTGACACTCGATAGCGACGTTGCACTACCCGAGGGGCTGTGGCCACCGGCCAAGATCGTCATGCCCGCGCCCAGCGTTGCCGTCGCGCCCCCGGAGCCGTTGACACCGCCGCCGGTAAAAACGCTGACGATCATGCTCGACTGGTTTTTAAGCCCGCAGCACGCACCGCTGCTGCTCGCCAAGGTGCAAGGGTTTTATCAGAAAGAAGGACTTGACGTTACGCTAAGACCACCGGCCGATCCGTCCCTGCCCGCCAAGCTGCTGGCCGCCGGTGAAGTCGACGCTGCGCTGGCGCGTCAGCCTCTGCTGCATTTGCGTAACCACGACGGCAGCCGCCTGGTGCGCATCGCGACGCTGATGGAAACGCCGCTTAACGCGGTGATCGTGGCCGGTGACGCCGCTTCCAAGGAGCTCGACGCGCTGGCCACGCGCACCTACGGCTACGCCACGCAAGAAGGGGCTGAACTCATCGTACCGCTGCTGGTGCCGGATAGCGTGCGCCAGACGGACGGCTATACCGCTCCGCGCAACGTGCACTACAGCGGCGAACGCGAACTGCGCCAGGGCAATATCGACATCATGGTGGACGGCTTTGACCACGCGCTGCCCACTCGGCTGGCAACCGACGGCATCGCGACTCGCGTGATTCCCTACACCGAGCTGGGGCTGCCGGTGCACGACGGCCTGATTCTGATGATCAACGGCGATACGCTCAACGAGCGCAAGCTCACCTGGCAACATCTGACCGCGGCGCTGGGCCGCGCTACCCGCTGGATTGCGCAAAACCCCAAGCGCGCCTGGCAGACCCTGATTGAGGCCTATCCGGTATTGGACAACAGCGCCAACGAAGCCGCTTGGCCGGCGCTGGTACGCCGCATGGCGCTGCGTCCGGCCGCGGTGGACAGCCGGCGCTATCGGCGCCTGGAAGCGTTTTTACAGGATCGCGGTATCACCGACGCTCGCCTGCCCACGTCAACGCTGGCAGCCGATCCCCATGCGCTATAGATTGATGCGCTGTAGATGATAGCCATCAGGCGCCATGCGGATGTGCGCCCAGAAACCTTTCTACCGCCTGGCGAAAGGCATCCGGCTGGTCGGCGTGCAGCCAGTGGCCGGCCTCTTTAAGCGTAATGAGCCGCGCTCCGGGCAGCACGCCGCGCAGCGTTGGCAGCATGGCGTCTTCCACGTAGTCGGACTGCTCCCCGCGCAGCACCATGGACGGGCCATCAAAGGGCGCCTGGCCTGCCGGCGGGGCGATAATATCGGCATAGCCGTCCATGATGCGGTCAAGGTCCACGCGCAGCGCCAGCTCATCGCCGTCACGCTGAAGGTTGGTCGCCAAAAAAAGGCGCACAGGGCGCGATTCGATGTGGCGTGCCAGCAGCGCATCGGCTTCGCGGCGGTCTTTGGGGTGGCCCTGCTGAAGCTCGCGCATGGCGGCAAAAATGCGGTCGTGGCCGTGCTGATAGGCCACCGGGGCAATATCGGCAACGGTCAGCGTCGCGACCCGGCCGGGGTTTCTGCGCGCCAGGCTCATGGCCACTTTGCCGCCCATGGAGTGGCCCAGCACGTGGGCCCGCTCGATACTGAGCCGGTCCATCAGCGCGACCACGTCGTCGCTCATGGAAAGATAGCTCATGCCGTCGGCGTGGGGCGAGCGCCCGTGATTGCGCAGATCCACCGCCACCACTCGGCGCTGATCCTGCCAGGCGCGCATGTGCGAGCGCCAGTTATCCGCGCTGCCCAGCAGGCCATGCAAAATGATCAGCGGCAGCTCACCGCTGCCCGGCTCCCCGCTGTCAAGGCAGTACAGCTGCACCGCAGAAGACTCAGGCACGGAAGGCTCGGATACAGGCGGCATAGAAGCTCCTTATCATCATGAAATTCAAGCGCGGCGGCTTTGCCGGCGTGCGGCCCGGCATCCCTAGGCCACGCTGGGGATAGCGTCGGCCGTCCCCGTCCAGGTTCTCATCTTGCGCGTCAGCCAGGCCAGCAAAACGCCGTAGAGCGGCAGAAACAGCACCATGCTGATCCCCAGCTTGATGGCATAGTCCACCAGCGCAATTTCCAGCCAGTTGGCCGCCATGAAAGCGTCCGGGCTTTGATAAAACGCGGTAAAGAAAAACGCCAGGGTATCGGCAAAGTTGCCGACCACCGTGGAACATACCGGCGCGACCCACCACGCCATTCGACGCAGGCGGTTGAAGACGTGAACGTCAAGGGTTTGGCCCACTACATAGGCCATAAAGCTGGCAAGGGCAATGCGGGCCACGAAGATGTTCCATTCTCCCAGCGCAGCAAGGCCGGCATATTCCCCCTGGGGAAACACCACCGATACCACATAGGAGACCGCCAGCGCCGGCAGCATGACGCGCTGCACAATGGTTTTGGCCGGCTGCTTGCCGAACAGCCGCACCGTTAAATCCGTTGCCAGAAAAATAAACGGGAAGCTGAACGCCCCCCAGGTCGTATGCAGGCCAAACAGCATAAACGGCAGCTGCACCAGATAGTTACTGGCGGCGATGATGGCAATATGAAACGTCACCATCACCAGCAGGCAGCGACGATACTGCAGGTCAGTCAGGACAAACATCGACAGATTTCCTTTTTATGACATGAAAAACGAAGGGGTGAGGGAACCCTTCTGCACACGGCGGCCGTATTATACGCCACGCCCGGCGGAAAAACAGCGCCGGGCCGAATAGCATATCCAGCACAGCGCAACTGCTGTCGGCGACAGTCGTTGAACTACCATTGATACAGCGTTGAATGACGAACGAATCAACTGCGCTAATGTACGAACTACGCTAATGTACAAAAACGTAAATAATCGACAACAACGTAACGCACGCCGCGTCTTCATGAATGTCAGGAGCTATATGCCAGGAGTCTCCCATGCCTAGCTTTTCTCACGCCGCCATGCATCTGCTCAACAATAACAGCGACGCGATTGATACCGGCGCCAGCCTTCTCAAGGCCATGGCCAATGCCAAACGGCTGCGCATTCTGTGCCTGCTGGCCGAAGGCGAGATGTCGGTCACCCAGCTGAACCGGCGGCTGGTACTGAGCCAGTCGGCGCTGTCTCAGCATCTGGCCATTCTGCGCCAGCAAGCGCTGGTGACAACGCGACGAGATTCGCAGACGATCTACTATTCCCTGGCAAGCGATACCGTCAAAGCCGTCATACAGGCGCTGGCCCATAGCAGCGGCTAGCACAGGCCGGCTTTAGTGCTTGTGCCAGCGCGTAGCGCCGAGTGCGCTCACGGCCCTGACAACGGCGCCTTCTGCACCCCGGGCCAACGCAATGCCCAGCCGATCGCTCAGGCGCCGCGGCGCTTCAAGCCAGACGCACACCACACGGGCATGCGCCATACGCTCGACCAGATAGGCCTCGCTGGTTTGCACGCTGTCCACCAGGCCGCGCTGCTGCGCTTCGCTGCCGTACCAGATTTCTCCGGTAGCAAGCGCTTCGATGTCGATCCCGGCACGGCGCTTTGCCACGTAGTCCTTGAAAAGACGGTGGGTATTTTCCAAGTCCTCGACAAACTTCGCGCGCCCTTCTTCGGTATTTTCACCCAGTACCGTCAAGGTGCGCTTGTGCTTGCCGGCGGTGAGCAGTTCAATATCAACGTCGTAACGCTTGAGCAGGCGATGCACGTTGGGAATCTGGGCCATTACGCCGATAGAGCCGATCACGGCAAAAGGGGCTGCCTTGACATGGCCGGCGCTGCAGGCCATCAGATAGCCGCCGCTGGCGGCTACCTTGTCGATACACACCGTAGTGGCAAGCCCGGCTGCCGCCAGCCGTTCCATCTGCGCTGCGGCCAGGCCGTGGGCGTGCACCAGCCCGCCACCGGACTCCAGGCGCACCACGACCTCGTCGTCGCTTTTCGCCACGCGGATAACCGCGGAGACTTCCTCGGCAAAATGCTCGGTTGCAGACGCCTGGATATCACCGTGAAAATCCAGCACCCATACTCGCGGGCCCGCCCCCTGTTCGCTGTCATCGCCTTCTACCGGCGGCCGCGCCTTTTCCTGCTGACCGGCCTGGGCTTTTTTGCCCCGCAGAGAAAACCGCGCCCGCCACCGGCCGCGGCGTTTTTTATCCCCACGGCCGGCCTGGTCCAAAAAGCGATGGCGTTTATCACGCTGGTCATTAAGCACCTCGGTATGCAGCGTCAGCGCGTCGTCGGTGTGGTTTTTGCCTCGCCTGATTACCAGCAAGGCAAGCGTGGCAAAGCCGATAACGATGGCGGCCTGGATAAGAAACGTAACGATATTGAGGATCCACTCGTTCACTGGCGATCTCCTTGTTATGGCGGCGCATGGCACGGGTAATAAATAGTGGGGATGGGCAAAAGGGCAAAAGAGCAAAAGGGCAAAAGGGCAAAAGGGCAAAAGGGCAAAAGGGCAAAAGGGCAAAAAATGAAACAGACACAAAACCCGACTAGCACGCCTTTTTCGCGCGCCTGCGGCGACGTGTTAGGCTTCGGCATCAGCCCCAAGCCGACGGCAATGCCCCGTCGGTGAACGGCTTACGTTAAACGCCGGCCAAAAGAGATCCGATTCATGCCCTCCCCCACACCGCTTGAAAAAATGCACGCCCGCTTTGACCCCGAAGCCGCCCGGGCCATGCACGAAGTCTTCCAGTTTCACTTCACCGACCTGGGGGATTACTACCTGCGCATAGACGACGGTACACTCGCCGTTGAAGCCGGCGAGCACGATGATCCTTCGGTCAGCCTGAGCCTGTCGAGTGACACCCTCAAACGGCTGATGCGCGGCGAAATCAGCGGCATGAGCGCATTCATGAGCGGCCAGCTTAAAGCCACCGGCAACGTGATGCTGGCAACCAGACTAAGCCGGCTGTTTCCCGGCAAGTAGCCCCAAAAGCCCCGCCGCTACTGCCGGCACTGAGCAAGATGCGCCTCGATCAGCTCACGCGCAATGGAATAAGGCGCCGGCAGGCCGGGCAGCCGGCGCGGACTGAACCAGGCCGCATCGCTGATTTCATCTTCATCAATGCGAATGCGCCGCGTTGTGGCTTCAGCGAAAAACCCCATCATCAGCGAATGCGGAAACGGCCATGCCTGGCTGCGGTAGTAGCGAAGGCGGTGAATATGCACGCCGACTTCTTCGTACACTTCACGGTATACGGCTTCTTCGGCCGACTCGCCGGGCTCGATAAACCCGGCAAGCGTGGAATACTGCCCCGGGCGAAAGCGCGGGCTGCGCCCCAGCAGCATGTTTTCCCCGGAAGTCACCAGGGTGATGATACACGGTGAAATGCGCGGATAGTTGCGATGGCCGCAGGCATCACAGTGCATGGCAAACTCCGCAGAAAGCCTTGAAGTCTGAGCCCCGCAGCGCCCGCAAAAGCGATGATTCTGCAGCCAGGCGCCCACCTGCAGCGCCGTGGAGAGAAGGCTGAACCACCGGCTGGAAAGCACCGCCAGCCATTCCCGCCCGTTGAGCCAGCCATCCTTGGGCTCGGAAGCAAAGGCCAGCGCTACCGGCTCGTCGTCCCAGTAGCAAAGCGGCTGCATGGTCTCATCCCAGCGCTGCCAGGGCTGCAAAGGCACTTCGCCGTGATGGCCGCTCCCCGGCGCCGGCGCCACCCGATTGCCGGCGATCACCACCACACGGCCCGCCCCGGCATCGGCAGGAATTTCACGCCTGAGCATCGTCACCCCCGCCGTTTGCCCAGCGAAGGCCGTGAGCCTCGCACTTGGCCCGGTGCGCGTTTTCCTCTTCCGCCGTCGGGGGGGTAACGCGCAGCGCATTCGGCGCCAGAGAAAGACGCCTTATCGCCAGGCCGCTTTGCTGCGCACTGGCTGGCCGGTCGCGCTCGCTCTGGTCTTGCCCGGCCTCGGCATCCAGCACCAGTGCGGTCTGGCCGCCGGTCATCGCCAGATACACATCGGCTAGAATTTCCGAGTCCAGCAGCGCTCCGTGCAAAACGCGGTGGGCGTTGACGATATCGTAGCGCTTGCACAGCGCGTCCAGCGTGTTGCGCTGGCCCGGGTGCATCTTCCGCGCCATGGTCAGGGTGTCGAGAATCGCACAGTGATCGGCAACCGGCCCCAGCGGCGTTTGCCGGTGCGGATTGATCTGTGCAAGCTCGTGGTCGATAAAGCCCACGTCAAAGGGCGCGTTGTGAATCACCAGCTCGGCGCCTTCGATAAACGCCCAGAACGCATCGGCTATCTGGGCAAAAGTCGGCTCGTTGGCCACTTTTTCGTTATCAATACCGTGTACCGCTACCACTTCGGCATCAATATGACGCTCGGGATTAATATACTGATGGTAGGTGCGTCCGGTTAGTCGCCGATTGACCATTTCCACCGCGCCGATTTCCACCAGCTTGTGCCCCTGTTTGGGGTCGATGCCGGTGGTTTCGGTATCCAGTATGATCTGGCGCATCTTGTCTCTCCTGGCTTGGCTGCTAGCGCTTACGTATGCTCATCAATGGCCTGATTGGCCAGCGCATCGGCACGCTCGTTGCCGGGATGGCCGCTGTGGCCCTTGACCCAGTGCCACTCTACCCGGTGGCGCTGGGTCTCGGCGTGCAGCGCCTGCCACAGTTCGGCGTTTTTCACCGGCTTTTTGGCCGCCGTTTGCCAGCCGCGCTTCAACCAGCTGTGAATCCACTGGGTAATCCCCTGGCGGACGTATTGCGAATCGGTCCAGATAGCGACCTCGCAGGGCGTATTCAGCGTGCGCAGGGCCGTGATTGCGGCCATCAGCTCCATGCGATTGTTGGTGGTGTGGGCTTCAAAGCCGTAGCGTGTGGTTTCATGTTCACCGCTTTGCAAGACCAGCCCCCAGCCGCCCACGCCGGGATTGCCCCGGCAGGCGCCGTCGGTATACACCGTTACGCGCGGCAAATGCGTACTTGCTTGTTCGCTCAACGTTTATGTTCCTCGTAGCACTTTTCTCGTACTGGCGCTGCGTGACCGCGTGCCACCCCGGCAGGCTGCGGCGCGGTGGGCGGACGCAGCCCGAACTTCAGCCGCTGGACGGGCGCCTGATAGCGCCGGCGACGGGCGCGAATCATATAGCTGATTCCCAGCGCCAGGTTATGCCGCCGCCCCAGCGTTTCCCAGCAGCCGCCGGGGCTGCGTTTGCCAAAGCCAAAACCGCAATAGTCTACCCGCTCGATTTCAAAATCGACAAACGCCAGCCAGTCGCGCAGCCGGCCCGGCGTATACCAGCGCCCGTTGCCCGGATACATGCGCCGCCGGCGCCCCAGCCGATAGGCAAGCGTTGCAAGCCCCAACGGCTGAAATCCGAAAACAATCAGCGTGCCGCTGTCGCGGGTAACCCGCGCCGCCTCGGCCAGCACCCGATGGGCATCCGGGCCGTGTTCCAAAAGATGATGCAGCAAGGTGAGATCCAGACACTCATCGGGCAGCGCCAGCGCTTCGGGCAGACAAACCAGCGTCGCCCTGGCCCGGGCGCAGGCGCGGGCCGGCGCCCACTGTACGACATGGGCCGGGCCTGCGCTGGGAATATGCGATAAAAGCGATGGGCCCATGGAAAGCTCAAGGCCGTGCTGGTCAGGGCGTGACTGGAGCACCGGCCCCAGACAGGCCGCCTGCGCCTGCATCAGCGCTTGACCGCGCCCCGAGGCCCAGTAACGCCGGCTACAGGCCAGCCGCTCGCGCCATTCGGCTTGCCCCTGCGAAGTTGACATACACAGCACTCCCCTCCAGAGTAGCGTCGTTTTTGACCAAAGGATCTCGCCCCATGCTGAGCGTGACACCGATACCCGCCTTTAGCGATAATTATATTTGGCTGTTGCGACAAGATGCGAGCCAAAAGGTTTGCGTGGTGGACCCGGGTGACGCCGCTCCGATCATGGAAGTGCTCGAACGTGAAGCGCTGGAGTTGGAAACCATCCTGATCACCCACCATCATCACGACCATACCGGCGGGCTTGACGAGCTGACCAGCCGCTATTCGCCCCAGGTTATCGGGCCGGACAACCCAGCCATTGCCGGCATTACCCGAGCGGTAGGCGAAGGCGACGAAGTGCGCGTTATGGGGCGTCTTTTCGAAGTCATGGCGACCCCGGGGCACACGCTGGATCACATCAGCTTTTTTACCCCGGGTATTCCATCGCTGCTGTTTTGCGGCGACACGCTTTTTTGCGCCGGCTGTGGCCGGCTGTTCGAGGGCTCACCGGAGCAGCTGCATCAGTCACTGAAGCGCTTCGCTGCGCTGCCGGAAGAAACTCTGGTCTTTGCCGCCCACGAGTATACCCAGGCCAATTTGACCTTTGCCCGCCAGGCCGACCCGGACAACGAAGACGTCGCCTACGCGCTGCAGGAAAGCCGGCGTGCCCGCGAAGCCGAACGCCCCACGCTTCCCAGCACCATCGGCCGTGAACTCAATATCAACCCCTATCTGCGTGTCCATACCGCAAGCGTGCGCCACGCCGCCGGGACCCAGGGGGCCAACAATAGCGATCTTGCCACCCTCACCACGCTCAGGGAATGGAAAAATCGTTTCTAGCCGCCGCCGGCTGGCCGGTGCGGCGGGGAGCAGACACTGTTGATCAACGCTTTTATTGTGACTCGCCCATGACCTACCACGCCCTATGCCCGCGCTTTTTACGGGCCACCGCCGGCGCATTTATTGCCGGTGTGCTGATGCTCGCCGCCGGCCAGCCGGCGATGGCCGAAAGCCAGCATATAGACGCCGCGCCCGCAATCGACTCGGCGCCTTCTTCATTTTGGGACGCTCTGGACGCCACGCCGCAAAACGCCTGGTCGCAGCTGCGCAAAAGCTTTGCCTGGGATATCAACGCCCTGCCGCCCGATGCCCGGGCGCGCGTTGACAAGTGGATCGCTCGCTACCGCCAAAGCCCGCAAAACATTGCCAGCATCACCCGGGAGGCCAAGCCCTGGCTTGCCTGGATTATCCAGCAGGTAAACGCACGCGACCTGCCGGGCGAAATCGCTTTGCTGCCGTTTATCGAAAGCTCGTTTGACCCGGCGGCACGCAGCCACCGCGGCGCCGCCGGCCTTTGGCAGTTCATGCCGCGCACCGGCGATGCGCTCGGGCTTTTGCGCAACGGCCGCTACGACGGCCGGCTTGACGTCACCGCCTCCACCCAGGCCGCCCTGGGCTATATTGAATCCCAGGCCGAGCGCTGGTACGGCGGCGATATCGCGCTTTCCCTGGCAGCCTACAACGCCGGCGCCGGCACGGTGAACAAAGCCCGCCGCCGTGCCCAGCGTCAAGGGCGGGGCAGCGACTACTGGTCGCTCGATCTGCCGGGCGAAACCATGCAGTACCTGCCCAAGCTGTACGCCATCGCGGAAATTATCGGCCATCCCGAGCGCTACAGCGTCCGCTTGCCCGACATCGGCGCCGCCCCGGCTTTTGCCGAGATAGCGCTGGACCGGCCCATAACGCTGACCCGTCTTTCCCGCCGGCTGGACATCAGCTCGCAGCGCCTGGCCAAGCTCAACCCTGGGGCGCTGCAAAACACCCTAAGCCCCCGCGACGGCTCGGTGCTGCTGGTACCGCGGGAGGCCAACCGGCGCACGCTGACAGCTCTTGCGGGCGCCGATGATTCACCGGCGCAGGCGACCCACCGAGTTGAAAGCGGCGACAGTTTAACCGCGATTGCCATGCGCTACGATGTCAGCACCCGGGACCTGATGCGCTGGAACGCCATTGAACAGCCCCGTACCCTGCAGCCCGGGCAGCTGCTCACGCTGACAGACGGCTGACCCCAGCGCCCGCGCGCCGCTGCACAGGAGGCAAGCTGCCATGCGTCACAGGCTACGTAGCGGGAACCGAAAAGCATTCGCTGCCGCCCGGCTCGCGTTCGGGGCGGCCCTAGGCATCGCCCTGAGCGCCATGCCGGCAAGCGCCGCCGATGACAGCGGCGCGCCGCCCTCCTTCCAGCCGGCGCTTTCGCTGTACGGCGAGCCGGCCCTTGGCGACGACTTCGACCACTTCCCCCACGTCAACCCGGACGCCCCCCGGGGCGGCACCATGGTGCGTACCGCCGTAGGCGGAAGCTTCGATTCCACCAACCCCTTTATCATTCGCGGCACGCCGGCCAGCAACGTAAACCTGATCTACGACACCCTGATGGAAGCCAACCCCGGCGAGCCGTTCAGCCTCTACGGCCTGGTGGCCGAAGACGTGCGCATCGCCCCGGACCGCCGCTGGATCGAGTTTGACCTGCGCCCAGCGGCGCGCTTTCAGGACGGCGAGCCGCTCACCGCCGAGGACGTGGTCTTCAGCCTGAATATTCTCCGTGAGGAGGCCAACCCTTTCTACCGCAGCTACTACGCCGGCGTGGATGAGGCCGTGGCGATGTCGCCCCACCGAGTGCGCTTTACCCTCAACGACCCCGAATCCCGGGAGCTGCCGCTGATCGTCGCCCAGATGCCGATTCTGCCCAAACACTACTGGGACGCGCGCGATTTCACCAAGCCTACTCTGGCCGCCCACCCGGGCTCCGGCCCCTACCGTATTGATGAGGTCGACCCCGGCCGGCGCATCGTCTACGCCCGGGACCCGGACTACTGGGGAAAAGACCTGCCGGTCAACGTCGGCCGGCACAACATCGGCCGGCTGGTGTTCGACTACTACCGCGACCGCGACATCGCCTGGGAGGCGTTCAAGGCCGGCCTCACCGACTACCGCACTGATGCCCGCGCCGCCACCTGGGCCATCGGCTACGACTTTCCCGCCTATGAAAAGGGACTGGTCAAGCGCATCACCGTGCCCGACGTCAACCCGTCGCGAATGCAGGCCTTCGTCTTCAACCTGCGCAAAGATAAATTTGACGACCCCCGCGTGCGCGAGGCGCTGAGCCTGACCTTTGACTTTCCCTGGCTCAACACCAATATTTTTTACGATAGCTATCGGCGCACCCGGAGCTTTTTCCAGAACTCGCCCATGCAGGCCGAGGGGCTGCCCTCGGATGACGAGCTGGCGCTGCTTGCACCCTTTCGCGACGAGCTGATCGCCTCCCACGGCTCCGACGCGCTGTTTACCCGGCCGCTGCCCATTGACCAGCCCGAGGCCCTGCGCCCGCGGCTGAAAAAGGCCCTTGAGCTGCTGTATGACGCCGGCTATACGGTCAAGGACGGCACGCTGATCGACGCAGACGGTGCCCCGCTGCGCCTGGAAGTGCTGCTCTACGACTCCGGCCTTGAGCGGGTGGTTCAGCCGATGCTGCGCAACATGGCGCGCCTGGGCGTGCAGACCTCGATTCGCATCGTGGATATCAGCCAGTACCTGAACCGGCTGCGAAGTTTTGACTTTGACATGGTCATCAGCCAGTTTCCTCAGTCCAACAACCCCGGCAACGAGCAGCGGGATTTCTGGACCAGCGACGTGGCCAACCGCCCCCAGAGCCGCAACGTGATGGGCCTTGAAAACGAGGCGGTGGATGCGCTGGTGGAAGAGCTGATTAGCGCCGACAGCCGCGAAGCGCTCAATACCGTCACTCACGCGCTGGACCGGGTGCTGCGCTGGGGCTTTTACGTGATTCCGCACTATCATTCCGGAGAAACCCGCATCGCCGTGTGGGACAAGTTCGGCTACCCCGAGCCGTTTCCCGCGTACGGCATGGATCTGGACGCCTGGTGGGTCGACCCCGAACGCGCCGAGCAGCTGGAAGAGCGGCGTTAACCACACAAGGAGCTGCCCGTGGCCCGCTACACCCTGCGCCGACTGCTGTTGATGATTCCCACTCTGGTGGGCATTTTGCTGCTCAACTTTATTATCGTGCAGGCCGCGCCCGGCGGCCCCATCGATCAGATGCTGGCGCGCTTCGAGAACGCCGATGCCATGGCCAGCACCCGGCTGGATACCGGCGGCGGCGACATTACCGTCAGCGACGATTCCCGGGGTGCGCGGGGCATCGACGAGCGCTTCATCCAGCAGCTGGAAGAACAGTTCGGCTTCGACAAGCCCGCCCACGAGCGCTTTCTGGGCATGCTCGCCGACTACGCCACCTTCGATTTCGGCACCAGCTTCTTTCGCGACCGGCCGGTGATCGACCTGATGATCGAACGGCTGCCGGTATCGATTTCGCTGGGGCTGTGGAGCACGCTGCTGGTGTATCTGGTGTCGATCCCGCTGGGCATTCGCAAGGCGCTGCGCCACGGCTCACGCTTTGACGTCTACTCCTCGGGGTTTGTCATCGTCGGCTACGCCGTGCCCGGCTTTCTGTTCGCCATCCTGCTGATCGTGCTGTTTGCCAGCGGCGCGTATTTCGACTGGTTCCCCCTGCGCGGGCTGACCTCGCCGGGCTTTGCCGAGCTGTCGGCCTGGGGCAAGGTCAAGGATTACGCCTGGCACATGACGCTGCCGGTGCTCGCCGCCTCCATCGGCAGCTTTGCCACCCTGACCATGCTGACCAAAAACAGCTTTCTCGACGAAATTCACAAGCAGTACGTGCTCACCGCCCGGGCCAAGGGTGCCGACGAGCGGCGGGTTCTCTACGGCCACGTGTTTCGCAACGCCATGCTGATCATCATCGCCGGACTGCCCGCCGCGCTGGTGGGCATCTTCTTTACCGGCGCGCTTCTGATCGAGGTGATTTTCTCGCTGGACGGGCTGGGGCTTCTGGGCTTTGAGGCGGTGATGCAGCGGGACTACCCGGTGATCTTCGGCACGCTTTTCTTGTATACGCTGGTGGGGCTGGTGCTCAAGCTGGTGTCGGACTTGACCTATGTGTGGGTGGACCCGCGCATCGACTTTGCCACTCGGGAGGCTTAAGCCATGCGCCTGTCACCGCGTCTATCCCCCATTACCCGCCGGCGGCTTGCGGCGTTCAAGAGCAACCGCCGGGCGCGGGTCTCGCTGTGGCTGTTCGTGGCGCTGTTTGTGCTGAGCTTGGGTGCCGAGCTGATCGCCAACGACAAGCCCCTCGTCATGCAGTTTGACGGCGAGTGGTACGCGCCGCTTTTGTACGACTACCCGGAAACCGAGTTCGGCGGCTTTCTACCCACCCGGGCGGACTACCTGGACCCTTTCATGCAGGAGCAGATCAGCGAACGCGGCTGGGCGCTGTGGCCGCCGGTGCGCTTTTCCTACCAGACGCTGGACATGCAGATGACCCGCCCCTCGCCCGCACCGCCCAGCGCGCGCCACTGGCTGGGCACCGACGACCAGGGCCGGGACGTGCTGGCCCGGGTGATCTACGGCTTTCGCCTGTCGGTGGTGTTTGCCCTGGTGCTCACCGCGGGCTCGCTGGTGCTGGGCGTGGTGATTGGCGGCGTGCAGGGCTACTTTGGCGGCAAGGTGGATCTGATCGGCCAGCGCCTGACCGAGATCTGGTCAGGGCTGCCGGTGCTGTTTCTGCTGATCATTCTGGCAAGCTTTGTTCAGCCCGGCTTCTGGTGGCTGCTGGGGGTGATGCTGCTGTTCTCCTGGCTGGGGCTTGTCGATATCGTCCGCGCCGAGTTCCTGCGCGCGCGCAACCTGGAGTACGTGCGCGCGGCCAGGGCCATGGGGCTGCCGTCCCGGCTGATCATGTGGCGTCACGTGCTGCCCAACGCCATGGTGGCAACGCTGACATTCATTCCGTTTCTGTTTACCGGCGCGATCAGCACGCTGACCGCGCTGGACTTTCTCGGCTTTGGCCTGCCGCCGGGCTCGCCGTCGCTCGGGGAGCTGGCCGCCCAGGGCAAGAACAACCTGCACGCGCCCTGGCTGGGCATCACCGCCTTTTTGACGCTGGGGGTTATGCTTTCGCTTTTGGTATTCATCGGCGAAGGGCTGCGCGATGCCTTCGACCCGCGCCACGCCGGAGGACGCTGATATGACGCCACCTGTAACGCCGGCGCTTGTGTCCGTTGAGGGATTGTCTATCGCCTTTGACGGCGTACCCGTGGTGGAAGACCTCTCACTTGAAGTAAACGCCGGGGAAACCCTGGCGCTGGTGGGCGAGTCCGGCTCGGGCAAGTCGGTCACCGCGCTGGGGCTTTTGAACCTGCTGCCGCCCAACACCCGGGTAAGCGGAGCGCGCCGTCTTGAAGGCGTGGACCTGGCCACGCTTTCACCGCGCCAGTGGAACGCCGTGCGCGGCGGCCAGGTGGGCTTTGTGTTTCAGGAGCCCATGACCTCGCTCAACCCGCTGCATAAAATCGGCAAGCAGATCGCCGAAACCCTGCGCCTGCATCAGGGGCTTAGCGGCGCGGTGGCGAAAGCCCGCTCCCGAGAGCTTTTAGAGCGGGTTAAGCTGCCCCGGGCAGACGAGCTGCTCAACGCCTGGCCGCACCAGCTCTCCGGCGGCCAACGCCAGCGGGTAATGATCGCCATGGCCATTGCCAACAACCCCCGAGTGCTGATCGCCGACGAGCCCACCACCGCGCTGGACGTCAGCGTGCAGCAGGAGATTTTGGCGCTATTGCGCGAGCTGCGCGACGAATACGGCATGGGGCTTTTGTTCATTACCCACGACCTGAATCTGGTGCGCCGCCACGCTGACCGCGTATGCGTGATGCGCGCCGGCCGCGTGGAGGAAACCGGCGCGGTAGGCGACGTGTTTCACGCACCGCAAACCGCCTACACCCAAGCGCTGTTAGCCGCCGAGCCCGACGGCCGCCCCGCACCGGTAACGAACGTGGCACCGCTGCTCACCGCTAAACAGCTCGCCGTAAGCTTCCCCCGCCCCAAACGCGGGCTGTTGGGTGCCGCCCCGCCGGCGTTTAACGCCGTTCAGCCGCTGGATTTAAGCCTGCGGCCGGGGGAAACCCTGGGCATTGTCGGCGAGTCCGGCTCGGGCAAGACCACGCTGGCCTCGGCGATTATGCGGCTGGTGGCAAGCCGGGGTGAGGTAGCGCTCGGGGAGGACCGGCTGGATCGGCTCAAGGGGGCTGCCCTGCGCCGCCGGCGTCACCGCCTGCAGATGGTATTTCAGGACCCCTACGGGGCGCTGTCGCCGCGGATGCCGGTGTTCGATATCGTCAGCGAAGGCCTGCGCTTTCACTTCCCGGGGCTTGACGAGCAGCAGGTGCGCGAGCGGGTCTATCAAACCCTTGAAGACGTGGGCCTGCCCCAAAGCGTGGCGGCGCGCTACCCCCACGAGTTTTCCGGCGGCCAGCGCCAGCGCATCGCCGTGGCCCGGGCGATTATTCTGGAGCCTGAGCTTTTGGTGCTGGACGAGCCCACCTCAGCGCTGGACCGCCAGGTGCAAAAGCAGCTCATCGAGCTTTTACGCCGGCTGCAGGCCGAGCGCGGGCTGGGGTATCTGTTTATCAGCCACGATCTGGCCGTGGTCCGCGCCGTGGCGCACCGAGTCATCGTGCTCAAGGACGGCGAAGTAGTCGAACAGGGCGAGTGCGAGGCGCTGTTCAACGCCCCGCAGCACGCCTACACCCGCCGGCTGGTGGAGGCGGCCAAACCGGCTTGCGTATAGCGACATACCGGGGGGAATGATACAGTTCGCGCCCTGTTTTTGACGCCTCGCTATCGGGGCCATTTTGTTCACACTCCCGGACGCCCCATGACCCATACGTTTATTCCCGGCAAGGATGCCGCGCTTGAAACTTCGCTGGATACGCTCAAAGGCCACATCGAAGGGCTCGGCTTTACTATTGTCGAGGCGCGCTGGCTTAACCCGGCGCCCTATATCTGGTCGGTGCATATTCGTGATCGCGACTGCCCCCAGGTGTTTGCCAACGGCAAGGGCGCGACCCGCAAGGCAGCACTGGCAAGCGCCTACGGCGAGATGCTCGAACGCCTGGCCACGCGCTATCTATGGGCGGATTTTTACCTGACCCCGGCGCAACAGCATTTTCCGTTTATTCACCAGGCCGAAGAGCAGTGGTTTGCCCCGGAAACGCCGCTGGCCGACGTGCTTGACGCGGTGTTTTATCAGCGCTACGGCGACGACCTGACGCTTGCCGAGCTGAGCGACATGAACGGCGGCGACAGCGGCCGCGGCATTTGCACCCTGCCCTACGTGCGCCAGCGCGACGGCAAAACGGTCAACGTGCCGGTTAATCTGATCGGCAACATGTTTGTCTCCAACGGCATGTCCGCGGGCAACACCCGAGACGAAGGCCAGGTGCAGGGGCTGTCGGAAATTTTCGAGCGCGCAATCAAAGAGCGCATCATCCGCGATGCGATCACCCTGCCCGAGATTCCCGCCGACGTGCTGGGCCGCTATCCGCATATCCAGCAGGGCATCGCCGCCCTTGAAGACAGCGGCTTTCAGCTGCGCGCGCTGGACGCCTCGCTGGGCGGCACGTACCCGGTCATCAGCGTGGTGCTATTGAATCCCGATGACGGCGGGCTTTACGCCTGCTTTGGCGCCCACCCGCGCTTTGAGGTGGCGCTGGAACGCGCGCTCACCGAGCTGGTGCAGGGCCGCGCGCTGGACGAGCTGGGCGGCTTCCCCCCGCCGACCGCCGACATGGACCTGGTCACCGACCCGCACAACCTGGAGCTGCACTTCATCGACGCCAGCGGCTACGTCAGCTGGGCGCTTCTGGGCGAAACCCCGGACGTTGCCTTCAGCGACTGGGACGACACCCGCAGCAACGCCGAGCAGCGCGAAAGCCTCATTGCGCTTTTGCACGACGAAGGCCACGAGGTCTACATCGCCGAGCACACCGAACTTGGCGCCTACGCCAGCCGCATTCTGGTACCCGGGTTTTCCGACATCTACCTGCCCGACGAGCTGAAGTGGCACAACAACAACCAGGCCGTACCCCACCGCGCCACGCTGTTTACCCTGGCCCAGGCCGGCGAAGCCGCTTGGCAGGCGCTGCTGGCGTGCCTGGAAGACAACAACGTCAACGACCAGATGAGCGTGCTGGAATGGGCCGGCATTGTCCCCGATCCTGACACCGCCTGGGAACGGCTGCGCGTGGGCGAGCTCAAGCTGTGGCTGCTGCTGGCGCTGGGGGAACAGGACGCGGCGCTGGAGCAGCTTTCCATGGTGCGCGCCTCGGGCAACCTGGTCGCAGAGGACGAGCGCCGCTTTAGCGCTCTGGCAAGCGTGCTGGAGCTGACGGTCGCCGGAGAAGCGCTGGACGACTACGCCCGAGCACTTGCCTTCTACCACGGCAACGCCTTTGCCGAGGCCCGGGCGCTAACCTGCGGCGAGACCGTCTTTCCCGGACTCGACGCCATGGATCCGGACGCACCCACTGTAGGCCACAAGCGTCTTTTGGAAGGCTACGCCAAGGTGCTCAAGGGCCAGCAGCGCGCCGCCGGCGGCTAAAGCCGCGGGCCTTTAGCCGCTTAAAACCGTGCGATCTCGTCGTCGGTCAGCGCCCGCCATTCGCCGGGGGCGAGACCCGCAGCCAGCTCAAGCGGGCCGATGGCTCGGCGATGCAGGGCCGTAACCCGGTTGCCCAGTGCACCGAACATGCGCTTGACCTGATGGTAGCGCCCTTCGCTGATGGCAAGCTCGGCCTCAACGGGGCCCAGCATGGTCAGCGTGGCCGGGCGCGTGGGGCGGTCATCGTCCTCAAGCAGCAGGCCTTCGGCCATGCGCTCGATGGCCCAGGCGGCAGTATCGCCCTCCCAGGGCTCGGCAAGGGTGGCCCGATAAACCTTGTCGCAGCGGTGCTTGGGCGAGGTAATACGATGCAGCCACTGGCCGTCGTCGGTCATCAGCAAAAGCCCGGTGGTGTCCACGTCCAGCCGGCCCACCGGCTGCAGCCGCTCTACCCTGGGCACGTCCAAAAGATCGATAGCCCGCGGATAGAGCCCGCGCCGCGCCGTGCATTCCACTCCCAACGGCTTGTGCAGCATCAGGTAGCGTTTGCCGACCAGCTCAAGCGGCTCGTCCTGCCAGGTCACGGCGTCTTCGTCGGGGCTGATCTGCTGCGCCGGCTGCTTGACCGGCTTGCCGTTCAGCGTGACTTCGCCGGCTTTCAGCGCCTTCTTGGCCAGGCTGCGGGTCAGGGGCGTGGTTTCACTCAGAAAACGGTCAAGGCGCATGGTAGCGGGCTTATTCATGAAAACGGGTACTCATTGATACGTTGACGGATCAGGGCGTCGCGTCACCGGACGCCGTGTCGGGCAGCAGCTGGAAGTGGTCGGCGTCCTGCCAGGCGGGAAACTTGTCGCGAAAGGCGCTCAGCGCATCGCCATCCAGCGTACCGGTGTAGATACCGGCGGTATCGACCGGCGGATCCAGCAGCGCCTCGCCTTTGAAGTTTACCAGCATCGAATCACCGCTGTAGGCAAGGCCGTTGCCGCTTTCCCCTACCCGGTTGACGCCGATAACGTAGCTGAGGTTTTCGATGGCCCGTGCCTGAAGCAGCGTGCGCCAGGCGTGGCGGCGCGGCGCAGGCCAGTTGGCCACGCACAAAAGCGCATCGTACTCGAACGCCTCGCCCGCCGCGGGCTGCTGGCGCAGCCAGACGGGAAAGCGCAGATCGTAGCAGACGCTGAGCAAAAGGCGCACGCCCTTGTATTCGACCACCGGCCGCGCTGTGCCGGGGGCATAGCGTTCGTGCTCGCCGGCCATGCGAAACAGATGGCGCTTGTCGTAAACGGTCAGCTCCCCGTCGGGCCGGGCCCAGATCAGGCGGTTATAGTGCTGACCGTTCTCTTCCACGGCAATGCTGCCAGTCATCACGCAGCCGCGCGCCTTGGCCTGCTGGCAAAGCCAGGCCACGCTTGGGCTTTGCCCCATGGGCTCGGCCATTTTTCGGGCGTTCATGGTAAAGCCGGTGGCAAACATTTCCGGCAGTACGATCACGTCGGTATCGTCGCCGCCCAGATCACCCAGCTGCCGCTCCAGCCGGCGGCGGTTGGCGGCCGGGTCTTCCCAGCGCAGGTCGCTCTGTATCAGGCTTACGGTTAGCTGGCCCATGGCGTTTCTCCCTATATCAGACACGTATGCTACATTAACGCGCTACGCCGTATTTTTTCGACATTTGCACGCTTGCTATTGTGCAAACACCTTCCCCCCAGCGAGGCCGCCATGTCCAGCCATTCCGTTCGCGATCCCGACGCCGCCAAAGGGGTCGGCTTCGGTCTTGTTGCCTATCTCATGTGGGGATGTTTTCCGCTTTTTTTTGCCCTTTTTGAAGGCGTCCCGGCGTTTGAAGTGGTGCTGCACCGCATTATCTGGTCGTGTCTGTTTCTTGCCGCACTGATTACGCTGCTGCGGCGCTGGGCACCGGTGAGGGCAGCGCTGCGCAGGCCCGGGCGCCTGGGGCGGGTGCTGGCCTGCGCGGTGCTCATCGGGTTGAACTGGGGCATTTATATCTATGCGGTTGAAACCCAGCACGTGCTGCAGGCAAGCCTGGGGTATTTTCTCACGCCGCTGGTCAACGTCGGACTGGGCATTGTGGTGCTGCGCGAAACCATGGTGAAAGCCCAGCTGGCCGCACTGGGCCTGGCCACCGTGGGGATCGCCATGCAGTTTGTGCTGCTCAACGAGCTGCCTTGGCTTAGCCTGGTGCTGGCTTTTTCTTTCGGCACCTACGGGCTATTTCGCAAACAGGTAGCGCTTGATGGCCTTTCGGGGCTGTTTGTGGAGACGCTGCTGCTGCTGCCGGCGGCACTGCTGGTGTTTGCCTGGCTGGAAATTCAGGGGCTTTCGCACTTTACCCAGTTCCCCCGGACGACAACGCTGCTGATGGCGGCCGGGGTCATCACCGCGCTGCCGCTTTTGGCCTTTGCCGGGGCGGCACGGCGGCTGCGGCTGGCAACGCTGGGTTTTTTGATGTACATAAACCCCAGCATGCAGTTTCTGATCGCGCTGCTGGTTTTCAACGAGCCGTTAAGCCCTGTCCAGCTGGGCACCTTCGCGCTGATCTGGACAGGGCTTGCGCTCTATTCCTGGTCTGCCTGGCAGCAGTCAAGCGCGCGTTAGCCGCCCGCTTGCCGCCGATGCTTTCGCAGACGGGGATACATCCGGCGTCCTCGCTTTCTGCGAAACGTCGGACGAGGCGCCTTCCGGCTTGTAGCCAATGCGCAGCCCGCCCCAGTGTTCGCCGTTGACGTATACGGGCACAGACAGATCATGCATGATTTCGCCGGTATCACGCTTATAGGTTTGCAGCAGCAGCGGCTTTTCATGAGCGCCGCAGCGACGACCTGTGGGGTCATCAAAAATGCGCTTGCTGCGACAGTATGCCAGGTCGTGCTCGTAGTCGCCGGTGGGCTTGCGGCTTACCGCGCTGTTATGCGTTGGCACATACCCCCGACGATCGCAGGCGATGGCGTAGCTTAGCCCTAGCGCCTCCAGCATGGGCTCTTGCAAAGACGGCAGATAACGATCGGCCACGTCATCAAACGCCGTTTTATATAGCGGTGGCCGGGTGTTGGCTATTTTTTCGTAGCGGGCCTCAAAAAGTCCTTCCCGGGTGAGCTCACCGCGGCGCAGCGCTTGTTCAAAAAGCGTACCGATCTGGTCGGCGACTTTTCTGGTCTGATGGAAAATCGCCTGGTGACGGCCGCTTAGCCGCTGCTGCGCCAGCTCTTCGTCCACGCCCTCGGCATCGTCCATCAGCGCACGCGCCTGCTCGGCAAGGTCGTGCATGTTGCTGTTGCCCTTGTCTACGTCCTCTTCCAGCCGGCGTAGGCTATCGGCTACGGTTTGGCTGTGTTGGCGGGTGCTTTCCATGGCATCGGCCACGCTTGTGATTTCCTGGTGCACGTTTTCAACGTCGTCGCTCATGTGGCCAAGGCTTGTGCCGACGTTTTGAACATCGGATGTGCCCTGTGTGACCCGATTCATCAGCTGGCTGATTGTCTCCACTACGCTGTGACCGCTCTGGCGGATATCCTTGACAAGCCCTTCCACGTCTTTGGTGGCGTTGGACGTTTTCAGCGCCAGATTACGCACCTCGCCGGCCACAACGGCAAACCCTCGCCCGTGCTCGCCCGCTCGTGCCGCTTCGATGGAGGCATTGAGCGAAAGCAGATGCGTTTGCTCTGCAATGCCTTCAATCATCGAAGTGACGTTTCCGACCCGTTCAATGCGCTCGTTCAGCGTACCCAGCATGTCGATCGCGTCTCCCGAACGCGCTGATACATCGGTCATTTCCTGAATGATGCCGTCCAGTTCCCGGCGATTATCGTGGCTGGCCGTCCGCGCGCGCTGCGCCAGCGAAGCCACCTGCGCGGCACTGCTTGATACCTGCGTAATCGCTGCATTGATCGCGGCCATGCTCGCCGAGGCCTCCTCTGTCATGGCTTTTTGGCTATCCAGCCGCTGATCCATCAGATCGGCGTAGTAAGACACCTCGGTCGAGGCGATGGCGGTACGGCTGGCCCGCGCCATTAGCCGATAGGCCATACTGCGCAAAGAGCGATAGTCGCGCACCGGCCAAAGCCACGATCTTTCTTTGGCAAGCGCGTTTCGGTCACCGTAATACACGGCCAGCATACCGCTGAACGCCAGTGCTGCTCCCCCGAGCGCTGCACTAAACAGTCCCGCATATTGCCAAAAGCCATCCACATTAACGCCGGCAATGGAAAAAGCCAGCAGCAGCAAAGCCGCTATAACAGACGCAAAACGCATGATTATTTTTCTCTATGCTGATATGAGCGAGAGCAACAGACGGCTTTTTTCGCCGTTACCGTGGCAGAACGGAGGCGTAGCCTCCGTTGAACAGCATAAACATCTAGCGTTATATACGACGTAGCACTTTGGACGAAGGACGCAGAAGCCGACGGGCCGGCGCTGTGTGTCCCGGCCTATGCAAGCGCCTGATCGAGATCCGCCAGCAGGTCATCCAGGTGCTCGATGCCAATGGAAAGGCGCACCATTTCCGGGGTAACGCCGGCGTTTTTCAGCTCTTCGCCGTTGAGCTGGCGATGCGTCGTGGCCGCGGGAATCGACGAGCAGCTCTTGGCATCGCCAATGTTGACCAGCCGCAGGATCAGCTTTAGGGCGTCGTAAAAGCGTTCGGCAGCCGCTTGGCCGCCTTTGACGCCGAAGCTTAAAATTCCCGAGGCTTGGCCGTTCATATAGCGCTTTGCCAGGGCGTGATCGGGGTGGCTTTCAAGGCCGGCGTATTGCACCCAGGCCACCTGAGGATGGGCTTGCAGATGGCGCGCCACGGCCAGAGTGTTAGCGCAGATGCGCTCGATACGCAGCGCCAGCGTTTCCAATCCCTGCAGCAGATTCCACGCCGCCTGAGCGGACAGTGCAGCCCCCATGTTGCGCAGCGGCACAACCCGCGCTCGGGTAATAAAAGCCGCTTCGCCTACGTCTCGGGTATAGCTGATACCGTGATAAGAGGCGTCAGGCTCGGTGAGCAGCGGAAAACGGCTGGCATGGGTCGCCCAGGGAAAGCGGCCGGAATCCACAAGCACTCCGCCAAGCGTTGTACCGTGGCCGCCGATGTATTTGGTGGCTGAATGAATCACGATATCCGCGCCGTGTTCGATGGGGCGCCACAAAAACGGCGTGGCCGTGGTGTTGTCAACGATCAATGGTACGCCGTGGCGGTGGGCCACCTCGGCAAGCCCGGCTACATCAACGATGCCGCCGGACGGATTGCCCACGCTCTCACAGAAGACCGCCTTGGTACGGCCGTCAATGCACGCTGCGATGGCGTCGGGATCTCCCTTGTCGGCGAAGCGGACGTTAATACCCTGACGCGGCAGGGTATGCGCAAAAAGGTTATAGGTGCCGCCGTACAGTTCGCTGATCGACACAATATTGTCGCCGGCTTCGGCAATGGTCTGAATCGCGCAGGTAATCGCACTCATGCCTGACGCCAGCGCCAGCCCGGCAATGCCTCCCTCAAGGGCGGCAACGCGCTGTTCCAGCACATCGCAGGTCGGGTTCATGATGCGTGAGTAGATGTTGCCCTTTTCCTTTAGATCAAAAAGGTCTGCCGCGTGCCGGGCACTGTCAAAGCTGTAGGACGTGGTCTGATGGATGGGCACGGCGACCGCTTTCTGGCTATCCGGCGAATAGCCGTGATGCAACGCAATGGTTTCGGGTTTCATACGCTCTCCTGACGCGAAACAAGGGCAAAACCCAATGCTAATCAACCCTCAACCTTTACGCCAATATCGTTTACGCTGAACGTCATGATATTTCTCGCCGTGTATATTCCATGATGAAACGCTATTTTCCCGCGCTTGCCTGGCTGCCGCACTATCAGGCGCGGCTGTTCGGCGCTGACCTGCTGGCCGGCGCCATTGTTACCGTCATGGTCATACCGCAGTCGCTGGCCTATGCGCTGCTGGCCGGGCTGCCAGCGGTGGTAGGGCTATACGCCAGCATTCTGCCTCAGCTGGTGTATACGTTTTTCGGCACCAGCCGCACGCTGGCCGTGGGCCCGGTCGCCATTATTGCGCTGATGACCGGAGCGGCGCTAAGCCAGGTCGCGACTCCGGGCAGCGCCGCCTATCTGGAAGCGGCGCTGGTACTGTCTTTGCTTTCCGGCGCGGTGCTGGTTGTGATGGGCGCGCTGCGCATGGGCTTTTTCAGCAACTTTTTGAGCCATCCGGTCATCTCCGGATTTTTAACCGCCTCGGGCATACTGATTGCTGCCAGCCAGCTGGGCGGACTTTTGGGCATAGCCAGCAACGGCTTTACCCTCTGGGAGCGGTTGAGCACACTCTGGCAAAACCTGCCGGACATTGACCCGCTCACGCTTGCCATGAGCGCAAGCGTGCTAAGCTTTCTGGTCTGGGTGAGACGCTACGGCAAAACCAGCCTGAAACGCTTGGGGCTTCCCGCAGCCGCCGCCGATCTGCTCGCCCGCACCGGGCCGATTCTTGCCGTCGTGGCCACAACGCTTGCCACTTGGCTATGGCAGCTGCAAACGCATGGCGTCGCCGTGGTGGGCACCGTCCCCGCCGGCCTGCCCCCTGTCGGCCTGCCCTGGCCCGATGCTTCGCTGTGGCAAACCTTGTTCGTGCCGGCGCTGCTTATCAGCCTAGTGGGCTTTGTTGAATCGGTCTCCATGGGGCAGATGCTGGCGGCCAAGCGGCGCCAGCGCATTTCACCCAGCCAAGAGCTGATCGGGCTGGGAATGGCCAATCTTGCCGCCGGGGTTTCCGGCGCCATGCCCGTTACCGGCGGTCTATCGCGCACCGTGGCCAACTACCACGCCGGCGCCAAAACGCCCGCAGCGGGCGCGTTTGCCGCGCTGGGCATCGGCGTGGTGACGTTTACCCTGACCGACTGGCTTTACTACCTGCCCATTGCCACACTGGCGGCGTTTATCACGGTATCCATTCTGACTCTAGTGGATATTGCCACCCTGCGCGCCACCTGGCGCTATTCCCGCAGCGACTTCACCGCCCAGGCCGTGACCATTGTCTTGACCCTGGGAGAAGGCATTGAGGCGGGCATCATCGGCGGCCTGGTCGTTTCCATTGCGCTTTTTCTCTACCGTACCAGCCGCCCGCACAGCGCTTTGATCGGTCGCGTACCGGCAACCGAGCATTTTCGCAACGTGGCCCGTCACGAAGTGGAAACCGCCTCCCATGTTGCCCTGCTGCGCATCGACGAAAGCCTCTACTTTGCCAACGCCCGCTACCTGGAAGACA
The DNA here is from genome assembly GCF_055379665.1 of Halomonas cibimaris. NCBI lineage: Bacteria > Pseudomonadati > Pseudomonadota > Gammaproteobacteria > Oceanospirillales > Halomonadaceae > Halomonas > Halomonas cibimaris. Next base: position 2,400,597 of record NZ_AP043828.1, read on the forward strand.
CGCTGTATAACCTGGTGGCCAGCCGCCCGGCGCTGGAAGACGTGGTGATCGTCTGCTCGGCGGTTAATCTGATCGATGCCTCGGCGCTGGAAAGCCTGGAAGCAATCAACGCCCGGCTCAAGGATTCCGGCGTGACGCTGCACCTGGCCGAGGTCAAAGGCCCGGTGATGGATCGTCTGAACAAGAGCAGCTTTCCCCAGCAGCTTACCGGGCGCGTTTTCCTCAGCACCTATGCCGCCTGGCAGGCGCTGCGGCGTTCTACTGATTGACGTTGAGTCGATATGTTATTTTTTTACGCAACATAAAGATAACGGTATAAAAATGGCGCCAACAAAGCGGCTCAGATATCCGCGGCGTCAGGTGCGCCACATGTGGCGCTGCCATACGCTAAGCAGGCTATCCACGCCAAGGGCCAGCAGCGCGATCATGAGCGCGCCTTGCAGCACATAGGCGGTATTGCCGTTGACGATGCCGGCAATAATCGGATCACCCAGATTGCTTGCACCGACGGTAGCACCCAGCGCCGCGGTGGCGATATTAACCGTGATTGAGGTGCGTACGCCGGCAAGAATAATCGGCGCCGCCAAGGGCAGCTCAACCCGCCAAAGCCGCTGGCCGGCGGTCATTCCCATTGCACGCGCTGCGGTAATTGCTGCGGCATCCACCCCCTGCAGCCCGGCGATGGTATTGCGCACCACGGGCAGAAGCCCGTACAGCGACAGCGCCACCACGATGGGGAGCAGGCCAAACCCCAGCGCCGGTACCGCCAGTGCCAGCACCGCAACCGGCGGAAACGTCTGCCCCAACGAGGCCAGCTGGGCCACCAGCGGCATGAAATCCCGCCCGGGTGCGCGCGTTACCGCAATGCCGGCGGCTATACCGGTGCTAACGGTAATGGCCGCGGCCAGGCCCACGGTGAGCGTGTGGCGACCCAGCAGGGTAAAAAACGTCGCGCGCTGATACACCAGCTGACGGGCATCCGGCGCTACCCACTGCCATAGCGACTCCGCCAGCGGCATGGCCCAGCCGGCCAGCACCAGCAGCCCAAGCCAGACTGCAGGCATGAACCCGCGCGCGAAGCGGCGTTTATCTTGCGCCGGCAGGGCATCAGGACCCAGAGGCATCATCTTTCTCCGGCCGCGCCTTTTTCACCAGCTTGCGCAGCGACAGCTCGCCTACCGGCACGTCGTGCTGATCGACCACGGTGACGCGTTCGCAGTGGTCGCGCAGCATCACCGACAGCGCCTGGCGCAGGGTATAGCGATCGGGGATGCGCGAATGGGCAGGCAGCATAGCGCCTAGAGGTGTCATGTGATCACGCACGCGGGTCAGCGACGCCTGCTTCAACCCCCGTTCAAGGCCGCCCAGCAAAGCGTTGACAAACTCGCTTTCCGGCTTTTGCAACAAGGCCAGCGGACTGCCCTGCTGAACGATCTTGCCCTCGCGCATCACCACCAGATGGTCGGCCAGACGCAGGGCCTCATCCATATCATGGGTGACCAGCACCACGGTTTTATGCAAACGCGCCTGCAGCCCGGAGAGCATGGTCTGCAGCGTTTCGCGGGTGATCGGATCCAGCGCGCCGAACGGCTCGTCCATCAGCAGCATATAGGGGTCCGCCGCCAGCGCCCGGGCCACTCCCACACGCTGTGCCTGACCGCCGGAAAGCTGATGGGGATACTTGGACGCAAACTCAGCGGCCGGCAGGCCCAGCATCTGCATCAGCTCATCCACGCGCTGGCGCACTCGGCCGGCGGGCCATTTGAGCAGGCGCGGCACGGTGGCGATGTTGCGCGCTACGTTCCAGTGGGGAAAAAGCCCGGTGTCCTGAATAGCGTAGCCGATCCGGCGGCGCAGCTGCACCGGATCGTAGGCATTGATTGCCTGGCCGTCGAGCACGATCTCTCCGCCGGTGTGCGCAGTGAGCCGATTGATCATGCGCAGCGTGGTCGACTTGCCGCATCCCGATGTGCCCACCAGCGCACAGAATTTGCCTTCGGGCACGGTAAAGCTGATGTCGTCCACCGCCAGCGTATCGCCAAAGCGCTTGCTGACGTTGTATAGCTCGATCACAGCGCGTCTCCCTGGCGTATTGCCTCACGGCGAAAGATATCGGCCAGCGCCCCCAGCAGCGCATCGGCAATCAGCGCCATGGCAATGATGGGCAGCGCCCCCAGCAGCACCATATCCATGGCTGCCTGGCCCAGCCCTTGAAAAATAAAATCGCCCAGCCCGCCGGCGCCGATCAGTGCTGCCACCGCGGTGAGTCCGATGGCTTGCACCGTGGTAATCCGCACCCCTTCCAGCAGCACGGGAAGCGCCAGCGGCAAACGCACCTGCCAGAAACGCTGCGCCGGGCGCATGCCCATGCCGCTGGCGGCGTCAAGCACGGCCGGATTGACCGCCTCCAGCGCGATGCAGGTATTACGCACCACCGGCAACAGGCTATAGATCGTCAGGGCCAGCAGCGCCGGCGTCCATCCGATGCCGCTGACACCCAGCGCGGCAAGCCACTCCACGTTGGCCCCCAGCCAGGCAAGCGGTGCCAGCAGCAGGCCAAAAAGCGCCAGGCTGGGTACGGTCTGCAAAAAGTTGAGCAGTGCAAAAGCCGCCGGCTGACAGACACTAAAGCGCCGTATCAAAAGTGCGGTGGCGATGCCCAGTACGATGCTGGTGCCAACCGCTACGCCCACCAGCGCCAGATGTTCGCCCAGCGCCCGGTAAAACAGCGCGCTGCGCGCCTGAAACTCCTGGACCAGCGCCAGCGGTTCAAGCCACAGCGCGGCACACAGCCACCAGACACCGGCTACGCCCGCCAGCCATAGCGCCATCGCGCTGCGAGCAAGACGCATCTTCAGGCGCAGCTCCACCAGACACAGCGAGAGCAAAAACAGCACTGTCCAGCAGGCCGGCCCCAGGCTCAATCTGGCCTGGGGCATGCCGGGCTTGATCCACCCGTGTGCAGCCAGCATCAGGCCGAACGGCATCAGCGCCAGCAGCAAAACGCTTACAGCAAGCAGCGCTGCATCGCGATGGCGCACGGGATAGGTGGCAAGCACTGCCATTACCACCGGCAGCAGCGTGGCAAGCCCGGCACCCGGCCAGCCGAACGCTTGCCATAGCGGGTAGCCGGTGCCGGCCACAATGCGATTGGGCGCCACGCTGACCGCATCCAGCCCCCAGAGCGCAGCAAGCATCGCCACCGCCAGGCTAAGCAGCACGCGATTAGGGCACGGCTGCATGCGTCGTACCGGTAACGCCTCAATCAGCGACACGAATCAGCGACCCAGATCGTCGAGATAGTCGCTTGCCACCCTGCCGGCCGCACGACCGTTCACCGCCACCTCGGCGTTTAAACGCTGCAGCGTGGTGACGTCGAGGGTATCGAACACGGTTTCCAGTGCGGGCACCACGTCAGGATAGGCATCAAGCACCCACTCGCGCGCCACCGGCGCCGGCTGATACACCGGCTGAACGTTGCGGGTATCTTCCAGCACCGTAAGCCCCAGCGCGGCCAGGCCGCCGTCGGTGCCGTAGGTCATCGCGGCGTTGACGCCGCTGGTCTGGCGAGCGGCGGCGCGCATGGTGGCCGCGGTATTGCCCCCGGACAGCACCAGCAGCTGGTCTTCGCTGAGGGTAAAGCCGTAGGCCTGCTGAAACGCCGGCAGGGCCTGTTCTGACGCAACAAATTCGGCGCTGGCGGCAAATTTGAACCTACCGCCGTCGGCCAGATAGTCCGCCAGGTCGTCCAACGTCACCAGGTCGTGCTCCTCGGCCAGGTCCTGGCGCACGCTCATCGCCCAGGTATTGTTGGCGCTCGCCGGCGACAGCCACACCAGCCCGTTGTCGGCATCCTTGTCGCGCACGGTTTGCCAAGCCTGCTGCGGCTTTTGCCATACCGGGCTTGCGGTCATATCGAAGAAAAACGCGCCGTTGCCGGTATATTCCGGATACAGATCGATTTCTCCGGTCAAAAGGGCCTGGCGTACCACGCTGGTCACGCCCAGCTGCAGGCGGTTTTCCACCGGCACGTCGATACGCTCAAGCGTCTGCACAATCAGCTCGCCGAGCACGGCCCCTTCGGTATCGATCTTGGAGCCGATCACCACGGCCCTGTCGTCCGACGTCGAAGCGGCGAGCGCCGGCGAAGCGATCACCGGCGCGGCCAGTATTAAAGCCGCAAGGCCGGCGTATTTCTTGAGAAAAGAGCAGCGCATAGTCATCGTCCTTTGAGCGTGGCATCGCATCGGTCGCAGGGGCTGTTTCCCTGCCTGCCTGACGCCACTATAGCGACACACGCCGGCCGGTAACAGATCAGCCGTCGGCCGACTGGATGACCCAGCGCGTGCCTTCGCGGGAATCCTTGAGAATAACCCCTTCGCCGGCCAGCTCGTCGCGGATGGCATCTGCCAGGGCAAAATTCTTGGCCGCCTTGGCCTCGGCGCGCCGGGCAATCTGCGACTCTATATGTGCGGCATCCACGCCCGCATCGCCGCCGTGAAGAAAAGCGCCGGGCGGCTGGGACAAAAGCCCCAGCACGCCGCCAAGAGCGCGCAGCTCGCCGGCCAGCCGCGGCGCACTGGCGTCGCCTTCGGCCCGGGCGCGGTTGAGATCGCGCGTCAGCTCAAACAGCACCGCCAGCGCTTCCGGCGTATTGAAGTCGTCGTCCATGGCCTGAATAAAACGCCTGGCGTAGGCGCTTTGCGGCTCGATCAGGCTATCGTTGAAGGGCGCCGGCTCAATGCTGTCCAGCGCCGTGTACAGCCGCGTCAGCGATTTGCGCGCCTCGGTCAGCGAATCCACGGAATAGTTGATCGCGCTGCGGTAGTGGCTGGCCACCAGCAGATAGCGCACTACTTCCGGATCGTGCTCGGTGAGCACATCGCGAATGGTAAAGAAATTGCCCAGCGACTTGGACATTTTCTCCTGGTCTACGCGTACGGCGCCGGCGTGCATCCAGGTGTTGACGTAGGTCTGGCCGGTGGCGGCTTCGGACTGGGCAATCTCGTTTTCGTGGTGGGGGAAGGTCAAGTCCGGCCCGCCGCCGTGAATGTCAAAGGTGTTGCCCAGACTGCAGGTGGACATGGCCGAGCACTCGATATGCCAGCCCGGCCGGCCCTTGCCCCAGGGCGACGGCCAGTGCGCCTCGCCGGGCTTGGCCGCTTTCCACAGCACGAAATCCAGCGGGTCTTCCTTGCTATCGTCCACGTCCACCCGGGCACCGGCACGCATATCGTCGAGGTTGCGGTTGTTGAGCCTGCCGTATTCGGCAAAGCGGCGCACCCGGTAGTACACGTCGCCGTTGGCCGCCGGGTAGGCATAGCCTTTCTCGATCAGCGTCTCGATCATGGCGATGATCTCGTCAACGTGGCCGGTGGCCCGGGGCTCGGCGTCCGGCGGCAGCACGCCAAGCCGGGCTTCGTCTTCGTGCATGGCCGCGATCATGCGCTCGGTCAGCGCCTCGATGCGTTCGCCGTTATCGGCGGCGCGCTGGAGGATCTTGTCGTCGATATCGGTAATGTTGCGCACATAGGTCACGTCAAAACCGCGCGCGCGCAGGTAGCGGCTGATCAGGTCAAACGCCACCATGACCCGGGCATGGCCTAGATGGCAGTAGTCGTAGACCGTCATGCCGCATACGTACATGCCGATTTTGCCCGGCTCAAGAGGCGCCAGCGGCTCTTTGCGTCGGGTCAGGGTGTTATACACCTGCATGGGGATCTCCTTGCCTCAATCGGGCTTAGCCTTTCTTTTTGATTTTCGCCCAGGTGTCCTTGAGCCCCACGGTGCGGTTGAACACCAGATGCTCAGGCGTTGAGGCGTGCCGGTCGGCGCAGAAATAGCCCACGCGCTCGAACTGAAAACGCGATTCGGGCGTTGCCTCGGCCAGGCTTGGCTCACCGATGGCGCGGCAGGTCACCAGCGACTCAGGGTTTAGATGTTCAAGGAAGTCGGCGTCCTTGTCCCGGTCGGGCTGCTCCACGGTGAAGAGATTGTCGTACAGGCGCACCTCCATGGGAATGCCGTGCACCGCGCTGACCCAGTGCAGCACGCCCTTGACCTTGCGCCCTTCCGGATTTTTGCCCAGCGTATCGAAGTCGACCGAGCAGCGCAGCTCCGCGATTTCGCCGGCGGCGTCCTTGATGACCTCGTCGCAGCGGATGACGTAGCTGTTGCGCAGGCGCACTTCCTTGCCCGGCGCCAGGCGGAAGAACTTTTTCGGCGGCTCTTCCATGAAGTCGTGGTGGTCGATGTAGAGCTCGCGGGTCAGCGGCACTCGGCGCACGGCCATATCGTCCCGCGCGGGGTGGCCGGCGACGCTGTAGGTTTCCTCGAAGTCTTCCGCGACGTTGGTCAGCACCACCTTCAGCGGGCGCAGCACGCACATGGCGCGGGGGGCGTTGTCTTCCAGGTCGGAACGGATGGCGTGGGTGAGCATGGCGATATCCACCAGCCCGCTGTCCGAGCGGCTGACGCCGACCATGTCGCAGAACTTGCGAATGGAAGCCGGCGTATAGCCCCGGCGGCGCATGCCCGAGATCGTCGGCATGCGCGGGTCGTCCCAGCCGTCAACGAAGCCTTCGTCCACCAGCAGTTTGAGCTTGCGCTTGGAGGTCAGCGTGTAGTTGAGGTTCAGCCGGGCAAACTCGGTCTGGCGCGGCCGGGCCGGCACCGGCAGGTTGTCTAAAAACCAGTTGTACAGCGGCCGGTGATCCTCGAACTCCAGGGTACACAGCGAATGGGTCACGCCTTCAACGGCATCGGACTGGCCGTGGGTGAAATCATAGGACGGGTAGATGTGCCATTTGTCGCCGGTCTGGTGGTGGGTGGCGTGGCGAATGCGGTAAAGGATCGGATCGCGCAGGTTGATATTGGACGAGGCCATGTCGATCTTGGCGCGCAGCACACGGCCGCCTTCGGCAAACTCGCCCTGGCGCATGCGCTCCAGCAGATCGAGGTTTTCCTCCACGCCGCGCTCGCGGTACGGGCTGGGCGTGCCCGGCTCGGTGAGCGTGCCGCGGTAGTCGCGAATTTCATCCGGCGAGAGATCATCGACATAGGCCTTGCCCTCGCGCACCAGATGCTGCGCCCAGGCGTAGAGCTGGTCGAAGTAGTCTGACGCAAAACGCACCGGGCCTGCCCATTCAAAGCCCAGCCAGTGCACGTCTTCCTTGATGGCATCGATATAGGCCTGCTCTTCCTTGGCCGGGTTGGTGTCATCAAAGCGCAGGTGGCACTGCCCGCCGGTTTCCTCGGCCAGGCCGAAGTTCAAACAGATCGATTTGGCATGGCCGATATGCAAAAAGCCGTTCGGCTCCGGGGGAAAGCGCGTCACGATGCGTTCGACCTGGCCGCCCGCAATCTCCTCAAGGACCTGGTTGCGGATAAAGTTGGGCGCTTTAGGGGTCTCAGTGGTCATGGTGGCGTTGGAAACCTCGTAGTCGATGGCGTGCCGGCCTTCGCGGTACCGGGCAAAACCGGTATTATAACGTGACGCCGATGCTTAGGGCCAAGGCTAATGCCCGGTTTAAACGCGGCGACGCTTTTAATGAACAGGAATGTATCCATGATCGTACTGCAGACCAACTACGGTGATATCACCGTTGAACTCCATCACGACAAGGCGCCGAAAACCGCGGCCAACTTTGAACGCTACGTGCGCGACGGCTTTTACGACGGCACGCTGTTTCACCGGGTTATCGACGGCTTCATGGTCCAGGGCGGCGGCTTTGACCAAAACTTCAATCAAAAGCCCACCCGCGCGCCCATCAACAACGAAGCCGACAACGGCCTGAAAAACGTCAAGGGCGCGCTGGCCATGGCGCGCACCCAGGATCCGCACTCCGCCACCGCGCAGTTTTTCATCAACGTAGGCGACAACGATTTTCTCAACCACACCGGCAAAAACCTTCAAGGCTGGGGCTATGCCGTCTTTGGTGAAGTCGTCGACGGCATGGACGTGGTCAATACGATCAAGGCGGTGGCCACCACGCGCCGCGGCATGCACGCTGACGTCCCCGCTGAAGACGTGATCATTGAACGCGCCTATGTAACAGACGCGGCCCGAGACACGCCCCAGGATGACGGCTAATCCGGAGAGCCCCATGCGCACGCTGCTGGTTGCCGATCTGCATCTGAGCGAGCACACGCCGGGTACGGTGCAAGGCTTTATCCGCTATCTGGAAACGACCGCTCAGGGCGCGCAGGCCCTGTATATTCTCGGCGATCTTTTCGATGCCTGGCCGGGCGATGACCTTCTCGACCAGCCGCACCCGCTTGCCGACATCGCCCACCGGGTAATCGACGCGCTGCGCCGTCTGGCCAGTAGCGGCACGGCTGTCTACTTCATGCACGGCAACCGTGATTTTCTCATCGGCGAGCGTTTTGCCCGCTGCTGCCGGGCGGCGCTGCTGCCTGAGGTTCAGGCCGGCAAGCTGCACGGCGTCCCGGTGGTACTGCTGCACGGCGACAGCCTGTGCACCCGGGACGACGCCTACATGGCGTTTCGTCGCCAGGCGCGCGACCCTGTCTGGCAGGCGCAAATGCTGGCCATGCCTTTTGGCGAGCGCGTGGCACTGGCCCAGCGGCTGCGAGAGCAGTCCGGTGAGGCCAACGCCACCAAAGCGGAAGCCATCATGGATGTCACACCGTCCGACGTCGTGGACCTGATGGCAGAGCACGGCGTGGCCACAATGATCCACGGCCACACCCATCGCCCCAAGGTTCACGACCTGACGGTGGAAGACCGGCCGGCAAAACGCTACGTACTCGGCGACTGGAGCGAGCAGCACGGCTGGGACATCGTGATAGCCGCCGATGCCGATCAGGCCAAGCCGCGCCTGCGTCAGTTCTCTCTGGACGCCCTGCCCGCAGCAAGCGGGCTGCAATAAAAACTGCGATAAAAAAACGCCGCCCTTCAGGGCGGCGTTGGATCATGCGTTGCCAGGCACTATGCGCTGCCGGCAAACCGTCAGACGGGTTAGTCCTGTCCCATCTGCTGCTTGATCAAATCACCGATGGTCGTGGCACCGCCGGCATCCTGATCCTGTTCGCGCAGCTTTTTCATGTTCTGGCGCGTGTCGTCTTGATCCTTGGCCTTGACCGAGAGGTTGATCTGGCGGCTCTTGCGGTCAACGCTTACGATGCGCGCCTCGACGCTGTCGCCTTCGCTGAGCACGTTGCGCGCATCTTCCACGCGATCGGCGCTGATTTCGGAAGCCTTGAGCACGGCAACCACGTCGGTGGCCAGCTCAACCTGCGCCTGCTTGGCATCAACTTCAACAACGCGGCCGGTCACAATGGTGCCCTTGTCGTTGACAGACAGGAACTCGGCAACCGGGTCGGTATCCATCTGCTTGATGCCCAGCGAAATGCGCTCGCGCTCGGGATCAATGGAGAGGATAACGGCTTCGGCTTCGTCACCTTTCTTGAACTGGCGCACGGCTTCCTCGCCGGGCTCGGTCCAGGAAATGTCGGACAGGTGTACCAGCCCGTCGATACCGCCGGGCAGGCCGATGAAGATACCAAAGTCGGTGATCGACTTGATGGTACCGGAGACGCGATCGCCCTTGTTGTACTCGGCGTTGAAGGTTTCCCACGGGTTCGGAGTGCACTGCTTGATACCCAGGGAAATACGACGGCGCTCTTCGTCGATATCCAGCACCATGACGTCAACGTCGTCACCCACCTGCACCACCTTGGAGGGGTGGATGTTTTTGTTGGTCCAGTCCATTTCGGAGACGTGTACCAGCCCTTCGACGCCCTCTTCCAGCTCGGCAAAGCAGCCGTAGTCGGTGAGGTTGGTGACGGTGGCGTGCACCTTGGTGCCTTCCGGGTAGCGGCCCTTGATGTTGACCCACGGATCTTCGCCCAGCTGCTTGAGCCCCAGCGATACGCGGTTACGCTCGCGGTCAAACTTGAGCACCTTGACGTTGATTTCATCACCCACGGCGACGATCTCGGACGGATGCTTGATGCGCTTCCAGGCCATGTCGGTGATGTGCAGCAAACCGTCCACGCCGCCAAGGTCGACGAAGGCGCCGTAGTCGGTCAGGTTCTTGACGATACCCTTGATCTGCTGGCCTTCCTGCAGCGTGGCGAGCAGCGCTTCGCGCTCGGCGCTGTTTTCGGCTTCAAGCACTGCGCGACGCGAAACCACGACGTTGTTACGCTTGGGATCGAGCTTGATGACCTTGAAGTCCAGCTCTTTGTTTTCCAGGTGCGTGGTGTCGCGCACCGGACGAACGTCCACCAGCGAGCCGGGCAAAAAGGCGCGGATGGAGTCGACGTCGACGGTGAAACCGCCCTTGACCTTGCCGTTGATCACGCCTTTGACGATTTCGTCTTTTTCGAAGGCCGCTTCCAGCACTTTCCACGCCTCGGCGCGCTTGGCCTTCTCACGAGACAGGCGGGTAGCGCCGAAACCGTCTTCAACGGCCTCAAGAGCAACGTGTACGTCGTCGCCGACGGCAATGGCAAGCTCGCCGTTTTCGTCGAGGAATTGCGACGCCGGAATCTGGCCTTCGGACTTCAGACCGGCGTTAACGGTAACCCAGTCACCGTCAATGTCGACAACCTGGGCCGCGACGATGGCGCCGGGCTCCATGTTGATGTCGTTAAGAGACTGTTCAAACAGTTCAGCAAAGCTTTCGCTCATGGTGTTCCTACGTGATCAACGTTGTTTGAGGCACGATGTGCCTTCTCCGTACCACCAGCGAGTACGGGCCTAATGTCACTCTGCCTTTGCGGGCGTTAACGCTGGTTAGACCTGGTCGGGCTCATCGTGTGTGAGCTATCTGCCCGGCCACGCCGTGACGCCGCAGCAAAGGCGCCGCAAGGGAGAATCAGGTGCCTTACGCCATGCCTCGACGGGCCAGCAGTTCGGTCAGCTGTTCCACCACTTCCGGTATACTCAGGCGCGTGGTGTCAAGGGTTACGGCATCGTCTGCCGGCTTGAGCGGTGCCACGCTGCGCTGCGTGTCGCGTGCATCGCGTGCCTGAATCTCCTGCAAAAGACTCGAAAGATTAGCATCCACACCGGCTTGGCGCAACTGCGCGTAGCGCCGCCGGGCGCGCTCTTCGGCGCTTGCGGTCAAAAATATCTTCAATCCCGCCTCGTGGAAAACCACCGTGCCCATGTCGCGCCCGTCGGCCACCAGCCCCGGGGGCTGGCAGAAATCGCGCTGGCGCTTGAGCAGCGCTTCGCGCACCGCGGGCACGGCGGCCACCTGAGAAGCACGCTCGCCGGCCTGCTCGGTGCGAATCGCGCGGGTCACGTCTTCGCCTTCGAGCAGCGTCTGCACGGCACCGTCGGCTACCGGAAAGGCCACGTCAAGGTTTTCGGCGACTTCAGCCAGGCCGGCTTCGTCGTCCAGCGCCACGCCGTGCTTGCCGGCGGCAAAAGCGGTCAGCCGGTACAGCGCGCCGCTGTCCAGCAGGTGCCAGCCCAAACGCTCAGCGATCAGGCTGCTGACCGTGCCCTTGCCGGCACCGCCGGGGCCGTCCACGGTGACAACCGGTACGGGGGCGTCGTTAACGCACATGGCCACCCTCCGCGTCTAGCCCCATGCCGATACGCCGGGCGAGCTCGATAAAGTCAGGGAAAGACGTGGCGACGTTGGCGCAGTTATCAATCACGATATCGTCGCTTGCACGCAGCGCAGCGACGGCGAATGCCATGGCGATGCGGTGATCCCCCAGGCTGTCGATACGCCCGCCGCCGTAGCTGGCAGCCGAGCCGTCGCCGTTGCCGACAATATCGATGCCGTCGTCCAACAGGGTGTGCGCCACGCCCAGCGTCGCCAGGCCGTCGGCCATGGCGGCAAGCCGGTCGGATTCTTTCACCCGCAGCTCGGCAGCATCGCGCAGTCGGGTAGTGCCGGCGGCGTTGGCCGCGGCGATAAACAGCGCGGGAAACTCGTCGATGGCCAGCGGCACCTGTTCCACCGGGATGTCGACGGCCTTGAGCGGAGCATGGCGCACGCGGATGTCCGCCACCGGCTCGCCGCCCACTTCGCGCTCGTCAACCAGCTCAAGGTTCGCGCCCATCAGCTTGAGGATATTGATGATCCCGGTGCGGGTGGGGTTGATGCCCACGTGCTCCAGAGTGAGGTCCGATCCCGGGGTAATCGCCGCGGCGACCATGAAAAACGCCGCCGAGGAAATATCCGCCGGCACGTCGATGGGGCCGGCGGTCAGGCGCTTGCCGCCGGTTAGCCGGCAGGTGTCGCCGTCGCGCTCGACCGGGTAGCCAAAGCCGCCGAGCATGCGCTCGGTGTGATCCCGCGTGGGTGCCGGCTCGCGCACCCAAGTTTCGCCTTCGGCGTACAGGCCGGCGAGCAGCAGGCAGGACTTGACCTGAGCGCTGGCCACGGGCATGTCGTAATACAGGCCGGTCAGCGCCTGGCCGCCGTGAATTTTCAGCGGCGGGCGGCCGTCTTCGGCGGTGTCGATGACAGCCCCCATGGCGCGCAGCGGCTCGGCCACGCGGTTCATCGGGCGCTTGGTCAGCGAGGCGTCGCCGGCAAGCTCGCTTGAGAACGACTGGCCGGCCAAAAGCCCGGCAAAAAGGCGCATGGCAGTACCGGAGTTGCCCACGTAGATAGGCCCGGAGGGCGCCTTGAGGCCGTGAAGGCCCACGCCGTGAATGACCACCCGGCCCTGGTGGGGGCCTTCAATGGCCACCCCCATTTCGCGAAACGCCTGCAGCGTGGCCAGGCTGTCTTCGCCTTCAAGAAAGCCGGTCACGGTGGTCACGCCGTCGGCAAGGGCGCCGAGCATGATCGAACGGTGGGAAATCGACTTGTCGCCGGGCACGCGCACGCGCCCCCGGGCGCCGCCGCCCGGACGCACCCGGTAGGTCACCTGACTGTGTGGTTGCATGGCATATTCCGTTTGGTAGCTGGTTTTGTTCAGCAGCGATTCAAAATAATGCCGCGCGTGGCTGGCACGGCCAAAGGCGGCGAGCATGGCGTCGCCGTCGCCGGTCTCCACCGCGGCGCGCAGGCGGGAAAGCCCGGCTTCAAAATCGTCCAGCGAGGCCAGCACGGCGTCGCGGTTGGCGGTGAAAATATCCCGCCACATCACCGGGTCGCTGCCGGCGATGCGGGTAAAGTCGCGAAAGCCGCCGGCGGCGTAGCGGAAGATATCCAGCCGGGCGTCCTGACGGGCAAGGGTGTCCACCAGCGAAAACGCCAGCAGGTGCGGCAGATGGCTGGTTTGCGCAAGCACCGCGTCGTGGCGCTCCACGTCCATTTCCAGCACGTTGGCACCGCAACTCTGCCACAGCGCGCGCACCCGGGCGAGCGCGCCGGCGTCGGTATCGGCCTCGGGGGTGAGGATCACGTTGTGCCCGGCATACAGGTCGGGATCGGCCGCGGCCACCCCGCTTTTTTCCGAGCCGGCAATGGGATGGCCAAGCACCAGCGTTTTCGGAACGCGACCGAAGAGCCGACGCGCCGCGTCCCGCACAATGGCCTTGGTGCTGCCTACGTCGGTGACCGTCTGCCCTTTCAGCTCAGGGTTGAGCGCGCGGAGCTCGCCCAGCACGCCGGGGATGGCCAGCACCGGCACCGCCAGCACGATCGTGTCGGCCGCCGGCGCCAGCGCGGCAAGGTCAGTGCCGCCGTCGTCGATCAGCCCCATATCGATGCCGCGCCGAATTTCTCGCGCGTCCGGATCGCAGGCGATCATGCGGCCACGAAAACCGCGCTGACGCAGCCCGGCGGCCAGCGAGCCGCCGATCAACCCCAGCCCCACAATCAGCAGCGTCGCACTCTCTGCCCGGCAGGCAGTGTCTGCACGCATGGCAATCACAGCACGCCCTGAGGGTAGGAGCCCAGCACCTTGAGGTCGGCGGCGCGCAGGCGCACTTCGTCAAGCATTGCCGCCACGCGGGGCTCTTCGTGGTGGCCGACGAAGTCAATGAAAAACACGTAGTTCCACACGCCGCTGCGCGAGGGCCGGGTTTCCAGCCGGGTCATGTCGATCTGGTGGCGATGAAACGGCTCCAGCAGATCGTGCAGCGCGCCGGGCTGGTTGCGCATGGCGACCACCAGCGAGGTTTTGTCGCTGCCGGACAGCGGCGCGTCGCGGTTGCCGATGATCAAAAAGCGGGTGGAGTTGTCCGGGCGATCTTCGACCTTATCGGCGATGACTTCAAGGCCGTAGAGTTTACCCGCCATATCGCCGGCAATGGCGGCGCTGTGCCACTCGGTCTTGACCAGCCTTGAGGCCTCGGCGTTGGAGGCCACGGCCACGCGCTCGGCGTGGGGATAGTGGGCATCCAGCCATTTGCGGCACTGGGCAAACGACTGGGGATGGGAGTAGATCCGCGAGATCTTGTCGCGGCGGGTGTTTTCCCCCACCAGCAGGTGGTGGTGAATGCGCAGCACCACCTCGCCGCAGATATGGATCGACGACTCCAGAAACGTATCCAGGGTATGGTTGACCACGCCCTCGGTGGAGTTTTCCACCGGCACCACGCCGTAGTGCACCGCGCCGGCCTCGACTTCGCGGAACACCTCGTCGATCGCCGCCATGGGCAGGCTCACCGCGCTTTCGCCGAAGTGCTTGAGCGCGGCCTGCTGGGTAAAGGTGCCCTCGGGGCCCAGATACGCCACCTTGACCGGCTGCTCCAGCGCCAGGCAGGCCGACATGACTTCGCGGAAAAGCCGCGCCATTTCCTCGTCGGACAGCGGCCCTTTGTTCATCGCCATGATGCGGCGCAGCACCTGGGCTTCACGCTCGGGACGATAAAATAGCGTAGCGGGGTCTTCTGCAAGCTTGACCTCGGCCACTTCCTGGGCGCACTGAGCGCGTTCGCTGATCAGGTGGAGAATATCGCAGTCGAGCTGGTCGATGCGCTCTCGCAGCGCGTCCAGCCTGGCTGACGCATCAGATGACATGGTGGTTAGCCTTTTCGTTGTTCAAAATCGGCCATGAACGCGGTCAGCGCGTCCACGGCAGCTTCAGGCACCGCGTTGTACAGGCTGGCCCGCATACCGCCCACGCTGCGATGGCCTTTCAGGTTCAACAGCCCGGCGGCGTCGGCCTCGCGCAGAAATTCGCCGTCCAGCCGCGCATCCGCCAGGGTAAAAGGCACGTTCATCCGCGAGCGGTTGGCCGGCGCGATGGGGTTGGCGTAGAACGCGCTTTGATCAATGGCGGCGTAGAGCTTTTCGGCCTTGCGCTGATTGATGGCGTGCATGGCGGCCAGCCCGCCCACGTCGTTTTTCAGCCAGTCAAAAACCAGCCCGGCCAGATACCAGGCGTAGGTAGGCGGCGTATTGAGCATGGAGCCGGCCTTGGCGACGACGCTGTAGCGCATCGGGGTGGGCATGATCGCCTGGGCCTGCTCCAGCAGGTCGTCGCGCACGATAACAAGCGTCAGCCCCGCCGGGCCGATGTTTTTCTGCGCGCCGGCGTAAATCACGCCGAACTGCGACACGTCCAGCGGCTCGGAAAGAATGCTCGACGACATATCGCACACCACCGGCACCTCGACGCCGTCCGGGCGGCGCCCCCGGGGTACGTAGTCAAACGCCAGCCCGCCGATGGTTTCGTTGGCAGCGTAGTGCAGATAGGCGGCGTCGTCGCTCATATCCAGCGCATCCGGGCGCGGCACGGCGACGTTGCCCTCGGCTTCGGTGTTGGCCGCGACGTGCCAGTCCGCACCCAAACGCTGCGCCTCCGTCAGCGCCTTGGTGCTCCAGATGCCGGTCTGAATAAAGTTGGCACGCCCGCCGCGGCCCAGAAGATTCATGGGCAGCATGGAGAACTGCAGCGTGGCCCCGCCCTGCAAAAACAGCACCTTGTAGTTATCCGGCACGCTTAACAGCGTGCGCAGATCGGCCTCGGCGCGTTCGGCAATGGCCGTGAACTCGGGGCTTCTATGGCTCATTTCCATGGTGGAAAGGCCGTAGCCGCGGTAGTCGAGCATTTCATCCCGGGCGCGTTCCAGCACCTTCGTGGGCAGCGCCGCCGGGCCGGCGCAAAAGTTATGCTTACGGCTCATCGCTGCTCTCCTCGCCTGCTGTGTCGGGCATCGCGCGGCCTGTCTCGTTCTCTGTCACCGGGTCAATGGCGGCCGCGTTATCGTCTTCGTCGTCTGCGTTTTCATCGTCCTGTGC
Source organism: Halomonas cibimaris (assembly GCF_055379665.1). NCBI lineage: Bacteria > Pseudomonadati > Pseudomonadota > Gammaproteobacteria > Oceanospirillales > Halomonadaceae > Halomonas > Halomonas cibimaris. Next base: position 2,416,727 of record NZ_AP043828.1, read on the forward strand.
GCCCGGCTCGTCCACGCGCACGGTTTTGACCAGGTGCTCGTCTTTGCCCAGGCGGATCAGCATCACGCCCTGGGTGTTGCGCGAGGTGGTGGAAACTTCGTCAACGCGGGTGCGCACCAGGGTGCCGCGGTCGGTGATCAGCATCATTTCATCGCTGTCGTAGACCTGCATGCCGGCCACCAGCGCGCCGTTGCGTTCGCTTGTCTGCATGGCGATCACGCCCTGGCCGCCGCGCCCGCGCAGCGGGAATTCGCCAAGCGAGGTGCGCTTGCCGTAGCCGTTCTCGCTGGCGGTGAGGATGTAGATCGGCGACGGCGCCTCTTCGCCGGCCTCGGCGTCGGCGCCCTCGTCCTCGGCGTCGATCTGCTGGTGCTGGGGAATGATCAGGCTGATGACCTCGGCGCCGTCTTGCAGGCGCATGCCGCGCACGCCCCGGGCGGTACGGCCCATGGCGCGAACGTCGCGCTCCTCGAAACGAATCGCCTTGCCGTTGGACGACAGCAGCATGGCGTGGTCGGTGCCGGAGGTAATCTTGGCCCCCACCAGGCGGTCGTCGTCTTCCAGCTCGATGGCGATCAGCCCTACGCTGCGCGGCCGGGAGAACTGCTCAAGGCTTACGCGCTTGACTGTGCCTTTGGCGGTGGCAAAAAAGATGTAGTGGCTGGCGTCGTAGTCGCGCACCGGCATGATGGCGTTGATCGACTCGCCCTCGTCCAGCGGCAGCAGGTTGACCAAAGGCTTGCCCCGGGAGCCGCGGCTGGCGTTGGGCATTTCGTAGACCTTGAGCCAGTAGACCTTGCCGCGGTTGGAGAACAAAAGCACGGTGTCGTGGGTCGAGGCCACCAGCAGGTGCTCGATGACGTCTTCGTCCTTCATCGCCGTGGCGGACTTGCCGCGCCCGCCGCGGTGCTGGGCCTGATAGTCCGACAGCGGCTGGGTCTTGGCGTAGCCCGAGCGCGACACGGTAACCACCATGTCTTCCTCGGCGATCAAATCCTCGATGGACAGATCCAGATGGCTGGCCTGAATATCGGTGCGGCGTGCGTCGCCGTACTGGTCGCGCACGGCGACCAGCTCTTCGCGGATCACCTCCATCAGCCGGTCCGGCGAGGCTAGAATCGCGGAAAGCTCGGCGATGCGCTCAAGAATGGTGGCGTACTCGGCGAGCAGCTTTTCGGTTTCCAGCCCGGTCAGCCGGTGCAGGCGCAGCTCCAGAATGGCCTGCGCCTGAGGCGGTGACAGCCGGTAGGCGCTCGCCGTCGGATTCAGGCCGTAGCCTTCGTCGAGATCCTCGGGCTTGCACGAAGTAGCCCCGGCGCGTTCAAGCATATCGATGACCTGACCCGGCAGCCAGGTGGCGTCAATCAGCTTTTCTCGGGCGGCGGCGGCGTTGGGCGAGGCCTTGATCAGCTCGATAACCGCGTCAATGTTGGAGATAGCAACGGTCAGGCCTTCGAGGATATGGCCGCGCTCCCGGGCTTTTCTGAGTTCAAACAGCGTGCGCCGGGTGACCACTTCGCGGCGGTGGCGAACAAAGGCTTCCAGCAGCTCTTTGAGATTGAGCGTATAGGGCTGGCCGTTCTCCAGCGCCACCATGTTGATGCCAAAGACGTTTTGCAGCTGGGTCTGGGCGAAAAGATTGTTGACCAGCACCTCGCCGGACTCGCCGCGCTTGGCCTCGATCACCACGCGCAGCCCGTCCTTGTCGGACTCGTCGCGAAGCTCAGCGATGCCCTCAATGCGCTTTTCCTTGACCAGCTCGGCGATTTTCTCGATCAGCCGGGCCTTGTTCACCTGGTAGGGAAGCTCGGTGACGATGATGTGATCGCGGCCGGTCTTGTCGTCGTGCTCGATGGTGTGGCGCGCGCGCACGTACACCCGCCCGCGGCCGGTGCGGTAGGCGTCAAGAATGCCCGCACGGCCGTTGATGATGCCGCCGGTGGGGAAATCCGGCCCCGGCACGTAGTCCATCAGGTCGTCGATGGAAAGCGTATAGTCGTCGATCAGCGCCAGGCAAGCGTCGATGACTTCGTTCATGTTGTGCGGCGGAATGTTGGTCGCCATGCCCACCGCGATGCCCGAGGAGCCGTTGACCAGCAGATTGGGCAGCCGGGTGGGCAGCACGTCAGGAATGCGCTCGGTGCCGTCGTAGTTGTCGACCCAGTCGACGGTGTCTTTTTCCAGATCGGCCAACAGCTCGTGGGAGAGCCTGGCCATGCGCACCTCGGTGTAGCGCATGGCGGCGGCGTTGTCGCCGTCAATGGAGCCGAAGTTGCCCTGGCCGTCCACCAGTACGTGGCGCATGGAAAAATCCTGGGCCATGCGCACGATGGTGTCGTACACCGCGCTGTCGCCGTGGGGGTGATATTTACCGATAACATCGCCGACCACGCGCGCCGATTTCTTGTACGCCTTGTTCCAGTCGTTGCCAAGCTCGTGCATGGCGAACAGCACCCGCCGATGCACGGGCTTTAGGCCGTCGCGCACGTCGGGCAGCGCGCGACCGATAATGACGCTCATCGCATAGTCGAGATACGACTGCTTAAGCTCGTCTTCAATGTTAACGGGCAGAATGTCTCTGGCGATGTCACCCATGAAAGTCAGATCCTTTGCACTGCGTGGTTGAGCACTGCGTTACTTGGCGCTATGCGTACAGCACGGCGAATTAACGACGTGCACGCACAGCGGACAACGGCGCGCAAATATCTGCCCATCATACCATTGCCGGCGGCCCAAGGGCAGCCGCAAGACCGTGCGTGACAGCAGTTTGCTCATGGCGCCTGCCGCCTTGATGCCTGCCGTGGCGCATGCCGCCGGCCGCGATACCACGCCGGATTATCGTGCGAATACCCGGGACAGGCTGGCAGGAAGGAGGCGCTTTCGCCATAATGTGCGCCTTTTCTCCCCCGCAGTTCTCACAAGGACAGGCGACATGTGGTTTAAAAACCTGCTGCTCTACCGCGTGCACGGCGCCCCCGAGATCGATCACACCGCGCTTGACGAAGTGCTTGGCGACCACGCCGCCGTGGCGCTGGGCAGCGCCGACGCCCGGCGGCTGGGCTGGACACCGCCGGCCGGCCGCGCCGGCAACGGCCAGTACGTCCACGACATTCAGGGCCACCGGCTGCTCTCGGCGCTGCGCCAGGAGCGCCTGCTGCCGGCAGCCGTGGTGCGCGAAGAAGTCGAGGAGCGCATAGCCGACATCGAGCAGGCCGAAAGCCGCCGCGTCACACGCCAGGAAAAGACGGCGCTGAAAGAAGAAATCACCGAAGCGCTGCTGCCCCAGGCCTTTATCCGACGCCAGAAAATCGACCTGTGGTGGGACAGCCGCGGCGGGCTTTTAGGCATCAACGCGGCCTCTCGGCCCCGGGCCGAAGAAGTGCTGGATCTGTTGCGCGAAACGCTGGGCAGCTTGAAAGTGACCCCGCTGAGCGCGCAGACCCTGCCCATTCGCGCCATGACCGAATGGCTCGGCGACCCCGGCAGCCGTCCGGCCGATATGCGCCTGGGCGATCAGGTCGAACTCAAGGCCAAGGGCGACGACGGCGTACTGCGCGCCCGTCAGGTGGACCTGGACGGCGACGACATGCAGCAGCTTCTGGAAAGCGGCCGCCAAGCCAGCAAGCTGGCGCTGGGCATCGACGGCCGGCTGAATTTCGTGCTCACCGATGAGCTGGCGCTGAAATCCCTGCGCTTTGGCGATGCGCTGATCGAAGAAGCCGACCACGCCGACGACGGCGACGACGCCCTGGCGCGGCTGGAAACCGACTTCATCCTCATGGCCCAGGCGCTTGCCGATGATACCGCGCGCCTGCTCGAATGGCTGGGCGGCGAAGCGCGCACCGGCGACGCCGCCTGACACCGGCGCACAGGCTTTCGTCTACACAAGCTTTCGTCTACCGCTGCCGCACTACCTTTGCCCTACCGCCGACGGAACGGAACCCATGACGCATCACACAGCACCTTCTCACGCCGCTTCCGACCCCTGGGCGGATATTCGCCCCTATACCGATGCCGAGGTCGAGGCCGTACTCCAGCGCCTGGCCCGGGACAACGAGCTGCTCAACGCGCTGACGCAGTTTCGTCTGCCCAGGCTTGCCAAGCTCGCCCCGCCGCTGGCGCGCCTGCTGGCCAACCGCGCGGTAAGGCGCGAAGTGCAGGGCGTACGCGACGTGCGCGCCTTTCAGCAGCGCATCGCCGGCTATATGAACCGCATGATTCAAAGCAGCACCGATGCCTTTAACGTCGTCGGCCTTGAGCAGCTGGACCCGCACACCGCGTATCTGTTCATCGGCAACCATCGGGATATTTCGCTCGACCCGGCGTTTGTCAACTACGCGCTCTACCAGGCCGGGCGCAACACCGTGCGCATCGCCATCGGCGACAACCTGCTGAAAAAGCCCTACGTCACCGACCTGATGCGGCTCAACAAAAGCTTTATCGTGCCGCGCAGCGCCCGAGGCAAGCGCGCCATGCTGGCCGCCTACCAGAACCTTTCGGACTACATTCGCCACTCGATCACCGCGGACAACCACTCGATCTGGATGGCCCAGCGCGAAGGCCGCGCCAAAAACGGCGTTGACCTCACCGGCCCGGCCATCATCAAGATGCTGACCATGGCCCGGCGGCGCGCCGACAAACAGGCCAGCACCGGCGAGGCCATTGCTGAGCTGCGCATTGTGCCGGTCGCCATCAGCTACGAACTCGACCCTTGCGACGTGCAAAAAGCGCGCGAGCTTTTTGATCTGGACACCCAGGGCGGCTACGCTAAAAGCGAGTTTGAAGATATCGCCTCCATCGTAGCCGGCATCACCGGCGACAAGGGCCGTGTGCAGCTGAACTTTGGCACACCGCTGGGGGCCGACGCCGGCAGCGCTGAGGAAGTCGCCGCCGAGATCGACCGCCAGGTCATCGGCGGCTACCGGCTTTTTCCCACCCACTACCTGGCCCTTGAAGCCCTGGGCGAGGCGCCGGAGCTGGTCTCGCACACGGCCATTACCACAGCCGACCGCGAGCGCTTCGCCAAGCGGCTCGCTGAGGTGCCGGAAGAGCTGCGCCCCTACTGGCTGGCGCAGTACGCCAACCCGGTCAAGCACAAGGCCGGCCGGCTTACGCGCTAGCCGCTTGCGCCCTGCGTGGCAGGGCAAAAAATGCTATGGTCACAGCGCCCTGCGGCCCGGCCCGCGGGGCATGTGCAAGACACGGCATATCAAGGCACGGTGTATCGAGGAGACGACTCATGTCCGCTTCAGAAATTCAGAAAACACGCATTATCAACGAGCTGCAGGGCTTTATCCGCAAGCTGTTACAAGATCCCAACATTCTTGAGCAGTCGCTGGCCGTTGCCCGCCGCGAGCTCGACAACGGCGGCGGCGCCGAGAGCATGGCGCGCGTCGCCAACGAAATCTCCGACACCACCAGCGTGCATATCCCGGAAGATCCCGCCGAGCACTCCGAGGCCGACCGGTTGTTTCTCGCCTTGCTGCGCGAAGTTGTACTCGAAGAGCAGGCGCTTTACTGATCCGGCCACCGGCGGGCTGCGCGCCAGCCCCGGGCACCGCCGCGCTGCGGCGTAGTGCCGGCGCTTTTTCCTTTCCCTAGCCTGACGTTAACGGAAGCTTCATTTCCCATGCCTAACACCGCCACGCGCCAGATTCTGGTTACCAGCGCGCTCCCCTACGCCAACGGTGATATCCACCTGGGCCACCTGCTTGAGTATATCCAGACCGATATCTGGGTACGCTTTCAGAAAAGCCGCGGCCAGCAGTGCCATTACGTCTGCGCCGACGACGCCCACGGCACCGCGATCATGCTGCGCGCCGAGCAGGAAGGCATTACACCGGAAGCGCTGATTGCGCGCGTCTCTCGGGATCACCAGCAAGACTTTGCCCGGTTCGGCGTGGCGTTTGACAACTACTACTCCACCCACTCGGCAGAAAACCGCGCGTTCAGCGAGCTGATCTACACGCGCCTGCGCGACGCCGGCCACATCGCCACCCGCGATATCGAGCAGATGTATGACCCCGAGCGCGGCCTGTTTCTCGCCGACCGCTTTATCAAGGGCACCTGCCCCAAGTGCCACGCCGACGATCAGTACGGCGATAACTGCGAAGCCTGCGGCGCGACCTACACCCCGGCAGAGCTGATCGACCCGGTGTCGGCGATCTCCGGCGCGACGCCCGAGGTCAGAGGCTCGACCCACTACTTTTTCAAACTGCCGGACTTTGCCGATTTCATGCAGCGCTGGATCAACGACGATCGCGTCCAGCCGCAGATTCGCAACAAGCTCATGGAGTGGTTCGAGGACGGCTTCAACGAGTGGGACATCTCCCGGGATGCGCCCTACTTCGGCTTCGAAATTCCCGACGCCCCGGGCAAGTATTTCTACGTCTGGCTGGACGCGCCCATCGGCTACCTGGCGAGTTTCAAAAACCTTTGCGAGCGCGAAGGGCTGGATTTCGACAGCTACTGGAAGCCGGACTCCGACGCCGAGGTGTACCACTTCATCGGCAAGGACATTGTCTATTTCCACGCGCTGTTCTGGCCGGCCATGCTTCACGGCGCAGGCTTTCGCACGCCCACCGCAGTGAACTGCCACGGCTTTGTTACCGTGGACGGCGCCAAGATGTCCAAGTCTCGGGGTACCTTTATCAAGGCGGCCACCTACGCCGACCACCTCAATCCGGAATACCTGCGCTACTATTTTGCCGCCAAGCTGACTTCGCGCATTGATGACCTCGACCTCAACCTGGACGACTTCGCCGCCCGAGTGAACTCGGATCTGGTGGGCAAGGTGGTCAACATCGCCAGCCGCTGCGCCGGCTTTGTCAAAAAGCTCGGCGGCGGCACGCTTTCCGCGCACTGCGCCGAACCCGCCATGGTGGCGCGCTTTATCGAAGCCGGCGACGACATCGCCGAACACTACGAAACCCGCGAATTCGGCCGCGCCATGCGCCGGGTGATGGAGCTGGCCGACGAGGCCAACACCTACATCGCCGAGGCCGAGCCCTGGGTGCTGGCCAAGCAGGACGGCCGCGAACAGGAAGTGCTCGACATCTGCTCGGTGGGCATCAATCTGTTCCGCCAGCTGATGGTCTATCTCGCCCCGGTCGTGCCGGCCATGGCCGAGCAGGCCCAGGCGTTCCTCAAGCTCGACACCCTGAGCTGGGCAAGCCGCCACGAAGTGCTGACCGAGCATGCCATCAACAAGTTCAAACCGCTGATGACCCGCGTTGAACGCGACAGGATCGATGCGATGATCGAGGCGTCAAAAGAAGACATCGCCGCCGAGCAAAAGCTCAAGGACGCCCCCAAAGGCCCGCTGGTGGACGACCCCATCGCCGAGGAAATCAGCTTTGACGACTTCACCAGGGTCGATCTGCGCATTGCCCGCATTGCCCGCGCTTCCTACGTCAAAGGCGCCGACAAGCTCCTGCAGCTGACCCTGGATCTGGGCGGCGAGACGCGCAACGTGTTCTCCGGCATCCGCTCGTCCTACGCCCCGGAAGCGCTGGAGGGCCGGCTGACGATCATGGTAGCCAACCTGGCACCGCGCAAGATGCGCTTTGGCGTCTCCGAAGGCATGGTGCTGGCGTCCGCCAACGACGCCGGCATCTACCTGCTCTCGCCGGACGACGGCGCCGAGCCCGGCCAGCGCGTGACCTGAGTGGCTGCCCCATGAGTCGCAACGCCTCGCTGATCGAAGCCGTCGATGCCCTGCTGCCCCAGACCCAGTGCGGCAAGTGCGGCTTTGACGGCTGCTTGCCCTACGCCCGCGCCATCGCCGAGGGCGAGCCGGTCAACCGCTGCCCGCCCGGCGGCGAGGCCACCCTTGAACGGCTTATCGAGCTGACCGGCCAGCCGCCCCAGACGCTTGCCGAACCGGCCCAGCCGCCGCTGGCCGCCGTCATCCGCGAGGACGAATGCATTGGCTGCACCAAATGTATTCAGGCCTGCCCGGTGGATGCCATTCTCGGCGCGGCCAAGCGCATGCACACGGTGATTACCGACGAGTGCACCGGCTGCGAGCTGTGCGTAGCACCCTGCCCGGTAGACTGCATCGACATGGTGGCCCACCCCGGCTGGCAGGCGGCCACAAGCGAAGCCGAGCAGCACACCTTTCTGGAGCGCCGCGCCGAGCTGGGGCGGATGCGCCACCGCGCGCGCCAGGCACGCCTTGAGCGCGAAGCCCGAGAAAAGCGTCAGGAAAAGCGCCGGCGGCGCCTGCAAAAGCGCCGCACCCCGCAAGCTGGTTCAGCAAGCGACGGCCAAGCGGCCGCGCTGCGCCAGAAAAAGCTTGCCGTGCGCGCCGCCGAGCAGGCGCTCAGGCGCGTGCAGCAGCAGCGCGACAGCGCCGTGCGCCGCCAAGACGCAAATGCCGAAGCCACCGCCCGAGCGCAGCTGCCCAAAGCCGAGCGCCTGCTGGCTGACGCGCGAAAAGCACTGGACAACGCCGCCGACGAATCAGAGAAGACGCCATGAACGCGCAGAAGCGCTACGAGATCTTTGCCCGGCTGCAAGCGGCAAACCCGCACCCGCAAACCGAGCTCAACTGGACCACGCCGTTTGAACTGCTCACCGCGGTGCTGCTCTCCGCCCAGGCCACCGACGTGAGCGTCAACAAGGCCACGGCCAGGCTGTTTCCCGCGGCCAACACGCCCCAGGCAATCATCGATCTGGGCGTTGACGACTTGAAAGCGCACATCAAAACCATCGGCCTTTACAACACCAAGGCCGAAAACCTGATGAAAACCTGCCGCCTGCTGGTGGAAAAGCACGCAGGCGAGGTCCCGCGCACGCGCAAAGCCCTGGAAGCGCTGCCCGGGGTCGGGCGCAAAACCGCCAACGTCATCCTCAACACGGCGTTTGGCATGCCCACCATCGCCGTGGATACGCATATCTTTCGCGTTGCCAACCGCACCGGGCTGGCCCCGGGCAAAAACGTGGTAGAAGTCGAGCACAAGCTTTTGCGCCACGTGCCGCGCGCGTTCAAGCGCGACGCCCACCACTGGCTGATTTTGCACGGCCGCTATACCTGTATCGCACGCAAGCCCCGCTGCGGCAGCTGCCTTATCGAAGATCTTTGCGACTACCCCGAAAAAACCGAGCTGTAACGCCGCTCAGCCTTGCCCCACACCCGCCGCCTTCGCCCTTGTTGGCGGTATAGCTACCCCCGGCATTCGGCCAAGGTCGCCTTGGCCGTCGGCGCATCCGGTGCCTAGACTGCCAATACGGCACTGCCGCTCTATAGCGCTGCAACAACGCCACAACAACGCCGCGGGAGAACGCCATGGCACAGGCTAAGGTACTGGTGGTAGACGACGAACCCAACATCCTGCTTTCGCTTGAATTTCTAATCCAGCAGGCCGGATTTACGGTCACCACCGCCGGCGACGGTGAAAGCGCCCTTGAACACGTTGATACCGCCCCGCCGGACCTGGTGCTGCTCGACATCAGCCTGCCCGGCATCAGCGGCTTTGACGTGCTGGAGCGGCTGCGCGGCAACGACGCCACCCGCGCGCTGCCGATCATCATGCTCACCGCCCACGGCCGCGAGGTCGAGCGGGAAAAAGGCATGGCGCTGGGCGCCGACGACTACATCACCAAGCCGTTTTCCACCCGCGCGCTGGTCGACAAGGTCAGCGCCCTGCTGGCGGAGACCGATCATGACACGCCGTGAGCGCCGCGGGCTGCCCCGCCGCCAGCGGCTGGTGGGCCTGTGGCTTGTGCTCAGCGGCGGCAGCCTGGCCGGCGGCGCGCTGTTTGCCGCCTGGCTGGACACCCGGCTGGGCGCCGACGGCTGGGCACGCGCCGTGCTGTGGCTGGGGTGTTTCTCCGGCGGGGCGACCCTTCTGCTCGCCGGGCTGGTGCTCGAACGTATGCTGTTCACGCCGCTGCGCCATCTTCAGGCGCAGCTGGCACGGCTGGTCGCCAGCCCGGATGCACACGAAAAGCGCCCGCCGGAAGGCTGGCTGGCCGGACTGGGGCCGGATCTTGCCCGCGTGCAGGAAAGCTGGCAGGCCGACCGCACGCGCCTGGCCGATGCCCGCAGCGAAGGCGCCCGGGAAGCCGCCGGCACCCGCCAGCGGCTGGAAGCGCTGCTGCAAACCCTGCACACGCCGCTGCTGCTGTGCGATCGCCACCGCCGTATTTTGCTGTTCAACGCCGCCGCCGAACACTTCTTTGACGGCGAGCCGGCCCCGGGGCTGGGCAAGCGCATAGACGCGCTGCTGCCGGCGGCCAGCCTGCACGGCACCCTTGACCGGCTGCCCGCCGACGGCACACCGCGCAAGGTGCTCCTTCCCCGCGGCACGCGCTGGCTCAAGGCCACGCTGCGCCGGGTCGCACAGAGCGACGGGGAAAGTCTGATCACACTGGAAGACGCCACCCACGCCTGGCGTACCGAAATGGGCGTGCGCGCCGAGCTTGCCGCCGGGCTTGGCGATCTGCGCCGCCGCGCCGCCGGCCTTACCGGCGCTGCCGATGCGCTCAAAGAGCTGGGCGGCCTTGAAGCCGACACGCTGCGCCAGCGCCTGGCCCGGGCCATTGACGAAGACGGGCCGGCGCTTGGCGAAAGCATTGCCCGGCTGAGCCGGCTTGTCGACGACATGCAGCGCCAGGGCGAGCAGCTCTCGCCTATCTGGTCCAACGATTTCTGGCAGGCGCTGGACGAACAGCTCGACCCGGCGCAACGGCTGATCACCCCGGTGGGTATGCCGGCCTGGTTTCAGGGCGACGCCCCGGCGCTGATCGCCCTGCTTGATTCGCTTTTGCACTACCTTCAGGCGCAGTGCGCTGCCGGCGGTCCGGCTATTGCCGACGCCGAGGGCAAACCGCTCGAAGGCGAAATCACGCTGGGCAACAAACAGGTCTATCTCGATTTGATCTGGCACGGCCGCGCCGTGCCCAACGCTGAGCTGGCCCGCTGGCAGCGCCTGGCGCTGAATCGTCTACCGCTTTCACCTACCGCCGGCGAAGTGCTGCGCCAGCACGCCAGCGAGATGTGGAGTCTGGCCGATGCCGACGGCAAGCGCGCGCGCCTGCGCCTGCCGCTGCCCGCCAGTGAACGGGCCGGCCCGCCGCTGCAGGCCGTGCCGCCGCGCCCGGAGTTTCACGACTTCGGCATTGCCCGGCTGCCTTCACCGGACGAACCCCGAGCCGGGCTCGCCCTGCGCAGCCTGGAAATCGTCGCCTTTGATACCGAAACCACAGGTCTTGCCTTGCGCCAGGGCGATCGCGTGGTCAGCCTGGGGGCATGCCGCATCGTCAACGCCCGCGTACTGGCCGACGATACCTTCGCCCGCCGCGTCAATCCGGGCCGCCCGATCCCCGCGGAAAGCACCGCCATTCACGGCATCAGCGACGCCGACGTAAGCGATGCCCCGCCCCTTGACGCGGTGCTGAGCGAGTTTCGCGACTACCTCGGCGACGCCGTGCTGCTGGCCCACAACGCCTCTTTTGACATGCTCGCCATCAGCCATCAGGGCATCGACTTTGACATGCCGGTGCTGGATACCCTGCTGCTTTCCCGGGCGCTGGACGAAGCCCTGGACGGCCACGACCTGGACAGCCTGGCCGCGCGCTACGCCATCGACTTTCCTCCCGGTACGCGCCACACCGCGCTGGGCGATGCCCGGGTGACCGCCGCGCTGTGGCTGGCCCTGCTGCCGCGGCTGGAAGCCCGCGGCATCGATACGCTGGAAACGCTGCTGGCCCTGCAGGCCAACGCCGTTGATAGCGAGGATGCCACCGCACCATGACGACACCGCTACGCCAGCGTTCGCGGCGCGGCGAGCGCCTTGGCGCACTGCTTGTCGCCGCGGCAATCCTGTTCAGCCCGCCGCTGCTGCTGGTCGTGGATCGTATGGCCTCGGCCACCGGCATCGAGGGGGTACTCTACCTGTTCGGCGCCTGGGCCGGGGTGATCGGGCTGGCCGCTTGGCTTATGGAAAGCCGCAGGGCGCGCGGCCGGGACCGGTGAGCCATGCGGCATGAGGCTTTCATTCTCGCGGCGGCCTTTGGCTACCTGGCGCTGCTGTTCGTGGTAGCCGCCTGGGGCGACCGCCGCGCCGAGGCCGGGCGCTCGGCCATCGGCTCGCCCACGGTGTATGCGCTGTCCATCGCCGTGTACTGCACCGCCTGGACGTTCTACGGAAGCGTCGGACGCGCCTCGTCCCAGGGGCCGCACTTTCTGCTGATCTATCTGGGGCCGACGCTTGCCATGCTGGCCGCGCCCTTTGTCATCCGCAAGATGGTGCGCATCGCCGCCCGCCAGCGCATCACCTCGATTGCCGACTTTATCAGCGCTCGCTACGGCAAGAGCGCCGGGCTGGGCGCGGTGGTCGCGCTGATGGCGCTGATCACCAGCACGCCCTATATCGCCCTGCAGCTCAAGGCCATCACCGTCAGCCATGCCGTGCTGGTCAACTACCCCGCGCCGGCCGATGCCGCCCTGGATCAGCCGAGCTTCTGGATCGACAAGTCCTTCTGGGTGGCGCTGGTGCTGGCGGTGTTCATCATTCTGTTCGGCACCCGCCACCTGGACGCCAGCGAGCGCCACGAAGGCATGGTCGCGGCCATTGCCGTGGAGTCGCTGGTCAAGCTGGTGGCGTTTCTTGCCGTGGGCATCTTCGTGGTGTTTGTGATGTTCAACGGCCCCGGCGATCTGTTCGGCCAGGTGGCCAGCACGCCGGCGCTCTCTCAGGTACTGGGGCTTGAGCAGGTGCCCGGCGGCGCCACCGGCTGGGTGGGCGTGCTGATTCTGGCCGTGCTGGCCTTTCTCACCCTGCCGCGCCAGTTTCAGGTGCTGGTGGTGGAAAACGTCGACGAAACCCACATCGACCGCGCCAGCTGGGTCTTTCCGCTGTATCTTTTGCTGATCAACCTGTTCGTAGTGCCTATCGCCCTTGCCGGGCTGCTGCTGGGCGGCGACGGCGCCGATCCGGACAGCTTTGTGCTCACCCTGCCGCTCGCGGCGGGCGCCGAGGCGCTGCCGCTGCTGGTGTTCATCGGCGGGCTGTCCGCCGCCACCGGGATGATGATCGTCGAAACCATTGCGCTGTCGACCATGGTCAGCAACCAGCTGGTAATGCCTTTGCTCCTGCGGTTTCAGCGCCTGCACTTGAGCGGTACGGGCCGGCTGGCCGCCTGGCTGCTGGGCATTCGCCGGGTGGCCATCGTGGTGATTCTGCTGCTGGGCTACGTGTATCACGCGCTGATCGGCGACGCCTACAGCCTGGTCACCATTGGGCTCGTTTCCTTTGTGGGCGCCGCGCAGTTTGCCCCGGCGCTGCTGGTTGGCCTTTACTGGCGCGGGGCCACACGGGCCGGCGCGCTGTGGGGGCTGGGCGCCGGCTTTTGCCTTTGGGGGTACACCCTGCTGCTGCCGGGCTTTGCCCAGTCCGGCTGGCTTGACGCCGCGCTGATTCATCAAGGGCCGCTGGGCGTGGGCTGGCTCAAGCCTTACGCGCTGTTCGGCCTTGAGGGCTGGGACATCTACACCCACGCGCTGCTGTGGAGCCTGCTGGCCAACCTTGGGCTGTTCGTCGGGGTGTCGCTGTTTACCCGGCCCACGGCGCTGGAGCAGACCCAGGCGGCGCTGTTTACCGAAGCGCTGCACCCCAACCTGCCCAGCGCTTCGCTGTGGCAAGGGCAGACCACGCGAGGAGAGCTCGGCGGGCTGCTGCGCCGCTACCTGGGTGACGCCGCCATTGAGCGTGTTTTTGTCGATGCCGGCGACGGCGGCGACGGCGGCGACGGCGACAGCCGCGCGGCCTCGCCGCGGCTGATCACCCGCGCCGAGCAGGCGCTGGCCGGCTCGCTGGGCAACGCCTCGGCTCGGGTGCTGATCAACTCCGTGGTGCGCGGCGAAGCGCTGGACCTGGCCTCCATCCTCAGCATTTTGGATACCACCTCTCAGACGCTGGAGTACAACCGCCGGCTGGAGCAGAAATCCGCCGAGCTGGAACGCGCCAGCGAAGCGTTGCGCCAAGCCAACGACCGGCTACGCGAGCTGGACCGGCTCAAGGACGAGTTTATCGCCACGGTCAGCCACGAGCTGCGCACGCCGCTGACGTCCATCCGCGCCTTCGCGGAAATTCTTCACGGCGACGACGGCCTGGACGCCGACAGGCGCCGCCATTTTCTTGACGTTATCGTTCACGAAAGCCAGCGCCTTTCCCGGCTGATCGAAGAAATTCTTGATCTTGCCCGGCTGGAAAGCGGACGTTTGACGCTCAACCCCGAGCACCTCGACCTCGCCGTGCTGGCACAGCGCAGCGTGGACGCCGTGGCCCAGCTGCACCGCCAACGCGGCATCGCGCTGGCAGCCGAGCTCGGCGACGGCCCGGCCACGGTCACAGGCGACGCCGACCGGCTGGAGCAGGTCATCATCAATTTGCTGGACAACGCCGGCAAGTTTGCCGATCGCCACGCTCCCGAGGTGCTTATTCGCCTTGAGCGTCATCGCAACCGCTACCGCCTGAGCGTGGAGGACAACGGCCCGGGCATTTCCCCCGAGGAGCGCGAGCGGGTGTTCGACAAGTTCCATCAGCTGCAGCACAACGACGACAAGCGCGGCCGCCCCCGGGGCAGCGGGCTGGGGCTTGCCATCAGCCGGGGCATCGTTGCCCACCTGGGCGGCCGGCTGTGGGCCGACGCGGGCCCGCGGCTGGGCGGCGCTCGTTTAACGCTGGAGCTGCCCCTGGCCGCAGACGAGCCGGCCGAAGCCGCTATGAACAGCGGTCATTGAGCGTCGCTATCGCCGTCGGCGCGGCGACGCGGATCGCTACCGAACATGGCCTCGCCGGTTTCGTCGATAAAGCGCTGCGCTTTGCTCACCGTCATGGCTTCACAGCTTTCGCGGTCGGGCAGCACGTCAGAGCGCTCGAAGCGGTGCTCCAGCGCTTCACCGTCGTCCTGCGGCCGCTGGATCACGCCGCTGACGCGAAACCGGCCGTCCTCGATGTCGGGTTGAGCAATAATCACATAGCCCTTGTAGGCAACCGGCTCGGCCGGCGGTGCAGCGCTTGCTTGCTCGGCGCGCCCAGCGCTGCCGGACAGGGTAGAAAACAGTTTTTTCAGCATGGTCATCCTCCCACCTGGGCGGTTCGGCCATCCCTTGACGGCACAGGACGGCAAAGGCCAGGCCCTTGCCGTCCTGTCGCGATGCGCGCCGGGCACCAGGCTCAGCGGCGCGTCTCGTCAACCGGCTTCAGGCGCCGCTCAGCTTTGCTTGCGGCCCTTGCCGGCGGCAATGCGCAGACGCAGGGCGTTGAGCTTGATAAAGCCTTCGGCGTCTTTCTGGTCGTAGGCGCCTTCGTCGTCTTCAAAGGTAGCGATGGACTCGTCGAACAGCGACGCCTCGGACTTGCGGCCCACCACGGTAGCGCTGCCCTTGTAGAGCTTCATGCGCACCACGCCGGAGACGTTTTTCTGGGTCTCGTCGATGGCGGCCTGGAGCATGCGGCGCTCAGGGCTCCACCAATAGCCGTTGTACACCACTTCGGCGTACTTGGGCATCAGCTGGTCTTTCATGTGGGCTTCTTCGCGGTCCAGCGTCAGCGACTCGATGGCGCGGTGGGCGCTGAGCATGATGGTGCCTCCCGGCGTTTCGTAGCAGCCGCGGGACTTCATGCCCACGTAGCGGTTTTCGACGATATCGAGACGGCCGATACCGTTGTCGCCGCCCAGCTTGTTGAGCGTTTCCAGCACTTCGTGAGCGCGCAGGCGTTCGCCGTCGATGGCGACGATGTCGCCGTTTTCATAGGTCAGCTCCACGTAGGTGGGCGTTTCCGGCGCGGCTTGTGGCGATACGCTCCAGCGCCACATGTCTTCTTCGGCTTCGGCCCAGGGGTCTTCCAGAATGCCACCTTCGTAGGAGATGTGCAGCAGGTTGGCATCCATGGAGTACGGGGACTTTTTCTTCTGACCGGAGAAGTCCACCGGAATCTGGTGCTGCTCGCAGTAGGCCATGAGCTTTTCCCGGGAGTTGAGGTCCCATTCGCGCCACGGTGCGATCACCTGGACGCCGGGCTTGAGCGCGTAGGCACCCAGTTCAAAGCGTACCTGGTCGTTGCCCTTGCCGGTAGCGCCGTGGGAGATGGCGTCGGCGCCGGTCTCGTTGGCGATTTCCACCAGACGCTTGGCGATCAGCGGGCGGGCAATGGAGGTGCCCAGCAGGTATTCGCCTTCGTAGACGGTGTTGGCGCGGAACATGGGGAAGACGTAGTCGCGAACAAACTCTTCGCGCAGGTCTTCGATGTAGATTTCCTTGACGCCCAGCGCCTCGGCCTTGGCGCGTGCCGGCTCAACTTCTTCGCCCTGGCCGATGTCGGCGGTAAAGGTGACCACCTCGCAGCCGTACGTTTCCTGCAGCCATTTGACGATAACGGACGTGTCCAGGCCGCCTGAATAGGCCAGAACCACCTTTTTGACATCGGACATCGTGTGCTCCTTATGAAAAAAACGGGTCAAAATCAAACGCCAAGTATAGCGCCCCGGGGCGCCGGCGAATACCGCAAGCGCCCCGCGCGTATAAAGCACGCGGGAAAAGCTGCTAGAATCTCGGGCGTTTGTCGCCAGCCCGCCGGCGCGCGGCCTTTGTAATGTCCGCTATTCCACCTGCCCACCCTCTGCCAATCAGGAGAGCTGCATGAGCGAGGCAATTGCCCGCGATCTAATGGCCCAGCGTTTTCGCAGTTACTTGCCGGTCGTGATCGATCTGGAAACCGGCGGCTTTAATGCCGCAGGCGATGCGCTGCTGGAAATCGCGGCGGTCACGCTGACCATGGACCCGGACGGCAACCTGTTGCCCGATGCCACCTACGCCCACCATATTCGCCCTTTTGAAGGGGCCAACGTGGAACAGGCGGCGCTGGACTTCACCGGCATTCGGCTTGACGACCCGCTGCGCCAGCAGGTGGCGCTGGGCGAGTGCGAAGCGCTGGGCAACATTTTTCGCCCCGTGCGCAAGGCGATCAAAGCTCACGGCTGCACGCGTGCGGTCTTGGTGGGACACAACGCCGCCTTTGACCACGGTTTTCTCAACGCCGCGGTCAACCGCTGCGGCATCAAGCGCAATCCGTTTCATCCGTTCTCCAGCTTTGACACCGCCTCGCTTGCCGGGCTGGTGTACGGCCAGACGGTGCTCGCCCGGGCCTGCCGTGCAGCCGGCATCGCCTTTGACAACGAGGCTGCACACTCGGCGCGCTACGATACCGAGCGCACCGCTGAGCTGTTCTGCGCGATGGTCAACCGCTACAAGGATCTCGGCGGCTGGCGGCTGGCCCAGCAGGAACAGGGCATGGACCAGGCCGACTGACGGCACCGCCAGGCCGGCAGATGCAGCCGCCCACGCTTTGCGCTAGAATCCGCCACCGTTATCGCCCACCCCGGGGCCTTGCCGCCCCGGGCGTTTTGTTACGCCCCGCTTTTCAGGAGTGCCACCGTTTCCATGGCCCAGCACAACGCTTTTTACGCCCAGTCCGGGGGCGTCACCGCCGTCATCAACGCCAGCGCCTGCGGCGTAATCGAAGCCTGCCGTGAAGCGCCGGAACACATCAACAAGGTCTACGCCGGGCGCAACGGCATCATCGGCGCGCTGACCGAGGAGCTCATCGACGTCAGCGCCGAAAGCGATGAAACCATCGCCGCGCTGCGCCACACGCCGGGCGGCGCTTTCGGCTCGTGTCGCTATAAGCTCAAGGATATCGACACCCACCGCGCCCAGTACGAACGGCTGATCGAGGTGTTCCGCGCCCACGATATTCGCTATTTCTTCTACAACGGCGGCGGCGACAGCGCCGATACCTGCCTGAAGGTGTCCCAGCTGTCCGAGAAGATGGGCTACCCGCTGACCGCCATTCACGTGCCCAAGACCGTGGACAACGACCTGCCCATTACCGACTGCTCGCCGGGGTTTGGCAGCGTCGCCAAATACATCGCCACCTCAACGCTTGAGGCGTCGCTGGATATCGCCTCGATGTGTGCCACTTCCACCAAGGTGTTTGTGCTTGAGGTCATGGGCCGCCACGCCGGCTGGATCGCCGCGGCCGGCGGCCTGGCCGGCCAGGGCGAAGGCGAGCCGCCGCACGTGATCATCTTCCCCGAGGTCGCCTTTGATCGCGACGCGGTGATGGCCAAGGTCGACGAAAGCGTCAGAAAATACGGCTACTGCGTGATCGTCGTCTCCGAAGGCGCACGCTACGAAGACGGCACCTTCCTGGCCGACGCCGGCAATACCGACGCCTTCGGCCACCGCCAGCTGGGCGGTGTGGCGCCGACGCTTGCCGGCATGGTCAAGCAGGATCTGGGCTACAAATACCACTGGGCCGTGGCCGACTATCTGCAGCGCGCCGCCCGCCATCTGGCGTCCAGAACCGACGTCGAGCAGGCCTACGCCGTGGGTCGCGAAGCGGTAGCGCTGGCCCTTGCCGGCAAAAATTCGATGATGCCGGCGATTCGCCGTATCACTCAGGCGCCTTACCAGTGGGACGTGATTTCCGCGCCGCTCTCCGAAGTCGCCAACCAGGAAAAGTTCATGCCGCGGGACTTCATCAGCGAAGACGGCTTTGGCATTACGCCTGCCTGCCGCGAATATCTTGCACCGCTGATCCAGGGCGAGGACTTCCCCCCGTTTAAAAACGGCCTGCCCGTGGTGGCCAAGCCCGAGCTCAAGCAGGTGGAAAAGCGCCTGCCCGAGTTTACCCTCTAAAGCGACGCTGCAAGCCGGCATTTCGGCCCCGCCCGCGGGGCCTTTTGCTGTGTGACCGAGCCTGCGTCTCTCCCAGGGATTTCCCACAGCAGGGACCTAGCGCAGCAAGGACCTAGCGCAGCACCCAGGAAAGCACCAGCAGCAGCAGCAAAATCCCCGCGACACCCTGCCAGAAACGTCGGGCGTCGGCGCGCTGGGCGGCGTCCGGCGGGGAAACGTGGCGACGCTTTTGCAGGGCAAACGTCAGCTCTGACAGGCGGCGAAAACGCAGCGCGCGCTGCGGGTCCAGCGCGCGACGCAAAATGTCGTCGAGCGCCGGGGTAACTTCGGGGTTGGCGCTGCGCGCGCTGCGGTAGCTAAGCGACTCCAGATCCGTGTGCTGGCGCAGCCGATCCGGCGTCAGCCGATACGGCAGCTGGCCGGTGAGCAGCCAATACACCGTCGAGGCGTAGCCGTACTGGTCGCTGCGCTGGCCGATAGCGTCCCCCAGGGCATACTCCGGCGCGCTATGCACGGTAAAGCCGATAGGACGGAGAAGTTCACCGGACTGTCGATGGCCGTCGGCATCGTGAAGATGGCAGGCGCCAAAGTCGATGAGCACGACCTTGCCGTGCTCGTCGATGAGCACGTTGTCCGGATTGATCTGCTGGTGCAGTACGCCGCGACGGTGCAGCGCCTGAACGGCCCGGCCCAGCTGATCGGCCATTTCCAGACGCTGCTCCAGGGTGGCCTGAGGGTGGCGCGCGGCCCACGTACGCAGGGTGTCCCCGCGTATGCTGCCAAGCAGGTAGTAAAGGTAGTGACGCGGCCGTGACGGCTGGATCGCGCGCACCACAAACGGCGATTTGATCCGCTCCACTACCCACTGCTGCAGAAGAAAGTGCGTCAGGTAGGCGTTGCGCAGCGAAAGCTCCGGGCTGGGCGCTTTCATCACCATTTCCGCCCGGGTATGCACATCCCGTACCCGATACACCCGGGACTGGGCCGTGCGCGACAGCACCTCGGTAACCTCCAGCCCGTCCAGCCGATCCCCCGGGGCAAGCTCCGGGGGAATCGGCAGCTCGCCGTACACCAGGCCGGGCTCGTCGCTTTGCACGTCGGGCAGCTCATCGATGCGCACCAGCTGAAAACAAAACGGCGCCACCGCATAGCCACGCTCGCGCGCCCGGGCCGTGGCCTCGTCCACCAGGCGCTGGCAGGCCGCGTTAAGGTCGCTTGCATCCTGGCGAATCAGCCGCACGTAGTCCGAAGGCAGCAAGGTTCCCGCGGCGGCCTGGGTGGTAAAAAGGAAAATATCGCCTTGCTTGAGCGCAAGCTCGGTGTAGTCAATGTCTACGTTGTTATCCAGCCCCAGTGCCCGGGAAAGATAGCGGTAGCCGCCCAAATCGGTCACGTGGTCTGCGCTTAGCTGCTCGAACTCTGCCCCGCGCAGCCGGAACACCAGGGTATCGCCCAGGTGAAACAGATACGCGCTTTGCCGGCGAAAGATCAGCGCCGACAGCGAAGCCACAAAGCTGGTCTCCCGGCGGCGGCTTTGCCCGTGGCACCAGCCGTTCAGCGCCTGCAGCACCCGCGTGGCCGAGCGTTTGACGCTCCAGTGATCCGGCGTGGAAAAATAATCGGCCGCAAAGGCTCTCACGCCAAGTGCTGCTGCCTGTCCGGCACGCGCACCGGGCGCGACCGCATCGCCCATCAGCGCACAGCCGCCCTTGGCGTGGATCAGCGGTTTATCCGGTAGCCGTACCGTCATTGCGCTGCGGTGCCCGCACCGGCCCGGCGTCACCAGCGCCTGGCCGTAACTGATAAGCAACTGTGCGTGCGCCACATACTCCTCCCGGCTCAGCCTTACGGCAACGCTCTGTACGGTAAGCGTCAAACAGGCGCAGAGCATACACCGTGTACGCTGTAGATCACCATGCGACTTAGTGCATACAAAGCGCACGGCTGCCTGCGCGGCATATGCATTTTGTCGCATTGGCAATCCTTGCGCCTTGTTCGTATAATTCGGCGCCAACATGTCCGGCATCAGCCTGTGCTGCCCTGCCCCGACGATTTGCAACACGCACTCGCCCAAGGACCCAACGATGAACTTTGACAATATTCCCGCCGGCAAGGACTTGCCCAACGATATCTACGTGGCGATTGAAATCCCGGCCAACCACGCGCCGATCAAATACGAAATCGACGAAGACATGGGCGCACTGCTGGTTGATCGCTTCATGGCCACGCCGATGTTCTACCCGGCCAACTACGGCTACATCCCGCGCACCCTGGCCGACGACGGCGATGCCCTGGATGCGCTGGTCGTCACGCCGCATCCTGTCGCCCCGGGCAGCATTGTTCGCGCGCGTCCGGTGGGCGTGCTCAACATGACCGACGAGGCCGGTGAAGATGCCAAGCTGGTGTGCGTGCCCCACACCAAGCTGTCTGCGCTTTACGAAGACGTCAAAGAAGTCACCGACCTGCCCGAACTTTTGCGCCAGCAGATTGCCCATTTCTTTGAGAACTACAAGGATCTGGAAAAAGGCAAATGGGTAAAAGTCGAATCCTGGGAAGGTGCCGACGCCGCGCGCAAGGCCATCGAAAAATCGGCCGCGGCCTACCACAAGGCCTGACGGCGGCCGCTGCCATGCGGTAAAGTGCTTTTACGGGCTGCCTTCGGGCAGCCCGTTTGCGTTTCCGGCGATGATTAACGTTTGATGAAGGTAAGGGTATTCCGTGTTGTTTCCTGCTTGCTCACCTGTCCGCCCAACCGGCCCCGCTCGGCGCTGCGCGACGTGGCTTTTGACCGCACTGCTGCTTGCCGTGTCGCTGGGCAGCGCCCAGGCGCAGTGGTTCACCAACGACAAAGACGATTTTCTCCCGGTGCGCGAGGCGTTTCAGCCGGCCGCCTGGCACGACGGCGACACGCTGTATATCGGCGTTGAAGCCGCCGAAGAGCACTATCTTTACCGCCACCGCTTCGCCGTGGAAAGCCAAAGCGCCGAGGTCACCCTGGGCACGCCCGAGCTTCCGCCGGGTACGTTCACCACCGATGAATACCTGGGCGATGTCTACGTCTTTCGCGACAGCGTCGTTTTTGAAACCCCGCTGAACGAGCCGCACAGCGGCCCGTTTGACATTGAGCTGACGTTTCAGGGATGCGCCGATGCCGGGCTTTGCTATCCCCCGGAACGCATGACCCTTGAAGCGGCCGAAACCGCGCCGCCGGCAGCCTTTGCCGATCACCGCAGCGCGCCGTCGCCGGCCGCTGACAGCGCCGATAGTCCGGCAGCAAAAGCATCAACGGCCTCCGGCGCAGCGGCGCCGACAAGCCCTGCGGCCAACGTCGAATTCAGCGGCCCGCAAAGCGAGGACCGCCACTTCGCCACCCTGCTTGACGAGGCCAGCCTGCCGCTGGCGCTGGGGCTTTTTTTCATCGCCGGGCTGGGGCTGACGTTCACGCCTTGCGTGTTGCCGATGCTGCCGATCATGTCGTCGATTATCGTCGGGCAAAACCCCACCCGGCCCCGAGCCTTCGTGCTCTCGGCCAGCTACGTGCTGGGCATGGCACTGACCTACGCACTGGTCGGCGTGCTGATGGGGCTGTTCGGCGCCGGGCTCAACCTGCAGGCGCATCTGCAGTCGGCTCCGGTGCTGATCACCTTTGCCGTGCTCTTTACCCTTTTTGCCCTGGCCATGTTTGGCGCCTTTAACCTGCGCATGTCGCCGCGTATCGCCACCAAGGTTGACGGCTGGCAGGCGCGCGCTCAGCAAAGCGGCCCGCCGGGGCTGGCCGTCGCCGGGGCGCTGTCGGTGCTGGTGGTGTCCCCCTGCGTGACCGCGCCGCTGGCCGGTGCCATGGTGTTTATCTCCTCCACCGGCGACGGTGTGCTGGGCGGCTCAGTGCTGTTTGCACTGGGGCTTGGCATGGGCGTTCCTCTGCTGCTGGTCGGCACCTTCGGCGCCACTGCCTTGCCGCGCTCCGGCGCGTGGATGAACGGCGTCAAGATCGCTTTCGGGCTGCTGCTGCTGGGCGTGGCCGTGTGGATGATCGAGCGGCTGGTGACGGCCCCTGTCGCCTTGATGCTGTGGGCGGCACTGGCCGTGGGCTCGGCGCTGGCGCTGGGCGCGCTTGACTTCAACCAGCCCCAGGGCTGGGGACGAGCCCGCCAGGCGCTGGGCATTTTGCTGCTGGCCTGGGGGATCGCCCTGCTGCTGGGCGCCGCGCAGGGCAACGGTAATCCGCTGCGCCCGCTGCAGGGCGCGCAGCGGGCGGTTACCGGCGATGGGCAAACGGCGGCGGTCGCGCCCGAGTTTACCCGGGTCGATACCCTGGCCGATCTTCAGACAGAAATTGACCGCGCCGCCTCCCGGGGCGAGCCGGCCTTTGTTGACTTCACCGCCGAGTGGTGCATTTCCTGCCAGATCATGAAACGCGAGGTCTATCCCGACCCCCGCGTGGCCCGGGCACTGGGCGACTATGCGCTGATTGAAGCCGACGTCACCGAAACCGACCCCAGCACGCGAAAACTGCTTGAGGCCTATGACCTGTTTGGCCCGCCGAGCCTTTTGTTTTTTGCCGACGGCGAAGAAATCACCCAGGCGCGAATCCAAGGCGAAATCGACGCGGACAATTTCAGCGCTCATCTCCAGAAACTGGATCAGTGGCTGGCGGGCCAAACCGGCTAGCCCCTGCCTCATCGCTGATGCCGCCACCGTCAGCGCCGGCACAGCAGCGCTTGCCGGCGCTGGACACGCTCCGATTTTTTCGGCAAACTTCGCCTCCAGGTCGGGGGTAAGGCGCAGTGTAAAGCGCAGATAAGGCGGCAACGTGCACTAACGTGCGGCGTTCTCTGTTTTTCTCTTTTTGGTTTACTGCGCCAGAGAACGCCGGCGAAACATACCTGCTGCGCCGTTTGAGCGCGTCCCGGGCGCTACTCAAACGCCGCCGCTGTGTGCCGGTAGCTGTGGCTGTCCTTTGTCGGCATCTCGGCCCTTCACCGTGTTCTTGCGCGTCTACTTTTGTCATTTTTCACTTTTTTCAATGAGTAATGGGATTCCCTCATGGATATTCGCAAAGTCAAAAAACTGATCGAACTGCTGGAAGAATCCAACATTAGCGAAATCGAGATTCAGGAAGGCGAAGAATCGGTGCGCATCAGCCGCCATCCCAACGGTACCGCCTACGCGCCCCAGCCCATGGCCCAGTATGCCCCGGCACCGCATTCCGCTCAGGCGCCCGACCCCGCCGCGCCGGGTACGGCCACGCCGGCAGCGCAAGACGCCCCTGCCGGGCCTGCCTACCGCGGCGACCCCGTCACCTCCCCCATGGTGGGCACTTTCTATCGCAGCCCGGCGCCGGGCGCCAAACCGTTTGCCAACGTCGGCGACACGGTGAAAAAAGGCGACACCGTATGCATCGTTGAAGCCATGAAGATGATGAACCAGATCGAAGCCGACCGCGACGGCGTGGTAGAGGCCATCCTGGTAGAAGACGGCGAAGCGGTGGAATTCGACCAGCCCATGATCGTCATTGCCTGATCTTTCATTTTTGACACGGGTGGAATTTCCCATGCTGGACAAGGTATTGATCGCCAACCGCGGTGAAATTGCCCTGCGCATTCTGCGCGCGTGCAAGGAGCTGGGCATCAAAACAGTCGCGGTACACTCCCAGGCCGATCGCGAGCTGATGCACGTGCGCCTGGCCGATGAAGCCGTGTGTATCGGCCCGGCCGCCTCGTCGCTTTCGTATCTGCATATTCCGGCGCTGATCAGCGCCGCTGAAGTCACCGATGCAAGCGCCATTCATCCCGGCTACGGCTTTCTTTCGGAAAACGCCGACTTTGCCGAGCAGGTCGAGCGCTCGGGCTTTACGTTTATCGGCCCCCGGGCCGATACCATCCGCCTGATGGGCGACAAGGTCAGCGCCATCAAAGCCATGAAAGCCGCCGGCGTGCCGACCGTTCCCGGCTCCAACGGACCGCTGGGTGACAACGACGAGGCGAACCTGGCCACCGCACGACGCATCGGCTATCCGGTCATCGTCAAGGCGGCCTCCGGCGGCGGCGGACGCGGCATGCGCGTGGTGCACACCGAAGGCCACCTGCTCTCCGCCATCAGCATCACCCGCACCGAGGCGCACTCCGCTTTCGGCGATGGCACGGTATACATGGAAAAATTCCTGGAAAAGCCGCGCCACGTAGAAGTGCAGGTGCTGGCCGACGGCCAGGGCAACGCCATTCATCTGTTTGATCGCGACTGCTCGCTGCAGCGCCGCCACCAAAAGGTGCTGGAAGAGGCGCCCGCACCGGGCATCGACGCCGCCGCGCGTGAAAAAGTGCTCAACGCCTGCCGCGATGCGTGCATCGATATTAACTACCGCGGTGCCGGCACCTTTGAGTTTCTCTATGAAGACGGCGAATTTTTCTTCATCGAGATGAACACTCGGGTGCAGGTCGAGCATCCGGTCACCGAGATGGTCACCGGCGTCGATATCGTCAAAGAACAGCTGCGCATTGCCTCGGGGCTGCCGCTTTCGATCACCCAGGACGACGTCAAGCTCAGCGGCCACGCCTTTGAATGCCGCATCAACGCCGAAGATGCCCGCACGTTCATGCCCTCACCGGGCCGGGTCACGCTGTATCACCCCCCGGGCGGGCTGGGCATACGCATGGACTCGCACATGTACACCGGCTACAGCGTCCCGCCGCACTACGACTCGCTGATCGGCAAGCTGATCACCTGGGGTGAAGACCGCGACATCGCCCTGACGCGGATGCGCAACGGCCTCGACGAGCTGCTGGTGGAAGGCATCAAGACCAATATCGATCTACACAAGGATCTGGTCCGCGACAGCTATTTCCGCCGGGGCGAAGTCACCATCCACTACCTGGAGCAAAAGCTGGACGCCTGACGCAAAGTCCTGCCCTTGCCGGCACCGCACGCGGGGTGGCAGCGCCATCCCGTCTTTTTTTGCGCCTTTATCCCTGTCTATTGTTCCACCTTTTGCCGCACCGCGCGGAGATGCACATGCCCTGGCTACAACTCAAGGCCCACGTACCCCCCGAACAGGCCGAGCCGCTGGAAGAACTGCTGCTTAGCGAAGGGGCAACTGCCATTGGCCTGCAGGACGCCGAAGATGATCCGGTATTCGAGCCCGAACGCGGTACCACCCCGCTGTGGCAAAAAACCGTGGTCACCGGTTTGTACGATGATCTGGAAGGCATCAGCGCCATGCTTGAGCGCCTTCATGCCGCCTGGGCCGAGCAGTTTCCCGGCGAGCCCTGCCCCGAGATCAACTACGAACTGCTTGCCGACCGCGACTGGGAACGCGAGTGGATGGACGGCTTCGAGCCGCTCAGGATGGGGACGCGGCTGTGGATTGTGCCCAGCTGGCACCAGCCCCCAGCCCCGGATGCGGTCAACCTCATCCTTGATCCGGGCCTGGCCTTCGGCACCGGCACCCACCCTACCACCGCACTGTGCCTTGCCTGGCTGGACGCGCTGGCCGCAGACGGCGAACTTGCCGAAAGCCGGGTGCTGGATGTCGGCTGCGGCTCGGGCATTCTCGCCATTGCCGCGCTCAAGCTTGGCGCGCGCCACGCCACGGGCACCGACATCGACCCCCAGGCGCTGGCTGCAAGCCGCGATAACGCCGAGCGTAACGCCGTCCACGACGAAAACCTGGCCCTGTTCTACCCGGAACAGCACGATCGTCAGCACCCCGACGCCGACTTTCCCGTGGTAGTAGCCAATATTCTCGCCGGCCCGCTGGTAGAGCTGGCCCCGGCCATTGCCGGCCGCGTGGCGCCGGGCGGGCGCATTGCACTTTCGGGCATTCTGGAAAACCAGGCCGAGCACGTGCTCGACGCCTATCGCGCCTGCGGACTGATCATGGACGAGCCCGCCGTACGCGAAGGCTGGGTGCGCCTGTCCGGTCACCGCCCCGGCGGCTGATATCTTCAACTGGAGCGGGCCTCGGCGTATCATGGCTGTCCCGCTCAAAGACGTTACGGCCCACAACCTTTAGCGCCCCTATGACACCCGCTGACGCTTCTGCTGCTACCGGCCCCGTTACCATCGGCCCCTACACGCTGCCCAACCGCGTGATGCTCGCCCCCATGGCCGGCGTCACCGACCGCCCCTTTCGCCAGCTTTGCCGGCGCCTGGGGGCCGGCTGGGTGGTGGGCGAAATGGTCACCTCGGACCCCGCGCTGTGGCATACGCGCAAGTCTCGCCAGCGCATGGACCACCGCGGCGAGCCAGCCCCCCGCGTTGTGCAGATTGCCGGCGGCGACGCCGAGATGCTCGCCGAGGCTGCACGCCTGAACGCGGAGCTGGGCGCTGAGGTCATCGACATCAACATGGGCTGCCCGGCGAAAAAGGTCTGCAGCAAGGCCGCCGGATCGGCGCTGATGCGCGACGAGGCTCTCGTGGCCGAAATCGTCCGTGCCGTGGTTGGCGCCGTGGACGTGCCGGTGACGCTAAAAATCCGCACCGGCTGGTGCGCGATGAGCAACAACGCCGTGCGCATCGCGCGCATTGCCGAAGACGCCGGCATTCAGGCGCTGGCGGTACACGGCCGCCACCGCCAGCAGCGCTATTCGGGCGCGGCCGAGTACGACACCGTCGCCGAGGTCAAATCCCGGGTAAGCCTGCCGGTGTTCGCCAACGGCGATATCGACACCCCCGCAAAAGCCGCCCAGGTGCTTGACTACACCGGCGCCGACGGCGTGATGATCGGCCGGGGCGCCCAGGGCAACCCGTGGATTTTCGAGCAGATCAACCACTACCTGGCCCACGGCACGCCGCCCGCACAGCCAACGCTTGCCGAGCGCCGCCGGGTGCTTTGCGACCACTTAGCGGCGCTGCACGCCTTTTACGGCGACTTCATGGGCGTGCGCATTGCTCGCAAACATCTGGGCTGGTACATCGCCGGCGACGCGCGTTTTGCCCCTGACCGGCAGCGCGCCCTGAAACAGCAGTTCAACGCCTTGGAAAGCCGCGCGGCGCAGTTCGACTGGGTGCATGCCCTCATGACGGCGGATGCCGCCGCGCGCCTGTCAGCCAAAGGAAGCCACGCCGCATGAACGACCGCGACCCCATACCCTGCCAGAGCCGGCCGGACGCCACCGTAGCGCACGATGCCACCCCTCAACAGAGCGCCCCGCCGCCGCTTCGCGACGCCGTGGAAGCCTCCATGCGGCGCTATTTTGAACACCTCGACGGCGGTGAGACCAGCGACCTTTATGCCATGGTCATCGCCGAGGTGGAAATGCCGCTGCTGGCCGCCGTGCTGGAATATACCCAGGATAACCAGACCCGTGCGGCCAAGGTGCTGGGGCTAAACCGCGGCACCCTGCGCAAAAAACTCAAACACTACGGACTGATCGATCACGATTCTGCCTGATTGCCGACGGTGCCGAGTGCCGGCACCGCCGTTTTTCCGCCCCACCGACAAGAGAGACTGATGGCTACTACCGCGCCCCCCGTTCGCCGCGCTCTGCTGAGCGTTTCCGATAAAACCGGCATCGTTGACTTCGCCCGTGGCCTGCACGAGCACGGCGTCGAGCTTTTGTCCACCGGCGGCACCTTCCGGCTGCTCCAGGAGCACAACGTGCCGGTCAAGGAAGTGTCCGAGCATACGGGCTTCCCGGAAATCATGGACGGCCGGGTCAAGACTCTGCACCCCAAAATTCACGGCGGCATTCTCGCCCGCCGGGGCCAGGACGACGCGGTGATGGCGAAAAACGACATCGCGCCCATCGACATGGTCGTGGTCAACCTCTATCCCTTCGCCGACACCGTGGCCAAGCCCGGCTGCACCCTTGAGGACGCCATCGAGAACATCGACATCGGCGGCCCCACCATGGTGCGCGCCTGCGCCAAGAACCACGCCCACACCACCGTGGTCGTCAACGCGTCCGACTATGACCGGGTGCTTGGCGAACTTGATGCCCACCAGGGCAAGGTCAGCCAGGCCACTCGTTTTGATCTGGCGGTGAAAGCGTTTGAGCATACCGCCGGCTATGACGGCGCCATCGCCGACTATCTCGGCCGCCGGGTCAGCGACGAAGACGCCGCGTTCCCGCGCACGTTCAACCTGCAGCTGGCCAAGAAGCAGGACATGCGCTACGGCGAAAACCCTCACCAGAACGCGGCCTTCTACGTCGACCCGAATGCCGCCGAGCCGGGCGTCGCCACCGCCGTCACGCGCCAGGGCAAGCCGCTGTCGTTCAACAACATCGCCGACACCGACGCCGCCTTCGAGTGCGTCAAGGCGTTTGACGACATCGCCTGCGTGATCGTCAAGCACGCCAACCCCTGCGGCGTGGCCGTGGGCCAAAGCGCGGCCGAGGCCTACGACCGCGCCTTTGCCACCGATCCCACCAGCGCCTTTGGCGGCATTATCGCTTTCAACGTCGCGCTGGACGCCAAAACCGCACGCGCGATTGTCGATCGCCAGTTCGTCGAAGTGATCATCGCCCCGGGGATCGACGACGACGCCGCCGACATCGTGGCGGAAAAACGCAACGTGCGCCTGCTGGACGCCAGCGCCGGCTGGCCGGGAAGCGACGAGCGCGCCGCGCTGGACTACAAGCGCGTCAACGGCGGGCTTTTGGTGCAGGAGCGCGACCGGGGCACGGTGGGCCGGGACGAGCTCAAAGTGGTCAGCGAACGCGCCCCGTCGGAACAGGAACTCAATGACCTGATCTTTGCCTGGCGCGTGGCCAAGTTCGTCAAATCCAACGCCATTGTCTACGCCAAGGGCGGCCAGACCATCGGCGTGGGCGCGGGGCAGATGAGCCGGGTCTACTCGGCGAAAATCGCCGGCATCAAGGCCGCCGACGAGAACCTCGAAGTGCCGGGCTCGGTGATGGCCTCGGACGCCTTCTTCCCCTTCCGCGACGGCATCGACGCCGCCGCCGACGCCGGCATTACCGCGGTGATTCAGCCCGGCGGCTCCATGCGCGATCAGGAAGTCATCGACGCTGCCAACGAAGCCGGCATCGCCATGGTGTTCACCGGCATGCGCCATTTTCGCCACTGATACGGCCGTTTGACCATAAAAAAACCCCAGCGGCCGTGTCGGCTGCTGGGGCTTGCGCCTGAGCCGCGGCGCTAGCTGATATCCATGCACAGATACTTGGTTTCGAGGTATTCATCCAGCCCTTGATGGCCGCCTTCACGCCCCAGCCCCGAGGCTTTCATGCCGCCAAAGGGCGCGGCGGCGTTGGAAATCGACCCGGTGTTAATGCCCACCATGCCGTAGTCCAGCGCATCGGCAACGCGCCAGGTGCGCGCCAGATCCTGCGAGTAGAAATACGACGCCAGCCCGTAGCGGGTATCGTTGGCCATCTCGATGGCGGTATCTTCATCGTCGAAGGGAAACACCGCGGCCAGCGGGCCGAAGGTTTCTTCCTTTGCCACCTGCATGTCCGGCGTCGCTGCGCTGATCAGCGTCGGGGAAAAGTAGTTACCGCCCAGCGGATGCGGATGGCCGCCCAGCATCAGCTCAGCGCCTTTGTCTACCGCATCCTTGACGTGCTCGCTGACCTTTTTGACGGCGGCCTCGTCAATCAGCGGGCCGATGTTGTTGCCGGCCTTTTCCCCGTCGCCCACGCTAAGCTCGCTGTTCATGGCGACCGCCAGCTTTTCACAGAAGGCGTTGACCACGCTTGTCTGCACCAAAAAGCGGTTGGTGCAGATACAGGTCTGCCCGGTATTGCGAAACTTGGCGGCCATGGCGCCTTCCACGGCGGCGTCCAGGTCCGCGTCTTCAAAGACGATAAACGGCGCGTTGCCGCCCAGTTCCAGCGAAATCTTCTGCACGTGCTCGGCGGCCTGGGCCATCAGCTGGCGGCCCACCTCGGTGGAGCCGGTAAAGGTGATTTTGCGCACCTTGGGCGACTGGGTCAGAGCCCGGCCGATGTCCTTGGCGCTGCCGGGCACTACGTTGAACACGCCGCGGGGAATACCCGCCCGCTCGGCCAAAAGCGCCAGCGCGGTGGCCGAAAACGGCGTCTGGCTGGCCGGCTTGATCACGATGGTGCAGCCTGCCGCAAGCGCCGCCCCGGCCTTGCGCGTGATCATCGCGGCGGGAAAGTTCCACGGGGTAATCGCGCCCACTACGCCCACCGGCTGGCGCGTGACGACAATGCGCTGGCTGGCCTTGGCGGCAGGAACGGTTTCTCCGTAGGCGCGGCGCCCCTCTTCGGCAAACCAGCGTAAAAAGCTGGCCGCGTAGGCAATTTCCCCTTCGGCTTCCTTGAGCGGCTTGCCCTGCTCGTGGGTCATCAGCATGGCAAGATCGTGCTGATGCTCAAGCATCAGCTCGTACCACTTCAGCAGCAGGTCGCCGCGCTCCAGCGCCGTCATCGCTCGCCAAGCGGGCAGCGCGGCATCTGCCGCGTCAATGGCGCGTCGAGTTTCCTCTTCCCCCAGGCGCGGCACGTTGCCGATAACCTCGCGGGTCGCCGGGTTATAAACGCTGATCTGCTCGCCGCTGTCGGCGGCGACCCAGCTGCCGTCAATGTAGGCAAACGGGCAGTACAGCTGGGTTTCTTTTAGCGATTCCATGGAGTCTCCAGACCGGGTCGTGGCATTCGGCATACAATACGGATGCCTCCATGCTAAGACGAAATAGCGCTCATGACCAAAAACAACGCGCCCCGGGCGTTAGCTGATCAGCG
Organism: Halomonas cibimaris; assembly: GCF_055379665.1. NCBI lineage: Bacteria > Pseudomonadati > Pseudomonadota > Gammaproteobacteria > Oceanospirillales > Halomonadaceae > Halomonas > Halomonas cibimaris. Next base: position 2,448,113 of record NZ_AP043828.1, read on the forward strand.
TTAAAAACTCCTGACGCGTGGATTGGTTGGTACGAAAAGCGCCCAGCATCACCGACGACGACATGCTGGAGTTTTGCTTTTCTACCCCGCGCATCATCATGCACAGGTGCTGCGCTTCGATCACTACCGCCACGCCGCGAGCCTCGGTCACCTCCTGTACCGCTTCGGCAATCTGCAGCGTCAGATTTTCCTGAATCTGCAGGCGACGTGCGAACATATCGGTAATCCGGGCAAACTTGGAAAGGCCCAGCACCTTGCCGCTGGGCATATAGGCGATGTGGCACTTGCCGATAAACGGCAGCAAATGATGCTCGCAGATGGAATACAGCTCGATATCCTTGACCAGCACCATTTCATCGGTTTGCGACTCGAACACCGCCCCGTTGACGATATCGTCAAGCGTTTGGTGATAGCCTGCCGTAAGAAACTGCATCGCCTTGGCGGTACGCTTGGGAGTATCTTTAAGCCCTTCACGCTCAGGGTTTTCCCCCAGCTTTTCCATAATCTGGCGGTAGTGGTGGGCGATGTCATCGGTCATAAAAAAGCCTCGTGGTTCATATAAGGATCACCTGCCGGCCGAACGCGCCTGTAAACGGCGGCAGGCAAGACTATACAGCAGCCGGCCGGCAATGTTTGCTCTTTGCCGACACCGGCTTTTGGCATGGCAAGGGCTGAAAGGCTGTGTGGCACAGTGACGCGACCTGTCATCGGCAAAATCTCATGGTGTGATATAGTCGACAGCGTTTATCCGCCGCCACCCAATGCGAGACAACCGCTATGCCTTTAACGAAAATGTCTTTCCTCTCAGCCCGCACAGGCGTTCGCGCACTGGCAACGGCGCTGCTGGCCGTGCCGCTTAGCGCCGCTGCCGCTACGCTCAGCCTGCCGGACGACGCCACCATCGGCGTTGAGGTAGTGGATGCCATTACCCTCACCGGTGAAACGTCTCGTCGAGAGGGCATTTTATTAAGGCCGGCCGATAGTCGCCGGGCATCCAACACGCTTCCCGAATACTGCGTCATCGTAGGGGACGCTCAGCGCGACGGTGAGCGCGTGCGTATTACCACGCACGATATTACCTGCATCGAAACCGCCGATGCTGACAGCTCGATTTTTTCCGGCCCGATGCAGGCCAGCGCCTACGACAGCGACGGCCAGTACGGCATCAGCTGTGAAAACGGCGCCTGCCGGCTGCCCGCCGGGCACCCCCTGACGCTGACGCTGACCGACGGGCTGGAGATTGTCGAGCAGGCCAACCCCTCAGCAGAAATCAACAAGCAGCGCCGCCAGGCCAACGGCGAAGGGGTCGCCAACCCGATTCCCGCTGAGCGGCCAGCGCCGGCAAGCGAAGCCGCAGACGACTAGCCGGCCCGCTTTCAGGCCAGCCAGCGCGGCGACGCCAGCCGCACTCGCTGCTGTTCCAGCTGGCGAATGTGGCTATCCCAATAGCCGCATTCCCCCACCCAGGGAAACGCCCGGGGGAATGCGGGATCGCTCCAGCGCGCTATTATCCACGCGCTGTGGCGCACCATGCGATAGCTGCGCAGCGGCTCAATAAGCGCAAGCTCTTCGTCAGGGAATCTCCGCTCTTGTGCGTACCCTTCACAGACTTCGCTTAGCTGGGCGCGCCAGGCATCGGGATCCCCGGTCGGCAGCAGCATCCAGATATCCTGAATGGCCGGGGCCATCAGACAGTCGTCGAAATCGACCAGGGTAAAGGCGTCCTCACGCCCCAGAATATTGCCCAGGTGGCAATCACCGTGACAGCGCAGCATGTTCGGCACGGCAACCTCGGCAAGCGCTTGGGTCAACCCTTCGGTCACGCTCTGATACGCACGCCGCTGCTGCTTGCTCAGCCAGCCGCTGGCCAGCACGCTGGCACTTGCGCGCACGGTATCCTCCACCAGCGCCAGCCGCGGCCGATGGGCAAACTCGCCCTGCTCGGCTGTTTTGTGCAACCGCCCGATCACCTCGCCCAGCGCAAACAGGTGGGCCGGGTTATCCAGCTCCGGCGCCTGGCCCGGCTGCTGGGGAAACAGGGCAAACGCAAAGCCGGCGAACCGGTGCAGCGTTTGTCCGCTGTTCAGCCGCGCCGGCGGCGCTACGCTGACACCGGCTGCCCGCAGCTCGTGCAGGTAGTCGTGCTCTTCCTGAATGGCAGCGGCGGTCCAGCGCCCGGGGCGGTAAAACTTGACCACCCAGCGGCCCCCGCTGTCGTCACGCAGCATCAGCACGCGATTTTCGTAGCTGTTCAGCGCAAAAGGCTCGCCCGCCGGATAAACGCCGACCGACTCAATGGCGCCCACAATAGTGGATGGCGATAACGCGCTAAACGCATGGGTCATGAAAAGCTCCGCCTGGCAAAACGCCATGATATCAGGTGGCGGCAAGCGATGTGCGTGCCACAGCGTAAACGACAACCTCGCAGGCCCCGGCCCGCCGGGCTGCATGCGCCAGCGCGTTGAGCGTCGCCCCGGTGGTCATGACATCGTCCACCAGGGCAATGCGTCCGGACAGCGGCGAGGCGACGGTGAAAGCATCCGCCAGGTTAGCAAAGCGCTCGCTGCGGGAAAGCGCGCGCTGGCTGGGAGTATCCACGCGGCGGGTCGCCTCAAGCACCGGAAGGCCAAGCTGCGCACCCAGCTCGTCGGCCAGCCAGCGCGACTGGTTGAAACCGCGCTGCCGTGCCCTGGCCGGATGCAGCGGCACCGGCAGCAGCGCCTGTGCCTCAGCCGGGCCCAGCGCCGAAACAAACAGCTCAGCCAGCAACATGCCGGCGCGCGGCGAAGCCTGAAACTTGAAGTCCTGTACCAGCTGACGCACGGCGCCTTCGTACACCAGCGGCACCTGAGCGCGCGAAAATGCCGGCGCTACGTCGCGACAGTGGCGGCACAGCGCCGGCGCACGGCGCAGCGGTTCGCCGCAAACGCGACAGCCGTAACGATTCCACGCAAGCGCCCGGTAACAGGGGCCACACCAGCTCGCACCCGGCGCCGATGTGCCCAAGCAAAACGCACAGGGCCCGGGCAGCGCCTGATGCAGCATCGCCTCGCCTGCCCGCAGCACGCCGGCGACTCTGCGGCTCATTCGAAAAACGCGCGCAACATGCGGCTTACCTGCCCGTGGCTTCATCGCTTCCTCTGATTTGACAGCACATTCGGTACGCCTAGCCGTTGACTTTAGCCTGATAGCCGGTAAAATTCGCCATCGTTGTGCGGATGTGGTGGAATTGGTAGACACGCTAGATTTAGGTTCTAGTGCCGTAAGGCGTGGGAGTTCAAGTCTCCCCATCCGCACCACCCTGCTCTCTTCCCGCTATTGCCATCTGACGACTTTACATCGTCACACCCGCCGTTACTTCAGCGCACCCCCTTTCTTTTGTGGCCCGGCCACGCTACTGGCTACACTCGTTATTTCACAATAGCGTATCGCTTTACAGCGGATCTTTTTTAACCGCTTGAGCGGCTTTTCTCTTTGAAAAGGATGAGGCAATGGAATGGCTTAATCCCGGCTTATTCACCGGAACGCTGACTGGGCATCCTGAAGCCCCGGGGAGCCGGTAGCTCGTCGCCGAACGCCGATTTCGAGACGGCACCGTCTTCCGGTGACGCTCTGTCCGGCTGCTATCGCCGTTATTCAGCCCCTTCCCTGCCTTGTCGTCGGTCATCCGGGCAGCCGGAACCGCCGGTCATCGACAGGACCGGCGTCTCACTGTCTTGCTTATGCGACCGCTGAGGCGTCAGCGCAACGCTGTCAGTTTTGGTAGCCCTTTCAGCAGAGTCGGCCACCATTTATCGGCTGCGGCGCCGAGGTGGACCGTGATACGTCGGGCGTGGAGGATCAGGGTGGCGGCCACCTTGAGGACCTGCTCACGCATTCGGATCAGGCTCCAGCCCTGTCGGGTTTGCCGTTCCAGCACGCAACGCAGACCATGCAGCACCTGATAGGCGTAAAGGCTCAGCAGAAGACTCGCCTCGTTGCGATCCATCACGTTCTGCTCGGTGGAGGCGCCGCGATCGGTCGACGAGAGGTGAACATCCAGCGCCGACTTGACCTCGCCCATGTGCGCCTCGGCGCTGCCGCGCTTGCGGTACAGTGATAACACCTTTTCCGGCGGCCAGTGGTACCGACTCAGGTTGGTCACCAGGAAGAAGGCGTGGAGCAACAGGTCGTCGGGGCGCTCCTGAACCACCAGCACGACGCGCCGTGGCTCGGGCCAGCTGTCGGCCCGGTATTCAAGGTCATGGCACCATTCCCGGGGCTGGTCCGGGGGTCGGCCGGGCGGCCGCTTGAGATACGGCGCCGCCAGCGTCTGAAGGGTGTTGTTGCTGCGCAGCCGGCCCAGGTACCCGATATCACGCTCTTCCATGGCCAGCAGCGTATCGTTGCCGGTAAACCCGGCATCGATACGCACTGTCACTGTCGCACCGGTGCCTTCATTGAGGCGCCGTACCAGGTGAGGGATCCAGGTATCGGCGTTCTCGGCAGGGCCCGCGTTACCCTCGCGCAGCAGGCCGCCGACCATGTCACCGGTTTCGGCCAGCGAGGCCACCAGCGGCGAATAAATGCGTGTGCCGTACAGCCCGTGAAAGGCCGACCCACCCTGACGACCATGGACCTCGATCGGCAGGCCGTCGATGTCCAGCGTCAGGTTATCGGGCTGCTCGCCGTGGTTCAGCGATGCCAGGCGCCAGATCGCCAGGCGCAACAGGCCTTCATGCACGGTATCGATGTTATCGGGCCCTCCGAGGCAGGCCAGCAGCCGCGACAGCGTCGCCTGCGACGGACGGTCCTGTGCCAGAGGCGTCATCCCGCGTGCATCGCTGCACGCCAGCTGCCAGAGCGGATCGTGACGCAGCGTGTCGGTATCGTCCAGGTCGATCCACCCCATGGCGCGCTGCAACACGACGGTTCGCAGCTGGCTGGCCAGGGAATGACGAATACGCAGTGGATCACGCCGGTCGACCAGGCTCTCTTCCAGCGCCTGGATGACACCGCTGTTGTCGAGGGCTTCACGCAGCAGCAGGGCACCGCTGTCGCTGGTGGTGCGGTGGCCGCTTAGCTCGGCCCGAACAGAACCATTGCAGGAAGGCGTCCACGACGATAATCTTTCACCCATGGCGAGAGGTCCTCTTGAATCAAGTTCTGGCTGGAACATCCTGATTCTACAAGAGAAACCCCTCGCCATCTTTATTTTCAAGCCAGCCTCATGAATAAGCCGGGTTAATGAAAACGGTCGGGCTATTTCGGCCGTTGCCGGCGTCTGCACGTTTTTTCTCTGGGTATTTTACGCTCAGCTGCTCTACGCCGGCTACGTACGCCAGCGGCGGCCGCGCATCATCATTAACCGCGGCAAGGGCATCGGTATAAAAGCGCTGTGCCTGATCAGCAACATGAGCAGCGAAGCGATCTATGTACAGCACCTGATTGCCGTGCTGCACACCGATGAGCGCAGCTATTCGCTGGACGTTGTGGAGTACCAGCAAGAAGGGGAAGAGCAAGAAGAAAGCGGCTATCGCACGCATCAGGGGCCGCTGAATTCGGGAGGGTACCTGCACATCCAGTCGTTCAACGCCATTTTTCAGCAGATTGTGCGCTACTGGAATATCAGCCGCGACGTGCTCAACCGCAGCAGTCTGGCGCTGGAAATACGCGTGGTGGCTATCTACGGCTCTGAAGACATGCCCACCGGCGCCTGGCGCACGTTTCGGCTGGATCTGTCGGCCGCTCCCGCTCACCAGCTGGTGCCCCACTCCATCGATACGCACCGCATGAGCAGCCGACGGCAGCGTAAACAGGTGCTGGAATGGGCAAAAGCCATTGAAATGCACAAGGTATACTAACGGGCAGCCTCTCACATCGGCCGTGAAATCAAGGCGATGAAAGGCAGCGGTTCAGGATAGCGCTATCGCTTGTTTTATCGGAAAAGCGCCACCATATTTTCTTACCCTCGCCGCCTTGACGCTTCAAGGCGTGCCGTTTGCTGAGCGAGTCGGAGCGAGCCATGCCGATACTGATCTTCCTTTCTCTATTTACCCTGCTTGATTTTGTCGTGCTGTTCAGCGTTGGCGGCCAGATCGGGCTTTTGGCCACTTTGCTGCTGGTGCTCATCACCGGTATCGGCGGGGTGCACCTGATCCGCCGCGAAGGCGCCTACACCTTTGCACGCGCGCAAAGGCGCCTCAACGCCGGCGAGCTGCCGTCAGACGAGCTGCTGACCGGCGCGGCGCTGATTTTCGGCGGCGCGCTGCTTATGGCGCCGGGCTTTTTATCCGACGCGCTGGGCCTTGCCTGTCTGATTCCTGACGCCCGGCGCTTGGTGCTCAAACTGCTCACCCGGCTGGGTTTTCGTGCCCGCATGAGCCAGGCCGGCACACGCTGGCACACCCGCAACCCCCATCAGGCAGGCAACCCCGACGACTGGAACGAGGCCCATGCTCGCTATCGAGACAAACGCTCAGCGCCCCACGCTGAGCAGCAGGAAAACGCGCCGCTGGAAGGCGAGTTTATCGCCCGCGACGAGGCATCGCGGCGGCGCTAACCGCAAAGGGCAGTAGCACCATGAAAAAAGCCACTTTTTTTCATTTACGCCCCTTGAAAGGATGCCTCAAGCCCCCATTTTTTAGCCAGCACAAGGAATCGGCCGGGCCGCAAGGCCGGGCCATTAACAAAGAAGGCTCTTTGCCTTCAGCTCTTTCGGGAAGCGCCCGCAAGAGCGTTATAAAAATCGCCTGACAAGGCATTTATAGAGACTTACCGTCACTATCAGGAGAGCGTGAATGAACATCCGTCCCTTGCACGACCGCGTCATTATCCGTCGCGTCGAAGAAGAGCAAACTACCGCTGGCGGCATCGTGCTGCCGGGCAGCGCTCAGGAAAAGCCCACGCGTGGCGAAGTGCTGGCAGCCGGTAACGGCCGGATTCTGGACAACGGCGATGTCCGCCCGCTGGACGTCAAAGTCGGCGACACCGTGATTTTCAAAGACGGCTTTGGCGTCGAAAAAGAAGAAATCGACGGCGAAGAAGTGCTGATCATGAGCGAATCCGACGTTCTCGCCGTCGTCGAAGGCTAAAACGCCCGCGATTTTCGTTTTCCGTTGACCCTTTCACTGTTTTAGGAATACCTCAACATGGCAGCTAAACAAGTCAAGTTCTCCGATGATGCCCGCAAGCGCATGACCCGCGGCGTTGACGTTCTCGCCAACGCGGTAAAAGCCACGCTCGGCCCGAAGGGGCGCAACGTGGTGCTGGAAAAATCCTTCGGTGCGCCGACCGTAACCAAAGACGGCGTCTCCGTCGCCAAGGAAATCGAGCTTAAAGACAAGTTCGAAAACATGGGCGCGCAGATGGTCAAGGAAGTCGCTTCCCAGACCTCTGACGCCGCCGGTGACGGTACCACTACCGCCACCGTACTGGCTCAGGCCATCGTCGCTGAAGGCCTCAAGGGCGTGACCGCGGGCATGAACCCGATGGATCTCAAGCGCGGCATCGATCACGCCGTGACCGCTGCGGTCAAGGAAATCCGTGCGCTTTCCGTACCCTGCACCGAAACCAGCTCGGTCGCCCAGGTCGGCACGATTTCTGCCAACGGCGACAAGAACATCGGTGAGATCATCGCCGATGCCATGCAGAAAGTCGGCCAGGAAGGCGTCATCACCGTCGACGAAGGACGCGGCTTTGACAACGAGCTGGAAGTCGTTGAAGGCATGCAGTTCGATCGCGGCTACCTCTCGCCCTACTTCGTCACCAACCAGGAAACCATGGCGGTCGAGCTGGAAGACCCCTTCATCCTGCTGGTCGACAAGAAAGTGTCCAACATCCGCGAGCTGCTGCCGACGCTGGAAGCCGTGGCCAAGGCCGGCAAGCCGCTGGCGATCATCGCTGAAGACATCGAAGGCGAAGCGCTGGCAACACTGGTGGTCAACAACATGCGCGGCATCGTCAAGGTTGCCGCTGCCAAAGCACCCGGCTTTGGCGACCGTCGCAAGTCCATGCTCCAGGACATCGCCATTCTGACCAACGCTACGGTGATTTCCGAAGAAGTCGGTCTGAGCCTGGAGCAAACGACCCTGGATCACCTGGGCACTGCCAAGCGCGTGACCATGTCCAAGGAAAACACCACCATTATCGACGGTGACGGCGCCGAGGCAGACATCGAAGCGCGCGTCAGCCAGATCCGCGCGCAGATCGAAGAGACCTCTTCTGACTACGACAAGGAAAAGCTCCAGGAGCGCGTGGCCAAGCTGGCCGGCGGCGTTGCGGTTATCCGCGTTGGGGCAGGCTCCGAAGTCGAAATGAAAGAGAAAAAAGCCCGCGTGGAAGATGCCCTGCACTCTACCCGCGCAGCCGTTGAGGAAGGCGTCGTGCCCGGCGGCGGTACCGCACTGGTTCGCGCACTGACCCGTGTTCACGGCCTGACCGGCGACAACGAAGACCAGAACCACGGCATCAACATGGCCCTGCGCGCCATGGAAGCGCCGCTGCGCCAGATCGTCACCAACGCCGGCGAAGAGCCCGCGGTGATTATCAACCGCATCAAGGACGGCGAAGGCAACTTCGGCTATAACGCCCAGACAGGCGAGTTTGGCGATCTGTTCGACATGGGCGTGCTCGACCCGGCCAAGGTCACTCGCACCGCGCTGCAGTCGGCAGGCTCCGTTGCCGGCCTGATGATCACCACCGAGTGCATGATCGCCGACGATCCGGACGAGCAGGACGCCGCTCCGGACATGGGCGGCATGGGTGGCATGGGCGGAATGGGCGGCATGATGTAAGCCGCACGCCCAAGCTTGCCCCGGGCGCCTGCGTGCAGGCGCCCGACCTTAAAAAACCCCGCGAAAGCGGGGTTTTTCTGTTTTCATGGACTTTTCGATCCGACAAGAGGCCTTAGCTGTGCTCCCCCGTATTCGTATCGTACTGGTGCAGACCTTTCATCCCGGCAACATCGGCGCGGCCGCCCGCGCCATGAAAACCATGGGCCTGGCCGAGCTTGTGCTGGTCAACCCTCGGGCGTTTCCCGACGACGAGGCCACCCGGCTTGCCGCCGGCGCCGGCGACGTGGTGGCAAACGCTCGGGTGGTCGCATCGCTGGATGAGGCGGTCAGCGACTGCGTGCAGGTTATCGGCGCCAGCGCCCGGCTGCGCAGCCTGCCGCTGCCCCACTTTAGCGAGCCCGATGCCATGGCAGACAGCGCGTTGCAAAACGCTCAAAGCGCGCCGGTAGCCTTGGTATTCGGCCGTGAACGCTCAGGGCTGACCGCCGAGGAAATCCGCTGCTGCACCCACCAGGTCAGCATTCCGGCCAACCCCGATTACGGTATCCTGAACCTGTCTCAGGCAGTACAGATACTGGCCTACGAGCTTCATCGGGCATGGCGCACTCGCCACCAAAGCAGCTTTATCTATCAAACGCCCGGTGAGGCCACCCCGCCCACGCGGGAGCAGTTCAGCCATTTTCAGCGCCATCTGCACGATGTCATGCAAAAAAGCGGATTTTTATCCCAGCCCCACGCTCGCACCGAAGAGCAGCTGCAGGCGCTTTTTACCCGCGCCGAGCCCAGTCGCAAAGAACTTTCGATGCTGCGCGGGCTGCTAAGCGCGCTACACCCCGATGCCTCGTCTGATCGCAGCTGAGCCTTTAATCGCCTGTAGCAGCCTTAAAGCAGCATTGCCGCTGTCCAGCCAAAGGCAATCATCGGCAGGTTGTAGTGCAAAAACGTAGGTACCACGCTGCCCATGATATGGTCGTGCTGGCCGTCAACGTTGAGCCCTGAAGTCGGCCCCAGCGTAGAATCCGACGCCGGTGAGCCGGCGTCACCCAGAGCGGCCGCCGTGCCCACCAGCACCGTAGTCGCCAGCGGTGAAAACCCGAACTGCACGGCCAGCGGTACAAAAATGGCGGCGATAATCGGGATAGTGGAAAACGACGAACCGATCCCCAGGGTGATGAACAAGCCCACCAGCAGCATGGCAATCGCCGCCAGGCCACGGCTGTCACCAAACAGGGCAAAAGCGCCCTGCACCAGCGCATCGATCTCGCCGGTGGTTTTCATCACCTCGGCGAAACCTGCCGCCGAGATCATGATAAAACCGATCAGCGCCATCATGCGCATGCCGCTGGTGAATAGATCATCGGCCTCGCGCCACTTGAAAATACCGCCGAGTGACAAAATCCCGATACCCACCAGGCCCCCCAAAATCATCGAGCCGCTATAAAGCTGCAGGCCAAGGGCCGCGACGATGGCCAGCCCGGACATCACCAAGCCCAGCGCATGGGGGCCGGTTTCTGAGTGTCCGGGCTGGGCGGCAACGCTTGCCACCTCCCGAGTTTCATAGCGGCGCGGGCGGCGATAGCTGATAAACACCGCCACCAGCATGCCCACCGCCATGCCGCCCACCGGTACGGCCATAGCCAGCGGCAGGGTGCCCCGGGTAATTTCCAGCCCCAGCGGCGCGCCGGCGCTGTTGATGTTGGCAAGCAAAATATCGTTGAGAAAAATGGCCCCGAAGCCTACCGGCAGCAGCATGTAAGGCGCGGTCAGGCCAAACGTCAGCACACAGGCAATCGCCCGGCGGTCAAGCCTGAGCTGATTCATCACCTTCAAAAGCGGCGGAATCAGAATCGGGATAAAGGCGATATGCACCGGAATCAAGTTCTGCGAGGAGATCGACACCAGCAGCACCGCCACCAGCAGCAGGTATTTTACCCGCGCCTGGCGGGCAGCGTCGGCTTCCTGGCCGAGCATATTGATCAGCCGCCGAGCCAGCATATCCGGCAGGCCGGAACGCGAAATGGCCACGGCAAACGCGCCCAGCGTGGCATAGGCCAGGGCCACCTGCGCCCCTCCGCCTACGCCTTCGTTGAAGGCATCCAGCGTTTGTTCAAGAGTAAGCCCGCCGGCAAGGCCGCCCACCAGCGCCCCCACTACCAGCGCAAAAACCACGGAAACCCGCGCCAGCGCAAGGGCGACCATCACCAGTACGGCGAGAATGACTGCGTTCATCGACAATATCCCAGGACGTCAGAAGTAAGAGAAAAGGCATTTGATTTTAGCAAACACCGGTGGCGTTGGGGCCCCGAGAGCGTAAAATGCCGATAACTTTCGACGTTTTTCCGGTTCACAAAGACCGCTGCACGTTCAAGGAGAGACACGCCGCTATGCCCCAGACGCCCGCGCTTACCCACTATTACCGCGATACAAGCTGCGCCATCGCGCTCGTTTTCCATGCTTGAAGTCGTCACGCTATCGTTTGCGTTTGTGTTCGGCATCGCCGTGCGCCAGATCGGCCTGCCCCCGCTGGTTGGCTTTCTTGGCGCGGGGTTTGCGCTCAACGCCTTCGGCCCCGTCATGGGGCTGCCAAGCGATGCCGGGCCGATTCTTGAGCACACCGCGCACCTGGGCGTGCTTTTGCTGCTGTTCACCATCGGACTCAAGCTCAATATTAAAAACCTCATTGAGCCTGTGGTGCTGGGCAGCGCCTTTGCTCATTTGCTGATCAGCAGCGCGGTGTTTACCGCAGGTTTCGTATGGATCGCCGGCCTGACGCTGGAAACCGCTATTCTGCTCTCCATTGCGCTGTCGTTTTCCAGTACGGTGCTGGCGGCCAAGGTGCTGGAGGGCAAAGGCGAGCTGCGCGCTTTTCACGGGCGCATCGCCATCGGCATTCTGGTCATGCAGGATCTGGTAGCGCTGGCCGTGCTCAGCGTCTACAGCGGGCAAACGCCGTCCATCTGGGCGCTTTGGGTGCTCGCCCTGCCGCTTTTGCGCCCGCTGTTCTACTGGCTGATGCGGGTGGCCGCCCACGACGAGCTTTTGGTGCTGATGGGGGTGGTGCTGGCCGTGGCCGCCGGCGGCATGGGCTTTCAGGCGGTGGGCTTAAGCTCTGAGGTGGGCGCGCTGGCCATGGGGCTTACGCTGTCGCAGCACCCCCGGGCGCAAGAGCTTTCCCAGGCGCTTTGGGGCATCAAGGAAGTGCTTTTGATCAGCTTTTTTCTCCAGATCGGCATGTCCGGTTTGCCGGATACCGATGCGCTGCTGTTTGCCGTCGTGATGGCGATGCTGCTGCCGCTGAAAGGCGTGCTGTTTTCCGCACTGATGATTATCTTTCGCGTGCGCGTACGCAACGCTTTTCTCGGCGGGCTGAGCCTGGCGGCGTACAGCGAATTCGGGCTTATCGTCGCCGCCAGCATTCTGGAAGACTGGCTGGTGCCGCTGGCGGTCACCGTGGCGCTGTCGTTTGTGATTGCCGCCCCGGTCAATCGCTTTGCCCACGCCCTGTTTGACCGTCTGGAAAAGCATCTGACGCGGTTTGAAACCAACGTCAAGCATCCCGACGAACAGCCGGTAGAGCTGGGCGATGCCAGCGTACTGGTGCTGGGTATGGGCCGTATCGGCAGCTCAGCCTACGACTTTTTTGCCGAACAGGGCATTCGCGTGACCGGCCTGGATTCTGATCCCAACAAGGTCGGCCGGGACGGGCGTCGAATACGCTATGCCGACGTGGAAGACAGCGGTTTCTGGCAGCAGCTGGATATATCCCGGCTGCAGGCGGTCACCCTTGCCACCCCCAACACTGAAAGCAAGCTGATCGCCTCTCGGCAGCTGCGTAAAGCCGGCTTTACCGGCAGCATCGTCGCCGGCATGCATTTTCAGGATGAAGACGAAAAGACCGCGCTCAAGGCCGCCGGCGTGGATCAGACCTATCAGCTGATGTCCGGCGCGGGTATCGGCATCGCCGAAAAAACCTGCGAGTGCCTGCAGAAATCCACGGCGTAGCCGCACTCCGGGCGCAAAAACCCCGGCACGCTGACGCGCGCCGGGGTAGTTCGATGCGCCTTGCCTTGCGCGCCTAGCGCATCAGGCTGCCGCCGCTGTCGTCATCCAGCGACACGCCTTGTACGCCAAGCTCGGCTTCCAGCGCCAGCAGGTAGTGGCGCAGAGCGCGCCGGGTGGCCTGCTCATGCAGGCTTAGCCGCACCTGTTCGGTTACCGCCTCGTAGGGCAGCCGGCGGCTTTCCTGGCGATCATCAACCATGACCAGGTGCCAGCCGTAGCGCGATGCCAGCGGCCGGTCGTGAAGCCCTTGGGGCAGGTGCTTGAGTGCGCGGTCCAGCTCGGCCACGGTTTGCCCGGGGCTAAGCCGACCGAGTTCGCCACCGTCTTCCCTGGACGGGCAATCGGAATAGCGCTGGGCCAGCTCGGTCATGCGCTCGGGGTGCTCGGCCAGCGCTTCGAGCAGTTCAACGCCCAGATGGTACTGGGCGTCCCGGGCCTCGGCGTCGTCCGGCGGCGCGGCCAGCAGGATGTGGCGCACGTCGAGCTGAACCGGCTGGCTGAAGCGCTCGGGATGAGCGGCATAAAAGCGCCGGCAGTCATCTTCCGAGGGCTCGGGCACGGCAAGCTCGGCCTCCAGCAGCTGAGCCACGGCCTCGTCCACCGCTTCTGCGTCGCTGCCCTCGGCTGTCAGCCCTAGCTGCTGGGCGCGCTGATGGAGAAGCTCGCGCACCACCAGAGCGCGGGCGGCCTTTAACTGAGCGCTGCCGGCGCTGTCCGCCGGGTGGTACTGCATTTCAGCGGCAATATCCGCCTCGCTGATTGCGCGGCCGCCAACGCTCACCGGCGGGGGCGTTTGCGCCCCCGGCAATTCTTCAATATCAATCATCTGCATGGACATGCGTCTTCCTCTCTGCCTGCGTCAACCGTCTAGCGCTCAGCCTCTTTTACGCACCAGCTGGTAGCGCCGCGTAACGTAGCCAAACGGTATGCTCCAGACGTGCACCAGGCGAGTAAACGGAAACAGCAGGATAATGGTCAGGCCGAGGAAGACGTGAACCTTGTAGATCCATGCCACATCGGTCATGTAGTCGGCGGCGCCGCCGCTGAAAAACACGATAGACTGCGCCCAGCCGGCAAGCGTGAGCATCATCTGCCCGTCCAGGTGACCCAGCGAGAAGAACACCGTGGTGGTACCCAGCGCGCCCTGAAACACCAGGATGGCCAGAATCAGCGTATCCATGGTGCTGGAAGACGCCTTGACCCGGGGGTTGGTCAGGCGCCGATACAGCAGCATACCGCCGCCGATCAGTACCATGACCCCGGCAATACCGCCGATGACAATGGCCACGACCTGCTTGGCGCCGGCGCTGATAAACGGCGCGTAGACCCAGTGCGGCGTAAGCATGCCGAACAAGTGGCCGAAAAAAATCACCAGAATGCCGATGTGAAAAACGTTGCTCGCCAGACGCATGTTTTTCGACGAAAGCATCTGGCTGGAACCGGTTTTCCAGGTGTACTGCCCGTGGTCATAGCGCAGCAGGCTGCCGACCAGAAAGACCGTACCGGCCAGGTACGGGTAGTAGCCATAGATCAGGTGTTGCAAATATTCGATAAACATGGCGTTTCTCCTTTAGCCAGCAGACAGGCCGGACGGCATGATTTTCACGGGGTCGCTTGGCGTTTCGTGCTTGCGTTCGGCCAGGCGGCGACCTTCCGCCGACTGCAGCGCGCAGTCCTGGTCGGAGTCGGCGGTAAAACGCACCGCCTCTTCTTCCCAGACGGCGTCCAGCGCTTCGGGCGTATCGTCAGGCGCCTCGGTACGTGCGGCTTCCCGGTGGGCCTCAACGTCGTTTTCAGCGCCGATCAGCGCCAAAAGGCCCAGCGGCACCAGGGCATAATCGGCCTCACGCTCTTCCATGCGCGCCGCCAACAGCGCCAGAATATGGCGGATTTCCCCCAGCCAGCGGCCGATATCGGCCTCCTCCCGGGTCGACAGATATTCCAGAAACAGCGGCAGATAGTCCGGCAGCTCGCGGGCATCCAGCTCAAAGCCGGCGCTTTCATACTCGTTCATCAAATCGACCATGGCCTGGCCGCGATCTCGAGACTCGCCGTGAACGTGCTCAAACAGCAAAAGCGACGTCGCCTTGCCCTTGTCAAAAAGCGCTACGTATTCGGCCTGCAGCGCCAAAAGCTCGGCATCGGCGATGCGCTGACACCAGTCCATCAGCGTACGCCGGCGCGCTACCGACCAGCGGCGCTCGGCGTGGATGATCTCGATCATCTCGCCGGCGGCGTCCTGCAGCTCGGCGGTCGGGTAGTCCAAAAGCCTGGCAAGCACGCGCAGGCTGAGCATGCCGGCCGGTGCCTCAGAAGCACCGGCGGTGGCAGCCGCGTCGGGAGTATAGACTTCGGCGGCGCTACTCATGGGGCACCTCCAGCTTGGTTTCTGCCGGCTTGTGCGCTTCAGGCTCATACACGTCTACCGGCTTGACCAGCGTTGAGGTAGTCGACTGCCCGTTGAACAGGCTCGCCTCGCTCTCGCCGTGGCAGCCGTCGCCAAAGCTGAAACCGCAGCCGCCGCGCTCGGGGAAGGCGTCGGTGGCCAACTCCCGGTGGCTGGTGGGAATCACAAAGCGGTCTTCGTAGTTGGCAATGGCCAGATAGCGGTACATGTCTTCCACTTGCGCTTCGGTAAGCCCTACGTCGTCCAGCACGGCGGTGTCGGCCTTGCCCTCGACGTGCTTGCCGCGCATGTACAGGCGCATGGCCATCAGCCGCTTGAGCGCCAGCACGATAGGCGCTTCTTCGCCGGCGGTGAGCATGTTGGCCAGGTACTTCACCGGGATACGCAGGGATTCAATCTTGGGCATCACGCCGTCAAACTCAACGTCGCCGGCCTCGGCGGCGGACTGAATCGGCGACAGCGGCGGCACGTACCACACCATCGGCAGCGTGCGGTATTCCGGGTGCAGCGGCAGCGCCAGCCCCCAGTCCATGGCCAGCTTGTACACCGGCGATTCCTGGGCGGCCTTGATGACGTTGTCCTTGATGCCGTCCTTTTTCGCCTGGGCGATAACCTCGGGATCGTGCGGATCAAGAAAGATCTCGCGCTGGCGATGGTACAGATCCTGCTCGTCCGGGGTGCTGGCAACCTCTTCGATGCGGTCGGCGTCGTAGAGCAGCACGCCCAGATAGCGAATGCGGCCCACGCAGGTTTCCGAGCATACCGTAGGCTGGCCGGCCTCAATGCGCGGATAGCAGAAGATGCACTTCTCGGATTTGCCCGACTTCCAGTTGTAGTAGATCTTCTTATACGGGCAGCCGGAGATGCACATCCGCCAGCCGCGGCACTTGTCCTGGTCGATCAGCACAATGCCGTCTTCTTCGCGCTTGTAGATCGCCCCGGACGGGCACGCCGCCACGCAGGTGGGGTTCAGGCAGTGCTCGCAAAGCCTTGGCAGATACATCATGAAGGTGTTTTCAAACTGGCCGTAGATATCGGCCTGCACCTTCTCGAAGTTCATGTCACGGCGGCGTTTGGCAAACTCGGTGCCGAGGATTTCTTCCCAGTTGGGGCCCCATTCCACCTTGGTCATGCGCTGGCCGGAGATCAGCGAACGCGGCCGCGCGGTGGGCTGGTGCTCGCCCTGCTTGGCGTTGTGCAGGTGCTGATAGTCGAAGGTAAACGGCTCGTAGTAGTCGTCGATTTCGGGCAGATCGGGGTTGGCGAAAATACTCGCCAGCACCCGCCACTTGCCGCCGATGCGCGGCTCGATCTTGCCGTTTTTGCCGCGCATCCAGCCGCCGCGCCACTTGGCCTGGTTTTCCCATTCTTTGGGGTAGCCGATGCCGGGCTTGGTCTCGACGTTGTTGAACCAGGCGTATTCCACGCCTTCACGACTGGTCCAGACGTTTTTACACGTCACCGAGCAGGTGTGACAGCCGATGCACTTGTCGAGGTTCAAGACCATGCCGACCTGGGAGCGAATCTTCATTTCACGGCCTCCTGAACGTAGTCGTTATTCTCGCCGTCGAGCCAGTCGATGTTGTGCATCTTGCGGACCAGCACAAACTCATCGCGGTTGGAGCCCACGGTGCCGTAGTAGTTGAAGCTGTAGGAAAGCTGGGCGTAGCCGCCGATCATGTGCGTCGGTTTGGGGCACACTCGCGTCACCGAGTTGTGAATGCCGCCCCGGGTGCCGGTTACCTCGGAGCCGGGAATGTTCACAATGCGCTCCTGGGCGTGGTACATCATCGCCATGCCGTTTTTGACCCGCTGGCTGACCACCGCCCGCGCGGCAATCGCGCCGTTGGCGTTGTAGGCCTCGATCCAGTCGTTGTCTTCCACGCCGATGGACTGGGCGTCTTCTTCGGACATCCAGATGATCGGCCCGCCCCGGGACAGCGTCTGCATCAGCAGGTTGTCCGAGTAGGTGGAGTGAATCCCCCACTTCTGGTGCGGCGTGAGGAAGTTCAGCGCGATTTCCGGGTTGCCGTTGTCCTGGGGCACCGAGACGCTGGCCGCCGCTTTGGTGTCAATCGGCGGGCGATACACCAGCAGGCTCTCGCCGAAGGCGCGCATCCAGGGGTGATCCTGATACAGCTGCTGGCGACCGCTCACCGTACGCCACGGAATCAGCTCGTGAACGTTGGTGTAGCCGGCGTTGTAGGACACGTGCTCGTCTTCCAGGCCCGACCAGGTGGGGCTGGAGATGATCTTGCGCGGCTGGGCCACCACGTCACGAAAGCGGATCTTTTCGTCTTCCTTGGGCAGCGCCAGATGGGTGTGATCGCGGCCGGTGATCTTCGACAGCGCCCCCCAGGCCTTCACCGCTACCTGACCGTTGGTTTCCGGCGCCAGAGTGAGAATCATCTCGGCGGCGTCAACGGCGCTGTCCAGTCGCGGCTGGCCTTTGGCCGGGCCGTCAAGCTTGCGATGATTCAGCTTGCCCAGCAGGCCCACTTCGGATTCGGTTTGCCAGCTGATGCCCTTGCCGCCGTTGCCGACGTTTTCCAGCATCGGGCCGATGGAGGTGAAGCGCTCGTAGGTTTCCGGGTAGTTGCGCTTGACTTCCATCAGGTGGGGCATGGTCTTGCCGGGCACCGGATCGCACTCGCCTTTTTTCCAGTCAAGCACCGAGGTTTGCGCAAGTTCGCCGGGGGAGTCGTGCTGCATGGGCAGCGTCACCAGGTCGGTTTCTTCGCCCAGGTGCCCCTCGCAGGCCTTGGAAAATGCCTTGGCAATGCCTTTGTAGATTTCCCAGTCGCTGCGCGACTCCCACGCCGGGTCGGTGGCCGCGGTCAGCGGGTGGATGAAAGGGTGCATGTCTGAGGTATTGAGGTCGTTTTTCTCATACCAGGTGGCCGTAGGCAGCACGATGTCGGAATACAGGCAGGTGGTGGACATGCGAAAGTCCAGCGTCACCAGCAGATCGACCTTGCCTTCCGGGGCGTCGTCGTGCCACTTGACCTCTTCGGGCTTGTGCGCGCCGGCCTCGCCCAGGTTCTTGCCCTGGATGCCGTGGCGGGTGCCCAGCAGGTACTTGAGCATGTACTCGTGGCCCTTGCCCGAGCTGCCCAGCAGGTTGGAGCGCCAGACAAAGAGGTTGCGCGGGAAGTTCTGCTCGCTATCCGGGTCCTCCGCGGCAAAGCTGAGCTTGCCGCTTTTGAGCTGGTCAACCACGTAGTCGGCGGTGCCCATGCCGGCCTTTTCCGCCTCGCCGGCGAGATGCAGCGGGTTGGTATTGAGCTGCGGGGCGGACGGCAGCCAGCCCATGCGCTCGGCGCGGACGTTGTAGTCGATCAGGTTGCCAGCATAGTCTTCGGCCTTGGCCAGCGGTGAGAGCAGCTCCTTGATTTCCAGCTTTTCGTAGCGCCACTGGCTGGAATGGTTGTAGAAAAACGAGGTGCCGTTCATGTGGCGCGGCGGGCGCTGCCAGTCGAGGCCGAAGGCCAGCGGTGTCCAGCCGGTCTGCGGGCGCAGCTTTTCCTGGCCCACGTAGTGCGACCAGCCGCCGCCGCTCTGCCCCACACAGCCGCACATGATCAGCATATTGATCAGGCCGCGGTAGTTCATGTCCATGTGGTACCAGTGGTTCATCCCGGCCCCCACGATGATCATGGAGCGTCCGCTGGTCTTGTGGGCGTTGTCGGCAAATTCCCGGGCGATGCGGATGGCCTGCTCGGCGGATACGCCGGTAATTTTTTCCTGCCATGCCGGCGTATAGGGGCGAATCTGGCCGTAGTCGGTGGCACCGTCGTCTTCACCCTCGGCGCCGAAGCCTCGATCGATGCCGTAGTTGGCGCACATCAGGTCAAATACGGTAACGGCCAGCACCTCCGAGCCGTCGGCTTTTTTCAGCCGCTTGACCGGCAGGCTGTGGTAGAGAATCTCGTCGTGAGCACCTTCGTTTTTCACGCTTTCAAAGTGCTTGCGCTCGATGCCGCCAAAGTACGGGAAAGCGACCCGGGCCACGTCGTCGCGCTTTTTATCCAGGCTCAAAAGCGGCGCCAGCTCGACGCCGTCGGCGTCCAGCGATTCCAGGTTCCACTTGCCGGGCTGGGTCTCGTCTTCGCCCCAGCGGAAACCGATGGAGCCGCGCGGCACAACCAGCTGATCGCGGGCGTCGTCCCACACCAGGGTTTTCCACTCGGGGTTGTTGTCCTGGCCAAGGCTTGCCTCGAAGTCGCTGGCGCGCATCTGCCGGCCGGCGGCGTAGCTGCCGTCTTCCCGGGGCTCAAGCTCTACCAGGCACGGCATGTCGGTGTAGCGACGCACGTAGTCGGTGAAGTAGGCGCTGGGGTTATCAAGGTGGAATTCCTTGAGAATCACATGCCCCATGGCCAGCGCCAGCGCGGCGTCGGTGCCCTGCTTGGCCGACATCCATTCGTCGGTAAGCTTGGAGACTTCGGAGTAGTCCGGCGTGATCGATACCGTCTTGGTGCCCTTGTAGCGCACCTCGGTGAAAAAGTGCGCGTCCGGCGTGCGCGTCTGCGGCACGTTAGAGCCCCAGGCAATGATGTAGCCGGAGTTGTACCAGTCGGCGGATTCCGGCACGTCGGTCTGCTCGCCCCAGGTTTGCGGGCTTGCCGGCGGCAGATCGCAGTACCAGTCGTAAAACGAAAGGCACACCCCGCCGATCAGCGACAGGTAGCGCGCGCCGGAGGCGTAGGAAATCATCGACATCGCCGGAATCGGGGAAAAGCCGATGATGCGGTCCGGGCCGTACTGCTTGGCGGTATAGACGTTGGAGGCGGCGATGATTTCGTTGAGCTCGTCCCAGTCGGCGCGAACAAAGCCGCCCATGCCCCGGGCGCGCTTGTACTGCTTGGTGAGGGCCGGGTCTTCGACAATGGTCGCCCAGGCGTCCACCGGGTCTTTTTTATCCGCCAGCGTTTTGCGCCACAGCTCCAAAAGTGGCTTTCTGATCAGCGGATACTTCAGCCGGTTGGCGCTGTACATGTACCAGGAGTAGCTGGCACCGCGCGGGCAGCCGCGGGGTTCGTGGTTGGGCAGATCAGGGCGGGTACGCGGATAGTCGGTCTGCTGGGTCTCCCAGGTCACCAGGCCGTTTTTAACGTAGATTTTCCAGCTGCACGAGCCGGTGCAGTTAACGCCGTGGGTGGAGCGCACGATCTTGTCATGCTGCCAGCGGCGGCGGTAGCTGTCTTCCCACTGGCGAGACTCCTGGCGCCGTTCGCCGTGGCCGTCGGCAAACGGCTCGCGCGCCTTGCGGAAAAAATTCAGCCGGTCAATGAAGTGACTCATGGTCGATCTCCGTGGCTTTTAATGAACAGCTTTAATCAAAAAGCTGGAGTCAAAGCAATTACCTGATAGCAGGTATCTTGAGACCGATTTTGCCGGATTAGCCTGGTGATTTCTGCCCGGTTACCTCTATAAACTTGCCCCCTACCTCTTAGGTGATACAGGGCAAAAATAAAAACATGCATTTTATATACATGATTGAATCGGCAGGCGTTTTCGGCGGGCGCGGCCCTGCTCTGCGACAATTCACCACGACAAACCGTCAGGTGCAGGGCCGCGCTGCGTTAGCAAACGCCCCCAAAGGTCGTATAATAGAGGGAAAGGTTTTTTTAGGCGATTTTCTATGCATTTAACGCGCTTCACTGACTATTCTGTTCGCGTGCTGCTGTATCTTGCCACCAAAGGCGAGCAGCGCTCAACGATCAGCGAAATCGCCGAGACGTTCCATGTTTCACGCAACCACCTGATGAAAATCGTTCAAGAGCTCAACCAGAAAGGCTACTTGAAAGCAATACGCGGCAAGCACGGCGGGCTTTTGCTTAATCGGCCACCGGCAAGCATCAGCCTGGGGGCCATCGTGCGCGACACCGAGCAAGAAATGGCGCTGGTGGAGTGCTTTCGTCAAGACAACGCCTGCGTCATTACGCCCCAGTGCAGGCTGCAGCCGATTCTTGCCGAAGCCTTGAGCGCTTTTATGGGCGTGCTTGACAGCTATACGCTTGCCGACATGCTCGACGGCCGTAGCGCTGAGCTGGCCCGACTGATGAAAATCCCCGCGGTTAATACCTAGCCTTTTAACAGCGCAGGCTACCTCAGCCCAACGCCTGCCTCGCCCAAAGGGGTAGCTCGGCCACTTCTTATACCTCCAAAGACGTAATACACTGCCCGTGCCGTCAGGCGCGCCGAGTGCGCGCCGTATCAATACACGCCGGCCCACGGGAGATATATGAACGCCTTACGGCATTCGCTGGTTGCGCGCATTGTCGTTTATCTAATGCTGATCAGCTGCCTGGCGCTGGCCAGCATCGGGTTGACCGTGCTCATGGCGAAAAGCACCCAGGGCAATGCAGCAACGATCAACGAAGCCGGCGCGCTGCGCCTTGCCAGCGCCCGCGTTATTACCGCTTTGGAACGCCCGGATGCCGACCCCGTCAGCCAGGCCCAGACCTTACAGCAGCGGCTGGAAAACCCCGCGCTTAAAATCCGCCCCCGTTACGGGGTGATCGGCCGTCAGGCCGCCCGCGAAACCAATGCCGCCCTTGTCACGCTGCGCACTACTTTTCAGCGCCAAATACTGCCCGCCGTCACCGCCGCCCGCCGCGGCGAGCCGGCCGCTGTCTCGCGTGCCCGAACGCAGATTAACGATTTCATCCACCAGATCGATCAGTTTGTCACGCTCCAGGAGCGCGCCACCGAAGCCCGGATTACCCTGATGGGCAGGGTGCAAATGCTGTCTCTTGGCCTGGTCGCCCTTTTGCTGCTTTTTGCCATGCTTGACATGCGCCGCAACCTCGCCCGCCCGCTGCGCCGGCTGATGCAGCTAAGCCAGCACTTCAGCCAGCGCCGTTTTGACTATCGCAGCCATTTCACCTGCCCCGACGAGCTGGGCAGGCTGGGGCGCACTCTGGATCACATGGCCGCCGAGCTGGACGCCAGCTACCAGGCGCTGGAAAACCGCGTCACGCAGAAAACGGCCGAGCTGGAGCGCCATAACCATGCGCTGCAGGTCATCCATGACAGCAGCCGTGACCTTTACGCCAGCGGCAACGATCTGTGTGCCAGTGCCGCACCGCTGCTGCGCCGGCTGGAAAACATCCTCGATATCGGGCCTATCGTGCTGTCGTTGCACAACGAGCACGACGGCAGCGACATCGAGATTCTGGCCACACACTCGCCAAAGCGCCCTCTCTACTGCCGTGACCTTGCGTGCTTTGCCTGCATCGGTGAAAACGACACCGACGCCGCGGATCGGCATATTCCGCTGGTTGACGCCAACGCCCGTGCGCTGGTGTTTCCCGTTGTTGCCGGCCACTTGACGCTGGGCTATCTGACGGTGAGCTATCTGGAAACGCCGCCTCCATCCACCCGCCAGCTCCTCAACACGCTGACCGATCAGCTGGCCACCGCTATCTACCTGGAACAGCGTATCGAGGAGCGACAGCAGCTCTCGCTGATTCAGGAGCGCACCATTTTGGCGCGAGAACTCCACGATTCGCTGGCACAGTCGCTGTCGTATCTGAAAATGCAGGTTGCCCGGCTTGAACGCATGCAGGCCCGGGACTTTCCCGCTGAGCGCCAGAGCGAAGTGATCGGCGATTTACGCGAAGGCCTCAACAGCGCCTATCGCCAGCTGCGCGAACTGCTGACCACCTTTCGCCTATCGCTGGACAAATCCGGCCTGCAGCCGGCCCTTGAGCAGACCGTCCACGAATTCAGTCAGCGGCTGGAATTTCCCATTGAGCTGGTGTATCAAATACCGCCTTACCTGCTGAGCGCCAACGAAGAAATCCACCTGCTGCAGATCACTCGGGAAGCGCTCGCCAACACCGTCAAGCATGCCCACGCCCACTGGGCACGCGTCAGCCTGACCTTCCGCCAGGCACGCCTGCACCTGGCGATCGAAGACGACGGTATCGGACTTGAAAACCATGACTCACCGCCCATGCACTACGGGCTTATCATCATGCGGGACCGCGCACGACACATTGATGCCGAGCTTGAGCTGCAAAACCGCGCAGAAGGCGGTACCGGCGTGCATCTTTACATGTCCCCCCAGGCGGATCGGCTGATTAAAGAAGAGAGTTCGTGAATATGACCCATAACGTAACCGACTCACCTGCAACCATCATGGTGGTTGACGATCATCCCTTGCTGCGCCGCGGGGTGGAGCAGCTGCTGGAGATCGAAGACGATCTCAGGCTGGTATTCGATACCGGCTCGCCCCGCGAAGGGCTCAAAAAGGCCCTTGAACACGAGCCCGACATGCTCTTGCTTGATCTGAACATGCCCGACCTCGACGGGCTTGAAGTGCTCAAGCGCCTGCGCAACGGTGGCTATGCCGGCCGCATTATCATGTACACCGTTTCCGATCAGGAAGACAACGTGGTGGAGGCCCTGCGCAGCGGCGCCGACGGCTACCTGCTCAAGGACATGGAGCCCGAAGAGCTGGTGCACCAGCTGCGCCAGGCCGCGCTGGGGCGCATGGCCATCAGCGATGATTTGACCAGCCTGCTGGCCCGCGCCCTGCGCACCCAGCACCATGCCGAGCGTGCGCCCACGCTGGATGTTTTGACGCGGCGCGAGCGCGAAATTCTGGTCGAGCTTGCCGCCGGTATGTCAAACAAACTGATCGCTCGCAGGCTGGACATTACCGAAGGCACGGTCAAGGTTCACGTCAAGCATCTGCTGAAAAAACTGCGGCTGCGCTCACGCGTCGAAGCTGCCGTCTGGGCGGTACAGCAGGGACTTGCGCCAGATCATTAAAACCGCCGTTTGCGGTGGCTACCTCCAAAGAGCAAGCCGGCGGCCAAGATGCGACCCAAAGCCCTTCTTCCACAGCAAAGCGTATGAAAAACAGCGGCTTATACGAAAGTGCAACTACCCCAAAAGTAGTAGCCAATGGGTACAGATGGTTGGCTCCCCCGTTTATTCTCGTCTCGGCAATGCGTATCTTTCCGTACAGCACTGCTTTTTGCGCTACCTGTATCCAAGGGGATATGCCATGACCAGAAAAAATGCCGATATTGACCAGTGGGATATTGAAGATCCCGATTTCTGGCAAAAAGAAGGCAAAGCCGTTGCCACCCGCAACCTGTGGATTTCCATCCCCAGCCTGCTGCTCGGGTTTGCGGTATGGATGATGTGGGGCATGATCGCCACCCAAATGCAGAACCTGGGGTTTGCTTTCAGCGTCGATCAGCTGTTTTCGCTGACCGCCATTGCCGGGCTGGCCGGCGCCACGCTGCGTATTCCCGCCTCGTTCATGATCCGCGTGGCCGGCGGGCGCAACACCATTTTCCTCACCACCGCTTTGCTGATGATTCCCGCCGCGGGCACCGGCATTGCGCTGATGAATCCGGCCACGCCGTTCTGGGTTTTTCAGGCTCTGGCGCTGCTGTCGGGCATCGGCGGCGGCAACTTTGCCTGCTCGATGAGCAACATCTCCAGCTTTTTTCCCAAAAAGCAGCAGGGCTACGCGCTAGGGATGAACGCCGGGCTGGGCAACTTTGGCGTCACTACCATGCAAATTCTGGTGCCGCTGGTGATGACGGTGGGCATTTTCGGCCCTCTGGCCGGCGGCCCCATGGCGCTGGAAAGCGCCAGCGGCACGCTGATCGGGCGCATTGACGCGGGCACCGATACCTGGATTCAAAACGCTGGCTTTGTGTGGATGCTGTTTTTGATTCCGCTGGCGTTTGCCGGCTGGTTCGGCATGAACAATCTCAAAGCGCTCTCCCCCCAGACCGGCAACCCGGCCACGGCATTCGGCAAAATACTCGGGCTCTACGCGCTGGGCATGATAGCCTCTGTGGCAGGCGTCGTAGCGCTTGACTGGATCAACATGTGGCTGGCTCTGCCGCTGACTATCCTGCTGACGCTGGGTCTTTTGCTGCTGCTTCCCGGCACGCTAAAGCCTGCGATTCGCAATCAGTACAGCATCTTCGGCAACACCCATACCTGGGCGATGACCGTTATCTACACGGCCACGTTTGGCTCTTTCATCGGCTTTTCTGCTGCCCTGCCGCTTTCCATCAACATTATTTTCGGCAACATGATGGACGTAGCCGCTGACGGCACCGTGACCCGCATTACCAACCCTGATGCGCCCAGCGCACTGACCTGGTCGTGGATCGGTGCCTTCGTCGGCGCGCTGATTCGCCCGGTAGGCGGGTGGATTGCCGACAAATTCGGCGGCGCTATCGTCACCCAGATCATCTCGGCTGTCATGGTGCTGGCCTCTGCCGCCACCGGCTATGTCATGATGCTGGCGTACAACGCAACCGATCCCAACCAGTATTTCTGGGCATTTCTCGCGCTGTTCATCGTGCTGTTTGCCGCCAGCGGCATCGGCAACGGCTCTACTTTTCGCAGCATCGGGGTGATTTTCGACGCCAAGCAAAAAGGCCCGGTGCTGGGCTGGACGTCAGCCATCGCCGCCTACGGCGCCTTTATCGCCCCCCAGGTCATCGGCGAACAGATCAAGGCCGGCACACCAGAGCTTGCCATGTATGGCTTCGCTGCCTTCTACGCCGCTTGCCTGGCCATCAACTGGTGGTTTTATCTGCGCGGCAACGCCTATGTGAAAAACCCGTAGCGCTTCAGAGCATGGCCAGACTATGGCACTCCGGGCCATGCCGCCGAGCACGCTTATAGAACACTTCGCCACTGAAGAGGTAACCCATGGAACACCTTAAGGGCGTTACTCGCCCTCAACAGTACCGAGCGCTATCGTTTAGTACCCTGGCCTTTACGACCTGTTTTGCGGTCTGGACGATCTTTTCCATCATCGGGGTGAAAATCAAACAAGACCTGGGCCTGAATGAAACCCAGTTCGGCATTCTGGTGGCCACACCGGTACTCACCGGCTCTATCAGCCGCATCTTTCTGGGCATCTGGACCGAGCAGCTCGGCGGACGGCGCGTTTTCAGCCTGCTGATGCTGGTCACCGCCGCCTGTGTTTTCCTGCTGTCCTACGTCGAATCCTATGCGATGTTTCTCGTCGCGGCACTGGGCGTGGGCCTGGCCGGCGGCTCGTTTATCGTCGGCATCGCCTATACCTCTTACTGGTTTGAAAAGGAAAAACAGGGCACGGCACTGGGCATTTTCGGCGCGGGCAACGCCGGCGCTGCGGTAACCAACTTCGCCGCTCCCTTTTTGCTGCTGGCGGTCGGCTGGGAGAAAACGGCCGTCGTCTACGCCGTTGTGCTGGCGGTGATGGCTGTGGCCTTCTGGGTTTTCACACAGGAAGATCCGCTGACCCGCTCGCGGCGCGGTCAGGGCGGCAAGGCAACGTCTGCCATCGCCCAGCTGGCACCGCTTAAGGATATTCGGGTATGGCGTTTTTCTCTTTACTATTTCTTCGTCTTCGGTGCCTTTGTTGCGCTGGCTTCGTATCTACCCCGCTACTATGTCGGTGCCTACGAAGTAAGCATCACCGTGGCGGGCACCCTGGCGGCGCTCTATACCCTGCCGGCCAGCGTTTTCCGGGCCTTTGGCGGCTGGCTATCGGATCGTTACGGCGCTCGGGTTATCATGTATCTGACGTTTTTTGCCTCTCTGGCCTGCCTGTTTTTGCTGGCTTACCCGGAGACCCGCTACGTGGTACAGGGCAAGGAAGGCGAAATCGCCTTCTCCATGGCTATGCCGCTGTGGGGCGTGGTGATCATCACCGTGCTGCTGGGTTTTTTCATGTCGCTGGGCAAAGCGGCGGTCTACAAGCATATTCCCGTCTACTACCCCCACAACGTCGGCTCTGTCGGTGGCCTGGTCGGCATGATCGGCGGGCTTGGCGGTTTTTTCCTGCCGATTCTGTTCGGTGCAGTGCTTGACCTCACCGGCATCTGGACCAGCTCTTACATGGTGCTGTTCGTGCTGGTCGCCGTTTCTCTGGTTTGGATGCACGCCGCCATTCGCCGCATGGAGCGCCGGCAGATTCCCGAACTCAGCGAGGAGCGCTATCGCTACCTGCCGGAAGTGCAGGACCCAACGCACACGCCGTCTCGTTAACAAACCCTATCGCCGCTAGTATACTGATGGCCGTGACTCTCACGGCTATCAGGAGTGAATCATGGCAGGTGGCTGGACGCGCGACGGCGCCGTACAAGACCAGATTGACGCCAGCGTGGAAGACGCGGTAGAGCGTGCCAGAAGCGACTTGCACGCCGGCGACTCGGCGGCGTTTTGCGAAGAATGCGACGCGCCCATCCCCGAGGCGCGGCGCAAAGCGATTCCCGGGGTTCAACTATGCATTGATTGCCAGGCCGAGCGAGAAAAGCAGCGCAACGCATCGGGCGGCATCAATCGGCGCGCCAGTAAAGACAGCCAGCTGCGCTAGTACCCGATCGCCAGATCGCGGCGGTGCTCTACCAGCCGGCGATGGGTCAAGGCCACACCTTCGCCCTGGGCGGCAAGCGTGAGCGTCGATTGACACCTTCAGGGCACCTATCTGGACCTTGACCTGCTCGAATCACGTTTGCGCGTGCTGGCTCGCCGGGCGTAAGGCCAGCGTTCGCCCCGCCAATGTTCAACAAAGCTAAATACGCCGCTAGACGAGAGCAGCCGGGGAAAGCAAAAATCAGGAGGTCTGAAACGAGGAGTTTGAAACTGAGGCTTTGAGACAAGGGGCTAAAATGGAGGCGGCCCCAAAAGCCACATCCCGGCACACGCATCCACCACTACCGTTGCTCCCTTCCGGGCCTGGCGGGGTTCGCGGTTTCGCGTTGCGAGAGGACCTAAGGGGCCACCATCGCCGCAGGCTGGCGCCTGCGCTTTTCGCCGTGGTGGCTACGCCCTGATTCGAACAGGGGACCCCATCATTATGAGTGATGTGCTCTAACCAACTGAGCTACGTAGCCTTTTCGCCATCAGCGGGGACGTATTGTGCCTTCAGTTTGCGGCAAAGGCAAGCCCTTTTTCCTGCCCTTGCCGCCGATGGCGTTACCCGACTCGCATCAGTTCAGCGCGGAGCGCACGGCCGGCGCGCCCGGTTCACCGTTCACGGTGGTAACCCCGTCAAGCCAGCCATCGAGCACGTCGTCGTTGGCTTTCAGATAGGCCCGGGCGGCATCCCGAGGGTCTTCGCCCTCGTCCATGATGCTGGCCATCAGCCGGTTTTCCATCTCCAGGGTGAACGACAGGTTGTCCAGCAGCGCGCCGACGTTGGGGCACTCTTCCACGTAGCCTTCGCGGGCGTTGGTGTACACCGTAGCGCCGCCGAAGTCAGGACCGAAATACGCATCCGCGCCGGACAGGTAGGCCATGTCGAAGTTGGAGTTCATCGGGTGCGGCTCCCAGCCCAGAAATACCATCCACTTTTCCTTGGGCGTGCGGGCCTTTAGCTCGGAGAGCATGCCCGCCTCGCTGGAATCCACCAGCTGCCAGCCGTCCAGCCCGTAAGCGCCATCATCGATCATGCCCTGGATCATCTGGTTGCCGTCGTTGCCGGCCTCGATGCCGTGGATGCGGGCATCGAACTTGTCTGCGTGATCGGCAAGATCAGTCACCGAGGTCACCCCGGCGTCGTAGACGTACTGGGGAACGGCCAGCGTATACTTCGCCCCCTCCAGATTGGCACTCAGACGCTCAACGCTGCCGCCGTCGACGTAGCGGTCGCTGATGGTCGCCATGGTCGGCATCCAGTTGCCGAGAAAGACGTCGAAATCGTTGTTCTTCATGCCCGAGTAGGCAATCGGCACGGAAACGGTATCCACTCGGGTGTCATAGCCCAGCCCTTCCAGCACCTCAGCGGTCAGTGCCGTCGTTGCGGTAATGTCCGTCCAGCCGACTTCGGCAAAGCGTACGGTATCGCACTGCTGGGCCAGTGCAGATGCCGGCATACCGGCGGCGAACGTCAGGGCGGCAACCCAGCGCAGGGAAGACGAGGCAGACAAGCTCATGGGATTTTCTCCGAACACGTTGTTAATTGAACGTTCAATAAAAAGATGTCACGCTACACAGGTAATCACGCCTTCACGCTGGTTTCAAGGGCAACACGCCAGGCCATGATGCAATACGCGCATTGAACAATGGCATAATCGCCCGCTTTATCATGTCTTGTTCAACACGTTTCAGGAGGTACCGCCGTGCCCAAGGTGGGAATAGAGCCAATACGCCGCCGGCAGCTGATCAACGCCACCATGGGCGCCATTGATGAAGCCGGGCTGGCCGACGCCACCATTGTGCGCATCGCACGACGTGCAGGCGTATCAACAGGCATCATCAGCCATTATTTCGGCGGCAAGGACGGCCTTCTGGAAGCCACCATGCGCCAGATCCTCACCGATCTGGGCAATGCCGTCGGCGAGCGCCGGCGCAGACTTGCCGACGATTCGCCCCGGGCCTGCATCGGCGCGGTGATCGAGGGCAACTTCGATCGCACCCAGGTCACCGGGCCCGCTGCCAAGACATGGCTGGCGTTCTGGACGAGCAGCATGCACAAGCCGGCCCTTGCGCGGCTGCAAAACGTCAACGACCGTCGCCTATACGCCAACCTGTGCTTTCACTTTTCGCGGGTGATGCCCCGCGCCCAAGCTCGCGACGCCGCCCGGGGCCTGGCGGCGATGATCGACGGACTGTGGCTGCGCGGTGCACTCACGCCCGACGGGCTCGACGCCGAAAGCGCCCGGCGCCTGGCGTTTGCCTGCCTTGATCAGCTGTTGGCCCAACACGGCGGCACGCCGGCCGCCGCTACAGGAGAAACTCATGGTTAATGCTATTCAGCCGCTCTATATCGACGGCTCCCCCGTTGTTGCGACGTCAGGCGATACGTTCGATGTGACCAACCCCTTTGATGCCAGCCGGCTGGCCACCGTCGGCCAGGCAAGCCGGGAAGACGTGGATACCGCAGTGGCCAGCGCTGCCCGGGGGCAGAAAATCTGGGCGGCCATGACCGGCATGGAGCGCGGCCGAGTGCTCAACCGCGCCGCCGCCATGCTGCGCGAGCAAAACGACGCCCTGGCCGCGCTGGAAACCCGCAACACCGGCAAGCCGCTGAGCGAAACCGCCGCGGTGGACGTGCAGACCGGCGCCGATGCGCTGGAGTATTACGCCGGGCTGGCACCGGCCATCGAGGGCAGCCAGATTCCGCTGCGCGAGACTTCCTTCGTTTATACCCGCCGGGAGCCGCTGGGCGTGATCGGCGCCATCGGCGCGTGGAACTATCCGCTGCAGATCGCCTGCTGGAAAGCCGCCCCGGCGCTGGCCGCGGGCAACGCCGTGGTGTTCAAGCCCAGCGAAGTCACCCCGCTTACCGCGCTGAAGCTGGCTGAAACCCTCACCGCTGCCGGCCTGCCCGACGGCGTGTTCAACGTAGTGCACGGCGACGGCCGCGTGGGCGAAATGCTCACCGGCCACCCCGGCATCGCCAAGATTACCTTCACCGGCGAGGCCGGCACCGGCCGCCAGGTGATGGCCGCGGCCGGCGGCTCCACGCTGAAAGACGTCACCATGGAGCTTGGCGGCAAGTCGCCCATGCTGGTGTTTGCCGACGCCGATCTGGACCGCGCCGCCGACGCGGCGATGATGGCCAACTTCTACTCCAGCGGCCAGGTGTGCACCAACGCCACCCGGGTATTTGTCGAACGTTCGGTGAAGGACGTTTTCGAACACAAGCTGCTGGAGCGCGTGGCGCGCATTCGCGCCGGCGACCCGCTGGACCCCGAGGTCAACTTCGGCCCGCTGGTGAGCTTCGAGCACCAGCAAAAGGTGCTGGACTACATCGCCCTGGGCCGCGAAGAAGGCGCGCGGGTGCTGACCGGCGACGACGCGGCCTTTACGCAGGGCACGTTCGCCAACGGCGCCTGGGCGGCGCCCACCATCTTTACCGACTGCCGCGACGACATGCGCATTGTGCGCGAGGAAATCTTCGGCCCGGTAATGGCGCTGCTCGCCTTTGACGACGAGGCCGAAGCCGTTCGCCGGGCCAACGACACCGACTACGGGCTGGCCGCCGGCGTCTTCAGCGAAAGCCTCAACCGCGCGCACCGCGTCATCCATCAGCTGGAAGCCGGCATCTGCTGGATCAACACCTGGGGCGACTCCCCCGCGGAAATGCCCGTGGGCGGCTACAAGCGCTCCGGCATCGGCCGGGAAAACGGCGTGGAAACCCTGGCCCACTACACTCAGACCAAATCGATCCAGGTCGAAATGGGCCCCTTCGAATCAGCGTTTTAAAACGCCTCAAGGAGACTGCCATGTCCCGGACACGTGAATTCGACTACGTCATCATCGGCGCCGGCTCGGCGGGCAACGTGCTCGCCGCGCGCCTGACCGAAGATCCCGACACCACCGTTTTACTGCTGGAGGCCGGCGGCCCCGACTACCGCCTGGACTTTCGCACCCAGATGCCCGCGGCCCTTGCCTACCCGCTGCAGGGCACGCGCAACAACTGGGCCTTTGAAACCGACCCGGAGCCGCACATGGGCGGCCGGCGCATGGAATGCGGGCGCGGCAAGGGCCTGGGCGGCTCGTCACTGATCAACGGCATGTGCTACATCCGCGGCAACGCCCTGGACTATGACGGCTGGGCGCAGCGCCCGGGGCTTGAAGACTGGGACTATCTGCGCTGTTTGCCCTACTTCAAGAAGGCCGAACGCCGAGACATCGGCGCCAACGACTACCACGGCGGCGACGGCCCCATCGACGTGGCCACGCCCAAGCCGGGCAACAACCCGCTGTACCGCACCTTCATCGACGCCGGGGTGCAGGCCGGCTACGCCGAAACCGACGACGTCAACGGCTACCGCCAGGAAGGCTTTGGCCCCATGGACCGCTTTGTTACGCCCAACGGCCGGCGCGCCTCCACCGCCCGGGGGTATCTCGACACCGCCAGAAAGCGTGACAACCTGACCGTGGAAACCCACGCGCTGACCGACGTCATCGAGTTTGACGGCAAGCGCTCCGTGGGCGTGCGCTACGCGCGCAAGGGCAAGCCGCAAAGCGTGCGCGCCCGGCGCGAGGTGCTGCTGTGCGCCGGCGCCATTGCCTCGCCGCAGATTTTGCAGCGCTCCGGCGTCGGCGATCCGGCCCTGCTTGAACGCTTCGGCATTGCCCCCGTTCAGGCGCTGCCCGGCGTGGGCGAAAACCTCCAGGACCATCTGGAAATGTACCTGCAGTACGAGTGCAAAAAACCGATTTCGCTCTATCCCGCGCTCAAGTGGTACAACCAGCCCAAGATCGGCGCCCAGTGGCTGTTCGGCGGCACCGGCATCGGTGCGAGCAACCAGTTCGAGGCCTGCGCTTTCATCCGCTCAAGCGAAGACGAAGCCTGGCCCAATCTGCAGTATCACTTTCTGCCCATCGCCATCAGCTACAACGGCAAAAGCGCGGTACAGGCCCACGGCTTTCAGGCCCACGTAGGCTCCATGCGCTCGGAAAGCCGCGGCCGGGTGCAGCTCACCTCCACCGACCCAGCGGCCGCGCCCAGCATTTTGTTCAACTACATGGCCACGGAAAAAGACTGGCAGGAGTTTCGCGACGGCATCCGCCTGACGCGCGACATCATCGCCCAGCCGGCGTTCAACGCCTATCGGGGCCGGGAAATCGCCCCGGGTGCAGATGCGCAAACCGATGTCGAGCTGGACGATTTCATCCGCAACAACGCCGAAACCGCCTACCACCCCTGCGGCACCTGCCGCATGGGCGATGACGATATGGCAGTCACCGACGGCCAGGGCCGAGTGCACGGCGTTGACGGCCTGCGCGTGGTGGATGCCTCGCTGTTTCCGGTGATTCCCACCGGCAACCTCAACGCGCCGACCATCATGCTCGCCGAAAAGATCGCCGACCGGATTCGCGGCCGCGAGCCGCTGCCC
This sequence comes from Halomonas cibimaris, assembly GCF_055379665.1. Lineage (NCBI taxonomy): Bacteria > Pseudomonadati > Pseudomonadota > Gammaproteobacteria > Oceanospirillales > Halomonadaceae > Halomonas > Halomonas cibimaris. The sequence continues at coordinate 2,481,187 of NZ_AP043828.1, forward strand.
CGGGCCGAGGTGCCCTACTACGTGGCAGGCCAGCCGGCCGGCGACGACGCGGCCAAGACCGGCTGATGCGATAGCGGCCCGGCGGCAAACGCCGGCAGCCTGCTACCCGCTCTGAAAAAGCGCTGCGGCCCGATCGCAGCGCTTTTTTGTGCCCGTCTGCGCTCAGCTCTACATTGACAGACAGCGCCGGCCTGCCCGATGCGGTGGCTCATAAAATGCCTCACGAAAACGACACGGCGCTTGCACGCTGCGGGCCGTGTCTGCCACTATCCAAACAGGCATCCAAACAACTGTTTGAAACCGGTTGCAACGCTGAGGCACAACCGCCGTAACGTTCGATGCCCCCACACAGACCGGCGTCTCGCTCGGACGCCATCGGGAGAAAACCTATGCTCACCCTGCTGCTGATCGCGCTGGCCGTGGCTGGCCTGCTGATAACAATGCGGCGCGAAGCCGGTGCCGGCGCCGCCCTGCTGGCCACCGGCATCCCCGGCCTTTTGGGCCTTGTCGCGGGCACGCCGGTCATCGGCGTGCTGCTTTTGATCGTCGCGGCGGCCATTGCCGTGGCCGGCCTTCCGGCGCTGCGCCGGCGCTGGCTCACCCCGCGCCTGTTTGCGCTGTTTAAAAAAGTAGCACCCAAGGTGTCGGCGACCGAGCGCACCGCGCTTGAGGCCGGCACCGTCGCCTGGGACGGCGAACTGTTCTCGGGCCGGCCCCAGTGGCACAGGCTGCTGGCCTATAGCGACGCCGGTTTGACCGACGCCGAGCAGGCGTTTCTCGACGTTCAGTGCGCCCGCGCCGCCGGCATGTGCAACGCCTGGGACATCACCCGGGAGCGCGCCGACCTGCCCCGGGCGCTGTGGGACTATCTGAAACAGGAAGGCTTTTTCGGGATGATCATCCCCGAAGCCTACGGCGGTCTGGGCTTTTCCGCCAAGGCGCAGTCCATGGTGCTGCAAAAGCTTGCCGTCAACGAGACGCTGATGGTCACCGTAGGTGTGCCCAACTCCCTGGGCCCGGGCGAGCTTTTGCTCAAATACGGCACCGAAGAGCAGAAAAACCACTACCTGCCCAGGCTTGCCGACGGCCGGGAGATTCCCTGCTTTGGCCTCACCGGCCCGCGGGCGGGCTCGGACGCCACCTCACTGCCGGATACCGGCATCGTCTGCAAACAGACCGTAAACGGCGAAGAAGTGCTGGGCGTGCGCCTGAACTTTGAAAAGCGCTGGATCACGCTTGCCCCCATCGCCACCGTGGTGGGCCTGGCCTTTCGCCTGTTCGACCCGGATCATCTGCTAAGCGAGGAAGCCGACCGCGGCATTACCCTGGCGCTGGTCCCCCGGGATACCGCGGGCATGGAAATCGGCCGGCGCCACGCGCCCATCGGCAGCCCGTTTTTGAACGGCCCGATCAAGGGCCGGGACGTGTTCGTGCCGCTTTCCACCGTCATCGGCGGCGAGGCGATGATCGGCGAAGGCTGGCGCATGCTGGTGGAATGTTTGTCCATCGGCCGCTGCATCACTCTGCCCTCCGGCGCTACCGGCACCGCGCGCTACGCGCTGGGCTGGAGCGGCGGCTTTACCCGCATTCGCCGCCAGTTCAACGTGCCGGTCGCGGATATGGAGGGCGTGCAGGAGCCCCTGGCGCGCATGGCATCGCTTGCCTACATTGCCCGGGCCACGGTCTACCAGACCGCCAACCTCATCGACCACGGCGAAAAGCCCGCCGTGCCCTCGGCGATTTTGAAAAGCCAGCTCACCGAGTTCCAGCGCGTGCTGCTCGGCGATGCCATGGACGTCCACGGCGGCAAGGCGGTCACGCTGGGCCCGCGCAACTATCTCGGCATCGGCTACAGCGCCAACCCGGTGGCGATTACCGTGGAAGGCGCCAACATCATGACCCGCAACCTGATGATCTTCGGCCAGGGGGCGATCCGCTGCCACCCCTACGTGCTTGACGAGCTCGCGGCCAAGGACGCCGACGACGCCTACGCCTTCGACAAGGCGTTTTTCGGCCACGCCGGGCTGATATTCGGCAACGCTGCCCGTGCGTTCACCATGGGGCTTGGGCTGGGCAGGGCCAAGGTGCCCTTCAGCGAGCCGGCGCGCACCTACGCCCGGGATATTTCTCGGCTTTCCGCCGGTTTCGGCCTGTGCGCCGATGCCGCCATGGCAAGCCTGGGCTCGGCGCTAAAAAAGCGCGAAATGCTCTCCGCTCGACTGGGCGATGTGCTTTCCAACCTCTATCTGGCCTCGATGACGCTCAAACACTGGGAAGCCGGGAACAGAGTCGAAGGCGAAGAGGCGCTTTTGCACTACAGCTGTCGCTTTTTGCTCTATCGCGCCGAGCAGGCGCTTGTGGAGATCTTCGATAATCTGCCCAACCGCGCGCTGGGCAAAACGCTAAGGCGGATCGTCATGCCCACTGGCCGGCGCTGGCATACGCCCCACGACGATCTGGCGCGGGATATCGCCAAGCGCGTATCAACCCACTCGGCGCTGCGCACGTATCTTCTGGAAAACACATGGGATAAAAACGACGGTGACCAGCCCAATCCGCTGGCCACGTACAACGCCCTGCTGGCCGACTACGATCGCGCCGAGGCGCTGTACCGCACGCTCAACCGCGCCTACGCCAAGGGTGAGCTTCCCGAGACTGCGCTGCACCCCGAGCAGCGGGTCGAAGCCGGGCACAAAAAAGGCCTGATCAGCGACGAGGACGCGCAGTTCATGCGCGGCTTTGAAGCCGAAGTGCTGGAGCTTCTCACCGTGGACGACTTCGCCTTTGACGCGCTGGCCAGCAACAAAGACGAGGTGATTGACCACCTCGGCCAAGCGCCCTCTGCCTGAGCGTTCAACGTTTTACCCGCCAACCCGCCAACCCGCATCGCCCCGGCCCGCCGGGGCGATGCGTTTTTGTGGCAGGTTGCAAGGGCGCAGGCGACGGGGGCTAAAGCGGCCAGCGCCACAAAATCACAGGAATGGCCACGGCCATGACGATAAGCGAAAGCGGCAGGCCCAGCTTCCAGTAGTCGCCAAAGCGGTAGCCTCCGGGGCCCAGCACCAGCGTGTTGGACTGATGCCCGATGGGCGTTAAAAAAGCGCAGGAGGCGCTCACCGCAATCACCATCAAAAACGGGTCCAGCGAGACGTTCAACCCGTTTGCCAGGCTGGCCCCGATGGGCGCCATCAAAACCGCCGCTGCGGCGTTGTTGACCACGTTGGACAACAGCATCGAAACGACGAACAGCCCGACCAGCGTCACCACTGCCGGCCACTGGCTCCCCGCCTGAAGCATACTTTCGGCAATCAGCTCAGCACCGCCGCTGCTGTCCAGCGCCTTGCCCACCGGCAGCATCGCGCCCAGCAGCACAATCACCGGGCCGTCAAGCGCCTGATAGCCTTCGCGCAGGGTAAGCACCCCCGCCAGCAGCGTGACCACCGCCGCTGCGCTAAGCGCGACCGCGGCCGGCAGCCAATCCAGCAGCATGGCGATAATCGCCAGGCCGAATACGCCAAGCGAGAGCGCCATCTTGCGCGGCTTGCCAAACGTCAGCTCGCGGTTTGCCAGCGGCAAACAGCCCAGGGTAGCAAGACTTTCATGCATCTCGCTTTCGCTGCCCTGAAGCAGCAGCACATCCCCGGCCTGAAAGCGGATATCACGCAGGCGCTGCTTTAGCCGGGTGCCGTCCCGGGCCACGGCAACCAGGTGCAGCCCGAACTGATGCTGCAGCCGCAGCTGGCGCACGCTGCGATGGATCATCATTGAATCGTTGCGCACCACCGCTTCCACCAGCTGCAGCCCTTCTGTGTCCACTGCGCGGGAGCGGCCGTCACTTTTATCGGCATCGGCACGCGCATCCTGGTGGGCCTGCGGCTTCGAGTCCTTGCCGGTATCGTCGGGCTCACGAACCACGCTCAGGCCGAGCTTGTCTTCGAGCTGCTTGAGCTCATCGGTATTGGCTTCCAGCAGCAAAATATCGCCGGTTTCAAGCGCGCCGTAAAACGCATAGCCGGCGCGGCGCTTGTCATCGCGCACCACGGCCAGCACCGGAACCGCCTCGTCGATCTCCTCGCGCAGCTGCTGCAGCGTCAGGCCGTTGGCCCCGGCGTCTTCGCCGACTTTCAGCTCGACCAGATAGCTTGCGGTATCAAACATGTCGCTATTGGCAGCCTGCCCGGCACGCCGGGGCGTTAAACGCCAGCCCACCAGCACGATAAACCCCATCCCGGCCAGCGCCACTGCCGCCCCGACCGGAAAAAAGCTGAAAAGGCCGAAATTCTCACCGGTAATGTTGCCGCGAAAACTGGCAATAATGATATTGGGCGGCGTGCCGATCAGCGTAGTCAGCCCGCCCAGCAGCGAGCCAAACGCCAGCGGCATCAACAAAAGCGACGACGAGGTATCGTGTTCGCGTGCCAGGCGCAGCGCCACCGGCAGCAAAAGCGCCAGCGCGCCGACGTTGTTCATGACCCCGGAAAGTACCACCACGGTTCCCACCAATACCGTTAGCTGCAGCGTCAGCCGCTCACCGGCTTTGAGCACCTGCTCGGCGATCAGATCCACCACGCCGGCCCGCTCGAAGCCGCGGCTTAGCACCAGCACCGCCGCCACGGTAATCACCGCTGGATGACCAAAACCGGCAAACGCGTCGGCGGCGGGCACCAGCCCCAGCACCACCGAGGCCAAAAGCGCGCAGAGGGCGACCAGATCGTAGCGCACGCGCCCCCACATAAAGGCGACAAGCGTTACCCCCAGAACCACAAACGCCACAGTGCTAGGCGCTATGCCAACGGGCAGCGTGTCCAACATTCCGGTCTCCTGTCAGGACGGAAAGGCGTTATGAAAGCAGCCCGCGATACGCGCGGGCAATAAAAACGGGTACCTGCAAGAATACAGGTACCCGTCGAGGCGTCATGCTATGGCCGTCAGGCTATGCGTTGCCGGCCTTGCCCTGGGGCTCGGCTTTTTTATCCTTGCCGCTTTGGTTCTTGCCGTTTTGCGCGCCGGCTTCGCCACCTTTCTGCTTAGGCGCGGGGTCAACGTTTGCGTCTTGGCCCGGCTTACCGGCGCCGCGCTGGCTATCGGACGATTGCCGGTCTGACATGTGTTGCCCGGCTTTTTTACCTTCGGGTTTTTTGCCTTCGCCCTTCTTGTCTTCAGCCTTCTTGCCTTCAGCCTTCTTGCCTTCGGCCTTTTTACCTTCGCCTTTTTTGCCTTCGCCCTTAGCGCCTTTTTGTCCGGCGCTTTGCGGCTTGGCGCTGTCCTGGGTCAGCTGCTGTTCCAGCGAGCCAAGCTCGGTGCGCCACTGGTCAAGCTGGCTCTGCAGGCTTTCCAGCTGCCCCTGGCGCCGGCTGATACCGCTATTGACCTTGTCTAACGTGCCGCTGCCGGCAGTCAGTTCGCGGGTCAGCTCACCGAGCTTGCTGCGCGTTTGCTCAAGCTCTTGCGCCTGCGCGCCGCGTTTATCTTCCAGCGCGGCGGCTTTATCCCGCAGCGCTTTAATATCGTCGCGCAGCGCGTTACGCGTTTGGCTCAGCTCGTCACGCTCGCGGGTAACGCGGGTGATCTGCTGGCGCACGCCGTCCAGCTCATCTTCTGCGCTGTCGATATCCTGCTTAAGCGCTTGCAGGCGCTCTTCGGCCGCCTGGCGCTGCTCTACCGCCTGCTGGCGCTCGTTTTCTGCCTGCTGGCGGGCCTGCTCCGCCTTTTGCCGCGCGTCTTCCGCGCTTTGGCGGGCTGCTTCGGCTTCCTTGCGCGCCGCTACCGCTTCGTTTTGCGCGGTCTTGATCTGCTCTTCCTGTTCGGCAAGCTCGGCAAGCTCCTGCTCGGTATCGCGCACCTTCTGGTTGAGCGTCTCAAGCTTTTGCTGCTGGGCCTCACGCTCGTCTTGCTGGCTTGCCAGCGCCGCTTCGGCGTCTTCGATCTTGCCGCGCGTCTCGTCCAGGGTGGCCTGGGCGCTGTCCTGCTGCGCTTTAAGCGAGGCAATCTGCTCTTCCAGCCGGGCTATATTCTGCTCGGCTTGTTGCTTTTCGGAGAGCTGATCGTTGAGCTGGCTGTTTTTCTGCTCGATATCGGAGAGCCGGTCGTTAAGCTGGCTGTTTTTCTGCTCGACATCGGAAAGCTGGTCGTCGAGCTGGCGGTTTTCCTGCTGGGCATCGGCCAGCTGGCCTTCCAGATTTTCGATGCGCTCACCGCGAGAGCCGGCGCTGGACTGGGCGATAATCGCCCATACCACGGCAATGGCGGCCAAACCGGCAATCGCCTTGACGCGGTTGTCTTTCATCAGCGAGCCCGCCGCAGGCGCAGCCGGCGACGCTGGCGTGCGCGCCTGAGACGCGCCGCTGTCGGCGGCCGCGCCGGACTGGCTGCTCTGGCCATCGGCCGACGGCTGCTGCGTATCCTGCGTCTCGCCTTTGGCATCGGGCTTGCTTTCTGCCGGGTCCGAATCTTTCGCGTGATCGTCTTGTGAGCGCTGATCTTCTGGACGATGATCATCTGCCATAGTGGACTCCCCTTTGCATTGACGCGGTCAATAAAACGTGATGAATGAGACGATACAGTAAGACTGCGCATACCGCCCGCTTGAACGGCCGCCCCTTACCAGCATACACACCGAGTCGCGTCTGGCTACCCGCAGCGCCGTTGCTAGGTCACACCGCGCGCCGGCGCGGGCCGATCCTCGTCGATAAAGCTGTAGGCACGGCCACCGGGCGCATTAAACCAGGCAAGCGAGCGATGAAGCTTGACCACCTCGCCGATGAGCAAAAGCGTCGGCGATTGGATCGCATCGGCCCGGTCGCATTCAGGCAGGGCCCCAAGGGTGCCAATATGCACGGTCTGGTCTCGCGTGGTGCCCTGGGAGACCAGCGCCAGCGGCGTATCCGGGGCCAGACCGTGCTCGATGAGCCCCGCGCTGATCGCCGCCAGGCTGGTCAGGCCCATATAAAACACAAGCGTTTGCCCCGGCCGCGCAAGCGAGGCCCAGTCAAGCTCGCAGCGCCCGCTTTTCAGATGCCCGGTGACCAGCCGCACCGACTGGGCATAGTCGCGGTGCGTCAAAGGGATACCGGCATAGCTTGAGCAGCCCGAGGCGGCGGTAATGCCGGGGATGACTTCCACCGAAATCCCCTGCTCGACCAGCGTTTCCAGCTCCTCGCCGCCGCGGCCGAAAATAAACGGATCCCCGCCTTTAAGCCGCACTACGGCGTACCCTTTAAGCGCCCAGTCCGCCAGCGCCTGGCTAATATCTTCTTGCGCTACGCTATGGTGGGAGCGCACTTTACCCACGTACCGTCTGTGCACGCCGGCCGGAATAATCGCCAGCACTTCCTGGCTGATCAGGCGATCGTGAAGCACGATATCGGCGTTTTGCAGACGCTGATAGGCTTTCAGCGTCAGCAGCTCCGGGTCGCCGGGGCCGGCACCGACCAGGCTGACGCTGCCGGACGGCTGGCGAGAAATTTGATCCAACAAAGCCACTAAACACCTCGACAAGAGTCTACAACCGGGGAAATTCCAAAGAGAACAAAAGCAAGATAGCGAACTTTACGCCGTCTCAGAAGCAATCCATCACAAAAACACAAGATTGAAAAAAATCGCGATGCGATCGATAAAACATGGACAGTGGCAGAGTATCCGCCACGATGGCATGATGATGGACCCATGGGGCCGGCGCTTTGGCGTTATCGGCAAGCGTTTTGTCAACGCCAAAGCCGCTTCATTACCACACCGCCAGCAACGAGGTAGTTCTATCCATGTTCGAGCATATTGAGCGAGTCCCCGGCGATGCCATTCTCGGGCTGATTGAGGCCTTTAAAAAAGACACCAATCCGCAAAAAGTTGATCTCGGCGTCGGCGTGTATCGCGATGCCGCCGGCAATACGCCGGTCATGCGGGCGGTGAAAGATGCCGAAGCTCGCCTGCTCAACAATGAAACCACCAAAGCCTACATCGGCTCTCACGGCGCGCCGGCCTACGCCGATGCGGTGCTGCCGCTGGTGCTGGGCGCCGACTCTCCGGTGCTGGAAGCCGATCGCGCCAGCGCTACCCAGTCTCCCGGCGGTACCGGCGCACTGCGCCTTGCGGCAGACTTCATCGCCAAGGAGCTGCCCGGCAAGGGCATCTGGGTCAGCGATCCGACCTGGCCCAACCACCACGGCATCTTCACCGCGGCCGGCATCACGCTGCACAAGTACCCTTACGTGGACGCCGACAACCGCCTGGACTTCGACGGCATGCTGGCCGCGCTGAAACAGATCCCCGAAGGCGACGTGGTCGTGCTTCACGCCTGCTGCCACAACCCCACGGGCTTTGATCTCTCTGCCGAGCAGTGGCACGCCGTGCTGGAAGTGGTGCGCAAGCGCCGCCTGCTGCCGCTGATCGACTTCGCCTACCAGGGTTTTGGCCAAGGCCTCGACGAAGACGCCTACGGCGTGCGCCTGTTTGCCGAGCAGCTCGACGAAGTGCTCATCACCAGCTCCTGCTCGAAGAACTTCGGCATCTACAACGAGCGTACCGGCTGCTTGATCGCCGTGGCCAAGGACGCCGAGCAGAAGGACAACGTGCGCTCGCAGTTTGCCATTGTCGCCCGGGAGAACTATTCCAACCCGCCGGCCCACGGCAGCTCGATTGTGGGGGAAATTCTCCACGATCCGGAACTTGCCGCCACCTGGCGCGAGGAGCTCACCGAGATGCGCGACCGGGTCAACGGCCTGCGTCAGGACTTCGTCAAGGCGCTGGAACCTTACGGCCTGGCCGACAAGTACGCCTGCGTGGGCGAGCAGCGCGGCATGTTCTCCTACACCGGCCTGACGCCGGATCAGGTAGACCGCCTGCGCGACGAGTTCGGCATTTACATGGTGCGCTCGGGTCGGGCCAACGTGGCCGGTTTCTCCCGGGAAAACCTGCCCTACATCGCCCGCGCCATTGCCGTGGTCAACGGCGTCAAGGTCGACTGATGCTGCATTGATTCGGCGCCGCGATTGCGCGCCGCCTCTACACGCCCGGCCGTGCCCTGCACGGCCGGGCGTTTTACTGCAAAGCTCGCCGCCAGCGTGTACAATCCGCGCCTTCGCCGCCAGAGCCTGGGGCGCCCGTGCGGCGTCTCACGCTTGCGCAGCGCTTGACCGTTCAGTCAGCAATACGCTGCGCCTCCCACTCAAGCGCAACCAAGAGGCTTACCATGGCGGCCGACCACTCTCACGACGCTTCTCTTTCTACCCACCCTCGCATCCGCTATCCCTGGTACAAAAAAGAAGATACCGACGCGTTTTTTGCGCTGTTTCAAAACAACATTGCCAATTTCGTCATTATTGCCATCTCCATGCTGGGCATGGGCTTTCCGGCGTCTATCGTCTACGGTCAGGTGCTGCCCGGTGCTGCCATGGCGGTCATGGTGGGCAATTTCTACTACGCTTTTACCGCCGCGCGGCTGGCCCGGCGCGAAAACCGCAGCGACGTCACCGCGCTGTCCTACGGCATTTCCACCCCGGTCATGTTTGTATTTTTGTTCGGCGTGCTGCTGCCGGCCAAACAGCTCACCGGCGACGCTGAGCTTGCCTGGAAAGTCGCCGTGGCGGCGTGCTTTATCAGCGGCGGCATCGAAGCGGCCATCAGCCTGGTGGGCCGCTGGGTGCAGTATCACCTGCCCCGGGCCGCCATGCTGGGGGCCGTGGCCGGGGTGGCGCTGACGTTTATCGCCGGCGAGATGCTGTTCAAAACTCTGGAAATTCCGCTTGTCGGACTGGTGGTGCTGGCACTGATCATCGTGGGGCTAATCGCCCGGGTCAGCATGCCGCTGCGCATTCCCACCTCGCTGTTTGCGATTATTCTGGGCACGCTGCTGGCCTACCTGATCGGCGAAGCCGACGGCAACACGTTCAGCGATGCCTTCACGCACCTGGGGTTTTATCCGCTGCTGCCCAACGCGGCGTGGTTTGAAGGGCTGGGGCTTTTGTTTACCGGAATGCTGGCCGTTCTCACCGTGGTGCTGCCCATCACGCTGTATAACGCCATTGAAACCATGAACAACGTCGAGGCCATGGAAGCCGCCGGCGACAAGTACGACGTGCGCGAGTGCCAGGCCGTGGACGGCGCCGGTACGATGATCGGCGCGCTGTTTGGCGGGGTGTTCCCGACCACGGTATACATCGCCACCGTCGGTGCCAAATGGATGGGGGCCGGACGCGGCTACAGCCTGCTCAACGGCGCGGTATATGCGCTGGCCACCATGTTCGGCCTGATCGCCGCGCTGGCGGCGATTATCCCGGTCTCGGTGGTCGCACCGATTCTTGTGTTTGTGGGGGTGTCCATGATCGCCACGGCGTTTCAGTCCAACGATACCCGCTACTATCCGGCCGTGGCCCTTGCCATGCTGCCCTACTTTGCCAACTACCTGATGACGCGGTTTAACCGCGACGCCGGCGAGGTGGTCAGCGGTATTTCCAGCTCGATTGAAGCGATGGGCCAGGGGGCCATGTTCATGGCGATTTTCCTCGGGGCGATAACGGTATCGGTCATTGATCATCAGTTCCGCCGGGCTGCGGCTTTTGCCGTACTGGCCGCCGGCTTTGCCTTTGTCGGGCTGATGCACGCGTCGAAAATGGCCTTCAACGCCGCGCCGGACTTTGTCATCGGCTATCTGGCCATGGCGGTGTTGTTTATCTACTTTGCGTTCCAAAAGCGCCGCAGCAGCGAGATGTAACCCCTGCTGGCCGTCAAAGACTCATAGCCTGCCGGAGGGCTGCCCCAGCGGCAGGGCTATGCCTTGATCATTCGCCGCAGCAGCTGCCAGGCCACAAAGCCCGCCAACAGGTTGCCCAAAGCCGCCCCCGCGGCGAGCCCTGCCCAGCCGCCAAGCTGCATACCTGCCCACAGACAGGGCAGGTAGCACACAAACAGCCGTACCCCCGACATGGCCATGGACCACAGCGGAAAGCCCAGCGCGTTGCCCGCCGACACCACCAGCATGCACACTCCCAAAGCGGCGTAGCTGGGCAGCAAAAAGCGGATCAGCAGCGTAAGCTCTTGCTGCACCGCGGGCTGGCCGGCCAGCACCGTGGCGACCCAGTGCCCGGCCAGCGCCATGATGCCCCCAAGCGCCAGCTGCCAGACCACCGCAACCGTTAGCGCCAGCCGCATCAGCCGGCGTATCTGGGGCCAGTCGCCGGCCCCGTAGCAGCGCCCGAGCCACGGCGGCAGCGACATGGTCAACGCCAGAATCGCCATCAGCGAAAGCGTCTCCAGACGGCTGGCAAGCCCCCAGGCAGCCACGAAGGTTTCACCCAGCGAGGCCACCACGGCCACCGCCAGCATGGCAGAAAGCGGCGGCATGAGCTGGCTGATCATCGCTGGGCCGGCAATACCGGCAAAGGGCCTGAACGATTGTCGAGCCTCGGCGCCAAGCCCCCGGCGGGTCAGCCACTGGCGGCGGGTCAGCCGATGCAGGGTAATGCCCAACCCCGCGGCAAAGGCGATGACGCTGGCCCAGGCCGCACCGGGCAGGCCCAGCCCGCCAACGGGGCCAACGCCAAAAATCAGCACTGGATCAAGCGCCAGGTTAATCAGGCTGGTCACCAGCATCATGTTGCCGGGCAGGCGCGTGTTGCCGTGAGCGCGAAAAACGCTGTAGGCAAAGTACGCCAGCGCGCCAAGCCAGCCGGCCAGCAGCTGCACCGGCCAGTAGCGGGCAATATAGCCAAGCGCGGCATCGTCTGCGCCCATGGCAATAAACACCGGCCGCTGGCCTAGCCAAAGTCCCAGCGCCAGCGCGCCGATCATCGCACTGCCTGCCATCAGCACCAGCGTACTCAGCCGCCGGGCACGCGCGTGCTGCAGCGCGCCCAGCGCCCGAGAAATCAGCGCGGCGATGGCAATGCCGATACCCACCTGAAAGCCGATCAGTAAAAACGACAGCGGAAAGGTAAACGACTGGGCCGCCAAGGGCCCGGTACCCAGCCGGGCAATAAAGGCGCTGTCCACCAGCTGAAAGCCCAGAAGCGAGAAAACGCCGATCGCCATAGGCCAGGTTTGCTGCCATAGCTGCCGGCCCAGCGATGCGGATGCCGGCGGCACGGTTGTCTGCGGTGCTGCTGCCAAGGGGGGCTCCTGTGTAAAAAACCGCTTTTTGAACGCAAAACGCCACCGCCTCGGCCAGGCCAAGGCGGTGGCGTTTCGGGTATCAGGCCGGGTTACTGACGAATGCCCTCAAAGGTAACGTAAAGCTCCAGCTCTTGCATGGGCTCGGGAAATTTCTGCATATTGATGCCAAAGTCCGAAAGCGTAAGCGTGGTGCTGCCTTCAAAGCCGGCGCGATAGCCGCCCCAGGGGTCTTCGCCTTCGCCCACCAGCGTCACCGGCATGTCGATGGTTTGGGTTTCGCCGTGCAGCGTCAGCTCACCGGTGATGACCCCTTCTCCCTCGCCGGTGGATTCAAAGTCAGTAGAGGAAAACGTTGCCGTGGGGTATTTATCGGCGTTGAGAAAGTCCTCGCCCAGAATATGACGATCGCGCTCGGCGTGGCTGGAGTTAAGGCTTGCCACGTCTACTTCAAACTCAACGGAGGAGGCTTCAGGATTGGCCGAGTCGTAGTCGAACTCGCCGCTGTATTCCTCAAAGCTGCCGAGGATGTAGGAATAGCCCAGGTGGGTGATCTTGAACTGGACAAACGCATGCTGGCCGTCCACGTCCACCTTGTAGGTATCGGCCTGGGCCTGGGTGAACGGCAGCAGTACAGCGGCAACGGCCGCCGCCGTGGCGGTCTTTTTAAGCGTATTGACGGTCGACATTCTGTGTTCTCCTTGCAGAAATGGTCTGTGTTAATCACGTTTTGCGTACTGGGCGCTGATCATGCGCACAAGCGTTTGCCGCTTGTCGATCCAGTGGTGTTTCAGCGATATCAGGCCGTGGCCGGCGGCCAGCACCAGTAGTGCAAGCGCGCTGTACCAGTGAACGGTTCCGGCGATCTCTGCCTGGTTATCGTAGCCGTATAGCGTCGCCGGCAGCTCAAACCAGCCAAAAACGCTCACCCCGCTCCCCTTGGCCGTGGTAATCAGATAGCCGCTGACCAGCGCCACCAGCAGCAAGACATACAGCAGCAGATGGCCGGCGCGCGCCGCTGCGGCCTCAAAGCGGCTGCCGTCTTCCCGAGGTGTCGGATGAAAAAGCCGCCAGACCAGCCGGAAAACGGTCGCCAGCAGCAGCAGCGCACCTACCGAGCGATGAAGCCACGGGCCCTGGTTATACCAGGGGTCGTAGTAGTCCAGCCCGGTCATCCACCAGCCCAGGGCAAACAGGCCAATAACGGCCAGCGCGCTAAGCCAATGCAGCGTAATGCTGACCCACCCCCAGCCGCTACGCGTGTTGCGCCACATATCCACGTTCCTTTTTTAATAGTTCAAGGTGACGTAGCAGCATAACCAACGGGCGACGCTACAGCATTGAAAATACTCGTACGCTGTCGTGCAAAAAATCGTTGCCGGCCCGCGGACTCAGCTGCGCGCCAGCGCGTCCAGCCCTCGCGCCAAATCCGTACGAATATCGGTCAGCGCCTCAAGCCCGACCGACACGCGCAGCAGGCCGGGAACAATGCCCGCGGCCTGTTTCTGCTCGCTGGAAAGCCGCCCGTGGGTGGTGCTCGCCGGGTGGGTAATGGTTGATTTAACATCGCCCAGATTGCCGGTAATCGAGAGCAGCCGCGTGGCGTCGATCACCTGCCAGGCGCCCGGCTGCCCGCCTTTGACGGTAAAACCCAGCACCGCGCCGAAGCCTGCCTGCTGGCGCGATGCCAGCGCATGCTGGGGATGGCTTGCAAGGCCGCTGTAGTAGACCCGCTCCACCGCCGGATGCGCCTCCAGCCATTCGGCCAGCCGGGCGGCGTTGTCGCAGTGGGCGCGCATACGCAGCCCCAGGGTTTCCAGCCCCTTGGTGAAAATCCAGGCGTTGAACGGGCTCAGGCACGGCCCGGCGGTGCGCACCGCGCCGAACACGCCTTCGAGCAGGTCATGGCCGCCGACCACCGCGCCGCCAACCGCCCGGCCCTGGCCGTCAAGGTATTTGGTCGCCGAGTGAATGACCAAATCCGCGCCCAGCGCCAGCGGGCGCTGCAGTGCCGGGGTCAAAAAGCAGTTGTCGATGGCCAGCCACGCCCGGTGGCGATGGGCAATATCGGCAAGCGCGGCGATGTCGGCGACTTCCGACAGCGGATTGGACGGCGTTTCGGCAAACAGCAGCTTCGTCGCCGGCGTGATCGCCGCCTCCCAGGCGTCAAGGTCGGAAAGCTCGACGTAGCGGGTGACGATGCCGAACCTGGCCAGGTACTTGTCCAAAAGGCTCACCGTGGAGCCGAACAGCGAGCGCGAGGCGACGATTTCATCGCCGGCGGACAAAAGCGCAAGCGCGGTACATAAAATGGCCGACATCCCTGAGCTTGTCGCCACGCAGCGCTCGCCGCCTTCCATGGCCGCCAGGCGACGCTCAAAGGTGTTGACCGTAGGGTTGGTAAAGCGCGAATAGATATTGCCCGGCTCTTCGCCGCTGAACTTGCGCGCCGCCTCGGCGGCGCTTTGGTAGACAAAGCTTGAGGTAGGGAAAATCGGCTCGGCGTGTTCCTGCTCAAAGCTGCGCTCGTGGCCTGCGCGAATGGCCAGCGTTTCCCGCGACCACGGCGCCTCGTATGCGCCGTCGTGCGGTGAATGATCGTGCGATGAATCGTCGTGCGATGAATGATCGTGCATACAGGCTCCCGGGTAATCGCTCAGTCGTCCAGATCGTCGTCCTGGTTGTGCATGCCGACCAGCGCGTGGTCCCCGGCGCTTTCGTCCATGGCGGCGTCGCTGCGGCTGGCTTCCAGGGCATTCAGGTAGGCCGCGTCGATGTCGCCGGTCACGTAGTCGCCGTCAAACACCGAGCAGTCAAAGCCTTCAAAATCGGGATTGACCTCGCGGCAGGCGGCCTTGAGGTCGTCCAGGTCCTGATAGAAAATCCGGTCAGCGCCGATCAGCTCGCCCACTTCGGCCTCGCTGCGGCCGTGGGCGATCAGCTCGCTGGCCGCGGGCATGTCGATGCCGTAGACGTTGGGATAGCGCACCGGCGGCGCCGCCGAGGCAAAGTAGACGTTGCGCGCCCCGGCGTCCCGGGCCATCTGGATAATCTGCTGGCAGGTGGTGCCGCGCACGATGGAGTCGTCCACCAGCAGCACGTTTTTGTCCTTGAACTCGATGTCGATGGCGTTGAGCTTTTGACGCACGGATTTCTTGCGCTGGGTCTGCCCCGGCATGATGAAAGTGCGCCCGATATAGCGGTTTTTCATAAAGCCTTCGCGATAGGTCACGCCCAGATGCTGGGCCATTTCCAGCGCTGACGTCCGCGAGGTATCGGGAATGGGGATGACCACGTCGATGTCGTGGTCGGGCCATTCGTTGAGCACGCGATCACCCAGCTTGCGCCCCATGTGCATGCGCGTGCCGTAGACGTAGGCGCCGTCGAGAATCGAGTCCGGCCGCGCAAGATAGACATGCTCAAAGATACACGAACGCAGTCGCGGGCGGTCGGCGCAAATCTGGGTATGCACGCGGCCGTCCATGTCGACAAACACCGCCTCGCCCGGCGCCAGATCACGCGCAAGCTCGAAGCCGCCCACGTCCAGCGCCACGGATTCCGACGCCACCATAACTTCCTGCTTGCCCTCGATTTCCCGAGTGCCGAACACCACCGGACGAATGCCGTTGGGATCGCGAAACGCCACCATGCCCACGCCGTTGATCACAGCAACCGCCGCGTAGCCGCCGTTACAGCGGCGATGCACCCGGCGCACGGCATCAAACACGTCTTCGGGTTCGAGATGAAGCCCCTGCTTGCCAAGCTCATGGGCAAACACGTTAAGCAGCACTTCCGAATCCGAGCTGGTATTGATGTGGCGCAGATCGGTGGAAAAAAGCTCCTGTTTGATCCGATCCGAGTTGGTCAGATTGCCGTTATGCGCCAGCGCAATACCGTAGGGCGAGTTGACGTAGAACGGCTGGGATTCCGCCTCGCTCGACGAGCCGGCCGTTGGATAACGCACATGCCCGATGCCCAGGTTGCCTTTCAGCCGCGCCATATGGCGGGTGTGAAACACATCGCGCACAAGACCGTTGCTTTTGCGCAGAAAAAAGCGTCCTTCGTCCCAGGTCATCATGCCGGCGGCGTCCTGGCCCCGGTGCTGAAGCACGGTCAGGGCGTCGTAGATCGCCTGGTTCACCGCCTGGGTAGCCATAAGGCCAACGATACCGCACATGCTATTTACCTCGCGTTGTCACGACTTGCCAAGCAGGCCTAAGCCATTGGAATTCATAAGCGCCCGGCGCCCGGGCGGATGCTGCGTTGGCCGGTGCGCGTCAGGTCGCGTCGCCCCGGCTGAAACCCGGCAGTCCAATATCGCGAATGGATCGCGGCGCTTCCGGCAGCGGCTGGCCCCACTGCTCAAGCTGGCCCAGCGCCCAGCCGTGCAGCTGCTCGAAGGTCGGGCGCAGGCGCGCGTCCTGCCACGCCTGAAGCTGCTCAAGCGGGGTGAGCGTCAAAAGCACAGTGGCGACCAGCAGCACCGCCACACCGCGTATCACCCCGAATACTGCGCCGGCCAGGCGATTGAGAAAACCCATGCCTACCCAGACAATCGCTGCGTGCAGCAGGCGAATGACCAACCCGGCAAGCAAAATGACCGCCAGCACCACCAGCACAAACGCCAGCACCAGGCGCGCATCGAAGCTTTCGATAACGCCGTCAAGCATCGCGGCCACAGGCTCCGCCAGCGCCTTCGCCGCCACCAGGGCCGCCACCCAAGCGGCAAGCCCCAGCGCTTCGCGCACCAGCCCCCGGGCAAACCCGGCCAGCATGGAAAGCGCCATCACGGCAAGAAACAGCATGTCGATCCAGGTCAGCGCCACGGAGTCTAGTCCTTGATGCGAATCAGCAGGCCCTGCTGATTGGCCTTTTGCTTGATCAGCGCACGGGCTCGCTCGCCGTCTTCGGCGCTGCCGTAGGGGCCTGCCAGCACGGTGGTCAGGTCGTTATCCCGGGCGCGGGTATACACGCGAA
Source organism: Halomonas cibimaris (assembly GCF_055379665.1). Classification (NCBI taxonomy): domain Bacteria; kingdom Pseudomonadati; phylum Pseudomonadota; class Gammaproteobacteria; order Oceanospirillales; family Halomonadaceae; genus Halomonas; species Halomonas cibimaris. Next base: position 2,498,263 of record NZ_AP043828.1, read on the forward strand.
AGCCTTGGTCTTCGAGCCGTTTTTTCAGCCGACGGACGTTGTCGGCCTGGCCGAAACTGCCGACCTGAACCGCCCATTCCCCGCTCTCGACGGCCTCGGGGCCCCTGCCGCCCTGGCGCACCAGCGCGGCGATGGGATCGTTTATCGTATCGCTGCTTTGCGGCCGGCGACCGGCCTCGGGCGAGGCCTCGGCGTTTTGCGCATCGTCGACGGTGCCGGCCGGCGGCTCGGCGGCGGCCGGCGCATCGGCCCGGGCCCTATCCGGGTCAGTCCTATCCGCCTCAGTCCTGTCAGGCTCGGTTCCAGCAGAGTCGGCCACACTGGGGCCTTGCGTGCCGAGCTCAGGGGCCGCCGGCTCGGGCGCAGTGGGCTTTGCAATGGACGCGGGCTTTTGCGGCGCGGAGATGTCGCGACGCGGCGCATCCACGGGCGTTTCGATGTCAAAGGACGGCGGGGGCGACGCGTCGCGCGGGGCCGGATCGCTCATCAGCCAGGGAACGAGGATCGCGGCCAGCGCCAGCAGGATAACCATACCGCAGATACGTTCGGTCTTGCCGTATTTCATAGCTGTCCCCTCCAGGTCAGTCCCTGCCGAGCCGTCTTACGGCGGTTAAACGTCGGCGGCAAAGCGGGGCATAGCCAGCAGCGCCCCAACGGTGAAAAACGAACCGGCCACCAGCACACGATCGTCGTCCGCCAGCTGCTCGCCGAGCCATTCGGCGCCGGCCTCGGGCGAGGCCGCGCAGTAGCGCACGCGCCCGCCCCCGGCCACAACGTCCGCTGCCAGCGCCTGGGCATCGCGCCCTCGCGGGCCGGCAAGGCTGACGCATACCCAGTCGCTGATCGCCGGCGCCAGCGCTGCTATCACGCCGGCCGCGTCTTTGTCGTCTAGCATACCCAGCAGGCACCAGCGGCGTCCGCGCTGGGGCAGCGTTTGCAGGCGGCCGGCTACGTAAGCGGCGGCGTGGGGATTGTGGGCTACGTCCAAACACCACTGGCCGCGCCACTGCATGCGTCCGGGCAGGCAAACCTGTCCCATGGCCCGGCGGGCCGCGGGCGACGTGAGATCGACGCCGGCAAGCGCCAGCGCCTGTAACGCAGCGGCGGCGTTATCCAGCGGCAGGCCGGGGTCAGGCAAGGCGGCAAGCGAAGGCCCCGCCGCGCGGTGAAACGCCCATTCGCCCGGCTCGCATCCGGCATCACCCGCCGGCGTGCGAGAGAAATCCCGGCCCAGCGCGTACGCCGGCGCGCCAAGGTCGGCGGCTGTCTCGGCAACGCTTGCGGGCAGTGCCTCGCTGCCCAGCACCGCCGGGCGCCCGGGGCGGAAGATACCGGCTTTCTCCCGGCCGATCTGGTCGAGATCGCAGCCCAGAAAGCCGGCGTGATCCCGGGCGATGGTGGTCACCACGGCGACGTCGGCGTCGATGATATTCACCGCGTCCAGCCGCCCGCCCAGCCCCACTTCCAGCACCAGCACGTCCAGCCCGGCCCGGGCCAGGCACCACAGCGCGCAAAGCGTTCCCGCCTCGAAGTAGGTCAGGCTGACACCCGCCTCGCGGCGCGCCTGTTCCACCGCGGCAAAGCCGGCCGCCAGCCGGGTATCGCTTGCCGGCTCACCGTTGAGGTTGACCCGCTCGTTGTAGCGCAGCAAGTGCGGTGAGGTATACGTGCCGACGCGCTTGCCGTGCGCCTGCGCCAGCGCTGCTATCAGCGCTACCGTGGAGCCTTTGCCGTTGGTGCCGGCCACGGTAATCACTCGGGCGGCGCTGGCTGACAGGCGGCCATCCTTGAGCAGCGCCATGCGCCGAGCCACTTCGCGCACGCGTTCAAGCCCCATGTCGATACCCGTCGGGTGCAGGCGCTCCCAGTAGGCCAGCCAGTCACCCAGAGACGAGGATGCTCCCGGCGAATCACCCATTGCGGGGCGTGTCACCGGCGTCATCGTCTGGTTTTTCCTCGGCCGCAGGCGGCGTTTCATCGGCGTTTGGCAAGGCGTCTGCACTGGCGTTTTCGCCATCGTCGGCGGGCGCGTCTTCGGCTTTTTCCGGCTCTGCCTGCTGGGGCGGTTCAGCCATCGCGTCGCCGCTATCGTCGGTCTCACCGGCGGGCTCTGCTACGGCGGCTTCGGCCCGGGGCTCAGGGGCCGGCTCCGCATCGTCACGCGGGGCCTCAGCCAGCGGCAGCCCGGTCAGCTTGCGCAGCATCCCGGCCAGGCGAGCACGCATTTCGTGGCGATGTACGATCATGTCCACCGCGCCATGCTCAAGCAAAAATTCGCTGCGCTGAAAGCCTTCGGGCAACGTTTCACGCACGGTCTGCTCGATCACCCGGGGGCCGGCAAAGCCGATCAGCGCATTGGGCTCGGCCACGTTAAGGTCGCCAAGCATGGCAAGCGAAGCCGATACGCCGCCGAAAACCGGATCGGTCAGTACCGAAATATACGGCACGCCGGCCTCTTTCAGCCGCTCAAGCGCCGCTGAAGTCTTGGCCATTTGCATCAGCGAAAACAGCGCTTCCTGCATCCGTGCCCCGCCGGAAGCGGCAAAGCAGATCAGCGGCAATCTCTCTTCCCGGGCAAGCGTTGCCGCACGAACGAACTTTTCACCGACCACCGCGCCCATGGAGCCGCCCATGAAGGTAAACTCAAACGACACCGCCACCACCGGCATGCCGTCAAGACGGCCGCGCATGACAATCAGCGCGTCTTTCTCGCCGGTGGCTTTTTGCGCCGCCGTCAAACGGTCGCGGTACTTCTTTGAGTCACGAAACTTCAGCCGGTCCACCGGCTGCACGTCGGCGGCAAGCTCTTCGCGATCATCCGTGTCGAGAAACCAGTCCAGCCGCTTGCGCGCGGTCAGGCGCAGATGATGGTCGCACTTGGGACACACGCTGTTGAGCTTTTCCAGCTCGGGCAGGTAAAGGACGGCGTCGCACTTGGGGCACTTGCGCCAAAGGCCGTCGGGCACCGTGGCACGACGGTCTTTACGCTGGATTCGCCCCATCGTCGAGGGCACAATTTTATCTAGCCAGCTCATATCACAAAGCTTCCGTTATCAAAGGCTTCCGTTACGGGTTTACGCCCGGCAGGGCCGGGTTCGGAACATCGCACGACCGCAAAGGCCGCATCAGCGCGGCGCATCTGCCGAGGCCGGTGCGGTGGCCGCGTCCATGGCCCGGCGCATATCGCCAAGCACGGCTTTCAAAGCATCGGGAATCGCCTCGGGCGTTGCCGTGTTATCGGCGATGCGGCTGACCAGCGCACTGCCGGCAATGACGCCGTCGGCTACTTTGGCCACTTCAGCGGCGGTGGCGCCGTCACGGATGCCGAACCCCACGCACAGCGGAAGCGTGGTCAGCGCGCGCAGCGGCGCCAGGTGCTCAGCCACATCGACGGCGTTCAGCGTCGCCGAGCCGGTCACGCCCTTGAGCGAGACGTAGTACAGATAGCCTTGCCCCTGGGCACAGATGGTCGCTGCGCGCTCCCGAGAGGTCGTCGGCGCGACAAGGAAAATCGCGGCCACGCCCTGCTCTTTGAGCAGCGGGGCCAGCTCGTCGGCCTCTTCCGGGGGCATGTCAACCATCAGCACGCCGTCAACGCCGGCCCGGGCCGCCTGTTCGGCAAAGGCCCGGTAGCCAATGCGTTCCACCGGGTTTAAATAGCCCATCAGTACCACCGGCGTGGCCGTATCGCTGCGGCGAAATTCGGCCACCATGTCCAGCAGGTCCACCAGCCGAGTGCCGGCCGCCAACGCTCGCTCACAGGCTTTCTGGATTACCGGACCGTCGGCCATGGGGTCGGAAAACGGCACGCCCAGTTCGATGATATCGGCACCGGCTTCTACCAGTGCATGCATGAAGGTAACGGTATAACGCGGCGCCGGATCACCGGCGGTAATGAACGGGATCAGCGCACGGCGCCCTTGCTGTTTAAGCTCGCTGAATCGTTGATCAATACGGTTCATGATTGTCCCTTGAAAACGGGCTATTAAAGACGAGCCCTGAAAAAAATCGGGTCTTTAAAATTCGATGCCGTCCAGCTTGGCCACCGTCATGATGTCTTTATCACCGCGCCCGGAAAGGTTGACCACGATGTGCTGGTCAGGCCGCATGGTGGGGGCCAGCACCTTGGCATGTGCCAGCGCATGGGCCGACTCCAGCGCCGGCATGATGCCTTCCATGTGCGTCAGTTCGCGAAACGCATCGAGCACTGCGTCATCGTTGGCGGCCACGTAGTGAACGCGTCCGACATCTTTCCACAGCGCATGCTCAGGGCCCACGCCCGGGTAGTCCAGCCCGGCGGAAACCGAGTGGGTATCCGCCACCTGGCCGGCCTCATCGGACATCAGGTAGGTACGGTTGCCGTGGAGCACGCCGCGCGGCGCGCCGGACGACAGCGGGGCGGCGTGGCGGCCGGTTGCCACGCCGTCGCCGCCGGCCTCAACGCCGTACATGGTGACGCCTTCGTCTTCCACGAACGGATAAAACAGCCCCAGGGCGTTGGAGCCGCCGCCGACGCAGGCAATCAGCGCATCGGGCAGCCGGCCGATTTGGTCAAGCGACTGGCGGCGCGCCTCGCGCCCGACCACGGCGTTGAAATCGCGCACCAGCAGCGGATACGGATGCGGCCCGGCCACGGTGCCGATGATATAGAACGTGTTATCCACGTTGGTGACCCAGTCGCGCAGGGCTTCGTTCATCGCGTCTTTCAGCGTTTTGGTGCCGGATTCCACCGGGATCACCCGAGCACCCAGCAGCCGCATGCGGTAGACGTTGAGCTTTTGGCGCTCGACGTCGGTCGCGCCCATGTAGACGTCGCACTCAAGCCCTAGCCTGGCGGCTACGGTGGCGCTGGCAACGCCGTGCTGGCCGGCGCCGGTTTCGGCAATGACCCGCGGCTTGCCGCTTTTCTTGGCCAGCAGCGCCTGGCCGATGGTGTTGTTGATCTTATGGGCGCCGGTGTGATTCAAGTCTTCACGCTTAAGCCAGATCTGTGCGCCGCCAAGGGCGTTGGACCAGCGCTCGGCGTGGTACAGCGGCGATGGCCGGCCCACGTAATGGGCCAGATCACGGTCAAACTCCGCCTGAAAGGCGGGGTCGTTACGCAGACTGGCGTATGTCTGCTCCAGATCTTCCAGAGCAAAGCTTAGGGTCTCGGATACGAAGCGACCGCCGTAGGGGCCAAAGTGGCCTCGGGCATCGGGCATCCGGGTCAGTTCGCTAAACGGGGTCGCGCCGGGCTGGGTAGCAGAAACGCTCACGGGTGCACCTCACAAAAAACGCCAAGAGTTAAGCCAGCCGCCTGCTCCCCGGCGCGCGGCCCCGAGGTGACTTCCCTCACGGGAAGGCGGTTCTGGCAAAAAGTAGTTGACCGGTAAACGCAAGGCCCGGTTCCTTGCCGCGCAAGCCGTTATCCGGTCGTCTTGCGCGTTTGGTTGGCAATAGCCACCTCGCGGACAAAAGCCGCCATGGCGGCCGATTCCTTGCCGCCGGGAAACGCCTCGATGCCGCCGGAAACGTCAACGGCATGCGGGCCAACCTGATGGATCGCGCGGCCGATATTATCAGGCGTCAGGCCCCCGGCGAGAATAACAGGTTTTGTTAGCGTAGCGGGAATTCTCGACCAGTCGAAAACCTCGCCTGTGCCTCCCGGTACGCCGGGGCGGTAGGCGTCCAGCAGCAGCGCCGAAGACGCCGAATAGCGCGCCGCTTCCCGGTGCAGATCAAGGCCGTCGCGCATGCGCAGCGCCTTGATCCAGGCGCGGCCGTAGCGCTCGCACTCGGCGGGCGACTCGTTGCCGTGAAACTGCAGCAGATCAAGATGCGGCGCGCACTGCTCGACAAGCTCGGGCGCGGCGTCCACAAACAATCCTACTCGCGTCACAAAGGCCGGTACCTCGGCGGCAAGCTCGGCAAGGGTTGCGACATCCACGGCGCGCTTGCTGGCGGGCCACAGCACAAAGCCCAGCGCATCCACCCCGAGCGCCACGGCCCGGCGAACATCCGCCGGGCGCGTCAGCCCGCAGAACTTGATGCGGGTACGGGCAGGCACTGCGCTCATGACACGCTCTCCCGGCGGCCGTTACCGCACTCGGCCATGCGCGGCCGCCCGCGGCGCAGGCGCACCATGTGCGAATCAGGAATCGGCCGCTCGCCGGTCCACTCCCCGGTCGAGAACAAAAGCCCCGGCCCCAGCGGCTCCTCGGGCAGGGCAAAGGCCTCTTCGTAGCGCACGTCCACAAAATGCAGCCCGCAGGCCGGCGCGGTAACGTCACCCTGCTTGCGGTCTTTCAGCGCCAGCAGCCGGCCCATGTAGTCTTCCTGTTGGGCACCGCGCCCCACGCTCACCAGCGCGCCGACTACGTTGCGAATCATGTGGTGCAAAAACGCGTTGCCCTGGATATCCACCGTCACCAGCGGGCCGTGGCGGGTGACCTCAAGAAAATGCAGGTGCCGCCAGGGGGTCTTCGAGCGGCAGCCGGCGGCGCGAAAGCTGGAAAAATCGTTTTCGCCGACCAGCGCCTGAGCGGCGCGATGCATGGCATCAACGTCCAGCGGGTCGCGACACCAGGTCACGTTGGCGCGCTCCAGCACCGGCCGGTGGAGCTGGTTGACCAGCACGTAGCGATAGCGCCGGGCCAGCGCGCTCAAACGCGAGTGAAAGTCATCGGGCACGGCCTTGACCCAGCGCACGGCGATATCCCGGGGCAGGTTGGCGTTGGCGCCAAAAACCCAGCCTTTCTCGGTGCGCAGCGCCGGCGGATCAAAGTGGATGATCTGGCGCGTGGCGTGTACGCCGGAGTCGGTACGGCCGCTGGCGTGAACACGCACCGGCGCATTGGCCACCCGGCTTAGAGCATGCTCCAGCGCGCCCTGGATCGAGGCGGCGTGGCTCAGGCGCTGAAAGCCGCAGTAGCCGCTGCCGTCGTATTCGATCCCCATGGCCAGCCGCCCGGTCAGCGGCGTGGTTTCGTCAAAGCGGTCAAACAGCGTCATCAACTCACATCATTCAGGAAAACGAACGCGTATTATCCTGACTCGACGGCGTGAATGCCACCTTTTCGCCGCTGCGGGCGGCATTCTCCTGCTCGCCCCGGGAAGGGGCAAATCCGGCGGTAAAGCGCCGGCGGTAGCGCCAGCCCAGCCACACCGTCACCAGCGCGCCCGCCACCAGCGGCCAGCGGTATTGCGCGGCCAGGCTCAGCATGCCGCGCCGGGCCACGGCCAGCTCGCTGGCCGGTGCGACAGGCGCCCCCTGGCCGGTAGCGCCCTGCTCGCCGGCGCCCCCTGGCGCTGCGCGCTCGCGAACTTCCCGACGCGCAAGCTCAACTTCCTGAAGCGCCAGCTCTTCGGTCAGCCGCGTCATTTCGGTTTTCAGCCGGGTGACCTCGTCGCGCAGCCGGTCACGCTGAGCGGTGATACGCTCCAGTTTGATCTGCATGGCTTCACGCTCGTCTTGACCGTTCAGCTGGCCCAGCCGGGCGGCCAGGGCCGCCGCGTCGGCGTCCAGAGACGCCGTATCTTGCACCGGCAGCGCCGGCTTGCGCGTCCGGTCTGCCAGCGCCTGCTGCGCGGCGGCGTCTTCCGGCCCCAGCGGCACGTGCACCGGCCCGTTCGGGCCGCGGATACGCCAGGCGATATTCATGTAGTCGATGGTTTGTATCGCCTGGGCCTTGCTGCGGCTCAGCATGCGCGCAACGCCGGGCACGCGAAGCTCGGCGTTGGCGTTCATGTCGTTGATGTTGCCGCTGGGAAAGGCCTCGGGGTTGGCGGCCACCAGCGCCAGCATGGCCTGCTCGACGCTGGCCGCGGCGGGCTTGACACGCTTGGCGACGTTCCATAGCGCGTCACCGCTGCTGACATGGAGTGACTGCTGCGTATGAGACAGCGCATCGCGCAGGCCGGCGCTTTCTGGCTCGCCGTCGTCAGCACAGGCCGGCAGCGGCGCCAGCATCAGCACGAGCAGCCCCGCCAGTACGGGTGATCGTTTCATGAGTCGCTTATCTCTTGTGAAAGTGCATCACGCTGTACCGGAAACGTCAGTACCGGAAAAGCCAGTATCGGAAAAGCCTGCACCGGAAAAGCCAGCACGATCTGCAAACAAAAAACGGGCGCTGGCCCGGCGCCCGTTCGCGGTGACTTCACCGTTTTTTACTGCTCGCGCAGTATGGTCAGCATGCGCTTGATAGGCTCGGCGGCACCCCACAGCAGCTGGTCACCGGCGCTGAAGGCCGAGAGATACTCCCCGCCCATGGCCAGCTTGCGCAGCCGCCCTACCGGCACGTTAAGCGTTCCGGTAACGGCCGACGGCGTCAGCCGCTCGATGGTGGCGTCCTTGTCATTGGGCACCACGCTCACCCAGTCGTTGTGTTTGGCCAGACGGTCTTCTATCTCGTCAAGCGGCACGTCCTGCTTGAGCTTGATGGTAAACGCCTGGCTGTGCGAGCGCATGGCACCCACGCGCACGCAAAGCCCGTCGATGGGCACGGGGTTGTCTTCCAGGCCGAGAATCTTGTTGGTCTCAGCACCGCCCTTCCACTCTTCGCGGCTCTGGCCGCTGTCCATTTTGCTGTCAATCCACGGCAAGAGGCTGCCGGCCAGCGGCGCGCCGAAGTTGTCCGTGGGAAAATCGCCGCTGCGCATGGCCGCGGTGACCTTGCGATCGATGTCGAGAATCGCGTTGGACGTATCCTTGAGCTCTTCACCGACGCTGTCGCGCAGCCCGCCCATCTGGTTGAGCAGCTCGCGCATGTGCTTGGCACCGGAGCCGGACGCGGCCTGATAGGTCATCGAGGTCATCCACTCGATCATGTCGGCCTCAAACAGCCCGCCAAGGCCCATCAGCATCAGGCTGACGGTGCAGTTGCCGCCGACAAACGTTTTTGTTCCGCGGGCCAGATTGGCATCAATCACCGCACGGTTGACCGGGTCGAGCACCACGGTGGCGTCGTCGGCCATGCGCAGGGTGCTGGCCGCGTCGAGCCAGTAGCCGTTCCAGCCGCCGCTACGCAAATCGGCGTAGACCGCCTTGGTATAGTCGCCGCCCTGGGTGGTGACGATAACGTCAAGCGCTTTGAGCTCGCTCAGGTCAAAGGCGTCTTTCAACGCGGGGACCTCAGCGCCGATATCTGGCCCGGGCTGGCCGACCTGGGAGGTGGTGAAAAAGGTAGGCTCGATGCCGTTGAAATCCCCGTCTTCAAGCATCCGCTGCATGAGCACCGAGCCCACCATGCCGCGCCATCCAACAAAACCGACTTTCAGCATGAAAAGTCCTCCGTTAAAAATTGTGACGCCATTATACACGATTGCGCGGCGCGTTTTTTAACTGCCCAGCCGGCAACGCTCAGGGTGTCTGACGGATAAAAGCCTCAAGCACGGCGTCACCCATGGCGCGGGTGCCGACGGCCTGGCTGCTGTCGTCGGCCAGATCGGCGGTGCGCAGGCCGTCGTCCAGCACCTGGCCCACGGCCTTTTCGATACGCTCGGCGAGCGCGTTTTCGTCAAGCGAATAGCGCAGCATCATGGCCACCGAAAGCATCATCGCCAGGGGGTTGGCCATGTCTTTGCCGGCGATGTCCGGCGCGCTGCCGTGGCAGGGCTCAAACATGCCCCGGCCGGACGCGTTCAGCGAGGCCGAGGGCAGCATGCCGATGGAGCCGGTGAGCATGGCGGCGGCGTCGGACAGGATATCGCCGAACATGTTGCCGGTGACCACCACGTCAAACTGCTTGGGCGCGCGCACCAGCTGCATGGCGGCGTTGTCCACGTACATGTGGGAAAGCGCGACGTCCGGGTACTCCGGTGCCAGCCGCTCCATCACCTCGCGCCACAGCATGGTCGCTTCCAGCACGTTGGCCTTGTCCACCGAGCACAGCTTGCCGCCGCGCTTTTGCGCCATCTCGAAGGCCACCCGGCCGATGCGCTCGATCTCCGACTCGCTGTAGACGTAGGTGTTGTAGCCCACGCGCTCGCCGCCCCGCTCTTCGATGCCCCGGGGCTGGCCGAAGTAGATGCCGCCGGTGAGCTCGCGCACGATCATGATATCCAGCCCCGAGACCAGATCGGGCTTGAGGCTTGAGGCGCCGGCCAGCTGCGGATACAAAAGCGCCGGACGCAGGTTGCCAAAAAGCCCCAGATGCTTGCGCAGGCCCAAAAGCCCCTGCTCCGGACGCTTGGCACGGTCTTCCAGCGCGTCCCACTTGGGGCCGCCCACGGCCCCCAGCAGCAGCGCATCGGCGGTTTTGGCTTTTTCAAGCGTTGCCGCCGGCAGCGGCTCGCCGTGGGCGTCATAGGCCGCCCCACCCACCGGCGCTTCTTCAATCTCGATATCCAGCCCGGCCTTTCGGCAGGCGTCCAGCAGGCGCGCGGCCTGGGCGGTGATCTCCGGGCCGATGCCGTCACCGGGAAGTAGCAGTACCTTGCGTGTCATTGAGCGCTCCTTGTGGGGTATCCGGGTGGGCCATCAGGCGTGATCGCGGAACAGCCAGGGGCGGCGGGCGCGATGGCCGGCCTCGAACTCGCGAATGGCGTCTTCGTCTTTCAGCGTAATACCGATGTCGTCGAGGCCTTCCAGCAGGCACTGCTTGCGAAACGCGTCCACCTCAAAGCCGATGGCTTCGCCGTCGGGCGTGGTGATTTGCTGGTTTTCCAGGTCCACGTCCAGCGCGTAGCCGTCGTTCGCCTCGACGGCCTTGAACAGCCGGTCCACGGTGTCTTCGTCGAGCGCAATCAGCAGCAGGCCGTTTTTGAATGCGTTGTTGTAGAAGATATCGGCGAAGCTCGGGGCAATAATCGCGCGAAAGCCGAAGTCCTCCAGCGCCCAGGGCGCGTGCTCCCGGGAGCTGCCGCAGCCGAAGTTGCGCCGGGCCAGCAGCACCTCGGCGCTTTGATAGCGCGGCTGATTGAGCACAAAGTCCGGGTTGAGCGGGCGCTTGGCGCAGTCCTGGCCCGGCTGGCCTTCGTCGAGATAGCGCAGCTCGTCAAACAGGTTGACGCCAAAGCCGCTGCGCTTGATCGACTTCAAAAACTGCTTGGGAATGATCAGATCGGTATCGACGTTGGCGCGGTCAAGCGGGGCGACCACGCCTTCAAAACGGGTAAACTGTTTCATGTTCAGGCCTTTTGCGCGTGGCGTTCATCGTTGGCGGGCAGGCGGCGCACGTCCACAAGACGTACATCAACAAAGTGGCCGGCAATCGCGGCGGCGGCGGCCATGGCCGGGCTGACCAGATGCGTTCGGCCGCCGTAGCCCTGACGCCCTTCGAAGTTGCGGTTGGAGGTAGACGCGCAGTGCTCGCCGGCGCCGAGCTTGTCGGCGTTCATGGCAAGGCACATCGAGCAGCCCGGCTCGCGCCATTCAAAGCCCGCCTCGATGAAGATCTTGTCCAAGCCTTCTTCCTCGGCCTGGCGCTTCACCAGCCCCGAGCCCGGCACCACCATGGCAAGCGTAACGCTATCGGCGACTTTTTGGCCCTTGGCCACCGCGGCGGCCTCGCGCAGGTCTTCAATGCGCGAGTTGGTGCACGAGCCGATAAACACCTTGTCGAGCTTGATGTCGGTGATCTGCTGGTTGGGCGTAAGCCCCATGTATTCCAAAGCGCGCGTGTAGCTGGCAGCGACCGTTTCATCCGGCGCGGCCTGGGGGTCGGGCACCTGGCCGGAAATGCCGGTGACCATCTCGGGGCTGGTACCCCAGCTCACCTGGGGCTCGATCTCGGCGGCGTCAAGCGTTACGACCTTGTCAAACTCGGCGTCGGGGTCGGAGACCAGCTGGCGCCAGTCGGCCACGGCGGCGTCCCAGGCCTCGCCGGTGGGCGAGTACGGGCGGTTGCCGATGTAGTCGACAGTGGTGTCGTCCACCGCGATCATGCCCACCCGGGCGCCGGCTTCGATGGCCATGTTGCAAACCGTCATGCGCCCTTCCATGGAAAGGCTTTCAATGGCGCTGCCGGCAAACTCGATGGCGTGGCCGGTGCCGCCGGCGGTGCCGATGCGGCTGATAATCGCCAGCACCACGTCCTTGGCGGTCACGCCCGTGCCCAGCTCGCCTTCCACGCGCACCTGCATGTTTTTCATCTTTTGCGTCAGCAGGCACTGGGTAGCCAGCACGTGCTCGACCTCGGAGGTGCCGATGCCGTGGGCCAGCGCGCCGAATGCGCCGTGGGTGGCGGTGTGCGAGTCGCCGCAGACCACGGTCATGCCGGGCAGCGTCGCGCCCTGCTCGGGGCCGACCACGTGGACGATGCCCTGGCGCGGATCGTTGATGCCGAACTCGACAATGTCGTATTCCCGGCAGTTCTCGTCCAGGGTTTCGACCTGGATCAGCGATATCGGATCCTTGATGCCCTTGTTGCCCTCGGCGCGCTCGGCCACCGTGGTGGGCACGTTATGGTCGGCGGTGGCGAGGTTGGCATCCAGCCGCCAGGGCGTGCGCCCGGCCAGGCGCAGGCCTTCAAAGGCCTGGGGCGAGGTGACTTCGTGGAGCATGTGGCGGTCGATGTAGATCAGCGCGGTGCCGTCGTCGCGCTGCTTGACCAGGTGCTGCTCCCAGAGTTTGTCGTAAAGCGTTTGCGCTGCCATGTGGTCTCCCGGGCGGCTGCCCTGTCTCACGCATTTTGACGTACCCGACGCGCGCAGCGTGTGCTCTGTGTGGTGTGCGTAACGCTGCGCGATGCATAGCGGTATCGTATAAACGTCGTCGTTATTATGTGTTGTATAAAAGGCTTGTATAACTGATGATGTGGCCTTCGCGCCGGTAAAAGGGCCAGAACGTGCCGAAGCCCCGCTTTACAAAGCCATCACCGCCGCTGCCTTGGCCATAACGGCAGTGTTGCTTGCTGCATAAATAAATGCAATTCATGTTATTTATGGTTTGGATTCCCTAAAGGAATACATTATGGATACCCAAAGCCTGCAAGCCTTTCTTGCCGTGGCCGACTGCCAAAGCTTTTCGCGGGCAGCAGACAAGCTGCACCTGACCCAGCCGGCCATCAGCAAGCGTATTGCCGTACTGGAAGAGCAGGTCGGGGTGCGCCTGTTTGACCGCATCAACCGGCGCATCGCCCTGACCGAGGCGGGCCATCTTCTGCGGCCCCGCGCCCGGCATATTCTTCTGGCCGTCGACGACAGCCGCCGAGCCCTGGCCAATCTGTCAGGCAAGGTGGGGGGCCGGCTGAGCATGGCCACCAGCCACCATATCGGCCTGCACCGCCTGCCGCCGCTGCTCAGGCGCTACACCCAGCGCCACCCCGAGGTGCAGCTGGGGCTTGAGTTTCTCGACTCCGAACAGGCCTACCAGGGGGTGCTGGACGGCCGGCTGGAAATCGCCGTGGTCACCCTTTCACCCGAGCCCCACGAGCGGCTGGACGTGGTGCCGATCTGGGTGGATCGCATGTGTTTTGTCTGCGCGGCGGATCATCCGCTGCATCGCGCCGCTTCGCTGACGCTTGGCGAGCTGTGCCAGCATGCAAGCGTACTGCCCGGCCCGCTGACCTTTACCCGCACGCTGCTGCGCCGGCGTTTTGAAAGCGAAGGCCTGCGCCTGACGGCGAGCATGTCGACCAACTATTTGGAGACCCTGAAAATGATGTGCCGCGTAGGGCTGGGCTGGAGTATGCTGCCCGAAAGCATGATCAGCCAGGATCTGGTAGAACTCGACGTTGCCACCCCGCCGCTTTATCGCCCGCTGGGCTATCTGGTCCACCACGACCGCACGCTATCCAACGCTGCGCGCTGCATGATCGAAGCGCTTGAGCAGGCTTGCGATCTCGGCGCCGACTATCGAGCTACGTTTACCGACCAGGACATCACGCCATGACGCTATCAAGGCCCTCTCTGTGGAAAACCTACCGCGATACCCCGCTGGTGCTCAAAATGGCGACGGGCTTTTTGCTGGGCATTGCCGCCGCACTGCTTTTTCGCGAGCAGGCCACCCTGGTCAAACCGCTGGGCACGCTTTTGATCCATCTGTTGAGCCTGATCGCCATTCCGGTGATTTTTCTCACCGTGGTGCTCGCCGTCAGCCAGATGAACCTGCCTCAGCTGGGCAAAATGGGCGGCAAGCTGTTTCTCTATTACTTGACCACCACCGCCCTTGCGGTGCTGATCGGCGTGTCGCTGGCGCTGTTTTTCAGCCCCGGCGAAGGGCTTTCGCTGCCGGATACCAGCGTGGACAAGCCCGACGTGCCGCCGATGTCGGACATTTTGCTGCGCATCGTGCCGCGCAATATGTTCGCGGCGTTTAGCGCCGGCGACCTGATGGCGATTCTGTTCGTGGCGATCATCATCGGCATGGCGATATCGACCATGCTGTTTTCCACCGACGACGCCATGCGCGAACACGGCACCCTGCTGAATCGCTTTTTCACCGCGATAAACGAAATGTTCTACCGCGTGTTAAACGGTATTCTGCTGTATGCACCCATCGGCATCTTTGCCATCAGCGCGTCCACCTTTGGCAGCCAGGGGTGGGAGACCCTGAAGTCGCTTTTGTACTTTACCGGGGTGTTTTATCTAGGGCTGATTATCCTGTGGAGCGTGGTATACACCGGCTTTATCAGCCTGTCTCGGCACTCGGTGGGGGCGTTTTATAAAAATATCCGTGAGGCGTTTACCACGGCGTTTTTTACCTCCAGCAGCCTGGCTACCTTGCCCGTTGCCATCAAGGCGGCCAAAAAAGCCGGCGTGTCGGAAAAAACCGCCAACTTTACTCTGCCTCTGGGGGCCATTTTCAACTCCGACGGCGGCGCGCTGCGCATGGGCGTTTCTCTGGTATTTGCCGCCAATATCACCGGTCTTGATCTGGCGTTTTCCAGCTTTGTGGTGATCGTGGTGATCGGCACGCTGCTCTCGGTAGGCACCGCCGGCGTGCCGGCGGCGGGGCTGGTGACGCTTTCTGCCGTGCTCAGCATGTTCGGTTTGCCGCTCGAAGTGGTGGCGCTGATTGCCGGGGTGGATGCGCTGATCGGCATGGGCGGCACCGCGCTCAACGTCACCGGCGATATTGTCGGTGCGGCCGTGGTCGACGACGAGAAACCCAACGCCCGGCGCCACGCGTCACGCCTGCACGAGACCTCTGCTCAGCCGCTTTCCGACTGACCGCCCGGCGTCGCGCACAGCACCGCGTTGCGCGGCGTCAGCGCCCGGTCGCAAAACGTCGCCAGGCTCGCCGTAAAGCCCGCCTCGCGCAGAAACATCAGCCGGTCGAGCAAAAGCCAGACCTCCAGCGGCCGGCGAAAAGCGTGGCGGGCAAGCTCCAGCCGCTGAACCTCGGCAAGCCGCGCCTGCCCGGCGGCCTCCCAGTTTCGCCGGGCAAAAACGTCAGCCGGCAGCGTAATGCCCTTCTGCGCGGCCGCCCAGCGGGCAAAGCCGGCGAAGTCCGCCGGCATCTTGCCGTAGGCCAAACTGGGTACCGGCAGGTACGCATCCACCCCGCGCACCTCGCGCTGGAGCAGATCAAATCCCAGCCGCCGGGCGCCGGCGCGCTCGCGCTGGCGGCTGACCGCCGGCGGCGCGGTGACGGTTTCCTGCACGGCAAGCGCCAGATCATCGCGCTCAAGCACAAGCCCGGCATCCGCCATCAGCCGACGGCCCAGCATCGACAGCGGCCGATAGCGCTCGGCCGCCGTGCGCTGATAGCAGCACGGCGCCAGCGTAACGGAGACACCCCGGCACGCGGCCTGCTGCAAAAGCGCGACGTGAAGGTCGCCGCAGGCGTGAAGCGCTACGGCGTGGCCGCCGCCGTCCAGCCAGCCGCCAACGTTCGGCGCCAGCACGTCCTGCTGCGCCAGGGTGACCGCCACCCCTTGCTTTTGCGCCAGGCGCTGCCCCTGCTCGCAAAGCATGGCCTGCCATTCAAGCCCTGTGACCTTGCAGCCGCGCATACGGCTTAGCGTGCGCGCCAGGTGCCCTTTGCCGGCGCACCATTCCACCAGTGGCCCCGCGTTAGCGGGCACGCAGCGCGCAAACGCCTGTAACTGGCGCCATTTACGCCCGCCGACATGATCGCCCCAGGCATTGGGCAGCGCCGGGACCCTGGCCGGATGCTCCGACAGATGAGAAAGCGCGCGCAGCTCGGTTACCGGCAGCCACGCCGCCAGCGCGTCATCCGCCAGCGGGGCGTTTTCCAGCCGCTCCACGCAGGCGTCGTCCAGCGCCAGCAGCGCCTGGTACAACTCCGGATACGCGCCGGCCCAGGGCAGGCAGCGATGGGTAAACGGCGGCGTGCCCCAGAGCGGCTGCCAGTGAGCCAAAAGCGCTGTCAGGCGCTGGAAGCGCTCGGCATACATCATGATCGACTCTCTCCATGCGGGTATAGCGGTGGCGGCGCGCTGGCTTTTCCACGGCGTTGCCGTTAGCCTGCCAAAAATTTTCAGGAAGGCGGACATGCACGAATACTCTCCTCGGCGGCGCATCGCCGGCGGGCTGATTCTACTTGCGCTGCTGCTGCAGATTGCCGGGTTCAGCGGCGTAGTCAGCACCGCGGTAGCGGTGAGCTACGCACTGTGGCTGGCCGTGGTCCTTTTGTGGCGGGATATTCCCACGCGCTCGCGCCGCCAGGCCGGCGCGCTGATTGCGCTGGGGGTGAGTATGCTGCTGGGCGCGCGCCTTGGCTACGGCGCTGAAGTTGACTGGCCGGCGATGCTTACGCGCAACGCCTTTGTTGTCGCCATGCTGGTGGGGGTGAGCTTTATCGGCCTGGTTGGCACCCAGGGCAACCGCGGCGCACCCGGCGCGCGGGTCACCGGCACCGGCGGCGTGCTGAGAAGCTGGGCCGGGGTGCACTTTCTCGGCACCATTTTAAACCTGTCGGCGGTGTTTATGGTCGGCGATCGTCTATCCCGGGAAAGGCCGCTGTCCACGCCCCAGCTGCTGGCGCTGAACCGCGGGCTTTCCAGCGCGGCACTGTGGTCGCCGTTTTTCGCCTCCATGGGCGTGGTGATCGCGCTGGTACCCGGCATGCAGTACGGCTACGTGGCGCTGGCGGGCTTTCCGCTGGCCATGTGCGCGGGGCTTTTCACCGTCGTGGAGCTGAGACGACGCTTTGATCTCGACGACGTCGACGGCTTTTCGCTGGCCCCCCAAAGCCTTTTGATGCCGCTCGGCATGGCGGTACTGGTAATGCTGTTTCACTTCTGGCTCACGCCTGCGCTTTCCATTGTCAGCATTATTACCTTTTTGCTGCCGAGCGTGGCGCTTGTGGCCAACCTGGCCTACGGGGCGCGCTATACCGCCCGTCGCATCCGTCAGCACGCCATGACCCGGCTGCCGGCCATGCGCGGGGAGATTTCGCTGTTTCTGGCCGCCGGGCTTTTCACTCTGGGGCTTTCTACGCTGGTCGACGCGGCCACCCCGGACGACTGGACGCTGTTTGCCCGCTTCGGCATGCCCCAGGCCATGGCCAGCCTTGTAGCGATTGTGCTCAGCGCGGTGATCGGCCTGCACCCGATTATCGGCGTATCCACGCTGGCCTCGATTCTCTCGCTTGAAGGCAGCGCTCAGACGCTGTTCGCCTTTGTCGCCCTGGCGGGCTGGGCGGTGGGCACCGCGGTGGGGCCGCTTTCCGGCATCAACCTGTCGCTGCAGGGGCGCTACGGCGTCAGCGGCTTTTTTATCATGCGCCAGAATTTGGGCTACGCGGCGATGACGGGCGCGCTGGCACTCGCCGCCATTGCTGCGCTGGCGCTGCGGCTCGGGCTTGGCTGACGGGCCCGGCGGTGCCGGGCCGCCCGGGCGTTTTCAGCCCTTGCGCGTGGCGGTCAGACGGGTGAAATAGCGCCCGCCGCACTGGTGGCAGGGTTCCAGCAGCTGCACCCGGTCAAGCACGACTTCAGCGTCGCAGTGGGTGCAGGCCATTTTACCGGGCGCGGCCATTTCGCCTTCGCAGTAGTCGGCCCGGGCGGCTTCCAGATCCTCATCAAAACGCTCGCGCTCGACCACGCTGCGATCGGCAATGGACAAAAGCGACTCGCTCACCCGGCGGGAGAGCTGCTCCAGATCCACGCCCAGCCACTCGGCCACCTGGCGGCCGGTCGCGCTGAGATAGCCGCGCATATCGCGCAGGTCGCGCTCGACCCAGGCACGCAGCAGCGCCAGCTCATCCCGGGTGTATTCGGCCAGTTCGCTTTCAAATTCGACGGCGTCGTCCAGCTCTTTTTGCAGATTATCCCACGTCAGCTCTTCAGTGCCGCTTTTCACCCGTTCCAACAAGCGCTCATAGCCTTCACGCAGACGGCTTTCGCTGTGCTTTTCCATGATCTTCTCCTTTGCCGTTTCAACTTCGACCCGACGGGCACGCCCGGCGTGCACCGATGCCGATGCGTGTGCTTTGCCTGCTTGCCCGTTCAAGGTTACCCCTTCATAGGATACAATCGAGACAACGCAAGCATTCAACTTTTTCTCATTCACGCTCGCCCGGCTACGCCGGGTGAGCAGCCCAAGGCCTTGAATAAACCGATGGACGCACAATACAGCCCCCGCGAGATTGAACGCGACGCCCAGCAGTACTGGGACAAACACCAGTGCTTCAAAGCCGTGGAAGACGCCAACCGCGAAAAATTCTACTGCCTGTCGATGTTTCCCTACCCCAGCGGCAAGCTGCACATGGGGCACGTGCGCAACTACACCATCGGCGATGTAGTATCGCGGTTTCAACGTATGCAAGGCAAAAACGTTCTCCAGCCCATGGGCTGGGACGCCTTCGGCATGCCGGCGGAAAACGCCGCGATTCAAAACCAGGTGCCGCCGGCCCGGTGGACCTACGGCAACATCGACTACATGCGCCGCCAGCTCAAGGCGCTGGGCTTTGCCTACGACTGGGACCGTGAGTTTGCCACCTGCGACAGCGACTACTACCGCTGGGAGCAGTGGTTTTTCACCCGGCTTGTTGAAAACGGCATGGTCTACAAAAAGATGGCCACGGTAAACTGGGACCCGGTGGATCAGACGGTGCTGGCCAACGAGCAGGTCATCGACGGCTGCGGCTGGCGCTCCGGCGCGCCGGTGGAGCGCCGCGAAATCCCGCTGTGGTTTTTGAAGATTACCGACTACGCCGACGAGCTATTGGCCGATCTGGACAAGGTCGAATGGCCCGAGCAGGTCAAGACCATGCAGCGCAACTGGATCGGCAAGTCCCGCGGGGTCGAGCTTTCCTTTGCCATCAACGACGAAAACGGCGGCGAGTGCGCGCCGCTATCGGTCTACACCACCCGCCCGGACACGCTTTTCGGCGTGACCTACGTGGCCGTGGCCGCGGACCACCCGCTGGCCAAAAGCGCCGCTGAACGCCGCCCTGAGCTGGCCGCCTTTCGCGAGGAATGCGCCAAGGGCGGCACCACCGAAGCCGAAATGGCCACCAAGGAGAAAAAGGGCCTGCCCACCGGCCACGTCGCCATCCATCCGCTTACCGGCAAGAAGGTGCCGGTCTATGCGGCCAACTTCGTGCTCATGGAGTTCGGCACCGGTGCCGTGATGGCGGTGCCCGCCCACGATCAGCGCGACTGGGAGTTTGCCCACGAATACGCGCTGCCGATTACGCCGGTGATCGCCGACCCCGACGGCAATACGCCGGACTTAACCGACGGCGCCTACGTCGAGCACGGCCGGCTGATCAACTCCGGTGAGTTCGACGGGCTGGACTTCGAGGCCGCCTTTGACGCCGTGGCCAAGGCCCTTGCCGAGCAGGGCCGCGGCGAGGTCAAGACCAACTACCGCCTGCGCGACTGGGGCATCGCCCGCCAGCGCTACTGGGGCGCGCCGATCCCGGTGAAGTACGGCCCCGAAGGCCAGACCGTACCGCTCACCGACGACGAGCTGCCGGTGAAGCTGCCCATGGAGGTCACCGTGGACGCCTCGGGCTCGCCGCTGAAGAAGATGCCCGAGTTCTCGGAGCTTGGCGACGGCTGGACCCGCGAGACCGACACCTTCGACACTTTCATGGAGTCGTCCTGGTACTACGCACGCTTCTGCTGTGCCGACAACGCCAGTGCCATGCTCGACGAGCGCGCCAACTACTGGCTGCCGGTGGATCTCTACATTGGCGGCATCGAGCACGCCATTTTGCATCTGCTCTACGCGCGCTTTTTCCACAAGCTGATGCGCGATTTTGGCATGGTGGATTCCGACGAGCCGTTCCAGCAGCTGCTCACCCAGGGCATGGTCATCGCCGAAACCTACTACCGCCCTACCGCAGGCGGCGGCAAGCAGTGGTTCAACCCGGCGGACGTCAAGGTCCAGCGCGACGACAAGGGCCGTGCGGTCAGTGCGGTGCTGCTCGCCGACGGCGAGCCGGTCACCGCCGGCGGCATTGAGAAGATGTCCAAGTCGAAAAACAACGGCGTCGATCCTCAGTCGATGATCGATGAGTTCGGCGCCGATACCGTGCGCCTGTTCATGATGTTTGCCGCCCCGCCGGAGCAGTCGCTGGAATGGTCAGACGCCGGCGTGGAAGGCGCCCACCGTTTCATCAAACGCCTGTGGCGCCAGGTCCACGAGCACGTCGCTGCGGGCACACCGGCCGCGCTTGCCGAGGTGGCGCTAAACGACGCTCACAAAGCGCTGCGGCGCAAAACCCACGAGACCATCAAAAAAGCCAGCGACGACATTGGCCGGCGCACCACCTTCAACACCGCCATTGCCGCGGTAATGGAGCTTTCCAATACGCTGGGTCGCTTTACCCACGAAGTTGACGCCGCCGACGCCGACAACCTGGCCGTGGCCCGCGAGGCGGTGGAAACCTGCGTGCTGCTGCTCGCCCCCATCACCCCGCACCTGTGCCATGCCCTGTGGCAGCACCTGGGCCACGATGGGCCGGCCATCGACGCCGCCTGGCCGGCGCTTGACGAAAAGGCGCTGACCCGGGACAGCATTGAGCTGGTGGTTCAGGTCAACGGCAAACTGCGCGCCCGCCTCAACGCCCCGGCAGACGCCGACAAGGCCGCTGTGGAAGCGCTTGCCATGAATGATGACAACGTCAAGCGCCACATCGACGGCAAGACCGTGCGCAAGGTCATCGTGGTGCCCGGCAAGCTGGTCAATATCGTGGTGAGCGGATGAGCGTCACCGACCGCACACGCCGCGCGCTGATAGGCGCGACGCTGGGCACCTCGGCCGCTGTTCTGCTGGGCGGCTGCGGCTTTCATCTGCGCGGTCGCAATGGCCTGCCCACGCTTCCGCTCTTTACCCTTGAAGGGCAAAGCCAGAGCGATTTGGGCCAGGCCCTGCAGCGCCAGCTGGAACGCTATGACAGCGGCACAAGCGCTAATGCCCCCTGGCGGCTAACGCTTGGCAACGTGGATATGCGTAGCCGCCGCCTGGGGGGCGACGGTCGCGGCAGCCGCGAACACGAATTCACCCTAAGCGTTCGCGTCTCGCTACAGCAGCGCGACAACCAGGCCTACGTGTGGAATCGTAAATCCCTCAGCCGGTCGGTCAGACAGCGCGTCAACGATGACGACCTGCTCAACCGCGACGTGCTGATCAATGAAGCCCGCCGGCAGCTGGCCGATCAGCTGGCCCGGCGCATTAGCGAACGCCTGGCAAGCCTTGAGGCGCTCAAGTGAAGGTCTTTGCCGATCAGCTGCCCGGGGCGCTGGCTAAACGCCTGCCCCGCGCAGTCATCGTCTCCGGCGACGAGCCGCTGCAGCACCGTGACGCCTGTGACGAGGTGCGTGCAGCCGCGCGCCAGGCCGGCGTGGAAGAGCGCGAAGTACTGGACATCGAGCCCAATTTTGCCTGGGGCAGGCTTTTTGAAGTAGCGGGCAATCTCTCGCTGTTTGCCACCCGCAAGCTGATCGAAGTGCGTCTTGGGCGGCACAAGCTGGGCCAGGAAGGCGCCAAGGCGCTTGCCGAATACGCTGAACGGCTGGCCCATGGCGACGATATTCTGCTGCTTAGCACCGGCAAACTGGATGCCCGCCAGCAAAAAAGCGCCTGGTTCAAGGCGCTGGACAAGCAAGGGCTGTTCGTGCCGGTATGGCCGATTGATGCCTCGCGGCTGGGCTTTTGGCTGCGTGATCGGGCGCAGCGACACGGCCTGCAGCTGGAACTTGACGCCGCTCGCCTGCTCGGCGAGCGCACCGAGGGCAACCTGCTCGCCGCCGATCAGGCACTGCAAAAGCTCGCGCTGATACTGCCGCCTCATGCCCGAGTGAATCTGGAAAGCATCGCCCAAGGGGTGGAAGACAGCACGCGCTTTGACGTTTTCAACCTGGCAGATGCCTGCCTGAAAGGGGAAATTGCCCGTACTTCGCGCATTGTCTACGGGCTGAAAAGCGAAGGCACCGAAGCACCCGTCGTACTCTGGGCGCTGGGGCGAGAAATGCGCACGCTTCTATCGCTGCACCAGCATCTAGAACAGGGCCAAAGCTTCGAGCACGCCTGCAAGGCGCAAAAGCCGATGATTTTCGATCGCCGCCGCCCGGCCTATCAGCAAGCCATCCGGCGGCTTCCCATGCGCCGGCTGCACAAGCTATTGCTCATGGCCCAGCGGCTTGACCTGGCCGTCAAGGGCGCCTCCCCGGTGCCGCTGTGGCAGGGCCTGCACGATCTGGCCATCACCCTTGCCGGCGGACGCGGCCCGCTGGCTGAAACGGCCTGGACATACCGGATTCATTAATGTGCCGGCGACGTTACCGGAAGATACAAACTTGGCATTTTACTGCACAGCCCGATGTTAACCGCGCCGATGCTTCTTTCTATACTCCAGAGGTAGGATAAAACCCGGATACCGCCGCACCGGCTATCCCGGTTCGGCGGTATCTTCTCTATGCAATGCAATTCTATGCAATGCCATACAACGCACCGCAAGACCACGCCATTTACCGAGGGAACCGCCATGCCATATTTTCGTCGTTACGTCGCCGTTTTACTGATCGCGGTACTTAGCCTTGGCGCCCTGCCTGTTGGCGCTGCACAAACCGCCGGTTTGGTGAGCACCCAAAGCGCTCTGCAGGCGGATACCGCAAGCAGCGACCGCCAGCGTATCAATGACGTGCTGGCCCGGGCCGATGTCCAAAAACAGCTGCTGGCCCAGGGCGTCAGCGTCGACCAGGTTAAAAACCGCGTGGCCGCGCTGAGCGACGCCGAGGCGAAACAGATGGCCGAACGCCTCGACGCGATGCCCTCCGGGGCCGGCGTGGTTGGCGCTTTGTTTGCGGTATTTGTGATCTTGCTCGTCACGGATATTTTGGGCCTGACCGATGTCTTTCCCTTTACCCGCTAAGCGCGACGCGCACCGCAAAAGCCCGCAAAACGCCCGCCGCGCGGGCGTTTTACTGTGTGGCGCCTTGCTTGCCGTGTTACTCAGCGGCTGCGCTACCGGCCCGGCTCTGCAGCCGGCAACGTATCAGCTTCCTAAACGTGTAGAGCTTACAAACGTGCCGTTTTACCCGCAGGAAAAATACCAGTGCGGCCCGGCGGCGCTGGCCACGGCGCTCAACTATGCACCGGCAGCCAAGCCGCGTTCAGCGGCTGTCTGGAAAGCCCCTCAAGCCCGGGGCCGCAAAAGAGACACCCACATCACCGCTAAAAACCTGGTGCCCCAGGTATTCATTCCCGGCCGTGACGGCAGCGTACAGCCGGAAATGCTGGCCACGGCGCGCCGCCATGAGCGCATCGCCTATCCCGTACGCCCCACGCTTGATGCTCTATTGGCACACGTTGCCGACGGCTACCCGGTGGTGGTCATGCAAAATCTGTCGCTGCCGGTTTGGCCCATGTGGCACTACGCCGTGGTGATCGGCTACGACCTGGGCGAAGAGTCCCTGATACTGAGAAGCGGCGAGACCCGCCGGCACCGCGTCTCAT
Organism: Halomonas cibimaris; assembly: GCF_055379665.1. Classification (NCBI taxonomy): domain Bacteria; kingdom Pseudomonadati; phylum Pseudomonadota; class Gammaproteobacteria; order Oceanospirillales; family Halomonadaceae; genus Halomonas; species Halomonas cibimaris. The sequence goes on from NZ_AP043828.1 coordinate 2,522,062, forward strand.
TCCGTCGCTTTGACGCAACCTGGGCACGCAGCCAGCGCTGGGGTTTTGTGCTGGCAAGACCAGGGCGTATCCCCTCGGGTATTACGCCCCGGCGCGCGGTGCAGGCCATCAGCGACTATCAAGCGCTGCACGGCATCCGGGCCGCCCTTTCCAGCTGGCAGGCGCTGACCCAGGCGCAGCCGCACAATGCCATGGCGCATTTTGGTTTGGGCAACGCCTACTACGAGCAGCAGGCGCTGCAGAAATCGGCCTTGGCCTTCCAGCGTGCCACCGCAGCGGATGCCGCACTGGGCGTGGCGTGGCTGAATTTGGGGCTGGTAAACCGCGAACTGGGCCGCATGAACCGGGCGCGCAAAGCGCTGGAAAAAGCCGCCGAGCTTGACAGCACTTGGCAGGAGAAAGCCCGCACCGCTCTGGAGACGCTCTAGCGCACTCGGCTTCTGAGCCGAGGCCTGCGACGTGCAAAAAAAGCCCGCGCTGAGCGCAGGCTTTTTTCATGGCGTTAGTGTGGCAGGTGCCGATCAGCGGGCGATGTTATAGCCCAGGTCCGCGCCGCGGCCTTCATCGCTTTGCCGGCGGGCGCTGATGCCCTGGCGCTTGCGGTTTTTTTCTTCGCAGACATCGTCCTTGCCGCCGCATACCTCGCAGCCTTCCTTCAGCCCCAGCTGGTTCAGCCCGCCGCAGGAGCCGGCGATGGGCTTGCGCCCCATCAGCACGCCCACGGCCATGGCGGTCATCAAAAGCAGCATAAAGCCCAGTGCCAATAGCCAGATCGTCATTGTCTACCTCCCGATGCGGCGGCTTGCCCGGTGACTGCCGACCGCTTGTCTGATTGAGCCGATACGGCTCGAAGTCTGTACCAAAACGTTTTGCCTGTGCCGCCATTATCGTAATAAACGGCGGCAAACACAAAGGGATGGCCCGCTGTTGCGCAGCCTGCCTGTATCGCATAAAAAAGGGCCGACTCTATGGCCGGCCCCTCGTCTTTCTCATCACCGAATAGCGCCGACGTTAACCGCCGAAGTCGTCCAGCATGATGTTTTCCGGCTCAACCCCGAGATCCAGCAGCAGCTTAACCACTGAGGCGTTCATCATCGGGGGGCCGCACATGTAGTACTCACAGTCTTCAGGGGCCGGATGGTCCTTGAGGTAGTTTTCGTAGAGCACGTTGTGAATAAACCCGGTGGGGCCGTCCCAGTTGTCTTCGTCAAGAGGGTCAGACAGCGCCAGGTGCCACTCGAAGTTGTCATGCTCTTCGGCCAGCTTGTCGTACTCTTCGTTATAGAAGGTCTCGCGCCAGGAGCGCGCTCCGTACCAAAAGCTCACTTTACGGTCGGTATTCAAACGCTTGAACTGATCGAAGATGTGGCTGCGCATGGGCGCCATGCCGGCGCCGCCGCCGATAAAGATCATTTCGGCGTCGGTGTCCTTGGCAAAGAATTCGCCGAACGGCCCCATGACCGTCACCTTGTCGCCGGGCTTCAGGCTGAACACGTAGGTCGACATCAGGCCGGGCGGGTGGCTGGTTCCCGGCGGCGGCGTGGCGATACGGATATTGAATTTGAGAATGCCCTTCTCTTCCGGGTAGTTCGCCATGGAGTAGGCGCGGATCACCTCCTCGTTGTTTTTGTGCGAGACGTCAAAGAGGTTGAACTTCTTCCAGTCGCCCTGGTATTCCTCGTCGATATCAAAATCGGAGAACTTGATATCGTAAGGCGGCGCTACCAGCTGCACGTAGCCGCCGGCACGGAAATCCACTTCTTCGCCTTCCGGCAGTTTGAGGTTCAGCTCCTTGATAAAAGTGGCAACGTTGGGGTTTTCGATCACCTCGCATTCCCACTTCTTCACGCCGAAGACTTCTTCAGGCACCTCGATCTTCATGTCCTGCTTCACCGGCACCTGGCAGGAAAGACGCCAGCCCTGCTTTTTCTCACGCATGGTGAAGTGGGACTCTTCGGTAGGCAGAATCGAGCCGCCCCCTTCTTCTACCCGGCACTTGCACTGGGCGCAGGAACCGCCGCCGCCGCAGGCGGACGACAGGAAAATGCCGTTGGCCGCCAGGGTGTTGAGCAGCTTGCCGCCGGCCTGGGTGGTGAGCGTGCTATCAGGATCGCCGTTGACCTCAATGGTCACGTCACCGCTGCTCACGAGTCTGCTGCGGGCTGCCAGGATGATCGCCGTCAAACTGATGACGATGACCGTGAACATGACAACACCGAGCAAGATGATGGATGTATCAACCATGTCGGTTTCCTATTGCTGAGGGTTATTCCGAGACCGGCGATGCCGGGCATCGCCGGAGAACCGCTGCATCAAAGCTGAATGCCGGAGAAGGACATAAAGCCCAGCGACATCAAACCCACCGTAAGAAAGGTGATGCCAAGCCCCTGCAGGCCCGCGGGAACGTCGCTGTATTTCAGCTTTTCACGAATGCCGGCCAGTGCAGCAATCGCCAGCGCCCAGCCCACGCCTGCACCGAAGCCGTACACCACGGACTCGCCGAAGTTGTAGCTACGCTCAACCATGAACAAAACGCCGCCCAGAATGGCGCAGTTAACGGTAATCAGCGGCAGAAACACGCCCAGCGCGTTGTAAAGCGCCGGTACGTACTTGTCCAGAAACATCTCCATGATCTGTACAAGCGCGGCAATCACGCCGATATAGCTCAGAAGCCCGAGGAAGGACAGATCGATGTTTTCTGCACCGGGAATGCCGGTCCAGGTCAGCGCGCCTTCCTGCAGCAGATAGGTATAGACCAGGTTGTTGACCGGTACAGTCACCGAAAGCACCACGATCACCGCAACGCCCAGCCCCAGTGCCGAGGAGACTTTTTTGGACACGGCAAGAAAGGTACACATGCCCAAAAAGAACGCCAGCGCCATGTTCTCGACGAAGATCGCTTTCGTCAAAAGGCTCAGATAATGTTCCATGCTACACGGCCTCCTTCGGCTGAGTGTTGTTCTTCATCTGGAATTCGTTTTCTTCCACCTGTTCGGGATTGATGGAGCGCAGCACCCAGATCAGAAGGCCGATGACGAAAAACGCCGACGGCGGCAGCAGCAAAAGGCCGTTGCCGATATACCAGCCGCCGTCCTGCACGGTCTGCAGCACGGTAAAACCGAACACGCTGCCCGAGCCGAGCAGCTCACGGACAAAGCCTACGACCATCAGCACAAAGCCGTAGCCCAGGCCGTTGCCCACGCCGTCGAGAAACGAAAGCCCCGGCGAGTTGGACATGGCAAAGCCTTCGGCGCGCCCCATAACAATGCAGTTGGTGATGATCAGCCCCACAAACACCGAAAGCTGCTTGGACATCTCGTAGGCGTAGGCCTTGAGAATCTGATCCACCACGATGACCAGCGAGGCGATGATGGTCATCTGCACGATGATACGAATCGACGACGGGATGTGATGGCGAATCAGCGAGACGAAAAAGCTCGACAACGAGGTAACAAAAATGACCGCCAGGGTCATGACCAGCGACACGCTCATGCTGGTGGTTACCGCCAATGCCGAACAGATGCCCAGAATCTGCAGGGCGATGGGGTTGTTCTGGAAGATCGGCGTCGTCAGGACGCTTTTGGGAGTAACGTCTGCCATGATTAGGCTCCTTCGGATTCGCGTTCAACATCGGCACTTTGTGCCTGCGCCGGGCTGACATCGCTGCGGAACCTGGCCAGATAGTTACCAAAGCCGCCTTCACCGAGCCAGAACTGCAGCATGTTGGTCACGCCGTTGCTGGTCAGGGTCGCACCGGACAGCGCATCCACTTCGTACTTGCCGGATGCCCCGCCCTTGGCCAGATGGATTTCCGGTGACAGATCGCCCTTGTCGTCGTAAATCTTCTTGCCTTCCCACAGCGCCTGCCAGCGCGGGTTGTTGACTTCGGCACCCAGTCCGGGGGTTTCGCTGAGCTCGTAATAGGTGATGCTGACAATGGTATTGCCGTCACCCTTGACCGACAGGAAGCCGCGCATCAGCCCCCACAGGCCCTGCCCGCGAATCGGCAGCACAATCTGGCTGGGATCGTTCGGATCGCCCACCAGGTATACCGTGGAGTATTCCTCCACCCGGGAAAGCCCGGCGATATCCTCGGGGCCGGAGAGGGTACGGCCGGTCGCCGGATCGCTTGCCGCCTCGAAGTGGTTGAAGGTATCCGGATCATACTTGTCGGTATATTCACCGGTACGCATATTAACGACGCGGGCCGCCATGCGCTCGCTGAACACCTCTTCTACGTCCATGCCCGGCTCATAGAGGTTGGCGACGTTGAGGATGTTGGTCTTGCGGTCCAACTCCTGGTTGAGCTGCTGCTGCGGGCGCAGCGCCACCGCCGCTGTGGATACAATCACAGAGCAGACGATACACAGCGCAAACGCCACAATCAGCGTTTTTTTGATCGAGTTGTTACCCATCAGGCAGTCTCCTCGGCCGGCACGCCCACGCGCTTGACGCGACGCTTGATATTGGCCTGGACAAAGAAGTGGTCAATAAGCGGCGCGAACAGGTTGGCAAACAGAATGGCCAGCATAATGCCTTCAGGGAAGGCCGGATTGACCACGCGGATCAGCACGGTCATAAAGCCGATAAGCACGCCGAACAGCAAACGCCCCGGATTGGTCATGGAAGCTGACACGGGGTCGGTCGCCATGAACACCGTACCGAAGGCAAAGCCGCCTACTACCAGGTGCCAGTACCAGGGCATGGCAAACATGGCGTTGGTATCAGAGCCGATCAGATTAAACAGCGTACTGGTACCCACCATGCCCAGCAGCACGCCCAGCATGATGCGCCAGGAGGCAATCTTGGTCCACAGCAGCACAATTGCCCCCAGCAGAATCGCAAAGGTCGACACCTCTCCGACCGAGCCGGGCACAAAGCCCCAGAACGCATCCCACCAGCTGAAGGTGGAAGCCACCTGATCCATACCGTTTTGAAACGCCATGGACAGCGCGGTAGCCCCGGTGTAGCCGTCGGCCGCCACCCAGATGGAGTCACCGGAGATCTGCGCGGGGTAGGCAAAGTACAAAAAGGCACGCCCGGTCAGCGCCGGGTTGAGGAAGTTCTTGCCGGTACCGCCAAACACCTCCTTGCCGATCACCACGCCAAAGGTAATGCCCAGGGCTACCTGCCACAGCGGAATCGTGGCCGGCAAAATCAGCGCGTAAAGCACCGAGGTTACAAAAAAGCCTTCGTTGACTTCGTGGCCGCGCTTGATGGCAAACAGCACTTCCCAAAAACCGCCGACCACAAAGGTCACCAGATAGATCGGCAGGAAATAGGTGGCACCCAGCACGAAGTTGGCCCACAGGCTGTCGGGGTTATGGCCCGACGCCAGCAGCATCATCAGCCCCTCGCGCCAGCCGCCCATTGACGCATAGCCGGCTTCAATGGCGGTGTTGGCCTGCCAGCCGGCGTTCCACATGCCAAAAAACATGGCCGGGAAGGTGCACAGCCAAACGGTGATCATGATGCGCTTGAGATCGATACCGTCGCGCACGTGGGCGGTGGTCTTGGTAACGCTTGGCGGGGTGTAAAAAACCGTGTCTACCGCTTCAAACAGCGGATAGAACTTTTCAAACCGGCCGCCTTTTTCAAAATGCGGCTCGATGTTGTCGAGCGTTTGTCGAATACCCATCATCAGGCCTCTTTCTCGATCATGGTGAGATTGTCACGCAGGATGGGGCCGTACTCGTACTTGCCCGGGCAAACGTACGTGCAAAGCGCCAGATCCTCTTCATCCAGCTCCAGACACCCCAGCTGCATGGCAACCTCAATGTCCCCCACGATCAGTGAGCGCAGCAGCTGCGTCGGCATGATATCCAGCGGCATGATTTTTTCATACGCCCCTACCGGCACCATCGCCCGCTCCGACCCGTTGGTCGTGGTCGTCGGTGCGTAGTGGCTCAGACCGGTAATTTTGGACAGATAAATGCCCAGCACGGAGTGGCGATTGCGCCCCGGCGACAGCCAACCCATGAAGCTGCGCTTGTTGCCTTCTTCAAGCAGGCTGAACTGATTATGAAAGCGCCCGGCATAGCTGAGCTTGCCTTCGGCGGTAAAGCCGGAAAACACCGCGCCGGAAATCACGCGCGTGTCGTCAGGCTTGACGACTTCATCTGCGAGCAGCTCATCAACGCTTGCACCGATGCGCGTGCGCAGCAGGCGGGGCGACGCTGCCCGCGGCCCGGTCACGGCCATGATGCGGCTGACGTCAAGCTTGCCCTGGGTAAACAGCCGCCCCACGGCAATCACGTCCTGATAGCCGATGTGCCAGACCTGCCGATGCAGCGCCACCGGCGACAGGTAGTGGATATGCGTGCCTACCAGGCCTGCCGGGTGCGGCCCGGAAAACGTCTCGACGCTTACGCCGTTCACATCGCCGCCGGGAATCGACGCCTCGTTTCCGGTGCACAGATACACCTTGCCTTCGGTCAGGCGGGCCAGCACCTTCAAGCCGTCTTCGAACGCCTCGGGGGCTTCGTTGATGATCGTTGCAGGATCCGGGCTTAGCGGCTGGGTATCCACAGCGGTAACAAAAATATCGGCGGGCTGGCTGTCGAGTGCCGGCGTGCGGGAATACGGGCGCGTGCGCAGCGCGGTCCACAGCCCGGAGTCTACCAGCTGGTCCACGACCGTCTGGCGCTCCAGACGCTCCAGAGCGCTGCGCGAATGTGCGGTGAAAGAGACGGCTTGCTCTTCCCCTTCATCGACTTTGATCACCACCGACAACAGGCGGCGCTTTTCGCCACGATTGATAGCAGCAATCTCACCGGCTGCGGGTGCCGTAAAACGAACCCCCGCTATTTTCTTGTCAGTGAAAAGCAGTTGGCCCAGTTTGACCTTTTCCCCAACCTGCACTTCCATGGTCGGCTTCATGCCGACATAGTCAGTGCCCAGGATAGCTACGTGACGTGCCGGCTTTGCCGCGTCGATGCGCGGCACCGGCACCCCCGTGATGGGGAGATCCAGGCCTTTCTTGACTTCGATCATAGTCTCGCCCAGTTGATGGATCGGATATACGAAGATAAGGGGTTCGAAAAGTTTCGAATTCTTGGTATCCGCTAGATTGTTACCAGTCGGGCCCGAGACGTGCTCGAACCACCCCAAAAATCCACCGTATTATAAAGATAAGCGCGGCCAATGACCACATCCATCAGGCCTCACCAAAGTGGTAGGCGCCTGTGCCAACCGTCTCTCGACAACGCAAAACGCCACCCGAAGGTGGCGTTTACACAGCCCTTGGCAATACGCTAACAACGGCGCATCAGCTCGCCTCGTGGGGCAGTTTGAGGAAATTGACGTGGGAGATATGCTGCAACAGGCGAATCACCTGGCAGCTGTAGCCGAACTCGTTGTCGTACCATACATACACCACGGCATGGTTGTCGTCGGCGATGGTGGCCTTGGCATCGACGATGCCCGCCTTGCGATTCCCCACAAAGTCCGAAGAAACCACTTCGGCGGAATCGACAAAGTCGATCTGCTTTTGATAGGCCGAGTGAATCGACATTTGCCGCAGATAATCGTTGAGCGATTCGGCATCGACGCCTTTTTCCAGGGTCAGGTTGAGAATGGCCATGGAAACGTTGGGCGTGGGCACGCGAATAGCGTTGCCGGTCAGCTTGCCGGAGAGCTCGGGCAGCGCCTTGGCCACGGCCTTGGCCGCACCGGTTTCGGTCAGCACCATGTTAAGTGCTGCACTGCGCCCGCGGCGATCGCCCTTGTGGTAGTTGTCGATCAGGTTTTGATCGTTGGTATAGGCGTGGACGGTTTCCACATGCCCGGTCGCTACGCCGTACTCGTCGTTGATGACCTTGAGCACCGGCACAATCGCGTTAGTAGTGCACGACGCCGCCGAAAGAATGCGGTCGTCTTCCTGAATGTCGTCGTGATTGATGCCGTAAACGACGTTTTTGATATCGCCTTTGCCCGGCGCGGTCAGCAGCGCCTTGGCCGCGCCCTTGCACTCAAGGTGCTGCCCCAGACCGGCCTCGTCGCGCCAGATACCGGTGTTGTCCACGATCACGGCGTTATCAATGCCGTAGTCGGTGTAGTCGATATCGGCCGGTGAATCGGCGTAGATCATCTGAATGACGTTGCCGTTAACGGTCAGCGTGCGCGTCTGGACATCCACGTCGATGGTGCCTTCAAAGGGACCGTGGACGGAATCCCGGCGCAGCAGGCTTGCGCGCTTTTCCAGATCCCTGGCGATATCGCCGCGGCCGCGCACGACAATCGCCCGCAGGCGCAGCAGATTGCCGCCGCCGGCCTTTTCGATCATTACCCGGGCCAGCAGCCGGCCGATGCGACCAAAGCCGTAAAGCACCACGTCCTGGGGCGTACCGGTGCTCGCACCGGGCTGATAGGCGTCGACGATTTCGTGCAGCTCGCGGCGCAAAAACGCCTCAACGTCGCCGCCGCCCTGGCGCTTGAAGCGCACCGCAAGCTTGCCCACGTCAACGTGAGCCGGCCCCAGATTCAGCTCGCCCATGGCCCGCACAATAGGGTAGGTGTCTTCTACGGTCAGCTCGGTGCCTTCGATTTTGCGCACAAAACGGTGATCCTTGAGAATACGAATCACCGATTGCTTGATCAACGAACGGCCAAACATGGTGGCCACGACGTTATTTTGGCGGTACAAGCGCCCGACCAGCGGCACCATCTGCTCGGCCAGAGCTTCGCTGCTCTGCCATTCCCGAAAAACGTTATCAAGCATTGGCTGACTCACGTGCGACCTCTTTGGGTAATGAAGGAAGTTCGTGCGCGTATTATCCTGACCTGCCGGCCGTCGCGCAAATTTTGGATGGTCGCAGCGCCTGTAAACCGACTACAGCGCGCCTGGCTTGCCACCCCGTCCGCGCCGGATGACCGTGCCCGGCCGGCGTATCGTGTATGATCGGGGCGTTCATTTTTGCGTCAACCCGCCAACTGATATCGACTATGCCGACTTTTTCACTGCTCGACCCGCCCTCTCCTCAAGGCACCCGCGATACGCTGTACTGGACAACGCCGCCGGGCAGCGCACCGGCGCTGGCGCTTGCCCGCGCGGCGGCGCAGGCGCCCTTGCTGGTCATCACGCCCAGCACCGCCAGCGCCCAGCAGCTGGAACAAACGCTGGCCTTTTACAGCGATATGCCGGTACTGCCCTTTCCTGACTGGGAAACGCTGCCCTACGACAGCTTTTCCCCGCATCAGGACATCGTATCCACCCGGCTGCGCACCCTGCGCGAGCTGCAGGGCGGGGTCCACGGCATCGTACTGGTACCCATCAACACCTTGATGCAGCGCCTGCCCCCGGTGGACTACATCGCCGGGCGCGTGCTGACCCTTTCCGCCGGCGACACGCTGGATCGCGAACAGCTGCGCACCTCGCTTAGCCGCGCCGGCTATCGCGCGGTGGAAACCGTTTTCGAGCCCGGCGAGTACGCCATGCGCGGCGCACTGATCGATCTGTATGCCATGGGCATGGAGCAGCCTATCCGCATCGATCTGTTCGACGACGAAATCGATACCCTGCGCTATTTCGACCCCGGCACCCAGCGCTCCAGCGACAGGGTCGAACGCGTGGAGCTGCTCCCGGCCCATGAATATTCGCTGTCACGCAGCGCCATCGCCTGTTTTCGCGAACAGTTCGAAACCCTGTTCGACGTCGACCCGCGCCAGTGCCCGCTGTACAACGACGCGCTCAAGGCCATCCCCTCGCCCGGGCTTGAACAGTATCTGCCGCTTTTTTTCGAACACACCGCTTCGCTTTTCGATCACCTGACCGACGCCACCCGCGTGGCGCTGCTGCCCGGCGTGTACGACGCCGCCGAACAGCACTGGAACGCTATCGAAGCGCGCTACACCAACCTTGGCGTAGACCCCACACGCCCGCTGCTGCCGCCTCATCGCGCGTTCTGGCCGGTCAGCGACATTTTTGCCGCGATCAAGCAGCGCCCGCGCATCGAGCTGACCGATGACCCCGCCCATCCCCACGCGCAGCCGTCCAACGCTGTCGCGCTGCCCGATGTGGCCATCAACGCGCGCAGCCCAGCGCCGCTGGCCGGCCTTGAGCGCTTTATCGACGGTCATCCGGATACGCGCATCCTGTTCGTGGCCGAATCCCGCGGCCGGCGCGAAGCGCTGGAAGAGCTGCTGGCACCGCTGGCGCTGTCGCTGCCTCACGTTGACGGCTTTGCCGAGTTCATTGCCGGCAACGCCCGCTTTGCCCTGACCGAAGGCCAGGTGGACGCCGGCCTGTGGCTTGATCACCCCAACCTTCTGGTTCTGACCGAAACGGAGCTGTTTGGCGAGGTGGTACGCCAGAGCCGGCGCCGGGAAAAAGCCACCGACGACAATGATTTCGCCGTGCGCCACCTGTCTGAGCTCAAGGCCGGCGCGCCGGTGGTGCACCAGGCACACGGGGTGGGCCGCTACCTGGGGCTGGAAGCCATCGAAGCCGGCGGCCAGGCCAGCGAATTCTTGGCGCTGGAATACGCCGGCGGTGCCAAGCTTTACGTGCCGGTCGACAACCTACACCTGATCTCACGCTACAGCGGCGTCGACGACGAGCTGGCGCCGCTGCACAAGCTGGGCTCGGACCAGTGGGACAAAGCGCGCAAGAAAGCCGCTGAAAAAATCCGCGATACCGCCGCCGAGCTGCTGGATATCTACGCCCGTCGCGAAGCCCAGCAAGGCGTGGTTTACGACGCGCCGGGCAGCGACTATCAGCGCTTTGCCGCCAGCTTCCCGTTCGAAGAGACCCCCGACCAGAAAGCCGCCATCGACGCGGTCATCAGCGATCTGACCGCACCCCAGCCCATGGACCGCGTAGTCTGCGGCGATGTCGGCTTTGGCAAGACCGAAGTGGCCATGCGCGCGGCCTTTCTCGCCGTCCAGTCCGGCCGCCAGGTGGTGGTGCTGGTGCCCACAACGCTGCTGGCCCGCCAGCATTTCGAGAACTTCCGCGATCGCTTCGCCGATACCGCCGTCAACATTGGCCTGCTGTCGCGCTTTACCGGCGGCAAGGGCGCCAGCGAAGCGCTGGAGAAGGTCAAAAGCGGCCAGACCGACATCGTCATCGGCACCCACAAGCTATTGTCAAAAAGCGTTGCGCTGCCGCAAATGGGGCTATTGATCATTGACGAAGAGCACCGCTTCGGCGTCGCGCAGAAAGAAAAACTCAAGACCCTGCGCGCCGAAATCGACATCCTCACGCTGACCGCCACGCCCATTCCGCGTACGCTCAACATGGCCATGAGCGGCATTCGCGACCTGTCGATCATTGCCACGCCGCCGGCCCGGCGGCTGTCGGTGAAAACCTTTGTTCAGCAGCGCGCCGACGGCGTGATCAAAGAAGCCCTGCTGCGCGAGCTTTTGCGCGGCGGCCAGGTATATTTTCTGCACAACGAAGTCAAAACCATCGACAGCGCTGCGGAAAAAATCCGCGAGCTGGTGCCGGATGCCCGGGTAGCCGTGGCCCACGGCCAGCTGCCCGAACGCAGCCTGGAGCGGGTCATGTCGGATTTCTACCACCGCCGCTTCAACGTGCTGGTATGCTCAACGATTATTGAAACCGGCATCGACGTGCCCAGCGCCAACACCATTGTGATCGAGCGCGCCGACAAGTTTGGCCTGGCCCAATTGCACCAGCTGCGCGGACGCGTGGGGCGCAGCCACCACCAGGCTTACGCCTACCTGCTCACGCCAACGCCCAAGGCCATGACCCGGGATGCGGTCAAGCGGCTCGAAGCCATCAGCGCCTCCGACGATCTGGGCGCCGGCTTTACCCTGGCCAGCCACGACATGGAGATTCGCGGCGCCGGCGAGCTTTTGGGCGACGAGCAGAGCGGCCAGATGGAAACCATCGGCTACACCCTGTACATGGAAATGCTCGACCGCGCGGTGAAGGCGATACGGGCGGGCAAAACGCCCAACCTTGATGCCCCCTTCGACAGCGGCATTGACATCAATCTGAACCTGCCGGCGCTCATTCCCGACGACTATATTCACGACGTGCAGCAGCGTCTGGTGATGTACAAACGCATCGCCAGCGCCCGGGGCGACGCAGACCTCAAAGAGCTTCAGGTAGAGCTGATTGATCGCTTCGGGCTGCTGCCCACCCCGCTTAAGCATCTGATTCGCCAGACGCGGCTGCGCCATCGCGCCGAACCGCTGGGCATTCAGCGCCTGGAAGCCGGCGAATCGCGCGGGCGAATAATCTTCGCCGCCGATACCCGGGTGGATCCCATGACGCTGGTCAGCCTGATTCAAAAAGCCCCGGATGCCTATCGTTTGGACGGCTCGGATACGCTGCGTTTCACCCAGCCCATGGAAAGCGCCGACGCTCGCTTTGAGCAGGTGGAGTCGCTGCTGCACACTCTCAACCAGACCTCTTCCGCCGCCTGATCCCCCAAGGAACCGCCATGCACGCGCCCCCTTTCTACCGACGCTTACCGGTCGCCATGCTGCTCGCTGCCGCCATCAACGCGGGCTTCTCTCTACCTGATGCGGCTGCAGCGGCCTCTGATCTGTCGCGCGGGCAGTTTTCTCTGCCCGACACCGGCGACGTCATCGGCACGCCTTATACGGTCACGGTGCAGGATCACGAACAAACGCTGATTGACCTAGCCCGCCAGCACAACATCGGCTATGAAGAAATCCGCATGGCCAACCCCGATATCAGCCTCTGGGTGCCGGGCAAGGGCACCGAGGTCGTCATTCCCCGCCGCTACCTCCTTCCCGATGCCAAGCGCGAAGGGATCGTCATCAACCTCTCTGAGCTGCGCCTTTACTACTATCCTGCCGACCGGCCGGACATCGTGGAAACCTACCCCGTCAGCGTCGGCCGCGAAGAGTTTGCCACCCCGGTAGGCGTCACCAAAACCACCGTCAAGGTCAAGGATCCGGCCTGGGCCCCGCCGGCCTCCATGCGCCGGGAGGCCGCTGAGCGCGGCGATCCGGCTCCCAAAGTAGTGCCGGCCGGCCCTGACAATCCGCTGGGCCGCCATGCCATTCTGCTGGGTATTCCCAGCTATCTGATTCACGGCACCAATCGCCCTGAAGGGGTTGGCATGCGGGTCAGCCGCGGGTGCATTCGCATGTATCCCGAAGATATCGAGTCGCTTTATCAGCGAATCCCGGACAGCACCCGGGTCAACATTATCGATGCGCCGTTCAAAGCCGGCTGGGATAGCGACTCAAGCCTGCTGGTGCAGTCGTTTCCCCGGCTGGTTGAACAAGGCGCCGGCTTCGAGCCGCTGCTCAATGCGTTTGAGGTTATCGAGGCGCAGATCGACGACGACATTGCCATCGACTACGCAGGCGTTAAGCAGGCCGTTGAAAATCCCAACGGGACGATGGTGGCGCTTTACGGGCCTCAGGCGCCCACCCTCAGCGGCGGCTTTAACTGGATGAACGCGCTGCAGCTTCATCCCCCGCTTTCCGCCGGAACGCCGGACCGCGGCGAATATCCTGAATAACCCCGGGGCCAGACAGCAAAAAACCCTGCCGAAGCAGGGTTTTTGTGCTATGCAAAAACGACCGCGAAGAGCCTATGCTCCGTTCGCGGCTTGCACGCAATATTACTTCTGCATGGAGCGCTCGAACATGCGGTTCATTTCTTGACGGTTCTTTTCCGACATCTGCAGTGCCGCACGTGCGTCGCGCTGCGCCTGTTTTGCGGTGTTCAGCGCCTGGGAAGCGGTGCTGCGTGCTTCAGCGGCGTCGGCCTGAGCGGATTCTGCGGTTGTGCGGACTTCTTCCAGCGCGCTGGTAGAAGCACAGCCGGCCAGAATCGCCAGAGAAGCGGCAGCGGCAGACATTTTCAGGGTCGTCTTCAGAGTCATAGTGTTCTCCTTGAGTCTTCCTTGGTGCTACGTGGATGAAACGACAAGAACAAGGCTAAAGGCCTTATACAATCTTGTCTACCTGCGATTGGCAGGTTTCACGGCAGCGACATATGCCGCAAGGCACAGACGCGAAACACCGTTGTATTATAGCAGAAAGCGTTTGTCTATTGCCGCACGATCAGATGCTAAAACTTTGAACAATCTTTAACAACAATACCTTAGCGAATGACCACGCGAGTGCCCATGTCTACCTGCGTTTTCAGCCGATCGATTTGCGCATCCGTCATCGCCACGCAGCCCTGCGTCCAGTTCATCCGCCGATGGATGGCCGGATCCGCCGGCCCCAGCCCGTGAAGACCGATGGCCCCGCCAAGCACGGTATCTTGCGGCGGGGTTTTATAGCGCCGATAGTGGTCAAAATACGCCTGATACTCTTCGCGCGAATAAAGCCCGGTGCGCAGCGCCATTCTGGCGTGGTCAGGCGTCGGATAGTCAACGCCCATAAACAGATGCCAGCGGCTGTCAAAGTTAAAGCGGTTGACGCGAAACTCGCCTTTGGGCGTTACGCTGCTACCGCTGATCCGCTGAGTGGCCGCACCGCCACGCCCGATCGACACCGGGCTGAAACGTTCGATGCGCGTGCCGCCACGATAGACGTCAAGCATGCAGGCCCGGTCATCCACCAATACCCACACTTCATCAACGTGCTGCGGCCGCACGGCATCGGCCAGCTGCTGCTCGACCAGGTCAACAAAAGCGACCCGGGCCATAAACGAAGCGCTGGCCGGCGCGGCATAAAGCGCAAGGCACCCGGCGGTGCCGGCCAGAAAGCGGCGGCGGTCCAGAGGCATACAAAAATGCTCGGCAGATAAAAGACGACGCGGCCGGGGCGGGCCTAGATGTCGTCAAACTCTTCAAACTGCGACACGATGCGGCGCACTTCGGCCTCGTGGCCTTCGGCCAGCGCGCCAAAGAACTCTTCTTCGGCAGGAATAACGGCTTTTTTGGCGCGATATTCATACAGCTTCTGCAAGGCCTTGTGCGCCTCGGTTGCGGCCTGCATCGCCGCGTCAATGCTGTCGTAGGTGGCATACTGTGCCAGACGCTCAAGCTCGGGCGGCTGAGGGAAATCCGCCGGGTTGTCAAACCAGGTGTTAAGCACTTTTTCATGGCCCGAGGCTTCGGCCAGCACCTCTTCAAGCCCGGTTTTCATGCGCAACTCTTCTTCGGCCAGATAATTCAGCGCCATGGTCAACCGCTCGCTTTGCGCGGCTTTCGCCTTATCGCTGAACTGCCGCGCCATCCGCGCATGAAAGTCGGCCGCCCAGGCTATCAGGTCACGTACTTGGTTATAGCGCATATCCTCTCCTTTTCCGATCGTCACGCGGACAGTGTAGCTATTGTTTTGCCTTGCGTTTGTCATCGACTACCCAGCGCCCGCCCTCGAAGGTGGCTTTCCAGCCCGTAGCTTTGCCCCCTTCATCACTCATCACAAACTGCGCTTTGTTCTTGCGCGAAAAGCGGACCTGCGCCGGCCGGCCGTCAGGGTCTTCGTCGGGCGCATCGAGAATGAAACGGTATTTTTCCGGCAGCTCATCGGCATGCGCCTTGAGCTCTTTGACCAGAGGCGGGCGCGTTTCGCGGTTTTTGGGAAACTGGCTTGCCGCCATAAAAAGCCCGCTGGCACCGTCGCGCAGCACGTAGTGATCGTCGACTTTCTGGCAGGCAAGCTCCGGCATGGCAATCGGATCCATCTTGGGCGGGGCCACCTCGCCGCTGCGCAGCAGTTTGCGGGTGTTTTTGCATTCGCTGTTGGTACAGCCGAAATACTTGCCGAAGCGTCCGGACTTCAGCTGCATCTCGGCGCCGCATTTATCGCATTCGATCACCGGCCCTTCATAGCCTTTGATCTTGAATTTGCCGCTTTCGATTTCATAGCCCGAACAGTCCGGGCTATTGCCACAAACGTGCAGCTTGCGCGCCTCGTCGATCAGGTAGCTGTCCATGGCCGTTTCACAGACCGGGCAGCGGCGCTTGGCGCGCAGCGCATCGGTTTCGGCGTCTTCGCCGGCATCGGCGGCCACGGCTTCTTCACCGGGAAGCAGGTCAATCGTGGTCTTGCAGCGCTCCTTGGGCGGCAGATTATAGCCGCTGCAGCCCAAAAAAACGCCGGTGGACGCCGTACGAATCTGCATGTGGCGAGCACATTTTGGGCAGGCAATCTCAGTGGGCACCGGCTGGTTGGGGCGCATGCCGTCTTCGCTTTCGGCGCGGGCCAGTTCTTGGCGAAATTCGCCGTAAAAAGCGTCCAGCAGCGCACGCCAGTTGCGCTCACCTTCCGCTACGTCGTCCAGCTCATCTTCCATGCGCGCCGTGAACGAATAGTCCATCAGATCGGGAAACGACTCCTTGAGCCGCTCGGTGACGATATCGCCGAGCTTTTCGGCATAGAAGCGCCGGCTTTCCAGCTTGACGTAGCCGCGATCCTGAATCGTGGAGATAATCGCCGCGTAGGTCGACGGCCGGCCAATGCCCTGCTTTTCCAGCTCCTTGACCAGAGCCGCTTCGGTATAGCGCGCCGGCGGCTTGGTGAAATGCTGCTGCGGGTCGAGCGCATCCAGGGTCATCGCCGTGCCCTCGGGCAAATCCGGCAGGTGCTGGTCTTCGTGCTTGCCGCTTGGCGGCATCACCCGGGTAAAGCCGTCAAACTTGAGCACTCGGCCCTTGGCACGCAGCGCATAGCCGTCAACGTCGATGCTCAGGGTGCTGGAAAGATACTCGGCCGGCGTCATCTGACAGGCCACGAACTGCCGCCAGATCAGCTCATAGAGGCGTTCGGCGTCGCGCTCCATGCCGGACAGATCCGCAGCCCGGCGCGCCACGCTTGAGGGGCGAATCGCCTCATGGGCCTCCTGGGCGCTTTCCTTGCTGGCATAGCGGTTGGCCGTCTCCGGCAGGTAGCGCTCGCCGTATTCGTCACGGATAAAATCGCGCGCGCCGGCCACCGCCTCGTTGGACAAGTTGGTGGAATCGGTACGCATGTAGGTGATGTAGCCGGCTTCATACAGCCGCTGGGCCATGGTCATGGTCTTTTTCACCGAAAAGCCCAGCCGCCCGCTGGCCGCCTGCTGCAGCGTCGAGGTGATAAAGGGCGCGTTGGGTCTGGAGCGCGTAGGTTTGTCTTCCCGGGCGGTAATCGCCAGATCGGCGCTTTTGAGCCCGGCAATACGTTCAAGCGTCTCGCTTTCGGTGGCAGGGCGAAACGCTTTGCCGTGCTGGCGCGCCAGCACAAAGCGCACCGCTTCGCCCTCGGGGGTGACCAGATCGGCATGAACGTCCCAGAACTCTTCGGGAATAAACGCGCGGATTTCGCGCTCGCGCTCAACGATCAGGCGCATCGCCACCGACTGCACCCGCCCGGCGGAAAGCCCGCGGGCCACCTTGGCCCACAAAAGCGGCGAGAGCATAAAGCCCACTACGCGGTCGAGAAAGCGCCGCGCCTGCTGTGCTTCAACGCGCGGAATGTTCAGCGTACCCGGCGCCTTGAACGCGTCCTGTATGGCGTTTTTGGTGATTTCGTTGAACACCACGCGCTTGTAGCGGTTTTCATCGCCGCCGATGGTCTCGCGCAGGTGCCAGGCAATGGCCTCGCCTTCGCGGTCCAGATCCGTCGCCAGGTAGACGGCGTCGGCGTTGGCGGCCAGCTTTTTCAGCTCGGCCACGACCTTTTCCTTGCCCGGCAAAATCTCGTACTGAGCGTCCCAGCCGTTATCCGGATCAATCCCCATGCGCCGGATCAGCTGGGTATGCGCCTTGCGCTTTTTATGCGCCACCTTTTCTTCTGCGGACATCTTGCGGGTCAACGCCGCCTGGCGCGCCCGCTCCTTCGGGTCCGCAGCGGGTTTGCCCGAGCCGCTGGTCGGCAGGTCACGAATGTGACCCACGCTCGACTTGACGATAAAATCGCGGCCGAGATATTTGTTGATCGTCTTCGCCTTGGCCGGCGACTCAACGATGACCAGTGACTTGCCCATAGTGCTCCACTTAATACGATGCCGACAAACATGAAACGGCGGTTAAACAGGCGTATCGCGCTGTCTGGCACTTTTGCGCGAGTGAAAAAATGCGCCTACCCTAACCCACGCCCCAACGAAGCGCTAGCCCCGCAAGCGGCATTTGTCCTGCTGCCTGCAGCGGCCCGGGCCAGGGCATGCACGTCTTTCACCGGCGTCACGCGTACAGGGAAATATCGTACGCGCCTGTAGCTATGTTACATTAGGCGGATTGATCGACGTATCCATCGACGAGCCGACGCCCCCCACTGAGTTTTGGCGGTTTGGCGCGTCACCGCACAGTAGAGGCTGTTTTCCGTTATGAGCAACGATACCTCACAGCGCGTACAAAGCGGCGAAAAGTTCCGCAACGAGCGCGGCATGTCAGTCATCAAAGACGGGATCAAACAGCGCAAAACGGCGAGTGATTCCGCAACCGCCGAAAGCGCCTCGCTGGCACGCAAGCCCAAGTGGCTACGCGCCCGCATTCCCGGCGGCGAGCGCTTTGATGCGGTCAGGAAAAACGTTGCCAAGCATCGTTTAAGCACCGTATGCGCCGAATCCCACTGCCCCAACCTGGGCGAGTGCTGGAGCAACGGCACGGCGACCATCATGCTCATGGGGTCGGTTTGCACCCGAGCCTGTCGCTTCTGCGCGGTGGATACCGGCAATCCGCAAGGGTGGCTCGACGCCGAAGAGCCGGCCAACACCGCCGAGTCCGTAGAGCTGATGGGGCTGCGCTATATCGTGCTGACCTCGGTGGACCGTGACGATCTCGACGACGGCGGTGCCGGCCACTACGCCAGCTGCATCCGCGCCATCAAAGAGCGCACCCCCGAGGTCGTAGTAGAGGCCCTGACGCCGGACTTCGACGCTGATCCCACCGCGATCGAGCACGTAGTGGATGCAGGCCTTGAAGTGTTCGCCCAAAACGTAGAGACCGTCGAGCGGCTGACCGAACGGGTGCGCGACCCTCGTGCCGGCTACCGCAAGACGCTGGACGTGCTGGCACATGCCAAGCGCCATCGCCCGGACATTATTACCAAGACCAGCATCATGCTGGGGCTGGGCGAGACCGACGAGGAAATCCTGCAGACCTTCGACGACCTGCGTGCGATCGGCGTGGATATCGTCACTCTCGGCCAGTACCTGCGCCCGACCCAGAACCACCTGCCGGTAGAGCGCTGGGTAACGCCCGAAGAGTTTGAAAACTACCGCCAGCTGGGGCTGGAAAAAGGCTTCATGGAAGTGCCGTCCGGCCCGCTGGTGCGCTCAAGCTACCGCGCCGACCGGGTATTTGAAAAAAACAACCTGGGACTTGCCTCCCCGGCGGCGGTGCCCGGCCAAAAAGCCGGCGGCGACGACAACCTGATTGCGGTGCAAAGCGTCGGCTAACCGGCGATACCGCCTGCCCCGATCAGCACAAGGGCCGCCGTGAAAACGGCGGCCCTTTTTTTAAGGTCAGCCCATATCTCTTTAAGGTCGTCAGCTAAGGTCAGCGCATACCTCGCAACGCCGCTCAGGCAGGCACCAGCGGGCGCTGAATGCGCGCTGCCAGCGCCGCGGCCAGCCGCTCGCCGACGCCTTGCGCATCGACATCGCGCGCGAGCAGCGCAGCCAGCCTTGCCATGGGCATCCCCGCATAGCCGCAGGGATTGATGCGCGAAAACGGCGCCAGATCAACGTCGACGTTCAACGCCACGCCGTGATAGCTCGACCCGCGCCGAATACGCAGGCCCAGAGAGGCGATTTTAGCCTCTTCGCCGCGATCGTCGATGACATACACCCCGGGGGCGTCCGGCCGGGCACGCGCGGCGATGCCGTCGTCGGCGAGCACGTCGATCACCGCGTTTTCCAGCGCGGTGACCAGCTGGCGCACGCCGAGCCCCGCGCGACGCACGTCGATCAGCGGATAAAGCACGACCTGGCCGGGGCCGTGATAGGTCACCTGGCCGCCGCGATCGGTCTGGACCACGGGAATATCGCCGGGCATCAGCAAATGCTCGGCCTTACCCGCCTGCCCCTGGGTAAACACCGGGTCGTGCTCGACAAGCCAGAACTGATCCGGCGTCTGCGCGTCGCGCTTATCGGTCAGCTCGCGCATGGCCTCCCACACCGGCAGGTAGGCGCGCCGCCCCAGACGGTGCAGCCGCACAGGGGGCCGGGCAGTGCTTGCATCGCTCATGCTATACCACCATGTGCACGCGGCCGGTCGCCTTAAGATCGTCAAACAGCGCCTTGAGCTGCGCCTCGCCGGTGGCCCTGATGCTCAAGCGCACCGACTGAAAGCGGCCGTTGCGGCTGTCAATCACTTTGACACGGGCGGCGTTGAAGTCGGGGTCGTGGCCCTTCACCACCTCGCAGACCGCGGTGGCAAAGTCCGGTGCCGCATCGCCGACCACCTTGACCGGGTAGTCGCACGGGAAGGTGATTTTGGGAGGGTTGTTCTCCGCTTTCGGGCGCAAATCACGAAACGACCGGTTACCGCCTGGCTGCATGGTGTCCTCCTGGCATACGTTGCGAAACGACACTGATAAAACGGCTCAGCCCGTAAAACGGCTCAGCAGGCCGCTGAAAAAGCGCTTGACCTGATCAAACAGACGCTTGAAGAAGCCGCCCTCTTCCACGTCCTCAAGGGCCACCAGCGTACGCGTACCCACGACCTGGTCGCCCAGCATCACCTCAAGCGTGCCTACGTCGGCCCCCATGGTGACAGGAGCATTCAGATCGCCGGACACATCCAGCCGAGCGCGCAGCTCCTGGCTACGGTTGCGCGGCAGCGTCATGCTGACGTCGCTGTCCACGCCTACGCGCACCTTGTCGCTCTCTCCGCCCCAGATGCGCGGCGAAGCCAGTACGGCGCCCCGCTCGTAGAGATGGCGGGTTTCATAAAAGCGAAAGCCGTAGCTGAGCAGCTTTTGGGTTTCCTGCACCCGGGCTTCTTCCGACTTGGCGCCCATCACCACCGAAATCAAACGCATATCGTCGCGCTTGGCCGACGACACCAAGCAGTAGCCGGCGGCGTCTGTCCAGCCGGTTTTCAGCCCGTCCGCCGAGGGGTCACGCCATAGCAGGCGATTGCGGTTGGGCTGCTCGATGCCGCCGTAGCTGAACTGGCGCTCGGAGTACATTTTATAGTGCTCGGGATAGTCGTTGACGATGTGGCGGGTCAGCTTGGCCAGATCGCGCGCGCTGGAGTAGTGCCCCTCCACCGGCAGGCCGGTGGCGTTTTTGAAATGGGTGTTGTCCATGCCCAGCCGGGCCGCGTGCTGGTTCATCAGGTCGGCAAACTGCGCCTCGCCGCCGGCCAGATGTTCAGCCATGGCGACGCTTGCGTCGTTGCCCGAGACGATCACAATGCCGTGCAACAGCTTTTTTACCGCTACCTGGTTGCCCACTTCGATAAACATCTTCGAGCCGCCGGTACGCCAGGCTTTTTCGCTGACGCTGACCTTGTCGTCCGGGCGGATGCTGCCCTGATTGAGCTCACGCTCAACCAGATACGCCGTCATCAGCTTGGTCAGGCTCGCCGGAGGCAGGCGCTTGTCGGCATTGTGCTGGGCAAGCACGTGGCCGCTGTTGGCGTCCATCAAAATCCAGGAGCTGGCGGCAAGCCGGGGCGCGGCCGGAATCAGCGTCTGCGGCTGCGGCGCCGTCTGGGCCTCGGCCGGTACCCAACTAAAGGCCAGCGTCACCGCCGCCGCCAAAGCCACTGCCGCCGCCCGCAAGCGGCGTGCCGAACGCCCAGCGGCGTCGAAAGAAAAGTTCGTTACCAACGCTTTCATCACATGATTTCTCGTATAAAAC
The DNA here is from genome assembly GCF_055379665.1 of Halomonas cibimaris. Classification (NCBI taxonomy): domain Bacteria; kingdom Pseudomonadati; phylum Pseudomonadota; class Gammaproteobacteria; order Oceanospirillales; family Halomonadaceae; genus Halomonas; species Halomonas cibimaris. Next base: position 2,543,756 of record NZ_AP043828.1, read on the forward strand.
ATTCAACAACGGCAAGGCGGGCACTATACGCCGCTTACGCCCGGGACGCATTATCGCACGATAAACGCCCGGGGAAAGCCTGCCCGGCGCAAGGCGGCGCGCAGCGTTTTGTCGTCAACGCCGGGGGCGATGGGCCCTACCTGCACCCGATGCACACCGTTGCCCCGGGCAATTCGCACGCGCTGCTCAAGCTCGTCTTGCAAACGGCGCTTGAGCTTTTGTGCCCCCGTGCGGCTTTCCAGCGCCGCTACCTGCCAATAGGTGCCGCCCTGTGACGCAGCGGGCACGGCAGCGCTGCTCGGCGCCGGGTCAACGGCTTGCGTGCTTTTTTGCTGTGCCGACCAGGTCTCCGGATCAATGGCTTCCACCCTGACCCGGCCCGTACCGTGATCCAGCAGATCCAGCCGCGCAGCCGCGGCATAGGAGAGATCAATGATCCGATCGCTGTGAAACGGCCCGCGATCGTTGACGCGCACAATGACCGACTGTTCCGTGCCCACCCGGGTCACCCGGGCAAACGTCGGCAGCGGCAGCGAACGGTGGGCCGCGCTCATGCGGTACATGTCGTAAATTTCACCGCTGGATGTGGCATAGCCGTGGAACTTCTTGCCATACCAGGACGCGGTGCCCACCTCGTCGTAGCCGGTCGCATCGGGCAGCACCCGGTAGCTTTTGCCCCATACCGTGTAGGTTGCCTTGTTGCCCGCCCGGGAGCGCAGCTGCGCGCGCGGTACGGCATCGGGCACCTGCGAGACATCCGGCGGGTCCAGCGGATAGGCGTCGGCGTTCATGGCATAGCGCCCGCCGCTACCGGCCGTGCCGGCGTCCGGCTCGGCATCGAAAGCCGCAGTACGCGGGCTTGGCCCGGCACAGCCGGCCATGATCAGCAGCGCGCAAACAGCGCCTGCCAACGCCAAAAAACGGGAGAATACGGCAAGGCGCCGTACAAAAACGCGCTGTCTCATGCCGGCTCCTCATCTTCCGGGAAGGGCCGGGGGAGCGCAGCAATGGCCCGGGCCAGCTCGGCCACCGCCATCGCATACAGGTGGCTGTGGTTGTAGCGTGTGATCACGTAAAAGTTGTAGCCGCCCAGGCGATACTGCGGCGCGCCGTCGGGCATGTTCAGGCGCAGCGCCACGATACGCCGGTCGGCATACTGGATCTGTGTGGCCAGCGCACCGCCTGGCAGATACAAGCCGGCGGCAGCGGCCTCGCCCAGCGTCAGCTGCGGGGCGGTGGTCTGGTTGAAGGCGATCGCCTCGGGCGGCGTGGCAGGCCCCAGCGCCAGCTGATAAATCGCCGCCCCCGGGCGCCAGCCGTGCTCGGCAAAGTAGTGGGCCACGCTGCCGATGGCGTCCACCGGGTTGTGCCACAGGTCGCGCCGGCCGTCGTCGTCGAAATCCACAGCGTAGGCATCATAGCTGGTGGGAATAAACTGCGGGTAGCCCATGGCCCCGGCGTAGGAGCCCATCAGCGCCCCCGGATCCTTGCCCTGCTCATGGGCCAGGCGCAGAAAAGCGGCCAGCTCGCCGCGAAAGAATTCACCGCGGCTGGGGTGCTCAAACGCAAGCGTTGCCAGCGAATCCAGCACCCGATGGCTGCCTTTGTAGCGGCCGTAGAAGGTCTCCACGCCGATAATGGCGGCGATAACCTCCGGCGGCACGCCGTATTCGTCGCGGGCCTTGTTCAGCGCGTCACGGTGCTCGCTGATGAACGCAGCCCCTTGTTCAATGCGCTCATCGGTGAGAAAAATCGCGCGATATTCGGGCCATTCAAGGCGGCGCTCGGCGGCGCCGGACATGGCGTCAAGCACCTGCTGGCTGTGGCGTGCCCGGCTCAGCGTTTCGACCAGATAGTCCCGGGGCAGCCCCTGTTCGCTGAGCTCATCTACCAGCGCGGCGGCCTGGCTGCCCGGACGCGCCGGATCAAAATCCACGGCGGCGCGGGCGTTGCCCGCAAGGCCCGCCCCGCTTGCCAGCATGACGCCGGCCACCGTGGCACAGGCCGCGGCCCACCCCTTGAGCCGTCGCTGAATGGCGTTGTACAGCATGTCTGCCTCCTGGGATCAGCGCGGCAGCAGCCGGCGATGAGCGTGAATGGACATGAGAATACCGAACCCTGCCAGCAGCGTCACGCTGGACGTCCCGCCGTAGCTGATCAGCGGCAGCGGCACCCCCACCACGGGCAGAATGCCGCTGACCATACCCACATTCACGAATACGTAGATGAAAAAAGTAAGGATAATGCTGCCGGCCACCAGCCGGCCGAAGGTATCCTGGGCGCCGGCGGCCAGCCACAGCCCGCGGCAGACAATCACCAGATAAAGCGCCAGCAGTGCAACCATGCCCACCAGGCCAAACTCTTCGCCCAGCACAGCGATGATGAAGTCGGTATGGCGCTCGGGCAGAAACTCAAGCTGGGACTGGGTGCCCTGAAACCAGCCTTTGCCCCAAACGCCGCCGCTGCCGATGGCCGTCGTCGACTGAATGATGTTCCAACCGGCCCCCAGCGGGTCGCTTTCCGGGTTCAAAAACGTCAGCACGCGCTGGCGCTGATAGGACTGCAGGTTGATCCACAAAAGCGGCAGCGCCGCTGCCAACAGCAGCGCAAACATACCGATCAGCCGCCAGGAGAGCCCGGCCAGCAGCACCACGATCAGCGCCGCACTGGCAACCAGAATGGACGTGCCCAGATCGGGCTGCATGGCGATCAGCACCACCGGCACGCCGATAATCAGCGCACAGACCGTGAGATGGCGCAGCCGCGGAGGAATGCCCGTGTGCCCCAGGTAGGCGGCCACCATCAGCGGCGTGGCGAGCTTCATCATTTCCGAAGGCTGAAAGCGCACCACCCCGGGAATTTCCAGCCAGCGCTGGGCGCCCATGCCGATATCGCCCACCAGCTCCACCGCGATCAGCATGGCAACGCCCGCCCCGTAGGCCAGCGGCGCCCAGCGGAAAAACGTCGCGGGGGAAAACTGGGCCAGCACGGCCATAACCGCAAACGCCACGCCAAAGCGCAGCGCCTGGGCCATAACCGTATCACCGCGCTGCCCCGAGGCGCTGTACAGCACCAGCAGCCCCGCACCGACCAGCAGCAGCAAAAGGACCAGCAGCCACGGGTCCAGGTGCAGATTTTCCCACAGGCTTTTGCGCCGCGACATGCCGCTGTCCGGCGGGCGTACAGGATGGCGATTGAGCAAACGCGACAGCGTGGCCCGGGGCATGGCTAGCGCTCCTCTGTGCGGCGGCGAGCGGTGGCGGCTGAGTCGCCTGCGGTATCGTCGCTGTCATCTTCACCGGGCATATGGCCCTGCTCCAGCAGCCAGGCATCGGTCATTGCCCGCGCCAGATGGGCCGCGTGGGTGCTGCCGCCGCCGGCGTTTTCCACAATCACCGCAACGGCAATCTGCGGATCGTCGACGGGGGCAAAGGCAATAAACAGCGCGTGGTCGCGCAGCCGCTCGGCCAGCTCCTCGGCGTTATAGCGTTCGTCCTGGCCCAGCGAGAACACCTGGGCGGTGCCCGACTTGCCGGCCATACGGTATTGCAATCCTTTGCCGGTGCGCCGGGCCGTACCTTCACGGCCGCTCAGCACTTTTTCCATGCCGTTGAACACAGCGTCCCAGCCGTCGGGGTCGGAAAGCGCAATATCTTCAGGCGTGCCGGGCAATTCATCGGGCAGGGGCGCATCGCCGATTTTGCGCGCCAGGTGCGGTTTGACCCAGTCGCCCTTGTTGGCAAGCGTCGCCGTGGCCGTGGCCAGCTGTAGCGGCGTCAGCTGCAAATAGCCCTGGCCGATGCCCACCGACAGCGTTTCGCCGGGATACCAGGGCTGATTGTAGCGCTTGCGCTTCCATTCCCGGGACGGCAGCAGCCCCCGGCTTTCGCCCTGAACGTCGTGAGCCACGCGCTGGCCCAGGCCAAACGCCGCCAGCTGGCGCTGCAGCCGGTCGATCCCCAGGTCGTGGGCCAGCGAATAGTAGTAGGTGTTGTTGGATACCGCCAAAGAGCGCTCCATGTCCACCTTGCCATGCCCCCAGCGCAGCCAGTTGCGGTAGCGGCGCGAGTCGTTGGGCAGTTTGAAATAGCCCGGATCGTGGATGACTTTTTCCGGTGTGATCACGCCTTCGCGCAGCCCGGCAATCGCCACGAACGGCTTGATCGTCGAGCCGGTGGGATACTGGCCGCGAATTGCACGGTTGAAAAGCGGCAGATCGATATCCTGCTGCAGCGCCCGGTAGGAGGCGACATCAATGCCGGTGACAAACTGATTGGTGTCAAACCCCGGCGCCGAGGCCATGGCGAGAATATCGCCGCTTTCCGGCTGAATGGCGACAATCGAGCCGCGCCGGCCGTCCAGCAGCTCAAGCGCCAGCTGCTGCATGTCGGTATCCAGGGTCAGCGTCAGGTTCTTGCCCGGCACCGGGTCCTGGCGCCCCAGCTCGCGCAGCACGCGCCCCCGGGCGTTGGTTTCTACCTTGCGCAGCCCGGCCTCACCGTGAAGGGCGTCTTCGTAAAAGCGCTCAATGCCGGTTTTGCCGATAAAATGGGTGCCGGCGTAGCGCCCGGTGTCCAGCTTTTTGAGCTCCTCGGCGTTGATGCGCCCCACATAGCCCAGCGCATGGGACATAATGCGGGCGTAGGGATAGTAGCGCAGAAGCTGCGCTTCGATCTCGACGCCGGGCAGCCGGTGGCGATTGACCGCCAGCCGGGCGATCTGCGCCTGGGTCAGATCACTCATCAAAAGCGCCGGCTGAAAGGGGCGCTGACGCTGGCGGGAGCGCTTTTTAAACGCCGCGACGTCCTCTTCGGGAAGATCCAAAAGACTCACCAGCCGTTCAAGGGTCCGGTCCAGATCGTCAACGCGTTCGCGCACCAACGTCAGGTTGTAGGTCGGTCGATTTTCCGCCAGCAGCACGCCGTCGCGGTCGTAAATCAGCCCGCGGGTCGGCGGCAGCGGTTCCACGCGCACGCGATTGCTTTCCGAGCGGGTGCTGTACTTGTCGTGCTCGATGACCTGCAGATAGACCAGCCGGCTGGCCAAAAGCCCCGTCAGCACCATAACCACCGCCAGCGCCAGCAGCGCCCGGGCGCGAAAAATGCGCAGCTCCTGTTCGGTGTTTTTCAGCGTATCAAGACGCGGCGGCATGGCAGCAGGTCACGGTTACACAAGGAAAAAACAATCGAAAAACCCCCGGCTTTTGCGGATGATCGCGCCGACGCGCGCCGGCGGCGCCGCATCAGCGGTGGTACGGATGGCCGACCATCAGCGTCCAGGCGCGATACAGCTGCTCGGCCAGCATCACCCGCACCAACGGATGCGGCAGCGTCAAGGGAGAGATCGACCAGGCGCTTTCGGCCCGGGCCGAGAGCGCCGGATCCAGACCATCCGGCCCGCCTACCAGCAGCGCAATATCGCGCCCCTGCATGCGCCAGCCTTGCGCTTGGCAGGCCAGTTCAGCGGTCGTCCAGGGCTTGCCGTTTACCTCCAGCGCGATGAGGTGCTCGCCGCCTTTCAAGCGCTCGTCAATACGCCGCGCTTCTTGCTTTCGGGCCTTGTCGGCCGATGTGTTCTTGCCGCGCCGGGCCGGGGCAATCTCTTCGATTTCCAGCGCAAAATCCCGCGGCAGGCGTTTACGGTAGGTCGCCACCCCTTCTTCCACCCAGCCGGGCATGCGCGTGCCCACGGCCAGCAAACGCAGCTTCACCGACTGGCCTGCGGTTCTTCCACGCGCTCGCGCAGCTGCTCCACGCTGCCCTCGGCGGGCAGATCGGCCCACAGGCGCTCCAGGTCGTAGAGCGTGCGCGCCTCGGGGAGCATCACGTGCACCACCACGTCGCCCAGATCCACCAGCACCCAGTCGGCGCTGTTGCCGCCTTCAACGCCGCGCGGATGAAGTCCCTGAGCCTTGGCTTTTTCCACCACGTTTTGCGCCAGCGCCGCCAGGTGGCGCGTGGAAGTGGCGCTGGCAATCAGCATCACGTCGGTTACGTCGGTGAGCTTGGCCACGTCAAGGGTGCTGACGTCCCGGGCCTTGAGTTCTTCCAGCGCGTCAAGCGCCATCTGTTTTAGTGTCTCAATGTGCAACTGCCAACTCCGTTGGAAAGCGTATAAAAGCCGGCTATTGTAACGGCTTTAGGCGCGACTGCCAGCGCTATTCGCCCGTGCGATCGTCGCTTGGAGCGGCGCTTGGCTGATAGAGCCGCCGGATCACGGCGGCACGTTCCACCGCCTCGGGCAGCAGATAGCGCACGCTTTGCCCGTGCTGCAGCCGGTGGCGTATGTCAGTGGCGGAAATCGCCATGCGCGACGGCAGCGTTACCCGCAAAAGCCCGCCGCCGGGACTTTGCATCAGCGTCTCGGGGTCTGCGACCTCACGCGTACCGATGAGTTCCCGCAGCCGGGGAGAATCCGCCGGAGCATAGCCCGGGCGCGCCACCACCACGATATGCGCCAGCGCAAACAGCCGCTCGGGTGCGTGCCAGTCGGCCAGCCGGGCAAAGGCGTCCTGGCCCAGCGCCATGACCAGCCGCGCTTCCGGGCCGTATTCGGCACGCAGCTCCGCCAGGGTGTCGGCGCTGTAGGAAGGCCCGGTACGAGACAGCTCGCGCCCGTCGGCGTAAAGCCCGGGCGTATCGCCGATGCCGGCTTCAAGCAGCGCCAGACGCGCCTTAGCGGGTACCTGCGGCCGCCCGCGCAGGGGCGGCTGGGGAGCCGGAATCATGTGCAGCCGGTCAAGCGCCAGCGCCTCGTGCAGCTCCACGGCGCTGCGCAGATGGCCCAGATGCACCGGATCGAAGGTGCCGCCCAGCATGCCGATGCGCGGCGCGCGGCGCTCGGATGCGGCAGCGTCACGCAGGCCAGCACTCATGGGCATCTCCTATTGGCGAACATGGCCGTCACCGAACACCACGTACTTGCGCGTGGTCAAGCCCTCAAGCCCTACCGGCCCCCGGGCGTGGAGCTTGTCGGTGGAAATGCCGATTTCCGCGCCCAGCCCGTATTCGGTGCCGTCGGCAAAGCGCGTGGAGGCGTTGACCATTACCGAGCTGGAATCCACCTCGGCCATGAAGCGCCGGGCAAGGCTATAGTCCTGGGTGACGATGGTGTCGGTATGCTGGGAGCCGTAGCGCTCGATGTGTGCCGTGGCCTCGTCCATGCCGTCCACCACCTTGATCGCCAGTACCGGGGCGAGATATTCCTCGGCCCAGTCGGCATCAAGGGCCGGGGTAATGTCGCCGAGCACTTCGCGGGTGCGCTCGCAGCCGCGCAGCTCCACGCCGTGCTCGGCAAAGCGCTCGGCCAGCGCCGGCAGCAGCGAGCCTGCCACGGGCGCATCCACCAGCAGGGTCTCCATGGTGTTGCAGGTGCCGTAGCGCTGGGTCTTGGCATTGATCGCAATTGCCAGCGCCTTGTCGGCGTCGGCGGTGGCGTCGATGTAGACGTGGCACACGCCGTCCAGGTGCTTGATCACCGGCACCCGGGCCTCCCGGGAGATGCGCTCGATCAGCGACTTGCCGCCGCGCGGAATGATTACGTCGACGTAGTCGGGCATGCAAATCAGCTCGCCCACGGCGGCGCGGTCGGTAGTGGCCACTACCTGCACCGTGCCCGCGGGCAGGCCGGCGTCCTGAAGCCCGGCCTTGAGGCATTCGCTGAGTGCAGCGTTGGAGGCTCGGGCCTCGGAGCCGCCGCGCAGGATGCAGGCGTTGCCGGATTTCAAACACAGGCTGGCGGCTTCCACCGTGACGTTGGGCCGGGACTCGAAAATGATTCCGATCACGCCCAGCGGCACGCGCATCTGCCCGACCTGAATGCCGCTGGGCCGGGCGCGCAGGCCGTCGAGCTCGCCGACCGGGTCGGGCAGGGCTGCGACCTGATGCAGCCCGTCGATCATGGCGTCGATACGCGCCTCGGTCAGCGCCAGACGATCCAGCAGGGCATCGTCGAGGCCGGCTTCCCGGCCGCGCTGCATATCTTCAGCGTTGGCGGCAAGCACGGCTTGGCGCGCACGGTCCAGCCGCTCGGCCATGGCCTTGAGCGCCCGGTTCTTGCGCCCGGTATCGGCGCGGCGCAGGTGCTTTGCGGCTTGCCGGGCCGCCTGCCCCAGCGCCTGCATGTAAGCGGCAATATCGGTGGTGTCGTGTAATGCGGGGGAATGGCTCATACCTTGCTCCGTGTCGTCCACAATCGTTGATCACTTTTCAGCCTGCCGTTTTCAGCCTGCTTCAGCGGCCGGGACGGATCTGGTAACGTGCGCGGGTAATGCGCATGCCCACGCGGCACCGCCATCGCATCCGCCGGGTGCAAACGCCGCCCGTGGCCCAACGGTAAAGCATAAGCCACCATGCAAAACAAATACAAAGTCCATCCTTTGCGGGCCAACCTGCTGGCCGTTGCCGTCGCGCTTGTGCTCTGGACCCCGGCCGCGCCGCCGGCGGCCGCGCTCATGCTGTGGGTCAGCGTGGGCTGGCTTTTCATCACCGCACTGCTTTTGGACTTCAGCCACCGGCACAGCCGCGGCGGGCTGCCCTGGCAGCTGCTGCCCGGCGCGCTACTGGTGGGCCTGGTGGCCGCCGCGCCCCAGCGCCACATGCTGCTGGTGTGGGCTTGGGTGGCGCTGTTCATGCTGCCCCAGCCTCACTGGGTCGCCGCCTTTAACCTGAGCGGCATGCTGCTGAGCATGGCGATGATTCTACCGCGGCTGGGCCTGCCTACCGGGACGCTGATGCTTTGCACCCTGATCATTCTGTGCCTGGTGGCCATGTCCCGGGCGCGCCAGCTGACGCTGATCAACGGTGATATCCTCAAGCGTCTGCGCCTGATGCCCGGTATCAATTTCTGGGCCCGAGAGCAGCTGCTGCGCGATCTCCAGCGAGAAGCGGTGCGCTGCGAGCGCGAATCCATTCACGGTGAGCTGATACTGTTCCATGTCCGACGCCGCCAGCTGTGGCCGCTGGCCCAGCGGCTGTGCCATCTGCTCTACGACTTTGAAAACGCATACCGCTTTGACACCCGCACGCTCGCGGTAATACTGCTTTCGCGCTCGCCGCACGAGGGGGCACAGCGGCGCCGGCGGCTGACCCAGGCGTTCCCCGATAACGCCGTCAGCCAATACGTCACGCTTGCCGATGTGCGCCTGGAGCCGCTGGATCTCCAGGCGCTCAGCGATAGCATTCCCTGTCGATCCGGCAACGCCGCGGAAACGCCGTGATGCAGCATCATATTTCGCACCGCTTGATGACCCTGGCGTTTGCCGCCAGCACCGCGCTCATGGGGCTCTATGCCGGCTGGCACTACGCCATGGGCGACTACGTTGCCCTGTTCACGCCGCTTTTCATGATGCTGGTGCTGCTGGCGGCACTGCTGCTGCACGTCTACCGCTCGCCTTCGCCGTACCTGCCGCGCCTTATATTGCTGCTGGCGACCTATCTAACAATGCTGGCCGCGATCTGGCATCCGCCGGATATCTCGCTGGTATGGCTGGGCCTGCCGCTTGCCGCCACCTTTCTTCTGCTGCCGCTTTGGGCAGCGCTTGCCATTACTGTGCTGCTGGCACCGGTATGGTGGCTCACTCCGCTGGCAAACGCCCCGGCCAGCTGGATCATGGGGTTTCTGGTCACCGCTTTGCTGCTGGCGCTGCCGCGTCTGGAGCACGCCCGGCGGCAAGCCCTGCTGCGGGCCACCGATCCTCACGACGCTGAATGCGATGCCTTTCACATCGAGGCCCTGCACCGGCGGCTGCGCAGCGAGCATCAGCGTGCGCTGGTGCTCAATCGTCATCTGGCGGTGCTGGTCATCCACTTGCCTCAGCTCGATATGGCCGGCGAACAGTTTGGCCACCGCGCTCAGACGGCGCTGCTGGCCACGCTGTGCGACGAGGTGCACCACCAGTGCCGAGGCTACGACGTGCTGGGGCGCGCAGCGCCGGCAACGTTCTGGCTGGCCTTGCCCCACACCAGCGAAAGCGGTGCGCTGCTGGTACAAGAGCGCCTAATGCGCGGGCTGTCTCGCCGCATCCCGGTGGAAACCGGCCGGCTGGAAGCGCGCATCGGCATTTGCCTGCTGGGAAACGAAGAAAGCATTGATGCGTTTCTCCAACGCTTGGCCCACCGCGGCGAAACGCTGTCTGCCCCGCCGGAAGCGCTATAGGAACAAACCCGCAAGGCTATTTCCGCGCAAGACCATCCCAGCGCAAGACTATTCCAGCGCAAGACTATTCCAGCGCAAGACTAGCCCAGCGCCAGCCATAGCCCCACGCCTGCCATCAGCGCCGCGGAAACCCGGTTGAGCAGCCGCACGCCGGCCCCTCGCGACAGCAGCCGTCGCAGGGTTTTACCGCCGGTGGCGTAGAGCACAAGACAGGCAAACTCGATAGTTAGAATCACCGCCACTAGTATGGCCAGCTGCGGCCCCAGCGCCCGGCTGTCATCCAGAAACGGCGGCAGCAGCACCATCAGAAATGCCCAGCCCTTGGGGTTGGCCACCGCGGTGACCAAGCCCTGCACAAAAAGCGGGCCGCGCCCCGCCCGCACGCCCTGATCCAGTCCTTCAGGAATTGCCATGCGCCCGCGCGAGCGCCACATCATCACGCCCAGATAGATCAGGTACGCCCCGCCCAGCCACTTGAACACCGCGAATACGCCCGGAGTCTTGAGCATCAGCGCGGCCACGCCGACACCGGCCGCCACGGCCACCAGCCCCACGCCCAGAAGCTCGCCGAGCATCATCCACAGCGTACGCTTCACGCCCTGGGTCATGCCCAGCACCATGGCCAGCGTCATGCACATGCCCGGCGTCAGCGATACCAGCAAAAAGGTCGGCACAAACACCGACAGCGTAGCGGGGGACAGCATAAAGGCTCCTGGTCAGTGCGGCGGCTCGCCGGCCTCGCCCCAGCGCGGCATCAGCGCATGCTCGATGCCCAGCTGGTTGAGAATGCGCGCGACGATAAAATCCACCAGATCGTCGATGCTTTGCGGGCGGTGATAAAAGCCGGGGGCCGCGGGCAGAATCACCGCGCCAAGCCGGGAAAGCGTGAGCATGTGCTCCAGATGAATCGGCGAAAACGGGCTTTCCCGGGGCACCATCACCAGCCGGCGGCGCTCCTTGAGGGCCACGTCCGCGGCGCGCTCGATGAGATTGTTGCTCGCCCCGGTGGCCACCGCCGACAGCGTGCCGGTGGAGCACGGGCAGATCACCATGCTGGAAGGCGCCCCGGAGCCCGAGGCCACCGGCGCCATCCAGTCTTCTCGACCGAAACAGCGGAGCTGGCCCTCGGCGGCGCCGCTGCGCTCGGCAAGCGCATCCACCAGCCGCCCGGGAGCGGCAGGCAGCGCAGCGTCGGTTTCGGTGGCAATCACCATGTGCGCCGCCTTGGAAATCATCACCCAGACTTCGTGGCCGGCCGCCACCAGCACATCGATCAGACGCAGGGCATACTGCGCGCCGGAAGCGCCGGTCAGCGCCACGGTCACCGGCGGCTTGAAGCCGGCCGTCTCGTTTTCTGCCCCGCTCATGCCCGGCTCCCCGCATGGGCGCGCTCAAGGGCGTCCAGCAGCCGCTGGTGAATGCCGCCAAAGCCGCCGTTGGACATCACCACGATGCGGTCTCCGGCCTCGGCGCGGCTGACCACGGCCGCCACCAGCGCGTCGATGTCGTCGTGCAGGCTGGCCCGTTCGCCCTGGGGGGCAATCAGCGAGGCAAGCGACCAGCCAAGCTTTGCCGGCTGGTACCAGAACGCATGATCGGCGCTTGCGACACTTGCGTTGAGCTGCGCTTTGAGCGCGCCCAGACGCATGGTGTTGGAGCGCGGCTCGATCACCGCCAGCAGCCGGCCTCGGGCCGTGGCGGCGCGCAGGCCGGAAAGCGTCGCGGCAATGGCTGTGGGGTGGTGGGCAAAGTCGTCGATCACCTGAACGCCGGCGACCTCGCCGCGCACTTCCTGACGCCGGTGCGGGTTCTCAAAACGCGCAAGCGCGGCACAGCCGCGCGCCAGGTCCACCCCGCAGGCGTGCGCCGCGGCCAGTGCGCCAAGCGCGTTATAGGCGTTGTATTCGCCGGTCAGCGACCATTCCACCACGGCGTCGTCGCCGTCTTCCACCGCGTGGGTTACGGCAAAGCGGCTGGCGTCGGCGTGCTCAAGGGCCAGCTGCCATTCGCTGGCGTTTGCGTCTTCCTTTGCCGCCTTGCCAAAGCGTGCCACCGGCGTCCACACGCCCTGGGCAAGCGCCCGCTCAAGGGCCGGCTGGCCGTTTGCCACCAGAATCTTGCCGTTTCCCGGCACGGTGCGCACCAGGTGATGAAACTGGCGCTCGATGGCGGCCAGATCAGAAAAAATATCCGCGTGATCAAATTCAAGATTGTTGAGCACGGCAATGTTGGGCCGGTAGTGAACGAACTTCGAGCGCTTGTCGAAAAACGCCGTGTCGTATTCGTCGGCCTCCACCACAAAGGGCGCATCAGCCCCGCCAAGCCTGGCCGACACGCCGAAGTTGCGCGGCACCCCGCCGATTAAAAAGCCCGGATTCTGCCCTGCACTTTCCAAAAGCCACGCCAGCATACTGGCCGTGGTGGTCTTGCCGTGCGTGCCGGCCACGGCGATGACGTTTCTGCCGGGCAAAACATGCTCGCCGAGCCACTGAGCCCCCGAAGTATACGCCAGCCCGCGGTTGAGCACGGCTTCCACCTCCGGGTTGCCCCGAGACAGCGCGTTGCCCACCACAACCAGCGCAGGCGCGCTGCCCGTAGCGGCGTCCAGATTCTCCGCGCCGTAGCCTTCCTGCAGGGCAATGCCGGCGTTTTTCAGCTGGGTGCTCATGGGCGGATAGACGTTGGCGTCCGAGCCGCTGACCCGGTAGCCCCGCTCCCGGGCGAGCAGCGCCAGGCTGCCCATGAAAGTGCCGCAGATGCCGATGATATGCAGATGCACGGTAGTCATGCCCTCCTGAAAATAACCCGTGTACGGCCGGCGTTGGCCGCCTTGGCAGCCGCGCGTGGACGGCGGCAAAGCCTAGCATGGCGTGGCCGGGGCTCACAGCGATGTGACAAACGCCGCTGCGTGCGTCACGATGGCCGGCACTACGCGCCGGTCAACGGCGTTTTCCTCCGCTGTTTTTTTACCTTTGCTGTTAAGGAAGGCCCATGCGTATTCTGATTCGCTACTTTTTTCGCGGCGTGCGGCTTTTGCTCGCGCCGGTGATGCTTGTTTCCGAGAAACTCTCCACGCCCAAGGCGGTGGAGCGCTCCGAGGCCGAGCAGGCCAAGGTCGATCGCGCCTGCGAAAAGCTCGCGCTGTATCAGTTTCGCACCTGCCCGTTTTGCATCAAGGTGCGCAAGGAAATGGCGCGGCTAGGGCTTGACATCGAGCGCCGCGACGCCCAGCTCGACCCGGCCCACAAGCAGGCGCTCAAGGAAGGCGGCGGGCGCGTCAAGGTGCCTTGTCTGCGCATCGAAAACGACGATCAAAGCGTTGAATGGCTGTACGAATCCGACGACATCAACGCCTATCTCAACCGCCGCTTCGGCGCGGCCTGAGACCTTGGCCGGCGGCGGCCGGCCGCCTTCATTCGGCGGATGAATACCCCCTGTCATTATTTCGATTGTACCGCTGGCGTGCTCGGCCAACAATCAACGACGCTACCGTCGTTATAAAGCGCTACCAACAACAACCACAGAGACTTTCCGCCATGACCGTGACTTGCACGCCCCGCGTCAACAAGACGCTGATCGCCGCCGCCGTTGCCGCCGCTTTTGCCGGCGGTGCGCTAAACGCCGCCGCCCAGGAAGATATCACGCTGCGCATGGCCTACGACGCCGACCCGGTGTCGCTGGACATCCACGAGCAGCTCTCCGGGGGCATCATGCAGCTGTCCCACCTTTTGTTCGACCCGCTGGTGCGCTGGGACCAGTCGCTGAACTTCGAGCCCCGCCTGGCCAGCGACTGGGAGCAGATCGATGACACCACCATGCGCATGTCGCTGCGCGAAGGCGTCACCTTTCACAGCGGCAACCCGTTTACCGCCAAGGACGTGGTCTGGACCATTGAGCGGCTGAAGCAAAGCCCGGACTACAAGGCCATCTTTGCTCCCATTGAGCGCGCCGAGATCGTTGACGAGCATACCGTCGAGATCCACACGACCAAGCCCTACCCGCTGCTGCTGAACCTGGCGACCTACATCTTCCCCATGGACAGCCGGTTCTACTCCGGCAGCGCGCCGGACGGCGACCCGAAAGACGAAATCGTCAAAAACGGCAACTCCTACGCCTCTTCCAACGTCTCCGGTACCGGCCCGTTCACCGTCACCGAGCGCCAGCAGGGCGTGCGCACCGAGTTTGCCCGCAACGCTGACTACTGGGATGAAAGCTCGCCGGGCAACGTCGACAACCTCGTGCTGACGCCCATCAGCGAAAACGCCACCCGTGTGGCCGCACTGCTCTCCGGCGACGTGGACTTCATCGCCCCGGTGCCGCCCAACGATCTGGAACGCGTGCGCCAAAGCGACGACGCCAAGCTGGTCACCATGTCCGGCACGCGCATCATCATGCTGCACATGAACCAGCAGCGCGTAGAGGCCTTTGAAGACCCGCGGGTGCGCAAGGCCTTTGCCTACGCCGTCAACCAAAAGGGCATCGCCGACCGGCTGATGAAAGGCTTCGCCACCCCGGCCGCTCAGATGTCGCCGGAAGGCTACGTGGGCCACGTGGACTCGCTCAATCCGCGCTACGACGTCGCCAGGGCCAAGGAGCTCATGGCTGATGCCGGCTACGCCGACGGCTTTGACATCACCATGATGGCGCCCAACAACCGCTACGTGAACGACGCCAAGATCGCCCAGGCGGTCGCCGCGATGCTGGCCCGCATCAACGTCGACGTGGACCTCAAGACCCTGCCCAAGGCCCAGTACTGGGGCGAGTTTGACGATCGCGCCGCGGACATGATGCTGATCGGCTGGCACGCCGACACCGAAGACAGCGCCAACTTCCACGAGTATCTCACCGCCTGCCCCGACGCCGACACCGGCGCCGGCCAGTACAACGCCGGCAACTACTGCAACCCGGAGCTGGACAAGCTGGTCAAGGAAGCCAACCAGGAAATCGACCTGGAAAAGCGCGCCGCGATGCTCCAGCAGGTCGAACAGACGCTGTACGACGACGCCGCTTTCGTGCCGCTTCACTGGCAGGATCTGGCCTGGGCTTCCGCGCCCAGTGCTCAAATCGAGCCGGTGCTCAACGTCATGAACTTCCCCTATCTGGGAGATCTGGTGGTCAACGCCGACGCGGAATAACCCCGCCGTCTGACCGCCCTGTCTGACCCGCTTGATGACGCGCCCCGCTCGGGGCGCGTTGCTTCCCTGTTGCCGCTACGGGATATTTTTCATGATCGCTTTTCTGATCAAGCGCCTTTTTCACGCGCTGCTGGTGATGTTTGTCATCAGCATCATTGCCTTCGCCATTCAGGACAACCTGGGCGACCCGATCCAGCAGCTGGTGGGCCAGTCGGTCCCCGAAAGCGAGCGCGAGGCGCTGCGCGAGGAGTTCGGGCTGAACGATCCGTTCTTGACCCAGTACCTGCGCTTTGCCGGCAACGCGCTGCAGTTCGACTTCGGCTACTCCTACGTGTTCAACCAGCCCACCACCGAGGTTATCGCCCGCCACCTGCCGGCGACTCTGGAGCTGGTGGCCGCCTCGACGTTTTTGATCATTGCGCTGTCGATTCCCATCGGCGTGTACAGCGCGATCAAACCCAAGGCCTGGCTGACGCGCTTTTTCATGAGCGTGTCGATTGTGGGCATCTCCATTCCGGTGTTTCTCACCGCCATTGTGCTGATCCAGCTGTTTGCCATCGGCGTGAGCGTCTCGCCCTTCCCGGCGGATACCGGCTGGGGCGCCTGGCTCAACGACGTACTCTCCACCGAAGGCGGCATGCCGGCCTACGGCCGCGGCGATCCGGTGCCCGTGTTCGGCACCTGGGAGACCAACTTCGCAAGCCTCGACGGCCTGACCTATCTGGTGCTGCCGGCGGTGTCGCTTGCCTCCATTATGCTGCCGCTGTTTATCCGCCTGATACGGGCGGAAATGCTGGAAGTGCTGCAGTCCGAGTACGTCAAGTTTGCCCGGGCCAAGGGCATCTCCATGCGCCGCATCTACTTTTTGCACGCGCTGAAAAACACCATGCTGCCGGTGATCACCGTAGGCGGGGTGCAGATCGGCACCCTGGTGGCCTACACCATTCTCACCGAGACGGTGTTCCAGTGGCCGGGCATGGGGCTGATGTTTCTTAACGCCATCCAGCGCTCGGATATTCCGCTGATCGTCACCTACCTGATGATCGTGGGCCTGATTTTCGTGATCACCAATACCCTGGTCGATCTGATCTACGGCCTGGTCAACCCCACCGTCAAACTCACAGGGAAACCCGCATGAGCCAGCCGACACCGACTCCCGAATCCCGGGCAGATGCCGCGCCGGCGCTACCCGGCCGCTGGGAACGCTTTCGCGATTCCTATCTGCTCTACAGCTTCAAGCGCGACGTCATCGCCCAGCTGAGCCTGGTAGTATTCATCGCGCTGGTGGCCATCGCCGTCTTCGCCCCCTGGCTTGCGCCGATGAACCCTTACGATCTGGCCCAGATCGACATTCTGGCATCAGAGCTTCCGCCCTTCTGGGTCGACGGCAGCGACCCGGCCTATCTGCTGGGCACCGACGCCCAGGGCCGGGACATGCTATCGACGATTCTCTACGGCGCCCGGGTCTCGCTGGTGATCGGCTTTGGCGCGGTAGCGCTGCAGGCGATTCTCGGCGTCACCTTCGGCCTGATGGCCGGCTATCTGGGCGGGCGCATCGACGCCTTTTTGATGCGCCTGGCGGATATTCAGCTGTCGTTTTCCACCCTGATGGTGGCGATCATCGTCGGCGCGCTGGTCAAGGCGGTGTTCGGCGGGGCGACGTTCAGCACCTACGCCGTGCCGCTTTTGGTGGTGATTATCGGGCTGGCCGAATGGCCCCAGTACGCGCGCACCGTGCGCGCCTCGGTGCTGGCGGAGAAAAACAAGGAGTACGTCGACGCCGCCCGGGTCATGGGGCTCAAAAGCCGGCGCATCATGTTTCGCCACGTTTTGCCCAATACGCTGTCGCCGATATTTGTGATTTCCACGGTGCAGATTGCCAACGCGATCATTTCCGAAGCCGCGCTTTCGTTTCTCGGCCTTGGCATGCCGGAAACGCACCCGTCGCTTGGTTCTTTGATCAAGGCCGGCTTTGACTACATTCAGTCCGGCTCCTGGTGGATCACGCTGATCCCCGGCGCGGTGCTGGTGGTGCTGGTGCTGTCGATCAACCTGCTGGGCGACTGGCTGCGCGACGTGATGAATCCGCGCTTGTACAAAGGCTAAGTCGACAAGGGCTAAAAGCACAAAGGCTAGAACAACAAGGGCTGAAAACACTATGGCACTGCTGGAAGTCAACCATCTCGACGTTCGCTTCGCCCTGCGCAAGGGCGAGGTGCGCGCCCTGCGCGACGTCAACTTTACCCTGGAGCGCGGCGAGCGGCTGGGCATCGTCGGCGAGTCCGGCGCGGGCAAATCCGTGGCCGCCTTTTCACTTTTGAACCTGATCGCCAAGCCCGGCTTTATCGCCGGCGGCGAGGTCACCTTCGAAGGCAAGACGCTCAACCACATGAGCGAGCGCGGCCTGCGCAAGGTGCGCGGCAACCGCATCTCGATGATCTTTCAGGACCCGATGATGACGCTCAACCCGGTGCTGTCCATCGGCGAGCAGATGGTCGAGTCGCTCAAGGCGCACCGGCGCATCAATACCAAAGCCGCACGCGAGATCGCGCTTGATCGGCTGCGCCAGGTGCAGATCCCCTCGCCGGAGGCGCGGCTCGATCAGTACCCCCACGAGCTTTCCGGGGGCATGCGCCAGCGCGTGATCATCGCCATCGCGCTGCTGCTCGACCCCGACATCATCATCGCCGACGAGCCCACCACCGCGCTTGACGTGACCATTCAGGCGGAGATCATGGCGCTTCTGCTCAACCTTTGCGAAGAGCACAACGTCGGGCTGATTTTGATCACCCATGACCTGGGCGTGGTCAGCCAGGTCACCCAGCGCATGCTGGTGATGTACGCCGGCCGGGTAATCGAACAGGGGCCGACCCGAGAAATCATCAACGACCCCCAGCACCCCTACACCCAGGGGCTGATCAACGCCCTGCCGCAGATGGCCACACCGGGCGAGCCGCTCAACCAGATTCGCGGCAGCATGCCGTCGCTTTCCAATCTGCCCGGCGGCTGCGCGTTTCATCCGCGCTGCGACTTTATTCGCCGTGCCGACGGCGAGGTGCGTCCGGCCTGCGTAGAACAGGTGCCGGGCTTTACGCACTCGGGCAATTGCCGCGTGGCCTGCCACATGGTCGCGGAACTGCAGCAGGACCGCCGCACGAAGGAGGAAGGCCAATGAGCGCCCCCGCATCCCGCATTCCCGCCGTTGCGCATGCCGAAACGGCCCAGACCTCCGCGACGGCCCGGCCAAGCGAAACGCTGCTGGAAATTCGCGATCTGGAAAAACACTTCTCGCTTTCCGGCGATTTTCTCGACCAGCTCAAGTTCAAGGGCGGCAAGCTCATCCGCGAGCAGAAGTTTGTCCACGCCATCAACGGCGTCAACCTCAACATCCAGCGCGGCGAGGCGCTGTGCGTGGTGGGCGAGTCCGGCTGCGGCAAGTCCACCGTGGCGCGTACGGTGATGGGGCTTTTGCACCCCTCCGCCGGGGAGATCCGCTACGACGGCACGCGCATCGACAACCTTGATACCAAAGCGCTGATGCCGTTTCGCCGGCGCATGCAGATGATCTTTCAAAACCCCTACGCCTCGCTCAACCCGCGCATGACCATCCAGCAAACGCTGGAAGAGCCCGTGCGCCTGCACCACCCCGACTGGAGCCGCCAACAGGTGGCCGACCAGGTGGAGCGGGTGATGGCCTCGGTGGGCATCGACCCGGACTGGGGCAAGCGCTTCGGCCACGAGTTTTCCGGCGGCCAGCGCCAGCGCATCGCCATCGCCCGGGCGCTGGCGGTGGACCCTGAGTTTATCGTCGCCGACGAGCCCATCTCGGCGCTGGACGTGTCCATCCAGGCCCAGGTGCTCAACCTGCTGATGGACGCCCAGCGCGAACGCGGGCTGACGTATCTGTTCATCACCCACGATCTGGCCGTGGTGGAGCACTTCGGCACTCGCGTGGCGGTGATGTATCTGGGCACGGTATGCGAAATCGCCGACACCGCCACGCTGTTTGCTCGGCCGCGCCACCCCTACACCCAGGCGCTGCTCTCGGCGATTCCGCGCCTCGACGACGACGGCCCCCGCCACATCCGCCTGGAAGGCGAGGTGCCCACGCCGGTCAACCTGCCCTCGGGCTGCGTGTTCCACGGCCGCTGCCCCTACGCCAACGCCCGCTGCAAGGCCGAAGTGCCCGCGCTCATCACACAGGATGACGGCGTGCGCGTGGCGTGTCACGCTGTAGAGGAAGGACGCCTTCAGGCGGCCGAAGATTCCTGACGGGCAGAGCAGACTATGGAAATACGCTGGCTGGAAGACTTTATTGCGCTGGCCCGAACGCGGCATTTCTCCCGCGCCGCCGATGAGCAGCATGTCTCCCAGCCGACGTTTTCCCGACGTATCAGGCTGCTGGAAGAGGAAATGGGCGCCACGCTGATCAACCGCCAGACCCTGCCGCTATCGCTGACCGCCGAGGGCGAGGCGTTTCTCGCGCTGTGTGAAAAAACCACCGAAGGCGTGCGCCTGACCCGGGAGCGCATTCGCGATATCAGCGCCGGGCACGAGCGGCGCATCAGCGTGGCCGCCCCGCAAAGTCTGCTGGCGCATTTCTTCCCCGACTGGCTTGCCATCAACGGGCTGGAAGGCCGCATGCAGCCTGACCTGCGCGCTACCGGCTGGGCGGCGGCGGACTACTTCAAAGCGCTCAACCGCGGCGAATGCGACCTGGCGCTGTGCTACTGGCCGCTTGCGCGCTGCGACCTGGAGCTGGATACCCGGACGTGTCGCTACCGCACCGTCGGCCATGAGCGCTTGATCGCGGTCAGCGCGCCCACCTCTGCCGGTACGCCCTGCTTTACTCTGCCTGCCAGCCGCGAAGCGCCGGTGCCGTGGTTTGCCTACCCCCGGCTCGGGCTTTTGGGTGCAGCACTGCACACCCACCTGGCACGGCTGCCCGAAGCGCCGGGGCTGGCGGTCAAAAACCAGGACCTCTACGTGACCAGCATCAAAGAGCTGGTGATGCTGGGCTACGGCATCGGCTGGCTGCCCGAGCGCGCCATACGCCAGGCGCTTTATGCCAACACCCTGGTGCGCGCCGGCGACACCCGCTGGGATGTACCGCTGGCGCTCAGGCTGTATCGTCACCAGCACCACCATCATGCCGAGCTCGACACTATCTGGAATGCGCTGCCCCAGGCCAGCCCGCCCCCCTGATCTTTTGGTGTCAACGGCGTATCCCTGTCACCCACAAAGGAGGCCCCATGGCCCAGACTCTTGATCGTCTGCAACAAGACCACATCCAGCGGCTGCTGGCTGCCTATCGCACGCTCATGCAGCAGCACGGGCTGGACGCCATTGCCCTTTACAGCGGCCACGCGCTGCCCCACTACGGCGACGACCAGTACCCCAACTTCAAGGCCGCCGGGCATTTCGTCCACTGGTCACCGCTGTTTGAAGCCCAGCACAGCTGGCTTGTGATTACACCAAACGCCAAGCCGCGCCTTTTGCTCCACGCGCCCACGGACTTCTGGCACCTGACGCCTACGCTGCCCGACGAGCCCTGGGTCGGCGAGTTTGATGTTGAGCTTGTCAACGAGCCGGCCACGCCGGCCCTGCAAGGCAACGTGGCGCTCATCGGCGACGTGGACGCCCTGCAGCAAGGCCCCGTCGCGCTGCCCCACGGCGAGGCCAACCCGCCCGCCCTGGTGGCCGCGCTGGACGAGCTGCGCATGCACAAAAGCGCCTACGAAATCGCCTGCCTGCGCGAGGCCAACCGCCTGGCCATGGCCGGCCACGAAGCCGCCCAGGCGGCATTCGCCGGCGCCGGCGCAGAGCTTGATATCCAGCTGGCCTACCTGGGCGCCAGCCGCCAGCGCGAGTCCCACGTGCCCTACGACAACATCGTCGGGCTTAACCAGCACGCCGGCGTGCTGCACTATCAGCACTACGACCTCCACCCGCCGGCCGGACGCTACAGCCTGCTGGTGGACGCCGGCCGGCGCTTTCGCGGCTACTGCTCCGACATTACCCGCACCTGGGCCGGCCCGGACGCGCCGACGCTTTTTGCCGAGCTGATTAAAGCCGTACACGAGCTCAAGGACACGCTGATTGCACGCATTGCCCCGGACGTGGACTACGTCGAGCTGCAGCGGGCCATGCACCGCCAACTGGGCGAAATTCTTGTGCGCCACGACCTCTACCACGGCTCGGCCAGCGACTGCGTTGCCAGCGGCGTTACCCGCGCCTTCTGCCCTCACGGCGTCGGCCATTCGCTGGGTATCCAGGTGCACGATATTGCCGGACTCAAAGCCCCCGATGCCACGCCCGCACCGCCGCCCGAAGAGCATCCGGCGCTGCGGCTGACCCGCAAACTGACCCCGGGCATGGTCGTTACCATCGAGCCTGGGCTTTACTTCATTCCCATGCTGCTTGACCCGCTGCGCGATACCGGCGCTCCGATCAACTGGCCACTGGTTGAACAGCTCATGCCCTGCGGCGGCATCCGCATTGAAGACAACGTCGCGGTAACCGATACCGGCCATGACAATCTGACGCTTTGAATCCGGGTCTTGAAAAGCGGCGCTGAAAGATGCCGATAGAAAAATCCTGAACTTTATTTATACAGGCCAGTCACAAAAGGTGCACAAGCGCAGGGAGGCGCTGCCTTGACAGACACCGCCAAGGCATCAAGAATGGAGCGCGCATCACGTATGACTCACATAACCGAACGGCCAACAGCACCGCTGCTGTCCGGCAACGCCCTCACCCTGACGACCGTTGCCGCCACCGTTACGGTATTACCGCAACGCGGTAATTCGCCCGTCAACCAAGCGTAAGGACCATCACCATGAAAACATCCTGGATGCTGATTCCCGCCGCCGCTTTTGCCGCCATGGCTTTCGCATCTCCGACCATGGCCGCCGACGATGAGGCGTGTAACCTCACCATCGAAGGCAACGACGCCATGCAGTTCAACAAAGACGCAATGAGCGTGCCGGCCAGCTGCGACGAAGTCACCGTTACGCTCAAGCACACCGGCCAAATGGCCGCCAGCGCCATGGGCCACAACTGGGTGCTGTCCGACTCTGACGTTTACGAAGACGTCGCCAAGGCCGGCATGAGCGCAGGCATGGACAACGACTATCTGCCCCAGGACGACGAGCGCGTCATTGCCTCTACCGACGTCATCGGCGGCGGCGAAGAAACCAGCGTGACCTTCTCCACCGAAGGCCTGGAAGACCGCGATCTGACGTTCTTCTGCTCCTTCCCGGGCCACTACGCCGCGATGAACGGCAGCTTCACCATCACCAAGGAAGACTAACCGCAAAAGCGCTCGGGCCACGCCCGGGCCAGCGTTTAGCCGCACGCCGGCAGGCAAGCCCTGCCGGCGTTTTTGCGTGCCGGGCAAAGCCGGCCATCTGCTGGGTTACCGCGCGGCACGGCGCATGACCGCGGGGTAGCGGGCAGGATTAAAGCGCAGGGTAACGGCCAGCATAGCGACGATGCCCACGGCCAAAAGCGCCCAGGCTGCGATGAAGCTGCCGGTCATTTCCCGCAGGGTGCCGCTGATCCACGGCGACATGGCGTTGAGCATAAAGCCAAAGCCCTGCATAAAGGCTGCCAGCCGCCCTGCCGCACGGGCGTCGGGCAGATGATCCAGGGCAAGAATCAGCCCCAGCGAGAAACACGCCCCCAGCCCAAAGCCGCCAACGGCATTCCAGAGTAGCGCAAGCGAGGTCGGCATGAAGAGAAAACCCAGATACCCGATAAGCTGCATCACCAGGCTTATCGCCAGCAGCAGACGCCGGTCAGCGGTCTTCTGGCGCTGGGCGATCATCGGCATGGTCAGTGCGGCCAGCACCTGAAAGAGCGTCATCCACGCCAGCAGCCGGCCGCCGGCCACCGCGCTCCAGCCAAGCTCCTGGTAATACTGCGGAAGCCAGGTCACCACGCTTGAATAGCCCGAGTTGATCACACCGAAAAAAAGCGCCAAAAGCCAGGCGCGCGGCAAACGCCAGGGGCGCACGCCTTCAATCGCGGCGGTATTCGCGGCGGGCGCACCGCGGCGGCGAAAAATCAAAAACCAGCCGGCAAGCGTCACCAGCGCCGGCACCCACCAGATGCCCACGCCCAGCTGCCAGCCGCCCATCTCGGCCAGCCGCGGACTGATCCACGCCGAAAGCCCGCCGCCGGACATCAGCGAGGCCGAATAAAATCCCATGACCAGCGGCATGCGCGAACCAAAGCGGCGCTTGACCAGCCCCGGCACCAGCGCCTGAATCAAGGCAATACCCGCCCCGCCCAGAAGCGCCGTGGCGAGCAACGTCACGCCGGTGCCGCTTAGCTGGCGCAGCGCGCAGGCCACACCGATAGCGGCCAGCGAAAGCATGATGCCGCGATTTTCACCCAGCAGCCGGTGCAGCCGGCCGCTGGCCAGCGCCACCGCGCCCATGCACAGAAACGGCAGCGTGGTCAGCCAGGCAAGTATGCCGTAGCCCAGGCCCGTCGCGGCGCGAATATCCTCCATCAGCGGGCTGGCCGAAGCCAGCAGCGGACGCAGGTTAAGCCCCAGCGCCATGATGAGCAAAAGCCCGCCGATAAACGCCAGCGTTTCCGTGTGGGCCGCTTTTACGCTGGCCGTATTGCCCGATGTGGTCATCGTCGCCTCGTGGTTGCGGTTTAAAGTGAGGCACACTTTTAACACGCTACCGGATAAAACTGTATATAAGACCCGCCTGCATACCAGAACCTGCCTGCAGCAAGAAGTGGCCGGGCCGCTTCGCCGGCCCATGCGTGCCAGACAAGCCCCGGCCCCCGTCAACGCATAAAAAAAGCGCCCTTCCGGGCGCTTTTTACATGGCGCGGCAGGCGCTACCCCCTACCGATCAGGCCTTGAGCACGTAGCGCAAAATCTCCACCACCTGGTCGGTTGTGGTGCTCCACGCCTGGGCGTCGGCGTCGACTTCTTTCAGCGGGTGAACGATGTCTTCGCTGTGCAGGGTAACGTAGGGCTTGTCCAGCGCGGCGCAGTAGCCGGCGTCAAAGGCCGCATTCCACTGCTTGTACTTGTCGCCGAAGCGCACCACCACCAGATCGCTCTGCTCGATCAACGTGCGAGTGCGGATGGCGTTGATCTTGGACGACTGATGATCGCGCCAGAACGGTTTGTCCTGTGCGCCCAGATGGTCGCCGGCCGCATCGCTGGCGTCGTGGTCGGTGACCGGCGCGGTAAACACCACGTCCAGGCCGGCGGCTTCGGCGCCGCGCTGGATTTCATCGCGCCAGTCGGTGTGAATCTCGCCGGAAAGGTACACGTAAAAACTCATAATGATCGCCTCCTGCTATGGGTCACAGAACGTGTGTCACACACGGCCTGTCATAAATAATGCCCATGATAGCCCATATAACTTTTTATGGAAAACATTTCCATAAATATTTTCCATGAAGATCTTCCATAAAAACCTCCATAAAAAGCCTTTTAAAAAGTAGCTCTATAAAAAACGTGTCTGCAGACGCGCCGCCGCTAGCCGTTTACCGGCACAAACACCGGCGCGCCGTCGACTTCCACTACCCTGAGCCGCTGGCGGTAGAGCCGCTCAAGCGCGTCGGGTACCAGCATATTCTGCGCCGCGCCCCAGCAGGCCTCGCCGCTGGGGTAGAGCAGCAGTACGTGGCTGCACCAGCGGGCGGCCAGGTTCAAGTCGTGCAGGCAAAGCATCAGCGCCCGCCCCGCCGCGGCCTGTTCGCGCATTAGCGCCATCACCGCGCTCTGGTGGTGCAAATCCAGATGATTGGTGGGCTCGTCGACCAGCCACACCGCCGGGTCCTGGGTTAACAGCGTGGCAATCGCCACCCGCTGGCGCTCGCCGCCGGAAAGCGTGCCCACCGGCCGCTGCCTTAAATGCGCCACGTCCAGCCGCTCAAGGGCGGCCTGCACGCGGCGCATATCCTCGGCGCTTTCCCGCTGCCAGTACGATAAATACGGATGCCGGCCCAGCATCGCGGTTTCTTCAACCGTCGCGGGAAAGCCGTCCACTCGCTCCTGAAACACCACCCCCAGCCTTTGCGCAATCCGGCGACGGCGCAGCCGGGCAAGCGGCGTTTCATCCAGAATCACGCTGCCCGCGCGGGGCGGGTGCAGGCCGGCCAGGGTGTGCAAAAGCGTCGTCTTGCCCGCGCCGTTGGGGCCCAGCACGCCCCACACCTGCCCCGGCTCAACGGCGAGGTTCAGCACCTGGCCGCTTTGGCGGCCGGGCACGTCGATGACCAGATCACGCGCGGCAAGCACGCTCATGGCCCGCTCCGGTAGAGCAAAAACAAAAACGTGGGCACGCCGAGCAGCGCGGTGATCACGCCCACCGGCAGCTGCTCCGGGGCGATGACCGTGCGCGCCAGGGTATCCGCCAGCAGCAAAAGCGTGCCGCCGGCCAGCGCGCAGGCGGGCAGCGCAATACGCTGGTCGTTGCCCAGCACCAGGCGCAGCATGTGCGGCACCACCAGCCCCACAAAGCCGATGCTGCCCGCGGTGGCCACGGCCACGGCGGTGAGCAGGCTGGCGATGGCGTAAATGCCCCACTCCAGCAGGCGGGCATCCACGCCCAGCGCGGCGGCCTGACGGGGCCCGCGCGCCAGCACGTTCAGGCTGCGCCCCAGCGGCAAAAGCCCGATGCACGTCAGGGCCAACAGCGCCAGCGGCAGCCCCGGCTCGCGGGCGTAGGAAAGATCACCCATCAGCCAGTAGAGCATGCCCGGCAGGCGCTCCGCCGGCGTCATCGCAAGCATCAGCGTAATCATCGCGCCCCAGCCCGAGGCCACTACAATGCCGGTGAGCAGCAGCCGGGTAGGCGCCCAGCCGCCCCGGCCGTGGGCGAGGCCAAAGACCAGCAGCGTGGAAAACAGCGCACCGCCGAAGGCCGAGGTAGACGCCAGCATACCGCCCAGCCCCAGCATCATCGCGCCCAGCGCGCCCATCGCCGCGCCGCCGGAAATCCCCAGCACGTAGGGGTCGGCCAGCGGGTTGCGCAGCAGCACCTGCATTAAAGCGCCGGCCACGGCCAGAAGCCCGCCCACGGCAAACGCCGAAAGCGCCCGGGGCAGGCGCAGCTCCAGCACCATGGTGCGCGCCAGGCCGTCGCCCTCACCCAGCGCAATCGCCCAGAGCCGGTCAAGCGGGATCGACGCGCTGCCCACCCCGAGCGACACGCCAAGGGCCGCCAGCGCGCCCAGCGCCAGCAGCCCCAGCGGCACAAACGCTTGCAGACGCATATCCCGCATTACTCGGTGCGAGCCCGCTTTTCACGCGCCCGGTCTATACGCTCACACAGGCTTTGCGCGCCCTGCAAAAAGCGCGGGGTGGGCCGCACCAGCGGGTCGGCGGGCACCGTATAGAGGTTCTCGCGTTCTACGGCGGCCATGCTGGAATACGGCTGCCAGTGGGCAAGCCACTGGTTGCGCGCGTTCTCATCCGCATCGCGGCTGCCGGTAATAATCACCTCGGGGTTGGCGGCAAGCACCGCCTCGTCGCTCAGGCGCGGCACCAGCCGCGGGCGCGCGCCGAACACGTTGACCCCGCCGCAGTCACGGATCGCCCGGCCGATCAGATGCTCGTCGTTGAGGCTCATCAGCGGCGCATCCCACACCTGATAGAACACGCGCACCGGCGCGCGCTCGGCGTAGCGTTCCTTGAGCGCGGCCATGCCTGCCAAAAACGTCTCCGCTTTTTGTTCAGCGGTCGCCTCGCTGCCGGCAAGGCGGCCCAGGCGGGTCAAGGCGTTGGCCACACCGGCAGCCGTGCGCGGCTCGATGTAGAACACTTTGGTGCCCAGCGACGCCAGCGTTTCCAGCTGCTTGCCGGGATTGCCGGTTTCCCAGCCGACCACGAGATCCGGCTCAAGGCCCACCAGCGCTTCCAGATCAATGCGGTTGTAATCCCCTACCGAGGGCAGTTTTTGGGCAGGCGGCGGATAGTTGCTGTGCGCTGACACCGCAACGACCCGATCTCCCGCGCCGGCGGCAAAGGCAAGCTCGGTAGCGCCGGGGGACAGCGCCACAATGCGCCGAGCCGGCGCCTCAAGGCAGACCTTGCGCTCCAGATCATCCACGGCGCAGGGCTTGGCGCTGGCCTGGGCGACGCTGGCGACGGCGCCCAGCATCAGGGCGCCGACCAGCAGAGGCTTAGCGGCCATCGATACCCACGCTCAGCATGACGCTGCGGCCGGGGTTCTCATAGGCAAAGCCCTGAAAGCTATCAAAGGCGGTGACGTAGTCCTTGTCGAAGACGTTATCCACGTTGACCCGGGCAAACCAGGCCGGAGCAAAGCGCCAGGTGGTGCGCAGGTCGAGCTTGCCGTAGCCGCCCAGACGCTTGTCGTTGGCGCCGCCGTTATAGCGGTGGTCTTCCGCCACCAGCGAGCCGCCCAGGGTCCACTCGCCCAGGGTGCGGTCCACGTCAAGACGGGCGGACTGGGTGACCTCCCGGGCCAGGCGGTTGCCCGTTGCGCGATCTTCGGGGTCGGTGTAGGCCAGCGCCGCCTGGATATCCCAGCCGCTCATCGAGACGCCGCCTGCAAGCTCCACGCCGCGAATTCGGGCTTTGTCGACGTTTTCCGGCCGGGTGACAAAGACGATCTTGTCGTCGATATCGGACTGATAAATCGCCGCATCCCAGTACCAGCTGCCGTATTGGCCGCGAGCGCCCAGCTCGTAGGTTTTGGCGGTTTCGGCTTCTACGTCGGGGTTGTTGGCGCCCGGGTAGTACAGATCGTTGAACGTCGGCGCGCGGAAGGCGGTGGCGTAGCTGGCGCGCAGGGTGTGGGCATCGTCCAGGTCATAGCCCAGCGCCAGGCTGCCGGTAACTTCGTCGCCGTAGGCTTCGTTATCGTCAAAGCGCAGGCTGGGCTGCAGGGTAAAGGGGGCGAAGTCCAAAAGCCCTTGGGCAAACACCGCCTTGTTGTCGCGGCTGTCGGCGTTATAGGCCGTGGTGCTGTCGACCTTGTCTTCCAGATACTCGGCACCGACGATCAGCTGGTGGCGGCCGATGCTCAGCGTGTTATCCAGCCGTGCGACGCGGGTTTGCGTGTTGAACTCACCCGGAAAGCTGGAAAAGTCTTCCATCTCGTCGCGGGATTCGCTGAGCGTAAGCCGGCTGGTCCAGTGCTCGCCCAGCGCCACTTCGCCGTACACGCCGCCGACCTGCTGCACAAAATCCTGCTCGCCGCCGATATATTCGGTATTGCCCCGAGCGCGCAGCGCCAGCAGCCCCACTTCCGCCCCTTCGCCCAGCCGCTGAGACAGGCGCACCAGCGCGCTGGTGTTGTCGTAGGACTTTTTCTCGCCGCCCTCGCGCAGCTTGATGCCGTCGGTATCAAAGCGGCTGGCGGCCACGTGGTAGCGGGTGGCGCCGTCGCTGCCGGAAAACGAGGCGCTGGCGCGCCGGGTATCAAGGCTGCCGCCGCTGAGCGTCACGGAAGGCGTTGGCTTGCCGTCGCCCTTGGGGGTAAACAGCTGCACCACGCCGCCCATGGCGTCAGCGCCGTAGAGGCTGCCTTTGGGGCCGCGCACCACTTCGGCGCGCTCGAACATGCGCGGGTCCAACAGCTGCCAGGAGGCCCCGCCGGCGGTGGCCGAATGCAGGCGGATGCCGTCGATCATCAGCAGCGTGCCGCTATTGCCTGCGCCGCGAATGCTGACGCCGGTGGTTTTGCCAAAGCCGCCGTTGGAAGAGACGTTCACCCCCGGCTGGCCGCGCAGCAGATCGGTTACGTCGGCCGGGTCCTGGCGGCGCAGCGTGGCCTCGTCCAGCACGGTGACCGAGGACAGCGTCTCGTCTGCGGTGCGCGGCGCGCGGGTAGCGGTGACCACTACAGGGTTTAAGCTAGCGACAGCAGCCTGGTCGGCGGGCTCGGATGCAGGCGGGGTCTGGGCAGAAACGGCCAGCGGCAGCGCGGCCAGCGCGAAAGGCACAAGCGTTTTGCCGGCGGAAAAACGGTTAGACAGGAAAAGACGGTTGGACATGAAAGTTCCCTTGCTCATCGTGCTCACCCGCACGGATATTTTCGTTTTATGCCGGGCGAAGGGGATGGCAGGAAAGCAGCAGAGGGAGTCGGCGCGCGCCAGTCCGCCTGCCAGCGCCCACCGCGCCACGGCCTGTATCGCTCCGGCGCCGCGTTGAAGCGGGCCGGACGGCTCAGGCCGGTCTCCGGGCTGACGAGCAAAAGGCTTTTTTCACCCTTGCGGGCGCTGGGTCACCAACATAGAGCCTTTATGCCGCCGCGCCCTTCCCACGCGTTTTTCTTTATAAAACAGAAAAAGCGGCGCAGTGGCTTGCGTGGCGGCTGTCTCGATCACCGTTGCGGGGGCAGCGTCGGATTGGGCACCGACTTCCCGTTTCACCGCCGCGACGATCGCGCGGCTGGCACCTGAGAGTGCGCGTAAGCTAGCAATTTGCGCGCGCTAAAGCAACGCTGCCGGAAGGAGCAAAGAGGGCGTGCGCCGTGGGCAAGCCACTATTACCCTTTAAGCGCCATGACCAGCCCGTGGCGCACCAGCCAGACGCGCTCGGCGCTCGCGGCGACGTCCTGATTGAACCAGCCGTTCATGTCGCGCAGGCGGCGCTCAAGGCGCGCCACGGGCACAATGCCTCGCCCTATTTCATGGCCGATGATAATCAGCGGCGCGGCATGAAACCGCGCGTCGAGCGCGGCAAGCGCCGCCTGCCACTGCCGGCGCAGGGCGTCGTCGTCATCGCTTTGAGCCAGAGCATCTTCAAGCCAGGGCAAAACGCCGTGAAGCACCGCGGGCTTATCTTGCACCACGGGCGGCACGCGCGCTGCCCAGTCGGCGAGCGTCTCACCGAGCGTAAGCGGCTGCCAGCGGGCCCCGGGCCAGCGGGCGGCTACGGCGTCGCGCTTGCCGGCGCGGGCACCGCCGAGGAACAGCTGCACTGCCACGGGTCGTCTCCCTTTTTGTCTGCCTCGGGGGAATAGCTCAGCTGCCAGCGCCGGCCTTCGGCCTGGCGCACGGTGGAGTCCCAGAACGCCACCTTTTCAAAACGCCGGCGCAGCTCGCGAATCACCCCGCCGTGGGCCACGGCCAGCACCTTGACCGGCTGGCCAACCGGCGCTTCAACGCGTTCCGCCACCTGCCGTGCCGCGCAAGCCACGTCGTTTAGCCAAGCGTCCAGCCGGGCGCGCAGATCGGCGCCGTTTTCACCGCCGGGGATGCGCCGCTCGCCGACGCTGTCGATCCATGCGCGGTAGTCCGGGCGGTGTTTCAGCTCGTCGTAGGTTTTGCCCTCGTAGTCGCCGAAGTCGATCTCGCGCAGGCGCGGCTCCAGCGCGGGCGCAACGGCGCTTTTTTCTGCTGCGCCGGTCCACTCCAGCGTGCGGCGACAGCGGGTCAAATCGCTTGAGTAAATCAGCGCAAAGCGCTCACGCTCAAGGCCAAGACGCAGCCGCTCCAAGGCCGCCTCGGCCTCGGGAAACTTAAGCGCAATATCGCGCTGGCCCTGGTAGCGTCGCTCCAGGTTCCAGGACGTCATGCCGTGGCGAACGGCCACCAGCTCCACAGACACAGCAGCAGCCATAGCTCTCCTCCTTCAATCATCGCACCGGCCAGATCGCCGGTCACGCCGCCAAACCAGCGCTTGAGCGCGGCGCGCGCTACAAGAAAATAAAGCCCCGCGGCGGCAATGGCCAGCCACACGCCGGGCCAGATAAAGGCCAGCAAAAGCGGTGCCACAAGTCCCAGCGCGGCGTCCATGGGGGTAAGCGAGCGCTGCCAGGCATGCGCCAGCCCGCCGGGCTTGGCACAGGGAATCAGCGCCAATGAGGCCGCACCCAGCCAGCGGCCAAGCGCGGGTACGGCAACCAGCCAGCCCACCGGCGCGGCGTGCGCCAAAAGCGCCCACAGCAGCACGCCCTTCCACGCCAGCATAAAAAACAGCGCGAGCATACCGAAGCTGCCCACGTGGGGGTCCTGCATAATGGCAAAGCGGCGCTCCAGCGGCTGGTTGCTGCCCAGGGCGTCGGCCATGTCCATCAGGCCGTCCAGATGCAGGCCGCCAGAAAGCCCCACCCAGAGGCTAAGCAGCACAAGGGCGGCAAGCGGCGCCGGCGTGGCGGGGAATACGTGCGTCATGGCATACGCCGCCAGCGCCAGCACGCTGCCCAGCAGCAGGCCCGCCAGCGGATAGGCGCGCACCGCCCAGCGGCGAGTGGCGGGCGTCCAGGGGCAGGCCACCGGCACGGGGATGCGGGTTAAAAACTGCAGCGCAAGTATCAGCCCGAAGGCGGCGTTTTTCATCGCTTGGCGTCTCCTTGAAATGGCCTACTTCCCGCGCGGCTCTCAGGCTTCCACTCAACGCAGCCTCCGGCCACCACTTCCAACACCGAATCCGCACGGCCGGCGACCAGGCGGTGGGCGCGCTGTAAAAAATCCACGTAGCGCCACGTTTCAGCACTTGCGTCACCGGTGGGCAGCAGCGCTTCGTTAAGGTCGTTGGAGACGATTACAAGCGCCACCCCGCGCCGGCGGGCGTCTTCAAGGCAAGCAGCCAAATCCGCCAGCGCCTGCTCGGGCGTGGGGTGCCGGGCACTATCGGCCGGCGGGTAAAGCACCTGGCTTGCCCACAGCGTCAGGCAGTCGATTAGCCCTACCCCGCCGCCGGGCACCTGAGCGATGGCCGAGGCAAGCGCCAGCGGCGCTTCGAGGGTGACCCAGCCTTCGCCCCGGGAGCGCCGGTGGCGCGCCACACGCTCGGCCATTTCACCGTCGCTGACGTTGGCGGTAGCCACGTAATACGCTGGCTTCTCGCCGGCGGCTCGGCGCACCGCCGCCTCGGCCACCGCACTTTTGCCCGAGCGCGCCCCGCCGCTAACGAAGACAAGCATCAAGCACCTTGAGCAGCCGGTGGTTGGCGCGTTCATCGCGCAGGGCGAGGCGCAGCCATTCGCCGTCAAGCCCCGCGTAGCCGTGGGTGTGGCGGGCCAGTATTCCGCCGCCCAGTAGCCACTCAAGCATGACCTCGGCGGTGATGCCCTGCCGGCGAAGCGCAACGCCCGGACGCAGCAGAAAAAAGCACGTCGCGCCGGGGGCGACCTCAAGCCCGCGGCGTTCAAGCGCTTGCTGCATGCGCGGGCGCTCGGCGGTAAGCCAGGCCTGGGTGCGCGCGGCAAAGTCGCTATCTGCCAGCAGCGGCGCGACCAGCCCCGCCGCCAGCTGATTGACGCTCCAAGGCGGCTGGCGGCAGGCCATGGCGGCAATCAGCGCCTCGCTTGCCAGCGCGTAGCCCAGCCTGAGCCCGGGCAGGGTATAAAACTTGGTCATCGAGCGCAGCAGTATCAGGTTAGGATGCGCGGCCAGCCTTGCCGGCAGCGCATTGGCATCTTCATCAACGGTCAGATCAATAAAGGCTTCGTCGACGATTAACCGACAATCTGCCGCCGCGGCGCGGGCGAGCAGCGCCTCCACTTCTACAAGCGCCAGCAAACCGCCGTCGGGGTTGTTGGGCCGGCAAAGAAACACCGCGTCGAGGCCGTCGAGAGGGTGGGTAAAAGATATCTCACACACCTCAGCGCCTACGCCATCCAGCGCCCGAGCGTATTCATTAAAGGTGGGAGTCAGCACCCCGGCGCGGCCGCCGGCGCAGAGCGACGCGGCGAGAAAAATCGCCTCGCCGCCGCCGTTGGTGAGCAGCACCTGATCCCGGCTTACGCCGTGGTGAGCAGCAATGGCCTCGCGCGCTGCCACGTAGTCCACGTCCGGGTAGCGGGTAAGCTCGCTTACGTGGCGCTCAAGCCACGCGGGCACCCAGTCAGGCGGGCCCAGCGGGTTGAGGTTGGCGCTGAAGTCCTCAATGGGGTGATCCGGCGGCAGCCCGAAGCGGGCAAGCAGCGCGGCCGCCTGACCGCCGTGGCGGGGCCACTGTGAGGTTTTATATCGGCTCCTCAATGGCATTAGCTTCCGCCTCCTGCCGCCTGTATTAGCCACTCAATGGCAAGAATCAGCCCCGCCGCCAGCACAAAAAACCGCACCCAGGCGTGGTGCATCAGCGTAATAGCGCGCTGAATATGCCGCGCATCGGGGGCTTCAACGGGCTCGCCAAGCGTGGCGCTGTGCAACACCACGCCCTGATAGGTGCTAGCGCCGCCGAGCTGTACTTTCAGCCGGTAGGCCATGGCCGCCTCGGGCCAGCCGGCGTTGGGGCTTGCGTGTTTAGGGGCATCCCGCCGCGTGCCCTGCCAGGCTTTTTGCTCCATGCCCCGTCGACTCAGGCAAAAACACAGCGCAGTGAGCCTTGCCGGCAGCCAGTTGGCGGCATCGTCCAGTTTGGCGGCGGCGCGGCCAAAGTCTTCATGGCGCGGAGTGCGATAGCCGATCATGGAGTCCAGCGTATTCACCGCCTTGTAGGCCAGCGCCAGCGGCGCACCGCCAATCAGCGCCAACAGCAGCGGCGCGGTAATGCCGTCCGAGGTGTTTTCCGCGACGGTTTCGATCGCGCCTCGGGCAATGCCGGCTTCATCAAGCGCCTGGGTATCGCGCCCCACCACTCGGCCCAGCGCTTTTCGAGCGGCGGGCAAGTCGCCCCTTTTAAGCGGTTCCGCCACGGCGCGGCCGGCGTCCCCCAGCCCTTTTATCGCCACGGCGGTGGAGACCAGCCACAGCTCGGCGGCCGTGCCAAGCCAGGGGTGAATCGCCCCAAGCCCCCGGCAGATCAGCCAGGTCACGATGAACGTGCCGGCTACCGTGACCAGCACCGTCAACCGCCCGCCCCGCCGGCGCGCGCGGGCAGAGCCGCGGTTGAGACGGGCCTCCAGCACGCTGATCAGCCGCCCGATCAGCACCACCGGATGCGGCAGCCGGCGCGGATCGCCCACGACGAAATCCACCGCGATGGCGGCGGCCACAAGTGCGGTCAGCGCAATACCCGGCGTCATCGTCCGCGCTCCGCGTCGCTGCCGGCACGTAACGATTCACCCACGGCCAGATACACCGTGCGGCCGATGGCGCGGCCAAGCTCAGTGCCGGAGCCGGCATAGGGCGTGGCCGCGCCGCGCTGGGTGGCGGCAATGCTTACGCAGTCGGTGGAGGTGCCGGTGGCGAGCGTTTGGCTATGGGCATCGATGACATTTGCATCGCGCATGGCCGCCACCTTGGCTTCAGTTACCGATAAGCAGGCGTTGACTAATGCGCCGGGCGTCAGATGCGCGTCCACAAACACAAAGACGTTGACGGTGCCGGCCACCAGCCGGGGGTCTGTGCCCTCGGCGGTGATATCCACGGCGTTACCGCTGCCCGCGGTGGCAAGGGTCAGCACGGCGTTTTCACGATTACCCAGCGGAGCGCTGTGCATGGCGGCGTACTTGAGCTTTACCGCGGTCATCATCGCGACCGCACTGCCCGCCTCGATGTCGCGTTCGCCAAGCCAGCGGGCAAGGTCGTCCGCCGGCGCGTGGCCGGCGTAGTCCCTGTCCACGTAGAAGTTGCAGAAGTCCCGCGCCGAGCCCAGCCCGCCGCCGATAAGCGCGGAGCTTAGCGTGGCAAGCGGGGCGTCGGCGCGCAGGTGGATCGCGTCATGGGTAAAGTGCCCGCAAAGGCCGGCGCTAAAGGCCAGGCGCACGGCCCCGGCGTTGCCTAATACGCCTGTGGTCACGAGCGGCTGTCGTCAACGCCGGCATCGGCAAAGGTGGCCATCTCGCGCAGCATGGCGCAGGCGGCGTCCAGCAGCGGAAACGCCAGCGCCGCGCCGCTGCCCTCGCCCAGGCGCATGCCCAGCGCCAGCAGCGGCGCGGCGTCAAGCGCTTCAAGCGCCACGTCATGGCCGGGCTCTTCGCTGCGATGGCCAAATATCAGATAGCCGCGCACCTCGGGGCACAGCTCGCAGGCCAGCAGCGCCGCCACGGTGGCTATAAAGCCGTCCACCAGGCAAGGCACGCCGCGAGCGGCGCCGGCCAGGTAGGCGCCGGCCATGGCGCCGATTTCCAGCCCGCCGACGTTTGCCAGCACGTCCAGCGGGTTGCTTACGTCCATCCAGCGAGCCTCGATGGCGCGCTCGATCACGCTGACCTTGTGGCTCAACCCGGCGCTGCTGATGCCGGTGCCGGTGCCCACCACGCCGGACACCGGATGCCCGGTCAGCACGGCGAGCATCGCACTGGCCGCGGTGGTGTTGGCAATGCCCATTTCGCCCACGATCAGGCAGCGGCAGCCGGCATCCAGCGCACGGCTGGCGGCCTGGGCGCCGGCATCCAGCGCGGCCACGGCTTCTTCGCAGCTCATGGCCGGCTCGGTGAGGATATTGCCGGTGCCGCGGCGTATTTTGGCGTTGACCACCGGGTTGTCGGCAGTGCCGGTATCGGCCATATCGCCGGCGACGCCGACGTCGACCACCTCAAGGCGTGCATCAATACAGCGGGCAAAGGCGTTAATCGCCGCCCCGCCGGCGGCAAAGTTGGCCACCATCTGAGCGGTAACTTCCTGATCGAAAGCCGACACGCCTTCGGCCGCCACGCCGTGGTCGGCGGCAAACACGATGCACGCCGGCGGGGTGACCTCGGGCTTGGCCTGGCCGGTGATTTCGCCAAGTTGCACGGCCAGCGCCTCCAGATCACCGAGGCTGCCCGGCGGCTTGGTCAGCGTATCCAGATAGGCGCGGGTGGCGTCTCCGGCGCGCCGATCCACGGGACGAACGCGATCCGCCAGCGTTTTGAGCGCAGGCGCATCAGATAAAGGGGGCATGGCGGGGCTCCGGTGCTTCAGGTCATGGTTACAGGCGGCGATGATAACAAAGCCCTGCGCCCGATACCTGCATCCGCTGTATGCTGGTAGCAGCAAAGGACGATAATACGAGGTGCCCATGCCCGGCCAGCCGCACAGCCAGACGCTAAACCCTACGGTGGCCGAGGTGACTCGGCGCATTGCTCGGCGCTCCGCCAAGCGCCGTGCCCGGTATGAAGCGCGCATGGCCGAGCAGCACGCCCGGGGCGTACACCGCGCCACGCTGTCCTGCGGCAACGTGGCCCACGGCGTTGCCGCCTGCGGCTCTATTGATAAAAACGCGCTGAAGCTGATGAACGCCGCCAATATCGGGATTATCTCGGCGTATAACGACATGCTCTCGGCCCACCAGCCGCTGACGACGTTTCCCGAGACGATCAAGGCCGCCGCCCAGCGCATGGGCTCTACCGCGCAGTTTGCCGCCGGCGTGCCGGCGATGTGCGACGGCGTCACCCAGGGCCAGCCGGGCATGGAGCTGTCGCTGTTCTCCCGGGATGTGATCGCCATGTCCGCCGCCGTGGGGCTTTCGCACAACATGTTCGACGCCGCGCTGTACCTGGGCGTGTGCGACAAGATCGTGCCGGGGCTGTTTATCGCCGCGGCGCGCTTTGGCCACCTGCCGGCGATGTTTGTGCCCGCCGGCCCCATGGAAAGCGGCCTGCCCAACAAGGAGAAGGCGCGCATTCGCCAGCTGTACGCCGAAGGCCGAGTGGGCCGCGACGCGCTGCTGGAGGCCGAGTCGGCTTCTTATCACAGCCCCGGCACCTGCACCTTTTACGGCACCGCCAACGCCAACCAGCTGATGATGGAGATGATGGGCCTGCACCTGCCGGGCACCTCGTTTATCAATCCGGGCACGCCCCTGCGCGAGGCGCTGACCGCGTTTGCCGCCGAGCAGGCGATTCGCAACAGCGAGCCCGGCGGCGAATACCGGCCCTTCTACCGCCAGATCGACGAACGCGCCATCGTCAACGCCGCGGTGGGGCTTTTGGCCTCGGGCGGCTCAACCAACCATACCCTGCACCTGGTGGCCATGGCGGCGGCGGCGGGCATCACCCTGACCTGGGACGACTTCACCGCGCTGTCTGCCGTCACGCCAAGCCTTACGCGCATCTACCCCAACGGCGAGGCCGACGTGAACCACTTTCACGCCGCCGGCGGCATGGGCTACCTGTTCCGCGAGCTGCTTGGCGCGGGGCTCTTGCACGGCGATATTCCCACCGTGTTCGGCACGGATTTAACCGCCTACACCCGGGAGCCCAGGCTCAAAAACGGCGAGCTTACATGGGAGGAAGGTGCGACCCAAAGCGGCGACGTTAGCGTGCTGCGCGGCGTCGCCGAGCCCTTTGCGCCTACCGGCGGGCTTACCGTGCTTGACGGCAATCTGGGGCGCGGGGTGATCAAAACTTCCGCCGTCGCGCCCGAACACCGCGTCATCGAAGCGCCGGTGCGGGTGTTTCACGAGCAGGAAGAGTTAAAGGCCGCCTTTGACGCCGGCGAGCTGGACCGGGACGTGATTGCCGTGATGCGCTTTCAGGGGCCGCAGGCCAACGGCATGCCCGAGCTGCACCAACTCACGCCGATTTTGGGCGTGCAGCAGGATCGCGGCTTCAAGGTGGCGCTGGTCACCGACGGGCGCATGTCCGGCGCATCAGGCAAGGTGCCGGCGGCGATTCATATCACCCCGGAGGCGCTCGACGGTGGCCCGCTGGCGCGCCTGCGAAACGGCGACGTGGTGCGGCTGGACGCCAACGCCGGCACCCTTGAAGCGCATATCAGCCCGGCAGAAATGGCGGCACGGCCTGTTAGCAAGGGGACGCACCTGGCCGATCATCACTCAGGGCTGGGGAGAGAACTATTCAGCGGCTTTCGCCGGCTGGCCGGCCCCGGGGAGCTCGGGGCCAGCGTGTTTGGCGGGTTTGAAGACGATGATCAGTGATGAAACCGCTCGGCGGCCTGACGGGCCAGCTCACGGATGCCGTCCCAGTCCTCGGCGTCGATCAGCGCCTTCGGCGTCAGCCAGGAGCCACCCACGCACATGACGTTATCCAGCGCCAGATAGTCGCCGGCGTTGTCCATGCTGATGCCGCCGGTGGGGCAAAAGTGCGCCTCGGCCAGCGGCGCGCCAATGGCCTTGAGCGCGGGCACGCCGCCGCTGACCTCGGCGGGGAA
The DNA here is from genome assembly GCF_055379665.1 of Halomonas cibimaris. NCBI lineage: Bacteria > Pseudomonadati > Pseudomonadota > Gammaproteobacteria > Oceanospirillales > Halomonadaceae > Halomonas > Halomonas cibimaris. The sequence goes on from NZ_AP043828.1 coordinate 2,581,984, forward strand.
GAACTTGAAGCGGCGGTAGCCGTACTGCCAGCCGGTCATCACCTCGGACACGCTGGATACGCCGGGCAGCATCGGCACCGGGCTTTCGATGCCGTGGCGATACAGCGCCTCGGTGGTGCCCGGCGTGACGACAAAATCCGCCCCTGCCTGCTCGGCCTGGCGGTACTGGGCCGGGGTTAACACCGTGCCCACGCCCACGCTTACGCCCGGCAGGGCTTTGCGGATGCGAGCCACGGCGTCCAGCGCGCAGGCGGTACGCAGGGTGACTTCCAGCACCGAAAGCCCGCCTTCCACCAGCGCCCGGGCCACGGGCACGGCGTCTTCCAGACGCTCGATGATCATGACCGGCAGCACCTCGGCCTTGAGGCAGATGCTGTCCAGCTCGGCGGTGCGGGTTGAGGGCAGCTGTTTATCGATCATGCGCGTCTCCAATGTGCCAGTATGTCGAAGGCCCGTTCAGGCTCAGGGGGCCCAGTATACCGCTAACGGGCAGGCCAGAAAGGTGCGTATGGGCAGCTCACGGACGTCGTCGCCCACCATGGCATGGGCCAGCACGGCGCGCTTGTGCTCGCCGGTAATGTGCAGAAAGTGCCGCCGGGCACGGTGCAGGTAGTCCGCCGAAAGCGTGATTCGCGGCTCAAGCCCCGGCGTACGCACCGCCACCAGGGGCTCCGAGGTGGCCAGCGCCCGCTCAAGCTCGGGGCTGTCGGCAAACAGCGAGGCGGTATGGCCGTCCTCACCCATGCCCAGCACTACCGCACTCGCTGGCCAGGCCAGCGGGGTGATGCGCTCGGCGGCTTCGGCCACGCCCTCCTCTGGCGTGCCGTCGGGGGTTTTCAGGCCGACGAATCGGGCACCGGCGGCGTGGTTTTGCCGCAGCGTCTCGCGCACCAAGCGAGCATTGCTGGCAGGATCGCTTTCCTCTACCCAGCGCTCGTCGGCAAGGGTGACGTCCACGTGTGTCCAGTCCAGCGGGAGGGTGGAAAGCGCACGCAAGAACGCCGCCGGAGTGCTGCCGCCAGAGACCACCAAAAGCACTCGCGACTGATGCTCAAGATCTGCTTTCAGCGCTGCGGCCACGGCCTCGGCCAGCTGTTGGGCCAGCGTTTCGCGGGGCGAATTCACATCAGCACCTTTCATATCAGTACTCCTCATACCAGCTGCGGCCGTCCCGGGTGATCATGGCGATGGAGGCCACCGGCCCCCAGGAGCCCGCCGGGTAGCGCCGGGGCGGGGTATCCAGCGCCTGCCAGTGGTCGAGCAGCTGCTCGCACCAGCGCCAGGCGTATTCGACCTCGTCCCGGCGCACAAACAGGTACTGCCGCCCTTTCATCACTTCCAGCAGCAGGCGCTCATAGGCGTCGGGGATGCGCGCCTCGGGGAAGGCGCTGTTGAAGTCCAGATGCAGCGGGCCGGGGCGCAGGCGCATGCCCTTTTCCAGCCCGCTGTCCTTGGTCAGCACCTGCAGGGCGATGCCCTCGTCCGGCTGCAGGCGGATGATCAGCTTGTTGGCGGCCAGGCTGCGCTGGTCGGGGTCGAAAATATAGTGCGGCTGCTGGCGGAAATGAATCACGATCCGGGAGCGCTTTTCCGGCAGGCGCTTGCCCGTGCGCAGGTAAAACGGCACGCCGGCCCAGCGCCAGTTGGCGACTTCGGTTTTCAGCGCAACGAAGGTTTCGGTGTGGCTTGCCGAGTCGGCGCCGTCTTCTTCCCGGTAGCCGGGCACCGGCTGGCCGTCCCGGGTGCCGGCGATGTACTGGCCGCGCACCACGTCCTGCTCAAGCGCTTCTTGAGTCAGCGGTTTCAGCGCCTTGAGCACCTTGACCTTTTCATCGCGAATGGCGTCGGCGTCAAGGCTCGAAGGCGGCTCCATGGCGATCAGGCATAAGAGCTGCAGCAGGTGGTTCTGCACCATGTCGCGCAGCTGGCCGGCGCCGTCGAAATAGCCAAAACGGCCCTCGATGCCGGCGGTTTCCGCCACGGTGATTTCTACATGGGAAATATGGTTTTGATTCCACTGGTTGCCAAACAGCGGATTGGCAAAGCGCAGGGCAATCAGGTTTTGCACCGTTTCCTTGCCCAGATAGTGGTCGATGCGGTAGGTGCGCGATTCGGGAAACACCGCGCCCACGGCGTCGTTGACCGCGTGGGACGAGGCCAGGTCGTGGCCCACGGGCTTTTCCACCACCACGCGGTCGTGTTCGCCCAGTGCGCCGCCGCGCTCAAGCCCGGCGCACACGTCGCCGTAAAGCGCCGCGCCCACGGCCATGTAAACCACCAGCGGGCGGGCGTTTGACCCCTCGCCCCTCAGCTCTTGTCGCCATCGGGCGATCGCGGCGTAGTCGTCGGGGCGGGTGAAGTCGAGCCGGCGATATTCCAGGCGCGCCGCGAAGCGTTCAAGGCTTTCGGCGTCGCGCTCGTCGCCGTTCAGACCGTCCTCAAGCAGGCCGACAATCTTCCGGCGAAAGTCGTCGGTGTCGCTTTCGTGGCGGGAAAGCCCCAAAAGCCGGGTGCTGCGCGCCAGCAGGCCTTCGCGGTCGAGCTGATAAAGCGCCGGCCACAGCCTGCCCCGGGCGAGATCGCCCAGGGCACCAAAAATCGCCAGATCCACGGCGCGGTCAGCGTTTTCAGCGCTACCGGCTGCGGCTTTTTGATCCGGCTTCATGGGCGCTCCTTGTAGCAGGCATCAAGCACTACCGGCGGCCGGCAAGCGTCTGGCGTTTATCCGGTCGTGACGCTTACCCGGTAGCCGCTGAACTTGCGCAGGTTGATAACGCCGGTATCGAGCAGCAGGTACTGGCCTTTTATACCCTCAAGCACACCTTCTATCCGGGGTGTTTTTTCCAGATTGAGCGATGCCACCTTGTGAGGAAACGTCCTGACCGGATACGTAAAGCGCTGAGCGGGTGCGTCCAGCCGCCGGATGGCATCCGCGCCGTGGGTCTTGCGCAGCTCGGCCAGCGCCGGCTCAAACCGCGCCAGCAGCCGGTCGCGCTCGGCGTCAAGATCCAGCAGGTCAATCTCACCTTTGAGCATGGTGCGCCAGTTGGTGCGGTCAGACACCGCGTCTTTGAGCATCACTTCTGCCTGCCCCGCCTGCTGGCGGGTGGCCACTTCCAGCATGGGGATGCCTTGCACTGCGCCCTGATCAAGCCAGCGAGTGGGCAGCTGGGTCTTGCGGGTAATGCCCACTTTCAACCCGGACGAGTTGGCCAGATACACCACATGAGGGGTGAAGCAGTGCGCCTCGCCCCATTCGGGCTCGCGGCAGGTCCCCTGAAAATAGTGGCACAGCTCGGGTTTGACGATGCACATGTCACACCGTGCCAGGCGCTTGAAACACGGGTAGCAGTGCCCCTGGCCATAGCTTTTGCGGGTGCGGCGCTTGCAATGCACGCAGTGAATAACGCCTTCCCACTCCAGGCGCAGCGGCGCACCGATGCAGGCGTTGAGGTCGGCTTCATACTCGCCTGCCCGCAGGCGGTATAAAACCTGACCCCGGGCATCCGGTGCCGCCTTCATTTTGCGCAAATCGCCAACGCCCTTTGCGGCCGGGAGCTCAGCGGCCACGCGTTGCGTCCGTGGCCAGGCCGGCCATTTCCGGCGATACGCCGCTGCCGTCGTTTCCGCCACCGCAGGTGCGGCGGCGCAAATAGCCGACGCGAGCCTCTTCGGGCACGTTGTTTTCCACCTCGTAGCGCATTACCGCTTCCAGGCACAGGTTTACCTGTTCGGTGCTCAGGCGCCTGCCGTCCGGCCATTTGCCAAGCGCCACCGCTTCTTTCAGGCTGGCGTATATGCTCGGCGTCATCTGGCCGATCATCTTGTCAAAGGTCATCTCAGTCATCCCATGCTCCAGGCCGATGTATGAAGGGGCTCAGCATAGCATTCTTACGAAAAAAACCCGCAGCGTTCAGCGCCGCGATGAGGCCACCCAGCCGGTAACCAGCCCAACTACCAGCCCGCCCAGGTGGGCTTCATTGGCAACGTTGCCAAACCCTACTCCATCTGCCATGGAGGTCATGGTGAAGACCATCCAGCCGAGCATGAAAATCACCAGCATGGACGGCACAAAAAATCCGCTTTGCGGCGCGCGGCGTGACATCACCCAGACGTGGCCCAGCAGCGCATACACCACGCCGGACATACCGCCAAACAGGGCCGTGCCTGCCGCGTACTGGGCCAGGTTGGCGCCCACCCCGGCAATCAGCAGCAGCGCCAGCATCCAGCGGCTGCCCTGCAGCGTTTCCACTTGACGGCCGAAATACCAAAGCCACATCAGGTTGAACACCAGATGCATCCAGCCAAAATGTAAAAACGCCGGCGAGATCAAGCGCCATAGCTGACCGTCGGCCAGCGCTTGGGTCAGCGTGCCGTAGGCCAGCTGGTCACCGGCAATATGCACCGGCACGATGGTCAGCTGCACGATCAGCCAGTCGCCGAATACCCCGATCAAAGCAAAGATGGCAAGGCAGAGTACAAGGGCCGTCGCCGTTACCGGCACGCGCTTGGCCAGCGCCGGCAGGCCGGCTGCACGCGCCCGCCGGCGCGACGCAGGCGGTGTGGTATCCAGCGGAGCACCGCGCTGCCAACGAGCGACAATTTCCTGCAGGGCATCGTGCTGGGCAGGATCGGCCAGCCACAGCAGCTGGCCTTGTTCCTGGGTGGTAATACGGTGGCCGATACGGTGCTGCCAGAGGGCCTGGCGCAGCGGCCGGGTATCGGCGTCGAGGGGCAAAAGCATGACAGGCTGCATGTAATGTCTCTTGTGGAAGGTGGCTTACACGAAACCGAAACGTAACTATTCAGGTGGCGTCGGGTGAGACTCGCCAACCCGCTGTTCCTTCAGGCATAGTACCGTCATTCGACTCCCCCACCCAGCAGGCAACATGACCATCAGAGATATCAACGTCGACGAGGCCCTCGAGCGGGTCCGGCAGCAGCTCAAGGAAGACCGCACGGTCTCTCCTTCGCTGCGCGCCGCGATCGACGTCCTGATGCTGCTGGTCAAGCTGATGGCGGACCGGCTGGCGACCAGCAGCCGCAATAGCAGCAAGCCGCCGTCACAGGACCTCAACCGCCAACGCCGCTCCCGGGCAAAGGGCGAGCGTCGCCCCGGCGGGCAACCGGGTCACGAAGGCAGGACGCTGGAGCCGGTTACCGACCCGGATGAGGTCGTATCGTTGCGCGTCGATCGCCGCACTCTGCCCAACAAGGGGAGAGCGTATCACTCGGTCGGCGTTGAGAAGCGTCAGGTCCAGGACATCGTGATCCAGTCGGTGGTGACCGAGTACCAGGCCGAGGTGCTGGAGGATGATCGGGGCCAACGCCATGTAGCGCCGTTTCCCGACGGCGTGACCCGCCCGATCCAGTATGGCCCGCGTCTCAAGGCGCATGCCGTCTATCTCTCCCAATACCAGCTGCTGCCTTATGCGCGCATTCGGGAGCTGCTGACGTCGCAGTATGGCCTGTCACTGAGCACCGGCACCCTGTTTGCCTTCAACCAGGAGGCCTGCCGACGAGCCGAGCCCTTTGCCGAGTGGGTGATCCCGGCGCTACGTGAAGCGGCTACCGTGCATGCCGATGAAACCGGGATGCAGGTCGGTGGCAAGCGCTACTGGCTGCACTGCGCCTCGAATGAAGCCTTGACCTACCTGGCGCCTCATGCAAAGCGCGGCCAGGAGGCCATGGACGCCATCGGCATCCTGCCTTACGTCCAGGGAGTACTGGTGCATGATCATTGGAAGCCCTATTACCGCTACCACGATTGCCGGCACGCGCTGTGCAATGCCCATCACCTTCGCGAACTGACCGGCGTCCGGGACAACGACCAGCAAACCTGGGCGACGTCGCTGCATGATCGGCTGTTGGCCATGAATCGCGCCGTCGATGAGGCGGGAGGCTGCCTCCCGGCAGACGAGGCGCAGCGCTGGCGAGTTCGCTACCGGGACTGCCTGGCGGAGGGTGAGGCCGAATGTCCGCCACCGGCCAGGCCACCCCCCGGAACCCGTGGGCGCACCAGGCGCACCAAAGCGCGCAACCTGCTCGAACGCCTCCGGGCGTATGAGGATGACGTGCTGCGCTTCCTCGAGGATCCTGCCGTTCCCTTCACCAACAACCAGGGAGAGCGCGACCTGCGGATGACAAAGGTCCAGCAGAAGATCTCGGGCTGTTTCCGCTCGTGGGAAGGGGCGGAGATCTTCTGTCGGATGCGCAGTTTCCTCTCGACGGCCGTTAAACAGGGCCTGGCGGCGCACACGGCGCTGGAGCAACTGTTTGCCGGTGAGGTGCCTGCCTTCATGCGAGAGGACGAGCTGGATCAGGCAGCATGAGCTAAATAGTTACACCGAAACTTTCTTAGCAAGCTTTCTTAGCAAGTTTTCTTGGCAAACTTTCTTACGCAAAGGCGCGCGTGAAACATCTTCAGCGTCGCGCACCGGCTGCGTGCTTAGCATGACACAGCGAACAAGACGACTCATGCCACGAACAAAAAAAGGTCACGGGGCAGAAAAACAAACGTCCAGACGAAAAAATCCGGCGGTGGAAGCCGCCGGAAAAAGCAAGGGATCATTCAAGGGAACACCTACTCTGACGGCCACCGGCATGGAAAGTTCACCGCGTTGCTGAAAAAAATGTAACGGAAAGTAAAATGCGCTCAGCCCGACAGCAGGCTTTCTTCCCGGGGAACGTGCACCCAGACGAAGCGATCGGCGTTGAGCGTTTGCTCACCGCTCCAGCGATACGCCACCAGACGGCCGTATTTCACCGCGCTGTAGTCCAGACAGGCAATGTTGTGAGTCGGCAGCGCAGGCACGCCTTCACACCAGTAATGGCCGATAAACAGCGGCGGCTGATCGCCGCCGTAATAGCTCAGGCGGCGGCGCTCTCCCGGCTTGAGCAGCCGCGACTCCAGATCCCCGGGCAGGTTGTCCGGCTGAAATACCACATCCCCCCACACCACGGGGTCTTCGCTCCAGAAATGTGCGCGAAAGCTTTGGCGCGTAAAGCCGTCTCCGGAGTGGATCTGGATGCCCCGGGGCAGCGGGATATTGGCGCCGCGGGTCAGGCGGTCCAGAATGCGGAACGCTTCGGTCGAGGCATCGACAGACTCTTTGAGAAACGCATCGTCCATGCAGGCGTCCGGCCGGCGCGCCAGCAGCCGGTCGATCAGCGCCTGGTCCCAGCAGGCGTGCACCACGCGAATGCCGTCGATTTCCAGGCACAGCGGGATAGTCTTGAACCAGGCCAGGGTGTCTTCCCACTCGTTGGTGTAGTCGTAGTACTGCTCCAGGGTCTCGCGGATCAGGCGGTTGTTGCGCGGGGTGTGCTCGCGCAACCAGCGCTTGCCGCTGCCGGCGGGCGCCGGGTAGCTGTAGGTCAGCGCGTTATACTCGTGATTGCCCATGACGATATACGCCTCGCCCTCTTCCACCATGCGCCGGGCTACGGTGACCGCCAGGCGAATGCGCGGCCCGCGGTCGATCAGGTCACCGAGAAAGATCACCTTGCGCCGAGGATGGCGATACACGCCGGCGCGACATTCATAGCCGAGTTTTTCCAGCAGCGTGACCAGGGTGGCGCCACAGCCGTGAACGTCGCCGATCAGGTCGTAGCCTTCCAGCCGCGGTTTGGACATGCTCAATCTCCCAGCCGGTGGCTCCAGCCCAGCTTGCTGCGCAGCACTTCGTAAAAGTTGTGGCCCAGCGGATGCACCAGCTGTACCCGTTCGGGCTTGCGCTTGATCACCAGCACGTCGTCGGGCTTGGCCACGGCCCGGGTCTGGCCGTCGCAGCTGACGTGGGGATACGCCAGGTTGGTTTCGCCGATGTGAATGCGAATCTCGCTGGCGGCGTCGAGCACCACCGGCCGGCTGGACAGCGTATGCGGAAACATGGGAACCAGCGTGACCACTTCAAGCCGCGGGTGCATGATCGGCCCGCCGCCGGACAGCGCATAGGCCGTAGAGCCGGTGGGCGTGGCGATGATCAGCCCGTCGCTGCGCTGGCTGTAAACAAACTGGCCGTCCACGAACAGCTCGAATTCGATCATGCGCACGGCCTTGCCCGAATGCACGACGACCTCGTTGAGCGCCTCGCCGTGGCCTACCGCCACGCCGCTGCGGTACAGCTCGGCGTCGAGCAAAAAGCGCTCTTCACGTTCGAAGTGGCCGGCCAGCACCTCGCCGACCCGGTCTTCCAGCTCGCAAGGGGAAATGTCGGTCAGAAACCCCAGCCGGCCGCGGTTCACGCCCAGCAGCAGCGTACCGGTTGCGCACAGCGTCCGCGCAGCTCCGAGCAGGCTGCCGTCGCCGCCCACCACGATCACCAGGTCACAAAGCTCGCCCAGCGCCCGGCGGCTGGTTTCGGGCATGCCGTGGTCGGGAATCACCGTAGCGGTGCGATCTTCGACGACTACGCGATAGTCGCGCTCACCCAGATAGCGAATCAGGCGCTTTAAAGAATCGACGACCTCGTCGCTGCCCAGCCGGCCGATCAGGCCGATGGTGGCAAAAGGCCGGGCGCTGCCGGGTGCATCCGGTGCGCCGGTAGCAGAAGCTGTATCAGTCATTGAGGCAACCCGTTGGCATCGGCCTGCATTATGTCGGCCCGGGCGGCAAGGGGCAAATGCCTCAGCCGTTGCCGGCGCGTGGCACAAGCGCTTGCCGCCGGTGATAAAACCGCTGGTTGAGCCACAAAGACGCTATGATAATCGCCCCACCCAGCGCCAGCCGGCCAAGCTCTGTCTCGCGATTCCAGAGCACCAGGTTCACCGCAAGTCCGGCCGGCACCAGGGCATTGTTCATAATCGCAAGCACCCCGGCGTTGACCCGAACCGCCCCGCGATTCCAGAGAAAATAGCCGCCGCCGGACGCCGCCAGCCCCAGCCAGCCAAGCACCAGCCATTGCGTGGCGGTGTGCGGCAGCGCCGAGCGATCGCCCAGCAGCCAAAAGGCCGGCAGAGCTACCGCCAGCGCGCCGAGAAAAAACCAGCCGAATACGCTGTGCCAGGCAAGCGACGCCGGCAGCGTAGCGGCCAGCCGCCGGTAGCCGACCTGGCCCAACGCAAAACACAGGTTGGCCCCCTGCACCACGCCAAAGCCCAGCCAGAAATCACCGCGCACGCCGTCATAGCGGATCACCGCCGCGCCCGCCACGGCCAGCAGCGCGGTCAACAGATAAAGCGGGGTGAAACGGCCAAACAGCGCATCGTCAAGCAGGGCAATATAAACCGGCGTCAGCACGGTAAACAGCAGCACTTCCGGCACCGACAGCAGCAAAAACGACTGATAAAAAAACAGATACATAACGCCCAGCTGCAGCGCGCCGATCGCCATCAGCGCCAGGCGCTTTCTGCCCTGCAGCCGGCGCGGGCGCAAAAACGGCAGAAACACCAGCGAGGCAAGCAAAACCCGCACCAGTACGGCAAAATAGCCGTCGACCTGGCCGGCCAGATACGCGCCGATCAGCGAAAAGGAAAACGCCCAAAGCCCGGTCACGCCCACAAGATAGCCCAAAGTAAACCTCTTTTTTAAAAAACGTTTACTCGAGTATACCGGCTCGGGCAGCACGGCCCAATAGCGTCAGCGGCGGCGCAGCCAGGCAACGGCATAGATAACGCCGGGTATCCACAGCAGCAGGGTCAACGCCGCACTGATCGCCACGCGCCGGCCGTTGCCCTCGCTCAGCCCCACGGCCAGCGGCGGCAGCAGCACCGCCAGTGCGGCGTAGGCAACATTCAGCACCGCCGGGGTGTCTTCCTCGGGGACGCAAGGCATGTGCAGCTCGGGCGATTGTTCCCGCGCGGGCGGGGTGAAATGCCCGACCGCAGCGCTGGCCGGCTTGATGGCTTCGGCGGCGGGCTGGCTTGTTTTTTCCGGCGTGACGCCTGCGCTCGGCGCTTGTTTTTGTTCCTGCCGGCGATGGGCCTGCCTGTCGATTTTCTGCTCCAGGCCGGCCGCTTTGTCGGCCAGATCGTCGTGGTAGCGCTCCCAGTCTTCCCAGTCGTGGGGCGTGCCTGTTTTTGGACGGTGCTGGCCGGCCTGCCGGGCGCGCTCCCAGGCTTTTTCTTCCAGCGTATTCGGGCGGTCCGGATCGCTGTCCAGCGCCACACCTTTGCGGCTTAAATACTCGCGTGCATCCATGGGCCTGCTCCTGGCGGGTCAGTCGCTAAAAAGGGCTGCGCCCAAGATGGCGGCCGCCGGCGCATTATTCAACTGCCTTGGCCGCGTGCGCGCAGACAAAAAAGCGCTGCCCGAAGGCAGCGCAAGCAAGGGATCGAAACAATAGCCAGTCTCACAATGTTGGCAAGGCAACAGCCTTGGCGACTGCTCTCGCTATGCGACCGGTACCGTCTCTGACAGCGCGCGTCGCAAAAGTTCACTTGCCGGTATGCTTTCCCGGCAGATTTGTCTGCGTATAATGCAGTGGCGTTTTATCCACTATGCTGCGTAGCCGCTACGCACAGGCCGGGAGCCGCCCAATGGCCCTTTACTTGCTGGTGTTTGGCGTTTGCCTGCTGGTTATCGGCGCCACTGTCGCCGTTTTGCTGTCGACGCGCACGCCGCGCTATCGTACCGAAACCGATGATTTACTGGCGCTGTTTGACAAGGCGCTGACAAGCCACGTCAGCGAAAGCGAATGGCACACCCTGATCGGCTATCCGATTCGCCACGATGAGTATCTGGAGCGCGTGCGCCGAAGGGCCGCTCACCTGATGGAAGAACACGGCCGGCGCTGGCAGATCGCTCAGGGCAAGCCGCTGCTCAACGCCACCGGCCAGGCAGAGCTTCAAGCGCTGCGCGACCACCTGGCCGCGCATCAGCGTTTACGCCGCCGGTGAGATTTATCAACGTCACTGGCGAGCTTTTTGCAATGCAACTAAAGTATTGGAGAGAACGGCTTGCCAGGACGTTTATCATGGATGGATTGCGTTTCCCGATAGCGCCCTGCCTGGGGCCACCGGCTTTTCAGCACCCGCCGGCGGGCAGCGTACTATCCGATCACACCTCTTCTTCCGGGGGCTTCAATGCTCAATGCCAAGACACTGCGTGACTCAGCCACCTGGCAAACCGATCCCGATACGCTGTTAGAGCGTATCAGCCAGCACTATATTGTCGACGAGGATCGTTTTGTCCACGAGCTGGTCAAGCTGCTGGACACCGACCGCGAGGCCTTCTCCCGCATAGAAGAGGACACCGCTTCGCTGGTGCGTGAAGTGCGCAACATGGACACGGCCGTCGACACCATCGACGAGCTGCTTCAGCAGTACAGCCTGGACACCCACGAAGGGCTGATGCTGATGTGTCTGGCCGAGGCCATGCTGCGCATTCCCGACAAGGCCACCGCGGACGCCCTGATTGAAGACAAGCTTGGCCCCGCCGACTGGAACGCCCACGTCGGCAAAAGCGAATCGTGGATGGTCAACGCCTCGACCTGGGGGCTTTTGATGACCGGGCGAGTGCTCAAGCTTGACGACGACAAAGACGGCCAGCCCGCCGGGTTTATCAACCGCATGGTCAACCGCATGGGCGAGCCGGTGATTCGCCGCGCCATGGTGGAAGCCATGAAGATCATGGGCCGCCAGTTCGTGCTCGGCCGCGATATCGACGAGGCCTTAAAGCGCTCAAAGCCGCTGTTCGACAAGGGCTACACCTATTCCTACGACATGCTCGGCGAAGCCGCGCGCACCCGGGACGACGCCCGGCGCTACTTCAGCGACTACCAAAACGCCATCCGCCGCGTGGGCAAAACGCGCGAACATCTAAGCGACGCCACGCCGGCGCCGTCGGTTTCCATCAAGCTTTCTGCCCTGCACCCGCGCTACGAGTTCGGCCGCCGGGAACAGATTCTCACCGAGCTGGTGGAGACCGTCAAAGAGCTGGTCAGCACCGCCCGGGCGCTGGACGTTGAGCTTACCATCGACGCCGAAGAGGTGGACCGCCTGGAGCTCTCCCTGGAAGTCTTCCGCGCGGTCTACGAAAGCGACGCCGCCCGGGGCTGGGGACGCTTCGGGCTGGTGGTGCAGGCCTACGCCAAGCGCGCCCTGCCTACGCTGCACTACGTCAACCGGCTGGCCGACCAGCAGGGCGATGAAATCCCGCTTAGGCTGGTCAAGGGCGCCTACTGGGATACCGAGGTCAAGGAATCCCAGCAGCTCGGCGTCGAGGGCTATCCGGTATTCACCCGCAAGGCCGGCACCGACGTGGCCTACCTTGCCTGCGTCGAGTTTTTGCTGTCCCACGATACCCAGGGCCGCATTTTCCCGCAGTTCGCCACGCACAACGCCCACACCGTCACCGCCATTCTCGACCACGCCAACCGCTACGATCGGCCGTTCGAGTTCCAGCGCCTGCACGGTATGGGCGAGGCGCTTTACGACGCCGCACTCAAGCGCGCGCCCCAGGGCACCTACTGCCGCATTTACGCCCCGGTCGGCGCGCACAAGGACCTGCTGCCCTACCTGGTACGCCGGCTGCTGGAAAACGGCGCCAACTCTTCGTTCGTCCACCAGATCGTCGATCCGGACGTACCCGTGGAGTCTCTGTGCGAGCACCCCGTTGACACCCTGGCCGCCCACGACACCTATTCCAACCCGCGCATTTTGCTACCCCAGCATCTTTACGGCCCGCGGCGGCCCAACGCCCGGGGGGTCAACCTCAACATTCGCAGCCATTACGACCCGCTCATGGAGCAGATGGCCGGGTTTATGGATAAAACCTACACCGCCCGGCCGCTGCTGGCCTTTGAGGTAGAAGACAACGCCGCCAGCACCCACGCCGTCACCTGCCCTTTTGATCGGCGCCAGCGTTTGGGCAGCATCCAATGGGTGACCGCCGAGCAAACCGCCCGCGCGCTCGACGCCGCCTGGGCCGCGTTTGCCGACTGGGAGGCCACGCCGGCTACCGAGCGCGCCGCCATTCTGCGCCGCTTTGCCGATCTGCTGGAATCCCACATGGCCGAGCTGATGACGCTGTGCTCCCGAGAGGGCGGCAAGCTTCTCACCGACGGCGTGGATGAAATCAAGGAAGCGGTGGATTTCTGCCGCTACTACGCCATGCGCGCCGAAGACATTTTTGCCGAGGCGATTGAGCTGCCCGGCCCCACCGGCGAATCCAACACCCTGCAGATGGGCGGCAAGGGCGTGTTTGCCGCCATCAGCCCGTGGAACTTCCCCGTGGCCATTTTCTGCGGCCAGATGGTCGCCGCCGCCGTATCGGGCAACACCGTGCTGGCCAAGCCCGCCGAGCAGACATCGCTGATTGCCCATCGCGTTGTTGAGCTGCTCTACGCCGCCGGCATGCCGCGCAACGTAGTACAGCTGCTGCCCGGCGACGGCAAGACCGTGGGCAGCGTGCTCACCGGTGATCCGCGCATTACCGGGGTCGCCTTTACCGGCGGCACCGACACCGCTCAGGTCATCAACCGCTCGCTGGCCGCGCGGGAAAACGCCCCGCTGCCCACGCTGATCGCCGAAACCGGCGGGCTCAACGCCATGATCGTGGACTCCACCGCCCTGCCCGAACAGGTGGTCGTCGACGTTATCCAGTCGGCTTTCCAAAGCGCCGGGCAGCGCTGCTCGGCGCTGCGCGTGCTCTACCTGCAGGAAGACGTGGCCGATCGCGTTATCGGCATACTGACAGGCGCCATGGCCGAGCTGCGCGTGGGCGACCCGCGTGATCTGGGCACCGATGTGGGGCCGGTGATCGACGAAGACGCCCGGGAACAGCTCCAGGCGCATATCGATGCGCTGACAGCCCAGGGCCGGCTGATTGCCCAGACGCCGCTGGACGACGAGGCCACCCAGCACGGCACGTTCGTCGCACCCACGGCGTTTGCCATTGACGGCATCGACGCGCTGCAAAGCGAAAAATTCGGTCCTATCCTGCACATCGTGCGCTACAAGGCCAGCGAGCTCGATCAGGTCATCGACGCCATCAATGCGCGCGGCTACGGGCTGACGTTTGGCGTTCACAGCCGCAATGCCGCTTTCGCTGCCGATATCGCGCGGAAAATCCGCGCCGGCAACGTCTATATCAATCGCAACATCATCGGTGCCGTCGTTGGCGTACAGCCGTTCGGCGGCCAAGGGCTTTCAGGCACCGGCCCCAAGGCGGGCGGTCCCAACTATCTGCAGCGCTTTGCCTCGGAAAAAACCGTCACCAACAATACGGCGGCGCTTGGCGGTAATGCTTCCCTGCTGGCCATGGGAAACGACTAGAACAACAACACAGCAAGCATCAAACCGGAGGGATCATCATGGCAATTGGCGTCTGGATCAGCCTGTTTACGTATTTCGCCCTCATGCTGGGCATCGGCTTTTATGCCATGCGCGCTTCAACGTCGACCTCGGAGGGCTACATACTCGGCGGCCGCTCGCTGAGCGCGCCGGTGGCAGCACTTTCCGCCGGCGCATCCGACATGAGCGGCTGGCTGCTGCTGGGGCTGCCCGGGGCCATGTTTGTCTCCGGCTTCGCCTCCGCCTGGATCGGCATAGGGCTGTTTGTCGGGGCCTTTGCCAACTGGATTCTGGTGGCACCGCGCCTTCGCGAACAGACCGTGCACTACGGCAACGCCATCACCATCCCGCAGTTTCTGGCCAACCGCTTCCCTACCCGGGCCATACCGCTGCGGACCGTATCGGCCATTGTAATCGTGGTGTTTTTCGCGGTGTACACAGCGTCAGGGCTGGTAGCGGGCGGCAAGCTGTTTGAAAGCGCGTTTACCGACGTGCTCAACATCGGGGGAATCAGCGACTACTCGGCCGGTATTATTCTCACGCTGGGCATCGTGCTGGCCTATTCCGTTATCGGCGGCTTTCTGGCCGTGAGCATGACGGATTTCGTACAGGGCTGCATCATGATGCTGGCGCTGGTGATCATGCCGCTGGTTGTGCTCTTTGGCGAAGGCGGCGGCGGGTTTGCCCAGGCGTCGGAAATCCTCAACGAAACCGACCCCACCCTGCTCTCGTGGACCGACGGGCTGACGTTTATCGGCTGGCTCTCGGCGGTGACCTGGGGGCTTGGCTATTTCGGACAGCCGCACATCATCGTGCGCTTCATGGCCATTCGCCGTTTGAAAGACGTGCCCGCAGCGCGCAACATCGGCATGAGCTGGATGTTCATCTCGCTTCTCGGGGCGGGCTCCATGGCCGTGCTCGGCCGCGCCTACGCGATCCGCAACGGCATGGACATCGAAGATCCGGAAACCATCTTTATTATCCTCGCCGAGCTGCTGTTTCATCCGCTGATCACAGGCTTTCTCTATGCGGCACTGCTGGCCGCTATCATGAGCACCATTTCCAGCCAGCTTTTGGTGGCCTCTTCATCGCTTACCGAAGACTTCTATCGCCTGTTTTTGCGTAAAGACGCCACGGAAAAAGAGGCCGTGGGTATCGGCCGGGTAAGCGTGGTCATCGTAGGCCTGGTAGCCGCTGCCATTGCGTCTAACCCGCAGTCTCAGGTGCTCGGCCTGGTAAGCAACGCCTGGGCCGGCTTTGGCGCCGCCTTTGGCCCGCTTATCATCCTTTCGCTGATGTGGTCGCGGACCAACGGCGCCGGCGCCATCGCCGGCATGGTTGTCGGGGCGGTGACCGTCATGGTCTGGATTGCACTGGGCTGGAACGCAAGCTTTATGGGCGGCCCCGGCGTCTATGAAATCATTCCCGGCTTTATCGCTTCTTTCCTTGCCATTCTGGTGGTAAGCCGCACGACCGCGGATGCCGGCGAGTACCAGCATATCGCGCGTTAACCGCTCGGATCGCCAGCCCTTGGCATAATAAAAAGGCGCCCGCGGGCGCCTTTTTCGTGCCTGTTGCCTGCCGTCTTACGCCTTGATCGTGCGCGGCTCGATTTCCAGCGCCACGCCGAAGCGTGCCTCGACCGCATCGGCAACCTGCTTGGCCACGCGTGCCAGCCCGGCGCGATCGCCGCCGCCAAAATGGACCAGCACCAGCGCCTGGCGCGGGTGTATACCAAAAGCGCCGAAGCGCCGCCCTTTCAGGCCACAGCGCTCGATCAGCCAGCCGGCGGCGAGCTTATAGCCTCCGCCCGTTTGGGGAAAGTGCGGCATATCAGGGTAGGCGTGCTGCAGCCGCCGGGCGAGCGCCTCGTCCACTATCGGGTTTTTGAAAAAGCTGCCGGCGTTGGGCATATAGCGAGGATCGGGCAGCTTTTCCCGGCGAATGGCGCTCACCGCCTGCGCCACGTCCAGCGCGCTGGGCGCCGGCCCGACCCGCGCGGCCAGGTCGCCGTACCCCAGCACCGGCCGGGGGGTGCGCTCAAGTTCGAGCACCAGGCGGGTGATTACCACCTCGCCTGCCAGCGAGCGTTTGAAAATGCTGTCGCGATAGCCAAAGCGGCATTCGCGGCGCGATAGCCGACGCATCCGGCCGTCGCTTAGAGACATCACGTCAACGGCGTAGAGCACATCGGCCAGCTCCACTCCGTAGGCGCCGATGTTTTGCACCGGCGCGGCGCCGCAGTCGCCGGGAATCAGCGCCAGGTTTTCCAGCCCCCAGAGCCCGCGGGCGGCGAGCGCCATGACCAGCCCGTGCCAGTTCACCCCCGCCCCTGCGTAGGCCCGGACCCGCTCGCCTGCACGCTCCAGCCACCACTGGCGAAGCGCCGGGCGCACTACCGCCCCGCCGAGCCTGGGCGGCAGCAGCACGTTGCTGCCGCCGCCAAGCAAAGTAACGCGGTGCCCTGCCCGGCGCGCGTCGCCCAGGCAGTCGCGCAGGGCGCCAAGCGTTGTCGGCGCGGCAAAAAACGCCGCCCGGCACGGCAGGCCCAGCGTATTCGCCCAGGTAAGATCCCGGTCAGGCTGCCACAGCCGCGGTACCGACGGCTGCATTAGCCAGCGGCCTGAATGTGCTCGACCAGGCCCTGGGAGGCCGCCTCAATCATATCGAGCACCTCTTCAAAGCCTTGCTCGCCGCCGTAATACGGGTCCGGCACTTCGCCTTGAGGTATACCGGCAAACGCCAAAAAAAGCTCGATGTGTGCGCCGTGCGCGTCCGGCGCCATGGCGCGAATATCGCGCAGGTTGCCGTAGTCCATGGGCAGGATGTAGTCGAACGCGTAAAAGTCTTCACGCCGAAGCTGGCGTGCGCGCAGGCCGCTGATGTCGATTCCCCGACGCCTGGCCGCCGCCTGCGCCCGCTCGTCGGGCGGATTACCCGCGTGCCAGTCGCCGATCCCGCACGAATCCACGGTAATACGCAGCGCAAGCCCTGCCTGCTCTACCGCCCGGCGAAACACGCCTTCAGCGCTCGGCGAACGGCAGATATTGCCCAGGCAGACAAATAGCACCTTCATGATGGCTCCCCGTCAGAATGATGGTCACAAGCCGCGATCAGGTGGCGCACCCGCGCCAGATCATCCGGCGTATCCACACCGGGCGGATTGTTCACGCACGCCAGCGCGACCTGCACGATATGGCCGCGCTGTAGCGCACGCAGCTGCTCAAGCTGTTCGAGCTGCTCAAGCGTCGCCGGCGGCCAGTCGCGAAAGGCGTGCAAAAACGCCGCGCGGTAGGCATAGATGCCGATATGGCGCAGCCAGGCATCGGTGGCCAGCATCGCCGGCGGGCCGCTGAAGTGTTCGCGGTCCCAGGGCACCGGCGCCCGGGAAAAGTACAGCGCCCGGCCATCAAAGGCTCGCACCACCTTGACCACGTTGGGATTAAACAGCGAAGCCACTTCTGTGAGCGGCTCGGCGAGCGTGGCCATCGACGCCTCGGCGTCGTCGGCCAGCCGCGCGGCAACCTGATCGATCAGCACCGGGGGCAGCAGCGGCTCGTCGCCCTGGACGTTAACCACCAAAGCCTCGTCGTCAAGCGCCAGCGCCTCGGCTACCTCGGCCAGCCGGTCGGTGCCTGTCGCGTGGTCCTTTTGCGTCATGACCACTTCGGCGCCGTAGGGCCGTAGCGCATCGCGAATACGCGCGTCATCGGTGGCAACCACCACGCGTGCGGCCCCGCTTTGCCAGGCGCGCCGCCAGACATGGGCAATCATGGGCTCGCCGGCAATGGGCAGAAGCGGCTTGCCCGGCAGCCGGGTCGAGGCGTAGCGTGCGGGAATCACCGCAATAAACGCCGGCACTGCCATTCAAGCGTCTCCCTGGCGGCCCGCCGATGCCGGCAGTTTTTCATCCACGCTCAGCGGCCGCGCCTCTTCGGCCAGCATGACCGGAATGCCGTCTTTTATCGGATACGCCAGGCCGTCATAGCGGCAATAAAGCTCATCGGCCTGGCGCACATAGTCAAGCTTGCCCTGGCACAAGGGGCATACCAGCATCGCCAGCAGTTGTTTATCCATAAGCCTGTCTCCTGCAGGTAAGAGCTGACAGCCGTGCGGCCAGCCAGCGTTCAAAGTCAGCGGGCAGCACGGCCTCGACGTCCAGCACCCAGCTGTCCGGCGGGGCCAGCTCCCGGCATTTCACCGCGTCCTTGGCCGTCATCACCAGCGCCTGCCCGTTATCGGCCTTGAGCTCTTCGGCCGTGAAGCGGTGATGATCGGCATAGCCCTGCCAGCGACCGTGCACGCCCAGCGCTTCCAGGGTGGCAAAAAAGCGCGCCGGCCGGCCGATGCCGGCCACACCGCGCACCGGCAGCGCAAACGGCAGCGGGCTAAGCGCAAACGTTTGCCCGTCGGCCAGCCGGCGCCAGCGCGTCGGCGCCAGGTGCATGGGCTGCGCGGCCACGCTTAAAGGCGCGGCCAACGGGCCGTTGACCAGCACCGCGTCCACGCTTTGCAGCCGTTCGGGCGGCTCGCGCAGGGGGCCGGCCGGCAGGCACTGGCCGTTGCCCAGCCCTCGGGCGCCGTCCACCACGGCCAGTTCGATATCTCGCGCCAGCGCCAGGTGCTGCAGCCCGTCGTCGCTTACGACGATGTCGCAGCCGGCATCCACCAGCGCTCTAACCCCGCGTGCGCGGCAAGGGTCGGCCACAACCGCCGCCCCGGTCTGCTGCGCCAGCATCAAAGGCTCGTCGCCGCTTTGCGCCGGCGGCGTGTCCGGCGTGACCCAGAGCGGATAGTCCGCTCGGCCGCCGTAGCCGCGGGTGATCACCCCCGGCGAATAGCCCCGCTGGCCAAGCCAGCGCACAAGCCAGGCCACCAGCGGCGATTTGCCCGTGCCGCCAAGGGTAATATTGCCCGCCACGATCACCGGCACCGGGGCGCGCCAGGCGGCCTTTTTGCCCGCGACATAGGCCCGCCGGCGGCGCGCTAACGCCAGACGATACAGCGCGGCCAGGGGGCGCAGCAAAGACAGCCACCGACTGCCCCGATAGGCCGCGTTGACCCAGCGCTCGGCCAGGCTCACGCGGCGTCCTGAAACTGCAGCCTATGCAGCGCAGCATAGGCGCCGTCGGCTTCGAGCAGCTCGCGGTGAGTGCCCTGCTCAATCACTCGGCCCTGCTCCATGACGACAATGCGGTCGGCGCGTTCAATGGTCGACAGGCGGTGGGCAATTACCAAAGTGGTGCGCCCGTGGCAGACGTGCTCAAGGGCCTGCTGAATATAGCGCTCGGACTCGGTATCCAGCGCCGAGGTCGCCTCGTCCAGCACCAGAATCGGCGCGTTTTTGAAAATCGCCCGGGCAATGGCAAGACGCTGGCGCTGCCCGCCGGACAGCATCACGCCGTTATCCCCCACGCGCGCTTGGTAGCCCTCAGGCAGCGCATCGATAAACTCGTGGGCGTACGCCGCCTGGGCCGCCGCTTCGATGGCGGCCGGATCAGGATCAGCGGTGCCGTAGGCGATGTTGTCGGCGATACTGGCGTTAAACAGCGTTACCTGCTGAGACACCAGGGCAATCTGGCGGCGCAGCGGACCCAGCTGGTAGTCGGCAACGTCAACGCCGTCAATGGTAATGCGCCCGCCGGTGCAGGTATAAAAGCGCGGCAGCAGGCTGGCAAGCGTTGACTTGCCGCTGCCCGAGCGCCCAACGATGGCGATGAGCTCGCCGGCGGCCACGTCCAGATTGATCCCGTGGAGCACGTCGGGCTGGTCGTCGGCGTAGCGAAAGCGCACGTCGTGAAAGCGGATATCGCCGCGCAAACGCTGAGGCAGGCGCTCGCCGCTGTCGTCTTCGGTGGGCTCGTCGATCAGGCCAAAAAGCTCGGTGGCCGCGGCAATGCCCTTCTGTATCTGGCTGTTGATTTCGGTGAGCTGGCGCACCGGCTTGACCATCAGGGCGGCGGCGGTAATGAAGGCGACAAACTCCCCCGGGGTCATGTCGTTGAGCAGCGAAGGCGCCATGGCCACCCACACCAGCACGGCCATGGATACGGCCACCAGCATCAAAATCACCGGCGAGCTTGCCGCCTTGGTGACGGCTTCTTTCATGCTTTGGCGGCGGTTTTCTTCGCTGACCGCCTCAAAGCGGCGGATTTCGTGGGCCTCAGCGCCGTGGGTACGCACCACGCGATAGCCGGAAAGCGCTTCAGAGGCCACATGAGTCACATCCCCCATGGAGTGCTGAATCCGCCGGGAAATACGCCGAAAGCGCTTGCTGACGTAGCTGACCACCAGCGCGATCAGCGGCGTGACGGCCAGAAACAGCAGCGTTAAAAGCCAGTTGGTCCACAGCAGATAGCCCAAAAGCCCTACCACGAAAAGGCCTTCGCGCAGCAGAATCGTCACCGCCTTGGTGGCCGCGCCGGCCACCTGCTCCACGTGATAGGTCACCCGTGAAACCAGATGCCCGCTTGAATGATGATCAAAGAAGATGCCCGGCAGGCGCAGCATATGGGCAAAGACGTCGCAGCGCAGCGTATGGATCACGTAGCGCCCGACGTAGGCCATAAAGTAGGTACTCAGAAAAGTCCCCAGCCCGCGGGCGGCGAACATGCCGATCACAAACAGCGGCAGAAAGACACGGAAGGCAGCGTCCGGGTTCTGAATGCCGTCAATCAGGCGCTTCATCAGCTCAGCCAGAGCCGTGCTTGACGCGGCATAAATGGCAAACCCCGTCACGGCCAGGGCAAACGCCCGCCAGTGCGGTTTGACGTAGCCCAGCAGGCGTCGATAGATCATCCAACCTGTTTCGTTCACGCGGACTCCCGACGCTAATGGACAATAGCGCGATTCTACCTTAACCCGGCGCCCTTCAACACCGCCCGCGCCGCAGCACTTTACGCTCGGCCTGCGCGCGAAGCGGCTCGCCCGGGACCAGCCAGAACGTCAGCGCGCCGTCGTGAGCGGTGCTCCAAAGGCAGCTTTGCTGCTCGCGAAAGCGACGCACCACCGCATCCGCCGGGTGCCCGAAGCGGTTATCTCGCCCGGCGCTAAACACGACGTGGCGCGGGGCAGCGGTCCGCACAAACTGCACGCCGGAACTCGTGGCGCTGCCGTGGTGGCCGGCCACCAGCACGCTGACCGGCACGTCGGCCGCTGTCAGCAGCCGCCGTTCGACCCGGGCGCCCACGTCACCGGTGATCAATAGCCGGTGCTCGCCTGCAACGACCTGGAGCACGCAGGAACGGTCGTTGGCTGACAGTTCGCCGGGCTCACCTGCCGGCGGCCACAGGTGCGTAAACGTCACGCCGTCTTGCTGCCAGCGCTGGCCGCGCCGGCAAGGCTTGCGCTCGGCTGTCACGGTGCTTGCTAGCGGGGCCAGCCAGCGCTCTACCTGATGATCCCGGGCAAGCGCGGCCGCGCCGCCGGCGTGATCGGTATCCGCGTGGCTGACAATCACCCGGTCAAAACGCTGCCCCGGCGGCCACAGGGTCGTCAGCGGCATAAAGCCTGAACGAAAGCGCGGGCCGGCATCAAAAAGCGTGCGCGAACGGCGAGTGCGCAGCTCGATCAGCTGGCCCTGCCCTACGTCATACACTCGCACCCGCAGCGCGCCGTCGGGCAGCGCCGGCGACGACGGCATAGCGAGCATCAGCGCCACCAGCAGCACGCTGCCCGCGCGCAGCCATCGGGGCACGGCCGGCAGCCCCCAGCACAGCGCAGCCAACGCCAGCGACACGGCAAGGACGGTCACCTGCTCGGCTGCCGGTTCCCATAGCGGTGCCAGCTTGACGGCAAACGCCAGCAGCGCGCGCAGCAAATCGAGCGCCTGGCCGAACAGCCCCCAAAGCAGCGTGCTGGCGTAGGGCAGCGGAGCGGCCAGCCAGCCCAGCAGCGCCAGCGGCACCATCACCATGCTCACCCAGGGCACGGCCAGCAGATTGATCAGCGGCGCCAGCGGCGCTACCCGGCCAAACGCCAGCAGCACCGCCGCGGCCATGAGCGGGGCGAGCAGCAGCTGAGAACGGCACAGCGCCCACAGCCAGCCGCGCCATCCGGCCGGCCGCCGCCTTCCCTGCCAGATCACCATCAGCCAGGCCACGGCAACAAACGAAAGCCAGAATCCCGGGCGCCACACGGCAAGAGGATCGCATATCGCGATCACGGCTATCGCCAGCCACCACGCCTGCCAGGCGCCGGGCGCGTGGCGTCCAGCCAGGGCCCAAAGGCCCACCAGCGCCATGACCATGGCCCGCACGGCCGGCGGAGACAGCCCGGCAAGCCAGGCGTAGGCCACGGCACAGGCGCCGGCAAACCACCACGGCCAGACGCGCAGACGCCAGTTAGCAGGCGAGACCCGGCGGGCAAGCGCGCGCGCCAGCCACAGGCCGAACCCGGCCACCAGCCCTACGTGAAGCCCGGAAATCACCACCAGGTGGGTGGTGCCGCTGGCGTTTAACATCTGCCAGTCGTGCTGCGTCAGCGCATCGCTGTCACCCAGCGTCAGCGCGGCCAGCCAGCGGCGGGTGACGGCATCCTCTGTGTGGCGGTCGATGTAGGCCAGCGCCCCGGGCTTGAGCGCGGCCGTGGCCGGTGCGATACGCACCGGCGCCGGGTGCTTACGCACGTAGCCGGTAGCGTGAATGCCCTCGCGCCACAGCCAGGCCTGGTAATCGAAGGCGCCGGGGTTGCGAAACCCGTGGGGCGGCCGCAGGCGCAGGGTCATCTGCCAGCGTTCGCCCCGGCGCATGGGCGCCTCGCCGTAAACGCTGACCCGGACGTTGCCCAGTTCATCGCAGCGCGGCAGCCCGGCCGGGGCCTGACAGCGCCGGATCGCCAGTCGCAAACGCGTTATACCCGCGCGGTTACTGGTCTCGATTACCCGAGCGCTGACACTGAGGTCGGCACCGCTGAGCCCGGCGGGCAGCCGGCGGGCCTGTTCGTGGATAACGCTGCCGGCGGTCAGCAGCGCCACTGCCAGCCCTATCGCCCACAGCGGCCGGCGCCGTCCGACAAGCCCCGCCACCAGCACCGCCGCCACCGGCAACGCGCCGGCCAGCCGCGGATAGTGGCCGGCTATATCCGTGGCCGCCAGCCCGACTCCCAGCAGTGCGGCGGCGGCCAGAGGCAAGGCCAGCCCCATGCGCCGGCGCAGCCCGCCCGTTACGCTTCGCGTCTCCTCCGCCATTGCCTGCCCGCTCCCTGGGACTTGCGTAGCCGTTACGCCTGCATAGCCGAAGCCGTCCACTATATGGATAATGGGGCACTTCGCAGGCCAGAGTCCTCATCATGCCGCGCCGTTTTCTGCAGCGCTACATGCCCCGTCCCGATACGCTGAAACGCCAGCGCTCGCTGCGTTTCATGGCGCCGCTGATCGCTGATTCGAGGCTTTGGCTGCTCACCCGCCGAAGCGTCGCCAACGCCTTCAGCGTGGGCATATTCTGTGCGCTTTTGCCCATTCCGTTTCAGATGCTTGCCGCTGCCATCGGCGCTCGCCTGAGCCGCTGCAACCTGGCGCTGGCGGTGGGTTTGGTGTGGATTACCAACCCGCTGACCATGCCGCTGATCTTTTACGCCAACTACCGGCTGGGCTCGCTGTTTCTCGACGCCCCCGTACGCATCGCCCCGATGCGCCTGTCTATACGCTGGCTTACCGAGCAAATACACGACATCGTGCCCGCGCTTTTTCTTGGCTCGCTGCTATCCGCGGTAGTACTGGCAGCGCTGGCCAACCTGGCGATCCGGCTTATCTGGCGCTGGCACGTCTCCCGGCACTGGAAACGCCGCCAGCGCCGGCGCCGGGCACGCCTTGAAGCCGAGTTTGACGACTAAGCTTGCCGCCGCCCAGACTCGCCGCTGTCAGGCCTTGGCGTCTGCCACCAGAAACCCGCTATCCAGGCGCAGCACGCGATCCTGGTGCGCTGCCAGCGCGGTATCGTGAGTGACGATAACGAAGGCACAGGCGCTTTCCCGGGCCAGCTCGTCCATCAGAGCCAAAATGGTGGAGGCGGTGGTCTGATCCAGATTGCCGGTGGGCTCATCCATCAGCACAAGGCCGGGGTCGGTCACCAGCGCCCGGGCAATCGCCACGCGCTGGCGCTCGCCGCCGGAAAGC
This sequence comes from Halomonas cibimaris, assembly GCF_055379665.1. Classification (NCBI taxonomy): domain Bacteria; kingdom Pseudomonadati; phylum Pseudomonadota; class Gammaproteobacteria; order Oceanospirillales; family Halomonadaceae; genus Halomonas; species Halomonas cibimaris. The sequence goes on from NZ_AP043828.1 coordinate 2,606,333, forward strand.
TCGCCGGGCTTATGGTCGGCACGTTCAGCCATGCCCACCCGTTCCAGCAGGGCTCTTGCCCGCTTTTCGGCGTCGCGCTTGCGCTGGCCGCGAATGATCAGCGGAAGCGCTGCGTTTTCCAGCGCGGTAAACTCGGCCAGCAGGTGGTGAAACTGGTAGACAAAGCCGATGTAGCAGTTGCGAAAACGCCCTAGCGCCGCCTCGCCCAGCCCGGAAAGCGGCTCGCCGGCTATGATGATCTGCCCTCGGCTGGGGCGGTCAAGACCGCCCAGCAGGTTTAACAGCGTGGTCTTGCCCGAGCCGGAGCTGCCGACAATCGCTACGCGCTCGCCGGCATGCACGCTAAGCGAGAGCCCGTCGAGCACCGTGAGATCTTCCGGGCCTTCGCTGTAGATCCGGGTCACGTCGCAACACTCCAGCATGACCCGGTTTGCGGCGTTCGGCGCGGCCGCCTGTGCGGTTTTGGTCGTCGTCATGGCGGTATCCTCACTCATAGCGCAGCACGTCGGCGGGCTGCACCCGGGCCGCCCGCCAGGCGGGGTACAGCGTGGACAAAAACGTCAGGCCAAACGCCGCTCCCACGATGTTGAGCACGTCGCCGCCGCGCAGCTGCGAGGGCAGCTCGCTGATAAAGTAAACGCCGGCATCCAGAAAGTGGATGCCAAACACGCTCTCCACCCAGCCGATCAGATCCGACACCGTCAGCGCCAGCAGCACCCCGGCGGCGACTCCGATGGCAATGCCGATCACGCCGATGGTCAAACCCTGCACGATGAAAATGCCCATGATCGAGCGCGGCGTGGCGCCGATGGTGCGCAAAATGGCGATATCGGCACGCTTGTCGGTGACCACCATGACCAGCGTGGACACGATATTGAACGCCGCCACAGCGACGATCACCGTCAGCAGCAGGCCGATCATGCGCTTTTCCATCTGAATGGCCTGAAACAGGTTGCCCTGGGTCAAGGTCCAGTCGCGGCCGCGATATCCCGGCCCCAGCTCGTTGATAATGGTCTGGGTTTCGCGGCTGGCGGCAAAAAGGTCATCGAGCTCCAGGCGCAGCCCGCCTACCGTATCGCCCGTACGGGCCAGGGTTTGCATGTCGGCAAGATTGGCATACGCCAGCCGCGCGTCCAGCTCGGCGCCGACGCTGAAAATGCCGCTGACGGTAAAGCGCTTCAGGCGCGGAAACACCCCGGCCGGGGTAATCGAGGCTTCAGGGACCAAAAGCGTTACCCGGTCGCCCACGCCGACGCCCAGGTTGCGCGCCAGCGCCGAGCCCAGCACCACGTTCCAGGTGCCGGGCTTAAGGTCATCGAGGCTGCCGCGTTCCATGTGCTCGTCGATAATCGAGACCTTGCCCTCCCAGCCGGGCTTGATGCCGGTCACCATGCCGCCCTGGTTGCGCCCGCCGACGGAAAACATGCCCTGCTGCTCAACGTAGGGCGCCGCACCGATAACCCGCTCGCGCTGGGTAAGCCGCTCGGCCAGCCCCTCCCAGTCCTTGAGACCGTCGGTGGCTTCGATCTTGGTATGCGGCACCATCCCCAGAATGCGCGTGCGCAGCTCATGGTCAAAGCCGTTCATCACCGACAGCACTAAAATCAGCACGGCCACGCCAAGCATCAGGCCCAGCATGGAGGTCAGTGAGATAAACGAAATGAAATGGTTGCGACGTTTGGCGCGCACGTAGCGCAATCCCACCAGAAAAGGCAAACGGTCAAGCATCACGTGCTCCTTGTCAGCAAGCGCTCGGGCAAAGCCGGCCCGACGACAGCGGTGCGCGCCGCCAGCGTAGCGGCCTAGCGCCAGAAATCACGGATTGAGGCGATGCCCTGCGCGCCGACAGCCCGGGCACGGTTGGCATGAAAGCGCGTCATGCCCCCCAGCGCAAAGACGGGCATACCGGCGTGCTCCACGCACTGCTGGAAGTCGTGCCAGCCCATCAGTACCGCGTCCGGGTGCGAGGGCGTAGGCGCCAGCGGCGAAAGCGTGACCAGATCACAGCCAAGCGCGCCGGCCTTTACCAGCTGCTCGGCGCTGTGCGTCGAAGCACCCAGCCATTTGTTGGCCGGTATGGGCCGCGTGTCCAGCTGCAGCAGCCGTTCGCTGGTCAAGTGAATGCCGTCGGCGTCGATGTCTTCAAGCAGCGCTGGGTCACCGTTGAGCAGCAGCCGGGCGCCGTACTCCCGGCATAGCGCCAGCGCCTGGCGAGCGCGTGCCAGGTACTGCGGGTGATCCAGCGTCTTGGCACGCAGCTGCACCAGGCGCACGCCGTCTTCGTGCAGCGCACGGGTCAAACGCTCGGCAAAGACGTCGTCGTCGGCTTCCTCGGCGGTAATCAGGTATTCGCTGGGCAGCATCACCGCGCGCAGAATCGGCAGGTTGGCCGCGGGGAAGGGATAGCCGGAAAGCTCTTCCATGGGCACCCAGCGTACGGCCTGGCCTTCGCGGCCAAACGGCTCGCCGGCAAAGTCGTGCACCTGCCAGACGTCCAGCAGGATACGCTTATCGGGGTATTCATGATGCACGCGAATCAGCGGCTGAGCCCGGGTAATTTCAACGCCCAGCTCTTCGTGCAGCTCGCGCTTGAGCCCTTCCAGGCCGGTTTCGTACGGGGCCAGCTTGCCCCCGGGAAACTCCCACAGACCGCCCTGGTCAAAGCCGGAGGGCCGGCGCGCTATCAAGACTTTCCGCTTGTCGGCGCTGATAATGGCCGCGGCAGCCACGTGAACCCGTCGTTTTACCATTGCTTTCATTGCGTCTTTTTCCACTGTTTTGCTGATCGGCCGGAAGCCGGCGCCCTCTTGCTGCGCTGATCACGGCCACGCTGGCCGTGATCAGCTACGATAGTCAGCGTTGATCGATACGTATTCGTGAGACAGATCAGAGGTCCACACCGTTGCCTGCGCATCCCCGCGTCCCAGATCAATGCGAATCGTGATGTCCTCACGCGCCATGACGGCACTGCCGGCGGCCTCGGTGTAGTCCGACGCGCGGCCGCCGCCTTCCACCAGGCGCACTTCGTCAAGGTCAATGGTGACGCGCTCGACGTCAAAATCGGCGACCGGCGCACGCCCTACCGCGGCGAGAATCCGCCCCCAGTTGGCGTCCGAGGCGTAAAGCGCGGTCTTGACCAGCGGCGAGTGCGCCACGGTAAAGGCCACGTCCAGCGCTTCCTGACGCGCGGTGGCGCCGACGACGTCAAGCGTGACGAACTTGGTCGCACCCTCGCCGTCGCGGATGATCGCCTGGGCAAGCGATACCAGCACCTGCTGAAGACCGGCGGCAAACGCTTGCACGTCGGCGTCGCGGGTGATCGAGGCCCCGCACCCGGTGGCCGCCAGCAGGCAGGCATCGTTGGTGGAGGTATCGCTGTCTACGGTGATGCAGTTGAACGAATGCTCCACCGCCTCGCACAGCAGCCGGTCCAGCAGCGCCGGCGCGATCTCGGCGTCGGTGACCACAAAGCCGAGCATGGTCGCCATGTCCGGCCGAATCATGCCCGACCCTTTGGCAATCCCGTTGAGCGTCACGCGCTGAGCGCCAACCGGCACATCAACGCTTGCGCCTTTGATGCGCGTATCCGTCGTCACAATGCCCCGGGCCGCCTGCTCCCAGGCCGCCGCGTGGCAGGCGCGGGCGTCAAGCGCCGGGGCAATACCGGCAAGCAGCGCCTCCATGGGCAGCGGCTCGCCGATCACGCCGGTGGAAAACGGCAGCACCTCGTGGGGCTGAGCGCCGACGTGTTCGGCCAGTACCCGACAGCTTTCCCGGGCGTCGTGCATGCCTTGCTCGCCGGTGCCGGCATTGGCATTGCCGGTGTTGATCAGCCAGTAACGCGGCGCTTTTCCCTGCTCACGGCAGGCGGCCAGGTGCGCTTTGGCGACGTGTACCGGCGCGGCACAAAACGCGTTGCGGGTAAATACGCCGGCAACGCTTGCCGTTTCGGGCAGCTCGATGACGACCAGATCACGCTGGCCGGGCTTTTTGATACCGGCCGCGGCCGTACCCAGGCGCACGCCGTCAAGCGCCGGCATGGTCGGAAACGGTATATCTCCTACCGCCATAGAAGGAAGCCTCCTTTCTGCTGCCCGGGCGCATCCGCCAGGGCTCGTTGATCCAGAGCGCCTGCCGACAGGGCGGCAGCAACGCTTACACTCAGCTCAGCTTGCCGCAGCACTGCTTGTATTTTTTGCCTGAACCGCACGGACAGGCATCGTTGCGCCCTACCTTGGGGCCTTCCCGACGCACCGGGCGGCCGTCGGCGCCGGGGGCCTGCTCCCCCTGGGCGGCAGCCTCATCGGCGCCGTCGTCCGGCTCATCGTGGCGGCTGGCGGCGGTGGCCTGCTCGCGCTCCAGGGCCTCGCGGCGCTCTTGCTCCAGGGCGTCCACTTCTTCGGGCTGGCGCACCTGCACGTGGCTGAGAATCCGCGTGACGTCGGCCTTGATGTGGGTCAGCAGCTGCTGGAACAGCTCGAAGGCCTCGCGCTTGTATTCCTGCTTGGGGTTTTTCTGCGCATAGCCGCGCAGGTGGATGCCGCGACGCAGATGATCCATGGACTGCAGGTGCTCTTTCCAGCGGGTATCCAGCACCTGCAGCATGACCTGCTTTTCAAACCGCCGGATCAAGGTTTCGCCGGCGGCCTCCACCTTGGCCTCGTAGGCTTCACGGTGCATGGCCTGCAGCCGCTCGCGCAGCTTTTCCTCGCTTAGCCGCTGGTCTTGCTCGGCCCACTGCACGACGGGCGCTTCCAGGTTGAGCTCGGCTTTGAGATGGGCTTCCAGGCCGGGCAGGTCCCACTGCTCGGCCAGGGTCTGGGGCGGAACGAAGCTGCTGATCGCCTCTTCCATGACCTCTTCACGAATGCCCGCCACGGCATCGGCCACGTCTTCGGATTGGAGGATGTCGTTGCGCTGTTCGTAGATCACTCGACGCTGATCGTTGGCCACGTCGTCGTATTCCAGCAGCTGCTTGCGGATATCGAAGTTGCGCCCTTCTACCTTTTTCTGCGCGCGCTCCACGGCGTTGGAGACCATCTTGTGCTCGATGGCTTCGCCTTCTTCCAGACCCAGCGCCTTCATCATCCGCTTGACGCGCTCGGAGCCGAAAAGGCGCATCAGGCTGTCTTCCAAGGACAGGAAAAACCGCGTGGAGCCCGGGTCTCCCTGGCGCCCGGAGCGCCCGCGCAGCTGGTTGTCGATGCGCCGGGATTCGTGGCGTTCAGAGCCGATCACGTGCAGCCCGCCGGCCTCCAGCACCTGATCGTGGCGCTTGCGCCATTCCTCCTTGAGCGCGTCGATATCAGCCTGGGCGGGGTTTTCAAGCTTGGCAGCTTCGGCCTCCCAGTTGCCGCCCAGCACGATATCCGTGCCGCGGCCGGCCATGTTGGTGGCAATGGTAATCGCGCCGGGACGCCCCGCCTGGGCGATGATTTCCGCCTCGCTCTGGTGCTGCTTGGCGTTGAGCACGTTAAAGCGCATCCCCGCCTCGCGCATCAGCCGTGCGAGGTACTCAGAGGTATCGATGGAGGCCGTTCCCACCAGCACCGGGCGGCCGGCTTCGGTTTGCGCCTGTACGTCCTTGATGATCGCCCGGTATTTTTCCTCGGCGCTTTGGTAGACCAGGTCGTTGTAATCGGTACGCGCCTGGGGACGGTTGGTGGGGATCACGATGACGTCCAGGCCGTAAATCTGGCGAAACTCGAAGGCCTCGGTATCCGCCGTGCCGGTCATGCCGGCGAGTTTCTCGTAGAGGCGGAAATAGTTTTGAAAAGTCGTAGAGGCAAGCGTTTGGCTTTCGCGCTGAACGGTGACGCCTTCTTTTGCTTCCACGGCCTGGTGCAGCCCTTCCGACCAGCGCCGCCCGGGCATCGAGCGGCCGGTGTGCTCGTCGACGATGACGACCTGGTCTTCGGCGATGATGTAGTCCACATCGCGCTGATAAAGATGGCGGGCGCGCAGCGCTGAATGCATGTGCTGTAAAAGGCCCAGATTTTGCGCGGCATAGAGCGATTCGTCTTCGCCCAGCAGCTGCTCTGCGCGCATCAGCTGCTCTACCCGGTTGTGGCCCTGCTCGGTGAGCTCTACCTGCTTTTGCTTTTCGTCGAGCAGGAAATCCCCGGTTACCGTGGCGTCTTCGTCCTCCAGCTCTTCTCCCTGCTCAAGGTGGGTGGCCAGACGATCGACGATGCCGTAAAGCTCGGTGTTTTCGTCAACGGCGCCGGAGATGATCAGCGGGGTACGGGCCTCGTCAATGAGAATCGAGTCCACTTCGTCGACAATGGCGTAATGCAGTGGGCGCTGCACCTTCTCTTCCAGCGAGAACGCCATGTTGTCGCGCAGGTAGTCAAAGCCGAACTCGTTGTTGGTGCCGTAGGTGATATCGCAGGCATAGGCGTGGCGCTTTTCCTCGTTGGCCTGGCCGGAAAAAATGACCCCGACGGTCAGGCCCAGAAATTCATACAGCGGGCGCATCCAGTCGGCGTCGCGGCGGGCCAGGTAGTCGTTGACCGTGACTACGTGCACTCCCTTGGCCGGCAGGGCGTTGAGATAGACGGCCAGCGTGGCCACCAGCGTTTTGCCCTCGCCGGTTTTCATCTCGGCGATACGCCCGTCGTTGAGCGTCATGCCGCCGACCATCTGCACGTCGAAGTGGCGCATGCCCATAACGCGCTTGCTCGCCTCGCGTACCGCGGCAAACGCCTGGGGCAGCAGGCTATCCAGCGGCTCGCCGGCCTCCAGGCGCGCGCGCAGCTCGCCGGTTTTACCCTGCAGCTCGGCATCGCCAAGCGCTTCAAACTCGCTTTCCAGCGCGTTGATATGCTGCACGCTTTTACGCATGCGTTTGACTTCACGCTCGTTTTTGGAGCCGACAACTTTGCGCAGTACGTTACTGATCATGAACTTTCCATTATAGCGGCCGGAAACGCCGTCGAGCGCACCCGGTAAAACAGGAAAAATGCGCGGCTACCTGCCGCCAGGCGACGGCCACCGGGCTAGCCACGGCACAACAAAACGTTGAGCCGGCACACAGGCGGCCCGCGGCGCGACACCACGTCAAGCGCGGCCACCATTCCCGTTAAACGCAAAGGGCGCCAAGACAGGCCGTTACGCGCGGTAAACAAACGCCGCTGCCGGCGCCCCGGCGCTAAACGATAGCGCAGCTGACGACGCGAACAAACGCGCTGCAGGGTGGGCACCAGCGTATACGCATAGCGAACGGGGAGGCGCGCCGCCTGGCAGGCGGCGCTGAGGCCGACCGGAAGCAGGCAGCTGACCAGCAGCCCCGCCAGCCACCAGCGCGCGGCAGCCCCGCGGCGGCAGGGCCGCGGGGCAATCGCGGGAAGCATCGGCTGGGCAGGCATGCTGGGGTCGCGCTCCTTGGCGTGCTAGGCTTTGATGAATTGGCGCATCCACGCGAGGCAAGTGCATGAGTATAAAGGTTAAGCGTTCCCGCGCACAGCCCATCGGACAACTGCTGACGCCCCGCGGCAGTATCGGCCAGCTGATGCAGGCCTCGCGCCTGATCGAGCAGGCGCAGTCACGGCTGCGTGCGGCCCTGCCCGAGCCAATGCGCGAGCACGTTTTTGTCGGCGGTTTGCGCCAGGGCCGGCTGACGCTGATTTGCAATCGCGCGGCTCTGCTGACCTGGCTGCGTTTCGAGCAGCCGCGCCTGCTGACGTTGCTCCACGGCATCCCCGGCTTTGAGGGCGTCACCGGCCTGCATTTCAAGGTGCGCCCGGTGCGCCCGGTAAAGACGCCCCGCCGCTATCAGCGCAGCCTGCCCGCTTCCGCCGGCCGAGTGCTTAACGAGTGCGCCGAAGATACCCCTGACCCCAAGCTGAAAAACGCGCTGGAACGCCTGGCTGCCCATGCGCCTCGCGAGTGAAGCACCCGAGGCAACAGGCCGCCGACAAAAGCCGGCACCCGAACGGCAAAAAGCACTGCTGTGCACAGGAATCGTCCTGAACAACAGCAGTGCCTTGCCGAGCGCAGCACCCTACCAGCCGTCGCTACGCCATGGCCGGCGCCACGTAAGAAATGGGCGCCACGGCGCGTTCCTCTTCAAAAGTGACGATTTCGTACGCCTCCGGCCGGGCCAGAAGCTCACAGCAAAGCCGGTTGTTCAGCGCATGCCCTGACTTCACTCCGCGAAACTCGCCGATCAGGCTGTGGCCCAGCTGGTACAGATCGCCAATGGCGTCCAATACCTTGTGCTTGACAAACTCATCGTCGTAGCGCAGCCCGCCTTCGTTGACGATGCGATAGTCATCTACAACCACGGCGTTTTCCAGACTCCCCCCAAGCGCCAGATTATTGGCGCGCAGGCGTTCGATATCCCGCATAAAACCGAAGGTGCGCGCCCGGGACACGTCCTTGACAAAGGACGTGGTGGAGAAATCAATCATTGCCGTCTGTTTTTGCCGGTCAAATACCGGGTGATCAAAGTCGATGGAAAACGACACTTTAAAGCCTTCGTGGGGCAAAAATACGGCTTCCTTGTCGTCGTCGCCCACGCACACTCGCTGCTTGATACGGATAAATTTTTTCGCTGCGTTCTGTTCACAGATACCGGCGGATTGAATCAAAAACACAAAGGGGCTGGCGCTGCCGTCCATGATCGGCACTTCGGCGGTGCTCAAGTCAACATAGGCATTATCGATACCCAGCCCGGCAAACGCAGCCATCAAGTGTTCAACCGTTGCCACCTTGACACCTTCATAGCAAAGTGCGGTGCACAGCACGGTGTCTTCGACCAGGCCGGCCTTCGCCGGCACTTCCACCGCCGGCTGCAGATCGGTTCGCACAAAGACGATGCCGGTATCGGCCGGGGCCGGGCGCAGGGCCATATGGACTTTCTCACCAGAGTGCAGCCCCACTCCGGTAGCACGGATAACGTTTTGCAAGGTGCGCTGTTTGATCATGGGGTGCCGTCAATACTCGGGTAATTATAGTGGGTAGGGATATGCGCAACGTTCAGGCCTAGCGGGGCTTGCCGTCGCGGCGACTCGCTTATAAGTCGCCGAAAGATGTTGCGGCAGGTAAACCTACCTGCCGCCGGTCATCGTCGCGCAAGGAAAAAATCAGTCGGCCTGGCGGCGCAGAAACGCCGGGATATCCAGGTAGTCATCGGTTTCGGCGGCGCGGCGCTTCTCCGCCCGGGAGCGGCTTTCCGCCTCAGGCGCCTCGGCACGCGCGGCGGCCTGCTGCTGGCGCATCACCGTGGGCTGCTGAAGCTTGCGATAGTCCGCGCCGGCGTCGGCCTGCGCCACACGACGCGCCGGCTCGCGAGCGGCGGCCTTGGCCTGATTGCCGTCAAGGCCGGCTGCCACAACCGTGACGCGAAGCTCGTCAGACATTTCCATGTCAATGGAAGTTCCCACCACGATGGTGGCTTCCTGGGAGGCAAACTCCTGAACCGTGGCGCCGACGTCGTTGAACTCGCCGATGGAAAGGTCCGGGCCGGCGGTAATGTTGACCAGAATCCCCCGCGCGCCGTGCAGATCGATATCTTCCAGCAGCGGGCTGCGGATAGCTTTCTCGGCCGCCTCGCGCGCGCGATTTTCGCCGGTGGCCCCGCCGGTGCCCATCATCGCCATGCCCATTTCCGACATCACGGTGCGCACGTCGGCAAAGTCGACGTTGATAATGCCGGGGCTGGTGATCAGCTCGGCAATGCCCTGTACGGCCCCCAGCAGCACATCGTTGGCCGCGCTGAAGGCGGTCAGCAGCGTCGCACTCTTGCCCAGCACCGAAAGCAGTTTTTCGTTGGGTATGGTAATCAGCGAGTCAACGTGCTCGGAGAGCTCTTTCATGCCTTCTTCGGCGGCGCGCGAGCGCTTGGGGCCTTCAAAGGGGAACGGCCGCGTCACCACCGCGACGGTGAGAATGCCCAGCTCCTTGGCCACCTGGGCCACTACCGGCGCGCCGCCGGTGCCGGTGCCGCCGCCCATGCCGGCGGTGATGAACACCATATCGGCCCCGTCGAGCAGCTCAGCGATGCGCTCGCGGTCTTCCATGGCGGCCTGGCGGCCGACCTCGGGGTTGGCGCCGGCGCCAAGGCCTTTGGTGATTTCGCTGCCCAGCTGCAAAATAGTCTTGGCGGAGACGCGTTTCAGCGCCTGAGCGTCGGTATTGGCGCAGATAAACTCGACGCCTTCGATGTTGCTTTCCACCATGTGATTGACGGCGTTGCCCCCGCCGCCGCCAACGCCTACTACCTTGATGACCGCACTGCTAGAGGGTGCGCTATCTACCAGTTCGAACATAAGCCCCGTCTCCTGAGCCGCGTTTGCGACCCTGTCAGAAATTTTTCTTGAACCAGCCCTTGATTCGCGTCAGCGTTTTTCCGGTGGAGCCGCCCTTGCCTTGTTCACCGCGTCCTGACGGCGCAGTCACAACGCCGCTATGCGCCTGCAGGCCGTGGCCGTAGTGCGCTTCCTGCAAAGCGTAGTGCAATAACCCCACCCCTGTGGCGTAAATCGGGTTGCGCACAACGTCCGCCAGGCCTTTCACGTTTTGCGGACAGGCAATGCGCACCGGCATGTGGAAGATTTCTTCGGCAAGCTCACTTGCGCCTTCCATTCGCGACGTGCCGCCGGTAAGCACGACGCCGGCGGCCACCATGTCTTCATAGCCGCTGCGTCGCAGCTCTTCCTTGACCAGCGTAAAAAGCTCCTCATAGCGCGGCTCCACCACCTCGGCAAGCGCCTGGCGAGACAGATCCCGCGAGGGCCGGTCGCCTACGCTTGGCACCTTGATCATCTCGTCGCTGGCGGCAAGCTCGGTCAGCGCGCAGGCGTATTTGACCTTGATTTCTTCGGCGTGCTGAGTCGGCGTACGCAGCGCCATGGCGATATCGTTGGTGACCTGATCGCCGGCGATGGGAATGACCGCAGTGTGGCGAATGGCGCCTTCGGTGAAAATCGCCATGTCGGTAGTGCCGCCGCCGACATCCACCATGCACACCCCGAGCTCACGCTCGTCGGCGGTAAGCACGGCCATGCTGGAGGCCAGCTGTTCAAGTATGGTGGCGTCCACGTCAAGACTGCAGCGGCGCACGCACTTTTCGATGTTTTGCACGGCGTTGGCCGCTGCGGTGACCAGGTGCACCTGGGCTTCCAGGCGGACACCCGACATGCCCAGCGGCTCGCGGATACCGCCCTGAGCGTCGATGGAAAACTCCTGGGGAAGCACGTGGAGAACGCGCTGGCCTTCAGAGACGGCGCGCGCCCGGGCCGAGTCGATCACGCGTTCGATATCCAAAGCGCTGACTTCACGCTCCTTGATGGCCACGACCCCGTCGGAGTTCATCGAGCTGATGTGGCTGCCGGCGATACCCACATAGACCGAGTGTATATCGCAGCCGGCCATCAGCTCGGCTTCTTCAACGGCGCGCTGGATGGATTGCACCGTTGATTCAATATTGATGACGACGCCGCGCTTCATGCCGTGCGAGGGGTGGGAGCCGATCCCGGCAATCTCGATGCCACCGTCATCGGTAGGCTGGCCGACGATCGCAACGACTTTGGACGTTCCGATGTCCAACCCGACCACCATGCTGGATACGCTGGATGAGCCTGCCATGAGCCGGGAATTCTCCTTGTCACCTTAATCTACATATTGAGCCGCTATGGCCAGCGGCCAAGCGGCGTTAGCCCGCTGGATGATAGCTGACCGGATTTGTCACCGATTACCGTCATGATAACGGCGGTGCCTAGTAGTATGATATCGAAATAACAACGGTCTAACGACTACTGCACGCCACAATACTGAGAACAGGTCACAAATTAAACCCCGGCCCACGTATTTGCACCGTTAACGATCGGTTTGTTGCACCTATTCTTGCATGCGCTGCTCAAGGCGTCGTATCCGCCCGCGGAGAGTCACCGTGCCAGGCCACGGCCACGCCGTTGGGGTAGCGCAGGTCAACGTAGCGAATCGCCTTGGCATACGGGCCAAGCTCGTGTCGCCAGGCCGCCGTAAGGCGGGCCAGGCGCGCATCGTGCTGGCGGCGGCCAAGCATCACCCAAGCACCGTCGTCAAGCTGCAGACGCCAAGCGCCTCGCGGTTCCAGACGCAGCTGATCAAGCGCCAGATCAAGAGAAGACAGCCGCTTTTCCAGCGTTTGGTAATAGCGCAGCACTTCCTTGCTGCTGCCGGGCGGGCCGGCGAGATCGGGCAGCCTGGCAGGCGGGGCAAGCGGGGCAAAGACAAAGGGCGTGCCCGCAGCGTTGAGCAGCCGGTCGTCGTTCCAGCGCGCCACCGGCGTTTGTTCGACAAGCTCAAACACCAGCGCATCCGGCCACTGACGCGAAATACGCACCTCCTTGACCCAGCCGATGCCCAGCGCCGAGCGGCGCAGCTCAGCGAGGTCCACCGAGAGCCAGCGAGTATCGCGCACCAGCGGCGCCAGCTGCTGGCGCAGGTAGCCTACGCTGGCGTACTCCCAGTCGCCGCGCACCGCTACCCGCTCGACCGGCGTATCCAGCCACAGCCATAGCGCCCGGCCGCCGGCGCCAAGCATCAGCGCCAGCAGCACAAGGCCAAGCCAGGCGCTACGTTTGTGCATCCCGCCTCGCAGACCCTGCGGTTGCCAGAATCTCGCCAACCAGCCGGTCAAAGCGGATGCCCACGTGGGCCGCCGCCTGGGGCACCAGGCTGTGGTCGGTCATGCCCGGCACGGTGTTGACTTCAATCAGCCAGAAGCGCCCCTGAGCATCGCGCATCACGTCCACCCGCCCCCAGCCTTCGCCGCCTATTGCGGCAAACGCCTTTTGGCAGAGCGCGGCAAGCTCGGCTTGTGCTGTCTCGTCAAGCCCGCAGGGCAGATGATAGCGAGTCGTATCGGACAGATACTTGGCGTTGTAGTCGTAAAAGCCGCCCGGCACCTCGACCCGAATGGCCGGCAGCGCGCGATCGCCAAGGATCGATACGGTATATTCCTCGCCCTGAACGAAGCGCTCTGCCATGACCCGGGCGTCAAAGCGCGCGGCCTCGTGATAGGCCGCTTCAAGCTCGGCCACACTATTGACGATGCTGATGCCCAGCGTAGAGCCTTCGTGCACGGGTTTGACGATCAGCGGCAGGCCCAGCCGCGCGGCTACCGCCGGCCACTCGGCGGCGCTGTCCAGCATGATGCTTTCCGGCGTCGGCAGGCCGAGCGCTTGCCACACCTGCTTGGTGCGTGCCTTGTCCATACCCAGCGCCGAGGCCAGCACGCCGCTGCCGGTATAGGGAATGCCCAAAAGCTCAAGCGCCCCCTGCAGCGAGCCGTCTTCGCCGCCGCGCCCGTGCAGCGCAATAAACACCGTGGACGGGGCCAGCCGTTCAAGGCCGGCCAGGCCGTGATCGCAAGGATCATAGCCCACCGCGTCCACGCCGCTGCGCTTGAGCGCGGCCAGCACCGCTGCCCCGCTTTGCAGCGACACCTCACGCTCGGCGGAGGTGCCGCCATACACCACGACAACCGGCGACGCGCCGGCTGCGGCGTGCGGTACCGAAAAATGAGACGTCAGCGGTTGGCTCACAGCGTCACCTCGTCAAGCAGTAGCCTGGCCTGGGCCAGGGTCAGTGAAATACCGCCGATATCCCCGGCGCCCTGGGTGATTAAAATATCGCCGGGACGCAGCACGTTGGTCAAAAGGCCCGCCAGCTCGCTTTTATGTTCGACAAACAGCGGATCGACCTCGCCGCGCTGGCGCAGCGAACCGGCAAGCGTGCGGCCGTCGGCGCCGGGAATCGGCGCTTCGCCGGCGCTGTAGACATCCAGCAGCAGCAGCGTATCCACCCCGGACAGCACGCGCACAAAATCCTCGTAGAGATCCCGCGTGCGGGTATAGCGATGCGGCTGGTAGAGCATCACCAGGCGCCGCTCGGGCCAGCCGGAGCGCACTGCCTCGATGACCATTTCCACCTCGCGCGGATGATGACCGTAGTCGTCAACCAGCATCACCGGTGCGCCACCGCCGGGCAGCGGATAGTCGCCGTGCACCTGAAAACGACGCCCCACGCCGGCAAAACCGGCAAGCCCGCGCTGAATCGCGGCGTCGCTGACGCCGGCATCGGTGGCCACCACAACGGCGGCCATGGCGTTTTGCGCGTTGTGGCGTCCGGGCATGGCCAAGCGCACCTTGAGAGGCTCACCTTCAGGGCGCAGCGCCGTGAAGCGGGTCTCGCCGGCCTGCTGAACAAAGTCCACGATGCGATAGTCCGCATCCCGGGCAAAGCCGTAGGTCACGAAGTGGCGCTGGATACGCGGGCACAGCGCACGCACCTGGGGATCGTCCAGGCACAGCACCGCCAGGCCGTAAAACGGCAAATTGTGCAAAAATTCGAGGAAAGTGCCCTTGAGCCGCTCAAAATCGTTGCCGTAGGTGGCCATGTGGTCGGCATCGATATTGGTCACGATCGACACCAGCGGCTGCAGGTGCAAAAAGGAGGCGTCGGATTCGTCCGCTTCGGCCACCAGATAGTCGCCCTCGCCCAGGCGCGCATTGGCGCCGGCGCTGGTGAGCTTGCCGCCGATAACAAAGGTCGGGTCCAGCCCGCCTTCGCCCAGCAGCGTTGCCGTCAGGCTGGTGGTCGTGGTTTTGCCGTGCGTGCCCGCCACCGCAATGCCGTGGCGAAAGCGCATCAGTTCGGCGAGCATTTCCGCTCGGCGCACCACCGGCACGCGGTTCTCCCGGGCCCAGGCGATTTCCGGATTGGTATCGTCAACCGCGCTGGACACCACAACGACGTCGGCGCCCTTGACGTTGTCGCGGGCATGCCCCAGCGCCACGCTGACCCCGCAGGCGCGCAGACGCTCCACCACCGGTGATACCTTGACGTCGCTGCCGCTGACGCAGTAGCCCTGATTTGCCAGCACTTCAGCAATGCCGCACATCCCGGCACCGCCGATGCCGATAAAGTGCAGCCGTCGAATACGCCGCATACCCGGGCCCCGCGGGCGCTTGCGGGGATTCACAGCAACGTTGTCTGTCCCATCAGTCACGCACATTCTCCTTCCGGGCAAGGGCAAAACAGCCTTGCAATAACAGCTCAGTCGCCTCCAGGTGCGCCGCCCGCCGCGCGCGGGCGGCCATGTCGGCCAGCACCTCGGGGGACAAAAGCGCGTTCAGCGCCTGGGCCAGGTTTTCTCGGGTCAGGCTTTGCTGGATCATGCAGCGCGCGGCACCGGCATCGACCAGCACCTGGGCGTTGCGCCGCTGGTGATCGTCCACGGCATGGGGAAACGGCACGAACAGCGCGGGCTTGGCCGCCGCGGCGAGCTCGGCGACGGTGAGCGCCCCGGCCCGGCAGACCAGCACATCGGCCCAGTCGTAGGCCGCCGCCATGTCATCGATAAACGCGCTGACCCGGGCATCAACCCCGAAGGTGCGATAGCGCTCGCGCGTCGCCTCGTCACGGTCGCGGCCGGCCTGATGCCAGACCTCCGGGCGCGCCGCGTCGTCCAGCTCCGCCAGCGCCTCGGGCAGGCGCTCGTTGAGCGCCACGGCACCCAGCGAGCCGCCCACTACCAGCAGCCGCAGCCGTCTTTGCTGCATGGCATCCACGCGGCGCGGCGCCTCCCCCAGCGCGGCGATGTCGTCGCGCACCGGGTTACCCACCACCGTGGCCCGCCTGCCAAACGCCTGGGGAAACGCTGCATAGGTGTGCGTGGCAAGCCGCGACAGCACGCGGTTGGTCAGCCCGGCCACGGCGTTTTGTTCATGAACCATCAGCGGCACGCGACACAGCGTTGCCGCCAGCCCGCCGGGGCCGCTGGCAAAGCCGCCCAGCCCGACAACCACCTGAGGCCGAAAGCGGCGCACCACACGGCGCGCCTGGCACACCGCGCGGGCCAGATTGAACGGCGCTTTCAGCCAGCCGGCAAGCCCGTTACCCCGCAATCCGCCGATGCGCAGCTGATGCAGCGGAAAGCCGGCAGCGGGCACCAGGCGGTTTTCGATGCCGCGCGGGCTGCCCAGCCACTCGACCGCCACTCCCCGGGCCTTGAGCGCCCGGGCCAACGACAGCGCAGGGATAACGTGGCCGCCGGTACCGCCGGCCATGATCAGAACACGTTGAGGCATGGATTGTGACACGCACAGCTCCCTGGATAAAAAACTCAGCGCCGCGCCCGGCGGCGCTGCTCGGCCGGCGCCGGCGCACGTCGCGGATAGCGGCGCGTTTCGCGGTCGGCACGCAGCAGCAGCCCGACCATGACCCCGGTCACCAGCAGACTTGAACCGCCGTAGCTGATCAGCGGCAGCGTAAGCCCCTTGGTCGGCAAAAGCCCTGAGCTGACCGCCATGTTGATAAACGCTTGGGCGGCGATAATAAAACCGATACCGTAGCTCATGTAGGCGGCGAACAGCTGGCCGGCAAGCTCCGCCCGCCGGCCGATCACCATGGCGCGAACGATCAGCAGCGTAAACAGCACCACCACCATGACCGCTCCCAGCATGCCCAGCTCTTCGGCAATCACAGCAAAGATAAAGTCGGTATGCGCCTCGGGCAGAAAGTGCAGCTTTTGTATGCTGTTGCCAAGGCCGGTGCCGGTCACATGGCCGCGGCCAAAGGCGATCAGCGCCTGGGTCAGCTGGTAGCCGGTGGCGAACTGATCGGCCCAGGGGTCGAGAAAACTGGTCCAGCGGGCCAGCCGGTACGGCTCCATCGCCACCATCAGCGCCGCACCCAGGCCCAGCACTATGCCGGTGCCCGTCAACAGCACGATGGACGCGCCGGCCATCATCAGCATGCCCACGACGCACACCGTATAGACCACCATGCCGCCGAAGTCCGGCGCGGCAAACAGCAGCACCGCCGGCAGCGCCAGCACCATCAGCGGGCGCACCAGGGTCAACATCCGCGTGCGCAAAGACTCGGCAAACCGCGCCATGAACGCCGCCATGTAAAATACCAGCCCGATCTTGCCCACTTCAGACACCTGCAGGCTGGGCAGCGGCCCGGGCAGTGCAATCCAGCGCTTGCTGCCGTTGATGTCCTGGCCTACCAGCAGCACCAGCGCCAGCAGCACAAGGCTCAAGGCGAGAATGATACCGGCGTTTTGCCGCCACAGCGCAAGCGGCAGGCTCACCATCAGCGTTGCTGCCAGTATCGCCATCAGCAAAAACACGCCGTGGCGAATCGCGTAGTGGTAGCTGTCGTCCAGAAGCGCCACCGACGCTGAGCTGACCATCACCCAGCCAATACCGGCCAGCACCAGCGCCACCAGCAAAAGCCAGATATCACAGGGCATCTGTGCGGTGTCAAACGCCGCGCGCAGGCGCTGTACGCGATGCTTCATGGCGCACACCCGCCGTAATCGGCGCCCCGCTCAAGCGCGTTGACCTGCCGGCAAAAGGCCTCGCCGCGCGCCTGATAGTCATCAAACTGATCCAGGCTGGCGCAAGCCGGCGACAGCAGCACGCAGTCGCCGGGGCGCGCCACCGCCGCCGCCTGGCGAACGGCATCGGCCAGGTCATCACAGCGGTGAACGGCCACCTGCTTTCCCAGCGCCCGGGCCATCGCGTCGGCGTCGCGGCCAAACAGCAGCACGCTGCGCGCATATTGGGCCAGCGGTGCTGCCAGCGGGGTAAAATCCGCGCCCTTGCCCACGCCGCCGGCCAGCAGCACCAGCCGGCCGTCGATGCTCTGCCCCAGGCCGTTGATCGCCGCCAGCGTCGCGCCCACGTTGGTGCCCTTGGAGTCGTTGACCCAGCGCACGCCGTTGATACAAGCCACGGTTTCGCTGCGGTGGGCAAGGCCGGTGAAGCGGCGCAGCACCCGGCACATGGCCGCTGCCTCCAGCCCCAAAGCGTGCCCCACGGCCAGCGCCGCCAGGGCATTTTGCCGATTATGCCGGCCGGCCATGCCAAGCTCGGCGGCCGCCATCCAGGGCGTATCGCCGTGCATCAGACAGACCTCACCCCGGTGCTGCGCCAACCCCCATTCACCGCAAGCCGGCGCCCGGGTGGTAAAGCGCACAGCCTGCGATGCCGGCTGCGTGGCAGGCCAGGTAGCCGCGTCGTCGCCGTTGACCACAGCGCAGCGAGCGCCGCGAAAAATACGCTGTTTAGCAGCGCGATAGGCCGCCATGTCGCCGTGGCGGTCGAGATGATCTTCGCTCAGGTTGAGAAAAGCGGCGCACGCGGCGTTGAGCTGCGGGGTCGTTTCCAGCTGAAAGCTGGAAAGCTCCAGCACGTAAAGCTCAGCCTCGGGGGCTGCGGCCAGCAAATCCAGCGCCGGCGTGCCCAGGTTGCCGCCGACGGCGACGCGCACCCCCGACTCCGCGGCCATCTCGCCCAGCAGCGTTACCACCGTCGACTTGGCGTTGGAGCCGGTAACCGCGGCGATGGGTGCCCGGGCGGCGCGACAGAACAGCGCCATTTCACCGATCACCCGCGGCTCGCCGGTGGCCGGATGATAAGCTTCAGCCAGGCCGGCAAACGCCGGGGCGTGCGGGTCGACGCCGGGGCTCAGCACTATCTCCTGCGCCGGGCGCATGTCCAGCGCATCAAGCGGGCCGCAGTGAATTTCCACGCCGGGATGCGCCCGGCGAAACGCCTCCAATCCGGGCGGTGCCCGGCGGGTATCGGCCACCATGAACGGCACGCCCAGCCGCTCAAGGTGGCGACAGACGGCAAGGCCCGAAAGCCCCAGCCCTACCACCAGCGTTGTGCCGCGCGGAATACGCATCGTGCCACTCCTGTCAGCGTACCTTGAGCGTCGCCAGCCCCAGCAGCACCAGCACCACGGTAATGATCCAGAAGCGCACGATGACCCGCGGCTCCGGCCAGCCCTTGAGCTCAAAATGGTGGTGCAGCGGCGCCATGCGGAAAATGCGCCGGCCGGTCAGCTTGTAAGAGCCGACCTGCAGCATCACCGAGAGCGTCTCGGCAACGAAAATACCGCCCATGATGAACAGCACAAACTCCTGGCGCACGATGACCGCCACCACACCCAGCGCCGCGCCCAGCGCCAGCGCGCCGACGTCACCCATGAACACCTGGGCCGGGTAGGTGTTAAACCACAGAAAACCCAGCCCGGCCCCGGCAATGGTGGCGCAAAACACCGCAATTTCGCCGGTGCCGGCAATGAACGGCATGTGCAAATACTCGGCAAACACCGCGTTGCCGCTAACATAGGCAAAGATCGCAAGCCCCATGGCCACCAGTACGGTGGGCATAATGGCCAGCCCGTCCAGCCCGTCGGTCAGGTTGACGGCGTTGGAGCTGCCCACGATGACAAAGTAGCTCAGCACAATAAAAAAGGCGCCCAGCGGCAGCATCACGCCTTTGACCGTGGGAAACAGCAGGCTGGTTTCCACCGTGCTTGCCGCCGTAGCATAGAGGATGCAGGCAGCGCCCAGCCCGATCACGGACTGCCAGAAATACTTCCATCTGGCCGGCAGGCCCCGGGGATTTTTCTCCACCACCTTGCGATAGTCGTCCACCCAGCCGATGACCCCAAATCCCAGGGTGACGCCAAGCACCACCCACACGTAGTGGTTGGTCAGATCCCCCCAGGCAAGCGTGCTGATGGCAATCGCGATCAGCATCATCGCCCCGCCCATGGTCGGCGTTCCCGCCTTGGAAAGATGCGACTGCGGGCCGTCGTCGCGCACCGCCTGGCCGATCTGGCCTTCCACCAGCCGGCGGATCACCCAGGGGCCCAGCCACAAACACAGCAGCAACGCAGTGAGGGCCCCCAGAATCACACGCAGGGTTAAATAGTTGATGACCTGAAAGGCGCTTTGGTACTGCGCCAGAAAATTCGCCAGATAAAGTAACATGTGCGGCGCTTACCTTATGGTTGGTTCATGCGCAGGGCAGCCACCAGCCGCTCCATTCCTGCGCTCCGAGAGCCCTTGAGCAAAAGGCTTGCCCCTTCGGGCAGCGTGCGCTGCAGCTCATTTTCCAGCGCGGCGTAGTCGTCAAAATGCCGGCCTTTTCCCGGAGCACCGCGCTCAAACGCCGCGTGCGCCGGCCGGGCCGACTCGCCCAGGGTGTAAAAGGCATCCACCCCCCGCTTGGCAGCGTAGCGGCCAACCCGGGCGTGCAGCGCTTCGCTGGCCTCGCCCAGCTCGCCCATGGCGCCCAGTGCACACCAGCGCGGCCCGGGGAAACACGCCAGCGTATCCAGCGCGGCCTCTACCGCGCCGGGGTTGGCGTTATACGAATCGTCAAGCAGTAAACTGTCCCGCGGGCCGGCAACCACGCTGAGTCGCCCGCTCAGCGCCTCGGCCCGGCACAGGCCGTCCACCACGCAGGCCGCGCTGATGCCCAGCGCCAGCGCAGCGGCCGCTGCCGCCAGGGCATTGCTGACGTTGTGCTGGCCGCAAAGCCTGAGCCCAACCCGGCCGATCGCACGGCCGTCAAAAACAAGCGTGAAAGCATAACGCCCCTGGCTGTCCCAGGAAAGCGCCCGGGCTTGCACATCGGCCCGGGCATCCAGGCCAAAGCTCAACACCGTCGCCGGCTCCGCGCAGCTGGCCCAGAACGCATAGTACGGATCGTCGCGGTTAAGCACCGCCACGCCGTCTTGCCCCAGCCCTTGGAGCATTTCGCTTTTGGCCTGGGCAATCTGGCCCATGCCGCCAAATTCGCCCACGTGGGCGCCGGTTACGTTGGTAACCACGGCCACCGCCGGCATGGCCAGCCGCGCAGTCCAGGCAATTTCCCCCAGGTGGTTGGCGCCAAGCTCAACCACCGCGGCGCGGTGGCTCGCCTTTAGGCCCAACAGCGTCAGCGGCGCGCCGATATCATTGTTCAAGTTGCCCTGTGTGGCGTGCACCGGCCCCAGCGGCGACAGCAGTTCGGCCAGCAGTTCCTTGACCGTGGTTTTACCGCTATTGCCGGTCACCCCGACCAGCGGTTGTTCAAAGCCGCGCCGCCACGCACGGGCCAAAAGCCCCAGAGCCAGCCGGGTATCGCAGCATACGATCTGGGGCAGCGGCGTCTCGCCGGGGCGCTCGACCAGCGCCGCCGCCGCGCCTCGGCGTTGGGCCTCGGCAAGAAAATCGTGGCCGTCAAAACGCGGCCCGGCCAGGGCCACAAACAAACACCCGGGCACCACGGCACGGGTATCGGTGACCACCGTATCCAAGGGCAATGCTTGCCCTGCGCCGACAAGCCGGCCTCCTACTGCCCGGGCCACACGGCCCGCTGTCAGCGGCGTCACGCCGCACCCCAGGCGGCAAGCGCACGCTCGACTTCGTCGCCGTCGCGGTAGGCATGGCGCACGCCGTTGATTTCCTGATAGGCCTCATGGCCCTTGCCCGCCACCAGCACAACATCGGCGGCATCGGCGCGGGCGATGACCTCCGCAATGGCCCGGCGCCGCTCGCCGATGTCCAGCACCGCTTGCGGATGCTCAAAGCCTGCCAGCACGTCCTGGCGGATCGCCTCGGGCGCTTCGCTGCGCGGGTTGTCATCGGTGACCACGCAGCAGTCGGCCCCGGCTTCGGCGGCACGGGCCATGGCGGCGCGCTTGCCACGGTCGCGGTCGCCGCCGCAGCCGAAAATGCACCACAGCCGGCCGGCACTGCCCAGGTGCTCGCGCAGGGCGATCAGCGCGCTTTCCAGCGCGCCGGGGGTATGTGCGTAGTCCACCACGATGCTGGGCGTGCCGGGCCGGCGATAAAGCGCCATGCGCCCGGGCACCGGCTGCAAGCGCGAGGCGGCCTCGAAAAGCGCCTCCAGCGGCTCGCCCAGCCCGTACAGTGCGGCCATGGCAAGGAGTACGTTATCCAGATTGAAGCGGCCCATCAGGCTTAAGGACAGCGCTTTTTCCGCCTCGGGCGTGGCAATCAGCGCCTGTTGGCCGGTGGCATGCGGGTGCCATTCGAGCACGCGCAGCGTCACCGCCTCGTCCTGGCCGGTAGCCAGCACCCGCACCTGCCCGTGGCAGCCGGCCAGCATCAGCCGCGCCAGGGGGTCGTCGGCGTTGACCGCGGCAAGCTCAAGCTCGCTGCGCCGAAAAAGCTTGGTCTTGGTCGCCGCGTAGGCCGCCATGCTGCCGTGATAGTCCAGATGGTCACGGCTCAGGTTGGTGAACACGCCGGCCTTGACGTTGACCGCCTCAAGGCGCTGCTGATCCAGCGCGTGGGAAGACGCCTCCAGCGCCACGCGCGCAACGCCTTGCCGGGCCATGTCGCCAAGCGCTGCCTGAAGCGCCAACGCCCCCGGCGTGGTCAGCCCAATATCGGCAAGCGCGCCGGTGCGCCCAACCCCCAGGGTGCCGACCACGCCGGCCGGCGTGCCCAGCCTGTCACTGAGCTCGGCGATGTAGTGCGTCACCGAGCTTTTGCCGTTGGTGCCGGTTACCGCGATCACTTCAAGCTCCTGCGGCACGGCAAACAGCGCCCGGCCCAGCTCGCCCAGGCGCAGCGCCAGATGGGGCAGGGTCAGCACGCGGTTGTCCAGCACGGCCTCACCGTCCCGGGCATGCTCAAGCACCAGCGAGGCCCCGGCATCGAGCGCCGAGGCAATAAAGTCGCGCCCGTCTGCCTGGCTGCCGGGCACGGCAATGAACACATCCCCCGGCGTTACATGCCGCGAGTCGGTCACCAGCCTGAGCGGCTCGGGCAGCCGTTCGAGCTCGGCGGGAAAGTCAGTAGTGGGCCAGACCTTCTGCAATGCCTGGGTTAGATCGGTTGCGCTAAGCGTCATGCTGTCTCCTTAACCTGTAGCGGCTCATTCGCGCGGCGACGCTTCAGCATCGGGCGGTACATCCAGCAGCCGCAGCGCATTGCCGGCCACCGCGGAAAACACCGGCGCGGCCACGGCGCCGCCGTAAAACTCGCCGGCCTGTGGATGGTCGATCATCACAGCGGTAACGATACGCGGCCTTGAGGCCGGCGCAATGCCGACAAACACGCTGCGATAGGCGTTTTTGTCGTACCCGTTCTGTCCGGTCTTGCGCACGGTTCCTGTCTTGCCGGCCACCCGATAGCCCTCTACCCGGGCGCGGCGGCCGCCGGTGTTCGGCCCGACCACCGCTTCCAGCATGCCCATCAGGTCATCGGCCACCTGCGGCTCGATAACCGGCTCGCCGCTCGGCGCCTCGTCCAGCTTGAGCAGGGATGGCGGCATGCGCCTGCCGTGATTGGCGATGGCAGTGTAGGCGCTGGCCAGCTGCACGGCGGATACCGAAAGCCCGTAGCCGTAGGCCAGCGAGGCGCGCTCGCTGCGGGAAAAATCCACGGTATCCGGCAGACTGCCGCCGGCTTCGCCGGGAAACCCGGTACCGGGGCTTTGGGCAAAGCCCAGCCGGTTATAGCGCTGCCAGATGGCGGTGTCGTCCATCTTTAGCGCCAGACGCGACATGCCGATATTCGACGATTTGACCAGCACATTGGTCAGGCTGAGTTCGCCGTAGTTACGAAAATCACGAATGGTGTAGCCGTCGATGCGCATCCATCCGGGCGTGGTGTCGATGACCGTTTCCGGCGTGAACCCCTGGCGCTCGAGCACCGCCGACATCGCCAGCGGCTTGACCACCGAGCCCGGCTCGAAAACGTCGACCAGCGCCTGGTTGCGCAGCCCGCTGGGGTCCAGCCCGGCGCGGTTGTTGGGGTTGTAGGAAGGCAGGTTGGCCATGGCCAGCACCTCGCCGGTGCGCGCATCGAGCATCACCAGCACGCCGCCGGCGGCGTCGTTTTTCTCTACCGCGTCGCGCAGCTCACGGCAGGCCATGTACTGCAGGCGCTGATCAATGGCCAGCGTCAAGTCACCGCCGGGCTGGGCATCGCGCACCACATCCAGTTCGCGCACCAGCCGCCCGCGGCGGTCCTGCAGAATGCGGCGTTTGCCGGGCTGGCCCGCCAGATAAGGCTGGTAGGCAAGCTCCATCCCTTCCTGGCCGACATCGTCGACGTTGGTCACCCCGACCAGCTGGGCGGCCACTTCTCCCGCCGGGTAGTAACGCTTGTACTCCTGCTGGGAATACACCCCGGCCATGTGCATATCCAGAACTTTTTGTGCGGCCTGCGGCGTCATCTGGCGACGCAAATACATGAACTCGTGATCGCTGTAGCGGGCTACCCGCGCATCGAACTCGATCAGATTCATGCCCAGCGCCTGGGCCAGCACCACGCGCTTGACAGGGTCATGGGGCAGCTTCTGGGGGTTGGCCCAGAGGGTGATCACCGGCGTCGAAATGGCGAGCGGCTCACCGTGACGGTCCGTCACCATGCCCCGGTGGGCAGGGATCGCTTCGTGGCGCAGGGTGCGGGCATCGCCCTGACTCTGCAAAAACGGCCGGTCAATCACCTGCAGCAGGGTGATCCGCCCGATCAGCACGACCGCTACCGCGACGACCCCCAGCAGCACCAGGCCAAAGCGCCAGCCGGCAAGCGGGGGCACTACCGGAGCCGGCTTACCCGTTGACGGCTTGCCGCTCACGGGGCAATCACCTCAACGTCGTGGACATCGGGAATACGCATGGACAAACGTTCCGTGGCAATTTGTTCGATACGGGCAGGGGTCGACCAGGCGCCGTCTTCCAGCAGCAGCCGGCCCCATTCGGTGTTGAGCTGGTTTTGTTCCTGCTCAAGGACCTGCAGCCTGGCGTACTCAGTGCGGGTTTGGTGGGTAACGGCAACCACGGCCAGCCCGGAGAACAAGCCGGCAAGCAGCAGCACGCCTACCGCCAGCGGCCAGGGTTGCAGGCAGGCACGCAGCGAAAACGGCCGCTCCGCGCTTGCCAGCCACTGGCGCGGCCCTTTGGGGCGCCGTGGCGTGCTACGCGCTGCGCGTGTTGCCTGACCGACCATCTACGCCCCCAGCTTGCGCGCAGCCCGCATGACCGCGCTGCGCGAGCGCGGGTTGTCGGCCACTTCAGCGTCGCTTGCCTTTTGCGCCTTGCCCAGCCCTTCCAGGCGCCGGTTCAGCTGATCGTCGCGCAGCGGCATGCCGCGGGGTACATGGGTATCGCCACGCACATGGTGGCGGATAAAACGCTTGACCCGGCGATCTTCCAGCGAGTGAAAGCTGATCACGACCAGGTGCCCGCCGGGAGCCAGCGCCTCAAGGGCGGCGTCCAGCGCAGCGTCGAGCTGGTCCAGCTCGCCGTTGAGGTAGATGCGCAGCCCCTGAAAGGCTTTGGTCGCCGGGTGCCGGCCTTTTTCCCAGGCGGGATGCGCCGTTTTCAGCACCTCGGCCAGCTCCACCGTACGGGTGAACGGCGCCTGCTTGCGCCGCGTGACCACCGCGCGGGCCAGGCGCTTGGCGAAACGTTCTTCGCCGTAGGCCTTGAACACGTGGGCAATATCCGCCTCGCTTGCCCGGGCGAGGAAATCCGCCGCGCTTTCGCCCCGCGTCGGGTCCATCCGCATATCCAGCGGGCCGTCACGCATAAAGCTAAAGCCGCGCTCGGGGTCGTCCAGCTGCGGCGACGAGACGCCGATATCCAGCAAAACGCCGGCCAGCCGGCCGTGAACGCCCTGCTCTCTGGCAAATTCGCCGAGTTCAGCAAAGGCCCGGCGCGTGATGGTAAAGCGCGCATCTTCAAGCTCGGCGGCGGCGTCCAGAGCCTGGGGGTCACGATCCATGGCCAGCAGGCGCCCGCCGGGGCCAAGGCGCTGAAGAACGGCGCGCGAATGGCCGCCACGGCCGAAGGTGCCGTCCAGATAAACGCCGTCCGGCGCATGCACCAGCGCGTCCACGGCGCCGTCCAGCAGTACGCTTGCATGGCGAAAGGGCTCGGCTACCGGGGCCGCAGCGGATAAAGGGGTATGATGTTCGCGCATAGGACTGCCAACCGGATGAACGGACAAGGACGGTGACGGGCAGCCGGATCCTTGCGCAGGTCGCGCGTGCGCCCTGCGTTTGATGGGGGGAGTCGGCCGATAAGCCGGGTTCTGTCGTGAACAGCCATTCCTCTAGGCGCTACGTCACCGCAGCGCTCAAGCAACCTACCCGAACCCGGCGCGGGCCACGCCGTCAGGTTCCTATTTGGTCTTGCTCCGAGTGGGGTTTACCATGCCACGCACTGTTACCAGCCGCGCGGTGCGCTCTTACCGCACCCTTTCACCCTTACCGGCCTCTTCAAAGAGACGTAGGCGGTCTACTCTCTGCTGCACTTTCCGTCGGCTCGCGCCGCCCAGGGGTTACCTGGCACTCTGCCCTATGGAGCCCGGACTTTCCTCCCCCGCGCAGGCGCGGCGGCGGCTGTCTGGCCAACTCCGCGGGCAAGCATACCAGCGCGCCCGGCCGGCCTCAATCGCCCTGCACGCTTATTGCACAAGCGCCTGACCGAAGAGTCAGCCCTTCAGCGCCTGCAGCCGGGCATACCATGCCTTCTTGCGCCCGCCGAGCACCCGGGCGGCCACGGCCGCGCCCTGCTTGACGCCCACGCCTTCTGCCAGCAGCGCGTCGAGCAGCGCCTCGGCCGAGACGTCGCGGCGTTCGTGATCCACCGCCGGCGCGCCGCCCTCTACCATGACCACGAACTCGCCCCGGGCCTGGTTAGGATCAGCCGCCAGCGTTGCACCCAGCTCGGCCGGGGTGCCGGATAAAAACGTCTCAAACGTCTTGGTCAGCTCCCGGGCCAGCACCGTATGGCGGCCCGGCATGACCTCATCGAGGGCCGTCAGCGTATGGCAAATGCGGTGCGGCGACTCGTAGAACACCAGCGTTTCCCGATTCTCCGCCAGCGCCGCCAGCGCCTTGCGGCGCGCCCCCGGCTTGGCCGGCAAAAAGCCGTGAAAAGCAAAGCGATCGGTGGGCAGGCCGGCGGCGCTCAGCGCGGTAATCAGGGCCGACGGGCCGGGCACCGGCACCACCGGGTAGGCAAGTGTGCGCAGCTCGCGCACCAGAATAAAGCCCGGGTCGCTGATCAGTGGCGTGCCGGCGTCGCTGATCAGGGCAATATCCTCGCCGACGGCCAGGCATTGGGTAAGCTGCGCTACGCGGGCGGCTTCATTGTGTTCATGCAAGGACAGCAGCGGCACGCTGATTCCCAGGTGGGTAAGCAGCCGCTGGCTGTGGCGCGTGTCTTCGGCGGCGACCCGCGCCACCTGGCCAAGCACTTTTACAGCACGTTCGCTAAGGTCAGCCAAATTCCCAATGGGCGTGGCAACCACGTACAATGTGCCTATATGCCTGTGTGTCATCGTGACTCCCGATTGATTATGCCCGGCATCTCGCAGGCCGGCTCTGGCACCCAGCAGCGCGCCATTGTAGCGTTGAGCCGATGGATTGGGCAGCGCACTGCACGGGGCTTTCGGTGCGGCAAACCAAGCGCAGGCGTCAACGCAATAAAAGGAAAGGTACATGAAATCAGTTTATCGTGGCCTTGGCGCCACCGCGCTTACGGCACTGCTGCTGGCCGGCTGTGCCGTGCAGCAGCCCTCCCCCGACGTGGTCGATCGCGCGCCCCGGCGCAGCGCCGGCCAGCTGCTCAGCGAGGCCGAAGGGCAGCCGCCGGCGGCCGCCGCTCGCAGCCGCTTGCAGGCAGCCCGCATGCTCGCGCGTCAGGGGCGGCGTGACCGCGCCTATGCTATCACCGAAGGCGTGGATGAAAGCGCGCTTTCCGGTGATGATCGCGTGCGCTGGGCCATGCTTTACTCAGCGCTTGGCCGCGCGCTGGATCATCCCGGCGCCGTCCTCCGGGCCACCCAGGTACTCGATGATGAGCCGGCCATGTCGTCCGATCAGCAAAGCACGCTGCTGGAGCGCCGCCGCTGGGCCCGTCAGGCCCAGGATCAGCCGGACTTCAACGCCCTGACCATTCCTGCCCTTGCCGGCCGCAAGGTCGAGCGCATCGCCGTTTTTCTGCCTGAATCCGGCCCGTTAAGCGGCGTGGCCGACACGCTGAAAGAGGCCCTGCGCACTCAGCAGAAGGCCCATGACGGCATCCGCCTGCACTTTTTCAACACCTCGCAGGCATCGCTTAACGAGCTTTACCAGCGCGCTGACGCCATGAATGCACAGATCGTTATCGGGCCGCTGTCCAAAGAGCGGGTCAGCCGGCTTGAGCAGCGCACCGACGTGCCGCTGCCGACGCTTGCGCTTAACTACGGCGAAAACGCGCACAGCCAAGCCAAGCGATTGTTTCAATACGGCCTGTCCGCCGAAGACGAAGCCCGCCAGGTCGCCAAGCGGGCCCGGGAAGACGGCCACCAGCAGGTGGCGCTGATGGTGCCGGACAACGACTGGGGCCAGCGCGTGGGCAGCGCGTTCATCGATACGTTTCGGCGCCATAACGGCCGCATCAGCCAGGCCGTGCGCTACGCTCCCGACGGCAACCCGGCGTACGCCGTCAAGCAGGCCCTTGGCGTCCGCGGCGAGCGCGCAAACCTGGACAACGTCGATGCGCTGTTTTTACTCGCCGTCCCCAAGTATGCACGCCAGGTACCGCCGCTGCTGGACTACTACTACGCATCAGACCTGCCGATATACGCCACCTCACACCTGCACGAAGGGCTTAACCAGTCGCGGCTGAACAAGGATCTCGACGGCATTCGCTTTGTCGACATCCCCTGGCAAATCCCCAACGCGGCAACCGGGGGCGAAGAAGCGCTGCCCTTCTATGCCAGCTACCGGGCGCTGCGCGACGAGGCCGATGCCTCCATGTTCCGGCTGCTGGCCATGGGCGTGGATGCCTTCGAGGCGGGAATTCGGCTGGCAGATATCGAGTCGCTGCAGCAGTTTCAAGGCGCCACCGGGCAGCTTTACCTGACCGCCGACGGACGCATTTATCGCCGGCTGCCCTGGGCGCAGTTTCAAAACGGTCTGCCCGGCGCTATTTTGTCCTCCGGCAGCGCCAATGGCGAATAACCATCCAAGCACGGCACGAGCGCGCGGCAGTGCCATTGAGCAGCTGGCCGCCGAGTGGCTTGCACAGCGCGGGCTGACGCTTTTGGGGCGCAATCAGCATGCCAAGGGCGGCGAGCTGGATCTGGTCATGCAAGATCAGGACACGCTGGTTTTTGTAGAGGTCAAGCACCGAACAACCACGCGCTACGGCCACCCGCTGGAAAGCGTGACGCCGCAAAAGCAGCGCCGCCTGATCAAGGCAGCGCGCAGCTATCTGGCCCGAGCGCAGCACACATGCCCTTGCCGCTTTGATATCCTCGCCGTCACCGGCACGCCACCGGCGCTGACATTTGACTGGGTTCAGGCCGCCTTTGATGCCTTTTGATTCCCACCGTTTTGGCAAAACGGTTATGCCAACAGGACGCTCCATGGATTTTCAAGCGCGCATACTCGACCATTTCAACGCCAGTATCGACACCAAAACCTATGCCAGCGAAGTGCTTCCGCCTTTTATCGAAGTGGCCAGCCAGATGATGGTGCAGGCCCTGGTCAACGAGGGCAAAATACTGGCCTGCGGCAACGGCGGCAGCGCCGGCGACAGCCAGCATTTTTCTTCCGAGCTGTTGAATCGCTTCGAGCGTGAACGCCCAAGCCTGCCGGCCATGGCGCTCACCACGGATTCGTCGACGCTTACATCGATTGCCAACGACTACAGCTACAACGAAGTATTTTCCAAGCAGGTACGTGCGCTGGGTCAGCCCGGCGATGTTCTGCTGGCCATATCCACCAGCGGCAACTCGGCCAATATCGTTCAGGCGATTCAGGCCGCGCACGATCGTGAAATGACGGTAGTGGCCCTGACCGGACGCGACGGCGGCGACATGGCCTCGCTGCTGGAGCAAAACGACTGCGAAATCCGCGTGCCGGCCACCTCCACCGCGCGCGTCCAGGAGGTTCACCTGCTGGTCATTCACTGCCTTTGTGACCTGATCGACGAGCAGCTGTTTGGCGGCGCCTGAGGCACCGCTGGCGGCGCTACCGCTAGGCGCGGTATGCTCGCTGCCGGCTGCACTGCACACCCGCTGCACCGCCCCATTTGCCGCCAGGAGTTCCGCCCATGTTAAACGCCTTTGCTGCCACACTACGCTCGCCTGCCGTTTTCCGCCTCTGCGCGGCCGGGCTTTTTATGACCGGCCTGCTGCTTGGCGGGTGCGCTTCGCACTCGGCCACCGATCCGTCCCATTACGGCCAGCGAACGGACGATGTGGAAGCCATTGACGCCACCGTAGAAGACCAGGTGGATAAAGCCCTGGTGAAGGCAGACGCACGGCTGGGCGATGCGCGCATTCGCGCTCACAGCTATAACGGCCGGGTGCTGCTGGTCGGCCAGGTGCCCAGTGAGGAGCTTCAGCAAAAAGCCGGCCGCGTCACCGGCCGGCTGCGCGGCGTGGAAACCGTGCACAACGAACTACGCATCGCCGCGCGCCTGCCCGCCAGCCAGCGCCTGACCGATACCTGGATCACCACAAACGTGATCAGCCAGCTTGCCACCAATGACCGCATTGACTCGTCCAAGCTAAAGGTCACCACGGAAAATGCCAGCGTCTACCTGATGGGCATTGTTTCACGCACGGAAGCCCGCCACATCGTGGATGCGGCCTCCAACGTCCGAGGCGTACAGCGTATCGTCAAGGTCTTTGAGTATCTGGATGACGCGCCTGAGTAAGGCGAGGCACGCTTTGTTTGCAGCGCAGTGCGTTTCTGTTGCACTTTAGGGGTAGAAGATCCATACCTCTTGCGCTGGATCAATAATCGGCCCGCCGTGGATTCCTACACTGGGCGCATTGATAACGGGCAAGCCGCTGCTTGCCGACAACATATATTTCGGAGTGATAACACCATGCGCAACACCGCCCTGACAGCCCTGCTCTCCGCCAGCGTCGCCGCCGCTGCGTTTACCGCCAGCACCCAGGCATTTGCCTACGGCGCCGGCGATATCTACACCCGCGTTGGCGTGGCCAAGGTAGCGCCGAAAAGCGACAACGGCGATATTCTGAGCGGAGCAGACGTTCACGTCGACGACGACTCAGGCTTTGCCTTCACCCTGGGCTATCGTTTTCACGACAAGCTGGGCCTGGAGCTGCTGGCCGCGCAGCCGTTTGAGCACGACCTTCAGGTTGACGGCGTAGCCGATGGCTCAACCGAGCACCTGCCGCCCACGCTGACGCTGCAGTACTATCCGCTGGGCGGCACCGACGCACGCGTTCAGCCTTACATCGGTGCGGGGGTCAACTACACACATTTCTCCGATGAAGAAATCGATGTCGCCAACACGTCGCTTGAGCTGGACGACTCCTGGGGTGCGGCCGGCCAGCTGGGCGTTGACGTGCTGATCGACGAGCACTGGGCAATGAACGCCGCCGCCTGGTATATCGACATCGACGCCGATGCCAAAGTGGGAGGCGCAGACGCCGGCACCGTAGAAATTGATCCGGTAGTCGTCATGGGCGGCATCAGCTACCGCTTCTAAACGCCGACTTTAGCGCAGCCCGGTACCGGGCTGCGCTTTTTTATGCCTGGTTGATCAGCGCATCAATGCGCTCAACGCGCTGCACAACCAGCAGCTGGTCGCTGGCTCTTATCCCATGCTGCTGCAGGTAGGCCGCCACCGCGGGCGCTACTTCGCACTTTTCCGGCAGCGGCGCTTGCGCCTTTACCAGCTCATAAAGCCGCGCAATGAACACGTAGCGCAGCCATTGCGGCAGCGACATGGTATCCACACAGAACGGCTGGCGGCTGGCAAAGGCCGCAGAAGACGGCATCGCCTCACGCCACAGGTTCGCAGCCTTGAGCGCTGCTTCGAGTTCATCCACCGCTTTTTCCAGTTCCTGGTATATCGTCATGGGCCACCGCTGTCAGTAAAACGCGCATTATTTCAGCGCAAGGCGGCGTATGCCAAGCGCTAACCGTGCCGGTACAAAAACAGAGCTGTTCGCATCCTCCGTTGCCACCGCACATTTTGCCGTCAGCGGCTGACACCCGCCGAGCAGCAAGGTAGAGTGCAGGCTTGCAATGCGGAAGGATGCCATGCAGCCAATTAACACTCTCGACGACTTTTTCACCCGCAGCGGCGCCGACGTGACGCTGTATCATATGGGCCGGCGAGTAACGCCGTGCCCGCGAGACACCCTCGTTGACTTTGAAAACGGCCGTGCGCCCTGGCCTGAACCCTGGCAGGGACAGGCCCGCCTGGCGGCCGTGTTTCGCCTGGGCGACATGCCCGACCCGGCCATCTGGTTTTTAAGCCTGCCGCTGGACGAGCAGGGCTTTCTTTCGCCGGCGCAGCGCGACGCCTTCGTTCAGCGGCTGCTGGAAACGCTGGGCCAAAGCGCGCAGCAAACCGGAGATGCCGATGCCCGGGCCGTCGAGCACCTGATGCATGACAACCCGCTGGCGTTCACGCCCGAGACCACGTTTCAAGCCGTGCTCAACGCCCGCGCCACGCAAGACACCGGGCGGCCGCCAAGCCAGTACATGGCCGGCGTAAACGCCTTCATCGCCGGCCGCCATCAGGACTGGGAGTCGCTGGGGCTGCAAGGGCTTGCCGACTATGCCATGCGCGCAGACGCCTCACATCAGCAAGCCCTGGCCAAGGCCCTTGATACGCTGCCTATCCAGGTG
The DNA here is from genome assembly GCF_055379665.1 of Halomonas cibimaris. NCBI lineage: Bacteria > Pseudomonadati > Pseudomonadota > Gammaproteobacteria > Oceanospirillales > Halomonadaceae > Halomonas > Halomonas cibimaris. Next base: position 2,638,765 of record NZ_AP043828.1, read on the forward strand.
CTGCGCATGCTCTGCCACTGCCTGGAGCACCGGCCGCTAGTGCCTGAGCTGGTCGGGGCGCTTTGTCAGCGCGGCGAAACAGCCGCCGGCCAGGGCGACGTGGAAACGTTCTGCGCCTGTATACGGGCCGTAGGCAGCAGCCGCGATGACCAGGCTCGCGTCTGGTACGCCACCCTGCTGGCCGATCCGGCCGCTTGCGGTCCGGATACGCTTGCCGCCATGGCCGGCCGCGGCTGGCCGCTGCTCGAAGACGGCGAACGCCTGCCGCTTTTCCTGTCTCGGCTGGCCGAGGAGCCGCGCAGCGGCTTTGGCGCCGCGGTGCGCGACCTGGCACTGATTCCGCGCCTGCGATTGCCGATCATTGCCCTGCTGCGCGATGCCCCGCAAGGCTCTCCTCTGCAGGCACGGCTGCGCGAACTGACCGGCAAGGCGTAGCGCCCCGCAGAGCACGACAACGAGACGCACGGTAAAGGAGACAGCGCTGTGAAAGAACTGCCCTATCAGGCCAAAGCCATCATCGGCCGCCGTGAAATGGTGACGCTTCCTGAACTCGATCTATACTTGTGCTGCAAGGCCGACACCGGCGCACGCACCTCGGCCTTGCACGCCGAAGACGTAGAAGTGTTTCATGGCGATGACGAAACGCCCTGGGTACGCTTTGTGACTTACAGCGCTGCGCCGGATACCCCGGCGCAGCGCCTGACGCTGCCGCTGCACGACCGGCGTCGAATCACCAGCTCCAACGGCCACGCTGAGTATCGCTACGTGATCCGCACCCCGCTGCGTCTGGGCGAGCTTACGTTTCCGGTGGAGCTGACACTCACCGATCGGCGGAGCATGCGCCACCCCATGCTGCTGGGGCGCCGGGCCATGCGCCGCCTGCTGGTCGCTCCCGGCGCGTCTTTTTTACACGGCGAGCCCTAGCACCGTCGTTACCGCTCGCTCAACCGGTCTGGAGCTCTGCATGCATATCGCCCTGCTGTCGCGCAATCGCAATCTGTATTCTACCCGGCGTCTGATTGAGGCCGCCGAAGCACGGGGCCACAGCGCCCGGGTGGTGGACACCCTGCGCTGCTACATGAGCATTGCCTCGCACCGCCCCTCTATCCACTACAAAGGGCATAACATCGAGCCGTTTGACGCCGTCATTCCCCGCATTGGCTCATCCATTACCTTTTACGGCTGCGCGGTGCTGCGTCAGTTCGAAATGATGGGCACATACGTGCTCAACGACTCCGTCGCCATTACCCGCTCCCGTGACAAGCTGCGTTCGCTTCAGCTGCTTTCGCGTAAAGGGCTTGGGCTTCCGGTCACCGGCTTTGCCCACTCGCCGGACGACATTCCCGATCTGATCACCATGGTCAAAGGTGCCCCGCTGGTGATCAAGCTGCTGGAAGGCACCCAGGGCATCGGGGTCGTCCTCGCTGAAACCAACCAGGCAGCAGAGTCGGTCATACAGGCCTTCATGGGCATGAAAGCCGATATTATGGTGCAAGAATACATCCGCGAGGCCAAGGGTGCGGACATACGCTGCCTGGTGGTGGGTGACAAGGTGGTCGCGGCGATGAAACGCCAGGCCGCCGACGGCGAATTTCGCTCCAACCTTCACCGTGGCGGCAGCGCCAGCGTTATTCGCATCACCCCTGAAGAGCGCTCTACCGCCATTCGCGCGGCCAAGGCCATGGGGCTGCGCGTGGCCGGCGTGGATCTTTTGCGCGCCCATCACGGCCCTGTCATCATGGAAGTCAATTCGTCCCCCGGGCTGCGCGGCATTGAAGGCGCAACCGGACGCGATATTGCCGGGCTGATCATTGAACACATCGAAAAAAACGCCGCGCAGCGGCGCAAGGCGCCGACTCGGCCAAAAGGCTGACAGGCCCGGTGAAAAATAAATCGTCAGAGGGGTGGCAAAACCGTAATGCCCCCGCCACAATCTGCGTCACCGAAGGAGGTAGACGCTCATGTTTCTCGATAATCGCCAGGTGGCGATGGACAGCGCACTGGAAGCACTGGCCGACAGCATCGACTATTTTCAGGATAATATCGAACGCCTGCGCCCTTCGCTGCGCGAAAGCCTGAAACCGCTTTACGAAGAGCGGCTACAGCAAATGCACAAGCTGCAGCGCCTGGCGCGCCAGTACCTGAAAATGCTGCCGCGAGATGCCGACGTGGAGCGTGACGACTTTCTCTGGCTGTGGAGCCGTCTGAAAAGTTTCGTGGGCAACGACAGTCAAGTATTGATCAACGAACTGCTGGAGCAGGAAAGAGTGCTGATGCAGGCGCTTTCCACGCTTTTCACTCACCCGCTGCCCGATCCGGTCGAGCCGATCGTGGAAGAGTGCATGAAAGGCTGTCGCCGCTTGATTCGCGAGCTTTACGGGATGCAAAAACGCAAGGCGCGGCGCTGAGCGCCTTTATTGCGTCACCGGTCGGCAGGCGCCGCAGGCTCAGGCGGCGCTTCAGGCGCATCCGAGCCGTTTACTTTTGTCGGTATATACGCATTGTCGCCGGGTAAAGGCGCGGCGTCAGGCAAAAGGGTAGCGTCAAGCTTGCGTGCAATCGGCTCGGCAGGCCCCAGAAAGTAGGCCTCGCGCGCCCAGAGATATAGATCCCCCAGCGCCGCCACTCGGGCCAACCCTTCACGCAGCTTTAGCCGCCACTCCCCGGCCACCGCGCCATCGTCGGCCACGCAGCCGGTGACCTTCAGCCCCCGGGCGCGGGCAATGTAGATCGCTCTTGGCAGATGCCAGCGCTGGGTAATCAAGGTGGCCTTGTTCAGCTGAAACACGCGCTGCGCGCGGGCCAGGGTGTCAAAGGTGCTAAAGCCGGCAAAGTCCATGGTCAGCCTTTCGGCGGCCACGCCTCTGGCGCTCAGTGCGCGCCACATGGCGCGAGGCTCATTGTACGCCTGGGTGCGGTTATCCCCTGACAGCAGAAGATGCTGAACCCGGCCGTTTTTTATCAGCCGGGCGGCCGTATGCATGCGGGCAATAAAATGCGGGTTGCGCACGCCGGTGCGTGTCCAGCTGGCCGTACCGAACACCACGCCCACCGGGGCGGGCCGGCAGCGCTTTACGTCTGTGTCAATGTAGGGTGCGCTGCGCGCCAGCACCCAGATATTGCCCGCCACGATCAGCAGTACGGCGATCAGCAACAGCGCGCCCAGCAGCATCAATAGCTGCTTGATACCGCCAAGCAGCCGCTGCATCATCTAGCACATTGCCAACAGCAATTAAAACATGCCCAGCTCAAGCTTGGCCTCGTCACTCATCATTTCCCGGCTCCAGGGCGGACTGAAGACGATTTCGGTATGCACCTTGTCAATTTGCGGCGCACCCAGGATTTTGTTGCGCGCATCGGCGGCAATCACCTCCCCCATACCGCAGCCCGGCGCGGTTAGCGTCATGCGAATGGTCACCATCAGCTCGCCGGTAATCAGCCGCTCGAAGCGGCAGCCGTACACCAGCCCGAGCTCGACGATATTGACCGGTATTTCCGGGTCAAAACAGGTGCGCAGCTGCTCCCAGACGAAGGCTTCCACGGCCTGGTCATCGGCATCTTCGGCAAGCGTCGGGCGCGGCAGCGCCTCCAGGCCCAGCGCATCAAGATGGCGGCCTTCAATCAGGTACATTCGGCCTTCAAACCCCACGCTGACCGAGCTGCCCTTGGCCTGCATCACGCTGACCACGCTGTCTTCTTCCAGGCGCACGGTATTGCCGAAGGGAATGGCAATGGCGTCTACGTCGCGCTGCAGAGGCAGCATCTGGCCGTTTTCCAGCCCGGCAATCTGCTCGATATCCATAGCCTTCCTTAACGTAACATGCCGATAACGCGCTCAAGCGCGGCAACAAAGGTATCCACTTCCTCCAGGGTATTGTACGCCGCAAAGGAAGCCCGGCAGGTGGCGTCCACACCGAAATGATGCAGCAGCGGCTGAGCGCAGTGGTGCCCGGTGCGAATCGCCACGCCCAGCTGGTCGATCAGAAGGCCGATATCCTGGGAATGGGCGCCGTCCACCACAAACGACAGCACGCCGGCTTTGCCCGGCGCGGTCCCCAGAATACGCAGCCCGTCGATCCGACGGACACCTTGGGTGGCATGCGCAAGCAGCGCCTGTTCCCACTGGCCGATGGCGGCCAGACCCACGCCTTGCACCCACTCAAGGGCGCGGCCCAGCGCAATCACTTCGGCAATCGCCGGGGTGCCGGCCTCGAACTTGTGCGGAATGTCGGCAAACGTCGAGCCGGAAAACGAGACCGTGGCGATCATCTCGCCGCCGCCCTGCCAGGGCGGCATGGCTTCCAGAAGCTCGCGCTTGCCGTACAGCACGCCCACCCCTGTCGGGCCATAGACCTTGTGCCCGGAAAAAGCGTAGAAATCGGCGTCAATGGCCTGCACGTCTACCGGCTGATGGGGAACGGCCTGGGCACCGTCGACCAGAATCCGCGCGCCGACCCGGTGCGCTGTGGCCGCCATTTCGGCCACGGGATTTACCGTGCCGAACGCGTTGGAAACATGGTTGACCGCCACCAGCCGGGTGCGCTCGCTGACAAGCGCAGCGTAGGCGGCCAGGTCCAGTGCGCCGTCATCGTCTACCGGGATGACCTTGAGCGTAAAGCCGATTTCCCGGGCCAGCAGCTGCCAGGGCACAATGTTGGAATGGTGCTCAAGCATCGACACCAGCACTTCATCACCGGGGGCCAGGTTGGCGCGCCCCCAGCTCTGGGCCACCAGATTGATGGCCTCGGTGGTGCCGCGGGTGAAAACGATCTGCCGGGCATCTGCGGCGTTCAAAAAGCCGCGCACGGTTTCCCGGGTGCCCTCAAACGCTGCCGTGGCTTCATCGGCCAGGGTATGCAGCCCGCGGTGAATATTGGCGTTATAACGACGATAATAGTCGTCGAATACGTCAATCACCGGCTGCGGGGTCTGGCTGGTGGCCGCATTGTCCAGATACACCAGCGTTTTGCCGTGCACCTGACGCTTGAGTATGGGAAACGCGTCGCGCAGCCGGGCGACATCCAGCGAAGGGGCGGATGCCGGCGCGGCATCAGCGATACTCTGGGACATGCGGCGCTCCTTTGTCTGCGGCCGCGGCGTTGGCGCCGCGGCCTTGTATCCTGGCACCGGCCGGCAAAGCCCGCGCCATCATCGTTATATCCGACGTTGGGCGGCTTGTCAGTCGCCTAGCGCCGAAGAGGCCTCCACCAGCCCCACCAGATTAAAGCGCTCGGGCAGTTTACCGGCCACGGCCAGCTCAACCCGCTCGGCAATGGCGTCCAGGGCAACCTCTTCAAGAACTTCGCCGGCAAAAGCCAGGGTCAAAAGCCCCCGGGCCGTTTGCTCATCCAATCCCCGGGAGCGCAGCGCGAAAACGGCATCTTCATCCAGCTGGCCGGTTGTTGTGCCGTGAGAGCACTTGACGTCGTCGGCATAGATCTCCAGTTCCGGCTTGGCATCAATGTGTGCCCGGTCGGAGAGCAGCAGGTTCTGGTTGCTCTGAAAGCCCTCGATCTGCTGGCTGTCGCGCTTGACGTACACCCGGCCGTTGAACACGCCATGGGCACGGTCGTCAAGAATCCCCTTGTAGTTTTCGTTGGAAAACGTCAGCGGCGCATTGTGATTGACCTTGGTGTGATTATCCACGTGCTGGCGGCCCTGGCCGAAAAACAGGCCGTTAAAGGTCGCCTCGGCGCCTTTGCCGTTAAGATCGCTGATCAGGTCGTTGCGCACCAGCGCACCGCCCAAATCCAGGTTATGCGACACATAGCGGCTGTCGCGCTGCTGCTCCACGTGAATACTGGCAACGTGGTAATCCCCCAGCGGGGCTTCCTGCAGCTTGTAGTGGGTCAGTATCGCCCCGCGGCCTAAAAACAGCTCGCTTGCGATATTGGTGAAGTTTTTCGCCTCGGCGTCGCCGGCGTGATGCTCGACGAGCGTCGCCTCGCTGCGTCCTGCCGCCTCAACCAGCACGCGCGGGTGGCACATGGTCGGCTCGGCGTTTTCCCGGGATAAAAACTGCAGCACGATGGGCTTTTCCACTACGCAGCCGGCGGCCAGGCGAACGACCGCCCCTTCTTCCATAAAGGCGGTGTTCAGCGCGGAAAAGGCGGAAAACTCCACGCCGGTCAGCCGGCCAAGCGGGCCGCCCACGGCTTCGTGATTGTCTTCAAGCGCCTGGGAAAGCGGCAGCACTTCCACCCCTTGCGGCAGATCTTGAACGTCGGACAGCGCCGCGGCAAACACGCCGTCAACAAAGGTCAGCCGATAGGCGTCAACGGGCAGCGTAAGCGCTGCTGCAGCGGCCGGAGAAAAATGGCCGTTATCGGCCAGCGCAAAGTGGCCCTGGGCAATGCCGCGCACGTTGGTATATTTCCACTCTTCGTCCCGGCGGGTAGGAAAGCCCATGGCCTCAAAGCGCGCCGCGCCGGCCTGGCGGCGGGCCGCCACCCAGCTAGGCTCTGGACTGCGCTTGGCATCTCGCGTCTTGAACGTCTCCAGAAAAGTTAGCGTATCGCTCATGCCGCTGACTCCTCGATTCCTTCATAGCCGTTGGCTTCGAGCTCGCGGGCAAGCTCGGCGTTGCCGCTTTTGACGATGCGCCCGTCCACCAGCACGTGCACGCAGTCAGGCACTACATAGTCGAGCAGGCGCTGGTAGTGGGTGACCAGCAGAATCGCGCGGTTGTCATCGCGCAGGCTGTTGACCCCTTCGGCCACCACGCGCATCGCGTCGATATCCAGCCCCGAGTCGATCTCGTCGAGCATCGCCAGGCGCGGCTGCAGCACCAGCATCTGTAGAATTTCGTTGCGCTTTTTCTCGCCGCCGGAGAACCCTTCGTTGACCGCGCGCTGCAGAAAGCTCGCATCCATTTGCATGTAGGCGATCTTTTCTTTGATCAGCTTCATGAACTCGGGTGCGGGGATTTCACCCTGGCCCTGGGCCGCCCGCTGAGCGTTGAGCGCGGCCTTGAGCAGGTAGATGTTTTTCACCCCCGGAATTTCCACCGGGTACTGAAAGCCCAGCAGCAGCCCGGCCCGGGCGCGGTCTTCGATCTCCATTTCCAGCACGTTCCGGCCGTCATAGTGGATCGTGCCTTGAGTGACCTCGTAGCCGTCCTTACCCGCAATCACCGCGGAAAGCGTGGACTTGCCCGCGCCGTTGGGGCCCATGATGGCGTGAACTTCACCGGCGTTGATGGTGAGCGTCAGGCCCTTGAGAATTTCGTTGCCCTCAACCGTGACGTGCAGATCGTTGACTTCAAGCATGCGGATACCTTTTAAAAACAGATGACCTTGAAACCGGACGTTTCGCCGTCCGGCTGCGCGTTGCGTTGAGGCGTTAGCCCACCGCGCCTTCCAGGGTGACGTTGAGCAGCGCCTCGGCTTCCACGGCAAATTCCATGGGCAGCTCCTGAAAGACGTCCTTGCAAAAGCCGTTGACGATCATGCTGACCGCGTCCTCTTCGGAAATGCCCCGGCTCTGGCAGTAAAACAGCTGGTCTTCGCCGATTTTCGAGGTGGTCGCCTCATGTTCGACGGTGGCTGTGCTGTTGTTGATTTCCTGATAGGGGAAGGTGTGGGCGCCGCAGGTATCGCCGATCAACAGCGAATCGCACTGGGTAAAGTTGCGCGCGCCCTTCGCCCGGGGGCCGATCTTGACCAGACCGCGATAGGACTGATCGCTTCGGCCCGCGGAAATCCCCTTGGCCACAATGTAGGAGCGCGTGCCCTCGCCGATGTGCACCATCTTGGTGCCGGTGTCGGCCTGCTGGCGGCCGCCGGTGACGGCCACGGAGTAGAACTCGCCGATGCTGTCTTTACCGCGCAGCATGCACGACGGATATTTCCAGGTAATCGCCGAGCCGGTTTCCACCTGGGTCCAGCTGATGCGCGAGCGCTCGCCGCGGCAGTCGCCGCGCTTGGTGACGAAGTTGTAGATACCGCCCACGCCGTTTTCATCACCCGGGTACCAGTTCTGCACCGTGGAGTATTTGATGTAGGCGTCGTCCAGCGCCACCAGCTCGACCACCGCTGCGTGCAGCTGGTTTTCATCGCGCTGGGGGGCGGTGCAGCCTTCCAGATAGGACACCTCGGCACGGTCTTCACAGATAATCAGCGTGCGTTCGAACTGCCCGGTATTTTCCTGGTTGATGCGAAAATAGGTGGAAAGCTCCATGGGGCACTTCACGCCCTTGGGCACAAACACAAAAGAGCCGTCGGTAAATACCGCCGAGTTGAGCGCAGCGAAGTAGTTGTCGTTTTTGGGCACCACCGTGCCGAGGTAGGCTTTGACCAGCTCGGGATATTCCTGCACTGCCTCGGAAATGGAGCAGAAAATCACCCCGGCCTCGCCCAGCTCTTTTTTGAACGTGGTGATCACGGACTCGGAGTCAAACACCGCATCGACCGCCACGCCGGCAAGAGCGGCACGCTCGTGCAGCGGAATACCCAGCTTCTCGTAGGTTTCCAAAAGCTTGGGGTCGACTTCGTCAAGGCTCTGCGGGCGATCTTCCGGCCGCTTGGGCGCGCTGAAGTAGGAAATGGCCTGATAGTCGATGGGCGGGTAGTTCAAGTGCGCCCAGGACGGCTCTTTCATTTTCAGCCACTGGCGATAGGCGTCCAGGCGCCACTCAAGCATCCACTCGGGCTCGCCTTTTTTTTGCGAGATAAAGGCGATGGTGTTCTCGTCCAGCCCCGGCGCAAGCGTGTCGCTTTCAATGTCGGTGACGAAACCGTCCTTGTATTCGCGACGAACCAACTGTTCCATTTCTTCAGTTGCCATGGGGGTACCCTCCGGGCAGTTGGGCGGCGAGGCCTGCTCGCCTGGTAAATGAAGGCGGCACTAGGCCGTGGCCGCCGATAAGCTGATACTTTGAATAGGCAGGCGTACCGGAAGCTTGAGCGGTGCAGTATCCGCCAGGTGCGCAAGCGTGACGCTTTCCAGCAGCGTGCGGATGGCAAGCGATACCCGCTGCCAGTTATCCGCCACGCCGCAGGTGTCGAGAAGCTCGCAGTCCCCTTCTGCCTGGCTGCATTCGGTCATGGCCACCGGGCCTTCAATGGCGGCAATAATGTCAGCGGCGGTGATCTGCGAGGCCGGCCGCGCCAGCTGATAGCCGCCCTGGGCGCCGCGTATTGACGTTAAAAGCCCGGCGCGCACCAGCATCTTGAGCGTTTTGCGTACCGTAGGTACCGGCAGCGTCACAGCCTCGGCCAGATCTATGGCCGGATGCGCTCGGTTCGGGTAGCGGGCAATCTGTGCCATGACCACGGCGGCGTAATCGGTCAATCGCGAAAGCTTGAGCATGGCGCCTCCCTGTCGCCGGCGGTAGCGCTGCCCCGCTGGCGTCGAATTGGGGACCATTTTAGTCCTGTATGCGGGCATTGTGAAGCCCGAGCAACAAATATACGACCGACCCGCTCACTTACCGGCACGTTTGATGAAGTTAGCAACAATAACGACAATCGTTTTTATTTATTGGCCAGCCCCGCGGTCAGCTGATATCGCCTGCACAAAAAAACCCGCCGGCACGCGTGCCGGCGGGTAGCCCTGACAAAGGCCGCAGTCTGGTATCAGTCGCCGCGTTTATAGGTGCCGATCAGCCGGCTCATGCCCAGCAGATGCGGTTCCAGCTCCTTGAGCAGCTCGATCTGGGTCAGGCCTTCGGGCAGCGAGGCCTGGCAGTCCAGCGCCAGCACCCAAAAGTAGTAGTGGTGCTTGCCGTGGCCTTCCGGGGGCATAGGGCCGTTATACCCGACGTTGCCGGCGTCGTTTTTGCCCGCAGTGCCCGCCCGGGTATTTTCATCAAGGCTTAGCGTATCCGCCGGCAGGTTATACAAAAGCCAGTGCACAAAGCCGTAGGTGCCGTGCTGTATCAGCGGCGCGTCCGGATCGTGGCAGATCACGGCAAAGCCCTGGGTGCCTTCAGGCGGTTTCTCCCAGGCAAGTGCCGGAGAGAGGTCTTCGCCTTCGCCGGAATGCTTTTGCGGGATCGCGCCATGGTAACCAAACGCAGGGCTGGTGACCTTCAGCGCAGACGGAACAAATGCCATATATCCTCCTGTTTTACTTCACGTTTCACTTCACTCTGGCTTTTTACTTCGCTTTGCTTTTTTACTTCATTCTGGTTTTTTACTTCGCGCAACGGCCCCTGACGGCGCGCTTATTTCAGGCGCTCAAACACCGTGGCCACGCCCTGCCCCATGCCGATACACATGGTAGCAAGACCGTGGGTAGCGTCGCGGCTTTGCATCACGTTCAAAAGCGTGGTGGCAATGCGCGCCCCGGAGCAGCCCAGCGGATGGCCCAGGGCAATCGCCCCGCCGTGGAGATTGACCTTGTCGTCCATGGCGTCGAGAAAGCCCAGATCCTTCAGCACCGGAATGCTCTGGGCGGCAAAGGCCTCGTTGAGCTCTACGGCTTGAATATCCTGCGCCGTGAGCCCCGCCGCTTTCAACGCTTTTTGGCTTGCCGGCACCGGGCCGTAGCCCATGATCGAGGCGTCGCAGCCGGCCACTCCGGTGGAAACCACCCGGGCCATGGGTTCAAGCCCCAGCGCCCGGGCGCGCTCGTAGCTCATTACCATCATGGCCGAGGCACCTACGGAAAGCGCCGATGAAGTGCCGGCGGTCACCGTGCCGCCCCTGGGATCAAAGGCGGGCTTGAGCTTGGCCATGTCGTCGAGGTTGGCATCGGCGCGGATGACTTCGTCGGTCTTGATCAGCGCCTTGACGCCGTCGGCGTCGTGGCCTTCGATGCCGATAATTTCGTTATCAAAAAGCCCCTGCTCCATGGCCGCCTGAGCCCGCTGATGAGAGCGCACGCCGAATTTGTCCTGCTCCTCGCGGCTGACGCCGTGCATCTTGCCCAGAAGCTCCGCGGTCAGGCCCATCATCATCGCGGCCTTGGCGGCGTACTTGCTCGCCGCCGGGTTGACGTCGACGCCGTGGGTCATGGGCACGTGCTCCATGTGCTCCACCCCGCCGATCAGGTACATGTCACCCATGCCCGCGCGGATGTTGGCGCTAGCGATGTGCAGCGCGCTCATGGACGAGCCGCACAGCCGGTTGACGGTTTGCGCCGGTACGCTGCGCGGCATGCCGGTCATGATGGCGGCGTTGCGGGCAATGTTCATCGCCTGTTCCTGGGTCTGGTTGACGCAGCCCCAGATCACGTCGTCCACCTCGGCAGGATTGAGGCCGGCGTTGCGCGCAAACAGCGCCTGCATGGCCGCGGCCGACAGGTTTTCGGCGCGGACGTGGCGAAACGCGCCGTTTTTGGCCCGGGCCATGGGGGTGCGCACGGCGTCGACCACCACGATGTCTCTCGGATTGACACTCATCTTTGCTCTCCTCTGCGCGGCGGCTTATTCGGCGGCGTCGTAAAAGCGGGCGTTGCTGTCGGCCATCCGACGCAGCCTGTCGGTGGGCGCGTAGAGCGGCCCCAGCTCATCGGCGAGGCTGTCCGCCAGCTTGACGAACTCGGCCACGCCCAGCGCGTCGATGTAGCGCAGCGCGCCGCCGCGAAACGGCGGAAAACCGATGCCGTAAATCAGCGCCATGTCGGCCTCGGCCGGCGAATCAACGATGCCGTCTTCCAGGCAGCGCACGGTTTCCATGCACAGCGGCACCATCATCCGGGCGATAATCTCTTCATCGGAGCGCTCTGCCTGCCCCTTCACTGCCGGCTCCAGCAGTCCCGGCACGGCATCGTCGCTGACCTTTTGCGGCTTGCCCTTCCTGTCTTCTTCGTAGGCATAGAAGCCCTTGGCGTTTTTCTGCCCCAGCCGGTCGTGGTCATACATGACCTCAATGGCGGTTTTGCTGTCCCGCGCCATGCGCTCGGGGAAGCCTTCGGCCATGACGTGCAGGGCGTGCACGGCGGTATCCATGCCCACCACGTCCAGCAGGTAAGCCGGGCCCATGGGCCAGCCGAATTTTTCCATGACCTTGTCGATACGGGCGAAGTCCACGCCCTGCTCTACCAGCAGGCTAAAGCCGCCGAAGTACGGAAACAGCACGCGGTTGACCAAAAAGCCCGGGCAGTCGTTGACCACAATCGGCGTTTTGCCCATGGCCTGGGCGTAGGCCACGGTGGCGGCCACGGCGGCGTCGGAGGTTTTCTCCCCGCGGATGACCTCCACCAGCGGCATCCGGTGCACCGGATTGAAAAAGTGCATGCCGCAGAGCTGCTCGGGCCGCTTGAGATTTTCCGCCAGCCGGGTAATGGAAATCGTCGAGGTGTTGGAGGCCAGCATCGTGTCGTCGCTGACCTCGGCTTCTACCTCGGCCAGCACCGCGCCTTTCACTTTGGGATTTTCCACCACGGCTTCGACGACCAGATCCACATCGCCGAAGTCGCCGTAGGAAAGCGTCGGGCGGATATAGCTCAGCCGCTCGGCCATTTGCGCAGCGGTGAGCTTTTTGCGCTCGACCTGCTTGTTGAACAGCTTGCGCGCCTCTTTCAGCCCCAGCTCCACGGCGTCGGCCTGGATGTCCTTCATCACAATCGGCGTGCCCTTGGAAGCACTCTGGTAGGCGATGCCGCCGCCCATGATGCCCGCGCCCAGCACCGCCGCCTGTTCGATTTTATCGGCCTGCTTGGCGTAGCCGCCGGCCTTTTTCTTGACCGCCTGATCGTTCATGAACAGGCCCACCAGGTTGAACGCCACGTCGGTCAGCGCCAGCCTGGCAAACGCCTCGGCCTCGATGCGCTGGGCGCGCTCCCGGGTTTCGCCGGCGCCTTTCTGGATGACGCGAACGGCCTCCATCGGCGCGGGATAGTGCGGCCCGGCCTTGCCGGCCACATAGCCCTTGGCGGTTTCAAAGGCCAGCATCTGCTCGCTGGCGTTGAGCTTGAGCGGGCCGGCCTTCTCCGCCCGCCGGGCCTGGGTATCAAGCTCGCCGGCAGCGGCGCGCTTGATCAGGGTGCGAGCCGCATCAGCCAGCTCACTGCCGGGCACCACGGCGTCTACCGCGCCCATCTTCAGCGCGTCTTCGGCGCTGTTTTGCGTGCCGCCGGCAATCCATTCAATGGCATTGTCCGCGCCGATAATGCGCGGCAGACGCACGCAGCCGCCCCAGCCGGGCACAATGCCCAGCCTGGTTTCGGGCAGGCCGATTTTGGCGGTGTCTGCCATCACGCGAAAATCCGCCGCCAGCGTCACTTCAAGGCCGCCGCCCAGCGCCAGCCCGTTGATCGCCGCCACGGTAGGAAAGGGAAAATCTTCGATGGCGTTGAAAATCTCGTGGATGTTCAGGTTCATCTCAACCAGATAGTCTTCGCCTTTCTCGAACAGGGCGGGAAACTCGGTGATGTCCGCACCGACGATGAACACGCCCTTGGCGCTTGCCAGCACCAGGCCCTCCAGCCCGTTCTGCTTTTGCAGCGCAGCCACCGCTTCACCCAGCTCTTTAACAGTCGCGCTGGAAAGTGCGTTGACCGATTTTTCCCGGGCGTCAAAGGTAAGGGTCGCGATATCGTCGCTATCGCGTGCCACTGTGACGGCATTGCCTTGATAGATCATCCGCGCTGCTCCACAAAGTTAGATTCATACGGCCGTTTTATCGCTCAAGCCTGGGGCAGACCCGAGGCCTCGTCAAGCCTCGTCTATTCGCTGCACGCCCACAAGCCAGACGCTTCGATATCTTGCATTCCGCCATTGCCGGGTTGACAATTCCTGACAATAGATTTTTTCTTCCCGAAGGGCCGTTTCTTTTTCACCTGCCCCTGTTCATTCAAGCTTTTTCATTCAGGCTTATTCATTCAGGCTGTTGCATCCACGCTCTTCGCATCCATGCGCTTTTTACGGAACGTCTTTTCACTAACAGTATGGCATTCATGGCTACGTCACTTGGTTTTCGCATCGCTCGTCTTCCGCATCTTTGGCGCTCGATTCTCGATCGCCGCCTGGCACCGCTGGGGCTCACTCAGACACGCTGGGTTACTCTCTACCATCTATGGCGCATGGGCGACGGCCAGCCCCAGTGCGAGCTGGCCCGCGCCATCGGCGTTGAAGCACCGTCGCTTGTGCGCACCCTGGGTCAGCTGGAACAGCAAGGGCTCATTGAGCGCCGCGCCTGCGAAAGCGACCGGCGCACCAAGCGTATCTACCTGACCGCAGACGCCATGCCGCTGATCGACAAGATCGGCCGCGTGGCCGATGAGGCGCGCCAGGAAATGCTGTGCGGGCTCAGCGATGACGATATCGCGCAGCTGGACCGCTGGCTGGCCATTATTGAAACCAACGGCCTGACGCTTCAAGAACGCGAGCAATCCACCGCGCACTAGCCTGACTTTTCCGGCATGGCCGGCGCGCGCAAGGGGCTGACGCCGGGATGATCGGCATGGCCGCACAGCGTATCCCGCAGCGCTGCCGCCGCCTTCAGCGCCGGGGAAAGCGCCTCTGCCGTGGATGATTCCCACCACCAAAGCGTCAGCGCCGCTTGATTGGATTCCACCACCCAGACGTCGTCGGGCAAAGCGCTGACCATCTCGGCGAGCTGTTGCTGCGCATCCCTGGGCAAAGGGCGCAACGGTGCGATGCGAAAGCGCCAGCCGTCGGTGTAACGTGCCAGGTCCTGGCTTGCCACGGCATCGCGCACCAGCGTGAAATCCGGGCCTGGCCGGTCACCGGGGTAGCGCAGCCGATACGCGGGCATGTCGTCTTTTACCAGAAGCAGCGGCGCCTCGCGGCGTTCGACCTTGACGTCGTACTGGCGCGCCAGTTCACGCAGCCGGTCGCGTTGACGCTGTCGCGGGCTGGGCTTTAGCCACATGACCGGCGAGATCGCCATCATCACAGCGGCCACAATAATCAACCATTTCATGCTCAAGCTCCTGTTTTCCTGCGCTATCCGTTGTTAAATCGCGCATGCCGGCCTAGAGTGAAGGCGGGGTTTGTTAGCTGCGCTATTTCACTATGTTGGAGGGATAATATGAGCTATCACCATATTCTGGTGGCGGTCGATTTAACCAAAGATTCGCACAAGGTGCTGGAACGCGCCATGGCCGTTGCCGAGCGCAACGACCATGCCAAAATTTCCATCATGCATACCCTGGAGCCGCTGGGCTTTGCCTACGGCGGCGATATTCCCATGGATCTGACCAGCATTCAGGATCAGCTTGACGACCACGCCAAAAAGCGGCTAGGCGAAATTGCCGCCCCGCACGTGGACGAAGTGAATCAGCACGTAGTGGTCGGCATGCCCGATACCGAAATCCACCGTTTTGCCGACGACCACAACGTCGACCTGATCGTCGTGGGTTCCCACGGGCGCCACGGCTTTGCCCTGCTGCTGGGCTCTACGTCGACCGGCGTACTGCACGGCGCTCAGTGCGATGTGCTCGCCGTACGCGTAGGGCAAAAAGGCGAAAAAAGCGAAGAGTAAAGGCCCGCCGGGCAATCTCGCAAAGCAAAAGGCGCCTTGTTGGCGCCTTTTGTGTTCTGCCTTCCTTGTTTGGCTCTATCTTGTGTGGCCCTATCCTTTTGGCTCTATCCTGTTTGGCTTTATCTCGTCCGGCTCTGCCTCACGCGCTCATGCCCGGCTGAGCTTGCCTGCTACTCAGCGTTTTCTGTCATCGCCTCAAGCTCCATCCACCGCTCCATAACCGCTTCCAGCGCTTCTTGCGCGTCGCCAAGTTCTTTAAGCTTTTGCTCTACTTCGCCTGCAGGCCGCTGATAAAACGCCGGGTCGCCTACGCTTTGCTCCAGGGCTTCAACCTGCCCTTCCAGCCGTTCAATCTCGGCGGGCAAGCCGTCCAGCTCTCGCTGGATTTTATACGATAGCTTCACCGCCTTTTTCGCCGGCGCTGCGGGCTTTTTTGCCGGGGCGGGCTCGGCCTTGCGCGTGGGTTCGGCCTGCTGGCGGGCCGCGCCATCCCAGGGCGCCGGCGGTAACGTGCCGCCCTGGCGCACCCAGTCGGTGTAGCCGCCGACGTATTCACGCACCTGGCCTTCGCCTTCAAACGCCAGCACGCTGGTAACTACATTGTCCATGAAGGTCCGATCGTGGGACACCAGCAATAGCGTGCCGTCAAAGTCCAGCAGCAGCTCTTCAAGAAGCTCCAGGGTTTCCATATCCAGATCGTTGGTGGGCTCGTCGAGCACCAGCACGTTGGCCGGCTGAGTAAACAGCTTGGCCAATAAAAGGCGATTGGATTCGCCGCCGGACAGCGCCTTGACCGGCTGGCGGGCGCGCGCCGGACTGAACAGGAAATCCTGCAGATAGCTCATCACGTGGCGATCCTTGCCGCCGACCGACACCCGATCGCTGCCCTGAGCGACGTTGTTGTAGACAGTTTCTTCCAGCTCAAGCCCGGCACGCAGCTGGTCAAAGTAGGCCACGTTCAGATTGGTACCCAGCCGGACGGTTCCGGCATCAGGGGCCAGCTCGCCAAGCATGATTTTTAACAAGGTGGTCTTGCCCGCACCGTTGCGCCCCAGAAAGCCGATACGGTCGCCCCGCTGCACTTCCAGGCTGAAATCATCGATCAAAGGATCGGCGCCGTAGCCGTGGGTAACGTGGGCCAGCTCCATGACGCGTTTGCCGGTGCGCTCACCGCGGTCCACGGTGAGATTGGCCGTGCCCTGACGTTCACGGCGCTGGCCGCGTTCGGCGCGCATTTGCTCAAGCGCCCGCACGCGGCCTTCGTTGCGGGTGCGCCGCGCCTTGATGCCCTGGCGTATCCAGGTTTCTTCCTGGGCAAGCTTTTTGTCGAACTCGGCGTTTTCCCGCGCCTCGACCTCCAGCTCGTGCTGCTTGCGCTCCTGATAGGCCGTATAGCTGCCCGGATAGCGCCCCAGCTTGCCGCGATCCAGCTCCAGCACGTGGGTCGCCAGCCGCGAAAGAAACGCCCTGTCGTGGGTAATCAGCAGCACCGCGCCGTTGAACGCCAAAAGCTGCTCTTCCAGCCAGGCGATGGTGTCCAGATCCAGATGGTTGGTGGGCTCGTCGAGAAGCAAAAGATCCGGCTCGGCCACCAGGGCACGCGCCAACGCCACGCGCCGGCGCCAGCCGCCGGACAGCGCGTTCATCTCGGCTTCGGGCGGCAGGCCCAGCCGCGTTAAAATCACATCGATACGCTGATGAAACGACCAGCCGTCAATGGCCTCGATGCGGGTTTGCAGCGTGGCCATGCGGTCCATGTCCGGCTCGGCGGCGTGAATCAGGTGATGATATTCAGACAGAAGTTCCCCGGCCTCGGGCAGGCCTTGCGCCACTACGTCAAAAATCGTCATGCCCGATGAGTCCGGCAACTCCTGGGCCAGCACGCCGATCTTAAGCCCCGGGGCCCGCCAGATCGTACCGCCGTCAGGCTGAAGCTCGCCGGCAACAAGCTTTAACAGCGTCGACTTCCCCGTGCCGTTACGCCCGACCAGCGCCAGGCGCTCGCCTTTCTCAATGGTCAAGTCGGCGCTGTCCAACAAAACCTGGGTGCCATAAGCCAGCTGTAGCTGTTCGAGTCGTAACAAGGTCACGCTTTTCTCCTCATGTTGCAAAGCAATAGTGTAACGTATGCAGCCGCGCAGGTGGCGGTATCGTCGCCTTCACCGCCAAGCGTTATACTAAGGCGATGTATCATGTCTATTTGCTGTGACTCAGGAGCTCCACGTGGCCGACGCATCTTTTGACAACGTGCCAGCATCCGACGGCGCGCTGCCCGAGGCGCTGCAGTTTCGCTCGCCGGCACCGCTGGTGGATATCGGGGCGAACCTGACCCATCAAAGCTTTGCCGATGATCTTGACGCCGTGCTGGCCCGGGCTCGGGCAGCCAACGTAAACACGCTGATTTTAACCGGCACGGATCTTGAGCACGCCCGCCAGGCCGCTGCGCTGTCTGAACGTCATGCGGGGCTATACGCCACCGCCGGCGTGCACCCCCACGATGCCAGCGGCTGGAACGCCTCGCTTGCCGGGCACATGGCCGCCCTGTACTCGCATCCGGGCGTTGTTGCAGTAGGCGAATGCGGGCTGGATTTCAACCGCAACTTTTCAACCCCGGCAGAGCAGGAGCACGCCTTCGAAGCCCAGCTTGCCCTTGCCGCCGAGCACGGCCTGCCGCTATTTATCCACGAACGTGACGCCGGAACCCGCATGCGCGAGATGCTCACAAGCTGGCGCGACGATATCGGCCATGCCGTGGTGCACTGCTTTACCGCAGATAAAGACACCCTCTACGGCTATCTGGATCTGGACCTGCACATCGGCTTGACCGGCTGGCTGTGCGATGAGCGCCGCGGGCATCACCTGCGCGAGCTGGTAGGCGACATTGCGCTTGAGCGGCTGATGGTGGAAACCGACTGCCCGTATCTGCTGCCGCGCAACCTGCCGGCGAAGCTCAAGGGGCGGCGTCACGAACCGGCCTTGCTGCCGTGGATCGTGCGTGAAATTGCCTACTGGCGCGATATGGACGAAGCCGCGCTCGCCGAGGCAACGACTCGAACGGCCACCGCGTTTTTTCGCCTGCCGGCGTGAACCGACCGATCAAAGAAACGACCGATCAAAGAGACGACCACATGAACGATATTCCGGGATTTATCGCGCTGGAAACGGCAAGCGATGACGGCTTGCCGCTGGCCATTGCCTGGTCACTCCCTGACGGGCGCGTCAAGCACACCTTGATTCAGCCCGACGACAGCTGGCTAAACGAGGAATCCAGCATTACCGGAGACTACAGCATGGAAGAGCTGGAAAGTCTGGGCGTAAGCCCGCTGGACGTGATCCGTGAGCTGGAAAATGATCACTTCAACGCCACGCTATACACCAACGGCAGCGGCGAGGAAGACCAGGCGCTGGCACGCCTTTTCGATACCTACGGGCTTGATCCCTTTGTCGAGCTGGCACCGGCCGAGGTGCTCTACGATGCCGTCGGGCCCGGGGTGTGGCAGCACCGGCGCGGGGAGACCTTCAATGAGCTGGGCCTTGAACCCATGCGCCCCGAGCACGAGATTCAGGCCATGCTGCATCTGCACCAGCGCCTTGTGGAGCACTAAGCGAGCACGCCCCGCCCGGTAGCGCAGGCCTGCTCCAGGCTTGCAGCGGTTTGGTAGTAGCAGTGCAGGGCTTCGCGAAACGCCCTGGCCCGAAGGGGCAGCCCGTCAGCGAGATAGCGATCGGCTCTTTGCTGCACCTTTTGCGCAAAGGCATGGCGATCAACCTCGGCGTCGCCGTCCAGGTTATCGACGCTAACGTTAAACGCGCGGCCGCAGGCCGCGGCAAACAGCGATTCCAGCGCCTGCGGGGCCACTTCTGCCTGCTCGAACGCTCGCTGCTGTTTGGCGTCGCGGCCGTCGGGCAGGTACCAATAGCCGTAGTCTTCACGCTGTCGGCGTGACGCACCGGCAATGCACCAGTGGCTGATTTCGTGCAGGGCGCTGGCGTAAAAGCCCCGGGCAAAGATCACGCGATGATACGCAGTATCGCCATCGGCCGGCAGATAGATCGGCTCATCGCCGCCGCGAATCAGACGAGTTTGGTAGGTCGCGGCAAATACGCCGTCAAACAAAGCGGTTATATCATCCAGCGTCCAGCGCGCGTCATCTGCCTTTTTCGCTGCTGCTTCCACGTTGACTCCTTGCAGAGAATACCAATGCGGGCAGTATAACGTCGTTCAGACTGTCACTCACGCCTTGAAGGAGGCCGCTTTGGGCCATCTTACCTTTCGCTGGAAAACACGCTATTGGCCTGAAACCCGCCTGCTGGCAAGCCTGGCCCTGCCCATCTGCGGCGCCCAGCTCGCCCAGGGCAGCATGAGCGTGGTCGATATCATGATGACCGGGCGCCTAAACGCCACGGCGCTGGCAGCGGTATCGGTGGGCTCCAGCCTGTGGATGCCGCTGATGCTGTTCATGACCGGTACGCTGATGGGACTCACGCCGATCGTCGCTCAGCTGCTCGGCGGGCAGCGACACGCCGATATACGCCCGGCGGTCCACCAGGCGCTATGGGTGGCGCTAGTGCTCGGCGCAGCCTCTGCCGGGCTTTTGTGGCTGACCGTTACGCCGGTTTTCGCGCTGATGGAGGTACCCCGGGAAGTTGCCAGCGCCTCGTCGGCCTATCTGTCGGCGCTTGCTTTCGGCATGCCCGGGGTGGCCTTGTTCCAGGCTCTGCGAGCGTTCTCCGACGGCATGAATCACACCCGCCCGGCGCTTTGGATCAGCCTGATCGGGCTGGGCGTGAATATTCCCAGCAACTACCTGCTCATCTACGGCGGTGATGGCCTGACAGCCCTGCTGGGCAATAACGTGCCCGATGTCTTGCAGCAGCTGCCCAGCCTTGGCGCTTTTGGCTGCGGCATTGCCACTGCCGTTTCCATGTGGACGATGGCGCTGGCCATGGCGTTTTATACCTCCCGCGGCCGCGCCTATGCACCGGTCAACCTGTGGCAGCGCATGACCCGGCCCCAGGCGAGCGGGCTACGCGAACTGACTGTGGTCGGTTTGCCGATCGGCATCGCCATTTTCGTTGAAGTCACGCTGTTTACGCTGATTGCGCTGTTTATCGCCAGCCTGGGCGAAATCACGGTGGCCGCGCACCAGGTAGCGTTCAGCTTTACCGGCATTTTGTTCATGCTGCCGCTGTCGTTGAGCATGGCGCTGACGATTCGCGTAGGCAACACGCTAGGGCAGAATCGCCCGGATCTGGCGCGGCTCGTCGCCGGTAACGGTATCGCCATTAGCCTGGTGGTCGCCGCGATTAACAGCACCCTGCTGTGGACAGCGGGTACGTGGGTCATTTCATTGTATACCGCCAATCCGGAGGTGCAGCGGCTGGCCGCGTCACTGCTGACGCTGGCGGTGTTTTACCAGGTATCGGATTCGCTACAGGCGAATCTGGCCGGCGCGCTGCGCGGCTACAAAGATACCCGCATCGTGATGCTGATTACCGTACTGTCGTACTGGTGCGTCGGCCTTGGCGGCGGGCACTGGCTGGGTACCCAAGGGGCAGGCTCCCTTACCGGCCCGCTGGGGGTGCACGGCTACTGGCTAGGGCTGATCGCCGGGCTTAGTACGGCCGCTATATTGCTGGGCTGGCGGCTGCAAGCCGTTAGCCGCCGCCTCCGGGCCCGGCAGGAGCCCGTCACATGATAAGCCCGCGCCTGAAAGCTTACCGCATAGCCCTCCCGGCGGCGGCGCTGCTGCTCGCCGGCTGCAGCGACGGCGAGGCGGAAAGACGCTGGGTCGAGTATCACCGCACGCTTGAGCAAACGCTCGATGTTGCGCCTATTACCCGCTCGGCGCCGGCCAATATCGGCAAGCTGCCCAAGCGCGATGATCGCCTTTTCGATATTGAAGAAACCCGCGAGGGGCTGCTGGATATCTATGCGCTGCGGGCATGCCGCATTGTTTCACTGGTCGCCGGCCGCAATAATCAGCTCGGGCGCGTTGCACCGCCCAGCCAGCAGTGGCTTTATGAGCGTACGCTATGGCAGCGCCTCAGCGGCTGCTGGAACACGTCGGTGCCTGACGAGCTTGCCGACGATGATCGCCAGCGGCTACGCCGACTCACGCTGACCAAAACCCGCCAACTCCCCTTCGTCAGCTGGAACGCACTGTTTGACTCCTCGGAATGGGAAAAAAGCTTTTCCCGCGCCAGTACGCCGATAGCGTTCACCGACGTGGACATCCAGCCCGACCTGCAGGCGCTTGGTTACCTGACGCGCATGGTGCGTCATCAGTTCAGCCGAAGCTGGGTGCAAAATTCCAGCGATCTGGAACAGCGGCTCAAGACCCTGCGCGCCCGCCCGCTCACCGCTCAGGTATTGCGCACATTAATGCTGGCTACCCAGCGCTTGCATGAAGCCACTGCTGCTTTGCATAGCGCGCCGATCGGCCGCTGCCTGCCGGCCTGGCGGCCGGCACCCGTCGAGGCCGCACAGCGAAAAACCGCACAGTGGCTATCGGCCGTCAATGCGCTGTTCGACAGTCTGCCCCTTACAGCCCCGCCGGCCATGGCGGCCTACCGCTACCGCTGGCTATCCCAGGACAATCCCCGCGCACCCTGGATGTCTTTTCAGGCAGCGCTGATGGAGCATCGCGCCGTACGCTTCATCGCCGGCACCTGCCGTGATCAGTAGGCAAGCCATGGCGCCACTCGGCACTTAACCTTGCGTGCAAGCTGTGCTATTGATGGGGCAAACGGCAACACTGTGGCATCTTGCCGTATCGAGGCCATGCAGCATCAGGAGGGACACCATGGGCGCATCCTTGTCATCTCGCTCTGCCCAGGTCATCGATCTGGAAACGGTACGCCGGCGCTATCAGGCACAAAAGCAGCTGGTACGTCTGGCGCCAGAACTCGACGGGCTGGAAATGCTCTACCAGCTCGACGCCGATGCGCACACCTGCTATAGCATTCCCGTGCTGGCATGGGGGCTTCACCAGGACGGCAGCGTCGACGGCCTGGTTCCGTGGATGGCAGCGCTCACGCCCTGCCCCCAGATCAACAGTGAAGAAAACGGCCGCTTTGTCGGCTATCGCGATTCGGAAACCGAAGAAATCTTTACCAAACCGCCGGAGCACAAATACGACGAGCTGCTGGCCGCGGCCACCTACTTTGAGTATGAAACCTCGCGCGAGGTCACCCTCATTCAGCAGCTTCCCGATACTCAAGGAACGTACGCTCTGTGTATGGACACGCCCAGAGCGCCCTGGCAGATGCGACTGGTACATGGCTGGTCGCTTTACAGCGACGGCAGCATTGATGCGCTGCTTGCCGACGAGGAAAAAGCCACGCTGACGCCGGTACGCATCGGTGACGCCTGCCTGTACAACGCGCGCTCACGCCATCCGCGGCTGTACTTTTTTCAGCGCCATATTGCCCAGCGCATCATGGAAGAAGACCCGGCAACGCTTGAAGCGCTGGCGCTGATGATGGTGCCGTCTGAAAACGGCTGAAAAATCAGCGGCGCGCCGCAGCCAACCAGCCAGCCAGCCGCAAGGCTCATTCAGCCGGCAAGGCATATAAAGTAGCGATAGACGTCTCCGGCCGTGTGCTGAGCCAGCAGCTCATGGCCGAGAAACTGACAGAATTTGGGCACATCCCGCGTCGTTGCCGGATCGGTAGCGACGACCTCCAGTATCTCTCCCGGGGCCATATCACGAACTTGATTATGCATCAGCATGATCGGTTCAGGGCAATATAGCCCGCTGGTATCCAGCAGAGCATCGCGGCTTGGCAGGCTATCGGCATCGTAGGTCATGGCTACCTCATTTATCACTTATCTTGACTGCAGCAAAAGGCTCAATCCAGCAGCCGCACGTGCACCGTCACTTCTTCACGGTCGTGATACAGCTGGCGGCATGCGACCGTGGCCCTGACGCCTGCCTGGCTCAGCGCTTGCTTCAGCGCTTCCATGCTGTGCTGCACTTGCTCCCAGCGTTTTTTCATCGGCAATTGTAACTATTTAGCTCATGCTGCCTGATCCAGCTCGTCCTCTCGCATGAAGGCAGGCACCTCACCGGCAAACAGTTGCTCCAGCGCCGTGTGCGCCGCCAGGCCCTGTTTAACGGCCGTCGAGAGGAAACTGCGCATCCGACAGAAGATCTCCGCCCCTTCCCACGAGCGGAAACAGCCCGAGATCTTCTGCTGGACCTTTGTCATCCGCAGGTCGCGCTCTCCCTGGTTGTTGGTGAAGGGAACGGCAGGATCCTCGAGGAAGCGCAGCACGTCATCCTCATACGCCCGGAGGCGTTCGAGCAGGTTGCGCGCTTTGGTGCGCCTGGTGCGCCCACGGGTTCCGGGGGGTGGCCTGGCCGGTGGCGGACATTCGGCCTCACCCTCCGCCAGGCAGTCCCGGTAGCGAACTCGCCAGCGCTGCGCCTCGTCTGCCGGGAGGCAGCCTCCCGCCTCATCGACGGCGCGATTCATGGCCAACAGCCGATCATGCAGCGACGTCGCCCAGGTTTGCTGGTCGTTGTCCCGGACGCCGGTCAGTTCGCGAAGGTGATGGGCATTGCACAGCGCGTGCCGGCAATCGTGGTAGCGGTAATAGGGCTTCCAATGATCATGCACCAGTACTCCCTGGACGTAAGGCAGGATGCCGATGGCGTCCATGGCCTCCTGGCCGCGCTTTGCATGAGGCGCCAGGTAGGTCAAGGCTTCATTCGAGGCGCAGTGCAGCCAGTAGCGCTTGCCACCGACCTGCATCCCGGTTTCATCGGCATGCACGGTAGCCGCTTCACGTAGCGCCGGGATCACCCACTCGGCAAAGGGCTCGGCTCGTCGGCAGGCCTCCTGGTTGAAGGCAAACAGGGTGCCGGTGCTCAGTGACAGGCCATACTGCGACGTCAGCAGCTCCCGAATGCGCGCATAAGGCAGCAGCTGGTATTGGGAGAGATAGACGGCATGCGCCTTGAGACGCGGGCCATACTGGATCGGGCGGGTCACGCCGTCGGGAAACGGCGCTACATGGCGTTGGCCCCGATCATCCTCCAGCACCTCGGCCTGGTACTCGGTCACCACCGACTGGATCACGATGTCCTGGACCTGACGCTTCTCAACGCCGACCGAGTGATACGCTCTCCCCTTGTTGGGCAGAGTGCGGCGATCGACGCGCAACGATACGACCTCATCCGGGTCGGTAACCGGCTCCAGCGTCCTGCCTTCGTGACCCGGTTGCCCGCCGGGGCGACGCTCGCCCTTTGCCCGGGAGCGGCGTTGGCGGTTGAGGTCCTGTGACGGCGGCTTGCTGCTATTGCGGCTGCTGGTCGCCAGCCGGTCCGCCATCAGCTTGACCAGCAGCATCAGGACGTCGATCGCGGCGCGCAGCGAAGGAGAGACCGTGCGGTCTTCCTTGAGCTGCTGCCGGACCCGCTCGAGGGCCTCGTCGACGTTGATATCTCTGATGGTCATGTTGCCTGCTGGGTGGGGGAGTCGAATGACGGTACTATGCCTGAAGGAACAGCGGGTTGGCGAGTCTCACCCGACGCCACCTGAATAGTTACCGGCAATTTTAAATTGAATATCGCCTCACGGCACCAGCGGTGAACCAGCCACCGCGTCATCATGGCAATAACTCGGGACGGCTTATCGACGATATCGCACACCAGCCAATCCAGGCGACAGGGCGGCTGCCAGACAAATCCGTCTTCCGCCAGGTGCTCTACCTGCCCACTGGCCATTAAAGTGCTATCCATGGGGCCGTTATCAATGGCATAAACGTGCATGCCGCGCTGCACCAGCTGCCAGGTCCAGCCGCCGGGTGCCGCGCCCAGGTCCGCTGCCTGCATACCTTCTTCCAGTCGCGTATCCCATTCATCGCGCGGCACAAACTCATGCCAGGCTTCTTCCAACTTCAGCGTTGAGCGGCTGGGCGCCCGAGAAGGAAAGCGCAGCCGCCGAATGCCGCCGACAAGTTCGCAGCGATTGCCGGCAAAACTCATGCCCAGCCGCACCTGCTCACCCGACAGCCACAAAAGATGAAGGCGCCGGCCACCGGCTTTGCGCCGCAGGGCACCGTGCTTTTTCAGCATGCTTTGCAGAGGACGCGTCAGGGCCTTGGCCAAGCGCACAAGGGATTTGCCCTCGTTGGTATCAGGCGTTTCATGCCAGATGCTTTCAAAACTCCATCCGGCTTCTCGAATCTGAGCTGCGATGGCTCCCAGGCGATTTTCGCGGTCAAGAAAAAGCGGCGGCAGCGCTACCAGGCTTTGCCGCGCAAAAATAAGCCGGGAAAACGGCACGTGACGCTGCAGCTCGTTGATCGTTTCACCGTTTATGCGCATAACGCTTGCCCAGCCGCTACCGGACTCGCCTTTAACGTGAACACCGTGTTCTAGAGCATGGTGCTCAAGCTCTGCCTGCGCATCCCGTTCAAAGCCTTCCCGACAGTACACCAGCCACGTTGCCGGCCATGTTGTATTCACGTGGAATCCCCAATAACGATGTGAAACCGTGCAATCGTAACACGCGCGCCATGGCCTACCGACCAAAGTAAAACGGCTTCGAAAACATATAGCACTAAAAGCGAATAATGAAGCTACTCTCCTCTTTACTAGACTTTTGTCTAAAAAGATGCATCACACATTTTTTACGCATAGGCTATGCACAAACAACATGTTGCGCTTAGTATAGGTACAGTTTTTATATTGATCCCCATTAACAACTAGAGTAAAAAACATGGCCGAGACGCAGACCACCCCCAACCACCTGGAAACCTACGTACACGACACGCTCGCCAGTTTAAAGCAAAGCAGCCCGGCCCAAACCGAATTCTACCAGGCCGCCGAAGAGGTACTGGAATGCCTGCGCCCGCTGTTCAAGCGCTGCCCGCACTATCTTGAACACAATATCATCGAGCGCATCGTCGAGCCTGAACGCCAGATCATGTTTCGCATCTGCTGGGTAGACGATAACGGCACAGCCCAAGTCAACAAGGGCTATCGCGTCCAGTTCAACTCGGCCTTGGGTCCGTACAAGGGCGGCCTGCGCTTTCACTCAAGCGTTACTTCCGGCACCATCAAGTTTTTGGGCTTTGAGCAA
Source organism: Halomonas cibimaris (assembly GCF_055379665.1). Classification (NCBI taxonomy): domain Bacteria; kingdom Pseudomonadati; phylum Pseudomonadota; class Gammaproteobacteria; order Oceanospirillales; family Halomonadaceae; genus Halomonas; species Halomonas cibimaris. Next base: position 2,665,251 of record NZ_AP043828.1, read on the forward strand.
ATTTTCAAAAACGCGCTCACCGGCCTGCCCATCGGAGGCGGCAAGGGCGGCTCCAACTTTGACCCGAAAGGCAAATCGGATGCTGAAATCATGCGGTTTTGCCAGGCCTTCATGACCGAACTTTATCGCCACATTGGCCCAACCACTGACGTCCCCGCCGGCGATATCGGCGTTGGTGCACGCGAAGTCGGCTATCTCTACGGCCAGTACAAGCGCATAACCGGTCGCTATGAAGGCATTTTAACCGGCAAGGGTCTGGACTGGGGCGGCTCTATCGGCCGTAAGGAAGCGACCGGCTACGGCGCTGTCTATTTTGCCCAGAACATGCTGGAAGCCCGCGGTGAAAGCATCGAAGGCAAAACCTGTTTGGTATCCGGCGCCGGTAACGTCGCCATCTACACCGTTGAAAAGCTGCTTGAACTGGGCGCCAAGCCCATCACCTGCACCGACTCGGGCGGCACCCTGCATGACGCCGACGGCGTTGACCTGGACCTGCTCAAGCAGCTGAAGGAAGTTGAGCGCGTGTCGCTGGAAAACTACCTCGAAACGCGTCCCAACGCTCGCTACATTGCGGCTTCCGACTATCCCGAAGACGGCCATGCGGTATGGCGTATCGAAGCTGACGTGGCCTTCCCTTGCGCCACGCAAAACGAACTGACCGCCGCCGATGCCCAGGCACTGCTGAAAAACGGCGTATCCTGCATCAGCGAAGGCGCGAACATGCCTTCCACGGCCGACGCTGCTGATTGCTTCCTGGAGGCAGGTATTGCTTACGGCCCGGGCAAAGCGGCCAACGCCGGCGGGGTTGCCACCAGCCAGCTGGAAATGGCGCAAAACAGCAGCATGGAACAATGGCCGCTGGAGAAAGTGGACGAAAAGCTCAAGGCCATCATGGCAGAGATTCACAGGCAATGTGCCGATACCGCAGCCGAGTTCGATGCGCCGACCAATCTGGTGCTGGGCGCCAACATTGCCGGTTTCCGCCGGGTAGCCGATGCCATGATTGATCAAGGCGTTGTCTGATCGTTTTGCGCGCATAAATAGCGTATACTGGTGCTGTCAGTGGCAGTCCTTCCCCATTTGGGGAAGGACTGTTTTTGTAGGTCATTGCACGTTTGCATTTTCTATATCAAGGTCAAGGAGAGCAACATGGAGTATCGCCCGCCTATTGTGATTAACCGGCTTGATGCTGAGCGTCTCCAGCGCTTGATTGACGATACCGCAGACAATGGCACGGATATGGTCGTCGCTGAGCTGCTTGAAACGGAGTTGACCCGTGGAGAGGTCGTTGACCCGGCTGACGTACCTGATAACGTCGTGAGCATGAACAGCAAAATCCAGTTTACTGACCTGGAGCGAAATCGTCAGATGACCCGCACGCTGGTATATCCGCATGCTCTTGGCAACACTGAAGACGGTATCTCTGTCATGGCTCCTATCGGTGCCGGACTGATCGGGTTGAAGGTGGGCGACATTGTTGACTGGCCCTTACCCAACGGCGGCAAGGCTCGCTTACAGATTGATGCCATTGTTTGGCAACCCGAGCGCGAAAAGCAGTACCACCGTTAAGGACTTTCCTTTTCCGGCTTTCTTCCAGCGCTTTCTTTAGCACTTTATGCATAGCGCTTCATCTTGATATTTTTATTGTAGATAGACACAAAAAACCCGGCGCGTGGCCGGGTTTTCTGCGTATTGGTGCCTGACGATGTCCTACTCTCGCATGGGGAGGCCCCACACTACCATCGGCGCTGAACGGTTTCACTGCTGAGTTCGGCAAGGGATCAGGTGGTTCCCGCTCGCTATGGCCGTCAGGCGTAACTGGTGGTCTATCAAGCTGTGCGATACGTCTCTTGTATCCGGTCGTTGTCCTGCAACCCGACCCCTTGGGTGTTATAGGGTCAAGCCTCACGGGCCATTAGTACACGTTAGCTCAACGCCTTGCAGCGCTTCCACACCGTGCCTATCCACCAGCTCGTCTTGCTGGGCCCTTCAGGAGGCTCGAGGCCTCGGGGATGTCTCATCTTGAAGGAGGCTTCCCGCTTAGATGCTTTCAGCGGTTATCCCGTCCGACCTTAGCTACCCGGCAATGCCACGGGCGTGACAACCGGCACACCAGAGGGTCGTCCACTCCGGTCCTCTCGTACTAGGAGCAGCCCTTCGCAAACATCCTGCGCCCACGGCAGATAGGGACCGAACTGTCTCACGACGTTCTAAACCCAGCTCGCGTACCACTTTAAATGGCGAACAGCCATACCCTTGGGACCGACTTCAGCCCCAGGATGTGATGAGCCGACATCGAGGTGCCAAACACCGCCGTCGATGTGAACTCTTGGGCGGTATCAGCCTGTTATCCCCGGAGTACCTTTTATCCGTTGAGCGATGGCCCTTCCATACAGAACCACCGGATCACTAGAACCTGCTTTCGCACCTGCTCGACGTGTCTGTCTCGCAGTCAAGCACCCTTGTGCTCTTGCACTCACTGCACGATGTCCGACCGTGCTGAGGGTACCTTCGTGCTCCTCCGTTACGCTTTGGGAGGAGACCGCCCCAGTCAAACTACCCACCACACACGGTCCTCGATCCGGATCACGGATCAGAGTGAGAACGCCAATGATGCCAGGCTGGTATTTCAAGGGTGGCTCCCCCCGGTCTGGCGACCGGGGTTCCAAGCCTCCCAGCTATCCTACACAGGCAACATCAGCGTCCAGTGTGAAGCTATAGTAAAGGTTCACGGGGTCTTTCCGTCTGGCCGCGGGTACACCGCATCTTCACGGCGATTTCAATTTCACTGAGTCTCGGGTGGAGACAGCGTGGCCATCATTACGCCATTCGTGCAGGTCGGAACTTACCCGACAAGGAATTTCGCTACCTTAGGACCGTTATAGTTACGGCCGCCGTTTACCGGGGCTTCGATCAAACGCTTCGGCGAACCTAACGTCATCACTTAACCTTCCGGCACCGGGCAGGCGTCACACCCTATACGTCCGCTTGCGCGTTGGCAGAGTGCTGTGTTTTTAGTAAACAGTTGTAGCCACCTGGTATCTTCGACCGCCTTCCGCTCCGCCCGCGAGGGGTTTCACGTACCGGCGGCGTGCCTTCTCCCGAAGTTACGGCACCATTTTGCCTAGTTCCTTCACCCGAGTTGTCTCAAGCGCCTGGGGATTCTCACCCTGACCACCTGTGTTGGTTTGGGGTACGGTCGCATCGTATCTGGTGCTTAGAGGCTTTTCCCGGAAGCGTGGCATCAATGACTTCAACACCCAAGGTGTCTTCGTCTCGTCTCTCGGCCTTGAGCTGCCGGATTTGCCTGGCGGCTCAGCCTACGGACTTTCACCAGGACAACCGTCGCCTGGCTCACCTAGCCTTCTTCGTCCCCTCATCGCAATACGATCCGGTACGGGAATATTGACCCGTTTCCCATCGACTACGCCTTTCGGCCTCGCCTTAGGGGCCGACTCACTCTGCTTCGATTAGCGTCGAACAGAAACCCTTGGTCTTCCGGCGAGGGCGTTTTTCACGCCCTTTATCGTTACTCATGTCAGCATTCGCACTCGTGATACCTCCAGCGAGCTTCTCAACTCCCCTTCATCGGCTTACACGACGCTCCTCTACCACGCATCCGAAGGATGCGTCCGTAGCTTCGGTACCTGGTTTAGCCCCGTTACATCTTCCGCGCAGGCCGACTCGACTAGTGAGCTATTACGCTTTCTTTAAAGGATGGCTGCTTCTAAGCCAACCTCCTAGCTGTCTGAGCCTTCCCACATCGTTTCCCACTTAACCAGGATTTGGGGACCTTAGCTGACGGTCTGGGTTGTTGCCCTTTCCACAACGGACGTTAGCACCCGCTGTGTGTCTCCCACGCTGCACTCACCGGTATTCGGAGTTTGCCTCGGGTTGGTAAGTCGGGATGACCCCCTAGCCGAAACAGTGCTCTACCCCCGGCGGTGATACGTGAGGCGCTACCTAAATAGCTTTCGAGGAGAACCAGCTATCTCCGGGCTTGATTAGCCTTTCACTCCGACCCACAGCTCATCCCCGCATTTTTCAACATACGTGGGTTCGAGCCTCCAGTTGCTGTTACGCAACCTTCACTCTGGCCATGGGTAGATCGCCCGGTTTCGGGTCTATTGCCAGCAACTCGACGCCCTGTTAAGACTCGGTTTCCCTACGCCTCCCCTAGTCGGTTAAGCTTGCTACGGACAATAAGTCGCTGACCCATTATACAAAAGGTACGCGGTCACAGAACAAGTCTGCTCCCACTGCTTGTACGCACACGGTTTCAGGATCTATTTCACTCCCCTCTCCGGGGTTCTTTTCGCCTTTCCCTCACGGTACTGGTTCACTATCGGTCAGCCAGGAGTATTTAGCCTTGGAGGATGGTCCCCCCGTCTTCAGTCAAGGTTACACGTGCCCCGACCTACTCGATTTCACGCGTTTGGATTTTCGACTACGGGGCTATCACCCGCTATGGCGGCGTTTCCCAACGCCTTCGTCTAATCGGCCACGCGCTTAAGGGCTGCTCCCCGTTCGCTCGCCGCTACTGGGGGAATCTCGGTTGATTTCTGTTCCTCGGGGTACTGAGATGTTTCAGTTCCCCCGGTTCGCCTCGTATTCCTATGTATTCAGAATACGATACTCACCTTGTGGTGAGTGGGTTTCCCCATTCAGAGATGCCCGGGTCGCAGGTTGTTTGCCACCTCGCCGAGCCTTATCGCAGGCTTCCACGTCTTTCATCGCCTCTGGCTGCCTAGGCATCCACCGTGTGCGCTTCATTGCTTGACCCTATAACCCGAAGGAGTCGGGGTCGCAATGACAACGATTGCCGGATACGCTTGAGACGTATCACATGATCACTTCATCTGAAATGATCGTTTATCAGCTTGATATACCTTGTTAAAGAGCACTGCCAAAAAGCAGTCGTAAACAGGCGGGCTGTTGCCCCCGTGCTTATGGCTGCACTTCGACACATCGATCAGGTAATTCATTGTGGGCACTTGCCGAGCGGGTGACGCATCGATTAAGGAGGTGATCCAGCCGCAGGTTCCCCTACGGCTACCTTGTTACGACTTCACCCCAGTTGCGAACCACACCGTGGTGATCGCCTTCCGAAGTTAGGCTAACCACTTCTGGTGCAGTCCACTTCCATGGTGTGACGGGCGGTGTGTACAAGGCCCGGGAACGTATTCACCGTGCCATTCTGATGCACGATTACTAGCGATTCCGACTTCACGGAGTCGAGTTGCAGACTCCGATCCGGACTGAGACCGGCTTTATGGGATTCGCTGACTTTCGCAAGCTCGCTGCCCTTTGTACCGGCCATTGTAGCACGTGTGTAGCCCTACCCGTAAGGGCCATGATGACTTGACGTCGTCCCCACCTTCCTCCGGTTTGTCACCGGCAGTCTCCCTAGAGTTCCCGACCGAATCGCTGGCAAATAGGGACAAGGGTTGCGCTCGTTACGGGACTTAACCCAACATTTCACAACACGAGCTGACGACAGCCATGCAGCACCTGTCTCTCGGTTCCCGAAGGCACCAAGGCATCTCTGCCCAGTTCCGAGGATGTCAAGGGTAGGTAAGGTTCTTCGCGTTGCATCGAATTAAACCACATGCTCCACCGCTTGTGCGGGCCCCCGTCAATTCATTTGAGTTTTAACCTTGCGGCCGTACTCCCCAGGCGGTCGACTTATCGCGTTAACTTCGCCACAAGGGTCTCAAGGACCCCAACGGCTGGTCGACATCGTTTACGGCATGGACTACCAGGGTATCTAATCCTGTTTGCTACCCATGCTTTCGCACCTCAGCGTCAGTGTCAGTCCAGAAGGCCGCCTTCGCCACTGGTATTCCTCCCGATCTCTACGCATTTCACCGCTACACCGGGAATTCTACCTTCCTCTCCTGCACTCTAGCCCAACAGTTCCGGATGCGATTCCCAGGTTGAGCCCGGGGCTTTCACAACCGGCTTATCAAGCCGCCTACGCGCGCTTTACGCCCAGTCATTCCGATTAACGCTTGCACCCTCCGTATTACCGCGGCTGCTGGCACGGAGTTAGCCGGTGCTTCTTCTGTGAGTGATGTCTTTCGGCCGGGGTATTAACCCGACCGCGTTCTTCCTCACTGAAAGTGCTTTACAACCCGAGGGCCTTCTTCACACACGCGGCATGGCTGGATCAGGCTTTCGCCCATTGTCCAATATTCCCCACTGCTGCCTCCCGTAGGAGTCCGGGCCGTGTCTCAGTCCCGGTGTGGCTGATCATCCTCTCAAACCAGCTACGGATCGTTGCCTTGGTAGGCCGTTACCCCACCAACCAGCTAATCCGACATAGGCTCATCCGATCGCGGGAGCCAAAGCCCCCTTTCTCCCGTAGGACGTATGCGGTATTAGCCTGAGTTTCCCCAGGTTATCCCCCACGACCGGGCAGATTCCTATGCGTTACTCACCCGTCCGCCGCTCGACGCCTGAAGTGCAAGCACTCCATCGTTTCCGCTCGACTTGCATGTGTTAAGCCTGCCGCCAGCGTTCAATCTGAGCCATGATCAAACTCTTCAGTTTAAAATCATTGTGATTCTTGCTTTCCGCCGCCCGAGGGCGTTGGAAAAAGCGAATCAATCTTGGCTCAAGGTTTCAAACGTCTCAAACAAAACCCGAAGGTTTTTGACGAGACACTTGCCTTGATAGTAGATGATTTGTCACCCACTCAGGCAAGCGCCCACATGAATTACCTGATCAACTTGTTAAAGAGCGTCTCGCAAGGCCGTTGTGTCGGCCTGCAAAGCGGCGATGACTTGCCGTCTCTGCTGCGAGGAAGGCGTATTCTACACGCCTTGAAGTGGTTGTCAACTGCGATGTCATAAACCGCGTAACCTGTTGACACCCAAGGCCTTTTTGGGGCCTTTCACCGCGGGCAACGCTTGGCGTCGTCTGCAGCGGATGCGTACTCTACGGGCTGAGGCGGCGTTTGGCAAGGGATGGCGGGAAATAAATTGACATGCCGCCTGACTACAGCAGTAACCCTAGCGCCGCCGTCGTACACAATCCCAGCGAAATACCCTGCAGCCAGCGTCGATCCACCTTATGAGCAACGCGATTGGCCACCGCATTGCCGAAAAGCACAGCGGGCAACAGCGTCAGTGCAACGCCGAAGTGCCAAGCGCTGATTTGCCCGACGACGGCCAGTGTAAAAAGTGTAAGAGTAGAAGTAAGAATGAAAAACGCCGCCAGGTTACCGCGCATTCGGTCCGGCGGCAGGCCGTGCATTAGAAGCACCATGGGCGGGCCACCAATCGAGGCTACAGTGCCGAAAATACCCGACAGCACGCCGGCGCTAAACAGCGTGATGCGATTCACCGGCAGCCGAAAGCGACACAGCGTCACCAGCACCGCAAACAGTACAATGGCCGCAATCAGCTTCTCCATGATGACCATGGGCGCGGCGAGCAGCAGCCAGGCGCCCAGCGCATTACCCGGCAGCCTTCCTACCAGTGCCATACTGATTGGGCCCAGGCGCACCTCATGCCAATAGTGGCGTACCATCATCAGCGATACCGTAAGCCCGAACAGTACCAGCACTACCGGTACCAGCCGCGGCTCCAGCATCAGCAGCAGCGGCGCGCTGACCACGGCCAGGCCAAAGCCCGTGGCGCGCTGCACAAACGCCCCCGCCGTCAGTACACAGGCCACGCCAAGCCAGGTGGCAAACGTCATGTCGAACCACTGCCACAGCTCAGACACGAGGGTCAGGCTCCGCCTCGGGATCGGGCCTTGGCGTCAGCAGGCGCACGCCGACGTTGCCAACGACTGAAGCCGACAGCATGGTCAGCACCATAGGCCACATGTTCTCGACCTCAAAGTAGCCGACCATAATGCCGGCCAGCGCCCCACAGCTAAACTGTATACCCCCCAAAAGCGCCGTCGCCGTCGCACTGATATGGCCAAAATGATCCAGCAGCGACGAAATCGAGTTGGGCGTAATCAGGCCAATCATGCCGGTAAAACACATCACCAACGCCACCACGACCGGCAAGCTGTTCAACCCAAGCGCCGTAACCGTCACCAAACCGCCGGCCGCCACCAGCTGTACAGCCAAGCCCAGGCGCAGATTCTGCTGGGGCGTTCGCGTTTTGAGCAGTGCGATATTAACCCGATTGGACGAGGCGATAACGATCACATTAGCGCCGAAAACAAAAGGATAAAGCGCCGGCGACAGGGAAAAGTACTCCATGTAGACAAACGGCGATGCCGTAACAAAGGCAAATAGCCCGGCGAACGCGGACGCCACCGCACAGATATAGCCCATGCCCTCTTGATGGCGCAAGATACTGGCATAGTTGCGCACCACCTGACGAAGCGAAGCCGCCGGCAATGTCATATCGCGGGTTTCGGGCAGCTTAGTACCCAAAAGCCACAGCAGAAACAGCGCATAGACTGCCAGAAAGACAAAGATCAGCCACCAGTCCACCAGATGCAAAAGTACGCTGCCTATGCTCGGCGCCGCCAGCGGTGCGAGCATCATGATCATGGCCATGGTCGACATCACCCTGGCCGCCTCCCGGCCCTGAAAGCAGTCGCGTACGATAGCGGCTGAATTCACCACGCAGGCCCCGCCTCCCAGCGCCTGAACGAAACGCAGCGATAACAGCTCCGGCAGGCTGTCTACCTGGGTAAGCAGCAGACTGGCCAAGGCAAAGACCGCAAGCCCACCGGACAGCACGGGCTTGCGCCCCAACCGGTCGGAAAGCGGCCCAAAACACAGCTGCCCCAGGGCAAACCCCAACAAGAACACGCTGATGGAAAGCTCAGTGCGGTGGATGCTGGCATCGACGGTATCGGCCAGCGCCCCCATAGCGGGAAGATACGCATCAATAGCAAACGGGGCCAGCGCCGTATTGGCAGCCACCAGCAGCGCTATGCGGCGAGGGGTAAGTTGCATACAGCTCCCTGACACAAAAGATAATAACGGTTCAAACGACAGGCCAGCGGCAATAGCGTATTCGCAAAACCGCTACTGATAGACGATGTAACGCCGCTTGGCTGCGCTATTCGAGGCGCCACTGCCTTGCTAGAGTAACGCCACGACATCCAAGGAGCGTGATATGGCTAACAGCCTGCTATCCCAACTCAGGCAAATGACCACCGTGGTCGCCGACACCGGCGATATAGAGGCCATTCGCCGTTTTCAACCCCACGACGCCACCACCAACCCGTCTTTGATCCTACAGGCCGCCCAGCAGGAAGGCCGCCGTGAGCGCCTGGCACATATTGCCCGGGAAAGCCGCGATCTGGACGAGGCGCTGGACCGGGTAGCGGTCGATATTGGCAGCGAAATCAGCACGCTGGTACCCGGCTACGTATCTACCGAGGTGAGCGCACGGCTGTCGTTTGATCGCAAAGCCACAATGGCCCGCGCCCACTCACTCATCGAGCGCTATCAACAAGCCGGCGTGAGCGCCGAGCGTATTTTGATCAAGGTGGCTTCAACCTGGGAGGGGATTCAAGCCGCCTCTCAGCTGGAGCGCGAAGGCATTCAAACCAACCTGACACTGCTGTTTGGCTTTACCCAGGCCCGCGCCTGCGCCGACGCCGGCGTTACGCTCATCTCCCCTTTCGTGGGCCGTATTCTTGACTGGTACAAGGCACAAAACCCCAAAGCGGACTTCAGCGGTGCCAAAGACCCCGGCGTTATCTCGGTCAAAAAAATCCACGAGCACTTCAAGGCGAACGCCTACCCCACCATTGTCATGGGCGCCAGCTTTCGCAACACCGAGGAAATTCAGGCGCTGGCGGGCTGTGATCGGCTGACCATTTCACCCAAACTGCTTGGCGAGCTGGAGCGCCAAAGCGGCTTTCTGGCTCGGCAGCTACACACCGAAGGCAACGCCGCTAGCGCCGAAAAGGCGACACCGCTGGATCAGGCAACGTTTCGCTGGCAAATCAACGAAGATGCCATGGCCTGCGAAAAACTCGCCGCCGGCATTCGCCAGTTCATGGCCGACCAGCGCCGGCTGGAAACGCTACTCGGCGAGCTGCGCCAAAAAGGCTGAAACGCCGGCACGGCTATCGTAGTTTAGCAGCGGGGCGAGCTGTGTTGCGCTTCAAGCATTTCCACCAGCGGCTGAAACTGCTCGCGATTGTGCTCGTTTATGCGCATCAAAATACGGTGCGCCTCAAGGATTCGCTCGCGCAGCCCGCTTTCATCCGCCGCCACTTCAGGCAGCTCTTCTGCGGCATCGTCGGCCGGGCCATGACTCAGCGGTGCTGACAGCAGCGTGAAAAAACGAGCAAACCCCATCACGTCAAGCATCTGACGCACGTCGGGATTATCAACAATAATAGTGGGTGGCCGCTCCAGGCGACCTCGCACCGCCATGGCCACCTTGGCGAGAAACCCAAGGGCAGTAGAGTCAACGTTGCTTGCTTCGCGCAGGTCAATCATGACCGCGCACAGCCCCGGCGTTTGCGCCAGCTGCTGGGCCTGAATATCCAGCGTGGCACACAGCGTCAGGCGCACATCGCCGCAAAGCTTAAGGACAAACACCCCGGAATCAAACGCCGCTTTGATGCGGCCTTCTTCAATCAACTTGCCCAAATCCGCTCACCATCATGATGGTTAAATCGTCGGGTAATGCCTGCCGGTCATCGCCTGCTTCGTCCGGCTGGCGCGCCTGCCTGAGATCAACGTCAGTGCTGACCCGGGTCAGCCCGTCGCGCAGCTGCTCAAGCGTCGCACTTTCTGCCAGCAGCCGCTCAAGTTTCGCCAGGCGCACGCTAAGGGTGTCTCCCGGCAAGCATTCCAGCACGCCATCAGAACACAGCCAGAGAGAAAAATCGTCGGGCAGCGGACATTCCAGCACAGGATAGACCGCATCCGGAAACAGCCCCACCGGCATGCCCTCGCCTTCCAGACGCACAAGCTTGCCGCCGGTCTTGAGCATCGGCATGGGCAGCTGTGCCCCCAGCGAATAGTGCAAGGTGCGGGTTAGATGATCAATCACACCGGCAAAAAGCGTCGCGTGCTTGCCGATATCGCTGTCCTGCAGCTCGCGGTTAAGCGCTGCAAGCCAGTCCGCCGGCAGCTGTTCGGGTCGCTCACCGTCCCACTCCTGCAGCCAGCGCGTGAACAGGTATTTCAACAGCACCGTGACAAACGCCGATGATGCACCATGGCCGGAGACGTCGGCAAAGTAAAAGGCACTATAGCGCTCGCAGTGGCGCTGATAGCCGAGAAAATCACCGGACAGATACAGCGACGGCGCCAGCCAGTAGTCAAAGCGCACGCCGCCAAACACGCGAGGGCGAAGCGGCAACAGGCGACGCTGAATGTGCCCTCCG